>JACRQG010000024.1:0-11045 GCA_016222805.1 Verrucomicrobiota bacterium | reverse complement strand
CCGACTCGGACCGGTCCAACCTTTTGGTGGAATCCCACCGTGCGAGCGGCGCCGCACCTTGCCCGCCGCCGCCCTCCCAACTCGACCTGATCCTGCGAAATCGTCCCAAGCCTCTCCCTGTCCGCGGGCCGCCGCGTTTGTCGCCCCCGGCGAGAAGATGGATTGCCTCGGCAACCGGGGGTGCGGCATCACCATGCCTCCGCGTGGTGCTTTTCTCCCTCAAGTTCTTCGGCTGGCTGGCTGCCCGGACTCCGGAGGGTGTGCTGCGCTGGTTTGCCGCGTTCCTGGGTGACCTGATCTTCTTTGCCCTGCCGCGCCGGCGCCGGCTCGTGCTCTCGAATCTTCATCACGCTTTCCCGGAGCGTCCCTCGGACTGGCACCGCGCCATCGGCCGCGAAAGCTGCCGGCGCCTGGTCGAGACCGGGCTCCTCTCCCTCGCGACGCCGTTTCTGTCGGAATCACGGCTGCGCGCGATTGCGCAGCCTTCCGCCGCGCTCCGCGCCCTTTACCTTCGGCACGCCGCCGAGCCCCGGGCGACGCTGTTCTGTTCGCCGCACCTGGCCTACTGGGAAACCCAGACGGTGCAGCCGCTCCTCCTGCCCAAGCCGTTCCCGGAGTTCGGCATCATCTTCCGTCCGCTCGACCAACCCGCCGCCGATCGTTTCGTGCAAACGTCGCGCGAGCGTTTTGGCATGCGGCTGCTCTCGCGCAAGGAGGGCTTCGCTGAGGCTTTGAAGATCCTCCGCCGCCAGGGTTTCGTCGGAGTGCTCTTCGATCAAAACGCCGGCATGCAGGGCGCGCTCACGACCTTGCTGGGCCGCGTCTGCTCCACCACCGAACTCCCCGGCCTCATGGCCGAGAAGTTCCAGGCCCGAGTCTACGGTGTGTTTCCGCAACGGTTGGGTTTCTGGCGCCTCGAACTCGACGCCGAGGCCATTCCGCATGCGGGCACCAGCGAGGCCGTCACGCTCGGGCTCAATCGCTGGCTCGAGGGTCTGTTGTCCGCCAACGACAACCTTTGCGCCTCCTGGCTGTGGGCCCACGATCGCTGGCGCAACCAGGACATGCCCACGCGGCGTTTCCGCCTCGAAGCCAAGCGCAACCTGCTTTCGGCCGAGCTCGCGGCCCGCGGGCTGCCGGCCCTGCCGCGAAGAACGCGGATCTGGATCCGACTGCCCAATTGGCTCGGCGATGTCGTCATGGCCCTGCCCCTGCTGCGCGCCCTGCGGGCCGGTCGACCGGACGCGGAAATCACCCTGGTGGCCAAGTCGCAGTTTCTGCCACTCCTGCAGGCATGGGGTGTGGCTGACCAGCTCCATCCTCTCCCGGCCCGCGGACTCGATTACCTGCTGCATTTCCGAAAACTCCGCCGGCGATACCCGGACGTCTGGCTCCTGTTCACCAACTCGGTGCGCGGCGATCTCGAAGCGCGGTTCGCCGGCTGCCGGCAGCGCTTCGGGATGGTGCGGCGAGGCCGCCCGCGACCGCTGTTGAGCCATGCCTTCCGGGTCCCGCCCGATTTCGACGAGTCCCGATGGCACCAACTGGAGCTGTGGGAATGTCTCCTCCGGCACTTCGGACTCGAGGTCCCGATCGATCGTGCACCGCTGGCGACGCCTCCGGATGTCGAGGCCGTAGGCGCCCCCCCGGTGGTCGGGCTGATTCCCGGTTCGGAAAACACCCCGGAGAAACGCTGGCCCGTGCCCGCCTGGCGAACGTTGATCGAATCCCTGCCAGAGGTGCGATTTTCCGTTTTTGGCACCGCCAGGGACCGCCCGATCGCCGACGCCGTGGTCGCCGGCTTCGCCCCGGAGCGGGTGGTCAACCTTGCCGGGCAAACCGACCTGCCGGCCTTTGCCGCCCAACTCCGCGCCTGCCGCGCCCTCGTGACCAACGACACGGGAGGCATGCACCTCGCCAATGCACTCGGCGTGCCGCTCGTGGCGTTGTTCGGCCCGACGAATCCGCTCCGCACCGGCCCGGTCTTCTCCGCCCCGTGCACAATTCTCAAGGCGCCCGATGCCGGCCCGACCGGCGGAGGAGATCTTTCCCGCCTGGAGGCTGGCACGGTGCTCGCCGCCCTGCGTCCACTCTTGCACCCCGCCCGCCCGTAGCCGATCGATTCCAACCTCCGCCTGCCACTCCGAGCCGCCTTCCTCCTCCAGTCTTCTTCCCTCCGCTTCCTCCGCTCTTGCCCCTCCTCCGCGTCAACGACCTCCGCACCAGCTTTCACACGCGCAACGGCGTCACCCGCGCCGTGGACGGCGTGAGTTTCTCGCTCGAACGCGGCGAAACCTTGGGAATCGTCGGCGAATCCGGCTCGGGCAAGTCCGTCACCTGCTACTCGATCCTGGGGCTCATCCCGCAGCCTCCCGGGCGCATCGAAGGCGGCGTGGCGGAATTCGACGGCATCGACCTCCTGCGATGCGCCCCCGACCGCCTCCGCGACATCCGCGGACGCCGGATCTCGATGATCTTCCAGGATCCGATGACTTCGCTCAATCCCTACCTGCGAATCTCGGACCAGCTGACGGAGGCCGTGCGGGTGCATGAAAAAGTCGCCGCCAAGGAGGCCCTGGGCCGCGCCGTTGCCATGCTGGAGGCCGTGGGCATCAACGACGCGGCGCGCCGCATCCACCTCTACCCGCACGAGTTCTCCGGGGGTATGCGACAGCGCGTGATGATCGCCATGGCCCTGATCACCCGGCCCGAACTACTCATTGCCGACGAGCCGACCACGGCGCTCGACGTCACCGTCCAGGCGCAAATCCTCGAGTTGATTCAGCGCCTGCAGCGCGAGATCGGCATGGCGGTGATCTTCGTCACTCATGATCTCGGGGTGGTCTCCGGACTCTGCGACCGCGTGCAGGTGATGTATGCCGGCCGCATTGTCGAGACCGCCGACACCCGCTCGATCTTCTACTCCCCCAAGCACCCCTACACGCGCGCGCTGCAGCGGTCGATTCCGGGGCTTCAGCCCAAGGGGGCTGAACTCTACACCATCCCCGGCCTGCCCCCGGACCTCTCAAAGTCGCTCCCCGGGTGCCCGTTTGCGCCCCGCTGCGAATCCGCCGTCGCCTCCTGCGAGACCCGGCGACCGGAACTCACTCCGATCGCGGCCGGACACCTTCACGCCTGTCTCCGCGTGCGGGATGGGGAAATCTGATCGCCGCCGCTGCCGCCATGCCCGCCCCTTTGCTCGAACTCCGCGACGTGAAGACGCACTTCCCCGTGCATCACGGCTTCCTGTTCAAGCGCCACCTCGGTACGGTACGCGCGGTCGACGGCGTTTCGCTCTCGGTGGGCAGCGGTGAGGTGGTCGGCCTCGTCGGGGAGTCCGGCTGCGGCAAGTCTACGCTCGCCCGCACCATCCTGCAGTTGCTGCCCACCACCGCCGGCTCGGTCATCCTCGAGGGCCGCAATCTCACCACCGGCACGGCCGCGGACGTGCGCGAGGTACGGCGCGATTTGCAGATGGTCTTCCAGGATCCCTATGCGTCGCTCAACCCGCGCATGACGGTCTTCGACACCCTGGCCGAACCGCTGCGGGTTCACCGCATCTGCCCGCCGTCGGAAATCCCGGAGCGGGTCGCAACCCTGATGAAGCGCGTGGGCCTGGCCCCGCGCTTCCTCCGCAAATACCCCCATGAGTTTTCCGGCGGCCAGCGCCAGCGGATCGCCATCGCCCGCGCCCTGGCCCTGGAACCGAAGATCATTGTCGCCGACGAACCAGTCTCCGCCCTCGACGTCTCGATCCAGGCGCAGATTCTCAACCTGCTGTCGAAACTCTGCCGGGAAATGAACCTGGCCCTGATCTTCATCGCGCACGATCTCTCGGTGGTGAAGCACATCTCCGATCGCATCGCCGTGATGTACCTGGGCAAAATCGTCGAAATTGGCCCGGCCATCGACGTGATCGAGCGCCCGCTCCATCCGTATACCCGCGCGTTGGTGAGCGCCATCCCGCGGCCCGATCCCGACGTGGAGCGATCGCGGCAGCGCCTCGTGCTGCCGGGCGATCCACCCTCCCCGATTCACCCGCCCGCCGGCTGCTCCTTTCACCCGCGCTGCCCGTTCGCCGACGACCGCTGCCGCGCCACCGTGCCGGGACTTGTCGCCGCGGCCGGCCGGGAAGCCGCCTGCCTCCGCCTGGGGGAGATCTGAGGCTCCGTTACCCCGAAAATGCCGGTTGCCCGATCGCGGAATGGCCCGTAAAGTGTCCGCGATTCGAGACCTCTTCTTCCCCATGAGCGCCCCGTCCTGCGTACGTCTCCCGTGGTTTCTCGCGGCCGGACTCGCCCTCGCCGCGCCAGCCGCCGCACAGAACATCGCCAGCGCCCCCGGTACGGTGGATCGCCATCTCGACCGGCTGACCCTGCTTCCCGGGCCGTACCTGCTGTCGCCGGGACGTGGGGTCGCAGCCCCGCCGCCCGCGGGAACGGCGCCAGGTTCGTTTCGCTTTCTTCCGTCCAACCGTCGCACGGACCCGACGAAACCGCCATCCGCGCAACCGCAGATGCGCCTGGGAGTTCTTGTGCTCGGCTCGAATGCGTCCGACCAGGGCTTTGTTCCGCCTCACCTCGCCCGTCCAACGACACCCCGGCCGGAATTGCTGCGCTTCGACTCGCGCCTCCGCGCGGATCCTGCCGCGCTCCCGCTCCGGGCACTGCCGGCGGTCAAGCGCGACTGATCCCCGCCGGGCGAAGCTGACGCAGCGCCTCGAAGCAGGCGATCCCGGCTGCGGTGCTCAGGTTGAGCGATCGCAGCGCCGGATTGGCCTGGGGGATCGTCACGCGCCGGGCCTCCAGTTCATCATGCAGCCAGGGCGGCGCCCCCGAACTCTCGTTGCCAAAGACCAGGCCGTCCTCGTCGGCAAAAGTCGCGTCCCAGAATGACCGCTCCGCCCGCGTGGTAAACAGCCAGAGCCGGCGCGGGGCCGCGGGACTGGCCCGAAACGCCGCCCAGTCGGCGTGCTCGTGCACGTCGAGCGACTTCCAATAATCCATCCCGGCCCGCCGCAGGTTGCGATCGTTGATCACATAGCCCAGCGGGTGGATCAGATGCAACCGCGAGCGGGTGACCGCGCACATCCGGCCGATGTTGCCGGTGTTCGGAGCGATCTCCGGCTGGAACAGCACGACATGCAGCATGGTGGGACGGCGGAAGGGTCGACGACGGCTCAGGAGCGCCGACGCTTCATCGCCGCATCCACCTCCCGCATCTGCACTCGCCGCTTCAGATCTTCGCGCCGATCAAAGAGCTTCTTGCCCGTGCAGAGCGCGACTTCGACCTTCACCAGCGCCTGCTTGAAGTACATCCGCAGCGGCACCACGGCGCGGCCCCCGCCGGTCTCCAGCGCCACGCGGATCTTCTCGATGTGCCGGCGGTGCAACAGCAGCTTCCGGATCCGCTTGGCGTCGTGGTTGTGGATATTGCCGAAGGCGTACTGCTCGATGTGGGCGTTGTAGAGCCACAGCTCTCCCTTCTCCACCCGGGCAAAGGCATCGTTGATCTGGGCGCGCCCGGCGCGGATCGACTTTACCTCGGTCCCGCGCAGCTGGATGCCGGCCTCGAAGCGCTCATCCACCGTGTAGTCGCGCAGCGCCTTGCTGTTGCGGACTTCGGTGTAACGCTTGCCGTCCTGTTTCGACGCGGCCATGGCGGGATTCGGAGAACCGGAGGATGGACAAAAAAGGCGGCTCCGACAATCGCCGGGCCGCCGAAAATTCTTGATGGTACTGCCGGAAGGAAGGGCGAGGCTTTCACCGCGGGAGGGCGGAGGCCGGAGCCTGCTCCCTCAGCGGCGCGCCGCGCCGCGAGCCGCGTTACTTGGTCGCGATTTCGTGGCTGATCTTTCCTTCGATGATCTCGCGCAACGCGATGTCCTCCGGCGAGAGTTTCTCGAGGGACTCGACCAACGGGCGGTTGCCACGCTTGAGTTGTTTCACGCGGCGCGAAACCACGTTGATCAGGACATTCGGATCCTGGATGGATTTGAGGGCATCCTTGATGTAATCGTCGCGCATGTCGGAAAGGAATCTCGGTGGAAACCGGCTAGGGGAACGCCCGCTCCGCCGGTCGTCAACTGAGAACTGATTGCCCGATCCGCGGCGCCCAGAACAAACCGGGAACGCGCCGCCCGACACCCGCTCGAAAGGCCAGGCAGGCCCGGCTCGTGATCGGCAGCGAAACCACCGTCGGTGCCGGACGTCTCGTGCCCGCATCGGTCGGGGAGAATTGGCTTGGGCGCGCCGAGAGGTGACGCAAGAGTCGCCCCCCCGCCGACCCCACCCGACGATGCTCCCCGCTGCCCGGCCCCAGCCTATCATCTTGCGCTCCAGTCTGGTGCGACTGCTCGCGCTCCTGTTGGCCGTCGCCTTCACCCCGTTGCCTGCCGCCGCTCCCAAGGCGGCCATCGCCGCCTCCGATGCCCCCTGGGTGGAGCCGGACTTTCCGTTCTTTTCCTCGGTCCTCGATGCCCGCAAGGTCGGCGCCAGCCTGCCCGGGGATAACCTGACCCCGCGCGGCATCATCCTTCCGTTGGGCAACGAGTGCTGGGCGTGCTTTGATCCGGACTTGCTGCGGGTCGCCGCCCTTTGGCGTGGAGCCGGGGTCACCCCGACCGCCCTGGCCCCCGGTTCCTACCACGACATCTCGCGAAAGACCCCGGGCGGGCAGGTCGGCCTTCCCCGCCCCGATGGCAAGGTCTGGCTCGCCACCGGCATCCATCCGGGATGGCAGCGCGGCGACCGCGTATCGCTAACCGACCCGCGCGAACCCGCCCCCAGCAAGGAGGAGGTCGGCCGTGGCGCCCTGCCCGAGGATCTGGGCCGCTTCGCCGCACTGCGCCTCACTTCCGAAGGAGCGGTCTTGGAGTACACGACCGGCGCGACTCGCATTCGGGAGGCGATCCGGAGCGAGGTGGTCTCCGGACAACCGGTGATCGTGCGACACCTCGAAGTCGGACCGGCCGAGACCGACCTGCAATTGATTCTTGGCCGCAAGGCCACCGCCGTGTCGCTTGCCCTTGTCGGCCCCCGCGGACACCCGGCTTCCGCCCGGCTGACCGCGGAGGGCGATGTCGCCGTGGTTCGAATACCGGCCCGCCGCGCCTCCCTCACCTTTGCGGTGGCGATCGCATCCTCCGCCGGGGTGGATCTGTCGAGTCTGACCGCCCGCCCACCGGCGACCGCACCCGCGGGCCGAAGATGGTGGCATGAGGTACCCACCTCCCTCACCGTTTCTGGCAATGCGGCCGCTTATGTGGTGGACCACCTGGATCTGCCAGACCCCAATCCCTGGCAGCGCGCGGTGCGGCCGAGCGACATTCAGTTTCTTCGCGATGGCACCGGCGTGGTTGTGACCATCGACGGGGACGTGTGGCTGATGCGCGGAGCCCACGAGGCGGGCGGGAGCGTGCGATGGCGGCGCTTTGCTTCCGGCCTGCACGAACCGATGTCGATCGCCATTCGCGACGACGAGATCTTCGCCTTCGATCGCAACGGCCTGTGGAGACTCCGCGACACCAACGGGGACGGAGAGGCCGACCTCCACGAGATGTTCTCCAACGCCTTCGCGCAGACGGCGGACCTGCGGGAGTTTCCCTCGCAAGTGCGGCTGGGCCCGGCCGGCGAGTTCGTGATTTCCAAGGGTGGCCAGCAGGCCACCACCCAGGGCAAACACAACGGCAGTGTCCTCCGGCTGTCCGCGGACGGCCGGCGGTCCGAGGTCCTCGGTTGGGGCTTCCGGCAGCCCAACATTGGCGTCAATCCCCGCACCGGCCTGGTCACCGCCAGCGATCAGCAGGGGCAGTACATTCCTTCCACTCCGCTGCACGTCGTCGCCGGGCGACAGTTCTACGGCTTCCTGGCGCCGTTTGAGCCGCGGGAGAAGTATCCGGCGCCGATTGCGGACCCGCTCACCTGGATCCCGCATCCGGTCAACGCTTCGGGCCTTTCACAGGTTTGGCTGCACGATGCCCGACTCGGCCCGCTCAACGACGGCCTGGTTCACATCGGCTACAACCGACCGGAGCTATTCCGCGTGCTCCTCCACTCGCGGGGTCGCCGCCTGCAGGCCGCAGTCGTGAGCATCACCCACGCCTTCGATTTCCCGCCCCTCAACGGCTCCGTCAACCCCGTCGACGGTCAGCTGTACATCGCCGGCTTCCAGGTCCTCGGCTGGGGCAACATCATCGATGTTCCCGCCGGCCTGGGACGCGTGCGCTACACCGGCGCCCCCGTCACCCTCCCGCGCGAGGTCGTCGCCATGGACCAGGGGGTGCTGGTGCGATTCGAGGTTCCCCTGGATCCGGCACGCGCCCGCAATACCTCCAGCTACTCGCTGCAATCTTGGGCGTACCAACGCACCTACAAGTACGGTTCTCCGCAATTCAAGGCCGATGGCACGCCCGGGCAGGATGCGCTCGCACCCAGCGCCGCCTACCTGTCCACGGACGGCCGCAGCGTCTTCATCGCAGTGCCGGGCCTGAAGCCGGTGATGCAGCTGCGCGTCGGCTGGTCGCTCGCCACGGCGGACGGCACGCGGTTCAGCGACAACGCCTACACCACTCCCTATGACCTCCCGAAGTTCGACCCTCGGACGGAGGGCTTCGGCGACATCACCGTCGACCTCACGCCGCGGGCGGTGGTCGCGGAGGACCTCGGCCCGGTGAGCGCCGAGGAAGGCGGGCGGCTGTCGCAGCTGTTCGGCTGCATCGCCTGCCATGGCTCGAACAATAATCCGGCCATTGCGCGCTCGGGCCCGCCGTGGCAGGGCCTCTTTGGCACGCAGCGCAAGGTCTTCGTCGGCCAGAAGGCCCACGTCGTCACGGCAGACGAGGACTACCTGCGCGAATCCATCCTGGACCCCGGGGCCGCCATCGCCGCCGGCTTCGAAAAGGGTGAGTTCTCGATGCCCAGCTACGTCGGCGTGCTGACCGAGTCGCAGATTAAGTCTCTCATCCTCCACATCAAGGCGCTGCGCTGAGCCGCAACCTCGCCGTTGTCGGCAACATCAGGCGCCTCTCACGTCTGGGCCGCAGCCCGGAGGGGTCCGGCAAACGATACGCAGCGCCGATCGACCTTTGGGCGGAACGGGAAGGTGTCACCGTCCCTCATTTCCGCCGCCGACCCCCACCATCGCGAATGCGGCAAGTGCCGCACCGGAGTCGGGTATGCGCATTCACCCACGCCCGACCCCCATTCAGGCCTCAATGTCCCGTCACCTGTGTCGAACATTCGACTGGCACTTCACCCTGCGGGGGTGCCGCCCACTGGTTTGTCCGCTGCGAAACTTCCATGAAACACCTGACTATCAGCAACCGGCTCGGGATCGCCTTGATCACGCTCGGCCTCCTCACGTCAGCCGGCGGCATCATCGCGGTCCTGGCTCTCGCCAACGTCAACCGCGAGATCAGTCACGTGGCTGAACGCGAACTGCCCGCCGCCGTTGCCATCGGGGACGCGATCCTCATCAACCAAACCAATCTCACCCGCACCTACCGACATATCGGCAGTTCCAATCAGGCTGATATGGAGGCGATCGTGAAGGAGATGGCCGCGGACTCCCAGCAGTTGACGCATCACTTCGACACCCTCGCCAAACTGGTGACGACCGCCGAGGGCAAGGCCCTGCTCAGCCAGATTGGAGATGTCCGCACTCGGTACACTTCCACGCGCAAGGAGGTCTTTTCGCTCAGCGATCAGCGAAAGAACGACCAGGCCTACACCTTGGCCCGCACGAAGCTCGATCCCCTGGCGGCCGAATACCGCGGCGTGCTCGACAATCTCAAGACCCTGGTGGTGCGTGACGCCCAAGCCACGGCGCGCGCGGCTGCGGCCACCGGAACGCGAACCTCCCACCTGACCCTGATTTGCGTCGTTGCAGGCCTGGTGTTCGGCGCGGCCGCCGGTTTCTGGCTCAGTCGCAGCATCAATCGCACGCTCCGGCAGGTCGCCACCCAGCTCGAAAGCAGCGCCACGCACGTCACGGCGGCGGCCTCGCAGGTCTCTTCCGCCAGCCAGGCACTCGCCGACGGCACCAGCGAACAAGCCGCCTCCCTGGAGGAAACCAGCGCTTCGCTGGAAGAGATGGCCAGCATGTCCAACCGCAACGCCGAAAGTGCGGCCAAGGCGAAAGACTTTGCCACCCAGGCACGCCACTCTGCCGACACCGGCGCCGGCGACATGCAGGCCATGTCGACCGCGATGCACGACATCAAGGCATCGAGTGACGACATCGCGAAGATCATCAAGACGATCGACGAATTCGCATTCCAGACCAACATTCTTGCCCTTAACGCCGCCGTCGAGGCCGCCCGCGCTGGCGAAGCCGGCATGGGATTTGCCGTGGTCGCCGAGGAGGTTCGGGCCCTCGCCCAGCGCTCGGCCCAGGCTGCCCGCGAAACGGCCGAGAAGATCGAGGGGGCCATCGCCAAGACCGGCCAGGGGGTGCAGATCAGCGAAAAGGTAGCCCGCAGCCTGACCGAAATTGTCGAAAAGGCCCGCCACGTCGACCAACTGGTGGCGGAGGTCAGTACCGCCAGCCGCGAGCAAAGCCAGGGGGTGCAGCAAATCACCACCGCCGTCACGGAAATGGACAAGGTCGTGCAGTCGAACGCAGCCAGCGCCGAGGAATCGGCGGGAGCCGCCCAGGAGCTCAATGCCCAGGCGATCGCGCTGCAGCAGGCGGTTTCCCAACTTCAGCAGCTGGTTGGCGGTCGCTCGGAGCAGCGGTCCCCCACCACCGCCGCGACTCCCGCCGCCGCACTTGCCGCCTCCACCCTCCAGCCCGGGCCGAAGACAATCTCGGCGAGAGCACCCACCCGCCACGGGTCGATGCCCAGAGTTCCTTCGGAAAACCACCGGCACGCCGAACTCAGCTTCAAGGACGTCTGACGTTCCGCTAGGTGTGAGTCGTCAGGAGGTTGTCCTCCAAGTAGAGTCTGGAGACGGGTGGTTTGCGTTGTAGCGATCGATGGGGGCGACGCCAGTTGTAACGCTGGAGCCAAGTGGGCAAGGCCGCGTGGCGTTCCGTGGAATGCT
>JACRQG010000046.1:277076-310162 GCA_016222805.1 Verrucomicrobiota bacterium | reverse complement strand
TCCACCGGCTCCACTTCGATCACGACCTCAGGCTTGAGTACCACCCCTAAGGTCCGATACCCCTTCATCGTTAGCTCTAACATCGCAGGGGACATGCTGTCTGGTTCTCAGCGGCATGTCCCCATTCTTTGATGAAGAGCCCATTTTCTCGCCGGAGCAGGGAGGACAAATCAGGGCGAAGACAGTCGCTTCAGAACTCCCAACTTACGCCGACGCTCGGGAGGAAGGGCAGTTGTTCACGGGCCTTGCGGCGATCGGTGACGGTGGTGCCGCTCACGGACACGTTGTGGTCGTAGCCGAGGATGTTGGTCCGGTCGTAGGCGTTGAAGAGGTCGATGAAGGCGCGGAGTTCGCCAAGGCGGAGCTTGAAGCGCCGGGTGGCGCGGAGATCGAGCCGGTGGTAGTCGGGGAGCCGGAGCCCGTAGGCGGGCCCATTGGTGGAGACCAGGAGCCGTCGCCCGTTGTTCAGCGTCGAGAGCGAGTAGACCACGTCCGTGGTGGGCCAGCCGGTGTGGAAGTGCCAGGCGGCGCTGAACTGCCAGCGTGAATTGGGTGCGTACGTGACGTCGGCGTAGAACGAGTGTTCCTGGTCCCGTGCGCGCGGTACCCAGCGGTTGGCGAGCCGCTCTTCCGTCCGGGCGAGGGCGTAGCTGACGTGCCACTGCCAGCGACTCTGGCCGCGACTGGAGAAGAGCAGTTCCACCCCGCGCGCCCGGGCGCGGTCGGGGGCGAAGAGCACCCGGTCCGACTGGGCCTCCGGAAAGAGATCGTAGGCATTGTCGAGGTTTTCCCAGCGCGGCCGGACGCGGGTGGTGATGCGTTCGTAGGCTTCGAGCCGGACTGCCGCCCGGGCGCCGAGTGGGCGCTCCACGCCGAGTACGCGGTGCTCGGCCCGCTCGATGCGGCCGAAACGACGTTCTCCGTCGGCGACGGCAATATCCTGCAATCCGGGGGCCTGGGTATAGCCACCCCAGGCGGCGCGCACCGTGGTGCCTGCCAGGGCGAGGGCGGCGTTGAGTCGGGGCTCGAGTTGGTCATCCCCCACATGGTCGTGCCGATCGAAACGCAACCCCGGCTCGATCACCAGCGGCGCCACCGGGCGGAACTTGACCGACGCAAACGCGCCCAGCGAGGTGCCGTCGGGTGACAACAGGGCGTTTTCCGTTTCAGTTACGACCACCTGCACGCCGTTGGCCACGCCCGTGCGCTGGTGGCGGAGGTCGTAGTCGTAACGAGCCTCGCCGGAACGCGCCTCGAGGCCGGCATGCAGGATCGCCGCCTCGCCCGCCTGGTAGGTCCAGTCATTGCGCAGGGCGGTGCTGGTCAGGCGCCGGTGATCGCGCAGGGAGAAGGGAAACCCGTCGAGACGGCCACTGCCGTTGCGATTCCAGGTGAGGCGCGTCCAGGAGAGCACCGCCTCGCCGCGAAGCTTTGGGGTCGCTTCGCCGCGCCAGCGGGCCCAGGCGTAGTCGCTGTCGTAACTGGAGGACAGGGAGGGCGAGTTGGTGCGCACATAGCGCAGGCCATCCCCGGCGTGGAGCAGATGGAGGGAGACGGTGTGCGCGGGAGCGACGTCGTATTCGACCTTGGCCATGGCGTCGTAATACCGCGGCGAGACATCGTCATCGCGGCCGGAGGCGCGCAGCGCGATGTCGGGGTACCCGCGGCGAGCCGTGGCCAGCCAGCGCCCGCGATTTCCGGCGAAGGTGCCCTGCTTGGTGGCCCCGAGCCCGGTGAGGCTGAGATTCAGCGCCGTCAGCGGCCGGGTTTCGCTCTTGGTTTCCATCGTGAGCACGCCGGCCAGGCGGTCGCCGTACTCTGCGCCAAATCCGCCGGTGCCGAGTTCGAGCCAGCGGATCACTGCTGGGTCGACGATGGAGAGCGCCCCATCCACGTCTTTGAGGTGAAAGGGCTCGATCAGATCGACCCCGTCGAGGCGGGCGAGCAGTTCCGAGTGAGGCGCGCCACGCACCCAGAACTGGGCGGAGACGTCGTCGGCGGCGAGACCCGGCAGGCGCGCGATCGAGCGGAAGAGATCGTCCCCCACCTGGGGCAGCACTTCGAGTTCCGCGGCCGTGAGGGAAGCGGCGGCGGTGGTGGCGACATCCGCCACACCAAAGCGGCTGGGGGTCACGACAAACTCGGCGAGTTTGGTGGGAGCTTCGGTGGCCACTTGCGCGGCCAGGGGCGGGAGGAGGGCGAGGAGGACAGCAATCGGGCGGAGCGAGCGTGTCATGGAGGAGGGAGCCGGCGGCACGGGAGCGGGTGAGGTTTGGCCCGGAGATACCGGTGGCAGCACCGAAAGGCAATGGCGGTTGCGACGGTTGGCTTTCAGGGCTGGCGCCACGCGGTGGCGCGGTGGTGCTTCTGTGCGGCGATGCGATTCCGACCCTCGATCCCTGTCGGGCCTCTTCGAGGCCTTTTGAGATTCCCGGGGAGCGACATCCCCGGGCCGGCCTCGACGCGGCCGGCTACAACCGCGCATCTGGAAAGGGCGCCTGGCTTGTCGGTTTGCGTTTGCGGTCCGCGGGGGGAATCGCATCACGGGAGCGAGTCGCCCGACCCCGGCGGCTCCCTTACCCATGAAGACCCCACACTGCCTGGCTGTTGCCTTCCTGTTGTTGTCGAGCCTCCTCTTCGCGGCCCAGGACCGCGACCTGCGCTCGTTGCGGGAGGCGCTGACTCACCACGCCTCCTTTGACTCCGGCCTGGACGCGGACTTTTCCCGCGGGGACCGCACAATGTACTTTGCGGGCACACCGAAAGGGGCGACGCCCGGACCCGGCGAGGCGATTCGAGTGGTGCCGGGGGCCGGGCGTTTTGGCGGGGCGTTGCACGTGACGAAGAAGAACCCGATCCGCCCGTACTTCCGGGCGCCGGGGATGATCGACTACCAGGCGGCGAACTGGAGCGGATCGGTTTCGGTGTGGTTGAAACTGACGCCGGACGAGGATTTGGAGCCGGGTTACTGCGACCCCGTGCAGATCGTCGGGGGCGACAGCAAAAAGGGTTTCATTTTCCTCGAGTGGTCGAAGGACGAGAACCCGCGGTTGTTTCGCTATGCGATCCGCCCGCTCTTTGAGATCTGGAATCCGAAGAACCAGGATTGGGCGAAGATGACGGATGCGGAACGGCCGATGGTGCAGGTGGCGCGGGCGCCCTTTGCGCGGACCAAATGGACGCACGTCGTCTTCACCTTTGATCGCCTGAACGCCGGCAAGGCCGGAGTCGGGCGGCTCTACCTCGACGGGCAACTGCAGGGGAGCATCCAGGACTGGGACCTGACCTTTGGCTGGGAGGCGGCGAAGGTGCAGCTGGTCCTGGCGGCGGCGTACGTGGGGCACATGGATGACCTGGCGGTCTTCAACCGCGCGCTGACCGCGGCCGAGGTGGGCCAGTTGCTGCGCCTGCCCAACGGCGTGCGTGACCTGCGCTGAAGGGATCTGATTGCTGGAGGCGGGGCGATCCCGCCCCGCGGCCAAGCGGCTCCAGTGATACGGACGCGGGACGGGGTCGTCCCGCCGACAATCGCCAGACAGAGCGCTACGCGGCGGGCACTTCCCAGCCGGAGCGGTAGGCTTTCGAGAGAAGCGCGTTGGCGGTTTCGCTATTCTTGAAGCGCAGATTGGCGGCATCCCACTGCAGGGCGCCGGCCGAGGCGTCGGACTTGCGGGTGCCGCGGGTGATGGTGGTGCGGCGCGCCACCCGGGTGGCGACATTGCCGAGTTGCACCGTCTCCGCCAGCCAGCCGGCGTAGTGGAAACCTGCGGACGTGCGGCCGCCCGCGAGGATGGCGTCGACCCAGAGGTGCCAATGGTTGAGGCCCTTGATATCCTTCGGGTAGGTGAAGCCTTGGAAGTTTTCGGTCGGGTACAGGCGCGGACCGCCGACGTGGGGCAGCACGAGGTTGCCCTTCTCCCCGAGGAAGAGGGAGCCACTCTTGGGTAGGTCCAGTTCGGCGGGCATCCGGGCGAGTTTGCGCTCCGGGCGCAGGCCGCCGTCGGTCCAGGTGACCTCGAGTTTCGGTCCAGCGGTGAGTTCGTTGCCGGGAAAAACGAAACGCACCGTCTCATTCGTGGGCCAGATGTGGCGGTTGATTCCGCTGTTTTCCGCGGCCACGGAGAGGGGCGCCGTCAGGCCGAGGCCGGTGAAGACCGGGTCGAGGATGTGGCAGCCGAAATCGCCCAGGGCGCCGCCGCCAAAATCCTGCCAGTCGCGCCAGGCGAACGGGTGATAAAGCCCCGGGGCATAAGGCCGCCCCGGGGCGGGACCGAGCCAGAGGTCCCACGACAGGCCGGCCGGCACCGGCGCGGACTCGGCGGGTGGTTCGAGCAGGCAGGTGCGTTCGTTGCCGCTGACGCCGACCCACGAATGCACGGCCTTGACCTTGCCGATGGCGCCTTCGCGCAGCAGGCGGGTGGCGAGGCGATACTCGACGGCCGAGTGGATCTGGTTGCCCATCTGCGTGACCACGCCCTTCTTCTCGGCCCACAGGCGCATCTGCCGGCATTCCCAGACGGTGTGGGCGAGCGGCTTCTGGCAGAAGACATGTTTGCCCCGCTGCATCGCGGCGATGGCGGCAGGAGCATGAATGTGATCCGGGGTGGCGACGATCACGGCGTCGACCTTGTCGCCGAGTTGGGCGAGCATGACGCGGAAGTCGGAGAAATGGGGCGTGCCGGGATGATCGGCATCGGCCTTGGCGAAGGCCTTCTCGTCGACGTCGCAAAAGGCGACGAACTTCGCCTGGGGATGGGAGGCGACGCTATGGAGATCGCCGTAACCGCGGGCGCTCACGCCGATGGCGGCGATCTGCACCTTGCTGTTGGGACGCGCCGCGCGGAGAACGGCGGGGAAGGCAGCGACGGCGCCAGCCACGGTGGAGCGATGCAGAAAGGTACGACGAGTCAGGCCGGGGGCAGGGTTCATGGGGGGCGTTGCGCCTCAGCGTCACTCCCTCGCGGGTCACGTCAAGCCCGGGAGCCACCGCGATCGGGCGCCGGAGCCCGCGCCGGCTCGGCGGTCGCACTGGTTTCCGAAGCCCAGCCCTTGTTCCAGGGCGATGCGGGAGGCAAGGGCTCGCGACGCGCCGCTCTCAGCGGCCGATCTGCATCAACAGCCAGGCGATCAGGATCATCACACCGACGGCTCCCCAGGCGATCGCGAAGCCTTGGAGATCCTCCCGATAGCGGTGCCAGAAACCCCGCCACCGGGCCACCGTGAACCAGGCGCCCAGGTCCAGCAGAAGCAGGTCCTCGCCCCGCTCCGCCGCGAGCGGCTTGCCTTGGACCGCCCCCAGCGGATCTCCGTCGCTCGACCTTCGCATTCGTTCGAAGAACGCGCCGGTCCGTTCCGGGTCCTCTGGTCGGGTCAGCAGGCTCACGATGACCAGCGTTGCCACGCTGAGCAGAAGACAACATCCGAAGGGCCCTGGAAGCCAGCGGTACACCAGCAGGATCCGGCCCGTGGGACGAGAGGTCGAGCGGCTTTGCCGCTGTGCCCGGGGCGCACGTGGTCAGGTAGAGGGCCGCATAGTACGAGGCGAAGGCCACGAGGGTCGCTGCCGCCGCGCCCTGCCGATTGGCACGCCGCCAGAGGATGCCCCCGAGAAACATCACGCCGAAGAGCGCGGCGATTGTCTCGGAGAAGAGAAACGCCTGGAGCACGTTGTCGATGAGGAGCGCAAACAGGATTCCGCACCCGGTCAGGCCGAGTCCGCTTACCCGACCCATCCACAGGAGCTCACGATCCTCCGCCGCCGGGCGCACGTAGGCGAGCCAGACGTTGCGCGTGAACAGGGCGCCCGTGTTCACCATGAAATTCGAGCAGGTGGACATGTTGGCGGCGAGCACACACGCCACGAGCAGCCCGATCAGGCCGGGTCCCAGCAATTCGCGGCTCGCATAACCGAAGGCGTGTTCGGGGTCCGCCAGCGTCACGCCGCGCTGCGTCACCAGGGCGGCCACGACCAGGCCGGTCAGCGCCCAGCCGATCGTGCAGAAGCGTTTGGTCATGGCCCCGTACGTGTGGCCAATCCGCCCCGCCCGCTCGGTGTTCCCGGTGGCGCACATCGACAAGACGTGCGGCTGGGCGGTCATGCCGACGAAGCCGTTCAGGGCGAGCATGGCGATGGTGAAGAGGTCGATCCCGCTCACTTCGCTGTAGAGGTCAAAGAAGCTGGACGGCAGCGTCTGCCGGAGGCCGGCGAACCCGCCGACCGCGTGCAGCCCGAGCGGGATCAGCAGGAAAGACAGGACGAGAATCAGCAGGCTCTGCACAAAATCGGTGTAGGCGGAGGCGACAAGTCCGCCGAAGAAGCTGTAGAGGAGGAAGGTCGCCGTCATCGCCACTACGACGCCGTTCGGCGAGATCAGCTCGCCCCCGGTGGCGACCGCAATGACCTTGCCGGCACCCTTCAGCATCACGCCCTGGTTCAGCACGAAGAACGCGATCGCAAAGGCGGTGTACACCCCGGCCAGCATGCGACCATAACGATCCTCGATCATCTCCGCCACGGTGGTGCGTTCGCTGCGCCGGTACCACGGCGCCATCAGCCAGTAGAGCGGCGTGATGAGCATGTTTTTCCACTGAAACCAAATGGTCGCAAATCCCTTGTCGAAGGTGGCGCCGACCTGCGCCACCGGCTGCTCGGCGTGCGTGCCGGTGCCAAAAGCCTGCCCTACCATCACCCACCACGGAAGCCGGCGATCCCCGAGAAAATATCCGCCGGCTGTCCGCGCGCGCCGCGACAGCCACAGCCCGAACGCCGTGATGCCGCCGAGGTACGTGAGCAGCACCACCCAGTCCAGGGGGCCGAAGTGGGTGGAGTGGGGCATGGAAAAGGGCGGTCCGGCCGGGAGCGAAGGCCTCGCCTCCCTACGGCTCCACGATTACCGGCAGGCCGATGGACACGAGCGAAAGGAGCGTCTGCGCATCCCAATTGGCGAGGCGGAAGCAACCGTGCGACTCGGTGTAGCCAATCTTGGCGGGGTCGGGCGTGCCGTGAATGCCGTAACCGGGGCGGTCGAGGCCGATCCACGCCACCCCAACCGGATTGTTCGGCCCGGGGGGGAGGATGAGTTTGCGGCCGAGGCTGCGCGCCTCCGCCGATTCGGGAAAGACGGCGGGGTCAAACGTGTAGTCGGGATTGGCGATCGCGACCTTGATTCGCAATTCGCCGACCGGCCGCTTCTCGGCCTTTTTGGCGATGCTCACGGGGAAATGGGCGATGAGGCGGTCGCCGGCGTCGAACGCCTCGAGGGTGCGCGCGCCCAGCCGGATTTCGAGGCGTGCGGCTCGTCCCAGCCGACCGACAAACTCGGCGGCCGGCGCGACGAACAGTGTGTCGGGCGTGAGAGCGTCCCAGTCGAGGTCCGGGTTGATTCGCCGGAGAAAGGCGGCGCCGGCGCGGAAGCGTTCGGCGGCGAGTTCGAGCGCGGTTTCGTGGGCGAGTTGGGTCTGTTGCGATTTGCCGACCCAGGTCTTTTCCAGCGGCTGCAGCCCGGCGAGGTCGGCCTCGGCCAGCGAAGCCCAGACGAGCGCGGGAGCCTCCAGCTGGAGAACTTCGCGGGTCGCGGCGTCCAGTTCGCCAGTTTCGGCGAGACCCTCCCGGCGCTGAAAGGCCTTGAGCGCGGCCTCCGACTGCGGCCCGCGGATGCCGTCGATCGATCCGCCTGAGAAGCCGCGCCGGGACAGCTCCACCTGCACCTCGAGCCACGTGGCCGCGGCGCGGGGGAACTCGGTGCTGGCATCGACCAGTGCGGCCGCCACGGCCGGGAAGGCTTCAGCGGCGGAGAGGGGCAGAACCGGCGCCGGCAGCGCCAGGACCAACAGGCACCAGAGGATTGTGGCACAGGCGGGGCGAGAAGGCGGTGGCCGTTGTCTCATCGGCTGAGGAGGGGAGGAACGGCCACGTACCGAGCGCCAGGGACACCTGCGCACCCGTGCGGGGCGGGGTCGCCCCGCCTACAGCTAGGCGGTGGAGTCGCGGAGGTGATTGGCATGTCCGGGCTAGAACTGGCCATTGACCCCGAAGGTCACGGCCGAAGGCAGGAAGCGTGTTTCGCGCAGGCGCGCGGGAATGTAGCGATAGAACGACGGTCCGGTCTCGAGGAGGTTGCTGACATCGCAGAAGAGGTTGGCGTGGCGGTGCACGCGGTAGGAGAGGTTCAGGTTGGTCGTGGTGATCGGCTTCCGGTAGACGCGGTTGGCCTCGTTGGCGGAATAGGTCGTGATGATGCGCCCGGTGTAGCTCGTGGTCACGCGGGCCGTGAAGCCACGGTAGGTATAGGTGAGGCTGACGTTGGCGGAGCGCGGGGTGAACCCGGTGATTTCGTCGGTGCGGCGGTAAGTGCCCCCGAAGTCGCCCTCGGTCTCGAGGCGTGTGTAGTTGGCCATGAGCCCGAGCCCGCGCAGGAGACCGGGCAAGAAGGTGAACTGCTGGCGATAGTCGAACTCCCAGCCGCGGACGTTGGCGGTGCCGCCGTTGACGCTGGTGAAGAACCGGTAGCCCTCGTAGAAGCCGTCGAAGCCGTTGTCCGGCCCGAACGGCACGATGCCGACCTCCTGCGTGACGATGTAGTCGCGGATGTTTTTCTTGAAGTAGCCCACCGAGAGCAGGCCCGCGGGTTTGAAATAATACTCGAGCTTGGCGTCGAGGTTGCGGGCATACTGCGGGCCGAGGCCCGGGTTGGAGCCGGTGACCGTCTGCTGCGCCTCGTTGACCGTGGCGGTGGGGATGAGGCTGACGAAGTTGGGCCGGGCGAAGCTGGTGGACCAGCTGGCGCGGGCCTTGAGATTGGCGGCGAGATCGTAGGTGGCATGGAGGCTCGGGAACGACCGCCGGTAGTCGCCGCGATTGCTGACGTCGCCATAGTCGAGGGCGGCGCGCTTGAAGGGGTCGGGCTCCTGCGCCACCGTCGTGCTGCGGAACTTCAGGAAGGTGTAGCCCTGGATTTCGGTGTTCTCGACGCGGAGTCCGCCGGTGAGGCCCAGTCGCTGCAGGCGGGTGGTGAGGCGCACGTAACCCGCCTGGATTTCCTCGGTGGCGTTGCGGTTGCTCACGTACTTCTGCTGCGCGCGGTAGACGAGATCCTCGGTCCAGAGCGCGGGGTTGGAGAGCTCGTCGTTAAGGGCGCGAACGTCGACAGCGGGGATGCGGGGGCCGCCCTGGCGGAGATCGAAGGTCGAGAGCGGCACGAACACGGCGGGCAACGGGGGCGCGCCGGCGGTGCGGTTCCAGCGGCGGGTGTCGCGCTGCCGCGTTTCCCAGCCGCGGCGGCGGAAGTTGACGCCGGTCTTGACGGTGAACGGCAGCCGCGTGGGCAGCGTGAGGGCGGCATTGGCGTTGGCGCTGACCTCCGGCACATCGGAGATCGAGTCGCGTTTGGTGAACACGAGGTTGCTGGTGTAGCTGGAAAGGTCATACACGCTGGGCCCGGCGGTCTGGGTGAAGACGCGGCCGTCGGGGTCGGACTTGTCGAGGACGAAGCCGATGCCGGGCACGCGCATGGTGAGCTGGCCGCCGGAGGCCTTGCCCGGGCCGGTCTTGCCGGTGCCGGAGTCAAAGTGCGTGTAGCTGTAGCGGGCGGCGTAGTCGGCCACGAGGCGGCCCCAGCGGTGATCGCCGGAGAACGTGACGGTGGGGTTGTCGCTGAAAAACGACCAGTGCGCCTGGCTGATGTCGAAGTTGGAACCCGTGACCGGACGGATCTCCGTGCGACTCTCCGTGTAGCCCGGGACAATCTGGGCGGTGGCGGCGGTGCCGACCGTGGGCGTGGTGGAGGCGGTGGAAGCCTGGATGACGTTGCGGTCGAAGGACGGTTCAGCGCCGCGGTTGTAGATCAGGCTGACGGAGAACTTCGAGGCGTCGGAGTACTTGTAGTCGGCCTTCAGGTTCACGGCGGTGAGATGGCGGTTGTTCATGCCGCTGAAGGTCTGGAAATCGCGCAGGTAGGCGGCGGCATTGGTGGTCGCCTGGTAGTCGAAGATTCGGATGTTGAACGGATTCACGTTTTCGCTCTGCGCGAGGCTCACGGACACGCCGAGGTTGTTGCGCCCGCCGCGGATGCTGAAGCGTTCGGAGTAGGAGAAACTGACCGAATGATGCAGGTTGCGCTCGGCGCGCTCCGGGGTGCGGTAGAAGAAGGGCGGTGCCCAGCGGGCGCCAATGCTGTAGTTGATCCGCCGCTTCTCCCCCATGCTGAAGCTGGAGCGGGTCTTGAGATTGACGGAACCGCCGATCGAATCGGCGGAGCTGTCGGGCAGCACGCCGGACACGACCTCGACCTGCTCGTAGAGGGCGCCGGAGAAGGAGTGGAGGCTGGCGGTGCGGCCGTTGCCGGCGACCGAGGTCGAGGACATGCCATCGATGCTCAGTCGCGTGAAGTCCGTCGACATGCCGCGGATGCTGACGTTCATGACGACGTCGTCGCTATCGAGCTGGAACGTCATGCCGGGAAGGCGCATGGCGAGTTCGCCCACGCTCATGTTCGGCATGTTGCCCCACGAGTCGATGGCGGCGACGGTCTTGATGTTGTCGGCGTTGCGCTGCTCGGTGGCGGCGAGCGCGTGGCCCTCGCGTTCGGCGGAGACGGTGAACGCCTCCATCGTGATGGCCGGAGTCGGCGTGAGGGCGACGGCGAGTCGGCTGGTCTCGCCGGCACGGATGGCCGCGGTGCGGCGTTCATCGTTGAAGCCGGTGTAGGAGAGGACGAGTTCGACGGCGCCGGCCGGGAGGCCGGAGAAGGCGAAACTGCCGGTGTTGTCGGTGAGTTCGCTCCGGCTGAGGGCCGGAATGGTCACGACCGCGCCCTGCAGCGCGTTCTGCGTGCCGGTGCTCGTAACCGTGCCCACGAGGGTGCCGGTGGAGGCCGGAGCGGTGGCACCGGGCAGGGCGGCGGGTGAGCCGAGGAGCGCGAGGGCGCAGAGACCGAGGATTCGCCGGAGTCGGCGGTGAGCGTCGCGGAGACCGAGGAGGCAGTTCATTGGAGCAGGGCAGGACCGGGGAGATCACCGGCCGCTGGTCGCGAAGTGCACCACGAGGCCGGGTGGGGTTCAAGCGCCGGAGTGGAGTGGCGGAGTGGCGAAAGCGCCGAGGAGGCACGCCCGCCGGCAGGGCCTTTTCCCCTGTGGGCGGGGCGACCTCGCCCCGCTGATTCCGTCGGATAACCGGTTAGGGCGCGCGGCGGGGTCGCCGCGCCCACACGGGTGGCGGACGGCGGGCGCAAGTGAGGTGCCCGGTAAGAAAACGCCCCCGGCGTTGCGGCCGGGGGCGGGGAGAACAACCGGAAGCGGATCCGGGATTAGAACTGGCCCGTCACGCCGAACTTGAGCGCCTGGGACGCAACCAGAGCCTGGCGCGGCCGCGAGGGCGTGTAGGTGTAGATTTCCGTCCCTTCCTCGGCGAGGTTGATGATGTTGAGGAACGCGGTCGCGTTCGGCCGCACCTTGTACGTCACGCCCGCGTTCATCCGGATAATCTTGTCGCGGTAGATATTGCCGCTGCCGGGCGAGGTGAGGCTATAGCCGGTCGGGTAGCGGCCGGTGTAGTTCACGTCGAAGGAGGCGCCGAACTTCCGGTAGGCATATTGGAGGCCGAGGTTGGCCGCGCGGGGCACAAAACCGGCGACCTGGCCGTTCTTGAGGTCGACGGTGCCGTTGAAACGGCCTTCCGTTTCCAGGTAGGTGTAGTTGCCCCGCACAGTCAGGCCTTTGAGCACCCCGGGAAGGAAGACGAGGCGCTGACGGAAATCGACCTCCATGCCGCGGAGCTTGGCGCTGCCGAGGTTGTTGGCCTGGACGATTTCGTAGCCGACGTAGTTGCCCTCAAATCCGTTGTCCGGACCGTCGGGAATCACGTAGCCGGAGCGCGCCGCGGAGCCGATATAGTCCTTGATCGTCTTGCGATAGCCGCTGACCGAGAACATGCCGCTGTTGCTGTAATAATATTCCAGCTTGAGATCGTAGTTCTTCGCCATCTGCGGCTTCAGCTCCGGGTTGCCCATCGTGACCGTGCGGGCGGTGTCGTTGGGAGTGACGCCGGCGATCAGCTGGGCGAGGAACGGCCGGCCGTAGCTGGTCGAGTAGCTGCCGCGCAGCTTGAGGTTGGGCGTGATGTCGTAGGCGAGATGGAGGCTGGGGAAGAACTTGTGGTACTTGCCGTCGCGGGTGATGGCCACGGCGTCCATCTTGGCACGCTTGAAGTGGTCGGGTTCGACTGCGATGGGCGTGCGGGTGGTGCGGAAGGCGTAGGTGAAGGTGTCGGTGCTGACCCATTCGCCGCGGACGCCACCGAGAATCGTGAGGCCCTTCAGGCGGGTCTGGCCCTGGAGGTAGGCCGAATCAACGCTTTCCTCGAGGAGCCGGCGATTGGTGTAGATCGACGTCGCGGTGACGTTGAGGTCCTGGTACCAGAGGGCCGGATTGTTCAGCTGTGTGCTGACCACGGTGGGATCGAAGACCGGCAGGCGCCGGCCGCCGTGCTCGCGCTCGAACTCGGTGAGTTCCATCAGCGGGGTACCGGTGAGGGTGGTGCCGACGACCCCGTACCAACGCTGGTTGTACGGCTGGCGGTTGTTGACGCGGCGGTTGATGCTGTCGAGGCCGGCCTTGAGACTGAGCTGGATCTCGGTGGCGAAGGCGTAGTTGGCGTTGACGGTGCCGGTGACCTCGTTGGTGTCGGTGATCGTGTCGCGCTTGTTGAAGATCACCGAGGTGGTGGGCACGGGCTGCGTCGTGGCGTTGGCGGCGCCCGTCTGGAAGGCGGCGTAGTTGGCCGGATTGTAGACGTCGGGCCCGGAGGTCTGGGTGAAGACCTGGCCGAAGCGCTTGGAGTTATCGAGGACGAAGCCGATCTGGCCGTCGGGCGTGCGGAGCTGGAGGGTGCCGTTCTCGCGCTTGCGGCCGGCACCGGAGTCCCAGTGGGTCTTGGACCAGCGGTAGGCGTGGTCGAGCTTCAGACGGCCGAAGTTGTGCTCGAAGACGAGCGTGCCCGTGGGATTGCGGCTGGTGAAGGAATACCGCTGCGGGTTGAGGAACATCGACGAGTTGCCGGCGGCGCGGATCTCGGTGCGGTTGGCGGTGTAGCCGGGCATGATGGCGCCGGTGGAGCCGGCGACATTCGGGTTGAAGACCGTGAGGTTGGTGGTCACGCGCGGCTGGATGTCCGTGTAGTTGAAGAACGGTTCGGACCCGGCATTGAAGAGGTAGCGCAGCGAAACGTTCGTCCGCGGCGACAGGCGGTAATCGGCGCGCGCGCTGACGGCGGTGATGAAGCGGTTGTTGTAGCCGCTCTTTCGGAGGTAGTTGTTGAAGAACGCGACGTCCGAAGTGGTGTTTTCGTATTGCAGCAGGTCGGAATCGAACGGGCTCAACACCTCCTGGTAGGACGCGCTGACGGAGAGGGCGAGATTGCGCACGCCGCCGCGGACATCGTAGACCTCGGTGTAGGTGCCGCTGATGTCGGGGCGGATGGGGCGCTTGGACACCACGTCGTTGACGTTGGACCAGGAGGGGAAATAGCGTGCACTGACGGCGTAGGTCACGCGCCGGCGCTCGGCCATCGCGAGAGGCGAGCGGGTCTTGAGGTTGAGCTGGCCGCCGAGGGAATCGGCCCGCTTGTCGGGCGTCTGGCCGGCGATGATCTCGATTTGTTCGTACATCGACCCGGAGAAGGAGTGCAGGGTGGCGGTGCGGCCGTCGCCGCCGACACCGGTCGAGGACATGCCGTCGATGTTCAGGCGGGTGTAATTGAACGGCTGGCCGCGGATGCTGACATTCATGATCAGGTCGTCCTCGTCGGTCTGCCAGCCGGTGATGCCCGGCATGCGGGAGACCAGTTCACCGACGTTTTGGGTCGGGAGGACACCCCACTCGTCGAGTGCGGTGATGTTCTTCAGGTTGGGGGCGTTGCGCTGCTCGGTGATGGCAAGCGCCTGGCCCTCGCGGACGGTGGCGACGGTGAAGGCCTCCATCATGATCGCAGCGGTGGGCTTCATGTCGGCGTCGAGGCGGGTTGTTTCGCCGGCGCGCACCGTCGCCGGGATGCGGCGGTCATCGAAGCCCGCGTAGGTGACGAGGAGTTCCACCGGGCCGGCGGGCAGGCCCTGGAAAAGGAAGCTGCCCGCGCTGTCGGTGATCTCGGTGCGGTTGAGGGCCGGGATGCTCACCACCGCGCCCTGGAGGGCGTTGCGGGTGGCGGTGCTGGTCACCGAGCCGGTGACGCTGCCCGTCTGGGCGGAGAGGGCGGCGCTGGCGAGCGCCGCGAGGAGGGCGAAGCGGGCTGCAAATCGCAGCCAACGCGGTACGGAACCGACGGGGGAGTAGTTCATGCTGTTGGGTGTTGGGCGCGCGACCCACTGGCAGGTGCGTCGGCGCAGACTGTCCAATTGTGGAGGTGTTCAATCAAGGGACGGGAGGCGGCCAAGTCCACGTTTTTTCGGGAGGGCGCCGGTTGCGTCCGTTTCAGGGAGGGGGCGGTGCGAGGGGACGCCGGGCGTGCAGTTGGGCAAGGAAGCCGGCGAAGGCCTTGGCCGCGGGCGAGCCGTCGAGGAAATGCTCCGCGAGGTCGCGCCGGCCGCGGGCGCGCAGGCTGGCGTAGACGTGCAACTCGAACTGCAGGCGCAGTTCGTCATGCGCCTCCCGGAGGCCGAAGGTCTGCAGGAGGAACAGCAGCGACTCCACAGTCGAGAACCGGCCGCCGTCCTGTTGCGTGCGCAGCCAGAAACGGCTCGTGCCTTGCATCGGCAGCGCGACCAGCCGGCCCCAGCCGGCGACGGCCTGGGCCATCGCCGTGGCTTCACTCCAGACGCCGTCGAGCAGCAGCACCTGCACCTGCTCCGGCGACGATTCGATGGGCGGAGGCTGGCCGTGCGGGTGGAGGACCCAGAGTTCGCGTCCCGGCCGCCGCACCGCGTCGGCGGCAAGCGAGCGCTCGCGGGTCCAGACATGCTGCCGCGAGTCCGGCAGCACGCGACGGATGAGGTGCCCGGTGCTGGTGGGGCGAAACTGCTCGCGCGGGTGCATCAGGACGTCGACGGCCAGCGCGCAACGGACCTCGCGGTGCGCCGGGCACACGCACCAGCGGCGGGTGAGCAGGCACCGCGGACAGCGTTGCGCGAAGTTGGCGGTCAGCCGGCGCATCGGACGCGCCCCTGCCCCCCGCGGATTCGCCGGCAAGTGGCCATCAGCGTAGCGGCGACGCCTTCTTCCGGACAAAATCGACCTCAAAGGTCTGTCCCATCTGCGGCTGGTTGTACTTGCCGAACAGCCGGTCGTCCTTCGCGTCGTGGGAGAGCACGTAGGTGGCGCCGGGGTAGCCGACGTCGTTGAGTTCGACCACGATTTGCAGTCCCTCCGCGCCGCGCATCCAGATCGCGCGCGAGACGTTGATCGAGCGGGGATTGAAATAAGCCGCCTGCACGACGCCGCTCTTGTCGGCGCCCTTTAGCTCCAGTTCGTAGGTGCCGTCGGACCGCAGCCAGCGGCCCAGCATCTTCTGCACTTCGGGCGGTGCGCCTGCGTCGGCCGGCGCCGCCGCGGGGGCCGTCGCGGCCGCCGGGGCAGGGGCGGAACTGTCCGCCTTCCGGCAGGCGACCACGGTGCCGAGAAGGACCAGGGCGAGGGCGCCCGCGAGTGCCCGGTGAATCGACGCAAGGAGCGGGAGGGAGGACATGGGGCCAGTCTGAGGCTTCCGATGCGGGAGGTGCAAGCCACGCGGGGGATGAACGGTTGGTGGGTTTTTCGCGACCAGAGTTGCGGCGCGGGTCCGGGGATGCTGGAGTCCCCGGCGCTTCTTCCATGCCGGAAATCGAAATCACCGAGATCGCTCCCCTGAGTCCCGCGCAACAGTCAGTCGCGAACTGCCATTCGCTTCTCAATCTGTACAATGTTCTGCGGGAGGAACTCGGGCAACTCGGCCGCGAGATGACCGGGGACCCGGCGCTGCTGGCCGCGGGATTGGGGGAGTGCGCGCGGAGGGTGGAGCGATTGACGGAGCACGGCGCCGCGATGCACGACGCGGTGCATGTGCACGACCTCGAGGCGCTGGTTCGCGGCGAGATCGATCTGCACCGGGCGGCGCATGGACCGACGGGCGCGGGGGCGGCGGCGGCAACGTGTGCGCAACTCGACGTCATCTTCTGGATCCTCAGCGTGCGCGCTCGCGAACTGGTGGCCCGGGTCGCGGATCCCGGGCATGTCGCCCCACTCGCCATTGCGGAACTCGAACTCGACCTGCAGGAGTTCTTCCGCGCACTGGAACAGCACAGCCGCGGGCGGTACCGGTTCGTCTACAATCTCGCCGTCCAGGAGGCGCACGACTATTACGTCGACCTGCGGATCCAGAGCACGCGATCCTCCGGCTTGGTCCTGCCGACGCTGCTGCGCGATACCTTGCGCGATCTCATCGCGAATGCCCGCAAGTACACGCCGCCCGGGGGCCAGTTGCGCGTCGCCCTGCATTCGAGCCCGGCGGGCTTTCGTTGCGTGGTGGAGGATACCGGCCGCGGCATTCCGGCCGGGGAACTGGCCGAGGTGGTGAAGTTCGGCCGCCGCGGGAGCAACGTGTCCGACGTGCGATCCTATGGCGCGGGTTGCGGCTTGACCAAGGCGGTGCTCGCCACGCGTCAGTTCGGCGGGCGGTTCTGGATCGGGTCCGAACTCGGGCGCGGCACGCGGGTGCGCCTCTGGCTGCCCCAGTTGCACGGGGCGCAGGCGACCATGCCGGCGCTGCAGGACTAGCCTGCGTTTTTTCCGGCGCGTTGCGACGCCGCCACCAGCCGACGGGATACTGCCGGAGGTGGCTGGCCTCGCTGAGGCCGGCCTGGCCCCGAGGATCGAACCTGCCGGCCGGGGTCGGCGCCACCGGCGCGAACCGATGGTCAGCGGGACGACTTCCGGCGTTCGAGCCGGTAGAGTGGGGCATCCTCGAACATGCGCGTGGTCGGCAGGCGGCCCAGGAATTCGAAGGACACGCCCGACATCCGTTCGGCACCGCCGAGGGCGGCGTATTCCTGGCTGACGTACACCTGCCCGGGGGCGACCGTGGGCAGGATGTGCTGGGCACGTGTGATGTGGGCGCCGAGACAGGAGGGCCGGCCGGTGACGGGGTCGGGAAACACGAAGACCGGGCCCGCGTGCAACGCCACGCGAAGGCTGAGATCGGGCGGCAGCCCGAGTTCGCTCCACGGCTTGCGGCCCATCAGGTCGCGAAGGTCGAGCGCCAGCTTGGCGGCGGCGTCGAGCCCGTCGAAGACGAAGTACATCGAGCCGGCCGAGGCATCGGCGACGAGCGGCGCCGCCGGCAGGCCGGCGATGAGGCGGGCGGTCTCCTGCTTGAATTCGCGCACGAAGGCCGGGAGTTGGTGTTCGCCGACCTTTCGGAAGTTGACGACCTCGGCGAAGACCAGGGTCTTGATCTCCTGCGGCAGGGAGGCGCCGCCGGTGCCCTGGACTTCCGGGGACGGCGCCTCGGCGGGCACCGTCGCCGCCGGCACGGAGCCGTCCGCGGACTTCAGGCTCACGACGTGGGGATGGAAGCCGCGATTCTCCCATTCGGCAACGACGCTCGCGGTGCCCCCGTGGCGGCCGTTGGGTTTGCCGTCCCACAGGGCCACCGGCTTCAGATCGAGATCGAGCGCCTGCGCCTGCAGGGCGGCCAGGCCGGTGAGGATGCGGTTGGCGTAGATCAGGCCGATCGAGTTGGCACCGTCCTCATGGGTGGCGCCATAGCCGGTGGAGTTGGCAATCAGGGTGTTGGTGGCGCGGGCCAGCACGTCGTTGAAGCGCTTCTCCCACTCGGGTCCGCCGATGCTGACGCTCTGCCGGCGGAAGGCGTTGACCGGGCACGGCAGCACCAGGTTCACCTTGGCGTCCATCTCGAGCAGGCACTCGCAGAAGATCAGGTCGCCGCCGCAGGCGGCGGACGAGTAGCCGAACCCGGCCTTCACCCGCTGCAGGTAGGCGCGGATTTCCTCGCGGACGGCGGGCTCCATCTCCGCGGTGAACCTCGGGCTGGACCGGCCGGCCGCGTCGATCATGTGGCCGGAAAAGACCACGACGGTCGGAAACTCGAAGCACGCATCGAGCCAGTCGTGAGGCTGGCCGTTGAACCGGAGGATCTCCCGCGCCTGGCGGCGCATCGAGGCGAGGTCGCGCCAGCGCCCCTGGAAGATCTGCGCCGCCTGCCGGTAGAACTGCGCGGCCTCCTTTTTTTCGCCGAGGTGTGTCAGCGCCTCCGCGAGGGTGGCGACGAGCCAGCCGTCCACGGGACCGGCGGCCTGCTCCGGTTCGGAACCGAGGAGCTTGTTGAACCAGCCGCCGCCGCCGGATGCGCGGGCGAGTTCCGCCCGGCAGTGCTTGGCGACCTTCTTGGCGGATTGCTCCGCCTTGGCGCGTTCGCCGGCCGCCGCGAGCGTGAACGCCAGGTTGATGCCCGGGTAGTAGGATTCGTACAGGGCGAAGGCATCGCCGTAGTATTTGCACGCCTGTTCGATGGCTTCCTTGGCCTCGGCGGGGACCGACGCGTGCCGCCACATCTCCTTGTACACCCGGCCGAGGAGGCAGAGGGTTTCCTCGTCCTTCGCCGAGTTCTTCAGAATTTCGCCGAGCACCTGGCGGGCGGCGTCGAGGGCCCCGGTCTGGGCGAGCGCCAGGGCGAGCTGCTGCTGGAGGGTCTTGCCCCCGCCGAAGCGATTCAGGCCGTCGCGGGCGACCTCGATCGCCGTCAGCAGCTGTCCGGACGACGCCGATTGCTGCACCATCTTCTCGTATTCCAGGACGTCCTGGGCGAGGGCGGAGCGCGTCTGGGAGGATTCTTCCGGCTGCTGCGGTTCGGGGCTCATGGCGGCGGATGCTGGGAGTTCCTCGCCCGGCTTCAATGCCGCACTCGCGCCGCGTGGCGGATATTTTCGCCCGGAGGCGATGCGTATCGGCCTCCCGGTGGGAGGTGAGCACTCCCTATTGCCACGGGTGCGCAGCGTGCATCAATAGACGCATGTCCGAGCCCTTCGATCCGGCCAAAACGCTTCCGATCGAGCCGTCGGAGCGGGTCTTTCACACCCGCTACCGCCTGACGGCGGAAATCGGTCGCGGCGGCATGGGCGTCGTGTGGCGGGCCCATGATCTCAAGCTCAACCGGCCGGTGGCGCTCAAGTTTCTCCCGGAACTGGTGGTGCGGGATCGGGAAGCCATGGCGGATCTCGCGGCGGAGACCCGGCGGTGCCTGGAGCTGACGCATCCGCACATCGTACGGGTCTATGATCTGGTGGAGGAGCCCGGCCAGGCTGCGATCAGCATGGAGTATGTCGATGGGCCGTCGCTGGCCGACCGGAAACTCGGCCAGCCGGACCGGTGTTTCAATCCGGAGGAGATTGCGCCGTGGGTGGGGCAGCTGTGTTCCGCGCTCGATTACGCCCACGCGAAGGCGCGGATCGTTCATCGGGACCTGAAACCCCTGAACCTCCTGGTGAACTCGGAGGGGGACCTGAAGATCGTCGACTTCGGGATTGCCCGGCGGCTGCGGGAATCGCACACCCGCGTGACGGGCCGGGAGGGTCGGACAACCGCGGCTTCCCTGGCGTATGCGGGACCGCAGCAGCTGCTCGGCGCGGCGCCCGTGGTGACGGACGACATCTACTCCCTCGGCGCGACGCTGTACGAATTGCTGACCAGCAAGCCCCCGTTCTACGAAGGCAACCTGAGCCTGCAGGTGCGCGAGGTGGTGCCTCCGCGGATGGCGGAACGCCGGGCGGCCCTGGGAATCCAGGGGCGAGGCGAGATTCCGGCCGAATGGGAGGCAACGATTGCCGCCTGCCTGGCGAAGGAGGCCTCGGCCCGGCCGCAGAGTGCGGGTGAGGTGGCGGCGAGGCTGGGAATCGCCCGTCCGGGCACTTCGTTTGGAGCCATGCCCGGCGAGCCGGCAGTTCCGCCCGCGGGTTGGGCGGCGTGGCGATGGGGGGCATTGGGCCTGGGGGTGGCCGCTCTGCTGGCGGTGGCGTGGCTGGGGATGTGGCGTCGCGAGCCTGCACCGGTGCCGGTTGTCCCCCCGGGGATAACCGCGGGAGCGGTGGCCAAGGCGGAGGTGCGGGAGTTTGTCGTCCGCGTGGATCCTCCCGAGGTGGGAGCAAGGGTGTGGCTGGGACCGAGGTCAGACCTCCCGGTCGCCGACGATGGGCGGCTGGCAATCGCCGATCTGCCTGACGGCGAGTATGAGTTGATCGTCCAAGCCGACGGCCACCGGCCATTCAAGGACAAGGTCCAGGTGCGGGAGGGGCGCGGTGAAGTGGCGGTGCGGCTGGCGGTCGTACCCGGGGTGGTCGAAATCACGGCCCGACCGGGAACCGCCGTGGTCGCCGTCGATTCCCGCGGTCGGCACCGTTCCGTGGGAGAGGTGCCCAAGTCCGGCAGCCTCCGGGTCGAAGGCTCACTGCCGGTCGGCAATTACCATTTCCTGCTCACCCATCCGGACTGTGTGGAGGTCCGGCAGGAGGACGTGACGCTGGCGGTCGAGAGGCTGGTTCGCGTGGCCCCGGCGCAGACAGCGCGTCCCGGCGAACTGCGGGTGTTTTCCCTGCCCTCGGGAGCGGAAGTCCGTTTGCACGGCGAACGCGTTGGCGTGACCCCGGCGACGCTGCCGCTGCTGCCGAGCGAGAAACCCCTGGAACTGGAGGTCGTGTTGAGCGGGCATCGTCGTTTCCGGGAGGCCGTCACGCTGCGCCCGGGAGAAACCCGGAGCGTTGATGCGGGCACCCTGATCCCCACGAGCGGCGGTATTGAGCTCCGATCGGGGGACGGGCCCTGGCGAGTTCCCGGTTCGACCGTGCGCATCGACGGTCGCGCCGTGGTTCCGACCCAGGGCCGGCTCGAAGGTCTCGAAGTCGGACCGCACGTGGTGGAGGTCGTGGTCCGCAACTACGAGCCGTGGAAGCAGACCGTGGAGGTGCGCGATGCGCAGCTGGTGAAGGTGGCGGTGAAGCTGACCCCGAAGCCCGGGATCCTGGCGTTGGCGGTGAAGGGACCCACCGGATTCAGCCTTAAGGTCGGCGGCAAGGTGACGCCGGTCCGAAATGGGCGCCTGTCGCTCCCGGCGGAGCAACCACTGGCCCTGGAAATTGCCGCGCCGGGGTTCAAGACCGTGCGCCAGTCGGTGACGCTGCCGGCCGGCCGCGTGCAGGATCTCGCGGTGGAACTGGAAGCGGTCGTGGTCCCGAAGGAGGGTGAGCCCTGGACGGTGCCCAACCTCGGACTGGCGCTGCTGCCGATTGCCCCCGGCCGGTTCACGATGGGTTCGGAACACGGCATCGACAATGAGCTGCCGCTGACCCCGGTCACGTTGACCAAACCGTACTGGCTCGGCCGGACGGAGGTCAGCCAGCGCGAGTGGAGCGTCCTGATGGGCGAGGTGAATCCGTCGCCGGTGAAAGGGGACGATTTGCCGGTGCAGAGCGTCACCTGGGAGGAGGCGGTGGAGTATTGCCGGCGGTTGACCCAGCGGGAGCGGGAGGCGGATCGGCTGCCCGCGGGCTACGTCTATGCCCTGCCCTCCGAGGCGCAGTGGGAACACGCGTGCCGCGCCGGCACGACTGGGGATTTTTCCGGGCCGATCGACGAGTTGGCCTGGCACGAGGGCAACAGCGCGCGGCGGCCGCAGGCGGTCGGGACGCGTAAACCCAATGCCTGGGGACTGTGCGACATGCACGGCAATGTCTGGGAGTGGTGCGCGGATCGGTATGTGGACAAGCTTGCCGGCGCGCCCGTGACCGATCCCAAGCCGCCGGCCGGAGGAAGCGCGCGCGTGCGCCGGGGCGGAAGCTGGATCATCAGCGCCGCGATGCTCCGGTCGACCGTGCGCGGCAAGGCCGAAGCGGACTCGCGGAACCACAACGTCGGTTTCCGCGTGGCGCTGGTGCCGGAGAAGTGAGCCGGGATTGGCCGCCGGTTCCGCCGGGGAACTTCGCGGGCGATAGGCTGGGCGGTACCCGAGGGTGTGAGCTCGCTTTGGGCCGGGCCTTCGGCTGGGCTGCGAGTTGCGTGTTGGAAGCAGCGTGAGCCATGAAGATCCAGATCCTCTTTTCCCTCGTTGTGATTGGAACGGTGGTGTCGGCCGGTGCGGCGGTCGATGTCCCCCTGACGGTGGTGGAGCCGAGTCAGGTCGTCCGCCGCGCCTGGCCGGTCACCAGCGGTGTGCCGCTGGCTCCCGGGGCGCTGCGGGACCCGGCGGCGGTGGCGTTGAAGGATGACGTCGGGCAGCACCGGCCGGTGCAGGCGGAGGCCTTGGTGCGCTGGCCGGACGGCTCCGTGCGCTGGCTGCTGGTCGATTTCCAGGCAGATCTTGCCGCCGGATCGCGCGGGCGGTACCGGCTGGTCAGCGCGCCGCCTCTGGCGGTGCCGGCAACCGGCCCGGTCCTCCGGGTGATTTCGACCTCCACCGGCGCCACGTTAGAAACGGGGCCGCTCAAGGTGGAACTGACCCGCGACGGCTTCGACCCCTTCGGCGCGGTCTGGCTCGATCGCGATGGCGACGGGCGGTTCGCGGCGAACGAACGGGTGACGCGTCCGGGCGGCGGGATCTTCGTGCGGGACACCAAGGGCGGCCGGTACGAGGCCGCGCGTGCGCCGGCGGAGATCGTGGTGGAAGAGGCGGGTCCGTTGCGGGCGGTCGTCCGGGTGAGCGGGAGCCACGGGGGCGCGGAGGGGAGTTTCTTCCGGTACGTCCTGCGCCTGCACGCGTTTCGCGGGCAGCCGTATCTGAAGTGCAGCTACACCTTCATCAACGACCGTCCGGGCGAGGTGATGACCAGTCTGGAGGAACTTGGCGTGGACCTGCGGCTGGCGGACGAGGCCGGGCCCGCGGGCGCGGCCCAGCTGGGAGGGCAGACGCCGGGCGAGGGCAGACTCTTCCAGGTCGACGAACGCTCGTTCACGGTCGACGGGCGGGGGAGGGACGGCCGCGCGCCGGGGTGGGCGCTGGTCGCGGGACGCCACGCCGGCTTCGCGGCCGGCGTGCGCGAGTTCTGGCAGCAATGGCCCAAGTCCGTGGAGGCGCGCGGCGGTGTGGTGACCCTCGGGCTGTGCCCGGACTTTCCCGCGGGCTCATACGACGGACATCCGCTGGAGGAGGAAAGCCGGCTCTACTACGCGCTGCGGCGCGGCGTGCACACCTTCAAGGTCGGCGTGGCCAAGACCCACGAGATCTGGGTGAATTTCTTCGCCACGCCGGTGACCGCGGACGGTCCCGGCCGCTTCTTTGCCGCGGCGGAGGAGCCGCTGCTGGCCACGGTCGATCCGGTGCACGCGAGTGCGACCGGGGCGGCGGGGGAGTTTCCTCCGGCAGACCCCCGACGCTTTTCCGGGTACGACGCCTGGCTCGAGCGGGCGCTCGCCGGCCATCTGCGGCGCCGGGAGCAGGCGCGCGAGTACGGCCTGCTCAACTACGGGGACTGGTATGGCGAGCGCCAGGTGAACTGGGGCAACCTGGAATACGATCTCCAGCGCGGCATGCTGGTGCAGTACCTGCGCACGGGAGATCGGCGGTATTTCGAACGCGGTGCCCAGGCCGCGCGGCACCACATCGACGTCGATGTGGTGCATGCGGTGAATCCGCTCCTGAAGAATCCGTTCGGGCTGCCACCCAAAGTGGGGGAGATTTGGCTCCACAGCCTGAATCACACCGGCGGCTACTATGCCAATGCGCCGCTGCCGGTGGAAAGAACCTACCAGATGGGGCACAGCGCGAACTACGGCCACGTGTGGATCAGCGGGGATCTCGACTACTACTACCTGACTGGCGACCGGCGGGCGCGGGAAGTGGCGTTGCAGGTGGCGGACATGATGACTTCCGCGATGACCGCCAAGGTGGGCACGCACATCCGCACCCTGGGCTGGCCGACGATCCTGGTGTTGTCGGCCTACGAGGCGACCGGCGACCGCAAGTACCTGGAGGCCGCGGCGCGCAACTGGCAGGCCCTGAAGCAAGGACTCGATCCGCAGCGCGGGTGGGTGGTGAAACTGGCGGGCGATCACTGCCTGCACCCGGCGGGAAGCACGCAGAAGGAGCGCGACACCAAGTACCGCGACCAGCGCTGCGAGGGGAACGTGCCCTTCATGGAAGGGCTGACCCTGTGCGCCCTGGCACGCTACCACCGCCACAGCGGAGACCCCGAGGTGCTGCGGGCGATCACCATCGGAATCGATCAGATGATCCGCGAGTGCTGGCAGGAGGACGTGAAGACCTTTCGCTACACCGCGTGCCCCCTTTCGACCAAGACGCCCTATGGCCTCTTCATGCTTTCGGCCGAGGCGATGGCTTACGAGGCACGGCTGACCGGCAACGCCGAGCATCGCCGCATCCTGCGGGAGGGCTTCCAGTCCGCGGTGGCACACGGAGGCGGCGACGGCTTCGGCAAGGGCGTCGGGCAAATGACGTTCTTCGCCCCCCACGCCCTGGGGATGCTGGAATAACGAGATGGGAGGCGGTCCGGCTGGGCCGGACCACCGGCCTTCGTGATTAACTGCGCGCCCGAGGCGCGGGTCCGCATTGGATTGCGCCGCGGGAGGGTGCGGTCGAAAGGCGGGAGGCGACACACTCCGATCTTGGCTCAATCGGGCCGGACGTGTTGCGTCGGGACCATGCCCACCCCACCGCTTTCCGAACCTGTCCGCTTGCCCCTCGACCGGCGCGTCACGCGCCGCACCGTGATCCAGGGAGCCTTGGCCGCCGGAGCCGGAATCCTGGCGTCGTCGTCGGTAGCCGGCGGAGACGGGGAAGCTGCGCGTGCGGCGGGTTCGGCAACGTACCACGTGCAGCATGGGCGCATCCGGCAGTCGGTGGTGCCATGGTGTTTCCGGCCGATGACCCTGGAGGAACTCTGCGGCCACGCGGCGCGCCTCGGGCTGACCTCGGTCGAACTGGTAACCCCCGACAAGTTTCCCGTCCTCCGGCAGCACGGCCTGATCTGCGCGCTGACCGGCAGCCATGGCTTCGCGAAGGGGTTTGCGCACGTGGAGGAGCATGCCGAGTGCCTGCGGGTATTGCGGGAACGCATCGATGCCACCGCGGCGGCGGGGTTCCCGGCGGTGATCACCTTCTCGGGTTTCCGCCGCGGCCTTCCGGAGGAGGTCGGGATGAAGAACATGGTCGACGGCCTGAAGCAGATCGCCGGGTACGCGGAGCAGCGGCGGGTCACACTCTGCCTCGAGATGCTGAACTCCAGGGTCAGGGAGGAGATGAAGGGCCACCCCGATTATTTCTGCGACGACATCGACCGGGCGGTGGAGATCTGCCGCCGGGTCGGGTCCGAACGCGTGAAGGTGCTGTTCGACATCTATCACGTGCAGATCATGCACGGCGACGTGATTACCCGCATCCGCCAGCACCGGGAGTGGATCGGGCACTACCACACCGCGGGCGTGCCGGGGCGCAACGAGATCGACGAGACGCAGGAGCTGAATTACGGCGCCGTGATGCGGGCCATTGTCGAGACCGGCTATCGCGGCCACGTGGGGCAGGAGTTCGTGCCCCTGCGCGACAAGGTGGCGTCCCTCAGCCAGGCGGTGCGGATCTGCGACGTCTGACCGCCGGCGCCTGCCGGTGGCGAGAGCATTGACACTGCGGGCCCCGGGCCCGCACGCTCGCCGCTTTCCCTTTTCCGACGCCTCCGTTTCGAACGTTCCCCATGCCACAAACCATCGCCGTCCTCGACTTCGGTTCGCAGCTCACGCAGGTCATTGCGCGTCGCATCCGCGAGTGCGAGGTCTTCTCGAAGATCTACCACTATTCGACCCCGGCGGCGAAGTTGCGGGAGGACAACGTCGTGGGGATCATCCTGTCGGGCGGGCCGCAGAGCGTCTACTCGCGCCAGGCCCCCCATCCGGATCGCGCCATCTTCGACCTGGGGGTGCCGGTGCTCGGGATTTGCTACGGCGTGCAGCTCATGGGGCAGCTCCTCGGCGGCGAAGTGGCGCACAGCAAGGCGCGCGAGTACGGCCATGGCGTCCTGACCGTGCGGCGGGCGGGCAAGTTGTTCGCCGGACTGCCGCGAAAGCTCCGCGTGTGGAACTCCCATGGCGACAAGCTCACGCACCTGCCGCCGGGGTTTCGCGCGATCGGCACCACGGAGAACTCCCCCTACGCCGCAATCGCCGATGAGCGCCGCGGGTTTTATGGGATTCAGTTTCACCCGGAGGTTTTCCACACCGAGCGCGGCGTGGAGATCATCCGGAATTTCCTCCTCGGGATCTGCGGCGCCAGCGCCGACTGGACGACGCGCGACTTCATCACCCACGCGGTGGAAAACATCCGCGCCCAGGTCGGCAAGGGACGGGTGCTGCTCGGGTTGTCGGGCGGCGTCGATTCCTCGGTGGCGGCGGCCTTGCTGCACAAGGCGATTGGCCGGCAGCTCACCTGCGTGTTCGTGGACAACGGCCTTCTGCGCAAGGGGGAGCGCCAGTCGGTCGAGAAGCTTTACGGCGACCATTTTCACATCGATCTCCGCGTGGTCGATGCCTCGAAGCTCTTCCTCCGCCGCCTGAAGGGCGTCACGGAGCCCGAGCAGAAGCGCAAGATCATCGGCCGCACGTTCGTCGAGGTTTTCGAGAAGTCCCTGAAGTCGATCGGGCACGCGGATTTCCTGGGGCAGGGGACCCTCTATCCGGACGTGATTGAGAGTGTCTCGATCGGCGGCAATCCCGCCTCGTTGATCAAAACGCACCACAACGTAGGCGGTCTGCCCGAGCGGATGAAGCTGAAGCTCATCGAGCCGCTGCGGGAGTTGTTCAAGGACGAGGTGCGGCGCGTGGGTTCGGCCCTGGGCCTGCCGAAGGAAGTCGTCTGGCGGCAGCCGTTTCCCGGGCCGGGCCTGGGCGTCCGCGTGATGGGTGACATCACCGCCGAGAAGCTCGATATCCTCCGCAATGCCGACGCCATCCTGATCGAGGAGATGAAGCGCAGCGGCTATTACTACAAGGTGTGGCAGTCGTTCTGCGTGTTCCTGCCGGTCCGCACGGTCGGAGTCTTCGGCGACGAGCGGACCTACGACTACGTCATCGCGATGCGCATCGTGGAGAGCACCGACGCCATGACCGCCGACTGGGCGAAGCTGCCGCACGAACTCCTGCAACGGATCTCGAGCCGGATCACCAACGAGGTGCGCGGGGTCGGGCGCGTGGTGTTCGACATCAGCTCGAAGCCGCCGGCGACGATCGAGTGGGAGTAGTCCTCCCGCGGGCGAACCTTGGCATTGCGGGGAACGAATCCGCCCGGCATACCTCTCAATCCATTCATCCGACCATGAAACTCTCCCAGCCCCGCCGCGGGGCCCTTGCCGCCGCCCTGCTGTTGTCGTGCGTGTCCGTTTCCGCCGCCGAACTGGCGATCCTTGCAAAGGCCCGTGCGTACATCGGCTCCGAGGCTGCGCTCAACGCCATGAAGTCGGTGCACTACGTCGGCACGCTGATCACCGCGGATCCCAACGACGCGACCAAGCAGTCGCGGGCGGCCATGGAGATCATCTTCCAGAAGCCGGAACGCCAGCGAATCAAGGCCACGTCCGACAAGGTGGTCGAGGTGACCGCGCTGGATGGCTACGAGGGCTGGCAGCGCGTGCAGGATGCCGCGGATTCCTCCAAGTGGCGGCAGACATTGCTGGGGCCGGATCAGGTGCGGCGACTGCGGGCAAACACCTGGGAGAACCTGGCCTACTTCCGTGGGATCGAGAAGGTGGGCGGGCGTGTTGAAGATCAGGGGCCCGCGACGATCGACGGGGTAGCCTGCCAGAAGATCGCCTTCATCCATACCCCGAACATCATCTTCTACCGTTATTTCGACCTGGCGACCGGCCGCCTGGTCATGACCGAAACCGAGGCCGGCGGATCCATTCGCGAGAAAGGGGAGATCGTGGTGAACGGCGTCCGGTTTCCGAAGAGCATCGTGACCACGAGCAAGAACCAGAAGGGCCAGTCGGTGTCGGTCACGATTGAGTTCGAGAAGATCACCGTGAACGAGGAGTTCCCCGCCATCCTTTTTGCGGTGCCGGCTCCGGTGCGGGGGAAGTAGGGCGGGGTGGGGCCGGGCGGATTCCGGTGGCAGCAATGCCACGACTGCGCCGCTGGGTGCCGTTTTGTGGCAGTTCAGATGTCGCCGGGGTCGCCGACCCCGGACGGCGTGGCCAATCTCCGGTTGAAGGCCGGCCTCGGCGAGGCCCGCGACCTGATGCCGTGTCTCATTTTCGGCTGAGCTTTTGGGTCGCGTGGAACGGTGGCCGGTCTCCGGAAATCGCCCTGCCGGCGCCACGAACCGAAATTGTACTCGCGGTTTTCGACGGCTGCGATAAACCGCAGGTGATATCGGTCCATGCATACGATCCAGTTCACCTCGAAGACGTTTGCCGATGAACTGTCCGCGTTTTGCCGGGGCGCCCTGCCTCCCCGCGAGATGTCGGAGGCGGTTGCCGCGATCCTGGCCGATGTGCGCCAGCGGGGCGACGAGGCGGTGGCGTATTACGCGGCGAAGTTCGACGGGGCCAAGCTCCGGGCGCGGGATTTTCGGGTGCCGGTGGGCGACCTTGCCGCCGCCTCCAAGCGACTGCCCCCCGCAGATTTGAGGGCCTTGCAGGCCGCGCGGGCCGCGGTGGAGGGCTCTACGTGCCCGGCGGCGAGGTGCCGCTGGTCTCCACCGTGCTCATGACCGTGACGCTGGCGCGGATCGCGCGCTGCCCGGAGGTGGCGGTGTTCACGCCCTCGAGTCCGGAGGGAAAGGTGGCGGACGGCCTGTTGGCGGCGCTGCACCTGCTTGGGGTCACTGAAGTGTATCGGGTGGGAGGGGTGCAGGCGATCGGCGCGATGGCCTTTGGCACGATGATGATACCGGCGGTGGACAAGATCTTCGGCCCGGGCAATGCCTACGTGTGCGAGGCCAAGCGGCAGGTGTTCGGAACCGTCGGCGTCGATTCGCTGCCCGGCCCCAGCGAGGTGATGATCATCGCGGACGAAACGGCGGACATCGCGTTTGTGGCGGCCGATTTGCTGGCCCAGGCGGAGCACGGATCCGGCCGGGAGAAGGTCTACCTCGTGGCTACCTCCGCCGCGATCCTCTCGGCGGTCGCCTGTGAGATCCGCACGCAACTGCAGCTCATCTCGCGCAGCGAGAAGACCCAGCGGGTGATCGATCAGGGATTTCTCGCGGTTGAGGTGGAGTCGTTGGCCCAGGCTGCGGAGGTGGCCAACTTTGTCGCGCCCGAACATTTGGAACTGATGGTGGCCGATTCCGCCGCCCGGAAACTCACGGCGGCCATCACCACCGCCGGGGCGATCATGGTGGGCAACCATTCGCCGACCGCCCTGGGAGACTTCGTGGCCGGCCCGAGCCATGTCCTGCCCACCGGGCGGGCCGGGCGGTACTTTGGCGGGCTGCGCGTGGCGGATTTCCTGCGCCGGACGAGCGTGATCCGGTATGATCGGGCCAGCCTCAAGAAGGCCGCGCCGGTGGTGGCTGCCTTCGCGGCGATGGAAAAGCTCGATGCGCACGGTCGTTCGGTGAAGGTGCGGCTGCGGTAGGCCAGGCGGTCCGGCGGATTGCCGCTGGCGGCCGGGAAGAGGTGCAGCCGATCTCGTCGGGGTTTGGAGACGCGATCCGGGTGCGACAGGCGGGCCCCGTTGGGCGAGGGACCTGTGCCGGCCCACCGCCAAGGTGCGGCTTTACCCGGAGGGCGGAATCGAACTCACTGACAGGCTTCCTTTCTGCCGCGTCTTCTTGCCGCATGTCACCGATCTCCCTCGCGCTTCCTCACGTTGCCAAGTTGCACGCCTACACGCCCGGCTTGCAGCCCACCGGTCCGGGTTGGGTAAAGCTCAACACCAACGAGTGTCCCTACCCGCCGAGCCCGAAAGTCGCAGAGGCCATCCGGCGCGAAGTGGGGGAGGATGGCGCCGCCTTGCGCCTCTACCCGAATCCGCGGAGTGCCTCCCTGCGATCGGCGGTCGCGGCGCTCCATGGCGGCGGTCTGACCGAGGCCAACGTCTGCATCGGCAACGGCTCCGATGACATCCTCAACCTGCTGGTCCGCGCCTTTTGCACGAGCACGGCCGCGGCGGGCTTCACCCTGCCGAGCTATTCGCTCTACCCGGTCCTCGTGGAGATCCAGGACGGGCGGACGGACGTGATTCCCTTCGATCGATCCATGCGGCTACCGGTGGAGCGGATCGCGTCCTCCGGGGCGCGGGCCTTCTTCCTAACCTCGCCCAACGCCCCAACGGGAGTGGCCTTTCGCAACGCCGAGATCGCCGCCGTGCTGGAGTCTTTCCGCGGCCTCCTGGTGGTCGACGAAGCGTACGCGCCCTTTGCCGACGAGGACGCGGTGCCGCTCCTTTCCCGGCATCCCCGTCTCGTCATCGTCCGCACCCTGTCCAAGGCCTACGCCTTGGCCGGTCTGCGGGTGGGCTACGCGCTGGCCGACCCCGGGATCATCGAGGTGCTTGATCGCGTGCGCGACAGCTACAACGTCAACCGCCTCTCCCAGGCCGCCGCGGTCGCGGCGCTTGGCGACGTACCCTATTACGCGGGAGTCGTGGCAAAGGTGCGCGCGACCCGGGACCGGTTCCTCCGCTACCTCGTGGAGCGACGCGGCTGGTTCACCTATCCCTCCGCAGCCAACTTCATCTTCACCGAGCCGCGCGGTGCCGGAGGCGGGAGCGGCCCGGCGGTGGCGAAGTCGGCGTACGATTTCCTCTACGCCCGAAACGTCCTGGTGCGGTACTTTCCGAGCCACGCCTTGACCGCCTCATTCCTGCGCATCAGCGTCGGCACCGACCAGGAAATGCAGGTTCTCAGCGACACCCTCGACGCATGGCAAAAAGCACCCAACGCGTAAGCACGGTCACCCGCACGACCGCGGAGACCGACATCACGCTCTCGCTCGCGATCGACGGCCGCGGGCAGGCGAAGATCGACACCGTGGTGCCCTTCTTCGACCACATGCTGACCCTGTTCGCCAAGCATGGGCTCTTCGACCTCACCGTGAAGGCCAAGGGCGATGTCGAGGTGGATTATCATCACACGGTCGAGGATGTCGGCTTGGTGCTCGGGCAGGCCTTCAAGGAGGCACTCGGCGACAAGGTGGGCATCCGACGCTACGGCTTCTTCCTCCTGCCGATGGACGAGTCCCTGGCGCGGGTGGTGGTGGACATCGGCGGCCGTCCGCACCTCGAGTACAAGGCGGAGGCTCCGACGATGTTCGTGCGCGATTTCAACCTCGTCCTCGTGAAGGAATTCTGCCGGGCGTTCAGCAACGCGCTGGGCTGCAACCTTCATGTGCAGTTGGTTTACGGCGAGGAGCCCCATCATGTGGCGGAGGCGATCTTCAAGTGCCTGGCCCGGGCCCTCGACATGGCGACCCAGGTCGAGCCGCGGGCGGCTGACTTGCTGCCCTCGACCAAGGGGAAGATTTAGTTCCCGTCCGGACACGTGGCACCTTCTCCGAACGGAACCAGTCTTCCTGCGAATGCCGCCGGCCGCAGAGCCGCTCCCATGTCTCCCGTCGCCGTCATCGACACCGGAATCTGCAACCTGCGGAGCGTGACCAAGGCGCTCGAAGCGGTGGGTGCCGCGCCGCACGTGGTGCATCGGCCCGCCGACCTGGCGGCGCTGGGGGCGCGGGGATTGGTCCTTCCCGGGGTGGGGGCCCTGCGCGACTGCGTGGCCTCGCTGCGTTCGTCGGGGCTCGATGCCGTGGTGCGGGAGTGGATTGCCGCCGACCGCCCGTTCCTGGGGGTGTGCCTGGGCATGCAGGTGCTGTTCGATCACTCCGAGGAAGGGGACATTCAGGGACTGGGCGTCTTTCCAGGTCAGGTGGTGCGGTTCCGGCGTCCACGGGAATGCAAGATTCCCCACATGGGCTGGAACTCCGTGCGCTTCCTCCAGCCGGAGTCGCCCCTGCGGGCGGGCCTCGCGACCGAGGGTGAGGCCTTTTACTTCGTGCACAGTTTTCACTGCGTGCCGACGGACAGCGGATTGACGCTGGCCGAGTGCGACTACGGCGGACGTTTCTGTGCCGCCGTGGGCCGGGGCCGGGTGTTCGCGACCCAGTTCCACCCGGAGAAAAGCCAGGCCAAGGGCCTGCAGGTGTATCGAAATTTCGCGCTCCTGGCGGATCGGACTTAAGTTTTGGTTCGCGCTCCCGCTTATTTTCTAATTTCCGGTTGGCCAAGCGAGTTTGGGCTGCAACCCTCTCGTTCCATTCCACTTAGTTTTTCCCGTCATCCCTCCCCCTATGCCAAGCGAAGCCACTCTCCATCTCGAAGGTAAGGAATACAAGCTGCCCCTGATTGTGGGTACCGAAGGCGAAAAGGCCATCGACGTGCGCAACCTGCGGGCGCAGACCGGCTACATCACCTACGACGATGGATACGGCAACACGGGTTCGTGCCTGAGTGATATCACGTTCATCGACGGTGAGGTCGGCATCCTCCGGTACCGGGGTTACCCGATTGAGCAGCTCGCCGAACATTCGTCGTTCGTCGAGGCCGCATACTTGATCATCAACGGGCACCTGCCGAATGCGGTCGAGCGCCGGCGGTTCGGCGACCTGCTGCGGCTGCACTCGCCGGTGCACTCGGCGATGGACCACCTCTTCGAGGGCTTCCCGATCGGGTCGCATCCGATGGCGATTCTCTCGGCGCTGCTGAACTCCCTCGGCTGCTACTACCCGCATCTCGCGACGAACCGCGTGCAGGAGGACCTGGCGAACTTCGACGAGGCGGCGGCGATCGCGATTTCCAAGGTCCGTACGATCGCGGCGATGTCCTACCGCAAGAGCCGCGGCCTGCCCTACATCTACCCGAAGCGCACGCTGCCCTACTGTGAGAACTTCCTGCACATGATGTTCTCCCAGCCCTACGAGGACTATGTGCCGACGCCCGAGGTCGCGCAGGCGCTCAACCTCTTCCTCCTTCTCCACGCGGATCACGAGCAGAACTGCTCCACCTCGACGGTGCGCATGGTCGCGTCGTCGGGCGCCAATCTATTCGCCTCCGTCGCCGCCGGCGTCTGTGCCCTCTGGGGCCCGCTCCCCGGCGGCGCCAACATGGCGGTGATC
>JACRQG010000046.1:0-277048 GCA_016222805.1 Verrucomicrobiota bacterium | reverse complement strand
GATCGAGATGCTGGAAAGCATCCACGCCGAGGGCGACGACGGCAGCAAGTTCATCGAGGCCGCCCGCTCGGGCAAGGCCGGCCACCGGCTGATGGGTTTCGGTCACCGCGTCTACCGCAACTACGATCCGCGCGCCAAGATCATCAAGGCGAGCTTCGACAAGGCCCTCGCGAGCCTCGGCATCAAGGATGACCCGCTGCTCGCGATCGCGCGCAAACTCGAGGACGCGGCGCTGAAGGACGACTACTTCCTTTCGCGGAAGCTCTATCCCAACGTCGACTTCTACAGCGGCCTGATCATGCGCGCCCTCGGCATCCCGCAGAACATGTTCACGGTGATGTTCGCCATCGGGCGCATGCCGGGCTGGATCGCCAATTGGAAGGAAGTTGCCTCGAATCCGAAGAACAAGATCTGCCGTCCGCGGCAGGTGTTCACCGGACCGACCAAGCGCGACTTCGTACCGATGGCGGAGCGGAAGTAGGCAGAGCGGCGTCGCGGTTCCCGCCGGGCGGATGCGAACGGTCGGGGGATTTGCGGTTGCGTAGCGGTGGCCAATGGCCGGCAACGCGCGTGCTCGCGGCTTGATGCGCTTGGCTAGTCAAGGCTGACGGGGCTCGTCGGTGGGCTTGTCCGGAGTCTTCGTGCTGTGAAAAATCTCCTCAAGCTGGAGGCCCGTCAGGCGCGTGAAACCGGTCAGGAGCCGCCACAGCACCCACATGGTCACGGCCATGTACGGAAGGACGATCACCGGCCAGCTGAGCAGGTTCATGCGTCCGAGTTGATCGTTGAACTCCGGTGTACCCGGTGGGCTGGTGAGCAGGTAGCGCGCGAGCCCGTAGTTGAGGACGGCGCTGAAGAGAAAGGAGAAGGCGAGTTCGTTGGTCGCGCGGGCCAGCAGGCGTTCGAATTCGGCGTGCTGGTTGCGTTCGGTCAGCACGGCGTCGACGCGGGCTGTGTCGATCACCTGCTCGTTCCAGAGCAATTCGCGCACGAGGGGCCGCTTGGTGCGGCCCGAAACCACGACCGCCACGCCGAACAGGGTGGGGATGGCCGCCTCCTTCACCGCAAACCAGAAGACATCCGCCTTGAGCTGGTTGAGTCCGCCCGTCAGCAGCACGCTGCAGATGCCGACGATGGAAAACAGGTTCGTCTTCTTGCGCTGGATGAGGTCGTAGACGCCGTAGGCGAAGGGAAAGGCCAGCGCGACGAGGATGCCCCACTGCGGTCCCAGCCATTTGTCGCTGCTGAACTTCGTCAGCACAATCGTCGGAACGGCGATGTTGCAGATGAGATTGAGCAGGAGGTTTTCGCGCTTCGGCGGCGGGGGGGCGGACATTCGGTGAGGGAATGCGAATTGGGGGGAGGCGTGGAAGAACAAAAAGAAAACCCGCGAGGAGACACCTCGCGGGTCTGGCAGACGGTGGGTTGAAGAACTCGATTTCCAGCTGGGCGAATGCGCTCAATTCCGGCGGAGCCGCCGACTGGTCGCGAGGAGCCCGAAGCCGGTCAAGATCATCGCGAGACTGGAAGCAGCCTCGGGTGTGGCCACCGAGGAGGCGGTGGCAATCTTGATGTCATCGATCCCAGTGGTGTCGCCGGTGCTGCTCGTCACGTCGCTGAACACGATGGAGCCAATGTCGCCGGCCGAACTGGTGATGCCCATGAAGTACAGGTTGTTGGGTTGGAAATTGTAGGCAACCGAACTGAAGGTGCCAAGCAGGGTCCCGGTTCCGTTCGCTCCCGTGTACGCCGCAATGGTCAGGGGATTGCTGGCATCGGGATTGAAGTAATCGATCACGAAGAGCCCGGCACCATACACGGGGGCGGAAAAACTAAGGGTGAGGGAGGAAGGGCTGCCCCCATCGAAGAGGTACTGGCCGCTGGCCGAGTGGGTGCCTTCCCCTCCGGAGAGCGGAGGCGAGAAGGTGTTGCCTTGGCCAGGTCCCGCCCCGGGGAGCACCGTGTTCACGTCACCGACGGCGCTGAGGGTGACGCCGGGGTAGAAGTTCGGAAGGAGTGTCCCGAGCGGATGGGCATCAAAATCGATCGTCTGGATGCTGGCGCCAAATCCCAACGCGGACGATGTCCAGTTCGAGGAGTTGGCGCTTGGGTTGCTGACAAAGCCAGTGACCACGGCACTGGCTGAGGTGGCTCCAAAGCCGGCAGTGGCGAGGAGGATTGTTGCGCGGAATAGTCGGTTCTTCATCGGATAGTGGGAGGGGCTGGGGCCACATAAGGCATCGCGCGTGCCAGTATCGGTGACTGAGTGAGAAGTATCTATTGATTAAGTTCCTATGCGATCTTGAGAAAGGCGGTGGTGTTCGGCGCTGCGGGAAGTGACCAAAAAATACGACACCGCAATTCGCTTCGCTACTCATAAGGCGTTTGGTGAGAGATGTTTAATGTAAAGTCTATCGGCGTCGGCTTTCTTTACGCAGGATGAGGCGATACGAAGGGGTCCGACGCACGCGCTCCGCCGCGGGGCGGACGTTCGTTCAGCTCCGAATGCTGCCGGCAGCGTGGGTGGCCGCGCGAAGAACGGGTGTTAGGCGATTTCCCGGTGGATTGGGTTTTCGGTCGGAGCGTTTTCCTTCTTTTCGGCACCAATTCCACCGGTCAGGGTGTGGATCCCCATGATCCTCCTCGGTGTGAACATCGACCATTGTGCGACCGTGCGGCAGGCGCGGTATCGCGACGCCGGCGCCACCACCGGCGGCCCCGTCGAACCCGATCCGGTGACGTTTGCCCTGGCGGCCGAGCGGGCCGGAGCCGACGGCATCACCGTGCACCTCCGGGAAGACCGCCGGCACATCCAGGACCGCGACGTCTGGCGGCTGCGCGAGTGCATCGGCACGCGACTGAACCTTGAGATGGCGTGCACGCCGGAGATGACCGCCCTCGCCGTGAAGTTGAAGCCGGAATACGTCTGCCTGGTGCCGGAAAACCGGCAGGAGGTGACGACCGAGGGAGGGCTGGACGTGCGCGGAAACCGCGAGCGCGTGCGGGCCTGCGTCCAGGCGATGAACGCCGCCGGGATCAAGACGAGCCTCTTCATCGATCCCGATGATGCCCAGATCGAACTCAGTGCGGAACTCGGGGCTCCGGTGGTCGAACTGCATACCGGGGCGTACGCGCAGGCGTATTTCACGCCGCGGCGCCCGGCGGAGCTGCAGCGCCTCCGGCTCGGCGCGGTGCGCGCCCATGACCTCGGCTTGGTCGTCAATGCCGGCCACGGCATCAATTACGTCAACATCGCCGAGATCCGCACCCTGCCGCACCTGCATGAACTCAACATCGGGCACAGCATCGTCAGCCGCGCCCTCTTCACCGGGGTGGACGAGGCCGTGCGGGAAATGAAGCGGCGGATGAATGGCTGAAGAACGCGAGACAGGGAAGACGCCTCAGGCACGCGAACCGGTCGTCTCCTTCCTCCCCGTCTTTCATGTCTCCCCCGCCTTCCCTGTCTTTTCCCACCCTTCCGCCCGGCGGCGTCCTCGTGGGCCTCGGCGCCGACCTGATCGAGGTGGAGCGCATCCGGGGCGTGATCGATCGGCAGGGGGAGCGTTTCCTGGCGCGGGTGTTCACGGACGAGGAACGGGCGTACTGTGCCGGCATGAAGCATCCGCACAAGCACTACGCGGCGCGCTTTGCCGCCAAGGAGGCCGTGTCCAAGTGCTTTGGCACCGGAATCGGCGCGGAGCTCGGCTGGCGCTCGGTGTCGGTGCACCACGGTGAACGCCACCAGCCGCTGGTCCGGCTTGACGCGCAGGGGGCGGCGCTCCTGGCCCGCGTGGGCGCGACCCATGTTCACCTGACCCTCTCGCACACCGAGACCATGGCCCTGGCCGTGGCGGTGCTGGTGCGGGCGTGATCGGACGACGGATACACCCATGGACGATGATGCGCCAGCCCCTCGGGAACCTTACCCGCTGACCAAGCCGGGAGCCACGCTGTCCCGGACCCCGTCGTGGGTCATGCTGGGCTTCATCCTCGGCGCGCTCTTCGTGTACGCCCTGATGCGGCGCGAGGCGGCGCCACCAGCGACAGTGCAGGTGCAGATGCTGCCACCGCCGAAGCCGGCCCCGCGGGAGAAGGCGACCCTGTCGACGATCGAAGCGGTGTTTGCGGTCTGGGGGGAGCATGCCACGTGGTCGGGCGACACGACCGAGGTGGCGCTTTGGAACAAGGAAGAGAAGGCGTATACGGACTACTACGAGGTGCGGCGGATCGGTGGAATTCTCTACTTTCGCAGCATCCCCGAATTGACCCGGCGCATCATCCGCCACGGCAAGGAGCTGCCGGACTCGCCGCTCCAGTTCACGGAGACGGAAGAGCAGTACCGCGAATGGCTGGAACACGGCCGCCGGGAGCGCCCTCCGGAGGGACCGCCCCCGCGGCTGGTCCGGCCCGGCAACCCATGAACCTGCCCCCAAGCCATCCGATTCTGAGCTGCGAAGCTTCCCGCGCGTGGGAGCACGCGATCTTCCAGGGGGACGAGGCCAAGGAGTGGCCCGCGATGCTCCGCGCTGGCCGGGCCCTGGCGCAGGCGATCCGCCGGGACGCGGAGGAGATTGGGGGACTCCCGGACGCGGGCAGGATTCTGGTCCTGGCGGGGAAGGGGCACAATGGCGGGGATGCGCTGCTGGCGGCGCGGGAGCTGTGCGCAGGACGACCGGACGCGCGGGTCGAGGTGGTTTTCGCCTTCGGGGAGCGGAGCCTGCGACCGCTGGCCGCCCGGGCGTGGCGTGACCTGGTGCACGGAGCCCGTGCGCAGGTGGCGAAAGTGCCGGCTCCCACCGGCGCGTACGATCTCTGTCTCGACGGCGTCTTCGGCTTCCCGTTCCGCCCACCGGCGCCGTCCCACGTGGTGGCGCTGCTGCAGCGGGTGAATGCCGCGCCGATCCGGTTCCGGGCGGCCGTGGATCTTCCCAGTGCCGGGGTGTTCCGAGCCGACTTCACCTATGCGACTGGAATCTTGAAGGAGCCCGTGGTCGGGGCACCCGCGGCCGGGCGGGTGTGCTACCTTGATCTCGGCTTCTTTCCGGCTGGCGCGGGGGGCGACGCGCGGGTCCTGCTGCCGGAGACCCTGGATCCCTTGCGGGGCTGGCGTGAGCCGACGACGGACAAACGCAGCCATGGTCACGCCTTTGTGCTGGGCGGGTCCGGCGCCTACCCGGGCGCCGTGTTGCTGACCGTCCTTTCGGCCCTGCGCAGTGGCGCAGGGTTGGTCACGGCTTTCGTCCCCGAAGCATTGGTGGCGGCATTTGCCGCCCGTGCCCCGGAGGCGATCTGGGTGGGGTGGCCGCAAACTCCGGCTGGCGGACTGGCCCTCGAGGGGGAGCACCTGTTGCGCGCCCGCATCGATCGGGCCACCGCCCTGCTTATTGGCCCCGGCTTGGGCCGGGAACCGGAGACGCTTGCGCTGGCGGCCAGCGTGGCGGGTTGGTCGCCGGTGCCGATGGTGATCGACGCTGACGGACTCCAGCGCGAGGTGGTCTGTGTGGGTCGGGCCCCGCGCGTCCTCACTCCCCACGCCGGGGAACTGGAGCGAATCGGCGGGCGACAGGTGCTGCGCGCGGGAATCACGCTGGTCGAGAAGGGCCCTGTCACGCGAATCTGCCACGGTCCGACCGTGCTGCATTCCTTCTTTGGTGGGCCCGTCTTGGCGCGCGGCGGCAGCGGCGATGTCCTGGCCGGATTGATCGGCGGCTTGCTCGCCCAGGCACCGGCGGATCCATTGGGGGCGGCGGCGCGCGGAGTGGTGTGGCACGGGCTGGCGGCGGACTTTCTCGCGCGGGAGAAGGGGCCGGCCGCGACTTGTATTTCCGAGTTGGTGGAGAGGCTGGCGCCGGCGTTGCGCGAAGGGTCCGCCCGTCCTTGCGCAGGCGGGTCCTGAAGCCAAGGCTCGGCCCTGCTTTTCCCCATGACCCCACCCGAGATGTCGGAGCGGCAGGCCTTTCTCGTTCTGAACGCCCTGCCGAACATCGGCCCAATCACGCTCAACCGCCTGCTGGGCGAACTCGGGGGCGATCCCCGGGCCGTGCTGGCCGCGGACCGCCGGCGACTCGAAGCGGTTAAGGGCGTGGGGCCGGTGATTGCCTCGACGCTCGCGGGCTGGCGGGACTACTTCGATCCCGTCAGGGAGGAGGAGCGCATGGCGCGAAGCGGCGCGGATTTTATCACCGTGCGTGATCCCGGCTATCCGCGGCTCCTGAAGGAGATTCACGATCCGCCAATCGGACTCTATCGCCGGGGCGGATACGATTTCAGCCGTCCGAGCGTGGCCATCGTCGGCTCGCGCCGGACGACCTTGTACGGGCAAAGCGTGGCCCGGAAGTTCGGAGCCGAGCTGGCCCGGCTCGGGTTCTGCGTCGTCAGCGGTCTGGCGCGCGGCATCGACACGGCGGCCCACGAGGGAGCGCTGGAAGCGAAGGGCAGGACCGCCGCCGTCCTGGGCTGTGGCATCGACATCATCTATCCGCCAGAAAACCTGGAGTTGTTCCGCCGCATCGAAGCGGAGGGGGCGGTGTTGTCGGAGTTTCCCTTCAGCCGCCGGGCGGACCGCCAGTCCTTCGCGATGCGCAATCGGATCGTCGCCGGCATGTGCGAGGCGACCATTGTGGTGGAAAGCGATGTCGACGGGGGCGCGATGATCACGGCGCGCTTTGCGGGCGAGCAGGGGCGGCTGATTTTTGCCGTGCCCGGCCGCATCGACCAGAACACGAGCGCCGGATGCCACCAGTTGATCCGCGACGGGGCGACCCTGATGACGGGCGTCGACGACCTTCTGAACGAGCTCAGTTATCTCGACGGCCTCCGGCCCGCGCCGATCGCGGAGAAACCCGCCGAGGTCGCGGCGGGCCGGCCGGCCAACCTGACCCCGGACGAGGCGGCGGTGCATGCGTGCTTCCAGGGCGGGGCCATCCTTTCTCCCGACGCGCTGGCGGGCGCGACCGGGTTGTCCGCCGCCCAGCTGTCGGCCACGCTGATGATGCTCGAACTCAAGCGGCTGGTCGCGAAGCGGGTGGATGGCACCTACGAGGCGCGCCGCTGAGGCGTGCGGTCCGGTACTTGCTTCGGCGGGGAGATTCTGAAAGGAAGGGAAACCCCAGGCCGCGCCACCCCGCGCGCGCCGTACCCGCATCCCCCAGCATGAACTCGTGTCGTTGGCTTGTTCTCGCTTTCTGCCTGGCGGCGCTGTCCCTACCGACCGACGCCGCCGACAGTGCACCGCCGTCCGCTCCGTCGACTCCGCGTGGCCCGGGGAACGAGGCCGTCTCCCTCTCGCCCTTCGAGGTCCGCGCCGACTCCGATAACGGCTACACCGCCGCCACCGCCATGTCTGGCACGCGCACCAACGAGCGCCTCGAGAACCTGCCCAACTCGATCTCGGTCATGACCCAGGAGTTCCTGCAGGACCTCGCGCTCAACAGCTACTTCGACGCCGTGGACTTCGCGATGAACGCGGAGAACATCGCCAACGACCTCGGCACCATCGGCGCCGTCGTCAACAACCGCGGCGGAAACCAGGTCAACATCCGCGGCCTCGCGAGTGTCCGCCAGCTGCGCGACGGCTTCCCGTGGTATCTTTCCACCGACAGCTACAACACCGAGCGCATCGAGTTCGGCCGGGGTCCGGGCGGCCTGGCCTACGGCGACGTCGACGCCGGCGGTTCGATCAACATCGGCAGCAAGCGCGCCACCTTCCAGCAGCGCGCCAGCGCCCAGGTGCGCTATGACACCTTCGGCACCCAACGCTACTCCGTCGACATCAGCCGGCCGCTCGTGCCCGGCAAGGTTGGCCTGCGCTTCAACGCCATCCGGTCCGAAGTGGAGATGTTCCAGCAGCGCATGGGCCGCGATCTCGAGGGCTACGCCGTCGCCCTGCGGTTCGAACCCTTCAAGCACCGCCGCACCCAAATCGACGTTCTCGGCGAGACCGGCAACACCACCTACCACCTCGGCCATCTCGGGCCGACCGACAGCCGGATCGCCTACGTGCCCGGCACCGGCAACAGCAACCTCGATGCCGACCCGAACCGCGCCGGCACCCAGGTCAACGGGGTCGGCATGGCCCAGCTCCGCGCCCCCACCGCGGTCATTCACGCCATCGTCGACGTCGGTGGCGTCATCAACAACTGGCAGTCCACGGCCCAGAACACCTTCCGGATCACCGTCACCAACACCGCCGCCGCCGCGACCTCCGCCACCGATCCGCAGAACCCGAACCGTTTCCCGCTGCGGCGCATCCCGGAGAGCATCATCCCCCTGCGCGAGGACTGGGCCGGACCCGACAACAAGATGGCCTCGAAGTACCACGCCTACACCGTCGAGCTGAAGCACGCCTTCACCGACCGGCTGAGCGGACTCGTCGCCTTCAACGCCCAGGTGGACGAGACCGTCCGCAAGCAGACCTATTCCAGTCTGGCGAGTGTCGGCGGCGTGGCCGGCCGCAGCGTGCACGTGGATGTGAATCCCATCCTGCCGAATCCGAACGGCCCCGGCACCGTGCCCAACCCGAACTACGGCCAGATGTTCATCGTGCATGCCCCGCTCTACAACCCCGACGGCCACGACATCATGGGCTGGCGCGGACAGCTGGTCTATGACGCCCGGCTGCCTTGGGACATCACGCAGCGCCTCGTGCTCGGCGCCAACTACCGCCACGAGGAGAACTATCAGGACAACTTCGGCTACTCACTCACGCGGGAGGAGATTCAGAAGCGCGGGTTCACGGGCCAGGCCGCCTACTTCAACAACAACCTGGTCTACCCGATCCACTACCTGCGCGACGGCAACTCCGATGCCGCGCTCGGCTGGAACGTGCGCCCCGGCGTCACCCAGCTCTTCCGGCATGTGGCTGGCAGCGGCGTCAACCGCCGGCTCGATCAGAGCCTGACCTCCGGATTCGCCAATCTGCTTGGTTCCTACTTCAAGGGCCGGGTCCGCACCAGTGTCGGCCTCAGCCGGGATCACTGGCTGCAGAGTGCGAGTCTCCCCACCACTGCCGACCCGACGAATTTCAACCAGCACACCTTCTTCAACGCCGACGGCACGCGCCTCCCCAACGACGGCCTCCGCAAGCTGGACGTGCCCGTCTTTCCCTTCGCCAACGAATGGAGCACGAACCAGACCTACGGCGCCGTGTGGCACGCGTTGTCCTGGCTTTCGTTCACCGCCGGCTACTTTGAATCCTCGCAGTTCAGCGACAACTACGGCACCGACCTGACCGGCGGCGCCCTCCAGCCGCTCACCGGCGAAGGGGTCGACCTCAGCGCGCGCTTCAAGCTCCTCGGTGGGCGGGTGGAGGCGACAGTCACGCGCTTTGAGACCAAGCAGGAGAACCTAAACTCCTCGCTGGTCGCCGAAGTGCGGGACGAACTGGCGCCCCTGCTGGCCAAACCGTTCGCCAATCTGGTCGACTACCGCGACCGCACAGCCGAGGGGTGGGAATTCCAGGTCGTGAGCAACCTGACCCGCCAGTGGACGCTGGTGGCGGGCTACTCCTGGAACACCACGGAGTACACCCGCTTCTTTCCCCTCCTGGAGAAGTACCTCACGGAGGCCCGCACCACCGCCCGGGCCCGCGGTCTCGACCCGGACGGGGCTACGACCCTGACGCGCGAATACCTTGAGGATCAGGAGGGCGCCATCTCCCGGACGAAGCGCGCGACCGGTAGCCTCACCACGCGTTACAGCTTCACCGAGGGCCGGCTCCGGGGCGTGACGACCGGCGTGGCCGCGCGGTACACCCGCGGCCGGGACCGCGCCGGTGTCACCATCTCCGGTGTCCAGGTGCTGCCGCCGAGCACCACGGAGGATTACATTCTGGTGAACCCGTTTGTCGCCTATCGTCGCAAGCTCGGCCGCTTCAATTGGACGCTGCAGTTGAACGTGAACAACGTCTTCGACGAGAAGGTGGACGTCGGCAACGGCTACACCTGGGCCCGCTACACTGAACCGCGGCAGTATGTGACGACCCTGACGGTGGGCTTCTGAGCGGACCGGGCGCAGTTTCGTGTACCCAAGAGGGGGAAGTGGCGCTTTCCTGGCGCCGTCAGGCCAGACCGGCGGTTGGGAAACCTCCGCTCCACTGATCTCTCGGATGTTACCGAGGGGGATTTTCGCATCGATCCGGGCGGGGCCACTCCTTGACACTGGAGGATGCGAATCCCCCTGTTCTGCGTCCTTTCCTTGGTGGCTTTGGAGCTTGGCGCGGCCGCGCCGGCGCGTCGTGCCATCACCCATGAGGATCTGTGGCTGCTGAAGCGCGTCGGTGCTCCGGTGCCCAGTCCGGACGGGAAATGGGTCGTGGTGGCCGTAACGGCGCCCGCCTACGACGCGAAGGAGCAATCCTCGGATCTGTGGCTCCTGCCAGTCGATGGTTCCTCCGCCCCGCGCCAGCTGACCTTTACCAAAGCGACGGAGTCCGGGGCGGCGTGGAGTCCGGATTCGACGCGATTGGCCTTCGCGAGCAAGCGCGACGGCGATGAGGTCAGCCAGATCTACGTGCTGGAGCTGGCCGGCGGCGGGGAGGCCCGGCGGCTGACCACGCTGGCCACCGGCGCGCGCACGCCGCGGTGGAGCCCGGACGGAAGGCACCTCCTCTTGGTCAGCGATGTGTATCCGGGGGCCGGCGACGAAGCGGCCAACCAGCGGGCCGCCCGGGCCGCCAAGGAGCGCAAGCACTCGGCGCGCGTGTACGATGGTTTCCCGATCAAATACTGGGACCGGTGGCTCGACGAGAAGAAGGCCCACTTGTTCGTGCAGGAGGCGCGGGCGGGAGCGCCCGCCCGCGATCTGCTGGCCGGAACCCGGCTGGCGTCGGCGCCGGGATTCGGCGGCCGGCCGGCCGAGACCGGCGACGAGTTGCCGGCGGATTGGTCGGCGGATGGGCAGACGATTGTCTTCATCGCCACGACCAGCCGCGATCGGGCGGCGTACGCGAGCGTCCCCACGCAGCTTTTTGCGGTGCCGGTGACCGGGGGCGAGCCGCGGCAACTGACCGACGGAGCTGACAGCTACAGCGAGGTGGAATTCCGGCCCGACGGGAAGGCACTGCTGGTGACGATGACCAAGGGGGGGGATGGCAAGACCTACCACCACTCGCGCCTCGCCTCCTTTCCCTGGCCCTTCGACGCCGCCCGGCGGACGATCCTAACCGCGGACCTGGATCTCTCGGTCGGCCGGTTCGCAGTGGCGGCCGATGGGGCGACGGTGTATTTCACGGCGGACGCCGGCCACCAGGTGAAGTTGTTTGCGGTGCCCACCGCCGGGGGCCAGGTGCGGGCTTACGACGGAATGCCGGAGGGCTGTCTTGGGGGCTTGGCGGCGGCAGGATCGCACTTGGTCGCCAGCTACGAAAGCGCCCGGCACCCGCCCGAGGTGGCCCGGTTGAATCCGGCGGACGGAAGCAGGACCATGCTGACCCGCTTCAATGCCGACCGCGTCGCCGCCCTGGACCTGGCTCCGTTGGAGCACTTCACCACCCAGAGTCCGAAGGGTTGGCCGATTCACAACCTGCTGGTGCGTCCCCCGGGCTTCGACCCGAAACGGAAATACCCGCTCTTTGCGATGATCCACGGCGGGCCGGCCCCGCAGTTCAAGGACCAGTGGGTTCTGCGGTGGAACTACCATCTGTTTGCGGCCCCGGGTTACGTCGTGCTGCTGACCAACTACTCGGGATCGTCGGGCTACACCGAAGTCTTCGGCCAGGCGATCCAACTGGACCCGCTCCGCGGACCCGGCGGGGAGATCAACGATGCCGTGGACGCGGCGATCCAGCGGTTTCCCTTCGTGGACGGCACGCGGCTGGCCGCCGGCGGGGCGAGCTACGGCGGCCACCTGGCCAACTGGCTGCAGGCGACGACCACCCGCTATCGCTGCCTGATTTCCCACGCGGGACTCATCAACCTCGAGACTCAATGGGCCACCAGCGACACGATGTTCTCGCGCGAGCTGACCAACGGAGGGCCTGTGTGGGAGCAGGGCCCGGTGTGGCGCGAGCAAAACCCGGTGCGCCTCGCGGGCAACCACGCCAAGGGGACGGGTTGGGTCACGCCCGTGCTCGTGACGGTGGGCGAACTCGACTACCGCGTCCCGGCCAACAACGCCTACGAGTATTGGGGCTACCTTCAGCGCCTCCGCGTGCCCTCACGGCTGCTGTCCTTCCCCGATGAGAACCACTGGATCCTCAAGGGCGAGAACAGCCGCTTCTGGTACGGCGAGGTGCACGCCTGGCTGGCGAAGTGGCTGCAGTGAGTTTCGCGCGCCGCACGCGAGACTCAGCCCGGCGGCCAGTTCATCTGCCGCCGGGCGAGCAGGTGGACGTGCAGGTGCGGCACCGATTCGCAGGCGTGGGGGCCGTTGTTGATCACCAGCCGGAAACCCTCGGCGAGATTCAGCTTCCGGGCCACCTCGCCGGCGACGAGCAGCAGATGGCCGAGGACCGTCTGGTCCGTGGCGGTCGCCACGCTCACCCGGGCGATGGGTTGCTTGGGGATGATCAGCAGGTGCACGGGTGCCTGCGGCTGGATGTCGTGAATCACGACGCAGTGCGCGTCCTCGTGTTCGATTTTGGCGGTAATCTCACGGTCGATGATGCGCTGGAAGATCGTCTTGGACATGGCGGAGGGCGAAGGTTGAGGGTGACCACCAAAGACACGAACGGCCCGGAACGGAAGCGTGCGATTTGGGCCGGAGCGGGGTGGTCTTGCTCGTGCGGCCCGGTGCGGGGCCTAGAGGAACAGGAGATGGAGGTTGGAGCCCCGGGCCGTCCGCGCCGCGGCGAGGTCGCGGATGAACGCCAGGGCCTCGGCATAGTCGCGCTTGCGGCGGGGGGTGGCCCGGCGCCGCGGAGGAATCAGGGCCGGCCGCAGGTTGGTGACGAGCAGGGTGGCGTCGCGGTAGGGCGCCAGCTTGCGCAGTCCGGCCATGATTTCCGCCCGGGTGAAGAGCGGCGTGGCGGCGGCGAGCGTCAGCGAGGCGTCCCAGTGGAAGAAGCCGTGCCGCGGATGGTGGGCGAAGAGCCGCGCCAGCAGTTCGGCGGCGGCGGCATTGAAGGCGGCGTCGTAGCGCTGGGCGAACTCGGGATGGTCGGCGAGTTGGACTTCGAACTCGGCCAGGCTCAGCGCAATCGCCGCCTTGATTTGGGCGGCCAGATACAGGTCCTGCCCCGTGGCGTGGGCGAACAGCGCGTTGATGAAATGCAGCCGGCGCAGGTCGTCGCGGTCGCGCGTCATGACGGCGGGTTCACGCCGGAGGTTTGCGGCCGAGCGTACTGATCTCGTCGACGAACTCGGCGACGTCGCGAAACTCCTTGTACACGCTCGCGAACCGCACGTAGGCCACCTGGTCGACCGTGCGCAGGCGCTGCATCACGCCTTCGCCGATGGCGCGCGACGGAATCTCCTTCTCGAACTGCGCCTCCAGGGCGTCCATCACATCCTCGACGAGCATCGCGATCTGCTCGGCGTCCACCGGGCGCTTGTGACAGGCCGCCCGGACGGCGCGGACGAGTTTCTCCCGGTCGAAGTCCTCGCGGCGACCGTCGCGCTTGAGCACGACCACGCCATCGCGCACCAGCATCTCCGTGGTGCTGTAGCGGTGGCCGCATTCGAGGCATTCGCGCCGGCGGCGGATCGTCGCCCCGTCTTTGGCAATCCGGGAATCAATGACCTTGTCTTCGATGGAAGTGCACTTGGGACAGCGCATGGCGGAGGCACCCGGCCGTTTGACGAACGACGGTCAGTTAAGTTTCAGGAAGTTCTCGAGCAGCCGCATGCCCCCCTCGGTGGCGATCGACTCCGGATGAAACTGCACGCCCCAGACCGGGAGGGTGCGGTGGCGGAGGCCCATGATCTCGCCTTCGGCGGTGTCCGCGGTGATTTCCAATTCGGGAGGCAGGGTGGAGCGTTCCACCAGGAGGGAATGGTAGCGCGTCGCGGCGAAATTCTGGGGCAGGCCGGCGAACAGGTCCCGGCCGTTGTGCCGGATGGGGGAGGTCTTCCCGTGCATCAGGCGGTCGGCCCGAATCACGCGGCCGCCAAAGTAATGCCCGATCGACTGGTGGCCGAGGCAGACCCCAAAGATGGGGACCTTGCCGGCAAAGGCACCGAGGATGTCGAGGGTGACACCCGCCTCCCGGGGCGAGCAGGGGCCCGGGGAGAGGAGGATGCGGTCCGGGCGGAGGGCGGCGGCCTGGGCCGGCGTGATCTCATTATTGCGGAAGACGCGCTGTTCCACCCCCAGTTGTCCGAAGTACTGGACGAGGTTGAAGGTGAAGGAGTCGTAGTTGTCGATGACGAGCAGCACGGGAGGGTTGGCGCCAGGGCGCCGGCAGACAATAGCTCGCGGATTGACAGCCGGGTCAAGCGTCGCCGTAGGTTCTGCGTTCCGCATGGCCGCACACTTCCAACTCCTGAAAACGGATACAGCCACGGCCGCCCGGCGCGGCCGCCTGATCACCCGCCACGGAGTGGTCGAAACCCCCATCTTCATGCCGGTGGGCACGCAGGGCACGGTCAAATCGGTCACGCCGCGGCAATTGCGGGAGATCGGAACGCAGATCCTGCTCGGCAACACCTACCATCTGAACCTCCGGCCGGGCAGCGAGCGGGTACGGGACCTCGGCGGCCTGCACCGGTTCATGGGGTGGGACGGACCGATCCTGACGGACAGCGGTGGCTTCCAGGTCTTCTCCCTCGCCAAGCTGCGGGACATCCGCGACGACGGCGTGGCGTTTGCCTCGCACCTCGACGGCGCGAAGCTCTTCCTGGGGCCGCGCGAGGTGATGGCGATCCAGCGGAACCTCGGCAGCGACATCGCCATGGTGATCGACGAGTGCCCGCCATGGCCGTGCGAGCGGGACGCGTGCGCCCGGGCGGTCGCCCGGAGCCGGCGGTGGGCGGAGCAATGCAAGGCGATCGCGACGGAGAGCGGGTTCCTGGCGGAGGGGCACCACGTCTTCGCCATCGTGCAAGGTTCAACCTACGACGACCTGCGGCGGGAAGCGGCGGAGTCGCTGGCGGCGCTGGACTTCCCGGGTTACGCGGTCGGGGGAGTGAGCGTGGGTGAACCGGAGCCGGAGATGCTGAAGCAGGTCGGGGCCACGACGCCCTTCCTGCCGACGGAGAAACCGCGCTACACGATGGGTCTGGGCACGCCGCCGCAGCTCCTGAAGATGGTCGCGCTCGGGGTCGACATGTTCGACTGCGTCCTGCCCACGCGGGTGGCGCGCAACGGCCTGGTCTTCACCCCGGATGGTCCGCTGAACCTGCGCAATGAGCAGTTCAAGGAGGACCCTCGGCCCATCGCCGACGGGCTGGAAAACTACACCGCCGGATTCTCCCGCGCCTATCTGCGGCACCTCACGCTGGCGGGCGAGATTCTCGGCTGCACGCTGCTCACGATTCACAACCTGCACTTCTACCTCGATCTGATGGCGCAGGCCCGGGCGCACCTGGAGGCGGGCGACTTCGGCACATGGCACCGCGGCTGGATCGAGCGCTACGAGGCGGGCGCGCGGGCGCGAACGGGCGGCTAATGGTGCAAAGCTAGATGCGGCGATCCCGCCCCGCGGGACCGGGTGGCGTGGCGGGAGACGCGCGACGAGGTCGTCGCGCCCACAGGGTCGGGAGCGACGCCAGGAGCCCCGGTCCGCGGAAACGCCACAGAAAGTCTGGCCAGATCGGGGGGGCTTGCTCCAGCGTTCGCGTCCATGCGAGTCCTTGTCACCGGCGGCGCCGGCTTCCTCGGTTCCCATCTCTGCGATCGCCTGCTGAAGGACGGTCACGAGGTGATCTGCATCGACAACCTCTTCACGGGGCAGAAACGCAACATCGCGCACCTCCTGCCGAATCCGAATTTTGAATTCGTCCGGCACGACATCATCGATCCCTTCAAGTTCGAGGTCGATCAGATCTACAACCTGGCCTGCCCGGCTTCGCCCCCGCACTATCAGTACAATCCGATCAAGACGACGAAGACCTCGGTGATGGGCGCGATCAACTGCCTCGGCCTGGCGAAGCGCGTGAAAGCCCGGGTCTTCCAGGCGAGCACGAGCGAGGTCTACGGGGACCCGACGGTGCACCCGCAGCCCGAGAGCTACTGGGGCAACGTCAACCCGATCGGCAAGCGCTCCTGCTACGACGAAGGCAAGCGCTGCGCGGAGACCCTCTTCTTCGACTACCACCGGGAGAACAAGGTCGATATCCGCGTGGTGCGCATCTTCAACACCTACGGACCCCGGATGCACCCCAACGATGGTCGAGTCGTCTCGAACTTCATCGTCCAGGCCCTGCAGGGGCGCGATCTCACGATCTATGGGGACGGTACTCAAACCCGGTCGTTCTGCTTCGTGGATGATCTCATCGAGGGCTTCATCCGGTTCATGGCCCAGCAGGAGACGGTCGGGCCGATGAACCTCGGCAACCCGGCGGAGTTCACGATGCTGGAACTGGCGGAACTCACCCTGAAACTCGTCGGGGGCCCGTCGAAGATCGTCCATCGGCCGCTGCCCTCGGACGACCCCAAACAACGCCAGCCGGACATCCGCTTGGCGCGGCAGATTCTCCAGTGGGAGCCGGCGGTTCCCCTGGAGGAGGGGCTGAAGCGGACCATCGCGTACTTCCGCACACGCTGAGCCGTCGCGACCCCGGTTCGAACCCACGCCCCATTTTCACCCCCGACTTCCCCTTCCCGTGGAGAAACTGATCAACGGTCTGAATGACCTGCTTTGGAGCCCGGCGCTCATGTGGCTCTGCCTCGGCACGGGGCTTTATTTCACGGTGCGCACGCGGTTCCTGCAGGTCCGACACCTGCCCCGCATGCTCCGGCTGCTGCTCGGCACGAAGTCCTCGGAGCGCGGCGTCTCGTCGTTCCAGGCGGTGTCGTTGGCAATCTCGGGCTGCGTCGGCACCGGCAATATCGCCGGCGTGGCCACGGCGATCGCGATGGGCGGGCCGGGGGCGGTGTTCTGGATGTGGGCCATCGCCTTTGTTGGCGCCAGTTCGGCCTTCATCGAGGGCACGCTCGCGCAGATCTACAAGGAGGAGATTGGCGGTCGCTACCGGGGTGGACCGGCCTACTACATCGAACGCGGCCTGAAGATGAAGTGGTACGCGGTCACGTTTGCGATCGCGACCGTGCTGGCCACGGGGTTTTTCCTCCCCGGCGTGCAGTCCCACAGCATCGCGGTCGCGGCGCAGAATGCCTTCAACGTGCCGCCCGTGGCCTCGGGCGTCTTTGTCGTCGTGGTCCTCGGGCTGATCATCTTCGGCGGCGTGACCCGCCTCGGAAAGGTCGCGGAGATGGTCGTGCCGTTCATGGCCATCGGCTACCTGCTCACCGCGGCCGCGGTCGTCGTGGTGCACTTCCGCGAGGTGCCCGCGGTCGTCGCCCTCATCTTCCGATCCGCATTCGGAGCGGATGCGGCTTTCGGCGGCATCGTGGGCCTGGCGATGTCGTGGGGCATCAAGCGCGGGATCTTCTCGAACGAAGCGGGCCAGGGCACCACGCCGATGGCTGCCGCCGCGGCCGAGGTGAAACACCCGGCGCGGCAGGGCCTCGTGCAGTCGTTCGTGGTCTATCTGGACACCTGGCTGATCTGCTCGGCGACCGCGTTCATGATCCTGCTCACGGGCAAGTACAACGTGGTGAATCCGGCGGGGGGCTTCCTGCGGGAGAACCTCCCGGGCGTGGCCTATGGGCCGGCCTTCACGCAGCTGGCGGTTGACAGCGTTCATTCGGGCTTCGGCCCGGCGTTCGTCGCCCTGGCGCTCTTCTTCTTCGCCTTCACCACGCTGATGGCCTACTACTACTACGCGGAGACCTGCGTCGCCTACCTGCGGCGCCACGCGGTGAGTCCGCGGTTGTTCAACGTCCTGCGGGTGATCTTTCTCGTCGTGGTGTTCTACGGCACCCTGCGCAGCACCGATCTCGCGTGGACGATGGGTGACATCGGCGTCGGGCTGATGGCCTGGCTCAATCTCATCGCCATCCTGCTCCTGAGCAAACCCGCCCTGGCCTGCCTGCGAGATTACGAGGCCCAGCTGCGCCAAGGTCGGGCCGAGCCAGTGTATGTCGCGGCGTCCGCAGGCGTTGCCAACGCGACCTTTTGGAAGGCCGAGGGAGCGTCCGAAGGCGAGCGGCGCGGCACCTGAGCCGGGCCCGGCGCGCCGGCAGGCGGACGACATCCCAAGAGCACATGCGATCGCACGCCGTGGTCTTCACCGGCCCCCGCCGGGTTTCGTATCAGGAAATCGAATCACCCGATCCCGGCCCGGAGGACGTGGTGATTGCCGTGCATCACTCGTGGATCAGCAATGGCACCGAAGGTTCGTTCCTGCGCGGGGAGCGTTTGTCGGGCGACGAAGCTCGGCGCCCCGGGGATCCGGCGCCGTTTCCGCTCGTGGCCGGTTACCAGAAGGTCGGCCGCGTGCTGACGGTGGGCGCGCGCGTGGCGGGGCTCGCCCCGGGCGACCGGGTGTTCGCGGCGATGAGTCGAGTCTGCGGGATGTTCGACAACCGGTTCGCGGGACACGTCTCGCCGGCCGTGTGCGCGGCCAGCGAGGTCATCCGCCTCCCGCCGGAAATCGATCCGGTGGCCTGTGCCGGCCTGGTGCTGACGCAGGTCGGCTACAACTGCGGCCTTCGTCCCGCGGTGGAACCGGGGCAGCTGGCGGTGGTGGTGGGCGACGGCCAGGTCGGTCAGTGGGCGGGCCAGGCGCTGCGACAGCGCGGCGCGCGGGTCGTGCTGGTCGGGAGGCACGAGGATCGGCTGGCGCGGTTCCGCCGCCACGGTGAAACCGTGCGGGACGGGGCGGACTTCGGGTGCGCGGCGGTGGCGAGCCTCGGGGCCGGACCGGTGCAGGTGTTGGTGGAGACGGTGGGCCAGGTCGCGGCGCTGCGCGCCTGGCGGCCGGCGATGGCGCGGGGCGGCCAGGTGGTGGTCGCGGGGTTCTACCGGCCCTCGGGCGATGTCAACCTGCAGACCAGCCTGCAGGCGTTTCGGAACCACGAACTCTCCTTTCACCTTGTCTCCGGCGCGACCCGCCCCCGGCTGGAAGCGACGTTGCGGTGGATTGTCGAAGGCCGCCTCGACACCCTCGGGCTGATCACGCACCGGTTTCCCGTCGAGCAGGCGGCGGAGGCGTGGGCGTTGATCGAAGCCAAGCGCGAGCCGGTGCTCGGAGTCGTCCTGGACTGGCCCGCAGCCCGGGAGGAGCGGACCGAATAAACCCGCGGCCTACCCCCCGTTGAGAACGAGATCCCCTCTGCCATGCATGCCTCCCTGCCGGCGACGATGAAGACCCTCCAAATCGAGGCGCCCGGAGTGGCTGTGTGGAAGGAAGTGCCGGTGCCGCGGCCGGGTCCGGGCGAAGTCCTCGTGCGGGTGCTTGGGGTGGCGACCTGTCCGCATTGGGATCTCCACATCCTCGGTGGCCGGCCGATGTTCCCGGGCATGACGCTCACCTATCCGTACCTGCCCGGCGCGCCCGGTCACGAGGCGGCGGGTGAAGTGGTGGCACACGGTCCGGGTGCGACGAAGCTGCGGGTCGGGGCGCGCGTGGCGGCGTGGCGTGACACCGGGCGGCCGCGACCGGGATTCTACGCCCAGTTCAACACGTTTCACGAAGACGATCTACTGGAGTTTCCTGCCGGCATCGCGCTGGCGGATATGGCTTCGCTGGAGCTGGCGATGTGCGTGGAGGTTTCATTCCAACAACTCGCCGCGCAGGGGGGAATCGCCGGGCGGAGGATCGGCCTCGGTGGTCTCGGCCCGGCGGGGCTGGTAGCCGTGCAACTCGCGCGGGCGCACGGAGCGGCGGAGGTGGTGGGCTTCGACCCGCTGCCGAAGCGCCGGGCCCTCGCGCTTCAGCTGGGGGCCCACCGTGCCCTGGCTCCGGATGCGGCAACTTGGCCGGGTTCGCGGGGAGCCGGGGCGCTCGACGACGCCATCGATCTCACCGGGGTTCCCGCGGCCATCGAGTTTCTCATGGATCGCACGCGGCGATGCGTGGCGCTGTTCGGCGTGCTGCGCGAGGAGGTGCGGTTCGGGTCCCGGCACCTCTTCGGACCGGGGCTGACTCTGATGGGTTACGGTGACCACAACCGGGCGGCGGCGGAGACGGCCCGGGACTACATTCTCGACGGACGCCTGCGGCTGGCTCCGTTGATCAGTGGCACGCTGCCCTTCACGCGCTACGTCGAAGGGGTGGACCGCCTGCGCCGCAAGGAGGCGGTCAAGCTGCTGTTCGATCCCTGGGCGGAAACCGGGTGAGGGGGGGCGCCATCGCGGCGCGGTCTTTTTTCTGGTTTTCCGCCTGGAGCGGTGTCTTTGTCGACCGGTCTCGGTTCGCCTCCCACCCTTGGCTGCCCGTCCAGTCTCCCCAACCGCCAAGTGCCGCGATTCGGGGCGCATGCATCTTCGACCAACCACTCGAAGCTTTGGAAGGCTCGACTCCGACGGACCTGGCATTGACCGGAGTTCCAGCCCGGCGGACGCTGGCCGTGCGCGTCGGGGCGCCGGGAAAAGAAGCGGGCGGCGGCTGGCGTTGCTGATTGCGCTCGCCTTTCCGTGGCCCGTCGCGGCCCAGGAGCCCGGGTTGACTGTCGCGGCATGGCTGGAGCGGGTGCAGCGACAGGTGTTTCCCTACCGGGTCGGTGCCGATTGGTTCCTCCTGCCGGCGGCGGAGCCGGGCGTGGCGACAGAACTGGGACGCGTGATCGACAGCAACCTGCCGGTCGAGCTGCGCGCGCGCCGTCCGCGCCCTGGGCCAGCTCGCACTGGAACCGGGCGTCTCGGTGCCGACGCTCGGGGAACTGCTTGGGCATGAGGAGGAGCGGATCCGGAGCGAGGCAGTGGGGGCCTTCCGGCACTTCGGGCGCGCCGCCCAGGAGGAATTGTGGAAGCGGGCTCGGGACTTCACGCTCGTCCGGAATCCGCCGCGCAGCGAGACGCGTGTGCCCGCGACGGTGTCCCTCTACGCGGTGGCGGCGCTGGGGGTCCTGCCCGACCTGGATCCGCGGCCGCTGATCGACGACTATCGCCGCGCCGTCGCGCGCGGTCGCTGGGTCGACACGCGGGAGCCGGGGGATTTCGCCGGATCGGTCGAGCACCTGAAGGCGGTCCTGACCGAAGTGTTCCGGGCGCCGCATGAGGGCACGGCGGCCGGGCTGTCACCGTTCTATGGTGACGGCGATCCCTTCGTCCGCGAGCTCGCTCTCGAAGCCGCGAAGGCGATCCGGGATGCGGGGCCGATCCTGCCGACGCTCGTCCGGGTGATCGCGGAGGCGAAAGGCCCGGAGCGGACCCGCCTGGTCGCGCTCCTGCGCTATGGTGGACGCGACGCGATTCCGGTGCTCCGCCGGCTGTTGGACGAGACAGGATCTGCGGCGGATGAGATCCTGTTTGAGCTGCTCTGGGAGGAGTCGCTGGAGGTGGTGCTGGCGGAGTTTGCGCGGGCGTCCGATCCGGAGTTCCGCGATCGGCTCCTGTTGCTCCTGCTCAGCCGTCTCAATGGCCGGGACCTTCCGCCGAACCTGGCGGGCGAACTCTCGGACGCAGTGGAGCACTACGTCCGGCAGGACCTGAGCTTCCGCCGGCTTTACCGAGTCCTGAAAGACGGGCCGATTACCCGCGGCAAGGAAGGCGTACTGACCCCGGCGAAATCTCCGTTGCCGTGGCGGATTCCGTCGCTGCTGGCAGAGCGGCTGGCCGCAGGCCTGGTCGCCACGGGGCTGGCGGAGGCGAAGCCCGGAGACCTCTTTGAGGTCTTGCGACACCTCGGGGAGGGCGCCCGGGCGGAACGCGTCCTGGCGGGACTCCAGGCTCTCGCGACGGACGCGGATGAAGAAGGACGCGCGATGCTCGGAGTCGTCCTGACCTGCCTGGGACGCCCTCCCGTGGATCTCCCCGGCCGCCTGACGGTGCTGCTGCGGGACGGTCCCGCTCTCGGCTTCATGGCGGTTCAACAACACCTGGACCCGGGGACTGAGCTCGGCCGGGCCGCTCTTGAAGTGATGCTGGGAGTGGGCAAGGAACGTGAGCATGAGCAGGTGGAGGTCGCACTGCCGGCCTTCTGGAAGCTCGTCGACAACAGCGCCGATCGGGCCCGGACCGCCCGGGAACTGGCGCCGAAGCTCCAGGGCGAAGTGATGGAAATGGCGGTGAGCGCGGTGCTCGCGCGGTATGGGACGCCGGCGGAGCGGGCGGCGGCGCGGTCGGAGATCACCTTTGACACCATCCAGGGTCCGAAATCGGACTACATGCCCGATACCGGTGCGGTCTGGCTCGCGGCGGCGCCGGCGAAGGTGAAGAAGGAAGTCGTCGAACGTTTGCTGCCCGAGCACGCGTCGAACCTGCAACAGGGGCTCTGGATCATCGTGCGGAAGGCCATCCTGCGGGACGACTCCGACTTCCCCTGGGACCGGGAGCTTGCGGCCCAGGCCGTCCGGTCGTGTTTGGAGGAGAATTCGGTCTTCGATTACCTGGCCACGCGGCCACAAGGCGCGGGGGCGGTGGCGGAGGAACTGAGGATTCATCTGCGGCAGATGCTGGCAGGCGATGTCAACGACCTGAGTACGGACGAGGAGAAAAACCTCGCACTGTGCCTGGGGCAAACGAAGTGGCTGAAGGCTCCGACCGACGATCTGGCCGCGGCCGTGCGGGCGCTGGCGGGAAACCGCCGGGCGCCCGAGAAGGTGCGCCGGGCGGCGTTGGTGGCGTTGGCCGAGTTCGGGCCGGAGACGGTCGAGACCCAAAACGTGTGGGCGCGGGCGATCGTCGAATCCGATCCAAAGGTCCGGCAGGCGACGCTCGAGGGCATCGGGAAGATTGTGGGCCGGCTGCCGCATCTCCGGTCGGTGTGGCTGGCGGGGACGATGCGGGAACAGGAGGAGCAACTGGCCCGCCAGGAGGGGATTTGGGACGGCCTGGCTGGTTCGGCGCAGGCTTTCGAGGAGGCGGCGAGGAAGAAGGCAGCCGCCGCGACTCCGGTTCCGAACTCAGCGGGGACTCCCGCGCCGCCGACTTCGGCGACGGATTCCCGTGTGTTTCTCGAGCAGCTGGGGATGCAGATGGTGGCGAGCGGAGCCGATGTGCCAAAGCTGGCGGAGGACGCGGTGGCAAAACGCCCGGACCTGCAGGGGGCAATCCTGGCCACGGTCACGACGATGGCGCCGAACTTCGCCGTGCCGCTGGCCCGGCGCCTGGCGGCCCTGCGTCCCGGGACGGTGCCGGAAATCGCATCGGTGCTTGCCCTCAAAGCGCCTTCGATCTGGCCGGAAGCAGCGAAGGCGCTGGCCTCCGACGATCTCTCGCGGGCACCAATACTCTACCAGACGGCGCGCAGCCGCCCGGTGGTTCCCGCGGATCGAATCCTCGGGGTGGTGGCGACTGCCACGAATCGTTCGACGGCGCAGATCAAGGCCGAAGCTGACCAGCCCGAGAAGAGCCAAGCCGTGGCAAACGCGGCGACTGCCGTCTCCTCGCAGATGAATTTGATCAGCGTCGCGGTGGCTATGACACCGCAGCAGACGGTTCCTCCGTCCGCCGAGATGCAGGCATTCCAGAACATCTACTTCCCGTGGCCGCCGCCGCCGCCGGTGATCTGGGATGAATTCGGTGGGGAGCACGCCTCCTTGAAACGGCGCTGGCTCGGCGGGGAAACCAGCACCTTGGGCGAGGTGGAGAAACGCCTGCGGGGCAGCCTCGGCGCGACCTTTGGCGATCTGGAGGCGGGCCTGTTTCCCGTGCCCGGCGGGTTTGCGCTCGTGACGCGCATCGAGCGCATCAAGGCCACCGGGCAACCGTACCCGGGCGTCTACCGCTGGTCGACGGCGGACAGCATCCGGCCCGACTGGCCCGCCTGGATGTTTTATGAAGTGCCCGGCTACTTCCGGAAGATCGTCTTTGTGGTGACGAGCGACTTCCTGCCGAAATGGCGCGTCGGTTTCGTGATCCCGGATCCGGGCAGCGGGGCCAAGAGCCTGCCGCCGGAACTGCAGCAGAAGAGCTTCAAGGACTTGAAGGCCTACGTGCTGGTCTACTCCTACCAACGGCGACCCTCCGGGCTCTATTACCCCTTCGGCACGCTGACCGCCGCCCAGCATGTCCGCATGACCGGCATGTTGCGCTATTTCGATTCCGCTCCCCTCCGATGAACGATACTCCCGCCACCCCCTCCCACGAGGCGCCCGTGACCAACCTGGAACGCCTCGAAACCGCCCGGCTGCACATGGCCCAGTTGTGGACGCACGGCAGCGTCATCGTCATGCTCCTCATGGTGGTGCGCACCATCATGCGGCCGCAGATCGCGGAGGAATTGTGGAGCTGGGCGCTCCCGACGATCATGCCGACGATGGGCCTGATCTTCAGCGTCATTGCCGCCAGCGCGATCGTGGCGGCTGGGAGCACGGAATCGCCGTTGTTCGTCCGGCGCGGGTTCCTGAAGCTCTCGAAGGCGGTGTCTACGTTCTACCTCGCGGTGCTTGCCCTGTGGGTGATGGTGGGCGCGCCGCTGGTGAGCAAGGAGTTCAGCTTGTTCGCGGATGCCGGCGGTTCCGGGTCGGGAAGAACCGTCGGAGCGGCCTCGCTCGACGCCGCCACGGCCGGGGGGCTTGGCGTGCCGCCTGCGGGAGCGACGAATGCAAGCACCGCCCCGGTTGGGGTGGGGCCCGTGCAGCCGGCGGTCGGCGCGGGTCAGTTCGACAAGCCGGCGTTCATTCGCGCTTTGATGATTGGGAACTACTTCCTTTCGCCGCTGCAGTCGCTGGTCGTCGCGCTTCTCAGTGCCATGTTCTTCACGGGTTCCAAAGCGCCCAATCCGCCGACCACGCCACTCGCGCCTATCCCGGGCGGAGTGCCGAATCCGTTGGTGCCGGCGGCAGGAGGAGGAAGCGCCGCGTCGGCGGTAACCTCCACTGAGGCGGGGCGCAGTCCGCCCTCCTGACCCGCCCGAACGAGCGAAGCGCGAGCGGACGACTCAGGCAGCGGTGACCACACACTCCGGAAGCGGTCGCTCCCCCTGCAGCACGCGCCGGACATTTTCCACACACTGCTCCTGGGCGAGGCGCCGACCGGCTTGGGTCCCGCCGCCGAGGTGGGGCGTGAGGATCACGTTTTCCATCGTGCGCAGTTCGGGGGGCACGCGGGGTTCGTCGGCGAAGACATCGAGCGCGGCGCCGCCCAGTTGACCCGAACGCAGGGCGGAGAGGAGCGCAGCCTCGTCGACCACGGACCCGCGGGCGACGTTGATCAAAAAGGCGCCGCGCTTCATCTGGCTGAGGCGGCTGGCATTGATGAGCCCCCGGGAATCGGGGTTCAGGGGCAGGTGCAGGGAAACAAAGTCGGCGCCGGGGAGCAGTTCGTCGAGAGGACGCCAGCCGGGATGTCCGGTGGGCCGGCGGGTGTGGTGCAACACCTGCATTCCAAACGCCTCGGCGCGTCGCGCGACGGCCCGGCCGATGTTGCCGAAACCCACGAGGCCGAGCGTTCGCCCGCGCAGCAGAATCCCATCCCACCGACCGGGTTCGAAGGCCTGCCAGCGATCGGCCCGCACAAAGCGATCCGCCTCCCCAAGGCGCCGGGCCAGCATCAGCAGCAAGCCGAGCGTGCAATCCGCGGTGGCATCGGCGAACGCCGTCGGCGTGTTGGTGCCCCAGATGGTGCGTTCGCGCAGTGCGGCGAGGTCGAGGTTGTTCACGCCGATGGCGGCGTTGGCGACGATGCGGAGCTGCGGGGCGGCGGCGATCAAGGCGCGGTCGATGGCGAGTTCTCCCTGGTTGATGATGGCGGCGAGGGAGGGCGCGATCTGCCGGACTTCCCTGTCGCTGAAACACCCACCTTCCTCCGCCGGAACCAAGACCTCGGCCCGGGCGGCCAAGGGGGCCACCCGTTCGGGCGGATACCAGCGGGTGATTAGAACGCGAGGACGGTGCGACATGACGGGAAGGGAAGCGGGAGGTGCGTCTGCCGACCGGGGCCGTCCGCGGAATTGCGATGTCGGCAGGTCACCACTCGGCCAGGCCACCGTCGGCATGATGCCAGATCGGGGCGTCCCATTTTCCGTCGAAGCGCTGGGTCGCCACCTTGGCCTCGTCCAACGCAATGCCGAGTCCGGGACCGGTCGGCACCGCCACGAATCCGTCGCGCACGACGAAGGGCTCCGTCAGCAGGGTTTCCCCGAGGGTGACGTGTTCTTGGCAGAGGAAGTTGGGCGTGGCCGCCGCGAGTTGCAGGCAGGCAGCCAGGGCGACCGGGCCGAGCGGGCAGTGCGGGGCAAAGGCGATTTCCCGTGCTTCCGCGGCGGCGGCGATGCGGCGCAGTTCCGAGATGCCGCCGGCATGCGCCACATCCGGCTGGACCACGGCGACGGCCCGCTGCGCGACGAGATCCTGAAACTGCCACCGGGTGTAAAGCCGTTCCCCCGTGGCCAAAGGCACGCGCGTGGCGGCCGCCAGGTCGCGCAGGGCCGCCGGATCATCACCAAGCACCGGTTCCTCGAGGAAGAGCGGATGGTCTGGTTCGAGCAGGTGGGCGATCTGCCGGCTTACCGCCGGCGTACAGCGCCCGTGAAGATCGACCCCGATGTCGATGGCATCCCCGAGCCGCTGGCGCAGCGCGTGAAATCGCTCCGCCGCCTCGGTGATCCGCGCGCGCGATTCGAGCGGCCGCATCGCGTCGGTGATCGTGCACTTGAAGGCGGTGAAGTGCTGTTCGGCCGCCAGCCGGGCCGCACTCTCGATGTAGTCCCCGGTCGTGGTGACGTTCACCCAGCCATAGAGGCGAATCCGATCCCGCACGGCGCCGCCCAGCAGCTGGTGTACAGGCGTGGCGAGGTGTTTCCCGAGCAGATCCCAGAGGGCCTGATCGATGCCGGAGAGGGCCGAGCAGAGCACCGGCCCGAGCCGGTAAAAGCCCCCGCGGTAGAGATGCTGCCAGATGTACTCGATCCGGCGCGGGTCCTGGCCGATCAGCCAGCGCCCCATCTCACCAAGGGCCGCCTCCACTGCCAGGGAGCGTCCCTCCAGCGTCGCCTCGCCCAGGCCGACCAGTCCGGTGTCGGTGTGCAACCGCACGACCAGCCAGCGCGGCCGAAGGTGTAGGGTTTCCAGGCGGGTGAGGCGCACGGGAGGTGTTTGGGCTGGCCTCGGCCGGGCGTAAAGAGCAGACACGGTTTCCCGTAAAATGAGCGCCCGCGTCTCCCTGCGTGAAATCGCCGCCGGCCTCGGGGTATCGCACACGACGGTCTCGCTGGCGTTGCGCGACGATCCCCGCCTGCCCGCGTCGACTCGGCGGAAGATCCGGCGTTATGCGGCCGAACGCGGGTACCGGGTCGACGCCGTCGTCTCCTCGCTCATGGCCCGGCTGCGCACGCTGCGCGAGAAACCGGTGCAGGCGACGCTGGGGTTTGTCACGGCCTGGCCGACGCGCCACGGGTGGCGGGCCATGCCGAATCTTGAGCGATTTCACCGTGGCGTGGAGCGCCGGTCCCGGGAACTGGGTTATGCGCTCGACGAACTCTGGCTTCACGAGCCGGGCATGTCCTCGGAGCGGATGACGCGCATCCTGCGGGCGCGGGGCATTCGCGGGCTGATCCTCCAGTCGCTGCCGGCGGCCGGCGGGCGCCTGCAATTGGGTTGGCGACACTTCGCATGCGTGGCGAAGGGACTGACGGTGAATCATCCGCCGGTACACCGCGTGGTGTCTTCGCACTATGAGGACATGCAACGCGTGCTGCAGGAACTTGCGCGCCGGCGCTACCGGCGCATCGGGCTGGTGTTGAGTGAGGCATTGAGCGTGCGCGTGGATCGGGCCTGGCTGGCGGCCTTTCTGCTCCATCAGAACGACCGGCCGGAGCCCCAGCGCGTCCCGGCGCTCATCACCCGCGCCGCCGATGAAGAGGCGCATTTTCGGGAATGGCAGGCGGCGCACCGGCCGGAGGTGATTCTCTTCTCCGACCAGCCGATTCCGGCCTGGGTGGACCGGCTGGGACTGCGGGTGCCGGACGAAGTCGGTCTGGTCCATCTCGACTGGTCCAAGGACATGGCGCCGCTCGCCGGCCTGGACTCGGATCCCGAGGCGGTCGGCGCGGCCGCCACCGACCTCCTGGTCGGGCAACTCCAGGCCAACGAATACGGCATTCCACGGCACGAGAAGATCGTCGCGGTCCGGGGGCACTGGGTGCCAGGTTCCTCGGTGCGCCCGCGTTGATGACGCCGGAAACCTCCCCTTCATGAGATCACGATTCCTCGTACTGCTTTTATTCGGAGCGAGCCTGGTCGCTGGACGGGCCGTCGCGGCCCCGTCGACGGGGCTGCCACCCAGCTTCATTCTGGTCCTTTCCGACGATCAAAGCTGGGTGGGCACCTCGCAGGAAATGATCCCCGGCCGGCCGGAGACCGCCAGCGACTATCATCGCACGCCGCAACTCGAACGCCTGGCTGCGCGCGGCATGCTCTTCACGGATGGCTATGCGCCGGCGCCGTACTGCTGCCCGACGCGCCGCAGCCTCCAGGTGTCGCAGACCCCGGCCCGGCACGAATACCAGGTGGATCGCAAGGGCTGGACCGACGTCTACCGGCGGCAACTCAACATCCCGCGGATGCTGAAGGCCGCCGACGCACGTTACCGCACGGCGCACCTCGGCAAGTGGGATCACCGTTACGACGGCATCAGTCCGGCGGACCAGGGCTACGACGTGAGCGACGGCGTGACGAGCAACGCCACGGGTGGTGGGCGCGATGCCGGTGGCGGGACTGAGCGCAGCGATCCCAAGCTGATCCACTCGCTGACCGAACGGGCCGGTGCGTTCCTCGCCGAACAGGCGCGCGAGCAAAGGCCCTTCTACCTGCAGGTGTCGCACTACGCGGTGCACCTGCAGATTCAGCATACCCGGGAGGCGCTGGCAAAAGTCCAGGGGCGGCCGATCGGGCGGAAGCACAATCTCGCGGAGTTTGCCGCGATGACGGAGGATCTCGACGCGGGGCTCGGTCGGCTAATGGAGAAAGTCAAACAGCTGGGCCTGGAAAATCGCACCTACGTGATTTTCATGTCGGACAACGGGGGACGACCCACGCTTCCGGGCGCGGTCGATCGAGGCCTGGGCTTGAACCACCCGCTCCGGGCGGGGAAGGGCACCGTGTATGAAGGTGGCATCCGGGTGCCGTTCATAGTGATGGGCCCGGGAATCAAGCCGGGGAGCGTGAGCCGTGTGCCGGTGACCGGCCTTGATCTGTTGCCAACGATGGCCGACCTCGCCGGTTACCGGGAGCCGCTGCCGCCGACCGTGGATGGCGGTAGCCTGCGCGAAGTCTGGCACAACGGCGGAGTGGGGGAGGTGCGGAGGGCGCGTCCCTACCTGCTCTTTCACCAGGCGATTGACCGGCGGGCGCAGACGGCGGTCCGGTCGGGCGACTTCAAGTTGGTGAAGAACTGGACCACCGGGCAGGTGGAGCTGTTTGATCTCTCCAAGGACCTGAGCGAAGCGAACGACCTGGCGAAGGTGCTCCCGGCCAAGACCGACGAGTTGCACCGCCTCGCCAGCGCGTTCATCGCCGAAGTGAAGGCGGAGACGCGGCAGTTGGGAAAACTCAAGGAGGACTGAACGGAAAGCGGGAGGACCATCTGGGGCGGTAGCAGTCGGTGTGACCGCGCTGGAGCGTTGTCCGCCAGTCGCGGGCAGGCGCCTCCGTCATTCCCAAGCGGCCGCGCTTTCGCCTTCGGCCCAAGCGCGGCCACCGCAGCTATCCGCCGACGTACTCCGGCTGGCCGGCCAGGCCCAGGCGGGTGTCGGTGTTCTTCTTCCAGTTCTCGAGCTTGGGACCCTTGATGCCCTCGGCGCGTTGGTTGAGCGCCAGCCGCTGCGCCGCGTCGAGCGGTTCGAACGAGCGGGCGACGCGGACGTCCTCCTCGAGCTGCGGAATCGCCGTGCAGCCCAGGGCGGTACAGTGCACGGGCAGGCTCAGCACGTAACCGAGGCATTCGCGAACGCTGAACTCCTTCAACAGGCCGCCATTCCCGAAGTTCTTCATTCCCTGGATGCCCATGCCGCGCGCCACGGCGATCGGCAGCACCTGCTTTTCGAAACTGAGATAGAGCGGGTCGGCGATGTGCAGCGGCATCAGGATCGTGTCCCAGCGGTCGAACCGTTTGAGCAGTTCCAGGTGCACTTCGGGATCGCGGTGCCCGGTAAAGCCGATGAAGCGGCATTTGCCGGCCTGTTTCGCCGCGACAAACGCCTCGATCGCCCCGCCCGGCGCGAAGATCTGCTCCACTTCCTCCAGCGTGCCAACCTGGTGCACCTGCCAGAGATCGAGGTAGTCCGTCTGCAGTGCCGCCAGGGAGGCGGCGAGGTCCGCTTCCGCTTTCGCGCGGGTACGCTCGGCGCTCTTGCTCGTGAGGAAGACCTTCTTCCGGAACTCCTTCATCGCCCGGCCGAACACGCGCTCGGAGTTGCCCTTCCAGTAGAGGCGCGCGGTATCAAAATAGTTGATGCCGAGTTCGTAGGCCCGTCGGGTGAGCGCGACCGCCGCGTCCTCGGAGCCGCACATCTGGAAGCGACCGCTGGCCAGGCCGATGACCGTGAGTTTCTCGCCGGTCCGGCCAAAGGTCCGGCGCGGGATTTCACCCTCCGATGGCGCGGCGGCCAGCAGTCGCGCGCCCGTGCCTCCCAACACTGTTGCGCCCACCAATCCTCTAATGACTGTTCTGCGTTTCATGGCATCGCTCCTCGGCGAGAGGCGTAAGGCGCGAGGGCGGCGCGGGCGAGGGGAAAATCGGCCTGAACTCCGCCGCGAGGGCGGACAAATCCGCCCGGCCTTTCGGCCGATCCCGGGCTGACGTGCGCCGACCTGCGTTTCACTTGGCCGGCGCGTGCCGCAGAATGGCCTCTTGTCCGGCGATGACCGCGGTCGCGAGATCGATCGCCGGCGGCGGTTGGCCGCGGGGGATCCGCTGGAGCGCGAGCAGGGCCTGCCGGTAGAGGTCGACGCGTCGTTCGTCCCCTACGAGCAACATGTCAGTCGCGTCACCCACCGCCACCTCCGTCAGTTCGGCGCCAACGAGCAATCCGCTCAGATACCAGGTGTTGGCCGCGGAGGCGACGCCCTGCAACAACTGGCGGGCGCGCACTTGGAACAATGCCGCGCTTAGTCCGTCGGCTTGAACCCGGATCACGCCCTCCCGGAAGGCCTCCGGATCGAAAGCGCCCGAAGCGGCTTCCCGGTCGACTGACGCCGCCAGCAGCGTCGCGCGGCTCAACGCGTCGAACAACTCTCCGGTGAGGTGAGTGCGAAACGAAAGGAGCCTGCCGTCGCCAACCCATGCATGTTTGGGGTGGGTCCCGGCGAGAAGCATCAAGGTCGATCGCCCGGCTGCGCAGGGGCGCAGCGCGTGCGCCCCGATCAGGGCGCATTCTTCGCCACGTAGGACGTCATCGGCCGTCCGCACCCCGGAAACGAGGAGCGCGGACCGCTGTGCTCCTCGCCCATCGGGGAACTCGAGGTGCGCCACCTCGCAGCCCGTGCCGTCGAGTGGGAAGGGCGTCGTCGCATAGGGCAGTTCGCGCCAACCGACACTCGAACTCGCCATGCCGGAGATGATCAGGGGAACGGTTGCCGGCAGGTCCGGCCACTGGGCCAGACGATCCGCCATAAACCGCGCCATCGCGGCGGCACGGTCTGCGGCCGGGAGCGGAGCGAACGCCTTGATGCCGCTGGCCGCGCTCTGTTCCGCGAGGACGCGCCGCGTGCCGGCCTCGACCACTCTCAGGCGGAAGGAGGTGGAACCCCAGTCGCAACCCAGGAAGCGTTCCAGCGAGTTCATCCAACCGGGGCGAGGGGCGCCGCGACGTGGGCCGCGCGGCTGGGCAGGCGGTGCAGGGGCGGAGGGCGATCGAGGGGCACGGTTGATTCCTGACGCCGGGCGGCGAGGCAGGCAACTCCAGCCGGAAGTTACGGCAAACGGGTGGCGACGGGCAGGGATGGCAGCCCGCGGTGGCGGCAGGACGGGCCCCCGGTGACCTGATTCGGCCTTGGCTTTCCCCCGTGGAGGCCGGCCGCAGTCCGGGTTTACTGGAAACCCTTTCTGCATTCGCCACGGCGGGGAGGCTGGGCTGCACTGTCGGCACCTCCCTGCATGGTTACCGCTGATTCTTCCCCGTTGCAGCCTCGCGCCGTTCGGCTTGCGGGGCCGGTTACCGTTGCCGTGTCCGAACTCGAATTCGGCAAGGCAGCGCACGTCTTCGAGGCCGCGGCGACCGACGGCCTGCGGTGCGTGGCCGCGCCTGCTTCCGAGGCGGCGTTGGTTGCGGCAGTGCGCGCCCACGGGGCGCGGCACGTGATCGTCGGGGTCGAGGCCTACACCGGACCGCTCTATGCGGCGCTCCAGCCCGGTGCGGTGATCGCTCGGTTCGGGGTGGGGCACGACAACCTCGACAAGGCGCAGGCCACGGCGCGCGGGCTGTATTGCACCAACACCCCGGGCGCACTCGACGACTCGGTGGCCGAGCACACGGTGAGTTTGCTGCTGGCCGCGGCGCGGCACACCGTGGTCGTGGCGGGAGCGATGGCCGCCGGCCGCTGGCAGGGACGCGTCGGGGTGGAGTTGAAGGGCAAGACGCTCGCGGTGATTGGCTGCGGGCCGATCGGTAGCCGCGTCGCGGGCATTGCCGCGCGTGGACTGGGGATGCGCGTGATCGGCTGCAAGCGCACCGCGGCGGGCGCGGAGGGACTCTGTCGCGAGCATGGCTTTGCGGAGGTGACGACCGACTTTGCGGCGGCGGTGCGGGACGCGGATTTCGTGAGCCTGCACATTCCAAACCTGCCCGAAACGCGTCAGTTCCTGAATGATGCGCGTCTGGCATTGCTGAAGCGCGGATGCTGGGTCGTGAACACCGCCCGCGGGGCGGTGGTCGACGAAAGGGCGTTGTTCGACGCCCTCGCATCCGGCCGGATCGCTGGCGCGGCCCTCGATGTCTTCGTGCGCGAGCCGTATGAGCCGGCGGCGCCGGGCAGGGACCTTCGCACGCTGCCCAACGTCATCCTCACCCCGCATGTCGGCAGCAGCACAGTGGAAGCCTGTGCGCGCATGGCGCAACGGGCCCTGCGAAACGTCGCGCTGGCCGAGGCGGGGCGGCATGCCGAGATGGACCTGCTGAACCGCGACGTGCTCGGGCGACAGGTCTGATTGAACCACTTCCCTTCATGAAGAACCAACTGCGTCGGGCATTGCTGCAACGGGAGGTGACCCTGGGGAGCTGGGTCCAGATCGGCCATCCGGCAGTGGCCGAGGTGCTGGCCCGGGCGGGCTTCGACTGGGTGTGTGTCGATCTGGAGCACGGTGCGATTGATCTCGAAGGCACCGCGGCTCTCTTTCGCGCGCTGGGCGGATCGGGATGCGTGCCGGTGGCGCGCCTGCCGGCCAACGACCCAATCTGGATTCACCGCGTGCTGGATGCCGGTGCCGGGGGCCTGATTATCCCGATGGTCAAGACCGTGGCCGAGGCGGAGGCCGCGGTTCGCGAGGCAAAGTACCCGCCGCGGGGAGTCCGGGGATTTGGCTACTCCCGGGCCAACAGCCACGGCGCGGATTTTTCCAAGTACATCGCCTCGGCCAATGACGAGATCGCGATGATCCTGCAGATCGAGCACAAGGACGCGCTGGCCAACCTCGACGCCATCCTGGCGGTCGAAGGCGTGGACGGCGTTTTTGTCGGTCCGCTGGACCTCAGCGGTTCGATGGGGATTACCGGACAACTGGAACATCCGCGAATGGTGGAGGCTTTGGCGCAGTACCGGTCGGTGTGCCGCGAGCATCGGAAGGCCGCAGGTATGCACCTGGTGCGTCCGGACGCCGCCGGCATCCGCCGCGCTCTCGAAGAGGGTTACACGATGCTCGCGCTCGGATTGGACAACGTGTTCCTGCAGGAAGGCGCCCGGGCGGCGCTGGCGGCGGCGGGCCGGTAGACGAGCGGGCGATTCGTTGTTACAGACCCAAGGGTCCAGGGACCAAGGGACAAAGACCCAAGAGACTACAGGAATCCACGTTCATGAATCCCCCAGCTTCGGCCGTTCCTGGTCGCCCCACTCGCGTGCGGTACCTTGTCGTGGCATTCTGCCTGGGCCTCGCCATGGTCACGTACCTCGACCGCGCGTGCATCGGCACGCTCGCACCGCAAATCATGGCGGACCTGCGGCTGAGCAAGGAGCAGATGAGCGCCATCTACAGCGCCTTTGCGCTGGCGTACGCGTTGTTTGAGATTCCGACAGCGTGGTGGGCGGATCGGCGCGGGACGCGACTCGTCTTGACCCGCATCGTGGTGTGGTGGTCGGCGTTCACGATGCTGACGGCGGCCGCCTGGAACTTCGGGGCGATGCTGGTGACGCGGTTCCTTTTCGGGGCGGGAGAGGCGGGGGCGTGGCCGAGCGCCGCGCGGACCTTCTCGCGTTGGATTCCGCAGACGGAACGCGGCCGGATTCAAGGCGTCTTTTTCAGTGGCGCGCACCTGGCGGGAGGCGTGACCCCGATGATTGTGCTGGCGCTGCTGCAGGTGATAAACTGGCGCGCGGTGTTCGTCGTGTTCGGCCTGCTCGGAGTCGCCTGGGCGATCGCCTGGCATCGCTGGTTCCGCGACGAACCGGCCGATCACCCGGCGGTGAATGCGGCGGAAAAGAAACTGATCGAGGCGGGGCGATCCCCCGCGGCGGATCATCCACAGGGCTGGGCGTATTGGCGGCGGCTCTTTGGCCACCGCAACACCCTGCCGCTTTGCCTGATGTACCTGCCGAACAGCTTCGGCTTCTATTTTTGCATCACCTGGCTGCCGACTTTCCTGAAGGAGAAGCACGGTTTCGACTCGGTGGCGCTCGGCTTCTTCGCCGGCCTGCCCCTGTTGCTCAGCGTGGGGGGCGACTTGCTCGGCGGAATCGCCACCGACACGGTGACGAAGCACTTCGGGCTTCGGCTGGGGCGGGCCGGAGTGGGGGGGCTCGCGTATGCCGTCGCCGGGGCGGCGATGATTCTCGCCGGAGTCGTCACGCACGCCGTCCTGGCCGCCTGGCTGGTGGCCGTGGCGGTGGGAGCCAGCATGTTCATCCTCGCAGCGGCATGGAGCACGTGCCTCGACATCGGTGGCAGCCATGCCGGGGTGGTCAGCGCGGCGATGAATACCGCCGGTCAGGTGGGCAGCATCGGGAGCCCGCTGTTGGTCACGTTCCTGCTCGGGCAAACCGGCAACTGGAATGCCGCGCTCTTTGTCATCGGCGGCCTGTACGCGATGGGCGCCGTCTGCTGGGCCCTGATCAACCCGCACGAGCGCATCTTCGACTGAGCGTTTGGCGGTCGGTGGAGGGCCACCACGAAATTCACCAAACAAACGAAAATGAAACCGGTACTGCTCCTCCTACTCTGGCCCCTCGTTGCAGGCACACTGTCTGGCGCCGCGGCCCGGCCGGCGGCACCCGGTCCCCGCGGCGACCCGCGGAACCTCACCCAAGGCTCGACCATCCCCAGTCGCGGCTATGCCGATCAGCCGTACATTGTGCAGACCGACGACGGCGCCTGGCTCTGCGTCATGACCACCGGCACGGGAAAGGAGGGGGATCCCGGGCAGATCGTGGTCTCCATGCGCAGCACCGACCGCGGGCGCACCTGGGAAAAGCCAGTGCCGCTCGAGCCCGCCGACGGTCCCGAGGCCAGCTATGCCGTGCTGCTGAAGGTGCCGGGCGGCCGGATCTACGCTTTCTACAATCATAACACCGACAATGTACGGGAGGTGAAGCGCGAGGACAAAGGCGTCTACGCCCGGGTCGATTCACTGGGGTACTATGTCTTCAAGTACACCGACGACCACGGTCGTACCTGGTCGGCGCAACGATACCCGATCCCGATGCGGGAGTTCGAGTGTGACCGGCAGAACATCTACGGCGGGAGGATCCGCTTCTTCTGGAACGTCGGACGTCCGCTGATCCTGGGCGACGCCGCGATCCTCGTGCTGCACAAGGTTGGCGCGATGGGGCCGGGGTTCTTCGCGCAGTCGGAGGGCGCGTTCCTGAAGAGTCGCAATCTCCTGACCGAGCGGAACCCGGCGAAGATCACCTTCGAGACGCTGCCCGACGGCGACGTGGGTCTGCGCACCCCGCCCGGCGGCGGTCGGGTCGCGGAGGAGCAGAGCATCGCGGCGCTGAGCGACGGCTCGCTCTACTGTGTCTATCGCACGGTCGACGGCTGGCCGGTGCAGGCCTACAGCCGCGACGGCGGCCGCACCTGGACGCCGCCGGCCTACAAGACCTACGCCCCGGGCGGGCGCCGGGTGAAGCACCCGCGGGCGGCCAACTTCGTCTGGCGCTGCGACAACGGGAAGTTCCTGTACTGGTTTCACAACCACGGCGGGCCGTTCATCGCCGCGATGCAGGCCGACACCTCCGGCGCCACGGGCAACCCGTACAACGACCGCAACCCTGCCTGGCTCATGGCGGGCGTCGAGCGCGACACCCCGCAGGGAAAGGTGATCGAGTGGACGCAGCCGGAGATTCTCCTCTACGACGACGATCCCTTCATCCGGATGAGCTACCCCGACCTGGTGGAAGAAGGCGGGAAATTCTTCGTCACCGAGACGCAAAAGAACGTCGGGCGCGTCCATGAAGTGCCGGCCGCCCTGGTGCAGGGGTTGTTCGGGCAGTTCGAGGCGCGCACGGTGGCGCGCGACGGTCTCGCCCTCACGCTGCCTACGCGCGACGGTGCGTCCATGCCCCGGACGGCAGTGATGCCGAAGCTGCCGGAGTTCCAGGTGCGCGACGCCAAGCGCGCCGACCACGGCGGTGCGGACCAGCGCGCCGGTTTCAGCCTGGACCTCTGGGTGGACGCAGGCGCCGCGGCGCCCGGCCGCGTCCTGCTGGACAACCGCGACGCGCAGGGTCGTGGCCTGGAGTTGCGCACGGTGGCGCGCGGCGCGCTGCGGATTACCCTGCACGACGGCCGGACCGAATCGGCGTGGGAAAGTGACGCCGGCACGCTGGCGGCGGGCCAGCCGCGGCACGTGGTGGTGACGGTCGATGGCGGGCCGAAGATCATCACCTTCGTGGTCGACGGTGTGCTGCAGGATGGCGGAGAGGAGCGCCAGTTTGGCTGGGGTCGCTTCAGCCCGCACCTGCGCTCGGCCAATGGGGCGAAGGAACTGAAGATCGATCCGGCGGTGCGGTCGCTGCGGGTCTACGGGCGGGCGCTGCGCACCAGCGAAGCCGTGGGCAACTTCCGGGCCGGGCGCTGAAGCGGGCGCGATTCGGAGTATCCGCCTCCGCGGCCCCGGAACGCCGCCGGTGGTTTGGCGCTTGGTCGCGTTTCGGCCTGGTACCTGGAAGTTGCGGTGGCCGGGGGTATGCGGAAACCACGTGCGAGGGCGGTCCGCGCGACGGGAAGTGGCTGGAGATGTCGTTTCCATTGCGTTCAGGTGCGGGTTGCTCCACCCCTTTGCGCGCGATGAAAGCGGCCGACTACTTCACCCTGCCGGATTCCCTTGCGCACTTTGCCCCGCACTTCCGTCCTGATCTGCCGCCATGGGAATGGTTGAAAGAAATCGGTGCGGCGCTGGCGGCCCTGCCGGAACCGCCTCCGCTGACCGGCTGCCCGCCCGGGTTGCACGTGGAGGGCAAGGTCTGGCTGGGGAAAGGCGTGAAACTCCCGTCCTACGGCACCTTGCTGGGGCCCAGCTGGATCGGCGCCGGCACAGAGATTCGCCCGGGGGCGTTCATCCGGGGCCACGTGATTGTCGGCGAGGGCTGCGTGCTGGGGAACGCCTGTGAGTTCAAGCAGTGTCTGCTGCTGGATGGAGTGCAGGTGCCGCATTTCAACTACGTCGGCGATTCGATCCTCGGGAACCGGGCGCATCTCGGCGCGGGCGTGATTTGCTCCAACCTGCGGCTGGACCAGAAGGAAATCGTGATCAAGTCGGCGGGGGCCGTCCATGCCACCGGACTGCGCAAGTTTGGCGCGATTCTGGGGGATGCGGCTGAAGTGGGCTGCAACGCCGTGCTCAACCCCGGCGCGATCCTCGGGCGGCGGGCCCTGGTGATGCCGACGGTCGCCTTCAGCGGGGTCCTGCCGGAGAACACCCTCGCGCACGTGCGCCAGTCGGTGCACCTGCTGCCCCGGCGGGACTGAAACGCGCTTGCCCCGGCGGAAATCTCCCGGCGACACTCTTTCTTCCCATGGTCAGAACGCTTACCGGTATCCAGCCTTCCGGCACCCTTCACATCGGCAACTATTTCGGTGCCATGCGCCCGGCGATCGACGCGCAGGCCCGGGGCGAGAGCTTCTACTTCATCGCGGACTACCACTCGATGACGTCGCTGTTCGATCCCGCCGAGCGACGGAAGAACACGCTCGGCGTCGCCCTGGATTGGCTCGCCTGCGGCTTGGATCCGAAGCACAGCGTGTTCTGGCGGCAGAGCGACGTGCCGGAGGTGGTGGAACTCTCCTGGCTGTTGGGAACCCTGACGCCGATGGGCCTCCTCGAGCGTGCGCACAGCTACAAGGACAAGACGGCCAAGGGCATTTCGCCCAACTTCGGGCTGTTCGCCTATCCGGTGCTGATGGCCGCGGACATCCTGTTGTACGATTCGCAGCGCGTGCCGGTGGGCCGCGACCAGAAGCAGCACCTGGAGATGACCCGCGACATCGCGATCAAGTTCAACCAGACCTATGGCGAGACCTTCGTTGTGCCCGAGGCGGAGATCCGCGACGAACTCGCGGTGGTGCCGGGGCTCGATGGCCAGAAGATGAGCAAGAGCTACGGCAACACCATCGACATCTTTGGCGACGAGAAGGCGACGCGGAAGAAGATCATGAGCATCGTCATGGACTCGCGCGCTCCGGCCGAACCCAAGCCGGACGCCGACAAGAATCTCGCGATCCAGTTGCTGAAGCTGTTTGCGCCGGCCGAGGTCGGCCGCGATTACGAGGATCGGTTGCGCGCCGGCGGGCTCGGGTATGGCGATCTGAAGAAGGCCCTGTTCGAGCACTATTGGAACCACTTCGCGACCGCGCGCGCCCGGCGGGCGGAACTCGCCGCGAACCTCGACCACGTCGAAACCGTGTTGCGTGAAGGTGCTGCCCGGGCCCGGGCGGTGGCCGCGGTCGTCCTGAAGCGTGCCCGCAGGGCGTGCGGGATCGAATAGGGTAGGGCCGGGCAACGGTTGCTCTCCGCTGGCCGGAGAAGGTGAAAGGGCAAAGGGCGCAGGCGTCGGGCGCCTGCGGTCTTCCTCCCAGTTGCGGACGCCGTCTACACCCGGGTGCTGCGGCGCCGGGAGTGGTGGCGGAACGTCACCAACAGACCGAGGACCAGCAGTCCGACGGTCGCCGCCCGGTCCGTCACATAGACCACGCCCGGCGGTTCCGGTGTGGTTAGAATCTCGAAGGTGATCCCGAGGTTGTAATAGTGGCAGTCGGGATCGAACCCGATGCCAAAATCGGCGTATCCAGTTCCGCCGAGATGCCCGTTGAGGATGTAACCCAACAGCGTCGAGCGCTGCTCACCGGTAAAGTTGTAGACGTAGTTGATCGCCGTGGTGGGTCCGTCGGCATCGTGGTACTGCGCCAGGTCGATGTTCGTTGCCCCCGTGGACACAAGCGAACCCGACGTGGTGTAGCCGTAGGCCTTCCATCCGCCACTGGTCCAGTTGGTCGAGATCTTTCCGTCGAAATAGTTGCTGACCGCACCCTGGTTGACGCCCGTGTCCGCCGGGTTATCGGCGATCGTGCGGACTCCGGTGCGGGGGTTGTCGAGCAGGTTGATGAAAAGGGTGTTCGAAGTATCCCGCACATCCCAATTGTAGATTTGGGAGATCGTGATCTTCGCGCTGGTGAGGTCGTATCCGCCCCCTGGAGCCAGCTCGCTTTTCAAGGTGGAATAGAGCCCGCCCGACGTGGTCGACGTGATACCCCACGTGTACGCGTAACCGTGGTCCAAGTCGTACAGGTCGTTGGGGGATGGCCGGAAAGTGTAGGTGCCTGCCCACGACGAGGTGGGGAGCGCGAACAAGAGGGTCGCGCCCGCTGCCAAGAGGTGCCGAGTCTTCAGCCAGGAAAGGTTCACAAGTCTATGCTTTGGCAATAAACTAGCATTTGCTATGCCCGCAAGCAACCCCGGGGTTCGAGTCTTGTATCCGTCTGCTCGACAATCTGATGGATTCTACGCATCCCGACGCCGGAGAATTCGCCTTGGGACGATCTGTAAAGAATACCGACGGCCTCAGGCGGCGCCGTTCTGGCGAAAGAACGCCCCCGCTGGCAGGGTGTCATGGTCGGGTTGTCCGGCCGAACCCCGGACAGCACGGGTTTGCCGCGTCCGGACGTACTAAGGCTTGATCGTGACCTTCCGGATGACGGGGGGCGCCAGGGGCTGACTCATGCCCCCGTCCGGGCCGCGCGTCGTGGGCATCTCGGCGATGGCGTCGAGCACCTCGAAACCCCGCACCACCTTGGCGAAGATCACGTAGGAAGGGGGCAGGGAATAGTCCTGGTGCATGATGAAGAACTGGCTCGTGTTGGTGTTGGGACCGCGGTTGGCCATGGCGACCACGCCGCGCTTGTACCCCGCGCGGTACAGCGGCGAGGTCCGGTCAATCTCGTCGGGGAAAGTACCTCCCCAGGCACTCTCTCCGCCCCGTCCGTCGCCCATGGGATCGCCACCCTGGATCATGAAGCCCTTGAGGATCCGGTGAAAGGTCAGGCCGTCGTAATAGCCGTGCTCCGCCAGGAGGCGGAAGTTTTCCACCGCCTGCGGAGCCGCAGAGGCCAACAGCTCAAACTCAATCTCTCCCTTGTCCAATTGCATCACGGCGTGCAGCCCACCGGAACTCTTGGCGCCGGCCGGTACCTTGGGATTGCCGGGCAGGGCGGCGACGGCGCCTGGCGTCGAGTCGGGTCGGCTGCAACCGGCCCAGGCCAGCAGCAATACCGGCAAGAGAACGGCGAATCGTTGGCGAAGCAGGGCAAGCACGGACATGTCACTGTTCTCGAAGCTCAGGCGGGTGAGTCAAGACGTCGAACCGCGGAAGTTTCCGCCGCCAAACGTGGGGGAGGGCGGCATCCGGTCGCCGTTGGTGGCGATCAGGGATTCTCCGGGCGCGCGGGAGGGGTCGGCGGAGGGGAAGCATCGGTCCGGCCTTTGGCAGCTTCGGCGTCGGGCCGCGGCTTTTCGGGAGTCGCGGGAGCCTTCGGGCTCTCACCGCCCTCCGCGATCGCGCGCAGCAGGTTCGTCGGACCCATCACGAAGGCCCAGTGCGGCTTCTCGAAGGTGCCGGTCAGCTTCACCTCGAGGACGTTGGACAGGGGGGTCAGGACGGCCCCGACCACGGTCTTGAGCACGTTGCCGCTTTCGGAAAACGGGAAAACCTTGGCGACGAAGTTGAGTTCGCGGCGGTCGAGGGCGAAGTCGCCGTGGGCGTCGATGGCCGAGTTGGCGCCGCGCAACTCGATCTTGGGAAACGCGAGCTTGGGGCCGTCGATCTTGAAATTGCCCCGCGCCTCCGTGAAGCGAAGGGAAGTAAAGGTGAACAGCTCCGACAGCAGGCCGAGCAGGGGCACCTGGCCGAGCTCCGCGCCCTGCAGGTAGGCGTTGCCGTCGCCGCGAAAACTGAAGGGGTTGTCGTAGGCGCCCTCCGCGGAGGCGGAAATGTTGAGGTGGAGGTTGGCGCGAGCCTGGACGAAACGATCGGGCGGAGGCGGCGGGGCGCCGCGACGTTGGGCGAGAAACCCCTGCAGCGTGGTGACGGCCTGGCCGAGGTTGATGCCGTCGAGCGAGACGTTGAAGCCCACTCGCCGCCCCGGGCCGTTGCCCCAGACCCGGGCGTTGCCCGAGACCTTGCCCCCGGCGAACTCGGCGTTGAAACGCTCCACGTTGACGTCATGTCCCTGCAGTTGGGCGGTGAACGCGGCGTCCTGCACCGGAAAGTCGTGCAACCGGAACTCCCCCATGGTGCGGGCCTCGATAAAAAGCCGGTCCTCCGCGCCGGGCGCGGCGCCGGGCCCGTGCAACGTGCCGCGCACGCGTACCGTCGGTGCGGTGGCGGCCCGGAAGGGCGCCAGGGATTTCGCCCCGGCCGGTCCCATCAGACCGCTCGCGACGGAGAGGTCGAAGCTCGAGGAGAGATCGAGGTCGAGCGAGTCCCAGACCAGGTCGGAGTTCGCGCGGTACGCAAAGGTGCCCTCGGCCTCTCCACCATCGCGCATCGCAAACGCTTCCAGGCCGTCGACCCAGCCCGGACGGATGAAGAGGCGGGTGCGCAGCGCCTCGAGCGGGGTGTCGCGAATGATGGCGTGCGGGGTCTCGGCGAAGACGAAGATCCGCGATTGCCGGCCCTGGCGCCACACTCCCTGCACATCCACGCTGGCGTCGGGCGGCGCCGCGGGGAATTCGAACTGGCGGAAGAAATTCGGCCACCACGGTCCGAACCAGCGCCCGATGTCGAGCGGCCGGAGGCGGCCTGTGAGCAGGAACCGGAACTCCTGCGTGCGGAGATTGTGCTCGTAGCTGCCGTGGGCGTGGTTCTCGCCGACGCGCGCGAAGGCCTCCGGTGAATAGAAGCGGCCGGGCTCCAGTTCCACGGCGGCCCGGCCGTCCTCCATCACCACGCCATAGGAATTCATCCGCGGCACGCGGACGCGGGCGGAGAGCCGGCTGAACTTCCAATCGGGGCCGAAGCGGGCATGGCCGTCCTTGGCTTCGAGGGTATCGAAGTCGTAGAAACGGCGGACGTTGGTTCCGACCCGGCGGCTGATGACATCGAGGACTCGCGGCGAAATGTCGCCGGCGAAGCGCAGGTCGGCCGTGCGGGAATCGAAGTTCGCTTCCACCGCGACGGAGAGCGGGGCGTCCAGCAGGCGCAACGTCGCCTGGGCTGCGAGGCGCGGCAGCGGTCCGGGTTGGAGCTCGGCCGAAACCGAGCGTCCCTCGACTCCGGCGACCTCCACGGCGGAGAGCGCGAGCCGGGCGCTGCGCGGTGTCACCTTGAACGTCGCCGCGTCCAGCTCCAGGGAGACGTCGGCGCGGATATCCCGCGCGCTGCCTTCCGGCGGGCGCCGGATTTCCGCGGCGGTCACGGCCACGTGGATCGGCTGGACGGAGGGTCCCAGTCGCAGCTGCGTCCGAGCGACCGGGAAGTCAGCCTCGGCGGCCAGGGGGGCAGGCAGGCGGACGAGGCGGGCGTTGGCGGCGGCGGCCAGCTGCACCTGGCCGCGATCGTCGGTGGCGAGGTATAGATCGAGGAAGGGGCGTTCGACGTGGGCGAGCTGCGCCTGAAATTCCAGTGCCCGACGGCAGACGGTGGCGAACTGGCGGTTGAGAAACTCGTTGATCGCCGGTCCGGGCTGGCCGCCGTCGGAGCGGCGAAGCGGGAGGCGGCCCGTGATTGAAAGGGGCAGCGTGCCAATCTGGGCGGTGAGCTGTCGCACCAGCAGTTCATGATCCACCGGCGCGAGGGTCGCGTCGAGCGCCCCCACGAGTTCCTCCGGACGCCCCGAAGGGGTGAATTGGGCGGGCGCGATCAGCGCCGCCGACATCACCTGCAGTTCCTCCGCTTCCAGCCCCCCGGCGATTAGCATCCGCGGGTTAAGGCGGAGAAAGACCGCCCGGGCGGTGAGGACCGGCTCGGGGAAGGACGGCAGAAAGACGCGGACGCCTTCCATGAGAATCCGGCCCTGGGGGTCGAAGGAAGTGCGGGCGAAGGTGGCCCGCACACCGGACTCGGCGAGGCGCTGTTCGATGCGGCGAAGCAGGAAGCCCGGTACGGCGAGTTCGTGCCGGGACGCGACATAGAGCTGGATCCCCAGCGTTGCCAACAGCACGAGCCACAGCGACCAGAGGACGCAGGCGCAGGCATACGAGGCACAGGCGCGTGCCCCAAACGCACAGTACTTGAGCCAGTTGTCCATGGACGGCCCGCAGGGCGCGGCTCACGGTTTCTTTTCGGGCGGCGGTCCCGGATCGCGCGGACCGTAGATGAGCGACCAGAGGGCGTCGACGACCGGCTGCTCCAGTTGGAACACCGTGTTGAGCTCCTTGAGCCCGGCGTATTGTTGAACTCCTCCCACGCGTTCGGTGAGATGAACCGCAAGGTTGCTGGTCTGCTCGGTGCCGGCACTTCCGGGCACGGCGACCGTCGCCTCCAGCAGGTAGCGCCAGGACCGCTCGTCGCCGCCGGCGGTAATCCTCTCGGTGAAGCCGCCCGGGAGATACTCGCGGGCGCGCAGGCTGCGGAGGGCACCGAGAAGGGCCTGCAGCGCCTTGGGATCGCGCGGGGAGCTGGCCGCCTCGCCCGCGGCGTTGAAGGCGGTCTGGTAGACAACTTGTTTGGTCTCCAGATCCCCCAGCTTCAAGGCGCTGAAACGCGCCGTCGCGGGCAGCGGCTCGAGCACGGCCCGATCGCGCCAGGCCGTCGGCGCGAGGGGGAACTCGTCCAGGATCTCCCGGGGTACCTCGTAGATGGAGTTTCCGGGATCGTTCGCCGTGCCGACCCGGGCGTAGACGTTGCGGTTGGCGTCGGTGCCGAGGCGCAGGACCGTGGGCGGGGCGCCCCCGCCGGTGGCCAGCGTGATTTCGCGGATCGGGCGGTTGAAGCCCCAGCCTTCGAGATCGGCGCTGGTCGGGGCGTCGCTCTTGAACCGCCGGGCGCTGAGGCCCGCGAGCTGGGCGAGGAGCCGCTGCATCGCCGCGGGATCGGCCGGCATCGTGCGCGGCCCGGCGGGATTCTCGCCGCGTCGCACAAGTTGCCATTCGCGGGTCGCATCGCGCGGCGCCCCGGCGGGTGTGTCGATGATGCGTTTCAGGTCAAACGGCTCCAGGTTGGGCTGGAGCGGCGAAGCGATCGCGATGGCGGTGATGGCCGCGGCGTCGAAGTCGAGGATGTGTTTCTCGCGGAGACTCTCCTGCGCGCCCCGGAGCACGTCGAGCAGGGCGTGGGGCACCTCGACCGTGAACAAGGCGCGCCGGCCTTCGAGCTGGGCGTAGAATTCAGTGGCAGTGGCGGCGGGTGCGCCGGCGGCTCGGGCGGGTCCCGGAGCGGCAGGCACCGGCTCCCCGAGGAACAACACCTCGAGCCGGCTGTTCGTGCCCTCGAGGGCGATGCGCATGGAAGGGGCGGCCGACGGGGCGGGCGACACTGCGCTCGCGGGGAACGCCTTGGCGCGCAGAGCATTCAGGTCCTTGATCGCGATCTCCATCGCGGTCCGGCTGGCGCGCGCGGTGATCGGGGCGTCGAAGGTCCAGCGCGTGCCGTCGCGTCGGATCCGCACGCGTCCCACGCCGGTCGTCGCTCCCGCCTCCGGGGTCCGCTGCGCAATCTGCAGGCTGAGCGACCGGGCCTCGAAGACGCCGACGCCGAAGAGCGTGTCCGAGCGCAGCTGCTCCATCGGGACCGAGAGGCTGTCGGCGAGGCTGCGATTGACGACGTGCACCCGGGTGCCATCGGGCGACAGGACGTAGAGGCGCTTGCCGTCCGGAGTCGAATCCCCGATTCGCAGCGACGTGGACTGGCGCGGGGCCTGGCTGCCGGCGGCGGCGTCGCCGGAAGTGAAGGTGACCGTGAGCCGGGGCTTGGCGGGATCGAGCCCGAAGTCCGCCAGGGTCTGGTTGTTTCGCTCCAGGTCCTTGACGGTGAAACTCGTCTCGTGCTCCAGCAACTGCAGTCCGTAGAGGATGGTGGAGACGGCGTGCGGATTGGCCGGCCAGCGATCGAGTGGTTTCGTGAGGAACCAGGCGTCGCGCTCGCGGATCAGCCGGAAATTCGCGGCGGTGGTGGCAGAGACGACCTCGACGGACTGGATGTTGGCGGCCTCCGGACCGAGGACCTTGCGCCGGGCCTCGCGGGCGGCGTCGGCGGTGCGCCACTGGTGCTCGAACTTGAAGATGAAGAAGAACAGCGCGACGTTCAGGAAGATCAGGACGAGCGTGACTTTGGTGCGCATGACGGGGAGGCGGCGAACTAGCCCGCAAGGGCCGGCGGTGGAGACGTGCGAGCTGCGCCGGGCCGCGCCCGCTGGCACCGGGTGGGGCGCCGCCAGAGGGTCTGGTCCGGAGGGAGGACGGTTGGTTCGCGGAGGAGCGTCATCGGCACGGTGGAAACGTGTGGATCAGGCCCGGCGTGTCCAGTAGACCAGCAGGCCGAGCAGCAGGGTGCTGCCGGGCAACACGAGCAGGAGCGTGTAGCGCAGCCGGGTGAAGTCGGCGGCGCTCAGCGTGAGCTGGAACCGCTCCACCGGGCGCGGAGGAATGCTGAGCTGGCGGTCGCGATCGACGGTCCAGTTCACCGCGTTGAGGAAGATCGCGAGGTTGCCGCGATCGACCCGGGAATTCGCGATCAGGTCGCCGGTCCCGAAGACGACCAGCTTGCCGCCGCGCACACTGAACGGGAGGTTGTCCCGGACCCCGAGGCGCTCGGACGCGACGGCGATGCCCAGGCGGTCCGGGGGGTCCATCCCGGGAATCGGGCGGGTGTCGATTCCAGGATCGTAGCGCGGCAGGCTGCCCGCCCGCAGGCTGCGTTCGCCCCAGGCCGTCAGTGAGGTGGCGGCCAGCGTGACGGTCGAGAGCCCGCCGCCGAGAGACCGGCCCGGATCGGGAATCACGGTGCGGGCCGCCCCGAGGCTGAGATGCGCCGCGTACTCGAGCAGGGTCTTGGTGATCGGGTGCTGGGCGTAGGCGCGGATGAGAAGATCGCCGTTCTCGGAGACGTTTTCCGCTCCCGTGTCGCAGATCCAGTCGTCGTGCACCAGCACGCCCCAGTCGAGGAGGAGGTCGTCGAGGCCCAGCGCGGCCGCGCTCTGCCCCGGGCCGAGAAAGATGATCAGGCGCCCGGCATTGGCGGCCAGGTGCTGGCGCAGCAGTTCCTGCTCCGGCCGGGAGTAGCGGCTTTGCGGCGCCACGATGATGAGGAGCGCGGCATCCGGGGGAATCCGGCGGGTGACGGTGAGGTCGACCTCCTCGATCTCGAAGTTCCGCAGCTTCAGCTGATCGCGCACGGAGGTGAGGCCGCGGTTGGGATCGGCGTCGCCGAGGCGGAGCTCCGAGTGGCCGACGACAAAGTAGATCTTCTGCCGGCCGGGCGAGGACACGTCGAGGATCGCCGCGGTCAGGACCTGCTCCCCGTGAAACGACTCCCGCTGCTTGTTCTTCAGGGTGTAGAGCTCGTTGACCGTGACGACGCGGCGCTTGTCCCCGGAAATCAGCACGAGGAGATCGGCCTGATCGACGCCGAGTTCCTCCGCCCGCCGGCGGTTCTGGTAGACGTCGAGGACCTCCTTGGTGATCCGTCCGGCCGGGTGCTCCGCGGTGGCGTTGACGTATTCGTCGATCAAGCCGCGCACGTCGGCGCTGTCGCTTTCCGGCGAGAGGGTGAGCACGACATGGACCGGGCGCGACAGGTTGCGCACATAGGACAGCGTTTCCGGTGACAGCGAAAACTGCCGGGTGCGGGTGAGGTCGAAGCGCCAGGGCTGGTATTTCGCGACATAATTCAGGCCGGCGAAGAAGGTGAGGAACAGGAAGGCCTGCAGCACGAGGTTGAGCGTGCGGAGCCAGCGGGCGGCGCGGAAACTGGTGAAGAGCGTCATGCGTGCAGGAGCTTCGCCTCGACGCTGAGGATGCTGAAGATGAGCGCCAGGGCGGTGCCGCTGGCATAGAACAGCAGATGGCGGACGTCGATGACGCCGCGGGCAAAGTCATCGCGGTGCGCGAAGATGTGGCCGTAGTCGACGATCGACTTCAGCGGGCGGAAGAGCCCCTGTTCGAGCCAGGTGGAGTCGGAGAGGGCGTTGCCCCCGAGGATGAGGGTGGCGAGTGCCACGCAGCCAAGGATGCCGGCCACCGACTGGTTGCGGGTGACGGAACTCGCCAGGACGCCGATGGCGACGAAGAGCAGGCCCGAGACCGCGATGAAGAGGAAGCCGCCGAGGAGCGGCCCGGGATCCAGGAACCGGTCGTCGCCGGAAAAGCGCTTCAGGAAATAGAAGAAGCCGAGGGTGGAGGCCCACAGGGTGGTGTAGAGCAGGTAGGCGGCGGCGAACTTCGCCAGCACGACTTCGCTGGTGGTCACCGGCGTGGTGAGCAGCGTCTCGATCGTGCCGAGCCGGCGTTCCTCGGCGAGGCACTTCATCGTGAGCAGCGGGACCATCACGCAGACGGGCAGCCAGAAGAGCTGGAAATAGACGATGGCGGGGGAGGTTTCCTGCGGGGCGCCGGAGTAGATTTCGAGGATCTTGGTGAAGATCAGTCCCATGAAGCCGAGGAAGAGGGTGGCGGCGACATAGGTGGCGGGGCTGACGAGCAGCATCCGCAATTCGTGACTGAGGAGCGTGGGCAGGTGTTTCATGCGCGACGCGGAAAGGAAGGTCGGGAAAGGGAAGGCATGCGGATGGCGCGCTCAGGTCGGCGGGGGCGGCGGCGTTTCCCGGCCGCGCGGGCTTCCCGGGGCGGAAACGACGTCCCAGCTCCGGCGGGTGGCGGCCAGGAACACGTCTTCGAGCGTGGGATGCTCACGGCTCAGCGCTCGGACCCGGAAGCCGCGGCCCAGAAGCGCGGAGAGCAGGGGTTCGCCGAGTTCCCCGTCGCGGCTGGTGGTGAGGGTGACCTGGCGGAAACCGTCTGCGTCGGGATCCCCCACGGCGGTGCTCCGCAGCGACTCGTCCACGGCGGCCAGCACGGCCGGGAGGGAGGTGAGATCCCCGGCCAGTTCCAGGCGATACGAAGAGTGCCCGAAGATCTCCCGGCGCAGGTGGGCGGGCGTGCCCTGTGCGACGATGCGGCCCTGGTTGATGATCAGGACGCGGTCGCAGGTCATCTCGATTTCGGGCAGGATGTGCGACGAGATGATCACCGTCATCCGGCCGCGGAGGCTGCCGATGAGATCACGCACGATCAGGATCTGGTGGGGATCGAGGCCGATGGTCGGCTCGTCCATGATGATGACGGGCGGCTCGGCCAGGATGGCCTCGGCGATGCCCACCCGCTGGCGATAGCCCTTGGAGAGTTGCCCGATGATCTTGTGGCGGACGCGCTTCAGGTCGCAGATCTCCAGGACCTCATCGATGCGCGGGCTGAGCTTGCGCCGGGGGACCTCCTTGAGGCGGCCGCGGAAGTACATGTACTCGGACACCCGCATGTCCTCCGGCAGGGGGTTGTTCTCCGGCATGTAGCCGATGCGGCGCTTGACCTCGTCCGGCTGTGTCGCGACCGGAAGTCCGGCGATCATCACGCTGCCGGAAGTGGCGGGCAGATAGCCGGTCAGGATCCGCATGGTGGTCGACTTGCCCGCGCCATTTGGCCCGAGGAAGCCGACGATCTCCCCCCGGGCGACGGTAAAGCTGATGTCGTTCACCGCCATCACCCCGCCGTAGGATTTCACGAGGTGCGAAACTTCGATGGCGGTCGGCAGATCGGGCATGTGGTTTTGAACCGGAAATGTGAAAGAATGTTCAGCCAAAGCGACAGCACAAACCGGCGGGGGGGCGGCCGGTCGATCGCCCTCAGCCGCCTCCCTTGGCGAGAGTGACCTCGCCGGCGCGGAAGCGGTGGAGGCGGTCGCGGTTGTCCCGGACGAGGAGGGCGCCTTCGTCATCCAGGCCGCTCACCCGCCCGGCATGCCGCCGTCCTCCCTCGTGCAGGGTGATTTCGCGTCCCCGCAGCATGTCGTAGCGATTCCAGAGGTCGGCGAACACGGGCTAGTGCTGGCCATCGAAGAAGCGGTGATACGCCAGCACCACCCGCCCGACGAGCGCGGCGGCCAGCCGGTTCAGATCCACGGGCCGGCCAGCGGCTTCGTCCAGGGCCACGGCGCGGTGGGCCAGTTCGGCGGGCCAGCCCGCCGTCGGGGCGTGCACGTTGATCCCCACCCCGAAGACGAGGTCGCGAATCTGGTCGGCGTCGACCCGGGCCTCGGTGAGCATGCCGCCGGCCTTCCTGTCGCCGTAGAGGAGGTCGTTGGGCCACTTGATCCCCGGGGCCTTGTCGGTGAGGTTCGCGAGGAGTTCGCAAAGGTTGACTCCCATCCAGAGCGTGAACTTCGGCATGCGATCCGGCGCGAGGTGCGGCCGAAACCCGAAGCTCGCGTAGAGATTGCCGGGCGAGGCGCTGAACCAGGTGCGCCCAAAGCGGCCCCGACCGCGGGTCTGGCGCCGGGCGAGGACCACGAACGGCGCCGGGCGTCCGGCGGCGAGCTGCCGGGCGGCCTCGTCGTTGGTGCTGTCGACCTCGTCGAGCAGCAGCAGCGAGAACCCGCGCGGGCGCACCTTGAGCTGCGCATCGATCAGCCCGGCGTGCAGGGTTTCCGGGCGGGCGGCGATGCGGTACCCGCGGGCGCGCTGGGCCTCGAAGCGGAAGCCGGCGGCGCGGAGCTTTTCCATGTGCTGCCAGACCGCGACCCGGCTGACACCCAGCTTGGCGGCCAGGGTGGAACCGGAGACCCAGTGAGGTTCTCGCGCGAGCAATTCGCGGAGAATCACGAGTTCGGCATTGGACATCGGCGAGGCGGCGGGCAAACGGAGGAGTTGTGGTTGAAATGAGAAACCCGCCGGGCACGCTGGCGCAAATGTCATTTCAAGCGCTGCAACAGTCGCTGGCTCGCGATGCGGTACCGCCGCCCGCATGGAGTGGCGCGCTTCGGGCGTTGTGGCACGATGCCCGCGGAGACTGGTCTGCCGCCCATGCCTGCGCCCAGGCGGATGAGTCGCGGGACGGATCCTGGGTTCATGCCTACCTGCACCGGAAGGAAGGGGACCTGGCCAATGCCGGTTACTGGTATGCCCGCGCCGGCCGGCCCCGCCCCGCGGCCAGCCTCAGCCTCGAAGCCGAATGGGAAGTACTGGCCCGCGCACTCTCCGAGCCCACCACCCCGCCGCGCGCCTCGTGAGCGGGGAACCGGACCGTCAGCGCGGTCCGCCGCCATTCCAGCCGAAGTCGCTCGATCGCAGGAAGGTCTTCTGGGACTCGCGCAGAATGTAAGACCCAGCGGCCGGATCCGATCGCGTGGCGTTGACGCCGGCATCGCGCAGATCGCTCATGTTCTGCAGCCGTTCGTCCTCCTCGTACATGGCACGGGCCCGGGCCTCCTTCGAGATGCCGAACAGCGGCAGCGTCCAGCGGTTGAGCGCCCGGTCCGCCTCCGACATGTACCGGCGCATCGCGATGTCCGTGAGCCCCTTTTCGGTGTGGATGTCGCGCTCCCGGAACACGGCGGGCTTCTTCTCCTGCACGATATACTTCGGGAGCCGGACAATGGCGTTCTTGGGTTTGTCCACCTCGCGCATGTCGACCATTTCCTCCTCGGGCTTGGGTGGCGGCTTCGGGGGCGGGGGCGTGTATTTCGGAGCCGCGGCGGCGAGGGCGGCAGCCGCTTCGCCTGAAATGGCCCGCGATCGCCGCGGCGACGAGGAGGAGGGGGCCGGAGTGTCCGCCGGAGCGGCGTTCAGGATCGGGGAGGCGGGTGGCGCCGTCTGTGCCCGGAGGTCGGGGCCCGCCATCACGGCAAAGGTCGCGGAGAACAGGAAATGGGTGGCAAGGCGGGCCATGGCAACGGTGACGAAACTTGGGCGAAGGAAAGGTTCCGCGCAAGTTCCCCGGCGATCCCGGGCTCAGCGGTCCCGCGGGCGCCGGCCTGGGCGGCCCGGTCTCCCCTCGGTTCCCGCCCGGCGCGCCAGGAGGGCCAGGCTGCCGCCGGCGAGGAGGAGCACCACCCGGGGCTCCGGCACGACGGACGGGGCGCCGGTGGCGAACAGCGTGCCGACTTCGGTGGCCGTAAGCGCACCGTTGTACACGCGGATGTAGTTCACGGATCCGCCGGAGGCTTCGCCCTGGCTGGTGGCAAAGTCGTCGGCGAAAAACGTCACCTTGTTGCCGGTGGAGGTGAAGGTCGCGCCCGGGCCCGTGTCGTTGAACGTGAACCGCAACTGACCGTTGACATAGCCGTTCACGATGCCGCTGGCACCGTCACGGGTGAGCACGACGTGAAACGTGGTGTTTGGGGTGAAGTCCGCCGTGTTGGCGGTAATCACCGGGTAGAAGTTCAGGGCTCCGTTGAGGATGTAGAAGCCGCCGTCGTCGACGCGGTCGTGAAAATCGACGAGCTTTCGGTAGCCATTGACGTCATCGAAGCGGAAGGAGAACTCGAGCGAGTAATGCGCCGGATTGAGCAACGGACTGGTCAGCGTAAGCCCCTGGTTGGCGGCAAACACGTAACCCAGGGCGGTGATCTGGCCGCCCATGCCAGTGAGCGGTGATCCGCCGAGATTGTCGGCCAGCGTGCCCTGAAGCGCGTATTCGTGAATCACCACGGCGGCGTGCCCCGGCAAGGCGAAGGCGACCGTGGCGAGCAACAAGCGGGGGAGACGCCTGAAGGTGGGCACGGCAGGAGCTTCGCGCAACCGGCGGAAAAACGCAATCCCGGTTCGGTCGACCGCGACCGGACGACTTGACGCCTTCCCGCCCCCCGGCCGACCCTGCCGCGGAGGCGGAATCAGTCCGCACCACCCCTGCACCCCATGAAACTTCTTCTCTGGCTCAGCCTCGGGCTGGCGCTGGCCGCCCCGGCTGCAGCGGCGATGCGCGCCGGGGCGTACGCCCAAGATATTTCACCGACGCGCTTTCCGGCGCCCGTCAACGGCAGCATGAAGGGGAACTTCGCGGGGAGCATCCATGATCCGATGCAGGCGCGGGTGCTGGCGCTGCACGATGGCCGGCGGGCGCTGGTATTTTGCGTCGTGGATGCCTGCCTGATGCCGCGGGAGATTGTGCAGGAGGTGAAACGCCTCGTGGCGGCCGAGACGGGACTGGGCCCGTCGGAGCTGCTGCTGTCGGCGACGCACACGCACTCGGCGGCGGCGATGACCCCGGCCTTCCAGAGCGATCCGGATCCCGAGTACGTGCGCGAACTGCCGCCGCGCATTGCCCGGGGGATCCTGCAGGCGCTGCGAAACCTGGAGCCGGCAGAGATTGGCTGGGCCTTTGGCAGCGACCCGACGCAGGTCTTCAACCGGCGGTGGTGGGTCAAGGCCGGTGCCTCCTACGAAAACCCCTTCGGGGGCATGGCGGACCGGGCGTGGATGAACCCGGGCAACGCGAATCCGAAGACCTCGGTGCCGGCCGGCCCGGTCGACCCGGACGTCGCGATCCTGGTGGCCCGCAGCCTCGCCGATGGCCGGCCGATCGGGCTGCTCGCCAACTACAGCCTGCACTACGTCGGAGGAAATCCCGCGATCAGCGCCGATTACTTCGGGGAGTTCGCCCGGGAGATCGGAGCGCGTCTGGGCGCCGGAGATGCCCGGTACGCGGGCAAGCCCGCCTTCGTCGGCCTCATGTCGAACGGCACCAGCGGCAACATCAACAACGTGAACTTCGCGCAACCGGTGCGTCCCCGCCGGGCCCCGGGCGAGCAAATCAAGCTCGTGGCCCGCAGCGTGGCGGACGCCGCCATGGCCGCGTACGAGACGATTCGCTGGCGGAAGGAGGCCCCACTCGACACGGAGGAGGCGGAGCTGACCCTGGCCGTGCGCAAGGGCACCGCGGCGGAAGTGGAGCAGGCCCGGCGGGTGCTGGCGGCGACCCCCCGGGATCCGGATGGCCAGTGGGGCGACCGCAAGGCGATCTATGCCCGCGAGACGATCCAGCTGGCGGAATACCCCGACACGGTGCCCGTGACCCTGCAGGTCCATCGCATCGGCGATTTGAGCGTGGCGGCGGTGCCGTGCGAGGTCTTCGTCGAGATCGGACTGCGGCTGAAGCGGCAGACCCCCTTCACCCGGCACTTCACGGTGTCGCTGGCTAATGGATACAACGGCTACCTGCCGACGGCCGAGCATCACGCGGCCGGCGGCTACGAAACCTGGCGGGCCCGGAGCAGCTACCTCGAGGTGCCGGCGGCGGAGAAGATTACGGCGCGGCTGGAGGAGATGCTGGCGGCGCTCCACGCCCGCGCCGGGCGATCGGGCCGACCCGGTTCCTGAGCGGGCGTCTCCAGCCGCGGGGCCCCGGACGGCTCTCGTTGGCCCGCATCGCCGGACGGCGGCGCCGATCCCGGGACCCTCCGACCGACTTGCCAGTGTTTTTGGCAGGTGGCCCGCGCTTTCATCCGGGCTGCCCCGCGGTACCTTGGGTCCCGCGTGGTTCCGGTTTGGCACTCGCAGGAGAATTACCCCTATGCTCATGAGGACCCAAAACGACAGATCGGCCGGCGTCCGCTGGCAATTCGGCGGGATCGCCTTGCTCTGGTTGGGCTGGACGGCAGGCCGCCTGGCGGCGGCGGATCCCGGGGAAATCCAGGGACGGGTCTTCAACGTGGCGGTCGGCAACTACGTGAGCAACGCGCGCGTCGCGGTCGCCGGCACGAACCTGGAAACGTTCACGGACGGCGGCGGTGCCTACCAGTTGTCCCGCGTGCCCGCGGGTGAGGTGACTCTGGTGGCCACGTATGCCGGACTCGCTTCGCAGTCGGCCAAGGTGACGGTCGGGGCCGGGCAGGTGGTGCGACGCGATTTCGACCTCGAGCCCGGTGCGTCCGAGGGCGGAGTCGTGCTGCTGGATGCCGTTTCGGTGGCGGCGGAGCGGATGAGCGCGCAGGCGATTTCGCTCAATGAGCGCAAGCATGCCGCGAACATCCGCAACGTCGTCGCGGTGGGAGAATTTGGCGACAGCGGCGACGGCAACGCCGCGGAGCTTCTCAAGTACATGCCCGGGATCAGCATCGAGTACTCCTCGACGGTGGCGCGCGGCATCTCGGTGCGCGGCCTGCCGAGCAGCGGCACACTCGTGACGATCGACGGCGGCGAGGTGGCCAACGGCACCTCGGGCGGCACCGGCCGCAATGTGGAACTCGACGCCTACCGGCTCAACAACATCAGCCGGGTCGAGGTGACGAAGGTGCCGACGCCGGATCTGCCGGCCAATGCCCAGGGCGGGGCAGTGAACGTGATCAGCAAGAGCGGCTTCGAGCGGAAGAGCCCGCTCTTCTCCTACAAGGCGTACGCGACCTTCAACAGCCGTGGTTTCGAAACCACCGGGCTGCACCGGCGGCAGGGGAGCCGGCCGGATCTGTCGACCGGACCCTTCCAGCCCGGCTTCAACCTCAACTACGAACTGCCGGTGAACAAGTCGCTGGCCTTCGCCTTTGCGGCCGGCCACACGTCGCGGTTCAACCGCTACCGCGAGGTCTTTTCCAACCGCGACCTGGCCACGCTGGCCCTCTCGATGACGGACATCGTTCCCGGCGAGCGCATCACCCAGGCCTCCGATGTCGCGCTGACCGCGGAATGGCGCCTCGGTGCGCACAGTACGTTCCGGGCGAATGTCCTCTGGGTCGACGGCGTCTTCAAGGTGAACGACAACCGCCTGCGGCTGCTGTACGGCGCCGGGGCCACCGGCGGGGAGACGTTCGTGCAGGGGGCGGCCACCGGCGTCGGCAGCGCCGCGCTGAGCTTTCCGACCGCGCATCGATTCCAACGCACCGGCCAGTACAACTTCAACTATCGCTACCACCGCGGTCCCTGGCGGGCCGAGTTCAACGGTTCGGCCGGGCGCGATCGCATCGGCTACCGGGATGTCGAGCGCGGCTACTTCGGCGATGCGAACATCAACCTCCCCAATCTCGTGCTGCGCGGCCAGGCCATCAACCGCGGCTCGGCCCAGCCCATGGAGGTGAGCGCCTTCGACCGCGCCGGCAATCCGGTGGATATCTTCGAGGGCGGCAACTACACGATCAACAGCGTGGACAGCTCGTATGGCGGATACAACGTGACCGACGCCAAGGACGCGCTGAAACTCGATCTGACCCGCGAGTTCGGTGCCGTGGGTCCGCTGTCACTGTTCACCATGAGGGTGGGGGCCGCCTACAATCACCAGGAACGCGACCTCCGCCGGGACTTCAAGCGCTGGAGCTTCCGGCCGACGGGCACGGCGGCGGATCGGCTGGCGAAAAACTACGACCTGGTCGATCGCGAGTACTCGGCCACGGCGATGCCCTACTATCCCGGGCGGACGATGCAGTGGATCAGCACGGTCAAACTTTACGACCTCTACCGCTCGAACCCCGGTTATTTCGTGCTGCAGGATGGTACCTCGTACGCGCAAAACGTGCTGTTTTCCAAGAACCTCCAGGAAACCATCACCGCGGGATACGTGCGGGCGGATGCGAAGTTCCTCCACAACCGGCTCTGGCTGGTCGGCGGCGTGCGGTATGAAAAAACCGAGGACGAGGGCAAGGGACCGCTCACCGACCCGAGCGCCGTGTACGTGAAGGACTCCGCCGGGAGGCTGGTGCGCGACGCACAGGGACGCCTGATTCCGATCACCACCGACGCACAGGCGCGGCAGCTTCTCCTCTACAAGAACCGCGGCTCCCGGACCCTGAGCGACTATGCGGGGTATTATCCCAGCCTGAACTCCACCCTGGCCGTGACCGAGGACATCCTGCTGCGCGCGGCGTTTGCGCGCACCATGGGCCGGCCGAACCTCGCGGAAATCATCCCCGGCGTGACCATCTCCGATCCGTCGGCGGTCACCCGCACGATCAACGTGGTCAACACCGCGTTGAAGCCATGGACCTCGGATGGCTACGACTTGTCCCTGGAGACCTACAACGTGAAGGGCGGCGTGGGGACCGTCGGGGTCTTTTCGAAGCGGATCAAGGACTTCTTCGGCGTGCTGCAGACGGCGGCGACGCCGGCCACGCTGGCACAGTACGATATCCCGGAAGAGTTCCCCGACCAGTACACGGGCTACAACATCATCACGAAGCAGAACGTCGGCGACGCCGAGGTGAACGGCTTCGAGATCAGCTACAAGCAGGACCTGTTCTTCCTGCCCGCCTGGGCCCGGGGCCTGCAGGCGCACTTCAACTACACGGAACTGCGGCTGAAGGGTGCGAACACGGCCGACTTCACCGGCTATACCCCGCGTACACTCAACTGGGGTGTGAGTTATTCGCGCCCGAAGTACTCGGCCCGGTTCAATGTGAACCAGAAGTCGCGCGTCCGGAGCGCGCTGCAGGCGCCCTCCGCCGCGATTCCCGCCAACACCTACAACTGGTTCGCCCCGCGCACGCTGGTCGGTGCGGACTTCGAGTACCGTTTCTCGAAGCGGTTCTCGTTCTACGCCTCGGCGATCAACCTGTTCGATGCGGAGGCGATCACGGAACGGTATTCGACCACCGTGGCGGTGCCCGAATGGGCGAAGGTCATCCGGCGGTTCAAGTTCGGCGCCGACTTCAACCTCGGGATCAAGGGGTCCTTCTAGGTGGGTTGAAGCATCGAGGCATGACCCGGGATTCGAACCACGATGCGCGGCCCCCCGGGCGCGGCGCGGTGTCCGCGCGAGCAGGAGGGGCGCGCCGGGCCCTCGCCGCAGCCGCGTGGCTGGCGCTGGCGCCGGCCACGGGGCGTGCGGCGGAGGTGGCGACGGCCTATCCGCCCATGCACCGCCTGACGCAGGCGGAGTACGAGGGCACGCTGCGGTTCTGGCGGCAGCGGCACCCGCAGTGGGTGACCCTCGAGGCGCGCGGGCTGAGCGGTCGGAGCCTGCCGGTCTGGCTGCTCAGGATCACGGATCGCACGGTCCCCGACACGGACAAGCAGGTTTGCCTCGTGACGGCGCTGCACAGCGGTCCGGAGCGCAGCGGCACGACCGGCGCGCTGGCCCTGATCGAGTGGCTGCTGGGCGATGATCCCGACGCGGTGCTGACCCGCCGGCGGCAGGTCGTGCTGGCGATGCCGGTGGTGAATCCCCTGGCCCTTTTCCATACGGATCGATTCCGCAACGATCACAAAGTGGATCCCTACACCGGGACGGGAGCGGCGGGCAAAGTCTGGGATGTGAAATCGCTCACCCTCCTCAAGCCCGAGGAGGCGCCGGAACTGGCGGCGGTAGTGTCGGTGTTCGATCAGTACCAGCCTGACGTGCACCTCGATCTTCACGGCACCGGCCTCCAGGAGTATGCGCCAGACCAACTCGGGGCGCGGCGGATGTATCACGGTCAGATCATGACGGAGATCACCGGCAGTGCCTATTCCAACTATGCGCTGCGACCGTGGGACTGGCGCGTGACCGAGGCGATGATCGCTGCGGGTCGCGAGGCGGGGTTCCCATCCGACCGCTTCGAGGCGGATGCGCAGCGGGTGTTCGGCGGCCCGGAGTTCGCCCCGTTGGCGAAGAAGACCTGGAGTGGGTCGGCGTTGTTCTACAGCGCCCACTACGGATACGCGAAGTACCACACGATGACCGCGACCCTGGAGGTGGCGTGGGAGCAGAGCGCGGTGGCGCGGGCGCGCGGCCTGTTGCGCATCGGGAACGGGATTTGGCTGGATGAGCGGACGGAGGGCTACCCGGTCAACCGGGTGAAGTCCTTTGTCGGTCATTTTGTCACGGCCTATGGGGCGACGGCCGCGGAACGGCGGCGCAGCCGGGTGGAACTATGGAATCGGCAGGCGGACTTCGCGGTGGGATTCCTGTATCCGCAGACGGTGGGGCGGGCGTCCTTCGTCTGCGCGGTGACGGCGGACGCCAAACGGGCGCTCGCGCCCGCCGACCTGCCGGGTCTGCGGCGGAACCTGCGCGAGCAGTTCGGCCACGCCGCCGGGGCGCTCGAGCGCTTCCTGGAAGCGGGGCCGGAAATCAAGCTGGGGCTCGACACCCCCGCACCGGCGTTGCTCCTGGCAAAGGACAACGATGCCGGGTCGCTGCAGCACGGCATCGGCTTTCGCCTGCGCCTGCCCGCTGTCGAGGTGCGCGGGCTGCAGGTCGAGTTGAACGGCGAGGGCCTCGCGCCGAGTCCGACGGACGGTTACGAGAGTTGGCCCGCGGACGGGTTTACCCAGGTCCAGATCCATGTGCCGCCGGACCGCGCCCGCCGCACCGGGTTGTTCTTTGTGACTTGCCGCTACGAACCGGTCCAGCAGCACCGCACCGGATGGATGCCGCCGCCCGAGGTGCAGCGGGAGCAGGGGACGGCGGAGGCCGACGCCACTCCGCCGACATGGTCCGAGGTGCCCTACGGTCCCCACTTTCGCCAGACCCTCGACTTCTGGCAGGCGAGTTCGGCGGAGCCCACGCCCCTGGTGTTTTATGTGCATGGCGGCGGCTGGGCCGCCGACGACAAGAGCGAAATCCACCGCCACCTCGACGTGCGGGCGCTGCTCAAAGCCGGGATTTCGGTCGCGGCGGTGAACTACCGCTTCCTCGTCGATGCCCACGCGGCGGGCGTGTCGCCGCCGGTGGAGTGGCCGCTCGGGGATGCCCGTCGTGCGTTGCAGTTCGTGCGGGCGAAGGCGCCCGAGTGGAAGGTGGACCCGGCGCGCATTGCCGGTTCCGGGGTAAGCGCCGGCGGCTGCGCCGTGCTCTGGCTGGCGTTGCACGACGACATGGCAGATCCGCAGGGCGCGGATCCGATCGCCCGGGCGTCCACGCGACTCGCGGCCGTGGCCGCGAAGTCCCCGGTCGTCTCGCTCGACCCCCAGCAGCTGCGCGAGTGGATCCCGAATAGCGTGTTCGGCGCGCACGCCTTCGGTTACGCCGGGTCGTCCCGCGCGGAGTCGTTTGCGCCGTTCCTCGCCGCGCGCGAGGCGCACCTGCCGCAGATCCGCCGCTTTTCCCCGATCGAATTCGCCAGCCGCGACGATCCGCCGGTCTTTTTGGAGTTTCCGAACCAGGACAAGCCGCCGGTGCCCGGGGAGCCGCAGACGGATCCAACGCACTCCGCCGTGTCGGGCCTCATGCTCGCGCGAGCACTGCAGCCGCTCGGCGTAAAGGTCGAGTTGCGCTACCGCGGGGATGGCCGGACCGGGCACGCCAACCTCCAGGAGGCTCTGGTCGACTTTCTGCGGCCTGGGCCCGCGTCACCGTGAGCCTTTCAAGCCTGACCAGTCCTGCCCACTGCCTCCCCATGAAACTACGCCTCCTTGCTTCCGCCTGTTTCTTCCTCGGTGGCCGGCTTCTCCTCCCGGCTCCGGCCGCGGAGCGCGTGCTCTTCGCCTTCGACGACCACAGCATTCCCTGGCAGCACAACCTGAAGCTCACCCTGGTGCCCGCGACCAAGCACCCGGCCAATCCGGTCCTGCGGCGCGGCCCCGCGGGCGCGCCGGATCACGGGCACGCGATCTTGTACGGCTCGGTCCTCAAGGTCGGCGGCAAGTTCCGCATGTGGTACCTCGGGATGTTCGAAACCCAGATCCTGAAGGGCCAGGCTCCGGGCATGTGGCGGCCGATGTGCTACGCGGAAAGCGAGGACGGTGTGCACTGGAACAAACCGGAACTCGGCCTCGTCGAGTTCAATGGCGGCCGGAAGAACAACATCTGCCTGATCGAAGGTGTGCCGTTCTCGCTGACCCGCGTGAACGACTTCCTCTCGGTCATGCACGACCCCGCCGACCCGGACCCGAGCCGGCGCTACAAGGCGGCCTTCATCGCCCATGTGCCGTACGAGGACATCCCGGGCGGCATGAGCAACCTCGGGGTGAAGGAGAAGCGGATCTGCGCGACGGTGACCGCGACCAGCGCGGATGGGTTGACGTGGCGGGTGGTTGGCGACCGCCCGGCCAATGCCGGCGGTGAGCGCTTCGAGGCCTCCGGCCTCTACCGCTTCGGTGACTTCTACTACACGCCCGGGCAGCTGATCGCTCCCTGGGCGGGACGCAACGATGGCACCGATGCCGGCCGTCTCATGCTGACCTACCGGTCGCCGGATTTCGTGCACTGGTCGCAGGCCAAGGCGTTGGCCTTCGCCCGGCCGGGGCAACTCGCCAACCCCCGGGTGACCGGGCAGCAGACGCACATGGGGGCGGGGATCTGGAATCGCGGCAACGTGCTGATCGGGCTCTACGGCCAGTGGCAGGACGCGCCGACTCCGCCGCCGAAAGGGGCCCCGCACCTGCTCGGCGTGCGCGTCGATCTCGGCCTGATCCTGAGCAACGACGGCATCCACTTCCGCGAGCCGGTGGCGGACTTCAAGGTCATCTCCCGCGGCCGGGAAGGGGAGTGGGACGACATCGCGCTCCTCCAGGGCCATGCCTTCGTCAATGAGGGCGAGCACACGATGCTCTGGTACTCGCACTGGGACACCGGGGCGAAGCTGAAGTCCATGGAGATCGGCCTGGCGACCCTGCGCCGCGACGGCTTCGGCCACCTCACGCCGAAGGAGGACGACAACCCGGCGCATTTCGTCACGGCGCCGCTCACGGCCGGTCGCGGCGCGAAGCTACGCCTCAATGTCGATGGGGTGACCGGCGGCGCACCGCTGCGGGTGGAACTGCTCGACGCCCGGGATCGCGCACTGCCCGGGTACTCGGGTGCGGCCGCCGCGGTCGTGTCCGCCAGCGGACTCGCCGTCGACGTGGTCTGGCCGGGCAACCGCTCTGTCGACTTGCCGGCGGACCGGCCGGTGGCGATCAAGGTGACGTTTCCGGTCGGCAGTACAGCCCGGGTCTATGCCGTGTACGTGGCCGACTGAAGCACGCTTCCTCCGTCTCACTCCCCCGCCGACTCCGATGGTCATTCTCCCTCGTCTCCGCTTCCTCTGGGTCGCCCTCGGCCACCTGCTGCTGCTTGCGCCCGGCAGCCTCCAGGGTGCGACTGCCCCCCTCGACATCGGGTCGCGGCGGGAGTTGTTCGTGGACCACTTTCTGATTGAGAAGCTGACCGGCGCGCGGTTGCACCTGCACTCCCCGCGCGACGAGGGGGTGGTGCTCCGCTTCGACCAGCCATGGGAAGGACCGTTTTGCGGCTACACCACTGTCGTGCGTGATGGCGACCGCCTCTACGCCTACTACCGGGGTAAGCCCGTGGCGGACCGCGACGGCAGCAACAGCGAGGTCACGTGCCGCGCGGAGTCCCGCGACGGCGTGACCTGGACGCGGCCGGAGCTCACGCAGTTCGCCGCCCACGGTTCGACCCGGAACAACATCGTCCTGGCCGATGCGCCGCCCGCCTCGCACAACTTCTCCCCGTTTCTCGATGAGCGACCGGGCGTGCCGGCGGACGAGCGTTTCAAGGCCCTCGGTGGCACGATGGAGAGCGGGTTGATCGCCTGGAAGTCCGCGGACGGCCTGCGCTGGCAGCGGATGGGGGCGGGGCCGGTGATCACCAAGGCGATGGTTCCCTACAAGTACATGTTCGACTCGCAGAACGTGCCCTTCTGGTCGGCGACCGAAGGGCGATACCTGTGCTATTTCCGGGTGTTCGAAAACAGCATCCGCCGCATCGTCCGCAGCGACAGCGCCGACTTCACGCACTGGTCGCCGCCGGTCCTGCTGGAGTACCGGCATCCGGCGGGCCCCGCGCCGATCGAACACCTCTACACCAACCAGACGAGTCCCTACTTCCGCGCCCCGCACCTCTACGTGGCAATCGCGGCGCGCTTCATGCCGCGGCGTCGCGTGCTGACGGACGAGCAGGCGGCGGCCATCCAGGTGAACCCCGGCTATTTCAAGGACACTTCGGACGCGATCTTCATGACGACGCGCCCCGGGGAAGGGGCGGCGCACGCGGGTTTCTACGATCGCACTTTCCTGGAGGGATTCATCCGCGGCGGCATCGGCGCGCAGAACTGGGTGTCGCGGACGAACTACCCCGCGCTGAACGTCGTGCCGACGGGCCCGACGGAAATGTCTCTTTATGTGAACCAGGACTACGCCCAGCCGACCGCGCACCTGCGGCGGTATTCGCTGCGGCTCGACGGCTTCGCGTCGCTGCGCGCCGACTACCACGGCGGGGAGATGCTGAGCAAGCCGCTGATCTTCGCTGGCCGCGCGCTGACCCTGAACTTCGCGACGTCGGCTGCCGGCGGAGTAAAGGTCGAGGTGCAGGATGCCGACGGACGGCCGTTCCCCGGCTATGCGCTGGCGGACTGCCAGGAGCAGATTGGCAACGAACTGGAGCGCGTCGTGCAATGGCGGGGCCGTTCCGACCTGGGCGCGCTCGCCGGCCGGCCGGTGCGCCTGCGCTTCGTCTTAAAAGATGCGGATGTCTTCGCGCTGCGGTTCACGCCCTGACCCGCCCACCGCCGACTTCGCCCCGCTCCATGAACTACGTCTCGCAGCTGACCGACCGCGACCACGTCATCGCCGCCCGGCTGGCGGATTTCCTGCCACAGGAGGTCTACGACATCCACGCCCATCCTTACCATCCGGATCACTTCGCCCGGGGAGCCTGGCCGTTCCTGGAGGGGCAGGGGCCGCTGGGCTGCGCGGAGCACCGGCAGGCGCTGCAGCGAGTCATGCCCAACCGGACGATTCACGGCCTGTACTTCGGCATGCCGCAGAAGTCGGCCGATCGGCCGGCGATCAACGCCTGGGTGGAGGCCGAGGTCCGAGACCGCGGTTCGCCGTTGAGTCGGGCGCTACTGCTCGCCTCACCGGCGGATGACCGCGAACAGGTGGCGGCGGCGCTGCGGAGCGGACGATTCTGTGGGATCAAGGTTTACCACTGCTATGCGGGACGGCCGGACACGATGAACGCGTCCGTGGAGGAGTTTGCCCCGGATTGGATGTGGGAGATCCTCCACGAGGTGCGGGGCTGCCTGATGCTGCACCTCGTGCGCGACGAAGCGATTGCGGACCCGCAGAACCAGCGTTCGTTGCGCCGATTGGCCCGCCGGTATCCGGAGGTGCGACTGATCCTCGCGCACGTGGCGCGGAGCTTCAACTACCGCCACGCCCGCGCGGGGCTGCACGCAATCGCGGATCTCGACCACGCGGTCGTGGACACGTCTGCCATCTGCGAGACGGAGGCCTTCCGGGCGGCCCTGGCGGTGCTCGGGCCACGACGCGTGTTGTGGGGGTCCGACTTCGCGGTCAGCGAGCTGCGCGGGCGCTGCGTGACGACGGGCGACTTCTTCTTCTGGCTGCACCCCGAACTGCTGCGGGCGGACTACCAGGCGCCAACCACGAGTGCCATGGCGCTCGTGGGACTCGAATCGCTGACCTGCCTGCGCGAGGCGTGCGAGGATGCCGGACTCACGCGGGGCGACATCGCCGACATCTTCCTGCACAACGCGTGCCGCCTGCTGGCCCCGCACCTGCCAGCTTCCGCATCGCCGGTCTCACCGACTGGGCCGGAGTTGTGGCAGCGGGCGCGCACGGTGATCTCGGGTGGCACGGGACTCCTCTCGAAACGGGCGGAGATGTTCGATGCGAAGCAGTGGCCGTCGTACTTTTCGCGGTGCGCGGGCTGCGAAGTCTGGGGTCTCGACGGCCGGCGCTACGTCGATTTTGCGGGGGGCATCGGCGCGATCCTGCTGGGTTACGCCGACCGCGACGTGTCGGCGGCCGTGCGCCGCCGGGTCTCCCTCGGTACCTATTGCTCGTTGGTGAATCCGCAGGAGGTGGAGTTGGCCGAGCAGTTGCTCGCCCTGCACCCCTGGGCCGGCAAGGTCCGTTATGCGCGCGGGGGCGGGGACGCGATGGCCATGGCGGTGCGCATCGCGCGGGCGGCGACCGGCCGGAGCGGGGTCGCGTTCTGCGGGTATCATGGCTGGCACGACTGGTACCTCGCCGCCAATCTGGGCGAGACCGACGCCCTCAACGGCCACCTCCTGCCCGGTCTCGAGCCCCGGGGCGTGCCGCGGGAGTTGCGCGGCACGGCGGTGCCTTTCCGCTACAATGACTTCGCGTCGTTCGAGCGCGCATTGCAGCAGCTCGGCGGCAATCTCGCCGCGGTGGTGATGGAGCCGATGCGCGCGCAGTGGCCGCAGGATGACTTCGTTGGAAAGATTGGGGCACGCTGTCGGGCGGCCGGGGCGGTGTTCGTGGTGGACGAAGTCACGAGCGGCCTGCGCTATGGATTTCCGGGGGCGATGGCACGACTCGGGATCGAGCCGGATCTCGCGGTTTACGCGAAGGCCATGAGCAACGGTTTTCCCTTTGGAGTGGTGGTGGGCCGCGAGCCGGTCATGCAGGCGGGAGAGGGGAGCTTCATTTCGTCCAGCTACTGGACGGACGGGGTCGGGCCGGCGGCGGCGCTGGCCGTGCTGGAGAAGGTGCCGCGGCTGCGCGTGCAAGAGTCGATCTGGACGCGCGGCGAGAAGCTGCAGGCGGGTCTGCGCGAGTTGGCGGCGCGCCATCCCCTCTGCCGCGTCGTCGTGAGCGGGATGCCGGCGACGCCATCGATCGGTTTTGACCTCGGGCCCGACGCTCCGCTGGCGCAGGCGCTGCACGTACGGCAGATGCGGACGCACGGCGTATTGGTGGGCACCTACCACTATCTCATGCTGGCGCACGCAGAGGCCCACTACGCACAACTGCTCGAGGCGATGGAGGCGTCGTGGACCCGCTTGGAGGAGGTCATCTCGGCGGGGCGCCTGGCCGAGGAGTCCGGGGTGCCGCGCGGGCAGCGCGGCTTCACGCGGCTGGCATGAATCGCGAGAGGCGAAGGGTGAGCACCGCGCGACTTCTCCGGGTGGCCTGGCTTGGGGGCGCGCTGGCCGCCGGAGGGGTGGCTCCGCGGGCCGAGGTGAGCGTCTCTTCGTTTTTCAGCGACCACCTCGTGTTGCAGGCGGGCGCTCCCGTCGTGATCTGGGGCAGGGCCCAACCCGCAGAGCCGGTGGAGATCGCGGTCAGCTGGCGGCAGAGCGCACACCGCGTGACCGCCGATACGGCGGGACGCTGGCGGACGACGATGGCCCCGCCGGCGGAGGCCGGCCCACACGAGATTACCCTGCGCTCGACCAACACGATTCGCATTCGCGACGTCCTCTGCGGCGAGGTGTGGATCTGCGCCGGTCAGTCAAACATGGCGATGACCATGGCGTACAAACACAAGGATGACCGCGGGGTGCTGGACTCCGAGGCGGAGATTCAGGCAGCGCAGCATCCGGGGATACGTTACTTTCTCGTTTCGCGCACGAAGAACGCCTCGTCGCCCGGGCCGCGCGAAGACGTGGAGGGAGAGTGGAAGGTCTGCTCGCCGGCGACGGCTGGCGATTTTTCCGGGGTGGCCTACTTTTTCGGCGAGCACTTGCATCGGGCGCTGCGGCGGCCGGTGGGGTTGATCGATACCTCCTGGGGCGGTACCCACATCCAGGCGTGGATGAGCCCGGCGGCCCTGGCTTCCGATCCGGACTTCGCCCCACACCTGGCGTGGGTGCGGCAGGGCATGGAGGCGTTTCCGGCGGAGCAGCAGAAATACGAGGAGCGGCTGCAAGCCTGGCGGCGCGATGGTTCGCCGGCGGACGCCAAGCCCATTCCTCCCTATTGGCATGCCGGCCATCGCAATCTGCCGGCGGGCCTCTTCCACGCCCGCATCGCGCCGCTGTTCCCGGTCTCCGTCAGCGGCGCGCTCTGGTATCAGGGAGAAGGCAACGCGTCCAAGGCGTGGCTGTACCAGCGACTCCTGCCGGCGATGATCCACGATTGGCGGTCGGGGTGGGGGCGGGAGGAGATGCCGTTCTTGATCGTCCAGTTGCCGCGCCTTGGCGTGCCCGGCCAGCCGCCGAAGGTGGTTGGCATTTCCGCGTGGGCGGAGTTGCGGGAAGCGCAACTGCGGACGGCGCAGACTGTGCCGCACACCCACCTGGCGGTCGCGCTGGACGCGGGGGAGGATCACATTCACCCGCGGAACAAGCGTCCGGTGGGCGAGCGGCTGGCGCGGCTGGCGCTGGCCAAGGTTTACGGCCAGGAAGTCGTGTCGTCCGGGCCGAGCTATGCGGGCCTGCGCTTCGAGGGAGGGGCGGCGATGGTCCGTTTCGCGACGGGCGGATCAGGTCTCGCGACGCGCGGAGGCGAGGGACTGCGGGGTTTTGCGGTCGCGGGCGAGGATCGGAGGTTTCATCCGGCGGAGGCCGGCATCGAGGGTGACACCGTTATCGTGCGCAGCCCTCAGGTGCCGATGCCGGTTGCGGTTCGTTACGCCTGGGCGGATGATCCCGACGGGAATCTCTTCAATCGCGCTGGCCTGCCGGCGTCGCCGTTTCGAACGGATGAGTGGCCGGAGTCCACCCACGGGCTGAAGTAGGGCCGGCTCAGCGCCGCAGGTCGGCGAGGGTTCCTCCGGGCACAAACACGGGCGTGACCAGCGACGGCCGCGGGGCGACGTGCCGGCCGGCGAGCAGGTTGGCGGTGATGCGCACGATGCGGTTGGCGAGCGCGGAGGTGGCGCCTTCGTAGCGTGTGAGCTCGGGAATGGCGGCTTCAAACAGCGGATGACTGTCGCGCGACACCAGGGAGATCTCCTGCGGCACTTGCAGGCCCGAGGCCAGCACGTGCAGCAGCGTGACGAGCGTCAGCGGCTGGCGCATCGTGAAGAGAACCGTCGGCCGGCGCGGGGCGCGGAGAATCGGGTCGAGGCGAGCGCGAAACCGGCCGGGATCTTCCGGGGCGGCGATTTCGGTCAGCTCCGTCCCGGGAGACGCCTGACCGATCCGGCGTCGAAATCCCAGCCGGCAGGCGTCGTCCCCGGCCCGGCGTTCCAAGGGGAGGATAAGGCCGATGCGGGTATGCCCGCGGGCCAGGATCGTACTCGCCGCGTGAAAGCCCACGGCGTCGAAATCCGCATCCACGGAGGGCAGCTGGATGCCGGGATAACAGGTGCCGATGTTGAGCGTTGGCAGTCCGGCGTCCGCGAACACCCGCTGGGTCTTCTCCGGCGCCATGCGCAGAATCCAGCAGGTGTGCTGACGGCTGGCCACCAGCTTTGGCAGGTGTTTCTCCGGCCGTTGGCCAAACAGCGGCGGGCAGGCGACCTCGTTCCATTTGATCCCGCGGCTGGCGAAGCGGGCCCGCAATTCGAGCCGGATGTGATCCTGCCTCTGGTACATCTCATCCGTGGACGACGGCAGCACGATGCAGGCGGAGGCCGGCAGGGCGGGGGCGCGCCGCCGGGCCCGCGGGGCGAGGCGCGAGCGGCAGCCCTGGCGCACGATGATCAGACCTTCGGCCGCCAGCGTGGCCAGGGCGGCGCCGACGGAGGGGCGGCTGATTTCAAGGCGGCGGGCAAGTTCATGCTCGCCCGGGAGCGGATCCCGGAGCTCTCCCGCATGGATCGCGTCGCGCAGCAACGCGGCGGCGCGGGCGGCCAGGCTGCCGCGGGCGACTTCCCATGACGGATTTCCTCGGGGCGCCAACATGCCAGCAGTTTTGGCAGGCGCGACCACCTTTCAATTCTCTTTGCGCCCCGGCACTTTGCCGTCTCGCGATGATGATCACCGCCGTCCGCACCACGCTCCTCACCGGGCCGTGCACCCACGACCCCTTTCTCCGCGAAGCGCGGCAGTTGCGCAGCGCCGCCTTCATCGAAGTCCTGACCGACGGCCCGCACACCGGCATCGGCGAAACCTACGCCGGGTACTTCTGCCCGGAGGCTGTGCCCGCGATTGTGGATTTTTTTGCCCCGATCGTGATCGGGCAGACGGTGGAGGATATTCCCGAACTCTGGCGGCGGATGTACCATTGCGGGAACTTCTGGTGCCGCGTGGGCCTGGGCGCCTCGGTGCTCAATGGCATCGAGGCGGCGTTGTGGGATCTGAAGGGCAAGCAGCTCGGCCTGCCGGTGCACGTGCTCCTCGGCGGGTGCCGTCACGAGCGGCTGCCGGCCTATGCCACGGGCGGACCGAGCAACTATCCCAAGGACAAGCTCGCGCGAAAGATCGATCACTATTTCTCCCTGGGCTTTCGCGGCCTGAAAGTCGCGACGGGCAGCCTGACGCCCGGCCGGGGCTGGTACACGCCGATGACGCCGGCCGAGGCCGCGGACTTCGAGGCCGACAAGCTCGCCTTCATGCGGACGCATGCCGGGCCGGACGCATGGCTCATGCTCGACGGGCACATGGGCAACAGCCCGGGCGAGACGTGGACGCTGGAGATTGCCGTCGCTGCGGCCAAGGCGACGGAGCCGTACGATCTGTTCTTCTTCGAGGAACCCCTGCCGTACACGGATCCCTGGGGCTACGCGGAGCTCTGCCGCGCGACCACGGTGCCGATCGCCGGCGGCGAGTGCCTCACGGCGGCCTACGAGTGGCGGGTGTTTGCGGAGGAGGAGTCGTTCGACATCGGGCAGCCGGACGCCTCGTTCACCGGCGGACTGGGGGAGTTCATGAAAGTGGCGCGGATGATGGCGGATCGCGGCCGCCAGGTGGCCACCCACGCGTGGGGCGCGGGCGGCTCGCTCATGCAGAACATCCATGCGGGATTCGCCGCGCCCAACACCTGCATCCTTGAGGTGGCGCCGGACTACGCGGGCCTGCATGCTGACGTGATCGATGGCGGCCTGGTGATGAAGGACGGTTACGTGCTGCCGCCCGACCGGCCGGGTTTGGGCGTGGTGCTGACGGACGAAATCAAGCGCCGGTATCCGTTCCAGCCGGGCAGCGGGGAGTTCAACAGCGTGCCGGGCAAGGTCCTGTCGACGTGAAGCCCATCAAGATCCTCGTCGACGTGGCGGCGGAGCCTGCGGCTCTCGCCAGCCTGCAGGGATCGATGGCCTATGCCGTCGACGTGATTGACACGCCGGCCGAGCACGTGCGCGCGCTCGACCCGGCGCGCCTGTGCGACGTCGAGGTGCTCTTCTGCACGTTTCCACCGCAGAATATCGCGGATCTGCGCGCCCTGAAGTGGGTGCAGATAGCCTCCACCGGTTACACGCAGCTTTTCGGCCTGGGTCTTCCGGCCCGGGGGATCCGAGCTACCAACGCCCGCGGCTGTTTCGATGTGCCGATTGCGGAGTGGAATCTGGCGATGATGGTCAACCTGGTCCGCGATCTCCCGCAGATGATGCGCCACCAGGAGGCCCGGGTGTGGGATCGCGGGGCTCGCTTCCAGCGCGAGGTTCGGGGGCTGACGGTCGGGCTGTGGGGCTATGGTGGCATCGGCCGCGAGACAGCACGGCTCGCGCGCCAGTTCGGTCTGCAGGTGCATGTCCTGACGCGCCACGGCGTGGGCCCGGTGGGCGAGGTGTATGGCGTCCCGGGCACCGGTGATCCCGAGGGGGTGCTGCCGCACCGGGTCTTCCGGAACGGAGAGGAAAGTAAGTTTCTCGCCGGGCTGGATTTTCTCGTGGTGGCGATGCCGTTGACCAAGGCGACGGAGGGCCTGATTGGAGAGCGGGAACTGCGGGCCTTGCCGCGCACGGCGTACTTGTTGAATCCGGCGCGCGGCCCGATCGTGCGCGAGGAGGCGCTGCTGCGCGCCCTGCGGGAGAATTGGATCGCCGGCGCGGCGATCGACACCCACTACCATTACCCGATGCCGCCCGATCACCCTCTCTGGGCCTTTCCCAACGTGATCTTCACCCCGCACATCTCCGGCTCGAGCCTGAGTCCCAAGTTCCGAATCCGGCTCTGGGAGATCTTCACGCTCAATCTCGTGCGCTACGCGGGCGGCCGGCCGCTGCTGAATGAGCTGACCGCGGCGCAGCTCGCCGGAGCCTAAAATCCTCGAAACCCGAATCGTAGCGTGGACAAGTCGAGTTCCCAAAAACAGCGAACCACGGATGGACACCAATGAACCCGGATGAAGACCGCCTCACCTGTGTCCATTGGTGTTCATCGTGGTTGAAGAGGTCTGAGGCCGTGCTTCGCTAGGATGTGCATGGCTCCCACGATCTTCATGCCAACGAGCCTGCGGGGCGGGACCGCCGGGCGGGGGTGGGTGGGCCCGGGATCGGGGGGGCGATCATGAGCGGCGGAAACGGATTCCGGGCCTGGAGGGAAGCGCTGGCGCGCAGCCCCGGCTACAAGTGGGTCGTGGTTGGTCTGCTTTTCTTCTCGGGGTTCCTGAACCTCGAGGATCGCGTGGTCATCTTCTCCGTGATGCCGCTCATCCGGAAGGAACTGATGCTGTCCGATCTGTTTGTCGGCGCGCTGATGACCGTCTTCCTTTGGACCTATGCCCTTTGTTCCCCGTTGGCCGGGTTCTTTGGGGATCGTCTGTCGCGGCAGAAAGTCATCGTCGGGTGCCTGACGCTCTGGAGCCTGGTGACCGTGGCGGCGGGTCTGGCCGCCTCGCCCGCGCAGTTGATGACGACGCGGGTGCTGTTGGCGGTGACGGAGGCGTTCTACATTCCCGCGGCCCTGGCCCTCGTGGCCGACTACCATACCACCGCGACGCGGGCCAAGGCGGTGGCGGCGCTCGTCATCGGCATGAACCTCGGACCGATCGTGGGCGGCGCCGGCGCGGGCTGGATCGGTGACCATTACGGATGGCGGCCGACGCTGATCGTGCTGGGCGGGGCGGGCCTCGCGCTCGCCCTGCTCCAGGCGTTGTTCCTGCGCGACATCCCGGTGGGGACGAGCGACGGCGCGGGCGGACCCGCCGCGCCGCGGGTGCAGGCGAGCCTGGGGGCGACGGTCGCGGAGATCCTGCGGACGCCCTCGGTGGTCGCGATCATGGTGGCGGTGGCGATCTTCTCGCTTGGCGCGTGGATGCTCATCACCTGGCTGCCGCTGTTCCTCTACGAGAGTTTCAAGATGAACCTGACGCAGTCGGGTTTCTTCGGTAATCTGGCCATCACCGGTCCGGTGTTTCTGGGGGCGCTCGGCGGCGGCCTGCTGTCGGATTACGTCGGCGCCAGGCAGCCCAAGCGGCGGATGGCGCTCCTTCTGGGTTTCTACGTGTTGGCGCTCCCGTGGCCGATTCTGTTTTCGGTGGCCACCGGCCCGGCGATCGTGCTCGGCAGCGCGTTTCTGTTCCAGCTGTGCCGCGCCTTCGGGGAACTCAACAGCCATCCCTTAATCTTCGAGCTCGTGACTCCGGAGAAACGCTCGACGGCCATCGGGATCTCCAACTGCCTCAATTCCCTTTGTGGCGGGGTGGGAGCACTCGCGGTGGGCCGGTACCGGGAGTCGTTGGGCTTTCAGACCGTCTTCGGCCTCGTGCCGATTATCATCGCGCTGGTGGCCGGCGGACTGCTGCTGGCCTACCTGAAGTTCCTCGATCGGGATCTGGCCCGCGCAGTGCAGCGCCGGACAAACGCGGCCGGTTGATTCGCCAAAAGAGAGGATCGGTCTCGCTGGCCCGGACGGGCCACGACCGCCCACCGCACCCGGGGGGCGGACCCTTTTGCCCCTTGGTCTCAAAAAAAGGCCAGGACTCCGGCGTTGGCCTGCGGGACCGGGACGCGACCATTTCGACGGCCGGGCCCCGTCCGTTCCGGCCGGCCCGCGATGCCCTGCCCACCCCAGCCCCCCAATTCCGGCATTCCCGGCCGCGCCATGATCTGGCGCCGGCGGAGCTTCCTTAGAACCAGCCTGGCGGCGGGAGCCGGCCTCCTTCCCCTGGGCCTGCGCCCGCGGCTGGAGGCGGCGATTGCGGGTGCCGCCGCGCCGGGTCGGGAGGCGCGTGCGGAGGTGGTGGTGATCGGAGCCAGCCTGGGCGGGGTGGCCGCCGCCTTGGCCGCCGCACGGATGGGACGCAGCGTCTTGCTCACCGAGGAGACCTCTTGGATTGGCGGTCAAGCCACCGCCCAGGGTGTGCCGCTCGACGAACATCCCTGGGCGGAGGAGTATGGCCGAACGCGCAGCTACGCCGAATTCCGTGCGGGAGTGCGTGCGTATTACCGTCGCCACACGCCGTTGAGTGCGGCCGCGCGGGGCGACGCGACTCTCAACCCCGGGGCCGGCTGGGTGAGCAAGCTGTGCTTCGAGCCGCGCGTGGGACTCGCGGTCTTGTACGAGATGCTGGCACCCCACCTCGCGTCCGGCCGGGTGCGCCTCTGGTTGCGACATCGACCGGTGGCGGTCGCACTGGACGGAGACCGTGTGCGGGCCGTGACGCTGCGGGACGAGGATTCCGGCGCCGACACAGTCGCAACCGGGGAGTACTTCCTGGACGGAACCGAACTCGGTGATGTCCTGGAACTGGGGCGAATCGAATCGGTTGTCGGGGCCGAGGCGCGTGCGGTCACCGGCGAGCCGCTGGCGTCCGAAGTGGGGGCCCAGCCGCGGGAGCAGATGGTGTTCACCCATGTCTTCGCGCTCGAACACCGCCCGGGAGAGAACCATGTCATCGCCCGACCCCGCGACTACGCCTTCTGGCGGGCGGCGCAGAGTTCCCGCGGTGCCGAGCCGAAGTTCACGCTCCCGGATCTGTTCGGCGTGAAACAGGATCATTTTGCCCGGGCGGTGCGGCCGGGTGCCTACGTTGCGAGCACCTGGAGCTTCCGGCGGATTCGGTGCCGCGAGAACTTCGTCGCCGGGGCTTATCCGAGCGACCGCACCGTGGCGATCTGGCACGCCAACGAGTATCACCTCGGCCCCCTCTGCGGGGTAGGAGAGGCGGAGCGCCGCCAGCACCTCGCGGCGGCCCGGCAATTGAGCCTGAGCGTGATTCACTGGCTGCAGACCGAGGCGCCCAATCCGGCGACCGGGAGAAAGGGCTACCCGGGGCTGCGCCCCTGCACCGAGGTGTTCGATACACCCGACGGACTCGCGCCTTTCCCGTATGTGCGGGAGGCACGCCGGCTGCAGGCGGAGTTCACCGTGCGGGAGCAGCACTTTCGCACGGACTCGCCGGGTAATGCCACCGGTCCGGTGAAGTTCGCGGACACCGTCGGGGTCAGCGGCTATCGCGTCGACATCCACCGGACCGCGCGGGGCGGCGGCGGCAGCATCACCGAGGTCGCCCACGGCAAACACTGGCTGCAGCAGATTCCCCTCGGGGCGCTGATTCCGGTGCGGGTGGAGAACCTGCTGCCGGCGGGAAAGAACCTCGGCGTCACCGCGGTCACCAACGGGGCCTTCCGTGTCCACCCGACGGAGTGGAATATCGGGGAGTCCGCGGGCGCGGTCGCCGCCTTTTGTCTGCAGCACAACCTGCGGCCACGGCAGGTCCGTAATACGCCCGCTCATCTGGCCGACTTCCAGCGCGAGTTGGTGCGCCAGGGCGTGGAACTCGATTGGCCCGCCGGGCGCATGACCACGGCGCGATCGTACTACAGCCACCACAACCTCGAGTTGAAGGACGCCGACACGTTTTACTTCGGCGAGGCGTGGAGGCTGGGAGGGCCGGCCAAAGGGAGTGAGGGGAAGAGGGACTGAGGGACCAAGGGACTGAGCCGGATCCGGGCAATAGAACCACGAATGGACACGAACAAACACGAATGGAAATACCCTGCGAAAACGGAGGTCTTGCCACCCACCCTAAGGTGAACGCGCCGCGCAGGCCGGTGCTTCGTGTCGATTCGTGTCCCTTCGTGGTTTTCCACTGAATTTCTGCGGCTCAGGGACCAAGGGACCAAAAGACCAAGGGACTAAAGGACCAAGGGACCAGGAGACTAACGGACCAACAGACCCCGGCTTCCCGGCCACTGCTCACCGCGCACTGACCACTGATTACTGACCACCGATCCCTGACCACAGCCTGCCCTCACGCTTTCGGTCCATCACTCGCTACGCCCCTCTTCCTGCTTCCATGACCGCTCCTGTCACGACCCTTCGTTCGCAAGTCCTCGTTGTTGGATCCGGTGCGGCCGGACTGACCGCGGCGATCGCCGCGGCGCGCAACGGCGCCGATACTCTGCTGGTGGAAAACGCGGGTTTCCTGGGAGGAATCTCGACGACGCTGCCGTGGCTGGGTTTCCACGACCGCGACTACCGGCTAATCGTCAAGGGACTGGCGCTCGAATTCGCGCAACGCCTGCAGGCCCAGGGGGCGGCGAGCGCGTTTGAACTCGATCCGAAATGCGCCTCGGCGATCAGCATCGATTCGCACTGGTGGAAGATCCTCGCGATGCAGCTGGCCCGCGAAGCCGGGGTGAACCTTCTGCTCCACACTCAGGTGGTGGAGACCCTTCGCGAAAGCGACCGCATCACGGGCGTCGTGGTGGAGAACAAATCCGGTCGCCAGCGAATTGAGGCGGCGGTGACCATCGATTGCAGCGGCGACGGCGACGTCGCCGCCCGCGGCGGCGTGGCGTGGGCCAAAGGCCGCACGGGTGACGGCCTCGTGCAGGCGCCGACGCTCGTCTTCAAACTCGGCGGCGTCGATCGCGCGGCGTTTGTCGCGGGGTGCAAGGTGCCGGCGAACAACTACCGCGAGTGGCTCTCGCCCTTCCCCGAGCTGTGGGAGAAGATGATGCGGCGGATCGACCGCATGCAGGTCATCGTCTGCGGCGGTTATGCCGCCCTCGTGGAGAAGGCGCGGCTCGCCGGGGAGCTCGACGTGCCGCAGACCCGGATCGTCGGTGTGAAGTTGCACCAACCGGACGAGTTCCTGGTCGTCATGACGCGCGTGCTCGGGCTGGACCCCACCAACGTGCACAGCGTCACCGACGCCTATACCCGGGTCTACGGACAGATTCCCGGCTTGGTGCGGTTCTTCCAGCGTCACGTGCCGGGTTTTGCGGGTGCCAACCTGCGGGAAATCGCCCCGATGCTCGGGATTCGGGAAAGCCGCCGCGTTTCGGGCGACTATCTGTTGACGGCGGAGGATCTGATCGCCGGGCGCCAGTTTGAGGATGCCGTGAGCATGGGCGGCTACCACATCGACATTCACCGACCGGCCGGCACGTGGGTCGATTCGCACAATGTGCGCGCTTACACCATCCCGGTGCGCAGTCTCATCGCGCGGGGCGTCGATGGCCTGCTGATGGCCGGCAAGTGCCTCTCCGCCACCCACGAGGCGGTGGCCTCGACGCGGGTGATTCCGATCTGCATGGGCCAGGGGCAGGCGGTGGGGACGCTGGCGGCCCTGGCGGTGAAGCAAAGCGTCGCCGTACGGGAGGTATCCCTCCCGCTGCTGCAGGACACGCTGGTGGGGCAGGGAGCGGAGATTGGCCGCACCGTGGGTGAGCCGGACCGACGCGCCATCGAGGAGGTCGGGCAACTGCCGTTCAACGAACCACCCACCACGGGTGACAAGGATCCGGTCTCCGCCAGCGAGACAGCCTGGGTCCGTTAGCCCGGCCCCCCGCCCGCTCCCTTCGCCTCCCAAATTGGCTGCCATCCCCCATGAAGACTTCCCCGCTCTCCCTCGGTTTCAACTTCCTCTCCGTCCTGGTGATCCTGGCCGTGCCGCTGCCGGCGCAGGAAGGCGCGCGGCTCACCGGCACCGTGCGCCACGCCGTGACCGGAGCGCTCCTGAATGGCGCCGCCATCGATCTGCCGCAGGCGGGGCGCAGCGGCCGGACGGATGAGAACGGCCGGTTTGATTTTGTCGGCCTCCCGCCGGGCGAATACGCCGTCACTGTCACCTACATCGGGCTGGATCCGGAGACGCGGACGGTGCGCGTCGGGACCGGCGCGTCGCCGACCCGGGTCGAGTTTCGTTTGAAATCCGACATTCTCCTGCTCGAGACCGTGCAGGTAACCGCGGAGGCCAGTGGACACGCCGCGGCGATTACTCGGCAGAAAAACGCCGCCAACGCCCTGTCCGCCGCCGCCACTGACGCCTTTGGAAGCCTTGCCAACCAGAATCCGGGCGAAGTCTTCATGCGCCTGCCCGGAGTGACGGCGACGGTCACGGAAGATAACGAAGTCAGCGCCGTGGCGGTACGCGGCATCGCTTCGTCCCTCAATGCAGTGACGATGGACGGCGGCCTGCTCGCCCCGGTCTCCAGCGCGGCAACCCGCCAGGTTCGGTTCACCACCAACGTCACGGCCCAGTTTGAGGAGTTCGAGGTGGTGAAGGGGATCACGCCGGACATGGACGCCTCGTCCATCGGCGGGACCCTGAACATGAAGACGCGGTCGCCGCTCAACACCGCCCGCGGGCACGAGTTCAACTATCGTTTCGGGGCGCGCTGGGCCCCGCCCTTTGCCCCCCACAATCCGATGCGGCGGGATCGCCCGTTGCATCCGGACCTGTCCGTGGGCTACCAGGGGGTCTTCAGCGTGTTGGGCGGTGACCGAAATCTCGGGGTGGCCGTGAACGCGAACTACTTCGAGAGCGTCGGGGATTATCTGCGCACCATCCGGGACTACCAGTCGACCAATGCGAGTCCCGCCTATCTCTGGAGCTACCAGGCTTCGGACTACTTCTTCAACCGGCATCTGGAGACCCTCAGCGGGCGGGTGGACTTCCAATGGAACGAGTACACCCGGCTGAGCCTCCGGGGCACCGCCAACGACTACACCGCCTTTGGCGGGCACCAGTACAACGAGTCCCGCGCGCTCACCGGCCAGACGGTCGCGGCGCTGGATGCCGCCGGCAATCCCACCGGTACCGGCGCCATCCTGCCCAATTACACCGACACCCGCACCGAGGCCCGGGCCATCGCCGCGTCGCAGTTTCAGATGCTCGTCAACAGCATCGGCCAGCTCCAGCGCCAGCGGACGCTGCAACTCGTGGGTGAACACAAGCGGGATCGCTGGCAGCTCAACACCGATCTCAACCTGGCGACGGGCGTGCTCGACCAGACCAGCGGCCAGGACACCAAGGACAAGTCCGGCGGCAGCCTCACCAGCACCATCTCCGGAGTGGGATGGATTCTGGACATGGCCCAATCGCGCGAGTTTCCCCGCTTCACGCAGACGGGGGGACCGAGCGTGTATGACATCAACAATTACCGCAGCAGCGTCCTGACCCAGACCGGCGGACGGCGCGCGGCGCACGTGTATGCCGGCAAGGCGGATGCGCGTTACGAACTGCCGGTGGGCCTGCCGGCCTTCCTTAAGGCCGGAATCAGCTACCGGCGGCAGGATTCGATCAGCACGACGTGGAACAACACGCGGTACACCTACGCCGGTCCCGACGGAGTGGTGGGCGGGGCCGACGACAGCCTGGCTCCGTTCTACGATCCGAACCTGCGCCGGAGCGGCGCCTTTGCGCTCGGGAACCTGCCTTTCATCCACATCGGTTCGCTGGCCCAGAGCATCAAGGACACGCCGGCGCGCTGGGTGGAGGACGTGTATTATCGCGAAAGCCAGAAGTTCGCCGGCACGAACCGCGTCTACGAAGATGTCTCGGCCGCCTATGGGTTGGGCCAGGTGCGCGCCGGACGATTGACGCTGCTCGGCGGCGTCCGGGTGGAGCGGACCGAGGTCGAGGCCCAGGCCTGGGTGATCAACCGCACCCTGCCCACCATCGCGAACCCCGTGCAGCGCGCCGCCGCCGAATACGCCTGGCGCACCCGCGAGGGTTCGTACTCGAACACCCTGCCGAGCCTGCACCTCACCTACACGTTCCAGCCGCGCTTGATTGCGCGCGCCAGTTACTCGACCGGCATTGCGCGCCCGCAGTTCTCGAATCTCATCCCGACGGAATCCGTCAACGATACGGCCCGGACCGTGACGATGAGCAACCCGGGATTGCAGCCGCAGACGGCCGAGAACTGGGATTTGAGCCTGGAGTACTACTTCCGGCAGCTCGGCCTGATCGCCGTGGGAGTTTTCCAGAAAGACCTGGATAAGTTCATCTTCACCAGTTCGGGGGGCGTGATTGGCACCGGCAATGACAACGGGTTCAACGGGCAGTATTCCGGCTACACGGTCACGACGCAGTTCAACGGCGGACGCGCCCGGATCCGCGGGCTGGAGTTGAACTACCAGCAGCAGGTTTCCATCGGGCCAAAGTGGGTGAGGGGATTCGGGATCTTTGGCAACTATACCCGCCTCAACACCCGGGGAGACTACGGCACCGGAGTGACCCAGGCGGTGAGTTCACTGGCGGAGTTCGTGCCGACCTCCTGGAACGCCGGCGTCCGTTACGCCTACGGCCGGTTCCGCACCAACCTGCTGGTCAACCACACGGGCGAGTACCTTTTCACCTACAATGCGTCCGCGGCCCGGTTGCTCTACAAGCGGCCCTTCCGCAACACGACGCTGAGTCTCAGCTACGCCTTCCGTCCGTCCCTCGAGACCTACATCGATGCGTACAACCTCTTCAACGAGCCTCAGCGGTTGTACTACGGCGTACGTCATCACCTCCAGGCGTACTCGGAAAAGGGCATGATCCTGAGTTTTGGCGTGCGGGGCCGGTTTTGAGCGTCGTTCCAGATGCGCCGGGATTCCTCCAACTTCGCCCTGCGCCTCCGCCGCATGACGGCGGGATCGGCCGGGTTGGCTGTCCTGCTGTGGTTTGCTCCCGCCGCCGGCGCCGGAACCCGCCACCTGTGGCTCGACTCGGCGCTGCTCGCGGCGAACACGGAAACTTCGCTCACGATCAACCCTCCCTCGGCGGGGGAGATTGTGCTGCGCCGCGACCGGCCTTGGGAGAGTTTCATGATCACGTTTTACGTCAGCGTGGTCGATGAAGGGGAACGCCTGCGGATGTGGTACGACACCCGCGAATCCACGCAGGTGGCCCACCTGGCTTACGCCGAATCGACGGACGGCGTGCACTGGACCAAGCCGGAGCTCGGGATTGTCACTCACTCCAGCGGGCAGGCGAACAACCTCGTGGGTGTTTCCAGCCTCGAGGGCAACGTCTTCCGCGACCCGCAAGCGCGGACCGAGGCCGAGCGTTACGTGTACGTTTCGTCGGTCTATCGCGGCGGAGGCATCTACCGGTTCACGTCCCCCGACGGCCTGCGGTGGCGGCGCGACAGCCAACCACTGCTGCCCTTTGAAGGCGACTCGCAGAACGTGACCCTCTGGGACCCGGCCCTGGGCCGGTACGTGCTCTTCCTCCGTGGCTGGGATCGGCTGGATCCGCGCAACCAGTGGCGGCGGTTGGTGCGGACCGAGGCGGAGCGGCTGGACCAGCCGCTTCCGGTCGTCCCGGGCGGCAAAGGGCGCCATGCGGGCGACCCCGGACGAGCGCCCTTGATCACTGACGAACTTCCGGTGGTTTTCGCCTGCGACGCCCAGGACCCGGCCGATACGGATGTCTACACCAACGCCATCCAGCGCTACCCGCTCGCCCCGGAGTGGTATGTCGGATTCCCCTCGCTCTATCGCCATGCGCCGAAGTCCACCCACCGCAACGACGGGCGCACCGAGACGCACTTCATCGCCAGCCGCGACGGCGTGAAATGGGAGCGGTATTCCCGCGCGCCCTATGTCCGCCCGGGGCTGCCGGGCTCGGAGATGGAGAACATGGTTTACCTCGGAACCGGGTTCGTCATTCGCGGCGATGAGATCTGGCACTACGGCACCGGCTACCGCACCACACACGGAGATACGCCGGGGCGGCAACGGCAGGCGGACGGCGCGGTCTTCCGCTGGGTGCAGCGTGTCGACGGGTTTGTGTCCCTCGACACGGGCCTTCGGCTGGGGACGGCCCGCACGCGGCCGGTCCGGGTCGACGGCCGGAGCTTGCGGTTGAACCTCGACACCGGGGCGTTGGGAGAAATGCGCGTCGGGCTGCTCGACCGAGACGGTGCGCCGATCGCCGGCCGGGGTGCCGATGATTGCCGTATCCTGCAGATCAACGCCACCGGTGCGCAGGTGACCTGGGCCGACGGAGGCGACCTGGAGTCGCTGCAGGGCCGCGAGGTGTGCGTCGAGTTCCGCTCCACCCGCACGAAGCTGTATTCCTTTCGGTTCGAGTGACTCCGTTCCCTGCCCCGTACCCCACCTGATTCCCCTTCACCATGCATACGCTCCCTTCCCGCGTTGCGGCCGGGTGTTTGATCCTGGCTGGCTTCGCCACCGCTCAGATCGTGCCGGTCGACCGCAAGCCCGCCCAGGACGAAACCGTGCAGCTTTCTCCCTTTGAGGTCTCGGCGGGCGCGGTCCAGGGCTATGCCACCACCTCGGCGACCTCCGCTTCGCGCCTGGCGGTTCCGATCACGGAGATTCCGACCAACGTCATCGTGCTGAACGAGACCTTGATCGAGGATGTCCTCGCCGTCGGGGTGGAGGACACGCTGAGCCTTATTGGCGGCGTCTCCGCCCTGGCCGAGACGACGTCCGCGGAGACCAACCAGTTCTCCTCCCGCGGCTACACTTCCGCCAGTGCGCAACGTGACGGCTTCACGGACCTTCTCTTTGGCAACAAGGGGGGCTTCAACTACGCGTTCGTGGAGCGCATCGAATACGTGAAGGGGCCGGCGGGCATCCTTTACGGGCAGCACACGCCGGGTGGCATGCTCAACCTCGTCAGCAAGCGGCCCCTCAGCCGTCCGCGGACCAAGGTCGGCGTGATGGCCGGCTCGTACGGCTTTTACCGGGGCGACCTCGACACCTCCGGTCACCTCGGGGCGAAGAAGAAGTTTGGCTACCGTCTGGCCGCCTCCTACATGCTCACGCACGGGCCGCTCAACCACCCCGGCGAGCTGTTCAAGGACAAGGGCTTTCTCGCGATCAACCCCATGGTGCGGTATCGCACCGATCAGGGCATCGAGCTGTGGGCGTGGACCGGTTTCATCCGCGACCGCAGCCCGCGGCTCCGTCGCATCACCAAGACCTTTCAGTCCAATGGCGACGGCATCGCCCACCCGCATCCGGAAATCATGGACAACGGGATGGCGCATAACGTCGTCACCAACTACTCCCAGGTGAACACCGACAACTACGAACTGGGGGCGACGAAGCGGTTCGACCTCGGTCCGCTTCGCCTCGACGTGCGCCTGCTCGGGCGGACGATCCAGCAGTTCGACTCCGGTTCGCTGGTCACGACCTCGGGTTCCGATGTCTACGTCGACAAGGCCGGCGCCATCATCGGCACGGACGGGCGTACCTTCGATTTCTCCCGCGTGTTGGGCAACCTCGGCGGCTTTTACCGGCCCGGGCTGCAGACGACCGGCACCAGCAACACGACGGAGAGTTCCACCTACGCCACCGACTTCGGCTTCGCCTTCAAACTCGGGCCGACCCAGCACAAGCTCCTGGTCTTTGCGACCTACAACCGGCTCGAGCAGGTGGCAACCCCGGGAATCAACGGCCGCGTCTACACGGTGACCACCGCCGCGGCGTTGGAGGCCCTCGGCGCGGAACGCGTGGGCACCGTGGGGCGGGTCTGGTTGTATCCCCTCAACCGGATCGCACTCGCCGGAATCACCCCGGAGCGGGTGGTGGCCAACGCCACGGGGTCCACCCTCCAGAACACCACGAAGGTGGAGGGCGACCAGACCGCCTATGGTTTCCAGGAACGTCTGTCGTTCTGGCAGAACCGCGCCTTCCTCGTCGCGGGGGCCCGCTTCACCGACAATGAGACCTCCAACCAGGTCAACACCGCCGCCGCGACCGTCACGACGGATCGCTCCTGGTCGGACGGCTACGGGGCGCTCTACAAGGCCTATGCCGGCGAGACCGGCGACGTCGCGTTGTTCTACAACGCCAACGAGACCTTCATCCCTGTGTACACACTGGACCAGCGTCTCGCGACGTTCGGCCAGAAGTTTCCCAACCGCATTGTGTCGATTCGGGAATACGGGGTGAAGGTCGACCTCCTCAAGAGCCGGCTGGTGGCGACGGCATCGGTTTACGACATGGACGAAAACAACGTGCTGCTGAGCCAGGTCGACGAGGACGGGACGGTCACCGGGGTGGTAAACCGCAGTTACTCGGTGCCGAAGGGGAAACGCACCACCCATGGCTGGGAAGTGGACCTCAGCTACCACGTCATGCCCGGACTGAACACTGTCCTGTCCTACGGCGATCGCACCGCCCGGCAGGCGGACGGCACGATTCCCTATGGGCAGCCGGACCAGACCTTTTCCGCCCTCGCCCGTTACGAGGTGCAACGCGGCCCGCTCCGGAATGCGTCGCTGCTCTGGAGCTACACCTGGTGGGGAGAGAGCATCCTGAGCACCCGCACCAACTGGCGGATGCTCCCTGGCGCCATCCACAACGCCGTGCTCGGCTACCGCTGGAAGAGCTACCGCTTCGGGTTTCGAATCGAGAACGTCCTGGATCACCTCGCCCTGCGCCCGAGCGTCAACGAAACCGCCGTCGGCGTGACGAACCATCGCAACTTCCGCCTCTCGGTTGGTCGCACGTGGTAGGAGTCGCAATCGTGCGATTACCTTCGTCCGCCATGCGTGTTCCGCTCGTTCTCCCGTTCCTCCCCTTGATCCTGGCTTCCGCCTGCGGAGCGCCGGCGGTGCCTCGTTACCTTTTTCTCACCCCCGAAATCGTTGGGGAGTCCGAACAGGTCCGCATCGCGGTCAACCCGGCGCAACGGCGCGAGACGGTCATCCGGGCCGACCGTCCGTGGGAACAGCTCATGATCAGTTTCTTCCTTACCGTGCGGGAAGAGGAGGGAAGACTCCGGATGTGGTACATCTGCCGCGACAAGGACAACCAGGCCAATGTGGCCTACGCGGAATCCGCCGACGGCGTGCACTGGACCAAGCCGGATCTCGGCATCGTCGATTACCACGGGAGCCGTGCCAACAATCTCGTGGGTCTGAAGCGTCTCGAGGGCGTGGTGTTCCGGGACCCCCACGCTCCGGCCGCCGAACGCTATACCTATGTCACGACCTCAAAACCTCCCGGCGACGCCAGCGGCCCCACCGGACTCTTCCGGTTTCATTCGCCGGATGGCCTGCGCTGGGCGGGCGACCCGACGCCGCTGATTCGCGCCGGCAGCGACACGCAGAACGTCACCTTCTGGGACGAGAACCTCGGCCGCTATGTCGTCTACCTGCGCGGGTGGAATCCGGATCCCAGGCGGCGCAAGGTGATGCGCGTTGAGCTGCCGAACCTGCGGGATCCGTTCCCGGTCGTGCCTACGAAACGCGGGGTGGGGGACTACTTCTTCGACGAGATTCCCACCGTGCTGCAGTGCGACGACCAGGATCCGGCGCGGACCGACATCTACAACATCGCCGCCCAGCCCTATCCGCTGGATCCGTCTTGGTACGTCGGTTTCCCCGCGTTCCTGCGCCGTTCCGCGGCGACCGACGCCCCGGGACACAAGGGCAGCCACCGCGGCCCGGTCGAAGTGCAGTTTGTCGGCAGCCGCGATGGCATCGCCTGGCATCGCTATGACCGTGCTCCGTACGCCCCGCCCGGGCTGACGGCGCCCGAAAAGAAGAACATGACCTTCATGGGCACCGGCCTGGTCGTCCGGGGCGGTGAGATCTGGCAGTACGGGACCGAATTCGAAAGCGAGCACGGCGATATGGCCGCACGGCACCAGAAGACTGACGGCGCGATCGTGCGCTGGGTCCAGCGCGTCGACGGCTTTGTCTCGGCCAACACCGGAGATCGCGCGGGGTGGCTGCGCACCGTGCCGGTCCAGATTACGGGGGACAGGTTGCTCCTCAATCTCGACACCGGTGCGCTGGGCGAGATGCGCGTGAGCCTCCTGGATCGCGACGGCGGGGCCCTTCCGGGCTTTACGGCGGCGCAGTGCGATCCACTGCAAACGAACTCGCTGGGCGCGGTCGTCTCGTGGGCGGGTCGCACCGACCTCTCGGCCCTCCGCGGCCGCGCCGTGCAACTCGAATTCCACTCAGCGCGCGCGAGGCTCTATTCCTTCCGGTTCGAATAGGGCGCCGTTCCGAGGATTCCAATGATGAAGAACGTCACTTCCACCAGTCCGCTCACCCGCCGTCAGTTTGGGCTGTCCGCCGCCGCCTGGGTCGGACTCGCCGGCGCCCTTCCGGGGCGCGCCCGCGCGAGTTCGCGCCTCCGGCGACTCCGCATCGCCTGTGTGGGCGCCGCGGGCAAAGGGTGGGACGACCTGCGCGGCGTGAGCGGTGAGGGCCGGTTCCACGACATTGTCGCCCTTTGCGACATCGACCATCGCGACGGCGGCGAGCAGCCGCCCAACCTCACGGCGGTGCAGCGGGCGCGGTCGCTCGGCATCGGCGCCGCCGCCCGGATGTTCCCCAAGGCGAAGCTCTACGCGGACTATCGCCGGATGTTCGAGCGGGAGGATTTCGACGCGGTCACCGTCTCCACGCCGGACCATATGCACGCCACTGTGGCACTCACGGCCCTGGCGATGGGCAAACACGTGTTCGTCCAGAAGCCGCTGACGCAGACCGTGCACGAGTCGCGTGTCTTGCGCGAAGTTGCGCGAGCGAAGGGCGTCGTCACGCACATGGGCAACCAGTATCACTCCAGCACGGGGTATCGCTGTGCCGTGCAGGTCATCCGAAGTGGCGTCATCGGAAAGGTTCGGGAGGCGCACTCTTTCCTCACCACCAAGCCGGTCTGGCTCCCGAATATCAAGGCGCTGGCGGTTGGAGAGGATCCCGTGCCGAAGGACATCCACTGGAACGAGTGGATCGGCGTCGGACAGCCCCGGTCGTACAAGGCGCACCTCTACCACAACTTCAACTGGCGAGCCTGGAAAGAATATGGGACAGGTTCACTGGGCGACATGGGCTGCCACGTCATGGACGTGGTGGTCTGGGCGCTCGACCTGGGGGCACCGACTGCGCTCCGCGCCGAGATCAGCGGCCAGGACGAACTCGTGTATCCGGATGCGAGTACTGTGGTGTACGAGTTCCCCACCACCCCCTACACCCACGAAGGCTTCCGCTACACCTGGTCGGATGGGGTAAAAAAGGAGCAGCCGATCGACCAGAGCAAGCTGCCCGAGGGATTCAAGATCCCCGGCGGTGGGTCCCTCTTCATTGGTGATCAGGGGATCCTGCACGCCTCGCCTGGCTCGCCGCCGCGTCTATACCCGCAGGAGAAGTTCCATGACTACACCGTCGGGCCGCTCAAGCAGATGTTTGCGGATCTGGCCGCCGAAAAACTCGATCATTATCTGGAGTGGCCCAATGCGATCCTCGCCGGCCGCCCGGCCAACTCCTCGTTCGACGTCGCCGGCCCGCTCAATGAGACGGTGATGCTTGGCACGATCGCCCAGCGCGTCCCGGGACGCCGCCTGGTGTGGGACGCCGCCGGGCTGCGTTTCAACGATCCGGCCGCCACCGCTCTCGTGCGACGCCAGTACCGCCCAGGCTGGGAGATCGATGCCCTGCGGGCCTGAGGAAACCGCCAACGAGACTGCCCATATCGAACATGAACGAACCGCTGCTCTCCGGTGCTGCTCCCCTGAGCCGGCGCGCCTTCTCGCGCCTTTTCACCGTCGCCGGTCTCGCGGCGCTCGCCTCTGCGGCGCGGACGGCGGCCGCGCGCCAGACCCGGCCGACGGTCGGGCTGGCCATCGGCACCTACGGGATGAAGAACCTCCCAACGCCCGACGCGCTCCGCCTGATCACGGAGACGGGCTACGACGGCGTGCAGCTGGCGATCATGGCGGGCTGGGCGACCGATCCAGCCAGGCTGACGGCGAACGACCGCCGCGTGCTGCGGCGGCAAATCGAGGATTCCGGCCTGGCGGTGCCTGCGTTGCTCGAGAGCATCCCGCTACGGGCCACGGCGGACGCCCGCGCGAAGAACCTCGACCGCTTGAAGCGCGCGGTCGAGCTCGGCAACGATCTCGTGCCCGGTCGCCCGCCGTACCTCGACACCATTCTCGGACAAAAGAAGGCCGAGTGGGAGAAAGTGCGGGAGGCGATGGCCGACGACCTGCGCACCTGGGTTCCGATCCTGGAGGACGGCAAGACGACGCTCACCTTCAAGCCACACGCAGGGGACGCGGTGCAGAGCGTTGAGCGCGTCCTCTGGCTGATCAACGCCGTCGGCAGCCCGCGCATCCGGATCGTCTTCGACTACAGTCATTTCTTTGTGGAAGGTTACCCACTCGAGGAATGCCTGCGGCAGTTGATCGCCTACGCGCCGCTCATCGTCGTGAAAGACTCCGAGGGCACCTCGGAGAAGCATGCCTATCTGCTGCCCGGCGACGGGAAGACGGACTACCTAGCCTATTTCCGGTTACTACGCGAACTCGGCTACTCCGGCTTTGTGAACGTGGAGGTGAGTGCGCACGTGCACCGCCACCCCGGCTACCAGGCGGTATCGGCCACGAAGGTTTGCTATGAGCGGCTGGCGCCGCTGATGGACCGGGCCGGCCTCGTCCGGCCCGAGCGCCACAGGAAAGGGCGGTCATGACCGCGCCCCTGCCGATCCGATCCCTCTGCCGCCAGGCCATGGGCATTGCCGCTTTTTGGTGCTTCGGTGCCGCCCCCGGGGTTTCGGCGGCATTCGATGCCAAACGCCACCTGTTCCTCGACCCGGCGATCTTGGCCACCACCGAGGGTGCCGTGCTGAAGGCCAACCCCGCACAGCGCCGCGAAACGGTGATTTCCCCTGACCGGCCGTGGGAGCGGCACATGATCTCGTTCTTCCTCACCGTGCGCGATGAGGGCGGGAAGCTCCGGATGTGGTACGTTTGTCGCGACGACTGGGGCGCGGGCGGCCAGGCCAACCTCGCCTATGCCGAATCCACCGACGGCATTACCTGGAGCAAGCCCGACCTCGGCGTGTACGAGTACAAGGGCTCGCGGGCCAACAACCTCGTTGGCGTGCACAGCCTCGAGGGCGTGGTGTTCCGCGACCCGAACATGCCGCCCGAGCAGCGCTACATCTATGTTTCCACCGGCAAGGCGAAGACGGCGGACAAGGCGGTGCCGGTGCCGACGAGTATCTTTCGCCACCACTCGCCCGACGGCTTGCACTGGCAGCGTGATCCCCAGCCGCTGATCGAAGCCGGCAGCGACACGCAGAACGTCGTCTGGTGGGACGAGCTCCGGAAGGAGTACGTCGTGATCGTGCGTGGCTGGACCACGGATGGCTACCGCAAGGTCAATCGGCTGGCACTGCCGAGCCTGACCGTGCCCACGTCCGTGCGGCCTGACCGCAGCAATCGCCGCCAGTATTTCAACCAGGAGATTCCCACAATTTTGATCTGCGACGGGGAGGACCCTGTGCGCACGGACATCTACAACCTGTCCGCGCAGCCCTACGTCCTGGACCCGCACTGGTACGTGGCTTTCCCCACGTTCCTGCGCCGTTGGGCTGCGAACGACGAGCGGCGGCAGCCAGGCATGAAGAGTTCCGTCGGCCCGACCGAGGTTCAGTTCGCCGGCAGCCGTGACAGCCTCAAATGGCACCGCTACGACCGCCCAGCGTACGCGCCGCCCGGCATCGCCGCTCCGGAGAAGAAAAACATGGTCTTCATGGGCACGGGGCTCGTCGTGCGGCGCGACGAGATTTGGCAGTACGGCACGGAATTCGAGAGCGCGCACGGCGACATCGAGGCGAGAAAGCGCAAGACCGACGGATTCATCGTGCGCTGGGTGCAGCGCGTGGATGGTTTCGTGTCGCTCGACACCGGCACCACCGCAGGTTCGGCGCGCACGGTGCCGGTGAAGGTAGCGGGTCGGCAGCTGCTCCTCAATCTCGACACCGGTGCGCTCGGCGAGCTGCGGGTCGGCCTGGTCGGCGCGGACGGCCGACCGGTACCGGGGTTTGCCGTCGAGGATTGTGCGCCAATTGAGTACACGAACAGGACGAAGCTCTATTCTTTCCGCTTCGAATGAGCGCCGCGGGCATCCGATCTCCGGCGCACTGACGGTTCAGGCACTTCCTTCCCAATCATGAACAAAGTCCTCCTCATCGTCGGCGACGCGTCGGAGACCGTCGACACCCTCTATCCCTTCTTCCGGCTGCAGGAGGCGGGTTTCCAGCCTGTCGTGGCTGCGCCCGAAAAGCGCAGGTATCAGATGGTGATGCACGAGGTGAAGCCGGGCTGGACCATTACCAAGGAATGGGAGGGTTATACGATCGAGGCGGACATCGCGTTCGCCGACATCAAGCCCGAGGAGTATCTGGGGATCTTCTTCAGTGGCGGGCGGGCTCCCGAGTACATCCGGGACGACCCGGATCTGATCCGGGTGACGCGGTGGTTCTTTGCGCAGCACAAGCCGATCGCCAGTGTCTGCCATGGCGTGGAGATTCCGGCGCGGGCGGGATGTGTGCAGGGCCGACGGATGGCGACCGTCGGCAAGTGTCGGTTCGATCTGGAGGTGTGTGGCGGGATCTACGTCAACCAGCCCTGCGTCGTGGATGGAAACCTCGTCAGCGGACGCACCTTTCATGACCACGGACATTACATGGGCGCGTGGATTGCCTTGCTGGTGAAAGCACGTGATGCCGCCGCGACCTAGAGTCTTTTCGGCACGTTGGGTCGTTGTACTCGTGCTGGTGATGGCCGGGGCGCGGGTGGCTCACCTGCGCGCGTCCGACCTCGTCTGGTCGCGACCCGGGGAAGTGCGGGAGCTGGTCACCGAAGCCGCGAGGTTTCGCCCGTTCGCTGAGCGAGTGGCGGCCGATGTCGAGCGGGCGTTGGCGGCGACCCCGGCTCCGACCGGCGAGACCCTCGCCCGGTTGCGGGCGCTGCAGGTGCATCTCGGGCTGTATCTCGGATCGGATGCCCGTGCCCTGGCGGCGGCGACCTGGATCCGCGAGACCGTCACGCCGCCGGCGGAACGGTCATTCTCCGGTCTGCTCACGGAGGCCATCGTCGTGGCCCGGGCGGCCACCGCGGTCGGGTCTTCCTCCGCCGAGCACCAGGCCGCGTTGGGCGCAGCCCTGGCCCCGCGGCTGGAGGTTCTGCCTCCGACCGCGGAAATCAGGGCGGTGTTGATGCGCCAGCGGGATCGCTTCCGTGAACTCAGTCGCGAAAGCCTGCTGGCGGAAGCGGATCGCCTCGGAGCGCGGCTGGATCGCGCCGATCACTGGACCCTGGCCGACGTCGACGAGGTCGCGCGAGTCGGCCACCGCCTGGCGACCATTCTGCCGGTGCGCGCGGTGCTGCTCGCGGAGTTCGACGCCGCCCTCGTCCGGCGCGGCCACCCCGGCGAGGAGACCCGACGGCCCACGACTCCGGCGCCACTTCCCTCGTCCCCCCGTTGATTCTCCATGAAACCCCCCACGCTTCCCCCCTGCCTCGCGCTGGCTGTGCTGCTGCAGGTGTCGCCCGGTGCGTCCGGCCAGGCCGTTCCAGTTTCCGGCACTCCCTCCGCTGTCCGGACGTCCTCTGAGATCGTCGAACTGAGCCCCTTTGCCGTGCAGGCGGACCGTGACACCGGTTACCGCGCGACCAGCACCCTATCGGGCACGCGCATCAACACCTCGCTGCGCGACATCGCGGCCTCGATCCAGGCAATCACGCCGGAGTTTCTCGAGGACGCCGGCATCACCAATGACACCGAGCTCCTCCAGTACACCACTTCGACCGAGGTGGCGGGCGGGGCCGGCGGCAACTTTTTCGGCGGCGACTCGACCGAATCCACCGCCTTTGTCGGCAGCGACGAGAACCGCCGCGCCGAATCGTCGCCAACGCGCATCCGGGGCATGACCAGCGCCTCGCGCTCGCGCAACCTGGTGCCCTCGCTGATCCCCTTCGACAGCTACAACACGGCCCGGATCGAGATCAACCGCGGCGCCAACAGCGTGCTGGTCGGTCTCGGTTCGCCCGCCGGCATCATCGACCACAGCCCTTCCGAGGCGGGGTGGCGCAACGAGCACAAGGTGGCTTTTCGCACGGACAACTTCGGGAGCATCCGCACCTCGCTCGACTTTAATCGCGTCGTGCTGAAGGACCGGCTGGCGGTTCGTGTGGCGGCGCTGAACGACCAGACCAAGTACAAGCAGGACCCGGCGTTTCGCGACGATCGCCGCTACTACGGGGCGGCGACGTATCGGCCGTTCCGCAGCACCACGATCGTGGCGAGCTTTGAAAAGGGGTGGATCGACTCGACCCTCCCGCGGCAGGATCCTCCGCGCGACTACCTCACGCACTTCTCGACCACCGGGGCCTACACGGTGCCGAACAACACGGATTACCGCGACCTGCCGGCCACGGCGTCGTTGATCCAGTTCGACAGCGGCACCGGTGGCCGGCTAATGGCCCTCTCGGGTCCCACTGCGAGCACCGCCGCGACGGCGTACTACCAGTGGCCGGACAGCGTGTTTAACCGCGGCATCGTCAACCCGGCGGCGGCGAATCCGGCGCGCGCGAACGACTTCCGGTTCCGGCAGTACGCCCTGCAGAACGGCCGGGAGTACATTGCGGCCGCCTATGGCGATCCGCGGGGCCTCGACGCCTACCAGCTCTTCCTCATCGACCCGACGGTGTTCGATTTCTTCAACAACAACATCGATGGCCGGGCGAGTTACCAGTGGGGCCGGCTGCAGGCGTTCAACGCGGCATTGCGCCAAGAGTTGTTCGGTGGCCGGGCGGGAATCGAACTTGGTTTCGATCAGCAACGCTACGATTCCGGATTTGTCGACGCGCTCGACGGCATCCGTGGCAACGCCCTGAAGATCGATGTCAACCAGGGCGTCTTCGCCTACGCTTCGCCGGGCAACCCGAGTGCGGGGCTGGCCCGCAATCCGGACTACCTTCGGCCGTTCATCGGTTCGCGCGGGTCCTTTCAGGACCGCGGCAATGAGAGCCGGACCTTCCGGGCCACCGGACTGCTTCGGCACAACTTTGCCGAGCATGCCAAAGGCTGGATGGGGCGGCTCCTCGGGCGGCATTCGCTCACCCTGCTCGTCTTCGACTACGAGGTCGACCGCCGTACGCTTTCGGGGAATCCATCGTTCCTCGATTACGATGATCTGCGCCTCCTGGGCGTGTCGGATGCGCAGTCGCGCGCGAGCGCCAACTCTCTCGGCAACGTGATCTACCTCGGCGATTCGCTGGCGGGTCGCTCCACGGTCACGGGGCTCGGCCTCACCGGGTATAAGGGCACGCTGGTATACCCGGACCGGGTGAACCTCAACGTCATCCAGTCCCCGACGGGTGACCTGCGCACCGGCTCGGTGCGCCTGCATCATGTCCAGAACGACCCGCTGGAGCGGCTCGCAACCGGCATCAGCGTCGCGCGCGACCGACTCGAGACACAGGCGGCCGTGCTGCAGAGCCACTGGTGGGACGGGGCGCTCGTCACCACCTACGGGCTGCGCCGGGACGAGGTGAAGCGCTATTCCCTCGGATCGGCGTCCTTTGCCACGCGCACCGACTTCACGCGGGTGTTCAATCCCGGGGCACTGGACGGGGCCGCACCCGCCAACGAAGGGGAGCGCGACACCCTGACCTACAGCGGGGTCCTGCGGCTGAACCGGCTGCTGGGCCGGCGGCTCCCGCGAGGCGTCGAGATCGACCTGCACTATGGCTGGTCCGAAAACTATCAGGGGCTCACCGGCGTGCGCAGCGTCAAGGGTGGCTTCTTCGACGCCCCGGTCGGGGAGACGACCGAGCGTGGCTTCAGCATGGGACTCTTCGAGGGAAAGCTGCTTTTCCGGGCGAACTGGTTCGAGACCGCGCAGCGCAACCTCGCGGACTCCTCGGTGGACGAGTCGATCACCACCATCACGAGCTTCATCCCGGACTTCGCCAGCGGCGGGGTCTACAATCTCTACACGGCGGCCCAGTTGGCGGCGGTAGGCTTCACGATGCCGCCCAGCATCATCGACTCCTTGGGCATCCGGATCGGCGCGCCCAACGCGCAGGGCTTTTCCAGCTACACGCGCAGTTTCGCGGGCCAGGACATCAAGGCCTCGGTGTCGCGCGGTTTCGAGTGGGAGGCCACCTACAATGTCACGCGCAACTGGCGGTTCGCCGTCAATGTGGCGGAGACCAAGGCCGTGGAGAGCGAGAAGGGGACGAACTGGGCGGAAGTCGTGGAATGGGTGCAGAAGAACTGGTTCAGCAATCCAGCCATCCGGGCGCTCCGGGTGGGCGCGGGGGGCGTGCTCGACACGGTCGGTGGCTGGGAGCAACGGGCGATCACCGGGTTCCGGAATATCCAGGCCACCAACGGCGCGTCGAACCCGCGCATCGTGAAGTGGCGTGGCAACGCCATCACGAACTACACGTTTCCGTCTACCTCCCGACTCCGCGGCGTCGGGGTAGGGGGCGGCGTGCGGTTCCAGGACCGCGTCTTTCTCGGATACCAGGGGAAGCTCAATCCGGCGGATCCCACGGGAGCCCTCATCGCGGACCCGACCAAGCCGATGATGGGGCCGACCGAAACCAACTTCGACTTCTGGACCTCCTACCGGAGGCGGATCTTTGCCGAGAAGGTATCGCTCAAGCTCCAGCTCAACATCCGTAACGCCTTTGTGAACGACAAGCTGATCCCCATCCGGGCGCAGCAGGCGGATGTCTATTCGAAGTACCCGGCGTTCGACCACTACAAGGCGGCCGGCTACCAACTCTTCCGCATCGCTGCGCCGCGGACGATCCAGCTGACCGCCACGTTTGGCTTCTGAAGTGTCGTCCCGCCCGGCCTGAATCGAAATCTAACTTTACCTCCACCCCCAATCACCGTGCGTCCCACCATTCCTGTTGTGAGTCGCCTTTGCAGCTGGCCGATACGACTCGTCCCTGGCTTGCTCCTTGCCCTCATCTGGCTGGGGCTGGTTCCGGGGATCCGTGACGCCAACGCGGCGGCGCCTTCGTTCGATGAGATTTACGCCCAGAAGGCGACCACTCCCTACTACGCGTTCCCAACCACCTGGATCGCTCCGGCCGATGCCCAGTACCAGCGCCGCTCCGAGGCGAGTGCCGTCACGCTCAAGAACGGCGATGTCCTCGTGGCGTGGTGCGACCTCGTGGGCCGCAGCGACAACGCCAAGGGTTACATCTCCGCGGTGCAACTGGATGCCGAGGGGAAGCCGCGCGGTGAACCGCGCATCGTGGTGCCGACGCCGCCGGGCGGCCTGAACTCCCTCTCCCCTGCGTTGCGCCGCCTGGCCAACGGCGAAATCGGGATGGCGTTCAGCTACCGGATGAGCACGAAAGAGGCTTCCCGGAGGTTCATGCGGTCCGCGGATGAAGGTGCGACGTGGACCGAGCCCGTGCTGGTGTCCGACGGGAGTGACCCGTACATGACCGGCTGCAACGATCGCCTCACCGTGCTCGGCAGCGGACGCCTCCTCGCGCCGTTACACTGCAGCGTTGACTGGGAGAGGCACCACCTGCACGTGAAGATCGCCTGGTCCGACGATCAGGGGCGGGGCTGGCGCATGTCGGCGTCGAAGATCGAGCTTCCTTACGTCCGTTGGCTGGATGAGAAAGGCCAGCCCGGCCGCAAGATCGGCCTGGAATCCGGCCCGCATGAACCTGGCATCGCGGAGCGGGCCGATGGCTCGTTGCTCATGACCATGCGGACCGCCATGGGCACGCAGTTCTTTTCCGAGTCGTTTGATCGCGGCGAAACCTGGACCGATCCGCGCAGCCTGGAACTCACCAGTCCGCTCGCCCCGGCAAATCTGACGCGAATTCCCGGCACCGAACGGCTGCTCATGGTCTGGACTCCCAATTACGAATCCGCGAAGGGGATGATGGGTCGCCGCAACACCATCGCGGTGTGCGTCAGCGACGACGGCGGGCGATCCTGGCCGTTGGCCCGGCGAAAGATCCTGATTCATGATCCCGGCAAGTCGACGGACTACCCGAGTGTGCTCTACCACCGCGACGAGGTTTGGATCACCCTGCGCGTCAGCAGCGGCTCCGGCGTGCTGCAGGGGCTGACCGGCACCGCGCTCGTGCGCGTGCCGCTCACGTGGATCCAGTAATAAGAACGTCCATGTGTTTTTCCTGCGCCAGTTCTTCAGGGATGCCATGCCGCCGGGCGGTAACGGATCTTCCCACGCTTTCGCCTGCGGCGCAGCCACAGCTACCCTTCGGGCTGCGACCAACCGCCTCGCCGTAATTTGCTTTCTTCCGTCATGAAGCCAATCCGCCTCGCCTCATTCCTTCCGCTCGCTCTTGCGCTTTCCAGCCCGGCCCAGGCCGCCGAACCACTGCCTCCCTGGGCCGGGCGTTCACCTGCGGGCGAGGTCGTCCGCGTCGCCGTTGCGCCGCCGGCCAATCCGCGCTTCGAACACCTGGCCTGGCCCAAGGCGGTGCGCACCGCCGACGGCACGATCGTGCTCGGGTTCCTGGCGGGGACCCACCACGGCAGCGAGAGCTGCCCGGCGGTGGCGGTCTCGACCGACGGCGGGAGGACATTCTCCGCGCCGCAGGTGCTGAAGGAGTTCGGGCCCGGGAAGGAGTACGGCAACAGCGGCAACATGGCACTCGGAGTCGCTCACGACGGAGCGGTGCTGTTGTTGGCGCACGGGCACAGCAAGGACTCCAACCACATCTACGGCTGGCGCTCCGCCGATCAGGGGCGCACGTGGCAACCGGTCGACACCTCGAAGCTCGGGCCGAACAAGACCGGATCGTCTACCGGCACGATCGTGCAACTGCCAGGACGCCGGCTGATGGTGACCGGCCACTACCGCGAAGGCTCGAAGCCGCACCGCCTGGGCATCTGGCAGGCGGTGTCGGCCGACGATGGCCTCTCGTGGGGCGAACCGCAGATGGTCAACAATCTCAACGCCGGCGAGCCCGTGCTGGTGCGTCACGACAACCGCCTGTTGGTCTTCATCCGGGGCCGCGGCCCGGCGGCGGCGCGCCAGTTCGTGTCCGTTTCCGATGATTGGGGACAAACCTGGGTCACGGACCTCCTGAACCTTGGCCCGATCCAGAAGCACGCGAGCTCACTCGCGCATCCTTTCGCGATGGTGAACCCGCACAACCCGGCGGAACTGCTTGCCGTCACTTTCGAACGGCCGCTGCCGGGCGCGGCGCAGCTGTGGCGCGCGCCGGCGAAGACCCTCGCGTTCAAGCACGACCGCACCTTGGTCGAGCTGCCGAAGTTCGCGGGCGACAATCACACCGATTTCGGTTACGCGTGGCTCCTCCCGCTGGAGGGCCGGCGCGCGCTGGTGTTCTACTACCACGGTCTCGGGCGGGGCCCCTGTCCGATTTGGGTGCTCGAAACCTCGATCTAACCGGCTTCGCGCTGACCGGAGAATCCTCCGTCCTGCCGTTGCGCGGGACGCCGCGGGCGCCTGCCTACGGCCGCGGGGCCGGCCCGAGGGTTTCGCCCGCGACAAAGGTCGGGATGAGCCGTGCGTGCCGCACAGTCGGGGGTTCGCCCCGTGCGAGTTGCAGTACGGTGCGGGCGAGCTTGCGGGCAAACAGCGCCGGCTGGTACGTGTAGCGCGTCGGCTCCGGATGGAGAAAGCGCATGAACGGATCGCCGTAAGTGGTCGCGAAGGAGATGTCTTCCGGCAGGTGCATGCCCTCCCGCATCAGCGCGGTGACGACCGTCGCGCCCAGCAGCGGGTTGAGGGAGAGCACGGCGGTCACCCGCGGACGGATCCGGAGCAGACGCGCCACGGCCCGCCGGTAGCCGGCGGGCGTCGCTTCCGGGCGCAAAACTTCGCCCTGGGCGTCGGGGGAGGCCGCGATGGCGGAGAGAAAGCCTTGTTCTGCGACCGCGGCGCCCGGTGACGGCTGGATTTCCGAAAACATCACCAGGCGCCGGTGGCCCAGCGCGAGCATGCGGCCGGCGATGTGGCGGCCGAGCGCGCCGCTGTCGATGAACACGGCCGGAAGACCGCAGCCGGCGGCCGGGGCACCGGCCACGACGGCCGTGTGCGACTCCGCCGCGAACCACCGTTGCAGCCCGGCATTCGACAGCGCCAGGACCCAGCAGGTGTGGGGGTGCTGTGCCACCAGGCGGCGCAATGCCGGCGCCGCACCAGCCCGGAAGTACTGCCGGCCGGCGTGGACCCGCAGCGACACACCGGCCTCGAACAGTTCGCTCTTCAGCAGGTCAATCCAGAGGGTGACGTAGGGGCGCAGCACGTCGATCGGTTCCGGCATCAGGAGTCCCACGGAAGGACCGATCTCGCCGGTTGGAGCCGGTCGGCGCAGGCGCTCCGGATGCACACGGGTTCCGACGCCAACCTGGGCGGAGACGAGCCCTTGCTGCTTCAACTGCTCGAGCGCGCACCTCAAGGTGCGACGGCTCACCCTGAGCTGGCTGCAAAGCTGCCGTTCGGTTGGCAACCAGCCGCGGCAGCCACCGGCTTCGATGTCGCGGCGCAGGGCGTCGGCCACCTGCTCGACCAGGGATGTCTTTTGAAACCGGAGCATGCGCGCTCCCGAGGCTGCGCGACCGATGCCGCCGGGACAAGCCGGCAGCCGTCGCCCCGCGAGGGCGGACCGCGTTTTCCAGTGTCCGGTTGTGGCCGGCCGCGCTGAGGCCGGACCGGGGCTGCTACCGCGCTACGCGCAGTAGACCCCGCCGTTGATGTCGAGGGTGGCTCCGGTGATGAAGCCGTCGAATTCGCCGGCGAGGAACACGGCGGCGCGAGCGACATCGTCGGCGTTGCCCGCTCTGCCGAGCGGGATGCCGGCAACCGTGGCGAGGGCCGATTCCGGCGTGGTGTGCGTGTTGTGGAAACTGGTCCCAAGGATGAGCCCGGGGGCGAGGGCGTTGACCCGGATGCCCTGGGGTCCCAGTTCGCTGGAGAGGGCGCGCGTGAAGGTCAGGACCGCGCCCTTCGAAGTGGCGTAGGCGAGGGAACCGGCGTGACCGCCCTTGCGACCGGCGAGGGAGGAGAGATTGACGATCGCCGCGCCACCGCGCGTCCGGGCCGCCTCGGCCAGGTGCGGCACGGCGGCACGGGTGATCCGCCGCAGGCTGCCGAGGTTGAGCGAAAGGGTTTCCTCCCAAAACGCGTCGTCGGCCTCGGCCAGGGAACGGCGGGCGATGAGGGAGCCGGCGTTGTTGATCAAGAGATCCAGCCCGCCAAGGAAAGCGACGGCCTCGCGGACGAGGCGCTCGCCCTCTCTGGTCTCCGTGAGATCGGCATTGGCACAACCCGCGCGCCGGCCGAGGGCCGCCGCTTCGCTCGCCAGGGCGCGGGCTGCCTCGGCGCTGGAACGATAGTGGACGAAGACGTCGCAGCCTGCCTGCAGCAGGTGACGGCTGATCGCGAGGCCGATGCCCTGGGCGCCGGCGGTGACGAGGGCGCGTTTTCCGAGGAGTCTGCTCATGATGGTCCCGACACTTGATGATTATGAAACCGCGTCAACCGCCAGCCGACCCGGCCAGGTGGCGGGGCGCTCCCAGAACGCATCGTCGCGGCCCCCGTAGTAACCGGCGAGGACGCGGTCCATGACGACAGAGGTGCGGCGGGCGGAGGCGGCGGTGCTCGGGCACGTGCCGCGGCCGAGCAGCTCGTCGACGATGGCCTGGATCAGCGGCTGCGCGATGTGCGGAGGGTTTGGCAGGTTGAACTCCTCCGTCCCCCGGGAGGTTTCCAGCCGCAGCGGGTCGGCGGAAAAGAACGTGAACGAGAGGCGCCCGGCGGTGCCCAGGAACTCCAGCGTATCCTCGCGGGCGAAGCTGGCGAAATTCCACGACGCGGCGCCTGGCACGCCGGTCGCGGTCCGAAACGTCATCACGACGGTGTCCTCGACGGCGTAGCCGCCGGACACGTTCGCTGCGCTGCCGCGAACCTCCTCCAAGGGGCCGGCGACGAAATCGAGGAAGTCGAGCACGTGGGAGCCGACGTCGAGGAGGAGGCCTCCTCCCGCGGAGTCTGGAGCGACGCGCCAACTTGCCTTGGCGGGATCGGCGTTGACCGGGGTGGGCGAGGCGTGGCGGTACGTGATGCCGGTGAGGCGGCCAATCGCGCCGTCCTCCAGCAGTTCGCGGACCCGGAGGAAACGCGGCAACGCCCGACGGTAGTACGCGACGAAGAGTTTCTGGCGGGCGGCGGTGAAGGCGGTGATCATCGCGTCGCACTCGGGCGTGTGCCGCGCCATCGGTTTCTCGACGTAGCAGGGTTTGCCCGCGGCCGCCGCCAGCAGCGCACCCTCGAGGTGCGCTCCGGGCGGTGTGGCGACATAGACGGCATCGACCTCGGGGTCGGCGACGAGCGCGCGGGCATCGTCGTACCACCGGGGCACGCCGTGGCGGCGGGCGTAGTCGGCTGCGAGCGGGCCGTTTCGCCGCATCACGGCGACGAGTTGGGAGCCGGCAGCCCGTTGAAACCCGGGCCCACTCTTGACCTCGGTGACGTCTCCGCAGCCGATGATGCCCCAGCGGATGGTGTGGCGTGCTTGCACGCTCGAAACCAAGGGAAGTCTGCCGGACCGGGCAACCCTCCAGCCGGCGATCGGGAAAAGAAAAAGGCGGCCCGCGAAGGACCGCCTCGGAGAGACGTGGCGCTGCAGGTGCAGGCGCGCCGGCTCAGTTCGTGATGTCGAAGGTCGTGCTGCGCTCGCGGATCGGCACGTAGACCTCGTACCACTTCTTCTGGGCGTCGCTGTCGGTGTAATCCTTCAGCGCCTGTTCGCTCGCGAACTCCATGACGATGGCGTGGGTGCGTTCGCCCTGAGCCTTGATCGTCTTGGTCCAGACGCGGGTGATGCCCTTGTAGGCCGCCGGAAGCTTTTGGGCCCCGTCCAGGGCGGCCTTGATCTGATCCGCGGTGGTGCCCGCTTTCCATGTGACCGTGACCACGTGGATCACAGTCTTCGGGGCGGTACTCGCGGCGGGTGCCGCTGCTTTCTTCGCTTTCTTTTCCTCGGCGGCGCCGGCCAGGGAAGGAATCCCGAGCGCGAGGACGCCGAGGGCAAGGAGGGGGAGGAGGGTTCGTTTCATGGGTGGGTGGGTGGGTGAAGCTTGGGTCAGAAGCGACCCTCGAGGCCGACTGTCATCGTGGTTCCCTGGATCAGGAACTGCTCCATCTGGGTGTCGATGCCGCGGAAGTAACGCTGAGGTTCGTTGAAGAGGTTGGCGATACCGACGGTCGCGGTGAGGTTGGAGCGGAGTTGGTAGCGCAGATTCAGGTTATAGAGGTCGCGACGGCTCATGTACTGATTGCGGGACGGCTGGTTGGCATCGAACGAGCGGATGTTCTGGCTCGTGTAGTTGTAGCTGAGCGACACGCCGAACTTCCGATAGTCCCAGGACACGGAGAGGTTGCCCGTGCGCGGAATGAAGCCGGGGACCTGGGCGTTCTTCCGATAGGCACCCGTGGTGCCAAAGTTGCCGTGGGTGTTGATCACGGTGAAGTTGGCGCCGAAGCGCAGGGTCCGCAGCAGGCCGGGGAGGAAGCGGAACTGCTGCTGGTAGGCAAACTCCCAGCCTTGGGTGATGGCGGAACCGGCGTTGATCGACTGCAGGATGCGGTAGCCTTCGTAGAGACCGTCGAAGCCGTTGTCCGGACCGATGCCGACGGTGCCGGTCTCACGGCCGGTCAGGATGAAGTCATTGATGGTCTTGTGGAACCAGCCGACGCTGAACGAACCCGCCGGCTCAAAGTAGTATTCCGCTCCGAAGTCCCAGTTGCGGGCCTTTTGCGGCAGGAGGGCGGGATTGCCGATCGAGACCGTCTGGTTGGTGTCGCTGAAGGAGAAGGACGGCAGCGCATTGGCCATCGAGGGACGGCCAAAGCTGGTCGACCAGGAACCGCGCAGCTTGAGGTTCGGGGTGATATCCCTCCAGGCATGGAAGCTGGGGAAGTTCTGGTTGTACTTGCCGTCGAGTTCGAGGACCTGGGCGTAGTCGCGCTCCGCGGAGCCGAGGGGGTCGGCCGCCTGCTGGGCGGCGGTGGTGAGCACGCGCGCGCGGATGCGGGAGATGCCGGTGGTTTCGGTGACTTCGCGGCGGATGCCACCGAGGAACCCGGTCTGGCCGATGCGACCGCGGGCCATGATGTACGAACCGGTGATGACCTCGTTGACCTTGTTCGAGGCGGAGAGACGGTTCTGGTGATAGAAGTACAGGTCTTCCTGCCAGAGGGAGGGATCGGTGGGCTGTCCATTCTGGATGAACTGGGCGCCCTCCCAGGTCGGGATGTTGCGGCCGGTCTTGACCTTGTCCCAGAGGAGAATCGACGGATCCGCCGGCAGGGCATTGAGGCCGATGTAGCTCCAGCGCCGGTTGCGACGCTCGAGTTCCACCGTGTGGTCGCGAATCTGACCGCCCGTCTTGAGGTACAGGCTGAAGGAGTCGATCGGCACCTTGTAGGTGAGGTGCGCGCGGGCCTCCTTGATCAGGTCGATGTCGAGGTTGCCGGACTGCGTCGAGAGACCGTTGACCGACGGGCGGTAGTAAGCGGGATTGGTGAAATCAAGGCCGCCATTCTGGATGAAGCGCGGGTACAGGTCGTTCTGGGTGCGGTCGAGAATCCAGCCCACGCCAGTCTCGCCGTTTGGACCGACGATGTTGTCGAGCGGGCTGGCGGCGGTGCCGGCCACATTGTTGATCCGGCCATTGGGCCCCCGGAAAGGCACGTTGCCGAGGCGGTTGGTGAGCGCGCCCTCGGCGCCGAGGTAACGGTAGCGCGTGCGGCTCCAGAGACCCGCCCACTCGAGTTCGAAGCGGCTGAAGGTGTGCTCGCCCGCGAGGTCGATGTGGCGCAGCCGCTGGTCGCGATTGATGAGCGTCGAGGTGACGTCGATTAGGGCCGGCGCGGTGGTGCCGGAGGTGGCGTTGGCTGCGGTCGGCACGGCGCGGACGGTGGTGATGCGGTCGGTCCAGCCGGGTACGATGCCGGAGGTCGTGGCGTTGGGGACGGTGGTCTGGCTGCCGGTGAAGGCGCGGGTGACGTATTGCCGGCGCATCGGCTCGGGCGCGTCGTTGTAAACGAGGTTGAGCTTGAGGAGGTTGTTGCGGTCAAACCGGTAGTCCCACTTGGTGTTCAGGCTGCGCTGCTTGCGGTTGTTGTAGTTGTCCGTGGTGCGGTAGTCCCAGAGGTAGGCGGGCTGGACATTGGTCTGCTGGTAGTCGCGCTGGGTCCGGAAGAATCCGAACGCGTTCTCGGAGTAGAAGGCATTCACCGACACCGCGAGGTTCTCCACCGAGCTGCCGAAGACGGCGAACTTCTCGATGTAGGCGGCGTTGAAGAGCGCGTGCGCGGGCCGGTCGGAGCGAAGCGGCACCTGCTCGGTGAACGACGGCGCGACGCGGCCGGTGAGGTTGACCGTGATACGGCGCTTTTCGCGCATCGACAGCGGGGAGCGCGTCTTGAAGTTCACCCCGCCGCCGAGGGAATCGACGGGCTTGTCCGGAGTCTGGCCCTTCACGACTTCAAGGGCCTCGAACATCGCGCCGGTAAAGGCGGTCATGCGCGTGTTGCGGTTTTGCGCGCTGAACGACGACATGCCGCCGCCGTCAATCGTGATGGAGCTCATGCCCGCGCCCATGCCACGCACGCTGATGACTTCGACAACTTCGTCGCCCGGGTTGCCGAACGCCACACCAGGCAGCCGGATGGCCAGCTCGGTCGCGTTCATGTTGGGCAGGTCGACGAGGGCATCCATCGAGGCCACGTTTTTCAGGTTGTCGGCGTTGCGCTGCTGCGTGAGCGCCGAGGAGAGACCGGCCTTTTCGCTCACGACCTTGAAGGTATCGAGCATCAGGATGGTACTGCTCATTTCGAAGTCCCGCACGGCGGGCTGGCCGGCGGACACGAGGACCATGCTGCGTTGGGTGTCGAGGCCGGTGTAGGTTACGACCAGCTCATGGGTGCCAGCGGGGACTCCCCGCAGCATGTACCGCCCGGTGTCGTCCACCAAGGCGGAGAGGTTGAGCGCGGTGATCTCCACCTTGGCGCCGATTAAGCCGTTGCCCGTGGTCTTGTTGGTGACGATGCCGGAGATTACCCCGGCCGCACTCTCGGCTGCCACCAAGGGTGTGGTTAGGACCGGGCTGGCCGCTATCGCCAGGGCGGCGAAGGCCAACGCGGCGACTCGCAGTGTCGCATCCAGGCGGAGTTTTCGGAACGAGGGGTTGGTAGTCATGGCATTAGGAAACAAGGGCTCCAGGGTCGGAAAGGCGGGGCAAGAAATGAACGGGGCCGGCAGCAAAGCCCGGGAGGTTGCACAGTCGGAACGCCAAAATCCAGCGGGTTTTTTTATTCGCCGTGGCGCTTTTTTTCAGCCGTTGCTGCCGGTCGCGCCTGGAGCCCTCGAGGGGAGGGAGGGATGCCGGGTCCGCCAGTATTGCCGTGCGGGCGCCTCTATATCCAACGGGTGCCGCCCCTTGCGTCTGCAAAGCCCTTGAGCCTGGTTGGCGGAGGCGAGGCGGCGGAACGCCGGTCGGACGGATCAGCACGGGGCTCGGTCCGGGAACCTAGACTCCGGGCGTCCAAATGCACCAATTGGTTACCTCGTTCTCCGAGGCAATCGGGGCCCGGCCCAGAGGTGTTTTGGCTCGACTTTCGCAGGGAATGTCATTGGCTGGCAAACTTTTCGCCGGGGGGCCGAGGGGCCTATCCGCTTCCTACTTCTCAGCACACATGACCAGCAAAAGAAACATTCCGACGCGCCGATTCATCAAGCCTTCATTCAATTTCCTGATCGAAAAGAAGCGGGATGGGGGTGAATTCACGCAGGAGGAGATTCGCTATATCATCGACAGTACGCTGGATGGGGAAATGCCCCAGCACCAGCTGGCGGCCCTGGCGATGGCGATTTACTTCTCGGGCATGTCTGCCCAGGAAACGGCGGACCTGACCGAAGAGATGATGCTCTCGGGCGAGGTGATCGACCTTTCCCACATTGCGAAGCCGAAAATCGACAAGTACTCCACGGGCGGGGTCGGGGACAAGACGTCCCTGGTGCTGGTGCCGCTCGCCATGGCGTCCGGGGTGGTCGTCCCGATGATGTGCGGCGTCGAGCACGACTACGTGATCAACACGCTCGACAAGCTGGGCGCGATTCCAGGTTTCAAGAGCCACCACTCCAACGAGCATTTCGCGTCGCAGCTGGCCCGAATCGGGGGCGCGATCGTGGCCCAGACCGAGGACCTTGCTCCCGCCGACGCCAAGTTCTACGAACTGCGCAAGGAAACCGGCACGATTCCGAGCCTCCCGCTGATCACTGGCAGCGTGCTGTCGAAGAAGCTGGCCGAGGGATCCGAAGGCCTCGTGATCGACGTGAAGTGGGGGAACGGCTCCTTCATCAAGGATCTGGAGCAGGCGAAACAGCTCGCCCGCTCGATGACGCGCGTGGGCCGGTCGATGAAGCGCCGCTGCGTGGCGCTCGTCACTGACATGAACCAGCCCCTCGGCGACACCGTCGGCACCGCGCTCGAGGTCAAGGAGGCGATCCAACTCCTCAAGGGCGAAGGTCCGGAGGACATGAAGGAACTCGTCTTGAAGCTCGGAATGGAAATCGTCCGGCTCGCGGGCGTGGCGGGTTCGACGCTTTCGGCCAAGCAGACCGTGCAGCGGCATCTCACGGATGGCTCCGCGCTCGAGAAGCTGAAGGATCTGGTCAAGGCCCAGGGCGGGGATGCCTCGTACGTGGATCATCCGGAGAAGTTCACCCCGGCGCGCCACATCCGGAAGCTGCCGGCGCCGAAACGCGGTTATGTGCACACGATCAACGCGGCGATGATTGCCCGCGGCGTGCACCTGCTGGGCGCGGGTCGCGACGAGCATCACGGCAAGATCGATCACTCCGTCGGCGTCTCCGAGATCAAGAAGGTTGGGACCCAGGTGAAACAGGGAGAGCCCCTGATGATGATTCACTACAACGATGAGGCCCGGCTCGAGCAGGCGCTGGAGTATTTCAAGAACGCCTACCGGCTCGCGCCCAAGCGCCCGACCCCGCCGCCGCTCATCGTCGAGCGCGTCGCCTGAGGCTGGCGTTCTCTTTCAGGTTTCGGCCGACCGGATTGTTCCGGTCGGCCTTTTTCTTGCCCGCCGGCGGTGGGCCGGCTTCGGGGAGCGTGGACAGCCGTGGCGGCCATGGCGACCCGACCGCCCGTTTCCGGAAAAAAATTGCGGCGGTACGGCGGCAAGGTCCCACTGGGGGATGTCTGAATCGCAGCCGCCCAAGGACCCGCCCTCGCCGCCGATCGATCGCTCGGCGTGGATCCGGCCCTGGGCGCAGCTGAAGTACTTCACCTTTCAGCCCGCGATCTTCCCGCGGCTGCTGGGCCAGGTTTCACCGGACGCGCGCGCGGGCGACCTGGTGAACGTGTATGACAAGGGTGGAAAGCTCGCCGGCGGCGGCCTCTACAATCCCCGGGCCAAGATTCCCCTGCGGGTGGTGTGTCATTCGGCGGAGCCCGTCGGGGAGTCGTACTTCGAGTCGGCCTTGCGAAGGGCGGTCGAACTGCGGCGGCGCATCTTTACTTTGGATGAGGTGACGGACGCCTATCGCCTGATCAACTCCGACGGGGATGGGCTTAGCGGGCTGACGATTGATCGGTACGGGGACACCCTGCTGTGCGAGGTCTATAGCCTGGGCATCGCCCGCCGGCTGCCGTCGTGGCTGCCATTGTTGCACGAACTGGCAGGCACGCGCCATGCCCGGGTGGTGGTGGATCACGACCTCGGCAGCCTGGAGGGAATCAAGCCATCGGTGTTCAATGAGACCAATGCCGCAGCGCCGGCGGTGGTGAAGATCCGCGAGCACGGAGTGCGCTACGAGGTCGACTTTGCTGAGGGGCACAAGACGGGGTTCTTCTGTGACCAACGGGAGAACCGGCGCCGGCTGGCGCGCTTTACCCGTGAGGCGCGCGTGCTGGATCTGTGCTGCTACACCGGAGGATTCTCCCTTTGCGCCAAAGTCCTGGGCGGCGCCGCGGAGGTGACCAGCGTCGATCTGGACGAGGCGGCGATCGCCCAGGCGCGCCGCAATGCCAATCTCAACCAGGCCCGGTTGAAGTTTGTGCACGCCGATGCGTTTGCCTACGCGCGGCAGATGCAGACCAACGGGGAGAAGTGGGATGTCGTCATCCTGGACCCGCCGAAGTTCATCTTCACCCGCGACGAGCACGGCAACTGGGAGGGACGGCAGAAGTACGAGGATCTGAACCTCCTCGCCTTGTCGCTGGTGCGTCCCGGAGGGGTGTTCGTGACCTGTTCCTGCTCCGGACTGCTGTCCCTCGAGGATTTCGAGTCGCACGTGATCAAGGCGGCCCATCGCCAGCAACGGCGCCTGCAGTTTTTCGATCGCACCGGGCCGGGTGCGGACCACCCCGTCTATTCAAACTGCCTCGAAAGCCGTTATCTGAAAGTGCTGTGGGCGAGGGTGGTGTGAGCCCGCCGATCAAGACCGACCTTAAGTTCGGAATTGCCGCGTCCGATGTGCCTGAGTAGGTGTATCCTCATCCCATGTCGCTGAAGACTGCGTTTGCCCTGAGATTACTGCTGGTGCTGGTGGCAGTGCTGCTGGCGCCCGTGCAGTCCGCGGAGCAAACCCCGTCGCTGCTCGGGTCCACTCGCGATCAGGTGATTCGGAAACTGGGGGAACCGCGCAGCCAGCTGGAGGTGGGCAACCGGTTGGTGATGCTGTATGCGCGGGAGCGCGTCGTCCTCCGGGACGGTGTGGTGGTGGAGGTCGAACGGCTGGCGGCGGAGCCGGTCCGGCGGCCTCCTCCCGCACCAGCAGTCGCGCCGGCTCCGTCGCCCACCCCGGCAGCAGAAAGCGGGGGGGCGGCACCTGCGACGCCCACCCCGGTGGCTTCGACGGTACCAGCGCCTGCGGTGATTCCTGCGGTGGTGCCAAGTCAGGCCCAGGCGGCGCCGGCGAATCCCGAAAACGTCCAGCCCCCTCCCACGGAACCGGCCGCCCCCGTTTCCGCTCCCGCGGCCAAAGGAGAGGCCGCGCCTGCGACGCCGGAACCAAAGGTGGAAATCAAACTCATTCGGCCGCCCACCTCCGGAGGTGCCCGGCCAGCCGCACCGCGGACCCCGGCTCGGGCAACCCCGTCGACCACGACCACCGCGGCCCCGCCTGCATCCCCGAGCGCACCTGCCGCGGTCCCGACTCCGTCGGTCGGCAAGGCAGAGTCAGTGGCTCCAGCCTCGGGTCCCGGGGCAGTTCTGCCGGCCGCCCCTTCCGCGCCTCCGGTGGCCGCTGCCGCGCCGGCTCCGGTCGTCCAGACGGTGGCAACTCCCGTTACGGAGCCTTTGCCGGAGGCCGCGACCCGGCCGGCAGAGGAGGCCCCGGCGGTCGATGAGGACAAGGCCAAGCGCGACGCGGCCGCGGCGAAGAAGGCAAAGGTGATCCAGGCCGCTCGTCGGCGGCTGGAGGCCACGCTCGATACGAATGAGCCGGATCCAACGGTGAGCATCTTCTCGGCGCGGACCTACATCATCGCCATCATTACGGTTGCCGGAGGAATTGGCTTCCTGGTGTGGCGCGGCTACCAGCGACGACTGGAATTGGCGGCGACCGCCGTTTCCCGCACACCGTTCGAGGCGCCGGCCTCGGGTGGCGATGGCGGCGGTTCCCAATTCACGACGGACTTGATCGGAAAGCTGGAGTGGAAGCGCTTCGAGGAACTGGTGGAGGCCTACTACAGCAAGACCGGAGTGGTCGCCCAGCGCTGCAAGGGAGGGCCAACGGTCGGGGCCCAGGTGAAAATTTCCTGGAAGGGAGAGCAGCGACCTTTCGCCTTGGTCCGATGCATTTCCCACCATCCGGGGTTGATCGAGGTCAAGCCCTTGCAGGAGTTATTCACGTTGCTCGCGGCCGAAGATATTCGCCGGGGTTACGTCGTCTCGACTTCGAAATTCTCGGTGCCGGCCCGGGACTACGCCGAGGAGAAGCATCTCACCTTGCTCTCGGGCGACCTCTTCCTCGAGAAACTGAACGCCCTGCCCGAGGCTGCCCGCACCGAACTGATGCAAATCGTGACGTCCGGCGACTACTCCACGCCGTCCTGTCCAATCTGCGAGGCCAAGATGGCGGCTGAAGGAACGGGTTGGCGCTGCGCCTCCCATCCGACGGCGACGGTGCCCGGGGCGAGTTAGCCTGTCGCCATCCCGCGGTGGGAGGTGATAATGGACTCGTCCTCGGAACCCGAGGACGAGCCGGATGGACAACCGCAGGGAGCAACTCCCGCCGGCGGTCTGCCTGCTGCGGGTATACGGAAGGATCGGCAACCTCCCGTCGGAAACCGATCCCTTGCGCGCCCGTCAGACGCGGCCCAGATAGGTGCCGTCGATCGTGCTGACGCGGATGACTTCGCCTTCCTTGATGAAGAGAGGCACTTGCACGACGAGACCGGTTTCGACCTTGGCGGGCTTCTGCACGTTGCTGGCGGTGTCGCCCTTCACACCTTCCGCGGACTCGATGACCTTTAGGGCCACCGTCGAGGGCAGATCAACTGACAGCGGCCGCTCGTCCACCCAGAGCACGTCGACCTTGCCACCGGGGGCGAGATAGTTCTTCACATCGCCCAACTGCGCTTCGGTCAGCTCGATCTGCTCGAAGGACTCGGGGTCCATGAACGCGTACGTGTCGCGGTCAGCGTAGCTGAACTCCAGCGTCTTCCGGTCGGTCGGCAGCACTTCGATCGTGTCGGTGGAGGCGAACCGCTGATCGAGGGCCTTGCCGTAGCGAAGGTTGCGCATCTTGATCTGCACGAAGGCCCGCAGGTTGCCCGGGGTGCGGTGCTGGGTCTCCATGACGAGGTGCGGCTCGCCGTTGAATTTGATGACTTGGCCTTTGCGAATGTCGTTGGCTGCGGGCATGGTGGTACGGTTCAGACTGGCAGTTTTGCGTGTAGAAGGGGGCGAGAGTGGGGCGGCGGTTTCGCCGGTGTCAAGTCCCGGGCGGGAGAGGCGGCCCAGGAGCCGTGGATGAGCGGCCCGGGCGGGTTGCCAACGACCGATCTCCACGCTTGCCCTGGGTGGCGGCGGTTTTCGAAACTGCGGAACGACGCATGAAGCAACGCACTCTCGCGCGGGAAGTTTTGATCAAGGGCAATGCGCTCCACACCGGTGAGAATGTCACGTTGTGTCTCAAGCCCGCTCCGGCCGGAACCGGCATCGTGATCCGTCGGATCGACCTCAGCGGCACGCCGGAACTGCGTCCGCGGGTGGACCTCGTGACCGACCTCGTCCGGGCGACCACCATTCAGTCCGGGCACGTCAAGATCCACACCGTCGAGCATGTGCTGAGCGCCTTGCACGGCTGCGGGATCGACAACGTGGTGGTCGAGATGGATGCCTCCGAACCGCCGATCCTGGACGGCTCGGCCCGGCCCTTCGTCAACTTGATCCTTCAGGGCGAGCCCCAGGAGCAGGACGCCGACCGGGAGTACTTCGAACTCGATGCGCCGATCTCGGTGACCCGCGGCAACTCCTCGATCATCGCCCTGCCGTGCGACCAGCTGAAGATCTCCTGCACCTCCGCGGATGATCGCGGGATCCACACCCAGCACCTCTCGCTGACAATTGATCCCGACGTGTACATGTCCCAGATCGCCGCCGCGCGGACGTTCACGATTTACGAGGACATCGAGGAGTTGCTGAAACTCGGGAAGATCAAGGGAGGCTCGCTGGACTGCGCGGTCGTGATCCGGGGGGACAAGATCATCTCCAAGGAACCGCTGCGGTTCGCCGATGAGTTCGTGCGGCACAAGATTCTCGACATCATCGGGGACGTGATGCTGCTCGGGCTGCCCCTGCGGGCGCACCTGGTCGCCACGCGACCGGGTCATGCCATCAATGCGGAGCTCACCAAGGCGCTGTTCGCTCGGCTGGAGGAGCGCCGGAAGGGCCCGAAGAAGAAACCGCGGCCGAGCGCCGTGCTGCCCACCGAGACCTCGCTGGATATCCGGCGCATCCTCGACACGATTCCGCATCGGTATCCGTTCGTGATGATCGACCGCGTGCTGGAGTTCATCGGCAACGACGAACTCGTGGCGGTGAAGAACGTGACGATCAACGAACCGTATTTCTCGGGCCATTTCCCGGACAATCCGGTGATGCCCGGGGTCCTCCAACTGGAGGCGATGGCCCAGGCCGCGGGCATCGTGATGCTCCGGCGCACCGGCAACAGCGGCAAGACGGCCTTCTTCATGAGCGCGGACAAGGTGAAGTTCCGCAAGCCGGTTCGGCCCGGGGACCAGATTTTGATCAACGCCAAGATCACCAAGGCGCGGGGCGAGAAGCTCGCGGTGGCCGAGTGCAACTGCACCGTCGGAGGCCAGGTGGTGTCTTCGGCCGAGCTGATGTTTGCCGTGGTTGAGGAGGGCGAGGAGTAAACGATGGCGGCGAAGATTCATCCGACCGCCATCATCGAACCCGGCGCAGTGCTCAGCGAAGGGGTGGAGATCGGCGCTTATGCCTATGTCGGCCCCCAGGTTTCCCTCGGGACCGGGACGCGGCTGCACCACCACGCCTCCGTCGAGGGCAACACCGTGGTCGGGGCGGCGTGCGAGATCTTTCCCTATGCCTGCGTCGGCGGAAAGACTCAGGACCTGAAGTACGCCGGCGGCAACCCGGGCCTGCGGATTGGCGATCGCAACACCTTTCGCGAGTACGTCACGATTCACTGCGCGACCAACGACGGCGAGTTCACGCGAATCGGTTCGGACAATGTGTTGCTGGCGACGTGTCATGTCGCCCACGACTGCATCGTCGGGAGCCACGTGGTAATGAGCAATGGCGCCGTGCTGGCCGGCCACGTGACCGTCGATGATCACGTGGTGATCGGCGGCTACGGCGGGGTCCACCAGTTCTGCCGCGTCGGGGCTTACGCGATGTTGTCGGCGATGGCGAAGCTCGTGCACGACCTGCCGCCGTATTTCATCGCAGATGGCACGCCGGCGGAGATTCGGGCAATCAACCGGGTGGGATTGGAGCGCAACGGGTTTAGTCCGGCGCAATTGGACCGGGTGCGCCAGGTGCACCGACTGCTTTATCGCGCCGGGCTGAATCGTACCCAGGCTCTCGAACGTCTGGCCGCACATGCCGACGCCGGGTCCGACGAATTCCAACGGATGCTGCGCTTCGCCCAGACGAGCCAGCGGGGGCTCGCCCCCGGAGGCAAAGGGTAGCCGGGCGGTCGCCATGCGAAGGGAGGCGGGAGGATGCACTGGGGCTTACCCGCGGCGTCCCGGCGAAGCGCCGTACGCAACCCTTCTCCTCGGTCTGCTGGCCCTTGCCGTGCTGGCGACGGTGGGTGCCCGGGCTGGCGCAGCGCCGCCCCGTCCCGACCAGGCTCGGCTGGTTTTCGAGGTGGAGCACGATCGGGTCGTCAATCCGGTGACGAGCGGGAGCTGGAACCTCGCCGCCCATGAGCTTGAACTGCGGTTTGTTGGCCGCATTCAACCGCACGAAGGTTCGATCTGGCCGCTGTTCGGGGGCGCGGTGGAGAGGCTCGAGGGACGGTTCCGCCGCGTCGTCTGGCCGGAAGGCTGGCAGGGGGATCTGGCGTATGATCACGAGCGCCGCGCCGTCGTTATCCAGCGCGTGCGTCCGACACAGGCCCCGGCGTTCCCGGGGGCGGAGGGTTTTGGCAAGTACACCCTCGGCGGGCGCGGTGGGCGGGTGATCGAGGTCACCAACTTGAACGACCGCGGCCCGGGATCCTTCCGCGAGGCCGTGCTGGCAACGGGACCGCGCACCGTGGTCTTTCGGGTGTCGGGGACGATCGCGCTCGAGTCCGAGGTGAAGATCCGCACGCCCTACCTCACCATTGCGGGCGAGACCGCCCCGGGCGACGGCATCTGCCTGAAGAACTACCAGCTGAACTTCGACACGCAGCACCTCATCATCCGTTACCTGCGGGTGCGGCCCGGCGACGAGAAGGGCAAGGAGCAGGACGCCTTTGGCGGCCAGGGCGATCACATCCTCATCGATCATTGCTCGGTGAGCTGGGGCGTCGACGAGACCCTCTCGATCAACAAGGCCTCCAACTTGACCGTGCAGTGGTGCATGGTCACCGAGAGCCTCACCCGCTCCCTCCACAAGAAGGGCAACCACGGCTACGGCGGCCTCTGGGGCGGCCCCGGCGGTTCCTGGCACCACAACCTGCTCGCCCACCACTCCAGCCGGAATCCGCGGGCCTCGGGCAACGCCGATTCCGGCCTGATGGACTATCGCAACAACGTCGTCTACAACTGGGGCTTCAACAGTGCGTACGGCGGCGAACTCTGGCCGCGCAACTGGATCAACAACTACTACAAGGCCGGTCCGGCGACCTCGGCCAACGTCCGGCATCGCATCTTTCTCCAGAAGGACCCGCGCGGCCGCATGTTTGCCGCGGGAAATCTTGTCGAGGGCTTTCCGGCGATCTCTGCGGACAACTGGCGGGGCGGTATCGACTTTGCCCCGGATGGTGAGGCGACCGAGGCGACGCTGCGAGTCGACCGGCCGTTCGTCGTCGCGCCGGTGGCCACCCAGTCGGCCGCGGAGGCCTTGGTTGCGGTGCTGGCGGAGGCTGGCTGCTCGCGGGTGCGCGACGCGGTCGATGCGCGCATCGTGGAGGAGGTGCGGACCGGCACGGCGCGTTTCGGGGAGACTTACGCCGGAGGAGGCAAGGGGATCATCGATTCGCAGCGTGCGGTCGGAGGCTGGCCGGTGCTGCGCTCCTTGCCGGCTCCGGTCGACACGGACCACGACGGCATGCCCGATGAGTGGGAGCGTCGCCACGGCCTGGATCCCCTCAATCCCGCCGACGGGGCGCAATCCTCCAACCCCGGCGAGTACACGAATCTCGAACGTTACCTCCATTCGCTTCTCCCCAGCCGCGAGTTGCGGCCCTGACCCCTGTCATGAACCTCCCTGCCCGCCTCCCGCGGGTGGTGGTGCCCTGCACCGCCGCCCTGGTACTCCTTCCGCTCGTTCTGACGCAGGCGCAGACTGTCGCGCCGGCTCCGGCCGCCGTTCCGACCCGGCCGTCGCCGCTCGTGGGTGCGGTCGAGGACGCCGAGCCGGTGCGGCTGAGCCCGTTCGAGGTGGTTGCCGACACCAAGGGGTACTTTTCCGCGAACACGATGTCGGGCACGCGGCTGAACGGCCGGCTGGAGGATCTCGGCGCGTCCATCACGGTGATCACGAAGGAGCAGATGGCGGACTTCGCGCTGCTCGATATCAACGACCTCTTCCTCTACGCCGCGGGCACGGAAGGGGCGGGGGAGTACACCGATTTCGCCGTGAACAACAGCGGCAACGTCGCGGACAACGTCATGAACAACCCGCGCGGCGCCAATCGGGTGCGGGGCATCGGCTCCGCCAACGTCTCCCTGGGGAACATCAACCTCTCCGGGCTCACGCCGGTGGACCCGCTGGCCATCGACGCAATTGAGATCAGCCGCGGACCCAATGCCAACGTCTTCGGGCTCGGGAGCCCGGGAGGCACCCTCAACATGGTGCCGGCTTCCGCCCACCTCAGCCGGAACAAGGCCTCCGCCGGCTCCCGGGCCGACAGCGTGGGCGGCTATCGGTTCGAGTTCGACGTCAACCGCGTGCTCTGGCGCAACCGGCTCGCCGTGCGCGTCAACAGCGCCTTCCAGCACGACGGCTACGAGCGCAAACCCTCCGGCACCGACACCCTGCGCTACAACGGCATGGTGAAGTACCAGCCGTTCCCGTGGACGACGGTCACCGCCTCCTACGGCTACTACCGCATGAACGGCAACCGACCGAACACGCTCCTGCCCCGCGATTTCATCTCGTACTGGGTGCAGAGCGGCCGGCCGGCCTGGGACCCGGTGACCAGCACGTACACCCTCAACGGGGTCGCCTATGGCCTCAACGGGGCGGGACCGGCAGCCACCCGCACCGCGATCACCAGCGACAACAACATCCCTGACTACTTCCAGCGCTCGTTCTCCGGCAATGACCGCAGCTACGTCTTCATCGACGAGGGACGCATTGCCTATTGGACCACGCCCACGGGCAACTCCGGCACGACCCCGCTGGCGAACAACACCAGCAACCGGTACATGGCGCCCAACCCGGCGGCGGGGGTCGCCTCGGGCCGGTTCACCAGTCAACCGCTGTTCTCCACCATCCCGACCCTGAGCAACGACACCTACTACGACTGGCGCCGGGTCAATCTCGGCGCGATGAACCGGCTGATGGACCGCACCCTCACCTCGATGATCAGCCTGCAGCAGGTGCTGCTGAGTTCCGGCCGCCAATCGCTCGTGGTCCAGGGCGACTGGCTCCGGGAGGACTACCTGCGCTACCAGCGCAACCTCTATGGCACCGGCACTTCGGCGCAGATCTTCATCGACGTAAACTCCCGCCTGCTGGACGGCTCGCCGAATCCGTTTTTCGGCCGGCCGTACATCGGTCTCGATCAGCCGCTGACTCAGTGGATTCCCTCCCGGGCCGAGACCTGGCGCGGCCAACTGGCCTACCGGCTCGACCTCACCCGCGAGGGCGGCTGGCTGCGACGGCTGGGGGCGCATCAGCTGATCGGTTACGACGAATTCAAGTACAACCTCACCCGGCGCTTTAGCTATCGCGACGTCCTGGCCTCGTCGCATGCCTGGGTCCCCACCGGGGCGCTGCCCGCGGTGTCGGGCAACGTGGCCGGCGGTCCGCAGTCGTCCGCGGCCCGCTTCCGCGGTTATTTCCGCTATTACCTCGGCGACGCCGACGGCGCCAACGTCGACCATGCGCCGACCACGTTTCCCTATGGCCCGGCGACCTACGTGTGGGGCAATGCGGTGACCGGCGTGTTCCAGCGGGAGCCGGCGGTGATGGACCAGTTGCCGACCACGGATTCCGCCGGAGGAGGCAGCAACTCGATCCAGAACATCAAGACGACGGGCGGAGTGCTGCAGAGCCAGTTCTGGGAGGGGCGGGTGGTGACGACCTTTGGCGTGCGCGAGGACAAGACCTATGACAAACGCGGGGCGGATCCGCGTTTCCTCACCGCCGACGGGCGCAATTTCGACTATCCCTCGATGAACGCCTGGGCGACGGGCGACTACGCCTTCAATTCCGGCCGCACCAAGACGGGCGGGGTGGTGGTGCGCCCCCTCCGCGGAGCGGCACCGATCAAGCGGTGGATGGAGCGGGGAGGCACCGGCGGCTTCGCGGCCGGCCTGCTCCACGGGTTGTCCCTGACGTACAACGAATCCGACAGCTTCAATCCCCAGGGGCCGGCCCAGGATGTGTTCCGGCGCGCGCTGCCGAATTCCCGCGGGCGCGGGCGCGACTACGGTTTCTGGCTCAACGCCAACGACGGGCGGTTCGTGGTTCGCGTCAACCGCTTCGAGACTTCCCGCCTCCAGACCCGCAATGGCGACGCCGCGACCATCGCGCAGCGGGTGCTGCGGCTCGATGTCTACCAGAACGACGCCCATCAACTGGTGAACAACGCGCGGCAGTGGATCACCCTGGCCAACCCCTCCTGGACCGCCGCACAGGTGCAGGCGGAAATCGCGCGGCAGACCGGCTTGTCGGTCGAGGAACAGACCGAGCTGGCCAATCCCGATCCCGGCATCTCCGCCACGCAGGACGTGGAATCGAAGGGCTGGGAGATTGAGCTGAACCACAACCCGAACCGCTACTGGACCCTGGCCGCCTCCCTGACGGACACGCGCACGGCCAACACCAATGTCTCGACCTCGATCACCGAGTGGATCGCGCGCCGGATGCCGATTTGGACGACGATCCGCGATCCCCGTACCAATACGCTGTGGTGGGACACCGCCTACAGCGGCAACACGCCGCGGCAGACCTATCTCAGCAACGTGGAGACGCCGCTCAACGTCATCGTGCAGCAGCAGGGCAAGGCCAATCCCCAGATCCGGCGCTACCGTTTCAAGGCCTCGACCAGCTATCAACTCGCGGGCTTGACCGAACAGCGCTGGCTGAAGGCGGTGACCGTGGGGGGCGCACTGCGCTGGGAGGACAAGGGAGGGATCGGTTACTACGGGGTGCAGGAGTTTCCGGCGACGATCACGGCGCTCGATCCCAACCGCCCGATTTGGGACAAGGCCCACACCTACGTGGACGCCTTCATCAGCTATCGCACCCGGTTGACGGCTTCGAAGATCGGCACGCAGGTGCAGTTGAATGTGCGCAACCTGGGCGAGAATGGCCGCCTCCAGCCCGTGGGCGCCTATCCCAACGGTGTCCCGCTCGCCTATCGCATCGTCGACCCGGCCGTGTACATCGTGCAGGTGAAGTTCGATCTGTAGCCGACTCGCTTACCCTGGTGAATGCCAACAGCCACACCCCACCGCTGCCGCGATGTCTTGCTCGAGCGGCTCCTTTGGAGGGAGCCCAGTTCAGCTCCTTTTGCCTGATGATCGGCACTTTGTTTCGTCTGGGATTGGTTGCTGGTTTGCTCCCATCGGCGGGCCTCGCCGCCGAGTTGCCGGCCTTTCCCGGCGCCGAGGGTTTTGGCCGCCTGGCGCGGGGTGGGCGCGGGGGCGACGTGTACCACGTCACCACCCTGACCGACGATGGCCCGGGTTCGCTCCGCGAGGGCATCCGTTCCGCCCAGGGGCCGCGCACCATCGTCTTCGAGGTGGCGGGTACCATCGCCCTGCGCAGCCGGCTGGTGGTCGAGAAGTCGCAGCTGACCATCGCCGGCCAGACGGCTCCGGGCGAGGGGATCACCTTGCGCGACTATTCGTTTCAGGTCCGGCGGGCGCGGGACGTGGTCATCCGCTACCTGCGCTTTCGGCTGGGGGATGAAAACAAGCCGAAGGGAGCGGCGGGCGGCGACGATACCCTGACGACGGATGACGTGGAGCGACTCATCCTCGATCATTGTTCCCTGAGTTGGGCAATCGACGGCACTCATGACCTGCGACGCGGAGGGAACGTGACGGTGCAGTGGTGCATCCTGAGCGAGGCGCTGAACGAGAGCCTGCACAACAAGGGCGCTCATGCGATGTGCGCCTCCTACCGCGATCTCTCGGGGCCGCTGACCCTGCACCACAATCTCTTCAGCACCTGCCGGGACCGCCACCCGACGCTCGGCAGCGCGAGCCAGCCGCCGCGTCACATCGTCGATTTCCGCAACAATGTCATCTACAACTGGAGCAAGGGCGGCACGGCCAACTTCTGCGACCATTTCATCCTCTGTCTGAACAACACGTGGCGGCCCGGCCCCGAAACGGATGCCGCCCAGCTTCCGATTGCGATGAAGGGCAGTCTGCCCGACCTGGGCCGGGGCTATATGAGCGGCAATGTGTTTGAAGGGCGGGAGGACCTCACGCGCGACAACTACGCCGCGTTGGATTTCGAGCGGTGGTTGCCGCCGCGCGGAAGATACAAATATGCCGGCAAACTGGCCGACTGGCGGGTCGCCGTTCCGCCGGACCTCGGACCCGATGCTCCGCGGCTGGAGACGGCGGCGGAGGCCTTTGAACGGGTGCTGACGCTCGCCGGGGCGTCGCTGCGGCGCGATGCCGTGGATCACCGGGTCGTGGCCGACTTGCGCACCCGCCGCGGGCGGCTGCTCAATTCTCCGGCGCAGGTGGGCGGCTGGCCCGTCTTGCGACCCGGGCCTCCCCAGCTGGATCAAGACCGGGATGGCATGGCCGATGCGTGGGAACTTGCCCACGGCCTCAATCCGCGGGATCCGAGCGATTGCAATGGGGACCGGAACGCCGACGGCTATACCAATCTCGAGGAATACCTGAATAGCCTGTGTTTGCCGTGAAACACTGGCGCATCGTCCGCGTGGCCGCCGCGCTGTTCACGGCGGGGGGATTCGTGCCGGCACGCGCGGCCGACTTCCACGTGGCTCCCTCCGGTGACGACCAGGGGCCCGGCACGCGCGAGCGACCGTTCGCCACGCTCTCGCGCGCGCAACAGGCGGTGCGCGAGGCCAAGCGCCGAATCCCGGATCGCGACTACGCGGTCGCCATCCACGGTGGCACCTACCGGCTGGCGGAGACGCTGGTCTTTTCCCTTGAGGATTCCGCCGCCCCGGGGCGGTTTGTCGAATATGCCGCGGCTCCGGGGGAAACGCCGGTGCTGACGTCGGCGGTGGTCGTGGGCGGTTGGAGGCGGGAAGGTGCGGCGTGGACAACCCGCCTGCCGGAGACGCTGAAGCCGTTTCTCACCCTGTTCGATGGGCGCGGGCTTCTGCCGCGGGCTCGGACGGCGGCGTTTTCGCCGGCGAGAGACTACCGTGCCGTGGAGGAACTGGGCCGATCGACGCTGCCGGTGCCGCCAGGCGTCGTGCCGAACTGGCCCGACCTGGCCGAAGCCGAGCTGGTGATCCGGCCGAATTACGGGTGGATACTCAATATCCTGCCGATCGAATCAGTCGACCTCGCCACCGGGTTGTTGCGCACGCGCATCCCGGCGAGCTATCCGATGGTGCGCATTCGGTGGGGCCTGCGCGATGTGAACGCAAAGGGCACGGCCTGGATCGAGAACGTGCGTGCCGCCCTCGACGAGCCGGGCGAATGGACCCTCCAAGCGCGGGAGCGCATCCTCACGCTGCGGACACGCGACGGCGGCCCGCCGGAGGGCATCGAGGCACCGCAGCTCACCGAACTTCTTCGTGTCGAGGGCGGGATCGACCACGACGGCCCGCGCGACGTCCCGGTGCGCGGATTGGTGTTTCGCGGCCTGCACTTCACCGGCGGGGACCGATGGCCGTGGGAGAAGGACCGCATGGGCGCGACGCTGCAGCACGACTGGGAGATGTACGATCGGCCGACCGCGATCGTCCGGCTGCGCGGGGCGGAGGAAGTGATCTTCGAGCGCTGCCGTTGGGCACACAGCGGGGGAGCCGGGCTGCGGCTTGATCTGCACGCGCAGCGCAACCGCGTCGCGGATTGCACCTTCGAGCACCTGGGCGGCGCGGGCATCGTGGTGGCGGGGTACGGCCCCGGGACCAAGGACGTCAACCGGCGCAACGAGATCGTCCGCAACCACCTGCACCATGTCGGCGAGATCCTCTGGCAGGGTGCGGCGATTGCGATCTGGCAGAGCGGCGAAAACCGCGTCGCCCACAACCTGATTCACCACACCAACTACACCGCGATCACGGTGAGTGGCCGCATCGCGTGGAACCGCGACGGGCGCGGTGATGGTTGGCGCACGATCCGGTGGGAGGAGATTGCCGCCGCCGGCGGGCCTCCGCCCCAGGCGGGCCCCGGGCTGCCGCGGCCCTCATGGGAGGCGCGCGCTCCGTTCCTGCATGGGCGCAACAACGTGATCGAACGCAACGAGATTCACGACGTGATGCTGCGCCTCTGGGACGGCGACGCCATCTACGTGTCCGGCACCGGCGCGGGAAACCAGGTGCGCGAGAACTTCATCCGGGACTGCCTCTCGGAGAACATGGGTGAGGCGATTCGCTGCGACGACGACCAGCACGACACCGTGATTGAGCGCAACCTGATCCTCCGCAACGGCGGTATGGGCACGGGCATCGCGATCAAGGGGCGCAATGTCGTGCGCAACAACTTTGTGGTCGATCCGACGGGCTTCTTCCAGCCGCGCGGGCTCATCTCGCTCGAAGGGGTGCCGGTCGAGGGCGCCGTGATCGAGCGCAACATTCTCGTCGCCCACCAACCGGGGCTGCGGCCGTTCTACCTGAAAAACGTGCTCGGTGTGCCGCCGGATCCCAAGTACGGCGAGACCCGCACCAATCGAAACCTGCTCTGGCACCCGCACGATCCGGCGTGGGCCGAAGCGCACTTCGCGGCGGCCCGTGCGGAGGGGCAGGAGCGGGAAAGCCGGTTCGCGGATCCGCGGCTCCGCGATCCAGACCAGGGAGACGCCCGTTTCGCGCCGGGTTCGCCGGCCGTCGACCTGGGGATCGAGCCCCTCGACCTCCGGCAGGTGGGGCTGCGGCGATAGGTGCACGCGAGCGCCGGGGGCCGGCGGAGTGCGTGGAAATCGGTACGCTACATGCCGGCGTTCGAAGGTATTCTTGTAGCCGGGGTCGGCGACCCCGGCAGCGAAGGCGATCGATTCACGGGTCGCTCGTGCCGGGCTCACCGCACCCGGCTACCCGGCAGCGCCCGGGGGTATTTGGGTTGCGACTTCTCCGGGCGGGTCTCCCGACGAATCGCCGCGGACTTACTTCTTCTTGTAGACCGTGGCCGGGTCGAAGAGGCGCTCCGCCGTGAAGGCCAGGCGATAGTCACCCTCCGCGGCGGCCTCGAGGTCGGAGAGCTTCCGGTAGAAACAGGACTTGTAGCCGTTGTGGCAGCTCGCGTTGGCGGCGCCGCTTTGCTCAACCTTGATCAGGAGCACGTCCTGATCGCAGTCCGTCCGGAGTTCCCGCACGTGCTGGACGTTGCCCGACTCTTCTCCCTTCACCCAGAGTTTCTGCCGCGAGCGGCTCCAGTAGGTGGCCTTCCTGGTCTTCAGGGTGTGGGCCAGCGACTCCGCGTTCATGAAGGCGAACATCAGCACCTCGCCCGTGTGCACATCCTGGGTGATGCAGGGGATCAGGCCGTCGGGGCCGAACTTGGGCTGCAGGGTGCTGCCGAGCTCGATCTCGGCGGTGCTCGTACGGGCGGGGAAGACGTAGGTGCTCATGGGCGTCCGTTTGTTTGCGAGCGGCCCCGCCCATGGCAATCCCCCTTTCCGTCACGGGGAGGCACCGAGCGCGCGCAAATAGTCGTAGCTGTACAGGCCCGTGCGGTGGCCGTCGCTGAAATCGAACCGGATCGCGTAGTTGCCGATTTTCTCCCAGCCGAGGACGGTCACCCCGGGAAACTGCTTCGGGCCGTCGCCGCCGTACTGGTTGCCGAGGATGTCGCGCTCCCCCATGTTGGCGGCGCTAGGCGAAGCGGCGCGCAACCGCTCGCAGGTGACGTAGGTTTCGGCCCCGTCGTCCCAGGCGATGGCGATTTCCTGCCCGATGAGTTGGAGGTTGACGGGAGTGTGCATGGTGCCGGGCATTGAACGATGACTGGGCTGAGGGAAAACAGAAAAGTGAGAGGTGGCCCGGTCGCTGGTGAAGGTTGGGCTGCGCCGTGGGGGAGGGGTGACCGGGCCCGCAGGTGGTCCAGCAAAAGTACCGCATAGCCTGGGCTTTCCTGCCGCTGCGAGGACTGCCAAGGTTGTCCGTGTCGCCCCGCCCCATGATCTTTCGCCTTTGTCGCCACAGCCTGCTGGGAGTCTGGTTTGCGCTGTCTGCGGTCACGGGGGCGAGGGGCGCCCCTCCTGAGCGGCCCAACATTCTCTTCATCGTCTCCGAGGATAACGGGCCGGAACTCGGCTGTTACGGCGACCCCTACGCCCGCACGCCCCACCTCGATCGGCTGGCGGCCGAGGGCGTCCGCTTCACCCGTGCGTATGTGACCCAGGCCGGCTGCAGCCAGTCGCGTTCGAGCATCATGACGGGGCTGTATCCCCATCAGAACGGCCAGCTCGGACTGGCCACCTGGGGATTCCGCCTGTACCGCCCGGATCTGCCCAACCTGCCGCGCAGGCTGAAATCCGCCGGTTACCGCACCGGTCTTATTGGCAAGCTGCACATCAATCCGGAGTCGGCGTTCCCGTTCGACTTCTGGGAAATCCACAACGCGAACTTCGCCCGCAAGGGTCTCGCCGACTACGCGCGCCACGCCGAGGCCTTCATCCGGGCCTCCGACCAGCCGTTCTTCCTGAGCGTGAATTACCCCGACACCCACCAGCCGTGGACACGGCAGGTGAACGGCCTGCCCGCCCAACCCCTCGACGGCAAGGACGTGAAGCCCATGCCCTACATGGGCGTCGATCGCCCGGACCTGCGCGCGTGTGTGGCGAACTACTACAATTGCATGAACCGGCTCGATGTCCTCGTCGGCGAGTTGCTCGCCGTGCTGCAGCGATCGGGCAAGGCGGACCACACCCTGGTCGTGTACTTCGGCGATCACGGGGCCGACATGCTGCGCGGCAAGCGCACCTCCTATGAGGGCGGTGTGCGCGTGCCACTGCTCGTGCGCTGGCCGGGCCAGGCCCGGGCCGGGCAGGTGCGCGACGACCTCGTGTCCACGGTGGACCTGATGCCCACCGTGCTCGCCGCCGCCGGCGCGGCGCCGGTGGCCGGGCTGGCTGGTTGTTCGCTCGTGCCGCTCCTGCGCGCGGAGAAGACCGAGTGGCGCCGCTATCTTTTCACCGAGTACCACACCCACGGCGGCCGCAACAACTACTACCCGCAGCGCACGGTGTGCACCGACCGCTACAAGCTGATCGAGAACCTGCTGCCGGGGGAAGTGAACGCCGGCTACGAGTTCACCCTGCACCACCTCGAGGCCGACCTGGGGGCGGCCATCGCCGCCGCGCCCACAGAGGTGCGCGCGGCGTACGCCCGGATGGAACGGCCGCCGCGCTGGGAACTCTACGACCTGCAGACGGATCCCTTCGAATTCCGGAACCTTGCCGACCAGGCCGCCCACGCCTCCGTGCTCGCGGAGTTGCAGGGCGCGCTGGCTGGATGGCGGAAGGAGACGGCGGACCCCTTGCTGAATCCCGACCACCTTCGGCGCCTGACGGCCGAGGTCTCCGCCGGATCGAAGCAGCTGGCACGGGAGATGTCGTGGGAATACCCCTACTATTTCTTCGGCCAGGAACCGCCGCCGAAGGGCTCGGCTGAGGCGGAAGCCCAGGGTCGGAAGAAACGGAAGAACAAATGAAGCGTTTCCTTCGCCGGGCGTTTCTGCCGGCCCTGGCCGGCTTCGGGGTTCTCGCGGTGGGGCATGCCGCGGCCCCTTCTCGTCCCAATGTCCTGATGATCATCGCGGACGATCTGAACGACTGGATCGGCTGTCTGGGGGGGCACCCCGACGTCAAGACGCCGAACCTCGATCGGCTCGCGGCCCGCGGGCTCCTCTTTACCAATGCGCACTGTCCCGCGCCCGTCTGCAATCCCTCGCGCATCGCTACGCTGACCGGCCGCCGGCCCAGTTCCACCGGCGCCTATGGCAACGATGTGGTCTGGCACCAGGTGCTCCCGGGCATCGCGACCATCCCGCAGCATTTCAAGGCTCAGGGGTACCACGTCGCCGGAGGCGGCAAGATCTACCACCATCCGCCCGGCTTCAACCGCCGCAGCGACTGGCACGATTACTTCAACCAGGTCTTCGACAGCCACTACCAGACCCTCTGGGCCAGCGGCGGGGACACGAAGAAGTTCGCCTTTCCCGACGGCTTTCCGCTCAACGGCCTGCCGGCGGTCAAGGCGCTGGCCCGCCCGCCGCAGAATTCAAACGAGTTCGACTGGGGCCCCTTCGACAAGAGCGATGACGAAATGGGCGACGCCAGGATGGTGCAGTGGGCGGAACGGTTCCTCGCCCGGCCGCCCGCGCAGCCCTTCTTCCTCGCCGCCGGCATCTACCGCCCGCACCTGCCGTGGTATGCGCCGCGCCGGTACTTCGACATGTATCCGGAAGACAAAGTCACGCTGCCGCCGGTCAAGGACGACGACCTCGACGACCTGCCCGAGGGTGGTCGCCGGATGGCGGCCGACCGGGCCGAGGATCTCGTGATGGTGAAGCAGGCCGGGCAGTACCGCCGCGTGCTCCAGGCCTACCTCGCCAACATCAGTTTCTGCGACGCCCTCGTCGGGCGGCTGCTGGATGCGCTGGACCGCAGCCCGGCGGCGTCGAACACCATCGTCGTGTTCTGGTCGGACAACGGCTTCCACCTCGGGGAAAAACAGCACCTCCACAAGTTCACACTTTGGGATCGATCCACCCGCCTGCCCTTCATCATCGCGGCCCCCGGGGTGGGGAAACCGAGCACCCGCACCGCGCGGCCGGTGGGCTTCGTCGACTTGTTCCCGACGCTGAACGAACTCTGCGGCCTGCCGGCGGTGCCCGGGCTCGACGGCCAGAGCCTCGTGCCGCTGCTGCGGGATCCGCAGCGAACCTGGGATCGGCCGGCGCTGACCACGCACGGGCAGGGCAACCACGCCGTGCGCGACGAGCGCTGGCGCTACATCCGTTATGCCGACGGAGGCGAAGAACTCTACGATCACGATCGCGATCCGAATGAGTGGACCAACCTCGCCGGTCAGCCGGAGTACGCGGCGGTGAAGGCCCGGCTCGCGCAGTGGCTGCCCAGGACCGACACGCCGTCGCTCTCGAAGAAGGGCAGGAAGAAGGCCGGGTGAGCGGCAGGCGCCGCCAGCCTCACCTGCCCAACCTCAACGGATGCACTCATCGAAGCAACGGCCCCATGGCCTTCCGGCGCGGCGCGACGGAGCAGCATCTCCCGCAGTGCCCGCCGAACGACCCGAAGTTTCCGCCACGCCATCGACCGATCAGGCAAGTGGCGGGATGACCCGTCGATTCACTCTGTCGGTGTTCCCTTGTGGGCGGGGCGACCTCGCCCCGCGCGAGCCGGGCTCTGAATCGACGGGTGCGGCGCGAGTTCGCCCCGCCCACCCAAACCTGGCAGAATAACCCTCACTTCACGCCTTCCCATGCGCATCATCGTCCTCGACGGGTACGCCCTCAATCCCGGTGACCTCAGCTGGGCCGCCTTCGATCCCCTCGGCGAATGTTCCGTGTATGACCGGACTCCGGCCGGCGAGGTCGTCGCGCGGGCACGTGGGGCGGGGGCGATCCTGACCAATAAGATCACGTTCGACGCACGCACGCTGCGGGCACTGCCGGGTCTCCGCTACCTCGGCGTGCTGGCGACGGGCTATAACATCGTGGATGTCCAGACGGCGCGGGAGCTTGGGGTCGTGGTCACCAACATCCCCACGTACGGCACGCGATCCGTCGCCCAGCATGTCTTCGCCCTCCTCCTCGAACTCACCCAGCGAGTGGGACATCACGCCGCCACCGTGCGCGAGGGGCGGTGGTCGACGGCGCCCGATTGGTGCTATTGGGATTACCCGTTGATCGAGCTGGCCGGGCTGACCATGGGCATCGTGGGTTACGGCCGGATCGGCCAGGCCACGGCCAGGGTGGCGGAGGCCCTCGACATGAACGTGATCGCGCACGAGGTGGGCGTCCCGCCTCCGGGCGCGCCGGCCGTACGAATGGTCGATCTCGATGCACTTTTCGCCGAGGCCGACGTGGTGAGCCTGCATTGCCCGCTTACGGCCGACAACCGGCACCTCGTGGACTCTCGCCGTCTCGGGCTGATGAAGAAATCGGCCTTCCTGATCAACACGAGCCGCGGGCCCTTGGTGAAGGAGGACGACCTCGCCGCGGCGCTCAACGCCGGCCGCATCGCGGGCGCCGCTCTCGATGTGCTCGCCGTCGAGCCGCCCCCGCCCGATCACCCGCTGCTCGCGGCGCGAAACTGCCTGATTACCCCCCACATCGCGTGGGCGACCCACTCGGCCCGGTCGCGGCTGATGGCCATCGCCGTCGAAAACCTGCGCGCCTTCCTGGCCGGCGCCCCGGTCAACGTGGTCAACTGACTGCCGCCTTAAGCCGCCCCCCCCCGCGATCTCTGCCCTGCGTTTCCCCTCATGCTCCGACGCTCCGTCTTCGCCTTCCTGCTGTGCCTGCCGCTGACCGCGCATTTCGCCGCCGACCGACCTGCGCCCGCCGGCAGGACCAACATCGTCCTCTTCCTGATCGACGATCTCGGCTGGCGCGACATCGGCGCCAACGGCAGCACCTATTACCAGACGCCGAACATCGACCGCCTCGCCCGCGAGGGCGTGCGCTTCACCGATGCCTATGCGGCGTGCGCCGTCTGTTCGCCGACGCGCGCGGCGGTGCTGACCGGCAAGTACCCGGCGCGGCTGCTGCTCACCGACTGGCTGCCCAACGGCCGCTGGCATCCGAAGGCGAAGCTGCAAAGCGCGCGGTTCGTGCGCGGGCTGCCGCTCGAGGAGTTCACGCTGGCGGAGGCGCTGCGCGAGGCCGGGTACCGCACCGCCAGCATCGGCAAGTGGCACCTCGGCAGCGAGCCGTTTTCCCTGCCCGAGCACCATGGGTTCGACGTCAACATCGGAGGCAACGCGCACGGGGCGCCGGGCACGTACTTCCACCCCTACGACGGAGACTGGGCGATCCCGACCACGGGCCTGAGGGCGAAGTGGAACTTGCTGCCCGACGGCAAGCCGGGCGAGTATCTCACCGACCGCCTGACGGACGAGGCCGTGAACTTCATCCGCGAGAACCGCGCGCGGCCTTTCTTCCTCTACTTCCCGCACTACGCGGTGCACACCCCGCTGCAGGCGAAACCCGAGAGGGTGGCGAAGTACGAGAAGGTCTCCGAGGCGCAGCAGCAGGGCAAACCGGTCTATGCGGCGATGGTGGAGAGCATGGACGAGAGCGTGGGACGGGTGATGGCGACGCTGCGCGAACTGGGCCTCGAGCAGAACACGCTCGTCATCTTCACCTCTGACAACGGGGGTTTCTACAATGCCACGAGCAACGCGCCGCTGCGGGCCAACAAGGGGGCGTACTACGAAGGAGGCATCCGCGTGCCGCTGATCATCAAATGGCCCGGGGTGGGGCGAGTCGGGGCGGTGAGCGCCGAGCCGGTGACCAGCACCGACCTTTACCCCACGTGTCTGGCGGCGGCGGGCCTGCAGCCCCGGCCGCACCAGCACGTCGACGGGCTCAACCTGCAACCCGTCCTCGCGGGCGGCGCCTCGCTCGACCGCACCGCGATCTTCTGGCATTTCCCGCACTACAACGACCATCCGTCGAGTGTGCCCTCCAGCGTCATCCGCAAGGGGACCTGGAAGTTGATCGAGACCTTCGACCCGGAGGGCGTGGAGCTCTACAACCTGGCGGAGGATCTGGGTGAGAAGCACAATCTCGCCGCCGACCACGCCGCGAGGACCGCCGAACTGCGGCGCGAACTGGAGGCGTGGCGGAAAGAAGTGGGCGCTGAGATGATGAAACCCAATCCGGATTACGATCCCAACGTGCAGCCGCCGCAGAAGGGCAAGAAGAAGAGGGCCGCCAAATGAGAACCGGACATGTAGCCGGGGTCGTTGACCCCGGCCCAAAAGGGACCGAGGTCCGTCCGGCTTGTCCCGGGCTCGACGAGCCCGGCTACAGGGGTACGTGCGGTCTCACGATTGGTGTAGCCGGGGTCGGTGACCCCGGCCCAAAAGGAACCGAGGTCCGTCCGGATCGCCCCGGGCTCAGCGAGCCCGGCCACAGGCGCTCTCCCGGCTGGTTGCCTTCGCTCTTGCTGGTCTCCGTGCTTTGCCTCGCCGGAACCGGGATGGCGGCTCCACCGCCGTCCGCAACCCCGGACCCGCTGCAATGGTCCAAGTTGCCGTCGCTCCCGGATCGCGAGGGTTTCGCCTATCCTTATGCGGGGGTGAGCAACGGCGCACTCCTCGTCGCCGGCGGCGCCAACTTCCCGGAGAAGAAGCCCTGGGAGGGTGGGGCCAAGGTCTGGTATGACACCGTCTTCGTCCTGGAGAAACCCGACGGCGCCTGGAAGGTCGCCGGCCGGCTGTCACGGCCGCTCGGCTACGGCGTTTCTCTCACCACCAGGGAAGGCGTCGCCTGCCTTGGGGGCAGCGATCTGCAGCGCCACTACGCCGACAGCTTCCTGCTGCGTTGGGTGAACGGTCGTTTGGAGACGTCGCCGCTCCCGTCGCTGCCCAAGCCGGTGGCCAACTTCTGCGGCGCCCAGCTGGGCAACACCCTCTACGTCGCGGGAGGCATCGAGACCCCCGGCTCGACGACCGCCCTGCACACCTTCTGGGCGCTGGACTTGGGCGAGGCAAATCCCCGCTGGCGCGAACTCGAACCCTGGCCCGGTCCGGGCCGCATGCTCGCGACGGCGGCGGTGCAGGACAAGGCGTTCTATCTCGTCGGCGGCACGTCGCTGGCGCCCGATGCGCAGGGCAAGCCGGCCCGCACGTATCTGAACGACGCGTACCGGTATCAGCCGGGGCGCGGCTGGCAGCGGGTGGCGGATCTGCCCCATCCGGTGGTCGCGCCGCCCACGCCGGCGCCGGCCCTCGGGCAGTCGAGTTTCCTCATCCTCGGCGGCGACGACGGGTCGTTGGCCACCTTCACGCCGCTGGCCCAGCACCCGGGCTTCCCCGGGCGCATTCTCACCTATCACACCATCACAAACACCTGGCGCGATTCGGGGAAGATGCCGCGGGCCCACGTGACGACTCCGCTGGTGCGCTGGGGCGACACCTTTGTCATGCCGAGTGGCGAGGTGCGGCCGGGCGTGCGTTCGCCGGATGTCTGGTCGCTGCGCGCGGCGCCGCGCAAAGCCAGCTTTGGCTGGCTCAACTACACGATGCTCGGCGTGTACCTGGCGGCGATGGTGTGGATCGGCGCCGCCTGCGCGAAACGCAACAAGGACACCAACGACTTCTTCCGGGGAGGGCAGCGCATCCCCTGGTGGGCGGCCGGCCTGAGCATCTTTGCGACGATGCTCAGCTCCATCACCTTCATGGCGCTCCCCGCCGTCGCGTACACCGACGGCTGGAACCTGTTCCTCGCCAACTCGTACATCCTGATCACGCCCGTCGTGGTGTTCGTGTTCCTGCCCTTCTACCGGACGCTGAATGTGACTTCGGCCTACGAGTACCTCGAACGGCGCTTCAACCTCGGCACGCGGCTGGCGGGCAGCACGCTGTTCATGCTCTACCAGTTCGGTCGCATCGCCATCGTGCTCTACCTCCCGGCGCTGGCGCTCGCGACCGTCAGCGATTTCGACCTCCAGACCTGCATCCTCGTCATGGGCGTGCTGTGCATCGCCTACACCGTGGTGGGTGGTATCGAGGCGGTGATCTGGACCGATGTGGCGCAGGCGTTCATCCTGCTCGGCGGCGCGTTCTTGAGCCTTGGCTTCATCCTGTTCCGGGTGGAGGGCGGCATCGGAACAACGATCCGCCTGGCGACGGAGGGCCGGCATTTCTTCGAAACGGTCGACTGGTCCTGGGATCTCACGGTGGCCTCGGGCTGGACCATTCTCATCGGCAGCCTCTTCCACAATCTCTTCCCCTACACCGCGAGCCAGGATGTCGTGCAGCGCTACGTCACGACGCCGGACCAGCGGACGGCCGCCCGCGGCATCTGGCTCAACGCCCTCCTGTGCGCGCCCGCGCAGGCGGTGTTCTTTGCCATCGGCACCGCCCTTTACGTCTTCTATCGCCAGAACCCGGGGCGCCTCGACCCGGCCCTGCAAAACGACGCCATCTTCCCCTACTTCATGATGGCCGAATTGCCGGCCGGGGTGGCCGGCCTGATCGTGGCCGGGATCTTTGCGGCGGCACAATCGACGCTGGCGAGCAGCATGAACTCGGTGGCGACGGCGTACGTGACGGACTTTCACCGCCGCTTCCTCCCCGGGAGGGACGAGGGGCACTATCTCCGCACGGCGCGATGGGCGACGGTGGCGATCGGCGTTGCGGGCACCACCCTGGCCCTCGTCATGGCGAGCACCGACATCCGGTCGTTCTACACTGCCTTTCTCGAGGTGCTCGGCCTGCTGGGCGGGACGCTGAGCGGGATGTTTCTCCTCGGCATCTTCAGCACGCGCGCCGGCGGCCGCGGAGCCTTGATCGGCGCGGTCGGCAGCGCCGCGATCGTCTTCACGATTCGGTTGGTGCTGCCCCTCAACGTTTACGCGTACGCGCCCATCGGGCTGACCTCCTGCTTCGTCATCGGCTGGCTGGCGGGCCGGGTGTGGAGCGGCAAACCCCGCGACCTGACCGGGCTCACCTACCGGACCCTCAAACGCGACTCGTGATTCTCTCCATGCGTACTCGTCCCAGCCTCTCCGGCCTCCTCCTGGCGGCCGCTCTGGCTGCCGTTCCGGTAGGCGCCGTTGGCGCGGCGCCGCAACCCAACGTCCTCTTCATCGCCGTCGATGATCTGCGCGTGTCGCTCGGGTGCTATGGCGACCCGCTGGCGAAATCGCCGAACATCGACCGCCTCGCCGCCGAGGCCCGGGTCTTCGAGCGCGCCTACACGATGCAGGCGGTCTGCGGCCCCGCGCGCACTGCGCTCCTCACCGGCCGCCTGCCCGACCACAACCGCTCGTGGCACAATCGGAACCTCTTCCGCGAGACCAACCCCGACTCCGTCACGCTGCCGCAGTTGTTCAAGCAGCACGGCTACCACACCGAGTCGATGGGCAAGATCTTCAGCGGCGACGAGCGCGAACTGGATCCGGTGTCGTGGTCGGTGCCGGAAGTCCTGCGCCGCGAGGGTTGGAAGAACTACGCCCTGCCGCGCAGCGAAGGAAGCGGCAAGCAGGCCCCCTACGAGGCGGCGGACGTGCCGGACGACGGGTACCCCGACGGCAAGCTGGCCAACCTCGCCGTCGAGGCCCTCGGCCGGCTCAAGGCGGAGGCGAAACCGTTCTTCCTTGCCGTGGGCTTCTTCAAGCCGCACCTGCCCTTCAACGCGCCGAAGCGCTACTGGGATCTGCATGACCCCGCGAAGTTCGACCTACCGGGAGAACCGCAGCGCGTGCAGGGCGCGCCCGACCTCGCGTATCATACGCATCGCGAGTTGGGCGGCTACACCGGCATGCCCAAGGACGAGCGGCTCGACACCGCGCAGACACGCACGCTGCGGCACGGTTATTACGCGTGTGTGAGCTACACCGACGCGCAGGTTGGCAAGGTCCTCGACGCCCTGCGCCGCCACGACCTCGATCGCCAGACCATTGTCGTCCTCTGGGGTGACCACGGTTACGCGCTGGGCGATGCCGGCCGCTGGTGCAAGGGGACCAATTTCGAACTCGATACTCGCGTGCCGTTCCTGGTGCGCGTGCCGGGGATGGCCCAGCCCGGCCGCGCCACCGCGTCGCTGATCGAGTATGTCGATCTTTACCCGACCTTGGCGGAGCTGGCGGGCCTGCCGGCGCCCCCGTACCTGGCGGGCCGCAGTTTCGCGCCGATCCTGCGCGATCCGGCGCAGCCGGGACGCGATTTCGCGCTCTCCCAGTTCTCGCGTCCCTTCAATGCCGGCCCGCCCCAGGCGATGGGCTACACCCTTCGCACGGCCACGCACCGGTACACGCGCTGGGTCGACTGGCCGGCCCGCCAGACCACCGCGGAGGAACTCTACGACTATGCCGCCGCCGGCAGCGCCGAGACCCGGTGGACGACTTATGTCGAGCGGCGAAATCTCCTCGCCGAACCAACCTCCGCCACCGTGCTCGCCGACCTGCGCGCCAAGATGGACCAGGTGCTGCGCGAGCGCTCGATCGTGGCCCCGCCCCGTCCCGCCCCGGAAGGCGGGGAGACGACGCCATCGAGAAAGAAGAAGAAACGCCAGGGTTGAGCGGGAGCGTCAGGCCAGGTCCGCGACCAGCGACCAGGGCGCACGCATCGGGCGGGAGCGGAGGCGGTTCGCCATCTCGTCGCCGATAAACTCCTCCTTCGCGGGATCCCACCGCAGCTTGCGGCCGAGGGCCATCGCGATTTGCCCGAGGTTGCAGACGGTGGTGGTGCGGTGCGCGGTCTCGGCGTCCGCGATGGTGCGCTGGCGCGTGCGCATCGCCGCGAAGAAATCGTCGTAGTGGTTCTTGCTGGACGGCACCTTCACCCGTTTGTTCGGCGCCTGCATCTCGCGCAGGAGGTTGGGGTCCGAGGCGCTCATCTTCGAGTAGCCGATGTCGAGCCAGCCGCGTTCGCCGAAGAAGCGCGAGGTGTTGTTGCCGCTCACGGCAAGATCGGTGCGGCAGTACATCGGCACGCCGCTGGCGTAGCGGAAGGTGACGTCGATGCGCGTCGGCGTGGTGAAGAGTCCGGAGGACGGGTAGTCCCCGTGCCCCTCGATCTCGACCGGCCCGCTGCGATCCGCGTCGAGCACCCACTGTCCGATGTCGAGGCAGTGCGCGCCGAGGTTGGTCATCTGGCCGGACGCGTTGTCGGCGATGAAGCGGAAGTTGTAATGGCAACCGTTGAAGGTATACGGCCGCCACGGCGCCGGACCGAGCCACATGTCCCAGTCAAGTCCCTCCGGCACCGGCTCCGGCTGCCAGGTGGCGCCGACGTGGCGGTTGTTGGCTCCGATGAGGCATTCGACGTACTGCAGCTGGCCGAGCCCGCCGCTGCGCACGAATTCGACGAGGTCGTGGAAGCGCTTCATCGAGCGCTGCCACGTGCCGTGCTGCACCACGCGGCCGTGCTTCCGGGCCTCCTCCACCAAAGCCCGGCCCTCGGCGATCGTCAGCGTCAGCGGTTTCTCGATGTAGAGGTCCTTGCCCTGGCGGATGGCATCGAGGGCGTTGAGCGCGTGCCAGTGGTCGGGCGTGCAGATGAGGACCGCGTCGATCTCGCGCCGGCGGTTGAGTTCGCGGAAATCGGCGTAGGGCCGGCAGTCCTTGCCGCCGTACTCCTGATTGATGCGTTCGGCCGCGGACTCGCGCCGTTCCCGATCCACATCGCAGACGCCGAGGACGCGCACGGTGTCCTTGAGGCCGAGCAGGGTATCGAGATGGGCGACACCGATGTTGCCGGCGCCGATTAGGCCGAGGTTGATGCGGTTGCTGGGGGCGCTTTGGCCGAAGAGCTTGGTCGTGACCACCTGGGGCGCGGCGACGACTGCGGTGGCGGCGGACGAACGCTGGAGGAACCGGCGGCGGGTGAGCGCGGCGGGCGACGCGGACGCGGCGATCGGAGAGGCGGAGGCGGGAGGATTCATGGGAGGCCTCACGTGGTGGGAAGGTACTGAAGGGCGCGGGCGGCGGTGCCGCGCACGATGGCCGGCTCGGCGGATTGCTCCCTGAGGCGGGTGAGGGCCGGCCGGGCGGCGGTGTCGCGACGCGCCACGATGCTGCCGATTGCGCCCGCCTTGGCCGGACCGGACAGCGCCGCGAGGGCGTCACGAAGCGCCGCGCTGGCCTCGGGCCCGGGGATGACTTCCAGCGCGGTGCGGGCGGCATCCGCGGTGCGGGGATCGCGCACCAACGCCGCAAGCGCGGGCACGCCCTTCGCCGAACCCACCAAGGCCAGCATCCGACAGAGGAATGCGCGGCCGGCGGCGGTGCATTCCGGGAGCGCCAGCGCGGAGAGCAGCTGCTGTTCGAGTTTTGGCCAGTCCTTGGGCGCCGTCTGCACGACGAGCTGCTCCACGGCGGTGGCGAATGACCGGTCGCCGCCGTACTCCAGCGCGGCACAGAGTTTCCACGGATCCGGGGTCTGCGCGGTGCGGTTGAGGTAGGAGGCTCCGCGAACGGAGCGCTCCGCATCGAGGGACTGGACGGGCGGCGGCGAGGGTGATTTTGCGGAAGCCATGGCGGAGGAGGCGGGCCGATTCTGACCGCGGTGGAGTGGGGGCGTCAACGGGGAGGTGAGGGATGGCGCGGCCGGCGCGTGGCGCGGACGTGAAGCCGGCAGGGTCCTGAACTCCGGACGGAGATGCGCCGGCGGCGGCCCTGGTTCAACCATGGGACCGGCCGATTCGCCTTTCGGGAGGGGCGGCCGGAGCTAGGATTCCATCCTGCGCGGGGCGGAATTGGCGCACCACTCCGCGGTTGGTCACCGTGTTTCCCCTCCCCAGTCTTCATGGACATGCTTCCCCTGCTCCGTCTCCGACGCCTGTTCCTGACCGCCGTGCTCACCACCGGCGGTGCGCTGCCCCTGGCGGCGGCACCGTTGCTCGAACGGGTGGACCTCTTTGCCGAGGGCCAGGCCGGCTTCGTCTCCTACCGCATCCCCGGGATCGTGGTGACGGCCAAGGGCACCGTGCTGGCGTACTGCGAGGCGCGGAAGTTCACGCCCGCCGACCGGGGCGAACTCGAGATTCACCTGCGGCGAAGCTCCGACGGCGGCCGCACCTGGAGTCCTCAGCTGCAGATCGCCCACCTCGGGCCGCGTCTCCCACGCAATCCGCACCTGCCGGACGACAAGAAGAGGAAGGACATGGGCGGACCGGAGCAGCAGACGGTGAACAACCCGATGTTCATCGCCATGCGCGAGGGCCCTGTGCACTTCGTCTACTGCGTCGAATACATGCGCGTCTTCCATGCCCGCAGCGACGACGACGGTGTCACGTGGTCGCCGCCGGTGGAAATCACCGCCACCCTGGAGCGCTTCCGCCTCGAGGTCCCCTGGCAGGCCGTCGCCACCGGCCCCGGCCATGGGCTTCAGCTGCGCAGCGGCCGCCTGGTCGTCCCGGTGTGGCTGGCCAACTACGACAAGGATCCGGCGCCGCCCCTGCGCCGGGGATGCTCCGTCATCTTCAGCGACGACCAGGGCGCCAGCTGGCAGCGCGGCGACCTGGCGATGACCATTGGCGGCGAGTCGAGTGTGGCGGAGTTGTCCGACGGCCGGGTCATGCTCAGCTCGCGCAACACGGACAAGCGCAACCGCCGCGCCGTCGTCTTCAGCGCGGACGGTGCCACCGGCTGGAGTACGCCGCAGTTCCTCGAGGACGTGCTGGAGCCTGGGTGCATGGCCGGTCTCGTGAGGCACCCGGGCGTGCGCGGCGAGAACCGCCCGTTGCTCCTGCATTCCAGCCCGCACACCACGAAACGCGAACACCGGGAGCGCAAGAACGTCTCGATCCACGTGAGCCAGGACGACGGCCGCACCTGGCCGGTGCGGAAGCTCCTGCAGGCCGGGCCGAGCGCTTACAGCGATCTCGCGGTGCTCCCTGACGGCACGGTGCTGTGCTTCTACGAGAGTGGAAAACTCGGCGAGACACGCCGCAACGGCGATTGGGCCTACGCGCGCCTCACCGTTGCCCGGTTCAACCTTGAGTGGCTGCTCGCAGAGAACCGTGCGAGCGGCGCGGATTCGGCGCGGTCCGAAGTCGGACGGTGACACGCTGTGCCGACAGGGGGACGTGAGGGATCGTCACTAGTGGAGCGGGGGGAGGGGGGAGTAGATCAGATGGCTGCGTCGGATTCACGATTTACGCTCAGATACCCTCCTGGTATTTCGGCGTCAGCCGGGCCCGGCGAGCCGGGTTGGATCCTCCGGACAGCCGGCGCCCGGGTGTTGCTGGGCCAGCACTGAATCGTCCGCCCGGCGCCAGCGGGGCTACTCGGCCTGTCGTTCTCCTGGCGGTTCGATCCCGTCCGATCGGGAGACGCCGGGGGTCGGCTTCTTCTCGGCCAGCCAATTCACCAGGCGTCGGCGCTGGGCGAACGCGAAAAGGCAGAGCACGCCGAGCCCCAGGATGGCCAGGGTGCCGCCGGTGTCGGGTGTGACGTACACCGGATGATCCCCGAAGACGATTTGCGCCTCCGGATCGTCGACAAACGACGCCATGAAATACAGGTGGCCATTCACGTAATCGCCGGTGGTTTCGAAGAGATAGTCCCACGACTGCCCCGGCAGCACTTCCGTCGGGGAAGTGAGCACGGGAGCCACCGCACCCCAGTTGATTTGGTCCATCGCCTCGTAGTAGTCCATCGAAGCGAAGATCGAGAGGCTGAGCAGGCTCAACGGCTTGTCGCCCGGGTTGTAGAAGGAGAAGCCGTGAACAAAGTTGCCGCCTCCCCCGCCTCCGCCCTGCTGGCCTGGGTTGCCGCCGGCGCCTCCCGGCTGGGGCAGACCGGCTCTGAACCCCATTCCCCCTCGGCCTCCGATCGGCACGCCGTCGCGGGTCCAGTACCAGTCGAAGAGGATCGCATTCTGCTGGGTGAGCCAGACGATCATGTCGAGTGGCATGACGCCGTTGTTGGGGACTTCGGCCCCGGACAGATCAAACTCGAACGTATTGGAGGCCGTGCGGTTGACGGTTTCGTTCGGAAACGTGTTTTGACTCACGCGCGCGCCCGTGATGTCCGTTCCTTTCTCCACCTTGGCAGAGACTTGCGCATGGAAGTCGTTCGCGGTCTGGCCGGTCTGGTTCCGGATCGTCGTTTGAATCCGAACGGCGTCGGGAGATCTTACACCCATGTCCGGTTCCGCGGCGCACAGGATCGCAGGCGGCCCGGCGCCGATGGTTGCTGCGACGAGGCCGGCGACCCACCAGCGGTTGGTTCGGCGCGGGACGGGACAGTGAGTGGAAGACCATGGCGCGGGTTCGACTCGGTTGTTCGCCGAGATCGCAGGAAGAGCTCTGTCGGAAAAGGAAAGGCTCATGGCGGGTTCGGGTTGGTTGTTCGTGGTGAGTCGTTCGGGGAGCGCCCAGCCCCCCGTGGGACGAGGGGCTGTCGACCTCTTCTGGTGCGGGTTGACGAAGATCGTTCGTGCTGACCTTTGGTGGGATCACCACCGTGGGCCTCGCCCGGGTCACGTGTTACCGGGCGTTGTCCTCAGCCCTTTCCGCCGGCGCACTGGCTTCGCGCTCCAGCACCGTGAGCCTGCCAGCCAGGCTCCGGCGGCCAGGAGGACCAGGGTCGCTGTGCTGCTGCGGTCCGGAAGCGTCATGCGCTTCGGTTCGGGAGATGTGGGTAAGATCCAGCTTTGCCCGCCATCCAGGGAAAGTTCGGTGAAGATGTCGAAAAAGCTGTCGATCTGATATTGGCCGCTGCCGAGGTCGGCTACGGTGGTCTGTCCGACCGACGGGAGGGTGGGGCTCTCACGAATCATGACCGGACCAAACGGCGTGCTGCCCGTCAGATCCATGGAGAGCATCTCGGTTTGAAACGTCCCGGTCCTCCCGGTGATCGGGTCGGGGTAGTTCCGCAACAGCACGCGGGTCTGCCCCGAAAGGACCAGGTTGAAGAGGAGATCGAAACTGGAGTCGAAACCGAGGTCCACCGCCACGAGCATCCAGGCGATCGAATTGAAGCTCTCCTCCTCATCGGGAGAAAGCGGAGTCACGACGACTGGCGGCAGTGGCTGATGGGCGACCTCGGAGATTCGAATCTTGGCCCAACCGGGGACGTCAAAATCGAGGAAGTCACCCGGGCTCATGTGATACACCCCGGGCGGCGGGAGGTCGGGGGTTGGCGCCACGATGCCTCCCTGGAGTCCGCCGGCCAGCGCCGCAACGGCGAGACCCAGCGCGAACCGCGCCGCGATGCGCAGCGATTCATGGTTCATACGATACCTTTCCCTTCTCGCCGACCGACACGGGAAGTCGCGGCAATCGTCGGCGGAACTGCCGCCACCAGATCAACCCAACCATCGAGCATCGCTCGTGCCGGAAAGACGTGTTTCCCGGGGCGGGAGTGCAATCGAATCCCAGCGGGCGAAATGGGCTGATAATACTTTTCCCGCGAAATCCGGTGGCAGCGGTCGGCGCCAGGATTCTGTAAATTCGTCCGACACTTCGTGTCGAAGGGAGCCAAGGACCAGACCTCGGCGAACTCGGCCGGCCTGGGGCGGGCCCGGAATGCCCGCGCCCTCGGCACCACCTCTCCGCATCAAAACGCCCGATACGAAAGATGCAGATGTTGCTCCAGCTCCGGCGCGTTGGGGAGGCGAAGGTTGGCCGAGTCCCACTGCAGTTTCCGGCCGCGGGCGCGCAGGGCCAGGTTGCCCAACAGCACCATCTCGGTGAGGGGCGCGGCGTATTCGAAGATCGATCCCGGGGCTGGGCCGCCCTTGCAGGCGGTGATCCACTCCTGGAAGGGATCCCCGCCCGGGACGCGCGGAATTGTCTTGGGCGGGAATTTCGTTTCGCGCATGCGCGCCTCGGGGAGCAGGCGCGGGCTGGTGCACTTCTCGCTGGGATCGTAGATGACGCCCGTGTCGCCGACCAGGTAGTAGCCATAGCGCTCCTCGAAGGCGCGCTCCGGTTCCAGCTCCTTCGGCCGGGGAGGCAGTTTGCCGCCGTCGTACCAGATCACCTTGACCGGTGGCTGGGTGCCGCGCGCCGGGAATTCGTAGGTGATCACGGACCAGTCGGGAAAGGTCTCGTCGTTGCAGGGCGCCGTCTCCGCCTGCACCGTCGCGGGCGCGCCGAGGTCGAGGGCGTAGAAGGGGGCGTCCATGGTGTGGCAGCCAATGTCGCCGAGGGCGCCGCAGCCGAAGTCCCACCAGTTGCGCCAGCGCCGCGGGTGGTACTCCGCGCTGTACGGGCGGGAAGGGGAGGGGCCGTTCCAGAGGTTCCAGTCGAGCGTCGCGGGCGGCACTTCGCCCGGAGCCGGCCGGTTCTTGAGGGCGGACTTGTAGGGACCGAGCTCCATCTTCTTCGTCCAGAGGTGCACTTCGCGCACCGGGCCGATGAGCCCCGCCTGCACCCACTCGCGCGCCAGTCGCACGCCTTCGCCGGCGTGGCCCTGGTTGCCCATCTGCGTGACGACCTTGTGTCGGCGCGCGGCGAGGAGGAGGTCGCGCGTCTCGCCCAGCGATCGCGCCATGGGTTTCTGGATGAAGACGTGCTTGCCCATCGTGATCGCCATCATCCCAGCGGCGTGGTGCACGTGGTCAGGAGTGGAAATGGTGACGGCGTCGATGCGGTCATCGAGTTCGCGCAGCATCTTTCGGAAGTCCTGATATTTCGGCACCGAAGGAAAGCGCTTGAAGATGCGATCCGCCTGGGCGGCGTCGACGTCGCAGAGCGCAACGATGTTCTCGCTGCTCACGCCGGTGACGTCGGAAACGCCCTTTCCGCCGCAGCCGATGCACGCGATGTTGAGCTTGCGACCGGGCTCGATCAGGCGGCCCTGTCGGAGCGCGATGCCGGCGAAAAGACGCGTGTCTGCCGCGAAGGCCAGGCCGGCGGCACCGGCGCCCGCGGACTTGAGAAAGCTGCGACGGGTAGAAGGAATGGGGAATTTCATGACAAGGAATGGATCGGCAGAATGCCTGACCGGGGTGTAGCCGGGCTCGCGGAGCCCGGGCTCGATCAGCCGAAGTATCGACTGATTCTCCCGGGGTCAGCGACCCCGGCCACAGGACGAGAAAGAACAATGCATGAAGGCATCACACCGCGGCGAGGGCGCGCTCGATGAGCTTCTTGGAGGCGTGCACGCCGGCGACGGGGTCGAGCTTCTTGCCCTCCCACTCGATGGCGACGATCCCGCGGAAGCCGGCGGCGGCGACGATCTTCATCAGGCGGAAGTAGTCGAACTCGACCTGGTTGCCGGCGTCGTCGAACTCGTGGGTCTTGGCCGAAATGACGGCCGCGTGGGGCATCATCGCCTCCGTCCCCGCGTAGATGTCGCCGCGGAGCTTGCCAAAGTCGGGCATGAGCCGGCAGTGCGAGTGGCCGAGCCGCGTCGCGACCGCGGCGAGGAACGCGCCATCCTGGGTGTGCGTCGACGCGCCCGGCTCGATCGCGATCGTGATACCGCGGGCCTTGGCGACTTCGGCGAGCGGCGCCAGGGCCTCGGTGCAACGAGCCACGGCGGCGGCGCGATCGCCCTCGGGCGCGCTGACGAAGAAGCGGACGTACTGGCAGCCGAGCTGGGCGGAGCGCTCGATCGAACGCGCGTGGTCTGCGGGCTTGGCTTTCTTCTTGGCCTTGCCCGCACCCCCGGTGGCGTCGACCACGCCCGCCATGAGCAGGAACAGGTGCGTGCCGGCGTCGGCCGCGCGCTTCCGGAGTTCGGCGAGGTAACGGTCGTCGTCGAGCCGGTCCGCGGGCAGCCCGCCCTCCCAGAGGTCGAGCTCGGTGATGCCGAACTCCCTCCGGGCGAAGGCCGGGTAGTCCAGCGGGTCGAGGGTCTTGGCGGTGAACAACCCCTTGAGCGAGTATTGGGAGAGGCCGATCGTCAGGCCGTGGGCGGCCGCGCGGAGCCGCGGCCCCGTGCAGACGGCCAGCGTGCCAAGCATGGTGTGTCGGAGAAACGTGCGGCGTGAGGACAGGGATGAGCTCATGGTGGATTCGAAGGGGATTGGAGGCCGGCCCTCTGCCGGCGGCGTCACGGAGCTTCAGCCGGCGCGGCCTTTGGTCGTCGGATGTCCGGGCCGGGAGCGAATGCCCCGGTTGGGTCGAAGGCGACGTGCTGGAGATTGGCGTTCCATTCACCCTGCGTGACGGTCTTGCCGAGGCGCAGATAGGGGCGCGCCGGGGTTGGCCCCACCAGGGTCTCGCCCGGCGTCGTGCCGACGCACTCCCCGTTGAGATAGACCTGGGCGATGCCATCCGGGCGGATGGAGAGGCGGTAGATGGCGGCCTCGGCGTCGAGATCGTTGCGCAGGACCAGCGTTTGCGTGGCGTGCGAGGTGCGCGGAGCGAGGTTGTTCCGGTAGGTCTGGAGCCTCATCGGAAAGGCGGACAGGAGGTAGCGGCGAAACGTGCCGTCCGGCCGCGGCAGGCCGGCCTCGAGATCGAGGCCCCGTTCCGCATTCCCCACCCGGGTGACGTGCGCCGCCAACTCGAAGGTGAAGCCGGTGGCGGCTTGGAGCGGAACCTGCGCCGTCCAAAACAACGCGGGGCTCGCGGGTGCGCCCTCCCGCACCGGGAAGCCCCGCACCAGGACTGCGCCGATCGCACCGCGCGGGGTGAGCATCATCTCCCGGTGCCGTCCCAGTTGTTCGAGATCGGCACAGGCCTGCCAGTTCGCCGCCTTGCCGGTGAGCAGGGCCGCCCCGGTCGCCGTCGTGGCGAGCGTGGCCTTTGGCGGCAAGGGCTGGGCGAGGGCCTCCTGCCCGTCGACCGGCCAGTCGTCGCTGCGAAACGGCGCCACCGGGATCCCTCCGCGATGCACGAGGTTCACCACCGGAGCCGAGCGCCACGCATAACGCACCGCGACCGGCGCCGCCACCACCGCCGCGCTCACGCGCACGGTTGCGCCCTCGATCCGCGCCTCGGCGGGATGGAACTTTCGGTCCTCCCCAGCCACTTCAAACTCGGCGGGCGAACGTCCATCCTTGGTCGTCAGTCCCGCCTCGGCGCCGCGAAACTCGACCCGCAACGCGCCCGGCTCGCGGCGCACCCGCTCGACGGTTGCCTCTCCCGGCCAGGTCTTTCTCCCGTACTCGCGATGGAGCACCCGATCCGCGAGCCGGTTCGCCACCTGCGGCTTGTTCTTCGGGTGAAGGTCCCAGGCCTGCCCGAGGTCGATGGCCGTGATCATCTGCGTGGCCGGCAGGGCGAGGGCCGCGGCTTGCGATTCCCGCACGATGGTCCAGCGCGGTTCGTGGTCCCGGTTCGGCAGTTGCACGAAGTAGAAGGGCAGGTCGGGGTGCCCCCAGAGCCGTCGCCAGTCCTGAATCATCGCCTGGAGCAGGTGGCGATGCACGTAGGGGTTGAACGCCGGTACCGCTTCGGTCTCGCCCTGGTACCAGGCGACGCCGGCGATCGCGTAGGGGGCGACCGGGCGCAGCATCCCGTTGTAAAGGTGCGCGTTGGCGAGGTTCATCGTCATCCCGCTGACTTCCTCGGGCCACAGCGAGTTCAACCCGGGCCCGCGCAGCGTTTCCGCACTGATCCAGGCCGCGCAGGAGGAGCCGCCCCACGCGCACATCACGATTCCCACCGGCACTTCGAGCTCTGCCCGCAGCCGTTGACCAAAGTACGCCGCCATCGCCGCCCACGCGCCCGCGGACTTCGGCGTCCACGTCATCCAACCGGTGCGCGTCGGCACATCGTCGCGCGGGCGGAGCGCGGCGCGGTTGTCGACGCGAAACTCCCGCAGCAACGGATCCGCCGCCGCGGCCATGTCGCGTCGGGCCCGCGCCGGCCACTCGGGATCGCGCTCCGACGGCCGCGCCATACTCTCCATCAACATCGCCATGTTCGACTGCCCCGAGAGCAGCCAGACCTCGCCGACGAGCACGTCCCGCACTTCAACGGTGTGGGTGCCGCGCACCACCAGACTCCGCGACTCGCGGCTCGCGGCGAGTGGGTCGAGTTGCACCCGCCATCGTCCGTCCGGTCCCGCCACGGCCGGTTTCGTCTGGCCGGCAAAGGCGACCGAAACCGCCTCGCCGGGCGCGGCTGTCCCCCAGACCGGGACCGGACGTCCCTGCTGCAGCACGGCACCGTCGCGGAAGAGTCCGGCGACGGTGACCTCGGAGTGCCCCGTCACCGACAGGACGAATAGACCCAGGGTGATCCCACACCCCCGGGCGATGCGCCGACGGAAATCGCGGTGAAGTGACATGTGCAACGAACTCGGGTGCGGGTCTTCAGCGCGCCGGCAACTGTGCCGCCACGCTGCGGGCCACGTGCCCGGCCAGGAACGCAGAGCCTTCCGCGCTGAAATGCACGTCGTTCGGTCGCCCGAACTTCGCAACGTGGGGGGCGATGGCGGCGTTGAGGTCGTTCGTGACCACGCCAAGCTCTGCCATGACCTTTGCGGCGATCGCATTGTACTTGTCCACGCTGTCGAAGCGCCGGTTGGGGGCGAGGTTGCCTCCCATGGGCACGGGCGTGGTCGACGCCCAGATCAGTCTGGCTCCAGTCGCCTTCAACCGTGCTACGAGTTGGCGGAGGTTCCGCTCGTAGACGTCCGGAGGCGCGTGGCGTACGCCTTCGGGGGGGAGCTTGGCATCGTGGAGCCCCCAGTTGAAGTGAATCACGTCCCACCTTCCCGGGCCGAGCCACTCCTCGAGTTTCGAGAGCGTGTAGCCGGTGGAGCTGCAGTTGCCCGGTGGGCGGTGGACATTGGCCTTGCCCTGGAGCGCCGCGCGGACTGGCAGGGTGTAGCCAATGGAGATCGAGTCACCGATCAGCAGCACGCGCGGCAGGCCGGGCACGTCGACAATCGGCGCGAGCGCCGGATCCGGCGCCGGCTTGGCTTTGGCAGCGTCGGCCGCGGCCACGGGCAGGAGCGCCAGGCTGGCCAACAGCGCAGCGGGAAGGAATGCGACACGGGAAAGGGAGCGAGGCATGGGTGAAAATCGGCTCAGGCCAGGGTAAAGCCAGGTCGGTAGGTGGGCTGCAGCAGGGCGTCGGCCGCCGGTTCGCCGGGCACGCGCATCGCGACCGGGTCCCAGCGGATCCGGCGGCCGAGTTGCAGGGCGACCGTGCCGAGCGTGACCATTTCGGTGTGCGCCGCGGCGACTTCGAAACCGGCATAGGTCTGCCCGTTCCCCTTGCACGCCTCGATCCACTCCTGGTAATGCCCGAGCGTGCCCTGCTGCCGGGCGCGGGCGATCGACTCCGGAATGGCGAGGCAGGCGGGGTGCTTGGCCACACCGTTGAAGCGAGGCTCGCCGTTGAGCTTCAAGTAGGCGTCGCCGTAGAGGACGCCCCGGTCGCCGATGATCAGCTTCTCCGATCCCGGCACCTTGCCGAATTGTTGCGGGATGCCGTGCGCCTCGAGCAGCGCCTGATCCGGCAGCCTTCCTCCATCGTACCACGTGAGTGTGACCGGCTTCCGTCCGACGCGTTCGGGAAATCGATACACGATCCGACTGCCGGCGCCAAACATCCCGGGGGCGGGCGCCGCGCCCACCGACACGTCGATCTCCGTGGGATCCATGAGATCGAGCGCGCGAAACGCGATGTTGGTCAGATGGCAGGCCATGTCACCCAGCGGTCCGGTGCCGAAACCCGTCCACCACCGCCAGGCGAAGGGGTGCAGGTTGCGGCTGTAGGGGCGCGGCGGCGCCACGCCGATCCAGTCGTCCCAATTCATGCCGGCCGGCACCGTCGCGGAGCCCACGTTCTCCTTCTGCAGCTTTGGCGTACGGTCCGTCCAAACGTGCACCTCGCGCACGGTGCCGAGCACGCCGGCGCGGATCACCTCGACCGCCCGGCGCAGCGCGTGCGACGCGCTCCCCTGGGTGCCCATCTGCGTGACGACCCCGGTGGTGCGGGCGAGCTCCCGCATCCGCCGCGCCTCCCCAACGGTGCGGGCGAGCGGCTTCTCGCAGAAGACATGCAGGCCGCGGGACATCGCCAGGAGGCTGATCGGCGCGTGCATGTGATCGGGTGTCGTCACGATCACGGCGTCGAGTTCCTTCTCCTGCTCCAGCATCTTCCGGTAGTCGCGATACTGCCGCGCGCCCGCATACTTCGGTGCGGCGATGCCGGCTCCTTCGGCCAACCGCGCCGGATCGACGTCGCAGAGTGCGATCACGTCCTCGTCGAGCTGGAGCAGATCGCGGATCATGTTGCGCCCCCGGCCCGAGGTACCGATCAGGCCGAGTCTCAGTTTTTGGCCCGGCCGCCGGCGCGAGGCCGCCGCGCGCAGCGGCGGGGTGGAGAGGCCGACCCCGGCGGCCGCGACGGCAAGCTTGAGAAAGTGGCGGCGCGGCGTGGTCGCGGGACGATCGCCGGCGGGCTGCGAAGTAGAGATGGAGCGGATCATGGCGACTTGGCCTTCCCCTTGGCCGGAGGGCGGGGAAAGGGATTGGTGGTGCGCGCGCCCGGCGGCAGCGGCTGGCCGGCGGCCTCGTCGTAGGCGTGCAGGGGCCGCACCCAGATATTGCGGTAGCGAAGCTGTCCGCCGTGCGGGCGGAACTTGATCCGGCATTCGACATCCTCGCCCTTCACCTCCACCGCCAGGTGCACCGGCAGCCCGTTGTGCAGGACCGTGTAGGTGGCGCTTCTCACCTTGCGGCCGTTTTCAAACAACGGCGCGGTGTAGAAGATGTCGTAGCTCTGCCATTCACCCGGGGGGCGGCTCGCGTTCACCCGCGGCGGAAAATACCCGTAGATCGCGGAGGCCTGGCCGTCCGGATAGGTGTCATTCCGGTAGCTGTCGAGAATCTGGATTTCCGGATGATCGCCAAACTCGATGCCGCTGTTGCCGAGGTGCTGGTCGAAGCGATCGCCGCCGATGGCCGCCTCCTCGGGCGACGTGCGCCATTCGACGTGGAAGTGGCAGTCGGCGAACTTCGCCCGCGTCTGGATGTTGTTCCCGGCCGCCATCGCGTAGCCGTCCTGGACGCGCCATTTGGGTGGCTGGCTGGGGTCGTCGATGCCGGTGCGGGCGTTGAACTCCATCCACTGGGAAAGATCTCGCCCGTCGAAGAGCACGATCGCATCGCTGGGCGGCCGGCCTGGCTGGTCCTGGGTGCTGGCATCCGGAGGCGCGACGACCGGAGGCCGCGGCCGGAGCCGATCGCCCTTCTTGTAGGGCGGGTAGCCGGCGGCCGGTTCGGCGGCCGCGAGGGAGCCAATGACGGCCGAGGCCATCAGGGCGACCACGCCCAACCGCGCGGCCCGGGAGACGGCCGCGCCGTGGGCGGACAAACAAGGGCCGGAGTTCATGGCGAAAGGAAGGCGAGGCGGTGGCGCAGAATCAAAATTCAAACGTCACCCGGCCCGTGACGCTTCGGGGTTCGCCGAGCCCGGCGTAGCTCTGGCGGTAGAACGTGTCGAAGACGTTGTTCACGTTGAGCGAGAACGTCGTCTTCCGCTCGAAGAGCCTGGCCGCGTAGGAGGCGCTGGCCTGCCATCGATGGTACGCGGGACTGCGGATGCCGGGGTTGTTGGCCAGGTTGGGATTGCCCCGGCGCTGGCCGACGAACACCACCCCGACGCCGAGCCCGAGACCCTTCACCGGGCCGCTCTCAAAGCGGTAGCGATTCCACAGATTCCAGGAGTCGCGGGGCGCATTTGCCGTTGGCAGGCCGACATTGGCCGGCACGCGCGGGTCCTTCACCACGCGGGTCTCGTTGTAGGTGTAGCTGCCCACCACCTGCCAGGCCTTCACGGGTCGGGCAAACAGACTGAACTCGACACCCTGCGACTTGTTTTCGCCGGTTTGCACCTGAAACCCAGCGTGATCGGGGTCGGCCTGTTCGAGGTTGGAGTTCACCACCGTGAATCCCGTCACCGTGGCGGAGATGCGGCCGGTCGCTTCGTCCCAGCGCAGGCCGTAATCCATCCCGATACCCTCGCGCGGGTCGAACGGCCGCCCGAAATAGTCCGACTTCACGAGGGGTTCGTAGGATTCACTGTAGGAGACGAAGAGTGCGACCCGGGGCAGCACGCGCCACGCGGCGCCGCCACTGATGAGATCCGCGGGCTTGGCCTTGCCGCTGAAGGAGGCGCTTGGAGTTTGGAAGTCATCGCGCGCCTGGTAGGTCTCGTCGCGCCGGACGCCCAACTGCATCGTCAAACGCTGCTGGAAGGCCTGCCAGAGGTTGTTGGCGGAATAGCTCCGGGAGATGAGTCGGCTCTTGCCATAGCGGCCGGCGAGGCGCGGATAACTCAACGGATCGCCGACCGCGAAGTTCGGATTGTCGACGTTGATCGCGGTCAGGTTCGGGCGCGGCTGCCGCACATCCTCCTGGCTCGCCTGGGAGAAGTACTCGTAGCCCGCGATCGCCTTGTGCACCAGGCCGGCATAGTGCATCCGGCCGAGAAGATAACCCTGGGTCGCGAAGCCGTGCTCCGGCTGGTAGATCGCCGCGGCGGACCGGGGCAGCGTGCGCACCCGCGTGGTGGCGTTGATGGTCACGGTGGTGCCGCCGGTCACCAGGTTGCGCCAGCCCTCGATTCCGCGGTAGATGCCGCCGAACTTCACCGTCCAGTTGTCGTTGATCGCATGCACGACGTCGGCGATCACGTGCAACTGCTCGGAGTCGTTGAACGCCTCCGGGCCCATGCGGTTGAAGGAGCGCGGCACGTCCGTCAGGTAGGCCTGGAGGTCCGGCTGCATGAAGACCGGGTGCGAGGCGGGCACCTGTTCGTTGTGCATGGCCTGCGCGAAGAGCGTGACGTTGGTCCGCGGCGTCGCTTTCCAGAGCAGCGTCGGCGAGATCACCACGCGCCGGTAGTTGGCGAAATCCATGTGGCTCCCGTAGTCCTGGACGCCAACGCCCACCCAGTAGAGCAGCTTGCGATCCGAGGTGAGGGGCCCGGAGTGCTCGAGTTCCAGGCGGTATTTGTCGAACGAGCCGGCGGACAGCATCAACGAGCCCTTCCGTCGTTCGGTCGGCTGGCGGACGACGGTGTTGATCGCCCCGCCGGCCCCGATTGCCCACGAGAACAGGGAGGAAGGGCCCTTCAGCACCTCGATCCGCTCGATGGAGAGGCTGTCGAAGTTGCCGAAGGTGCGGTAACCGTTGATGTACTGGTTGCCGCCGCCGCTGGAGACGCCGCCCCCGCCGCCGGCGAAACCGCGGACCAGCACGTCGCTGTCGGTCTTGCCCGCATGGTCGGTCTCGCGTGTGACGGCGATGCCCGGGGTGTACTGCAGCGCCTCGGTGATGTCGCGGGCACCGATGTCGTTCATGAACTCGCGGGTGACGACGTCGATCGGCTTGGGCAGGTCGAGCAGCGCGGTGTTGAAGCGGGTGCAGGAGAGCACGTTGGTGGCCTTGTAGCCGTCGTCGGTCGAGGCGGAGACGGTGAACTCGTCGAGCTTGATGATCTCCTGGCTGGACGAGGAGGTTGTGGCGCTGGCCGCCGAAGGCGCGGATTGCGCGTGTGCGAGGAAAGGCAGCAGGCAGGCGGACCAAGCCGCCGCGCGACGAGGACGGAGCGGGGTGTTCATGGTTGGGGAGGGGAATTCGGGGTGGGAGGGTGCTAGCGCTTGCGTGCCTCGGTTTTGGAGGTGGTGACGGCCAGCACCTGGCCGTCGCGCCGGAGGGCGTCGCGCAGCGCCGGATACGGGATGTCCTGCACCGCGGTGCGGGCGGCGAGGGCCTGGACGGCGGCGGTGGCGGCCGATTGGCCGAGCACCATGAAGACCGGCTCCATGCGCATGGAGCCGTAGACCACATGGCTCGCCGAAATGCAGACGGGCACGAGCAGGTTGGTGCACTGCTCCTTCTTCGGGATGAGCGAGCGGTAGCTGATGCCGTAGGGTGTCTTCACCGGCATGCCGAGCGTACCTTCGTTGCGGACAAAACCGTGCTCGTCGATGTAGCGGCGGACATTGTGGGAATCCATCGTGTAGGAGCCGCAGCCCACCGGGTCGGGGACGCTCTCCGTGCCCTCGCACACCTGCTGGCGCATGACGAACGCACCGACCATGCGCCGCGCCTCGCGGATGTAGAGCTGGTGCGGCCAGTGACCCGTGTCGGGAAACTCGTCCCGCGCGGGGCCCCACGCCTTCATCGCCTCGCGGTAGTCCGCGGGCACGCGCGGGTCGTTCGCCACGAACCAGCACAGGCCCTGCTGCCAGCTCACGTGCTCGCGGAAGATCCGCTCCCTCGTCGCATGATCGCCGTCGGGGTAGTCGTAATTGCCGCCGATCAGGTTGAATGAAACGGCGCCCTTCGTGTTCGAGTCGCTCTTGCGGTTCGGCATGATCACGACCGGGGGAACGGCGAGCAGGCTGCGGCCGAGCACGGGGTGCTCGATTTCCTCCGGGGCGGAAGGCCACTCGGGCAGGGGCTTCCGGCTCGTGAGGTAGCGTAGCAGCAGTTCGTACCGCGCCGGGTCGTAATCCGCCGGCTTCGGCCAGGGAGCGCGGTTTTCCGGCACATCGGTCAGGCAGAGCCGGAAGCAGTACGCCTGCACGGAATGGTCGGCCGCGCCTTCAATGCCGGCCCCCGCCGCCGGCACTCCGAAGATCGTCCCGCTCGAGGGATCGCCGGGGCGCACGTAGGGATCGACCGCGCGGAAGAAGTCGTGGCCGACCGGCCGGGGGCGCTCGCGCATGTGGCGCCACTGGTTGCCGTTCTTCGGCTCCCCGTAGGTTGCACTCGATTCGCGCCCCACGGTGTAGGTCACGCCCGCCTTGGCCATCACGTCGCCTTCATAAGTGGCGTCGATGAACATCCGGCCGGCGAAACGCCTCCCCGACTCCATCGTGAGCGAGCGAATCTCCGGACCGACCTTCTCGACGCCCCGCTTGAGCTCAAGCCGTTCGCCAAACACCACCGTCACGCCGGCTTCGCGGACCATTTCGCGGTAGATCTTCTCGGCCACGTGCGGCTCGAAGTGGAACATCACGTCGGCGGCCGGATCGTGTCGGTGGCTGCGGTAGTCGCCGGGTTTTTCATACTTCCAGGCCGCCGGGTTGGCGTAATACTGCTTCACCCGGCGGTAAAACTCGCGCGAGATGCCGCCGATGCTGTCGGGATGGCCGAAATCCGTCGCGCCGAGCCCGCCGCTGGTGAGTCCGCCGAGGTGCTGTCCCGGTTCGATCAGCAGGACCGAGGCCTTCAGGCGCGCCGCCTGAACGGCGGCCACGACGCCGCCGGAGGTGCCACCGTAGACGATGACATCGTACCGCGGCGTGGACTCGGCGGCGCCGGCCGCAGGGAGAAGGGCGAGGAGAGCGGCGTAGAACCGCGGGAAGAGTTGAGTCGGGGTCATGGGGGAGAGGTTCAACGCGCGGGGCGTTCCAGCACCTGGCCCTGCTGCAGCAGCGCCGCGCGCAGCTGCGCCCGGTCGATCGCCTGGACGGCGGCCCGCTGCGCAATGGCCTGGGCGGCGGCGACGCCGGCGGAGTGGCCGAGGATCATGAAGACCGGCTCCATGCGGATCGAGCCGTAGGCGACGTGCGTCGCGGAGAGACAGACCGGCACCAGGAGATTCGTGCACTGCTCCCGCCGCGGGGTGATGGCGTCGTACCCGATCCGGTAGGCCTGCCGCACCCCGAGGCCGATCGTTCCCTCGGTACGCACGTGGCCGTTCTCGTCGACATAACGGCGCACGTTGTGGGAATCCATGGCGTAGCCGCCCATGCCGATCGAGTCCGTGACCGGCAACGTGCCGTCGCAGTGCCGCTGCGTCATGACCAGGGCACCGTGCAGGCGGCGCGCCTCGCGCACGTAGAGCTGGTGCGGCCAGTGTCCGGTGTCGGTGAATTCGTCCTTGGGATAACCCCAGTCCTTCATCGGTGCGCGGTACTTCTCCGGCACGCGCGGGTCGCTGACGAAGAACCAGATCAACCCCTGCTGCCAGCTGACGTGTTCGCGAACGATGCGTTCGCGCGTGGCGTGATCGGCGTCGGGGTAGTCGTAATTGCCCGCGATGAGGTTGAAGCCGACGGGGTCCTTGTTGTTCGAATCGCTCTTGCGATTCGGCATGATGACCACCGGCTCCGGTCGCGTGAGGTTGTTGCCGAGCACGGGATGTTCGATGTCGCCGGCCGTGGGGAATTCGGGCAGCATCTGCGCGCTGTTCAGGTAACGCGCCACGAGTTCGTACTTCGCCGGGTCGTAGTCGGCGGGTCGGGTGAACGGCACGCGGTTCTCCGGCACGTTGGTCAGACACAGGCGAAAACAGTACGCCTGCACGCGGTGGTCGCCTTCCCCTTCGGGGCCCGGGCCGCCGGGCTGCACTCCGAAGATCAGGCCGCTGGTCGGATCACCGGGGCGAACGTACGGATCGACGGCGCGGCGAAAATCATGCGCCGAGGCCACCTTCTGGCGTCGCAGGAGGTAAGGCTGGTTGCCGTTGTGCGTTTCGCCGAAGGTGGCGTTGGACTCGCGCCCCACCAGGTACCTGACCCCGGCCTTCGCCATCAGATCGCCCTCGTAGCTGGCGTCGATGAACACCCGCCCGCGAAACCGCCGGCCCGACTCCATCGTGATCGCGTCGACTTGCGTGCCGTGTTTGGCCACGCCGGATTTCAAGTCGAGGCGCTCCCCCCGCACGACCTCCACCCTGGCCTCGCGCAGGAGGTCGACATAGATCTTCTCCGCCACGTGCGGCTCAAAGTAGAACATCACGTCCTCCTTGGGGTCGTGCTGGTTGCTCCGAAACTCATCGGGACGCCCGTACTTCCAGGCCGCGGGGTTCGCGTAGTGTCTCTTGACGCGCTGGTAGAACTCCCGGGAGAGGCCGCCGATCGACTCCTTCTTGCCGATATCGGTCGCGCCGAGTCCGCCGCTGGTGAGTCCACCCAGGTGCCGGCCCGGCTCGATCAGCACCACGGATTGTCCCATCCGGGCCGCCGCCACGGCGGCCGTCACGCCGCCGGAGGTGCCGCCGTACACGACGACGTCATGCGAGGAGGTTTCTCCCGCGCCGCAAAGCAGAGTCGCCGCCAGCGCGGCGAACGCGGCCAGCGATCGCCGCAATGTAGCCGGGCTCGCCGAGCCCGGCGAGGACCGTACCGTCATCGAGGGCAATGTCCCGGGGTCAACGACCCCGGCTACATCAGACCGCAGCTCTCCATGCCGCCCCGTTGTAGCCGGGCTCGGTGAGCCCGGTGAAACACAGTCGGACATTACTTCCGATTTCCCGGGGTCAACGACCCCGGCCACAGTTGGAATGAAAGCACGGCAGGATGTGGGCATGAGAACTTGGGGTTGAGTGGATCGGAGCTCGCAGACTTCGCCCTACGGCTGGCCGTAGACGTCAAATTCCGCGTAGAAGGTGTTATCGAGGACGGGCTTGGTCACGGACTGAGTCGGCTCGACCGCCCACAACAGGTAGCGGTATCGGCCGATGACTCCATGGGCACCGGTAATCGAGCAGGCTTGCTGGGCGGGGCGGTCGATCGGCTGCATCACCCGGAAGAAATCATCCGAGTCGACCCGGGCGATCGGCACCCAGCCGGACTCGGCGGGCGGACCTTCGAAAACCGGGGGACGATCGCCGGCGTATCCGAAAAGCGTGTATTTCTGCACGGCCCGCACCCGATTCTCCACGGACTTGTTCTGATGCCAGGAGTAGGTGGTGATCTGGGAGATGGTGATCGCGCGGCCCAAATCAAGCAGCAGCGCGCCGGAATCGTTGGGGCCGAAGAAGACCGATTCCGCCGGCGAATCCGGTGCGGTTTGGCCGCGTCCGTCCAACAGCAGGTCGGGCGGGCCGCTCGGGACAGGTGCCGTCGTGAACAACCCGCCACGCACCACCTGCAGCGTCGCGAAGCCCCGGGACCGATCCGCGATATCCTGGTCGGTCGGCGGAGGAATCGTGGGGAAACGAAACGCCGCCGTGCCGTCACCCGGCTCGATGCGCACCAGCACCTGGGCTCGTCCGGCCTCGATCGCGAGCGCTTCGCCCGTGCGGAGGCGGTGGGGAGTGCTGGCGCCGTCGAGGTGGACGTGGACCTCGCCCGACGTCACATCGACGCGGCTCTGGCCGTCGGGCGCCGCAGCCGCGACGAACTCCGTGCCGATATCGACCACGCGTGCCGTGCGGGTGCGTACGGTAAAGCCCTTCGACGCCGGGGTGGCGGCCACGGCCTTGAGTTGCCCGAGGGTGAGGAACCCGCCGTTGTCGGAGGTCACCTCGAAGATGCACGGGCCCACGAGGGTGACCTCGGCGCCGCTGGCGAAAGTGATGCCGGCGGAACCGGCGGACAACTCCACGCGCTGCCCGGACCGCAGGGGATCGCCCGGGCCGAACCGGGTCGCGGGAGCCACCCAGCGCACGTCCTGCAAACCGCCGAACCGGGCCACCGGGGTTGTTTCAAGGGGGGCCGACCTGGGCGGCAGGGCGAAGCGGGCCAGGAGTGCCAGCGCGACAATCCCCGCGAACGAGGCCGCGAGCGGCCACCAGCGCCACCCGGGAGACCGGGACGCGCGTTCCGAAAGCGCCGGCAGGGGGGGCTCCACCGATTCCTCCGCCCCCAGGGCCGCGTGCAGGCGCGCGACTTGCAGGTAGACGCGGCGCGAGTCCTCGCTGGCTTCCAACTCCCGCGAGAGGGCCGCGGCTTCGGCCTCGGTGGCGCGGCCGTCGAGGTGGCGGGCGATCAGGGAGTCGAGTTCGTCGCGGCTCACAGGCGGGCCTCCGCGGTCTTGCGCTCCATGCAATCGAGCAGCGCGTGCCGGATCCGTTGCAGCATCTTGTAGATCGCCTCGGGGCTGCGGTCGTGGCGCTGCGCCAGGGCATTCACGTCCAACTCGTCGACATAGTAACCGTCGAGAATTCGGCGCTGTTCCGGCGCCAGCCGGGCCCGGCAATCCGCCAGGTGTCGTTCGCGCTCCTCGTGCCATGCCGACTGGGCCTCCTCGCTTTCGATCAGCGCTGCGGCCGCAGTCTCGGAGAGCGCGGCCCGCCGCTGACGGCGCCGGAGGAAGCGCCGCACCTCGATGCGCGCGAAGCCGCAGGCCCAGTTCACGAAGGGCCGGGCGGGATCGTACTCCGCGAAATGCCGCCAGAGCGCCACCGCGGTCTCCTGCACGATGTCGCGGGCGTCCGCCCGGTGGGGGACAAACACGAGGACCGAACGCAGGATGGCCGGCTCATGCTCCAGGAAGAGGCGCATGAATCGCTCGTGGTCGTCGTTGGCCGGAGGCATCGGGGTGCCGTTCATCTTTCACCGTCGCGAACGGTTTTTGTACAAAAATCTCAGAATCGGCCCTGAATCCCGGCGTTGACCTTCACCCCCTGGAGCACCGTTTGCTCCATTTGGTCCGGGATCCCGCGGTAGTATTCGATTGGTGCGTTGGTGAGATTCGCCACGTCGAACTGGAGCGTGAGGTTGGGGCGGAGGCGGTAGCTCAGGGCGAGATTTAACAGCTTTCTGGCCCTCAGGTACTGGTTGCGCGAGGGCTGCGCCGCATTGTAACTGCGGATGTTCTCCGCCGTATAGTTGTAGAGGATACGAGCGCCGAAGCGGAGGTAGTTCCACGACAGGCTGACGTTGGCGGTCCGCGGGATGAAGCCGACGATCTGGTTCGTCCCGAGGTAGGCGCCGGGCGTGCCGTAGTCGCCGTGCGTGTCGATGATCGAGTAGTTCGCGTTGAGGGTCAGGCCGCGGAGCAGCCCGGGTAGGAAACGGAACTGCTGCAGGTAGCTGAACTCCCAGCCCTGGATGACGGCGGTGCCGGCGTTCTGGGTGGAGAGCAGCTTGAAGCCCTCATACTGGCCATTGAAACCATTGCCCGTGCCGAGGCCGACGGTGCCGACCTCCCGGCCGCTCACGATGTAGTCGCGGATCGTTTTATGAAACCAGCTGGCGGTGACGTTGCCGGAGGGTTCGAAGTAATACTCCAGATTCAGGTCCCAGGTCTTGGCCATCTGCGGCAGCAAGGCGGGATTGCCGACGGTCAGGGTCTGGGCCGACTCGTTGACGGATTCGGTCGGCAGGGCGTTGGTCATCGCCGGGCGGCCAAAGCTGGTGGACCACGAGGCGCGCACCTTGAGGTTGGCGAGCAGGTCCCGGTACAGGTGCGCGCTGGGGAAGTACTTCGTGTAACTCCCCTCCCGGGTGCGGTAGTTGCTGGCGTAGTCGAGCTCGGCGCTGCCCTTGGGGTTGGCCAGTTGCGCGGCGGTTGTGGTGGGTACCCGGGAGCGCGCGAAGGAGGAGGCCTCCGTCGTCGTTTTCTCCCCGCGCACGCCGGACAAGAAGCCATAGCGACCGATCTTTCCCTGGGTCATCACATAGCCCGCCGTCACGGTCTCCTGGGTGCGGTTGAAACCGGTGAACTTGCTCGACTCATGGTAGTACAGATCCTCGCTCCACAGCGCCGGGTTCACCGGCCCGCCGCTTTGATAAAAGGCGGATGCCTCCCACACGGGTAGGTTCCGGCCGGTCTTGACCTTCTCCATCGAGACGAAGGTCGGATCGGTCGGCAGCGCGTCGCGGCCGATGTAGCTGTACCGGCGCCGGCTGGGACTCCAGTTGCTGAGCGTCTGCTCGCGGAGGTCGAAGCCGGATTTCAAGTAGGCGGTGAAAGCGTCGACCGGCAGCTTGTAACGGGCGTTGCCGCGGACGTTGCGAACGAGGTGCTCGAGGAGATCGCCCGCGGTGGTGCTGAGGCCGTTCTGCGTCGGCCGGTAGGAGTTGGGATTGCTGAAATCGAGTCCGCCGTTCTGGATGAAGCGCGGAAAGAGATCGGACTGCGTGCGATCCAGGAGCCAGCCGACGCCGGTCTCACCGGCCGGGCCGACGAGGTTGTTGGCGGTGGAACCCGCCAGGCCGTTGGGTCCGATCACCGGGACGCCCCCGATGCGGCTGACAAGAGCGGCCTCGTTGCCGAGCACGCGGCGCCGTGAGTTGCTCCAGAGCGCGGCCCAGTCCCATTCGAAGCGGTCGTACTTGGTTTCCCCGGCGGCATCGAAGTGCCGCAGTCGCTGGGAGCGACTGATCAACTGGGAGGTGAGATCGATCGCCGCCGCCGGGGTCGAGGCCGCCGTGGCCCCCGCGGGCGTGGGCACGGCGCGCACGGTCGTGACTCGGTCGGTCCAGCCGGGAACCACACCGGTGTTGGTTGCATTGGGCACGGTGGTCGCACCGCCTGCGAAAGCGCGGCTCTGGTACTGGCGGCGCGACGGTTCTTCCGCGTTGTTCATGGCGACATTCAGCCGGAGGAGCGAGGTGGGCGACAGGCGATATTCGAACTTGGTGCTGACGCTGCGCTGCTGGCGGTTGTTGTAGCTGTCGCGCGTGCGGTAGTCCCAGAGATAGGCGGGCTGCGTGTTGGTCTGCTGGAAGTCGCGCTGCGTGTTATAGAACCCGAAGACGTTTTCGCTGTAGAAAACGTTGAGGGTGACGGCGAAGTTCTCCTCGGCACTGCCGAAGGCGCGGAATTTCTCCTGATAACCCACATTGATTAGCGGATGCGACCGGCGGCGCTCGCGCAGCGGGGTCTGTTGGGTGAAGGCCGGCGCATGGGCGACGGAAACCGTGTAATCCACCCGACGTTTTTCCCTCATGTTGAGCGGCGAGCGCGTGCGCAGGTTGATGGTGCCACCGAGCGACTCGGCGCCCGTGTCGGGCGTCAGCCCTTTGATCACTTCCAGCGATTCGAAGGCCGCGCCAGTGTAGAGCGTGATGCGGGTTTGGCGGCTTTGCGCGCCGATGTTGGAGATCAGGCCGCCGTCGACTGTGACCATGGTCATGTTGGCGCCCGTGCCGCGGACGCTGAGGCTCTCCGTGAGCTCCTCGGCGGCGGCACCGACCGTGACGCCCGGGAGCCGGAAGGCCAACTCGGTGGCATCGAGGTTCGGGAGATTGCCGTAGGCGTCCATGGCGACCACGTTTCTGAGGCTCTCGGCATTCCGTTGGCGGGTAATCGCGGCGGCGTTGCCCTCCTTCTCGCCCGCCACGCGGAACGCCTCCAGCACGTAGATGCTACTGGTAAGTTCGAAATCGAACGTGTGCCGTTGGCCGCTGGTCACGGTGAGCGTGGCGCGGGCCGGCTCGAGGCCCCAGTAGGAGGCGATGACCTCGTGCGTGCCGGCAGGCACCCCGGAGAGTACATACCGTCCCGTCTTGTCGACGAACCCGCTTACAGCGAGACCGGCAATCTCGACCTTGGCGCCCTCGAGGCCGTTGCCCGTCGTCCGGTTGGTCACGCTCCCGGTGACGGTGCCGACGGCAGCCTCGGCCGCCCGACCGGCGCGGGTCAGCGCCGCGATCAGTCCAAGGGCGCAGTAAAGACAAAACAAGGGGGGCAACCAACCGGGTTTCATGAGGTATAGTTCGGGAGTTGGGGTGCGGCGCTGGTTCCGTCGCAGGTTGTCCGCGACGACTGCGTCTACCCTTGTTCCGCCGACCGAACGGAATTTGGACAATTTTTCCTCACCGTCGGGAGCCGTCGGAAGTGGTGCGTGGGGAATTTGCACCCCGGCGGCGCCGTCGCGCCGAGTGAACGCCGTGCTCCTGCGGCCGGGAAGCGCCCGTCCCGGCAGCCGGGTATAGGCGGAACCGGCGCTGGCTCCGCGCGCAGGGCACAATCGACCCCCTTCTCGCCGCGCGCTGCTCAGTTCCGTTTCGCCTTGGCGCGGGCGCCCTTGCCGCGCGCCCCGGCCAACCCCGCCTCGGCGGTGTCGGGAAGTTCGCCGGCCGTCATCCACACATCCTTGATTGCCACGGCACCGGACTCGCGGAGGAGGGCAAATCCCTCGTGGCGTCGCTCCGGCCAGGCCGCCACCGGAATGGCGGCAAACTCCCGACTGCCGACGTGGACGCCGATCGTGTTGTCCGCGAACTCGAGCAGGAGGTTGTGCCAGCCTCCCGGCGCCAGCGGCAGCGGGCGGCGCAGGGTCTCGGCCGCGGCGGTTCCGTTTGCGAGAGCTGTCACGGCGAGCCCCGTCGCATCGAAGGTCAGGCGCGCCACGGGATCCCCTTGTCGTCCGAGTTCGACCGCGAAACGCCCTCCTTCCTCCAGCCGTACCGCGAACTGCAGGTACTGGTGTCGCAGCGCGATGGTGCGGTGGATGCCGGTGCGCGCTCCCGCCGGTCCCTCGAGGTGCAGCGCGCCCTCGCGATGCTGGCGGGTGCCGCCGCCAACGGCCGCCCAGCCGGGCGCGGGAAATGCCAGCCGATCCACCAGCGGCTGCACGGCTTTGGCTGCGCGTTGCAGGAGCCGCGGGTTGAGACGCTCGGGCATCGGCGCCAGCGGGTAGGCGGAGGCGCTCTCCTCCACCGAACGGCTGAACGCCTCCAGTTGGGCGCGCAGCCGGGCGTACACCTCGGGATGCGCGGCGCTGACGTCGCGCTCCTCGGCCACGTCCTCTTCGAGGTGGAAAAGGTAGTCGCCGGCCTTGAGGGGCTCGCCGGTCGCGGACTCCCCCTTGCCGCGCCGCAGCTGGCCGCGCACGCGCAGGAGCTTCCAGTCGCCGTCCACGAGTGCGGCATTGGTCAGCGTGCCGTCCGCCGGGCGGCGTTGTTCGAAGCCGAGCGGAGTCGGGCGGGTGGTGGCACGGCCCTCGAGCACGGGCAGGAGGCTGACGCCGTCGAGCGGACCGGTCGCGGTCGGGAGCGGAAGGCCGAGCACGTCGCAGATCGTGGGCAGGATGTCGACCGTGCCGGCCGGCACGCGGGTGCGCAGCGGCTGGCGGACGCGCGCCGGCCACTCGATCAGGCCGGGCACGCGGATGCCGCCCTCCCAAAGCGAGCCCTTGCCGCCGGTGAGCGGTCCCGCCGAACCGCCCGCGGCTCCGTTGTCGCTGTTGAACCAGACGAGGGTGTTTTCGCGGACGCCGAGCCGGCCGAGTTCGCTGCGCAGGCGGCCCATGGCGCGATCGACCGCCGCCATCTCGCCGAGAAAATCCGGGTCGGCCTGCCCGGCATAGGGCTCCCGATCGCCGGGCAGCGCGTTCCAGGGCCCGTGCGGCGAGGGGAACCAGATCACGCAGAGGAACGGCTGGCCGGCGGCGGCTTTGGCGCCGATGAAGCGCAGCGCCTCGGCCATCACGAGGTCCGAGGTGTCGCCCGAGAGTGCGCCGACTGGTTCGCCGTTGCGCCAGAAGGTGCCCGCGGCGGGATCGCGGTCGAACCAGTTGCCGGCGGAGAACCACTCGTCAAAGCCCTGGTGGCCGGGGTCGCGCGGCGCGGGATCAAACGCCTCCGGCACGCCGCGGCCGGTGATGCCGTCGGCGTTGGGCAGGCCGCCGAGGTGCCATTTGCCGAAGTGGCCCGTGGCGTAGCCACGGGTCTTCACCCACTCCGCGACGGTCACCTCGCGCAACGGCAGGTCGAAGCCCCAGCTGTAGCTGCGGTAGCGGCCGGGCGTGCGGCCGCTGAGCACGCTGCCGCGGGTGGGCGAGCAGACGGGGTGCGCGGCGTAAAAGCGATCGAAGCGCACGCCGGCGGCGGCCATGGCGTCAAGATGAGGGGTACGCAGCACCGGGTGTCCCTGGTAGCCGACATCGCCCCAGCCCTGGTCGTCGGTCATGCAGAGGACAAAGTTCGGACGGTCGGGGTGGGCGCTCGGCGCAGCGGCGGCGAACGCCACCGGGAGGGCGGCGGTCAGCCGGGACAGCAGGCGGAGGAGGTGCATGGCGGCCCTTGGTTCAGTATCTGCCGCTGAGGCTGAAGGTGATCGTCGTGCCGCTGTTGCGGTCGAGCGCCATTTGGTCGCGGATGCCGCGGTACTGGATCTGGTGGGCGTTGGTGAAGTTGGAGATCTCGGCGGAGAACGTGAGGCCCGGGCGCATCTCGTAACCGACGCTTGGGTTGATCAGCGTGCGACTGCGGACGTACAGGTTGCGGGCCGTGCTGGCGGCGCTGTAGGTCGTGATGTAGTCGCCGTGGTAGTTGACCCGCAGCCGCGCGCTGAGGCGGCGGTGGCGCCAGGAGAGGATGACATTGCCGGTGCGCGGGATGAAACCGGCCACCTCCCCGGTGCGGCGGACGGCGGTGCCGCCGAAGTCGCCGTGGGTATCCAGGAGCGTGACATTCGCCACCAGCCCGAGCCCGCGGAGCAGGCCGGGCAGCGACGTGAACTGCTGCTGGAAGGAGAACTCCCAGCCCTGCACGTAGGCTGTGCCGCCGTTGGCGCTGCTCAGGATCGTGAAGCCCTGGTATTCGCCGCCGAAGCCGTTGTTCGGGTCGCGGGCGACGGTGCCCGACTGGATGCCGGTGAGGATGAAATCCTTGATCGTCTTGTGGAACCAGCCCACGGAGACGTTGCCCACCGGCTCGAAGTAGTAGTCGAGCGTGGCGTCCCAGTTCGAGGCCGACTGCGGCAGCAGGCCCGGGTTGTTGAGCGTGAGCGTCTGGTTGTTCTCGTTGGCAGTCTCGTTGGGCACGAAGTTGGTCATGGCCGGCCGCCCAAAGCTCGTGGACCAGCTGACGCGCGCCTTGAAGTTGGTCCCGAGGTTCTGCGCGAGGTGCACGCTGGGGAAAGACTTGGTGTAGCTGGCGCCCGTGACACGGCGGTTGTTCGCGTAGTCGCGCTGGGCCGAGCCGACGGGATCGGCCGCCTGCTGGGCCGCCGTGCTGGGCACCCGCGCGCGCACCCAACCCCAGCCTTCGGTCTCGGTTTTCTCCGTACGCACGCCGGCGATGTAACTGGTGCCTGCGAGGAAGCCGGCGGCACCGAGGCGCCCCTCGCTCAGGAGGTAGCCGGCGGTGATGGTCTCGGAAACGCCGGAAGTCCCGGTGTACCTCGTCTGTTCGCGGAAGTAGAGGTCCTCGCGCCAGAGGTCGGGCGAGACGAGTTGCCGCGCCCGCACGAACATCGCCGGCTCCCACTGCGGAATCGGACGGTTCATGCGGGTGGTGTCCCAGAAGACCAACGCAGGGTCGTGAGGGAGAGCCGTGGCGCCGAGGTAGCTCCAGCGGCGATTGCGGGCGAGTTCGTCGATGCCGTTGTCGCGCCAGAGGCCGCCGGCCTTGAGGAAGATCGCCGGCCCCACCGGCAGTTGGTAGCGGAGGTTGAGGCGCACGTCCTTCACGTACTCGTCGGTGTCGTTATCGCGGGTCTGGAGGCCGTTGGCGATGGGCCGGTAGTTGGCGGGGTTGGTGAAATCGGGCCCCTCGGTCTGGGTGAAGCGCGGGTAGAGATCGGAAGCGGTGCGGTCGAGCACCCAACCGATCCCGCTGAGCCGCGTCTGCAGCTGCGCGCCGGAGCGGCCGTTGGCGAGGTTGCGCTCCTGCCAGCTGTAGCCGGCGCGGTAGTCCAGTTGCAGGTGGTTCAACTCGTGCTCGGCGCCGACGGAAACCTCGCCGGTGCGGTCGAAGACGCTGAAGACCCGCGAATCCTGGGTGATCTGCGAACCGGCGGCCGCGCGCGCCCGGGTGATCCGGTCGGTGTAGCCCGGCAGGATGCCGGCGGTGCCGGTCGTGCCGATCTGCTGCGTGGTCTGGGCCGTGGTGATGAAGTTGCGCACGGTCGGCTCGTCGGAGTCGACGTAGCTGGCATTGAGGCGCAGCTTGGTGGCGGGCGTGAGCCGGTAATCGACGATGGCCTTGAGGCTGCCCTGCTTGCGGTTGTTGTACTTCTCGGAGGTCTGGTAATTCCAGACGTAGGCGGGCTGGGAGAGAGTGTTCTCGAAGTCGCGGTTGGTGGCGTAGAGTCCGTTGGCGTTCTCGCTGTAAAAGGCCTGCAGCGACACCCCGAGGTTGCGCTCGCCGCCGCCGAGGCCGAAGACCTCCTGGTAGCCGACGTTGATCAGCGGGTGGAGGCGGTGCTGCTCGCGGAAGAACACGTGCTCTTCGAACGGCGGAGCCCAGCGCGCGGCAAACGTGTAGTTCATCCGACGCTTTTCCCGCATGCTGAGCGGCGATCGGCTCTTCAGATCGATGCTGCCCCCGAGGGAGTCGGCACCCCGGTCGGGCGTCTGGCCCTTGGTGAGCTCGAGCTGGTCGAACATCGCGCCGGAGTAGCGTTCGGGGGCGAAGGAGCGGTTGAGGCCGCCGCCCGCGATCAGGCCGCCGTCGACGGTGACGCGGTTGAGCGAGGCCGCCATGCCGCGGACCATGATGCCGTTGATCGGGCCGTCGTCCGCGACCGTCACCGAGATGCCCGGCAGGAGCGCCGCCACCTCGCCCGCGCTCAGGTTCGGCAGGTCGCCGTAGGAATCCATGGCGACGATGTTCTTCACGTTGTCGGCATTGCGCTGCACGGTGATGGCGGCGGCGGCGCCCTCGCGCTGGCCGCTGACCGTGAAGGCCCCGAGCTGGTACACGCCGCTGGTCAGGTCGAAATTGCGCCGCACCGTGCCGCCGGCGGGCACCACGATCCGATCGCGGATGGGATCGAGCCCCGCATAGGTCGCGACGATGTCGTACTCGCCGGCCGCCAGGGCGCCGAAGGTGTAGCGCCCGGTGTCATCCGTGTGTTCGACGGCGCCCAGGGCGGGGAGCTGTACGGTGGCGCCGGGGAGCAGGTTGCCGGTCGCCGCATTGCTGACCCACCCGGTGATGGCGCCGCTCGCCGCGGGAGCGGCGGCGGGGAGGGCGGTGGCGCACGCTTGGGCCAGCAGGAGGGCGCAGGGCAGCCGGCAAAACCGGGACAGCAGGGCAGGGAGGGGCATGGTGGAGGTCGGGGTTGCCAGGAGTATTCCACCGTCCGGGCGGGTTTTGGACAGAAATTTCCGGAGCATCCTCCTGCTCCCAGGCACCCCTGCTGCCATTTGGCTCGCGGTCGGCCGGGGGGAAGGCGAGAAGGAAGGCGTGCGTGAGCAAGCGAGCCGGAACGCCGCACTCCTGGTGCACTCGAACCCATGACCTCCCGCGAACGCGTCACGGCCGCGCTGACCTTCGAGCCGCCCGATCGCCTGCCGGTCAACGATTCGCTCTGGGATGGCCTGCAGGCCGAGTGGGTCGGGGAGGGCATGCCGGCGGGCGTCAGTCCCGTCGACCATTTCGGCTGGGACATCGAGAGCCTCTCCCTCGACGCCTCAGCGCGCTTCGAGATGAAGATCCTCGCCCGCGGCGAAGGCCGCCTCACCTTTGAGGACCGTGCCGGTTACACGGTGGAGAAGGCCGACGGCCGGAGTGGCACGCTTCACTTTCTCGCGCACCAGACGCAGTCCCGGGAGGACTGGGAGAATCGCACCAAGCCACGGATGGTGCTGGACGACCCCAGCGGCACGGCGCGGATCGACACCGCCAGCTACTTCTGCCACTTCGAACCGTACCCGACCTGGGCAGAGGCGAAGCGGAAGTACGATGCCGTGTACTCGCGCGGCCGGTTCGTGAACTTTGTCGCCTACGGGCCATGGGAGGGCACGTGGCGGCACCGCGGACTGGATCGGTTGCTGCTGGATGTGTTGGACGAACCGGAATGGTGCGCGGACATGTTTGCGACCTATACGCGGCTGTTGGTGGCCACGCTGGAGCGCGGCCTCAGCCTGGGCCTGAAGCCCGACGGGCTCTTCCTGGTCGAGGACATGGCCTTCAAGACCTCGCTGCTGATCAGCCCCCGCACGTGGGACGCGCTGCTGCGACCGTGTTATGAGCAGCTAGGCACCCTGCTGCGCCGGCAGGGCATCCGCTTTCTCATGCACACCGACGGCCGCGTCTGGGACCTGCTCCCGCGCCTCCTTGAGGTGGGCGTGGAGGCGTTGAATCCGATGGAGTGCACCGCCGGGATGGATCTCGCCGAGCTGCGCCGCCGGTACCCGCGCCGAATGGCCTGCTACGGCAATCTCAGCGTGGCTGGCCTGCTCGGCGAACGCGCCGCGCTCGAAGCGGAGTTGCAGCGAAAGATCCCGCTTGGCGTCGGCGGCGGCTTGATCCTGCACTCCGATCACTCGATTCCCTTTGGGGTGCGCTACGAGCAGTACCGCTGGGCCTGCGCGCGGGCCCGGGAGATTTTCGCGCAGGCTTCCGTGCAGGGCGGCTGACGCTGTCGGCGCATCTGCCGGTTGGCGGTCATTTGTCTGGTGTAGCCGGGGGCGGTGACCCCGGCGGCCGGCCTCACCGCGGCCGGCTACAACCGCCAACCGACAGATGCACCCGACGCCGTCGGGGGGTGCCGCGCCCTTTGACTTTTCACCCGCCAGGGAATCAGCTGGGGTGCCACCATGAGTCCACCCCGATTGCTTCGCTTTTTTGCCGTGCTCGCCGGGGGTGCCGCCGCGGGCATGTTCGCGGCTCCGGTCGCGCCGGGAAGGCCCAACGTCATCGTCATCCTCGCCGACGATCTCGGCTGGTCGGACGTCGGCTTCAACGGCTGCCGCGAGATCCCGACACCGAACCTCGATGCCCTGGCCCGTTCCGGGGTCCGGTTTACGAGCGGCTACGCTTCGCATCCGTACTGCAGTCCGAGCCGGGCCGGGCTCCTGACCGGCCGGTACCAGCAGCGCTTCGGTCACGAGTGCAACCCCGACGGCAGCGACAGCGAGGGGCTGCCATTGACGGAGACGCTGTTGCCGGCGGTGCTCCGGGCGCAGGGCTACCGCACGGCGGCCATTGGCAAGTGGCATCTCGGTGATGCTTCCCGTTTCTGGCCCACCGAGCGGGGTTTCGACTACTGGTTCGGTTTCAGCGGCGGGGGCATGAGCTACTGGGGGGACGCCAACCCGCGAAAAACGGCCGCTGGCGTGCGGCGCAACGGCGTGCCGGTCCCGAAGAGCGAACTCATCCATCTCACCGACGATTTCTCGCGGGAGGCTGCCGACTTCATCGGGCGCGTCGGCACGGATCCGTTCTTCCTCTATCTGGCCTACAACGCCCCGCATGCGCCCGATCAGGCGACGCGGGCGCACCTGCAGCGGACCGAACACATCGAATACGGCGGTCGGGCAGTCTATGGTGCGATGGTGGCGGCGATGGATGCCGGCATCGGCCGCGTGCTGCGGCGGCTCGAGGAGCTGAAGCTGCGCGAGCGAACGCTCGTGTTCTTCTACAGCGACAACGGCGGACGGGCCGAGCACGCGGTGAACTTTCCGTTGCGCGGCCACAAGGGGATGTTGTTCGAAGGAGGAATCCGCGTGCCATTCTGCGTGGCGTGGCCGCAGCGGATTCCGGGCGGCCGGACCATCGACACACCGATCACGGGGCTCGATGTCTTCCCCACCGTCCTGGCGGCCGCCGGGATCGCGCCACCGGGGAAGCTGACGCTGGACGGCGTCAACCTCCTGCCGCACCTCGGGGCGCAGCCGTTGCCGCTGCCTCCGCGCACCCTGGTCTGGCGGTATGCGACGGCCCCGAACGAGTTTGGTCATGCGGTGCGCGAGGGGCGCTGGAAGCTGGTTTCCAGCCGGTACAAGAACCGGCAGTTCCTCTTTGATCTCGAGGCCGATGCGGGCGAGCAGCACGATCTGGCGGAGGCCAATCCCGCGGTGGTGCGGCGCCTGACGGAGGCCTACGAAGCCTGGTCCCGCGACATGGTGGCGCCGCAATGGCTCGATCCGCATGGTGCCAACGTGCGCAAGGAAGAGGCGGCCCGGCAGGCCATGGTCGACGCGGCCAGCCGCGGCGAAACGAAAAGGTGACGGGCGCGCGACCGCGGGGAAGGCGGCCCCGGGGATCTCCGGAGGAAGTCAGGTGATGGTGTGGGCGCGGCGACCCCGTCGTGCCGGCGGGCGCGGTGCAGAGGGAAGAGAGCGGGGCGAGGGCGCCCCGCCCACAGGGGACGTACGTGAAACGTGAATCGGAGGAGGATCTTCGATGGATTCACGAGTGGCGGCATGACCTCGGCATGCCGCACGATCAGGTCATTCCCCGGCCCTGGTCTTCAGCAGCCCCTTCTCGAAACCGCGAGCGACCGCCTCCGCCCGATCGGCGGACTCGAGTTTTTGCAGCACCGCTTTCACGTGCGCCTTGACGGTGTGCTCGCTGATTCCGAGCGCCTGCCCGATGTCGCGGTTCGAGAGGCCGCGGCGCATGCCGTCGAGCACCTCGACTTCGCGATCCGAGAGCTGCTTCACTTTTGCGAGCTGCGCCAGGCGCGTCTCCATCGCGGCGGTCAGGTAGCGGCCGCCGCTGTGGACGAGACGGATGGCGCGTACCAGTTCATCGCGGGTCACGTTCTTGAGGACGTAACCGCACGCGCCGGCATCGATCACGCATTGGAGGTCCTCGTCGAGTTCCGAAGTGGTCAGCATCAGGACCCGTGCCTCGGGCCAGCGCGAGCGGAGCTGCTGCAGCGCAGTCACGCCGTCCATGCCCGGCATGCGCACGTCCATCAGCACGAGATCGATGGCCTCGGGCCGATAGGTTTCGAGTGCCTGCGCCCCGTCCTCGGCCTCGGCCACGACGAGCAGGTCCTTTTCGAGGCCGAGGACCGCGGCCAAGCCCATGCGCACCACGGAGTGGTCGTCCACCAGCATCAGTCGAATTGCGGTTGCGCGTGCCATGACGCCGACTGTACGCCGGCGGGGCGGCGCCGGCAATCGCCCGTTCGGGCGAGGCGGGACGGCTTGCGCCACCAGGGGTTCGCGGGGAGAAACGGCCGTGCGGTGCTGGCGACTTTTTTCATTCCTCCTCGTGTTTCCCGCTCCGGCATGGACGGGCGAGCGGGACCTCCCGGGACTGCTGACGACGTGTGCGAGCATCCGCGCGCTCAGCCGGGATGAGGCGGCGCGGCAGGTTCCGGTGCGCGTGCGGGGGGTGGTCACGTTGCTGCCGTTTCGCTCGAGCAACCAGGTCCGTTTCACGGTCGATGACGGGGAGGGCATCTGGGTGACACCAGTTCTGCCGCAGGGTGCGGCGGAAGTGCCGCGCGACCTGCAGGTGGGAGACCGGGTCGAGGTGAGCGGGCACACGATGGACGGACGTTTCAGTCCCATCATCGCGGGTCGGAGCGTGCGCGTGCTGGGGCGGGAGGCGCTGCCGCCTCCCCAGGCGGTGACGGTGTCGGGCTTGAGCTCGGGCAAGTTTGACAGCCAGCGCGTCGCGATTTCCGGCGTGGTGCAAGCGGCCGAAAAGGTGGCGGACGATCGGTTCACGCAGCTGCGGCTGAGTGTCCGCTCGGAGCTGGGGCCGTTCAATTTCATCCTGACCGACGCCCGTGACCGGCCGGTGCAGGGGCTGGTCGATGCCGTCGTGTCGCTGACGGGCGTCTGCCTGAGCTATTTCAATTCCCGCGGGCAGTTCCTGGGGGCGCGCATCTATTCGAACGAAGACGGTGACCTCCGGGTGGTGAAGCCCGGGGAGTCGGATGCCTTCCGGGCCCCGGAAGTGCCTCTGGGGCGGGTGATGGCGTTTTCGCCGCGTGGCATGGAGATGCATCGGCAGCGCGTGCGCGGAATCGTGACGCTGTGCCGGCCGGGAGAGTATTTCTTCCTGCAGGAGGCGGGGAGCGCGCTGCGGGTCAACACGCGGCAGGGCGACCGGCTCGAGCCGGGCGACCGCGTGGAGGCGGCGGGGTTCTTCGACCTGACGCACCACAACGCCGAGTTGCAGGAGACGGTGTTTCGGCGGCTGGGAAGGGGGGCGCCGCCGGAGGCTGTGGAGATCACGCGCGAAATGGCGTTCGCGCGGGAACCGCAGAGTGTGCGGGCGGAGGCGCGGGATTTCGACGATCGGCTGGTGGCGGTGCGCGGCCGTCTGGTAAGCCTCGACGACAAGCCGGGCGAACCCTTGCGGTTGAACCTTGTCTGGGAGGGCGCCCTGGTCACCGCGGAGTTCTCCGACCCGGCCAGTCGCCCGCAGTTGGCGTCGTTGCGCAGTGGCAGCGAGCTGAAGGTGAGCGGGGTGTGCCAGCTGACCTTTTCCGCGTCGCGGCCGGTGCTCGACTGGCCGCAACCGACCGCCATGCGTCTTCTGGCGCGGGGCCCGGGGGACGTGATCGTGGTGCGGGCGGCGCCGTTCTGGACCCCGCAGCGGCTGACCCTCGCCACCGGCGCGCTGGTGTTGGTGCTGGTTGCCACGCTCGCCTGGGTGGTGTTGCTGCGCCGGCAGGTGGCGTTGCGCGGGCAGCAACTGGCCGGTGCCATTCGGGAGCGGCGCGACGCCGTGGTGGAGTTCGAATCGGCGGCCCGGGAGCGCAATCGCCTCGCGGCGGACCTGCACGACACGATGGAGCAGTCGCTGACGGGCCTGGCGTTGCAGATCGAGGCGAGCCAGGCGCTGCACGAAGCGACGCCGGAGAGAAGCCGGCATCACCTGACCCTGGCGCGGCAGTTGCTCGCGCGCAGCCGGGAGGAGCTGCGCCGGAGCATCTGGAACCTGCGGGCGAATCCGCTGGAAAAGGAAGGGCTCGTGGCCGTGCTGCGGCAGGTCGCCGCCGACCGCAGTGCCGGGGTGCCGGTGGCCATCCGGGTGCAGAGCGAAGGAGCGGACCGGCCCTTGCCCGACTTTGTGGCCGGCAATCTCCTCCTGCTGGTGCAGGAAGGGCTCACGAACGCACTCAAACATGCCGAGGCATCGCGAATCGAGATCACCGTGAAGTTCCGGGCGGGCTCGGTGGAACTGACGATTCGCGACAACGGGAGAGGGTTCGATCCCGGGAGTGTCGCGGGTCCGAGCGCCGGTCATTTTGGCCTCCAGGGCATGCGCGAGCGAATGAAGCGCCTGGGCGGCACCTTCTCCCTGGAGAGCGCCCCGGGCGCGGGCACGACGCTGATCGCGACGGTGCAGGACTGAGCCGTTTTCTCGCGCGCCATGCGGCGACTGCTGCCGCCGGGCGAAAGCGGAGGCGGTGCCGAGCCGGTCGGAGCGCCTGGACGCGCCGGCGGCGACGACCACGACCGGCCGGCCCCGGGGGGGACTGGCGGCATCGCTCTTTCGGGTGATTGCCCGCAGGACCGCGCTGCCGTATCCTCAAGGAGTGGTTCGCGGCACCCCGCTGGCGTCGCGGACCGCTTGCACCATGACGCCCCGCCTCCTTCTTCCCCTGTCTCTCGTGCTCGCCCCGGCCGCTCTGACCCAGACCCTTCCAACCGCGGCAGTCACCGGGTCCGCCGCGCCGGCCGGAGAGATCCTCGAACTCTCGCCGTTCCAGGTCACGGCCGAAGCCTTCAAGGGCTATTACGCATCCCAGACGCTCGCCGGTTCGCGCCTGAAGATGAACGTCGACGAGATCGCGTCCTCCGTCCAAATCCTCACGCCCGAGTTCATGCAGGACGTCGGTGCGACCAACCTGAACGAGCTCTTCCTCTTCACGACTTCGACCGAGGCGAGTGGCATCAACGGCAACTTCAGCGACTTCAATGTCGGCACCACCTCGACGGGCGACCAGTCCTCCCGCGTCAACCCGCAGGGCTCGCAGCGGGTGCGCGGCATTGCCGGCGCGGACCTGACGCGGAACTACTTTCTCACCGCCATTCCTTCCGACCGCTACAACACGGAGCTGACCGAGATCAACCGCGGGGCGAACGCCATTCTCTTCGGCCTCGGCAGCCCCGCCGGGATCGTCAACACGCAGCTCGCCGCGGCGAAGTTCAAGGACGCCCACCAGGTGCGCGTCGAGGCGGACAGTGCGGGGACGTTTCGCGCGGAGGTGGACCTCAACCGCGTCCTGATTCCGAAGAAGCTCGCGGTGCGCTTTGCCAGCGTGCGCGACGATACGAGGTACTACCAGGAACCGGCCTTCGACAACGACCACCGGCAGTTCGGCGCGGTCACCCTCCGCCCCTGGCAGGGCGGCACCGTGCGCGGCTTCGTCGAAAGCGGCGGACGCCACGCCAACCGGCCGAACACGATTCCGCCTGCCAGCACCATCGCGAGCTGGCTCGCCAACCAACCGCTCATGGTGCAGCGGATGCGCGCCGTCATCTCCGCCACGCCCGGGGCCAATCTGACGGTGCCGGACAACTATCCCCTGATCTACAGCCCGATCGCCCAGTCGTGGCGCCCGACCGGCACCAGCAACGCTTATCTGACGACCGCGAGCATCCCCAACGACATGAAGCTCGCGATCCTGCGCAACGCCGTGATCTACCACGACAACAACGCGACCAACCCACGGATTCTCTTCCATCCGAACATGTCGCGCCAGATCGCCGCCGTTTACCAGCCGGGGTCGGTGCATCCGGGCGGCGCCGTCGGCGGCGGGGGCGCGATCGAGTCCAACATCACCGCCATCGCCAATCCGCTCCTGGCCATGAACCCGGACGGGGTGGGCGCCGCCCCCGCCTACAACTATCTCGTGCCGGAGCAGCCGTGGCGCACCAATCCCGTGCAGATTCCCGTCTCGCTCACCAATCTCGCGATGTTCGATTTCACGCGGAGGATGCTGTCCGGGGATGCCTCGTTCCAGAACGACAAGTGGACCCACCACAATGTCGTCTTCGAACAAACGGCGCTGCGCGAGCGGATCGGTCTCGAGGTTGCCTACGACCAGCAGATGTATCGCCGGAGCGCCTACGTGCCCTTCCAGAACTTCTCGGGCATCTTCGTCGACCTGATGCAGGATTACCTGGGCCAGCCCAACCCCAATCTCGGCCGGCCATTCGTGATGGACCGCGTTGGCATGGGCACCGTGCAGGACGAGCGCGAGTCTTTCCGCGCCACCGCCTTCGCCAAGCTCGACCCCGCCCGCCAGTGGCCGGACTCGCGGATCGCCCGCTGGCTGGGCCGGCACACGCTCACCGGCATCTTCAGCACCTACGACCAGAAGGAGATCAACGCCAGCTGGGGACAGTATTACCAGAATCCCCCCGGGGGGTTCGTCTTCAGCGCCGCCGATCCCCTCGGGTCCAGCCGCCGCAAGGTGAACAATATCGTCTACCTCGGCGACTCCGTGCTCGGCGCCAGGTCCGAGACCGACATCCGGCTCACCCCGCCCACCCCCCAAAAGCTCTGGAACCCGGGCCGCGCGATCACCCTGCGCACCTTCAACACCACCACCGCCGCGTACGAGACCCTCACCCTCCAGACCGATGCGGAAATGGAGGATCTCTCCCACAACACCCAGAACGTCGACACCCACGCGGCGACTTGGAATGTCTCCTTCCTCCGCAACCACCTCATTGCCCTCTACGGCTGGCGCCAGGATTCCGTCGTGTCCGAGATCCGCCAGGCGCTGCCGGGAGCCGATCTCCTCGCTGACCCGTCCTCGATCCACACGCCGGCCGCTCTGCTCAACCGCATTGATGACACCTTCCGCACGACGTCCTGGTCGCTCGTCGGCAAGTGGCCCGAGCGTTGGGTTCCGCTCCCCCTGGCGGCCAGGGTCAACGCCTACTACGGCCAATCGGAGAACTTCAGCCTGGGCGCCACCGCCAACGACTTTTACGGGGCGCAGCTCCCGTCACCGTCAGGCCGTACCAGGGAATACGGCCTGATGTTCAATCTCCTCGATTCGAAGTTCGTGGTGCGCCTCAACCGCTACGAGTGCGAGGTCGCCAACAGCGGCGCGAACACGAAATACGGCACACTGGTCAACCAGGGCATCCTCAAGCCGTTTGAGTTCTTGATCGAGGCGCAGCGGCTCGGCAACCAGGGTGCCGCCACTCCCAATTACGCGCTCGCCATGGAAGCCCTCGGCCGGCTCAACGCGATTATTCCCGCGCGCACCCGGACGTCCGCCAGCCTCGACGCGCCCGCCGCGGGTGGTGACTACGCCCGCACCGACCTCCCGAATCTCGGCGACACCCAGGATGTCGTGGGCCGGGGGACCGAAGTCGAACTCACCTGGAATCCGACCGAGAACTGGCGCATGGCCCTCAACGTCGCGAACCAGGAGACTGTGATCGACAACTACGGCCCTCGCCTCGCGGAACTCTGGGCGAAGGTCGAGCCGATCCTCGGATCGGGCGGACTCATCGGACACCTGCGCTACTTCAACGACCCGAATACCGTCCCGCCCAACTACATCAGCCACCCGGCGCCGGTGCCCGGCGACACCCAGATGACGGTCGCCCAGTGGATCGAGACCAACGTCCTGTCCTCCTACCGCAACCAGAAGAAGCAGGAGGGCCGCGTTTCCAACGAGCAGCGCGCCTGGCGGGTCAACCTGGTCACGAACTACAGCTTCACCCAAGGCCTTTTCCGAGGCTTTGGGGTCGGCACCGCCGTTCGCTGGCAGGATGGGGCCGTCATCGGCTATCCGACCGAACTGGTCGGCGACACGCTCGTGGCCGACATCAACCATCCCCACGTCGCTCCGGCGATCACGAACATCGACGCCTGGGTCCGCTACAAGCGGAGAATGGCCAAGGGGCGCATCGACTGGACGGTGGAGCTGCGGGTGCAGAATTTGAACCACACGGCCCAGGATTTGATTCCGGTGCGCTCCGAGCTCACGACGGCCTACCGCGTGGCGCAGTATCGCGTCGGCCCGCCCCGCGTGTGGTCGCTCAGCAACTCGTTCAAGTTCTGATCGCCGCGGTCGCGCGGCGCCACGGGATCCCGGGATGAACTCCTGGTCTGGCACGCGCGGATCTCTGCCGACGTCCTTGGCGGGGCCTTGGAGAGTGGGGGTGTGGAGGCCGTGGTGATGTGGGGGGGCACCGACCAGTTGCCACAGTTGGTCCTGCTGCGGCGGAAAGGGCTGCCCCCGCAGCAGACACCGATGTGGCTCTTCGATGCGGACTTCAGACCCAAGCCGGCGTTTTGCGCGGTGGTGGAAGTGCTCCGGACGCCGGCGGCCCCACGGCGATGAGCCGGAGCGGGGCCGGCGCGGCAGTCACCAATCGGTGAAGCCGTGCGCAGAGGGCGCGAGATTCTGAATACTCGAAAATCGGACACTCGAAATCCGAGGCAGGCGCGAAGTTCAGAGGAACACCACGCGGCCGTAGGCCGTAACCAAAGGCGAAAGAGGTCATGGTGTAGCCGGCCGCGTCGAGGCCGGCCTTGACCGGTAGATCGAAGGCGCCGGCCGGGGTCGCCGCCCCCGGCTACAATCGAATCGCCGCGAAACAGCGCGAAGAGGATCGACACACGAAAAACCGGGGCGATTGGAACGGCGAAAATCGGATTCAGGAGTGTCCCGGCGCGGCGCCGGGCCGCGGCCCCGCCGGTTTAGGGATTCGCGCCCTTCCGTTTCCCCTTGGGCGCCGGGCGCGCGGGGGCGGGTTTCTCGCTCCAGGGAATCGTGCGGCTGAAGAGCACGGGGTATTTCTCGTAGTCGTGGCCGGGGGCGAGCCGGGCCTGGATCGCGGCGAGTTCGGCGTCGTAGGCGCGGCGCAGCGTGGCGAGTTGGGCGGCGTGACGCGCGTCGCCGGCCACGTTGGTCATCTCGTAGGGGTCCTCGGCGAGGGCGAAGAGTTCCTCGGTCGGCGTCATGCCGTCGCCACCGTAGTACCAGTGGATGTACTTCCAGCCGGGCGCGACGATGGCCATCGCCTGGGCGGAGGCGGCGCCCCAGAAATTGAACAGCGGCAGGGTGTCGCGCACGCGGCCTTGCGGGGCGGTCAGCAGCGGCAGGAGGCTCTTCCCATCGATGCCGGCGGGGGCGGGCACGCCGGCCAGGGCATGGATGGTCGCGGCCACGTCGACGTTGGCGGTGAGGGCTTGGCTTACGGCACCGGCGTGAGTCCGCGGCAGGCGTGGATCGTAGATAATAAGGGGCGACTTCGAGGCCTCCTCGTACGGGAGCACCTTGTCGCCGAAGCCGTGCGCGCCCATGCTGTAGCCGTTGTCGGAGGTGAAGAGGATGACCGTGTTGCCGGCGAGTCCCTCGCGGGCCAGCGCCTCGCGAATCATGCCGACCGCCGCGTCGACTCCGGTGATGAGTGCGTAATACGCCGCGGCGGCGTTGTCGTAGTCGTTGATCCATTCCCGGTAGCCGGTGGCGGCCCGGCTGGTGCGCGACTGGGCGGAGAGGTGGCGGCCGTGTTCGACGCCGTAGTTCGGCGGGCGGGTGAACTTTTTCCCGGCATAGAGCCTGGCATCCTGCGGATCGGGCGTGAACGGCAGGTGCGGCGCCTTGAAGCTGACCGAGAGGCAGAAGGGTTTGCCCGTGCGCTTCGCGGCCGAGATGAAATCGACCGACCACGCGCCGTAGGCGCGCGAGCTGTGTGGGTGGCGGTCGGCGTACTTCGCGATGCCGGCGTTCTTCGCCGCCTCGTAATACGTCTGGCCGGGCCCTCCGGCCCACTGGTCGAAGAACCCGGCGAGGGTTTCAAATTTCTCCCCCTGGAGGTCGAAGCCGATCTTGCCGGCGAAGCCGGTGTAGTAGCCGGCCCGCCGCAGCAACACCGGGTAGGATTGCTCGAGGAAGCGACGCTCCAGGTCGCCGTGCTCGAAGTTGCAGCCGTGGCGGTACTCGTAAAGGCCGGTGAGCACGCTGCACCGACTGGCCATGCAGATCGACGTGGTGTTGTAGTGATGGGTGAACCGCACGCCCTCGCGGGCGAGTTGGTCGAGGTGCGGCGTGATCACCTCCGGGTTCTGGTAGCCGATGGCGCGCGCGGTCTGGTCATCGGAAAACAGGAAGAGGATGTTGGGCGGTGCCGCCGCGGCGACGACGGCGGTGGCGGCGGCGAGACAGAGAGTGAGGGTGACGGAGAGACGGGGAGAAGGGGAGAACGGGAGATGGGGAGAGGGCGGGAGAGGGGGAGACGGGGTGCGGGGGGGCATGGCGGAGGAGGTGCGATTTTAACAAGAACATCAGCGGGGCTAATTCTCGTTCAAGTGCGGCGTGTGGCAAGTGGTGGACCGCAACCGCAGGCAGAAACGAACCCCGCGGCCCCTCGGGAGTAGGCTCCGTCGCACCGGTCGTTTGGTTCCGGCCAGAGCTGTCAGGCCATTGGGAATGGTACTTGCCGTTCAAAGTGGCCTGCCGTTAACAGATGGTGTCGCGAATTCTCGTGCTTACTTCCGACCCTCGGCATCTCCATCTCGCACACAACACAGCAGGGGTATCGTCCAGTCCGGCCACGGGCGCGCCGTCCACACCGAGTGACATGCGATACACGGTGCTGCATGTCGAAGACGATCCGTTTTGGGGTCAATTGGTCGCGAAGGCTATCGGGCAGTGGCCCGAGTTTCGCCTTGTCGCCACAGTGCCGACCGGAGCCGTCGGGATCAAGCAATGTCGGGAGCTTGCTCCCGACATTGTCGTGCTGGACTTGCGACTCACGGATATGAGCGGTTTCGAGGTGCTGGCGGCACTACGACAGGCCGCGTCCGGTCCCAAAGTGTTGTTGATGACGGTGCGTAACGATGAGGTCGCGCTGCACCAAGCCTCGCGGCCGGAGGTCGCCGGCATGATTCTGAAGGCCGCGTACGTCGACCTTGAATTGCGCGAGGCCCTCGCCGCAATCGTGCGGGGCGGGAAGTATCTTCCGAGCCGCCTCCGCGCCGCCGCGCAATCGCTGAGAGCAACTCCGAACGCCTATTTCAAGCTGCTCACACCGCGGGAAATCGAGGTGCTCGAATCGATTGCCACCGGTCTGGATGATGAGGAAATTGCCGCGGTGCTCGGTGTCGCCATCGATACTGTGCACAGTCACAGAACCGCGATCATGAGGAAAGTCGAAGTACACTGCGCCTCGAAGCTGGTTGTCTGGGCGCGCGAAAAGGGATTTGCTGGATAGAACCCGACGCTGCCCTCGATGCTTTCACGATAGCATTTTGCCGGACCGGCAACGGACAGCTTCAGGAAGGGGACTGCCCTCGGGCACTAGCATACGGCGCGCGGTCAGGAGTGCTCAGATCACGTTGCTTGGCGAGGGACGGTCTTGCTCTGTCAAGATCGGAATCTCACCTAAATAGGTGAGAACGGGAAGTTGAGACTGTGCCCATCGCGCAGCGATCCTGGCGTGACCGATGCCTATCGGCCTTCGCAGGGACTCCGGGCCAAAACACCACCAGATGAAGATCATCATTCCTTGTCTTATTGCCGCAATGGCTAGTCTTGAAGTCTCGGCGGCGCAACCGGCCAATGTCGACCGAGACCCCGACCGCGAATGGGCCGCCGTGCTCGCGCTCGCCGCCACCTCGCGATCTTCGAGCGGTTCGCAGCGGACCCCCGCTCAAGCGGCTCTTGCTCGAGTTCAATCGGCAGATTCGGCCCGGCAGGCTGCAGACGCAGCGCGCAGTTTCATCGAGCAGTACCCGAACCACCTCAACGTCCGGGATGCCCGCAAACTCGAAGCGTTGGCGGCGCTGCAAGGCGTATCCGCCGCGAACTCACAGTACGAGGCGAAGGCGGCGGTGCTCGCCAGGGACTTCCGCGCCGATCCGCGGAATTCGCTGACCGATCGTTTCGAGGTCGCCTTGCTCGCGGAGCGGGTAGCGGCTCGCTCTCGGTTGGGCGGGTCCCCGTACGGCAATTTCCCGGCGGAGTTGGAAGTGATCGCCAACCGGCTTCGCGTGGAGTTCGGGGATGCCGCTCCAGTGTTCAACTTCTACGCGAGCATCGCGCGCGGGGCCGACATGGCCACGGCCCGCCGAATCGCTGAGAACCTCATCCGCTGGCCCGCCGGGCGGGAGGCCAAGGCGGAAGCCCAATCGATTCTCAACCGTGATTCGCTCCTGAACAAGTCAGCCGATTGGTCGTTAACCGCGGTGGACGGCAAGACCACGAAACCGCTGAGGACTGAGAATCGAGTGACCTTGATCGTCATATGGTCCCCTTCGGCGGCCGGTCTCGTCCTGCCGGCGCTCTCGTCAGCCAAAAGGTACCTGCCATCCGACGCGCAGGTAATCTACCTCGCGTATGGCGGGACGGCCGAGCAAGTCGAGATGCAGCGACGCAGTGCGGTCGTTCCCGGCGTTTTCTGTCGCTCTAGCGACGGAGCAAACGCGGCCCTTCTGCAATCCCTACATCTGAACCAATTGCCCTTTGCCGTCGTCGTCGATCGCCGCGGCACCATGGCGGGATTCGGACCGCTCTCCGCGGTGCCCGCGCTGCTCCAGGCTGCGAATCGGTAACCTCCTCACCCAGCGCCGATGAACTCCATTCCTCCCCGCCATTCGGTGTTTGTCCTTCTGTGTGTCATTGCAGCACTCGCCAGAGCACAGGACACTACTCCGCCGTCAGTTCCCCAGATCATGGGAATCGATTACGAAACCGCTGATTCCCTCTACCTTTGGTGGAATCCTTCGACCGATAACGTCGGCACCTCCGGTTACGAGGTTTTCCGCAACGGGGTGTCGGCCGGGACGTTTTCTATCAACGCCGCGACTTTGTCCGGGCTTTCGCCGTCGACCGTGTATTCGCTGACGGTCCGAGCGCGCGATGCTGCCGGGAATTGGTCAGCGCAGAGTCAGCCTGTGCCCGCCAAGACCTGGCAACGCCTCTATTCGGGGAGTGGCACGATCGAGTCGACCAGCAACTACGACGAGGAGACCCAGGAATGGTCCTATTGGACGAGCACGGATTACCACTATTTCACCGTCTCGCAGGCCGGAACAATTCGAGCGTTTACCCGGGGCGTCGCCGACACCCAAGGGATACTCGACCTCGGCGTTGCCCCTGGGTCGCTGACGGTGACAGGTGGTCCCGATGGCGGTAATTTCTTCCTAACTACGTCTGGATACGCCACGGGGAGTCGCACCCTGACCGTGACGGGCGAAGAGGGACAGCCCGGCGGAGCTTATCAGGTGTTCGTCGATTATCGGCCGCCCAATTCGCCTCCGACGGCGAGCTTCACGGTGTCTCCGAGCGCCGGGCGGGCGCCACTCGCCGTCACATTCAACGGATCGGCATCCAGCGACTCGGGCGGATCGATTCTCAGCTACGCCTGGGATTTCGACAGCAATGGGCAAGTCGACTCCGCCGGATCGAGCGCCACGGCGGCAACCACCTACCAGAACTCCGGTACCGGACCTCTGACTTATACCGCAACGCTGAGGGTTTATGATCAAGAGTGCGCTTCCGCCACGACCACCCGCACGGTGTTGGTCTATCCGGCGAGCAGCTACGCCATCACGGTTGATGGCGGGACGAGTTCCTTGCCGTTTCAACAGGCGGGATCCGCGGTTACTCTGACCGCGAACGCTCCCGCGTCGGGCATGCAATTCAATGGATGGACCGTTCTCTCCGGGAACGGAACATTCGCCGACGCCGACTCGAAGATCACCGCTTTTACCGTCGGCAGCAGTGACACCGTCGTAAAGGCGAACTACGCCACCGACACCAACCCGCCAGCCCCGCCCACGCGTCTGCGCGCCAATGCCCTGACCGCAAGCACCGCGGAACTGGCGTGGGATGCGGCGTTCGACCAAGGGACGATCGCCCTCTATGAAATCTTCCGCGACAGCGTATCGCTGGGAACCGTCACGGGGACGACAGCCACCGTCACCAACCTCAGCCCCGACACGGATTACGCCTTTACGGTACGAGCCAAGGATGCGGTCAACCTATGGTCGGACCCCAGCGGAACCCTGAAGATCCGCACATGGCAGCGTTTGTATGCCGGTTCGGGCACGCTGGTGCGAGTGGATGAGTATGACGAATACGAGAACTACATTGGTACCTACCTTACCGAAGACTTGCACGACTATACGGTACCGGGACCAGGGACAGTGTGGATTTATGTGACCGGAACGACGGATACCTACTTGCGCGAGGTCTGGGCCGGGGAAAGCTCGACTGACTTGAGGTTCGTCGCTCCGAGTGGGCCACGGTATGTAGTCGTCGGCGGCGAAACCGAGTGGTGCGAAGGCAGCTATGAATTGTTTGTGGATTTCATGCCGCAGGTGGCTACCTTCGTCGCTTCGAGCGAGATGGGCCGAGCACCCTTGACGGTGCAGTTCGACGCGTCTGCCGCCGTGGATCCCTTTGGGGCGATCACGTCCTATGCATGGGATTTCGACAACAACGGGACCACGGACTCCAGCGGAAAGACCGCCTCGACGACCTATGCCGGCAGCAGCTCGCTGGCCACGACTTACGTCTCGAAGCTTACCGTGACGGGATCATCCGGAACCAGTTCCACCACCAAGTCGATCGCGGTCTACCGGTCCGACTCCAAGGCGATTGCCGTCCAGAACGGTACCTCCTCCCTGCCGTTTCAATTCGGCGGCTCGACCGTAACGCTGACCGCGGTGGTCCCCAGCGGGCGGACGTTTTCCAATTGGGCGTTGGTTTCAGGTACTGGGACATTGGCGAACGCCAATGCGCAGGTTACCACCTTCACTGTGGGGAATAGCGATGCGGTGGTTCGCGCGACCTTCCTCGGTGACGCCGATAGCTCGCCTCCGTCGGTTCCTTCCACTCTGGGGACGGTGGCGAAGACTGCGACCACCTTGACCTTCATCTGGCGCGCCTCGGCCGACAACGTCGGTGTGGTCGGCTATGAAATCTTCCGGGACGGGGCTACAACTCCCACCGGATCCACCCCGGAAACGGTATTCACCGACTCCGGGCTATCGCCGAATTCCACCCACACCTACACCGTCAAGGCCTACGATGCCGCGGGTTTGCGGTCCGCGGCGAGTGCCGTCCTGACGGACACGACGAATCCGGACCCCAACCTCGATTCCGATGGGGACGGAGTTCCCAACGCCTCCGAAGCGGTTCTCGGAACCGACCCGAACTCAGCCGGCGGGTCCGACACCACAAATTCCACTCAACTGAAAGTGCAACGTCCTGTAAAATGAGTACGAATCTGCGCAGCGAATGGGCCCGCGGCACTCTGGCCGTCTTGTTGTGGGCCATCTTGGCCAACACGGTGGGCGCACAATCGACACCGGTGACTACGGCGAGTGGCGGTGATGGTCTCACGCGCACGGCCGATTTCCGGCGTGCCACGGTGGAGGCCAAGGACTTGGCACGCATGCAAGATATCGATGGTGCCGAACGAAAACTCACGACCCTGAACGTCACCGAGACCGGCACCATGGAATGGCATCGGGAAACCGCGGGACGTCTTATTCGCGTCGCGGATGAACTCGTGCGCGAAGGGGCTCGTGGCCAGGGGGCGGCGCTGGCCAACCGCACACTGCAAAGACTGGCGGACTGCGTCACCCTGGCGAAACGGTGCGGCGACAAGCGCAGCGAAGCCGACGCCAAAGCGCTGGCCGGTTGGATCCACGAGCGCTATCGCGGCAACATCCGCACGGCACTGGCCGTGTACCGTGATGCCGCGGAACTTGCCCCCGAGGATCGCAGTGTAAAGGAAGCGCTCGATCGACTCCAGCAGGCCGAAGCCATGCTCAACGCGCGCGTGCGCGCCGCCCGACGCTGACACTCCCATGAATGCTCTTCGCAAAGTCGGAGTATCCACGTTGCTGGCTGTGACCATCCTTCAGTCGGCCAGTCTGCTGGCCCAATCGTGGGTGGGCGGGATTCCAGTTCGAATCATGGCCCGCGCCTACACGGCGAATACCAATCAAGTGAGTTGGTCTCAGAGCTACGTTTCCTTTCCCAGTTTTCAGGGACTGGAGGTCACGACCTATTACCCGACAATCTACTACTACAGCCACGCGGTACTGAACACATCGGGTGGCTATGTATATGTATACCGCGGATACACCCCACAGGGTTACTACGTCGCTGGAGCCCTGGGTATTTCGGGCACACTCATGCCGTCTGCACCGGGAGCCACCGATGGAGCGGTGTCGGCGTCAGCGGTGGGTTCATCCTCTGGGCAACTCGTGGCAGTGAATCTCGGGCCAAACGGGATTGTCCACGCCGAGCCCTTCCGCGCCTACACCCTCACGATCACCCGCACCAACCTGCTCAACGGAGGATCCCTCACGATCGCAGTACCGCCTCAGTACCGCGTTATGCTCAACGGAATACTGCGCTCGGGGTGCGAGCTGGGCAGCCAGGCGACATTCTCGATTATCCCACGCAACGATCCACCGGCCGGCGCGGCCGGCTTTGCCTCGGCCACCCCCGGTTCTCGAATCGATTGGCAACTGTCACTGGGCAATCTCCACAACGGAGGCAGCGCGGGTTCGCTGCGTCTCTCGAATTCGGGTTTGGGGCCGAATTGGAACGAGTTGTTCTCCCCTTCCGCCCTCGAATACGAGGCGCCGTCCGCCGAAGTGTACGTCCATCGCGAGAACAACGTGATTCGGCAGGTCATCGCCAACCAGGTCGCCGTCGACGTGCAGGTGCCGTCCGGCACATCGAACACCTACGTCCTGAAATGCTACGACGTCACCCAGATTCTCCCCGGGGATCTGCCGTACGAATTCTCGGGCTATCCGTACGCCGAGTACACCATCGAGAAGGACCCAACGGCCTCCGTCGATACCGCCTTGCGCTTCACGCGCCTAACGAGAACCGACCCGGGCAACTCCACGATCGCCCGGCAGGAGCTGATGAAGATTGCCCGCACGGGCACCGCATTTCCCAATTTCACCTGGACGAACACCGGCTGGCACAAGCACGATGAGTCTCCCTTGCTCACCGTCACGTCGACCGGCGAAGCGGACACGTCCCCCGCCAACCGCAAGGAGACGATTGTGGTGGCGGCCCCCACCGGCGGAACCGCCACCGTCCTGACGCGCAGATTCGGCAATCTGGCCTTCGGCGAAGCCGTCATCGCGGAATCGCTCGGCACCACCAACGCAGTCACGACAGAATTCGCCTACCATCAAAACGTGCAGATCGCCGGATCGTTCGGATTCGTCAGCACTGTCACGCTCCCCGGTGGCGGTTGGGAGGCCTACGAGTATTATCCCTCCACCCAGGAGCAGGGTTATCCCGGTGGCCGGCTCATGCGCAAGACCCGTCCGTTCGTGCTCTCGCCGGGCGCGTCCAGCACTGAATCGACCTACTTCGGTTTCAGTCGCGATCCGTTTGGCTCTGACACTCGCCCAGCGGGAAGCAACAGCACTGCGAGCGGAGGCACTGTGGGGTTCTCAAGCACGACCTACGATTCCATGGCGTATACGGGAATCATCACCTCCTCGCGAGACGATTGGGTGAACGGCAACGGTGCCAAACTGACCACCACGACCCAGTATTACTCGGAGGGTACGAGCGACGCCTTCTTGCGCGGGCGGCCTTATTCGATCGTGCAGCCGAATGGGCTTAAGCAGTCGTTTGTTTATCAATGGGGAACCTGGAACGGAACGACCTTTGGTGAGGGCACCGACATCGCCACCAGGACAGCCGTCATCACCGGCACCGCACTTTTGGGTTGGGGAACACAGATCACCAATTGCCTGGGCAGTGGGGTTTCGCCCGTCTATCTGCTGGACGGGAAATCGACCTTGGAAGTGACCATCCGCGATCGCCGGGCTCTCGTCGTGCGCACCGAGACGAGTGTCTGGAAGAACAACACGTGGAATCTGGTCTCCTGGGTCAATTTCTCGTACAACGCGGCAGGATTGCTCACGACCCGCACGAAGAGCACCGGTGAAATCTACTCGGCCAGTTATGACGGTCTCCTGAAGGCGACCGAGACGGACGAAAGCGGGGTTACCGTCACCTACACCTATGACGCGGCCGGAAGGATGAAGACCGCGACCCGCTCGGCCTACAGCGGCATTGCGGCCCTGACCACCGAGTATTTCTACGGCGCAGGGAATCAGGTCCGGCAGCAAGTCGTAGGCACAAATCCCAGCGACCGCCTCACCACCACGCGGGTTTTCGACGACGCGGGCCGCTTGACGTCTGAAACTTCCCCTGGGTCTGGCACCACCCAGTTCAGCTACGCTTACTCCAGCTCAGGTTCCACTCAGACAATCACCCGGGCTGACGGCGGCACGGAAATCAAGACCATGAGTTCCGATGGGCGGTTATCGTCGCGCACGGGGTCGGCTGTCGTGCCGGAGTACTTCACTTACGGGGTGGACTCGGCCTCGTGGCGACAATGGTCGCTGGTGAGCCGCGGGGCGGCCCAGTCTCCACGTTGGGTCAAGACTTGGAAAGACGCCCTGGGCCAGGTGGTGCGCACCGAGAAGAACGGGTTCGGTTCAGGTGCGCCCATGGTGCAGGAGCACTACTTTGCCACCACTGCCGGGGCGGCAAACACGGGCAAACTCGTCAAGACGACCGAAACCGAAAAGGGTGCCACGCTTTACGAATACGATCCCTTGGGCCGGGTGAAGCGGTCGGGACTGGACATGGATGGCAACGGAACACTCGACCTCGCCTCCTCGGATCGCATCCAGGATTTCGATTCGTTCGTCGAGCAGGTTTTGGGAGAGTGGTGGTCCACGTCGGTGACTCGCGGTTACCCCACCCGGGATTCGGCCAATTCGGTCATCTTGTCGCAGAAACGCCAGCGCCTCTCGGGCCATCAGGCGGTTAATCGCATCGACGAGACACAGGCAACAGACGTTAACGGTAATGTGACAACGGTGATCACCCAATTGGCCCGGACGACCGCCACCAAGACCATCACGACTACCACCACTGGGCTCGGTAACACCGAGACTGCGATTTCGGTGGCCGGGTTTGCCACTGAGGTAACCGGCTTCAATGGCCTGCGTACGCAGTATGGGTACGATGCGCTCGGCCGTCGCGTCACAGTCACGGATGCGCGCAACAACACTGTGACTTCCACCTACTACGCAGGTACTTCCCTGCCTGCGCAGGTAACCGACGCCACCGGCGCACGGGTGGCGGAGTACGGGTACGATGCCGTGGGACGAACGACCCAGCAATGGGGTGGCCCGACGAGCGTGGGCGCGAACGAGACACGTTCGGTCGTCTATTCGCGGTATGATCGCGCCGGCCGCCTCCTGGCGCAGTGGGGCAACGGCACTTATCCGGTGAGCTACGCTTATAGCGTCTACGGGGAGAAGATCGCCATGCGCACGTTCCGCACCGCCCCGACGGGGGTGGATTTCTCCAACAGCAGTTGGCAATTGAACGACGAGGGCGACCCGGTGAACCCGAATCATGCTGTGTGGTCGAATGGCGACAAGACGGTCTGGGCCTACGACCCTGCCACGGGGCTGCTGATTTCCAAGACCGACGCCGCGGGCCGCGCCGTCACCTATACCTATACGCCCGCCGGCCGCCTTTCCACGCGCAAGTGGGCCCGGGGCGTCGTTACGACCTACGTTTACGACCCCGTCACCGGGGAGCAGACCGATATCGTTTACAGCGACAGTACTCCGGAGATCCACTATTCCTACAATCGTTTGAGCCAGGCGATCCGAATCGAGGATGTCACCGGCATGCGTACGTTTGCATTGTGCCTGTGTGGCAAGGTTGCGGCCGAAAACCTGCCGCCATACTTTTACGGTCCGCGCAGGCTCTCCTACAAGCTGAGTTCAACCCCCGGCTCAGTGCTGGCTCGGACAATGGGCTATTCGCTTTCGCTCGGGACCACGGTGGAACAGGACATCAACTACAGTTACTCCGCAGCGTCGGGCCGGTTCACCGATTTCCAGACCCGGACTGTCTTGACGAACACCGCCACCGACACCCATGGGTACACCTACCAGTACCTGGCGGGAAGTGATTTGCTTCAGTCGCTGAAGGTCGACGGAAGCGGCACGTCTTGGATTGAACGAGAGTACTACTCCAACCGGGATGCCTTGAAATCGATCGAATCCCGGTGGGGCGGCACGACGCGCACGAAGTACGAGTACTCGGTCAACTCCCGCGGCGAGCGCACTTCCGTGATTCAATCGGGTGCGGCGTTTGCCGACTATGGCGACGGCGTCTCCGACCCCGGAACCGGCTTCCGTCTGTTCAGTTACGATTCTCGCGGGCAATTGGTGGGCGATATCGGTTATCTGGGCAGCAATCTGGCGGACACTTCCCGTTTCCTGCCTAGCCGTCGACATACATTCGACTACGATCTGATTGGCAGCCGTCTCTGGTCGGACCGCTCGGGCGAGGACACGCTGCGCGACAACTACAACGTGCTGATCGATTCCGGCAGTTCCGCCGAGATGGCAGAACGCGAGTTGAAGATGAAGCTGAATCAGTACCACTCTCGCGAGAACAGCACGGTGACCTTCGCCGGGACGGCCGCACCGGGACCCAATCCGCCGACGGCGCCGACCCTGGGCGAAACTACGGTGACGGTGCAGGGCGGAAGCTTGGCGCCGCTGCGGGCGAGCCGGCAGGGACGTTTCTGGAGCGGGGAGGTCGTGGTGAACAACGACCCGTATCCCTGGTGGGGGCCGTTGACGGTCGTCAGCGCCAAACGTGGCTCTTCCGGGGCTACGGATCTCTTCCGCTACGACAGCCGGATGGTGGCCCAGCCGGCGTTTCGCCAGAAGTTCCAATACGACCTCGACGGCAATCTCACCGATGATGGGATCTGGACCTACACTTGGGATGCCGAGAATCGCCTGATCCAGATGCAAACGACCGCGGCCGCAATGGCCTTGACGACACCGTGGCGACCCTTCCCGGGTCGACGGATTGAATTTAGCTACGACTACCTCGGCCGGCGCGTTGGCAAACGGGTCTACGACCTCGACGAGAGCCGAGAGATTTCCTCGCGGCGCTTTGTCTACGACGGCTGGAACGTGATCGCCGAGTATGCGGCCCCCGGAGGAAACTCCATCGGCGCGATCCTGCGCACCTACACGTGGGGTCTCGACATCGCCCGCACGATGGCCGATGCTGGCGGTGTGGGTGCCCTACTGCAACTCGTCGATCACACCGCGAGCCGAACGTACCTCGCGGCCTATGACGGCAACGGCAACGTCGCGGCTTTGCTGAACCCCGATACGGGGACCCTCGCGGCCGCTTACGAGTACGGACCCTTTGGTGAGGCGATCCGCGCCGACGCGACGGACGAGTTTGCCGCCAGTCAGCCGTTCCGGTTTTCGACCAAATGGACGGACTTTGAGACCGGCTTGGTCTACTACGGGCGTCGCTTCTATAGCCCATCCCAGGGCAGGTTCCTCGGCAGGGATCCGAAGGACGAGAAGGGCGGATTACATCTCTACGCGTTTGTCGCAAACAGCCCAGTGAATCGCTGGGACTACCTGGGGATGACGTCTCCAGCGCCGACAATCACCTCTACCGTCACATCGCCAAACGGACAGAAGACTTCAGTGACGTTATATTGGAGGGACGGAGGAAACGGCTGGGGCTACTACGACACTCCGGCACCGCAACCAGGATACATTCCCACCGATCCGACTGGCAACGGCGGAGATGGTGGGAGTTTCTTCGGGGACGATCCTGATGTCGCAGTCGAAGCCGCATCGCCCGTCGACTGCGACGCGCTTCGCGAAAAAATAAAGAACAATACCAATACGCTGCGAATCATGCGCGATAAATTGGAGGGACCATCGCTTGCTGAACAAATAAAGGAATCTCTTCACGTCCTGGCCATTTACTCCAACTTGGGAAAGGATTTGGCCGAAGGCTCATATCGCGCCGCAAAGCTAGAGTTAGATATCCAAGGGCTGCGCCAGACTAGGAAGCAATTAACCACGATCTACAAGAACGGAGGAGCGAGCGTATTGGGAAATCTCGCAGGCTTTGATATCCTGATGCAAGCGTGGGATCTTGGTGATGACATCAGCGACAAAGATGAACTAGGCTTTGCAAAGGACGTAGCAAATTTAGCACTATCAATTGCTACTCGGTTCCCGGGATCCGCGGCGCCCGCAGCGGTTGGCACATTCATTATCGAGCAGCAGATTCAAGGAGTCGTGACGGCCAATGCTCAAATGGATGCGACGAGTTTGGCTGCTTACATGGCCGAGCAGCACAGGAATGCGGCAAAGGGCTTGGCTAACTTGCAACGGTGGGAACAGCAGTTTTCGGACGAAGGCTGTGATCCGTGAAGAGAATCTCACAGTCAAGACTGCGCCTCGTCTTAGCCGCGTCAGCCATTATATCGGCGATTTTGTTTTATCTATTCTACAACGAAATTCTGTTGTTTGCTGAGGCTTGGCGTTGGAATCGAAACGTAGCCATCTTGTGGCGAAACGCATACCGGGCATTCATTTTGTTTATCGCTGCAACCGGCTTTGCAACGGGACCATGCATCTACTGTTTCAAGCGCGTAAATGGATATCGTAAAGGTAGACGTGAGCGGTTTGGTTCCGGCGTCGATTCAGGCCGCTAATCGTTAAATCTCAATCTCGATCCGAGCCGGGCCAAGCCAAAGGGGTCATGGCTTGACTCTTGACAAAATGGGTTGGGGAGCTCGTGATGGGGCATGGCCCGGAAGCTGCGACTGGAATATGCGGGGGCGTGTTACCATGTGATCAACCGCGGCAATTATCGTCGCGATCTGTTCGCCGGAAAGGGAGCGGCGGAATCGTTTGAGGGTTGTCTGTTCGAGGGAGCGGAGCGATTTGGCTGGCGGGTCCACGCCTACGTGATCATGCGGAATCATTTTCACCTGGCCGTGGAGACGCCGGAGCCGAACTTGAGCGAGGGGATGCGCTGGCTGCAGGCGACCTGGGCGGCGCGCTTCAATCGCTTTCGGGGCGAGAGCGGCCGACCCTTTCAGGGGCGGTACAAGGCCTTGCACGTCGAGCCGGGCCACTCCCTCGCGCAGGTGGCGCATTACATTCATCTGAATCCCGTGCGGGCCAGGGTAGTAACGCCTGAGCGACTGCCGGAGTTTCGCTGGAGCAGTCTGCATCGTTTTGTCCGCCACGCCCGCCCGGCGGTGCTCGTGGCGGAAACGGTCCTCGGGGAAAGTGGAACGTTGTCCGACACCGCCGCCGGTTGGAGACAGTATGTGGCCTACCTCGGACTGTTGGCGGAAGAGGAAGCGAGGATGCGCGAGAAGCGTTTTGGGCGGTTGAGCCGCGGCTGGATGGTGGGATCGCCGGGGTTTCGCGACGAACTGAAAAAGGGGCTGCAGGAACAGGCGGATACGCTGGCGCGTTTTGAGCTGCTTGGCGGGGATCGCGAGGCGTTGCGGGAGGCGCGCACGGCGATATGGGAGGAGAAGCTGCAAGCGGGGGCGAAGGTGTTCGGCGTATCCCTGGATCGCCTTCCGGAACGATATTCCGCGCCGGAGAAGGTGGCGCTCGCCTGTTTGATGAAGCAGGGGACGTCGGTGAGCAACGGCTGGCTGGCGGAGCGGCTGGGGATGGGGCAACCGGCGAGTGTGAGCCAGTTCGTGCGGCGGTTCCGGCAGGGAGGCGGCATGCAGACGCGCGATTTCCGGCGCGCTCAGTCAATAATCCAGGTCCAGTTGCCAAAATCGAATGAAGCTTGAACGTTTGAGATCCGTAGCGATCTGCCGCTGAAGTGTGATGGGAGCTCGCGCATGGCGTCGTGGAAGAACACGCTGCTCACCGACCTTTCCGACCGTCGGGATCTACTCGGGTGATCCTAAACTCCCCTACGATCGCGCGGTCGTCCCGTCGGACAGGGATTCCAGGGGACTCCTGGTCGCTCAGGCGGATGCACCTCGCGTGCCCGTCCGCGATCATTTCGTAGATCTCATTCAGGTCCCATCCGCCCACGGTCACGGTGTGGGTGGCGAACGCCAGCTCCAGGGTTCGTTGGTCCAAGCTCAATTCCAGTTTCAACAGCAGGGCGTAGGGGAGTGCGATCCGTTCGCGCTTCGACTCGAAGCGCAGGAATAGTCCCTGGATATCCGTACGCTCGACGCCATTTGGGCGGGGCCGTAGGGGTGTGCCATCGTGGGTCTCGATCATGACGCGTTACATCCGGATCCTCATCCCGGGTTGTTCCGCGGGAGCGAACGGTTGCATTTCGGTCCAAGCCGGGCGCGGTACCGTGGCGGTTGGCCGAAGCGCGATTGCCGGTCGCAGCGCCGGCTTTTCGACCGGATACTCCCGCTCCACCGCGCTCCGCGCCTCATGTCCCATGGTTGATGCGGCCAATTGCCGGACCCGCTGCAGATGACGCCAGCCGCGCGTCAACAGCGCCCGCAGGTCGAGACCGACCAACTGCCGCCGCACAAACTCCATCGCGGACAGCCGATTCTCGCTCCGCAGGCCGACGCCCTCGAGAAACGCTTCGCGATCTGCCACAAACACCCGCACGCCTTCCCGGCCACGGGTGGCCGAAACGTAGAGCCCTTCGTGTGACGCGGCTCCGGCCAGAAATACCTTATCGACCGTCAGACCCTGGGCCGCATGAGAGGTCATCGCGTACCCATGAACCACCTGCCGGCCGAATAACACCGAACCGTCGGCCAACACCAGCCGCCCCTGGCTGTTAATTTCACGTACAATGATCGCGGTACCATTGGCGAGACGGCGCTCTCGGCCGTCCGGCCCGGCCACCGTCGTAACCGAACGCATCCGCAGCCGCTCTCCCACCGCCACCGAGAGCGGCTTTTCCTCGCAAACCGTCCAAGTTCGGCCCGACTGGCGCGGCGATACCGAGACCTCGGCCGATCCGTGCGCCACCACCAAACGCCGTTTGTCTTTCCGCACGACCCGCCACTCCTCACCTCGGGCGAAGTTCTTGGTCGTCTGATGAACGACGAGGACATCGCCGGGCTGATAGAGCCGTACGTCCTTGTGCTGCGCTTGCGTCCAGTCCTTTGCCCGCAGCGAGACGAAAGGAGTATCCGTACCCGACAGCACCTGTGCCCTTCGGAGTTTCTCCCGTGCGTGCGTATTCAGGGCGTCGATCTCCGCCCAGGTCGGTGCGACCATCAGCGCCGTTTTGGCGCATTCCTGCAGCCCGTCCTTCGTCCGGACTTGTTTGGTTTCTTGCGAGACTGCGTACCACTCCTCGACCATTCGGACGCGTCGGTCAGTGGGATGGCCGATTTCCACGATGGCACCCATGGCATCCAGTTGCTGGAGCCCCTTGGCGGTTTTCCCGGCGGCGAGGGATTCCGCCGCCGCCCGGTAGGCGCGATTTGCCGCCTGCCGCCGGACTTCATGCAGTTCCGCGACGGTGATGCGCGACTCCCGCTCGATGATCCGGGCGCCGTCGCCAGCCTCGACGCTCTTGTGCTGGCGGGAGTCCCCGACCAGGACCAGCCGCGCACCGGACGAATCCGCCAGGTCAACCAGTCCCTTCACCTGTTTCAAAGACAGGAGCCCGTACTCGTCGACCACGATGACCCTGTTCTTGATCGCCGCCTGCATCGCCGGGTCGGCCAGTAGTCGCTGGACGGTCTGTGCCTGTTGCAGCGACGCTGCGGCGGCCGGGCGCCCAGCCGCCGCCTGCTCGGCGCCATCCCGCCGGAGGCCTGCGACGGCCTGGGTGCTCGGGGCAAAGCACATCACCTGCCGGTTGAGGCGGGTCATCGCTTCAATGGCGGTGGCAAGTGCGTGGGTCTTGCCCGTGCCGGCTCGACCGCGCAGCACAACGGCAGAATCGCAGGAACGCAGAAGCGCCCGAACGACGGTCCGCTGTTCCGTGGACAAGTCGCGCGCCGCTTTTGCCCCGATGAACCCAAGCCGGTCCCGGGAACCCACTCCGGCGGTGAGCGAGGCAACCAGATCTCGTTCCAGCTTCAGCGCGGCTTCGGTCGTGACCTCTCCGTCTGCGAATAGCAGCCCGTGGCGTTTTTCTTGGAATGCCGCCTTGATGGCCGGTAACTCGTGGTGGCCGTAGGACTGCCGGATCACCTCGGCGGTCAACTCATGTTCCGGCACGACCGTTCTGCGCTCAAAAAGGTGTTCGGCGGCCCGATTGATGGCCACGGGGAGCGGAACCGCGGAACGCGGTATCGAGCGAGGCTCGCTGCGAAGCGCTTGCAGTTGCGCCAATTCCTCCGTCGACACCTGCGCCAACTGCCCCTGCCGCACTTCCTCCGGTGTCAGTTCATAGCACTTCGGCGCGCGGGTCTCGCGCACCAAGATGGCGATTTCGCCATGGGAAAGCTCCCGGCCGAGTTCGGCCTCGCGGACGGCGATGGCGGCATCACGTTCCATGGCCCGCTTTGAAAAGCGTTCGAGGACGTTCGAGTTGACGCCGGCCAGCTCAAAACCGTGCTCCCGGCGCTCGATGGCGTACCCCAGGCGTTGGACCTCACGAGCCAGGACGTTGCGGTACACCTCGGAAAGATAATCCCTCCGTTCGAAGAATTTTGAGGATTCGAGGGCCAGGAGTCGCGAGCCGGAATTTCCCGGGACGACATTGAACACGAAGGCGTGGGAATGCAGGTGGGGATCGAGGGCGCGGCTCTCGCCGTGGTGGAAGACGGCGCCGGCGATTTCCGGGGCGGCAACGTACCTCTTGTTGATGCCCTGCCCCTCCTGCCGGCACGCCAGCGACTCCACCTCCCGCAGCGCCTCGCGGACGGCGGTCTCGTGGGCGGCAAGCAGGCGCTCATCGCCGCCGATGAACGCCTGGATGGAGACCGACTTGGGAGCATTGAAGGTGGCGTCGTAGCCGGACCGGCGGCCGGCCGCCATGCGTTCCGTCAATTGTTCGCCCGTTTCCGCGTGGTGGTTGCCGGCCACGCGCTCGAACTGTTCATCGGAGATCCGCGCCGACTCGGTCAGTCCGACCCGCCGGCAGAGCCGGCCGAAGCATTCGCCTTCGACGCGCATGACCTGCGAATAGTAGTCCGCCTGCCGGAGGTATTCACCGAGGGCGTGACTGAATGCCTTGCACATACGAAGGGTCAACATGACCCACCTCCCACCAATCCCAGACAAACTCGCGCTAACGACACACTGTAACCAAACTCTACCGCCCGATACCCCCTACCCAGATCAAGCCCCAGCAGAGCACAGAGTGCCGACCGCAACCAAGCATTCAGCCGACGACCCACCACGGACCGTCCACCATTGGAGATCTCAACGCGAGTACGCCACGTCAGGGGAAACCCGGAATCGCTGCAACCATCCCGGCGAATCCAAAAAAAACCAAGGGGCAAGACACCAACGTCTAAGCCTTTTGGCTTAGATCCAGACCGGGGTGTGCCCATTGCGCGACCGCGCGATGCCCGGTATTTTACCGGCATGAACACGACCGACGCCCCGGCATCCGCCGCTGAACAACACACTCTCGCCCTGGATTCAACTGTGCCGCCACCCGCCGGCCCCACGGCCGTGCCCGCCAAGACGCCGCCGGTGCCCGCTGAACCGCGGGCCGTCGACGGCGAGACGCCCGCCGACTCCCCGACGAGTGCCGCCGGTTTCCCGGCGCGTGCCGCTGACAACACTGCGACGCCCTCCGAGAATGCCCGGCGGTTGGCGCAGTTGGTCGCGGAAGGACGACGACCGCGGTCCCAGCGTTTCACCGCCTTGGAACCGTACCGCGACGTGTTGCTCACCGAACGCCGCGCGGGCGCATCGATCCGATTGATCGCGCAGTCGCTGGCCAAGCTCGATGTCGCGATTTCCGAGGAGACGCTGCGCGTCTGGTTCCTGAAGGAAAAGCTGCCGATGCGACGCCGGCCGCGGAAGAAGCGCGCAGCGGCGCCGAGCGTGAAAGTCAGCCCGGTCAGCCCGACGATGGCGGCACGTCCCGTCACTTGGAGCGTACCGACACCAACTCCGGGTGCCGCCGGGACGCAACCCGGGCGGCGCGGGCCGAAGATCGCGCGGGATAATTATTGAATGAAGGCGAGTCCATGCCGCCAACCTGCCACAAAAGGCCGAGTTGGCGGAGCCCCCGCAGCGCACATTCACTTGCGCCAATGTTCGCTTTCGATCATCCGGCCGGGAATGACCCGATTCCACGGGTCGCGGGACTTGAGCAGAGCGACCAACCGCGAATCAAGTGAGCCTCGAACGTCTTCGTCGGTGAGATACCCCGGCGCACACGTCTCGTACCATTCGCGGAGCGTGCGCGCTTTCGCGGCCGTGCGATCGGCGAGCATCCGGTAATGACCGGGACCGTCCCAGCCCCATCGGTTCGACATGCTCCGCGACCACTCGGCGACTTCCGCCGACAGTTTCTTGGCGCTGATCCGCGCCCGGATCGCGGGAAGATGGTCCAGGAAGACCCCGTCGGCGGCATGGAAGCGCTGACACCGGCGCTGAAGGCGAAAGAAGAACTTGCGCCACCACCAGGACGGATCGCCGCGGCTCATCAGGGCCGGAATCGAATCCGTCCCACTGTCGGCAAAGAAGTCGTCGCCCAGTCCTCTCCCGGACTTATTGGACCAATAGTGCTGCAGCGCAGCGTTCTGAGCCTCCGCTACTTGCGGGGCGTGGCGGTGGCGGATCGCGAAGTACTCGGTCTGGAGCCGCTCCATTTCCGTCCGAGAGACGATGGCGTCCGGTGAGCTAATGTTTGTCGGCCAGAAAGAAACGTACCGGTTCTGAGATTGCTCCATCGCGTGGCACACGGCGACGTAGTCCGGCCCACCGGCGGCGTTGTAAGTCGGTTCAACAACACGTTCGCGCACCAAGGCGGTCTGGATGCTCTGGCGATCGATCTGTTGGACGCAAATGGCACGACCGATCTCCGCCACGAACGGTGCGGCGAGTTCCGGGTGCGACGCCAGCGAGGGCGGCAGCCCAGATTTCGCCAATGCTCCGCACACGTGCCAGTCGGTCAGGACCTGGGACCAGGAGGTGAAGCAGTTGGGCAGGACGGGATGCAACGGTCGCAATTGTACCACAAGCGACGATACGCCGAAAGGACGGACTTCCTGGATCGGCAAAAGAACACCCTTCCGCCGGACTCCGCAGGCTGCGTCCGACGGAAGCGTGTTCCGGGCCGGGGTGGAGCCGGAACGGCCGCAAAAGGTCAGGCGCGGACCGCTGCGCTCGCTTCGGCCGGCCTCCGGCGGCCTTCGCGTCCGGCCCGACCCTTCGCGGCTCGTCCGGCGGCGGTGCGACGCGCGCCAGGGCGCTATTCGCGGAGGGCACGGAATCTCGGCCAGCCGCTCGATGATAAAGCGCCGGTCAAGCTCCTCCTCGCTGCGCTGCGGTCCAGCTTGACCGGCGCGTTCGGAAGGGCGGCTGTTTCGGGCCGAGATGGACCTGGCCGAAACCAGGACTCGAGGCACGCTGGAATGCGAACATTGATGGTGTCCGATGTTCGCTGCCGGGCCTTTCAGTCTTGGGGCAATCCTGCATCCTGCAGTCCATGCATCCACCACATTCGCTCATGGTCCCACGTTCTGCCCGGTTCGGAGACCACATAGCCAACTCGACCGCAGATGCTCCGAGAGCGGTGGTTGGAATGGATCCAGGAATCAGGAGGACAACTCTGCCGTCGAGACCGACCGAAGTTGACCCGTCCGCCAGGGGGGAATACGGTGGCGGACGTGAAACTGCGCCACCTCAGGACCAGGCTCTCGCGGCTCGATACGACCGACGCCGCCCGGGAGGCTTCCGCTCTGAAGGCGCAGTTTCGTCGCGAGGACGAAGAACTCTATCGCCAAGGGCGAGGTGCCGAGGTGTTGGCTGACCGGATGAAGAATCTCGGGATGAGCGCCTCGAAGAAGACACGGCTGCTCACCGTCAATGGCACTCGAATCGGCACGAAACGAGACGTACCCACACGACTTTCGGCTGATTGGTACCGGGCGGGAGATGCCGACTGTTGTCGGTGGACCACGGAACGGGAGCTGAGATGACGGCCACCGACAGTCGAACATTGGTTGGCGCATCCGATTCGCCGTACGATGCGCGGCGCTTTGACCAACTCAGCGAGGCGGAGGTGATCCGCAGGGTTGGCGCACTGCTCGCGAAGGCGCTGCTGCGAAGACGGCAACTGGACTCGGCCCGTTCAGCGTCGCGGCAACGAGCCGATTCAACCGCCGCCCCGGTGAATCCGCTGGAGCTGCTTCGCGACGATACGGAGCGCCAGATCGTGAGTTTCCTGCAGTGCGCCGGCCCGACGAGCCCGTCGATCATCGGTCGCACGCTGGGGTTTCCGCAAAGAGTCGTCACTCGGCGCCTGACGCGGCTGCGCGCAACCGGCGTGTGCGAGGCCGAGGGCAAGACCCGCGCGGTGCGGTACCGGGTGCGGAACGATTTCAGCGGCAATTGATCGCAGAATTCAAAGTCGGCCAACTCCCGAAGATGATTGGTCACTTCAGGTGCGCTGTGACCAGGTCAAGGAAGGACCTACATGCCGAGACGCGGACCTCGCCTGGGCGGATTGATTCGCACTGCGGGTGTCTGAAAGACTTCAGAACGAATACGATTGGCGGGGGCGGACAGGTCCGGCTCGACTTCGACCCGAGGCAGAGCTTTGACGGTCCCGGCCGCTGCAACGAGCACCTGGCGATCGGCGGCGGTAAGCCGGCGCATGTCTCCGCCTTGAAAATAGACCAGCGCCTTCAGGGACTCCGCAGGCGAGAAGGTGGGCTTGTACATCTCTTCCGCCGCGGCGAGACCTGCATCCACGCGCGCTCCGACACGCACCATCGCAGCGATGTCCTGGTAGTCCTTGGCCTCCGACCGTTGCAGGATGACCTTCAGTTTCGTGGCCATAAGATCGGCCAGCGACGCCACCTGTAGCGACCCATCGGTCGTCTGCTGTGGTTCGCCCACTCGTCCGAAGTCCAAGCCGCCAAAGAACGAGACTTTCACTCCCGTGTGCGTAACGACCTCAAACGTGTTGCGCGCATCCTGCCGCACCTCGGACTTCCGGAGGAACGGCAACGATCGCCACAGGGCCTCACGATCTACCGGGCGCGAGGTGAAGAAATCGAAATCCACCGATTGACGGTGGCCCAACCGTAGCGCGATTGCAGTCCCGCCGTAGAGCACATAGCCATGCTCTTGCACCGGCCGCAGCTCCGGCAGCAGCTGCCGCTGCCCGGAGGGCAGGATGTCCAGGCGAGGGGTAAACGATTCCATCACTCAAATCGCCGAACCGGCATCGGTGGAACCCGATCGGGTGCGGCCAACCCCAAGCGATAGTGCCAGTAGTGCCATGACCGCTCATTGAACTGGCCCGCCTCTGCCGTCTTCAGCACCATTCGCAGGCAATCGTCACCCAGCGATTCGGCCACCCTGGCAGAGTCTCTGAAGATCCCGGTGTTCATCACCTGCGCGACGATTCTCGTCGGATACGCGATCGCCTCTTCCGGCGGCATCCACCAAATGTACTTGCGCGCCATTTCCAGCAACAAGTCGCAGTGGCTCCGGAGCATCGCTTCGGGAGTAGCCGAGTCTGCCAAGTTGTCTGTCGGCTGCAATTCAAGCATGCGGGAAGCTTATCGCTGCGGACCGGGTTTACAAGTGGCGCGTAGCGCAAACAGCGAACACGAGGGATAGGCAGTGTTCGCGAGATTTCCTCAAGAGACTATCACTGACGCCTCAGCGCTAAAGGCTTTGAAGCGGCGCAACTGCTCGTCGCCCGGCAAGTCCGCGAGAACCTTCATGCGGTTGAGGCTGTAACGGCGGACCTCCGCGGCAGTGGTCAACTCCAGCAGCTTCGTTTGGATCAGTTCATCGAGCTGAAGCAGCTTGAGATAGTGCGTGACGGAGCCCGGGGCGATGCCTTCCTCCTTGGCGAGTGTCACGCGATTGAGGCCGCGCTCGGAATCCAGCCGGCGCCGCCAGGCTCGGGCGCGGTGGATTGGGTGCAATATCAGCTCCTGCGACGGCTTCGCCGCCGGCTGGCGCCGCGTCGCGCCCAGGTCGCAGCGGAACGGCGCTAGCAGGGTCACCGGTTTCGCCGACGTGCAGATGGGCGCCAGCGCCACCTTCAGGTTCATCGTCAGTGCCCGAGACGCTGCCGCCGGGCCGGTGTACTCCTCGATGACGAGCTTTTCCGCCATCCCCTCGACCAGACGCTCGACGCGCAGTTTGAGCCGGAGTTCGAGCAGACGCGAGCCCGGCGGCAGGCCGGCCTGCGCCTTCGCCGGGCGGACTTCAACCCGGTGCAGGAAGAGCATGATCAGCTCCCGCTGTTCCGACGGGGCTAATGTGGCGAGCATGTCGCCGAGTTTCACGAGCGAATCGCGCACCCGTACCGCATCCAGGTCACCTTGATCGCAGAGTGAAAGTTCGGCGCGAATCCGTTCGCGCTCGACCATCAGCGGCTGCTTCTCCGCGTGGAGTGCATCGGCCTCCTCGCGCAACGCGTCGGTGAGCGAGGAAATCCGCCCCTGTGCGATGGCCTTCGCGCAATTGCGCACCTGGGCTTCGATGGCTTCGAGGCGCTGGTCGAGTTCGGTCAGCCGGGCTCGCAACGGAGTGCGATCGGTCTGACGGCGTTCGCGTGCCTCTGCAACGGTGGCGGCGACAATATCAGGATGCTGGCTGCAGGCGCCCAGAAAACCGACCACGGCGGTTTCCAACGCCGAGGCCGCCACGTGGCGGATCGGGCAGTTGGCATCAGTGCGCTCCTTGTGCGCGTAGCCGCAAGTATAGTAGCGGTACGGTTTGCCGCCCGGATCGAGTTTGCCGGAGGCATTGGGGATCATCGCCCGGCCGCAGCAACCACAAAAGGCGACTCCTTTTAGGAGATGGAAGTGTTTGTCGCGATCCCGAAACCGGCGGGGCGCGGGACTGGAGCGACGGATCGCTGCATTGGCGCGTTCCCAGAGCGTATTGTCGACGAGGGCGGCATGGCGCCCGGTGAATTCCTTGCCGTTCATCCGCACGCGGCCGGCGTACAGCGGTCGCAAAATCAGGCGGCGGATGATGTCGGAACGAAAACGCTTGCCGCCGATGTTCTCGCGAGAACCGTCGCGCTTCTTGAAGATGCGTTCGCGGGTACGGAGTCCCTCGTTGTTGAGCGTGTTTGCGATGTCCGTCAGCGAGGTGAGTTTCGCAGCCAGCTCAAAGACGCGGCGCAAGGTCGCTGCTTCCGTCGGGTGGGGGCTCAGACCCTGCATTTCCTCATCGTAAACGTAGCCAAAGGGCACCTGGCCGCCGGTCCAGAATCCGCGCTTGGCCTGTTCGTTCAGCTTGATGCGGATTTTTTCCGCGGTGTTGAGCCGTTCGTATTCCGCGACGCTCATCAGCAGGTTGTTTTTCAGACGTCCCGAGGGAGTTTCGTCAGAGAGATCCTCGGTCGGACTCACGAGGCGGCAGCCGTGCTTTTGCAGAAATGCCCGGAAAGGTCCCCATTCGTCGGTGCTGCGGAGCACGCGTTCGAGTTTGAAGATGAGCACGACCTTGACCTCGCCGGCCTCGATCTGGCGCATCAGCGCCCGGATGCCCGGGCGGTTCATCGAGCTGCCGGAGTACGCGGGGTCAGAGAAGCAGGCGACTTCGAACCAGCCGTCGTTGGCGTGTTTCGCGATGAAATCGCGACAGACGGCGGACTGGCTCTCGCAGGAGTCGAAGCGACCTCCAACTTGGTTGGCGGTGGAGACGCGGGTGTAGATGGCAACGGGCACCGTGCAGGCACGGCTCCGCGAAGAATCCAATGGGATCGTAGGCATGAATAAACCTCGGTTGATGGTGACCGGGGGAGTCCTGCAATTGGCCTCTACCCACGGAGGAATCTGACTGACGAGGAGTATCGCAGATTCCGCGGAAAATTCACGCGCAGAATTTTAACGATCATCCGGATCCGGGCGCGATTCTCGCGACGAGACCGGCTTCGCGGTGGGGCAAAACCAGAACTTATTTCCCCAACGAAAAAATCGCACTTTCGTTGGTAGCGGCGGCGCTGTTACTTGCGCGATTTTAACGATCCGAATTTTGGTTCGGACCAAGAGTAAACTGGCGGAGAGAGAGGGATTCGAACCCTCGGTAGGGATTTAAACCCCTACAACGGTTTAGCAAACCGCCCCTTTCGGCCACTCAGGCATCTCTCCGGTTCAGCCCGCCGAGCGAAACCGCGGCGGGGGAAAGTGCAAGGCGGATTTCGCTCACTCGTCTTCGCCGTCCATCGGGCGCGTGAGCGTGGAGCGGCACTCGGCGATCACCCGCAGCCAAATCTCGCGCAAGTCGAAGATTCGGGGCAGGCATTCCCGCTGCCACGCCTGCGTGCGGCGGTGTGCCGCCAGGCTCGGATCCTGGGCGAGGGCCAGCGCCTCGTTCAGCGGCAGGAGGGCGCGCTTGAACAGACTGACGGCCATCGCGTAATCCCCAAACTCGAGGGCGTACACCGCCTCGAGGGCGGCACCCTCGGCCCGGTGCAGCGCCGACAGCAGGCCCACACCCACGTTCGCGGGCAGCCGCCCGGATTCCGCGGCCAGCTTCCGCCAGGACTCGATGACACTGAGGGAAATGGCGCGGGTCGCGATGTAGATTGGGTTCTTGTGGAGCGTATAGATCTCCTCGGCCGCACCGGGGCCCTCCGGCGGAGCGGATTCGTCGGCCGGGCCGTCCTCTTCCAGGCTGGAACAGTCCCAGCCCATCTTCTCGGCCACTTGATCGATCCGATCGGGGCGGACGCCGATGGCGTCGTAGAGGCTCAGGTAGCGGAGGATCGACTGTTCCTGGGTCCGCAGGTAGCGTTCCCAATCGAACTCGTTCCACGCCAGTTCGCCGCGCTCGTCCCAAGGATTCTCCGACTCACCATCCGACTCGAAGTTGCTCATCCGTGGGGTTGAAGTGGATGCGGGACTTCCCGAATGCAAATCTATTCCCGGTGCGTTTGCGGGTTGAACGTCCGCCGGGCCGCCCTAGATCTCCGCGGCATGGCGGAAACTCACCACGAGACGGTTCACTTCACCGGACATGTGCAGGGCGTCGGCTTCCGCTTCACCACCCGGCAGGTGGCGAAGGAATACGAGGTGGCGGGTTACGTGAAGAATCTCGCCGACGGCCGCGTCCTCCTCGAAGTGGAGGGGACTGCTGCGGAAGTGGCGGCCTTCGTGGCGGCGGTCGAGGAGCGCATGCACGGGTGCATCCGCAAGGTGGAGCGGACGAGCGAGCGGCGGGCGCCGCGGTTCAGTGGCTTTTCCATTCTTTGACGATGGCTACTCCGGGCGCAACCGAAGCTCCAGCAAAGGTGCCGGCGGTCGAGATCCGCGGGCTGGTCAAGGACTTCGCGATCGGCCTGCGCGGGGTGAAACTGCGCGCGGTGGACCATCTCGACCTGACCGTGGAGGCGGGACAGGTGTTCGGGCTGCTGGGCCCCAATGGTTCCGGCAAGAGCACCACCGTGAAACTGCTCCTGGGCCTGCTCGAACCGACGGCGGGCCAGTGCCGCGTGTTCGGCGTGTCCAGCCTCCGGGTGGAGGCACGGCGCGAGGTCGGCTACCTGCCGGAAGCCCCGTACTTCTACCGGCATCTTTCCGGCCGGGAACTCGTGCATTTTTACGCCCGCCTCTGCGGGGAAAGCGGAACGGGACTGGGGAAGCGGATCGCGGACGTGATTGCCCTGGTGGGGCTCGCCGAGGCGGCGGACCGGCGGGTGGGGACGTATTCGAAGGGCATGCTGCAGCGCATCGGGCTTGCCCAGGCCCTGGTGCATGATCCGCGACTGCTCATCCTCGACGAACCCACCGCGGGAGTGGATCCGGTCGGCTCCGCCGAAATGGCCGCGCTGATTGGCCGGCTCAAGGCCCAGGGGAAGACAATCCTGATCACGTCGCACCTGCTCGGGCAGATCGAGGACATCTGCGATCGGGTGGCGATCCTCGACCGGGGCCGCCTGATGGTGGAAGGGGCCGTGGCGGACCTCGTCAACCGCGCCGGACGGCAGTCGCTGGTGGTGGAGGAAATGCCCCCGGGCGAGTTGGCGGCGCTGCGCGCGTGGATGGAAGCCCGCGGACGGAAGCTGCTGGCAGTCGAGCCGGCCGGGCGCCGCCTCGAGCAGGTCTTTCTGGAGCAGGTGGGGCGGGGGAAGGGCGAGGGAGAGACGCGCCCATGAGGCCGGTGCGGTTTTCCCTGGCGCGGGTCGGCCTGATCGCCGGCAACACGGTACGGGAGGCGGCCCGCCAGCGCCTGTTCAACCTTTTCGTCGTGCTAGCCCTGATGCTGGTCCTGGGGGCGCGCTGGTTTCGCGACTTCAGTTTTGGGGCGCCGGAACTGCGGTTTCTGGCGGATTGCGGATTCGGCGCGATGGCCTTCTTCGGGTCCGCTCTCACCATCACCGCCACCGCGCAGCTTTTCTTCAGCGAGATCGAGAATCGGACGGCACTGACCCTGCTCGCCAAGCCGGTCTGGCGGGCGGAGTTCATCGTGGGAAAACTGGTCGGCGTGGCGGGGCTCACCCTGCTGTTCTGCGGTTTGCTGACCGTGCTGCTGGCCGCAGTGCTGTGGACGCGGGAAGGGGCGCTGATGCAGGAGTTTCCCGACAACTTTGCCCAAGGGCGGGTCGTGAGCTACGCCATGGTCGCCGGGGCCGGGGCGATGCAGTGGCTCAAGCTCCTGATCCTGGGCGCGCTGGTGCTGCTGGTGGCGAGTTTCGCGCAGACCCAGACCTTTGCCATCGTCACGGGCTTCCTCGTGCTGGTGATTTGCCACCTGCAGCACCTCGCGCTGGCGGCTTACGAACGCAGCGGGTCGCTGTTCGGGATGACCGCGAGTGCGGCGATTGCCTGGATGTTCCCCAACTTCCAGGTGTTTGCCTGGGCGGATTCGTTGGCGGCGGCCGATTTCCCCGGGTGGGGGCAGGTGGCGCGGGTGGTCTCGTATGGACTGGGCTACGTGGGCTTGGGCACCGCCCTGGCCGTGTTCTGCTTCCGCAAACGTGAGATCTAGGGCGGCAACGCTGCTGATCGCGACCGGGGCATTGGCCGCCGGGGGTTTTACGCTGCAGACCTGGGTGACGCCGGCGTGGGCGGTGGTGCGCGCGCGGCAACCGGCCCTTCGACTCGATTCCCGGGCGGTGGCCGCCGGCCAGGGAGTGACGCTGGCCCTGCTGGGCGGGTTCCGGGCGCTGGTGGCGGACGGCACGTGGATTCGAATGTACACACTCTGGGAACAGCGCGATCTGCCCGCGGTTGAGACGCTGGCGCACCTCGTGACCGTCCTCGATCCGCGACCGGTGTATTTCTGGCTGAACAGCGCCCGCATCCTGGCGTATGATTTCCCAGCATGGAGGATCGAGGCCGCCGGCGGATACGATGACGTGCCGGCCGAGGTACAGCGACGGGTGCGCCACGAACAGGCGCGCGCCGGCCTTCGTTTCCTGGCGTCCGGGCGCGAGTTTCATCCGCAAAGCCCCGAACTCTGGATCGAGCAGGCAAACATCGAACTGAACCGGCTCGTGGATCTCGACGCCGCGGCGGAGAGCTACCGCCGGGCCTGGTCCCTGCCGGGTGCCCCTTATTACGTGGCGCGGATGCATGCGGAGTGCCTCCGCCGGGCGGGGCGGAAGGCCGAGGCGTTGGCCTGGCTTGTGCGGCTGCATCCCACGTTGCCGGTCGCGGACGACGGTGCCGCCGCCGGACTCGTGCTGAGTCGGATTCGGGACTTGGAGAAGGACTTGGCGGTTCCGCCCGAGCGGGCCGACCGCCCGCCGCCATGAAAGGATTGCGCGCGCCCCGCGGCGGAACTCTAGTCACCGGTTTGCCGCCCAGCTTTCAGCGTCGCCTGTTCCATGACCATCCATCCTGTCCTGCTCCTCCTGGGTATCGTCCTGCTCTGGTTCCCGCGCCAGTGGATGCGGCGGGGCGTCGCCCTGCTGCAGCGCAAGCGCCATAGCAGCGGCAGTTCGAGGATCGTCGACCCGTGGAAGGACCGCGAACCCGGCGATCCCCAGGTGAGTTTCCGGACGGAATTCACGAAGTTCCGGAACTATGTGGATCTTTTCCGGGCCGCAGCCGGGAGCCTGACGATCTGGGGCGGCATGGGAATCGTGGCGTCGATTTTCGTGCCGGACGAAGGTCCCAGGAACCTGAGGCTGCAGGCCCTGGCGTTGCAGGTGGTGATTGTCCTGCTGGGGGCCTTGGTGCAGGCCCTGCGCTACGAACGCAACCGGGTGTCGTTCTACCCGCCGATCTTCTACCTGGCCGGCCTGGCGGTCGGTCTCTGCGGGTACCAGGCCGCGGCGTTTGCCTTCGTACTGATCTGGGCGATCAACCCGGCGCTGCCGAACGCGCAGGCGTTCCTGACGGTCTATGCTCTCCTGTTGACCGTCTTTGGGATGATTTTCCGCGGGATGAGCAGTCCCTCCGTGGTGCTGGCGGGAGCGGTGACTTTTCTGCCGGTTCTGCTGAGCCTGCTGGCCGGTCGCCCGCTGATGATCTTTACCCGCAAAGGCAGTCGCATCCCGTGAACCACGCCGGTCCGAGGGTATGGATCGAGGCCGCACGGCCGAAGACTCTGCCGGCAGCGATTGCGCCGGTGCTCGTGGGATCGGCGCTGGCCGGCCACCACGGTCACTTCCATGTCGGCGCCGCGGGACTCTGCCTCGGTTTCTCCCTGCTGGTTCAGGTGGGAACGAACTTCGCCAACGACTACTATGACTTCCGGCGGGGGGCGGATACCGCGGCGCGGGTGGGTCCGCGGCGGGCCGTGGCGGCCGGATTGGTCGCACCCGAGACGATGCAGCGTGCCATGCGCCTCACGTTTGCCGCGGCGTTTCTCGTGGGGCTTGGACTGGTCGCCTGGGGTGGTCCGTGGCTCGTGGCCATCGGCCTCGCGAGCATCGTCTGCGGCATTGCCTACACGGGTGGGCCCTGGCCGTTGGCGTACCTGGGGCTCGGGGATCTTTTTGTCTTTCTCTTCTTCGGACTCGTGGCTGTCGGCGGCACGTACTTCGTCCAGGCCGGGGTGCTGACCGTTGACGCAGTGCTGGCCGGGGTTCCGATCGGGCTCCTGGCGGCGAATATTCTCGTCGTGAACAATTATCGCGACGCCGAGACGGATGCGACGGCCGGGAAGCGGACGTTGGTGGTGCGATGGGGGCGTCCCGCGGCCCAGGTGCAGTTTGGCCTTTCGCTCGCCGGGGCCTTGTTGGTGCCAGCGGTGTTCGTCGCCCGGGGATACGGCTACGCTTGTCTGGTGCCGCTCGTGCTCGCACCGGTTGCGTGGCGGCAGTTTCGTCGCTTGCAGCCCTCGGCCAGTCCCGTGGAGCTGATTGCCCTGCTGGGCGCCTCGGGGCGCCTGCTGGCCGCCTATGCGCTGCTATTCGGCGCCGGGCTTTTGGCGGCCCGGTGGTAGGGGAACCTCAAACGCCGCCGCCGCAGGCTACGCCAGGTGCGGCGCGAGTTTGGCCTTGAGGGCGGCCTTGGGCATCATCCCCACCAGCGTCTCGGCCGGCTTGCCGCCCTTGAACAGAATCATCGTGGGGATGGCCCGGATGCCGAGTTGGGCGGCGACGCCATCGTTTTCGTCGATGTTCACCTTGCCGATCGCCAGCTTGCCCTCGAACTCCACCGCCAGCTCCTCCAGGATCGGGGCGATGGCCTTGCAAGGCCCGCACCACGGGGCCCAAAAGTCGACGAGCAACGGGGTGGTCGCGGAGGCGACCGCGGAATTGAACGAATCGGTGGTCAGATTGGTGATCTTGTCGGACATGGACGTCAGGGCTGATTAGCGGTTGAGAAACAGCAAAAGGGAAAAGAGCACGGACGCAACTGCCGCGACCCCGCACACACCAACCACCCACGAGGGCAGGGCTGCCTCGGCAGGTGGGGGCTGCGTCCGGAGCTCGGAGGTCGACGGCATTGTCTTCCCGGGGTCAGGACGGCGTGGACTTGGCGATGATCTCCCCGAGCTCGCGCGGGTCAACGGACTCGAGCTGCTTGTCGCGGCGCTTCAGCTCCTCGAAGGTTTTCATCATCGTCTCGGTCATCACCTCGTGCGTCTCCTGCGATCCCCCCACGAGGACAAATTTCTCGCCGGTGGTGATGCGCTTGTGGCCATCCTCGTTGTCGAGTCCGACCCCGAGGATGCCGCCGATCTTTCGGCGGGCCGGTTTGCGCGCAGGTTTGTGGGAATTCTTGCTCACGACGTCACCGTGGGAGGGATTGGCTCCGTTTCAAGCGGCTTTTCCGCGGGAGCGTTGCCGGCGGCGGACGCGTCCCCGGCTGGTGTCGAAAGAGCCGAGGGGGCGGCCTCGGGAGCCGCGTCGGCGGGGGGGGGGAGTTCGGTCGCGGGGGGCACCAGGACGTTCGCGGCGCCGGCTTCCGGAGGCGGGAGCACCGCCGCCTCCGCCGGCGGCGACGCCGGCGATTCCGTCACCGCCTCGACGAGAATGTCGGTGAAGGCCTCGTTCTGCCGAAGTCGCAGCTTCTTGATCCGTGTCAGCTCCAGCATCGCAAAAAAAGTGGCGACGAGCCGGCGGAGGGTGACGCCCTCGGGGAAAAGCGACGAAAAGGTGAACGACGACTGCGCCTGGCTGCGCGCGAGGAGCCACTCCATCTGATCGGCCACCGTGACGACCTCATCGTGGATTTCGCCGACCACCAGTTTTTCGGCGAGCCGCCGGAGCACAATGTTGAACGTATTCCAGAGTTCGATGCGATCGACGTTTCGGAGCGGCCGATCCGCCTCCAGCGTCGAAACGTGCGGCACGAGCCGCGGCATCAGGTTCTGGCGGGTCTCGATGAGTCCGGCCAGGCCGCCGGCGGCATCCTTGAACTTCTTGTACTGGATGAGCTGGTGAACGAGCTCCCAGCGCGGATCAACCTCCTCATCGTCGGCATTGGGATCGACGGCGTGCTGCCCCTTGGGCAGCAGCAGGCGGCTTTTGATCTCCATCAGGGTGGCCGCCATGACGAAGAACTCGCCCGCGACATCGAGGTCGAGCTGCTGCATGGCGTGCAGGGCGTCGATATACTGCCGCGTGACCGATTCGATCGGGATGTCGTAGATATCGAGCTCGTTCTTCCGGATGAGGAAGAGCAGGAGATCGAGCGGGCCCTCAAAGACCTGCAGCTTGATGCGGTAATCGGCGTCGGGAACCACGGTCGCGGGATCGTTGGACTGGGCAAGGGCGCCGCAAGGGAATTCAGCGCCGCCGGAACGCCGCGACGAAAAAGCCGTCGGAATCGTGGCGGGCCGGCCAGACGGTGAGCCCAACCCCGGCCGCCGGCTGAAATCCGAATGTCCCCGTCGGTGGTACGGGCACGTACCCGGGATGTTCCGCCAGGAAAGCCGCCGCGATCTGCTCATTTTCACGGCGACTGAGGGAGCAGGTGGAGTAGACCAGCTGTCCGCCGGGGCGCACCCGCGGCGCGTGGTCGCGGAGAAGCTGGAGCTGGCGCCCCGCGGCAGCCGCGACGTCGGCTTCGCTGGTGACCCACTTGAGGTGGGGGGCACGGCGCCAGGTGCCGGAGCCGCTACAGGGGGCATCGATGAGCACTCCGTCGTAGGACGCCGCCGGTTCCAGGCGGGTGAGGGTCCGGACCCAGGAGAAGCCGCCCCGGTTCGCGCGCCGGCGTAGCTCGGCCAAGGCGGCAGGCCGGATGTCGAACGCCTCCACCGCGCCGCGCGGACCGACGAGGCGCGCCAGTTGCAGGGTCTTGCCCCCGGCCCCGGCACAGGCATCCAGCCAGCGGCTGCCCGGACTGACGGCAACGGTGGCGAGCAGCAGCTGCGAGCCGAGGTCCTGTACCTCCAGCCGACCCTCCTGCCACGCGTCCGTGCGCGTCACGTCGACCTCGCTGCCCACGCGAAACGCCTCCGGGAGGACGCCGGAAGGTGCCAGGGTCCAGCCCAGGCGTTCGAACTCCGCCTGGACGCTGGCCGGCGAGTCGGTCTGGAGGCGGATCCACAGGGGAGGGCGGGAGAGTTGGGCGGAGAGTTCGGGCTCGAGGAACAGTTCCGGGGCATGGGCGCGGAACCACGCCGGCAGCAGTTCCGTGCGATCGCCGGACGGTGGCTCCCCGGTGGCAAATGCAGCCCGGAAGGGGCGGGTCGCCGGCGTGTCGGCGGCGAGCCAGGCGACGCGGCGGATCGCCTCCTCGGCGGCGCCGACCAGGTGCGGCTCGATCCAGGGCAGGTGGCGCAGGGTCGTGTACAGGAGCTCCCGATACAGGCGGCGATCGCGGGAGCCGAACTCGCGGTGGGTCGCAAACAGGCCCTGGATCCGGGCCGGCAGTCCCGGGTCACGGCGCCAGTGCGGCCTCAGATCCTCCAGGAGACGCCGGAAGACGCGGTGCTGGTTGGCCGCAGCGTCCACGGTTGTTCAGAAGCGGAGCGCGTCGACGCGCAGGTCAAAGCCGAAATTGCTCTCCCGCTTGCGACCGGAATACACGCTGACCGAATAGGTCACGAGCCAGGTGTTCCCGAGGTTCTGCGCCACGCCGTAAGTTTGCTCGGTGAAGCGGTGCCGGCGGGTGTCGTAGCTCACCCGGGCGACCGTCTCGAATCGCTCGTTGATCCGGGTGCGAAGGTCAGCCGAGTAGTCCTCCAGGTCGCGGCGCAGGAAATTGTTGCCCAGGCGCAGCGACCAGACCGTGCCGTCCCGCAGGGTGAGGCCCGAGTTCAGCTCGCGGAGGGTGAAGGACTGCGGGGTGAAGCTCTGGTAGAGGTCAAACTGCAGCCAGCGGGCGGGACGGGCGGCCAGTTCGGTGTGCACCGCGGCGAACGCCCGCTCGCCCGGTTGGCGCCGGAAGCGGAAGTCGCCGGCGACGTTGCACTCCAGCAGATCGCGACTGCCCAGGGAGGCGTCGCGGGTTTGCAGGGTGTTGTCGAGGCCGACGCGCAGGACGTTGGTGGCCTGGAGGTCGTCCAGATGGCGGGTGTCGCCCAGACCGAGCGGCGGCAGGTATGTCGCGAAAGTCTCGCGGTCGATCCGTGGAATCACGCGGCGTCCCTTGTCGGCCTGCGGGATGTACCGGTAGCCGAGCCGCGGAGTCAGAAGGTGGCGGAGGCCGTCAATCTTCCACTGGGGATTGCGATAGTCGGAGGTTCCGCTCAGGCGCACCAGCGCGTCCGCCCCGACTTCGCCAAGGAGACGAAGGTAGTTCCCGACGCGGGCACCACCGGTGTCGGAGGTGGCATAGTGGGTCAGGCGTCCGCCCAGCACCGGGGTGAAGGCCAGCCAGTCCGCATGCGTCAGCGGTCGCGTGGCCGAGTAATAGGCGTCGAGGCGGTCGCTGCGCCGGGTGGAGCCGGTGAGGACCGGGTCCTCCCGGAGCACCGCGAAGCTACCCTGGAATCGCTGGTAGATGCCGCCCGCGGAAAGAAACGGCAGGCCGTCAAAGCGAAGCTCGGGGAGCCGCTCCTGCACGCGTTGAAAGGAATTCGGCTGCAGGCGGCTGAAGAGGCTGAGCAGGTGATTTGTTCCGATGGAAACCGCTTCGACGAAGGTATCGGGCTCCTGGACGGGGAAGAAGGAGCGCGGCCGAAAATCGCGCAGGATGTCGGAGTCCTTCCACCAGTTGAGCTGGGCGTGCAGCGTGATCCGTTCGCCCAACTGTTGTTGGTGCTGCCATTCGGCATAGGCGCGGTGTTCCGAAATCGGGCGGAGGTGGACGTCGGTCTTCTTGTCGCCGTGGTCGTTGATGTACCCGGAGCGGAAGTAGCCGCGGAGCCGGTCGGGGTCGTCGGGGGCCTCGTAGCGGGCACCGGGACCAACCAGGAAACCGCGCGCGGTAAACACCCCGACGTCCCCTCCGAGATTCACGCCGGGCGCAACCGGGGCGAGGAGACGCGCATCGGCGAAGGCACCGAGGGAGCGGCGAAAGCCGCCGTCGAGACTCACCGAACCCGGAAACGGCCGTCCAAACCTCTGCTCCAACCGCGGCAGCGACAGGGGCTGCAGGTGGCCGATGCCGGCGGTCGCCTTTTCCGTGCGTACATGGCGGCCCGGCGAGAGCGTGATCACCTCGGCGACGACGGTGGGTTCCCACGGCCCCGGCTCGCCGTAGCTGACCCGGGCCTGGCGAATCGTGATCTCCTCGCGCGTGCCTTCGGCGGACGCGCCCTCGGCGAAGTAGGGGGGGCTCCCCAGACGGATGCTCTCGGCTGCGAACCGGCCCTCGCGTCGGTGAAACACGAGGCGATCCGCCAGCATCCGGGCCCCGGCGCGCGTGAAGACCACACGGCCGACCGCGGTGAGCGTCTCCTCCTTCAGGGCGTAGGTGATGGCGTCGGCCGTGAGCACGAGGTCCTCGCCTCGTACGATCGCATGTCCCTGCCAGGTGGCGCGACCGTCCTTCTCGAGACTTCCGATGGTGGTGTCGGCGGTGATATTCAACCCGGCGTCGGCGCCGGCCAGGCGGGCGGCCACGAGGGTCAGGCAGAGAAGGACGAAACGGCGAAGCACCCGCGGAGCAAAGGCCGGCCGGCCGGGCCAAGCAAGCCTCGCGCGGCCCAGCGCGGGCCAGACCCGGCGGGTCGGCTTCGGCGGGGTCAGTCGCGACCGGCCGGGGCAACGTCGCGGCGGCGTTGCGATGTTCGCCCTCGAGCCGGGCAAGGAGCGGATGTGCTAGAACCAAGCGCCGCGATGCATCCGGGCTAGACGCCGCGGCCCGCATCGCGCACCGTCGCACCGATCTCCCTACTTGCCGTGATTCTCTCCAAAGCCGACCTCGCCGCCCTCCTTGAAGCCAGGCATGCCTCCCCGCATTCGGTGCTCGGCATGCATCCGACGGTACGGCGCAAGGTCCGGGGAGTCGTCGCGCGGGCCCTGTTGCGCGACGCGGTCACGTGTGAGGTGGTGGATGTCGGCGCGACCCCGCCGCGGACGTTCCCGATGGATCGCATCGCGAATCCCGGGATGTTCGAGGTCTTTATTCCAAAGCAGCCGGATGTTTTCCGCTACCAGTTGCGGGCCGGTTACGCCAACGGCGAGTTCCGGCAGTTCTACGATCCGTACTGCTTCCTGCCGACGCTGGGGCCGCAGGATCTGTACCTGTTCAACGAGGGCAACGAGCACCGCATCTACGAGAAACTCGGCGCGCACGTGCGCGATCTCGGGGGCGTGATCGGGGTGTCGTTCGCGGTCTGGGCGCCGGCGGCCGCGCGGGTTTCGGTGGTGGGAAACTTCAACCACTGGGACGGGCGGCTCCACCCGATGCGACCGCTTGGATCCTCCGGGGTCTGGGAGCTGTTCATCCCGGGGCTCGGGGAGGGAGAGTTGTACAAGTACGAAATCCGCGATCAGCGCGGCCACGTGCGCCTGAAGACGGATCCCTACGGGACGTATTTCGAAGGCCCGCCGAACAACGCGGCGATCGTCTTCGATCCGCGGAAGTTTGCCTGGACCGACTCGGCTTGGCTGGAGCGGCGACAGGGCCAGGCGGGAAAGCTGGACCGGCCGATGTCGATCTACGAGGTGCACCTGGGATCGTGGAAGCGCATGCCGGAGGATGCGGACCGTCCGCTGAGTTACCGGGAAATCGCCCCCCAACTGGCGGACTACGCGCTGGAGATGGGTTTCACGCACATCGAGGTCATGCCGCTGGCGGAGCATCCCTTCGATGGTTCATGGGGGTACCAGGTGAGCGGGTTCTATGCCCCGACGCATCGTTATGGCACCCCGGAGGATTTTGCGTGGTTCGTGAACCACCTGCACGAGCGCGGTCTCGGCGTTATCCTCGACTGGGTGCCGGCGCATTTTCCGCGCGACAGCTTCGCCCTGGCGGAGTTCGACGGGACGCACCTCTACGAGCACGCCGATCCCCGGCAGGGGGCGCACATGGATTGGGGGACGCTGATCTTCAACTACGGGCGCAACGAGGTGCGGTGCTTCCTGATCGCCAACGCGCTCGCGTGGATGGACCGCTACCACCTGGACGGGCTGCGGGTCGATGCGGTGGCCTCGATGTTGTACCTCGACTACTCCCGCAAGGAGGGGCAATGGGTTCCGAACCGCTTTGGCGGTCGTGAGAACCTGGAGGCGATCGACTTCCTCCGCCGGGTCAACGATCTCGTGCACACCTACTATCCCGGGGTGGTGATGATCGCCGAGGAAAGCACCTCGTTCGCCGGGGTCAGTCGGCCCACCAAGGACGGCGGGCTCGGCTTCGACTACAAGTGGAACATGGGGTTGATGAACGACACCCTGCGGTACTTCGCCAAGGAACCCGTGGTGCGCCGTCATCATCACAGCGACCTCACGTTTGGGATGCTCTACCAGTATTCCGAGAATTTCGTCACCGTCTTCTCGCACGACGAGGTCGTGCACGGGAAAGCCTCGATGCTCTTCAAGATGGGGGCGTGGCACATTCCGGAAAAGGCCGCCAACCTGCGCGCCCTGTATGCCCATGTGTGGATGTGGCCGGGCAAGAAACTCCTGTTCATGGGCAGCGAGTTTGCCCAATCCCGCGAATGGGCGCACGAGGGGAGCCTGGACTGGCATTTGTGCCAGTACCTGGACCACGAGGGCGTCCGGCTCCTGGTGCGCGACCTCAACCGCCTGTACACGAGCGATCCCGTGCTCGGGGAAAACGACTTCAACTCCCGCGGGTTCCGCTGGCTGTCGTGTCACGATGCCGACGCCAACGTGATCGCGTACCTGCGCAGCGACGCCGAGGAAACGAGCCTGTACGTGGTGACCTGCCACTTCGGCGGCGCCCAGCGCGAATACCTGCTCGGCGTGCCGCGGCAGGGGCATTGGAAGGAGATCCTGAACACGAACAGCGAATTTTACGGGGGCAGCGGTGTGGGTAACCATGGCGGCCGGACCACCGAGGACATCGAGCGCGACGGCTTCGGGCAGTCCCTGCGTGTGACGCTGCCGCCGTTGACCACGATCGTGTTTAAATGGAGCGGCAAGGCCTGAGGCTGGCGGCGGAGTCGCTCTCCGCCGGCGGTCGGCGGTGATGCCGCGTCAGAGTCGACCCTGCAGCTTCGCCACGATCCAGGGGGTCAGGCCCAGCGCCAGCAGGCCGAAGCCGAGCAGACCCCCACGTCGCGGGTTGAATTCCGCCAGGATGCGATCCCACGGAAAGTGAAAGACCCAGCGGCCGAAGTAGACGTCCAGGGCCAGCAGCAGCGTTACCCAAACCGCCCCGGTGCCCAGGCACTCGCCGATGGAGCGCGGTGCGACCCAGGGCAGGGTGAGCCAGGCAATGCCGAAAAACAGGAGCGAGCCGGTCAGCACCCCGACTTGCCGGGCACGGCGGTCACCGAGGCGCCGGTTTAGAAAGCGCACCCGCCAGGCGCCGTGGATCACTTCGCCGAGGGCGATGAGTCCGCCAATGGCGGCAGCGCGGAGCAGGAGAAGCGCGAGGGCGGGCATGGCAAGGTCTGCGGGTGTGCCGCGAAACCGAGCCGCTTGTCGAGGCGGAAGTGGCCGGGCCGCCGCCCGACTCCGGTGGAACAGGGAGGCGCGCACGTGGCAGTTGCGGTGGGGCGGCTTCCGTCTTTTCGTCGGGGTTCCTGCATGAGCAACGTCACCACAATTTTTCGCCGCTGGGGGTGGGGAATCCTGTTCACGGGCCTGCTGGTCGGCGGGGCGTGGTTCTATTTCCGGCCCGCGGCGGACTGTGCGGTGATTTTCGCGGAGTCGCGGGAAGTCGTGGAGGTGGTGGTGATGAGCGGCCAGTTGCGAGCGGTGCGCGAGGCCCGGGTGGGAGTTGAACTGGCGGGCGTGGTCGCGGAGGTGGCGGTGCGCGAAGGAGAGCGGGTGAGGGCCGGAGACGTGCTCCTGCGGTTGTTGCTGGTCGACCTGGAGCAACAGCTGGCGCAGGCCGAGGCCAGACGCCTCACGGCGGAAAAGGAGCTGGCCTTGGCGGAATCGGATCGCGGCCTGGCCGAGCGCGAGGCGGCCCGGGTCCGGCAGCTGTTTGAGCGAAGGGTTTCGTCCGAGGATGAAATGGACCGCGCCGCCGCCGCGCGGGCCCGCGCGATCGCCGCCGTCGAGGCCGCGCAGGCGCGGTTGCGCGACGCCATGGTGCAGATCGAGCTGGTGCGCCGTCAGGCTGAGAAGCGGGAGGTGCGGGCGCCTTTCGACGGACTCGTGGTGCGGCGGCAGGTCGAGCCCGGACAGAGCGTCGCGACCGGCGAGGCGCTGGTGTGGGTCGCGGAAGTCGCCCACCAGGAGATCTACGTCGAGACCGACGAGAACAACCTCGCCAAACTGCGGACCGGGCAGCGTGCGATCGTCGTCGCGCCGGCGTTCCGCGAGCGCCCCTTCGAGGCAACCCTCACGCAGATTGGCCCGCGCGTCGACTGGGACCGCGGCCTGGTGGGACTGCGGCTGACGCCGGCCGCTCTGCCGGATTTCGCGCTGCCGAACATGACGGTGGACGTGAGCATCGAGGCCAACCGCTGGCAGGGGCGAGCCGCCCTCCCGGCAGCAGCAGTGCTGCGGGATCGCAACGGCGCGGCGGTCCTGGCCGCCGATGGCGATCGGCTGGTGCGCCGGCCGGTGAAAATCCTAGGGGAGAACCCACAGTGGGTGGCCGTGGACGACCTGCCGGCGGGGATGCGGGTGGCCGCCAATGCCACGGACGCCAAGCCGGGGCGGCGCTACCGGTTCACCGAGCCCCTGGCGCGATAGGATTTCCATGGCAGGTCGATTCACTTCGTCGTGCAGGCCGTCTGGGCGGGGCGACCTCGCCCCGCGAGAGGTAGGCTGCGCGGGGAAAGGCGCGGGGCGAGGTCGCCCCGTCCACCGGGACGTGCGAGACAAGAAGCAGCCTGGAGTTATCGCGGTGGAGGTGCCTCTTGCCAGCGGCGGTCGGAAGCGCCCGCTTCGGCCACGCATTTGCCAGCCGGAGGTCGTCGCATGCTGATCAGCCGGTTCGAACTCTCCGTCGCCCGGCGCCAGTTGCTGCACAACCGCGGACAGACGCTGCTGACCCTCGGGGTGGTGGCGACCAGCGTGACGCTGATTGTCTTTCTCGCCACGTTGATCGGCGGTTTGCAGCGGCGCATCATCGGCGACACCACCTCGATGATTCCGCATGTGGTCGTGAGCGCTCCGGAGCGCCTGCCGCTGGCGCCCTGGGAGCTGCCCTCGGCGACGGCGCCGGCGGCCCCGCTCTTTGTCGGCCGCGTCGTGAAACTCGAGCAGCGGCTACGTAAGATCGAAGACTGGCCAGCGGTCGTCGCCCGGCTCCGGGAACTGATGCCCGGAGGCGTGGCGGCCCGGGTGGCGGTGGCGGAGGGGCAGGGCGTGGTGTCGCGGGAGAGCAACCGCAAGCCGGTCACGCTGGTGGGGGCGGTCCCCGCAGAGTTCACCCGCGTGGTCGACCTGCAGTCGAATCTCGCCGCGGGACGGTATCTCGGGCTGAACGGCGGGGAAGCCGTGATCGGTTACAAGCTGGCGGCGGACCTCAACCTGCGGCTCGGGGATCGCGTGCGCGTGCTGAGCAGCGAGGCGGTCAGCGCGGACTTTCTCGTGGCGGGAATCGTGGATACCGGGATTGCCGTGATCGATCGCTCCTCGCTTTTCCTGAACCTCAAGGATGCGCAGTCGTTGCTCAATCTCGGCAGCGCTGTGACCCGCATCGGCCTGCGGCTGGACGACGTCTTTGACGCCTCGCGTCAGCGGGAGCGTCTGGAGCAGTACCTCCCGTACGAGATCAACGACTGGATGCGGGACAACCAACGGGTGCTTTCCGGGATCCGCGCGCAGAACGATTCCAGCCGGATGATCATCGTCTTCACCGTGCTCGCCTCGGGCCTGGCGGTCGCGAGCATCATGGTGATGTCCGTGACCCGGAAGATCCAGGAGATCGGCATTCTCAAGGCGATTGGCGCGAAGTCGCGGCAGATCCTGGTGATTTTTGCGCTGCAGGGTCTGGCCGTGTGTGCGGCCGGCGCCGCCCTGGGTTGCGCGGTCGGTTGGGTGCTGTGTGACGCGCTCGGGCGCATTGAGGTCGTCGTGAGCGCCACCGGCCGGACCGCGCAGCTCTTTCCCGTCGCCAACGAACCGTTCTACTACGGCCTGGCCGCGGGACTGGCGGTTGTCTCGGGGGTCCTGGCATCGCTCTATCCGGCGTGGAGCGCGAGCCGGGTCGATCCCATCCACGTGATTCGCGGCCAATGATCCCCCTGCTCGAGCTCTGTTCGGTTGGAAAGGTCTATCCTGGCGGCGTGGCCACGCGGGCCCTGGAGGAGGTCAGCTTCGCGGTGGCGCCGGGCGAGTTTGTCGCGCTGGTGGGCGCCTCGGGTTCGGGCAAGACCACCTTGCTGAACCTCGTGGGGCTGCTCGACACGCCGACGGAGGGATCGCTGCGGCTCGCGGGGCGCGACGTGACCGGGGCCGCCGAGGATCTGCGGGCCGAGCTGCGGCGGGACCTGCTGGGCTTCGTGTTCCAGTTTCACTACCTGCTCCCGGAATTCACGGCGCTGGAGAATGCGCTCATGCCGCTGCGCATCCGGGGAACCGCAGCCGAGGACGCCGGGCGCGCCCGGGTCCGGGCCTTGCTGGAGAAGGTGGATCTCGGCGATCGGTTGCATCACCGGCCAGGCCAACTCTCGGGCGGCCAGCAGCAGCGCGTAGCGGTCGTGCGGGCGCTGGCCAACGATCCCCAGGTGATCCTGGCGGATGAGCCGACGGGAAACCTGGACAGTAGAAACGCCCACGCGGTCTGCGACCTTCTGCGCTCCCTCACGAAGGAACTGCACAAGAGCGTCCTCCTCGTGACGCACGATGAGACGATCGCGGCCAAGGCCGACCGGATCCTCCATCTGCGCGACGGCCGCCTGGTGACCTGACGGTCACGCGAGCGGCCTGGTCGGCCGCAGCGGGAGTCGCCCCTGTCACTGTCCGCGGTTTCGCGTCTCCCGCGCCAGCCGGACGAGTTCCCAATAGGGAGGAAGATAGCCCCGGGTGCGGCGGAAGTCCTCCGCCGCGCGCAACACCCGGTCGACACGCGTCGCGTGTTCGGAACGGTACCGCGACACGCGCAACGCAGCCGTGGCGCTCATGCCCTCCGGAATCGGGCCAAGGCGTCCGACTTGATTGAGACCCCAGCTCCAGGCCTTCGAGAGCCGGGCGAAGGGCAGGAGCGGAACCGAATAGGGAAGCGGCGCACCGCGCGGTGACTCCTCGAACAACACATCGGTCACCGCGTCGTCGACATGGCCTTTGAAGAGTGTGGAGCGCTGGCGCCACTCGGCGACTAAGGTCAGCTGCGAGTCGTACTCGAGATCGGCGGGTTCCTGGGTTTCAAAATGCCGGACGCCAATCGAGCCGAGCCAGGAGGTGACGGTTGGATCGGAGAGGAACGACATGCCCATCCACAGTCTTAGGCCGACGGTGTCGTAGGCGGCCGAGGCCACCTCCGAGCAGAACTGCGCCGCAGGATCGCGGTGGTTCATCGCGAAGTCGTAGGGAATATGGCGCGTCCGCGCCTCGGTCAGGGCGGCGCTTGCGGCCCGGTGGGGAAGCTGGGGATCGGAAACCAGCGCGGGGAGGTCCGGACGCAGGCGGAGGATCAGGATGCGGAGCTTGGGATCCCGGAGATAGGCTTCGAGGGAGGAAATGGCGACACCCTGTTCGATGTGGGATTCAATCACCGAGGGTACGCGCGTCACCGGATCCACGTGCAACAAGGCCACGTGGGAAAAGGCGCCGGGATAGTCGTTCCCGCGGGAGATCAGCGCCGAGGTCGGCGCGCCGCCGCGGGAGACCAGGAGGTCGCCGCTGTGAACCGTCACGCCCAGCAACGTGACCGACGGAGTCGCAGATGGCGGATCCTCGTGGCGTTGCAGTTCAGTCCAGGGGGTGCCCTCCGGCAGCTGCAGCAGCACCTCCTCGACGGCCAGCCGCGATCCGTAAAGCAACCGGTAGAGTCGCTGGCGCGCCGGCAGGGAGTTGAGATCCCAGTTCCTTGAGTGCTGCTTCACCTCCCGGCGGAGCGCCGCGACGGACTCGAGATACGGGGCCAGATTGCCGGGGCGGGCGGCCACCAGCGGCGCCAGTTCAAACACCGTTCGCTCCAGGGCGCCCAGCAAGGGATCGTCGGGCGCACGGGGGAACTGGCGCAGCTCCTGCAGCTGGTGGGAGAGTTGCGCCAGGCCGTCGGCCACCAGCCGATCCACCTCGCTGGGTTTGGCCTGGTGCGCGCCGAGCATCTTCTGTTCGAGGGCCCGCCAGACTTCGTCTTGGCGCCACGCAAAGACCGGGCGCCCGGCCCCGGCGGGCGGAGGCGGCAGGGGCTCCGGAAGCGAAAGAACGGCGACCAACGCCAGCACGGCCGTGGCCCATCGCCAGGGCAGGGCCCGCGGTCTCGGCGGCGGGCCCTGCGCTGGGACGTTGTCGGGAGGCGTCATGAATTCGCGGGCGGCGATGCGGTGCCTCGCTGCGGCTTTCGGCTGCGTGGCGGGCGGATCAGAAGGTCCCTTTCACGCCAAAGGTCCAGAGGGAGCCGTAGCGCTCGCGGAAACGCAGTTTCGCGTGCGCCGGCGTGCTGGGTCCCTCCGCGGATTCCTCGTTCGGCACATCGCCGACATTCCGGAGATTGCCGAAGATCGCAAAGCGCCGCCAGAAGGTGTACTCGCCGAGCACATCGACGGTGTTACGCGCCGGCGTGTAGACAAAGGTGCCGGGCTCGATGCTGGCGCCGTTGACGAAGTTCGAGCGCTGGTCGTCGCGAAAACTGCAGTTGAGGCGCACGCTGAACCGGGACCGCGTCAGGCTGGCGCCAAAGGAGCCGCTGGAAGGGATGTCGTTAAACCCGATGGAGCCGAGGTCGCGGGTCTGCGTGCGGCGCTCGCTGTAGTTGGCAAAGACCTGGATCCCGCGGGCCCAACTCGGCAGGAACGTGAGCGCCTGCTTGTAGCTGACATCCCAGCCCTCCATCCGCGTCGTCCCGGGGACGTTGTACTGGGTGGCGACGTCGTAGGGGCCGTACTCCTCCGCGTCGAGGGCGTAGAGGGCGAGGAACTCGGGCGTCGCCCGAAACACCGTGCTGCCGAAGAAGTCGCGGTAGTCGCGCCGGAAGGCTCCGATGGCAAACTGGCCGACCCCGGCAAAATAATACTCGAGACGGACCTTGGTCGATGTCGCGCTCCATGGCTTGATGGCGACATTGTTGACGCCAATCCGGTTGTTTGCGGCGGGAGGATTGTCGGTGTTTGGGAGCGTGACCGCGCCGGCGTACTGGTTGAAGTCGGGCCGGCCGACGGAGGTCGAGATGGCAGCCCGGGCGATGAGGTTTTCCCGCACGTTGAAGCTGGCGTTCAGGCTGGGAAAGACGCGGAGGTACTCCTTGCGCACGTCGGTGGCACGGGGCAGGAACGTGAGCCGCGAGGTTTCCAGGGCATCGGTCGTGACCGGGATCGGCCGGCCGGCGGCATCGAGGAGCGGTCGGCCGCTGGCGTCGCGTCGCACATTGCGAGTCAGATCGGTCAGGGGGCCGTGCGCCCAGACGTTGGTTTGTTCGAGGCGAACGCCACCGACCAGTTGCAGGCGGCGGTCGAAGAAGGCGGCGTCGCCGCGAAGGTAGGTCGCTGAAATCGCCTCGCGGGCCCACTTGGAGTTTGTGACGTAATTGCGGTAGGTGGTGTTGGCGTCGGTGGTGAACTCGCCGGGATTCGAGCGGAAGAAGTCGAGGGTCGACTTGTAATCCGGAAACTCGATCCGTGAAAAACCATAGGACCGTTCCCGCAACGGACTCGACGGATCCAGGAACCGGCCGGCGCTGCCGGCGACGGTGCTGCCCCGGTAGTTGTAGGTGATGGCCCCCGAGTTCGAGTCGCGGGTGGACTGCCGGAAATCCAATCCGCCGCGGAGGGTGAAGGGGATCTTCCAGAGGAAGTCGCGCCGGGCGTTCACGAAGGAACTGAAATTGAAGTCGGAGGCGCGCTGCGGGGTCTCGGCGACACTGATCAGCGAGTAGTTTTCAAGACGGTAGGGATCGACCGGCGCCCGCGTCGCATTGTCGATCACGGTGATGATGCCGGGCCGGGTGTCGATCACCTGATCGAACGCCACGGTCACGCCGGAACGGCGCGCGACCACCGCCTGCCACAGGCCCTTGTCCGTGCTGCGGATCGCGTTCTTCCCGTAGGCGCGGCCGACGCCACCGTCAAATTTCCAGACCGGTCCGTCATGCCTCCAGTTGAAGGTCGGCAGGTAGGTGCGGTTCTCGCGGACCCGGCCGTTGCCGCTGGTGACCTGGATGTTGCCCGCGCCGGCGACACCCTGCACCGCGGTGGGCGTGAAGGAACCGGGGACGATCTGCGCCGGGTTGAATTGGATGTTGCGCGCCGCGGTCCAGCCGTCGAAGGAGGAGTACTGGTAGGAAAGCGAGATGCGGTCGTAGGCGGAGACGCGGAAGTCGAGCGTGAGCCCGAGCGAGTCGCGCTGCGATTCCTTGGGAGCGTCGGTGTATTGGTATGCGGAGAGATAGGGTCGATCCGGCGTGGTGTGCGGGAACGCCGCGCCGTTGGTGGCGCTGCTGACGCCGCGCCAGGTGTTGGTGTGGCCGACCTGGTGCGAGAACTGGGTCGAGTAGCCGGTGGCGATGGAGAAGCCGACGCGTTTGTTGAGGGGGACGATCCACGAGAGGTCGAATCCCGGAAACACGACCCGTCGCGGGTCCCGATAGAGCGCCGCCTGGTTCCCAAATTTGATCAAATCGTCGCGCATCATCAGGTAGACGCTGCCGTTGAAGACAGGCTTGGTGCGTTCAAACGAGCTGCGCGGCACCATGTTGACGGAGCCGGCCAGCGCCGAACCAGGGGAGTCCGGGGTGGGGGAGAGCGAGACCTCGATGCGCGAGATGTTGTTCAGATTGAAGAAGCCAACCTCGACGGCGCGGCCGGTTCCGGTCGGGCTCGACAGGCTCAAGCCGCCAAAGGTGACCGGTGTGTTGGCGGCGGGAGCGCCGTCGATGGAAACGGTGCGGGCGTCGCCGCCGCTGAGGTCCACCGTCAGGCCGGGCAGGTAGCGCAGGAACTCCGCGACGTTGCCCTCGGCGACGGCGCCAAACTCATCCGTCGACACGACATCGCGGACGTTGGGGGCAAACCGCTGCTCGTTGATCGCGATCGCCGCGGCGTCCATCTCCCGCGTCTCGCCAACGACGAACTGATCCAGCTTCACCACCTTTTCTTCGGTCTTGCGGACGTCAAACGCGGGAGCGGCCAGCGTGATTTCGCGGCGAACCGACTGGCCGGCGGTGACGGTGAGGCTCTCGGAGTAGACCGGAAAGCCGGTAAAGAAGATGCGGAGCTGCACCGGTCCGGCAGGCACATCGTCGAGGCGAAAGACACCGTCGGCATCGGTGAAGGTGACGAGCGAGGCAGCCTCGATGCTGACCCGGGCGTTCTCGATGACCGCGTCCGTGCGGGGGTTGAAGACCCGCCCTTCGATCGTCCCCCGGCTCGGCGCGTCGGCGCCGATCAGGGCGAAGGGCCACACGAGGAAAAGGCCGAGCAGGCGGAGGAGCGGTGCGGTGGGGCGGAGTCCGTGCGAGGCGGAGAGAGAACGGGGCTTCATGGGGTGAAAGAAAACGGCGGGCGGGCGGAGGGCCGCGGGGGAGAGGTGGAGGCGCCAGCAAACGCGCGGGAACGGACGCGGGCAAGAACTACACGCTGACGCCGCGGGCTACTGCAGCGACAGCAGGACACGCGGCCCCTTCGCGGGCGTCGACGTTTCGGTGCCCTGCGCAAGAAAGACCCGCTCCCCAGCGATGGCGCCCTCGCGCACGAAGTAGTCGCGGACGCGCTGGGCACGGCTGGCGGCGAGGGCCGATAGATCCGCCGGTTCGACGGCGACGCGTTCGGCGAGCCGGCCGAGCATCTCGTCCAGCGGACGCCCCTGGGCCAGCGCTTTCTCGACCGCGGCACGATGCTCGGCAACGCGGCGGTCATTTTCGGCCTGAGCCGCCTTCTGCTCGCGTTTCGCCTGGCCGGAGATGGCCCGCACGAGCCGCTTCACGAGCCCCGCGGGGGGATCGGGCGGGCGGATCACGGGAGGCGGCGGCGGAACCGGGGCGCCGAACTGCGTCCCAGGCGGGAACTCCCGATCGTACAGCGCGGTGATCATGGCAGCCTCCTCGGCGGGAGAGAGCACCAGTTGTGCGGGTGGGGGGATATTGGGGTCCCGGGCGTGTTTCTCTTCCCAGGCCGCCCGGCGAATCTTCTCCGCCAGTTTGACGCGCCGGAGCGCGTGCGCATCCGCGGCCGGATCACACGAGCCCTCGACAACGACACTCAGGCCGGGGCGTTGCGCGAGAGCCTTGGCCATGGTCTCCAGTTTCGGGCGCCCGGCGGGAAGCAAGTCGCTCTGGCCAGGGGCGAACTCCTGGTAGGCAAGTTCATCGCCGCCGCCGCCGAACATCGAGCCGAGGAGCTTGAAGGGGGAGACGGCCGCCTTGGTGAGCAGGTTGATCAGCACGCGTCCGATCACGCGGCCAACCTTGAACTCCGGATCATCGAGCCGGCCCTGGACGGGCAGGTCGATGACGATGCGGCCGTCGAGGTCCTTGAGCAGCGCGACCGCGAGTCGCACGGGCAGTTTGGTGGCCTCAGCGCTTTCCACCGGGGCGCCAAACGTGAACTGGTCGAGTGTCACGACGTTGGCGGCGTCGAGACGCGGTCCGTCGACCTGCAGGCGGACCTCGACGCCGAGTTTGCCCCGGGCCAGGGCGAACCCTGCGAAGTGTCCACTGTACGGACTGAACGGCAGCAGGTCGATGTTTCTTCCGTCGAGCTTGAGGTCGACGAACGGGGACGGCCCCAGGGGGTCCAGTCGTCCGGTGATGGCGACGGGGCCGACCCCATCAACGGCGCCGCGCAGATCCACCTCCGCCCGCGCCATGTTCTCCGAGGACAGGCCGAGGATCGCACCACTGAAGCCACCCAGGGACACTGCCACCGATGAGGGCAGCGAACGGTCGGCGAAGCTGAACTTGCCGTTGCGAAGGTCGACCCGGGCGACGGTGACTCGGGGTGGCGGCGCGGGTGATGCCGGGGGTGTCGGTGCGGCAGCCGGGGCGGACTTGGGCTGCGAACGGGCCAACTGCGAGAGATTGAGGGAGTGGTCGGGGTTCACGAGGATCCGGGCGAAGGGATCGGCGACGGTGATCGCCTCCACGCTGAGGACCGGCGGATCCCCGGCGGTGAACTGCAGTCCGGAAAAGGTGAGGGAACCGATCCCGGCCAGGTCTTCGTTGTGCGCGGCATCGACGAGACCCAGCTTTTCGAGTCGCACCTCCCCGGCGAAGTTCACCTCCGGTTTCCCCGGCGCGAGGGAGATACGGAGATCATGGGTCGTCCCGAAGGCCCCCTGGGTGAGACGGGCATTGACGAACTGTTCGAGGTAGGGGCTCAGCGGCAGGATCTCGAAGTCCCGCACCTCGGTATGGAGCCGGGCCGCGAGGGCTGGCTTGAGGATGAGTTCGCCCCGCGTCTGGATCCGGCCGCGCGGAGCCCAGTTCAGGGCAAGTTCCACCGGCATCGTTGCCCCATCGGCGAGCGAGAAGTTCCTCAACGTCGCCTCAACATCCTGCAGCGCGAGCTGCGCTGGGCGCGGGGCGGCGAGATCGGCGATCTCGATCTGGAATCCGCGGACGGCCAGTTCCCCAAGCTTGATTTCCGAGAGCGGCGTCGACGCGGGAACCGACTCCGGCTTCGCTGGTTTCGAACCCGGGGCGGCCCCCGGGGAAGGTTGCAGCAGGTTGAAGAGGTGGATGCTCCCGTCCTTCTCTCGCCTGAGGTGCACGCGGCCCCCGCTGAGCGCCACGGTGCCCACTTCGGTGCGGAGGCCATCCGCGTCGGCACGTAATCCCGAAACCTCGGCGGAGGCCAGCTCCAGCACCGGTGAGTTCCCGGTGCGGTCGACCAGCTTGAGGCCGCGAAGCTGCAGCGCCGCGTCGAGCAGGCGGACCGCCCGATTGGCGGGAGCGAGGTTCACCTGATACCGTCCGCGCACGGAAAGCTTCCCGTCGGTCACGTCCAATTGGTGTAGCGTCCGATGAAAGGGGTCGTACTTGGGGAGGTGAAGGTTCTCGATCTGGAGTTCCCCTTCTGAGCGGAAGGGGGTCGCCTGAACCGTGCCGGACCAGGCAAAGCGTTCGCCGGATTCCGTGGCCGCCTCGAAGCGACCGGAGGCCAGGCGCTCCGGCGCGGTGTGGAGACCGCTCAGCGAAAACGTCACCGGGCCGACCTGGGTCGAGAAGGGTCGGGAGCGCGACTGGTCGGCGAGATCCAGGCGGGCTCCGGCAACCTCCAACCGATCCACGCGCCACGGTCGCCCGGGAGGAGCGCCCGCCGGGGTGGCGGGGGAGGGGCGTGGTTCCGGAGTTGGCGCCATCCGCGCCAGGAGGTCGGAGAAGTTGAGCGAACCGTCGGCTCGAACCTGCACGGAGGCCCGGAAGCCGCGCAGGGCGACTTCACCGATGACCCATTCGCCGCCGAGAGAGGCCAGGGCTTCGAAGTCGACGAACAACTCCTGCCAGGAGAGAAACGAAGCCGCGCCACCCGCCTCCCGCACATCGAGGTCGACGATGCTGGCCGTGGCGAGGAACGGATTGCAGCGAATCTGACCGATCGTGACGGTCCGGCCCAGCGCAGCGGAGAGGCGTTTTTCCGCCTGCGCGCGAACGAGGGGAGGCAGGACGAGGAAACCGAAAAGGGCGTACAGCAGGAGGCCGCCCAGGACGCACCACAGGAAACGCCGGAAACGGGAGGGAAGCGGGGTCGGGGCCATGACGGCACTCTACACGTTCGAGGCTACCGGGCAACGCTCGCGCGGAAGGCGGACTTGCGACCGCGAGGGCGCCGCCCTCAGTGTAGCTGCCGTAGATGCGTGCCCTTTTCATCATCGCCCTCGGTTCCGCCCTTGGTGGCGTGGCGCGCCACCTGGCGTCGGGATTCGTCGCCGAGCGGGTTGGGGAGACCTTCCCGTGGGGTACGTTGGTGGTCAACGTGGTCGGCTCGGCGATCATCGGGATCCTTGCTGCCTTCGGCGACTCCGTGCGCATCGGGCTACCGGTGGAGGCGCGGCAGTTCCTGATGGTCGGTGTGCTGGGTGGCTTCACAACTTTCTCGTCTTTCAGCCTGCAGACCTTGCGCCTGATGCAGGACGGCGATTGGGGGCGGGCCGGCGCCAACGTCTTGCTCAGCGTGTTGCTGTGTCTGGTGGCGGTGGCCGCGGGCTATCGCCTGGCGCGCCTCGCGGGCTGAACCCAGCCAATGCAAACGATCGAAAACGGCCAGTTGCTGCGGATCATCGTCGGGGAGGCGGACCGCCACGAAGGGCGGCCGCTTTACGAGGCCATCGTGCTCAAGGCGCGCGAACTCGGGTTGGCGGGCGCCACCGCGTCGCGGGCGGTGCTTGGGTTCGGCGCCAGCAGCCACCTGCACACGGCGAAGATCCTGCGCCTCTCCCTCGACCTGCCGATGGTGATCGAGATCGTCGATCGCCCGGAGAACATCGCGAAGCTGCTGCCGTTCCTGGATGCGGCCGTGCACGGCGGTCTCGTGACCATCGAGGATCTCAAGGTCCTGCACTACCGGGGCCGGCTGGCGCCGCCCTCCGCCTGAATTCCGCCGGGCGAGCGGCTATGGAACAACTCGAAGCAGGCTGGCCTGCATTCATCCGAACGCGGCCCAAGGCCGCAACCCCAGGGCGAGACTTCGCAGGATGTAGCCGGCCTCGCTGAGGCCGGTCCGGACCAGGCAATCGAACACGCCGGCCGGTGGAGCTGCCCCCGGCTTCATCGGAATCGTTGCGAAACGGTGCGGAATGGGCCGAAACCGTCACACTCCGGAGCTCTGAGGCATCCGGGCTAGTTTCGCAGCGCGGCGAGGTTGGCGGCCTCGTGCAACCGCCGCATTTCGGCTTCGGTCAGGGCGCGGTTGAACACGGCGAGCCCGCCAAAGCGGCCGATCGTGGCCTCTCCGAGCATGCGACCCACGGCATAACGGGCTCCGACCGTGAAATCGCTGCCGCCGCCCGGTTTGCTGACGGCATGCTTCGCGGCATCATAGGCAAAGATGCCGCGACCGTGGTAGTAGGGGTTCATGCCGCGGTCGCCGCCGTTCGGACCTTCGCGGGTGAAGTAACGATCCGTCCTGCGGTGGGCCACCGGATCGAGTTTGAGGGCATCGAGGGCGCCGTTGATGAAGGCGCGCAGGAACTTGCCGTCGTACGTGAAGCCCAGCGTGCACCAGACTTCGGTCGGGACCTCTCCGGCCGTGACGGCGTAATCGCAGCACCAAGGAAACGGGCTCCCATCCGCGCGCCGGGTGACGCCTCCTTCGCTGGAAACATGCGGCACCAGCTTGTTGGGGCCACCGTAGGTCGGCATGTTCATGAGGAGCGCGTACTGGCGCGTACCGGTGTCGTCGTCGCGTCCTTTCCCCTCGCTCCACATCCCGGCGATGGTGCGGCTCTGCTTGAGATTCACGATGCGCACCACGGCGAATATGCTCACCTGCGCCTCCGGGCCGGAGATGTTGAGGTCGCGGGTCTCGGCGTAGGGAATGCGGAAGTACCGCTTCCCATCCAATTCCGCGGCGTAACCGGAGAAGGGCCCCCCGGCCACCCGTGGAATCGGGCCCTCCACCTCGAGGAGCGGGTGAGGGTGACGCGTGCCGGTGGAGCGGCGTGGCTGCCCTTCCTCCTCACCGAACGTCCAGAAGGCAACCAGGCCGGGGGTGCGCTCGATGACTGCGGGATTGCCGGGAGCGGCAGTCAGGGCAACGGGCAGGGCAAGCAGGAACAGCAGGGACAATTTCCGCATGGAGAAAACGACGCCGAGCCAAGCCCGACGGCGGGGTGGCGTCGAGAATCGAAAGGGTCCAAAGCCCTGCATCGACAGCGCCGTCCCGACTTCCTCACACTCCGAGGGCCGCCGCACCGGCGCGTTCATTCCCCAAATCCCCTCCATGCGCACACGGCACCTGATCTTTCGCGGACTTCCTCAGTGGTTGGGAGTCGCCCTGGCCATTCTCGCCTCGGCGACGGCCCGACCGCCGAACTTCGTCGTCCTGCTCTGCGACAACCTCGGCTACGGCGACATCGGGCCCTTCGGGTCCACGGTGCATCGGACTCCGAACCTGGACCGCATGGCGCAGGAGGGGGTGAAACTTACCCACCTCTATTCCGCCAGTGGCGTCTGCACCCCTTCCCGTGCGGCGTTGATGACCGGCTGTTATCCGCGGCGCGTGAATCTCCATCTCAACGCTCGTGGCGGGGCGGTGCTGCAGCCGATCGAACCGATCGGTCTTCATCCCGCCGAGACGACGGTGGCGGAGGTGCTGAAACTCTGTGGCTACCGGACGATGGCGATTGGCAAGTGGCATCTCGGCGACCAGGCGCCTTTCCTGCCGACGCGGCAGGGGTTCGACGCGTATGTGGGAGTTCCGTACAGTGACGACATGACGGCCCGGCCCGGACAGCCTTGGCCGGAACTGCCTCTGCTGCGGGGCGAAACCGTGGTGGAGGCACCGGTGGATCGGAACGAGCTCACCCGCCGGGAGACCGAGGAGGCGATCCGCTTCATCACGGAGCATCGGGACCATCCCTTCTTCCTTTTTGTCCCCCACGCGATGCCGGGCAGCACGACGGCGCCGTTTGCGAGCGCGGCGTTTCGCGGGAAGTCGCGCCACGGCGCCTGGGGCGATGCGGTCGAGGAACTCGACTGGTCCGTCGGCGAAATCCTGCGGACGCTCCGTACCCTCGGCATCGATGAACAGACGCTGGTTTTCTGGACCTCGGACAACGGCGCGCCGCGGCGCCAGCCCCCGCAAGGCAGCAATGCACCCCTGGGTGGCTGGGGCTACACGACTGCGGAAGGAGGAATGCGGGTCCCGGGAATCGTCCGCTGGCCGGGAAAGGTGCCCGCGGGCGCGGTCTGCTCGGAACTCGTCACGCTGATGGACGTGCTTCCCACTTTGGCGGCCCTGGCGGACGCCCCCTTGCCGACGGTGCCAATCGATGGAAAGAACGTCTGGCCGCTGCTCGCGGGAACGCCCGGGGCCTTGTCGCCGCACGAGGCGTTCTACTACTACCACCTCGGTCAGCTGCAGGCCGTCCGCTCCGGACGGTGGAAGCTTTACGTCGCCGCCGGAGGATCAGGTGGAGCCGGCAAGGCATCGACCGCCAAGCAGGCGGGTGCGCCGGCCGGCGCGCTGTTCGACGTCGTGGAGGATCCTCGGGAAACGCGCGACGTGAGCAGCCGGCATCCGGAGACGGTGGCACGCCTGCGACAGTACGCCGCGATGGCACGCGAGGAACTGGGAGATGGGGAGCGGGCCGGCCGCGGCCAGCGTCCCGTCGGGCGGGTTGAGCAACCGCAGCCGCTGCGACTGGGGCAGCCCAGTCGCTGACGGAGCGACAGGGGGCGAAGATCTCGGCGGTGAGCGGCGGCATCGCCCCCGGTCGGCGAGATCGAGCGGCGCGCCAGCAGTCGTGACTGCTCGCGGCCCCGGGATGGGCAACCCGCTCTAGCGTTCGCTGCGGTTGCCTTCCAGCACGGCGGTGCCCGGTCCCACGTCCTGGCCGTGCGCGAGGAAATTGTGGAGCACCCAGTTGTCGCGACCACCCGTGACGACGAGCGACGGAGCCGGGGCGCGCTGGGCGCGATCGTCGCGAAGGACCCAGCCGCCGATCCGGGTGCGCGTGGTGTCCCGCAGGAGCAGGCCCGGGCCGTCGCTATCGAGGACGGTGCCGTTGCCGAGGTTGAAGCGGTCGCACCCCTCGAGCACGATCGCGGCGGGCTGCCGTTCCACCCCGCTGACGTGCAGGCCGGTGATGGTGCAATCGCGCGAACGCCGGAAGACCACGCCGCCCCGGGCCTCCCGGGTGTTACCGTAGTTGTAGCGTGGATTCCGATCCAGGTTGTTCGGCCCGACAACGATGGCGACCGAGTCCTCGACCAGGAGGTCATGCTGGTACCCCATCCAGAATGTGTTGCCGGTCAGGGTGACGCCCCGGGCGTTGCGCAGGTGCACATTGACCTGCACGTCGCTCAGGACATTGCCGGTGATGGTCACGTGCCCCTCCTGGGTGACCGTCGTGCCGATGCGGGCCCGCAGGGACGGCTCGTCACCCTGGCCGAGGATTCGGATATTGGCGGAGTCGGGGCTCGGGCTATTGTGCTGAATGGTGCATCCCGTGATGGCGACCTCGCCGATGCAGCCTCCGGTGGAATCGAGGAGGATGTTCGCGGTGGCCGGGGCGTCCTTCGCCATGTTGCTTTCGATGTCGCAGCTGCCGATGTGCACATTGCGGACATTTCCGCCCCGCGAGACCACGCCGCCTCCCGCGCAATAGCTGATGTGGCTGCCGGTGATGTTCGACTGGTGGAGGTTGACCTGGTCGTAGAAGATCCCGATCCCGCGGCAATGGTAGATGTGGCTGTCGGCGATGAGCACGTTGCGGTTGCGCACCGTGAGGTGAATGCCGTGGCGGAGTTCGCGAAGCACTGTCCGAGCAATGGTGAGCTGCATCGTGCCGGAGGCCTCGATGCCATCCGCTTCGGGGTGCGCCCCGACGATCTCCAGTCCCTCCACCATCGGGGTCCGCTGGCGGGCCCAGACGTTGGGTTTGAATTGGGTGGGCTCCGCGCTTCCCGCGTGCGTGCCGAGGAAGTGAAACGCCGGTCCGGCCCCGGCCATCTCCACGCGGGCAGTGCCGTCACCCGAAAGGGAGACGAAACCGGATCGATCGAGGTCGATCTTGATGGTCCGCGTCAACCGGTAGGTCCCGCGGCCAAAGTGCACGCTCCCGCCCTCGTCGACGGCGCGCTGGATCGCATCGGTGTCGTCGGCCGTGCCGTCTCCCTTCGCCCCGAATGTAGCTACCGCAGCCGCCCGCGCGGGCAGACTCGCGAAAAGTCCGGTGCCAAACGCGACGGCTGCCAGAAAGAAGGAGCAGCGCACCGGGAAACGAAGGCAGGGCATCATGGGGAGGGGTGGGGGAGGTTCAGCGGGGCGGCAGCAACGCGACGATGTCGAGATCGTAGTCGGTGTACTTTCGATACGTGCCGCGCAACCAGAGCACGATCCGGCGCCCGGCGGCCTCGTTCCAGATTGGGACAATCGGCCGCAGGTTGTCGGCGCTGGAGTCGCGCGTGACGGCCGTCCAGCGGAATCGGCGACCGCCGTCATCGGATTCCCCGCGGAAGATCTCCCAGTGCCGTCGACCATCGGCCGCGCTGATCAGCGGAGCGCCACTGACCGGGTCGGCGTTCGTGGAAATGAAGACGGTGTCGGGCGCCTGTGGGTCGATGGCCCCCAGGCCGGCGTAGTCGTCCTCGCCGGCGTAGAGCCGCGTGCCGGCCCGCGCGATTTCCGCCACCTGCCAGGCCTGGCCGTCCCAGCGGGCATAGTGGTAGCGGAGATCCAGGCCGTCAGCGGCATTGTTGCGTTTGCCGCGGCCGGCCGCACCGCCGCGCTGCACCGAAAAAACGATGCGGGGATGGCCGGCGGAATCCACGTGCAGGTCGCACATCCAGGCCACGTGATCGATGTCCCCGCGGAAGACACAGGTGAGATCAGGCGGCCGGACCGTGGTTTCGGCCGTGCGGCTCAGGGGGCCGATGACGCGCCCGTCCGAATGGTGGATGTTACCACCCCGGAGAAAGGCGTGGTAGAGGCTGTTGTCATAGGAGCTGGGATGATCCTCGGTGGCGACGAAGTGGATCGTGTCCGGTCCGGCCTGGGCGTATTTCAGGTAAGGTCGTCCGCCGTTGATCCCCGTGAACCGCGGATCGCCCGGCGACTGCCGTGGCCAGAAGAGGAGCCGGCCGCCGTAGGCGAAAGTGGCGCCATCGTCGGTGGAAACGAGGTAGTTGGGGTTGAAGCCCGCGCCGCGGTGGAAGAGCAGAATGCGGCCGCCCTCGGCCGGCAGGCGAAACAGGTTGCTGTAGCTGACTGTCGCCCCGACGGGCAGCGTCTGTTCCGGCGTCCACGCGGAAATGTCTCCCGGCCGCAGCGTCCGCCGCCAGCGCATCAGGTCCGCGCCGACGAGTCCCTTGGACTGGCCGTGCGACTGGTAGGTGGCGAGCAGGCGCCCGTCGGGCAGGGCGAGCAGCGCCGGGACGTCGTGGTCGTCCGTCTGGAAGCGCGGGTGCAGCGTGGTGGAAACGGTGCGTCCCGTGACCAGGTGGCGGGACGTGACCACGACATCCCCGGCGGACAAGCCGTCTCGGTCCGTGCCGGCCAGGCTGCCAAAGTAGAGCGTATCGCCGACGATGAGGGCGCGTTCGTCCTGGAACCAGCACCACCCACCGTTGGTGCGCAGGACCTGGGGCTCCGGAGCGGCGCCGGCGACGAGGCAGACGAGGTAGGGCCAGACAAAGGCAAAGAGGCGGAACATCACGGGAGCAAGTTTGAGCACGGCGCGGCGGGATCGAGGTTGGGCAACCGGAACAGGTAGCCGTAATCCTACGGCTCGGAGCGCTTCTTCTTGCGGGCCGGCCGATCGCCCGCGGAGGCGCCGAAAATCTCGCGGACGCCTCGCTTGGCCTGCACCCAGCCGGCAGAAGCCCGCTGTTTGAGCTCAGCCGCGATCTCCCGATGTTCCGGGCGTTGCGCCAGGTTGGTCTCTTCCCCGGGGTCGGCCGTCAGGTCGTAGAGATACTCCTCGCCGGTCGTGTAGAAGAAGTACTTCCAGCGGGCGGTCCGGATCATGCGGCCGGCGTAGTTGCCGCGGTAGTTTTCGGAGAGGGCGATGCGTTCGGCCCCGTCGCCCGTGCCGAGCAGGACGGGTGCCAGGCTGGATCCCTCGACGCCGGCGGGAATGGGGAGGCCGCAGAGGTCGGCCAGCGTCGGAAGAATGTCCAGGTTCATCGCAGGCGTGGTCACGACCCGTCCGCGGGGCAGTCGCCCGGGCAGCGACCAGAGGAAAGGCACGCGAGCGGATCCCTCGTAGAAACTGTTTTTGTACCAGATGCCGCGCTCGCCGAGCATTTCGCCGTGGTCGGCGGTGTAGACGATGAGGGTGTTTTCACGGAGGCCGAGTTGCTCGAGTCGCCGCACGATGCGCCCGAACTCCTCGTCGACGTAGGACACCATCCCGTAGTAAATCGCCTTGGTGCGGAGGACTTCCTCCGCGGTGGCCCCGGCGTGATCGTACTTCGCCCGTTCCTCGCGCGACAGGGCCGGCAGCTGCGCGATGAGCTCGGGAGGCGCCCGGGGAGGAGTGACGCGCCCGCGGTAGCGTTCGTAGAACTCGGGCTGAATCGTGAAGGGAAAGTGCGGTTTCACGAAGCTCACTCCCAGGAAGAACCGGCGGTCCCGGTGCTGCTCGAGAAAGGCCAGCGCTTCGTTGGCGGTGAGGTGTTCGGGGTTCTTTTCCTTCGGCCACTTGGATACCTGCGATTCCTGGGGCAGCCGGCCGAAACTCTCGTCCCGTTCCTCCTTGGCGGCACGTTTGTTGGCGGAGCCGGCACCGTGTTCGGGGAAGCGCGGGTCGCCCCAGTGCGTCTTGCCGAACCACGCCGTCGCGTACCCGGCGCGCACGAACAGGTCGGCCAGGGTGGTGATGCCCGCGTACTTCTGGTTGGCGGTATTCCCGAACGTGCCGAGGTTCGAGGGCATGCGGCCGCTGACGAGCGACACCCGGGACGGCACGCAGATCGGGTTCTGGCAATAGGCCGCGGTGAAACGGACACCGGTGGCCGCCAGCGCATCGAGCGTCGGGGTCTGAACGACCGGATCCCCGTAGCAGCCGAGGACGCCGGCATTGTGTTCGTCCGTCATCAGAAACAGGACATTGTACTTCCCGGCCGGGGAAGCCGGGGATTCCGCCGCGACCGCGGTGACGGCGGCGAGCAGCAGGACGAAGGGAACTCGGAAGGCGGTGAGGTCGGCCATCAGCAAAGGGTGTCGACGGGCGGCGTTGGCGCGGGGAGCAGATCCCGGAGTGCCCGGGCTGGCTCCGTCGCGATCAGGACTTCTTCTTCTTTTTCGCCGCGCCGGCGCCCTGTTGATTGCGCACGGCGGCGTCGGCCTCGGCGGCGGAGAGTGTCTCGGGGAATCGTCCCTGGTCATCGGTGCGGACGATCCAGGATTCCAATTCCGCGCGCAGGCGCTTCAGGGCGGCTGCGTGCTCCGGATTCGACGAGGTGATGAGGTTCCGGACCTCGTGGGGATCGGCCACGAGGTCGAACAACTGCTCCTCGGGCTGGCGTGGCTGGCAGAGGAAAGCCTGCACGGGGTCGAGGCGCCCCTCGGCGTGGAGCCGGGGCATCAGGGTCCATGCCGGGTATTGCCTGGCCTTGTACGCATTGGGGGAGAAGAAGGGGATTTCGGGCGTGAAGGTGCGGATGTAGCGGTAGCGTTCATCCCGAACCGTGCGGAGGCGCATGGCCGTCTCGTCACAGCGATCGCGCGCACCGAAGGCATACTGTTTGGGGGTCCCGGCCTGGGGTCCGAGGAAGGGCCGCCCCTGCATCCGGGGCGGAACGGCGGCGCCGGCGAGGCTGAGCAGGGTCGGCGCCATGTCGATGGCCTCCAGCAGGCGGCGGTCGACGGTGCCGGCCTTGAACTGGGCCGGCACCGGCACGCCCTTGGGCCAGCGGATGATCAGCGGCACGCGCAGTCCCTCCTCGTAACAGAATTGCTTGCCGCGGATGTGGGCCTCGCCGTTGTCGCCCATGAAGATGACGACGGTGTTGGCGGCGAGTCCGTCCTGTTCCAGCCGGGCGAGGACCCGGGCGATCTTGCCGTCGAGCCGCCGGGCGGAATCGAGGTAGTCGGCGTAGTCCTTTCGAATCACGGGATGATCCGGATAGTAGGGCGGCAGTACGACCTTTGCCGGATCAGTGATTCCTTCGGCACGGAAGTCGCGGTGCGTCTCCTGGAAGTTGAGCTGCGCGTAAAAGGGCTGGCGCGCCGCGAGTTCGTCCCAGCGGTTGCCCTGGTAGAGCGGTTGCTCGGAGGCGACGAAGTTCCAGTCGGTCTTGCCGGCGCCGCGGAAGCCGAAGTCGGCCGGAAGCTCCGTGAGATTGGCGGTGAAGTACCCGGCGGCACGGAACCACTACGGCAGGGTGCGGACCCCTTCGGGCAGCGGCTTCTTCTGGGGCGTGCGGTGCTGGTGCGCCCCGATCGTCGTCTGGTACATGCCGGTGTTCCAGGCGGACCGCGACGGGGAGCACACCGGGGCGGTGGTAAAGAAGCGGTCGTATCGCACACCCTCGGCCGCCAGGCGATCAATCGTGGGAGTCGAGGCGGCCGGTTGTTCGCCGTAACAACTGTAGGCGGACGGACTGCTGTCTTCGGCCACGAGCCAGAGGAAGTTCAGGCGGGGCGTGGCGGCGACCCCGGTGGTGGTGAGGGCCAGCGGGAGCAGGAGGAAGCGGAGGGGATGCATGGAAGGAGGAGATCAGCGTTTGGCCTTGGGGCGCTTGGAACGGGCGGGAGTTGGCTCGTCGCCCTCGTCGGCCCGGCCGGCGCCGCGGTGCGGAGCATCGGTCGCGGGCAGCCAGCGGGCGAGGGCGGCCTTGGCGGCGGCGTACTCCGGGCGGGCGGCCAGGTTGGTCCATTCGTAAGGATCCTTGGTCTCGTCGTACAGTTCCTCGCCGCCATCGGCGTACCGGATGTAGCGCCACTGTTCGGTGCGGATCGAATGGTTGCGATAGCCGTGGGTGGTGATTGCGGGTTGATCCCAGGCGGCCTGGGGATCACGCAGCAGTGGCACGATGCTCGGGCCCTCGACATGGGCCGGCACGGCGAGGCCGGCGAGTTCGCACAAGGTCCGATAGATGCACTGGAAGTCTACCGGGCGGGTCGACACCCCGCCGGGGCGGGTGACACCGGGCGCGACCCAGATGAACGGCGCGCGCGTGGGCTCCTCCCACAGGGCGAACTTGCGCCAGTGATCCTTCTCGCCCAGCGACCAGCCGTGATCACCCCAGAAGACGATGATGGTGTTGTCACGACGGGGGCTCTTGTCGAAGGCGTCCAGCAGGCGGCCCACGTTCATGTCGGTGTAGGCAATGGTCGCGAGGTAGGAACGAATGGCGTCCTTCCAGTTGCCGTCGCGCACGAACTGCGCGTGGTCGTTCTGCGGCTTGGCCATGCGGACGCCGGCGGGCGGCACGTCATCGAGATCGTCCTTCCGATACGGTGGCAGTTCGATGCTCTCGAGGGGGAAGAGATCGTAGTACTTCCGCGGAACCGCGAAGGGCAGATGGGGCTTGTGCAGGCCGCAGGCGATGAAGAACGGCTCGTTCCCCGGACGGGCGAGGCGTTCGATGCAGTAGTTAACCGTGTGCCAGTCCATGAGGTCCTCGTCCTTGAGGTCGTGCTTCATCGGCAGATGGAAGCCGTCGTTCTTGCCAACCCCCTTGCCCGTCGCGGACAGGCCGGTCGAGTCCATGTACTCCGTCCACTCCGACGGGTAATACTGGTCCCCGTGGTAGATCTTCCCGGCGCCCGAAACGCGGTAGCCGGCGCGCAGGAAGGGGGCGGTCAGCCCCTGGCCGGCGGGGACGTAGTTCTTCCACTTGTCGCCATTGAAATACAGCCCCGTGCTCCAGGGGCGGCGCCCGCCCATCAGGGCGCCGCGGGCCGGCTCGCAGGCGGGCACGATGCAGTAGGCGTTGCGGAAGGCCACGCCCATCCGCGCGAGGCGATCGATGTTCGGTGTCCGAGTCTGGGCGTTGCGATTCAGGTGGCCGACCCAGTGATTCAGATCGTCGACGGCGATGAAGAGGACGTTGGGCCGGGAGGGCGCCCCGGCCTGGAGCGACGCCGCGGCGACGGCGAGGAGAAGACAGCGGGCGATCAGGTGCATGGAGGCAAGGAGGAGTAGGGTGGGGTGGCGCCCCGGCAGGAGGCGACCCATTCACCGAGCCGGCAGGCGCGTGCCAGCGCCGCGGGGGGCGAAAGCGTGCCTTCCAGCAGGGAGGCGACCAGGCTCGCGAGAAACGCATCCCCGGATCCAACGGTGTCCACCACCGCGACGACCCGGCCGCTTTCCCAGTGCCACCGCCCCTCGTGCCAGAGCCCGGCCCCGCGTTCTCCGGCGGTCACCACGACGTAGGGACAGCGAAAATCCGACGCGAGTTGGCGCGCCCAACGTTCCTCGCCCCCCGGGACGAGAGCCTCGCCGGCCAGCCAGGCCGCCTCTTCGTGGTTGAGCTTGAGAACGGTCGCGCCGCGGGCAAGCGAGCGCACGAGGGTGAAGTCATCGTGGGGCGGCCGGCGATTCACGTCGAAGATCCGCCAGGCCTGGGCCGGCAGGGCGGCGAGGAGCCGCGCCAGGGCCGACCGATTTGCCGGCGATCGCTGGGCGAGCGAACCGAAGACGAGGGCCCCCGCGCGCGCGGCGGCACCCAGTGCCTCCGGCGTCGCCGGGATCGAATCCCACGCGACATCTGCGACGATTTCGTAGTGCGCGTCGCCGGTGGCGCCCACGGTCGCCCGGACGTAGCCGGTGCGCAGTTGCGCGCGACGGGCGATCAGTTCGCTGCCGAGCCCCCAGCCGGTGAGGCGCCGGAGCAACTCTTCTCCGAGCACGTCGTCGCCGACGGCGGAGACGAGCTGGGTCGGCACACCCTGCTGGTGCAGGTGATAGCCGACATTGAAGGGCGCGCCGCCGGGAAAGAGCCCCTCCGGGAGAAAGTCCCAGAGGATTTCACCGAAGCACAAGGCAAGGGGCAGGGGCATGAGGTGAGGCTGGCCGAGCGTTTCCCGAGATTCGCGCGAGCTACACGCCCCAGCCCGGACGGTAGTCATACCCCGGGCCAATGAACTGGTTGGCCCACTCGTGGTTGGTCACCCGTCCCCGGGAGGCATCCCATTCCAGGCGCGTACGGGCGCGGATCGCTGCGAGGCCCAGCAGGGCGATTTCGGCCAGCGGCGCCGAGTAGTCGAAATCGGAACCGCAGCGCCGCCCCTGGCGGATCGCGTTGACCCATTCCAGGTGCGGGCCGCCCGTGACGCGTGGCAGGGTCTTCGGCGGCAGCGAGCCGCGCCGGGCGGTCATTTCCGCTTCAGGCACGAGCCGGGCCGAGCTACTGTGTGAGCCCACGTGCATGATGCCCTTGGTGCCGTAGAAAATGCTCCCGCCAGCGCTGCCAAACTTGAATCCCGGGGCGGGCTCCGGCGGCAGCAGGCCGCCGTCGAACCACTTCACCTCGACGGGAGGCCGGGGTCCGCGGGCGGCAAAACGCCAGGTGACCGTATTGAGTGACGGGAAGGTGTCCGGCCGCGGTTCCGTGCTGGCGGCCTCCACGCTCAGCGGGGCCCCGAGGTCCAGCGCATACTTCGCGGCGTCCACCTGATGGCACACCCAGTCTCCGATGCGCCCCGTCCCGTACTCCGGGAACCCTCGCCAGGAACCGTGGCTGCGAACCTTCCGGTAGGGGCGCTCGGGAGCGACACCCAGCCAGAGGTCGTACCGCAGGCTCGAGGGCGGCGTCTCGGTGCCCTCGGGCGGCGCTTCGTGCGAATAGGAACGACTCGGGGAACTGTTCCACGCGTGCACGGTGTGGACGTCGCCAATCAGGCCGGCCTGGACCCACTCGCGGGCCAGCCGAATCCCGTCCGCCGATCGTCCCTGGTTGCCCATCTGGGTGACCACTCCCGCCTGCCGCGCGGCGGCGTGCAGGGCGCGCACCTCAGTGATGCAGCGACAAAGGGGCTTCTCCACGTACAGGTGTTTCCGGTGCCGCAGGGCCGCCATCCCGATGGCGTAGTGCATGTGGTCCGGCACGCTCACCACGACCGCGTCGATCTGGTCGGCCATCTGTTCGAACATCACGCGATAGTCATGAAACCAGCGGGTGCCGCCGAAGCGCTGGAAGACGGAGCGGATCTTCGTGCCATCCGTGGGGTTCGCCCGCGCGCGATCGTGATCCACATCGCAGAACGCCACGATCTGCTCCCCCTGGAGCGCGCTTAGGGCCGCCATGCCGCGGCCGCCTACGCCCACGAGGGCCAGTTGCAGGCGCGAATTGGGGAGGATTCCTCCCTGCCCGCGGAGACCGCGGGGCAGAATCAACAGGGAACCGGCGAGGCCGGTGCCGGTTTCCAGGAAGCGACGACGGGTGGTGCGCATGGGGCAGATAAGACTGCGGAAGCGGAAGGTCCTGCTAGCGGGGCAGCGCCTCGGACTCTCCAAACCACGAACGACCGCGATGGGACCCGGCTGGGGCGACCTCCGTCCGCGTAGACCAAGGTCCATCCGTGGTTCGCGGGTTGGGGAAACTTGACCAGTTCATCACGAGGTTCGGGCGGCGAGATTTCTAGCGGATCCTTGCAAGACGGTCACGGCGCGATTTCGGTCTCATCGGTCACTGGTTTTTCCGTCAGTGTCGGCCTTTCGGACCGAAAGGTGTGGGCGGTTTCGGCGACCTGTTCCCGACCGCGGGCTTTACTTGCGGGCGCCCAGCGGGCTTGGTGTCGGCCGTGCACACCGCCGAGGAGTGGTTCGATGTCGTCAACGAACGGGACGAAGTCATTCGTCGTGCGACCCGGCGCGACGTGCACACCCAGGGCCTCTGGCACCGGGCGGTGCATGTGATGGTATTTGACGGCGAAGGCCGGGTCTTTCTGCAACGGCGGTCCTTCTCCAAGGACACTTCGCCCGGGCTCTGGGATTCGTCCTGCTCGGGCCATCTCGACGCCGGTGAGGACTACGATGCCGCGGCGGTGCGTGAACTCCAGGAGGAGATTGGCGTGGTGACCGAGGGGGGACCGCCTCCGGAGCGGTGGTTCCGGCTGGAGGCCTGCGAAGCGACCGGCTGGGAATTCGTCTGGGTCTACCGGCTGCGCCACGACGGGGCGGTGCGCGTCGATCCCGACGAGATCCTCTATGGCGAGTGGGTGGCCCCCGCCGAGGTTTCCACCCGGGTAACGAACCGCCCGGAGGAGTTTTGCAGCTCGTTCCGCCTCCTCTGGCCGGAGGTGGCCCGCCGGTTAGCCTGACGCCTCGCGAGCACGAGGGAGGGCACCCCGGCTACGCCCCGTGATTCTCGGGAGGCCACGCCTTCGCCGGCGGCGCAAGCGCAGCCATCGACCAAGCGAAAGGGCCCTAGATTTCCGGCGAAGGCCGGTACCGACGCCCGGAAATGCCGCCGGGCCCCGTCCGCTGGCTGAGGCTTTGGATCTCGTCGAACTGCCGTTGCGTGATCAGGCGCCGGGGCAGGCGGCGCCCCGCCTCCTCGACCAGCCGGGCGCGATCATCGTCGTTGGGCTCGTAAGGCTCCCACGGGGTGTGATGTCCTTGGTGGCGGGTCCATTCGATGTTGCCACCGTGGATCGCGACATGGACCTCGAACTTGCGGCCCTCGTCATCCCGGTTCCACCAACCAAACTCGATGCTCATGCGCTTCCTTTCGGGGAATCAGGCCGGCGCGGCGAGCGCAAACTCCGCCACAATTGCGTCGGGATGAAACTCGCGTCCCCGCCGGGAGATTCGCCGTACCCGCAGGCTGGAGTCGCTCAAGTCCACCGCGAATGCGCCCAGGGGCAGCGTGAACGACCCCGTGTTGATGACGGTGACGCCTTCCGGGAGCCGCCAGACTCCCGGCTGATGGGTGTGGCCATTGACGACAAAGCGGGCCCGCGGGCGGTAGCGGTCCCGCAGCGCCAGCGCGCGCCGTGGCATGACGCGCCACGCGTGCATGACCAGGAGGAACCGATGCGGGGGCCAGACGGTATCGGCGAGGTATCGGAGGGTGTAACGCAGGCTGTGATGTTCCGACTGATGCCGCTGGGGCAGGGTCATCGCCACGCGACGAAAGACCTCCAGGCGCCGGTCCAGGTCTTCCCGGCTGTTCGCGTCGAGCGCCGCCAGACCCGCCTCGATCCGCGCGGCGGCGATTGGTGCATCCCGGCTCCAGGGGACCAGGTTCGGAAAACAGATGTCGCCATGGATGGCAAAGACGTCGCCGGCCGCGAGGTCGAGATGGTGGCACGGGGAGAAATCGGCGTCGTGGTTTCCGGTGACAAAAGTCACCCGAGCCACCCGCCGGGCAAAGTACTCCGCCACGGCCACGCGGCACCGTTGGGTATGGAGAGGATCCTCCGACGGGCGCGTGTCGAGCGTGTCGCCGTTCAGCACCAGGTGGTGCACGCCGTCGAGCAGGGGGTCGAGTTGCGCCAGTTGATGGACGTTACTGGCCCGATCACCAAAGTGAATGTCGGAGAAGATGCGGGTGAGTGGTGCGGGCACGTGGCGATCAGCTTCGTAGGACGGGTCCGGCAGCGGAACAACCGCAAAGAGAGTCCCGCGCGGACTTGTCGCCTGCCGGCGGTTGCTCCAGCGTCGGAGCCATGCGTTTCCTTCGGTTCGCCTTTCTCGCCCTGGTCGCTTCGACGGCGCTGCGGGCCGATCGCGCGGCGGAGCTGGCCCGGATCCACGTGGAGGCGATTGGCGGCGCCAAGCGGATCGCCGCCCTGAAGTCGATCCGCGCCACCGGTCACGTCGCCACCGGCAAGGGGCAGGTGCGCTTCACGCTCCTGGCGGCGCGGCCCGCGAATCTGAGGCTGGAGACGGAGTTGGGCGGCCGCACCCTGGTGCAGGGCACGGACGGCGAGGAACCGCCGTGGGAGTTCGACACCGGGAAGTGGCCCCCGCAGTACCGGCCGATGAATGAGGCCTCCGCCCGAACGTTTCTCGCCGACTCCGAGTTTGACGACCCCCTGGTCGCCGCGGCGGAGCGGGGATATACGCTCGACTATGCCGGCGAGATGACCGTCGACGGCCGGAAGCTGCTCCGGGTCCTGGTCACCCGGAAGTTCGCCGAGACCTTTTCGGTCCTTCTGGACGACGAGACTTTCTTCATCGTGATGCGGGTGGAGCATCGGGAAAGCGCGGGGGGACGGCGCGTCCAGTTGGTAACCCATTACGACGACTTTCGCCCGGTGGAAGGGGTCTTGCTGCCGCACTCGATTACCCTGGCCGTGGACGGCAAGGCCACGCAGCAAACGAAAATCACGCGGATCGAGCCCAACCCCGAGATCAGCGTCGGGACCTTTTCGCGTCCCAAGGTGACGGCGCCGGCGGTCGCGGCCCCCCCACCGACAGAGCGTAGATTGTAGTTGCACCGGGCGATGGCGGTCCTTTGCTCTCGCCCTTCAAACCACTTACCACGATGCAAGAACAAGTCACTTTGGAGTGCACTGAAGCCAAGAAAGAGGGCAAACCGGCCTCCCGTTACCTCACGTTTCGCAACAAAAAGACGGTGACGGAGCGAATCGAGAAGAAGAAGTACAACCCGTTCCTCAAGCGGCACACGCTCCACAAGGAAATCAAGTAACGTTCAGGGAGCGGCCCTCAATCGCCGCACGGAAACAACAAAGCCGGGCCTTTCGCCCGGCTTTTGTTTTGCCCTTATTCGGAGCGTTTTTCCCCCGGCGGGGTGGCAAACGGTGTCGCGGAGTTACCCGACGTCATCTGCCCCTGTTGCTGCCGGCGGGCCGCCCGCCAGCTTTCGCGGTGCTTCCGGATCCAGTCGAGGAGCGCGCGCTCGAAGCCGATGTCATACCCAAGGCGTTCCGACTCAATCCACTTGTGCTTCAGAATTTCCTCCCGCTCTGCGAGGAACTCCTGGTAGAGACTCGACTGCTTCACGAACTCACGGGAAGTCGGAGATTCTGGAGTTCGGTGACTCATGTAGCGCTGCGGCAATGAGAGCGTTGCCGGGACGCCTGTCAATTCCCGCGGTGTCACCTAAACGTAACTAGCCGCGGGCAGAAGCAGCGTTCAGACGGGTCATCAGCGCCTCCGCAATCTCGCGGAAGACCGTTCCGGCGGCTCCGTCCGGTGCGGAAACCACCACCGGAGTGCCCTGGTCGCCGCCCGCGCGAATCTCGGGAAAGAGCGGCACCTGGCCCAGCAGTGACGTCCCCAGTTTTTCAGCGGTGACCACCCCGCCGCCCGTGCCGAAGAGGTTGTGGCGAACCCCGGCCGGATCGACGAAGTAGCTCATGTTCTCGGCGACGCCGAGCACGGGGACGTTGACCTTCTGGAACATCAGCCCGCCCTTGCGGGCGACGTTGGTGGCGGCGGCCTGAGGGGTCGTCACGAGGACGGCCCCGTCCAGGGGCAATGTCTGCGCGAGCGAAAGCTGGGCGTCGCCCGTCCCGGGGGGCAGATCGACGAGGAGCAAATCGAGGTCACCCCATTTCACGTTCTGCACGAACTGCTGCACGGTCTTCATGATCATCGGGCCCCGCCAGATGATCGGGGTGTTGTCGTCCACCAGGAACCCCATGCTCATCACCTTGACCCCGTGCGCCTCCATCGGAATGAGGAGGGCTTCCGCCCCTTCGCCTTCGACCTCCGGCCGCCCGCTCAAGCCCATCATCAGCGGCACGCTGGGTCCGTAGATGTCGCAGTCCATGAGGCCCACTCGTCCGGGCCGGCCCTGCCGGGTGAATACCTGCGCGGCGGCGCAGGCGAGATTGACCGCAAAGGTGCTTTTCCCGACGCCGCCCTTGCCGGAGGCGATGGCGACGGCGTGGCGGATGGGGCGGGGGGCGCCCGGCGCGGCCGCTCCCGGGGCTTGCGAACCCGCCACGCCCCCGGCCGGAGCCTGCCGTGTTGGCGCCACGGCGATCTCGACCAGCAGGTCCTTCACGCCGGGAAGCCCGCGCAGGACCCGCTCGACCTCCGACTTGATCTGGAGAGGCACTTTGGCGTCTCCGGTGGTAAGGGTGAGCGACACCTTGATTGTGCCGTCGAAGAACCCCGCCGAGCGGACCAGCCCGAACGACACGATGTCGCGGCTGAATCCGGGGTACTTCACTTGCTTGAGGTGTTCCTTGATTTCGTCGGGTGTCACGGTGGTGGGTGCGAATTGCGGAAATAAGAGTTGTTATGGCGGGGCGCGGCGCAAATAGAAATGCCCCATTCCACCGTCCTTCGCGCGATCCCGCACCACCATGAGCTCGTTCCGCCTTTTCCTCCTCTCCGTCGCCGGCCTGATGCTGGCCCTTCCACTTGGTGCGCAGGGCGCCCGCAACATCGGTGAGGTGCGGGTCGACGTCAGCGGGGCGGCCATCGCGGTCCGGGTGGTAGGCAGTTCGCCGGAGCTGCAGGCGCTGGCGCAGACCGCCTTCAACAGCCATGGCCGCTATCGGTTGGTGGCGAGCGGCCAGGCGTATGAGTTCAAGTTCACCGCCGCGGGCGGCAACCAGGTGCGCGTCGACATCACCCGCGGTGCCGCCGGCACTCCGGTGCACTCCGAGACCGTCGCCGGCGCGACCGCCCGCCAGGCGCTGCTGCGCGCGGCGGATGTGGCGGTGGCGAAAACCAACGGCCTCGGCTTGCGGGGCTTTTTCACTTCCCGGCTGGCCTTCGTGTCCAAGCGCACGGGCAGGACGGAGGTCTACGCCTCGGATCGGTTTTTTGGCGAAGCGAAGCAGTTGACGCGCGACGGGGGACATGTGCTCACACCCCGATGGAGCCCGGACGGCAGCCGCGTCGTCTATACGAGCTTCTTCCGGTCCAACGCGCCGGATGTCTTTGCCACCAACGTCGCCACGGGCGGACGCGAGACCCTGGTCAGCTTTCGCGGCACCAATAGCGGAGCGCGCTTCAGCCCGAACGGCCAGCAGATGGCCGTGGTGATGACCGGCGAGGGCTCTCCGGAGATCTACGTCACCAATGCGCAGGGCCGTCAGCCGGCGCGCAAGACGCGGTCCGATGCGGTCAAGTCCTCTCCGTGCTGGTCGCCCGACGGCAGCCAGCTGGTCTTCGCGATGGAGCCCGGGCCCCAGTTGTACGTGATGTCCGTGGCGGGTGGCGCGCCCCGCCGGCTGCAGCTGAATCTCGGCACGTACGCCGCGGAACCCGACTGGAGCCGGACGGATCGCAACAAGATCGCCTGCACGGTCCGCCTCGGGCGCCAGTATCAGATCGCCGTGTTTGATCTGGCGACCGGCAGCGGCAAGGTCGTGTCGAAGGCCAGCTTCGACGGGGTGGAGCCGAGCTGGCTGCCGGACGGGCGGCACCTCGTCTACACCGCGCGGGACCGGGTCTCGAGTTACCTCTGTATTCTCGATACGGAGACAGGAAACAGCCGCCAGATCGGGTCGGTGGACTCCGCCGCAATGCAGGCGAGTGTCTGGAGCCCCTGACGCTGCGGAGGCGGCACGAAAAAGCCGCACCCGGCGGGGTGCGGCTGCGGGAAAGAGGCCAGGAGCGGTTCGCTCAGGCGACGGCGGCGCGGTAGTTGGCCTCGGCGGCGTCCCAATCCACCACGTTCCACCACGCGGTGACGTAGTCCGGCCGGCGGTTCTGGTAGTTCAGGTAGTAGGCGTGCTCCCAGACGTCGAGGCCGAGGACGGGCTTGCCCTCGATGCCGGCGACGGCCTTGCCCATGAGGGGGCTGTCCTGGTTCGCGGTCGAGCCGATCGCGAGCTTCTTGTCCGGACCGACGTAGAGCCAGGCCCAGCCGGAGCCGAACCGCGTCGCGGCCGCCTGGGCGAATGCCGCCTTGAACTTCTCCAAGTCACCCCAGGTGGCGGTGATGGCGGCGGCCAGCGTGCCCTTGGGAGCGCCGCCCTTGCCGGGGCCCATGATGGTCCAGAAGAAGGCGTGGTTGCTGTGGCCGCCGGCGTTGTTGCGGACACCCGCCCGGATGGCCTCGGGCACCTTGGACAAGTCGGCGATCAAGGCGTTGACCTCGAGGGCGGCAAGGGCGGGGTGGTCCTTCAGCAGGTTGTTCGCGTTGGTGACGTACGCGTTGTGGTGCTTGCCGTGATGGATTTCCATCGTGCGGGCATCGATATGCGGCTCCAGCGCGGTCGGAGCATAGGGCAGTTTCGGAAGTTCGAAGGGCATGGGTACGGATGTGGTTGCGGGTTGAAGGAACCGAAGAGGGCGTACCAATGCACCGCCCGGCCCGTCCGTCAACTTTCGCCTTCGACTCCCGGTCTCGGCGCGGTCCGCCGGCGCGTCACTTGTTCACCCGGAAATTCACCACGTCGTAGTCCTGCATCACGTAGGCCCTCGATTCGAGCCGCAGCTTCCCGGCATGCTTGGCCTGCTTTTCGCCTCCGGCGGCGATGAAGTCCGCCCAGCCGATGACTTCGGCGCGGATGAAGCTCTTGAGCAGGTCGGTGTGAATCGTCGCGGCCGCCTCCGGGGCGGTGAGGCCGCGCTTGATCGGCCAGGCACGGTTCTCGATGCCGCCGACGGTCAGGAAGCAGATGACGCCACTCTCCGCCAGTACCCGCACCAGCAGGGTGTCGAAAGCCGCGACCTCGTCGGCGGTTCCCACAATCACCGGTTTGGCGGTCAAAAAGGCATGTGCTTCGGTGGTGGCCCACTCGTCGGCGGTGATTCCCGCGGCGGAAATGAACCGCTCGGCCTCCAGTGCCGCTTTCATCTTCTGCAGCACGGCCGCTTCCTGGGGGGCGGGATTGCGGGCGAGCCGCGTCTCCACAAACTCGAGGTCCTGCAGGACGAGTTCCAGGCGGGAATCGGCGGTGGTGACAATCGCGTCGGCCTTCAGCGCCTCCTCGGGCCCCACGACCTCGACCTGGGCGTAGACTTTCTTCTTCGCCTCCACCAGCCGATCGGCCTCGTCGAGGCGCGGGTCCTTCACATTGTGCTTCCCGAGGGCCACCCCGGAGACTCCGAAGATGCAGACTTTCATGATGTCGAAGGGCAGCCTGCTGGTCCGGGCGGGATGCGGCAATCCGCAATTCTGCTTTGACGGGCACCGACGCACGCGTACCTCTGCGTGCGATGGTGAGTGAATTGCTCCAGGAGCGCGCCGTGCGTTATGTCACCGGGTCCATGACCGGCCCGGAGCGGGAGGGGTTTGAAGTGCTGATGGAGTTCGACGCGGAACTGCAGGCGCACGTCGCTTCCCTGCAGGCGGTCGAAGCTTCGCTGGTCCTGACCCGAATGGCGCCAACGCCGCCGCCGACGATGCTCAAATCGCGCCTGCTCGCCACGCTGGGCGGCCGGGGCCGCCCGCCGGAGCCGGAGGCGCTCGTGGTCACAACGCCGGACGGGACGTTCGAATGGGTCAATCCGGCCTTCACCGCGTTGTGCGGGCACGCGCTGGCGGAGATCAAGGGCCGGCGCCCCAGCCAGGTGTTGCAGGGACCCGAGACCGATTCCGGCACCGTCGAGCGGATCCGAACCGCGGTTCGGGAACGACGTCCGTGTCGGGAGCGGCTGATCAATTACCACAAGGACGGGAGCCGCTACGTGGTCGACGTCGCGATTACGCCGATCCTGGACGACGACGGCCGACCCTTGTGGTTTGTGGCCCGGGAGCGCCGGGTGGCGACCGCCTGAGCGGCGGCGAAGCAGCCGGCGACGCTTTGGCGGACAAACTCGCCTGGCCGCGCTGGCGCGCCGCCCGAACGCGGGTCACGACACGGCGGCGCCTTTTGCTTCGAATTAACCGCGGCCGCGACGATCGTTGAAACCGCGGTCGGCGCGAATCAGGGCAGGGGGCGCACCCAGATGTTACGCATCCGGATCGGCGGCTCGTTCTTGTGGTCCTGAAAACGCAGGGGAGCCTTTTCCGGAAACACGCCGCTGTAGTCCGTCGTTTGCTTGTGTTTGGTGGGCCCCATGATGGCGGTGTTGTTCTGCACGCAGACACCATTGAGGAAGGTCGTGATTCGGGCGGGCTCCACCACCTTGCCGTTCTGCAGCTTCGGGGCGGTAAACACGATGTCATACACCTGCCACTCGCCGGCCTTGCGCACCGCGTTCACGAGGGGAGGAGTCTGGCCGTAGACGCTGCCAGCCATGCCGTCGGCATAGGTCGGGTTGTTGTCGCAATCGAGCATCTGGCTTTCGTAGCGGTCCATGAAGAAGACCCCGCCATTGCCCTTCTTTTGCGAGTTTCCCTTCGTGGTCGGATGGCTCTTCCACTCGAGGTGCAGCTGGCAACTCGCGAACTGGAGCTTGGTCCAGCAATCGCCTCCATTGACCAGCAACTCTCCATTCTCGATCACCCACGGACACGGCTGCTGGTTCGGATTATCCTTCTTCAGCGAGTAGAACTGCGAGGTATCCTTCCCGTTGAACAGGATGATGGCATCGGCCGGGGCGTCTCCGAGCCTGGCACCGGGGCTCACCGCCGGCGGGTGGGGGCGGTCGATGTCGTGAACCTTCCACTTGGTCCCGGGAATGAGCGGAGTATCCGAGTATCCGAGCGGGTAGGGCTTGTTCTCCTCGGCGGCAAACGCACCAAGGCAGGTGATCAGGGAGAGGAGGGCGATGGATGTTTTCTTCATGGACATGTTGCGGACGGAGAAGGGAGCGGGTCGCCGCACGCAGGGGAATCACCGGGCGTGGACGAGGAACGGTCGCGTGGAGGCATGGGCCGATTCCGGGACAGAGAGGCGTCGCGAACTAGCGCGCGGCCCGCGGCGGACTGCCGCCGGGGAGCCAGCAATCGCCGGGACTCAGCCGCAGCGCCTGCGCTGCCTGGAGCGAATATTCCAGCCGGCCCATCGCGGGATAGCGACCGTTGGATCCGAAGCAGAACTTCACCCCGGCCTCCCGGGCCAGCTTCAGGAAGGACGTCTTGGGAATCTGGTAGCTTGAGCTTATCTCGAGGGCTACGCCCTGGCGGACAAACTCGCCCACGACCCGCTCGATGCGCGCTTGCGTCCAGAGCCGCTCATAGTCGGCGGCAAACTTTGCAGGCAGCCAGGAAACATTGCCCAGGACGTCGATCGGCTGTTCCCGGAGTACCTGCACATGCCAGTCGACAAAGCGGTCCATGAAGCGCTGCGCATCATCCTCAATCACGGCGTCTTTTTCCCAGAGCTTCATCCGCCGTCCGCCGGGGCCGGGCATGGTCATCGCATCGGTGAGCACGTAGTCGAGGCGGGCGAGCGCCGCGCGCGAGAAGCACCCACTCCAGTCGATCCACTCCGCCTGGATGCCCTTGAGGAAGCCGTGTGGTTCCAGTTCGTCGACCCAGGCGAGCAACTCCGCGTCGGAGCTGAGCACCCGGGGATAGACATTCTCTTTGGTGCCGGCGTGTTCGACCAGTCCGTATCGAACTCCCTGTTCGCGTGCCAGCGCGGCGATGGCGGCCAAGGTGCTGCGATCGGGGTGGACGTGCAGGTCGACGAGGGGCAGGCCCTGCGGGTTCGTGGGGAATGGCGGACGGGCGGCGCCGAAACCCCGCCCGGCCAGCGCCGTGGCGCCCGCCAGGGCGGTCCCGAGAAAGCGGCGGCGGTTCATGAGCGCCCCTTTACCGCCTGGAGGATTGTGTCGGCGAGCACCGCCGCGCGGACGGGCTTGAACAGGCAGGCGGCCAGACCGGCGATGCCCACGCTGCGGGAGAGCAGCTCGGGATTGGCGTATCCGGTAATCAAGATACGCTTGGTCTCGGGGTAGCGTTCGCTGGCGCGCAGGAGAAACTGCAGACCCTCCTCCCCGGGCATGAGGTGATCGCTCACCACCACATCGTACCGGCGCGTCGCCATCATCAGATCGGCCTCGGCGGTGGAAGTCGCGAGATCAACGTCGAAAGACGAACCGAGCCCGAGACGCAGGGAATCGAGGAGCGGCAGTTCGTCGTCGACCAGCAACACGACGAGCGGGGAGGACGAGGCGGTTTGGGAGGGGTCGGCCATGGAAAAATCACCTGCGGAACGCTGGAAGCGCCGATTCCAATGGAGGGCCGGGCGGCGATTGCATGAGGCAGGAAGGTGCCCGCGACTCTCCCTCCGCACGCGAGGGCAGTAAAGTCGTTTCGGCGCGGCGATGGCCGGCGGCAGGTTCGACCGGTCCCCCGGCCCAAGGGCAGGTAGAAGCACGTACGCTTCGCGAAAAAAGGCGGGGAAATACGCAGCATTCCCACGCGGATTTGCCCATCGCGATCGGCGGGAGGTACCGATGACAGGAAAGATCGATCGTGGCACGCTGACGACGTTCTAGTTCCCACCATCAAATTCCCTCGCTGAGCCCATCAAACTGGAGGAATGCCTGTGAACCCTGCACCCCACACCGCCGGTTCCGTCGCGATCCCCGTGCCCCATTGGCTGAAGCCCCAACTGCCGATGCCGTGGCCGCGGCTGCCGATCCAAACCACTCCCGTAAATCCGTTCCGTGATCTCGAATCGGCCTCGGGGGGGCTTGCGCATCCATCGATGGCGGGTCGGGGTTCAGACCTGCCCTTCAGCGGGTCGGGTCGGTCCGCCGGTGGTTGAGAGCCGAGCGGACACGTGGCTCCGGCCGCGACGGGGTGACGGTTGGGGCGCATTCTTGGCGGCACATGCAAATCTAATGCCTTAAAATCGAGGCGGATACGCACCGCTCGGCTGTCGGAATCGCTTACACTTTGCCTTCGCGTGCGGGTTGTGCGGCCGCCGATCCTGGCGGAATTTCCATCGCAACGCCCCGCCAGTGAGTGCATTCGGCTGAGAGCCCTCTGGGGAGGGTCCTTCGGCATGGGCCCTGCGTTACGTCCTCGGATCTCGGCGCTGCTGCACGTAAGCAGTCTTCGGGCTCCATGCCTGGACACGACCAACCCCTGCCGCCCCCCGCTCGCACCATGACCACGGTATTTGCCGCGCTGCTGATCGCGACACTCGGGAGCTTGGCTTTCATCTGGGTTGCTTGTGCCCGTGCTCCAGAAGGGCACGAAGACCAGAACGGTTTCCAGGAGGACGAACGCAGCTGAGCGTTCGCAGCGCCGAAGGCGAGTGGTTTGGGAGTTTTTCGTCCGCGGAGACTGGGAGCCGGTTCCGCGGCGTCGGTGGCAGGGGGAGTACGCAGTACTACTTACCCCGGTCTGTGCGTTTTCCACCTGTCGGTACACTCGACCGCAGCTCCAACAGCCCAAACATCAGCTTCCATGAGTCGAGCTGATGGCGATCCCCTTCCGCGGTGGAAGCGCTTGGTGGACCTGATCTGCTGCGTCCTCGCGTTTCCGTTCCTGGTTCTCCTTACCGTGTTGGTCGGCCTGGTCATGAAGCTGCTCTCTCCGGGCGTGATCTTTTTCCGCCAGGAGCGCGTCGGGCTGAACGGCCGGCGATTCAAGATTTACAAGTTTCGTACGATGCAGGTGGGGGCCGACACCTCCGGGCACCAGCAGCATTTTGCCCGGCTGATGCGTTCGCACGTCCCCATGCAGAAGCTCGACGCCCGTGGCGACGCGCGCCTCATTCCGGGCGCCTGGATCCTCCGCACCACCGGGCTGGATGAACTGCCGCAGATCGTGAACGTCTGGCGCGGCGAGATGAGCATCGTCGGCCCGCGGCCGTGCATTCCGTATGAATACGAGCAATACACCGCCGAGCAGCGGGAAAGGTGTCGGAGTGTGCCCGGGTTGACCGGCTTGTGGCAGGTCTCGGGAAAGAACCGCACGACCTTTGATGAGATGATCCGGCTGGACCGGGCGTATGGTGACCGGAGGAGCCTGGGCCTGGACCTGTGGATTATCGTCCGAACCATCCCGGCCCTGTGCATCCAATACGTGGATGTCACCCGAGCCCGCCGCGCCGCCCGCCAGGCGGCCCTGGCGGCAATTCCCGAGCAAACGGTGCCGGATGCGCTGCCCGGTGCCTTGCTCCGGTCGGATCCCAGCCCGTGACCGTCCCGTAGCGGCTCGTTCGCCGAAAAGCCGGCCCCGGCCGCCAAGCTCCCCCCCGAATCATGGCCCGCATTCTTGTCATCGATGATGATCCGCTGACCCGCGAGTATGTGGCGAAAATTGTCGCGTCCGCCGGGCACTCCGTGGAGCAGGCGGAGGATGGAGTCCAGGGGCTCGAGGTGTTTCGGAAACGTCCGGCGGAGTTGGTGATCACCGACATGGTGATGCCCCGTGCCGATGGGGTGCAGGTGATCGAGACATTATTGCGCGACCATCCCAATCTACCGGTCGTTGCCATGTCGGGAGCGCCGGAGTCGGCCCAGTTTCTTTACCTCGCTTCATACCTGGGTGCCGGAAAGGTCCTGACGAAACCGGTAACCGCCGAGGCGATGCTCGGTGCGGTGAACAGCGCCCTCTCGGTGTCGCCGAAGAAATAGGCGGACCGCGGCGGGGGCGAGCAGGGCAGGATCCGCGGGAGCAGCGATTGCCAGACCAGCTGGCAACGGAATCAGGCTAAAGCCGGAGACTGAAGGGTCGATGGGAGGGTGTCCCAAGCCGCGCCCATGCTCTTCGGCTTCATCTCCGTCGGTCTCATCCTCGCCATCGTCGCCACCTGGCTCACAACCCGCGCGCTGATGGGAGCTCCCGAGGGGATTGAGGATTCCGACGGATTCTGGTGGGTGGATATCAAAGCCCCCGATTCGTTTGCGGGAATGCACTCGTCCGGTCGCGGAGGCGCGGCCGACCTCGAACCGGCGAGCTGGGTCAGGATCCATGGATGTCCAATAGGCTTTAATAGACAGGGCCTTACAAATACAGAGCCTCAGGCTTCTTTGACCGGACAGGAGGCCGGCCCGTCGAGGTGGAGGCAGAGTACACGCACCACGTACGGAAGGTCCGCAGGGCAGATTACGGGAGCCTCCGGATGGCCGGCGGGACCCTCTCGTGGCATACTTTCACCATGAACTCCGTGTTCGTCCTCGCCTCAGTCATCGGCCTGCTCACCTTGGCGGTGGGTGCCGTCGTGACCTACTTCGCCGTTCGCTCCGCGCCGGAGGGCTTTGAGGACGCCGAGGGCTTCCACCAGATCGTCACGAACGATCGTGTTGCTACGGTCGCCCCGGCGCATGCGGAAGCAGCCCATTCCGGTGTGGTGAGCCTGGCGGCCTGATCTTCTCGCGCCATATTCGTCTTTCTCCAGCGGAAGGCCTCTTGGCCTTCCGCTTTTTGTTGCCCGGAAACGGAGCCTGCAGGCAGCACCTGCCCAGGCAACCGCGCCTATCCTCCGAGGGCCTTTTTGATTAGGGCCTCGGTGCCCGCCTTTGGACCCAGCGCGAGCGCGGCGCGGCGCACCGCCTCATCCGCGTCGGCCGTACGATATCCCAAGGCCACCAAGGCCGCCACGGCGTCCTGCGACGCGGAGGTCCCTGCCGATCCGGATCCCGCCGCAGTCGCTGGCTCCCCGGATTTCTCCGCGACACTGGCACCTCCCACTTTGGCCTTCAATTCGACCACGAGGCGCTCCGCGGTCTTGCGGCCGATACCCGGGCACTTCGCCAACGTCGCGATATCGCCGGCGCGAATTGCGCCTTCCAACGAGGCCAGCGAGAGGCGGCTCATGATGGTCAGCGCCATCTTGGGACCGACTCCCGTGACGTTTTCAATCAGCAGGCGGAAGAAATCGCGTTCCTCGGGAGTGACAAAACCGTAAAGCGTCTGTGCGTCCTCCCGGTAGATCACGAGGGTGTGGAGTTTGATCGTCGCCCCCGGAGAGGGCAGTCGCTCGGCCGTGGTGACCGGCACGTTTACTTCATAACCGAGCCCGTTCAGCTCAACCACGGCCCGCAAGGGCGTCGACTCGACGAGGATTCCCTGCAGCGAGGTAATCATCACTCAGGTCAGGCCGAGGACATCCTGCATATCGTACACTCCCGGCGGTCGGCTCACGACCCACTGGGCCGCCCGCACGGCGCCGCGGGCGAAGATTCCCCGGTCGGAGGCCTTGTGGGTGAGTTCCAGCCGTTCGCCGAGGGCCGCGAAGAGCACCGTGTGGTCGCCGACCACGTCGCCGCCGCGCAGCGCGTGGACACCCACTTCGGAACGGGACCGCTCTCCCGTGATTCCCTGACGCCCATGGCGCAGGGCATCGGCGGCGAGTTTCCGCTCCGCGAGGATGATCTCGAGCAGGCGCGCCGCGGTTCCGCTGGGAGCGTCCTTCTTGAAGCGGTGGTGCATCTCGACCACCTCGACATCGTAACTGTCATCGAGGACCGCGGCCGCTCTCCGGGTCAGCGCAAAGAGGAGGTTCACACCGATGGAGAAGTTGCCGGCCCAGACGCAGGGTACTTGGGCAGCCAGTGGTCGCAGTTCGGATTTGGCCGCGGCGCTGTGCCCAGTCGTCCCGATCACGACCGGCTTTCGCAGGGCGACAGCTGTCTCCAGAAGGGCGCGGGTGGCGGCATGGGAGCTGAAGTCGATGATGACATCGCAGCTCGTCATGGCGCGCCGCAGATCGTCGCCGACGTCAACGGCCGCACCGACGGTGACACCCGCGGCGGTCGCGGCCTCGATGACGGCGTGCCCCATCCGGCCCTTGGAGCCGTTGACGAGCACCGAGAGGAGCGGGGGCTTCATGCGAGGCTGGACAGGAGGGTTTCCAGCGCGCGCCTGTTCGCTTCCGAAAGTTCGCACAGGGGCGACCGCACCGCCTCGGAGGAAATGATGCCGGCCCTCTTCAACGCGTATTTGATCGGCACGGGATTCGGCTCCACGAAGAGACCCTTGAACAGGGGATAGAGTCGGCGGTGGATCTGCCGGGCCCTTCCATAGTCGCCGGCAAGGGCCAGACGCACCATGCGCGCGATGGCACGGACCTGGAGATTGGAGGCGACACTGATCACTCCCTCCGCACCGACGGCCATGAAGGGCAGGGTGAGGGAGTCGTCCCCGCTCAGCACCGTAATGTCCCGACCCAACGCCTGCTTGAGCTGGTCGACCCGATCGACGCTGCCGCCGGCTTCCTTGACCCAGGCCACATGGCGGTAGCGCGCCCGCAGCCGGGCCACGACGTCGACGCTGATTTCAATTCCGCACCGACCCGGGATTGAATACAGCACGATCGGCTTGTCGGTCGTTTCGGCGAGGGCGCAGAAATGCCGAAAGAGCCCTTCCTGGCTTGGCTTGTTGTAGTACGGCGCAACGACCAGCATGGCATCAGCCCCGGCCTCGTGGGAAAGGCGCGTCAGTTCGATCGCTTCGTGCGTGGAATTCGAACCCGTGCCGGCAATGACCGGCACCCGCCCGCGCGCCTCGGCGATTACAAACCGGATCACGTCCATGTGCTCTTCGTAGTCGAGGGTCGGCGACTCGCCGGTGGTTCCGACCGGCACCAGGCCATCGACGCCGCCCTTGATCTGATACGCCACCAGCCGCTTCAGGTCCGGGTAGGAAACCTTGCCCTGCTGGAAGGGCGTAACGAGCGCGGTGATGGTGCCAGTGAGAGGGCGAAGATGCATGAGTGCGGGCAATGAAACCTTGCGGTAGAAAGCACGGTGAAATAGGTCATCGGCAACGTCATTTTTTCCCCATGGCCGATCCCACCGCGCTGACTCCCCACACGGAAATCATCAACGACCTGTTGAAGCTCGCCGTCGACAGCGGGGTGAGCGACGTGATTATCAAGTCGAACAAGCCTGGCTACGTCCGGCTGGCCGGAAAGCTCAAGCCGGTGGACATGGATCCGATCACGTGCCCCGAGGCGGAGGCCTTTGTGGTCGAGCATGTTCCCAAGGTATTCCGGCAACGCTGGGAGGACGAGGGCCAGGTCGACTTCGCGTATTCCGCCGACGGGGTGGGGCGCTTCCGGGTGAACGCCTTTCACCAGCGCGGCCTCGTGAGCATCGTCCTGCGCCACATCAAGAGCACAGTGCCCACGTTTGATCAGCTGGGCCTGTCCGGCGGCACCGAGCAGTCGCTGCTGCGTCTTTGCCAGTCCAAGGACGGAATCCTGCTCGTGTGCGGTGCGACCGGTTCCGGCAAGAGCTCGACGATGGCGGCGATGCTGAACTGGATAAACCTGAATCTCGACAAGCACATTGTCACGATCGAAGACCCGATCGAGTATACCTTTCAGGACGAGAAGTCGCTCTTCCAGCAACGCGAGATCGGCCTCGACGTGCCCAGCTTCGGCTTGGCGATCAAGGCCGTGCTGCGCCAGAATCCCGACATCATCCTCGTCGGCGAAATGCGCGACCGGGAGACCTTCGAAACTGCGATCTCCGCCGCGGAGACCGGCCATCTCGTGCTTTCGACGATGCACGCCGCGACGGTGGCACAATCCCTGACCCGTCTCTTCGAGTTCTTTCCTGCCGAGGAGGTCGTCCAGGCCCGGCGGGCCATCGCGGGTTCCTTGCGCGGCTTCATTTGCCAGAAGCTCATTCCCAACGCGGAGGGCAACGGTCGGGTCCCCGCCAACGAGATCCTCTATGCCGACGCCACCGTGCGGAATCTGATTCTCGAGGGGCAAAACGAAAAGATTCAGTCGCTGCTCGAGAGCACGACGGACTCCTCGAACTTCTCTTTCAACCGCGATCTCTATCGCCTTTGGAAGGCCGGGAAGATCAGCAAGGACGACGCGAAGAAGTTCTCGCCGAACCCGCAGCAGCTCGAGATGAACATGAAAGGCATCTTCATCAAGGCGTGAGGGCAGGGCGTCCAGTGTCGCCCCTGCGCGTGGCCGGACTGCTGGTCGCGGCCGGGGTACTCGTGGCCGGCGAGCCGCCGAAGGAGGAAGCCCCGGCCCCGAAGGAAACGATTCGTCCACCGGAGGCCCACTCCGCGTCTCTCGACGGCGCCAAGAAGGACTTCGACTCCGTGAAGGCGATGCGGGATCTTCGGAGCGTCCCGGCAGCCGGAACGGCTCGTCTCGAGCTTCCTGGCCTGTCCACGGGGCCTGGCGCTGGCGCCAGTGCGCCGACAGCGCCCGCGCGCAGCACTGATGCTGTTCGACGCTCCTCCAACTGGCTCGTCGACGCCATGCAGGCGGAAGCGAGACCCAAGTCGGCAAGGGAGACTGCGACCTCTTTCGCGGGCAACCGGTCGAGCGACCGGGAGACGTCCCCGGGCTCTCGTGCAGGAGGTGGCCGCGACGCAGAAACGCCGCCTCCAGCGCCGGCCAATCCGTTTAGCCAGTACTTGGGCCAGTGGATGAGCCCGCAGGATTACGTCCTCCTCAAGCCAGCCCTGGAGTCGGGGCGTGCCTCCGAGTTCGGCCGGGGGCCTTTGCCGGGGGAGCGCCCGATCGCGTACGCGGCCGGGAGTGGAGGGCCGTCGCCGGTCCCGAGCCTCGTGGACCTCCAGCCCAGAACCCGTCCAACCGGACTTTCCCCCCGTGGTGGGATCGCTCCAGAGGTGCGGGCCAATCCCTTTCTGGACGCCCTTGGGATGCCCGGCGTGCCTGCCGCGGCCCCGGTGGCGGCCAAACCACTGCAACTGCCGCCTGTCCCCGCCGGCACTCCGGCGGCGATTCAACCCCCGCCGGAGTCGATTGCGCCGCCGCCGGCGCGCACCCGCACCCCCGATTTTGTGCGTCCCAACAACGACGAACGCTACTTCAAGCAACTGAAGCGTTTTTAGGGCTTGGATTCCGACTGACCGGGCGCTTGTGTCGCCCGTTTTCAATCATGGCGCTGGCACTTCTATTTGCAGGACAGGGAGCCCAGAAGGTGGGCATGGGCGTCTCGCTCATCGAGAACTCGGTCGCGGCGCGCGCTCTTTACGAGCAGGCCAACCAAGTGCTCGGCTGGGACCTGCGGCGGATCTGCGCGGAGGGGCCGGAGGCCGAACTCACCCAGACCAGGGTCTGCCAGCCCGCGTTGTTCGTGCATGGCCTTGCCATGCTGGCGGCCCTGCGGGAGCGGAACCGCCTGCCCACGGCCGAGCCGCGCCTTGGTCTCGGACTGAGCCTGGGTGAACTCACCGCCCTCTGTGCCGCCGGGGTCTTCGATTTCGCCACCGGACTGCGAATTGTCGCGGAGCGTGGGCGCCTGATGCAACTGGCCTGCGAACAATCCACCGGGAGCATGGCCGCGATCATCGGCGAGGAGCGCGCCAAGGTTTACGAACTCTGCCGCGATTTCGAGATCGAGGCCGCCAATTTCAACGCCCCCGGCCAGATCATCGTGTCCGGCGAGCGCAGCAAGGTCGCGGCGGCGGTGGCGGCGGCCAAGGATCGCGGCATGAAGAAGGTGATGCCGCTCAACGTCGCCGGGGCCTATCATTCCCGCCTCATGGAACCCGCCCGCGCGGCATTCGCGGCCTTCCTTGCTCCGCTCACCTTCGCGCCGCCGCAGTACACCGTCTTTACCAACACCACGGGACAAGCCATCCAGGATCCCGCCGCGATCAAGGAAGCCCTGGTCCGGCAAGTCGTCTCCTCGGTCCTGTGGGAGGACTGCATGCGCGCCGCCGTGGCCGCCGGCGCCACGGAATTCTGGGAACTGGGGCCGGGTGGGGTGCTGAGCGGCCTGGCCCGCCGGACCGACAAATCCTGGGTCGTGAAGTCTTTCGCCGAATACTCCGACGTGACCGCCTGAACGATGTCCGCCCGCTTCACCCGCAATTTCTGCATCATCGCCCACGTCGACCATGGGAAGACGACCCTGTCCGACCGGTTGCTGGAATACACCAACACCGTCGAGCAGCGGGTGATGACCGATCAGCACCTGGATGCGATGGACCTCGAAAAGGAGCGGGGCATCACGATCAAGTCGCACCCGGTGACGATGAATTACCACGCGAAGGACGGCCAGGTCTACAAGCTGAACCTGATGGATACGCCGGGCCACGTGGACTTCTCGTACGAGGTGTCGCGCAGCCTCGCGGCCTGCGAGGGAGCGGTGCTGTTGATCGACGCGGCGCAGGGAGTCGAGGCCCAGACGGTGGCCAACGCGCACCTGGCGTTCGGTCAGAAGCTGCGGGTCGTGCCGGTGATCAACAAGATCGACCTGCCCAGCGCCAACCTCGAGCTCTGCCTCAAGCAGCTTGAGGACATCCTGATGATTCCCTCCGAGGAGGCGATTCTGGCGAGCGGCAAGGCCGGGATCGGCATCGAGGAGATCCTCGAGGCGGTGGTCTCCCGCGTGCCGCCGCCGCGGTGGACGGAGTACCCGCAGACGCGGTTGCTGGTCTTCGACTCGCTCTATGATTCGTACCGCGGCGTGATTTCCTACGGCCGGGTGTTCTCCGGGAGCATCCGCGCCGGGGAGCAGTTGCTGCTGATGAGCAACGGGGTGAAGTCCGAGGTCAAGGAGGTCGGGGTCTTCACGCCAAAGATGGAGAAGGTCGACGTGCTCCGCGCCGGGGACGTCGGCTACGTGGTCTCCAACATCAAGAGCACGGCGGATATCAAGATCGGGGATACGATTACCATCGCGAACAAACCGGCGGCGGACATGTTGCCCGGGTACAAGGAAGTGCGGCCGATGGTGTTTTGCGGGCTGTATCCGCTGGACAGCGCCGATTACGAGAAACTGAAGTCCGCACTGGGCCGACTGCGACTGAACGACTCGGCGTTTGTCTACGCCTCGGAAAGCTCGGTGGCCCTGGGCTTCGGCTTCCGCTGCGGGTTCCTCGGGCTGCTCCACATGGAGATCATCCAGGAGCGGATCCGGCGGGAACACGACGTGGAGATCATCTCCACGTATCCCAGCGTCGTGTATCAGGTGGTCAGCCACGGCGGGGCGATGGCGGAGGTGGACAATCCGATCAACCTGCCGGATCCCGGCACGATCCTGGAGATTCGCGAGCCGACCATCACCGCGTCGATCATCATCCCGAACGACGGGATGGGGGACATCCTGGCGCTGATCATGGAGAAGCGCGGCAGCTGCGACCACACGGACACCCTCGACATGAACCGGGTGATGCTGAAGTGCACACTCCCGCTCAACGAGATCCTCGTGGATTTCAACGACCGGCTGAAGAGCATCACCCACGGCTACGGCTCGATGGATTACGAGCTCGGCGCGTACCGGACCGCGGACCTGGTGAAGATGGAGATCCTGATCAACGGCGACCCGGTGGACGCCTTTGCCACGATCGTGCACCGCGAGAAGGCCGAGGGCAAGGGGCGGGAACTGTGCGAGAAGCTCGCCGAGATCATCCCGCCGCAGATGTTCAAGGTCGCGATCCAGGCCGCGATCGGCGGCAAGATCATCGCCCGCGACAACGTGCGCGAGATGCGGAAGGACGTCACCGCGAAGTGCTACGGCGGCGACATTACGCGCAAGCGGAAGCTGCTGGAAAAGCAGAAGGAGGGAAAAAAGAAGATGAAACTTATCGGCAAGGTTTCCATCCCACCGGATGCCTTCATCAAGGTGCTGCAGAACAACTGATTTTCCCTCCCCACGGTCCACCATGTTCAGTTTCCTTGCGTCCCCGGAAAAGAAAATGCGCGAGAATGCGGGCAACTGGCTCGAGCTCGCGGACAAGGTCTTCCACTACCGTCGGGACGTCCTGAGCGCGGCGCTGGTGGGGGAGTTGTGCGCCCAGCGCGACAGCCTGCGGGCGCAGCTGCGGGAACGCGCCGCGGCGGAGAAGCTGAAGCTCGGGATCGAGCGCCTGGAGGATGTGCTGCAGCGCACCGGCGGGGCGATTTATCCGAAGTCGGCGCTGGTGGAGAACGTGGAGTTCTTTCTGGTGGCGGCGATCGTGATCCTCGGGATCCGGACGTACTTTCTGCAGCCCTTCAAGATTCCGACGAACTCGATGTGGCCGACCTACAACGGCATGACCCCGCAGGCATTCCAGACTCCGGCGGACGAGCCGGGACTGGTGATGAAGGCAGTCCGTTTCGTGGCCTTTGGGGCGCAACCCAAGCGAATGGACGCCCCGGCGGCGGGCGAGGTGCTGATTCCCGTGAGCGGTTACGGTCCGCGGGTGACGATTCCTTACCGGGAGGTACCGGGACGCAACTGGCTGGTGTTCCCGGCCACGATGAAGGAGTACGCGCTCTATGTCGGGGATCGGCCGGTCACGATTACGGTGCCGCAGGACTTCGATTTCGAATGGGCGGTGCGCGACTGCTTCTTCCCGAACCAGACGCCTTCGCGCGAACCCGGGGGTGTCGATCTGGGCAAGGTTCTGGCGCGGCAACCGGACGCTCCGGCGGCGGATGGCGGGAGGGTGCGCTTCCTGCGCACGGGAAAACGCGTGGAAAAGGGGGCGCGGGTGATGGCGTTCGACATCCTGACCGGCGACCAGTTGTTCGTGGAGCGGGTGAGCTACCATTTCATCCCGCCGAGCGTCGGAAGCGGGTTTGTGTTTCGCACGGGCAACATCGATGGGATCGCGCGCGTTTACGGGGACCAGTATTACATCAAGCGGCTGGTGGGGGTGCCCGGGGATAAGCTGGAGATCCGGGATTATGCGCTTTACCGGAACGGCGCGCCGATCACGGGAGCGTCGGCATTTGAAAAGAACGCGAAGCAGGACGGAAATTACGTCGGCTACCGGCACGAAGGTCACTTGGCCGCGGGGAAGAGTCTGGCGATCAAACCGCGGGAGTATTTCGCGTTGGGAGACAATTCCGCGAACAGCCTCGATGGCCGTTATTGGGGCACGGTGCCGGCTCGGGACGTCGTTGGCCGGCCGATTCTGGTTTATTTCCCGTTCACGCGGCATTGGGGTCCGGCCCGCTAACGCCAGCACAATGAATATTATGTTAAGTAGAGAAGCGGCGGCTCAGTAGCTGTTTGCATCTCTGTCCCCACGCCCTCGCTGGCACTGCGCGTTCGAGCTCCCCTCCCATTCCATGCCGCAACCGACCGAGCCGCCGTTGTTCGACTGGCTGAAGGAACGCGCCGCTGGCGTCATCCTGCACCCGACCGCCCTGCCGAGTGCAGGCGGCATCGGGGTCTGCGACGAGTCGGCCACGAAGTTTCTGCAGTTTCTCGCCGGCGCCGGCTTCCGCTACTGGCAAACCTGCCCCCTTGGGCCCACCGGCTTCGGCGACTCCCCCTACCAGTGCTTTTCCTCCTTTGCCGGGACTCCCTACCTGATTTACCCCGGACCCCTGGTGGCGGCCGGCTTGTTGACCGAATCCGCACTGGCCCCACTCCGGGCTCTGCCGCACGACCGGGTCGACTTTGGCGCCATTTACCAACGGAAGTACCCGCTGCTCTTCGCCGCGCACGCTGCGTGGCGCAAAGACCCGTCCCGGCCCCTCCCGTACGGCGATTTTGCCGCCTTTCGTCGCCACCACGCGGAGTGGCTGGAGCCTTACGCGTACTTTTCCGCGCTAAAGGACCACCATCAGGGCCGCCCTTGGTGGGACTGGCCGGCGCCCCTCCGGGATTACCGTCAGGCTTCCCAGTCGGGCCTGCAGCGTGAATTGGCCCCGCACATCGAGGCCTACGCCTTCCTGCAGTACCTCTTCTTTGGCCAGTGGAAGGCAGTGCGCGACCGCGCCCGCAAACTCGGGATTCAGATCATCGGCGACATTCCGATTTTCACGGCGCTCGACAGTGCCGACGTCTGGGCGTCGCCCCATTTCTTCCAACTCGATCGGCGGACGCTCCGCCCCACCGCCGTCGCGGGTGTCCCACCCGACTACTTCTCCGCTGACGGCCAACTCTGGGGCAACCCCCTGTACGACTGGCCGGCCCATGCGGCCGATGGCTACCGCTGGTGGCTCGCCCGCCTGCGTGCCGGCTTCGAGTTCTGTGACGTGGTCCGGATCGATCACTTTCGCGGCTTCGAGGCCTACTGGGCGGTCCCCGCCGGCTCGCCCACCGCCCGCACAGGTCGCTGGCTGCCCGGTCCCGGCGTGGACTTCTTCCGGACCGTTCGGACCGCCCTGCCCGACGCGCGGCTGATCGCGGAGGATCTCGGCCTCCTCACCCCGGCCACGATTGCCCTGCGCGACGCCACCGGCCTCCCGGGCATGGCCGTCCTGCAGTTCGCCTTCGGCGGCGGGTCGGACAATCTCTATCTTCCGCACAACCTCCGCGCGAACTGCGTGGTGTATCCAGGCACTCACGACAACGATACCACGCGGGGCTGGTACGCCGCCACCGACGAGGCCACCCGCGACCACGTGCGGCGCTATTTCCGCATCAGCGGCCACGAGATTCCCTGGGACTTCCTGCGCGCCGGGTACGCCTCGGTCGCCAACCTGGCCATCTTCCCGCTGCAGGATCTGCTCAGCCTCGGTTCCGAGGCGCGCTTCAACACGCCCGGCCAGGCCCAGGGCAACTGGTCGTGGCGCTATCGGGCCGATCAACTCCAGACCCTCGCCGACGGATCCGCCCCCTATCTCCGCGACCTCGCGGCCCTTTACGGGCGCGCCCCGCGGCCGGCGCTCAAGCCCGCCGCAGAAACTCGGTGATCCGGCCGACCGCGGCCGGTTCATCCTCCAGCACGTAGTGCCCCGCGTCGGCAAAGGCGGTCACTTCCGCGTGCGGATAGACCTCCTGCCAGCGCTGGAGGAACCAGTCGTGGAAGCAAAAGTCCCGGCGCCCCCAGACCACGAGGGCGGCGCGATCCCGCAGGCACGGCAGCGACGCCTCGATCTCCTGCAGCGTCGTCCAGGAGGGATGTCCGGGCCCCATCGGAATATCCCGCACAAAGGCCTCCACGGCGACCCGGTGCGCCCAGGAATCGTACGGCAGCAAGTACGCGCGGCGTTCTGCCGGGGACAGGGCCCGGGCGTGCATGGCCATTCGGGTGGCGGGCCAGGCAAAGCCATTGAGCCCCCGAACCAGGAACGACCCGATCCCCGGCGCGCGGCACAACGCGATGCGCCGGGGCAGGTGCGGCGAGGCGAAGGCGGCGGTGTTCGTGACCACGATCCGTCCGATGGACTCCGGATGCCGCGTGGCATACCCGAATCCGATCGCCCCGCCCCAATCGTGCACCACGAGGTGCACCTTGCGCAGGCCCAGCGACCGCACCAGCGCTTCGACGTCCGCCACCCTCCCCGCCAGGGAGTAATCATAACGGGCGGGCTTGTCCGAGAGGCCCATTCCGATGTGATCGGGAGCAACGCAGCGCCGATCCGGCGCCAGCGCTCGGATCAGATTTCGATAGTAGAACGACCAGGTTGGGTTGCCGTGCAACAAGAGCACGGCTTCATCCGCCCGGGGACCTTCATCGAGGTAACTCATCCGGGCGCCTCGCGGCGTGCCAAAACTCCGCGGCGCGAACGGATACATCGCGTGCAGCCAACTGGGAATCTCCGTGGCGGCTACCATTCGAGGGCGAGCATGAGGCAGTTCAGGCCGCTGCCGATCCCGAGGAGCGCCACCCGATCGCCCGGACGCACCGCGCCCGTGTCCGCCGCGGTCGCGAGCGTGGCGGGCAGCGCCACGGAGCCGGTGTTGCCGAGGTGCTCGAAGGTGGAGAAATCCCGGGCCAGATCCAGGCCCAGGCTCTCGTAGAGCTTCCGCCGGTGGGCCGAACCCACCTGGTGGCAGATGAACCGATCAAAACCCGATCCGTTCTCGTTCGTGAAGGTGCTCCAGGTTTCGCGGGCGAGTCCCACCCCAGCGACCAGGAGTCTTTCGGAATCGGTCTGCATCGCCAGGGCTTCGGCCCCGTGCGTGTCGCCCTGGCACAGGTCGCTGAACTCCGTTGCAGCCCTCGCCACTCCGCCGAGCAGGCGGTGACCTCTGCCGGCCAGCATTGACGCATGGCAGACGATCGCACCGACCGCCCCGGAGCCAATCGTGAGGTTGGCAAAGTACGGTTTGATCTCGTGGCGGTTCAGCGAACCGGAGTTGAGGGTCCGGATGGTCTCCTCCACCAGCGGACGTCCATTTTCGCCAGCGACCACCATGGCCACCCGAATCTGCCCGGACTCGATCATCGCCCCGGCCAGCGTGAGGGCGTTGAGAAACCCCAGGCAGGCGTTTGAGACGTCGAGAATCTGCGCGGTACCCGGCAAACCGATCAACCGGTGCGCGAATGAGGCGGTGGCCGGTTCCAGCATGTCGCGGCTGACCGCCGCGTGGATGAACAACTCCACCTGGTCCGCTCGCAAGGTGGAGCGGGCCAGTACGGCGCGACCGGCGGCGGCGCTGGCCGCCGAGGGACGCGTGCCGGCTGGCCACATCCGACGCTCGCGGATGCCGGTCATCAATTCGAGGCGGCCGACCGGCAACTTCAGGCGCTCGTAGAGGGGTTGAAGGCGTTCCTCGATGGCGGCCGAGGTCCATACCTCGTCGGGCAGGGCCACGGCCAGGGACTCGAGACAGACGTGCGAGAACTTCATCCGCGACTTACTTGCCGGCCCGCATCGCGAGCCGGATGATCTCCTGATCGAAGTAATTCAATCCCAGGCCGGCGTCCACGGTCAGGGTCGCGCCATTGATCCCGCTGCTGCGGTCGCTGAGCAGGAAGGCGGCGACGTTGGCCACCTCCTGGGTCTCGAGGTTCCGTTTCCGGAAGGTGAGCTTCTCCGCGTAGAGGTAGCTTTCGATGTAGCCGGGGATGCCCGCCGAGGCGCTGGTCTTCAGGGGGCCCGCTCCGACGGCATTAAATCGCACCCGGGTGTCGGCGCTGAAGGACTTGGCCAGGAAACGCACACTGGACTCGAGCGCTGCCTTGATTGGTCCCATGTAGCCGTAGTTGTCCGGGGTGACCAACAGGGAGGAGATGCCGATGGTGACCACCGAGGCCGCGGGTTCGAGATGCGGCTTGAAGGCCCGGGCGATCTCCACGAGGGAAAAGGCGGAGACGGCGGTCGCCTGCAGAAAATCGGCCCGGTCGGTCTCATGAAAAGGCCGCAAGCCGGAAGCGTAGTTGGCGAAGGCAATCGAATGTACGATGCCGTGCAGGGGCGCGTGCCCTGCGGCGGAGACGTCCTGCGCCAGATGGGTGACGGCCCCGGGTTTCTCCACGTCGCAGACGAAGACCGGCTTGCCGGCGAGCATCGTCGCCAGCGACTGCCGCCGCGCTTCGGACCGCACGCTGTAGAGGACCGTCGCCCCTTGCTCCTCCAGCGTGCGCGCGACGTGCCAGGCGACGCTTTTTCGATTCGCGACTCCGAACACCAGAAAGCGCCGGCCGCTGAGTTGAAGAAAATCGCTCATGCGGGCGCGCTCCCGGCGGGAGTCTTCCATGCCACCGCAAAGTCCAGAGTCAGGACGCGGGTACCATCCTCCTTGCGAATCTGGCCGCCCAGCATCGTGAAGCCACCGAGGGCGTCCTTTTCCTTGACCTCGAGCAGAATGGTGTCGCCCGGAAACACCGGATGACGGAATCGAACGTCGCTGATCTTGGCGATGAGCGGCACCCCTTCGCCGGCGCTGACGTTGGCCGCCCGGGCCTTCAGGGCCATGTAACAGGCCGCGGCCTGGAAGACCGCCTCGCACAACAGGACGCCCGGGGTGATCGGAGCGCCGGGATAATGGCCCCGGTAAAAATCCTCCTCCGCCCGCCAGGTGCGTCGAGCCACCAGGCTGCCGGGGGCTGAGCTGACGATTTCGTCGACAAAGAGGAACGGCGGACGGTGGGGAATCAGTTCGGTGACGGCGGGCATGGTTCAGGGAGTGGCGGCGGCACGTTTTTCGGCATGGAGCGCCTTGTCGATCCTGTTCGCGACAATCACACCATAGTTGATGGTACCGAGCCAGCCGGACATGATGATCCCCACCGATCCTGCGTGGTAGAGCCCCGGCAGGGCCTCGGGGAGGTCCATGGAAACCTTCAGGCCTTCAAACTTGGTGCCAAAGGAGGTCCCTCCGAGGTGGGTCGTGTACCGCTCGATGGTGCGCGGAGTGGCGGCCTCGCTCCAGTCGATCTTCGCCCGTACGCCCGGGACGTAGCGCTCGAGCGCCGTGATCGAGTCCTCAATCAGGCGCTGCTTTTCGCGCTCGTAGTCTTCCTCCGAGAGGTTGGCCCAGTCCTCATAGCGTGCATTCAGCGAGACCACGACCGTGTAGCGATCGGACCCGGGACGGGTATCCGGATAATACACCGAAAAGGTCCGGCTCGTGGTGTGGAAGTCGGTGAGCTCGGCGCTGTTGAAGCGCGGGTTTTCCGAGGTGAACACCAAATCGCCGATGTGCGGGATGCGCTCGCCGCGGCGGATGCCCAGGTACACCTGGCACGAACTCGAATTGATCCGCACGGCCCGGGCGGCGGCAAGGTAGTCCGCCGGGAAGTTCTCCTCTCCACCCAGCCGGAAGATGGTGTTCTTGAGGTTCGCGTTCGACAGCACCGTCTTCGCCCGCACCACCCGCCCGCCGCGGGCCACAATTCCGCGCACGACCTTTCGCCCTCCCTGCTCCTCGACCAGCAGGCGTTCCACCAGCACCTTCTTCCGCAGCTCGACCCCGTTGCGGCGCAACTCGGCGACCATCTTCTCGACCAGGAGATCCGATCCTCCGCGAAACGTGTAGACGCCGGAGCCCATGAAATTCGAGAACACGATGCCGTAGGTGATGGCGGGATCGTCGAGCGTGGAACCGTTGGCGTACGCGATGGGCTCCATCAGGAGGCGCTTCACGTCGTCCCGCCCGGGGAAGAACCGCTCCATCATCTCCCCGGTGGTCTCCGGGTTGTTGTCGTAGAAGTTCATCGCCCGCAGGTAGTCGTAGAAGCGCTCGACCTGCGATCGCTCCAGGCCGAACTGCTCCACGAGCACCCGCGTGTAGTCCTCCCGCGTGAAGGTCGTCCAGACATCCATCTGCGGGTTCACGAAGCGGATGTCCTTCAACGGGACGATCGCGTCGGCGATCTCCTTCGTCCAGTACTTGCGGCAGGACTTGATCATGCCGGCGGGAAACCCGTGCAGCGAGATGTCGAAGATGTGCCCGCCCTTGCGCGTGAACCAGGTGGCCAGCCCGCCAAACTGGTAGTGGTGTTCCACCAGCAGCACGCGATGGCCAGACTTGGCCAGCACGTTGGCGCCCGTGAGCCCTCCCAAGCCGCTGCCAATGACGATGACGTCGTAGTCGTCGGCGACACCTTTGAGCCAGTCGTAAGCCATGAACGAAGCAGCGTGGGTGGTGCGAACGCCCTTGCCAATCCCGAGTTTGCCGGGCTGCCCTACCCGCGCGACAGCACGTGCAAATTGGCCATCGAGATGCCACTCAACATGGCTCCAACGATGCCAAGAAACCCCTGGTCCGTGCCGCAGAGGTAGACATTGGCGACCGGGGTGTGGCCGCGGCGGTTCTTCGTCGGCGAACCGTAGACGGCCCCCCCAAGGTGGCCGGTGAACTTCTCGATGGTCTTCGGGGTAAACATGTCCGTGGCGACGGGGGCCGGCACAACTCCGCCGCCACCCGCCACGAAGCGGCGCGCGCTGGCTTGCATGGCCCCGAACCAGCGGCCTTTCGCTTCGGCGTAGGCCGCGGGGGCGAGCCCCGCCCAGGAGTCGTAGTTCGCGAGGCAGGTCACCCGCACCACCCCTTCCGGCAGCCCGCGGTCCGGACCATAGTCGAAGTTGTTCGGCACGCAGAGCACGCCACTTCGAAGATCCACCGGCGCGTCCGGCCGGGCGTAGTCAAAGCGATCGGACTCGTTGAAGAAGACGATTGTGTCCTCGCCCCAGCCGAGATCCGCAGGCGCGCGATCGTGAATCGCGATGGTCTCGACAAAGGACAGCCGGCCCGGCGGCGGCGAAGCGGCGGCGGCGTGCGGGTCGATCAGCCGCGCCGTCTCCGGACCCCCGATCGACGACAGGACGTGATCCGCGGTGACCTCGGCGCCATCGTCCAACTCCACTGCGACCGCCCTCCCCTCCCGCACCACCAGGCGGCGGACGCCGCACTTCATTCGCCGCTCCCCGCCGGCGGCGCGGTACTTGGCCAGCAGAACCCGCAGGACCACGCGCACCCCCTCGAGCGGGCGGGCAAAGCCCTCGAGGAACAGCGCCTTGAACATGATCACGAACTGCCCGAAATCCATGTCCTGCTCCGTCGCGCTGCCGTAGTACATCAACGGACAGAAGAGCATGTCCTCGAGGACGGGGTCCGACACATGCGCCCGCACCACGGCCCGGGCGGACAGGGCCGGGCCGTCGAGGGCCACATCGTCGAAGGAGCGGACCGTGGCCAGCAGGCGGCGGAACCCGTCGATCTGGGCGGGGAACCGGGCCGCGATTTCGGTCTCCAGCAGGGCGAAGTCGTTGGAAAAGCGCAGCGAGAGTTCCCCGTGCGGCCCAAAGGCAATGCGCGACTGGCGCTGCTCGCTGAGGGCCAGTTCATCGCGGTCGATGCGCAGCTGCCGCAGCAGCTTGGTGAGGGGCGTGCCCTTGACCCCGGGGCGCACGAAATTCGTCATGGCATGCAGGCCGACGTCGAACTTCCGTCCGCGGAAACTGTAGAACCCGTTCAGACCGCCCACGGCGTTATGGCGCTCGAAGATGCAGACCTTTCGGCCGAAATGCGCCAGCCGGATGCCGGCGGCCAGACCGGACATGCCGGCACCGATGATCACCACGTCGTAGTGCGATCGCGTGTTCATGGGAGGATTCCGGAAAACAAAAAGCCGGGTGCGTTCACCCGGCTTCGACGGTCATGCGGGGCTGGTTCAGCGCTTGTCGGCCAGGGCGTTGAACCGGGGCGTCAGGTACTCGGCCGAACTGTCGAGGGACGCCAGTTGCATGTAGTCGGCCTCGGGCACCTCGATCCCGTGCCGCTTCCGCAGTTCCATGACGATATCGAGGAAATCCATGCTATCGAGCTGCAGCTGATCCCGGAGCCGGACGTCCGGTTTCACGTTGCTCAGATCCTCGTCGGGCGCGATGTCCGCGATGATGTCGAGCACCAGCTTCTTGCATTCGTCTTTGGTCATAGGCAGATGCCGCGGAATTAGGGGAGAAACCGGCGAACAATCAACGTGGAATTTATCCCCAGCATGCCGAAGGAGTTGTTGAGGATGGTGTCGATCCGGGACACCCGGCGCGGCTGGTTCAGGACGAGGCCGGGCAGGGCGCAGGCAGGGTCGAGATCGTCGACGTTGATGGTCGGATGGACCGTGAGGTCCTCGAAACTCGGGAGGTTGCCCGCGAGTTCGAGGGCGCCGGCTGCGCCCATCGCATGGCCGATAAAGCTCTTGGTGTTGTTGATCCAAGTCTCTGGGCAGCCCTCGCCAAACACGGAGCGAATGGCCTCGCATTCCTGGATGTCGCCGAGGGGCGTGGCGGTGGCGTGCGTGTTGATGAGGTGAATCTCGGCGGGGGATAGGCCGGCCCGTCGCAGGGCGGCGCGGATGCACTCGGCCTGGCGCTGGGGATTCGGCAGCACGTAGTCGCTGGCGTCGCTGTTGACGTGGTACCCGGCAATCTCCGCGTAGATCTTCGCCCCGCGGGCCTGCGCGTCCTCGAGCCGTTCCAGTGTGTAAAGGCACCCGCCCTCTGAAATGACGATGCCGTTGCGGGCCCGGTCGAAGGGGCGGGACGCCCGCGCCGGTTCGGCATGGGTGGCGAGGGCGTTCTGCGACTTGAAACCGGCGAAAATGCCGAAGGTGTGGATGCTTTCGCTCACGCCGCCGCAAATCGCGAAGTCCACCTCGCCCAGGCGCAGCATCTGCGTCGCATGCACGAGCCCGAGGTTGCCCGCGGCGCAGGCGGCGCCGATCGTGTAGGCAGGCCCGGTGACCCCGAGGTTCAGGGAGGTCTCGCCGGCGGGGTTGTTGGCCACCGTCCGCGGGTTGTGGTAGTGCGACCAGTACTTGGTCTCGTAGGAAAACTTGGAGATGTTGTAGATCTCGTTTTCGGTCTCGACGTTGCCGTGCTCGGTGCAGCCGATGTAGATTCCGATGCGATCCTTCGGCAGGGAGTCGAAGGCGACCCGGCTGTCGGCCAGGGCCTCGCGGGCGCAGTAGATCGAAACGCTGCCGGCCCGCGTCCCGACGCGCACCTCCTTCTTCTTCTGGTATCGGAGCGGGTCGAAATGGCAGACGCCCGCGAGCTGGCTGCCCATGTACCGGACATCGATGCGCTCGATACCGGCGACGCCGGTCAGGAGGTTTTTCCGGAACTCGGCCAGCGAATTGCCGTTGGGGGCGGCCAGACCGACTCCGGTGATGACGATGCGCGCGGGCTTCATTCGAATGAAACGGAAATCGCTAGCCATCCGCCGACCGAAGGCAATACAAGGCTCTTCTATGAACGTACTTGTCGTCGGAGGAGCCGGTTACATCGGGAGTCACTGCGTCCGCCAGTTGCAGGCGGCGGGACATCGTCCCGTGGTGCTGGACAACTTCGTCTACGGGCATCGGGGGGCGCTGGCCGGCGGCGTGGCCCTGCATGAAGGCAACCTCGGGGACGAGGGTTTCGTCGGCCGGGTGCTGCGCGAGGAGAAGATCGACCTGGTCATGCATTTCGCCGCCTACTGCTACGTCGGCGAGTCGGTGACGGCCCCCCTCAAGTACTACTTTAACAACGTCGCCGAGACCCTGCATCTGCTCAACGCGATGAACACGGCCGGTGTGAAGAAGTTCGTGTTCTCTTCGACCTGCGCGACCTTCGGGGTGCCCCCTACCCTGCCAATCCATGAGGGCCTTCCCCAGGCTCCGATCAATCCTTACGGACAGACGAAGCTCGACATCGAGAACGTGCTCAAGGCGCTGGCGGTCGCCCACCAGTTTAGCTTTGCGGCCTTCCGCTACTTCAATGCCGCCGGCGCCGCGGAAGACGGCTCCATCGGCGAGGACCACCATCCCGAAACCCACCTAATTCCGCTCGCCATCGACGTCGCGGTCGGACGGCGCCCGCAGCTGCAGCTGTTCGGCACCGACTACCCGACCCCGGATGGCACGTGCCTGCGCGACTACGTCCACGTGGACGATCTGAGCCGCGCGCACATCGCCGTGTTCGATCGCCTCGCCACCCCGGGCGCGCAGTATTTCTACAACCTCGGCACGGGTCGCCCGACTTCGAACCGAGAGGTGATTCGCGCGGTGGAGCGCGCCACCGGTCGCAGTGTGAAGGTGGTCGAAAGCCCGCGGCGCGCCGGCGATCCCCCGGCGTTGTACGCGGATTCGACGCTCGCGCAGCGGGAGTTGGGCTGGAAGGTCCGCTTCCCCGACATCGACTCCATCGTGGCCACGGCCTGGAAATGGCATTCGTCACATCCCCGCGGTTACGCGGATCGCTGATGTCCGGGAAACGTCGCGCCGCGCTGATTCCGGGGGTCGATCGCCCGGTGGTGGCCATGATTCACGTGGCCGCCCTCCCCGGCACCCCGGCTGGGCGGCTGCCTTTGCAGGCGATTGAGCGCCAGGCGCGGCGGGAGGCGGAAATCTACCGCGCCGCGGGCGTCGAAGCCGTGATGCTGGAGAACATGCACGACACCCCGTACCTGCGCGGCGGGGTTGGTCCGGAGATCGTGGCGGCGATGACACTTCTGGCCCGGGCGGTGCGCGAGGCGTCAGGCCTTCCCTGCGGCATCCAGATCCTGGCCGGAGCGAACCGGGAGGCGATCGCCGTCGCGCATGCCGCGGACCTCGATTTTGTGCGGGTCGAGGGCTTTGCCTTCGCGCACGTGGCGGATGAGGGGATCATCGAATCGTCGGCCGCGGAGTTGCTGCGTTTCCGCCGGGCGATCGGCGCGGGGCGGGTGCGCGTCTGGGCTGATGTGAAGAAAAAGCACTCCTCCCATGCGCTCACGGCGGATGTCGGCATCGGCGAAACCGCCCATGCGGTGGAGTTCCTGCGCGGCGACGCCGTGATTGTCACGGGTGCCGTCACCGGCGATGCGCCCAAACCCGAGGACATTGCCGCCGTGCGCCGCGCCACGCGCCTGCCGGTCGCCCTCGGTTCCGGAGTCCGCAGGGAGAATCTGCCGCAGTTCTGGCCCGAGGCCGACGGCTTCATCGTCGGTTCCGAGTTCAAGCAGGGAGGAAACTGGGCCCGCCCGGTCGATCCGCGCCGGGTCGCGACCTTCATGCGCCAGGTCCACGCCCTGAGGGCCGGACGATCGGCCTAGCTTTCGGAGGTGGAGGGCGGCAGGCCTCTGCCCGGCGGGAGCCGGTCAGCGGGCGCCGAAGACCGTCTCGTCGATCAACATCTTGTCCGGATACTTCACCACTCCGCGCATCAGCACGTCGCCGTCGAACTCCTCGATGCGTGCCTCCGTGAGGCGCACGCCCTGATCAATCCGCTCCGGTCGGAGCCCGACGAGAATCGACTTGGCCTTGTCGTCGGCCAGCACCACGGGCGCATGGTAGGCAAAGAGGTAATCGAGCTGACGGGCGCGGATGAGCTCGCTGATGAGCTGGGCGCCGCCTTCCACCAACACTCCCGAGATTCGCTCCTCCGCGCATTTCCGACGAAAATCCGCAAACGGGACCCGCTGCGTGGGCGAATCGAAGATCCAGACCTTGATGCCCATTTCGCGCAGCTTGCGCACATAGCCGAGGCCCCCGTGGGGGGTGGTCACCACGATGGTGCGCTCGCGAAACTCATCGGTGAAAAGCGCCGGCAGGTTCTTGTCGACCACCGTGCGCAACAGGCCGTCAAAGACGAAGCGCCACGGACTCCATTCAGGTTGGGCGGGGCTGCGGGCGGTCAGACGCGGGTTGTCCTTCAGGACGGTCATCGCGCCGACCGCGATCCCCGGGAACAGCCGGCGCCAACGATGGACGTCGGCGCGCGACGCCTCGTTGGTGATCCAGCGGGATTCCCCGGTGCGGCAGGCAATCTTGCCATCGAGGGTCGAGGCGACCTTGGCGGCAATCAGCGGCCCTTTGCGCGTGATCCAGTGATTGAAGATCAGGTTGAGGTCGGTGCATTCCCGCTCGAGGACTCCGGTGATCACCTCGACGCCGGCCTCGCGGAGAAGGGCGAAGCCGCGGCCCGCATGTTCGGGGTTGGGGTCGGTGGCGCCGACGACCACGCGCTTGATCCCGGCCGCGATGATGGCCTCGGTACAGGCTCCGGTGCGTCCGTGGGTCGAGCAGGGCTCGAGGGTCACGTAGAGCGTGGCGCCCGGGCGCGGGGGCTTGCCGCGCGCGAGCAAGGCGAGGCGCTCCGCGTGCGGCCCGCCGTCGGGAGCCGTCGCGCCCTCGGCGACCACGACTCCATCCTCGACGATGACCGCCCCCACCATCGGGTTGGGGTGGGTGTTGCCCCAGACGCTGCGCGCCATCTCCAGCGCGCGTTGCATGAACTTCACCTGGTTGGGATCAACCGCTGACATAGGGATTCTCCTCTTGCTCCTCGGCCACGGTGGTGGCGGGTCCGTGGCCCGGGAAGATCCGGGTCGCCGGCGGCAACGTGTAGATCTGTTCCCGGATGCTGCGCGCCAGCGTCTCAAAACTACCACCCGGTAGATCGGTGCGGCCGACACTGCGGCGGAACAGCGCATCGCCGACAAACGCGGCGGCGGCCGAGGGGAAATTGAAGAGGACGTTGCCGGGACAGTGGCCCGGGACATGCCGGACCTCCACGGTCGTGCCCAGGGATTCGAACTGCTCCCCTGGCTGCAGCCAGTGATCCACGGCCACCGGTTCGAGGCCGAGGGATTCCCCCATGAAGTGCTCCATGATCTGTGGTGTCTCGATCAAGGTACGATCGTCGGGGTGCGCGCGCACCTTGGCCCCAGCACCCCGCACGACCTCGGCCGCACCCTGCGTGTGGTCCCAATGCCCGTGGGTGATCCAGACTTCCGTCAGCCGGCATCCGTCCGCCTGCAACACCGGCTGAATCTCCGCCCAGATTTCACCGGGAGCGTCGATCAGGACCGCCTCGCCCCGCTCCGGCGCGGTCAGCAGGTACGCGTTGGTCTGGATGGGCCCGGCTGGCAGCACGTGCAACTTCACACGGGTCAATCCAAACGGTTTTGCGCGCCGCGCAACACCCGAGTACGCCGACGGTGGCCAGGACTTCAAACGGCGCCCTCGGGATGCGCCAGCGTGCGGAGAAGATCGACCAGGGCCGGACGGGCTTCGAGGTGGGGATTGTGGCCGCTTTCGGCCAGCACCTCGATCCGCGCCTGCGGAAAATGCCGGCGGATCGTCACGTGGTCGGCGGGGGTGACGTACTCGGATCGTCCACCCGCGATGAACAGCGTCTCACCGGCAAACGCAGCGCCGGGGGCAAGTGGGTTGCGTTCCAACTCGGGGAGCGCGCGGGTCAGCACCGGCAGATTGACCTGCCAGTACCAGCGGCCGTCTTCGCCCTGCTCCAGGTTCGTGGCCAGAAACTTCCGCATCCCCCAACTCGGCACGCGGGCCTCAAACCGAAGTTCGGCCTCCGCGCGAGAGCGCAGGTCGCGGAGATCGAGCTCGTTCATGGCGGCGAAACTGGCCCGGTGCGCCGGCCAGTAATAGTCGCACGGCGCGATATCGATGACGGCCAACTGTCGCACGCGGGAGGGGTGGCGACAGGCCAGGAGCATGGCGGTCTTCCCGCCCAGGCTGTGCCCCGCGATGGTGGCGGCGGGCAATCCCTGGCGATCCATCCAGGCCACGACGTCCGCCGCGAGTTCCGCGTACGACATCTCGTCCGCATGCGGGGAACGACCGTGATTCCGGAAATCAAGGGCGAAGACGTGAAACCACTCCGCCAGGTCCGCACCCGCGCTCAGCCAGTTGCGCGAAGAGCCGAGCATGCCGTGCAACAGCACAAGGGGCGGACGGCCGCCGCCTCCGAGATCACGATGAAAGAGTGGCACCACGCGGGCGTTTTCTCCGCGGGGCCGCGGTGCGGCCAGCCTTTTCCACCGGCGGCTTGCGTCCCGACGTCCACGTCTCTGGCATCTGGTGCACCTGACGCCATCGTTCGGGTCCTGACCGACAACGGCACAATCCCGGCCTACTCCGAACCACCATGAAGAGAACGAGCCGCATGGCGATCTGGGGCGTTTGGGGCTTCGTGCTGGAGGTGTTCGTTCCTCTGGGATTCGTCTCTTTGCGGGCGGCGCAACCGGACTCCCCCGGAGCCGGCTGGGTGACCGTTGCCCCGGAAGCGTACACGGGGGCGATCAACAACCCGCTGAAGGGTTTTCGCGCCTTCAAGCCGGGCGGCTTCGGACTGCTGCAGCGCACCTACATTCCCTGGAATGCGATTGAAGTCTGCGCCGAAGACACCGTGGACCGAATCATCGCCCACACCAACCGGATCACGCAGATCGGGGGCAGGCGCTTCGAGGAACTGAACGTCAAGCTGGTACCGCGGGTGTATCTGGACTGGAACGGCACGCCGGGGAGCGCGACGGCCCCCAAACAACACTGGCCCGCCGATCTGGCCGTCTGCGACTACGACAGCCCGGCCTTTCAGCAGAGGCTTCGGGGTCTCATCGCCAAGCTGGGAAAAGCGTGGGATCAGGACCCGCGGATTTTCGCGGTGCAGATGGGACTGATTGGCTTTTGGGGTGAGCACCACAATCCGGCCCCCACGGCCGAACAGCGTCGGCTCCTGGCCGAGGCGTTTCGGCGGGCGTTCAAACACAAGCCGGTGCTCGTGCGCCACCACGACGCGGAGTTCATGGCGGCTGGATTTGGCCTCTACTACGACACCTTTGCGACACTGAGCCGGGAACCGCCGACCAAGGCCGTGGATCAGTTTCCGTGGCAGGCCACGCACGTCTATCCTGAGGTCTGGAAGGCCGCGCCCATCGAGGGCGAGGTAGAGTACAACTGGCAGAAGCAGCGTCCGGAGTCTGAGCCAGAGAAGACCTTCGGGCGTACGCCGGAAGAGACGATGAAGGTGCCGGCCTATCCCGTGCTGGAGGGCGCGGCGGAGATGCAGCAGGCTTTTGGTTACCGATTCGTGATCGACGAAGTGAGGTACCCATCCACGGTGCCATCGAACGGAGACCTGGAAGTCAGGCTCACGGTCCGGAACACCGGCAGCGCCCCGTTCTACCTGGACTGGCCGGTGGCGGTGGGGCTTCTCGAACCCCGCACCCGAAAGCCAGTGTGGTCGGCTGCACTGGCGGGCGTGGACGTCCGGCGCTGGCTTCCCGGCGAGTACTGGGACAGCGACACACACGCCTACCGCCGTCCGGCCAAGGCGCATCAAGCCACAGGGAGCGTCGCACTGCCCAACGAACTGCCGAAGGGAGATTACGTCCTGGCGCTCGCAATCCTCGACCGTCAGGGCGGAATGGTGCCGAGCGCGCGGTTCGCGATCCGAAACTACTTCCGCGGAGGCTGGCATCCCATCGGGTTCATCGGGGTCGGCCAGATTCCGACGGAAGTCACCTTGGGGAACGTCACATTCGACGACCCGGCCTTCGATGACACCCTTTCCTACGAGGTACCCGCCCCGCTCCTCGCCGTGCAGCCACCGCCTCCGCCCGTAGTGAAGGCGCTGCCCCGCTGGCTGCCCAATCCCCAGCAGGAACTCATCGATCCGTGGCGCTACTGGAATCTCGAAAGCCGGTCCAAGACGATCGAAAAACGGGTCAGCGCCGATGGTCCGGTGGCGAACGCCGCCGGTCGCCGCGTGCTCAGCGTGGTCGGAAACTTCGGGCCAAGCGCCTCGCTCAAGTACACGTTCTTCCCCGAGCGCAAGCTCGAACCCGGTCGCTACCGGTTCGCGTGTCGGGTGCGCGGAACGGCGGAAATGGCGGTCCAATTCGACGTCGCCGACGGGAACCGCGCCCTCGCCCCGGGAACGACGATGCCGCTCGCGTCGGAGTGGCAGGAGCACGTCGTGGAGTTCGAAATCAAGTCTCCGACCAAAGACGACACCACCCTGCGGTTCGTGCTGCCCAAGGATGCCACGGGACAGTTCGACCTCTCCGACGCGCGGCTGCGGCGAGCGGACTGACGCAGTGGCTGGGAAATCGCAAAGACACGGCCGGCGCGCGCATTCGCAACGCCTTCCCGGGCGACAAGGATGTCGCCCGGAATTGCGCGCACTACACGGCGGCTTCCCTGACCACGATGCGCACGCTCCCGCGCCAGTTTGTCTTCTCCTGCGATAGAGATCTCTGACATGAAGGGGCGGTGCGTCGAATCGCCTTGCCTCATGGTCCAGCTCTCTGTCGGCGTGTGCGGAGCGGAGTCGGAACGGCCGGAGGCCCTCCGAAGCACAGGGCTGCATCCGGTCTCTCCGCGCGCGATTCAACTGTACCGTCAAATTGCGCCGCCCGTGTCCCTGACTTGGTCACCCAGGAGCCTTTCATGATGAAACTTCGAGTTCCTTGTCTTCTCCTCCTGACGCCACTTGCCGTTTCTGCCGCCACACGCGTCGAACTGTCCTGCGACCGCGCCCTCCCCGCCCTTGCTTTTGCCGCCACCGAGATTGAGCGCGCCGCGGCGCTGGCTCCCACCGGCGCGCCACTCGTGGTTGCCCTCGAAGTCGATGCCGCGAAAGGGGGCAATCCCCAGGGCTACCGGATCGAACGCCACGGAGCCGGCCGTCTGCGCGTGGTTGGAAGCGGAGCGGTGGGCGCCATGTACGGCGGGCTCGATGTGGCCGAGGCCCTGCGGCTCGGCACGACCGCCAGCCTGAAGGCAGGCGCGCGTTCCCCGCACGTCGCGCAACGCGGCATCAAGTTCAACCTTCCCCTCGATCTCCGCACGCCGAGCTACACCGACTGCTCCGACGCCGCACAGGCCAACCTCCCCGAGATGTGGGACCGCGAGTTTTGGCGCTCCTACCTCGATGAACTCGCCCGCCACCGCTACAACGTGCTCTCCCTCTGGTCGCTCCACCCGTTCCCTTCGCTCGTCAAGGTGCCCGAGTTTCCCGAGGTGGCCCTCGCCGACGTCTGGCGCACCCGCGTCAAACTCGACCATGACTTTTCCTTCGCGGGCACCGACATGGTGAAACCAGCCATGCTCGCCGACCATGAGGTGGTGAAACGCCTCACCATCGAGGAGAAGATCGAGTTCTGGCGCTGGGTGATGCGCCACGCCCACGAGCGGGGCATTGCGGTGTACGTGTTCACCTGGAACACCTTCACCTTTGGAGCCGAGGGGAAGCACGGGATCACCAACGATCTCGAGAACCCGATCACCAAGGCCTACTTCCGCGCCAGCGTGCGCGAGATGGTCACGACCTATCCGCTGCTCGCCGGCTTCGGCATCACCGCTGGCGAGGGCATGCCGCAGAAGATGGATTCCAAGTTGAAGGAGAAATGGCTCTGGGAGACCTACGGCGAAGGGGTGCGCGACGCCCTGAAGAGCGACTCCCAGCGCGTCGTGCGGATGATCCACCGGTTTCATTGGACCGCGCAGAGCGAGATTATCGATGCCTGGAAGGACTACCCCGGCTTCCCGGCGACCTTCGACTTCAGCTTCAAGTACTCGGTGGCGCACATGTATTCGATTCCGAATCCGCCCTTCATCCAGCCGCTGCTGGAGGGCATCGCGCCCGGCCTGCGCACCTGGCTGACCGTACGCAACGACGACATTTACACCTTCCGCTGGGGCGACCCCGACTACGCGCGCGACTACGTCGTGAACATGCCGGCCGCCGACAAATGCGCCGGGTTCTACATGGGCCCGGATGGGTACGTCTGGGGCCGCTCCTTTCTCGAGCGCCAGCCTCCTGCCACCGGTCCGCGCCCGCTCGTGATCGAAAAACAGTGGTACAGCTTCCTGCTCTGGGGTCGGCTCGCCTTCGACCCCACCCTGCCCAACGCCCACTTCGAACGCCTCCTCGCCGCGCGCTTCCCCGGGGTGCCCGCGGCCACACTCTTCGCCGCCTCCACCGCCGCCTCGCGCGTCATCCCCACAATCACCAGCTTCTTCTGGGGCGATATCGATCTGAAGTGGTTTCCGGAAGCCTGTCTGGCCAGCCCGCGCAACAAGGGCTTTTACACGGTGCGGCATTTTGTGGAGGGCATCACGATGCCTGGCTCCGGCAATCTCGACATCCGCGAGTGGCGGCAGCGTCTCGAAGAAAAACGGCCGATGCAGGGCACGACACCGCCGCAGATCGCCGATCGCCTTCGTGGCCTCGCCCTCGAGACCGAGCGGCTCGTGGCGGAACTCCGGCCCCACGCCGACCGTTCCGCCGAACTCGCGGCCACGCTCGATGACTTCACGTGCTTCGCGCAACTCGGCCACTACTATGCGGAGAAGATCCGCGCGGCGTGCGCCCTCGCCCTCTACGATTCCGCCGCCGACCCCGCCGACCAGGCCACCGCGGTACGGCACCTGGAAGCGGCCCTGCAGCACTGGCAGCGTTACGCCGCCGTGCGCGACGCCCGCTATGTGCCGGCGCTCTACAATCGGGTGGGCCACGTCGATCTCACCGCGCTTACTGCCAAGGTCGCCGCGGACCTCGATCTGGCCCGCCAGTGGCAGACCGGATCCGTCAAGCCCGGCGGTCCGCGGGGCGGCACTGAGAAGGGCTTCCGGCGTTGAGCCGACCTCCAATGGCCATTGGCGAGGACTGATGGAGGCCGGCTCGCGTTTTAACCAGGCACGTGTCTCCCACAACGCCGGCGAGCAGTTCGCCTGGGTACGCTTCCTGTGCGCCGGCGAAATCGGTCGACGCTCTGCGCGCGCCCAAGAGGCGTCGTCGGCCGGCCCTTTCCACCGGCGGCTTGCGTCCCGCGTTCCGGGTCTCTGGCATCGAGCGCACCTGCCCATGTCCGACTCGAAGCTCACGCCGATGATGCAGCAGTATTTCGAGGTGAAGCGCGGCCTGCCGCGCGACACGCTCCTGCTGTTCCGGCTGGGTGATTTCTTCGAGTTGTTCTTCGAGGACGCCGTCGTGGCGTCCAAACTGCTCGGTCTCACGCTGACCAAGCGCATCGACCACCCGATGGCCGGCCTGCCGGCGCACGCGCTCGACACCTATGTGAGCAAGCTGCTGGCCGCGGGTCGCAAGGTGGCGATCTGCGATCAGGCGGAGCCGGCGAAAGCCGGGAAACTCGTCCGCCGGCAGCTGACGCGGATCCTGTCGCCCGGCACCACCCTGGCCGCGAACCAGCTGGACGCCGCGCGCAACCACTACCTGGCGGCGCTGGCCTGCGATCGCCAGGGGCTGCACGCCGCCTGGCTGGACCTTTCCACCGGGGAGTTTCGCCTCGCGAGCGATCCGCAGATCGCCAACCTCCTGCCGGTCCTGACCGCCCTGGATCCCGCGGAGCTCCTGGTGATCGAAGGCGAGCGCGAACGCTGGGCGCAGTCGCCCCACGAAGAGACCGGTCTGCACGCCCTGCAGGGGTTCTGCACCGATCGCCTCGTTTCGGAGCTCCCGGGCTACCATTTCGACACCGCGACCGGGGCCAGCACCGTGATGGACACCCTCGGCGTGCTCAATCTCCAGGGCTTCGGGCTCCCCCACTCCCATCCGGGACTCGGTCCCGCGGGGGCGCTCGTGTATTACGCCACGGAGAACCTCTGCGCCAAGCCGGAGAACCTGCGCAGCCTTCAGGAGTACCGCAGCGCACGTACGCTCCTCCTCGACCCGGCCACGCTGCGCAACCTGGAGATCTTCACCTCGAGCCGCGGAACGCGCGAGGGTTCCCTGCTCCAGGCCATCAACCGCACCACCACCGCCGCCGGCGCCCGGCTGCTGGAGCGCTGGCTGGCCGCCCCGTCGCTGGAGCTGGACGAAATCCGCCGGCGCCAGGAACTCGTCGGGGAATTGCTGGCGCAGCCGATGCGACTGGCCGAACTGCACGAGCAACTGGGCGCCGTGCGCGACATCCCCCGCATCCTCGGCCGGCTGCAGAACCGCCTCCGCAACCCGCGCGAACTCGGGGGGATTCGCGACACCCTGCGCCAGCTGCCCGCGCTGCGAACCACCCTGGCCGCCTTTGGCGCAACCGGGGGCCTGAATCGACTGGCGGAGCGCCTCCCGGAGTTCCCGCCGCTGCGCGAACTGCTCGGCCGCGCCCTCGCGGACGAGCTGCCCAACGACCTCGCCGACGGCCAGTATATCCGCTCCGGATACGACGCCGAGCTGGATCGCCTGCGGGCGCTCACGACCGACAACAAGACCTGGCTGTCGGACCTTGAGCGCAGCGAACAGGAGCGCACCGGCATCCGCAGCCTGAAGGTGAGGTTCACGAATAACTTTGGGTACTATATCGAGGTCACCAAGGCCAACCTGCACCTCGTCCCGGCCGACTACATCCGCCGGCAGACCACCGTCGGCGGCGAGCGGTATGTCACCGAGGCGCTGAAGCAGAAGGAGAAGGAGATCTTCCACGCCGAGGAGAACGCCCACGCACGTGAGCTTGATCTCTTCACGGCGCTGGTGGCCGCCGTCGTGGACGAGTCGGTGGCGCTGACGCAGGCCGCCGAGCTGCTGGCCGAACTGGATGTCCTGGCCGGCTGGGCCCTGCTCGCCCGGGAGTGGGACTACGTGCGGCCGGTCCTCGACGACGGCAACGTCCTGGAAATCACCGAGGGCCGCCACCCGGTGGTGGAACAGGTCCTGCGGTCACCGGAGGCCAGCCTCCCCCGCGGCGGCAGTGGCGCCTTCGTGCCCAACGACACGCTGCTGGCGTGCGACGACGCGCAGATCGTCCTCCTGACCGGTCCCAACATGGCGGGCAAGTCGACCTATATCCGCCAGGTGGCGCTGATCACGCTGCTGGCGCAAGTAGGTTGCTGGGTGCCGGCGAAGGCCTGTCGCGTCGGGCTGGTGGATCGCATCTTTTCCCGCGTCGGGGCGAGTGACGATCTCGCCCGGGGCAATTCGACCTTCATGG
>JACRQG010000045.1 GCA_016222805.1 Verrucomicrobiota bacterium | reverse complement strand
GGTCACACAGGGCGACTGGATGTTGACGAACGAGAAGCCGGGGTAGCGGATGGCCTCTTCGATCATCTTCGCGAGGCCGTCCATGTCGGCCGGCACGCCTTGCGCGACAAAACCCGCGCCGTAAGCCAGCACATAGAGCAGCGGGTTCACCGGCTCCTCGATGCTGCCGTACGTCGAGGTCGAGGTCTTCGAACCCCGCGGCGTGGTGGGCGACAGTTGGCCCTTGGTCAGGCCATAAATGTGGTTGTCCATCACGATGTACGTGAGGTCGAGATTGCGCCGGATGGCATGCGGCACGTGACCACCGCCGATGGAAAAGCCATCGCCATCACCGCCGGCGACGAGGACGAGGAGTTCCGGGTTGGCCATCTTGATGCCCTGGGCGATCGGAAGGGCGCGGCCGTGGACGGAGTTGAACCCGTAGGCGGTGGTGTAGCCCGGAATGCGGCTGGAACAGCCGATGCCGGAGACGAAGGCAATTTCGTGAGGCGGGCGGCCGATGTTGGCCAGGGCCCGGTAAAGGGCGGTGACCACGCCGTAGTCGCCGCAACCCGGGCACCAGATGGGCTTGAGGTTGCTGCGAAAATCCTTGGCCGTGTAGGCTTCGGTGGAAGGGGCGGGCGGGCAGCCGCAGTCGTGAGCTTCGGAGGACATGGCGGTCGGGGTGGGTAAGGCTACCGTTGCGCGGCGGGAGAGGCGGCGAGGGCCAGGATCCGCTGCAGGACTTCGTCCGGGGTGATGGGGTTGGCGCCGCTCTTGGCCATCGCGGTAAAGCGGGAGGGCACGTCGACCCACATGCGGATCAGCCGGTGGAGCTGGCCCTGGTGGGACTGTTCGACGACGAGGCAGTGCTGGAGGGAGCGGAAGAAATCCGCGTAGACCTGCTCGGCAATCGGATAAAGGAGCTTGGGAACGAGCAGCTTCACGTTGGCGCCGCGGGCGCGGGCGGCCCGCACGGCCTCGAGGGAGACGCCGGCAATGCTGCCCCAGCTGATCAGGCCGATGGGAGCGGAGGGGTCGCCCTCCAGGAGGAAGAGGTCGGCCCGGGTCTTGAGCGGGTCGAGTTTGCGCAGGCGCTTGTCATTCATGCGCGCGTGCATTTCGCCGCTGCTGGTGGGAGCGCCCTTCTCGTTGTGCTCGATGCCCGCGGCGAGATAACTGCCGCCGGCCATTCCGGGGTGACTGATCGGGCTGACGCCGGACTCCGTGAAACGGAACCGCGCATAGTCCTGCAGTTCCGCCGCGGAGGGGTGCTGGCGATCCACCAGTTGGAAGCGCGACGTGTCCACCGGGTCGACGATGTCCTTGCGCTGCGCGATTTCCTGGTCGGAAAGCACGATCACCGGGGTCTGGTACTGCTCGGCGATGTTGAAGGCCTCGACGGTGACGCCGTACATGTCCTCCACGCTGATGGGCGCCAGGATGGGCCGGACGGTGTCGCCGTGCGCGGAAAACGCGGCGGCAAAGAGGTCCGCCTGCTCGGACTTGGTCGGAATGCCGGTCGAGGGGCCGCCGCGCTGGACGTTCACGCACACCAGCGGCAGCTCCACCACACTGGAGAGTCCGAGCACCTCGGCCTTCAGGGAAAGGCCCGGTCCGGAGGTGGCGGTCATGGACTTGCGGCCGGCGAAGGAGGCGCCGACCGCCGCGGCGATGCCGGCAATCTCGTCCTCCGCCTGCAGGATGGATCCGCCGTGCTTCCAGATGTCCTTCTGGAGATACTGCATGATCTCGGTGGCTGGCGTGATCGGATAGCCGCCGAAGAACTTGCATCCGGCGAAGAGCGCCGCATTCGCGCACATCTCGTTGCCGTCAATCACCTGACGCTTCCCGCCTCCGCCTGCGGGCGGGGCGAGACGTTTCGAAGCATCGATGGGATGCTGCGCCGTGTAATCAAATCCGGCGGCGAAGGCCCGCTCGTTGCCCTGGAGCACCTCGGCACCCTTCTTGCCAAACTTGCGCCGGATGCCCTCGAGGATGGCATCGCGGCCAAGTCCGAACCAACCGGCGAGCAGGCCGAGCACCACATTGTTCTTCGCCTGTAGGGTGCCGGCGGCCTTCATCGCCAGCTCGGACATGGGCACCGACATCACGATGGCGGGCTTCACCTTGAGCGGGATGGCAGCCGGCTCCACGCCGGTCTTCTTCTCGTAGATGACGACCGTGTCGGTCCCGACTGGGAGTTCTCCGCCGAAGCGCAGGAAGTCCTCCCAATTGAGCACGACCGCGACGGAAAGCGTCCCACCCGGGTTCAGGACGGGGCTGGTGGCGACGCGCAGGCGGCACGAGGATTCACCTCCGCGGATTTGGGAGCCGAAGCTCTTGGTCAGGATGGCGTAGTAGCCTTCGCGCGACAGGGCGCTGATGAGGGACTCGCCGGCGGAAACAATGCCGTCGCCGCCCGAGCCGGCCATGCCGATAATCAGGTCGTTCATCGGAAAGGGGTTGGCGTCAGACGCCGTCGTTGCCGATCGAGGCGGTGGCGCAGGCGTTCAGGGCTTCCTCGGCGAGGGAAAGTTCGTCTTCGGTGACGGGTTGCCGGGAGACAAACGTCAGACCGGTGTCGTCGTTGCGGGCGAAGAGGTCCGGGGCCATGACCCGGCACTGGTCGCAATCGATGCAGGTGGTATCGACATAGTAACGCCCGGGGACGTTGTCGGGGGTGCGTTCAGCAAAGGTTGCCATGCTGCCAAGCCTAGCAGGCGATGGGCGCGGCCCGCCGTGCGCTGTCTCTGTTTTGTTGCGCAGATTTTGGCCAATGTCCCCCGGGAATTGGCCTGTCAGCCGGAGACAAACAGGCGTAGGAGGACGGACGGATACAGGCCGAGGCCGAGGAGAAGGAGCGCCGCGGCGACAAGGGCGGCGGCGGCGGTGGCGGGCACTGCCAGCCGCGAGGCGATCGGGGACGCCGGGGCAACGAGGGCCTGCTTGAGGATCTGCAGATAATAGTACAGCGCGACGGCGCTCATCGCGATGGCGAGCAGGGCCAGCCAGCCGGGGGCACCGGCCAGGCCGCCCGCGCGGAGGGCCTCGGCAAAGACCACGAACTTGCCGAAGAAGCCGGCCAGCGGCGGGATTCCGGCGAGGGAGAGAACAAAAACCGCGAGGCAGCCCGCCAGCAGGGGAGAGCGCCGGTGCAGGCCGGCGAGGTCGGCGATCGTCTGGCAACCGCCGGCGCGGTCGAGGACGGCGATGACACCGAAGGCGCCGACGGTGGCGATGCCGTAGGTGGCGGCGTAATAGAAGAGCGGCCCCGGACCGGCCCGCCCGGCGACGATTACGCCCAGGAGCAGCGCGCCGGCGTGGGAAATGGCCGAATAGGCGAGGAGGCGGCGCAGGTTGGTCTGGGCGAGGGCGGCGACGTTGCCGAGCAGCAGCGAAACCGCAGCGAGGATCGCGGCGACGGCGCCCCAGGAAGGCACACCGGGAGGGGCGGCCAAGCCGCCCCACAAGAGGCGGACGAAGAGGGTGAAGCCCGCGAGCTTGGAGGCGGACGCGATCAAGGCCGCGGACGAGGGCGGCGCACCCTGGTAAACGTCGGGCGCCCACAGGTGGAACGGCGCGGCGGCGGCCTTGTAACCGAAGGCGACCAGCACCATCACAAGCGCGACTGCCAGTAGGGGCCCGGGCGGTTGCGTGGCGAGGGTGCGGGCGATCTCCGGCAGTTCGATGGAGCCGGTCAGGCCGTAGATCAGGCTGAAACCAAAGAGCAGGAAGGCGGCGGAGATTCCGCCGAACAGGAAGTACTTCAACGCGGCCTCCGCCGAGTCGGGCCGCGATTTGTCAAATCCGGCCAGGATGTAGAGCGACAGGCTGGCGAGTTCGAGCGCGACAAACGCCAGCAGCAACTGCTGCGCCGCCGCCATCATCGTGAGTCCAGCAGTGGCAAAGAGCAGCACCGCCACATACTCCGCCGGGTGTGGCAGGCGCACGAGCGGCCCCACCAGCAACAACGTGAGGAAGGCGAGCAGGAGCACGCCGAGCCGGGTCGCGACGGAGAGGGAATCGAGGACCAGCACTCCCCCGAAAGCGGCGCCGCTGGTCCCCATCGCCAGAGTTCCGAGCGCTGCCGCCAGCACGGCGATGGCTCCGACGACGGCGGCCGTGGCCATGCGCTCGGGACGGGCGCGGCGGCGGCCCGTGGCCAGATCAACCGCGAGGACGAGAAGCGCGCCCGCCACCAGGCACGTTTCCGGCAGGAACGCCCGCAGGAGGTCTCCGTAGGCGACGTTCATGGCGTGCCCCCCTTCAGGATCGCCTGCAGCATCGGTGATTCCAGCGCCGGCGTGATCCAGCGGAGAAGGAAGTCCGGGCGCAGGCCAATGTAGACGGTGGCGGCGATCAAGAGAAGGGCGCCGGCCTTCTCCGGCCAGGATATCGGCGCATAGGGATGATGGGGCGTGGCGAGAGCGGGAGTGGTTTCCACGTTGTCGTCCGTCCGCAGTTCAGCCTCGATCCGATGGGAAGGGGCTTCGTGCCGGTTGGCACGGCCAAAGAACGCGACCTGAATCGCGCGAAGCGTGAACGCGGCGGCCACCAGCACACCGGCACCCGCACAGAGGGCCCAGACCGGTGAGGTCTTCCAGGCGCCGATGAGAATCGTCAATTCAGACGGGAATCCGCTGAAGCCCGGCATGCCCATCGACGCGAGACCGGCGAGGACAAAGACCAGGGCCGGGAACGGAAGCCACCGGTGCAACGGCATGGCCTGCAGGTCGGCGAGGCGGCGGGTATGCGTGCGCTCATAAACCATCCGCCCGACCACGGCGAACAGCAGGCCGGCGATGACACCGTGGGAGAACATCTGCAGCACCGCACCGCTGACCGCGCGGGGATTGGCGGAGGCCAGCCCGAGCAGCACGAAGCCCATGTGACTCACGCTGGAATAGCCGATGACGAACTTGAAATCCTCCTGCACCAGCGCCACCAGCCCGGCATAGAGGATCCCCGCGATCGCCAGCCAGGCGATGGCCGGCTGCCAGAAGGCCAGCCCGGCCGGAAACATCGGCATGGCGACGCGCAGGCACCCGTAGGCGCCCAGTTTCATCACCACCCCGGCGAGGAGCATCGAGGCCGCGGTGGGAGCGGCGACGTGGCCGGTGGGCGCCCAGGTGTGGAACGGAAAGAGTCCCGCGAGGATGCCGAAGCCGAGGAAGACCAGGGCGAACATCGCGAGCTGCTCGGTGCGCGAAAACCCGGCCGCCGTGCGCACCAAGTCGGCGAGCGCGAAGCTTTTGCCCCCGCCCGCAGCATAGGCCCAGAGGAGACCGGCCAGCACGAGGGCGCTTCCGACGAACGAATAGAGCACCAGCTTCATCGCGCCGTACTCGCGGTTCGTGGAACCCCAGTTGGCGATCAGGAAGTACTTGGGGACGATCGCGATCTCGTAGAAGACAAAGAGCACGAAGGCGTCGGCGCTCAGGAACACCCCGTAGACGCCGCCAATCAGGGCGAAGTAGAGCGCAAAGAATTCGCCGACCCGCTCTTCGATGTTCCAGGAGAACAACACCCCCGCCGTCGCCGCGATGCCCGTGAGCAGCACCAGGGTCAGGCTGATGCCGTCGGCGGCGAGATGATACCGGATCCCCAGTTCCGGAATCCACGCCACGTCCTGAAGATCCTGCATCCCCGGGCCGGGCACGAAGCGTGCCGCGGCCAGGGCGGCGGCGGCCAGGCCGGCGAGTGCGGTCGTCAGGGCGACGCGGCGGGCCACGGCCGCGGAATGCGTGCCCGCCACTAGCGCCAGCAGCGCGCCGGCAAACGAGAAGTAGATGGTCCACGGCAGCGCGTTCATGGCAGGACGAGGTGGCCGGCCCAGGCCGTGACGAGGGGATTGATCAGCCCCGCCAACAACTGGGGATAAACGCCGAGGACAAACATCAGCACCGTGAGCGGGACAAGCGGGGCGATCTCGACGAGGGTCAGGTCGCGCCATCCCGCGACCGAAGCCCCGGTGGGGCCGTGGAACACCCGCTGCCAGAAGGTCAGCAGGAAGAGGGCCGTCGCCAGGAGGCCGAGGCACGCAATCCCGGCCGCGGCGGGCGCCAGGCCGAAGACACCCCGGAAGATCAGGAACTCCCCGACGAAGCCGTTCAGGCCCGGGAGGCCGAGGGAGGAGAACATCGCCACCCCGCAGAATCCCGCCAGGACCGGCGCCACGGTGCGCACGCCCCCGAAGTCATCGAGTCCGCGCCGCCCGCCCGCCCGCACCTCGAGGAGGCCGACGCAGTGGAAGAGGGCGGCCGCCGAGAGACCGTGGTTGAAGAGCTGGAGCAGGGTGCCGCTGAGCGCACTGGCGGCGGCCGGGGAGGAGAGGCCCGGGCGTCCGGTGGCGTGGGCCACGGCAAAGAGGGCAAGCAGACAGTAGCTGAGGTGGTTGACCGACGAATAGGCAACCATGCGCTTCAGGTCGGTCTGGCGCATCGCCGCCCATGCCCCGAGGACGACGCCGCCAAGGGCGAGAACGATCAGGCAGGGAGCGGCGGCGTGGAGTTCCGCGGGAAAGATCGGCCAGAGGATTCGAAGGAAACCGTAGACGCCCATCTTGGACATCACGCCGGTCAGGAACATCGACACCCCGGTCGGGGCCTCGGCGTAGGCCGGGGGCAGCCACGTGTGCAGGGGCCACAGCGGTACCTTGACGGCCAGGCCCAGGAAGACCCCCAGGAAGACGGCCCGAACCCCCCAAGGGCCCAGCCGGGCGGCGACTTCGCCCTCGGCCGCGCGGCGCGCGAGCTCGAGGAAATCGAAGGTGCCGGTGGCTCCGAACAGGGCGGCAAAGCCCACCAGCATGAAGGCGCTGCCGCCGATGGTGTAGACGACAAACTGATACGCCGCGCGGGACGCGCCGGATCCGCCCCAGAACTTGATCAGGAAGTACGCGGGGACGAGGCTCAGCTCCCAGAAGATGAACCAGTGGAAGAAATCCAGCGCGAGGAAGACCCCGAGCGCGGCTCCCTGGAGCAGGAGGAGCAGAAGTCCGAAGAGCCGGACGGAATGGCCAAGGCGCCACGAGGCGAGCTGCGCCGCCGGGGCGACGAGGCCGGTCAGCAGTACGAGGATGAGGCTGAGGCCGTCGAGGCCGAGGCGATAGTGGACGTTGAGGGCGGAAATCCAGACTTGGAGTTCGGGAAACTGCAGTCCCGACCGGCCCGGATCGAAGCGCGCCAGCAGGAACAGGGAGAGCGCGAGCGTCGAAAGGCTGAAGCCCAACGCCAGGGTCCGGCACACGTGCGGATGGGCGCGACGGAGCAACGCGAGCAGGACGGCTCCGGCCCACGGCGTGAAGATCACGAGGGAGAGCCAGGGGACCTGGTTCATCGCGCACCTCCCCACAGCAAGGCGAACACCAACAGCACGAAGGCCAGCCCAACCATGCGCAGGTAGCCGTGAGCATCGCCGGTCTGCCTGCGCGCGTAGGCCAGGCCCCGGCGCCGAAGTTGCTCGCTCACGCCGTTGAAACCGGCGTTGAGCAGGCCATCGTCGGAGTCGCGCGTGACGAGGCCGGTGAACTCGCCCAGGCGCGCGAGGAATCGCACGGTTCCGTCCCAGAGGAAGCGGTCGAGCCCGTCGGCCAGGGCTGCGAGAGCCGTGTTGGCCCGGCCGACCGTGGCCGCGTAGAGTTCGTCAAAACCCAGTCGTCCGGCAAGGGCGGCAAACAGCCGCGGGGCGGCGGCGGCCAGCGGATCGACGGCCGCGGCCCGGGCGCGGATTCGCCGGGCATAGAGGGCCCAGCCGGACCCGAGACCGATGGCCACGAGCACAATCGAGGTTGCCATCAGGCCGGCGCCGCCCGGCTCCGCGTGGAAAGTGGGATCCAGGGTTCGTTGGAGCCAGGGCCACCAGGGGGTGCCAAGGAAGCCGAGCCCAACGGCGCAAACTGCCAGGAGGATCAGCGGGAGGCTCATCGCAGGCGGACTCTCGCGGGCATGGGCGGCTCCTTCGCCCCGGGGCGCGCCCAGGAAAGTCTCGACCGCCAGGCGCGTCATGGAGAACGCGGTGAGCACGACCGCCGCCAGTCCGACATAGAACGGCAGGTGCGAGACCGACCAGCCGTGCGCGGCATGCAGGATGGCTTCCTTGCTCCAGAAACCGGAGAAAAGGAACGGCACGCCCGCCAGCGCCATCATCCCGATGGCAAACGTCAGGAAGGTCGTCCGCATCGGACCGCGCAATCCGCCCAGATGGCGGATGTCCTGCTCATGGTGGGCCGCGTGGATGACGGAGCCCGCCCCGAGGAAGAGCAAGGCCTTGAAGAAGGCGTGCGTGAGCAGGTGGAAGATGGCGGCCACCCAGGAGCCCACGCCAAGGGCCAGCATCATGTACCCGAGCTGCGAGACGGTGGAGAAGGCGAGGACCCGCTTGATGTCGTACTGCGCGACGGCGATGACGGCGCCGAGCAGCGCGGTGATCGCGCCGGTGAACGCTACGACACTGAGGGCGTGGAGCGGCGCGGCGGCGAGGCCCTGATCGATGGCCATGAGCGGATAGACCCGGGCGATCAGAAACACCCCGGCGGCGACCATCGTGGCGGCGTGGATGAGCGCGGACACGGGCGTGGGGCCCTCCATCGCGTCGGGCAACCAGACGTGCAGCGGAAACTGGCCGGACTTGCCCACCGCCCCGCAGAAGATCAGCAGGCCAATCGCGGTCGCGACCGACAGGCCGCCCACCGTGGTTTGCGCCACGAGACCGGCGAGCGCGCCGGACTCGAGCACTCCCTTGCCGCCGTCGTAGAAAAGGAGGGAGCCGGTGGCGTCGTAGAGCCAGAGCATGCCGACCAGCAGGCCGAGGGCGCCGATGCGCGTGGAGATGAAGGCCTTCCTCGCCGCAGCGGCCGCGCTGGGCTGGTGGAACCAGAAGCCGATCAGCAGAT
>JACRQG010000023.1 GCA_016222805.1 Verrucomicrobiota bacterium | reverse complement strand
GGGCGCGACGTCCGCGCAGGCGGCGATGAGCCGTGGCTTCAACCGGCTGCTGGAGGCGGTGGTGCGGATCGACGTGCGGGAGCAGACCTTCGAGGCGGGCACGCGCCGCTACACGGCGAGCATCGGTTCCGGCGTGATTGTGAGTGCCGACGGCATCGTGCTCACCAATGCGCACGTCGCGAGCCGCCGGGCGGTCGAGATCAACATCACCCTGGCCAATCTCGAGCGCGTCGGGGCGCGCCTCGTGGGCTGGGATCACTGGACCGATCTGGCGGTGCTGCGCCTGGACATGGCCGAGGTGAAGCGACGGGGGTTCAAGCTGGCGTCCGCGGAGTTTGGGGACAGCCGGAAGCTCTTTCCGGGGCAGGAGGTGTTTGCGGTCGGCACTCCCCACGGCCTGACCCGGACCGTCACCCGGGGAATCGTGTCGAACAACAACCGCTACTTTGAGGATACGCGGGGCGTCGGGGGGTACGAGACCGGCATGTTCAACACCTGGCTGCAGACGGATGCCGCGATCAATCCCGGAAACTCCGGCGGGCCGCTGGTCACGGGCGATGGCAAGGTGGTCGGCATCTCCTCCCGCGGTTACCTGGGGGCGAACAACCTGGGGTTCGCGATTCCCGCCGACACCGCGCGCGTCGTGCTCGAACGGCTGGTGCGGGACGGCGTGGTGGTTCGCAGCTACGTCGGCATCGTCCCGGGGGCACTGCAGGACCTGGAGAACTTCTATTCGCTCGCCCTCAACACCGGCATGCTGGTCAACAGCGTGGATCCGGGCTCTCCGGCGGCGCGGGCAGGGATTCGCCCCGGCGACATCGTGCTGACCATCGACGGGGTACGGGTGGACGGCCGGTTTCCGGAGCAACTGCCGCCCATCCAGAATATCATCGCCGGGAAGGCGATTGGCACGGGGATCAAATTCTCCATCAAGCGCGGGACGGAGACCCGCGATTACACGGTGGTGACGGAGAAGCTCGAGAGCCGGGTAGGCGAGGAGTGGGCCCTCGAAAAGTGGGGCCTGAGTGTGCGGCGGGTATCCCGGGCGTATGCGCGGGAGAACCAACTCGAGGATACGAACGGCGTGGTCGTCATCGGGGTGCAGCCTGGCTTCCCTGCGGACGTGGCCGGTGTGGCGCGCGGAGACATCATCACCAAGATCAACCAACAGGCGATTGTCTCGCTCGAGGTGATCAAGGCCGCGCATGCGTCCTACGAGGCCAGCCCGGCACCGACTCTTCTGGAAACCCAGCGCAACCGACGGGTGTCCCTCCTGATCCTGAAACCATGAACCCACCGAGCGTTGGTTTTCTGGCAGAATTTCGCACCACTTGGAGGCGCCGCGTGCAGGCGGCGCTGCTGGTTTTCGGTCTGGGCACCGTCGGCGCGGCGGCGGCGGATCTGCCGAACCTGTGGGCGGAGCGCGTGAAGTGCGTCGTCGCGGTCGAGTATGTGACCGAGACTGAAGTCGAGCGACGGCCGACGGTCTCCATGGGTACCGTGATCGATCGCACAGGGACGATCATCCTGCAGTCAGGGGCGATCGATCCGCGAGCCGCCACCTGGCAACTGAAGGAATTCAAGGTGTATCTCCCGGGTGATGGCGTGGGCACCCCAGGGGAGTACCTCGGGCAGGATGCCTTCACGGGTTGGCATTTCGTGCGGGCGGCGGAGTCAATGCGGGCGCGGCTCGTGCCCGTCACCGAATTTGTGACCGGAGACGGCCGAATGGTACCTGCCCTGGCGGAGTTTGTCTGGGGGATCGGCCTCCGGCCAAAGGAGGAAGACTTCCAGCCCTACCTCCTGCAGAGCCACGTGGCGCTCCTGCAGTCGCTGCCGCAGGTCACGGGCATCGCCCAGCAGGAGGTGGCCGCTCCGGGGTTGCCGGTGTTCAACCGGGAGGGCGGGTTGGTCGGCCTCGCCGGTCCTTCGGGGGGGCAAACCTTCCTCCAGATTGCGCGCAACGGGCGCCCGTCCCCGACGATGCTGATCAACGTCGAGGAAAGCAGCGCGTTCCTCGTTGCGACCGAGGTGCTGCCGCACCTGGGCCGCATCCCGAAGAGTGTCTCCGGACGGCCTCTGGCGTGGCTGGGCGCGTACGGCCTGGAGCCGATGGACCGCGAGGTGGCCAAGTTCCTGAACCTTTCCGCGCAGTCCGGAGCCGTCGTCAGCGAGGTCTTGGAGGGCAGTCCGGCGGAAGTGGCCGGGCTGAAGGCCCGGGACATCGTGCTCGCGCTGGATGGGAAGCCGTTGCCCCAGCTCAAGCCCGATCGGGTGGTGGTCACTTACATCGAACGCGAAGTCGAGCGAAGGGTGCCCGGCGACGTGCTGGCACTCACGGTGCTGCGGGGCGCGGAGAGGTTCGACCTCAAGGTGACCCTGGGGGAGCAGCCGCGACTGGTGCGGGAAGCCCAGCGCATGTACTTTGACCGCCTGGGGCTGACGGCACGGGAATTTGTCTATTCCGACGCCGTGGAACGCCGCACCAAGCCCTCGGAGCTGAACGGGGTCGTGGCGCACTTCGTCAAGGCCAGCAGCCCGGTGGCGGTGGCCGGCCTGCGTCCGGAGGACTGGATCCGCGAGATTGACGGGGCGGATGTGAAGTCGTTTGCGGCAGCGACCGGCCGGCTCGGAGAAATCGAGCGAGACGCCGCGCGCTCCGAATTTGTGATGCTTGTGGCGCGCGGCAACGAGACGGCCGTGCTGCGGGTGAAGCTGAAATAGCGACGCGGCTGGCCTCAGCCGCCGCGCCCGGTGTCGTCGCTGGCCCACACGATCAGCCAGCCGCTTTTGTCATCGACGAAGACCATCGTGGAGGCATTGCCTCCCGGGGCTTCGACCGAGTCGGCCCGGGCCACGGCGGCCGTCGGGGCGCCGGACGGGCGATCTTCGGCGGAGTCGCGAGGGAACAGGAGGACCACCGCGATGGCCGCGGCGGCGACGAGGGGCATCGCAAGCCAGCCGAGCGCGGGAAAGCGCGTCGCCCGCGCGGCCGTCGTGGCTGGTTGGTCGTGCATCCGCCGCCGCAGTTTCTGCCACTCGAGGGCCGGGTCCGGCACCGCGGCGCGGTCGGTCGAGTCTTTCCAGTTCGCGAGCGCGGCGGCAAGTTGATCGCGCGCCTGGCGGCAGGAAGGGCAGTCGGAGAGGTGTGCCGCCAGCAGCTCGCGCCGACCCGTCGCCAGGGGCGATTCCGGGTCGGCGCAGAGCAGGGACTTGGCCTCTCGGCAGGTCATTTTCGTGCGATGGAGTTTACCATCCCCGGTGGCCGGGGCGGCGATGATGCGGATAGGGCGCCGGGGCGCAGGTCGGACCAGTTTCGACCCAGACACGATCGGTCCGATAGGTGAAGTAGCCAGGTTCCCGGACCCGGATGGTCCGTCCCCAGCGGTCGCGAGAGTAGGTCCAGCGTTCGGGCACCCAGGTCTTGACCAGCACTTCACGCCAGTAACCCGAAGCGGGGTGAGGTGCGACCACCGTGACCGTTGGGGGGGCCACCACCACCGGTGGCGGCAGGTGTGGCGGGTGACCAAAGCTGACTCCGAAGCTGACACGGGTCTCAGCCGACAGGGGCCGGGCGGCCACGGCGGCGATGGCGAACAGGGCAAGGGTGATGCGGTTCATGTGGGCTCCTTGGTTGAGATACACCCCTGAGACGCGAACACCGGACCGCCTATTCACTTTCTTCCGGGAAACGTGTTCCGATTGGCCCGCTACCGGGCAATCAGGAGCACGACCGGCACCTCGCCGTCGTCACCTCCGCGGGGACGGCAGGTACCCCGGGTTGAAGGGTGAGGGAAGTGGTCAAGACGGTCCGGTTGCCGTTCATCCATTGAACCTTCAGTCGAATCCCGGGGCCGCCCCCTTTTTCGCCCTGCAACTCCAGCCGGTGGCCCTGGCCGAGGGAAACCGTTCCGCGCCCATCGGCCGGGATGGCGGCTGTGGCCTCGCCGGCGAGCCGGTACGTGTCGAACGGAAGGTTTCTCCGCAGTGTCGCTTCGTAATTTGCGAGCCGGGGGTCGGAGCGCCCCTTCTGGTTGGAGGCCGTGATGAGCAGCGCCTGCACGGAGGCGCCACCTGCCGCCTGAAGGCAGGGAGACAAGGCGTGGCAGCAGAACCCGAGGGCGAGCAGGAGGGTGATTAGTCGCATGGCAGTTTCTCCAGTTTTTGGGCCAGCAGGCGTCGCGCGTGGAAGAGCCGCGACATCACGGTTCCACGGGCCAACCCGAGTTGGCGGGCAATCTCGTCGTAGGACAGTCCTTGAACTTCGCGCAGGGCGAGCACCGCGCGATGCTTGGGCGGGAGGGCAGCGATCGCACGATCAAACCGTGCGTCGCGCTCGATCTTCTCGAGGTCGGAGCGGGGATCTCCTTCTTCCCGGGCCTCCGGGGCAGCGGGCACGCGGTCGCCACCGTCCTCGTCGTCAACCGCGGTGGCGAAGGGGAGGAAACGGCTGAACCAGCGGTTCCGTCGGCGCAGGTGGTCGATGGCCCGGCGCGTGGCGATCGGGTGAACCCAGGTCGAGAACTTGGCGTCACCCCGGAATGTCGCCAGGTTGCGCCAGATGGTAATCCACACCTCCTGACAGACGTCGCGGGCCGAATGCTCGTCGCGGAGGATGGAATGGACGAGGCGGAAGACCGGCTCGTAGTGGGTGCGCATCAGTGTCCCGAAGGCCTCCTCATCGCCGGCCTGGGCTCGCCGGATCAATTCCCGTTCGAGTTCGGGGGTGTATTCGGTTGCGTCGTCCACGGCGGCGAGAGGCGAGGGCTGGGATCGGCGGTGAAGATGGAAACCCGCCGGAGAAAGGCGATGGCGAATGCGACCCGTGCCCTCGGATTGGTTCCGGGCGGGTTCGTTTGCAGCTTGGCGGGCACCGGATTCGCGATTTGCATGCCGCGCATGTTCACGGGAATCGTTGAGGAAACCGGCCAGGTCGTGGCGTTCGAGCCGCGCACCGAGGCCTGGAGCTTGCGGGTGGCCGCCCGCGTCGTCCGGGAGGACCTGGCGGCCGGCGACAGTATCGCCGTCAACGGCTGCTGCCTCACGACGGCGGAGTTCGACGGAAGCTCAATCCGCTTCGATGTGCTGGAGGAGACCCGGCGCCTAACGAATTTCTCCGCCCTGCGGGCGGGGGCGCTGGTCAACCTCGAGCGCAGTCTGCGGTTCGGCGGGAAGATCGGCGGGCATTTCGTGACCGGGCACGTGGATGCCCTGGGCCGGGTCGAGGTTTTCGAACCGAGAGGAAAGGATCACTACCTCCGGATCGCGGTGCCGGCCGAGCTGACACGGTACACGGTGCACAAGGGGAGCATCGCGATCGACGGAATCTCACTGACAATCGCCGAGGCGACGGAACGCAGCCTCGCGGTCTGGATCATTCCCCACACTTTGGAGGTCACAAATCTGCGGGAGAAGCGGGCCGGGGATCCCGTGAATCTGGAATTCGATCTTCTCGGCAAGCATGTCGAGAAGCTGCTGGCCACGCGCTCCGCCTGAGGCAATGCGGCAATCCCTCCAGATTCTCACCGACGAACTGCGCCGCCTGAAGACGGAAGGCGTGGGCGTGGTGGCGGTGTCGGACGAGGCCCTGGCGGCGTTGCGGCGAGTGGTGGCCGGACGGCAGGAGCGGTCGAGGCAGACTCCGCCGGCCGTGGCTCCCTTCCCTGGGAATGTCCGAGCACCCGTGGAGGGGGCGCTTCCTGCCTACACGCCGCCGGCGGCGTCCGCTCCAGCGGCTCCGGTCCTGCCCACGGCGCCCGTCGCCAAGCTGCCCGCCTCGCCCGTGGTCCCGCCCCTCGCAGGGGACAAGCGCACACGCTGGGACGCGCTGCTGGCTCAAGTCACCGGGGATCTCACCTGTCAGGCGAACGTGCGCCCCGGGAAGAAGGTCGTGTTGGGCGTGGGCTCGCTCGATGCGGCGATCATGTTCGTGGGGGAGGCGCCCGGTGCGGAGGAGGAGATTCAAGGCGAGCCGTTTGTCGGTCCGGCCGGACAGCTGTTGACGAAGATGATCCAGGGGATGGGCCTGCGGCGGGAAGACGTCTACATCGGGAACATCATGAACTGGCGCCCGCAGATGCCGACCGTGGCGGGACGCGAGCAGGTGGGAAACCGGCCGCCCACCGAGGAGGAGATGCGTTACTGTCTTCCCTATCTTCTCGCGCAGATTGAGATCGTGGATCCCGCGGTCCTGGTGGCGCTGGGATCGACCGCGGCGCAGGGTCTGTTGGGTTTCCGGTCGTTCAAAACCCTGGGGGAAGTGCGCGGGCGCTGGCACAACTTTGCCGGCAAGCCGCTGATGATCACCTATCACCCCAGCTACATCCTGCGGGAGCCGACCAACCGGAAGAAACGCCTGATCTGGGAGGACCTTCTCCAAGTGATGGAACGCGTCGCGTTGCCCATCTCGGACCGGCAGCGGGCGTATTTTCTCGAGAGATGAAACTCAGGCTCCAGGGGGTGCTCTGCTTCGTCCTGGGTGCGGGTTTCCTACCGCTGGCCTCCGCGGCGGACAGCGATGCGACCTTCGCAGCCTGGAAGGATCGGGCGCGGCGGCTGGCGGCCCAGGCACCGGCGCCCCCGGTGGGCGAAGTCCCGGCTTGGCTGCGCGGGCTGACCTACGACCAACTGCGGCGCATCGAATTCGATGGCCGGCGTTCGCTCTGGCATGGCGCCGGCCTCTCCTGGGAGGTGCAGTTTCTCCATCCCGGTTTCCTGTTCGACCGGACCGTGCGAATCTCCGAGCAGCGTTCCGGCCGCGAGGTCCCGGTGCCGTTCAGCCCAAGTTATTTCAACTATCACGGCCTGCCATCCGGCGAGCTGCCGCCCGGGATGGGGTTTGCGGGGTTCCGGATGATGTTTCCGCTGCAGGGGCCCGGCACTTCCTTCAACGAGGTGGGCTCTTTCGCGGGCGCGAGCTATTTCCGTCTGCTCTGCGCGGGTGCCGCCTATGGACTCTCGGCGCGCGGGCTGGCCCTGGATACGGCGGAACCGGTGCCCGAGGAGTTCCCGCTCTTCACCGAGTTTCTTCTGGTTCGACCCGCCGCCGGGGCGCAGGAACTCACGATCCTGGCGCTGCTCGAGAGCGCGAGTGTGGTCGGGGCCTACCGCTTTGTCGTTCGGCCGGGTTCCGTCACCGACGCGGAAATCCACGCCGTGCTCTATTTTCGCCAGCGCCCGCGCGTCGTCGGCCTGGCGCCACTGACCAGCATGTTCTGGAGGGGCGAAAACTCCAACGTGGCGGCCGAGGACTTCCGCCCCGAGGTGCACGACTCGGACGGGCTTCTCCTGCACACCGGATCCGGGGAGTGGATCTGGCGGCCCCTGGCCAATCCCCGCCAGGTGCGGGCGGCGACCTTCCAGGATCGTTCCCCGCGGGGTTTCGGGCTCCTGCAACGCGATCGAAACTTCGAGAATTATCAGGACTTGGAGGCCTCCTATCATGCGCGGCCCGGGGCCTGGGTGGAACCCCTCGGCGACTGGGGGCCGGGCGGGGTGCGGTTGGTGGAGATACCGACAGCGGCGGAGATTGACGATAACATCGTGGCCTTTTGGGTGCCGGAGGAACTGCCGGGGACGGGAGAGCCGCTGGAGTTCCGGTACCGCCTGCGCTGGTTCCTCGACGGGGTGGGGCCACCCGGTGGCGCGGTGCGGGCGACGCGGCGGGGCCGCTCGGCGATCTACGAGCCCGGGTTCGAACGATTCGTGGTGGATTTCGATGGACGGGAGCTGCAGGCGCTGGCCGCGGGAGCCGTCGTCGAACCGGTGGTGACGGTGGGAACCGGGGCGCGCCTTCATCATGCCACTGCGCAAAAGAACCCGATCAACGGCTCGTGGCGCGCGGCCTTCACGCTCCGTCCGGATGGCACCGGGCAACCGGTCGAGCTGCGCTGCTTCCTGCGCCGCGACGGGAAGGCGATGACCGAGACTTGGTCGTACCTCTGGCAGCCATGAATCCCGCGGACAGCCCGGAAGAGCCCCCGCGCAACCTGGCGGCCGAGTTTCGCCCGGCGACGGGTACCATGGAGGAGTGGAATGCCGCCTACGTCCGCGTGGAAGACTACCTGCGGGCCCACCGCATCCACAACCGGCTGCATCAGAGCCGGCTGATCCTCCGCATTCTCGAGGCGGCGGCGCGGCGCCACGAGGCGGCGCCCTCGCTCAGCCCCACGACGCTGGCGGCCGAGGAAACGGAGCGGCTGATGGACGCGTGGTTCGGCGAGATGCTCGATGAGCGCGGACTGCCCCACGAGCGGATCGCGATCGACGGAAGGGTGGCGCTGCTGCTGGCCGATGGTCCGCGGCGATGGCCGTACGCGTTCCTCGACGAGCAGCAGATTCCGGCCGACTTCAAGCAGGCGATGCGCGAGGGCGTGATCCGGGCCGGCCCGGATCTGGCCGTCTCCAGCATGGTTCCCCGGGCGATCGACCTCGGACCCATTCCCGACGTGGCGGGCGACACCATCGAGCAGATCGAGAAGTGGCCCATCCTGCGCACCCTGCTGCTGTGGTTGCTCTTCGCCGCGGCGCTGCTGGTCATCTTCCGCCTCACGCGATGAACCCGAAGGCGCCGCTGCCATGACTCTCCTCCTCTCCGGGCGCATGGACCCGCGCCGGCTGATCCGGCGGCGGTTCCTGTTCTTCTCTGCGATTTTCGTCCTCACGAGCATCGCGACCTGGTTCATGGCCGACCTCCTGTGGCGCGACGGGCTGTCCGGCCTCGAGTTGTTGCTGCTCGGGTTGTTTGCCGTGCTGTTCGGCCACGTGGCGGCCGGGTTCTGCACGGCCCTGGTCGGTTTCTACGTGATCAACCGCGGAGGGGACAGCGCGCGGATCGAGGGCACGGTCGGCAACCTGGACGAGGCGATGCTGGCCTCCACGGCGATCATCATGCCGGTCTGCAACGAGGACGTGAGCCGCGTGTTCGAGGGGCTGCGCGTTGTCTACCGCTCGCTGCAGGAAACGCACCGGCTGGAGCACTTCGACTTCTTCGTCCTGAGCGATTCCTCGCAGCCGAACCAGTGGATCCAGGAGGAGGTGGCCTGGCTGGAGCTGTGCAAGCAGGTCGGCGGTTTCGGCAAGATTTTCTACCGGAAGCGTCGGCACTCGACGAACAAGAAGGCGGGCAACGTGGCGGACTTCCTGCGCCGCTGGGGGCGGCGGTACCGCTATATGATCGTGCTCGACGCCGACTCGATCATGACCGGGCGCGCCCTGGTGCAACTGGTGGCGTTGATGGAGCGCAACCCGCAAGTTGGGATCATCCAGACCGCCCCGCGGATCGTCAACGGCGAGACCCTGTATGCGCGGATGCAGGCCTTCGGCAGCCGGCTGTACGGGCCGCTGTTCCTCGCGGGCTTGAACTACTGGCAGCAACACGAGGGCAACTACTGGGGACACAACGCGGTGATCCGCGTGCAGCCGTTCATCGATCATTGTGCGCTCCCGGAACTGCCGGGGACGGAACCCTTCGGGGGCCGGATTCTCTCCCACGACTTCGTGGAGGCGGCGTTGATGCGCAAGGCCGGCTGGGGCGTGTGGCTGGCGGGAGACGTGGAAGGGACGTACGAGGAAGGGCCGCCGACCGTGATCGATGCGGCAAAGCGCGACCGCCGCTGGTGCCAGGGCAACATGCAGCATGCGTGGCTGCTCACCGCCCGAGGCTTCCGCCCCGCGAACCGTTTTCACTTGTTCATGGGGCTCATGGGTTACGTGTCCTCCCCGCTCTGGCTGCTGTTCCTCGTCGTCGGGACCGTGCATGTCGTGGCGACGGCCGCCGCCCCGACGGTGGTCCCGGCATCGATTCGGCCGTGGGAACTGCCGCTCGGGATCTCGCCGTGGGTGGTGAACGCGCTCGCGCTGTTTGCCCTGACGATGCTCCTGCTGTTCCTGCCAAAGCTGGTCAGCGTCGCGGTGACTCTCGGGCAGCCGGAACAGGTGCGGCGATTCGGCGGCCGCGGGCGGCTGCTGCTGAGCTTCGCGAGTGAGACGGTGTTCTCGGTGCTGCTCGCGCCGGTGAACATGATGTTTCACTCGAAGTTCGTGCTGTTCACCCTGCTCGGGCAGGGGGTGTCGTGGCTGGCGCAGCGCCGGGGCGCCGAGGACGACGGAACCGACTGGCGGGAGGCGATTCTCACGCACGGCGGGCAAACCGCGTTTGGCGTCGTCTGGGGCGTCTCCGCCTTCATCGCTTCGCCCCGCTTCTTCTTCTGGCTCAGTCCGGTGGTGGTTCCGCTCGTGCTGTCGATTCCGGTGTCCATCTTCCTGAGCAAGGCGGGCGTCGGGCGCGCGGCCCGGCGGTGGGGCCTGTTCCTGACTCCGGAGGAAACCGCGCCGCCCTACGAACTGCGGCGGCTGCGGCAGAACCTGGCGGAATGCTACCGGCACCTGCCGCCCATCGAACCCCTGCGGAATCACTACGGGCTCCTGCAGGCGGTGCTGGATCCGTATGTCAACGCCCTGCACGTCGCCCTGCTGCGGCAGCGGCGGCGGACGGAGGAGTCGCGGGAGTGGTTCCGCCAACTCCGAGAGCGACTGCTGCGGGACGGCCCCGATCGACTCACTCCCCGCGAAAAACTGGCGCTGCTGCTCGATGCCGATTCGATGATCGAGCTGCACCGCGAGCTGTGGAGTGCCCGGCCTTCAGAACTCGCCGAGTGGTGGCGGCTCGCGATGCGCCAGTACAACGTGCTCACCGCGGCCCCGACGACCGCGCTGTACCGCTGACCCGAAGTCCGCCCGGGTCCGCTCTTCCCGGCTAGGCCGCCGAGGGCCCGGCCCCGATCAAGGCGCGAAGGGCGGTCTCCGCCCGGCCGTATTCCGCCTTCACTTCGGCCACCATGGCGGTCACCCCGGCGAGCCCGTGTTGGCGGGTGTGGTGTTCGAGGCGTTCCGCGACCGTCCGGAGGCTCGTGGCCCCGATGTTGGCCGAACTGCCCTTGATGCTGTGGGCGGCCCGGGTGAAACGAGGGATGTCGCCCGCGGCGAGGCTGGTGTCGAGTTCGCCCAGGCGCTTCGGGGTGTCCTCCATGAAGATGCCGGCGATCTCGCGGAGAAACTCGTCGTTGTCGCCGGGGTTCAGCGCGCGCAGGTTTTCGATGGCCTGGGGATCGAGCACGGAGGAATCGGACATGTTGGGAAGGGGAGGTTTGGTGGGAAGAGTCTGCGGAAGCGGGAGGCAACCCCGGCTCTCACGTGGCCCACTCGAAGGAGGTATTCTTCTCGATTTCGTCGATGGTCGTGAGGCCGAGCAGCACCTTCTTGAGACCGTCGTAACGCAGCGGCTTGTACCCGACCTTGGCGGCCGCCCGGGTGATTTCCTGCACGCTGCGGCCCTCCGAAATCAGGCTGCGCACCTCCTCGGTGATGAGGACCAGTTCGTGGAAGGCCACGCGACCCTTGTAGCCCGTGTGGCGGCAGGCCGGGCAGCCTCGGCCGCGGAAGAACGGGACTTCGTCGGTGAGGCCTTCCTCGCGGAAGTACTTCAACAGGACCTCGCGATTCGGATAATACGCCTCCTTGCACGTTTCGCAGATCCGGGCGGCAAGCCGCTGGGCAAGGACCCCGATCACGGACGGCGCCACCATGTACGGCTCCACGCCAATCTCCAGCAGCCGCACGATGGCCTGGGGGGCGGTGTTGGTGTGCAGGGTGGCGAAGACAATGTGGCCGGTCAGCGCCGCCTCGGTGGCGATTTTCGCGGTCTCGAGATCGCGGATTTCACCGATGAGGATCACGTCCGGGTCCTGGCGCATCAGCGCGCGCAGGATGGTGGAAAACTTCAGGTCGATGTTGGAGTTGACCTGGCTCTGGTTCACGCCGCCGAGCTGAATCTCGATCGGGTCCTCGATGGTCGAGATGTTGACCTCGGGCGTGTTGATCTCGTGGAGCGCCGCGTAGAGGGTGGTGGTCTTGCCGGAGCCGGTGGGCCCGGTGACAAAGACGATCCCGTTGGGATTCTGGATCAGCCGCTTGAAGGGCTGCAGAATCGTTTGGGACATCATCATCTTGTCCAGGGTGATCATCGACTTCCGCCCGGTCAGCGCGAGGATGCGGATGACGGCCTTCTCCCCGTACGCCGAGGGCAGGGTGGAGACGCGGAAATTGGCCAGCTGGTTGGCGATCGGCATCGAGAACCGGCCGTCCTGCGGGAACCGGCTCTCGGCGATGTTCAGGTTGGAGAGGATCTTCAGCCGCGAGATCAGGGCGCGGTGCAGCTTCCGCGAATAGGTGAGCACCTCGCGGAGGTTGCCATCGATCCGGAAGCGGATGCGGCACTGGGTTTCCTGCGCTTCGATGTGGATGTCGGTGGCCCGTTCCCGCATCGCGAAAAAGAGAATCTCGTCGAGGACCTGGACGAGGGCATTGTTCTCCGCGAGGGCCGCCAGCTTGTCGCCCGCGATCTCCGGGCGATCGAAGAGGCTGGAGCGCTCGAGCTCGCCGAGGCTCTCTTCCAGGCCCTGTTCGGTGCTGTAGTGGACGGCGATGGCGTCGTCGATCTCCCGGGGAAGCGCGAAGACCGGGCTGACCGGCATCTGGGCGATCTGCCCAAGGCGGCGGAGAAGTTCCGCGTCGTCGGGGTTGGCCATGGCCACCGTGAGGACGCCGTTGAGCACGTACAACCCGATCGCCGTGACCTTGCGGGCAACCTCGACCGGAATGTGTTCGAGCGCCTCCTCGGTGATCACGGAGGCGAACGGGTCGACGTAGGCGACGTTCATCGCGTCGGCCCAGAGCCGGCAGGCGTCGTCCTTGGGCAGGAGTTTCTCGTCGACCATGGCCTGGACCAGGGCGACGGAAGCCCCGTGGCGGCCGGCGAGGTTGACCGCTTCCTGCAGGTAGTCGAAGTGCGGCCGGCGCCGAAGCCGGTCGAGGAACTGATCAAGCTTTTGCTTTTCCACGCGCGGCCTTGGATTTGAAGAGCTTGCCGATCTCCGTCTGGTCGAGGCGCTCCATGCCAAAGGTCCCGGCCGAGCGTTCGGCCCGGATTTCGGCCAGCATTTCCGGCAGGGAGTAGCGCACCTCGGCGAGGAGCGGGCGCGGGACGGATTCGGAAGGGGGCGGGGCCGGATCGGGTTTCATGGCGGGGTCAGCCAGTCTCGAAATTCTCGGCGATGGTCTCGGCGAGGGCCTTGGCAATCTCGGCCCGGGGGATGTCCTTGCGGATGTAGTTGAGCGCGCCGGCCTCCGCGGCCTGCTCGATCGTCTCACGGTTGACCATCGAAGTGAGCATGACGACGGCGCAGGCGGGATCGATGGCCTTCAGCGCACGCAGGGTCTCGATGCCGTCCATGCGCGGCATGCTGACGTCCAGCAGGACGAGGTCGGGCTGCTCCCGCTGGTAGGCGGCGACGGCGTCCTCGCCGTTGCCGGCCTCGTGGATGGTCGGCCGCCCCAGCTGCTGGAGGATGAGCGAGACGTATTTTCGAATATGGGGCTCGTCGTCGACGAGCAGGATCACCCCGTTGAAACTCATGGCTGGGAAGGGACGAAGAACCGGAACTCACACCCGCCGGACGGGAGGTTCTCTGCGGAAATCATGCCGTGGTGAGCGTCGACAATCTTCCGGCAGATGGCGAGACCGAGGCCGGTGCTCTTCTCACCGGCCGTCGGGCGGTTGGAAAGCCGGCTGAAATCCTTGAACAGCTTGTCGCGTTCTCCCTCGGGAATCCCGGGGCCCTGGTCGCGGACCGCGAACGAACCGGTGCCGGCGGCTTCGTCGCACTTCACCAGCGCCCGGATGTTCGATCCCGGCGGGGAGAATTTCACCGCATTGCTGAGGAGGTTGTCGATCACCTGGCGAATCTTGGCGGCGTCGAGCCGGAGCTCGACGGCGTCCCCCGAAACCTCGAGCTCCACCCGGGTCCGCTTCTTGTCCGCCTCGATGTTGACCATCGCGACACACTCGCCAGCGAGGCGGGCGAGATCGCAGGGCCCGAGGTTGAGCTTGAGCACTCCGGACTCGATGGTGGCGACATCGAGGAGATCGTTGACGAGGCTCAGCATCGACTGACTCGCCTCGAGGATCGTGCGGACGACCTCGCTCTGCTCCGGGGTGACGGGGCCCAGGGCGCCGTCCTGCAGGAACTCTGCGAGGCCGCGGACCGACGCCAGCGGATTGCGCAGATCGTGGGCCGCCATGCCGAGGAAACGGTTCTTGGCGGCGTTGGCTCGACTGAGTTGATCGACCAGTTGCTGCTGTTGCTCGACGAGCAGCCGGTTCTGGAGGTGGGCGCGGATCCGCGCCTGCACTTCCTTTGCCTTGAAAGGCTTGGGGAGGTAGTCGACCGCGCCAGCCCCGAGGCCCTCGACGACGTCGTCGACCTCTCGCCGGGCCGTGATGAAGATCACGGGCGGGGCCTGATCGCCCAAGCGCGCCTTGAGGCGGCGGCAGGTCTCGAAGCCGTCAATTCCCGGCATCATCACATCGAGGAGGACCAGATCGGGCTTGAACGAGTCGAGCAGTTCCAGGGCCTGCTCCCCAGTGGCGGCATCGGCAAGAACGTAGCCCTGCGACTGGAGGATCCCCGCGAGGATGCGAAGGTTGAGACGGTCGTCGTCCACCACCAGGACCCTGCGTCCATGCAGGGAGGTCGGGACGGCGGCGGCGGAGGAATCCATTCGCAGCAGTTGAGCGCGGTGCGGGGCAGTCACGCAATGGAACATTTTGGGCAATTCGTGCCATCCGTTGATTCTGGTGGCGGCAGGCCGGCGCGGGAAACTACGCATCACGAAATCCGAATGCGTTGATATTTGGGCTTGCACCCGGCCGGGCGGCATTGGTTGGCTGGCCTTCTCACCCGAATCCTCATGGCCAAATCTTTCGTCTTCTCCTCTGAATCCGTCGGTGAAGGACATCCCGACAAGGTCGCCGACCTGATCTCCGACAGCGTGCTCGACGCCTGTCTGGCCTATGACCGGTCGAGCCGCGTGGCGTGCGAGACGTTTGTGAAGTCGAACGTCGTGGTGGTGGGCGGCGAAATCACGATCCCGCGCCTGCAGGACAAGAAGACCGGCCGGACCAAGCCGATCGAGGCGGCGATCAATCTCAATCAGGTCATTCGCGACGCCATCCGCGACATCGGCTACGTGAACGACGACGATGTGTTCCACGCGGACAGCGTCTTCATCAACAACTACCTGACGGCCCAGTCCGCCGACATCGCGCAGGGCGTGGATGCCCGCAAGGCCGAGGGCAAGAAGACCGCCGAGCAGGGGGCGGGCGACCAGGGCATCATGTTCGGCTACGCGTGCAACGAGACGCCCGAATTGATGCCGGCGCCCATCATGTTTGCGCACCGACTGGGTCGGAAGCTGACCCAGGTTCGCAAGTCGGGCGCGGTGGCGTGGCTGCGGCCCGACGCCAAGTCCCAGGTTTCCGTGCGGTACGAGAACGACCGTCCGGTCGAGGTGGTGAATGTGGTCATCTCCACGCAGCACACCGAGGAAGTATCGCACGCGCAGATCGAGAAGTTTCTGATCGAAAACGTCATCAAGCGCGTGATCCCGGCCCGCCTCCTGACGAAGAAGACCGAATACCTGATTAACCCGACCGGCCGCTTCGTGATCGGCGGTCCCCAGGGCGACTCGGGTTTGACGGGCCGGAAGATCATCGTGGATACATACGGCGGCTGGGGTCGCCATGGCGGCGGCGCCTTTTCCGGCAAGGATCCCTCCAAGGTGGACCGTTCCGCCGCGTACATGGGCCGCTGGGTGGCGAAGAACATCGTCGCCGCGGGTCTGGCCACCCACGCCGAGATCCAGTTCGCGTACGCGATCGGCCATCCGCGGCCGGTCTCGGTGTGTGTCGACACCTTTGGCACCCACCGGGCTGATCTTTCGGACGAGCACATCACCGCGGCCGTCCAGGAGGTCTTCAGCTTCAAACCGGCCGACATCATTTCCGCGCTCGATCTCAAGCGCCCGATCTACCGCCAGACGACCAATTACGGCCACTTCGGCAAGAAGGGCCTGCCCTGGGAGGGGACCTCCAAGGTCGCCGCCCTCCTGGCCGCGCTGAAGTAATCCGCCCGCTCCCCCTTATCCTCCCTTTCCCATGGCCACCGCTTCCAAGAAGAAAACCGCCCGGGCTGCTGCGGCGCCCGACTATGCCGTCAAGGACATCACGCTCGCCGATTGGGGCCGCAAGGAGATCTCCATCGCCGAGCATGAGATGCCCGGCTTGATGTCCGTCCGCCGCAAGTTCGGTCCGAAACAGCCGCTGGCGGGCGTGCGGATCACCGGGTCGTTGCACATGACGATCCAGACCGCGGTTCTGATCGAGACCCTCAAGGAGCTTGGCGCCACCGTTCGCTGGGCCTCCTGCAACATCTTCTCGACGCAAGACCACGCCGCCGCGGCGATCGCGGCCACGGGCACGCCGGTGTTTGCCTGGAAGGGCGAGACGCTGGAGGAGTATTGGAACCTCACGCTGCGGGCGATTTCGTTCCCTGGCGGGCAGGGTCCGCAGCTCGTGGTCGATGACGGCGGCGACGTCACCCTCCTGATCCACAAGGGCTGTGAGCTCGAGGAAGGATCGGACTGGGTCAACACGCCGTCCGCTTCACATGAGGAGCAGGTGATCAAGGATCTCCTCAAGCGCGTGCACCGCGAGGATCCGACCCGCTGGACGCGGATGGCCAAGGAATGGCGCGGCGTCTCCGAGGAGACGACCACCGGCGTGCACCGGCTCTACCAGATGCTGGAGAAGGGACGCCTCCGGGTGCCGGCGATCAACGTGAACGACTCCGTGACGAAGTCGAAGTTCGACAACCTCTACGGCTGCCGGGAGTCGCTCGCCGACGGATTGAAGCGGGCGACCGATGTGATGATCGCGGGCAAGGTGGCGTGCGTCTGCGGTTACGGCGATGTGGGCAAGGGCTCGGCGCACTCGCTGCGCGGCTTCGGTGCCCGGGTGATTGTCACGGAGATCGACCCAATCAATGCCCTGCAGGCCGCGATGGAGGGCTTCGAGGTCAACACGGTCGAGTCGACCCTGGGCGTGGCCGACATCTACGTCACCACGACGGGCAATCGCGACATCATCACGCTCGAGCACATGCGGCGGATGAAGGACCAGGCGATCGTCTGCAACATCGGCCACTTCGACAACGAAATCCAGGTGGACCGCCTGAACCAGTCCGATGCCAAGCGGCTGAACGTGAAACCGCAGTACGACATGTACACGTTTCCGAACGGCCGCAGCATCTACCTCCTGGCGGAGGGCCGGCTGGTGAACCTGGGGTGCGCGACCGGCCACCCGTCGTTCGTGATGTCGAACAGCTTCACCAACCAGGTGCTCGCGCAGATGGATCTCTGGCGCAACCGCGACACCTACGCGGTCGGCGTGTACCGCCTGCCCAAGCACCTCGACGAGGAGGTGGCCCGGCTGCACCTGGAGAAGATCGGCGCCCGCCTGACCAAGCTCAGCAAGGATCAGGCCGCCTACCTCGGAGTGCCGGTGGAAGGGCCGTACAAGCCCGAGCATTACCGGTATTGAAATGGGAGGCGCGTCCCTTCTCGGGGCGCGCCGCTCAGTCTTCCGGCTGCAGGGTGTGGAGGGGAGGCAGGCGACGCAGTGGCGGCACGGCGCGGGCGATCAGCCCGGCCACCGCCACGGTGCCCAGACCGCCCCAGACCACGGCGGCCACCGGGCCGATCGCCGCCGACATCAGGCCGGCGCGCAGGGCCCCGATTTCGTTGGAGGAGCCGATGAAGATTTGGTTCACCGCGGTGACGCGGCCGCGCAGGGCGTCGGGTGTGAGTAGCTGCACCAGAGATTGGCGAACGACGACGCTGATGTTGTCGAAGGCCCCGGTCAGCATCAGGGCAAGCAGCGACAGCCAGAAGGAACGCGACAGGCCGAAGGCCACCGTCGCGGCGCCAAAGGCCGCCACCGTCCAGAGCAGGGCCCGCCCCGGCCTGGCCAGCGGGGGACGGTGGGCGAGCCACATCGCCATCGCAAAGGCACCGAGGGAGGGAGCTGCGCGCAGCCAGCCGAACCCGACCGGGCCCACGTGGAGGATCTGGTCGGCGTAGACCGGGAGCAGGGCCGTGGCGCCGCCGAGCAGCACCGCGAAGAGATCGAGGCTGCTGGCTCCGAGGATGACCTTCTTCCTCCAGATGAAGTCGGCGCCGGCCAGCATGTCCCGCCACGAACGCCGGCCGGCGGATGGCGTCGGCGGCTGAAAGTACGTCACCTTCGCCAGCGCGAGGAGGAACAGGATCTCCAGGCCGGCGCCGAGCGCGTACACGGAGGTCATGCCGACGTAGGCGATCAGAAAACCGCCGAGGGCGGGCCCCGCGACGGTGGTGATCTCAAACGTGCTCGTGTTCCAGGTGATGGCGTTGCCCAGGGCCGAGGTCGGCACCAGCAACGGGGTGATGCTGGATCGGGCCGGCCAGATCAGGATGCGCACCGAGGCCTGGACCAGCAGCAGCAGGTACACGAGGGGCAGCGCCGGTTCGTGAAAACGCAGGGACTGGGGATCCGCGGCATGCTCAAAGAGCAGCGCGATGGCGCGCAGCAATTCGTTGGCGGCCTGCAGCGGACCGAGGTTCGGAATGGCGCTGGCCCAGAAGGCGAGGGCGGCCAGGCCGATGTTCACCAGGCCGATGAAGGCGGTGCCGAGCGCAATCAGGCGCCGGCGGTCGTGGCGATCGGCGATGGCCCCGGCCGGCAGGGACAGGGCCAGCAGGGGCAGCACGTTGATCAGGCCCACGAGACCGAGGGCGGTGGAGGAATGCGTCCATTCGTAAACCTGCCAGATGGCGGCCGCGGTCACCGCCTGGCGACCCAGCAGGGCGAAGGCGCTGCCGAGAAGATAATTGCGGTAATGCGGCACGCGCAGCGCCGCATAGGGATCGTGGGCGGCGGGCGATGGCGACGAGGCGGACATGACGCGCCGCGGAGCGAGGCAAAAACCCCCGGCGGTGGCGAGCCGGCAATGTCACGGTGGCGAATTGCTTTGAACTGCCGCCACGGTCCGGCGATCTCCCAGCGCGGATGACGTCACCGTTGCGCCTGGTATTTCTCGGGTCGGATCCCATCGCGCTCCCCCTGTTGGAGTGGCTGGGCGGTCCGGCGGCTTCGCTCGCCCAGATCGTCGGCGTGTTTACCCAGCCCGACCGGGCGACCGGGCGGGGCCAGCGGGTGCAAGCCAACGCGATCAAGGGGTGGGCGCAGGCGAGGGGGCTGCCGGTGCTGCAGCCGGAGAAACTCACCGCCGAGGTGCGCGAACAGCTGGCCGCGCTGTCGCCCGACCTCGCCCTGGTGATGGCCTACGGGCACATCCTGCGGGAGGAGTTCATCGCGACGCCGCACTTGGGCACGCTCAACCTCCACACCTCGCTCCTGCCTGCTTTCCGCGGCGCGTCCCCCATCCAGACGGCGGTGGCCTCCGGAGTGAGGGAAACCGGAGTCACCCTGATGCGAATCGTCCGACGCCTCGACGCGGGGCCTGTGGCCGATTGCGAACGCGTTTCCGTGGGAGCACTGGACACGGCGGTGGAGGTGGAAGCACGCCTGGCGGCAGCCTGTGTCCCGCTGGTGTCCCGCTGTCTTCCCCGGTTGGCGGCGGGGGAGTTGGCGTTTCGCGAACAGGACGACGCGGCGGCGACGTACTGCCGGAAACTGGCGCGGGAGGATGGCGTGCTCGACTTCACGGCGCGGGCGGAGGTCCTGGCGGCGCGCATCAACGGACTCCAGCCCTGGCCGGGCGCGACCCTCGTGTTGGACGGCCTGCCGGTGCGGGTCGGCCTAGCCGATGCCCTCGCGGAATCGACGGGAGCGGCGCCGGGGACTGTCGTCGGAAGTGATGCCCTGGGCCTGCGGATCGCGACCGGCGATGGCCTCGTGCGGCTGCGCCGTTTGCAGCGTCCAGGAGGGCGCATGCTGCCCACCCCGGAGTTCCTGCGCGGCTTCCCCATCGCGACCGGTGCGATCCTTCCTTCCGTGGCGATGCCGGACCTGCTGGTGCGGCGCTGATCCGACTCCAAACGTTACGGAGGCCGGACCCCGGAGCCGCGTGCCCCGGCGGCCAGCTTGGCCCGGGCTTCCGGGGGAATATCGATCCGGGTGACCGGCACGTAGGTAATCACGACGATGCGCTGCTCGGAGACCGGGATTGCAACCCGGGCCCTCGTGGCCCGGCGCGTCGTTTCCACGGAAACCTCGTAGTCGCGAATCGCCCCGTTGCGCACATTCATCTTCACGGTCACCTGCGACGCCGGGTCGCTCGCATCCTCCCGGGGAGTGCTCTGCAGCCGGGCCACATAGGAGCCGCCGGCCGCCTCGTAGGGTCCGTCCACCTTGAGGAACGGCAGAAGTTCCTCGTCCGGGCGCCGAAACTCCGGCCGGTCGGCTCGGCGCAACCACAGGAAGCGCGGCGTCGGGGTCTGGCTGCGCAGGCGTTCGTCCGCCTGCGCGGTGAGAATTTCGCGATCCGTCATCCACCCTTCCGGGGTCAGGGTCACCGATGCGCCCTCCTTGGTGAGGATGGTGTCGAGTCGCAGGCCATCGGCCCATTCGCGGCGCAGGCGGACATCGCCGTTCCGATCGATTTGTCCCTTGAGGTTTGGGGACGTGTTTTGCTGGACGGAGGTGACGCGTCCCAACTTCGTGTCGAACTCCTGCGCGACGGGTCCGGGGTCGGCATTGATGACCTCCCAGGAGTAGCTTTTCTGATCCCGCAGGCGTTCCAGGGCCGAGACCAGTTCGGCGGGGGGTGCGGCTCGCCCGAAGGCGGAGAGACCAAGGGCAGCGGCGAGGATCCGGTGGCAGGAGGCCATGGCGAGGGGCGGCAGGCAGAGTCTACCTTCGCCGGTTGTCGCCCAAGGTCAATCGCCCGCGGGGCGCGAGCTTCGGCCAAGGGCTGCCGACAACCCGCTTGTTTTCCCCTGGGCTTTCCCCAAGTTTCCGCGCTCATGTGGAAGTATCTGCTGCTTGGACTTGGTCTGGCGCTGGCGGCCCGCGGCCAGAACCAGAATGTGGAGATCGCGAATCTGCGGGAGGACGTCCGGGGCCTGAGCCAGCGGGTCGGGGAGTTGCTGCTGCGGGTGGAACAGCTGGAGCGGGAGAATGCGGAACTGCGGCGGCGCAGTGCCGTCGGGGACAAGTCCTACGCCACGCTCGCCCAGGTGCAGCAGTCCCTGGGGGACCTCGGAAGGGAACTGCGAGCGGCGATCGCGACCTCGAAGACCGAGACCTTGCAGCAGGTGGCGGCGCAGTTGGAGAAGATGGGAAAGCAGACCAATGCGGCGCTCGAGGCGCTGAGCCGTTCATCGCCACCGCGGACGGGGGGAGGCGGCGGGTTTTCCGAGGACTTCCCGAAGGAGGGCGTCAGTTACACCGTGCAGAAAGGCGATACCCTTGCGGTAATCGCCCGGAAGACGGGCGCGAAGCAGCAGGACATCATCAACGCCAACCGGCTCGCAGATCCTTCTCGCATCACCGTCGGACAGACGCTCTTCATTCCGGGAGGAAAATAACTCATGTCGGCAGCACCCAAGTCCCGCCTTGGCCGCGGTCTCGGCGGTCTCATCGCCGCGTCGAAACCCGCCGCCCCCACCACCGCCACCGTGGCCAGCCACCCGGCCGCCCCCGCGCCAGCGGCGCCAGCACCGGCACCTGGCTACCAGGAGATCCCGGTGCACGCGATCGAGCCGAGTCCCTACCAGGCCCGCCGCGAGTTTCCGCCGGAGCATCTGCAGGAACTGGCCGAGAGTATCCGGGCCGAGGGGCTGCTCCAGCCTATCGTCGTGCGGAGGGTCGGGGAGAAGTTCCAGCTAATCGCGGGCGAACGTCGCTGGCGGGCGTTTCAACTGCTGAAGATCAAGTCAATCCCCGCGCGGATCGTCGAGGCGAGCAATGCCTCGTCCGCGGCGATCGGCTTGATCGAAAACCTGCAGCGCGAGGGGCTCAATCCGATCGAGGAGGCCCACGGGTATGCGAGCCTCATCCGGGACTTCGATTTGACGCAGGAGACCGCGGCGGAGCGGGTCGGCAAGGGACGGGCGACGGTCGCCAACGCCCTGCGCCTCCTTTCGCTCGACGCGGAACTTCAGGGATACCTCGCCAAGAGCCTCCTCTCCGTCGGTCACGCCAAGGTGTTGCTGGGGATCGAGGATGCTCCCTACCGGGCCCTGCTGGGCCGCCGGATCATCGAGGAAGGGTTGAGCGTCCGGGCGACCGAGAAACTCGCCGCCCACGCCCGGCCCTCGGGCGGCACCTCCGGTTCCAGCCGGGCCGCGCGCAGCGGATTGCCGGCCAAGGACGCCGAAGCGGTGGCGGGAATCGAGAAAAAGCTGACGTCGCATCTCGGCGCGCGCGTGGCCGTGATCCACAGCCCCAAGAAGGGGCGGATCGTGATTGAGTATCGCGGCAACGACGACCTGCAGCGGTTGCTGGAGAAACTCGGCGTCGAAGCCTGAGTTCGGGAGCAACCCGGGGTGACGTCATCCGTGGGCGTGGCGCCACTGGCCGGGACCGCTGTCCGGATTCCTGGGCGCATCTGTCGGTCGGCGGTTGTAGCCGGCCGCGGTGAGGCTGGCCGCCGGGGTCACCGCCCCCGGCTACACCAGACAAATGACCGCCAACCGGCAGATGCGCCCAGGATTCCTTCGCCATCAACTCTAGGCTTTTCAAACCCTGGTGGGGGACTACCTTCGCCCGTTCCTATGGAGAAAACCTTTATCATCTTTAAGCCCGATGCCATGGAGAAGCGCATCGTCGGCCGTGTGTTGAGCCGTTTCGAAACCGCGGGTTTCACGGTCATTGGCTGCAAGATGGGGCGCCTCTCGCCCCAATTGCTGCGCGAGCACTACGCCCACGTCGCGAACAAGCCGTTTTACCCGGAGATCGAGGCGTTCATGAGCTCGCGGGACGTGATCATGATGGGATTGCAGGGCGAGAATATCGTCCAGCGCGTGCGCGACTTGCTCGGCCCGACGGATTCGCGGAAGGCCGCGAAGGGGACGATTCGAGGTGATTTCGGCACCGACATGATGAAGAACGTGGTGCACGCCTCGGACAGCGTGGAGAACGGCCAGGCCGAACTCGCCCGCTTCTTCAAGCCGGACGAACTCTCCGCCTGATTCCGGCCGGACCGCGCGACCATTTTCGAGCTTTCACGCCGCCTGCGGGCGGCGTTTTCTTTTTCCGGGGCCTCGCATCCGATGTCCCACGTGCAACCATGAACATGCGAACCTGGCAGGTGGGATGGGCGGCGGTGGTGGCGGCGATGGCGGGCGGGCGGGCGGAGGGGAAAGACAGCGGACCGGAGGTCGCGCCGCTACCTCCGGGAGTTCGGGCGGTGTGGAACCTGGAGTCGGCCGAGCGCGAGCGGACACCGACGCGGGAGCGGGTCTGCCTCAACGGGCTCTGGCGCTGGCAGCCGGCGGGAGACGGTTCGGCGGACGCAGAGGAGGTGCCAGCCCAAGGCTGGGGACATTTCAAGGTTCCGGGCGCCTGGCCGGGCATCACCGATTACATGCAGAAGGATGCGCAGAGCGTGTTTGCCCATGCCAGCTGGCAGGCGCGACGCCTGCGCGACGTGACGGTGGCGTGGTACCAGAGGGAATTCACGCTTCCTGCCGACTGGTCGGGGCGGCGCATTGTGCTGGCGGCCGAGTACGTGAACTCGGTGGCGGGCGTGTGGCTGGACGGCCGGAGGATCGGGGAGATTCGTTTCCCGGGAGGCGAACTGGATCTCACGGCGGCCTGTCGGCCGGGAGCGACCCATGTGCTAAGCCTGCGGGTGGCGGCCCTGCCCCTGAAGGAGGTGCTGCTGTCGTATGCCGACACCAACACGGCGCGGGAGGTGCGGGCGCGGGTCGCCCGCCGGGGGTTGTGCGGCGATGTCCACCTCCTCGCGACTCCGGCCGGGGCACGGATCGAGGACGTGAAGGTGGAAACCTCGTGGCGGCGTCGGGAGGTCACGTTCGAGGTGGAGTTGGCGGCGGTGCCCCCGGACGTGGGGCAGGTGGTCGAGGTTGTGGTGAGCCGGGACGGGCAGACAGAGAGGACCTTTCGGAGCGCGGCCTTCCGGGACGCCGACCCTGGTCGACGAAGGTTTCGCGGGCCGGTTCGGGTTCCGTGAGTTCTGGATCGAAGGCCGGGACTTCTTCCTCAACGGCAGCCGGCTGCAACTCTCGGTCGTGCCTCTGGACAACGCCCAGGTGAGCGCCGCCCTGGCGAGCTACGCGGGCGCCCGCGAGTCGCTGGAACGCCTGCGCGACCTGGGGATCAACTTCGTCTACACGCACAACTACGGGTGCGAGCCGGGTTCCCACCTGGGCTTTGCCGAGATTCTGCGGGCGGCGGACGATGTGGGCATGCTGGTGGGGTTTTCCCAGCCGCATTTCTCCCACTACGACTGGAAGGCGGCCGATGCTGATCAGAACAATGGATACGCAAGGCACGCGGCCTTTTACGTGCGGGCGGCGCAGAACCACCCGGCGGTGGTGGCCTATGCGATGAACCACAACGCCACGGGCTACGCCGGCGACATGAACCCGGACCTGATTGACGGGATCCGGGATCCACGGGAGGCGCGGGCCCAGGCGAATGCCCGGCAGGCGCGGCGCGTCGAGGCGCTCGTGCAGCGGCTCGATGCCACCCGGGTGATCTACCACCACTCCTCCGGCAACCTCGGGTCGATGCACACGATCAACTTCTATCCGAATTTCGTGCCGCCCCAGGAACTTTCCGACTGGTTCGAGCATTGGGCGACCGAGGGGGTGAAGCCCCTGTTTCTCTGTGAGTATGGCGCCCCGTTCAGCTGGGATTGGACGATGTACCGCGGCTGGTACAAGGGAGAGCGGGCGTTCGGGAGCGCCGCCGTGCCGTGGGAGTTCTGTCTGGCCGAATGGAATGCCCAGTTCCTGGGAGATTCGGCCTACCTCATCAGTGCCCGGGAGGCGGCCAACCTGCGCTGGGAGGCGCGGCAATTGGCTGCGGGCAAGGTCTGGCATCGGTGGGACTATCCACACGAGGTGGGTTCCCGCGACTTCGACGAGCGCTATCCGGTGTTCGCCCGCTATCTGCGTGAAAACTGGCCGGCGTTCCGCACGTGGGGAGTCTCGGCGATCTCGCCCTGGGAGTTCGGGCACTACTGGAAGCCGCGGCCCGGAGTCGATCGTTCCCGGCGCGAACTGCCAGTCGACTGGACGCGCCTGCAGCGGGCCGGCTTCAGCCCCGATTACATCGAGGGGCGATATGAACGGATGGACCTGGCCTTCGAGCGGAGCGACTGGATCGCCACGCCGGCGGCCGAGGCTCTACTACGGTACAACCGTCCATTGCTGGCGTACGTGGCGGGGCGCCCCGGGGCCTTTACCAGCAAGGATCATGTGTTTCGCGCCGGGGAATCGTTCGAAAAGCAGATCGTCGTGATCAACAACTCCCGCGTGGCGGTCGAAGCCGACGTGGAGTGGTCAGTGCCGGGCCTTCCGGGCGCAGCGGGGCACCGGAAACTCGAGGTTTCTCCCGGCAGGAAGGAAAGCGTTCCGATCCGCGTGACGCTGGCGATCGGCCAGGCTCCGGGGGACTGGGTGTTGAAGGCCCGGGTGCGTTTCAGCACAGGGGAGACCCAGGAGGACGAGTTTCGCCTGCAGGTGCTCCCGGCCAGTCGGGATGGTCATCCCTCCGTCGGCGCGGTCCGGCTGGCGCTGCTGGATCCGCGAGGTGAAACCGCCGAACTGCTGAGCCGCCTGGGAGTTCCTTTTCGGAAGATGGAGGCGACGGGAAGTCTAGAACCCGGCGAGATTCTCGTGGTGGGAAAAGGTGCGATGGAGGTCGCGGGGATCCTGCCCGACCTTGGGGCCGTGCGGGAGGGACTGAAGGTGATCGTGTTTGAGCAGACCGCGGAAGTGCTCGAGCAACGGCTCGGTTTCCGGGTGGCCGAGTATGGGTTGCGGGAGGTTTTCCCCCGGGTGCCGGATCATCCTGTCCTGGCGGGGTTGAATGCCGCGCAGTTGCGGGACTGGAGGGGGGAGGGAACGTTGGTCCCTCCAAGACTGGTCCACCAGATGCACCCGCGCCTCGGTCCGACCGTGCAGCGCGCAGGTTTGACCGTGCCGCGCCTGTGGCGGTGCGGCAACCGCGGCACGGTGGCTTCAGTCTCGATCGAGAAACCGCCGCGCGGTGATTTTCTCGCCCTGATCGATGGCGGTTTTGCGCTGCAGTACAGCCCACTGCTGGAGTTCCGGGAGGGCCGGGGTCGAATCTGGTTCTGCCAACTCGATGTCACGGGTCGCACCGAGCCCGATCCGGTGGCGGACCAACTTGTCCGCAACCTGCTGTCCCACGTCGGGGCGGTGGACGGCGGCGGGCGACGGGCGGCGGCCTACGCGGGCGAGCAGGCCGGGCGCGACTTCCTGGTGGCCGCGGGCTTTTCGCTGGCCGAGGGGAGTCTTCCCTCGCGGCCCGCGGACGCCGTCTGGGTATTGGGACCGGGGGCGGCACAGATCCCGGGGATCGATCGGCAGGTCCTGGATGATTTCGTTTCGCAGGGCGGAAGGGTCGTGAGCCTGGGGTTGCCGGCGGGGGACCTCCGGGCGCTCTGGCCGTCGGTGCGTACCGAACCGGCGGAGCACCTCGCGCCGAAATTCAAGGCGGGGGACGGGGGACCTTGGCTGGCCGGCCTTGGCCCCGGCGAGTTTCATCACCGGGCCCCCCAGATCGTTCCGCTCTTCCGGGAAGGGGCGGCGATCGTCGGGAACGGAGCGCTCGCGGCCGCCCACGAGGGGCGCGTCGTCTTTTGCCAGGTGGAGCCGTGGAGCCTCGGCGGGAAGGCGCAGGCCAACCTGCGGCGTACCTTTCGGCGCTTGGCCGTCGGCGTGAGCCGGCTGCTGGCGAACCAGGGGATGGAGGGTCGCACGCCGCTGCTGGCGCGCTTCGCGGCTCCGGTGACGACCGGCGAACGCCGGTGGAGCGAGGGACTCTATCTCGACATGCCGGAAGAATGGGACGACCCCTACCGCTTCTTCCGGTGGTGACCGGTTCCGTCCGGTCGGTCAGTTCGCACCGGGCCAGGCCGTGAAACGGGCAAACGTGATCCTCTCGTAAGGCCGCTTTTCGCCGCGTTCGTAGAGGCAGCCGGCATCCTCCGCCGACAGCGCGACGAGACACGAGTAGGCGGCCGGTCCCGGATGGAGCACGAGCGGATCGCGCCAGGTCTCCCCTTCGTCGTAGCTCCGGCGCACCGTCAGGTTTTCGCGCTTCGTGCTCGCAGGATTGGAGAACAGCAGCAGCCCGCTGCGACCGTCGGCGGGCCAGGAGAAACGTCGCAGGCTGGCCTGGCAGATGGGCTCGATCAGTTCGGGGACGTGCCGTTGCTCGCCCCAGGTCGCACCTCCGTCGCGGCTGATGGCCTGCTGGCGCGTCTGTTTCGTGCGGTCGTAGTTGCGCAGGTTGAGGAGCAGGCGCTGGCCGGAAAGTTCCGCGACCTCGCACTCGTTCACCTGATCCCGCGGCGTCCGGCCGCCCAGTTGCCACGTGCGGCCGTGATCGTCGGAATAAATCACGTGTGAATAGTAGCACTTCGTGCCGGCCTCGATGTGATCGCACGGGATGACGAGACGACCGCGGCGCGGGCCGTGCTCGATCTGGATCCCGGCGCCGGGGCCCGTGGCATACCAGGTCCAGTCCGGCTTCTTCGTCGTGACCGTGATTTCCGTCGGCGTGGCCCAGG
>JACRQG010000043.1 GCA_016222805.1 Verrucomicrobiota bacterium | reverse complement strand
CGCCGGCCGGAGTGCTGTAGTGCAGCACGAAGCACTCGCGGCCGGGGGAGTCTTTGGCGTCGCTGTCGGCGATCTCGATGTGCGCGCCTTCCTGGGGCGTCAGGACCACATGCGGCAGGCCGAGCTGCGGATGGGCGACGAAGTGATCGCGCACCGCATCTTTCATCGCCAGGACGCCGAGATTGGACGGGCCCCCGAAGACCGCATCGTGCCCGCCTCGCGCCCACGCCCGATCGGCGATCAAGAGATCGAAAGTCTGGGTGCACACACTGCGCACCGTGCGCCCCTCCTTGAAGTTCTCGTAGGAATCGCCCCCTGGAACGACGATGCACACGCGCTGCTTTACGATCAGGAGATCAGCGAGCGCTTCGCGGAGCTTCTTGTTCTCGTGGAAATCAACCCGCTCGAAGAGCTTCTCCCCGGGGGCGCCCTCAGGCAGCGGGAGAGACTCCAGCTCGGCTTTAAGCGCGAAGAGGATCTGAAGCGTAGGAACGAAGCTCATGGCGCGGTGCCTCCCTGAGCACGGGTTTCGAGGCGGACCACGCGGCGCCGGATTGCGTCGAGCGCGGTCTCCTGCATCGCCGTCTCGGCCGGCAAGACCGAGGGATCGGGTTTCTGCTGCACGCGGCGCGCGAGCCAGAAGATCACCTCGCCCCCGCGAAGAGCGCCCGGCTTCACCGTGAAGCTCACCGTGCCATCCTTGCGCCGCCGCCGGGTGATCGAGATCGCGCTGCTCGCCCGCCGGACCAGCGCCGGCCGGAGTGCGCCGCGGTCGTCCAGGACGAGCTGGAAATCGAGATCGTGGAACTCGCGCGCGCGTTTCCCGAAGGCTTCCGGAGCTTCCGGGAGCGTGAGGAACTTCCGCGGAGACTTCGGGGTGATCGGGCCTCCCAGCAGCCGCTGCCGGATTCCGGTCTGGGAAACCGTGACGAGCGCGAGGCCGGCGCCGCCGGCCCGGGTGTTCACACTGCGCGCCGCCTGGCCGTAGTAGTGCCGGCCGTAGCGGTGCCGCTCCCGGTCGAGTTGGAGGAGGTGAGCCTTTGTGGCGATGGCCACAGCTCGGGCGCCGACCAGGGCCAGACCGGCCCGCTGCGCTTCAGAGCGCACCCGCGCAAGGAGCGGACCAGCGGTATCGACGACGATGGTAAGCCCGCTCATGCGAAACCTCCCAAGCCGGAGCGGAAGACAAACACCCCGGCATCGTTGAACTCTCCCACCCCGCTCGCTTCCAGAGCGTCGATCAACCGGTTGGTGCGGACGGCTGGCGAAACCTTCAAGTCGGCCGCGAAATCGCGGTCCTGTGGGATCAACTCGGTGTTCGGCTCGAGGAGCCCGAGAGCCTCGGCCTCGTCGCGGGCGAGGTCGGCCACGCCCATGCCCGAATTGAAATCGAACGGCGGATAAGGCAGCTCGAACCGAGAAAGGCGACGCCAGATCGGATCAGTCTTCAACGCGACCATCCGGCCGCCGTAGAACTGCCCGCCTGCGTCGGCCCAACGGGCCGCCCAGTCGCGCGGAACAGCCGCCTCGCGCTCGCGGACGAGCTCCTGCGCCGGCCACTCGTCGAGCACATCGGCTTGCTGGCCCTGAATCCACTGCCCGTAGCCACGGGCAAGCTCGATGTTGGTCTCGAGGATGAGGTTGAGCCGCGCGTCGCTGCGCAGGTCTTCCAGGCCGCCCGCTTTCTCCGGAGCCGCGGTGTAACCCATCTCCTGCAGCAACTGCTTCAAGCCGAGCCGGACCGTCGCTTGATCCGACTTGGCTGCCAGCAGTTCCGAGACGCCGCGATCGACGCGATCGAGGAATTCAGCGCTCGTGACTGTGGCCGAGAAGATCGCCCGCTCGCGGATCGCAGGCGCGAGTCTTTCGAGATCCGCAGTCTGGCCCGTGGTCAGCAAGATCGACCGCACCTCGCGCGATTGGAGGGCCTCGGTGAAAGGCAACGGGGCGGCGAAAATCATAGGGCAATTCCTATGCGGTAAGCCGATTGCCGGTTGCCGCCCCCACGTCTGCCGGCTAAATGTGAACTATGAACGATCCACTCTTGCGGTGGCTGACAAGCGAAAGCGTACGAGACAATGCAATAGTGACTCTGGTCGTCGGCGGCCCTCTCAGTGTTTACCTGGCGTTCGTCGTCAATCGTTTCGCGACTTTTCGCCAGACAAAGTTCAGTGCCCTGACGGAGATAGCGTTGTTGCAGAAACTGACCCTTGAGACGGACAACTGCCTCAAGGCTCAAGTTGCCATTCGGGCTATTCTCGAAGTACCCGTTGCTGCACTTGCAGTAGAAAAACAAATCAGCGCCGCACGGGCGTTGCACAAACTCCGGGGACGACTTCGCGAATACTTCTTGACCGAATTCGCCGTGGAGATGGCCAAACGAGGCATAACGAGGTACGCGAGGCTTGAGGGCGACGACTGGGTCGAAGCCCAGCAAGCTATCTACATGCGTGCGCGAAGCGTGATCCGCGATGCGGTGAAAGCGATAGAGCGACTGGAACCCGATTACGTCCAGATCTTCCTCGGTTTGCCTATGGAGAAACCTCGGCCCCGCCGCAGTGACTGCGGCGACTGCTGCGATAACTGCAATCGCACGATTTAGATTCATGCGCTCCGCTCCTTTCTCCGCAGGAATTCGGAGCGGTCTTTGATGACCACGAAGTCGGCGGGGCCGCCGAGCATCGGGAGGTCGGGCCGGAAAAGCCGCGGGACGTTGTCGATCGCAGGCTCCCACGTGGCGAGGTCCGGGTCCTGGTCGATGGCGACGACCAGCCCACGATCGAGGTCGCGCAAGACTTGCCGGAACAGCCGCAGCCCCATCGGCGCGAGTTCGCGGACCCACAGCGACAGCGCGGTGTCGTCCGGCCGGATCAAGCAGTGCTCCTGGGCGGCGATCGGGCCGCCGTCCACCACATCGTTGAGCCAGTAGATCGAGCCCCCGGTGATCTTCTCCCCAAACCGGATCGCCCACTCGATCGCACTCCGGCCCCGGTGCCGGGGAAGCGCCGAGGGATGATAGCCGAGCGCACCGAGCCGGGCTTTGCGGCGGGTGACCGCGCCCACGAAATCGTGAGCGTGGGCGGCGACGATCAGATCGGCGCCCTCCGGCATGGTGTACTGGGTCAGCCGGCCGTCGCGCACGAGCGGCAAGCCGGCATTCTGAGCGGCGATCCAGAGCTTGTCGGGTTTGCCGTCGGCATCGGTCGCCGGACAGGAGACACCGATCACCTGGTCGTCGCGCTCCATGAGGAGGCGCAGCACGTCGGCGCCAAAGCGCTTCTGGCCTGTGAGCACCACTCGCATCAGCCAGGCACCGCCTCCCCGATGTATTTGAACCCCTGCACTGCGCGGAAATGCCCGCCATAGCCGCTGCCAACCGTCGGCTTGCCTATGCGGATACGGGCTCGCGCAATCTCGTCTGCGCTCTTCAGCTTGTTGCCGCCATAGAGTACCGCGGAAGTCTGCACCCAGCGCGGGGAGCGGCGCAGCGCCGCGGCGAGCCCCGGATGGCTGGTGTGAAAGAGTGTCGGGCACGCGCGGCCCCAGCGGTTCAACCCCTGGAGCTGCCGCTCGCACACGGCATCGAGGAACCGCGTGCCCACCCCGGCGCCCTGCCACTCGGGCATCACGACCAGCCGGCAGGCGCGCATGTGCCCGGTCTGGAACTTGGGAGACACGGCCACATGGCACACCGCCTCGCCGGCCACGACGCCGACGAAGCACGCCGCCGCGATCATCCGCGGCAGCTTCAGATAGTGATGCGGCTCAAACATGGGCCAAAATCGCCAATCGGTTTGATGAACCGAGAGCTCGATGCGTGGACGCCGCCAAAGCGCCCTCCCTGTGAATTGCCCCGTCGCGGTGTCGAGCACCCAGTCGGGTTCAATCCACTCCAGAATGTCGTAGTGGCAGGAAAGGAGCACGGCGCGGCCGCCGGAGCGCCGCCAGGCCTTGGCGAAAGCGAGCGCACCGATGCGGGCGATCTGGCGATCCACGACGCTCGTGAACTCATCGATCACGACCCGCGCGGGCGCTTCGCACACGACCCGCGCCAGCCCGGCGCGGAACTGCTCGCCATTGGAGAGCACGTGAAACGGCCGCAGCCAGGCCGGCACATCGCCCAGGCCGACCGCCGACAGCGCAGCCGTGGCGGCGTCGAAGCCGCCGCCGGGCGCGATCGCATCGATGATCGGCTGATCCCCGGGCCAGCCGGCGCGAAGATCGTGGATGCCGATCCCGGGGAACAGGCGCGAACCGCAGGAGGTCTTGCCGCTGCCCGACGGACCGACGACGACCCCGAGCCGCCACTCGCCTTCGTCGATGGGCAGGTCGAACTCGCGGCGAAAGTCGCATCCGCTCTCCACGTTGAACAGCGACTTCACGCGGGCCGCGCGATAGCTGTCGAAATCGCTGCACTGATGGGCGATCGCGATCTTCATACCGTGACCACCTTCACTTTGCGCGGCCCGCGCTTCAGCCGCTCGTACATGCGCGCCTGGTCCCGCTCATCCTTGCAAAGGACGATCACGCCGAACTGCGGCTTGTATTTGAACGACGAGGTGCGGCTCGCCGTGTGGGGTTGAGAGGAAGCCGGCATGGTCAGACCCCCTCCTGGCACTCGCGCGTGAATTCGCGCCGCCGGCTGCTGATCCGGGGCGACGACGCGGCGGACTGCACGGGCACCGGGGCGAGCGGAGTGTCGGGCTCGTCGACCGGCCACTCGCCCCGCACCAGGGCTTTCAGCCGGGCCTCGTAGACCTCGGCGTCGCGCTCCTCGTCTTTGTCGAGCGGCTGCTGCAGCCGGCCCTTGAGCACCCGGACCGCCTTCTTGACCGCGATTTCCTTCAGACTGTTGGGCAACGCGGCTGCGTCGGCGTCGAGGAGGTAGCGGCCGCTGAAGGCGATCGCGCCCCGGATCTCGTTGGTGACCTCAGCCACAATCCGCGGCAGCGGATCGGTCTGGCCGGCAGCGAGCGCTTCCTGGCGGAGCGCATCGACCAGGGCGGCGACCTTGTGGTCGTTGAGATCGGCGGCAGAGATGATGAACCAGTTGGGCATGGGTGGGCTCTGCAAAGCCCTCCGGGAGGCGCGCCCCCGGAGGGCTCGGAGAAACCACGCGCCGAGAGCGCGTCAGTTGGTGATCCCGAGCTGCTTGGCGGCGGCGGAGTTGGTCACGTATGGCTTGCCGGACCAGTCGAGCCCGGCGACTTCCTGGCGGCCGTCAGGCGAGCGATAGGTCCGGGGCGTCATCCACTTTCCGCGCAGGCGGAAGGTCTTCATGAACGACGGATCGCGCCGGGTGGGGCTGGGCCGGGCGGCGAAGATCAGGAGCTTGTCGTCGAGGATGAACTTGATGTCCTTCGCCTTCCCCTCCGGGGCGTCGTCGTAGACCATGGTCGACAACCGCACCTCGGGCTTGGCGAGGAAGAGCGAGACGATCTCTTCCACGCTCGGCGCGACCTTGGCCGCGCCCGGGAACCGGCCGCGCACGAGCGGGTGGTTCTTCAAGCGGCGGGCATAGGTCGGCCCGAAGAGCATGCGGATGCCCATCATCGCGCCGTAATTGGCGGCCTTGATCACCGAGATGATGTGCTGATCGATCTGGTCGATCGGATCCGCGGCGGCGGCGAAGTCGATATTGGCGGCGCCGCCGGCCGTCGTGGTGATGGCCAGATCGACCACCTCCTTCTCGTGGGAGAGCGCGCCGACCTCGGCGCCGAGATCGGACGCTTCCTGGAGCGCGGCCTCCATGGTGTCTTCCTCGTCGGTTTCGAGGATGTCGACCGGCACGTCGAGGGCGTGGGCCTCGACGTTGAACTGGCCGTCGGTGCGGTCCCAGCCGAGCTGGGTGGCCGGACCGCCGATGGCGCGCCGGGTGTCGGGCACGCGGAAGCGCGACTTTTCGGAGTAGACCTTGAAGTAGCCGGTGGCCTTGGAGACCTCGACAGTGGGAGCGAGAAAATCGCCCACGGGGGAGACGCCTTCCTGCGCGGCGCCTTGCGCGTATTCGCGGATGGTGGATTTCGCGACGATGTCGGAGATGCGGGACATGGAGATGAAGAGAGATTGCGGTGGAGGGTGGAAACGGGCGGCGGACGAGGATCAGGGCACGACCACGTCGAAGGGGCCGACCGAGTCGCAGAGCACGTTCTGGTCGGCGACGCCGGCCTCGCGGGCGAGCGCGAGCACCCGGTAAGTGCCAGCCGCGACCGGGAGCTTGCGGACCTTGCCCTTGTCGGCCGCGGTCGCGACATCGGCCAGGACGAGGCGGTCGCCGGGATTGACCGCATCCTTCAGGGGCACCCGGAAGCTGCGGTGCGGGCCGAAGCGCTCGATCGAGACGCGCGTGGCGTCGGCGCCCTCTTCCTGGAGCTGGTAGAGAGCATCGGCGGTGTTGGCGGTGGGGAGCTTGGTCTCCGGCACGCCGGTGTCGTGCGTGAGGATGACCAGGCGCGAGCGCTTGCCCGTGAGGTCTTCACCGGCGAGCACCGAAAACGGGCCGACGGGCTTGGTGTTGGTTTGGTCGGGATTCATGGCGGAGGAAACAGGTGGTGGGCGGTCGCGGGTGGAGGCGCGGTCAGGCGGCGCCGAGCTCGGTCTCGGCCTGCTTGAAGGCCTGGGCGCGCGTCAGGCGCGGGCTGGTCTGGCGCAGCTCGGCCGCGCGATTGGCGATGCGGGCGCCGCGGGCGGCCTCGCGAGCGGCATCGGCCGCTTCCCTGCCCGGAGTGCCGGCGGGCGCGGCGGCAGCGCCGCGATTGGTGATCCGGGTGGGATCGGCTTTCGGCGCCTCGGGCTGCTTCAGGCCCTCCAGGATCGCGAGGGTGCCGGCCCGGTTGGCCAGGAGCTGGGCCTTCACGGCATCGCGATTGGCGATGACCGCGGCGTATTTTTCGAGGTCGGCATCGACCTGGGCGGCGAGGAGCCCGTCGCGCTCGCGCTTCAACGCATCGCGCTCGGTCTCGGCCGTAGCGGCGCGGTTCTTGATCTTCTGAATCTCGGCGACGGACGACGTTTCGGGCGCGTCTTCCGCGAGACCCAGCTCTTTGTTGACGTTCTTCATGTTGGGTTCGGTTTCGTGGTTGCCCGCGCCAGCGTCGCCGCTGTTGCGGTTGGAAAGTGGCGCTCCGCCCTTGATGCGCGGATCGTTGGTCAGGCCGGCGCTGTGTAGCCCGACCGGGCGCACCCGCTCTCCGGTGCGATAGGTGCGGCGCGGAAACTCCAGGACCGGCGAGATGAACCGGTAATCGCCGCCCTCGATCAGGCTACGGCCGGTGTTGGTGATCCGGCTCCTGAACCACACGCCGTCGTCGCGCACCTGCAGGTCGTCGATCCACATGGCGGCGCGCGACTCTTTCTCCGGGTCGAGCGAGAAGTGATCGATATCGACCAGAACGCCGCCGAAATTGGGCTGGCTGGCGAGCGATCGGAACCCGGACAGCACCGTCTCGGCCGCCGGCCGGTCGATCACCTGGACCACTTCGGCCAGCGAACCGTCCGGGTTTTCGATGGGGCCGGGCACTTCGCCGAAGGCAAACAAGTGCATCCAGCCATCGTCGGGCACCCGGAAGTCGCGGTTGGCGACCAAGGCGACCGGAGCTGTGGTGGCGAGCAGGCGGGGTTTCATGGGCGGCAGGAAGGCCTTGCACACCCCTTGCGCGGGCTCGTGGCGCGGTTTTGGGACCTGGGGGCGGGTGATGGAGGCGGGTTGGGCGCTTTGGCAGGCTTCGGGCGGTCGGTGGCGGCGGCCCGAAAACCGTCAATCAGGGCTGTGCCCAGCACCGCCTCCCAAGCCGGAGCGACTTCGGGCGACCGCCGAAGAGCGTCAGCGTAGAGAGCCGGGAGGTCGGCCCGGAAACGGCTGAGCGCAGCCTCGAACTCGGCCGGCGGGGCGGCCTCGACCGCGGCGATGCGGTCGAGCACCGGCCGCAGCGCCCCGAGTTGGGCGGCAGAGATGGCATGGGCGGCATTGGCCTGGAAGAGCGCCGCCCTCCCGATGGCCGCGGCGCGATTGGCGACTGCCGGGCGCCCGGCGGCTGGCGCGGCCTCCGCGGCCGGCTGCCGCAGCGTGACGCTGTACCCGGTCTTCTCGCTCACCTGCCCCGCGTCGATCTGGTAGCCGGCCTGGGCGAGCTTGGCGGCGTGCTCGACGATCTCGCCCACATCGGCCTCTTCGTTGGCGGCGAGCTCGAAATACGCGACCTGCGGCTGGCCCGGGAAACGCTCTCCCAGCCAGGCCTGGGCGAGCTGCCGGTTGAAAGTCTCGGAGATACGCCGGGCCTCGCCCTTCGCGATCTGCTCAAACACCTCGGCATGAGCGCCGCCGGCCAGCGTGCCAGAGCCGGACTCGGTGAGCATCGTCAGCTTCCCGCCGGTGCCCGCGAGCACGAGCTTTTCGCTCAAGTGATCGAGCCGCTCCTTGAACGGCTGCGAACCGCGCGGCGCGGAGTTCGGCTTGTAGTCGCTGCCATTGGGCAGATAGCCGCTCCCGCCTTCGGCGATCTCCTGGGCGGCGGCTTCGTACTCGGCTTCCTTGCCCTCCGGCACGTTGGACGGACCGATGACGACACCCCCCGGGATGCCATAGATCTCGTTGAACCCGTCCCAGTCTTTCTCGCTCAAGTTGGCGCGGACGAACTTGAAGAGCGCGATGCGGTTGATCGGCCGCCGCACCTGGCGGAAGAGAAACCCCTCCGGCGGCATGAGGTTGGCCTCCGGCAAAGCGCGGAAGCCGACCGACCGGGCTTCGGGGTTGTATTTCCACGGACCTGCGAGCCCATCGCGGACAACATTCCACTGATCGACGATCTCCAGGTGCGTGACCACCCCGCCGCTCGTCCACTTCTCGCAGTGGGCGAAACCACGGAAGGCCGCCATGCCGAGGTGCTCGACGGCTTCATACAAGTTGTCGATTGCATCGAACCGCTCGCGCAGAAACTCCGCCTGGTCCCCCGCGAGCGCCTCGTCGGCGTCTTCGGCGGTCTTGATGTGCCAGTCCATCTCCAGGAGCCGGCCGAAGCGGCATTCCAGGAGGGCGAGGAGATCGGCGTCGGTCTGCTCGATCCAGAACGCCGTCCACTGCAAATCGGCCATCTCCCCACGGAAATACGCCTCCGCGAGCTGCACGGCGCGCGCGAGCGTGAGACCGCGGAGCGGGTTGTACTGCTCCCGCCAGCGATTGGCCGAGCGCAGCCGCTGCGAGAGCGACACCCCACCCGCCTTCGGTGGCACGTCGGTTCGAGTGGCGAGTCTGGCCGCGCTGGCGCTGGGGCGTTTCTTCGCGCTCATGCTTCGACGCTCCGGTTGCGCCGCGCACCAGCGCGGGTGCCGCGGCGGTCGCCAAAGGCTTTCGGCGGCAGGGAAAACACCGGCATGTCGGCCGCGCGCACCGCGAGTGCCAGAGCCGTGCACCGGTCGCTGTGGCCCTCCCGGGTGCGGGGCGACCAGTAGTTGTACTCGCCGTTGGTGATGACCTGCTGCATCTGGTGCAGGTCCTCGCGGACTGCGGTGCTGATCGGCACACGGAGCCGGGTGGGCGCCTCGAACTTGCGGCGGAGGCGCGGGAAGATCTCGCGTTTGAACTTGGTCGAGAACTGGCAGAGCTCGACTTTGCCGAAGAGGTGCGCCTCCGGTTTCCACTGCCCGTGCCGGGCCACCAGGTAGTCGCCGAGGCCGATGCCCGGGCCGGTGTAGTCGAAGCAGACGCGGTTGGCGGCGCTAATCCGGTCGCGCAAGACCTGCTCCTGCTGCGGAGTGGCGACGTTTTCGAGCACCAGCACTTCTCGCGTCCACAAGATGTCGCCAATCCGCTGCAGCGACCAGCAGACGGTCGGGTCGTTGGTCCGACCGAAATCGATACCCAGAAACACCGGGTGGGTGCGGCCCGAACCGGTGACATCGATCCACGCCTCGGTGGCCTCGGCGCTCTCCGCGAGCGCGATCAAATCGTAGGGCAGGAGCACACTCGATCCGTCGAGCCAGCGGCAGAGGAACTCCTGGGCGAAGCCGTCGGGATCGTCCATGGCCTCGCGCAGCTGCGCCACATCGACCGGCAGCCCCATCAAGACCGCGTGGTAGATTGTCCAGAGGTGGCGCGACCACGCCATGCGGGCCGAGTCCTTCTTCGTCCAGATCCGGTGCATCGCGCTCCCGGTGCCGTTGGGCGTGGTGACGATGCGCACCTTCTTCACCCCGCCCCGAAGCGGATTGGTGATCGAAGGCAGGATCGCGCGCCAGGTGGCCGCCGGGTTCTCGAAGAAGTCGAACTCGGTCAGGAGGACGTTGGAACTGCGGCCGCGGACGGTGTCGGGCTTGCCCGGGACTGCGCGGATGCGGGCGCGATTCGAGAAGATGATCTCCGCGCTCTTCAGCAGGTGCTGCGAGGTGTTGCCCTCCCGCTCGACCTTGAAGTCTTCGACATACAGCTCCCAGGCATCGGCCCAGAGCTTGGCCTGGTCGAGGGAGTCGAGGGCCTGGCGCTCGGACGGCGCGCCGACCATCCAGTCGGTGCCGGCGCGAGCCTGGCAGTCTTCCACCGCTTCGCCTTCGCTCGTGAAATCCTTCCCGGTCTGCCGCGACGCGAGCAGCGCCTTGAAGCGCGCGCGGTCGTGATAATAGGCAAACTGGTTTTCGAGCAGCAGGCTCCGGGGATCGTCTTTCGGGTACGGGTTGGCCCATCCGCTGTGGTTGCGGCCCAGCTCGTGGCCCTCGACGAGCACAGCGAGCGCCTCCAGGTCCATCGCCCAAAGCGCATCCGCCCGCGCCGCGGCAAACGCGGCCTCCACCTGGGCGCGGAGCTGCTCCAGCGCGTCTTTCTTCAGGTTGGCCATGCTGCTCCCGTTTAGTCCCTCGAGCCTCAGCCCATTCCGAAGAGGGCGCGCAGCTGCGCGGCCTTCTCTTCCGGAGTCAGCGCCGAGTTGTCGGAAATGCCCTTGGCCCGGTCGGCGAGCGCCGCCTTGGCTTCGAGCAAGGTGACTTTGCGGGTGTCGAGTTCCAGGCGCCGCTCCGCCAGTTGCTGCTTCGCCGTGTCGCCGATGATCTTCAGCAGCGTGCGCGCACTCTTCAGATCCGGCCGCGGACCCGCCACGGCATCGAAGGCGAGCTGCTTCGCCTTCTTGATCGTCGCGGCATCGAACTGCCCCTCCATCAAGCCGGCAAAGGTCTCCGCCTCTCCCCGCGCCTGCGCGTATTTCCAGGGCGCCGCCACCCGCGTGAAGAAGCCATGCAAAGCCGAGCGCGAAGTGGAGACGCCAAACTCCTCCCGCACGCGCACGAGCGCCTCGGCATACGTGAGGTTCTCGATCGTCAGCCACTCGGCGAGGCGCTCCTGCTGCGCGGGCGAGAGCGCATCGAGCTTCGAGTCGCCACGGGGTTTGCGGTTCATGCGTCACGGTGAGGTTGGCGCGCCAGCGAGCGCGCCCGGGAAAGAGGCTCCAGGGCTGGCACTGGAGCAGGTATCTGGGTGGGCGGTGTGTCTCCCTGTGCCGTTGGTGCCCTGGAGAAGATGCGGAGCGCGCCTCATCCGACGCCCTCCTCAGCCAAAGCCGAACGCCCGCGCGCCGTGATCCGCCAGCGGGCCACCCCGAGCTCCGACTCGTACGGCGCCGCCAGCGACCGATCCGCGAGATCGCGCAGAGCCTTTTCGCACTGGGGCTGCGCGAGGGAGCGGTGCCGCCCCCGGCGCAGATCGGCCAGGAGCGTGTCGAGCGGCAGGCCGAAGTCGCCGGCCGCTCCGAGAGCGACGAGAGAATCGATGTGCAGCGTGGTCATTTCTGGGCGTGGAGCTGCTGCGTCTCGCGCAGCAGGCTGATTGTGCGCTGGGGCACCGCGTCGATCCGGGTGTTGGTCTCGGAGATTTGTTGCTTCAGCTCGCCGATGTCGCGCGTCTGCCCGGAAGTCTCGGCGCGGATCGCCGACACGCCCGACTGCAGCTCGGCGATTTCCTCGTGGATCTTCTTCCGGGCGGAGCGCTCGCGGCCCAGCTCCACGTCGAGCTTGGTCGCGAGGTCGCGGTGCTCGACCTTGGTCGCATACGTCTGCACCGCGGGCGGCTGCTCCCGGAAGCGATCGGTGAGCTTCAGGACCTGGTTGATCCCGCCCACGAGGCAAACCAGGGCGACAGCGATCCAGCCGAGGGCCTGGGCCGACTGCGGATCGGGGAGCTGGGTGAGCAGGAGGGAGGTCATGGACGGCGGGCTTCGAGGTCGGCGACAGCCTTCAGCGCTTCGGCGGTGAAGTGCGGGGCGGCTTGCGCGGCGCTGCGGAATTCAGGGTGCTTCAAGAGCCGGTCGACCTGGCTGGGGCTGCGGAGCGGGCTCGTGCAACCGGCGGTGAGGGCAACCAGGAGGACACACCCAAGGAGCGCGCTGCGCCTCGGCGATGGCTTGGTCGATGCGGGCATGGGCGGCGGTGCGGCGGTGCTCGCGCCACGCCTCCGCAAAGTGGTCGGCGAGGCGCGCCGCGGCAGGCAGCGCCTTGGCAATCGCGACCAGAGCGGAGACGAGCGCAGCGAAGTTCACGGCGTGCGGGGTGCAGCGGGAGCCGGCGCCGACGGCGCTCGTTGCGGCCCGACCTTGATGCTGCCCAGGTAGTCGAGGAGCCAGGCCGCCACGCGGAACGCCGTCGAGTGCTCGACCCGATCGAGCATGGCATCGTCGGCAGTGCCCGGCGTGCTCTTCACATACGCCGAGGCGGCCGACATCAGCGGCTTGAACACGAGGCGCAGCGTTGCGATGAGCGCGAGCGCCGTGACGAGCCACGGATGCTTTTCCGCGAAGCCGACGATAAACGGCTGGGCGACTGCGCCAGCAGTGTCGAGCGCGGCGCTGCCGATGGCCGCAGAAGCGGCCGTCGCATCGGCGGCGGCCTGGGCACGCGCAGGAGCGACTGACCAGGAGAGCAGGAGCAGCGCGGCCGTGAAGGCCGCGGCGAGGCAGACGAGGGAGCGGAGCGTCTTGTTCATGGGTGGAAAATCAGAGCAGGCAGCCGGAAGGCTTGGTGACCGGGACGCGGCGCTGCCCGGCGAGCCAGGCGGAGAAGGCGCTGGGGGCGATGTGCGCCTCGGCGCAGGCGGCCTTGCGGGTGAGCCCGTCGCGCTCGATGCGCTGGCGGACCTCGTGGAAGACTCGGTGCCGCGCCTTGCCATGCAGACGCCGGAAAGGACCGCGCGCGGTGGGAGCGAGCACACCGGCCCACGAAGCCATCTCCAGGGCTTCGCGGATGTCGGACCAGAGCGACGGCACCGCGGTGATCTCGGCCCACTCGCCCGCGCCGGTGAGGATCGGCAGCGCGATCTCTCCCCCCTTGACGAAGGGCGGCTTGAACGCGAGAAGCGGAGTCGATCGGGGCGGCACTGTGCCCCGAGACTATCAGTGACTCAGGAAGAGGTCACTCGACCCATTGGCCCCGTTGGGACCATTGGGAAATTTCCACGGCGTGGATTTTTCCGGCGGCGCTCCCGCCGCAGATAATCCTCGATGAAAAGCGCCGACGCCAGCTGCGCGGCGGCATCAAACTCCCGCTTCCGGACGAGCGACCGGAACTTGGCCGAACGCTGGACGAGACGCCATTCGGCGGGTGTAAAGAAGGAGCGGAAACCCGAGGGGACATCGGGGAAAGCAAGTGTACCGTCGGTTCGGAGTGCCACCAGAGAAGACAGAAGGAGCTGCGGCCCAATGGCGATAGATAGCTGCGAACTGTCGGAAGTTCTTACAGATGAACTCGACGCCTTCGCGCGTGCAAAATCCAGTGTATTGGAAAGGCCTAGTACGAACGTACTTATTCGCGAGGTACTATCGCTGGAACGCCTGATGCTCGTGCACTGCGCGCACTATTCCAGACATGAAGCGGCATCAGGTCACGTGGAAGGTCACGGAGCCCCGCCAATCGACTCCGGACGATTCGGTTTCCGTCCCTTGGCTGGCATCAGGGACAGCCTATTCCCGACGTAACATGGGGATCAGAACCATTCTCTGTGGCCGAAGCGAACCTGGACCCAGCCATTTTACTTCAACTTCTCCACTCTAACATGAAACATCCCCGTGGTATCGTGCTCACAGCAGCTCTGCTGCTCACTCTAGGTGCAGTGGCGACCAAACTTCAGGCAGTCACAGTGTGGGACCTCAAGAACGACTGGAACCTGCCCAACAATCCCAACGGGCCTTGGTCGTATAACGCGGGCAACACCCCGATGCCCTATCGCGTGAACACCGCATTTGGGCCGGGGTACTCCCTCTCTCCAAGCGGCTTCGGCCATGTTCCGATCTGGGCCCAGTCGCCCTTCACCAGCGGTTTCGTGCAGGCCGGTGATATCATCGTCCACGCGTGGGACCAGTACAACGGAGCCGGTGGACAAGCGAACGTAACCTGGACAAGCCCCATCGACGGATTCGTGGATATTTCCGGTTTCACCTACCTCTCGAACTACGGGGATCGCTTGGGGCGTTGGCGACTATCTATCGATGGCGTCGAGGTAACCGGTGGCGCCCTTGTTGGCCCACCAGTTGACACCTACAGCTCAAGCAACCCTTTCAACTTTTCGACCGGCTACGGCGGTGCTTCGGTTCTCCAGAATGTGCATGTCTCTATCGGTGATGTGATCCAGTTCCAGTTTGAGAAGCTCAACATCTCTGCGAGCTACGCCGGGCCGTCCGGAATCGTTGGCCTGACAATTACCGAACGAGCAGATACCATTCCGGACAACATGCACGCAGCTAAAGCGCTGCTTCTGTGCCTGCTGCTCCTAGTCGGATTTGCCCGCACCCAAAGGGAACTGACCATAAGGCCGTCGGTAATGAGAAACTGACCGTCGGGAGCGGATCGATCCTGCTTGGTCACCAGCTGCCGCACCTTGCGGCAACACCCCCGTAGCGATGAATAGACAACGCTCACCACAACAGAACGGCAACGCCCCAGCGCATCAGGCCGCAGGAAGACTTCGGAGTGAAGATGTGGACACAGCACTATTGCGTAGTCTCTCGGTCCTACCGCAACTGCGCCCGCTGGCTGCTCGTCTGCCCGCAATCTGCGCACTGATCGTTCTCTCCATGCTCGCTTGGAGCCAATCGCTTCGGGCACAGAATTTTGTCGATCTCATCCAGCACACTCGGCTCTACGAGGCATCGACAAGTGTGCGCCGCGCGCAAGGGCCTGGGAGTGTTTCTCCACTCTTGAGTGGATACTATAGCAGTACTGGGCTCCCCTTTGGGGGTAGTTCTCTCGGTTCCGGAGTTCGCTGGACCTTCAACGCAAACAGCACACTAGCGACGACCCCTCTAGACCAGGGAGGGTACCGCTTTGACCTGACGCTCAGTGCAAGCGCTTCAGCAGCGATTAACTATGAATCAGTGTCGTACTGGAATATTAACGATGGTCTCTTTTCGTCCGTAGAGACTACAACGACCGAGACTCTCGTTTTTGGAACGGAGCGGTTGAACGCTCCTTACCGTTTCGTCCGCCTGAACGATCCGCTGATCGGTAGAACATTCGAAGTGAACGGCGCGCCGGCGCCACTAGAGATGCTCATTCGCCCGGACTCCTTCGACGATACCATCCGAATTGATGCATCGGTATCAGCAAGCGCGACCGCTAGCGGACCAGTGAGCGTCTCCGATTCAGGGCTTGGACCCCAAGTTCAAACCTTCAGCTTTGAGGTGCAGACCCTACGGCCCGAGGATATCCTCAGAAACTCGGTAAGACCGATCTTCTCCGGAGCGACGGCGGGCTTTCTTTTTGAACCAAACTACAAGGGGATTCGTTTGTCGCTACAAGAGGCCGCAGCTGTTCTGGACGTAGACCATTTCAACTGGACGAACGAGCTCATCCGTATTCCCACGGATTGGACGGTCGACATCGTCGACAGGTGGGGGAACCTGTTCGCCGCGAATCCCTCTCCTATCATGGATCCGGTAATCCTACCCGATCTGCTTCGCTACCGTGTCACCAAGCATCTGGATGGAGCCGCGTCGCTTACCGGTTTCATAAACACACAGCAATCGGGTTTCTGGGATCCTCTCCCATTCTACTTTGGGGAGGATCCAAGTCGTCGCGGGGAACCGGGCCATGTTAGTACAGTCACTTCGGAGAACGCTCTTTATTTCGATGACACTCCATCTTTGCTTTTCTATCCCAATGAGCTCCGCAGCTATCCACTGCCGAACGACTATTACATTTTCGAAACGCGCCTAGTTGGCGTAGGTGAACTCGGCAATCTGGTCGAGCTTCCAGAAGGACTTGGCTTGAGGCACCAGTGGTTTTCAAACGGGGTGCGAGCCTCTGGGATTGGTGCCTTCAGTGTGGTCGATCCCTCGTTGCTGGATCCGATTATTTTCGGCGAGGCATACCTTCTTGGATCAGACGCACCTGGTTCTCCAAATCATGCGCCTGACAGCTTCAAGGTGCTTTATTGGCTTTCGTGCGTAATTGCCTTGTTCTTCCGACTAAAGTCACGTCGACCGTCTTACTAATTCGAGCCGTATGGTAGTGCGACGCTGCTCGATGTGAGTGGCGGGCAGTTGGGCACGGTACGGTAAGCCCAAATGATGCAGTAGTAGTGCATCACTCCTTGCCGCTAATGGCACGTGAGATGACTCCGAATGCGAAATCCGCAGTGTCTGGGTAATACCTGAACCTTGATAGCGCACCCTGACCGAGCATGCCTCGGAAAACAGCCTCCCGGCTCGGGTCCGGGTTGAAAACCCAAAACCGTTTGAGAAGGGTTTTACCCACGGAACCGAGAGCAAAAAGCTGGCGAAAGAACGAATCGGTGGTGGGGAGAGAGTAGCCTACGACGTAAATTGACTCCGCATCAGAGAGCTCCTCTGCGGCCTTGGCCCACACGGAGGAAATGGCACGGTGGGAGTCAGCCTTGTTCCACGACGGCGGGACAATCACGGGCACAGGGTTGATTTGCTTCTTCTCGCTCGTGAATTCCATCAGCCGGAATATCTGACTGCCGATTGGGATTCGTGCCTCTTTGATCTCGCGAAAGGGTTCGACACCGAAATGAGAGAGGTAATTCGAAAGAAACCATGGCACGACGGCGCCGCTTTGGCTTTCCACACCCCAATTGAGGGAACCATGCAACTTGAGGAGCGGAATCCGACGGTCTTCCGCAACCCTTTGCCCGACCCCATAGTCAACTCTGAATCCGGCTTGGAGCAGTGCTAGATCCCATATGATATCATAGTTGAATGTCAGGATTGCGAGTGACACAGGCGTGCCCTTCCAAAGCTCCCGAAGCTTGGCGAGAAAGCTGGCAGTTCCGTCGTGCGCTTCAATCCGGCCTTCGTTCGCCCGAAATCGGACAGTCTGCTCAATTGTGACGATGATCAGCCACTTCAGATCTTCGATCAGTTTGTCCAATTCTTCGGGCTTCCGATCGGGAAAGCGTCCCAAGGTCTTAGCGAGTTCGAAAGCGGTGAAGATCGACTCGATGTTGATGAGATCGAAATCCGCCTTCGAATGCACCGCCTGAAGGCTGGCAATGGCGCTAAACACATTCTCAAACCGCCCTTTTTCGGGGCCGACTTTTCCCGCCGCGTAAAGGTCGCGGGCCACATCGAGGAAGTTCGACATGACCGGAGCGCCGAATTGGGCGGACGCTCCAGCGCCCAAGAGGATGATGTGCTTCGCCATGGTGATCGTTTCAGTGCTTGATTGGAAACGCAGCCGCTGAATTCGGTCGCTACGAGGATCTACACCAAAGTTTGGGGGCAGCCGATTTTTGATGGTTGGTTGTTGGGCTAAACTAGCCGCACTGAGCGATGACGCGGAGGCGGTAGTTGTTAAAGTTTCTGAAGCCGTAGGCGCGGCGTTGGATTAGTTTCATCTT
>JACRQG010000016.1 GCA_016222805.1 Verrucomicrobiota bacterium | reverse complement strand
CGAGGAAGGCGGTGGCCCAGCGCGCCGGCTTTCCGTTCGTCTTCGTCGGAACCAGGGTTTCCCAGAGCCGCTCGCCGGTTTCGAGCTTCAGCCCCCGCAGGTGTCCGAAGGAGCAGACCCCGTAGATCTGGCCTGCCTCCAGGACCGGCGGGCTCATCAGGCAATGGAGCCCGTCGGGCTTGGTCTCGGTCGGGCCCTTGATGCTCCAGATCACCTCGGCCGCGGGGCGATCGGTTGCGAGGCGCAGGAGCTTGGAGCCGTCAAAGAAACTCGAAACGAAGAGGTGGTCGCCGTGCCGGCGCGGGGTGGCGATGGCGTGGGCCATCTTGGTCTTGAAGGGCACGCTCCAGTGCAGCTGCCCTGTGCGCGGATCGAGGCTGCTGAGTTCCTCCGCGTCCCACACGATGAGCTGCCGGACGCCGCCGGCCTCGACCAGGATCGGGGAGGCATACGCGGGCTCCCTCGGCGGCAGCGCCCGCCAGCGCTCGCGGCCGGTCTCCCGATCGAAGGAAAGGACGGTGTGCGTCGAGCCTCCCACCATGCACACGACCTGATCCCCGTCGACAAAGGGTGGGGCGGCGAATCCCCAGAGCTGGGTCTTTGCGCCATAGTCCCGGCCGAAATTCCGTGCCCAGACAACGCGTCCGGTGGCGAGATCCAGGCAGTGCAGGTCTCCCTCGGCGCCCAGCGTGTACACGCGGTCCCCTGCGATGGTTGGGCTGGCCCGCGGGCCGGAGGGGTAGCTGAGGTTGTACGGGCAGTCGTAGTCGTAGGTCCACAGGACGCGTCCGTCCTGCTGATCGAGGCAGAGGACGCGCTCCCTTCCGGGTTCGGTAGTGCGGGTCAGGGCGCCCCCGGCATTTCCCCGCGTCTGCGAACTCGGACGGTCCGTGACCACCACCCGCCCACGGGCGATGACCGGGCTGCTGTACCCGGCACCAATCGGCACGCGCCAACGGACCGGCAAACCTCCCGCCGGGAGTTGTTCCACGATGCCGGTTTCACGCCAGACGCCGTCGCGGGCGGGGCCCAGCCAGTGCGGCCAGTCGTCCGCGCGAAGAAGGGAACCACTGACGAAGATCGGGAGGAGTGGCAGCACCGCCGTCCGCGCCAGGCGAATGGCGGCCCAGCCGGGCCGGAGACGAGTCCGCCCTCGCGCGCAGGGGAGCTGATCCCTTGGCGACATGGCGACCGGGCTAAGGGGCGGAGGCGCCGGCAGGAAGCGGCGGCAGTCCGAGTTCCCGGCGGGCGCCGCCGATGAGGAAGTCCCAGTTCAGCGCCGGCCCCGGATCGATTTTGTTGGTCTGGATATGATAGTGACCGAGCACGCCGCCGTAGGCCTTGAGGGCATCGTCGGGGAGCTTCTTCGTGAGCAGGCGTCCCTCGGCGCTGCGCGGATAGTCGCAGGCGATCTTCGGGAAGATGCGACACAGCGCGGCCGTCAGCTTCACGAGCGCGGCGTACTGTTCAGGCGTCAAGTCGTACTGCGCGAGTTCCGTGCCCTGGATGTTCCCGCGCAGCGGCACGGGCCGGGCGGGCCGGCCGGTGAAGCGGGCGACCTGGAACTGCGGGTCACCGAGGCGTTCCGGGATTTTGATGTAGAGACGGCCCTCGGCATCCCGGGCGTACCATTCGTCGAGCACCTTGGTGTCGCCGGGAGGATAGGCCCCCATGTTGGCGATCTCGATCCCGATGGAGCGATCGTTGGAAATCGTGGCATGGCGCGCTCTCTCCTTCAGGTCGAGCGTCTGGTAGATCGTCCCGTCCAGATCCAACATGAAGTGCACGCTCAGTCCGCGATGGTCGTGGAGGATGTTGAAGCAGACCTTGCTGATGCCGCAGACGTCGTAGTGCAGGACGAACTGATCCACGACACGTTGCAGCAGCGGGAGGTCCCAGCCGCCGCCGCGGACGCGCTCAATCTCCTCCGGGGTGAGCGTGTTCTGCCGCACGCTGTAGCGGTTCGGGCTGCCGAGCTTCTTGGCCGCATCTGGCGTCTTCTCCCAGCTGCTTTCCGCGTAGGGGCTGAAGCGACGCTCGACACGGTAAGCGTCGTAGCCGCCCGGGTCCATCCAGGTGACGACCCGCGTGCCGGTGTGGAAGAGCTGGCCGGCGACGATGATCTCGTCGCCGGTCCTCCGGGCGGGCGTCCCGGGGGGCGTGCGACACGAAGTCAGCACCCACGGGAGGAGAACGGCGGCGAGGACGGCGCGAACCACGACGGAGCGGGAGGCGGGCATGGCGGAAGGAGACCAAACGTTGAGACCAGCAACCGGCCGGGGACAATCGCGAAAGACGCGGCGGCGGTGAATCGGGGGAGGAGGGCGTTGGGAAGCGCCCGGCGCCGCGAAACGGCTGGTGTTGGTGACGGGGAGAGAGGTACTTTGGCCGCATGAGTGTGTCCTGGACTCGGGTGACGATTGCGGCCTTGGCGGTGGTGCTGGCCGCCGCGGCGCGGGCGGGGGAAGCGGCGCGTGTGCAACTCGGCAACGAGGTGCTCGCGGCCGGCGGCTTCAAGGAGCTTGCGGGCAAGCGCGTCGGGCTGATCACGAACCCCTCCGGGGTAAACCGCCGCCTGCAGACCACGATTGACCTGCTGCGGTCGGCGCCAGGCGTGAAACTGGTGGCGCTCTTCGGGCCGGAGCATGGCATCTATGGTGACGTGCCGGCGGGCGACAAGGTCGAGAGCCGGGTGGATTCGCGCACTGGCCTGACCGTGCACTCGCTGTACGGTGCGACGCGCAAGCCGACTCCGGCCATGCTGAAGGGCCTCGATGCGGTGGTCTACGACCTGCAGGACACCGGATGCCGGTCCTACACCTTTGTCAGCACGATGGGGCTTGCGATGGAAGCGTGCGGGGAGGCGGGGATCGAGTTCATCGTGCTCGACCGGCCGAACCCGCTCGGCGGGCTGCGCATCGAGGGACCGATGATCGAGGACGAAAAACTGCGTTCCTTCGTCAGTCAGTGGAGTGTGCCTTATGTGTACGGGCTCACCTGCGGCGAACTGGCGCGGATGATCAACGACCGGGGCTGGATCAAGCAGCGTTGCCGGCTGACGGTCGTGCCGATGCGCGGCTGGCGGCGTTCGATGGTGTGGAGTGACACGGGCCTGCCCTGGGTGCCGGCGTCCCCCCACATCCCGCACGGCGAATCGCCGCTGTTCCAGGTGGCAACCGGTATGATCGGCGAAATCGGGGGCGTCAGCATTGGCATCGGCTACACGCTTCCCTTCCAGACGATTGCGGCACCGCGGGTCGATCCCCACGCCTTGGCGGCCAAGTTGAACGGCTATGGGCTGCCCGGGGTGGTCTTTCGGCCGCTCACCTACAAGCCCTACTATGGGAGTTTCAAGGACGAGGTGATCGGCGGCGTGCAACTGCACTTCACCGATCCGGCGCGCGCCACGCTTACCGCGATCAATTACTACGCCCTCGAGGCCGTGCGGCAGGTCGCGGGGCGCGATGTCTTCGCCGAAGCCGTGAAGGCCGGGAAGAAGTTCGACATGTTCGACAAGGTCAACGGGACCTCCGCCACGCGGGAGGCCCTGCAGGCGGGCAGGCCCGCAGCTGCCATCGTGGCCGGATGGCGGACGGGCGAGGAGCGTTTCCGCCGCGAGCGGGAGAAATACCTGCTCTACTGATCGGGGCAGCGGAGGGCGGGCTGCGGGCGCAGGCCTTTCCCTGGATTAGGGCCGATGGATCGCGCGTTCGATCTCCGCCAGCAACGACGCGGAGCTATAGGGTTTGGGCACGAAGCCGGCGAGGCCCTCGGCCATGACCAGACGCGCGGCGCGCTGGTCCTCGGCGAAGCCACTGCACAAGACCACCGGGACGTCCGGTCGGATCCCGCGGAGCGCCCGGTAGGTCTCCACGCCCCCAAGCTTGGGCATGGAAAGATCCAGCAGGACGCACCGGATCTCGCCGGTGTGCCGGCGGAAGACCTCGATTGCCTGGGCACCATCGACCGCCTCGATCACCGGCCAGCCTTGGCGCTCCAGGAGCGTCCGCGCCACCCGGCGGACCGTGTCCTCGTCGTCCACCACGAGGATCTTTCCGGTGGGAACCGCCTTCGCCGGAGCCACCGGTGCGTTTGTCTCGGGGGCCGCCGGAGCGGTGCCATGGGCGGGGAACAGGACCTGGATGTTGGTGCCCCGCTCGGGTTGGCTGTCGACAAAGATTGCTCCGTGGTGCCCGCGAACGATGCCGAGGATGGCGGACATACCCAGGCCCCGTCCGGTGAACTTGGTGGTGAAGAACGGATCGAACAGACGCTGCTGGGTCGTTTCATCCATGCCGCAGCCCGTGTCGTTGACCTCGAGGAAGACGTAGACGCCGGGCGCCGGGGTGGTGTCGGTTCGGGTGCGGCGCAGGTCGGCTTCGTCGCAGACCCGGAGTCCGGTGCGCAACTGCACCAGGCCCGGGCGTTCTCCGATCGACTCCGCGGCGTTGGTAATCAGGTTCATCACGACCTGCTGGATCTGCCCAGGGTCGGCCTTGATGGGGGGAAGGCTGCGGGCGGCGTCGACGGTCAGTTGCACCAGCTTCGGGATACTGGCGCGGAAGAGGTGGGCGTTTTCCTGGACGAGCACGCTCAGGTCGAGACGGCGCGTGAGGAAGCTGCCGCGTCCGGAATAGGCGAGCATCTGCCGGGTGAGATCCGCGGCGCGGCGGGCCGCCAGCGTGCACTGCTCGAGGTGGGTGCGGCAGTGTCCGGCGGCAGGCAGGTCGATCATGGCCAGATCGAGGTTGCCCAGGATTGCGGTGAGGAGGTTGTTGAAATCGTGCGCGATGCCGCCGGCGAGCACGCCGAGGCTCTCGAGCTTCTGGGCGTGGAGCAGCCGCCGTTCGAGCTCGAGTCGCGCGGTTTCGGCCTGCCGCCGTTCGGTGATGTCGCGGACGAACGCGACATGCAGCTCGGTCGCACCGAAATGAAAGTGCCGGGAGGAGATCTCCACCGGGAACATGGAACCGTCCTTCCGCCGGTGGGTGGTTTCAATCTGATTGCCGGAGATCGCCCCGCTGCTGAACTGGCGCCAGTCCTCGTCCCACTGGGCGGTGGGGTAAATGGGATCGATGTCGAAAATGCGCATCCGCATCAGCTCCTCGCGGGTGTAGCCGAGCGATCGGCAGGCCTGATCATTGACGTAGTGGAAGCTGGCGTCCCGCTTCATCCAGAAGACCGCGTCGGCGGCCTGTTCGGTGGCAAAGCGGAAGAGTTCGAGCGTGTGCTCCGATTCCTTTCGGGAGGTGATGTCGTAGGTGATGCCGGTCCAGACGCAGCCGCCGCCAGCCGGCGACGACGGGCGCGATTCCGCATGCAGCCACCGTGTTTCGCCGCGCACGATGCAGCGTCCTTCCCAGCAGAAGGGCTGGCGTGAAACCAGGGCCGCGCGTGTGAGCTCGTCGTACCGGGGGCGATCCTCGGGGTGGATGAGCGAATACACGGAGCCCGGATCGCTGAGGATGGCGGCGCGGGACACCCCGGTAATCTCACAATAGCGGTCGCTCACGTACACGAAGCGAATCTGCCGATCCCCGACCACCTCGATCCGGTAGACCCCGAGGGGCACCTGATCCACCAGCTCCGAGTAGAGCCGGCGCGTTTCGTCCAGGACGGCCTCGGCCTGCCGACGGTCCGTGACATCCTGGATTGTGCCGATCATCCGCAGCGGGCGCCGGTCCTCCGCGTAGGTGACCTCGCCCAGGCCGTGGACCCAACGGATCTGCCCGTCAACGGGCCGAACGATGCGGTAGGTGCGATCGAAGCGGTGACCGCCGTGCAGGACGTGCTCGGTCAGATAGCGGGTCACTGACTCGCGTTCTTCGGGGAAGATCAGCGCCGACCAGCCGTCGACGGTGTGGGGGTAGTCCGGCTTGATGCCGAAGATCTCGTCGAGGTAGGGAGAGCTGAGCCAGGTGCCCGCCGCGACATCGAGCTTGTAGGAACCCAGGCGCGCGACTTCCTGGGACTTGTCCAGGAAATACTGGGATTCGAGCAGGGCCTGTTCGGCGCGTCGCCGTTCGGTGATGCAAAGATGAGTTCCGACGAGCCGGGTCGGTCGCCCGGCGGAGTCATGATCAACGACCTTGCCGGTGGAAAGCACCCACTCCCAACCGCCATCGCCGCGACGCAGGCGGTATTCCATCGCGTAGCTCTGTTTCTGCCCGGAGACGCATTCTCCAAGCGTGCGGAGGGCCAGGTCGCGGTCCTCGGGATGCAACATGTCGGTCCAGCCAGCCAGGTTGGCGCGGAACTGCGCGGGATCGTAGCCGAGCATCGCGGCGTATTGGGGCGTATAGGACGCCTCGCCGGAGATGAGATCGAGGTCGAAGAGGCCCTGATTGGAGGCATCGATGGCCAGCCGGAGGCGGGCTTCGTTGCGCCGGAGCGCCTCCTCCGTGCGGTGGCGCTCGGTGAGATCGACGAAGGACGCCACGAGTCCCGCCACCTTTCCGGCATCGTCGCGAACGAAGTTGGCCAGGGCGTGCACCGGGAAACCGGTGCCGTCGCACCGTCGTCCGCGGATTTCCCCGACCCAGTGGCCCTGCCGCGCGAGCGTTTCGAGCGTGGCCTGGGCGGCCGCGGGGTCCTCCCAGAAGTCGATGCCCGGGCGACCGATCGCCTGCCGGGCGTCGGAGTATCCCCAGAGCGCGAGGAAGGCGGGGTTCGCGTACGTCAGGCGGCCGGTGGCGTCGGCCAGCACGACGGCGGCATGCGAGGTCTCCATGGCCCGCTGCCAGAGGAACTCGCTGGCGGATGCGTTGGGGGTGAGGGGAGGGGGCATGGTCCAAGTGGGACGAACGCGGAAGCAAAGACGGAGGTTACCGAGGGGACTTCCGGCCGAAGGCCGGATCGATCTTCAGCCGGGTGATGACGATGAACGAGGGCACGGTGCACACGAGCACCCAGAGAAAGAACTTCACGTAGCCGACCTGATCCTGAATCCAGCCGGCGCCCATGCCGGGCAGCATCATGCCGAGCGCCATGAAGCCGGTGCAGATGGCATAGTGTGCCGTCTTGTGCGGGCCGTCCGCGACCAGCATCATGTAGAGCATATACGCGGTGAACCCGAAGCCGTAGCCGAACTGCTCGGTCGCGAGGGCCAGGCCGACCACCCAGAGGCTCGTGGGCTGGTAGATGGCCAGGAGCAGGAACGCCACGATCGGCACGTGGGTCGCCAGGATCATCGGCCATAGCCAGCGCTTCAGCCCGTGCAGCGAAATCACCCAGCCGCCGAGCAATCCACCAATCGTCAGCGCGATTATCCCCACCGTACCGTAGACGATTCCGACCTGCTGGGTGGTGAGGCCCAGTCCGCCGGCCGCCCGGGAATCGAGGAGGAAGGGCGAAAGCAGTTTCAGCGCCTGGGACTCGGCCAGACGGTAGAGCAGTAGGAAGGAGAGAATCGTGAGGATGTCGGGCTTGCGCAGGAAGACGGCGAACACGTCGAAGAACTCCCGGGCGAGGTTCTGCCCGCTGGCCGTGGGTCGGTCGCTTTCCGGACGGGGCAACGCCAGCAGGTGATAGGTGCCAGCGGCCAGGAAGATGGCGGCGAGCAGCCCGAAGACGTAGGTCCAGGCCTGCACCACGCTGCCGGTGGCGTCCTGCCAGCGGCCGGCGAGATAGACGAGTCCCCCTTGGGCGGTGAGGGTCGCGAGCCGGTAGAACGTGCTGCGCACCCCGACGAACGCCGCCTGCTGGCCCGGTTTGAGGGCCAGCAGATAGAAGCCGTCCGCCGCGATGTCGTGGGTGGCGGAACTGAACGCCATCAACCAGAAGACCGCCAGGGAGAGTTGGAAGAACCGCGGGCCGGGAAGGGTCAGCGCGACCAGGGCGAAGGCGAGGCCGATCGCGAACTGGAGCGTGACGATCCAGGTGCGTTTCCGGCCGAACATGTCGACCAGGGGTGACCACAGGGGCTTGATGACCCACGGCAGGTAGAGCCAGCTCGTGTACAGCGCGATGTCGGTGTTCGAAATCCGGAGGTTCTTGTAGAGCACCGTGGAGAGCGTCATCACGACGACATACGGGATGCCCTGAGCGAAATAGAGGGAGGGAATCCACGTCCAGGCGCTGCGCGCGGTGGGCGGAGGGACGGGAGCGGTGGTCATGGGAAAAGGGCGCGACGAGGGACTCGTTTCATTTTGCCGCGGAGATGGCGGCGCCAGTCGAGGTACGGTCACCCGCGGAGGGGAGGGCGGCGCCGGCACACTGGTGCAACAGCGAGAGGACGAGCGTTTCGAGCAGCGGCAGGGCGGTGGCGGGCGACGCAGCGTCGATGTCGTGAATGGTCCAATACTCGATCCGGTTCTCCCACGCCGGGAAGAGTTGCCGCATGAGCGGGCGGTGCTCGGCCTCCTTCAGTGCGATGGTGCGGTGGGCCTGCTCGAGATCGGCGCGCTGCAGCGTCCGGGGGTGCGCTCCCGTGTGGTGCAGTTCGATGCGCCGGGCTGCGAGGGCCGCGCGGGTGTGCGGAGAAATCGGCCCCTCGCCGTCCACCAGGTACGTGGCGAGGCCGCGGGAAAAGGCGCGGAGCGGCAGGTCGCGCCGGGTTGCATGATGGTTGAAGACTGCCTCGGCAAAGCGGGACCGGTAGAAATTCCCCGAGCAGAGGAAGAGCACGTGGTGTATCGCCGGTCTCATGGTTTCACCCACGCCGGGGTGCCGAACCACTCGTGCATCTCGCGGGCGAACGGGGCGACGACCTCGGGTGGTTCCGGGATCGCGCCGCGGTCACCGGTGTCGGCGACCCAGGTGTCGAGCGCGGCGCGCAGGCGGGCGAGGGCGTCGCGATGCCGGGCGTCGGGCGAGTCGATCAGGTTGCGAATCTCGTGGGGGTCCTCGGCCAGATCGTAGAGTTCCTCGGACGGACCGCGGCGTTCCATCAGGTCGCGGGCGGGCCCGGTGAGGCGGCCGGCGCCATGCAGTTCCCGCAGGAGCGCCTGAATCGGAAAGCACTTTTCCTTGTAGCGGTTCAGGGACGCGAAGGTCGGGCCCTCGGTGTAGTTGCGGAGGTAGTGGAAACGCCCGTCGTGCACGGAGCGGATGCGCTGCTGCGTCTCGTCGATGCGATCGCGGGCGGCGAAGACGTAGCGGCGCGGCGGGTCCGCCTGCGCGCCGAGGAAAAGGCGGCCCTGCAGGAGCGGCGGGCGTTCCAGGCCGGCGCCGGCCAGGGTCACGGCGGTGACGTCGATCAGGCTGATCAGGGCGTCGCTCACGCCCCCGGCGCGATAGCCGGCGGGGGCGGGGAAGTTCCGCGGCCACTTGATGATCAGCGGGACGCGCAGACCGCTGTCGTAACACCAGTGAATGCCGCGGGGTTCGAGGCGCCCGTTGTCGCCAAAGAAGACGATGAGGGTGTAGTCCTCGAGGCCGTCGCGCCGCAGTCGGTCAAGCACCCAGCCGATGCGCCGGTCCATGCCGGAGACGGAATTCAGGTAGCGGGCCCATTCCTCGCGGACGACGCGATGATCCGGGTAGTAGGGCGGTGGGGTGACGTTTGCCGGCGTGGCGTGCGCGACGTGTTCGTCTTCGCCGACCCACTTGACGCGCGGCTTCTTCGCCGTCTGGCGATCATAGATGTCGTATTCGCTCTCGTGGGAGTTGACGACGGCGAAGAACGGCCGGCGGACGGCGAGCGCGGACCAGTCGGAGGAATCCGGATGGTAGATCGGGCCTTCGTTGACGAAGTTGAGATCGAGCTTGCCGGTGCCGACGTCGAGCGGGCCGATGGTCTTGAGGTTGGCGGTGAAGTACCCGGCGTCCTTCAACCAGTGCGTGATCGGCCGGACCCCCGGCGGGAGGCGGAACGCATCGGAGCGGTGGGACCGCATCGGGTGCGTGTCCGTGGTCGTCTGATACATCCCGGTGAAAAAGGCGGAGCGGCTCGGGGCGCACGCGGGATTCGTGGCGAAGACCTGGGTGAAGCGCATCCCCTCGGCGGCGAGGGCGTCGAGGTGCGGGGTGTGGACCTGGCGGGCTCCGTAACAGCCGAGGTCATGGCCGAGGTTCTCGCCAATCAGCCAGAGGATGTTGGGGCGGGGCGGAGACGCGGAGGCGGAGAGGGCGAACGTGACGACGGCGAGGACGGCGAGGCGCGCGCGAATCATGAGCGGTGAAGGACGTTGGCGGGAGGTGAACCGAGGGGTCGACCAAGCCCACGATCGTCTTCCGGAGGTCGGAACCAACGGAAGCGCCCGGGGAGGTGCCCCCGGCTTCGCGAACGGAGAGGTGGCAGGGATAGTCTCAGGAAAGGTCCCATCCGGTTCGATAGGCGCGGCGGATGAGCGGAGCCGCTTCCGGGGCGTTTTTCACGACCAGGTTCTTCGCGTCCCACTCGACCCGCTTGCCCAGTCGCAGGGCCACGTTGCCGAGCAGCACGGTTTCCGAGAACGGGCCGGACTGCGTGAAATTGGAGAGCGCGGGCGTGCCGGTCTTGATTGCGGTCAGCCACTCGACGTAGGGGCCGCCGCCGTCCTCGCCCTTGCCGTCCTGAGTGCCGCCGGGCACCCGCGGGATCGTCTTGGGGGGAGGGGGGAACGACGTGGCCAGCGAGTCGGGCTTGAAGACCCAATCCTGGCGCGAGCGCCCGAAGAACATCCGTCCCTTTTCGCCCACGAGAACCAGGTCGAAGCGGCGGTAAACGTGATCCGCCGTCGGAAAATCTCCCTTCCAGAGTTCCTCGGGGGCCGCGTGGCGGTAACCGCCTTCCTTGGCGGCGACTCCGTCATACCAGACGAATTTCACCGCGGAGCCGAAGTGACTCGTAGGGAAATGATAGGTGATCGTGGACCAGAGCGGGCCGGCGATGGCGGTTCCGCCCTCGTGCCTGGCCTCGACGGTGGCGGGGGCTGTCAATCCCAGCGCCCAATAGGGCATGTCCATGATATGGCAACCCATGTCTCCCAGCGCTCCGGCGCCGAAATCCCACCAGCCTCGCCAGTTGAACGGAGCGATCTGCGGGCTGTACTCGCGGAAAGGGGCGGGGCCGATCCAGAGATCCCAGGCCAGGCCATTTGGCACCGGCTCGGGCGCGGGCCAGGCGGTCATGCCCTGCGGCCAGATCGGACGGTTCGTCCACGCGTGGACCTCGGTGACGCGCCCCAGGACGCCGGCTCGAATGAGCTCGACGCCCCGGCGGATGGGCTCACCGGCGTGCGCCTGGTTGCCCATTTGGGTCTGCACCTTGTACTGCGCGGCCGCCTCGGCGAGGCGACGGGCCTCCCAGACCGAGTGGGAGATGGGCTTCTGGCAGTACACGTGTTTGCCCCGGCGCATCGCCAGCAGAGAAGCGTGGAAGTGATGATGATCGGGGGTCGAAACCGTGACGGCATCGATGCCCGGGTGGTTCGCGAGCATCTCCCGGTAGTCGACAAAGAACTTGGCGCTCTTGAACCGATCAAGAATCGTGTCGCCAGCCTTGGCCTTCTTCCGGCGGCTGAGCCCCGGCTGGCGCGGATTGGCCACATCGCACAGCGCGACGATGGCCGCGCCGGCTTCCGCGGTGCTCACGGTGTCCACGTGGCCCTTGCCGGAGACGCCGATGCAGCCCACCTGGATCCGGCTGTTGGCCCCGCGGGCCGAGGCGGGGAGAATTTGAAAAGCGAAGGCGGCGGCGGCGGAGGCGCGGACGAAATCGCGGCGGGAAAGGGGGCGGGCGGGCATGGAGCTGGAAGGTGCTCCGAGCGTGGGAGGAAAACCCCGGAGTGTCAGCCGGGAAGTTGGGGTGATCGCCACCCGGCGCGTCGCCTGGTGCGAAAGGCCGGCGTACTGCCACGTGCGCCCCGAAAATTGGTGCCAGAGGCCGGGGTTGAACCGGCGACCAAAGGCTTATGAGTCCTCTGCTCTACCACTGAGCTACTCTGGCCCAAAAGGGGACTGAACCGTGCAGTTTCCTCCGGGAAAATCCAGAAAAAATCGGCGGGACGCAAATCAGGGCGCCGTTTGGTCAGCAGGCCTGCAGCAGGGCCCGCAATTCGCGCTCGGGATCCTCGTGGTGTTGGTCAATCGCCAGCCGGAGCGCTTCCTCGAGCACCGGGCGGGCCTCCGCCTTGCGGCCGGCGTGGAGCAGTTCCTTGCCCAGGAGGATTCGGGCCATCATCCAGTCGGAGCGGCTGGCCGCGCAGATTTCGAGATGCGGCACCGCTTCGACGCCGCGTCCGGCGGCAATCAAGGCCTGCGCCAGGCTGAAGCGGAACAGCGCGTTGCCCGGTTGTTGGGCGACCAGGCGTTCAAAGTGCTCCAGGCGGGAGGGCGGGCTCACACGGAGTCGACAAAGATCGCCACGGCGGTGGCATTGTCTGGTCCGCCCCGGCGAACCGCGAGCCGGACGATGTCCTCGATGGCGGCCTGCGGGTTGCCGGCGGCGAGCAGGATGCTTCCCAGTTCCGAGTCGGGAATCATGCGGGTCACGCCGTCGGTGCAGAACAAGAGGCGATCCCCGACCGCCAGGGGACGCGTGATCACATCAACCTCGAGCTGGTTGGGTTGCCCAATGCAGCGCGTGAGGGCATTGCGGTTCGATTCGTGGTAGTAGACCACCTCGCCGCGAGCCCGGCGCAGCCGGGCCTCGTTTTCGACCGAGTGATCCTCGGTGACCCGTGCAAACTCCCGGCCGCGGGAGGCGTAGCACCGCGAATCACCGACATGCGCGACCTTCAGGGCCCCGTCGCGGATACAGCCCACCGTGAGGGTCGTGCCAATGCCCATCGACGGGCTGATGCGCTGCCCGAGGAGGGAGACCGCCTCGTTGGTGTGGCGGACGATGCCCACGAAGTCCGGCTCCTGCCCAGCCGGCAGGGAACGCATCAGCGGATTCTGCCAATGTCGGAGAGCGCGGCCGCGCGAATGGATAACATGATGCGAAGAAGGGTTATCGGGCTTGAAGGTCAGGAGAAAGGACGAAATTTCTCTTCGCGCGTTTCCTTGGTGATCAGGGAATATTCCGGATGCGGAAGGGATTCGACAAAGAGGCGGCCGTAGGACTTGGCGAGCACGCGGGTGTCCAGTAGCGTGACCAGCCCGCGATCGGTCGAGGTCCGGATCAGACGGCCGACTCCCTGCCTGAACTTGATCAGCGCGTCCGGCAGGGTCAGTTCGTTGAAGGGGTTGCCGCCGCCTTCACGGATATGGTCGCAGCGCGCCTCGGTGATTGGGTGCGTGGGGGGATCGAAGGGCAGGCGCGTGATGATGACTTGTGCCAGGGCCTCGCCTGGAACATCGACCCCGGTCCAAAAACTGTCGGTGCCAAAAAGGATCGCGTTGCCGCGCCGGCGCATCTGCCCGGTGAGTTCGGAGCGGGAGAGATCGGCGCCTTGGATGAGGAACGGCCGTCCGGCGGCGCGAAACGCTGGTTCGAGGCGACCCGCCACCGTGCGCAGGTCGGCGTAGCTCGTGAAGAGCACGAGCGTGCCACCCCCGACCCTTGTGCCGCAGAACTCGATGTAGTCGGCGAGGGCCTCGAGCGCCAGGCTCGCATCCTGCGGGGAGGGCAGCGGGATGTCGCCGGCGACGTAGATTCGCATGTGGCGCTCGAAGTCGAAGGGGGACTTCACGAGCACGGCACGGGCTTCCTCGGCGCCGACGCGGGCGGCAAACGGCTCGACCTGTCCGCCAATCGCCAGGGTGGCGCTGGTACAGACGACGCTGGTGCCGCGGCCGAAGAGGTGCCGGCGCAGGTGGGGGGCCACCTCGATGGGAGCGCTGCGCAGGGTGACGATGGTCTGGCTCCGGCCGGTGCGTTCCGCCCAGTAGACGTGTCCGGAATCTCCGAGATTCAGCCATTCGGTCACTCCGGCCTGGAGGCCCTTCAGCCGCTGGCGCTGCTCCAGCAGTTCGTCCCGCTCGCGCCCGTCCTCGAGACGATCCGCAAGTTTGCCGAGGAGACGAGTCAGGGCATCGAGGGGACGATCCAGCAGCGGTTCCGCGGCTCCGGGCTCGCGCACCCGGGCCACGGGCCGGGACGAAAGCAGGGCGGAGCCCACAAAATCGAAGAACTGGCGGGAGGCGTCGAGGGCGTCGATCACCGCTTGCCGTGCCTCCGCGCCCCCGAGCCGGCGCAACAGGCCGCGCTGGTTGCGGGGGTTGAAAAGAAACTTCAGGGCCCGGTCGACCCCGTAGCTCGACAAGGCGAGGCCGAAGTTCTCCGTAGCGACCTCGGGCACGGTATGCGCTTCGTCGAGAACCACGAAATCGTCCGGAAACAGCACTCCGCGCGCCTCACTCTCGGAGTCCGGAGCCTGCGGTCCACCGGCGCGGATGAGTGCGAACAGCAGGGCGTGGTTCACGATGATGACATGCGCCTCGCGGAGACGCGCGCGGGCGCGCTGGTAAAAGCACTGGTCGCAGTCGCAGTATTTGCGCGAGCAGGACGAGGAGTCGGCGTTCACGAGGTCCCAGACTTCCGGTCGGGGCGGCGGCGTCAGTTCGTGCCGGAGCCCGGTGGTCGTGGTGGCGGCCCAGGCGGCGACCCGCTGCAGTTCGTCAAACTCCGCGTCGGCCAGGAGGGTGGCCCGGTCGGCCAGGGCGTGGCCGAGCCGCGTCGTGCAGAGGTAATTGGCCTTGCCGACCAGTACGGCGGATCGGAAGCCCGCGTAGGCCTGGAGGTCGGGCCGCGAGGAGAAGAGGCGGCGGCATTTCGGCAGGTCACTCGACTCCAACTGTTCCTGCAGGGAGATCGTGTGGGTGGAGACGATGAGCTGGCGCGATTGATCCACTGCGTGGATGAGGCCGGGAATCAGATAGGCGAGGGACTTGCCGACCCCCGTGCCGGCCTCGAAAAGGAGGGGCGTATCCTCTGCCACCGCACGCGCGACGGCGCGCGCCATCTGTTCCTGTTCCGGCCGGTGATCGAGCTTGAGACCCGATTGCAGCCAGCCGCCGGCGGCGAAGATCTGGGCGGCGAGCTCGGGAGCGCGCCCCGGCGGGGGCGGCAGCGAGCCGGTTTCTTCGCGGAGGCCGATCATTAGTTTGGGCGGCAACGAAGAGGCGGAGACTAATTTCCGGCAAATGAAATTGCCGGGTATTAGCCGCACGGCAGACTGCGCGCTCATGAGCGGACGCACGGCGGAGTCGGGTGACTGGGTGGAAACCCTGGCGAAATTTCTGCGCGAGCAGCCGGGAGTCACCGCCGTGCGGATCGACCCTTCCGCCCACCGCCTTGCCGTCGCGACGATTGGCCGGGCGCCGGTGCCGGGTCTGGAGGAGAAGCTGGCGGCGACGATCGCCGCGATCGAGGCGCAGGTGGCGGCCCGCTCGACCGGAAAGGCCCCGACGGGATTCTCCCTCAGGCAGAGCGGAGGGGCGACGGTGCTGGGGCGCGAGTCCTGCGTGACAGCCGAGCAACTCTGGCTGTGGCGGGAAATGGAGTGGCCCGAGATCAAGGCGGAGCCGGATGCGGGGGATCAGGAGTGGCGGACGCTGGCCTGGCTCGCGGCGGTTTGTGGCGGAGCCGGCATCGCCGGCGCCCTGGCGTCGCGCCTTGTCCCGGATCTTCCCTGGGTGGCGCACGGCCTGTTTCTCCTCGGGGTAATAGCCGGTGGCTGGGATGCGGCGGTGGACACGTGGGAGAACCTCCGGAAGCGCGAGATCGACATCCATTTCCTCATGCTGGCGGTCGCGCTCGGGGCGATCTTCATCGGGGCCTGGGGCGAGGCGGTGCTGCTGCTCTTCCTGTTTTCGGCGTCGGGCGCGATGGAGGAGTACGCGCTGGACCGCACCCAGCGGGAAGTGAGCGCGTTGCTGCGGACGTCTCCGAAACGGGCCACGCGTCTCCGGCCCGACGGGACGGAGGAGGAGGTGGCCGTGGAAGCGTTGCGGGTGGGGGAGAAGGTGCGGGTGAAGCCAGGGGAGGCGTTTGCGGCCGACGGCGTCGTGGCGGCGGGCAAGAGCGCCAGCGACGAGTCAAACCTCACCGGCGAGGCCAACCCCGTGGAAAAGGCGGTGGGCGATCAGGTCTTCAGCGGCACGTTGAACCTGTGGGGTACGGTGGACTTCGAGGTGGTGCGACTGCCGTCGGAAAGCACGCTGCAGAAGATCATCCGCCTCATCCAGACGGCGCAGAAACTGAAGGCACCGAGCGAGCGTTTCACCGATCGGTTCGGCACCGGCTACACCTACGCCGTGATCGGCGGTTCGACGCTGATGTTCCTGGTCTGGTGGCTCGGCTTCGGTCTTCCCGCCTTCGTGAACACGGAGGAGTCGAGGTCGGCCTTCTATCGGGCGATGACGTTGATGGTGGTGGCCAGTCCGTGCGCGCTGGTGCTGTCGATTCCTTCGGCAATCCTTGCGGCGATCGCGTGGGGGGCGCGACACGGGGTGCTCTTTCGCGGTGGGGCGGCGATCGAGAAACTGGCGGGGGTCGATGCGGTGGCGCTCGACAAGACCGGCACGCTCACGACCGGGGAGCTCGCGGTCGTCGGGTGCGAGAGTTTTCCGCCGGGTCGGGAGCGGGAGGTGCTGCAACTTGCCTACACCCTTGAAGCCCGATCCCACCACCCGATTGCGAGGGCCATCGTGCGCCACGCGAAGGCGGAGGGCGTGACCGAACTTGCCCTCGAGGATTTCGAGTCGATCACGGGCCATGGGTTGCGGGGGAAGGTGGACGGGGCCTCCCTGTTATTGGGTCGGCGCGAACTCCTCGAAACCGGCCCGCTCGCCGAGTGGGCCAAGCAGCTGCCACCCGCTGCGGCGGAGCTGAGCGAGGTGTGGGTCCTCGGGCGGGATCTGGTGGGGCGTCTGCTGCTGAAGGATCAGATCCGAGCCGAATCACGGGAGGTCTTGCAGCGGCTGAAGGAGGCGGGGATCAGGACGGTGATGCTTACCGGAGACCGCCGTCACGCGGCGGAGGCGGTGGCCCGGGAACTCGGCCTGGACGAAGTCCGGGCCGGCCTTTCGCCGGAGGACAAGGTGGCGGCCATCCAGGCGCTGCGTCAGGAAGGGCGGACCGTGGCGATGGTCGGCGATGGAGTGAACGATGCGCCAAGCCTGGCGGCGGCCGATGTCAGCGTGGCCATGGGCGCGCGCGGCAGCGATGCGGCCCTCGAACAGGCCGAGGTGATCCTGATGCATGATCGCATTGAGAACTTCCTCGCGGCCGAACGGCTGAGTCGGAGGGCGCGCACGGTCATTCGCCAGAACCTCGCCCTTTCGCTGGGGGTGGTGATCGTGATGGTGCTGGCGACGGCGGTGGGGGCGGTTCCACTCGCGGTGGGTGTGGCGGCGCACGAAGGGAGCACCCTCGTCGTTTGCTTGAATTCCCTGCGGTTGCTTTTCGGCCGCAACGAGTAACTTCTCTCTGAGCCTCCCGTCGTAGACCCAACCACCCCGTTCCCCGTCATGAACTCTCCGCTGCTTTCCGGGTTTGCACTGTGCCTCCTGGCGGCCGGATTGGCCGGCTGCACTTTCCCGTCCTCGCGCCGGACCATTCCGGCTGGCCAGGCCAACGTCCTGCAGCGCAGCGATACCGGCGTGGTGACGAGTGTGCGCGAGGTAAACATCGAAGGGCAGAAGAGCCAGTTGGGCATGTACGGGGGCGGGCTCATCGGAGGGGCCGCCGCCAGTGGCGGCAGAGGAGTGGGCGGAGCCATTGTCCAGGCCTCGGGCGCCGTGGTTGGGGCGGTGGCTGGCCAAGCCGTGGAGGAGGCAGCGACTCGTAAGCGGGCTCAGGAGATCACCATCCGCCTCGATGACGGAAGCACCGTGACGATTGTGCAGGAGGTTTCTACCGGCGTGTTCATGGATGGGGACCGGGTGAAGGTCACCAGCGGCGGAGGACAAGCGCGGGTGGCGATGGCAACCAATTAGGCGGAGTGGGACGGAGGCGGTGGCGGCGAGGCCATGTTACCGTGGCCGGGCGCGGTCGGTCGCGGCTTGGCGGACAGGCGTCGGAACGGATCCACAAACGGCCTCGGCACTCCGGCCCGGCGGGGGCTCCGGACCCTAGTCCGAAATCCAGACGAGGTCCCGTGTCCGCACTTCCTCGAAGAGCTCGATGATGTCGAGGTTCCTCATCAGGACGCAGCCCGAACTCAGCGGCTCGCCTATGCGGCTTTCATGGTTCGTGCCGTGGATGTAGACGTAACGCTCGTAAGTATCTACGTCTCCACCCTGGTTCACGCCCGGCTCGAGTCCCCGCAGCCACAAGATGCGGGAAGTGATGAGGTTGTCCGCCAAGCCATCGGGAGAGGTGAGCAGTTCGGAGTAGTGTCGCCCGGTGGGGACGCGGGACTTGAAGACCATTCCGGGCGGCTGACCGGCTCCCACGCGTTCAGCGATTTCGTGCAATCCCCGGGGAGTGCCGAGGGAGTTTTTCACGTTGGAGGGAGGGCGCTTCGACGTCGAAATCCCGTAACTGCGAACCAGTTCACCGGAGCGGTAGAATTGGAGCGACGCTGTACCGATTTTCACCGCGAGCAGGCGTTCTCCGGGCTTGATGCCCAAGCGGGCGCAGGTTTTGTTGACCTGCTCCACCGGAGACACACTCGTGAACAAAGCATCCATCAATGTCGGCATCGTCGGCGCCACGGGCGCCGTCGGTCAAGAGCTCCTTCAGCTCTTGCACGATCGCAATTTCCCCATGGCGTCGCTGCGGCTTTTTGCCTCAGCGCGGTCGGCGGGCAAGGTCGTCGAATTCGGTGGCAAGAAATACACCGTCGAGGAGGCGAAGACCGGGGTGTTCGGCGATGTCGACGTGGCGTTTTTTGCGGCCGGGGGCTCGGTGACGCGCGCGCTGGCACCGGATGCGGTCAAGGCGGGCTGCCTCGTGATCGACAAGAGTTCGCACTATCGCATGGACCCGGATGTCCCGTTGGTGATCCCCGAGATCAACCCGGAGGGCCTTCGGACCCACAAGGGGATCATTGCCAATCCGAACTGTTCGACCGCTGTCACTCTCATGGCCCTCTGGCCCCTGCACCGGGCGTTTGGCCTGAAGCGTTATTTCGCGTCGACCTACCAATCAGTCTCCGGCACCGGCGCCGAAGCCATCCGCGAACTCGAGAGCCAGATCCAGGCTCACGTGAAGGGAGGCGAGATCGTGAAGAAGGTTTATCCGTACCAGATCGCGTTCAACCTCATCCCGCAGGTCGATTCGTTCGGGCCGAACGGCTACACGGGCGAGGAGACCAAGATGATGCTCGAGAGCCGCAAGATCATGGGGCTGCCGGATCTCAAGGTTTCCACCACCACGGTGCGCGTGCCGGTGGTCCGGGCGCACTCGATTTCGATCAACGCGGAGTTCGAACGTCCCGTCTCGGTCGAGGCGGCCAAGGCGGCGGTGGCGGCCTTTCCCGGAGCGGAACTGGTGGATGAACCGGCCAAGCGGCTGTACCCGACGCCGCTCGACTACTCGCGCAAGGTAAAGTGCGGCGTTGGCCGCATCCGCATCGATACGGCGTTCGACAACGGCCTGGCCTTGTGGGTCAGTGGCGACAACCTCTGGAAGGGCGCCGCGCTGAACGCGATTCAGAATGCGGAGTTGATGGTGTGTGAGGGCCTGCTGTCGCGCAAGGGCGCCAGGTAATCCTCGGTCCGAGCGGCGTTCCCGGGGCGCGGATTCGTCTGGATGCGGCCCCTCCAGTTCCGTCTTGTCAGTGCCGCATTTGCGGCCCTTGCTGCGAAATTCCGGTCGGGGACGCTTAGCTCAGTTGGTTAGAGCATCTCGTTTACACCGAGGGGGTCGGGGGTTCGAGTCCCTCAGCGTCCACCAGCCTTCGCCCCTCCGCGGTGTGTCGGATCTGCGGCTCGGAAGGCCAGCTTCGGCGCCATGACGTCACTCCCTGACCGGCGCACTGGCGGCGGACGCGGCCCTCGCTGGCGGTGCCGTTTCTTTCCTCCCAACTTCGGCTCGCATCCCGTTTCGTTTTCTTACTCACTTTCGTTTTTCTCCTATGCGTCACACGATCTCCGTCCTCGTTGAGAACAAGTTCGGCGTGCTGGCCCGCGTCTCCGGAATGTTCTCGGGCCGCGGCTTCAACATCGACACTCTCAACGTGGCCCCCACCCATGACGCGTCCTTGTCGCGGATCACGGCGGTGCTGAAGGGGGATGAGGCCCAGCTGGATCTTTGCATCAAGCAGTTGCGCAAGCTGGTCAACGTGGTCGACGTCGTCGACTTCAAGGAGGGACAGGCGGTCGATCGCGAGTTGGTGCTCGTCAAGGTGCGAGCCACGGCCCAGTCGCGGTCGGAGATTGTGCAGATCGCTGACATCTTCCGGGCCAAGATCGTCAATCTCGCCGCCGACAACCTGATCATCGAGCTCACCGGGTCGGATGAGAAGGTCGACGCCATTCTCGCCTTGCTCGAACCTTTCGGGATCCTCGAACTCGCCCGGACCGGCCGCCTGGCGCTCAAGCGCTGAAGGCCCGGCATTCGGCGCCTTTGCTCCCAGCCTCGCCACTGCCTCTTCCTTTTCCACCCATGCCCGCCAAAGTCTACACCGACAAAGACGCCGATCTCGGCGTATTCGCCAACAAAACGCTCGCCGTCCTCGGCTACGGTTCGCAGGGCCACGCCCACGCGCTGAACCTCAAGGACAGTGGCTGCAAGGTCATCATCGGCCTGTACCCGGGATCGAAGTCGCGCACCGTCGCGGAGCAGCACGGGTTCGAGGTGGTCGACACTGCCGAGGCGGTTCGCCGGGCGGACGTCATCATGGTCGGGCTGCCGGACATGAAGCAGGCCGATGTCTACCTTGCGGATATTCTTCCCAACCTCGCGAAGGGGAAGACGCTGCTATTCTCCCACGGTCTGAGCGTCCATTTCGGTCTCATCAAGCTGCATCCGGAAATCGACTGCATCATGGTGGCCCCGAAGGGTCCCGGTCACATGGTCCGGCGGCTCTACGCCGAAGGCAAGGGCATGCCCGCGCTGGTCGCCGTGGCGCAGAACAAGTCGAAGGCGGCGCTCCAGACCGCCCTGGCGTGGGCCAAGGGCATCGGCTCGACGCGCGCCGGTGTTCTCAAGACCTCGTTCAAGGAGGAGACGGAGACGGATCTGTTCGGCGAGCAGGCCGTGCTTTGCGGCGGCGCCAGTGCGCTGGTGCAGGCCGGCTTCGAGACGCTCGTCGAGGCGGGCTATCAGCCGGAGATGGCGTATTTCGAGTGCCTCCACGAATTGAAGCTCATCTGTGACCTGATGTATGAAAGCGGCATCGCCGGGATGCGGTTCTCGATTTCCGAGACCGCAAAGTACGGCGACATCACCCGCGGGCCCCGGATTGTGAACAAGCAGACCAAGGCCGAGATGAAGAAGATCCTGAAGGAGATTCAGACCGGCAAGTTCACGCAGGAGTGGGTCAAGGAGTACAAGGGCGGACTGAAGAAGTACCGCGCCCTGCTGAAGGACGGGGAGAAGCACAAGATCGAGAAGACGGGTGCCTACCTCCGCTCGATGATGCCCTGGATGACCAAGAAGAACATCAAGGGCGTTCAAGCTTCCTATTCCTGATCTCCCGCCACCTGGCGGTGAGAGGGCGCGGAGAGTTTCGGTCTCTGCGCCCTTTCCTTTTCCCATGTCGAAACTCGTCCTCGCGACCCGCAAGAGTCCCCTCGCTCTGGCCCAGACCGAGATGGTGGCAGCCCACCTCCGCACGCACCTGGGCGTCGAGACTGAGCTCCTTCGGATTGTCACCACCGGCGATCGACAGACGGAATGGTCGCTGGAGAAGCGTGGTGGAAAAGGGCTGTTCACGAGCGAACTCGAGGCGGCGTTGCTCCGCGGAGAGGCGGATGTCGCGGTGCACAGCACCAAGGACCTGCCGGGAGACATGCCCGCCGGCCTCGCCATTGGCGGGTATATGCCGCGGGCTGACACCCGGGACGTGTTGGTCCTTCGTCAGGGGCTGGAACTTCCCCGACTGATCGCCACGGGAAGCCCGCGGCGCCGACTGCAGGTGCAGCGCATCTTCCCGGCGGTGGAGTTCACCGAGATCCGTGGCAACGTGGATACACGGCTGCGGAAGATCGGCGAACTGCATGTGGCGGATGGTACGATCCTCGCCGCTGCGGGGCTGAAACGCCTGGGCATCGAAACGTGGCCGGGCGTGGATTTCGCCCCGCTGGCTTTCGACCAGATGGTGCCCGCCGTCGGGCAGGGGGCGATTGCGGTGCAGTGTCGCGAGGCCGACGCGGCCAAGTTTGGGGCGGTGTTTGACGCGGCGACGATGCGGGCCGTGACCATGGAGCGAGCCTTCCAGACGGCCCTTGGGGGTGGATGCCACACGGCGTTTGCCGCCCACGTCAGCGGGGACGTGTTGCATGTCTTCCACGAGGTGGGCGGACCGCGTCAGGCGACGCTGTCCCCCGCCGATTTTGCCGCGCCGGCGGATACGGCGGCGCGGCTGTTGCGGGGCTGGGGGCTGTTGCCGTGAACCCCGCACCCGGTTGCCTTCGCGGCCGGCGCGTGGCGATCACACGGTCGCGTGATCAGGCGTCGGACCTCAGCGCCAAGCTCGCGGCGTACGGAGCCGAGGTGCTGGAACTCCCCCTGATTGCCGTGCGCAAGGCGGTGGATGCCGAGACTCTGGCCGATGTCGTTGCCGAACTCGGGAGCTACGATTGGATCGTCTTCACCAGCGTCAACGGGGTGCGGTTCTTCTTTGAGGAGTTCTACCGCCTCTTCGATGACATTCGTGCGCTCGGGCTCCTGCGGTTTGCGGCGGTGGGAGAAACCACGGCCGCGGCAATTCGGCGGGAGCACATCAAGGTCGAGTGCCAGCCGGAGGTGGCGACGGCGGACGCCCTGGCAGATGCGCTGGTGGCGATGGGCAGCCTCGACAGTTCCAAGATTCTCGTCGTCACCGGCAACCTCAACCGCGAAGTGCTGGTGACGAAGCTTGAGGCCGCCCGGGCAATCGTGGATCGGCTGCAGGTGTACCAGACGGAGAAGACTGATCTCGCGGCCGATCCGGTGGCCGCCGATTTTCGCGCGCGCGGGGCGGATGCCATCCTCTTTGCCAGTTCCTCCTCCGTGCAGTCGTTTGTGGACCAGGCTGCCGCGTTGCAGTTGGCGAAAAGCGCCCGCCGGCCGCTGGCGGGAAGTATCGGTCCTCAGACCAGCGAGACGATGCGCAAGGCCGGGATGCCCGTCGACTTCGAGGCCAAGACCCCGGGCATTGACAGCCTCATCGAGGCTCTGGTGGGACGGCTGACCCAATGAAGGTTCCATTCCTGGATCTCTCCCTGCAGCACCGGGCCCTGCGCGAGCCCGCGCTGGCGGCCTTGGCCGCCACGTACGATGCGACCCGTTTCTGCCTCGGGAAGGACGTCGAGGAGTTCGAGCGGGGCTTTGGCGCCCTGCTCGGGTATCCGCGGGTCTTGGGAATGAACAGCGGTACGTCGCCGCTCCACGTTGCCTGCATGATTGCCGGCCTTGGCCCGGGAGATGAAGTCATCACCACGCCCTTCACGTTCATCTCCTCGGCGTGGGGCGTGAGTTACGTCGGCGCGACGCCCGTGTTTGCGGACATCGAGGAGGGGACGTTCAATCTGGATCCGGAGAAGGTGGCGGCCGCCGTGACGGAGCGGACGAAGGCGATCATCGTCGTGCACCTTTTCGGCCAACCGGCGCGCATGGACGAGATCATGACGGTCGCGCGTCGGCACGGATTGTTCGTGATCGAGGACTGCGCGCAGGCGGTCGGAGCACAGTACCGCAGCACGCCGGTGGGCCTGATCGGCGATTGCGGGACCTTCAGCTTCTACCCGACGAAGAACCTCGGAGGGTGCGGTGAAGGTGGCGCCTTCGTCTCCCGAAATGAGGAGGTGCAGACCCGGGCGAGGCACATCCGCGTCCATGGTTCCGACCGCCGCTACTATCATGACATCATCGGCGGCAATTTCCGCATGGATGGATTCCAGGGGGCGTTGCTGACGGTGAAGCTGCCGCATCTCACCGGATGGAACGCGCGCCGCCGGCAGATCGCCGGGCGCTATCTGGCGGAGATCAGGCTGACGAACGTCCGTTTGCCGGACCAGCCGGACTACGGGCAGTCGGTCTTTCATCAGTTCACCTTGCGGCATCCGCGGCGCGATGCGCTGCGTGAACACCTGGCGCGCTGCGAGGTGGGCACCGACTTGATCTATCCCGTGCCCCTGCACCTGCAGAAGTGCTACGCCGGGCTCGGCCGCGGTCCCGGTTCCTATCCGATCGCGGAAGCCGCGGCGGCGAACTGCCTGAGTTTGCCAATCTTCCCGGAACTCACCGACGCGCAGGTCGACCACGTGATCGCGTCGGTAAATTCATTCTGACCGTCCGACCGCATTTCCCGCCCATGATCGAAGGAGTGCGGCTGAAGGTCTGCGGCCTGACCACCTTGATCGATGCCGAACTGGCGGACCAGGCCGGGGCGGACTATCTGGGCTTCATCCTCTATCCCGGCTCTCCGAGGGCGGTTTCGCTGGCACAGTATCGGGGGATGGCAGCGCGCCTGCCGGAGCGACGACGGGTTGCCGTTTGCGTCGAGCCCACCGGTGATGACCTCGATCGGATGCTGGAGGCGGGATTTGACTTCATCCAGGTGCACTTCCGCCTCGAGGGGGACCTCGCCCGGCTCGGTGGCTGGTCCGAACGAATCGGCCCGGATCGGCTCTGGCTCGCGCCAAAGCTGCCGCCGGCGGAGGATGTGCCGGATGACGTGCGTCGGCACGCGAGGCACATCCTGCTGGATACATTTCATGCCGGCGGATTCGGAGGATCCGGGCGTCCGGGCGACTGGGAGAAATTCGCCCGCCACCGGGCGGCGTTTCCGGAACAGGTCTGGATCCTCGCGGGCGGCCTGGCCCCCGGGAACATCGGAGAGGCCCTGGCGGTGAGCGGGGCGCGGTTCGTCGACGTCAACAGCGGGGTGGAGGCCTCGCCGGGCATCAAGGACGCCGCCAAGCTCCGCGAGTTGGCGGCGGCGTTGCGAGAGGCGGCCGCCCGCGGCCGCTGAGCGAGGAAGCGGTCGCAAGAAATCAGGCGCACGCGACGGCGGACGGCCGTTCCAACTCCAGCAGGCGTCGTTTCAGGTCCTCCCCGAAGGCAAAGCCGGTCAGGGAGCCGTCCGCCCCGATTACCCGATGGCAGGGGACAATGACGCAGATCGGGTTGGTGGCGTTGGCGCGCCCAACGGCCCGGGCGGAGCGCGGCGAACCGAGCTCGGTCGCCAGTTCGCCGTAGGTGCGTGTCTCGCCGGTGGGAATTGCGCGCAAGGCGGCCCAAACCCGCTGCTGAAAGACGGTTCCCTGCGGTGCCAGACGGAGGGTGAAGTTCCGGCGCGTACCGGCGAAGTAAGCCAGCAACTGCTCGCGGGCTTCGCGGGTGTGGCCGGGATCGGCCACGAAAGTGTCCGCGGTCACCCGCGACCGCAGGCGATCCAGGCCGCCGAATGCCGCTGCCGCCACCGCGCCGGTTCGATCCACGGCGACGGAGAATGGTCCGAAGGAAGTCGGGAAGGTGTCGAAGGAGAGACTCATGAGGGAATGGGTTGGTTGATTTGCCAGAGGTGTGCCGTGGCCAGGCTGCGGAAAGGCGAGAAGACGGCCATCAGTCGGCGCGTGGCATCCATGTCCGGCCGCTCCTCGAGTTGGAGGAGCGTCTGCAGGCCACTGGAAACCCCGGTGTCGCCCAGTGGCACGCAGTCCCCGAAGCCCAGCGCGCGCATCATGACGTAGTTGACCGACCACGGGCCGAGGCCGCGGATCGCCAGCAGCGTCCGCTCCACGCGGGTCGCGGACATCGCCTTGAGGGCCTCGAGATCGAGGCGACCTTCCGCGATCAGCCGCGCCGTCGTGACGAGGTAGTCGGCTTTCTGGCGGGAGAATTGGAGCGGGAGAAGTTTCGCGGGATCCAGAGAGGCGACGGCCTCGGGAGTCGGCGGCGCGAAGAGCTCAGGGGCAACTTGCGTGCCGGCGAGTTCGGTGAGGCGTCGTCGTAGCTGACAGGCGAAGCGGAAATTGATCTGCTGGCCGAGGATCGACCAGAGAACGCCTTCGAACACGGAGGAGACCTGCGGGACGCGGAGGCCCTCCCGACCTGCCACCAGGCGGGCCAGGCCGAGTTTTCGCGCGAGACGCGAAAAGGCGTCGGCGTCCTGCTCCAATCCGACCAGTGCCGCCACTCGGGCATGCGCGATGTCGGCGGAAACGCCGTCGGCGTAGACGTGGAGGATGCCGGGAGCCAGGCGAAGCTGCAGTCGGGCGGGCCGACCCTGGTGGAGAACAATGCAGGTGAAGTCGTCGCCGTGGAAACGCTCGGACAAGCTGAAGGGATCACGAGCGAGCAGTCGCCGCAGGTAGGGGAGTGGGAACCCGGGTGGCAGGTGCAGCGCGAAGGACCGGGCGGTGCGGAGGTCCCGATAGGCGCCAGGGGTGAGCCCGTGCTGCCGACGGAAGCTATCGTGAAACACCGAGGCCGACTCGAATCCGGCGGACTGCGCCACGTCCAGCAAACCGGCGTCGGTGGCCAGGAGCAGCTGGCGGGCGATCGCGAGACGAGCGCGTCCCAGGAGGTCCGCCGGTGTCAGGTGGTAATGCAGGCGGAAAAGCTCGAAGAGGCGAGTGGAGCCGAATCCGGATCGCCTCACGATGGCACGGACATCAGGGAAGGCGGTTGGCCGGGAGCGGATCTCGGCCACGAGCGCCTCGATGTTGGCCAGGATAGGATCAGCGCCGCGGGCGAAATCATCGGGATGGCACTTGCGACACGGGCGCAAACCGGCCTTTCGGGCCGCCTCGCAGCTGGGGAAGAAGCGGACATTTTCCGGGCGCGGCTTGCGCGCCTTGCACGCGGGAAGACAGTAGATGCCCGTGGTCAGGACACCGGTGAAGAACCGCCCGTTGCAGCTCGCGTCCTCCTCGAGGATACGGGCGTACATGGCGGCGTGGGAAAGTCTCATGACGGGAGCATACACCTGTCGCGCGCGGTTTGCCTCCGGATTACTCCGGTGCAATTCCGATCCGGGATCGGCGGGGGAAAGCGCCGGAGCGCCCTCAGGCGGTGGCGTGCGCCTGCAGCAGTTCCATCGGTACGATTTGAAGGGTGCGTTGGTGCGTCGCCGCCAGGACCACCGGTGCGGGTGAGCCCAGGGCAACCGCTTCGAGCCAGCGTGCGGCGCAGACACACCAGCGATCTCCCGGGCGCAGGCCGGGAAAACCGTACTCTGGGCGCGGCGTGGAAAGGTCGTTTCCGGTGGCGCGGCTGGCCGCGAGAAAATCCTCCGTCACCTCCACGCAGACCGTGTGGCAGCCGCCGTCCTCCGCGCAGGTGTCGCATCGGCCGTTGCGGAAGTAGCCGGTCATCGGCTCGGTCGAACAGGGCTTGAGCGGACCACCAAGCACATTGAGGGAGGGCAGCGGCGTCATGCGGCGCAGGAAATCACAGTTGCGCCCGGCGATGCACGACTAGACTTTGCGCCATGGCCACCCTTCACGAGACTCTCCGGGCTGACATCGTCGCGGCGATGAAGGCCCGCGATGCGGCAACCACGACGACCCTGCGCACGGCGGATGCCGCGATCAAGCGGGCGGCGATCGACCTCAACCGGGAGATCGATGATGGGCTGGTGGTGACCACCCTGCGCAAGGCCGTGAAGAATCTCGCCGATGCGCGCGCGGATTTCGAGCGGGGAGGGCGGGCAGATCTCGTCTCGGCCAATGAGACGGAGATTCGAATCCTGGAGCGCTACCTGCCAAAGGGCCTCGACGCGGCGCAACTGGAGGCGCTGGTAGTCGCAGCGATCCAGGAAACCGGCGCGCAGACCAGGAAGGACCTCGGACGCGTCATTGCGGCGCTGAAACAGCGTCCGGATGCGGGGCTAATCGACTTTGGTGCGGTGAGCCGCCTCGTGCAGTCGAGGTTGACGTAGGAGCGGTCGCGCTCGGGCCTCAGCCCACCAGGACGTTGACGATGGCGTTGCCGATGCCGACAAGGGCGGCCCCAGAGATCAGGCCTGCACAAATCGGCTCGCAGCCCTCCACCCACAACTCGTGAGCCTTGGAACCTGGCGCTGGGTTCTTGCGCGCGTGCCACCAGAAAATCAGGGCCCCCACCCACATCGCAAAACAGGATTCCGGTGGCAGCACGACGCCCAGCCCGACCGAGACCGCGGAGATGGGGAACCGCCCCTTGGTCCGCAGGCGCAGGACTTCGAACACGACGGCGGCCACGGCGGCGACCACCATCGAGATTACGGCGGAGGGAGGCAGATTGTTGAAGCCCTTGGCAATGAGATCCGCCACACCCTTCCATTGCAGCGCCGCCGGCATGGCAAACTGATCGGAGACGAGCGTGGAGACCGAACGGACACCGTTCTTGTCGGGAGGAAGGAACAGCAGGTAGAACAGGGGGGTGGCGGCAATGGATCCGGCGATGACCCCGATGATGTGGCCGATGGCTTGCTGCCGGGGTTTGGCCCCGAGCATGTAGCCGGGTTTGATATCGGAAAGCAGGTTTGCCGCGTTGGAGGAAATTTCGGCGGTCATCCCGGCGGGAATGAGATTGCTCGCGGGATTCGAACGATCGATGGCCCCCATGGTGAACTGGGTGATCTTCGAGAGGGATCCGGTTGGCGTCCACGAAGTCAGCGCCATCGAATTCGTGCAGATAATCGTCAGGACGAAAATCAGCGGCAGGGAGATGAACGCGAGCAACCACGGGACCCCGAAGAACTGGTGGGTCACCCACGCCCCCAAAACGCTGAATACCGGCACGCCGACAAACGACATCCAGAGTGGGAGCTCAATCTGACGGAGCGGATCGTCGCCGGCGTCGGCAGCCGGGCTGCGCCGGCGCAGGGACTTGAGCGCGTTGGTGAACAGATCGGGCTTCGCCAGGAGGCTGACCATTGAGCCCACAACCATCATGGTGACGCCCCACCACAATGCCCATTGGTTGACGATCTCAGCCCGGGAGATGGCGATCGTCGCGCCACTGGGAGCGGTGTACGCCTTGATGTCCCCCCGTTGGATCATGATCGGGGCAAGAACGGCAAAGTTGATGAAAGCCCCCAGGACACAACTGGTCGCCACCCGGATGCCCATCAGCCCGCCGACGCCGAGCATCGCCGCGTCGAGGGTCAGGCGCAGACCAAGTTGGCGGATGTCCGTGCCCAGAATTTTCGGGGTCCACCAGTGTGCTTTGGCCGCCAACGCGTAGTAGTAGGTATCGAGGCGCTCACTCAGGTGCCAGGGCTCCTTGAGCCCAGCCCAGCGGTCCATGCGGAGGATATTGAACTGGAGCAGCCGCATCCAGCCATCGCTGACCAGGAGCTGATAAAACCCGGTGCCGACGCCGGTGATGGCCAGGAGGCGGGCCTTGAACATCCCGGCCTCCGCCCGACCCGTGTAGAGCGCATCGAGCACGACACCGCAGGCGCGCCCTTCCGGGAAGGGCAGTTGGTCCTCGTTGATGAAGCGCCGCTTCATCGGAAACGCGACCAGCACCCCCAGGGTAGCGATGACGATATTCCAGATCACGATTTGCCACCAGGGCACGATTCGTCCAGTCACCAGCATGTACGCCGCCATGCTGGAAATCAGCGGGGTAATCATGTATCCCGCGGCTGTGGCAATGGACTGGGTACAGTTGTTCTCCAGGATGGTGAAGTCCGAGATGATGCCGCTCTTGGCCAGGAGACGGTAGACCGCAAAGGCCAGGATGACAGAAGTCAGGCCGACACCGATGGAGATCCCCGTTTTCCCACCTATGTAAAGGGCGGTGGCCGACAGGATCCCTCCCAGGATAAACCCGGTCAGACCCGACCGAAACGTCAGTTGGGGCACATCCCCTCGATAAACGTTTTCGAGCCACCACCGGTCCTTCTGTGCGCGAGTCCAGGTTGCGATCTGGTCATCAGTCAGTTGCTGAAGGGGCATGAGAAAACAGGGCGGGATGCTGGGTGCGGGCAGGCAAAAGGCGAGCCTGTTGGTCGAAGTTTCGGGTTGCGGCCTAAGTCCTGCAGCGACTGATCCTACGTGGGAAGTGGGGAAGGGCCTACCGGATACGGAAGTTTTTTGTTGCTACAGAAGACTCAAGTGATACCGATCAGGTGGTTTCCCGGTTCGGTCAGCGGTGGGACCCTTTGCCTCCTGCCTTGATTTCGTAGGGAAATTGCATCATTGGTTAATCCTGTCTGGGTCAACAACTCACCTTTAATGAAAACACGCACCCTCCTCCTTGCTGGACTTTTTGGTTTCTCCGCGGCTCTTGCGGTCGCCCAGAACACCCCGATGAGCGACGCGCTCGCCAGCCAAGTGCAACAGGCGGCGAGTCAGGGCGACGCCGACAAGGTCAATCAGTTGGCGCAGCAGAACCCGCAGTCCGCAGCGCAGATCGCGCAAGCGGCGGCCAACGCGGCCCAGCAGCTCGCCTCGACGAATCCGGCGGGAGCCGCTCGGGTAGCGGCGGCAGCGGCGACGATTGCGTCGGCTCCGGCGGTGATTGCAGCGGCTCCGGCGGTGGCGGCTCAGGTGGCGCAGACGGCCGCCAACGTCGCGTCGCAGCCGGCCGTGATTGCGGCCGCTCCGGCGGTGGCGGCGCAGGTTGCCGTGGCGGCGACGAACATCGCCAAGGCTCCGGCGGTGATCGAGGCTGCACCGACGATTGTAGCCGCCGTGGCGCAGACAGCGTCCTCAATTGTGGCCAACCCGACTGTTGCAGCGGCGGCGCCGGCGGCCGTCAGCCAAGTCACCCAGAACGTTGCCACGATTCCGCAACCGCAGCCGCAAACTGGTGGGAGCAATCCCGTCGTGAACCAAGTGGATCCGACTCAGAACACGAGTCCTTCCAGCTGACGCGAGGCGTTCCTCTTTGATTCTGAAACGCCGGCCATCCAAGGCCGGCGTTTCTTGTTTCTGGGGTGCTGGCCGATCGTCCGCGTGAGTCGTGCCGGCCGGTTTGCGAAAGCCCTGCCCTATTCGAGGAAGGTCGCTTGTCTGGGAGAGCGAAGCGCCTTCTTTGCCGCCTCTTCTTCCGGCGTGGCGTTGAGGTGCCGCGGCGGTTTGGCCGCCTTGCTGGCAACCGCCGCTTCGCGGTCGCTGACGATGCGGTCGCAAATCTGATGAACATGCAGGCGCAGCCACCGGTAGGTGCTGGAGTCCTTGCGATAGTCGGCCGGGCCGTACCCATGGATCCGGCCCGATTGAAGGAGGCGATCGTTCTGTTCGAATTCCGCCGGCTTCTCCGGGTTGTACACGGCGTACGTTCGTCCCCCTCCGTGCTTCACGACCGAAAAACTGGGCACGTCGCTCGGGCCGTCCGCAATGTAGATCATGTTCGGGATCGGGATCCGCCGGTCCTCCGGAGCCATCTTGGAGTTCACGTCGATGGAGGAATTCTTGTTGGTCCCCTTGTTGATCTCAAAGATCGCCCGCGTCTTGGTGGTGTTGTCGATGACCATCCCGATTTGGGCGATTTCAGCGGAGGCATCGAGGGGGAGTTCCTTCTGCTTCAGAAACCCTGGCTGCAGGGGGTTCTCGACGAACTCGCAAGCCCAGATGCCGTCGACATGGCTGGCGATGGCGCTGCCACGTACCATCGGGGCGATGCCAGTGCTCACGATGTAATGCTCCACCGAAATGTCGTGCTTGATGTACTCCGGCTTTTCCTGCGCGAAGGACTTCACCTGGGCGAAGAAGTCCGGCAGGCCGGCGTAAAACTGGATATCCGCGCCGCATTCGGCGAGGATGCGGTTGTTCAGGCCGCCCAGTTGTCCGGCCCGGACGTACGTTAAGAGGTGATTCAGGTAGGCAATCTCAGGGGAGAGGTGATACCCGCGCTGCCGGTAGTGCTCGGCCAGCTTGTTGGTCTCCTGCCAGAACGTGGCCTCGTCGACGCCGAAGCGGCGAAAGAGCGGCGACTGCATGTATTCCGGGATTAACGTCTTGTCGAAATCCCAGATGAGCGCGATGGTGTTCTGCGTGAAGAGTGTCGTGGGCATGGCCGGTGTTTCTCCCTAGGCGTTGCCGCCCCGGGGTAATGCTGGTTGCGATACTCGGCGCAACCGGCTGGTCGCGCAATTCGCAAATCTCCACCCTTTTCACCCGCCAGATGGACGAACTCCCAGACATTCTGCCCTTCCAGCGCCGGCTGGACGAACTTTCGGCCCAGATGGCCGAGGCGTCCTTCTACGCGCTTCCGCGTCGGGCTGCGGAAGTGACCAGGGAGCACCAGCGCCTTACGCAATTGGTGTCGGATCATCGGCAGGTGGGGCGGATCGAGCGGGAACTCGCCGAGGCACGGGAGTTGGAACGGGATTCGGCGGCGTATACGCTCCTCCGGGAGCTCGCGCTGGCGGAAATCCCGGAGTTGGAGCGGGCGCGGGGAAGGCTACGCGAGGCGGTCCTGCAGGCCATGATTCCGCCGGAGGCGTCCGACTCCCGCAACACGGTGATGGAGATCCGTGCCGGCACCGGCGGCGACGAGGCCAGCCTGTTTGCGGCCGAGCTGTTCCGCATGTATTCGAAGTACGCGGACGGCCGCGGGTGGCGGATTCAGCCGATGAGCAGCAGTGTTTCCGAGCGAGGAGGATTCAAGGAGGTGATCTTCCTCATCACCGGAGACAACGTCTACCGGTACCTGAAGTTCGAGAGTGGCGTGCATCGGGTCCAGCGGGTGCCGGTCACCGAGGCGAACGGCCGCATCCATACCTCCACGGTCACGGTCGCCGTGCTGCCCGAAGCGGAGGAGGTGGACGTCGAGATCAACCCGCAGGACCTCGAGATTACCGTCAGTCGGGCGAGCGGTCCCGGGGGGCAGGGGGTGAACACGACGGACTCGGCGGTGCAGATCCTCCACCGCCCGACCGGGCTAATTGTTTCCTGCGCCGATGAACGCTCGCAGCTCAAGAACAAGGCGAGGGCAATGACCGTCCTGCGGTCACGGCTGCTAAAGCGGCGCGAGGAAGAGGAGCGTGCCCGGTACGCGGCGACACGCCGGAGCCAGATTGGATCCGGCGATCGCAGCGAGCGGATCCGGACGTATAACTTCCCGCAGAATCGCCTGACCGATCATCGAATCGGGCTCACGCTCTACAACCTTCCCCAGGTGTTGGAGGGGGAACTCGAGGAGGTGGTACAGGCCCTGCAGCAGGCTGACTTCCAAGAAAAGATGGCGGCGCTGGTTGGCGGATCCCCGCCGGTGCGCGGGAGCGGCGGTGACGGCGACTCGTGAGATGCTGACAGTTCTCGAGATCATCAAACGGACCACTGATTTCCTCGCAGGAAAAGGGGTGGCCAACGCACGGCTGAATGCCGAACTGCTGGTCGGCCACGCCTTGGGGCGGAAACGGATGCAGCTGTACCTGGAGTTCGAGCGACCGCTGGTGGAATCCGAGTTGGAGCGAATTCGCCCCTTGGTCCGGCGGCGCGCCCAGCATGAGCCCGTGCAGTACATCACCGGGGCAACGGAGTTTGCCGGAGTGAAGTTGAAGGTCGATCGGCGGGCCCTGATTCCGCGGCCCGAGACCGAGTTGTTGGTGGAGACCGTGGCGGAATGGTGTGCTGGTCACCCACCCGTGCAAAGGGTGCTCGATCTTGGTACCGGTTCCGGAGCCATTGCTGTTGCCCTGGGGAGATCACTCCCTGATGCCGAAGTGACCGCAACCGATCGGAGCCCTTCGGCCCTGGACTTGGCTCGTGAGAACGTGGTGGCGTCTGGGCTGGCCTCCCGGGTCAGTGTGCTGGAGGCCGACTGGTTCGCCGGTGTGCCCGGGGGAGTTTTCGACGTCATCGTATCGAATCCGCCGTATCTATCGGAGGCGGAGGCGGCGCAGACGGCTCCGGAGGTCCGCGAGTTTGAACCCTGGACGGCCCTGGCGGCACCCAAGGAAGGGCTCGCGGAGCTTGAGCGGATTATTGCCGGTGCCCCCGCGCACCTGCGCAAGGGCGGGTTGCTGGCGCTCGAAACCGGGATCGACCAGCACGCGCAACTGGCCGGTTGGCTGCGCACGGGCGGGTTTGCCTCCGTGGAGTCACGGAAGGACCTCACCGGGCGCGATCGGTTTATCCTCGCGGTTTGGTAGGGAGTGCCGGGGGCGATTACGTCCCATGATCACCGCGTCCCGGACCACCCGGAGCGTCTCCCGCAGGTGAATGTCGGCCTTCACGTAGGTCTCATTCTCCTCTTCCACTTCGGCCAGCTCGTCGTCCTCGTCGGCGTCCTTCTTCGGGGCGCGAATCTTCGGGACGGGAGGCGGACCGAGGTAGTACGGCTTGAAGGAGAAGTCGCTCTTGGCGATCTGTTCTTTCTCCGCCTTGGTCTCCCTGCGGAAGGCGTCCTCGTCGGCCTTCTGCTGCCGCCGCTCCTCCAGGTTGACGGAGATGAGCTTCTGTTCCTGGCGGGTCTTGAAGCGATCCACGATCTTTCGGAGGTACGCAAACTCTTCGAGGTTGGCCTGCCGTTCCAGGCTCGCCTGGCGGAGCGGATTCAGGATTCGTGAGTCGAGAGGTTCCCCGTCGAAGAAACTGGTCGGAATCTGATCCCAGACCAGCGCCCGCGGGAGATCACCCTCACCAATGGGCAGGAAATCCTCAATCGAGGGCAGTACGATATCGGGGACCACACCCTTCAGCTGAGTCGAGGCTCCGCTCGGCAGGTAGTACTTCTGGATCGTGAGCTTCGCGGCCCCGGTTTTCTGCGCCAACGCCAGGGCTCGGGAGACGTTCTTCATCTCGATGACCTGCTGCACGGTTCCCTTGCCGTGGGTGGAGCTGTCGCCCACCACGATGGCGCGACCGTAGTTCTGCAGCGCCCCGGCGACGATTTCAGACGCGGAGGCGCTGAAGCGATCGACCAGCACCGCCAAGGGTCCGGCATAGGAGATCTTCGGGTCGCGGTCGCTGTCGACGTGGATCTCTCCGTTGTAGTGTTTGACCTGGACGACCGGTCCGCGCCCGATGAACAACCCGGCAAGTTCGATGGCCTCGGTCAGGAAGCCTCCGCCATTGCGGCGCAGGTCCAGGACGAGCCCGGTGATATTCTGGGCCTTGAGTTGCTCGATGAGGCGGGCCACATCCCGGGAGGCAGTGGTCCGGTCCGAATCGGTGTCGCCTTCCTCGGCTGGACCATAAAAGGCTGGCAGGGTGATCACCCCGATCGGCTGCGTCTTGCCGTCCGCCTCGGGCACCTCGAACACCGCTCCGCGGGCGCGGGCAGAATTCAGCTTCACCGTATCGCGAGTAATGACGATCTCGCGACGGACGGAACTGTCCGTGGCATTTGCCGGCTGGACCATCAACGAAACCTGCGTGCCCTTCTTTCCCCGGATCTTGTCGACGATCTTCCGCAGTTTCATCCCGATGATTTCGACGGGTTCGCCGCCCTTCTCGGCCACCGAGATGATCTTGTCGTTGGGCTTGAGTTCTCGTCCGAGGTCGGCGGGCCCGCCCGGCACGATCTCCTTGACGACGCAGACGTCATCCTCGACCCCGAGCAGCGCGCCGATTCCCACCAGTTGCAGCTTCATCTGAATGCCGAAATCCTCGTAGGTGGCGGCGGAGAAATAGGTCGAATGCGGGTCGTACAGGCGGGCGATGTTGGAAAGAAAGATCTCGGCCAGGTCGTTGCCCTCGATCTCGCCGAGGTTCTTGAGCATGCGCTCATACCGTTTCCGCACCTGGGTCTTGGCCTCCTCCACGGTCTTTTTGTTGAGGATTTCCTGGACCAGCTCGAACTTCAGCCGCCGTCGCCAGAGTTCATCGGCGGCGGTCGCGCTGGCGGGCCATTCCGATTTCTGCCGGTCCGCTCGATAGGATTCCTTGGCGGTGAAATCGAACTCCTTGCCGAGTTCGGCAAAGATCCAGGCGATGCGGCTCTCGACCCGTTCCTGGTACACGTAGAAGATCTCGTAGGCGGCGTTGATGTTTCCGAGGAAGGCCGCGTTGTAGTAGACGTTCTTGCTATACTCCTCCATGAATCGCGCGCGATCGGTGCCGAGGAAGAACAGCCGCTGACCATCAAGGTCACCCATGTAGGTCTCGACCACGTTTGCGTAGTCGGCGCTGCGCACCGCGTCCCGGTTATAGTGCAGTTCATCCAGCAGCTTGGTGAGCATGCTGGCTTCTGCCGCCAGGGTCGGGGAGGTCGTGAAACGCTTACGGTCCGTCGCTGCGCCCGCGTCGCCAACGAAAAGCGCAACGAGGGCCAGGCAGAGGAGGCGGGCAAGCGTGCCGGAAGGTGGGTTCATGCGGGAGTGAGATGGGCGGTGGGTGGAAAAGTTTCGTGCGGGCCGGAGCCAGAGGCGGCGGCGAGCCTCCCTGTGTCAGTGCCGGCGGGGGAGATTGCGGGCGGAATCCAGAATGCGTCGTTCCTCGGGAGTCAAGGCGGCCAATCCCTGGCTGCTGATCTTGTCGAGGATTCGGTCGACCGCGGCACGCAGATCGGATTCCGGAGGACGGGCATTCGCGGCAGGTAGGAGGGCGGGGGGGGCGCGCCGGGAACCTCGGGGCACTGGATTCCGAATTTCTCCCTGTGCATTCCCAAGGGATGGAGCGGTCTTGACCCAGGGGCCGGAACGAGTGCGAACGTAAAGCCACCCCGCCAGGAGTCCGCCCAGATGGGCTGTCGCGTGGTATTGGAACGGCAGCGGCCGTCCGGCGACATCACGGAGGAGGATTACCAGCAGGTCTCCGGCGACCGCCGCGCCCAGCAGCTGCAGTGGGCGAATCGTGACGGGAAAGAAGAAGAACAAGAGCAGGCTGAACCGCCGCGACGGGTGAACGGTTGTGTGAATCGCGGCGAGCCCGTAGAGCGCGGGGGTGGCTCCGATGAGCAACGCTTTCGAATCCCAGTGAGAGACGCTCCACGTGAGGGCGGCTCCAAGCAGGCTGACCGCAACTACCTCCACGAATCTCCGCGCACCGATACTGCCCACGAGCTCGCGCCCAAAGAAGTGCAGTCCGGCAATGACGATTCCGACATGAAAGAGGTTTGACGTGCTGTGCAGCAGCCAGAAGGTCAGGATCTTCCAGACGCGTCCCGCAGGCAGGTCCATGCCGCCCAGGGAGAGCGCCACCAACAGGCCGGAGTCGGATCCCGCCGTGCTGAAGTCGGCGACGAACTGAATCAGGAACGCCCCGGCAATGGCACAGACGAGCCACGTCGCGACCGGGGTGGTTTCCCGCTGATAGTCGCCGCTCAGGTGGGGCTTTCTCGCCAACATGGTCGCAGCCTAGGGGGGACTGGCATAAACTCAAGCCGCCGCGCGGCGGACGGCGCAGTCGTAGCGGCGCTCGTCCCGATTTTCCCGCACGGTTCCGCCGCATTCGCGACCACCGTTACAGGGCACACGTCGAGTCAGGACCGAAGGGCCTTCACGTGTGGCAGTGGGTTCGCTCATAACCCCCGGCCGAGCCCCGGAGCCCGCTTGACACTTTTGGCAGTTCTTCTCTTTGTCCCTGCTCAATATGGCGAACAAGTCCGAAAAGTGGCCCACGAATGTGCAGGGAAAGTTCTATGTCGATCAGCAATGCATCGACTGTGATTTGTGCCGGGAGACGGCTCCGGCCTTTTTCACAAGGAACGACGAGGGTGGCTACTCTTACGTGAGCAAGCAGCCGACCACCGAGGAAGAGATCGGCCAGTGCATGGAGGCTCTCGAAGGCTGCCCGGTCGAGGCCATCGGCAACGACGGCGAAGAGTAAGCCGACCTTCCCAAGATCATCCGCTTTGCCCCGACCTTTCGGTCGGGGTTCTTTTTGGCCCGGAGATATTGTTAAGCCGTGTTTGCGCACCACCTAAACAAGTCCGTGTTTGTCCTTCAGGGGAGACGTGCCGGAGCACTGCTCCTCGTACTCTTGCTGGCCAGTCCGGCTGGCGCCCAGTCGGCCGGGGTTGTGGGGTTGCCGTCGGTCACGGTCTATTCCACTCGGGTCGCCAATCAATCTTCGGCAGCGGCGTTTGCCATGCCGGTGTCCGCTCTGCGCTACGAACCGAGGGTGGATCTACAGAGCCGGAACCTCGCAGAAGGACAATCGGATGTCACCGTCCGGGGCGGGACTTTTGAGAACACGGGTTTTCGCGTGGGTGCGCTCACCGTGGGGGATCCCCAAACCGGGCACTATCTGGCGGAACTGCCGATCGCTCCGGCGATGCTCGGCGCACCGGAAGTGGCCACCGGCGCCTCGCTCTTCCTCGCGGCGACGAACGCGACCGTCGGCGCGATTGTCCAGGAGTGGAGGCCGATCCGAAATGCCGGGGCGGCAGTGGCGGTCGCGGGAGAGTCCCAACTGCGGCGCGCTGAGCTCTACCAGGGCAGGCGTTGGGGGGGGGAAGGTGCAGCGGTGCGTTGGGCTGGCGATCTCGCCTTGGCGACGTCCGAGTCGGACGGTCCGTTGCCGGGGGGAGACCACGAGTTTTTCCGCGGGAACCTGCGTCTGCAGCGGCAGGACGGGGGCGCGCAGACGGATGCGTTGGCCGGCTACCAGGCCAAGCGGTTTGGCTGGCCCAACCTCTACACTCCGTTCAATTCCAGCGAACTGGAGAACCTGCAGACGACGCTCTGGGTGATTAACCACCGGGTCGGCCAGGGAGCCGACGGCTCGGTGGAGATGGGGGCATTCCACCGGCGAAACAAGGATGACTACGCGTTCAACCGTTTCGCCCCGGTGGGACCGGTGCATCCCTTCCAGCACACCACGTGGCTCTCTGGTGCGGCCGCGGAGGTGCGACGCCAATGGATGGGACTGGAGTGGGAAGCCCGCGGTGAGGTGCAGGCGGACCAACTCCAGTCGACGTCACTGACAGCAGGAAGGTACATGTCCCGGTCGCTGGCCCGAGGAGCGCTGGCCGTTCGGAATGAATGGGCGACTGACACCGCCGGTGGCAGGGGTTCTGTCCGAGTGGGAGTCGGGTATGACGACACGAACCGGGGCGGTGGCGCGGTCACTCCGCTGCTGGAGTTTGGTCGGACCTTTTCTGCGGCGGGTCTGCGCCGTTTTCGGTTCGGGTACGCGAAGTCGACGCAGGTCCCGAGTTACACCGCCTTGAACTCCAGCGCAGTTTCAGGGTTGTTTCGTGGCAATCGGGACCTGGGGCGCTCTGCGAGCCATAATCTGGAGGTGGCAGTGGAAGGCAGTCTCGACCACTGGGCGCTGGAAGCTGCGGCGTTTTTCCGCCGGGATCGCTCGCTGGTGGATTGGACGTTTCGTCGCGGGGTCGTAGCCCGTACCGCCAACGCGGTCGATGTGGATACTGCCGGCCTGGAATTGGTCGCGCGTCGGAGTTGGACGGTCCTGGACCTGGTGCTCGGGTACACGGCTCTCGACAAGGATCCGAGTTACCGGGGGGCGGCAGTCGATGCGAGTTTCTATGCGCTGAATTACGCGCGGCATCGTCTGACGCTCGCGGCAGTCGCGCGGTTGGGTGGAGGGGTGGAACTGCGGATCGACAACGCCGCTCGATGGCAGGCCGAGAATCTGTTGCGAACACAGGGCGGCCGCCAGGCGCTGAATAGCTCCGTCGGTCTGGTCGTGCGCCCACGAGGGTGGCCGGGCTGGGAATTCACAGCCCGCGTGGACAACGTCTGGGATGACCCATACCAGGAGGTGCCGGCAGTACCGGCGTCGCCGCGGCAGTGGTCCGTGGGTCTGGGCTACGCCTGGTAGTCGGCGGTTTGCGGTTTGACACCGGTGGGCTGACCCGGGGTGCTTTCGCCCAAGATGGAGAGTCCTTTCCTGGTTGCGGAGTTTCCGGTTCGTTGGTCGGCGCTACAGCCATCGCTGGCGGTGCCCGGATTGCGCCTGGCGCTGGCGCAGGCGCAGCGGGCGGTGGAGACGGTGGCAAACCAACCACTCAGCGAGACTACCTTCGAAAGCACCTTTCTTGCCCTGGAAAATGCGACGCAGCGATTCGGGGAAATTTGGGCGAAGGTGGTCCACTTGCAGTCGGTGGCTGATTCTCCCGAGTGGCGCGAGGCCTACAATACGCTTCTCCCCGAGGTGACGAAGTTCTTTGCCGCCATCCCGCTGAACGCGGAACTGTGGAGCCGATTGCGGGCCGTATCCCGGTCGCCGGCGGCCTCTGGATTATCCGGAGTGTATCGGCGGTTTCTGGAGGAAACGGTGAAGGATTTTCAGGACGCCGGTGCGGATTTGTCGCCAGAGTCCCGGCGGCGTCTGGAGGAGATTCAGTCCGAACTTGCACGGGCGACGCAGCGCTACGCGGAAAATGTCCTGGATGCGACCAACGCCTGGCATCTGGAAGTTCCTCCCGAGGCGCGGACGCGACTCGAGGGCTTGCCGGCCCAAGCGGAGGCGGCAGCCCGCGAAAACGCACAGCGGAATGGCCGGCCGGGTTGGCGGTTCACCCTACATGCTCCCTCCCTTGAACCCCTTTTGACCTATGTCCATGACGCGGACCTCCGCCGCCAGGCGTGGGAGGCCAGTGCGGCTGTCGGCAGTGTGGCGCCCCACGACAACACGAACCTCATTCGGCAGATTCTTGCGCTCCGCGGTGAAAAGGCCCGGTTGCTGGGGCGGCGGCACTTTGCCGAATGCGTGCTCTCCCGGCGGATGGCGGGATCGAGTGAGCGCGCGCTGCAGTTCGTCCTGGATTTCCAGCAGCGGTGTGCGGCGAGATTCGCTGGGGAATGCCGGGAATTGGAGGAGTTCAAGGCGGGGGAAATGGGCGGGCGTCCGGCTCCGCTGGCACCTTGGGATCTCCTTTACTGGGCGGAACGCCTCCGGCGCGCCCGTTACCAGTTCGACGAAGAAGTTTTGCGGCCGTATTTCCCTTTGGAGGGCGTGCTGTCCGGCATGTTCGAGATCGCCCAACGGGTGTTTGGCGTGCGGGTGTCGGCACGACCTCCCGGAGAAGTCGAGATCTGGCACCCGGAGGTGCGGTACTACGAGGTGCACGATGAGGACGGAAGGCACGTTGGGTCCTTCTACGCCGACTGGCATCCCCGGGAGTCCAAGCGGGGCGGTGCTTGGATGAATTATCTGGTAACCGGGGGACCGCGGAGCGGGGGAGGACGCGAGCCGCACCTTGGGGTGATTTGCGGCAATCTCACCGCACCGGTAGGGGACCAACCGGCCTTGCTGACGCATCGGGAGGTGGAGACCGTCTTTCACGAGTTCGGACACCTGCTGCACCACCTCCTGGGTGATGTGGAGGTCCGATCCCTCAACGGCGTGAACGTGGCTTGGGACTTCGTGGAATTGCCCTCTCAGTTGTTGGAAAACTGGACGTGGGAGCGGGAGTCCTTGGACCTTTTTGCGCGACACTATCAGAGCGGCCAGACAATCCCGGCGGGGGTTTTTGAGGCGATGCGAGCGGCCAGGAAATTCCGGGCTGCCTGCGCGACCATGCGCCAGGTGTCGTTCGCCAAGCTAGATTTGCTCCTGCACACCCAGGCGGACAGCTTTATGGGCGCCGTCGATCTGGAGTCGGCGGCGCGCGCCGCCGTGGAGGACTGCCTGGTTCCGACTGAGCCGAAAGCTCCGACGATTGTGCGCCGCTTCGGGCATCTGTTTGCGGATCCGATTGGGTATGCGGCAGGCTACTACAGCTACAAGTGGTCCGAAGTGCTCGAGGCCGACGCCTTCACGCGCTTCCGGAAGGCCGGGATTCTCGATTCCGCGGTCGGGAAGGAGTTTGTGGCCATGATCTTGACCAAGGGTAACTCGGCGGAACCCTCGGAGCTCTTCCGCGCCTTCATGGGAAGGGAGCCGGACCTGCGGGCCCTGCTGGTCCGATCCGGTCTGGAGTCCGAGGCATCGGAACCGGCCTTGGAATGACAGGCGCAGATTTCCAAACGCGTGTTTTTGCGCTGGCAAACCCGAGAACTTGATTAACGTCCGGGGTGTCCGGCCCCACGGTCGGAAGCAACGACTCAACCAACCATTCCACCTTCTTCCCTCACCATGCTCCTCTGGATACTCCTAATCATCTTCCCCCTGCTCTTCGGCCTGTATGCGCAGATGAAGATTCGGAGCGCCTACGCGAAGAACGTAGAGATCCCTTCGCGCGGACAGATCCGCGGCGCTGAGGCGGCCCTGGCGGTCATGCAGTCGGCCGGCATCAACGACGTGGAAATCGTCGAAGTGGAGGGCGAACTGACGGACCACTATGACCCGTTGAACAAGCGCCTGGCGCTGTCTTCGGACAACTACCACGGCACCAGCCTGGCGGCCCTTGGGGTGGCCGCCCATGAAGCTGGTCATGCCATCCAGCACAAGGTCGGGTATGCGATGATGAGCGTCCGGCAGTCGCTGGCACCGGCCACGCAGATCGCCTCGGGCGTCGCCAACATCGTGCTGATCGCCGGGATCTTCCTCTTCAGCACGGCGATCGGGGGGAAACTCCTGATGATCGGCGCCATCGCCCTGGCGGTGATCTGTGTCTTCCATCTGGTCACTCTGCCGGTGGAGTTTGACGCCAGCCGTCGGGCGAAGGCGCAGTTGGTCCGACTCGGAATCCTGGGTGACGACGAAATGCCGGGCGTCCATGAAACGCTCGACGCGGCCGCCCTGACGTATGTCGCCGCCTTCGTCTCGGCACTCGGCAGCCTTCTGCACATCCTCATGCAGTTGTCGGGTCGCAATGACGAGTGAATCGGCCGGCTCCGTAACCGCCGGTGGACGATGAAAGGGGGCGGCCCGGGAGGGCCGCCCTCGTTGCTTTCGGAGCAGGGCGGTGGCGACGGGCAACCGCGCCGCGACTAATAGAAAACGCTCCGGTCGAGGCTCCGGTACTGGATGGCCTCGAGCAGATGCGGGGCTTCGATGGTGTCGGCGCCGGCCAGGTCGGCGATAGTCCGGGCCACCTTTAGGATGCGGTCATAGGCGCGGGCGGAGAGCGACAGTTGCTCCATGGCCTGCTGCAGCAAATCGCCGAGGGAGGCATCGATCGCGCAATGGCGGCGGATCTGGCCCTGGGTCATCCGGGCATTGGCGACAACCGGCGAGCCGCGGAAGCGTGCATGCTGGCGGGCGCGAGCCGCGTCCACGCGTTCGCGCATCGCGCCCGAGGTTTCGCCGGGTTTCTCCGAGCGCAACTCGGCGAGGGAAAGGGCAGGGGCTTCGACATGGAGGTCGATGCGATCCAACAGCGGACCGCTGATGCGCGCGCGATAGCGCTGGATCTGAGTCGGAGTGCAGCGGCACTCATGCCGGGAGGACCCGAGGTAGCCGCAGGGGCAGGGGTTCATCGCCGCCACGAGCATGAAGGCGCACGGCAGGGTGATGCGCCCCGCGCTCCGGGAGATGGTCACCTCGCCGTCCTCGAGGGGTTGGCGGAGGACCTCCAGCGCCGAGCGCTTGAACTCGGGCAGTTCGTCGAGAAAGAGCACGCCATGGTGGGCGAGAGAAATTTCCCCCGGCCCCGGGATGGAACCGCCACCGAGCAGCGCGACATCCGAGACCGTGTGATGCGGGGAACGAAACGGGCGCGTCTCCCAACTGGCCTCACCCTGGATGGTCCGTCCGGCCGCGGAGTGGATCCCGAGAATGGCCAGCCGCTCCTCCAGGGTCGGCGCCGGCATGATGGACGGAATTCTCTTGGCCACCATCGACTTTCCGGATCCCGGCGGGCCGATCATCAGGAGATTGTGCGCCCCGGCTACCGCCACTTCCACCGCCCGCCGCAGGGCCTGCTGGCCACGAATCTCCGCGAAGTCGATCGCGTGGTCGGAACCTCCCGGGGGCGGGCCCGGGCGCCGGAAGGCCTCCGGCGGCACCGGGGCCAGTCGCGTCTCGCCCTGCAGGAATCGCACCGCCGAATCCAATGATTCGATACGATAGGCCTCGATTCCCTCCACCAGCGCGGCCTCCTCGGCGGAGACCGCCGGGAGCAGCACCCCGCGCTTGCGGAGCCGGCGGGCCAGGCGGGCGATGGCCAGGGCACCCCGCACCGGGCGTGTCGCTCCAGACAGGCCCAGCTCGCCCGCGATTAGCCACTCATCGAGCGACGGGGCATGGAGCTGGCCGGTCGCCGCCAGAATGCCAAGCGCGATGGGGAGATCGTAGAACGGGCCTTCCTTGCGCAGGTGACCGGGCGCGAGGTTGATGGTGGTCCGCGTGCGGGGCGGCTTGAATCCGCTGTTGCTGAGCGCGGAGAAGACCCGATCGTCCGACTCCTTGACGGCGGCGTCGGGCAGGCCAACCAGGATTAACTTCGGTTCGCCGGCTTCGCCAGCGTTCACCTCCACGTGGACGGCCTCGGCGTCGATGCCCTGGAGCGCGGCCGAGGCAATCGTCGCCAGCATCTTCCGGGGAGATCCGTCCCGCCAGCCACGCGCAGCGCTTCAGGCGCGGGCGGCCCGGGCGGCGGCGGCGTTGCGGCGCTTAATCTTCGCGATGTTCTTTTCGACCGCCTCGAGGTACGGGTTGGGACCGTGCGGATACGGGCGAGCAAGGAATCGGTACACCGCCTGGAAATCGCTCTCCAGTTTTCGCTTCACGAACTGCTGCCAGAAAAACGGAGTCTTCTGCTTGAGATCCTCGGCGGACTTGAAGGCGCGGCGCGATGGGGCGAGATGGAGAAAGTCATCCGACTCCTTGAACTCGTGGTACAGGATTTCGAGTTCATCGGGATAGTCGGCCGCCGCCATCTGGCCGAGATAATCCGCGGTCGCGAGGGCGCAGCCGATGATGCGCTCCACCGGCTCGCGGAAGTAGAGGCGGCTGATCTCCTTGGTCGGACCCGTGCAGTTGATTGCACCGAGCACCGCTTCAACTTCGTAGTCGTTGGCTCCAAGGCCCGGAAGGTAGGAGGCGGCAAACGCGCAACTCCGGAGTACGTGGCAAAACGTATACTTGGCTCCCGTGCCGACATTGTCAGAGCGCAGTCGGATGTAGCCGGCGTCGTGCAAGAGCACCGCGGAAAGGGCCAACTCGAAATGGCGGGCGTCGACCCGCGGCTCGACCTCGGCCTGATGTCGGCCTTCCAACAGGAGCGTGAGGCAGACACAGGCTTGCAGCGTGTGTTCGAGGTCGTGGTACCTCAGGTCGATGGCGGCGTAATCGGGATGGCGCCCGGCAAAGAGGTGCTCGATGTCGCGAAAGATCGTCCGAAGCCAGACCAAGTCCGCCTTCCCGTACATCACGGCGAATTTTTCCTCAACGAACGCCTCGACAGCGCGCAGGTTCTTCGTGTCAACGGGAGGAAACATAACCGGTGCGGCAGGGGAGCCGGACAGTGGGCAAAGGGCGGAAGCGCAAGGGCGTTTGTTTCCCGTGGATTAAGAGTTTGCGGAAAAGTGGAGCAAGACCAAACCTGCCGCGATTTGCTTTTGACATGCTTAAGCTCGGACTCACGGGAGGCATTGGTTGCGGCAAGTCGACCGCCGCGCGGATGTTCGAACTCCGGGGATTTCACCGGCTCGACTCGGATCAAATCGTCCGGGACGAGGTCTATGCCGATGCTGTCGTCCGCGAGGCCCTGCAGGAGCGCTTTGGCGCGGCGGTGCTGGATGCCTGCGGGGCGGTCCACCGGCCCGAACTCGCCCGCCGGGTCTTCGAAGACGATCGGGAGCGGGCCTGGTTGGAGGACCTGGTGCACCCCCGGGTCGTCGCGGCCTGGCAGCGCCACTGGGCGCGGGGCGGGGGGAGGATCCGCTGGGTCGTGGAGGTACCGCTGCTCTTCGAGAAAGGCTTGGAGAATTGGTTTGATTTCACGGTATGTGTGGCCCTTGCTCCGGAAGTTCAATTAGCCCGACTGGAGCAACGTGGCCTGCCGCGTGCGCTCGCCGGGCAGCGAATCTCCAAGCAACTGCCGCTGACGCGCAAAATCGAGCTATCTGACTTTGTCCTTTGGAACCAGGGCTCCACCGAGTTTCTGGAGGCGCAAGTCGGACGTTTGGCCCACGCGCTGGAAGCGGCCTGAAACTTCCCAACGGTCGGCACGTCTGTTTCTTGGCCGGCCGGCCTTCCTTTCCCAGCAACCTGTCATGCTTCCTCCCACCTCCGACGATCCCACGTCGACCTCCGGCCGTGCCGACAACGACGATCCCAAGAAGAAATCGCGCCTGACGCGGACCAAGTCCCGGCCGGCGCGAACTGCGGGCGAAAAGACGGAGAAGGCCCCCCGGGGACGGTCGCGCAAGGTCTCGCGTCCGGAAGTGCGGGAGTCAGTTTCGGGGGAAGCCTCCCCCGTTGCCGCGGAGGCGCCGGCACCCGCGTCCGTGGCGCCAGCGGAGCCGGCCCGGGAACAGGCGCCCTCAAGCGTGGGGGTGGTTCGAGTGGAAATCGATCACGCGCCCCGCGGGACCGAGCCGGAATCAAGGTCCCCAGCACCTTCGGTGGACAAGGGAGAGGAAGGCGGAAGCCCTGGGGGGAGGGCAAGCGAAGCTTCCCCCGTGAACGCGGATCGGCCCGCTTCCTCCGACGTTCGTGGTCCGGATACGGCTCCCGGTGCGGCGCCGACAGGCGGAACTGGTCCGTCTGCCGAACCGCCCGCGCGGAGCGATTCGCAGGGACAGCCACCCGCTCAGTTCCAAGGGGGATATCAGGGCCAGGATCGCGGCGATCGTGGTTTTTGGAAACACGGGAAGCGAAAGCGCGGCCGCCACGGTGGAGGACATTGGCAGCCAGGTGGGGGAGGCCAGGGCGGACGAGAGGCATTGCCGCCGCAGTTGCCCCCGCCCAGCAACGCGCCGGTCTTCGGGGACCTGCCCAATCCCAGTCGGTTTGCCGACGTGGCGGCGCTGGATGTGCTTGGTGAGCAGTTGGCCGCCGGCGAGGGCGAGACGATTTGGGTCCACGAAGTGTCGGCGCTGTCGATCGCCGACTTGGGGGCGTTTGTGCGTCGCCTGGGCATCCCGGTCGATGCGGCGGCGGGCAAGCGACAACTGCTGATGGAGGTGTTCAAGTTCGCCGGGGCGCAGAAGCGGCCACTGCGTGACCGTGGCTACATCGACCAGAACGATCGCGGCGCGTTCGTGGTGCATGAGCACGTGAACTACCGGCTTTATCCGGAGGACGCCTACCTTCCTGAGTCCTTGCTCCGCCGGTATGGCCTGAAACGTGGCCACCGGGTAGAGGTCACGCTGCAGGCGCCACTCGAAGGGGAGCGTTGCCCTTCAGTGGTGCGCGTCGATTCGGTGATGGGAATGCTGCCGGCGGAGATCAACAAGGTCACGCCGTTCGAGGAGTTGGTGCCGTACTATCCCTTGAAGCGCATCTTGCTGGAGGACCCCAGCGTGGTGAAGGACGTCTCGATGCGGGCCGTCGACATCCTCACGCCGATCGGGTTCGGGCAACGCGGATTGATCGTGGCGCCACCGCGGACCGGCAAGACGATCCTGCTGCAGAACATCGCCAACTCCATCTCGGCGAACAGTCCAGAGGTGAAGTTGATCCTCCTGCTCATCGATGAACGCCCGGAGGAGGTGACGGATTTCCGCCGCCACACCAAGGGGGAGGTGGTGTCGTCGACGTTCGATGAGACTCCGGAAAGCCACGTCCATTGTGCCGAGATGGTGATCGAGATCTGCCGCCGGCGGGTCGAGATGGGCGAACACGTCGTCATCCTACTCGATTCCATCACGCGGTTGGCCCGGGCCTACAACGCTCTCACTGGCAACCAGGGCAAAACGATGTCGGGAGGACTCGAGTCGAACGCCCTACAGAAGCCCAAACGCTTCTTCGGCTCGGCCCGCAACATCGAAGGCGGCGGGAGCCTGACGATTATTGCCAGCGCCCTCATCGATACGGGATCGCGCATGGACGAGATCATCTTCGAGGAGTTCAAGGGCACGGGGAATTCGGAACTGCACCTCGACCGCGGATTGGTGGAACGCCGGATCTTCCCGGCCATCAACATCGACCGTTCGGGCACGCGCAAGGAGGAGCTGATCTACCATCCCGACGAATTGCAGCGCATCTATGGATTGCGGCGCGCCATGCAGGGACTGGGGCCGATCGAGTCGATGGAGATGCTGATCACCCGGCTGAAGAAGACCAAGTCCAACGCCGAGTTTCTCTTGAGCCTGGCACCGAAATAAGCCGGCCGGGCCGACCGCATGACCCCCACCTCCGTTCCGACCTCGTTTACCGCCGCTGCGGATGAGTTCGTGATCCAGCTCGCGCAGGAGCGCGGGCTGCTGCAGCAGGCCCAGATCGATGCCGCGCGCGCGCTGCTGGCCGGGCAGGGTGGGGTGCCGCCGTCCACCTTGCTGGACGGCTTGATCCACCAGGGAGTCCTCAGCTCCCGCAAAGTGGCGGAATTGCTGGCCTCGGAGTTCGGGATGCCGATGGCTCCCGATCTCACGAACGTCCGCATCACCAACGATACGCTGGAGTTGGTCCCCAGAGCGGTGGCGGCGCGGCACCGCCTGCTGCCGCTCGGGCGGGAAAGCGGTCGGTTGCGCGTCGCCATCTCTGATCCGCTCGACACGGACGGCATCGATGCCCTGGGTTACCTCGTCAAGATGCCCTTGGAGACGATGGTGGCGACGCCCGAGGAGATTGCGTCGGCGATCGATCGTTTCTATGGCAAGGATGCCAACTCGATCGACGATCTCCTGAACGACCTTTCGGTGAAGGAAGGGGCGGAGGAGACCACCGCGGTGACTACCGAAACCGGGGCTGGCGGAGAGGCGACGACGACCGAGGCGGATGCCCCGATCATCAAGCTGGTTCATCAGATCATCCTTGAGGCGATCCAGCGGCGGGCCTCGGACATCCATGTGGAGCCGCTCGAGAAACGATTTCGCGTTCGGTACCGGATCGATGGCGTCCTGATCGAAGTGGAGAATCCGCCGAAGCGTCTCCAGCTGTCCATCATCTCCCGGCTGAAGATCATGGCGAACATCAGCATCGCCGAGAAGCGCATTCCGCAGGACGGACGTATCCAGATTTCGGTGGGGGGCAAACAGCTCGATCTGCGCGTGTCCTCGCTGCCGACGGTGCACGGGGAGAGCATCGTGATGCGTATCCTGGACAAGGAGGGCCTCACCCTTGGCCTGCCGGAACTCGGGTTTTTCAGCGACGACGCCGGGACCTTCGAGCGACTGATTTCCCTGCCGGACGGGATTCTGCTGGTGACCGGGCCCACGGGCTCCGGTAAGACCACCACGCTCTATGGGTGCCTGCACTTCATCAACAAGCCGGACCGGAAGATCATCACGGTCGAGGATCCGGTCGAATATCAACTCAACGGCATCAACCAGGTGCCGGTGCGGGCCGATGTCGGGATGACCTTCGCCTCGGCCCTGCGTGCCATGCTGCGCCAGGCCCCGAACATTGTCATGGTGGGTGAAATCCGCGACCTGGAGACCGCGGAAATCGCGATCAACGCGTCCCTCACCGGCCACATGGTGTTCTCCACCCTCCACACCAACGACGCGCCTGGGGCGGTGACCCGCCTGATCGACATTGGAGTGAAGCCGTTCCTCGTTTCGACGTCCCTGCGCGCGGCGATGGCGCAGCGGCTCGTGCGCAAGATCTGCTCGCACTGCCGGCGTCCGTATGTGCCGGATTCGCGGGAGCTTCGTTCCCTCAACATCAACCCGGCGCAGTCCGCCAGCGCCACGTTCGCCAAGGGCGACGGTTGTGGACACTGCAACTCGACCGGCTATCGCGGGCGCATGGGCATCTTCGAGATCTTCGTGGTGAACGAGGAAATCCAGAAGATGATCTACGAGAACGCGGGCACCGCCAAGCTCCGCGAACGGGCCCGCTCGCTCGGCATGCGGACGATGCGCGAGGACGGAGCCCGGAAGGTGACGTCCGGCCTGACGACCATCGAGGAGGTCGTCTCGATCACGGTCGGCGACGCGAGCTAGGCTCCCGGCAATGGACTTCTTCCCCGCCAACCGCCCGTCCTTCCGGAAGCCCCGGACCGCCTCCGTGCTCTTGGATGGGCCACGAAATCCCCAACCATGAGTTACGACATGAACGATCTCCTCGACCTGATGGTCGAGCAGGGCGCCTCGGATCTTCACCTCCAGGTGGGGCAGCCGCCGACCATCCGGCTGAGCGGCAGCATGACCCCCATCGACGGCCCGCCGCTGACTCCGGGGGACACCGAGAAGCTGATGCTCTCCATCACCCCGGACGCGCACGTCAGCAACGTGAAGCTGAACGGAGGAGCGGACTTCGGCTTTGCGTTCGGGGAAAAGGCGCGGTTCCGCGTGTCGGTGCTGAAGGCCAAGACCAACTACGGGATGGTTCTGCGCCAGATTCCGTACAAGATGTTCGGGCTGCGGGATATCGGCCTCCCCGATAAGATTCGCGAACTTCTCTACCGGCCGCGCGGCCTGATTCTGGTCACCGGCCCCACCGGATCCGGCAAGTCCACGACACTGGCGTCGATGATCAACTACATCAACGAGTCGCGGGACGGCCACATCATCACCATCGAAGATCCGATCGAGTATTACCACAATCACAAGCGCTGCGTGGTGACGCAGCGTGAGGTGCATGTGGACGTGCCGAGTTTCTCCGAGGCAATTCGCCGCGCGCTGCGCCAGGATCCCGACGTGATTCTGGTCGGCGAAATGCGCGATCTCGAGACCATCGAAGCTGCCATCAGCGCGGCCGAAACGGGCCACCTTGTGTTTGGCACGCTGCACACCAACAGTGCCGCCAAGACGGTCGACCGGATTGTCGACGCGTTTCCGGCCAACATGAAGGACATGATCCGCACCCAACTGGCGTCCTCGCTGGTGGCGGTGATTTCCCAGGTGCTGTGCAAGAAGATCGGCGGCGGGCGGATTGCCGGTTACGAGATCATGGTGAACACGACCTCGATCGGCTCGCTGATCCGCGAGAACAAGACGTTCCGCATCCCGTCGGACATCCAGACGGGTGCCCACCTCGGGATGATCACCATGGACACGCACCTGATGAGCCTGGTGAACCGGGAATTGGTGGCGCCGGATGAGGCACTGGAAAAGGCCCAGGATCCCAATATCATGCGCGAGAAGTTCCTGCAGATGGGCCTGAAGCTGCGCGAACTCTGAGCGATCCCGGACCATGTTTCCGTCGCACAGTCCCGCGATTTACGAGTTCCTCAAGGAGCAACGGCTCGTCGAGCCGGCGCAGCTGGACGAACTGAACGAGGAACACAAGGCGACGGGGAAACCGCTGGCCGATGTGGTCGTGGATCTCGGCATCGTCGAGAAGGACGAGTTGCTGCGCCGGATCGCCGAGCACTTGGGCTACGACTACGTCGCGGAGTTGCCGGTGCAGTTTCCGGGCGAGGCGATCGCGTCACTCACCGGCAAGCTGGCGCGGGATTATGGCGTCATGCCCATGCGCGCGGACGAGCAGAACATCGATCTCCTCGTCACCGATCCCTTCAACACCCAGGCGGTCGATGACCTGACCTTCGCGCTCGATCGGAATGTGCGGCTGTTTTTCGCCGATCCCGACAAGGTCGAGGTTCAGATCAAGCAGCACTACGGCGAGGACGAGGAGAGCATCGATGATCTCCTCCAGGAAATCAGCACGGGCAAGGTGGCGGCCGATCCTGGCAACCGGGAGTTCTCCGAGCGCGACCTCGAGTCGATGGCGGAGCAGACGCCAATCATCAAGTTCGTCAACCTCGTGATCGGGCAGGCCATCCGTGACAAGGCGAGTGACATCCATTTCGAGCCGTTCGAGCACGAGTTCAAGATCCGGTACCGCATCGACGGGGCGCTCTACGAGATGGCCCCGCCACCGAAGCAGCTGGCGCTGCCGATCATCTCGCGCGTCAAGGTGCTCGCGAGTCTCAACATCGCCGAGCGGCGGATTCCGCAGGACGGTCGCATCAAGATCAACATTGGCGGACGGCCGGTCGACTTGCGCGTTTCCACCCTGCCGACCCAGTTCGGCGAAAGCGTGGTGCTGCGCGTGCTCGATCAGTCCGCGGTGCGGCTCGACATCAGCCAGCTCGGCATGCCGGAGGATGTTTTCAACGGTATCCATGAAATCGTCCGCCGGCCCAACGGGATCTTCATCGTGACCGGGCCGACAGGCTGCGGCAAGACGACCACGCTCTACAGCGGCCTGCGGCTGGTGAACACCGTGGATGTGAAGATCCTCACGGCCGAGGATCCGGTGGAGTACGAGATCGAGGGAATCATGCAGGTTCCGGTGAACCCCCTCGTCGGCCTCACCTTCGCCTCGGCGCTGCGCTCGTTCCTGCGGCAGGATCCGGATATCATCATGGTCGGCGAGATTCGCGACCTGGAGACGGCGCAGATTTCGATCCAGGCGTCGCTCACCGGTCACCTCGTGCTTTCCACGCTCCACACCAATGATGCCGCCGGGGCGATCACTCGCCTGATCGACATGGGGGTGGAGTCGTTCCTGATCGCCTCCACCCTGGAGGCCGTCCTGGCGCAGCGGTTAGTGCGCCGGATCTGCGGTCAGTGCAAGTCCTCCTACCTCCCGGGTCCGGAGGTGGTCGCGCAACTGGGGAGCTCGCGGGACCAGGTGGGCGATCGGCCGTTCTCCTTCGGCAAGGGGTGTCCGGCCTGCAGTCAGTCGGGGTACAAGGGTCGGCTGGGCATCTATGAGTGGCTGCGGCTGAGCGATCAGGTGCGCGATCTCGTGACCCAGCGGGCGCCGACCCTGGCCATCCGGCAGAAGGCGATCGAACAGGGCATGCGCACGTTGCGTGATGACGGGCTCCGGGCAATTTTCGACGGCAACACGACCATCGAAGAGGTCGTCAAGTACACTTAGATCCCGTCTCCATCGAGGAAGCGATCATGGCCAAACTCTCCGTCAGTCCCAAAGCAACCCCGGCGGTGCCGATTCCCACCTCCGGCCGGACCTCGGGTCGTGGTCCGACCATTGCGCTCAGTGCCGGAGCGGTGGCGCCTCGTCGACGAAGGGGATTTTCCTTCGGGCGCCCGATCAACGACAAGGGGCTGACGGTATTCACGCGGCAGCTGGCGACGCTGGTGAAGGCCGGGATGCCGATTCTCCGCAGCCTCGAGGTGCTGGCCCGGCAGGAGAAGCGACCGGCTTTCCGGCAGGTAATCGAGGACTGCGCCGACACGATTCGCTCCGGCGGCAACTTCTCGGATGGCTTGGGAGCTCATCCCAAGACGTTTGACCGCCTCTACGTGAACATGGTGAAGGCGGGAGAGGCGGGCGGCGTGCTCGACACGGTGCTGGAACGGTTATCCGTCTTCATGGAGAAGGCCGTGAAGATTAAGAGCAAGGTGGTGTCGGCCATGGTCTATCCGGCCATCATCAGCACGGTCGCGGGCGGGATCATGACGGTGCTGATGGTCTTCGTGGTGCCGAAATTCCAGGAGGTCTTTCTCACCATGCTGAAGGGTAAACCTCTCCCTTGGCTGACGTCGGTGGTGGTTTCGGTGGCGGACGCGATGCGCCAGCACATCCTGATGGTCGTGGCCGGCGTGGCAGGATTGATGTTTTTCTTCTGGGTCTTCAAGCGCTCGAAACTCGGCACCTATGTCATCCACTGGGTGCTGTTGCGAATCCCGGTGCTGGGCGATCTGCTCCTCAAGGCGGCAATCGCCCGCTTCACTCGCACTTTCGGCACCCTGTTGGCCTCCGGTGTGCCGATCCTCCAGGCGCTCACGATCACGCGCGACACGAGTGGCAACGTTCATGTGGCCAATGCCATCAGCGTGGTGCATGACCGCGTGAAGGAAGGCGACAACGTCGCCAAGCCGCTCGAATCGACGAGGGTCTTTCCCGGCATGGTGACGAGCATGATCGAGGTAGGCGAGGAGACCGGCGCCTTGCCGGACATGCTGGTCCGCATTGCGGATAACTACGACGAAGAGGTGGACAATGCCGTGGCGGCGCTGACGTCGATCATCGAACCCGTGATGATCGTCTTCATGGCCGTGGGCGTCGGCATCATCGTCATCGCGATGTTCCTCCCGATGATTGAGCTGATCAAGAGCCTCAGCGCCTGATCGGAGACGGAAGCTCCGGAGGTTCCAAGTGGACTAGCGGGCCGGGGTCGGCGGGAGTCGGCGGGTCAGGAGGGCCGAGTTCAATCCGGGCAGGCGTTCGGAGAATTCGTCCTGTTCTCCGGCCTGTCGGAGGGCGCGCTGAACCATGCCCATCCGGGCATCGAGGTTGTCGATCATCGACACAAAGACAGCCTCGGGTGTCGCCGCGTAGACGGCCGCTCCCCATTCGGGCTCTCCCTGGTGTGACAGGATGATATGTTCCAACCGCTCGAGCCGATCCGCGTCGAGGCGTGCCTTGATGCCGTGTTTGCGGGCCAACTGGTACCCAAGCACGACGTGCCCCTGCAGGATGCCCCGGCGGCTGCGCTTGGTCGCCAGGGTTCCCTCATACTCGATGGCCTTGCCGGTGTCGTGGAGGAGCAGGCCGGCCATCGCCAGGTCGGCATCCACCTCGGGATAGAGCGGGAGGAGGGCGCGACCGGCTCTGGCCATATGCACGGTGTGTTCGAGCAACCCGTGCCGGTAGGCATGATGCATGGCGACGGCAGCCGGCGACCAGCGAAAGACCTCGCCGATCTCCTCGAAGACCCCCCGGACCGCCAGGCGAAGTTCATCGTGGCGAAGGGTGTCGACAAACGCGATTAGCTCGCCCCAGAGCACTTCAGGGTCCTCTGGTGCCACTTCGACCAGCGTCTCCAACAGGCCGGGCGCGCTCAATTCGGCCTCGGCGAGCGCAACCGCCCGGTTCAGGCGAGGAGAGTGGCGGCCCTGGTAGAAATCGACCTTGCCCTCCACCCGGACGACCGCTCCCTCTCCCGCGGCTTTCAGGACCTCGAAGACGGGGCTGTCGCCGAAGACGGTGCAACTCACCGACCCGGTGCGATCCCCCAGTTCCACGCTGTAGAAGGGATTGCCGTTGGCGGCGGTCTTGGCCGCGAGCTTCTTCACCACGAGGATGCTGGTGAACGCCCGACCGCTCGCGGCGGAATCGAGCGCCTTGAGTTCCCGAATCGTGAGGGACGGTGTGTCCTCGGCCATGGGCTTCAATCGGCGGTTCCGGTCCGCGAGGCGGGCGCGTGATGTGCCTTCACGAGCCGTGTGAACTCGCGGAAGCAAGGATGCCCGGTATCATGAAGGATCGAGTACAGCACGGTCTCGCTCGGGAGCAGGTGGGCGCCGTGTCGCGCCAGCGCTTCGAGACAGACCTGGGCATCACCACTCCGTCGCGCACCGACGCAGTCAACGAGGATTGTGACCTCGAGGCCGGCGGCGATGGCACCGAGCGCGGTTTGAAAGACGCAAATGGAGGTTTCGATACCGGCGAGCAGGAGGTGGCGAACCGGACGGTCGGCGAGGAGTGCGGCGTGGAGGCGTTCGTCGGCCAAGGCCGAAAAGGTGGTCTTGGGCCACACGGGCGCTCCGGGGGCGAGGGCAAGCACGGTTGCGGCGGTGGAGCCGAGCTTCTCCGGGACCTGCTCGGTGAAGGCCACGGGCAGGCCGAGCGTCCGGGCGCCGGCGACAGCGAACTCGCAGCGGCGCAGGACCTCGGCGCCGTCCGTGATCGCGGCCAGGAAAGGGGGCTGCAGGTCCAGGCAGAGCAGGAGAGTGTCTTCGGGCGGCGCGGACGGTGAGGAGGGCACGGCGGGAATCGTCCGGAAAGTGCTAGCCTCCCGGGAGACCGGGAGTAAACAAGAAAGCCCTATGGAACTTCAGCTCCAGCCGCTGGCAACAACCTGCTTTGTTTCCGGCGAACCGTTTGGCGAGGGCGACCGGGTGACGAGTCACCTCGTGCGCGTGGGAGCGGCGCTGGAGATCGTGCGTTATGATGTCCTCGAACGTCACGCGACGGGTTTTTCCCCGGAGGGCTTCGTCGCCTGCCGATGGGTTCAGGCCTACAAGCCACGGCGAGCCGGGGAAAATCCGGACCGGGCGCTCAAGTTGACGGCCGAGAGTCTATTCGTCACCCTCGCGGATCCTACCACGGAACCCACGCCCGAGAACACCCGACTCGTGCAGTTTCTCGCGCTCATGTTGGAGCGGAAGAAGATCCTTCGTCCCCGGGGTAAGAGTGTCGACGGCCAGCGGGTGCGATACGAACACGCCAAATCGAAGGCGATGTTCGAGGTGCCGGCGGGAGAATTGACGCCGGAGTTCTTCGTGGCGGTGCAGGAGCAACTCAGCGTCCTGGTGGGGGTGCCGAAGTCCAAAGGGGAAGCACCGGAGGCGAACGGGGCGAAAACGTCGCCCCCAGAAGATTCAGCACCGCCCAGTCAAGGCGCGTAGGCGACGAGAGGCGGCGCCGGGAAGGTGCGCCGGCCAGTTACTGCCGCACGGGCACGCCGTGGGTTGCGAGATAGCTCTTCACCTCGGCGATTCTGAACGTGCCAAAGTGAAACAGGCTGGCCGCCAGGACCGCGCTGGCGCGTCCGGCGTCGAGCACCTCGGCAAAGTGCTGCAAGGTGCCCGCCCCGCCGCTGGCAATGACGGGGACCGACACCGCATCGCTTACGGCACGGGTGAGCGCGCAGTCATAGCCGGCCTGCGTACCGTCCGCGTCCATGCTCGTGAGCAGAATCTCTCCCGCTCCGAGCGCGACCGCTCGCTCGGCCCACGCCACCGCATCGAGCGCCGTGGGGTTTCGTCCGCCGTGGGTGTACACGCGCCAGGAGCGGCCGTCCGGCTCACGCTTGGCGTCGATCGCGACCACGATGCACTGGACGCCAAAGCGATCGGAGGATTGGCGAATCAACTCGGGATCACGGATGGCCGCGGTGTTGAGTGATACCTTGTCGGCGCCGCTCTTCAGCATCGCTTCGATGTCCGCCACGGTGCGGAGTCCTCCGCCGACCGTGAGGGGCATGAAACACTGTTCCGCCGTAGCGGCGACGACATCGTGCATGATAGCGCGGTTGTCGCTCGATGCGGTGATGTCGAGAAAGACGAGTTCGTCCGCGCCCTGGGCGTCGTAGGCGCGGGCGCACTGGACCGGATCTCCCGCGTCGCGGAGTTGTTGGAACTTCACCCCCTTGACCACGCGGCCCGCGTTGACGTCGAGGCAGGGGATGATCCTTCGGGAGAGCATGCGAGGGAGAGAGCGCCCGCAAACAGGCGGGCGGACTTCGCCCAGTGGGAGCCGGCGCCGCGGCGTTGGTGCGGAACTAAGCGTCCAGATGGGCGACGTCGGGCTCGAAGTTCACCGCCAGCCGGTAGATGTGACCGGGGCGCATGATCAACGGGTGGTCGCGGACCAGGTACTGGAGGTAGTGGATCTTGCCGTAGTTCGTTCGGTAAGTCGGATCCGCACTGACGACTTCGGTTTCACGCCACGTGGCCTGGAAGTCATCCTTGGCCACGCTGCAGCGGTGGCCTTGGGCGCCCAGGGTGAGCGCACCTGTGCCATGGTACTTCGAGTGCGGGGCCGCGATGGCGAGGGCGTAGCGGAACTTGTCGAGGGTGACCTGCTGTTTCACCGTGTAGGCGAACTCGCAGCCGATCTTGTTCCCGGCAAAGGTCCATTGCACCTTCACGCTGCCCAGGCCGCGGACAAACTCCTCCTTGAGGTTGATTAGGTCCGGCTGCTCGTAGCGGAAGTAGAAGCTGTTGCGCAGTCCGAGGCCGGTGACGCAATTCTTCCCGTAAAAGGCGGGAATGGTCACGTTTTCGCCAAACGTGAGCTCCGGCAGCAGGACGGGCAGGTAGGTGTTGTTCGGCCAATCGAAGATGCCCGGGCAGTGCGGGAACGGCAGCGAATCGCTCGTGAGCGTCGAACCGGAACTGATGAGCGGGAGTTGCAGGTGCAGCCCGGACTCGGCGTCACGATAGAGGAACAGCCCCTGTTCCTTGCGGTTGGACTTGTCGAAGATGACAAACCGGCCGCTGGTGCGCACCGGCTCGGTCTTCGGAGCGCCTTGCGGCATCTGCACCGTCTTGGCGAGACGCGCCCACTGGCACAGGTACCGGGCGGCGTCGAAATTGGCCATCCGCGTCGTGTGGTGCTCGTAGGCGGTGCGCTCGTCATCGCGAAGATCGAGGAATCCATGTTCCTGGTCGAGGTAGGTCTCGTAGAAGAACATGAACAGGCGGCGCAGGATGTCGTAGTACTTGATCTTCTGCTCGTCCGGAATCCAGCCGTCGCGCAGACCCTGCAGGATGAGGCTGATGCAGTGCATCTGGCCGTAAGCACCGGCGGCGCGCCCGAACGCCCAGCCGAGCCCGTCCTGTCGGACGAGATCCGGCATCAACTTGATGTACTTTTCCCCGTAGGTGCGGAGGGTGGGGAGCTTGCGCTCGCGCACGCCGCTGTTGGCGTGCAATTGCAGGGCCGAGCGGGCGAACACAAACGCCCAGACACCGTAGAGGTTGAAGTTACCGCCGAGACCAGCGGTGGAATCGTCGAAGAAGCCGGCCGAGCTCGTCTGGTTGATGCGATCGCACATCCGCTCGATCAGGCGGGACGTTTCATCCTTCTTGGAGAGGCCGAAACTGAATCGTGCGACGGCCTTCGCGATGTTGAAGGCCTGCCAGTGGTTGTCGTAGTCGCTGCGATGGAGCAGGGCCTTGTCGATCCGCTGCTGGGTTTCCTCCACGAGCCGTTCCCACACGGGGTTGCGCTCCTTGGAAGGGCCAAAGGCGAGCAATCCGAGGGCGGCGTAGGCGAGGCCGTTCTCCGCCGCGGGCTCGGTGAACATCTGCGCCGTGATGCAGCGGGCCGCGAGGTCGATGAGATCGTGCCCCTTGAGGGTGGTTTCGCCGGTGGCGCGGTAGAATTCGCCGAGGGCGAAGGCAACGTGGCCGGGTTCATCCGGTCGCGATTGCTCCTGGTGAGCAGGAAGGACGGTGCCGTCAGGTTGAATCGATTCGAGATTTTGGCCCAACATTGAACGGGCCATGTCCAGACACTGCTCGGAAAAACTATGCATGCGGTGGTTTGCTAGTGGCAGAAGACGAACGACGGTCGCGGGAGGAAACGTTGAATTTCAAGAGAATCCGGAGCGGGGCAAGAGGGAAGTTCGCCGATCGCTCAGCGGGCGATCAACTTCAGGAACTCCGCGTTCGTCTTCGTCTTGGATAGCCGGGCGATCATCGTCTCGGTGGCTTCCTCGATCTTCTGGGCGACCAGCGCGCGCCGGAAGAAATGGATGCCCTCCAGCGTCTTGGCATCGATGAGCAGTTCCTCCTTCCGGGTGCCGCTGGCCCCGATGTTGATGGCGGGCCAGAGGCGCATCTCGGCGCACTTTCGGTCCAGGACGAGCTCCATGTTTCCCGTGCCCTTGAATTCCTGGAAGATGACGTCATCCATGCGGCTGCCCGTCTCGACCAGCACGCTGGCGACGATGGTGAGCGAGCCGGCTTCCTCCGTGCGGCGGGCGGTCGCAAAGAGCTGACGGGGCTTTTCCAAGGCGCGGACGTCGAGGCCCCCGGAGCCCGTGCGCCCGGAATTGCGAGCGGTGTTGTGGGCCCGCGACAGGCGGGTGATGGAGTCGACAAACAGGACGACATCCTTGCCGGTCTCGACGAGGCGTTTGGCGCGTTCGATGCAGAGGTCGCCAATTCGGATGTGGTTCTCAATCTGTTCGTCGTTGGACGAAGCCCAGATTTCGGCGGCGGCCACGCTGCGACGGAAGTCGGTGACTTCCTCGGGGCGCTCGTCGACCAGCAGAATCATCACGTGGCACTCCGGGTTGTTCTCCAGAACCCCGAGGGCCATATCGCGCAAGAGGGTGGTCTTGCCCGTGCGCGGGGGGGCCACGATGAGACCCCGGGTGCCCTTGCCGATCGGGCAGAAAAGATCGACCGCCCGGGTGGTCAGGCGTCCATCCTTCATCTCCATCCGCAGGTGCTGGTTGGGGGAGATCGTGGTGAGGGTGGTGAATTCGAAACGCGCCCGGCGATCCTCCAGCGGGACGCCGTCCACCGTTTCGATGAAACGCATCTTGGGATTGGGGAATCGGCCTTCCGGGGGGAACGCGGTGCCGCCAATCATCGATCCGGCGCGTAGCTTGAAGCGGCGGATCAGCTCCTTGGGTACGAAAGTGTCGGTCGGGCGGCGCTTGCAGCCGCGGGTGATGTCGATCAGCTGGCCGTTGCCGCCGCGCTGGAGATCGATGTCGAGCACGCCCTCGACGCGGATGCTGTTGTCGACTGGAGCCGGGGCGGCGGCCGCGCTATTGGCCGAGGCGGGCGCGGCAGGGGTGTTCGCCGGGGGAACGGCGGCGGCAGAAGAGTCCGCAGGGGCGGACACGGGTTTCGTTTCCATACGATGGGTGAGATCAGGACAGTCCCGTGCTTGACGCTTGAAACTCGGGACAGGATAAGAGCCGCGTTCTGCTACCCTAAACCCTACAATCCGACACGCACGTGCCAGACCAGACGATTACCTCAGTATCCCGGGAGCACCGGAAATTCAGGCCTTCGGCCGAGTTCAAAGCCCAAGCGAATCTTGGGAGTGAAGCTGCCTACAAAAGGCTCTACGCTGAGTCTGTCAACACCCCAGAAGTCTTCTGGGAACGTCAGGCGAAGGAGCACCTCGTTTGGCGCAAACCCTTCAAGAAAGTCCTCAAGTGGGACCCTCCGCACGCGCAGTGGTTTATCGGGGGGAAGCTCAATGTTTCCGAGAACTGCCTGGACCGCCATTTGGGGACTTACCGGGAGAACAAGGCCGCGCTGATCTTCGAGGGTGAACCCGGGGACGTCAGGACTATCACCTACAAGCAGTTGCATTTCCATGTGTGCCGACTGGCCCACATCTTTGAAAACATGGGGGTCGGGGAGGGGGACCGGGTCGCGATCTACATGCCGATGATCCCCGAAGCGGTGATCGCCATGCTGGCGTGTGCGCGCGTGGGGGCGGTCCACACGGTCGTCTTCGGAGGTTTCAGCCCGGAGGCCCTCAAGGACCGGATCAACGACTGCAAGGCCAAGCTGGTGATCACTGCCGATGGCGGCTGGCGTCGGGGCAAGGTCATCGAACTGAAGGCCAACGTCGACAAGGCGATTGAGAGCACGCCGACGGTGCAGACCGTGTTGGTCGTGAAGCGCTGCGGCAACCCGGTGAACATGCGCGAGGGACGGGACGTTTGGTGGAAGGAGGCCTGGGTCGGCGCGCCGAATTACCACAAGGCAAAGGCGTTCGATTCCGAACATCCGCTGTTCATCCTTTATACCAGCGGTTCCACCGGAAAGCCCAAGGGCGTGCTCCATACGAGCGCGGGTTATCTCCTCGGGGCGAAGCTCAGTTCACACTACGTCTTCGACCTGAAGGAGAATGACCGCTATTTCTGCTCGGCTGACATCGGCTGGATCACGGGGCACAGCTACGTCGTGTACGGCCTGATGGCCAATGGCGCCACCGTGTTCATCTACGAAGGCGCCCCCAACCATCCGGAGCCCGACCGGTTCTGGCAGATGATCGACCGCCACGGGTTGACGATTCTCTACACCGCGCCGACGGCCATCCGGGCGTTCATGCGCTGGGGCGACAATTACGTGCTGCGGCACCGGCTCGATTCCCTGCGCCTGCTCGGCACCGTGGGAGAGCCGATCAATCCCGAGGCCTGGATGTGGTACCACAACATGATCGGGAAAAAGCGCTGCCCGATCGTGGATACCTGGTGGCAGACCGAGACGGGTTCGATCATGATCACGCCGATGCCGGGGGTGACCTCCACCAAACCTGGTTCGGGGACGCGGCCGTTCTTCGGCGTCGTGCCCAAGGTGGTGGACGAGAAGTGCCAGGAGGTCCCGCGCAACACCGGGGGCAAGCTGGTCATCACGCAGCCCTGGCCGTCGATGCTGCGCACCCTGTGGGGCGACGACGAGCGCTTCCGGCGCCAGTACTTCAGCGAATTCCCGGGCCGCAACGACGTCTACTTCACGGGTGATGGTGCCCGTCAGGATGCGGATGGCTACTTCTGGATCGTGGGTCGCATCGACGACGTGCTCAACGTCTCCGGGCACCGGATCGGCACGGCCGAGGTGGAAAGCGCGCTCGTCTCTCATCCGGCGGTGGCGGAAGCCGCGGCCGTGGGGCGCCCGGACGAGCTCAAGGGGCAGTCGCTCTGCGTCTTTGTCACCCTCAAGGCCGGGATCAATGCCACCGACGATCTGAAGGAGGAACTGCGCAACCACGTGGGCAAGGAGATCGGTTCGCTCGCCAAGCCCGACACGATTCGCTTTGCCTCCGGCCTGCCCAAGACCCGGAGCGGAAAAATCATGCGCCGGATCCTCAAGGAGATTGCCGCGGGCGGGCAGGTGAAGGGAGACACGACCACGCTGGAGGACTTCAGCGTGGTGGCCGCCCTTCAGAGCGAGGAATGACCGAGGAGGTTTCCGCCGGCAGGGGCGGAAACCTTTCCTGTTGCGGGGCATGTAACGTCGGCGCTTAGCTCGCGTCCTTTCCCTTCATGCCGCACGCGAGCCCCGCATCCTGTCGCTCCGCCGTGCCCGCCCGTCGTCCGACGGGTGGGGCGGATGGCCGGGGTGGGTCGGGCTTCACGATCATCGAGATCGTCTCGGTCATCGCCGTCATGGCGGTGCTCTTTTCGCTCGGCTTCGGACTGGTCAATTCCGCCAAGCAGCGGGCGGCGGTGGCGCGTGCCCGAGGTGAACTCGCCGCGCTCACGCAGGCGCTCGAGGATTACCGGCGGGTCTACGGGGACTACCCGCAGACCGGCAATGCGCCCCAAGCCACGCCGACAGTCGGTGCCACCATCACCAATCTCCAGGCCCAGGCGCTCCTGTTGAACGCGCTGATTGGTGTCTACGGTCCCACGAACTTCTCGACCCGCCTCAACGGACCGGTGCTCCTCGAGGTCTCGAAGTTTCGCCTGGAGGTCGAACTCACCGCCGCGACCACGGCCAATTTCGGCGTAGCGCAGGGAATTCCTCCTTCGAAGCAATTTGTCTCCAACGCCCTGCTGGATCCCTGGGGCAATCGGTACATGTACTACTACAAGGCGCCTGGCGCCGGAGGCCTCCAGTGGCGGGCGCCGGCCTACGTGCTATATTCGGTGGGTCCGGACGGGCAACATATCGCGCCCTCGATCAGCACGGGGCTATTCACCGGAACCCAGCAAACCACGGGCGTAAATGCCGACAACCTCTATGCGACTCCCTGACTTCTCCATCCCCCATCACCGGAGCCTGAGGTTGGCTGGTCGCATCCGGGGCGCGCGGGGGTTCACCCTGATCGAACTCCTGACCGTGATCGCGCTCCTGGGGATTCTGGCGGCGATCCTGATTCCCACCGCCGGCAGCGCCAAGAGCGCGGCCCTGCGCGCCAAGACCCGGGCCCAGTTCAGCCAGTGGGCGACGGGGTTCGAGCAGTTCCGCCAAGAGTACGGCTCCTACCCGCAGCTTTATCCCAGCGCGACGCAGAAGTTCGTGAACACCGGCGCCACCGCCACGCCTTCGGGCAATCATCTTTTCCATGACATCCTGGCCGGCGTGCGTCGCGACGGGCAATCGCTGCCTGCCGCCACGACCGGGAATCCGACTCCCGCCGCTGGCCAGAACACCCGCCGGATCCGCTTCGTGTCGTTTACCGACGCCGACTTCGTGATGCCGGCGGACGTCACCGCGGGGAACGCTCCGAGCAACCAGCTCTATTTCATCCGCGACGCCTTCTACAACACGTCGATCGCCGTTGTCACCGACTCCAACCTCGACGGCGTGATCAATGGCCGGGACTCCTCCGGCGGGTTTCCTGCCGCCACGGTGGCGGGCAGTTCCCTGACCATTCGTCCGACGACGGTGCTGACAACCGGAACGACGGGCGGGACGCACGCCGGCGTGGTCTTCTATTGCGCGCCGCCAGGCGCCACCAGTGAGAACGAGCTCATCATGAGCTGGAGGTAAGGGCGTCGCGATGCCGGATTCCTCCCGCTCCCATCCCGCAGCCTCGCCGCGCCAGCCGCGGTCGCGGGCGTTCACGTTGATCGAGTTGCTCGTGGTCGTGGCCATCATCGCCTTGGTGGCCGGAGGCCTGGGGCTGGCGATCAGCGACACCGCGGGAAGCGGTCTGGCGTCGGGGCAGACCGCACTCGCCTCGATGGTGAACACGGCGCGTACCCAGGCGGCGGTTCACCAGGCGGCAACGCGGCTCATGATTTACGCGACGCGGCCGCCTTCGGGTGACAAGGAGAAGTACCTGCGCTTGATGCAGGTCTTCCGGGCCGAGCCGCCGGACCAGACCTCCAACTTCGTGCCGGTCGGACAGCCGCTCGTGCTGCCGCGCGGCATCTATGTCGTGCCGACATCGGTCTCCGGGTTGCTGGTCTCCGGCGTCATCTGGCCGACCAACCCACCGCTGCTGTCGTCGCTCGCGGGACCGGTGGGGGTGAACCAGCCCGCCGGTACCCTTTTCGCCAACAGCACGGCGTTTTACCTGCAGTTTGCACCCGATGGCACGGTGAGCAGTCCCAGTGCCCAGCCCTACGCGCGCCTGCTCGTGGCCACCGCGACCGTGGTCAACGACCAGCCGCAGTTCAACAACGCCGGGGCGGCGCGCGGCATCCTAATCCGGCCCTCCGGCGGGATCACGTTCGTGAACGACGCCAACAGCTTCTGATGCGCCGTTTCGCCTGCAGTCATGTCCCGGTGTCACCGGCACGTCCTTCCGGTCGGCGCGCCCGTGCCTTCAGTCTCATCGAGGTGGTCGCGGCAGTGGCGGTCTTCGCGTTCGCGATGGTGGGCATCCTCGGGCTGTTCTCGCCGATCGCGCGCTCCGTCGTGCAGTCCGCGGACGCGGAAGCGGCGGCCCGGATGGCAGAGTTGCTGCGGATGCGGCTGCAGACGATGCCGTTCGACGACGTGGCCGCGCTGTTGAAGAACTCGAAGGAGAACGGGCACGAACTCATCGAGGCCGACGCCAAGGGTGACTACGACATCTCCCAGGATGCGCAATTGCTGTTCGCCAGCCGCGACGGCTCCAAGATCGGCCGTTACGCGGACAATATCTGGCTCAATCCGCAGACCCGCCGCAACTGGGATGGGGAGAAATTCTTCGAGATTGCGCTGGTGCGAAACGAGGCGATTACGCCAAAGCCCTCCGCCGATGCCGCGGGCGGCGAAAGCGGCAAGGTCACGGTCGATCCGGCTCTCAACCTAATCGCCTATACGGCGCGCGTGCGCTGGCCGGCCTTCGTGGCCGATACCGCCACCACGGCCGTCCAGCCAGGCTTGGGCGCGAGCGCCTCGGTACGCTTCGACCACAGCCGCAAGCAGGTGCTGCACTTCACCGGCTCAATCACGCGATGAAGGCACCTCGCACCATCCCGCCGCCGTCGCGGCGCCCAGCGGATCGGCGGGCATTCACCCTCCTGGAGGTGCTGATTGCGGTCGGAATCACGACGCTGCTGGTGGGGTTCATCCTGGTCATCGTCAACAATGTCTCCGGCTTCTGGTCGCGCACCTCAGGCCGCGTCTCGGCCGAAGCCCAGGGGCGGTTTGTCCTCGATCAGCTCACCCTCGACCTGCAGTCGGCCCTGTTCCGCGACGACGGCAATGTCTGGCTCGCCGCGACCATTCTCGGCAACACGGCGAACACCGGCCTCTGGAGTTCGACCGCCACCACCGGCTCGGCGATCAAGCCGGCCAACAACGCCGGATCGCTGCAAACCGCAGCCACGGGCAACCTCTCCGACGCACGCTTCGGCGTGGCGGGCGTGTGGCTGCGGTTCTTCACCACGCGCCGGGGCAATACGAGCGTGTTGGGCACCGCTTCGGCGCCGGTGGCGGTCGCGTACCAGATCGTGCGCCGGGCGACGTCCGGCAACGAGGCTCGCAGTTCGGACCGCCGCTACCTGCTGCACCGGACAGAGGTCCGTCCGACGACCTTGTCCTCGACACAGCCCGGTACCATCGAGAGCGGATTCTCCATCGTCGCTTCGGCCTATGCGCCCTCCAGCAATACGGTGCGGCAGGTCAACGATCCGGCCGAGATTCGGTACCCGACAATCAACAGCGTGATCGCCGAAAACGTGGTTGATTTCGGCGTGAGGATGTACGTCCGCGACAGCACGCGCCCCGACGGCTTGCGGCTGGTCTATCCCGCGAACAACACCTCGACTGCGACCTATCAGGCCCGTGCGCCGTCCAGGGCAGTCGGGGCTGGCGACGTGTTTCCGGACGTGATTGACGTGATGGTGCGCGTGCTGACCGACGAGGGCGCGAGCCAGCTTGCGGGCTACGAGGCGGCGCCGCAGCGGTTCTTTGCCCGCGCGGATCGGTCGGCACAGCAATTCTGGTGGGATCTGGCTCTGGCCAACTCCCGAGTCTTCACGCGCCGGATCATCGTCAACACGACCTCGCCCTGAATCCTCCGTGAAGACCGGCCACTCCAGTCCAACTCCCGCCGACCGCGGCGACCCGCCAGGCCGCCGGGTGCGGGGATTCGCGCTGCTGCTCACCGTGACGCTGCTGGCATTTCTCGTGGTCGTCCTCATGGGCCTCGCGGCCTACACGAGGGTCGAGACGGCGGTGGCGGGAACGATGCAGCGGCAGGCCCAAGCGCGGGAAAATGCCCTCCTGGCCCTGAACATCGCGGTCGGGCAGTTGCAAAAGTACGCGGGATCGGATCGGCGGGTGACGGCGACGGCGGACGCATTTTCGCCGGTGAGCGGCAGAAGGTGGTACACCGGCGTGTGGGACTCCACCAACAGCGAAAAGGACCCGGTGACCTGGCTCGTGAGCGGCAATGAGCGCTACGACTCCGCTGGGGTCGCCACGCCCCTTTCCGTCACGCCTGCGACGACGGCGGGGCCGACGGTGGCGCTGATCAGCTCCAACACTTCCACCGCCAACGACGTCGTGGTGCCGTTGCAGGGTATTACAGCCATCGGGGTGCCGGGCTTTGCGGCGACGGCCCGGCCTACCATCGGTCGGTACGGCTGGTGGGTGGGCGATCAGGGGGTCAAGGCTCCGGTCGCCCTGCAGGATCGCGCGCTCGACACGGCAGCATCGGCTTCGACGGCGACGACGGTCAGCTACGTTCCCTACGATGCGGTCGAACTTCGCCGCCGGATCCGCCAGCAGGTGCCGATGGGCGCGGGCGCCGCCAATGCCGCGGCGGCGGCGGTCTTCGAGCCGCGCACGAGTTCCGGGGCCAGCCCGCCGAACTCCACGCTGGCGGACCGGACCCTCGCCTTCAATCAACTCGGCTTCCTGAAGAACTCGTCCAATGCGGCGATTGGTCTTGGGACCTTGCGCACCTATTTCCAGCACTGGTCGCCGGACAACAAGGCGGTGCTCGCGAATACCAAGGACGGCGGATTGCGGCGGGATCTCTCGCTACGGCCGGACCTGCTTGGAAGTGCCTTTGCGGCCTGGGTCAACTATCCGGCATACATGGAGGTGCCGGATCCGGCCGCGGCCTCGGCGCCGCTGGCGGTGCCGGAGATTGCGTCCGCCGAATCGATGCGCCGCCGCTACCGGATTACGCCGCCGCTCGTGGAGGGAGAGCAGGCGCATCGCGTGGCGCCGGTCCTGGCGTTCTGCATGCTGAACTTCGACTCCCGCACCGTCGGTGGAACCGATGAGGAGGCCCCGATCGAAACCCGGCTCCGCTGGGTCATCGGCCTCTGGAACCCCTACACCAGCGCCCTCGTCCCCGAGGATCTGCGCATCGAAATCACCGGGCTGCCCGACGTGATGGAGTTTGCCGCCGACGCCGATCCGGGCTCGCCCACTCTCGCCACGGTGTCTCCGTCCGCGATGTTTGGCGCGCCTGTGCGGCTGAGGCTGCCGTGGGAATTCGACCGGACGGACCTCCAGGATGATGGCACGCCGAAGCCCGATGTCGCCTCCTGGCTCCCGGGGCGGGTGTACTATTGGCGATCGGAGGGCAACACCGAGGAGCCGGAGAACGGCAATGAAGGACATTTCTACAACAAGTCCCTCGTCGGAACGAGCCACGCAGTCACGCGCGTCTCTCCCTCGGTGATCACGGGGGTGGCTCCTGGTGGGTGGCGGGTGCCGGTGCCGACGCAGCTTACGGTGAAGGTCTTTCGGAAAAACGACACGGAGCCGCTTGGTACCTACATCTCGCCGACGTTTGATGCCTTCTTTGCGACCGACCCGCAGGCGGACCCGGAAGTGCTGCCGAAAGCAAGCGATGGAGGTTACGAGTTCAGCTTTCTGTTCCGGCTCAACGCCGCCGGTGCATCCGGCTGGCTGGTCGAGCGCGGGCGGGATCCGCGCAACCCGGCGCTCGCGGACACTGCCTTCGTCCCCGGGGCGAATGGTCCGCTGCCCAGCGCGTATCCGGGTGTCCCGACCCCGTACAACAACGACCTCCTGCTCGAGCGCGTGATGGGCAACTCGGGGCGCTCGTACAATCGCGACGTCCCGGTCTTCGAACTTCCGCGGGCGCCGGTGTTGTCGCTCGGGTCGCTCCAGCATCTGCTCCTGCCCGGCGCGCGGCCATTCGCGGTCGGCAACCCTTGGGGCAGCCAGCAGGAGATCGCTTCAGGAGTTCCGGCCAACGCGATCTTCGACCGATATTTCCTCTCCGGGCTCGCGGCGCCGGTGACGGCCGGCGTCGATTCGCTGCTGGGGAGCGCGGTGACGGTTCCTCTGCCGAACCCGTTGTTACAGGTCCTGCCGCGAAAGCCCGATGGCTCGGCAACCCTGTTGAGCGATGTCCTGGGCGTCCAGAACTCCACCCAGGAACCCTCGGAAGGTTTCTCGTCGAAACACCTGCTGCAGCGCGGCGCCTTCAACGTGAACTCGACCAGCGCGCTCGCCTGGATCGCGGTCCTGCGCAGCTCGAGGTTCGCGAATGGCGAGGCCTTTCGGTACATCAACTCCAGCAGTTCCACCGGCACGGCGGGTTCCGACACCTCGGTCGCGTCGACCACGCCGACGCAGGCGACTTTTTTCCGTTTCCCCCAGTCGGCGCAGGAGACCTATGAGGCGGACTTGCCGGTGGTGATGAACCTCGAGGGAACGGAGACGGTGGTGACCTATGCGGCGAGCACGACCGTGACGGGGACGGATCCGGATGTGCCATCGGCCGCCAACACCCACCTCTACCGCCGGGGCGTGCGGGCGCTTTCGGATGCAGAGACCGTACGGCTGGCGAATGCGATCGTCGGCTGGGTGAAGGCCAAGTTGGCGGATTCGGGACCGTTCCGGTCGATCGAGGACTTTCTCGCTCCGCGGGCGATCTTCGCCGGGCCGAACGGCGATCGTAGCCTCCTTGAGGCGGCAATCGAGGACGCGGAGTTGAACAAGGATGTGCCCGAGTTCAGCTCCCAGTTTCTCACGCCAGGCGACATCATGACCGCACTGGCTCCCGTGCTTTTTCCACGGTCCGACACTTTCGTGGTAAGGACCTACGGCGAGGCGATCAACCCGGCGACCGGTACGGTTGAAGGTCGGGCCTGGTGCGAGGCCCTCGTGCAGCGTGTGCCTGAGTATGTCGACCCGCTGGCCGACATCCCGGAGGTCCTGCCGGATTCGCTTTCCAGCGAGGTGAACCGGCAGCACGGACGACGGTTCAAGGTGGTTTCCTTCCGATGGCTGACGCGGTCGGACATTTGACGGCGCGGTCCTGGGCCGCCGTCGGCCTGCTCCTGCTTTCCGTGGCGCTGACGCCGCTCGCCGCGCAGACGGCGCCTGCGCCACTGCAGGCGGTGCGTTTCTCGGTTTTCGCTTCGCGGCCCCTCACCGATGTGGCCTTCGTCCCCCGGGCCAGGGCCGAACCACAGGCGGTGAAGTTCCTGCCGAATGCCCGATCGCCGCGATATGAGTACCGCGGGGGAATGCCCCTGCGGTTCGTGGATCCCGACACCCGGGCGGTGGTGGCTGAAGCATCAATCCCCGCCGACTTCCGCGACGTGCTCCTGTTGTTTCTGCCCCTGGAGAAGGCGTCGGCTGCCGCGGACGGCAAGTTGCGCTACCAGGTGGCGGTTCTCGACGACAGCCCGGCGAGGCAACCAGTCGGCAGCCTCGCGATCCTGAATCTGAGTGGCCTGGCGTTGTCGGGCACCGTCAACCAGCAGTCGGTGACGCTCAAGGCCGGATTCAACCCGCCTATTCCGTCGGCTGGAGCGGCCCAGGTCCGGCTGACCACGATGGCCAAACAGCGCACCTACCAGTCCTACGAGGGAAAGGTGTCAGTCGGGCGCCAGCAACGCGGCCTCCTGATTCTCTATCCTCCCTTCACTCCGGGTTCATTCGAAGTGCAGTCGCGGATCCTGCTGGATCAACCCGCCGCCGCGGGCCGAAAGTGAGATGCGAAGGCGAGGTGGCTTCGATGGGAGGGGTCTTCCAGGGGAGGAAGGAAAGGCCGGTTCTTTCAGGCGAGTCGACCAATTCGGTGGCCGATCCCTAGCTGCCAGCCTTCGTCGCCATTGACCTCCGCAGCCTCAAGGAGGGGGAGCGGGACTACTGTGTTGTGGCAGCAGAGGCACCTACGCGGAGTAGTATGCCCTATTTTGTGATCCTGAAAGAACCGGCACAGATTTTCTATCGGAACACGCCGGGCCTGGCTTGAGGTGAAAGTGTCCGCTTCGGCCAGGTGTCGCGTCCGGGGCGCCGAGCAGGCGGCCGAAATCACTCCGCCGCCACCGCGGCTGGTTGGAGCGCCGATCGTTCGCGGGCCGGCGGCACGGAGCGGGCGAGGGCGGCGGCGAGTTCGGCCGGCCGGACCGGCTTGCTCAGGTAGTCGTCCATGCCGGCGGCGAGGCACTCCTCCCGATCACCGATCATGGCGTTGGCAGTCATCGCGATGATCCGGATCGGGGCCGGTGCGCCGCCGCGGTGGGACCGCTCCTGCTCCCAGGCCCGGATGCGCCGGGTCGCCTCGAATCCATCCACCTCCGGCATCTGGCCGTCCATCAGCACGACGTCGTATCCGCCCCGTTGGACCGCCGCGAGCGCGGCGGCGCCGTTCTCGACCACCACGCAGCGGCAACCGAGCTTGCGGAGCTGCATGCGGGTGACGTTCTGGTTGACCGGATTGTCCTCCGCCACGAGCACGTTCAGGTCCAACTGGCGGGTGGTTGGTTGCTCGATGACGGCGGGAGACGGCTTGGCGCCCGGCGTGGCATCGCGCAAGGCCTCGAGCAGGTGGGAATGGCGGACCGGCTTCACGAGGCAGCGCCCGACTCCGGCGAGGTCGAGTTCCGTCCGTTCGAGGTTCTGGCCCAGCGACGTCAAGAGCACCAGGCGCGGCTGGCCGCAGGAAGGGGCGTCCTTGATGGCGCGGGCCAGTTCCAGGCCGTCCAGTCCGGGCATCAGCTGATCCAGGAACACCACGGAATAGGGCTCGCCGGTGGAGGCGGCGCGGCGAAGTTCAGCCACTGCGGCGGCACCGTCTGCGGAGGCTGCGGCCGGCACCTGCCAGGTCCGCAGCTGTGCCAGGAGGGCGTCCCGGCTCGAGGCGTTGTCGTCGACGACCAGGGCACGGGTGCCGGCGGACGCGGCGGGCAACGCTGTCGTCGGCGGGGGGGATTCCTGGAGGGGAAAGTCCGCCGTGAACCAGAAGGTCGAACCCACCCCTGGGGTGCTTTCGACCCCAATCTCGCCCTGCATGCGCTCAACCAGTTGACGCGAGATGGCGAGGCCCAACCCGGTGCCGCCGTACTTGCGGGCCGTGCTGCGATCCGCCTGCACGAAGGGACGGAAAAGGATGGCCTGCTGTTCGGGCGAAAGACCGATGCCGGTGTCGCGGACCTCGATTCGAAGCCGTACCCTCCGGGCGCCAAGGAAGGTCTGGCTGACGGCCACCACGATTTCGCCGTGGTGGGTGAACTTCACGGCATTGCCGGCCAGGTTGAGCAGGACCTGGTTGAAACGCACCGCGTCGCCAACCAGGTGCAGGGGCACATCCTCGGCAATGCGACAGACGAGTTCGAGGTTGCGGGAATGGGCCCGCTCCGCAATCGACGCGAGGCAGCCCTCGATGACCTCGCGCAGGTCGAAGGGATTCGCTTCGAACTTCAGCTGGCCGGCCTCGATCTTCGAGAAGTCGAGGATGTCGTTGATGATGGTCAGCAGGGATTCCGCGCTCTGGCGGACGGTGTTGGCGAGGGTCCTTTGCTCGGCGGTCAGCGGGGTGTCGAGCAGGAGTCCCGTCATTCCGATCACGCCGTTCATGGGTGTCCGGATCTCGTGGCTCATGGTCGCGAGAAACGTGCTCTTGGCCGAATTGGCGAGTTCGGCCGAGAGGGCCATGTGGTTGGCCCGGGCGATGGCCTCCTCGAGTTTCTCGTTCGTGTCCTCAAGCTCCTGTCGGCTCTGGCGGAGGGCCGCCGCGTGGCGGCCGACGGTGGCAAGCATCCGGCGTTGCCAGGCGATTACGCCGGCGAGACCGAGAATCAGGAGGGTCGCAGGAATGGCGTAGGTCAGGATCCCGGTCCAGCGCACGGGGCGCGGCTCGATGGGGCCGATCCAGCGTGCGAACAGCCGGTCGTAGGTGCCGTTGTGCTTGAGGCGGGCTAGAGCTTCGTTGAGCAGAGCCAGCGTCTCGCTGTCACCTTTCGGGACGGCGAGGTGGTAGGAGTGGACGATGTCCTCCACCAGTATCTTCCGCAGGCCGGTCGTGTCGGAGACCTTGGCGCCCAGGATGCTGGTGAAGATCGCGCCATCACAGTCGCCGCGCGCGGTGGCATCGAGGACTTCCTTGAGACTGTCGTAACGCACCACGGTGGCACCCCACTCGGGATGGGAAAGGGCATGCCCAAGGGCAATCGTCCCCCCGAGACCGGCGAGACGCCGTCCGCGGAAATCCTCCGTGCGGCGTAGCGGGGTGGCGCCCGGCCGGAAATAGACCACGCCGGAGGTGGTGGTGTGGACGATGGAGAAGTCCATGGTCTGCTTCCGCTCCGGAGTGATGACGGTGTCGGCCAGCACGTCGATCTTCCGGTCGGCGAGGTCGCTTAGGAGGTTGCGCCACCATCCCGGAACGAGTTCCACCTCGAAGCCTCCGATCCGGGCGGCTTCCTGCAGGAGGGCCGGGGTGAAACCGTCCGGTTGGCCGGCGGTATTAACGAAGGCGAGCGGTGCCGAGTCGCGTTGGACTCCGATCCGGAGCCGCCGGACCGGCTCAGACGCCGCGAGAGTGCCGATGGCGAGCGGCAGGGCGGCGAGTGTGGGCAGGCCAAGCCAGACAAGCCGTCCGGCGCGTCGCGCGGGGACGGAAGGACCGGTGGCACGGATCTGAAACCCGAGAATTCGCATGAAAGGGACGAGCCAATCCCGCAAACGTCATCGGCAGGATCCGGCGCGAATTAAGGAAATCCTGTCCCGTAGTTGTCCCCATGGGGGCGTGCCAAGGCTGCCGACGCCGGGTACGCCGGAAAGGGAGGGGCGGATGCCGGCCTACCGGGCGACCGGCGGGGTCGCGGCTACCGCCGCGGCGTTCACCGGTTCGCAGATGACGCGGAAACCCACATCATGAAGCTGGCGCCACGCGGGATAGGCATAACGCGCCGTCGCACTCGCGTCGGCGGGCAGGTCGTAGAAGGAGCCTCCCCGCACCACCTTTCCGGCGGAGGTCTCCCCCGAGGTCCATTCCGCGACATTGCCGTGCATGTCGAAGAGGCCCCACGCGTTGGGCAGGTAGCGCCCGACCGCGACAGTGACGATGGCGCCATCGTTGATCAGGGAAGTCCCGAGCCCTGGAAGGTTTTGGTCGGCGAGGTTCGCGTGGCGCGAAAATTCGGCATTGAGGGCGCCGAAGGGAAACGGGGTGTCGGTGCCGGCCCGGCACGCGTACTCCCATTGCGCCTCGCTCGGAAGCGCCACTTGCAGGCCCGTTCGTGCGCCAAGCCAGGCGCAGAAGGCGACTGCCTGATGCCACGACACCCTCACGACCGGCTGGTCGGGCTCATTCAACGGGCGGCTTTGGCGCTCCGTGACCGGCAGACGGCGGCGGAAGTCCCGGGCGTAGCCGCTGTCATGGTTCGGATCGAAGGCCTGGTACTGCCGATTGGTGATTTCACAGGCGCTCATCCAGAATCCCCGGTTGAACGTAACTGGCGCGCGGGGGGCGAAGGGAAAGGTACCGCCGTCGGTGACCACCGCCGACCCGGCCGGCACGCGGACCAGCTTCAACGACACCCCGCCACCCAGATCGACCAGTCGTTCTGCCGGTCCGTCCGCTGCCTGGCGACGACGGGCTTCGTCCGCGGTGAGAGTCCAGTCGGGCAGGGGATTGGCGCGGGCCGCCGGGTTGGCGGCGCGCTTCCGGTTCGCCGCGGACGCCGTCTTGGGGTTCTTCGGAGGCGGCGGGGGCGCAGCGAGAACTACTGGAGGAAGACGTCGTGGTTCCAGCTCGTAATCCGTGGTCGGTCCGCCGTACTGCGCTCGCAGTTCAAGGCGCCGCTGATGGACGTTTCCGGGGATGGCATAGACCTCACCCCATGTGCCGTGGCAGGGGGCGTTGAGGTCGATCCACGTGTAGATCCGGCTCCACGACTCGGCGTCGAGAACGACCCCGTGGTGGCCGCGCTTGAGCATCTGCACGAGGCGGCTCGTATCGGCGAGAAACTCGCCCGGTCGGGGCAGGTCGACGTCGTCCTCGACGCTGGGTCGCCGAACGAGGCGGAACAGGACGTCGTAGGCGGGAGAGAAGCGCAGGCGTCCATACGGAAGATCGCGGTGCACGCCCTGGCGGTCGATGCAGGCCTCCAGGCGGCGGACGTCCTCCTCCGGCCGGGCCAGGGTCGAGTCGCCGAGGGCGACCGGGAAGCCGCGGTAGTCGGGTTGCCGCGCTCGCGCCCGCAGGTCGGGTGGCTGGAGGCCGTCCGGCCGCGGAGCGCCCTGGTGGCACTCGACACAATAACGATCGAGCACGGGCTGCACCTCGCGCTCAAAGTCGAAGCCGCGCGGCGGACCGAACCACGGTGTGAGATCCACGGGGCCGCGCTGGAGGGCCCGGCTGACAATTCCCGCCTGCGATCCCGGCGGTCCGGCAGAGGGACCGCGCGGCAACTCCCGGTTGCTCTCGTGGCAGCCGATACAGGACACCTTTTCTCCAGGCATCGCGGTGTACCAGCTGCGCATGAGCTGCACGGCGCGCCCCTCTGCATCCACGGGCTGGAGGGAAAGCGGCGTGTTGGCCGGTACCCGGAAAAACGCGGAACCATCTGCCTCCACCGGAGTGGTGCCAAGGATGCGGTTGACTTCCCAGGGACCGCCGATGCCAACGCGCGTGCTGCCCGCCAGGCCTGGATACCCGAAGTCATAGGCGAACAACCGCAACGCCTTCACCGTGCCGCGCGGAACCCCTTCCATGGCCTTCCCGGTGTACACGTCGTGCACATAGACGGTCGCATCCCCCGCGGAGGGGTCGATGCGGTCGGGGATAACCGGCGGACGCGGAATCGACCGGACCGGCACCGGCTCGAGCAGGGCCCAGCCCGGTTCCTCCCGGAGGAGCACCAGGTTGTCGAACACGTCCGCCAGATAGAGACCCCACCCGCGTTCGGGCGCCGGTCGGCAGGCGACGAGGAAGTGTTTTTCACTCAGCGGCCAGGGATGCAGGAACAGCGGCCAGGTGCCGGTGACGAGTTTCTCCTTGATGACCGGCACGACCTTCCGGTCGCGACCCGGAATGAGCTGCACGACCCCGTCGGCGTCCTGCCACCCGCGGGAGGTGTCGAAGATCGCGAGCCAGCCCATGCGGGGCACCCCGTGATAGTCTCCGATGATCGCCACCATCCGGTCCGGGTTGCCCGGGATGGGCCGGGCAAAGTAGATGGCATTCGGCCACCACGAATTGGTGCCGTAGAGGGCACGCTGGCCGGTGCCGTCCGGGTTCATCGTCATCTGCAGACGGAGGTACTCGTGGCGAATGCCGGTGTAGTCCCACCGGCTGTACATCACCTGGCCGTCACCCCGGACCGTCGGATAAAGGTCGTGGTCCTGGTCGAAACAGAGCTGGCGGACGTTCTTCCCGTCGGCATCCATCCGGTAGAGGTTGGCGACCCGATGGGGAATTCCGCTCCAGCAGGGCACCGCCTGGAAACTCGCGGTCGAGCCGAAGATGATCCGGCCGTCGGGCAGGTAACAGGGGTCGTAGGCGTCGACGTCATCGGGCATCCGGGAAACCTGGCGCAGTCCGCTGCCGTCGACCCCAATCTCGAAGATCTTCCAGTTCGTCGCGTCGCTCTGGGCAAAGAGCACCCTTGCGCCGTCGCTGTGGAGGTCCATCTCGCCGACGTAACCGCCTGCGGAAGGTTGGTGGAGAAGGGTCACGCGGCCGTCCGGCCGCACGGGCGAAAGGACGGCGAGCTGGTTTTCGTAGCCGTCCCGCGGCAGGCTGGAGTTGGACCAGTGGTTGCACGGCATGCCGATCTCGTGGAGCATCGCCTGCCCGCGGCGGTAGTCGCTCAGCGTCTCGGCCCGGCGCCGCACAAACAGCAGCCGGTCGAAGTCCAGCAGCGGGTTGGCGAGCAGCGCGGTTCGGCGCAGGTGATCGACCCGCGCGGCAAGGGCCGACTCCCTTGCGGGATCGAGGGGGCGGGGCCGGGTTGCCAGGATTGCCTCGAGGGCGGCCAGTTCGGCGAGGAACTCGTCCCGCCGCGGGTAGCGATCGCCAAAGGTGGCCGCCAGATCCTCGATCGCGAGGCGAAGCCCGGGAAGGTCGAAACGCGCATCGCCAACCGTGTCCCCGGATCGACCGGGCTCACCCGCGCGGGAAGCGGCGAGCAGCCCGAACGAAACCACGCCCCAGGCAAGGGAGCGGAAGAGGCCGGATCGGAGCAACGACATGGGAGAGGGAAGCCGCCGGCTGGCGGGGAAGGGAGGGAGCGCCTTCCACTATACCGGAGCGGGGCGGAGGGGCCCCGCACGTCTTGTGGAAGAATGCGCGCGGGTTGGCGCGGAGGCCGTCGCGGGTCGGGCGGCAGGAAAGGAGGGATTCCGCCGGATCGGCATTGCACGCGCCCGGTGGCGGGCTTCACTCCCGGTCGTGGCCACCGCCAAGCCCAACGTCCTCCCGAAGGAGTCCACCCGCACCGAACTCGCCCTCGAAGGCGTGTGGCGCGTCGTGGTGCTCAACGATCCGGTGAGCCTCATGTCGTACGTGGTCCTCGTGTTCAAAAAGGGCTTCGGCTTCGACGAGCAGACGGCGCGGCGCAAGATGATGGAGGTGCACGAGCAGGGGCGCTCCATCGTCTGGAGCGGGC
>JACRQG010000014.1 GCA_016222805.1 Verrucomicrobiota bacterium | reverse complement strand
AGCATTCCACGGAACGCCACGCGGCCTTGCCCACTTGGCTCCAGCGTTACAACTGGCGTCGCCCCCATCGATCGCTACAACGCAAACCACCCGTCTCCAGACTCTACTTGGAGGACAACCTCCTGACGACTCACACCTAGCCCACGCAGGGCAGGCAGTGAAAGGGAGTCAGGGGGAAGCCGCCGCAAGCAACGAGTCGTGGTGAAATTCCCGCTGCACGGTGCCGGCTGCCCGGGCTCGCACCGCGGGGAACGGCAGAAGTCGCGCCCGGCCTTCGCTCCCACCGGCTATTCGAGCAGTCGCACGCGCAGTCCGTGGGACGCGTAGGCCGCGAAGTCGCGGTCGAGCGTGACGAAGTCCAGCCCGCCGGATATGGCGAAGGCGGCGAGGTAGGCGTCCATCCAGACCTTGGGCGAGGCGGTGTCGCGGGCGGCGAATTGGTGCCAGAGCGGCGTCAGGTCGCTTGGTTCATCGGCGAACACCACTTGGGGAAGATCAATCAGTTCCTCCCATTTCTCCCACGCCGCGGCGTTGGAAACCGGCCGGGCTCGGTAGGCGGCCTGCAAGGTGGGCGAGGAAAGCTGACGGAGAAACGACTGCTGGGTGGCCCGGCAAAAGACGGCGGGAGATAAATTGTCCGCGAGTTCGAAGGCGGCTTTCGCCTGCCGATGGTGCGGGTGGTTGCCGAAGGCCAGCGCGATCCACACGGAGGTGTCAAAGAGAGAGGCCGGCACGCTTCAGGTCCTCCTCCTCGTTTACCTTCTGCTCCAGGGCGATCAGTTCTTCAGCGGTCATTTTGGTCGCCGGGGCATCCGGGCCGCACTCGAAGAAGGGCAGCTTGATGCTCTTCTTTCGCGCTCGGGGCGGCGCTTTCTCATCCATGGTCAGGCCGCGCCGGAGGGCGGCGGCGGCAACATCCTTCATCTTGCGGCGTTCGTGCACGCTGCGGAGCTTCAACTCCTGCACCAGATCATCGGGCAGATCCAAGGTGGTTTTCATCGAGCCAGTAAACCAGCTTACCAGCTTACCGTCAAGCTGGCACCCCGGCGGCCCCCCCGCGGAAGGACTTCAAGATGACAGTCTTTTAATCCGGCCGCGGGCCGCGGCTTCATGTTTCGCCAGTAGGGTCAGACATGGACTCCACCCATCGCTCCATGGGCTGGCGCATGCTGGTCTTCGGAAGACTCCCGCTTGCGGCCGTCGCGCTGGCCGTGTCCTTGGTGGCCGCCGAACCCCCCGCCCGGCTGGTCAACCTCGCGACCCGCGTGGCCGTGGGCGGCGCGGCCGGCACGCCGATTCCGGGCTTTGTGCTGGGAGGCGCGGGCACCAAGCAGGTGCTGCTCCGCGCCGTGGGGCCGGCCCTGGGCGGTTTCGGCGTGGCGGGAACCCTCGCCGACCCCCGGCTTTCGCTCGTCAACGGCACCACCACGGTGGGGAGCAACGACAACTGGGCGGCGGCCGACGCGGCGGTGATGGGCGGGGCCGGGGCCTTCTCCCTGCCGGCCGGCAGCCGTGACGCCGCCCTGGTGGCGACGCTTTCTCCCGGAGCCTTTACGGCACCGGTGACGGCCGCAGACGGGGGCAGCGGTGTGGCGCTGCTCGAAGTCTACGATGCAGCGACCGCCGCCGGTGCCTACCTCGTGAACGCCTCGACCCGCGCCTTTGTTGGCACCGGCGACAATGTGCTCATCCCGGGCTTTGTGATCAGCGGATCCGGCACGGTGCGGCTCCTGATCCGCGCGGTCGGTCCGACGCTCGCCAGCTTCGGCGTCAATGGCGTGTTGGCGGACCCCACCCTCACGCTGTTTCGCGGTACCACAGCGCTGGCCACCAACGATAACTGGTCATCGGCAACCAACGCCGCGGAGATCGCGACGGCTGCCACGTCGTTCGGGGCGTTTGCCCTGCCGGCGGGCAGCCGTGACGCCGCCCTGGTGGTGACACTGCCGGCGGGCTCCTATTCCGCCGTGGTCAGCGGGGTCGGCAACACGACCGGCACCGCCCTGGTGGAAATCTACAGCGAGCCTCCGGGAGCAGGCAGCGTGACCTTCACCTCCCCGGAGTTGCTGGGCATCCCGACGGCGCAAAGCGTGACCCTCAACCTCGAGGCCTCGGCGACGGTGGAACTGTATGTCGAATACGGCACCAGCCCGGGCGCCTACACCGGGCAGACGCCGGTGACCACCTATCCGACGGGCGCGCCCATCGAGGTGAACATCCGATCCTCCGACGCTCGGGCGTCCTTGCAGGCCAACCGCAAATACTACTACCGCGTGCGCTACCGCACGCCCGGCGAAACGGAGTTTCGCGCCCGCACGGAGCGCAGCTTCCACACCCAGCGACCGCGGGGCGAGACGTTCACCTTCACCCTCACGGCGGATCCACACCTCGATGAGGTGACCAATCCGGGGCTCTTCGCGCTGGCGATGCGCAATATGGCGGCGGACAACCCCGACTTCCACGTCGATCTCGGTGACATCTTCATGACCGACAAGCTCGCGACCATCATTCCGGGCATCCAGGTGAACTACGGCGTGGTGGAATACCGGGCGATCACGCTGCGCAACTACTTCGCCGACTTCTGCCACTCGGCCCCGTATTTCTTCGTGCTCGGCAACCACGAGGCGGAGTACCGCTACGTCTACGACGCTGATCGCTCCCCCGGGAAGGACAACAACGTGTCGACGTGGAACCTGATCGCGCGGAAGAAGTATTTTCCGACGCCGGTTCCCGATGCCTTCTACACCGGCAGTGCGGAGACTCGCCTGGTGGCGGGCAAGGCCGAGCTGCTGGAGAATTACTACGCCTGGGAATGGGGCGAGGCGTTGTTCGTGGTGCTCGATCCCTACGGCAACACCGTCAGCAACCCCAACAGCAACCCCGGTGACAACTGGCGGTGGACACTTGGCAAGGCGCAGTACGACTGGCTGAAGCAGACGCTCCAGGCGAGCCGGGCGCGCTACAAGTTCCTCTTCCTGCACCACCTCGTCGGGGGCACGACCTCGGCCCGCGGCGGGGTCGAGGTGGCGCACCGCTACGAGTGGGGCGGGAAGAACGCCGACAACTCCGACGGTTTTGCCACGCAGCGCCCAGGCTGGGACATGCCCATTCATGCCTTGCTGGTGGCCAACAAGGTCACCGCGGTCTTTCACGGCCATGATCATTTCTACGGCTACCAGCAGCTGGACGGAATCGTGTACCAGGAGTGCCCGCAGCCGGGCACGGGCAACTTCTCGACCGCGAGCGCCCGTGACGGCGAGTACACCACAGGAGTCATCCTACCGAATTCGGGCCACCTCCGCATCACGGTGGCGCCGGCGAATGCCAAGGTCGAATATGTCCGCGCCGCGCTTCCGACCCAGGAGACCGCGACCCTCAAGAACCGCGACGTGGCGCACACCTACACGATGGCGCCGGCCAACTGATCGCACGCGCCATGCTGCTTTCCCGGATCCTGCTCTGCCTTGGTGCGCTCAGCGGCGCGGTGCACGCCGCCGACTTCCCCGGCACCGTCGTGCTCGGGCGGCCCACCGACAAGTCGATCGCGGCCAACCTGCTCGCGGGTTCGGCGCAGTCCGTCTACCTCGAATACGGCACGCGTGCCGGAGCCTACACCGGGCAATCGACTCCGGTGGACCTGGCCGCGAACCAGCCCAGGGAGGTGGAGCTCCGCGACCTCACTCCGGGCACGCGGCATTTCTACCGCGTCCGGTTCCGGGCCGGCGGCGCGACGACTTACGACGCCAGCCCGGAGTACACCTTCATGACCCAGCGTCCCCCGGGCAGCACGTTTGTCTTCGGCGTGCAGGGGGACTCGCACCCGGAGCGGGCCAACACCCAGTTCAACGGCCCGTTCTACACGCGGACGCTGACGACCGCGGCCGCGGACCAGCCGGACTTCTACCTCACGAGCGGGGACGACTTCAGTGTCGACACGATTAACCAGGCGAATCCGCGGGCGGTGACGCAGCCGCAGGTGGAGCAGCGCTACGTGATCCAGCGGCCCTATCTGGGCATCATCGGCCGCACGTCTCCGGTCTTTTTGGTCAACGGCAACCACGAGCAGGCGGCGCGCTACTTGCTGGATGGCACACCCAATAATGTCGCCGTGTGGGCGCAGAACGCTCGCAACCTCTACTATGCCCAGCCGGCGCCCGACGAGTTTTACTCCGGCAACAGCGAGCTCATCGAGCACATCGGCTTGTTGCGGAACTACTATGCCTGGGAGTGGGGCGATGCCCTCTTCGTCACGCTCGATCCGTACTGGGGCTCCCCGGTGGTGGTGGACAATGATTTCTACGGCGGCCCGAAGACGCCCAACCAGTGGGAGATCACGCACGGGAAGGCGCAGTACGACTGGCTCAAGTCCACCCTCGAGCGGAGTCGGGCGAGGTACAAGTTTGTGTTCGCCCATCATGTGATGGGCACCGGTCGCGGGGGGATCGATGGGGCGCTGCGCTACGAATGGGGCGGCCAGAACAACAACGGCACGCCCGGTTTCGCGCAGAATCGTGCGGGTTGGGCCTTGCCGATCCACCAGCTGTTTGTCGCGAACAAGGTGACGATCTTCTTCCAGGGGCACGACCACATCTGGGTGCACCAGCAACTCGACGGCGTCACCTACCAGGCCCTGGGATCGCCCGCGAATCCGAACTACTCGCTCTTCAATTCCGACGCGTATGCCACCGGGGAGCGTTTTCCCGACAGCGGCTATACCCGGGTGACGGTGGCGCCGGCCGGGGTGAAGGTGGAATACGTGCGCACCTATCTTCCCGCCGACGAAGGTCCGGGCAAGGTCAACGGTACCGTGGCGTTTTCCTACACCGTGGGCAGCGCCGCGGAGCAGTCGAACACTCCCGTCATCGCCGCCCAGCCGCGCTCCCAGACCGTGTCCGCCGGCACGGCCGTAACCTTTTCGGTGGGCGCGAGCAGCGCGCTGCCGCTGAGCTATCAATGGCAGCGCAATGGCACCCCCATTCCCGGCGCCACCACGGCGGTGTTGGGCCTGGCGCGGGCCGGGGCGGCCGACGCCGGGAGTTACACCGTCGTTGTTTCCACCAGTGCAGGGTCCGTCACGTCGACCGCCGCGGTGCTGACGATCGGGGCGAGCCGCCTGGGGAATCTCTCCGTGCGCTCCGCCGCCGGGACCGGGAGCGACACCCTGATCGTCGGATGCGTGGTGGGCCAGGGGGATCCGCTGCCGCTGCTGCTGCGGGGCGTCGGACCGGCCCTGGCCGGCTTCGGCGTCACCGGCGTCCTGTCCGATCCGGTCCTGACGGTGGTCGATGCCAACAACTCCACGGTCGCCACCAACGACAATTGGGCGGCGGGCACCAATTCAAACCAGACGACGGCGATCACCACGCGCGTGGGGGCGTTCACTCTCGCCAACACCGCGCTCGATGCGGCGCTCGTGGCCAACCTCGTGCCCGGCAGCTATTCCGCGGTCGTGACGGGCAAGGCCGGTGCGACCGGCATCGCCTTGATGGAGGCCTACGATGCGGCCACCACGTCCACGTCGGCGCGACTCGTGAACATGTCGGCGCGCACCCAGGTGGGCACGGGAGCCTCGATCCTGATTGCCGGCTTCTCCCTTGCCGGCGATGCCCCCAAGCAGGTGTTGATCCGCGCGATCGGACCGAGCCTGACCCAATTCGGGGTGACGGGTGTGCTCGCCGATCCCCAGCTGGCGTTGTTTCGTTCCGGCAGCACGACACCGATCCAGCAGAACGACAACTGGCTGGCCTCGACCAATGCCGCGCAGATCGGGCTGGCGGGGGCGCAGGTGGGCGCGTTCGGACTCGCCGCGAATTCGCGCGACGCCGCCCTGCTGGTGAGCCTGGAGCCGGGCAGCTACACCGCGCAGGTGAGCGGCGTCGGCAACACCATTGGCGTGGCCCTCGTCGAAATCTACGAAGTGCCGTGAGCGCGGTGAAAGGGAACCGGGTGCAGCCGGGCTCGCGGAGCGGTGCGGCCGTGGGTGTCTGACAAGCGCGCAGACCGGTACGGGGCCCGCGCCGTCAGCGCGCTTTCCGGCGCGGCGATCATCCGGCGGGCGAAAAATGGAGTGGCGCGCCCGGTCCCAAGGGCAGGCCCAACGCGTACCAAACCAGCAGGGCCAACGTCCAGATTACGCCCAGTCCGACCGAGTAGGGCACCATCAGCGCCATCAACGAACCGAGGCCGGCCCCGGCGCGGTATTTCTGAAAGACGGCGAGGATGATGAGCAGGTAGGAGTTGAGCGGTGTGATGATGTTCACGACCGAGTCACCGATCCGGTATGCGGCGGTGGTGAGTTCCGGGCTGATGCCCACCATCATGAACATCGGGATGAAGATCGGGGCGAGGACCCCGAATTTGCTCAGCATCCCGCTCATCGCGAAATCACCCAGGATCACGACGCCCACAAAGAGCACCAGCAACAGCGGAATGGGCAGCGCCGCCTCGAACAGGAGCGATCCTCCCGCATAGGCCAGCATGCGATCGAGGTTGGAATAGGCGAAGGCGTTCACGAACTGCGCGAGGAAAAACAGGATCGCCAGCACCGGGACGATGCTGCGGATCCCATGGTAGAGGCCCTCGATCGCGTCCTTCTGCGAATTCAGGTGCCCGGTGAGCCGGCCATAGACGAGACCCGGCACCAGGAAGGACAGGAAGATGATGGGGACGATCACCTGCGACCACCGTGCGCCCGGCGCCTCGGCGAGCCGCCCCGCTCCCGCCTGTGCGGTCACCAGCAGGGGATCGCGGGCGAGCACCCGATCGGAAGGGGCCGCCGCAAGCGCCGCGGGTGTCGGCTCCCCCACGACCACGGCCTGGTGCACGATCACGCGGCCGTTGGCGAGGGCCGGTTGCCCCACCCCGTGGAGCGGCGAACCCGGAGTGAAGATCAGCGCGGCGAACACCGCCAGCACGCCGGCCATGGTGGCGAGTGCGATGAAGAGCGCCCGCTTTTCCTTGGCGCCAAGGCCCATCCCTGCCGCGGCCGCGGGGTCGCCTGCCGCCTCGCCCGGCGCCACCCGCAGGAGCCGCGGTTCGATCACCCGATCCGTCATCCACCACGCCGCCAGCGTGACCACCGCCGCCGACGCTACCTTGAAATACAGGTTGTGCAGAATGGTGACGGAGTAGGTCGGGTCGATCACATGCGCCGCGTCCTGGGCAAAGCCGGTGAGCACACCGTCGCCCCCGGTGGGAAATAGCCCGCCGCCAAAGCCGCCGGCGACTCCGGCAAAGGCCGCGGCGAGGCCGGCCACCGGATGGCGCCCTGCGGCCAGGAAGAGCGCCGCCGCCAGGGGCGGCAGGATGATGTAACCAGCGTCGCTGGCGACCGAGGAATTGGCCCCGACGAAGACAATCACCGGCGTCAGCCAGCGTCTTGGCGTGAGGAAGGCGACCCCCCGCATCAACGCGCTGAAGAAGCCGAATTTCTCGGCGAGACCGATCCCAAGCATGGCCACAAAGATGAGTCCTAACGCCGGCATGCCGGTGAAGTTCCGGAGCAGCGAGGAAAACATCCAATAGACTCCCTCTCCCGTCAGCAGGCTGCGCGGCGCCAGGCTGGCGCCGGTCTCGACCAGGCGGACGACCGGGCGGCCTTCCGCGTCCAGCACCGGACGGGACACCGGGGTCCCGGTTCCGTCCGTCACGGTCACGGTTTCGACCACGGGCTTGACCGGCCTCACCGTCCAACCGAGCCCGTGGCCGACGGCGGAGAGCAGGATGACCAGCGCGGTCAATCCGGCGAAGAGGATCGGCGGCTCGGGCAGGCGGTTGCCGACGGATTCAATCCAGTCGAGGAGGGAGCGCGGTCGCGGGGTGGCGTCAGGCGGGGAGGCGGACATGGCGGCGGAGAGAACTGCGAAGCCGCGTGTTCTCAAGTCGCCGAGGTGTTTTGTGCGGCACGTGACGGGAAGGCCCAGGGCCTGCCGATTACCGGCTGGCGATCGCGTCGGGCTGGTGGGCCGTTCGGGAGGCGTGGGAACACCTCGCGGCTAGAAACCGATGGGGCCGCGGTGCATTTTGTTTGTGCGCTTTTCCGTCCGGTGGGTTGCTTATAGAGGGACCACCATGATCGAGGACGCCGAACTGCTCCGCCGCTACGTCGAGGAAAGATCCGAGGCGGCCTTCGCCGAGCTCGTGCAGCGGCATCTCGGCCTGGTTTATGCCACCGCGTTGCGACGGGTGGGGGGTGATTCCCAGCTCGCGGAGGATGTGAGCCAGCAGGTGTTCACCGAGGTGGCGCGGCGGGCGAGGGTGCTCCAGCGCCGGCCCGTGCTGGCGGGGTGGCTTTTCACCAGTGCCCGGTTCGCGGCGTCCAAGGCCGTGCGCACCGCGCGGCGCCGGCACCAACGAGAACTGGAGGCGGAGATCATGGAAAAGCTCTCACCGGACCCTGCGACCCCCATCGACTGGGAAAAGGCGCGCCCCGTGCTGGACGACGTGATGGGTGAACTGGAGGAGCCGGATCGCGAGGCGATCCTGCTGCGGTACTTCGCGGCGCGGGACTATTCCAGCATCGGCGCGAGGCTCAACCTCAGTGAGAATGCCGCCCGGATGCGGGTGGAGCGCGCGCTGGAAAAGCTGCGGACGCGGCTGGCGCGCCGCGGGGTCACCTCGACCGCGACAATCATCGCGACGGTCCTCGCCCAGCAGACCGCAGTGGCCGTGCCGGCTGGACTCGCGACAACCGTGACCAGCGCGGCGCTCGCCGCCGGCGGAATCGCGGGGGGAGCCGCGGCGGGCTTCGGGTCCTCCGCAGCGCTTGCTTTCATGAGCGTGAGCAAACTGCAAGTCGGGCTGGCCGGGGCGCTGGCGGTCGCGACCGGGACCGGCATCTTCCTTCAAGCGCGCAACCTCGCGGATCTGCGCGACGAAATCTCCCACCTCCGGCAGCAGAACCAGGCGGTGGTTTCATCCCAGGCGGAAAACCAACGGCTCCGAAGCACGGTGGCTGAGGTGGCGGCCTGGAAGAGCGACGATGTGGCGCTGGCCCAACTCCGCGACGAGGCCGCCGCCCTCCAAGGGACCCTCCAGAAAGCGGTGCAGGCGGGCACGGGAAGAAACGCCGGGTCTGCGGCCAACCGTCCGCGGCCGACGATCAGCCAGCGGACCAATCTGGCCTTCCAGAGCCTCAAGCCGCTGCAGCAGGCCAAGGATTGGGCGGGGATGATGAGGGTCCTCGACAGCCTCATCCCCGGTGCCGAGCCCACCAGCTACGATCTGGCGCTGATCCTCGATATGAAGGCCAAGGTCCACCTCATGCAGAACCAATTCCGCGAGGCTATCGCCCCCTGGGAGCGGGCGCTGGAGCTGTCGGAGCGGTTCAACTACTTCGACCCCAAGATGGCCCGCGACATCGCGAACAACCTGGCGCACCTCCGCTACCAGGCGGGGCTTACCACCCAGCTGCCTCCCGCGCAGTGGTTCTGATCATGGCGAGAGCATTCGGATGGATCGCGGTGGTGGTGGTTCTCGCCCTCGGCGGTGGGGTGCTGCTCTGGCAGGCTCAGACCCGGGAGCAACTGCGCCAGCAGGTCGGGGAATTGCGCCAGCAACGCGACCAACTCGCGCGCCTGCGGGAAGAGAACCAGCGGCTGGCCGCGGGGCTTCCCTCGGCGACGGACTTGGAGCGGTTGCGGGCGGATCATGCGGCGATACCCCGGCTGCGCGCCGAAATCGAGGCGGCGCGCGAGCGGGTCCGGGCGACGGCCGAGGCGGCGCAGTTGGCGGGGCGCTTCGAGCCCGGCAGCAAGATCCTGGCGGCAGACTGGAAGAACGCCGGGACCGCGACCTCCAAGGCGACGCTGGAGACCGCCCTGTGGGCGGCCGCCGGTGGGGATATCGAGCAGTTTGCCGGGTGCCTGCTCGTCCCGGAAGGCCGGATCCGGGAGCGAGCGACCACGTTGCTGGAGAGCCTGCCCGCGGCGACTCGCCAACACTATTCCTCGCCCGAGCAGCTGGTGGCTTTCCTGGCGATCAGGGACGTGCCGTTGGGATCCGCCCGGGTGGTTTCCTGGGAAGAAATCCAGACGCCGTCGTCGTCGGTGCAAGTGCAGGTGCAGCTTTCGGCTCCGGAGGGGGCGACGAAAGAGGTCATTCTCCGTTTCGCCCGACAGGGCGCCGCCTGGAAGATGGTCGTCCCCGAAGGAGCGATTGCCAGGTACGCGGCGATGTTGAAGCGGCCGGTGGTGACGCCGCGAAAGTGACGGGGTCTGCGAGGGTCAGGGTGAGGCAAAAGGGCTGCCGTTTCCACGTTCGAGACCGCAGTGGGCCACGCGGACCGCCGGCGAGCGTTGTTCTCCGATACGCCCTGGGGTGACCGTCCGCCCTGTGGGTGGGGCGACTTCGCCCCGCTGTCTCCCACTGCATCGTACCCGTCCGCGCGGCGAGGTCGCCGCGCCTACAGGAATCGCGAAATGCCGGCGTGGGGGAATACCTAATCGTCGGATCTTCGTGGGCACCGCGGCGGGCTACTTCCCGGGTCCAACGGATGCGGGGCTGGGATGGAAGAGCCACCCGTCGAGCGATTGCTGGCCCGGCAGGGGCAGGCCGCACAGCAGGTGCAGGCGGTTTTGATCCACGCTGGCCGAATCGCCCAGGAGCCGGGGAAGCAGATCGGCGTACGACTGCTCGCGATACGTCCGCGCGGCGTGATACAGCACGGACGGGAGTTGGTCGTGAAACGGATCCCACCAGTCTCCGGGCGTGCGGCCGGTCTCGGAGAACGGCCAGTCCTTGGGCGGGTAGGGGCCGGCATGGCGGGCCACCGCGTCGAGGGCGCGTCGCAGGCCCCGGCCGTCTGGCGTGGTGAAATTCCAGACGTCGATTTCCAGGAGCCGGCCCATCGTCGCGAGGTTGAACAGCGCATACAGGTGAAAACAACTGTAGCTGAGCGAGCGGGTGCGGCGGCGTTCGACCGTGAAGAAGCCATCGGGCCCGACCGCCTTGTCGAGTCGTGGCTTGGTGCGCTCGATCATCTCGCGGGCCTGCGCCTCGTCGCCGACGAACAGCGCCATCGCGGCCATCTGGGCGTGATAGAAACTCGCGATGTTGTGGGCGGAGTTGCGGTAGCCTTCGTCGGCGCGGCGGCGGACGTTGGCGAGGAACTCGCGGAACCACGCGATCAGCGCGGCCTGGTCCTGCGGTGTCCAGGCCGGGCTCGCGCCGATCAAGCCCACGGCGTCAATCAGGCGCGGCAGGAACCGCGTATCGATCACCTGGGTGTGGCCGGGCCGGGTTCCGGGAATGGCCTGCGCATAAACCAGGTCCGGCGTCATCGCGGTCGCCGGGTCGAGGAACCAGATACGTACCAGATGCGCCGCCCGGGTGGCGTAGGGCTCGCGGCCGGTAAAGGTGTACGCCAGTGCTAGCGTCTCGGTGGCCTGCACCAGTCGTTCGAGGGGCACGCGGTCGTAGTCCTGCCACCATTCGGGATTGGTGAAACCGTCGCGGTTCTTGTACGGCCGGCCGCCGGGTTGTTCCGGATCGGGCCAGTGGTAGGGCGAGAGGCTGTGGTAGTCGTGTTTGTTGCCGGAGGGTGGCACCGGGCCCTTCAGGACGACGGAATAGGGGCCGACATCCAGCGCGAGATCCGCCTCCCGCACCAGCCGGCGGAACGAGGTCCGAATGGAAGGATCGTCGCGGGCGACCAGCGCCTTGGCTTCGGCCAGTCCATCGCGACTGAGGCAGAAGATCCGCGGTGCGGGTGCCGCGGTCGCGGGCCGTTCCTGGGCAAGAGCGGAAAGGGCGGCCGGAGCGAGGACGAACAAAAACAGGGCGGCGCAGCGGGACATGGGGGAAGCGGCGGTGGTGGAGCAGGGGAGTTCCGCGTGGGGCGGGAGGGATCGCCACCATTGCAGTGCGTCCGGCTGGTTCAATCCTGACCTTGTCCCTCCGGGCGGGCCGCGATGGTGGCGCCTCGCGTCATTTCCGCCTTGGCTTGCCGGTGCACCGGTGGGAGACGCTTCCCATGCGTTTACCCCACCTGGCCACCCTGTGGCTGCTTGCGACGCTGCCGCTCGTTGGCGCAACACCGCTGCAGGAAAAAGTCCGCGCCTGGCGCGTCGCCCACGAGCGGGAACTGGTCGACGAATACCGGGAATTCCTCGCTATCCCGAACATCACGGTCGACCGTGCGAACATCCGTCGCAATGCCGACTTCATCGTCGCGATGATGAAGCGCCGCGGGATCGACGCGCGCTGGCTCACGGTGCCTTCACCCAACGCGAACCCCGCGGTGTTCGGCGAGGTACGCGCGCCCGGGGCGACGCGCACCGTGATGTTCTACGCGCACTACGACGGTCAGCCGGTCAATCCGTCGCAGTGGGCCCCGGGATGGGAGCCCTTTGCCCCGAAATTCGTCACCGGCCCGGCCGAGCGCGGCGGCAAGATCGTCGAATCCTGGAAGACCGGCCAGCCGATCGATCCACAGTGGCGACTGACCGGACGCGGATCGGCGGACGACAAGGCCGGCGTCTTCACTCTCCTCAATGCGTACGGTGCGCTGGCGGCCGCCGGGGTGACGCCGACGGTCAACCTCAAGTTCTTCTTCGATGGCGAGGAGGAGATCGGCTCGGTGAGCCTGCGCGAGATCATCGCGGCGCATCGCGAGGCCTTGCGCGCGGATCTGTGGATCGTGCTCGATGGGCCGTGCCACCCGTCGGGCCGGAAGGTGGTGGTATTTGGGACGCGCGGCGACGTGAACCTGCACCTCACCGTGTTCGGTCCGAAGCGACCGCTGCACAGCGGCAATTACGGCAACTGGGCGCCGAACCCCTCGCAGCGGCTCGTGCACCTGCTGGCGTCGATGAAGGACGAGGCCGGGCGCGTGCTGATCCCGGGCTTCTATGACGACGTGACGCCGCTCACCGAAGGAGAGCGACGCGCACTGGCGGCGATCCCTTCGGTGGAGGACGACTTGCGGCGAGACCTCGGGCTGGCGCAGGCGGAGGTGCCGGGCCGGACGCTCTTCGAGGGATTCACCCTGCCGTCGCTCAACATCAACGGCATCCAGGGGGCAAACGTCGGCGCCCAGGCGGCCAATGTGATTCCGACGGTGGCCCGAGCCGTCCTGGATCTGCGGCTGGTCGCGGGCAACGACACCCAGCGCCAGGTGGCGAAGGTGGTCGCGTTCATCAAATCCCAGGGCTGGCACGTGCTGGAGCGCGACCCGACGGATGAGGAGCGCGCGCGATACGCCAAGCTGATCCGGATCGATGCGAAGTCGGGCGGGACCAACGCGCAGCGCACCCCGCTGGATCTGCCCTTGGCGCGCGCGGTGGTGGCGGCGGTGCAATCGACGGTCGATTATCCGGTGGTGCTGCTGCCGACCCTCGGCGGCACGCTTCCGACCAGCACGATCGAAGAGATGCTCGGCGTGAAGATCCTTACGGTGCCGGTCGTGAACGCCGACAACAACCAGCATGCCGAGAACGAAAACGTGAAGGTACAGGCGCTCTGGGACGGCCTGGAAACCTACGCCGCGTTGCTGACGATGCGGTGAAGCCGGGGCGGAGTCTCCTGGTGGTAGTGCGCGCTCGGCGTTGGAGAGGTACTCCGGACTTGGTTTGCGCTGGCGGGATCCGCTTTGACGAGTTCGTGGGACGCCGCTAGCCGTCCTCTCCCCACTCCCCTTGTCCTTCGGCTTTTCCCCATGAAGACCCCAGGCCTTGCCCCACGGCGCTGGCACCCCGTGCCCTGGCCGTCTTCTCCACCCTTCCTTGAACTGAGCCCGAGGTCGGTCGGGTTTCCCTTCCGACTCCGCACGGTTTCGACGGAGCGGGCGGGGACCCGGAGGAACTCTACACCGCACACCGCATGAACACCAACCTCCTGTTGAAGCTTCTGCTCGACTTCGTGATGTCGTCGTTCATCGCCGCCACGGCCTTGTCGTTTCTCCTGGTGCGTCTGCGCAAGAAGGAGGCGCAATTCGCCGGAATCATCAGCGTGCTCGGCCTGGGCGAGGACGAGGTGCGGGTCTTTTCCCACACGGTGCGCGACGAGTATTCCGGGCGGGACTACGTGCTGCCGGTGCTCTTCACGTCCCTCGTCAGTGTGGCCGGGTTCACGGCGCTTTTCTTCGGAGCCGACCTCGTCACCTACAACGCCCAGAAGCCAAACCTCCTGCTGACGGCCGGCTACTTCAACTCGGATCCGGGCAAGATCACCGACCTGCGATTCCAGAGCATGCTGGTGCTGACGTTGGCGTTTGTCGGGGCCTTCATCTGGTCGGCCCGTGAGATCATTCGGCGGCTGGTCAGCGGCGACCTCACTCCCAGCGTCTACTATAGTGCGGGGATGCGCGTGATCTTCGCGTCGTTGCTGTCGCTGATGATCCTCTTCCTCAATAGTGCGATGCCCTTCGCCGAATACACCTCGGCGCTGGTCCCGGTGGTGGCGTTTCTCACGGGCATGCTTCCGGACCAGGCGATGATCTACCTGCGCAGCCGGATCCCGATGTTCTCCGCGGTGACGCAATCTGCCGCGGAGCTACCGCTGGAGATGATCGAAGGGGTGAATGCCTTCCACAAGGTCCGCCTCGGGGAGGTGGGGATCGACAACGCGCAGAACCTGGCGGAGGCCAACCTGGTGGAGCTCCTCCTCAAGACCCCGTTCACGGCGACCCAGCTGATTGACTGGATTGCCCAGGCCAAACTCTACCTGCTGGTGAAGGACGATATCGGCAAGCTGCGTGGCATCGGGATCCGGACGATCCTGGACTTCATGAGTGTGGCCAAGGATCCGGAGCGGCTCCGGGCCATCGCCCAGGAGGCCCAGGTTTCGGAACTTGCCCTGGGTCTCATTCAGACGGGCGTGGCGCAGGACGCCAGCGTGACCCGGCTCGGGTATTTCCGGACGCGACTCGGGGCCCTCGGCCAGGCGGAACAGCTGCTGAAGGCGTAGCCGGGGTGCATGCCCGGCGACAATCACGCGCGGTCCGCTCGCGCTGCCCCGGGTTTGTTGTGCTCCAAAGAATGCGACGGACGCGCCACCTACAAAGGTGGCGCTGCGCGGACGCGAGCGAGGTCCGGATTGATCGTCGCGCCGAGCCGCAGCAGCCCGTCCGCCAGCAAATCGGCCCGATGCTTGTTGGCGGTGGGGAAGTTGAAGTTGGCCCGGAAGGTGTTTTCCGGGGGCACGATTCGGGTGAATTTGGCCTGCCAGATCATCCTCACGAGCACGAGGATTTCGCCGGCCTGGTAGATCATCACGCGCTTGGCCGGTTCCTGTCGGTTTTCCAGGCCGTCGGAAATCCGGGGCGAAGCATCAAAGGCGACGGCGTCGATTCCTTCCCGGACTGAGATCGTGAGAGCGAGGGCTCCGCCGAGGGAATGGCCCGTCAGCGTGATCTTCTTTTGCGGGTGCTTTTGCCGGTACTGGCGAAAGGCTTCCAGCGCCTCGGTGTACTGTTTCCGGGTTGGGCCGATGGCGAAGTTCCCGGTCAGGAAGTCGCGTTTCGAGTCGGTGCCACGGAAGGCGAAGGCAACCTCCTCCGAGTTCCTCTTCTCGAAGATATCGTAGGCCAGCCCGGAAGTCCGGGTGGCGGTGGGGGAGTCCGTGGGGTTACCGGCGAGGTCTACCCGTACCCAGTCGAGCAGTTCGACTGGGAACTTGATGCGGTTCGCCTTGTGGTAGCAGTTCGAGGCCAGCATCGCATAGGCCGCATAGTCACTGGCCACCTGCGCCGTTACCTCGACCGGTCGGTGGCGGTCATCGGAATCTGAAATGGTGTGGCAACCGATCAGGAGGAGACACGACAGAACCGGCGCGAGTTTCAGCATGGGTACGGGAACCTTGGAAAGGCGGAGTCAGGGTGGTGCGGGGTCAACCACCGGCCAGAAGCCAAGCCAGGTCTGCTGGCCGCGCACAATCCGAAACCCACCGGCGACTCCCTCGCTCGCGGCGAAAACGCGGGAGTGAAGGCGTGGTGGATTGCCTCAGGGAGGATGCGGCGGTGCGGACCAGAGGAGGAACTCGGGTGTCGGACGCCTGGGGCAGTTCCCGAAGCTGGGCGGCCACCTCCGAGCTTCGCGGAGTATCGACGCCCCGTCGCCGCAGCTCCATGGGTGGCCGGCTACCGTCCCGGATCGGCGCGCACGACCACACCCTGGCGGAAGACCACCTCACGCTCGTCGGGGGCCTGGCGCCGGGAACTGCGGCCGCCGCCGACACTCGTTCCGACGTTGACTCCGCCCACGCCGGTTCCGACTGAGACGCCGCCGCCGCTGGCGCCGACGTTTACTCCGCCGATCCCGGTTCCCACCGACACCCCGGAAACGGCGCTGCCCAGCGCTGAGCCCAGCCCGCCTTTCCGGTATACCCAGACCTCATCCTCGCCGGGTTTGGTGCCGCGGGAGACGATTTCCGTCGGCTTGCCGAGTGCCATCTCGACTTGCTCGGGTGTCATGCCGGCGCGGGCCTCGCCGGCGAGAATCGCCTCCTGCACTTCCAGGGGCCAGGACTCGTAACGACCGCGGTTTTGATCGATGCGGGAGAGGGGGGAGGAGGAGCATCCGGCGGAAAGCAGGAAGGCGGAGAGGGTGCCGACCAGGAGGAAGGCGCGGGCTGGGTTCATGGGAGGGAGGTCCAATCGGTCAGACGCGAACGTCCGGGCATTGTTTCCCCGGAAGGCCGGCGCGGGACACCGGCCCCGGCGACCGGGATGACAAAGCTTTAATCTGCCGTTGGGGATTCGGTTCATCTCCCGCTGCTACGGTTAGGCGCATGGCACCCCCACCCGCCCGCCAAGCCGGCTTTCCCATGTCCGCGACCTTGCCGGGCGCGGTGCGGTTGGTCCTGGGGTCCCTCCTCAGCGGCAGCCTGACTCCGGTGGCGGCGCATTCCTGGCATGACGACACCCCGGTGAGTGCGGCGATTGCCGCCGCCCGGGCGGAGTTGCTGGCGCAGTGGATCGCCGAGCAATCCACCGCGGGCAAGGCGGCCGCGCCGCTCCACGGCGCGAAGCCGGCGCCCGTGGTGCCCGGCACCGCCGCGGCGGCTCCGGCCGGCTACGGCTCCGCCATGGCCGCCTCGTTCGGGGCCTTCCGCCCCCGGGTGCGTTCCTCCTGGGACGCCACGACGTTTTATGTCGAGGGCGACAGCCTGCCGGATCCGGTTCGCATGCCGGAGATCATGGTCGGGATCACGTCGTGGCAGCAGCAGATCCCGTTGCCGGTGTCCTACTTCGCCGGGACGACCAACCCGGAACGGGACGTGAACTCGATCGGTTTCGGCCGGCCCAATGTCTGGCGCCTCCCGCTGGTGCCGACGCCGGCGGCGGCACCGATTCCAATCTCGGCCGGCAACTTCCAGCGCGGCGCCATCGCCGTGGGGGCCGACGGCATCGCCATCTTCAACCCGCGCAACAACACCGGCCGCGTCTCCTACGAGATCGGCGAGCTCGATCGCTACGGCGGCCACTGCGGCATGGCCGACGACTACCACTACCATCTCGCGCCCGTGCACCTCCAGGCGGTGCTGGGGACCGACCAGCCGGTGGCCTGGGCGCTCGATGGGTATCCCATCTACGGCTACACCGAGCCGGACAGCAGCGCCCGCCAGCCGCTGGATGCCGAAGGGGGGCACACCCATGGAGCGTGGGCCTACCATTACCACGCGATCGGCAGCGCGGCCGCCGGGCCGCAGAGTCCGTATCTGCCGGCGGCGTTTCACGGCACGGTGATCAACTACGGCGGCCAGGTCGACGGGCAGCCCGAGGTGCAGGCGCTGCGGGCCAACAACACCGGCGGATATGTCGCCCAGGCGATCCCGGGCGCCCGGATCGTCGCCTACAAGAATCCGGTGGCGCTGGACCGCGACGCCGCGGGCGACCTCGTGGAGTCGCCGACGGGCACACCGTCGACCGACCAGTACCTCATGCGTTTCGCGGTCGGCACCACGAACTACGATCTCTGCTGGCGGATCAACCGGCAGCCGAATCCAAAGACCCTGACCATCACCTGGCGGCGCCCGGGCATCACCCCGACCACGACCACCTACAATAACACCAACAACCGCCTGACCGCTTATCCGCGTCTCGCGGGCTCGACCCTCCTGCGCCTGCCCGACACGGGGCAGACGATCGACGGAACGGCGACCTTCGGCGAGGACTCGGACTATACGATTAATCCGCCAGCGTACCGGGATAATGGTGACGGCACGATCACCGACCTCGTCACGGGGTTGATGTGGCAGAAGGTCGATGCCGGCGAGAGCACCTGGGAGGCGGCGATCGCGCAGGCTGCTTCGGTTACGACCGGCGGCTACACCGATTGGCGGCTGCCCACACCGGGGGAGCTGTTCAGCCTGATGAACTACAACAACGGGAATCCGGCGGCGATGAACCTGGCCTATTTTCCGGTGCACCCGGCCGGGGCCGCCGAATACTGGTGGACGAGCGAGATCTACGGCAGCGATGCGTCGCGCGTCTGGTGCGTGAACTCCGGGGGAGGAATGGGACCGAAACCGAAGACGGAGACGCTGGGCGCCGGGGGCCGGCTGCGCTACCACACGCGATACGTGCGCGGGGCGGCGCCAACCAGCGCCCAGAACTTCATCAACAACCTCGATGGCACCATCACGGATGCAGACCTCGGCCTGATGTGGACCCAGGTGCCCGCGGCGGCTCGGGATTGGAACGCGGCGATCGTTTACGCCGAAAGTCTCACGCTCGGCGGCTACACCGACTGGCGGCTGCCGAACATCAAGGAACTCCAGACGCTGACCGACTATTCGCTCGCCACGGCCACGACCGCGGCGAGCGCGCTCGCCTGCGTCAATCGGGTGATGTTCCCCTCGGCCACCACTCCCGCGACGGCGTACTGGTCTTCCACGGTCCTGCGCGCCGGGAATGGGGCGCCGACCAGTGCCTGGTTGCTGGAACTCGGGGTCAACACGACCGTGCCTGCTGCCAACGGGCCGCCTCGCGGGGCGCAGGGCATCATCAGCTATGAGACCATGGGGGCGAGCTACCCCGTGTGGGCCGTCCGAAACGTCGCCGCCTCCCGCGTCCCCGTGATCACGAGCCAGCCCCGGGCGTACCAGACGGCGACCGTCGGAAGCAGCGTGACGCTGACCGTCACCGCCAACAGCGATTCGCCCCTGCGCTACCAGTGGCGGAAGGACGGCGTGCTCGTCGCTGGGGGTACTGGTGCCAGCCTGGCATTTCCGAGCGTGCGGGGAACGGACGTCGGCACGTACACGGTCTCGGTCAGCAATGACGCGGGTACGGTGGCGTCGACCCCGGCCGTGGTGGCGCTGGGCACGGCCCGGCTGGCCAATCTTTCCATCCGTTCGACGGCAGGGGCGGGCAACGACACGCTGATCGTCGGATTCGTTGTGGGGAACGGCACGGCTCCGTCGCTGCTGGTGCGCGGCATCGGGCCGACCCTGGCGGCTTTTGGTGTCCCCGGGGCGGTGGCCGATCCGGTACTGACCGTCCACACGCAGGGTGGCGCGGTGGTCGCCGTGAATGACGACTGGGGGTCGGCGCCGAGTGCGGACGCCCGCGTGAGCGCGGCGGTCCAGGCGGGGGCGTTTGCGCTGCCGACCGGAAGCCGGGATTCCGCGCTGCTTTCGAATCCGCGATCCGGCGCGTACACGGTGCAGCTGGCCGGCAAGGCGGCGACCGCGGCGGTCGCCCTCGTGGAGGCGTACGACGTGGCTCCGGGTCCCGGGGCGGCCCCCCTGGTCAACCTCTCCGCCCGGACGCGGGTCGGCACCGGAGCCGAAGTCTTGATCGCAGGATTTGTGGTGGCGGGAACCGAGCCGAAACGGCTGCTGATCCGGGCGGTGGGCCCGGGTTTAGCCGGATTTGGCGTGGGTGGAATTTTGGCCGATCCGCAGCTGGTGCTGTACCGGCAGGGGGCGGCGGCGCCGGTGCAGCAGAACGACGATTGGGGCAGCGGCGGAGGCGGCGCGGCGGTCGCGGCGGCGGCGGCCCAGGCGGGTTCGTTCCCGTTGGCGGCCGGCTCACGGGATTCCGCGCTGCTCGTGGTCCTGGACCCGGGGGCGTATTCCGCGCAGGTCAGCGGCGTGGGCGGTACGGCCGGGGTCGCTCTGTTGGAAATCTACGACGTTCCCTGAATTCGCCATGATCCTCGACCTCAAGGAAAGTGGAGCGGGCCGGCAGGAGTGCCTGCCGGACGCGGAGGCTTCCCGGCCCGACAGTCGGCGGCGCAGCGAACAGCCGCTGCCGGCGGTGGACCCGGAATTGACGGCCATGGTCGTGCGCGCGCGGGAAGGGGAATCGCTGGCGCAGGCGGAGTTGGTGCGGCGTTACCGGATCCGACTGTCGGGATTCGTCCGTCCGATGCTGAGGCGTCCGGGAGAGGTGGAGGATCTGGTGCAGGTGGTGTGGATCAAGATGATCCGCCGGCTGCGGAGCCTGCGCGAACCGCAGCGGTTTGAAACCTGGCTCTTCACCCTGGCGCGCAACACGGTGCTCGATCACCTGCGCCGCAGTCGCTGCCGACCGGAGACCCTGGTGGATGACCGTCTCCTCCATGCCCTGCCGGATCCGCGTCGGCGCGAGCTCTACGACGAGATCATGGAGGCCCTGCGGGTGGCGATCCAGGAGTGTGGGGTGCGGGAACGCCGGGTCCTGCAGGAGTTGATCGCGGGCGCCAGCTACCAGGCGATTGCGACCCGCGAAGGCGTGAGCCTGCCGGCGATGAAGGTGCGCATTCACCGGTTGCGGGTGTTTCTCCGGGTGCGGGTGCGCGAGGCCACCGGCGAAATCCCCGCGCCGGAGAAGGTGAAACCGGCGGACGGGACTCCGCCGCGAGGGGGACGAAAGGGCCGGGCCTTTCCGGTCGCGACCCGAGGCTGCGATCAACGGGGTTCCCGCCACGATCTTTCTCCTTCCTCTTTCTCCTGATCTCCCTCCCTCCGCGGCGGCGCTGGTTTGAGATGACAGACTTGTAATGCCGCCATGAGGGGGCGGTTCATGGTCTTCCGCCATCCTCTGGTCATGACGCGCAGAGTTCGATTCGCGGTCGCCGGCCTGGGCTTGAGCGTGGGAGTGGCGTCCGCCGCCGTTGGGGCCGCGGCGCCCGAGGGCATGGCGCTGATTCCGGCGGGTAGTTTCGAGATGGGGGACCATCATGGTTTCGTCGATCCCCGCCACGGCAGCGACGAGACTCCGGTGCATCGCGTGCGCCTCGATGCGTTCTACATCGGGGTGCATCCCGTGACGAATGCGGAGTTCGCCGCCTTTCTCGACGCCGCCGTGAAAGCGGCCCAACTCGAGGTGCGAGGCGGCGGCGTCTACCGGGTCGGCGGACGCGAACTGCTCTTCGAGACGGTCGCGGTGTCGCCGTACAGCCGGATCGGTTGGAACGGCGAGCGCTTTCATGTGCTGGAGCGCCGGGAACGCCACCCGGTCGTGTGCGTGCGGTGGGCGGGGGCGGCGGCCTACTGCAACTGGCGCAGCGCGCGTGAAGGTCGGCCGGAGTGCTACGACCTCGCCACCGGCGACTGTGACTTCAATCGCAGTGGCTACCGGCTGCCGACCGAAGCCGAATGGGAGTACGCCGCGCGGGGCGGGGCACAGTCGCCCTACCGGAATTTCCCCTGGGGCGACGAGGCGGACGCGACCCGGGCCAACTGGCCGGAGTCCCGGAATCCCTTCCGCGCCGGACCGCTGCCGTGGACCACGCCCGTCGGTTTCTTCGACGGCAGCCTGCACCGGCGGACCGACTTCAACTGGCCCGGTGACGCCGAAACCTGGATGGCCGGCGATGGTCGCAATGGCTACGGCCTGTACGACATGGCGGGTAATGTGTGGCAGTGGCTCAACGACTGGTACGGGCGCGACTATTACGCGTACAGCCCGGCGGAGAACCCGCCCGGTCCGGCCCGCGGCAGTCCCATGCCGGACGGCCAGCCGTACCGCGGGATGCGCGGCGGCAACTGGTACAATGGCGAACACGGCCACAGCCGCGTCTCCAACCGCAATCCGTCGTATTTCCGGGGCCCGCAGGATCCCGACCACCCCTACTACCACATCGGTTTTCGCCTGGTCCTTACGGTCGACGCGGAAAACCGGGCCCGGATCGTGCCCACCCCGGTTCAGGAAGTGCGGCGGGGCGAAGGACGTCCGCCGCCGAAAGGAAAACGCCAATGAAGACGCAAGCGAAACGGAAGGTCAGCCGCTGGCTCCGCTGGGGAGCCGGCCTCCTGGTGTTGTCGACGGCGGGCGCGGCCGAGGGGCGGAAGGGCGGGGGAGGCGGCGGCGGGAAAGGTGAGGGAGGGCGCGCCCCCACCGCGGCGCACGACAACCAGTTGCCGACCTCGCCGCGGCCCGGGGTGACGGTGGGCCTGTACCTCAACACGCCGCGGGCCGCGCCGGGCTACACGCTGTTCGCGCCGAAGCACAACACGATGATCTACCTGATCGCCAACGACGGCCAGGTGGTGCACTCGTGGAAGAGCCAGTACGAACCGGGGCAGTCGGTCTACCTCAAGCCCAACGGCAACCTGCTGCACTGCTGCTTCACCCGGAATCGCGGCTTTACCAGCGGCGGCGAGGGCGGGCGCGTCGAGGAGTTCGACTGGGCCGGCCACCTGGTGTGGGAGTTTGACCACTCCTCGGACCAGTATCTGTCGCACCACGACATCGCGCCCCTGCCCAACGGCAACCTGCTGCTGCTTGTCGTGGAGAAGAAGTCCTACGAGCAATGCCTGGCCGCCGGCTTCACGCCGGAGCAGCTCCGCGACCGCCAGCTGTTCCCCGATACGGTGATCGAGGTCGAACCAACCTACCCGAAGGGAGGCAAGATCGTCTGGCAATGGCGCGTGTGGGACCACCTGATCCAGGGGCAGGATCGGACCAAGGCAAACTTCGGCGATCCGGCGGCGCATCCGGAGTTGGTCGACGTCGCCTGCAACGGCCGTCCGGTGCCGGCTTTCTGGAACCACATGAACTCGATCGCGTACAGCGCGGAGCTCGATCAGATCGCGCTGAGCGTGCGCGGCTGCAACGAGATCTGGTTCCTGGACCACGGTACGACCACGGCCGAGGCCGCCGGACACGCCGGCGGGCGGCAGGGCAAGGGGGGCGACCTCATTTACCGCTGGGGTAATCCGGCGGCATACGGCCGCGGCACGGCGCGAGACAAGCAACTTGTGCAGCAGCATGACGCGCAGTGGGTGCCGGCGGGGTATCCGGGAGCCGGACACGTGACGATCTTCAACAATGGCTACGACCGCGGCTGGTCGAGCATCGAGGAGATTGTGCCACCGGTGGACGCCGCCGGCCGCTATGTCATCGCGGCGGGCCAGCCCTACGGACCGGAACAGCCGGTGTGGCGGTATGAGGCGAAGCGCCGGGAGGAGTTCTTCTCCTCCGAAATCTCGGGGGCCCACCGGTTGCCCAACGGCAATACGCTCATCTGCGCCGGGGTGATGGGCCACCTCTTCGAAGTCACACCTGCGGGCGAGACCGTCTGGCAGTACGTGAACCCGATGGTGCGCGGCGGGATTCTCGCCCAGGGGGAGGTGCCCGGGAAGGACCATCGCGGCCACCTGTGGAACGCGGTCTTCAAGGCGCACCGGTACCCGCCCGACTATCTGGGGTTCGCCGGGCGCGACCTCACTCCGCAGGGAGTGATCGAGTTGCCCGCGTCGGAAAAGGGCAAGACGGGCCTCGATCGCTGGACGGAGCCGGCGCGCGACAACCGCGGCGACAAGCAGGGCAAACAGAAGCGGGAGTAGAGCGGATCGGGAAACCGATCGAGATGCCCCGTCACCGCCGGCGCAGGCTGAGCATGAGCAGGCCGGCGAGCGCCAGACAGGCGCTCAGCGCAACGTACGCCCACTGGAACGAGCCGGTGGCCTCCTTCACGAATCCGGTGAGGGGCGGGCCCACGCCGCCGCCGAGGTTGCCGCAGGAGTTAATCAGGCCGACGGCGCCGGCCGCGGCGGGGCCGGCGAGGAAGGACGTGGGATACGACCACCACACGCCAAAGGCCCCATAGACCCCGACGCCCGCGGCGCACAAGCCGATGAGGCCGAAGAGGGGATCGCGCGACAACGCGCCGATGGCCAGTCCGACGGCGCCGAGGAAGAGCGGAATCGCGCCATGCCAGCGCCTTTCACCCGTGCGGGTGGCCGACCGTCCGACCCACAGCATGCCCGCGAGCGCCAGCCCCATCGGGAGCACGCTGATCCAGCCAATCTGCAGCGTCGACCAGCCGGAAAGTTCCCGCAGTTCGGTTGGCATCCAGTAGTTGAATCCCCAGAATCCGGTGATCCACAGGAAGTAGATCAGGCACAGCTTCAGCACCTCCCGGTCGGTCAGCGCCTGCAGCACCGAGTAGCGGCGCACGCGGTGCAGGTTCTCGATCTCCTGCGCCCGTTGTTGTTCGAGCGTGGCGCGCTCCGCCGCCGACAGCCACCGGGCCTCGGACGGGCGATCCGGCAGCCAGGCCGGAAGGATAAACCCGAACGCCACCGCGGGAATCGCCTCGACCAGAAACAGAATTTGCCAGCCCTTCAGCCCGGCGGCCTCCACCGAGAGCAGCCAGCCGGCGAGCGGGCCGCCGATGATGGCGGAAAGCGGCAGGGAAGTGAGCATGAGGGCGATCACGCGGGGGCGCTCAGCCGGCGCGTACCAACGCGGGATCACGCTCGCGTAGGCGACTGGGTAGAAACTCGCCTCCGCCGCCCCCAGGAGAAAGCGCGCAAGATAGAACTGCCACGGCGTGCGGATGAAGGCCATGGCGGCCGAGACCAGGCCCCAGGTGATCAGGATGCGGGCGAGCCAGAGGCGTGGACTCCAGCGTTCCGCGATCAGCGCTCCGGGAATCTCGCAGAGCACGTAGCCGGCGAAGAACACGCCCGCGCCGAGGCCGTAGACCGCCGCCCCGAATCCCAGCTGCGGGTTCATCGTCAGGGCCGCGTACGCGATGTTCACGCGATCGAGGTAGGCGAGAATCGAACCGATGAAGAGCGGGAGGATGATCCAGAGCAGCCGTTGTTGGTCCAGGCGGCTCCGCTCCGGGCGCGGTGCTTCATTCATGTCGGCAGCGACAGCGAACCAAAGCACGGATCTTGTCAAAGCCGCTCCGGTGCCCGCGTCACTCAGGGGGGCGCTGGCCGAAGAAGGTGTCGATGCGCCGGCGAAGGTTTTGGTAGTCCTGCCGCACCTCCTCGGGCACGCCCCAGACGGAGTCGCGCTGGTAGTGCAGCGCCATCGCCACGCTCAGGAGGCAGGCCCAGAGCGTGGCAGCCCCGAGCGCCAGGCGGCCGGCGGTCCGCCATCGGGGCGCCGCGGACTCCAGTGCCACCAGCCCGAAGGCCGCGGCACAGATGAAGAACGGGACGAAGTCCGCGGTGTAGCGCTCGGCGGTGGCGACCGCGGTGAACAGCGCGAGCGTCATCGGCGCGACGCCCAGCCAGGCCACCGCGACGGGCGTGCGGACGGAGGGGTGCCGGACGCACGCCCACGCGGCGGCGAGGGTCGCGAGCACGAAGAAGCCGGGCATGGCATACGGGAAGGCCAGGGTCTCGTCGGCGAGGTCGGTCTTGGCGGCCGGAAAGTAATACCCGGGGATGCCCCGGCCGAGGTAGAGCCAGGGGAAACGGGCCTCGATGCGGAAGTTCGGACGGACGAGGTAGGTGTAGGAATTGAAGGGAAGGTTGGAGAGGTGGAAGCTCTTGCCTTCGATTTTCGCGAGGCGGGCGGCATCGTAAGGGCGGCTGAGATGCAGCGGCGCGCCGTCGAACGTCCGGAATTTGAGATAGCTGAGTCCGTTGAATGTCAGCACGGCGACGGTACAGGCCACCGCGAGCAGGAGCGGGCGGTGCAGCCGGGCGCGCGGCTCGCGGCGGGCGAGAACGAGCGCGACGCACCCGAGAAACGTGAGCGCGAACAGGCCGGCGGGCGGACGGGTGTGGACGGCGGCGAGCCCGCAGGCCAGTGCGCCGATCCACCAGCGCCCCGCGGGGGAGGCGAGGTGGCGAAGCGCACACCAGCAGGCAAAAAGGGCGAACATGCCGCCACCCAGGATGGCCTCGTGATAGGTGTAGGCCCGGCTGCCGAGGAAGAAGAACGAACTGCCCAGGCCGGCGCCGCAGAGGAGCACCACCTGGGCGAACGGAGACGGCTCCGCCCCAGGTCCGCGGACGAGCCCGACCGCGTGGCGCAGGATCAGATAGCTGGCGATCACCGTGCCGGCGAAGAAGACGAGCATGTAACCGCGGGCGAGGCGGCCGAAGGCGACATCGAGCCACACGAAGGGGAGGCGCAGCAGCGCGGGGACAGGGCCAAAATAGCCGTAGAGCTTGCCGCCGACGACAAAGGCCTCGCCACCGATCGCCTCCTCGGGCACGTCCAGGCGGCCCTGCAGCAGGCTCGCCGCCTGATAGTCGTAGAAATCACCGAACGGTTCGCGAACCCCGAACGAATAGCTGCCCTGGGTGACGATCCACGCGAAGGCCACGATGCTGAGGGCGAGCACCCCGGTGAACCAGCGGTGTGGCCCGAGCACCCGGACGGCGGCCGCCAGGAGTGAGTCGTGTTTGCCCGGCTCCGGGTGGGCCCGTGTCGTCGTGTCCATGTGGCGTGGCGGTAAGGGAGAGGGCGGGGAGCGGAGGGACGGTTCGGGAGGAGTGTCATGAAAAGGGCCGCCGTCGCTGGCGAGTTCATTGTGGCCGGCGGAAGCCCGGCCGAGGTGGCCGGACAAGATGACAGTTCCTTAATGGAGAACTGCGGCGGCAGTTCATCTTCCGGCGGTACGGTGGAGGCATGACAACCCGGGAAGGATTCCGGTGCGCCGCCCTGGTTATCGCGCTGGCGGCATCCGCGTTCGGCTACGAGCGCTTGCAGGGCCCGACGGAACTGCTGTTCCACGACCCCGAACGGAGTTTCAAGGGCTACACGCTCTTCGGCGTGGGCGGGAGGACCGTGCTGATCGACATGGAAGGGCGCGTGGTGCACACTTGGCCGATCGGCACCAATCCCCACCTGCTCGACGACGGCCGCGTGCTCGATGCGACGCGCGATGATCCCAGTGGGTTTCCCGGACTCCGGGAGGTCGATTGGGAGGGAAAGACCGTCTGGGAATACACCGAGAAGCGCCCCGACTACACGCCGCACCACGACTGGGTGCGCCTCTTCAACAAATCACTCAACGCCCCCACGACCCTCTACATCGCCAACCGGGCCATTTCGCACGAGCAGGCCATCGCCGCCGGCGCCGATCCCAGGAAGGGCCCCTACGAAGGCGGGCAGATGGACGCGATCGTGGAGGTGGACGGGCAGGGCCGCGTGGTCTGGGAATGGTGGTTCTTCGACCACGTGGTGCAGGACGTCGATCCGGCGAAGCCCCATCATGTCGGCGTTGGCAAGTCGATCGCGGACTACCCCGGGCGCATCAACCTGAACCTGCCCGGCCGTCCGTTGAAGCGCGACTGGCTGCACTGCAACTCCCTCGACTACAACCCGGAGAGCGGACACCTCGTGATTAACTCGGTGCAGGGCGAGCTGTATGTGATCGACCACGACGGCACTTTCGTGGCCGGTGATCCCGCCGCCGGCATCGCGAAGGCCGCCGGTCCCGCGGGGGATTTTCTCTACCGTTTTGGTGATCCCGCGCGTTACGCCCGGGGCGATCCGCCCCGCGTGCTCGAGAACTGGGACAACGCCACCTCGGGCCACAAGCAGATGGGCGGCAGTCACGATGCCCACTGGATCCGCCCCGGTCTGCCCGGCGCCGGGCACCTGATGGTGTTCAACAACGGCCAGTACCTCTTCCAGCGGACGCCGCACTCCTCCATCCTCGAAATCAACCCGCGCCTCGACGCGGAGGGACGCGACACCGGCCGTTACGTCAACCCGCCCGACGCCGGCTACCGGCGCGTGACCTACGACAAGGACACGCACAACCCGCCGCGGCAGGTCTCCCGTCATATCGTCTGGAGCTACGCCGCGGTGAACAGCCACGGGTTCTTCAGCCACATCGGGTCGAGTGCACAGCGGCTCCCCAACGGCAACACGTTCATCTGCTCGGACACCGAAGGGCACCTCTTCGAAGTTACCGCCGAGGGCCGGCTGGTCTGGGAGTACCTCAACCCCGTCACGCGCGACGGGGTCGTGAAGCAGCTGGGTGACGTCCTGCCGATGACGAATTCCCTGTTTCGCGCGATGCGGATTGCGCCCAATCATCCCGCGCTGGCGGGGCGGGATCTCTCTCCAAAGGGAACCCTCACCGAGCGGGCCGCGCAAGGGATCGACCCCGTGCGTCGGCAGCGCCCAGCGGGCGAGCGACCGCCAGGTGGAGGGAAAGGCGACCGCAAGGGCAACCGCGCCGAATCGCCGGAACAGTGACGCGGAGCATCGGCCCGTCCTGGACACGGGAGCGGTATCCGGCGAAGGCGGGTTCTTCGGGTGCGGCCGTTTTCGTGGGTTGGCCGCGGCGAAGATAAACGATCTTTAATGAAGGCTTGCCCCTGCGGTTCATCTCGGTGCGGTCTGCTGGGGCGATGAGGTTGTCCCCCCTGCTTCCCCTTCTGTCGATTCTGGGCTGCAGCGTGGTGGCGGGAGGGCCGACCGGGGCCCTGGCGGCGGAGACCGGCCGGACACTCGCGTCGCGCCCCAATTTCGTCGTCTTGATGGCGGAGGCGCAGGGCTGGTCCAACACCTCCGTGCAGATGGACGATCGCCTCGCGGACTCCCGGAGCCGCCTGTTCGTCACGCCGGCGATCGAACGGTTGGCGCGGGAGGGCATGCGCTTTGCCCACGGTTACGCGTTGTCGCCGCGCTGTACGCCGTCGCGGGCGGCGTTGTTCACGGGGAAGAACCCCGCCCGGCTGCGGATGACCTACGTCGGTGCCGGCCGAGGCGAATCGGGTCCGGTGCGCACGGCGCTGATCCCGCCCGAACCCGTGCTGGAATTGCCTGAGACGGAGATCACCGTGGCGGAGCTCCTGAAGGGTAGCGGGTACGCCACGGCGCATTTCGGCAAGTGGCACGTGGGGCGGGTGAATCCGTCGCGGCACGGTTTCGACGAAAGCGATGGCCCGACGGGCAACGGCGGACCGGACAATGTCGCCAATCCGAATCCCAAGCAGGCCTACGGCATGACCGAACGGGGCATCGCGTTTGTTACGCGGGCCCGCGAGGCGGGTCAGCCTTTTTACCTTCAGCTTTCGCATTACCCGAACCAGGAACGCAAAGAGGGCGCGGGCGGCGGGGGCCGGCCGGAGCGTGCCACGGCAAAGGCTGACGCCGACGAAATCGACAAGACCTTTGGCCTGCTCCTCGCCGCGCTGGATCGGCTCGGTCTCACCGGCAACACCTACGTGATCTACACGGCGGATCACGGCAGCCAGGGACGCGTGGGCAATGCCCCGCTGTCGGGTGGCAAAGGCTCGGTGCGGGAGGGCGGGCTGCGGGTGCCGTTCCTGGTGCGGGGACCGGGGGTCGCGGCCAACGTCTGTTCGCGGGTGCCGGTGACGGCCTGCGATCTCCTGCCGACAATTCGGGAACTCGCCGGAGTGCCGGCACCGCTGGCCCCCGGGGTCGACGGTGGCAGCCTTGTTCCGGTCCTGAAGGATCCCGCCGGACGTGGCACCGTGGTGCGACCACAGGAGGAACTCGTGTTCCACTTTCCGCACTATGATCTCGGCAACGGGGGACCGGCGACTGCGATCCTCGTGGGGCAGTACAAGTTGATCCGCAACTACGAGACCAAGCGCCGCCTCCTCTTCGACCTCGATCGTGATCCAGCGGAGGCCGCCGATCTCGCGCCGAGCCTGCCGGAGAAAGCCGCGGATCTGGAGGCGCGGATGGACGCCTATCTGAAGGACATTCGCGCGGCGATGGCGGCACCGAATCCCGCCTATGATCCCAGCAAGGCGCCGTCGCCGGAGGAAGCCGGGGAGCGACGCGGCGGCAAAGGCGGCGGCAAGAAGGGCAAGCAGCGTGACTGACGTGGCCGAGACGCCGGGCGGGGCAGGAGGGGTGGGGCGGCGGAGCGCGGCGGTGCCGTTTCGCCGGCGGTGGATCACGCTTTCGCTCGCCGTCGTGATCCTGGGTTTGCCTGGCGGGGTGGCATTGGCGGCCCAGGCGCGCGGGGAGGGCGCCGGGAAGGGAGGGAAGGGCGGGGCGCGGATGCCCACGCCGGCCTTCCGCACCGAAGTGCCGGCGCATCCGTTCGACCTCATTCTGGGCCGGCCCACGGATCGTTCGGTGACGGCCAGCGTCCTCGCCTACGAAGAAGTTGAAGGTTATCTCGCCTACGGCAGGAGCGGGGCGGACCTGAACGAGCGGACGGAACTTCGTCGGTTCACCTCCGGCGCGCCCGTCGAGGTGGTGCTCGGGCCCCTCGAGCCCGCGACGCGTTACCAGTACGAACTGCGCCTGCGGAAACCCGGTGCGGCCGAGTTTGGCCGGGCGGTCGAGGCCAGCTTCACCACAGCTCGACCCCCCGGGACCCCGTTTGTCTTCACGGTGCAGGCCGATCCGCACCTCGACTTTGGCGTCGATCCTCCCACCTACGTGAAGAGCCTGCGCCAGGCGGTCGCCGCCCAACCGGATTTTCACGTCGACCTCGGCGACACCTTCATGACCGACAAGTACCCGTCGTTTGAGGAGGCGTTTCCCCAGTACCTGGCGCAGCGCTACTATTTCGGCCTGATCGGCACCCGGGCCCCGGTGTTCCTCGTGCTCGGCAACCACGATGGCGAGACGGTGAGCCGGGGGCGGGGAGCCGAGGGCGAGGCGATGGCGCTGTGGTCGAACGGCATGCGCAAACGCTATTTTCCGAATCCGGTCCCCGATGCATTCTACACCGGCAATGCCTCGCCGCATCCCCGGGCCGGGCTCTTGCAGAACTACTACGCGTGGCACTGGGGCGACGCGTTGTTCGTCGTGCTGGATCAGTATTGGACGTCGGCGGGCGGCCGGGGCGGCGGCGCCGACAACTGGGGGCGCACCCTGGGACGGGAGCAGTACGAGTGGTTCCGGCGCACCCTCGAGGCCAGCCGCGCAAAGTTCAAGTTTGTGTTCATCCACCACCTCGTCGGAGGCGAGACCCGCGAGGGTCGCGGCGGGGCCGAGGCGTCGCACTTCTTCGAGTGGGGCGGAAAGGAGCTCGATGGGCGGAGCACCTTTGCGCAGAAACGGCCCGGCTGGCCGGCGCCGATTCACGATCTGCTCGTGCGGAACGGGGGCGCGGTGGTGTTCCACGGACACGATCACCTCTACGCCTTCCAGGAGCGCGATGGGATTGTCTATCAACTCGTGCCGCAGCCGGGCCATTCCCGTTTCGACAACATCCGCAGCGCCGCGGAATACGGCTACAAGAGCGGGGTGATCCAGGGCGCGTCAGGGATCCTGCGGGTGTCGGTGGCGCCGGAACAGGCCCGCGTCGAGTACGTGCGGGCGTATCCGGACGCGGCGGAAGGCGGTGCGCGGCGCAGCGGGGCCGTCACGCACTCCTACCTCGTGCGTCCGCGCCAGGGCCGAAGGCGAACGCGTGGCCACTCGAGCACCGCGGGCTCGATCGCCCGCCGCCGGCGGGCTGCGCTCCGACGCATCGGCTCTTCAGATGAACCGGTTCTAGGGAATTGCCAGGGAGCCGCGTGGCGCGGGCTGGACCACGATGGCGCGGAGCGGGCGCACGGGGCAGGCGGCTTCGCAGGCACCGCAGCCATTGCAGCGCGGGGGATCCACGAGAGGACGGGAGGAAAAGCCGTCGGGCCCGGCGGCAACTGAGATGGCCTCGAAGGGACAGGCCTGGACACACGCATTGCACTCGCGGCCCAGCGCCATCAGGCACGGATCGAGGTCCACCTGGGCGAGCCCGATGATGGCGCGGCGTTTCTCGGGCAGGGCCAGGCGCTGGATCGCACCGCTGGGACAGACCTGGTGGCAGCGGGTGCACCCCTCCCGGCAGAAGTCCGACACATAGGTGAGCCGCGGTGCCAGCAGTCCTGCCAGGCCCCCGGCGAAATCGGGTTGGATGATGTGGGAGGGGCAGGCCTGCGCGCAGTTGCCGCACCGCACGCAGACGCCGGCGAACTCAGCCTCGGCGAGGGCACCGGGAGGGCGCAGCGGAGGCGGTTGGGCCTGCACTCGGCGCGCCGCCCAGGCGCCGGCCGCGCCCCCGCAGGCAACCAAAAACCATCGCCGGGCCGGGGAGCGGGCACCCGTAGTCGCGGGAGCGCCGCGTGGCGGGCGCGGGATCAACGCCCGACGCGAATACCGGAGAAGGTCCTGCGTGGCGCCCAGCGGGCAGAGCCGGCGGCACCATAATTGCGGCCAGACGAGTTCCACGAGGAGGAGAAGGGGAAGCAGCAAGCCGGCGAGCAGGTTGCCGACCGCCAGCGGGGCGCGCCAGGCATGGAGGGCGCCGTTGAAGATCGCGAACGGGTCGAGCCAGAGAAAGAGGGGATACCCAAGAAGGGCGCCCGCCAGGGTGGCCAGGGCGAGGCCCAGTCCGACGGCAGGAAAACCCCGCCACGACCGGGAGGAGCGGCGAAAAAGCCGAGACACGAGTTCCTGCAGAAGGCCCACGGGACAGAGGTGGCTGCAGAGAAAACGCGGCACGGCCCACGCCAGCACCAGGCCTGGGAGCGCGAGCAGGGCGATGATGCCGATCGAGCGCGCAGCGGTTGCACCGCCGAGCGCCGTCAACGGACTGAGCGCCGGCAGGACGAGCGACGTGGAGAACCAACCCTCTGGCCGGCCCGGCCAGGCGCAGGCGACACCGAGCGCCAGGGCGACCCAGCGCAGGAGTTTCCGCCCGCGGCGGGACAGGGTGGGAATCCTCCGGGAGGGGGTCATGCCCGGAAGGTTGTCTCAGCCGAGGTATGCGCCCTGGCGCCGCAGGAGTTGCTGGAGTTGGGGAATGGCGACGTCGCGCGGCCGGCACCGGCTCTGCACCGCGAGGCCGGCGGCCGCGCCCGCGGCGTGTCCCGTGATCAGGCAGGTGGCGATGAGGCGCATGTCCTCGACCAGCTTGGTGTCGACGCAGATGCAGCGGCCGGCGGCCAGGACGTTGTCGACCTTCTTCGGCACGAGGGCGCCGTAGGGAATCGGCCAGCCGGGGTTCTTGCCGCCGCTGCCGTAGGTGCCGCCGACGCCGATCGTGTCGGGAAATTTCGTATACGCCCGCGCCTCGGCGTTGGTGAGCTGCTTGGTGGCGGCGAGGAGCCGGGTGATGCGCACGCCGAGTTGCGGCGCGGTCTGCAGCCAGAACACGTTTTCGCCGCCGGGCGTCTGCTGCAGCTGCTGCACGCGCTTCCAGATGGTGCGGCGGTGCTCCATCTCGAGTCGGCTCAGTTCCCCGACGTCGAGGCCGTCGGTGCTGGGACCGCGCAGGTTGACCCATTTCACGCTGGCGAGAGGTTCGACGCTGCCGAGGCTCTTGAAGCCGGCCGCCTTGAGCTTCGCGAGGTCGGTGCGATCAGCGTTGCCAACCCGGTGGACGAGTCCGATGGCGTGCAGCCGCTGCTCGTATTCGGCCCCGGCGGCGGCAAACACGTCGCCGTCGCCCGACGCGTCGACCACGACCTTTGCGAGCACGGCCTGCCGCCCGGCCTTGCTTTCGAGCACCACCCCGCGGACGGAGTTTCCGTCCATGACCACGTCGGCGACCCAGCAATGGAAGAGCATCTTCACGCCGGCTTCCGCGACCATCTCGTCCATGACGAGCTTGGTGAGCTCGGGATCGGTGGTTGGATCGCGGCGGCCCTCGTTGTAGTTGGTCGCGCCCGACGCGAACTTGGCGATGCGGCCGAGGAGTTCATCCCCGATGCCGCGGACGACCTTGGTCAGAACGCCGTTCTCCGTCGCGTGGGTGGGGTAGACCAGCAGCACGAGACCGCCGGTCCAGAGCCCGCCGAGATAGCCGTAACGCTCGACGAGGGTGGTCTTCGCCCCGGTGCGGGCGGCGGCGACGGCGGCGGCGAACCCAGCCGGGCCGCCCCCGACGACCAGCACGTCGGTCTCGTGGAGGACCGCGAGCGGCCGCTGCGGCTGGATCACCTTCCCGTTCACGAGCGTGGCCGGGTAGCGGTCGCGCGGCGTGGGCGGCACCACCTTGTTCTCCGGCACGGTGGCGGTTTTGGCCCCCTTCGGGGCTTCATCGGCCACGAGCCGGGAGGCGAATGGCGCGCCGAAACCGGCGGCGGCGAGGAGCCGGACGAGCTGGCGGCGGGTGAGCGAAGGCAGGGACGAGCCGGGGGAGGAAGGGGGCATGGCGGCAGGAGCGGACGCCGTGCAGTCTGGCTCCTTTCCGCGGGAAAGGGGATGACGAAAACCGCGCGGATTTTGGCCGAAACCGCGCGGCGCCTAGCCAAGGTCCTGCGGCGACTACTTCGCGGCCTTTTTGGCTGCCTTCTTGGGGTTGCGCTGGCCTTCGGCAAACTTGACCGGGTCCATCTTGTCGAGGTCCTCCTGGCTCGGCCCGCCGCCGAACTGCTGCCAGTACAGCTCCTTCATCGGATTCAGTTTCGGAGCCTTGGCGCCTTCGTTGACCATCAGGGGCCGGGAAGCGGCCCACCAGGCGTCGTAGCTCCGCGCGAGGGAGGCGACCACGTCCGGGTGGGCGGCCGCCACATTGGTGGTCTCGGCGTAGTCCGCCTTCAGGTCGAAGAGCTGCCACTGGGGTTCGCGACCGCCGTCGATGGAGACGAGCTGCCAGCGCGTGTTGCGGATGCTGCCGTTGCGATACTTCCACTCGTCGGGAGAGGTGCCGACGGGCCAGCGGCCCACGTGGGCGACGAGAGTGCGATCCGGCCAGTCGGCCCGCGGGTTGGCGAGGAGCGGCACGAGGCTGCGGCCGTCCACCTGCCGGCGCGCCTGGTCATCCAGCTTGGCTCCGGCGAGTTCGGCCAGGGTGGGGAAGAAGTCGATGTGTCCGGCGAGCGCGGGGACATCGGCGGGTTGCAGGCGGCCGGGCCAGCGCCAGAAGGACGAGGCCCGCGTGCCGCCGATCCACGGCGATCCCTTCTGGCCGCGCATGCCGGCGTTGAAGATCCGCACCCCGCCGGTGCCGCCGTTGTCGTTCATGAAGACCACCAGGGTGTCGCGGTCGATGCCCAGCTCCTGGAGGCGCGCCAGCAACCGGCCGACGTTGTCGTCGATGTTGGCCACCATGCCGAAGTACTTCGCGGTGTTGGCGTCGGGCACCTTGCCCGAGTAGCGGGCCTCATCTTCCGGCCGCACCTGCAGCGGCGCGTGGGGGGCGTTGGGCGAGATCCAGGCGAGGAAAGGCGTGCCGCGCTTCTGCCCGGCGATCCACTGCATCGCCTGGGCGAAAAAGACATCGGTGCAATACCCGCGGGTGCGCACGAACTTCCCGTTGTGGAGAATGGCGGGGTCAAAGTAGGTGTTGCCCGGGGCGTCGCCACAGGAACCCGGATACGTCTGGCCGATGCCGCCCGCCCCGTGGATGAACATCTCGTCGAAGCCGCGCCGGCTCGGCCAGTAGGCGGGCTCGTCGCCGAGGTGCCACTTGCCGAAGATGCCGGTGCGATAGCCGGCAGCGCGCAGCACCTCGGCCAGGGTGACCGCCCCGGGCGCGAGGCGCTCGCGCTCGAGGATCGTGTGCGTGATGCCGTTCTTGAATTCGTGCCGTCCCGTGAGGAGCGCGGAGCGCGTCGGAGCGCAGGTCGGGCTCACGTGAAAATCGGTGAAGCGCACGCCCTCGCGGTGCAGGCGATCGAGGTGGGGGGTCTGCAGGATCGGATTGCCGTGGGCGGAGATGTCACCGTAACCCTGATCATCTGTGATGATGAAGATGATGTTGGGGCGGGAGCCGGACAGGGTCGCGGCCGCGGAGGCGGCGAGGGGCAGGGCCAGGACGAGCAGGGAGGCGGCGATCGATTTCATGCGGGGTGAAGGCAGGGAGGCGGAACGGGAGGCGTGCAGCGTGGCACGGGAGGACGGTGATTTCCAATGCCGGAGTTGGGCTGCGCCCGCGAGGGCGAGGATGCAGGGGAGGAACCTATCCGAGGGGATAGACCCGGGTTTCGCCCACGGCGGGCAGGGCGAACTCCGCGTCGTCCAATCCCGCGGCGTTGCGGGCGGCGAGGAAGTCGCGCATCGGCTGCTCGTAGCTGTCGTCCGCGAGGGGAAAGCAGCCGAAGTGCATGGCGAGACTGCGGCGACTGCGCACGTCGCGATGAATGCGCACCGCCTCGGCCGGATCGCAGTGCACGGGCTTCATGAACCAGCGCGGTTCGTAGGCCCCGATGGGGATGAAGGAGAGATCGAACGGACCGAGGCGTTCGCCGATGACGCGAAAGCCCTCGAAGTAGCCGGAGTCCCCCGCAAAGTAGAGTTTTCCGGCGGGCGTGGTGAGGGCAAAGCCGCCCCACAGGGTTTCCATGCGATCGGTCAGCCCGCGAGCGGCGAAATGCTGGGCGGGCGTGAAGGTGACGAGCACTTCGGGCCGGAGGAGATGTTCCTGCCACCAGTCGAGCTCGACGGCGCCGGGAACGCCCTCCTGCTCGAGAAAGCCGCGGTTGCCGAGTGAGGTGAGGATCAGTGGCCGATGGGCGGCATGAAGGCGTCGCAGGGTCGGGAGGTCGAGGTGGTCGTAGTGGTTGTGCGTCAGGAGCACGCCGTGGATGGGCGGCAGGGCCTCGAAGGGCAGGCCCGGGGCGTGCACACGCTTGGGGCCGGCCCACGACACCGGACTGCAGCGGTCCGACCAGATCGGATCGGTGAGGAGGTTGAGGCCGGGCAGCTGGATCAGAAAGGTGGCGTGGTTGACGAACGTCACGACCCACTCGCGCGGACCCACGAGCGACGGGAGGCGCGGCTTCGCTTGATTCTCCACCCAGGCGGGCCAGGCACCCTGACGGCGGTTGAATTGCCAGCGAAGCAGGGCGCCGAAGCCCAGCGGGTTGCCGCCGTTGGGATTGAAGAAGCGGCGGCCGTCGCAGTGGTCGCTGGGCGGAAAGGGCGAAGGCATGGCGGCGGCGGCCCGAACCTGACGGGTGACCCCGGTGCTGGCGAGGGCAACCGCGACCCGACGGAGGAAGCGGCGACGGGAAAGCCCGCGCCACCCGGCTGACGGCGCGACCGAGGGATCCTCCGGGATCCGGGGCGCGTTTGGCGGCGAAGCACCCGACGCCATCACTGCTTGGCCTCGAGGACGAGGATTCGACCCGGCAGCCAGCCGGCGCGGCTCTTGAGGTCGGTGGGGCGGGTGTACTCCAGCACGTAGAGGGTGCCGGGGCGGCCGATATGCACGTCGATGGGACGGCCCAGCGGCGCCAGGAAGGTCGTGGTGTGCGCGAGCCACTGGCCGTCGGAGCGCCGTTCCATCCGCAGGTGTAGCAGATCAAAGCCGTGCTCCTCTTCCGGTCCGGGTCCCATGACAAAGCTGCCGAGCCGGCCCACGAGAAATCCTTGGCGTATGCGCTCCGGCCACTCCGCGCCGAGCCAGGTGAGACCGGTGGGAGAACTGTGGGCGTTGAACGTGCTCGTGGGTTTGCCGTACATCAGGGCGGCGGGCCCGACGTTGAGGACCGGGCGTACGAAGTTCAGTCCTGGTGGCGCGGCGGGCGTATGGGGATACCATTTGGTGTCCGCCGGGGCGTCGCCGAACTGGTAGGGGAATCCGTGGTGGCGCGGCGTCCCCCCGGGCGGCGGCGGGACAATGTGGTCCATCTCCTCGGGCGCGTGGGCATCCGGGCCGTTGGAGACGCTGAAAAGGTTTCCGCTGCCGTCCCAGGCAAAGCTGTAGGCGTTGCGGATGCCGCGGGCGATCACCTCGATCTTCGGCTGCGCGGCGCGGGGATCGAGCCGCCAGAGCGCGGCGGTGATCTCGGTCTCGCCGATCTTGGCAAAATGATCGACGTTGCCGGCCTCGCCGCCGTCGGTGCGGGAGCCGCTGCTCACGTAGAGCATGCCGTCGGGGCCGAAGCGCAGGTCGGAGATCCCGTGATTGTAGAAACTGTTGCCCCAGGGGTAGCTCGTCTGGAACCAGGGCCGCGGCGCGATCGGATCGCCCTCGTCGTTGAAGGCGGTGGTGCGGAAGATCGCGACCTCGTTGGTCTCGTGGGGGCGGGTGGCGACGCGCTGGTTGATCGTGAACCAGAGCCGGCCTTCCGTGTCGCGGACCAGGCCGAGGGTCTGGAAGTCGAGCGGCTTGAGTCCCACAAAATCCCTGGGCCAGAGGATCTGTTTCAGGTTGCCCGTGCCCGGATCGACGCGCCACAGGCCGCCCGCCTGGCCGAGCACGTACAACGGCCCGCCGCGGCCATCGCTGGCGAGGCGTACGCCAAAGTCGGTGAGGCGGACCAGCTCCCGAAGCGTGAAACCCTCCGGGGCGGGCGGCAGCGGCCGGTAGTCGGCGGCTTTCTTCAGGTCGTCGAAGGTCTTGAAGGGGGTGGTGGCCCGGATGGCCTTCACTTCGTCCGCCCTGACGCGACCGCCGGGATTGCCCCATGAGTTCAGGACGAAGGTGAGGACGTCCGCGACCTGGGCATCTTCCAGCATGATGGGCGGCATCTGCCCGCGGTAGGTCTGGCCCTTCACCACGATCTCCTTGTTCAGGCCGGAGACGACTCCGGCAATGGCGTCCGGCAGGTTGGCGGCAAGCCAGTCGGAGCCCGCCAGGGGCGGGTACACGCCGAGGATCCCGTCGCCGGTGGCTCCATGGCACATGGAGCAATGCGCGAAGAAGAGGGTCTGGCCGCGTGCCAGGGTGGCGGCGAGATCCGGTTCGGCGGCGGCGAGCGGGAGGCTGAGGGCCAGCCACCAGGCGGCGGCCGTGGGAAGACGCGTGGGGGGCATCGCGGGGGGACCGTAGGGGGCGAAACCGGTTCGTCAACGACGGGAGGCTCCGCACCGGGATTCCCCGGGGGCGCCGGCCTCCCCGGGGTGGGAGGCGGATCTTGCGCGGGAGGGGATTTCCGAGTGAACTGGTGTCCTTCCCGTGAGCGAATCTGGACTAACCCGCAAGCTGCATGACCTCCTGCACCGCGAGGCGCATCTGAAGCTCTGCCGTGCCCAGCTCACGCCGGTCTGGACGGAAAAGGAAGCGGAACTCCGGGCCCTGCAGGCGACGCGTCCGCCGTTCATGGCCATTCTGTCCCGGAAGGTCCGGGAAGATCACCGCGGCAAGCTGTCGGCGACGGAGCAATCGGTGGAGCGGATGCGGCAGCGGATGGAGATGCTCGATTTGTGCGAGCCGCACATCGCGCGGATGATCGAGGAGGAGATCGAGTCGCTGTTGCGGGAATCCTGCCCCGAGTACATCGAGTCGCTCGCGGCCCTGCGCCAGAAGGAGGACTGGCTGCGCTGCCTGGAGCGCTTTGGTGCGAAGATCTTCGAGTTCACCCGGGCCCTGGGGAATGTGCGAAACCTCGCGTGTTCGGGGTACGCCCGGCAATCCAACGTCTACTCCTCCGGGGCCCTGCAGGCCTTCGGGATCGCTTACGAAGCCGCCCAGGCGGTCGAGGAGGAGGTGCGGTTTGCGAACCGGATTTCCGATGCGCAACTCGGGGTCTTCCGCGCCAATGGCATCCAGACCAAGCCGCTGCCGCGGCTGCCGGAGCCCGGCTTCACGGATTGGGTGAATCGGATTAAGGCGCTGCCGCTGGCCGAGGCGCAGGTGCAGTTCGATGCCTTGATCGACCATACGAAGCGTCTGCACGACACCGGCATCCCCGAATTGCGGGCCCAGGCCGATCAGGTGCAGCACGAACAGACCGGCGACATCCGCAATTTCCTGCACGCGGCTTGGGAGCAGTTTCGCGCGGAGGTGGCGCCGGAGATCTTCCCGGGTGACACCGAACGTTTGGTGGCCGACACGGAGCGGATGCTCACCGCCGCCGCCCGTGCCAGCGTGACTGGGCGCCTGTAGGCAGAGCCGGGCGGGGTCCGACCCGGGCGCCTCCGTGCGCCGCACCGGGCGGAATCAGAGCACACCCGCTTCCCGAAAGCTGTAGAATCCCCTCCCGGTGGGATCGGCCGCGGCACGGCCGAGGATCAGGTGATCGAGCAGGGCGATGTCGACAGTGCGGGCGGCCTCGCGAAGCTGGCGGGTGAGTTGGATGTCCGGAGCGCTGGGCGCGGGATCGCCGCTCGGATGGTTGTGGGCGCAGACGACCGCGGAGGCACCTTCGCGGACCGCCGTGCGAAACACCTCGCGGGGATGGGCCAGGGTGGCGTTGGCGGTGCCCGAGGTGAGCTCGACGAGCCGGAGGAGCCGGTTGCGCCGATTCAGGCAGAGCACCCAGAACTTCTCGACTTCGAGGCCCAAGGTGAAAGGCAGGAGGTGGGCTGCGATCCGTTCGGGCCGATCGAGCAGCGGGTGCGCTTCGCCCTGCTGGGCCACGACCCGGCGGGCCACCTCCATCACCGTGACCAACTGCAGGGCCTTCACCGGGCCGATGCCCTTCAGCCGGCGGAAGTCCTGCACGTGCCAGCGGGTGAGGCCGGCCAGGGATCCTGCCTCCTGAATCAGGCGGGTCGAGAGGGTCAGCACATCGTGGCCCTGGGTGCCGCTGCGCAGCAGCATGGCGAGCAGTTCGGCATCGCTGAGGACCTGCGGGCCGAACCGCTCCAGGCGCTCCTGCGGGCGGTCATTGGCGGCGGTTTCGCGCAGACGGTTGGGGGTGGGCCGGTCGGGGGCTGGGGGCACGGCGGCAGGATGGGACGCCTTCGCGCCGGCTGCCAATCCTTACGTCCGATCGTACTGAGGGATCGTGGCGGCTCCAAAACCAGTGGGCACCCTATTCACGGATTGGTTCAGGGTGTCTAGGATTCCCCGATGGGGAAACACCCACGATCCCGCCCCGTCCTGTCTTTCTTGCGCCTCGGCGCGGGCTTTTTCCTGGCCGGAGTGGGTTGCAGCCTGGCAGCGGACGAAGTCGCGGGGGACCGGGCGAAGGCTTCCACCGAGCAGGACGTGAGCGCCGCGGTGCAGGCGTGGCGGAAGGCGGAGGCGCTGGCTGCGACCCTGCCGTCGGGAGACGTGATGGTGGGTTGCGGTGACTCGATGGCGCCGCTGTTTCCGGACCGCACGGTGATCGTGATCCAGCGGCAGGCCCTGCGTTCGCTCCGGGCCGGGATGACCGTGGTGTTCCTGGGCGATGCGGGGAGGCCGGTGGCGCACCAGTTGTTGCGCCGCACCGCCCGCGGATGGGTGGTGCAGGGGCTGGCGAATCGGGAACCGGATGGGACTTTGGTGGCCGAGCGCAACTACATCGGTACCGTCGTGCGGGCGTTTCTGCCGGCTCCGCGGACCAGGATCGGTTCCCGGGCGATCGCGGCGCTTGCGTTTACCGGGGTCGCCGGAGGCGATCAGTAGTACTTTACGTAGCCGTTGCGGCGGAGTCGCTCGAGCCAGCGTTCCTGGCTGGTGCGGGACATCTGCTGGATGAGCACACGCTCAATCTGATCGCGCACCTCGTCGAGCGGCTGGATGCCGGCGAAGCGGCGATCCTCGGCGTAGAGAATAAATGCGCCCTCCGGGAGCAGAATCGGTTCGGACGCCTCGCCCTTCTTCAGGTTGAAGGCAACCTCGCTGAACTCCTTGCGGAAGTCGGAGCGCTTCAGCGGACCCCAGTCGCCACCTTTGCTGCGCTTCAGGTCCTTGCTGAACTGCTTCGCGAGATCCTCGAATTTCTCCCCGGCCTTGGCACGGGAGACAATCATCCGGGCCTGTTCCATCAAGGTGGCGTCCGTCTCGGTCTCGGTGCGGGTCAGCTGGATGAGGCGCAGGTGGACCTCGTCCTCCCGGTAGAAGCGGTCCTTGTTCTCGTTGTAGTACGTCTCGATGCGCACCGGGCTGACGATGCTCTGCGACTTCCGCTGCTGACCCTGCATGTACTGGAAGATGATGTTCTCCTCCACCTCGCGGCGGTAGTCGCGGATCGTCTGGCCCTTGGCGCGAAGGTAGGCGAGGAACTTGGACCGATCGCCCTCAAAGCGTTCGGCGATCTCATCAGCCATCGCATTCTCGATGTACTGCTGCGGAATCTGGCGCTTCTCGTCCTTGCGGAACTCCTTCACAATCAACACCCGATCGATCAGGTTTTGGATCGCGCTGTCCTGCAGCTGCTCCAGGCGCTCCTGGAACTCCTTCTCGTTGCGGGCCTCATTGCGGAGCTGGGGCAGGAGGGGGCCGATCTCCTGCATCACATCGGCCACGGTGATGATCTTTTCCTCGGCAACGGCGACGATGCCGTTCGCGAACCGAAGGTTCAGGTTCTGGGCAACCGGGTCGCTGGACGGTCCTGCCGGTGCCGGGGTTTGGGCTGGCAGGGAGGCGATCGACGCGACGGCGAGCAGAGTGGGTACGAGGCTGCAGCGGATCGTCATGGGTTCGGCAGATTGGTCACAAACGAGAGAATTTCGCGCAAACGTAGGAGGGGCTTGGGGGCGGTCAACCTTGGAAACCGTCCTCCGACCTGGACCCAGTCCTGCGTGGCGCCCTGGCGCCGCAGGCATTTGAGCCGGCCGGAGTCGGTTTCGACGGAGAGGAGGCCCTTTTGTTCCGCCCGGAGTCGAACCTCTGTCACCAGCAGCAGGGCTTTGACCTCTTCCCCGAACTTCCCGAAGCGGTCCCGCAGGTCGGACTCGATCTGGCGGAGGACCGGCAGGGAGTCGGCCATCGCCAGCTTGCGGTAGAAGTCGATGCGGAGGCGGGTTTCGGCGACGTAGGTCGACGGGATGCGGGCCTGGATCCCGGCAACTTCGACGGCGTGGGCGTCCTCGTCGTCCTTCAGGGCGGTGTAACCGTCGACGTGGCGTCCGGTGGCGCCGGAGGTCGGGGTGCCGTCGCCGACAAAGACGAAGTCGAGCTTCACGGCCGCACGGATGGTGGCGGCGGTCTTTTCGCCGCGCAGCCGCGCGACCGATTGCCGCAGGAGTTGGCAGTAGAGCTCGAAGCCGACGCCGACGATGTGGCCGCTTTGCTCGGCGCCGAGCAGGTTGCCGGCCCCGCGCAGCTCCAGGTCCCGCATCGCGATGCGGAAGCCGGCGCCGAGCTGGTTGTGCTGCCGCATGGCGGTCAGGCGTTGCCGGGCGACCTCGAGGAGCCGGGTGTGGCGATGCAGGAGGAGGTAGGCGTATGCCTGGTGTTTGAACCGTCCGACCCGCCCGCGGAGCTGGTAAAGCTGCGACAGGCCGAAGCGGTCCGCTCCCTCGATGATGATGGTGTTGCTGTTGGGAATATCGAGGCCGCTCTCGATGATGGTGGTCGAGACCAGCACCTGGTATCGGCCGGCGACAAATTCCGTCATGACCTCTTCGAGTTCGTCGGCATGCATCTGGCCGTGGCCGACGCCGATGCGCACCCCGGGCAGCAGCTCCCGCAGCCGGGCGGCGACAAGATCGATCGTCTGGACCCGGTTGTGCAGGTAGAAGACCTGGCCGCCGCGCCGGAGCTCGAAGTGGATCGCATCGACGACGACCTTCTCGTCGTAGGTCTTGACGATGGTCTGGATCGGATGGCGGTTGGAAGGGGGCGTCTCGATCACGCTCAGGTCGCGCGCCCCGGTGAGCGCGAGGTAGAGCGTGCGCGGGATCGGGGTCGCGCTCATCGACAGCACATCGACGGTCGCGCGCATGCGCTTGAAGACCTCCTTGTGCTTCACTCCGAACCGCTGCTCCTCGTCGATCACCACCAGGCCGAGTTCCTTGAACACGACATCGTGCTGGAGGAGCCGGTGCGTGCCGATGAGGATGTCGACCTGGCCGGCGGCGGTGGCGGCGAGGATCTTCTTCAGCTCCGCTCGCGAGCGGAAGCGGCTGAGCATCTCGATCACGATCGGGTAGCCCGCCATGCGCTCGCGAAACGTGTTGAGGTGTTGCTGGGCGAGGACGGTGGTGGGCACCAGCACCGCCACCTGGCGTCCGTCCTGCACGGCCTTGAAGGCGGCGCGGATGGCGACTTCCGTCTTGCCGAAGCCCACATCGCCGCAGATCAGCCGATCCATCGGGCGCGTCTTCTCCAGGTCGGCCTTGGTCTCGGCGATGGCGCGGAGCTGATCTCGGGTCTCGGTGAACGGAAACGAGGCTTCGAACTCCTTCTGCCACGCGTTGTCAGGGGCGCAGGCCTGGCCGGGTTGGGCCTCGCGGGCGGCCTGGATGCGGAGCAGTTCCGCGGCGAGATCCAGGGTGGCGCGTTCCGCGGCCTGGCGGGCCTTCTCCCAGCGGCCGGAGCCGATGCGCCCCAACTGGGGGCGGGTCTTGCTCAGGCCCACGTAGCGGCTGATGAGGTGCGATTCCTGCAGCGGCACGTGGAGCGTGACGCTGTCGTCGAACTCCAGCGAAATGACCTCCCGCAGGCCCTGGGCGGTGTCGATCCGGGTGATGCCCCGGTAGTGCGCAATGCCGTGCTGGAGGTGAACGACGAAGTCGCCCTCGACGAGTTCGGAGAAATCGAGCAGCTGGTCGACCTGGGCGCGGTGGGCGACGGCCCGCGACGCCAGCACGGGGCGACGGGGGCGCTGGCGCCCGAACACCTCCGTCTCTGTCACGAGGACGAGGCCGCGCGCGGGGGCGCTGCGGGCGGAGCGAGCCGCGGCCGGCCGGCCCCCGAGCGCAAACCGGGCGCCGTCGCGGTCGGTGAGTCGGAAGCCCTCGTTGAGCGTGCCGCGCAGCCAGCGGGGATGCAGCGTCTTCAGGCGCGGGTCGGCCGCGAGGATCTCGCGGGCCCGTTGCTCCTCTCCCTCCTTGGCGACGACGATCGCCACCTCGTACCCATCGGCCTGCCAGCCGGCGAGCTGGTGGAGAAAGTCCCGGCGGGCGTCTTCCTCCACGGTCAGGCGCTCCTGGGCGACCAGTCCGTCGCCCGGGGTTCGCCGGTGGTGGGCGAGTGCCTCCGTGTTCCAGGTGACCTCGTGGGCGGCGTTGTCGAACCACGGGCACGCCTCGTCGAGGTCGCCGAGCCCGAAGGTCGCCGCGGCGCGGGCGAGCAACGGCCCCAGTCCGGCGTGATCGGCCGGTGCCAGCGCGTTGACCTCGGCCTCCAGCATCGCCGGTTCGATCAGCAGCAGATGGGAGGCGGGGGCGAGGTAGTCGGCCAGTCCCGTGCCGCTCGAGTCGAGGTGCACGCGCGGAGAGGCGGCGAGGGTGATTCGCTCGACGGCGGCCCCCGAGCGCTGCGAGACGGGATCGAACTCGCGGATCGATTCGATCTCGTCGCCGAAGAAATCCAGGCGATACGGGCGATCCGCGGTCACCGGGTAGACATCGACGATGCCGCCGCGAACGGCGTAGTGGCCGGGCGCCTCGCACACCGCTTCGCAATCGTAGTCCAGCCGGCGGAGCTCCTCCAGGAGTTGCGCGAACGGCTGCGGCTGTCCGCGGGTCAGTGCGAGTTCGCGGCGAGAGAATTCCTCCAGGGCCGGCACCGGTTGGAACAAGGCCCCCGGCGTGGTGACCACGACCAGCGTGTCGGGGGCCGCTGCCATCCCGCGGATCGCCCGCAGCCGCGACAACACCGCGAGGCGTTCGCTCGAGGCCGCAAACGCCTCGCGCATCTCGCTCGATTCCGCGAGGGACTCTGGAAAGACAAGGGAGGTGACCGGCCGGGCCTCGCCGTCGAGGCTGGCAAAGAACGTCACATCCTCGGCGAGGTGTTCGGCGGCCTTCAGCGTGTCGGTCACGACGAGCCAGACCGGCGCCGGATGGGTGCGGGTCAGCGCGGCGACGACCGCGCCCCGGGCGGGCGGGCAGACACCGGTGAGCCGGTGGCGGGCACTGGAGGAGACTTCCGGCATGCGGAGCGGCCCACCATAGCCGGGCAGGCGGATCCGACAAGCCCGCGCCCGACTCCGCGGCAGCGGCGCGCCAAGACGGCCGCCCGGCCACTGAAACCGCCTCAGGTCGCGCGCAGGACGCGCAGGGCTTCGCGGGCGGCCGCTTCCTCGGCGGACTTCTTGGAGGTGCCGCGCCCGGTACCCAGCTGGCGATCGATCAGAAACACGGCGACCTCATAGCTGCGGGCATGGTCTTCCCCTTCGATGCAGAGGACCTCGTACCGGAGCGCCTGGTTGCCGTGCAGCGGCTGGACGATCTCCTGCAGGCGGCCCTTGGGATTCTCAAAATCCTCGACGGCGGCGAGTCGCTCCTCGATGCCGCGGTAGATGCGGAGCACGACCCGGCGGGCCTCGTCCAGGCCGCGATCGAGATAGACGGCGCCAATCAGCGCCTCGAAGGCGTCCTCGAGTGCCGAATCGCGGTCCCGGCCGCCGGTTGCCTCCTCGCTTGCGCCGAACCGCAGGGCGGCATCCAGGCCGATCTCCCGCGCGAGCCGCGCGAGGTAGGTGCCGTTGGCGAGCGCGGCGCGCCGCTTGCTGAGCACGCCCTCGCGATCTTGGGGAAAGCGGCGGAACAGCTCCTCCGTGAGCACCAGCTGGAGCACGGCGTCGCCGAGGAACTCGAGGCGCTGGTTGCTTTCGCGGAGATCCGGCCGATCCTGGAGCAGGGAGGAATGCGTCAGGGCGCGATCGAGCAGCGCGCGGTCGCGGAAGGCGACCCCGAGGCGTTCGATCAGGCGGTGGGCGGGATCCATCACGAGCTGGCGCTGGCGTAGCGGCGGAGGCCGCGGTGAAAGACGAAGACGGCGAGAGCGAACCAGAGGGCGGCCAGGCCGGCGAGCCACAGGGCCCATCGCACCTCGAATCCGTGGAGGAGCACGCGGGCCGGGGCATTGCTGACCACGACCACCGGCAGCAGCCAGACAAACAGGACGTTCGTGACTCCCTTGAAGGCCTCGCGGGGCAGCCGGGAGAACTCTGTCAGGGTGAAATAGCCGCCCTCGACGCCCTGGGCGCTCGTCAGCCAGAAGACCGCCGAGACGGACAGCACCAGGATGCTATAGTGGATCACCAGGCCGCAGAAGACGAGGCCGGCGTAGAGCGCCACTTCGCCGAACCCGGGGTGCAGCCCGAGCTGCCGCGCCGAGTAGATCACCACGCTGAGGGCCACCGCGGAGTTGATCAGGCTGTCCGGATCGAGCTTCCGCGTCGTGGCCATGAACATGATGTTGCCGGGCTGGGCGAGGAAGAAGTCGAAGTTGCCCGTGCGGACGTTGCGCCCCATCTCGAAGATGCTGCTCCAGAAGAACCCCATCAGGAACCGCTGGATCAGCATCGAGGTGCCGACGAGCAGCATCATCTCGTACTTGCTCCAGCCCGCCACGTTGGTCGTGTGGCGGTAGATCACGGCGACGAGGAGCAGGTTGACGCTCATCCAGAAAAGCTCGACCAGCGACCACACGAAGAAGTCGCCGCGGAACATGAGCGTCCGGACCATCGAGTAGCGGGCGCTCGCGCCCCAGACTTTCAGGTAGTGCAGCATCGCGGAGGTTCGAGGAGGGGGCGGGGAACGGGAGGAAGGTCAGCCGCCGACCGCCGTGTGGCGGCGGAGGCCGCGGGCCCAGAGGATCTGGTTGGCGACGAGCAGCACGGCGACCCAGACCGCCTGGATCGCGAGGCCCTGGAGGGCGTCGGCGAGCCCGAGACGGCCCGTGAGAATCGCGCCCGGGAAGTACATCTGGTAGTAGAAGGGCAGATACTGGGCCGCGCGGAAGATCGGTTCGGGCATGAGATCCAACGGGAAGATCTGTCCGCCGAGCACCGCCTCGACGGCCATCGAGAGGATGACGAAACCCTGGATTTCGAGAAACCAGAACGTCAGCATCCCGAAACAGTAGGCGATGCTGAACTGGATCAGCGCGGACATCGCCAGGGCGGGCAGGGCGACGCCGAGGCGCCAGGGCTCGGACGGAAAGGAGAGGGAGTCGTGGATGACCGGCAGTGCCCCGATGAGCGGCAGGAGAATCAAGGCGCCGGAAACAAGCCGGGCCGCCACGAAGATGCTGAAGCGGTAGAGGAAATAATTGATGGGCTTCAGCAGGAACTGGTTGATCAGCCCGTTGCGGATCTCCTCGCTGATCTGGTAGTCCTCGTTGAAGGCGCTGATGAAGAACTGCAGGACCAGCAGGGTCACGAAGTACGTCAGCGTCTGCCGCAGGTCGAAGCCGCCGATGGAATCGGTGCCGGCGAAGGCCGCGCCCCACAGGATGAAGACCACGGCGAGGTGGAAGAGCGAAAAGAACCCGCGCACCGCAAAGTTCCACCGGTAGACGATGTTGCTCTGCAGCCCGACGAGGAAGGCTTGACGGTACTTTTCGAAGGCGGCGCGCATGGTTCGGCGCGAGGCGGGCGACCGGGGGCTCGACGAAGAAGGACGGAAAGGGTTGCGGCGAAACCGCCGGGTGGGCTCAGGGGGTGAGCAGACCAAAGCGCGCAATCACCTCCTGGGCAAGGCTGCGGTAGGCGACCGAGCCCTGGCCGTGCGGATCGTAGGCGAAGATCGGTTTGCCGAAACTCGGGGCCTCGCTCAGCCGGACGGTGCGGGGAATGACGGTGGCGAAGACCTTGTCGGGGAGGTGTTGCTTCACTTCGTCGACAACCTGGCGGGCGAGGTTTGTGCGGCCGTCGAACATCGTCATGACGACGCCCCCCAGCTGCAGGCGGTCATTGATGTGGGCGGACTTGAGGCGTTCGACGTTGCGCAGGATCTGGCCGAGGCCCTCGAGGGCCAGGTACTCGCACTGGAGCGTGATCAACAGGTAGTCCGCGGCGGCCAGGCTGTTCATCGACAGCATGCCCAGCGCCGGCGGGCAGTCGATGATGATGGCCCGGTAGCCGTTCGAGCGGCGGATGGGATCGAGGACGGTGTTGAGCTTGCCCAGGTAGTTCTCCATCTGGGCGATTTCGATCTCGGCGGCGGCGAGATCCTCCTCGCTCGGGATGAGGGCCAGGTGTTCATAGGCGGTCGGCGTGATCATCTCGAACGCCGAGCCTTCGCCGTGGAGGGGGCCGTAAAGGCTGCGACCCGCCTGCTTCTCCACTCCAACCGCGCTCGTCGCGTTGGCCTGCGGATCGAGATCCACCAGCAGGGTATGGACCTTCTTCTCGGCCAGGGCCGCGGCGAGGTTGACCGCGGTCGTGGTTTTGCCGACGCCGCCCTTCTGGTTGGCGATGGTGAAGACGATGGTGGGCATGAGGAGGGGAGGACTTACGGACATCCGCCGGTGCCGGCAAGCGCGGTGTCGTCCGGGGGCGGTGCCAAAGTTGCTTCCCTTCGCCGCGGGGGCGCCCCAGAATCCCCGGGCGATCCGTCGTTCCGGGTCGCCCTCACCATGAGCGCCAAACGTGCCGCTGCGACCGCCCTGCCGGCCCCGTCCGTTCCCCGGCCTCCTCTGGAGGCGTTCTTTGCCCCGAAGGCCATCGCCGTCATCGGCGCGACCGAGCGCCCGCGCAGCGTGGGCCGGGCCCTGTGGGAGAACCTGCGGGGTTTCCGGGGTGCGGTTTATCCGGTCAATCCCCGGCGGGCGGCGGTGCTGGGGACGGAGGCGTATCCCGCAATCGGTGACGTGCCGGCGCCGGTGGACCTGGCGGTCATCGCGACTCCGGCGGCGACGGTCCCGGACGTCGTGGCGCAGTGCGCCGAGGCCGGCGTGCGCGGCGCCGTCATCGTTTCCGCCGGCTTCAAGGAGGCGGGCGCGGAGGGCATTGAGCGGGAGCGGCGGCTGCTGGCTGCCGCCGGGGGGCGCCTGCGCGTCCTCGGGCCCGCCTGCCTGGGGGTGATGGTGCCGGGGCACGGCCTGAACGCCACCATGGCCGGGGCGATGGCCCGGCCTGGCCGGGTGGCCCTGCTCAGCCAGAGCGGAGCCCTGTGTTCGGCGATTCTCGACTGGAGCCTGCGGGAAGGGGTCGGATTCAGCGCGCTGGTCTCGGTCGGAGGCATGGCGGACGTGGGCTGGGGTGACCTGATCGATCATTTCGGCGATGATCCTCACACGCAGAGCATCGTGATCTACATGGAGTCGATCGGGGATGCCCGGGGCTTTCTCTCGGCCGCGCGCGAAGTGTCGTTCACCAAGCCGATCGTGGTCATCAAACCGGGCCGGACCGAGGCGGCGGCGCGGGCGGCGGCTTCCCACACCGGGGCGCAGACCGGGGCCGACGCCGTGGTCGACGCCGTCTTCCGCCGGGCGGGGGTGCTGCGGGTCGACACCATCGAGGAGGTGTTCGACATGGCGGAAGTGTTGGGCAAGCAACCGCGACCACGCGGGCCGAGGCTGGCCATCGTCACCAACGCGGGAGGGCCGGCCGCGCTGGCGGCCGACAGCCTGGTGATGGCGGGTGGTCAGCTCGCGTCGCTGTCTCCGGCGACGCTGGATTCGCTGGGGCGGATGCTGCCCCCGAACTGGAGCCGCGGAGACCCGGTGGACATCCTGGGGGATGCCGATGCGGAGCGATTCGCGGCCGCGGTGGCGGCGGCCGCGCGGGATCCCGCCAGCGATGGCGTGCTGGCGATCCTCACCCCGCAGGCGATGACCGATGCCGCGGAGGTGGCGGGTCGCCTCAAGGCCTTTGCCGCGCTGGACGGGGGAAAGCCCCTCCTGGCCAGCTGGATGGGCGGGGCGGCGGTCGAAGCGGGGGAGGCCGTCCTGAACGAGGCCGGAATCCCGACCTTCAAGTATCCGGATCGGGCGGCCCGGGCGTTCGCGCACATGTGGCGCTACAGCGCGCGACTGCAGGCCCTGTATGAGACGCCCGTGCTCCTGACCGACGAGGCCCGCGGGGACGGAGGGTGGCGCGAGGCGGTGCGCGTGATCCGGCCGGCCCGCAAACGGCGCCGGATCGAACTCGAACCTCCCGAGGTCAAGCGGGTGCTGGCCGGCTACGACATCCCGTTCACGCCCCGCAGCCGTGTGCTCGGGGGGTTCCCGTTGAGTCTGCGGAGCTGGATCGATCCGCAGCTGGGACCGGTGTTCGAGTTCGGGGCCGGGGGACGCATGGGGGCGCTCGCCGCCGATCGCGTCGTGGGACTGCCGCCGGTGAACTCGACCCTGGCGGTGCGATTGATGGAGCAGACCCGCGTGTTCCGGATGATGACCGCCGGCGAAGACGGGCCAGCCGTGGACACGCCGGCGCTGGAACGCCTGGTCGTGCGGTTCAGCCAGTTGATCGTCGAACAGCGCTGGATTCAGGAGGTGGTCCTCGATCCCATCGTGGCCACCGCGCGGCAGGTGGTGGTGCTGGCGGCGCGGGTACGGCTCCACCAGGCGGGGTTGCGGGAGGAGGCGTTGCCACTGCCGGCGATCCGGCCCTATCCCCAGCAGTACGCCAGCACCTGCACCCTGCGGGACGGCGCCCCCGTGGTGCTCCGGCCCATCCGGCCCGAGGACGAGCCGATGATGGTGCGGTTCCACGCGACGCTGTCGGATCGCAGCGTGTATTTCCGCTATTTCCGGGCGATGTCGCTGGAGCACCGAGCCAGCCATGCGCGGCTCGCGCGCATCTGCTTCGTCGACTATTCGCGTGAGATGGCGTTGGTCGCCGTGCACCAGGATGCGGCCACCGGCCAGGCAGAGATTCGCGGGGTGGGGCGGCTGTGCCGTGAACCGGGCCGGCGCGAGGCGGAGTTCGCGGTGGTCGTTTCCGACAGCTGGCAGGGACGGGGGCTCGGCACGCGGCTGCTGGCGCGGCTGGTCGACATCGGTCGGAAGGAGGGTCTGGAGCGGATCTCCGGAGCCATCCTGGCCGACAATGTCGAGATGCAGCACGTCGCGGAGCGCGTGGGCTTCACGGTGCGGCGCAGCCCGGACGGCGAGTGTGTCGCCGAGATCTCGCTCGCGAAGAACGCATGAAGGCAATCCAGGGCTATCACGTCGTCCTGCCGTCCGAGCAGGAGTGGAAGATCGCGAACCCGATGAAGGTTCCCTATACCGACCTGCTCGAGCGATCACAGAGTGAAATCCTCGGCGCGAGGATCTGGCGCCTGCCGCCCCGCAGCGCGAATACGTACCACAAGCACGTCAAGGCGGAGGAGTTCTATTTCGTCCTCGACGGCGTGGGGCGCCTCCGGGTCGGGGAGGACACGCTGACCGTGCCGAAGCACGGCGGCGTGCTCGTCGGCCCGGACATGATGCGGCAGATCTTCAACGACACGGAGGCAGACACCCTCTGGCTGATCCTGGGGGCGCCGGAACGCGAGTTCGAGGAGGGGGAGAAATTCGACCTCAAGCTCTTCTGGCCGACCGACCCGAAGCAGTTGCCAAAGGAACTCGCCGGCGTCGACTGGCCGCCCCGCGGGCAGGCGTGAGGCGGGCGATGCCGCCGGCCGCTCCGCGGCGGCCCCCGGTCCGATCCGTGGCAAGATCGCATTGCCAAGCCCGGGCCACCGCGGCAGCCTCGGCGGAAACAGGGTCCACCCCTGGATCGCTTCAAGCGTTTCGTCTTCGCGGCGCAACCATCACCACAGGAGGGCTCCTCCCATGTTCGACTCGGCGGAACTCGGTCAGACGCTTTCGGCGCAGCGCTATGACGCCGAATTGCCCGAACTCAGGTCGAAGCTGCTGCAGGCGCATTTCGATCTCCGGGCCCAGAAGTTCCCGGTCATCCTGCTCGTGTCGGGTGCCGATGGCGCGGGCAAGGGGGAACTCGTGCACCGGCTCAACGAGTGGCTCGATCCCCGGGGGGTCGAGACGCACGCCTTCTGGGCGCAGAGCGACGAGGAACGCGAGCGGCCGCCGTTCTGGCGGTACTGGCGTTCCCTGCCGGGCCGGGGCCGGATCGGCATCATCTTCGGAACCTGGTACTCGCAGCCGATCGTCTCCCGGGTCTTCGGCCGGCTGAAGCGCGGGGAATTCGACGCCGCCCTCGACCGCATCGCGCGGTTCGAACAGATGCTGGCGGATGACGGCGCCCTGATCGTCAAGCTCTGGCTGCACCTGCCCAAGAAGGCGCAGAAGAAGCGCCTGAAGAAACTCGAGGAGGAGGGACGCCTCGCGCCGGATGAATGGAAGCACTTCAAGCTCTTCGATCGCTTCACCAAGGTCTCGGGTCGTGCGTTGCGGCGCACCGACACCGGCGCCGCTCCCTGGCACGTCATCGAGTCGACCGACCGCCGGTACCGTGAAATCACGGCGGGCAACCTGCTGCTCCAGGCCTTGCGGACGCGCATTGACGCCGCCGCGGGCGCGGCCCCCCGGGCGAACGGCACGCCGGCGGACGCCCCGCCGGAAGTGCGCGAGTCGATCCTCGACCACGTGGATCTTTCCTGCCGTCTGACCGAGGCGGAGTACGAGCGGCAACTGGAGAAACTGCAGGCGGCGCTGGGCAAGCTGACCTGGGCGGCGTGGGAGAAGAAGCGTTCGATGGTACTCGTCTTCGAGGGCTGGGATGCGGCCGGGAAGGGGAGTTCCATCCGCCGGGTGACCCAGGCGATCGATCCCCGTCTGTACCGGGTCGTGGGGATTGCGGCGCCCACGGACGAGGAGCGGGCGCATCACTATCTCTGGCGGTTCTGGCGCCAGTTGCCCCGGGCGGGATACACGACGATTTTCGACCGGTCCTGGTATGGCCGCGTGCTGGTGGAGCGGGTCGAGGGATTCGCCCGGTACGAGGAGTGGAGCCGGGCGTACCACGAGCTGAACGACTTCGAGGAGCAGCTCGTCGAGCATGGCATCGTGGTGAACAAGTTCTGGCTGCACGTCAGTCCCCAGGAGCAGCTGCGGCGCTTCCGGGAGCGCCAGAAGGTCGTGCACAAGCGGTACAAGATTACGGAGGAGGACTGGCGCAACCGGGAGAAATGGAAGGCCTATCAGACCGCGATCGACGAGATGGTAGCCCGTTGCAGCACCGAGTACGCGCCGTGGACCATCGTGTCCGCAAACGACAAGCGCCATGCGCGCATCCAGATCCTGAAGACGATTGTGGGACGGCTGCGGGCGGCCCTGTAGCGCCCAGGCGCGTCGCGGAAACGCCGCCATGCGTCTTTCCCCACGGTCGCGGCTGGCCGCGCACCTGCCGGCCCCGGGTGATGTCTGGGGCGGGTTGGCCGCGATGCTGGTGGCGCTGCCGTCGGCGATTGCCTATGGCATCGCCGCCTTCGGGGTAGCCGGGGTCGATTCGGCGGGGCGTGGAGTGCAGGCCGGACTGCTCGGCGCAGTCGTGCTCGGACTGGTGGCGCCCCTCCTCGGCGGGGCGCCGCGGCTGGTCTCCGCACCGTGCGCACCGGCGGCCGCCGTCCTGGCCGCCCTGGCGGCGGAATTGGCGCTCGATCGCACCGGCACTGGCCCTCTCCCTCCCGAACGGATCCTTGTCCTGCTTTCCCTCGTGGCCCTGCTGGCGGGGGTCATCCAGCTGTCCCTGGGACTCGCCGGTGCCGGCCGCCTGATGAAGTACATCCCGTATCCGGTGGTGACGGGTTACCTGAGCGGGGTGGGGGCCCTGATCTTTCTCGGGCAGGTGCCGAGATTCCTGGGTTTGCCGCCGGGCGATTCGGGGTGGACGGGGATCCTGGCGCCTGCCCGCTGGGAACCGGCGGCGGTGGCCGTCGGGTTGGCGACTGTGGGGGGAGTTTGGATCGGCCCCCGGCTGACGCGCAAGGTGCCGGCGTCCATTCTGGGCCTTGCTGCCGGCGTGGCTGCCTATTGGGCGATCGCCTGGTTTCAACCGGCCCTCGCCCGCCTCGAAGGCAACCGGCTGGTGATCGGATCGCTCGGCGGCGGGGCGGCCGGTTGGGGAGAGGGGGTGGCGGGGCAACTCCGCGCAATTGGTTCCGTGCGGCTGCCGGACCTCCTCGTGGTGCTGGCGCCGGCGGCAACCCTGGCGGTGCTGCTTTCGGTGGACACCCTGAAGACCTGCGTGGTGCTCGATGCCCTGACGCGCTCGCGACATCATTCGAACCGCGAACTCATCGGACAGGGCGCGGCCAATCTTGTCTCCGCGGTCGTCGGTGGGATGCCGGGGGCGGGAACGATGGGGGCCACGCTCGTGAATCTGGAGAGCGGGGGCGGAACGCGCGCGTCGGGAGTGTTGGCGGGTGGTTTCGCCCTGTTGGTGGTCCTCGCCTTCGGGGCCTGGCTGGCCTGGATTCCGGTGGCAGCGCTCGCGGGACTTCTGCTGGTTGTGGCGGCGCGGATGATCGCGTGGCGGGACATCGGATTGCTCCGCCAGGAGTCGACCCGGCTCGACTTCTCCGTGATCGCGGCGGTCGTGGCGACGGCGCTGGCGTTCAACCTGCTCGCGGCCGCCGGGGTGGGGCTGGCCTTGGCGACCGTCCTGTTCATTCGCGAGCAGGTCCGCGGTTCGGTGATCCGGCGGAAGGTGAGCGGGGCCCGCCGCCTGTCGCGGCACCACCGGCTGCCGTTGGAGCAGGCCATCCTGGAGCGGGAAGGGACGGCGACGACGATTTGCGAGCTGCAGGGCAGCCTCTTCTTCGGCACGACCGATCAGCTGTTCACCGAACTGGAGGCGGATCTCAGGGGCTGCCGGTATCTGGTGCTCGACTGGCGCCGGGTGCGGTCCGTCGACTTCACCGCGGCACACCTGCTGGAGCAGTTCGAGCACAGGCTCGCGGAGCGCGGGGGTTTCCTGATCTTCAGCCGGCTGCCGCAACGGCTGGCGCACGGCCTGAACTTGCGCGCGTACTTTGAAAACGTGGGCGTGATGAGCGCCCGGGCGCACGTGCGCTGCTTCGAATCGCTTGATGAAGCCGTCGCATGGGTCGAGGAACGCATCCTCGCCGCGGCGCGACCGGAGCGCGGGCCGGCCGAGGCGCCGCTCGCGCTCGAGGAGTTTGACCTGGTACGCGGGGCGGGCGAGGCCGCGATCCTCGCGGCGATGCGGGCGAGCGCCGTGGAGCGGACGGTCGCGGCGGGCGAGGCCGTCTTCCGTGCCGGCGTGCGCAGCGACGAGTTGTTCCTGATTCGCCGGGGCGTGGTGCGGATCACCCTGCCACTGGCCGACGGAACGCACCATACCCTGGTGTCTTTCGGCCGGGGCGGCTTCTTCGGGGAAATCGCCTTTCTCGACGCGGGGGCGCGATCCGCCGACGCGATCGCGGAGAGCCCGGTCGAGCTGTATGTCATTTCGCGGGCGCGGTTCGATGCCGCCGCACAGGCGCAGCCGGAGGCGGCGGTGCAACTGTTCGCCCAACTCGCCCGGGCCCTGGCGCTGCGGCTGCGGCGGGCCGATGCCGAGATCACCTCGCTCTACGAGGCGTGAGCGCCCCGGGGCGGAGCACCCAAGATCTGCGCAGCGAATCCCAAGAGGTGCGAAGAGGGATTGCCGGAACGCGGTACAGTGCCGGCGTGACCGGGTTCCGCCTTCCCCTGCTGTCCTCGCGGCCCGTTCGCCTGCCCTTATGAACACCAGATCGAAGGCCGTCCGGCGTTCGCCGCGGCCGATCGTGCGCGCGCGCGCGGAGTCCGACTCCGCCGGCTCCGTTTCCCCGGAGCCCGTCATTCCGACCCGGACCTCCTTCCGCCACCTGCCGCCGTCGCCCGAGGTCGTGCGGCGCATCGAGGAGGAGGTGGCGAGGTTGCGCCGTTACTTTGACAGCATCACCTCCTGCCACGTCGTGGTGGAGGCACCCCACCGGCACCATCGCTCGGGGTGGCGTTACGCCCTGCACCTGGAACTCGGCGTGCCCCGGGGGCGCCTGGTGGTCGCCCTCGACCCGGCGGCGCGGACCCGGGGATCCCGGCCGGGCAAGAGCGACGAGATCGATGCCGTCTACAAGGACGTCAACGTCGCGATCCGCGACGCCTTCGCGGCCGCACGCCGCCAGCTGAAGGAGTACGTCCGCCGCCTGCGCGGCGACGGACAGGATCGAACCCCGTAGCCATCAGGGCCTCCGGGTGCGGCGAGCCGGCGGGCCCTGGGCCCACCGGCTCGCCGGGGCGTCACTGGACGAAGATCACGGCGTCGTATCCGCCAAAGGGATTCGCCTCGACGCGCTGGGAGGACGGGTCGTCGCGCCACTCGCCATCGACAATCAGGCGGTAGCGATGTTCGCCGGGCGGAAGGGAGAGCTCGATCGCCCAGTCGCCGAAGCTGTCGCGGGCGAGCGGGGTCTCGCGCGGGTCCCAGTCGTTGAACGTGCCGGCGACGAAGACCTCGCGGGCGTCGGGGTTGAAATACCCGATCCGCACCGGATGGGGATGAAGCGCGGCGGTGGCGACCGGCACCATGGGTGCCGGCGCCGCGGGAACCCCGACGCCGCGGGCCCGGGAGGTCTGGGGCGACGGGCGTTGAACGGTCGTCGCGGATTTGCCGGATCGCTTCTCGGTCGTGGAGGAACGCTTGTTCATGGCAAATGGGGCGCAGGTGACGGCGGGTGCCGTCCGGGGTGGTTGCTGGAAGATACTAATACGCCCCCGCTGCGGGATTGACGCCGCCTTTCTTGGTTTTT
>JACRQG010000013.1 GCA_016222805.1 Verrucomicrobiota bacterium | reverse complement strand
CAGCTACGGCACGATGCTCCGGAAGCTGTTCACCAGCATCCCCAACCTCAGCCGCGACCGGAGCGTCTTCGGCGGCCATTCCAACGGCGCCCACACCACGGCCGTCCTCCTCGAAAGGGAGGACCCCGTGCTCCTCGAACACTTCCCGCGCTTCTTTCTGCACGAAGGCGGCCAGCGCCTGCTGCTCGCCGATGCGCTCGACCGCGAACCCCTCCGCTCCGCCCCGCTGCTGGTGATGATGGGCGGCACGACGGCGCCCGTCGCAGCCAAGGGAGTTCCCGGCGGCCCGCCACCCAAGGTCGCCGCCGGCACGCGCTTTCCGTCGATGGCCCGGATCAACGAACGCCTCGAAGAACTCAGGGCGCAGCGCGCCGGAAATTTCACGTTGGTGCGGATGGCGGGTTACGGCCACGAACAGCCGCCGGAATACCTCAAGCTCATCGGGCAATGGGTTCGCGGCGAACCGCTCGACGACGTCCCCGCCCAGCTGCGTCGCCTGACCGCCGCCCTCCGCCTCCCGCTCACTCGGCACCCTGACTCGAGCGCCTGGCCCGATCTCTGCAACGCCGACCTGTCCACGCACCGCCTCCCCGGCGGCAACGTGTGGAGCTACCGCGACGGCATCCTCACGGCCACGGAGGACAAGAACATCTGGACCCGGCGCGAGTACCGCGACTGCGTGCTCGACTTCGAATTCAAGTTCGAGCCGGGCGCGAACAGCGGCGTCTTCCTCTACAACTCCGATCCGGAAAAATGGATGCCGACTTCGGTGGAGATCCAGATCTGCGACGACGCCGCGCCGCAGTGGAAAGCGAAGCCGGCCACCTGGCACTGCGGCGCCTTCTTCGGCCATCAAGCGCCAAAAAAGAGCGCCGTAAAACCGGCGGGAGCATGGAACCGGATGACCCTCACCGTGCAAGGTCCGCGCCTCACCGTGGTCCTCAACGACGAAGTCGTGAACGAGATCGATCTCACGCGCTGGACGAGCGGCACGCAGAATCCCGATGGCTCCGCGATCCCGGACTGGCTGCACGGCAAGCCCTGGTCCGAACTCCCCACGAAAGGCCGCATCGGTTTTCAGGGCCGCCACGCCGGAGCCGGGATCGAGTTTCGGAAGATCAAACTCCTGCGGATCGACTTGCCTTCGCCCTAGTGCGGATCTGTGTGCCGTGTCCGCGCCATCGAACCACGAATAGCCACGAACCAACCTGAATGGATATGGTCTGCGACGACGGAGGTCCTTCCGCCCATCCCAGGGTGATCGCGGCCCGCGGGGCGGCCTTCGTAATACTATGTCTCTACCTGATGCTTTCTTGCGTGCATATTGCGCCGAGCATTTGGCCCACGGAACACACGGAACAGGCGGAAAACTGATTCCGCGTTTTCCGTGTATTCCGTGGGCAGCCAGGTCTTGGCTTTTGTTTGCGACTCGACCGCGTTGGGTCGATTCGTGTCTCTTCGTGGTTTTCCCCTGCAGGGTGCCGACCGATGCCTGATCACCTCCCCGCTCCCTCGCTGCCTCCCGGCGGAAAACCCAGCGCCAACTCCGTTCCGCGATGAACGTCCCCCTCGCCACTGTGTTCTCCCTTTGCCTGGCCGGTTTCCTGGGCGCCGGAAATTCCACCGCCGCAGCGATCGAGTTGCCCGACCCGTTGCGGTCGTCCGCCGGGAAAACCATCACCGCCCCGGCACAGTGGGAGCAACGGCGCGCCGAGATCATCGCGCTGTACGAGACTCACGTCTTTGGCCCGCGGATCACGACGACCGCGAAGGCCAGCTTTGAACTGCGAACGGAGAAACCGGACGCGCTCGGGGGAATCGCCGTGCGGCGCGAGATTCGAATTTACCTGCTGGGGGCCAAGACCGGACCATGGCTCGACCTGCTGCTCTATCTGCCGAAAGGCGCGCCGACCAAGGTGCCGGCGTTTTTTGGCTTCAACTACATGGGCAACCAGAGTGTCACCGCCGAGGACGACGTGACCATCACCCCGGCTTGGATCCGCCCGGCCGCAAACACGCCCGGCATCGTGAAGAACCGCGCCACCGCCGAAAACCGCGGAGCCCAGGCCCGGCGCTGGCCGCTCGAGTTGATCCTGCGCCGCGGTTACGCCGTCGCCACCGCGTGCTTCGGGGAAGTGGAGCCCGACGATGTCACGGGTTGGACTCGCAGCCCACTCCGCACCGCCCTCGGGCTGCGCACCACCGGCGAGCGCAGTCTGGGCGATCCGGGGGCTATCGCGATCTGGGCCTTCGGCGCCAGCCGCGTCCTGGACTGCCTGGAATCAATACCCGAGATCGACGCCACGCGCGTGGCCCTCACCGGGCATTCCCGCATGGGCAAGACGGCCCTTTGGGCGGCCGCGCTGGATCGCCGCTTCGCTCTCGTGGTCAGCAACAACTCCGGCGAAGGCGGTGCCGCCCTTGCCCGTCGCAAGCAGGGCGAGCGCATCGCCGACTCCGTCAAGCTGTCCGGCTATTGGTACACGCCACGTTACCGCGACTACGTCGACCGGGAGGAACACTTGCCGGTCGATGCCCATTGGCTGCTGGCCTTGATCGCCCCGCGCCCGTTGTACGTCTCCAGTGCGACGCAGGACCTCTGGGCGGACCCCGAGGGCGAGTTCCTCGCCGCCCGGCATGCCAGCGCGGTCTACGCCCTGTGGGGCCACGGCGGCGTGACCGGCGAACTGCCGCCGCCGGACACACCGGTCGGCCAGCACATCGGTTACCACATTCGCACCGGCCCGCACGACATTCTCGCCGCGGACTGGTCGCACCACCTCGATTTCGCGGATCGGTTCTGGCGGCCCGCGGCTCCGGCCAACCGCCGCTGAGTGGAGCGGTTCTCTTGAGCGAAGTCAGGCCGGCCTACGAAACCTCGTAAACCGCGCTTCATTGCGCCGGCCCGCCCGCCGGTCGTGTAATCGGCGGAGTTCCCTTCCCTCCGCGCTTCCGATGAAACCGCTCTTACGCGCCTCGCTCCGATTCTTCCCGCTGCTCCCGTTGCTCGCCGTCGCCTACTCGGCCGAGTTTCATGTCGCCCCCGCGGGAGATGATGCCAATCCCGGCACCGCCGCGAAACCTCTGGCCACGCTGCAGGCCGGGGTAAACCGGCTCCAGCCGGGCGACACGCTCCTCGTTCACGCCGGAGTCTATCGCGAGACGGTCAAGTTCCCCCGCAGCGGCACGGCCGCCGCGCCGATCTCCGTGCAGGCGTACAAGGGCGAACGCGTCCTGATCTCCGGCTGCGATCCGGTCGCCAATTGGAAGCTGGGCGAGGACAAGCTCTGGCGCGCCCGGGTGGCCTGGACCCTCGGCCCCGGCAAGGACCAGTTGTTCTTCCGCGGCCAGGCCATGCGGGAAGCCCGGTTCCCCAACGAGGCCGAAGCGGAGCTAAGTCTGCCCGTGGATGGCTTGAATCCGCTGCAGCCCACCTTCGCCGCCTTCAACGCCTTGCCCGGCAACCTGATCACGGGCGCCGCGGCCCGGAGCGATCGCGACGCAGCCTGGCAGGGTGCGATCTACTACGGCGTGCATTGGCAGGGCTGGGCCGCCCAAACCGGAATGGTCCGCAGTTCCAAGCGCAATGGCGTGCTCACGATGGAACCCCGCACGTCGCGTTGGTGGTGGGATGCCTCCAAGTCCAATGCCTGGGTGGCCCCGGAGCGGGGTCGCGGGATGCTGGTGGGCCACCGCAGCGCTCTCGATGCGCCTGGCGAATGGCTCCGCGAGGCCGACGGCACCCTGCTCTTCTACGCCCCGGCTGGCGAAAGCCCCGAAGGCCACGTGGAATTCAAGCGGCGTCATCTGGCGATCGATCTCACGGACCGCGCCCATATCCGCATCGCGGGTCTGCAGGTGGTGGCCGCCTCGGCCTCCCTGCGCAACGCCGAGCACTGCACGCTGGAGGGCTGCGTCTTCGAGTATTTCACCCACTTCACCCGCTTCGACGACGCCCGTAACGGCGAGATCGACAAGCTGGGGGACCGCGGCCCGCTCGAGCGCGGCGAGGTGGCGCTGATCGTCGGCGGGCGAAAGAACACGGTCGTCCACTGTCGCCTGAGTTACAGCGCCGGCGGCGGACTCTACGTCGAGGGCTACGGCCAGGTGATCCACAACAACCTCATCGAGGAATGCAGCTACACCTGCACCTACCTCGCCGGCCTGATGGTGGGCTGGAACGGCGAACTGCTCTCCGGCGGGCATACGATCACGCACAACACCATCCGCCGCTGCGGACGCGCCCTCCTCCACCTGGACGGCGGCCCCGGCACCCGCGACGGCAACCCGCAGCCCTTCGCCGCCATGCTCATCGCCCACAACCACCTCTACGACGGCATGCTCCAGGGCCGCGACGGCGGCGCGCTCAATTCCTTCTGGACGGACGCCGGCGCCTACAGCGACCTGCGCACCGAATTCCGCCACAACGTCATTCACGACTGCTACGATCCCAAGGCGATCGAGGACGGCTGGCACCTCGGGATCGTCTACTGGGACAACAACACCCACGGCATTAACAACCACCACAACCTCATCTGGGCCAAACCCGGCACCGTGGCCACGCCCTACCTGCTCAACGCTCCCAGTGTGAATACCACTTGGGATGCCACCAACCGCTTCCTGCCGGAGCATCGCGGCGGCGTGGAGACCCTGCGGCCGGCGGACTTCCCCGACGGCCGTCCCTTCGCCTTCGGTCACAATCCGATCACCCCGCCGCCGATTCCGGCGTGGGGGCCGCAGGTGCTCGGCGAGGTCAGCCTGGGCGGGAGCCAGCTTCAGCCTGGCGCCGCGCACGCCCAGCCCGCGGTGTCGCTCGACGGAGCGCCGCAGACGCTGGTCGTGCGCTACGATCTGGCCGACCGAAAGATCAACCGCGGTCTCCAGCCGTTCCAGTCCGCCAGCGGCCGCGGCTCGCGTGCCTTTCTTGCCCAGATGGCGGACAAGGCGGAGCGATCGCCGAAGGTCACCGGCCGCTGGGTGCCGCGCAACCTCATCGACGGCGAGTACCTCAAGTTGCCCGCGACCGATCTCGGCGAGGGCTACGCCCGCCTGCACTTCGTCTGGGCCAGCCGCAATCCGGCCGCGAAGTGGCTCGAGATCCGGCTCGACGCGCCGGACGCGCCAACCGTTGCCCGCATCGAGCTTCCACATACAAGCGCCGAGAAGGTCGGCCGGGAGGGTTTTCTCTTTCCGTTCCAGGTGTTCAAATTCCCGCTCCCCGCGGAAGTGCGCGGCCGGCACGATGTCTACCTGGTCTTCAAGGGCGGCGACGGCGCGGAGATCGGCCAGACGTCGTTCCTGCGCTTCGAACACTATCGCGGCCCGGTGCCGCTCCTGCCCAACGAGGCGGTGCTCGAAGTGCGGCTCGATCGCCCCGAGGGCGAGTTGCTGACCACGCTCCATCCCCAGGCCACCGCCGGCGGACTCTGTGAAACTGCGGGGAAGATCGAAAAGCGGGACCTGGGCGGCTCCCGCGCCCTGCACTTCGTCTGGCGCACTCCGTCCACCACGGCCATCACCCTGCACTCCCTGCGCCTCGAACGCGGGCGCTGAGGCATTTCCTCCAGCCCGCTCGCTCGCCGCCCCTCCATGCACCTCCCCGCCACCTCCTCCACCCGCCGCCGTTTTCTGCAGCGCGCTTCCCTCGCCGCGACCGCGCCGCTGCTGCTGCCGCGCCGCTCCTGGGCCGCCGACGGCACTCCCCCCTCCCAGCGCATCACCCGCGACGACATCCAGGTCGTCGCCGTCTGCGACGTCGATACCACCCGCCGCGAGGACGCCCGCCGCCGCGTCGACACCGCCTACTCCGCTCGCTTCGGTGCCACTTACCGAGCGTGCACCGCCCACAACGACTACCGTGAGGTGCTCGCCCGGAAGGACATCGACGCCGTCTTCATCGCCACGCCCGACCACTGGCACGCCTTCGTCGCCGCCGACGCCATCCGCGCCGGCAAGGACGTCTACTGCGAAAAGCCGCTCACCTACAACATCCAGGAGGCGCTGGATCTCGTGCGGGTGGTGCGGGCCAGCGACCGCGTCTTCCAGACCGGGTCCCAACAACGCTCGTCCAAGGAATTCCGCGTAGCCGCCGAACTGGTGCGTAATGGCATCTTGGGCCGCATCGCGGCGATCGGGGTTTCCTTCTCGGATCCACCCACCCACTACAATCAGCCGGCCGAGCCCATTGAGCCCGGGCTCGACTGGGACCGGTGGTGCGGACCCGGTCCGCTCGTGGCCTACAATCCCATGCTGTCGCCGCGCGGCGTGCACGACAACTTCCCCTGGTGGCGCCGCACCTGGGAGTTCGGCGGCGGTTCCATTACCGACTGGGGCGCCCACCACATCGATATCGCTCAGTGGGCGCTCGGCGTCGACGGCAGCGGGCCGGTCGAGATCAGCGCCCCCGCCGACTGGCAGAACGCCAAACGCGGCGCGCAGATCGTCTACGCCAACGGGACCATCCTCACCCACGTGCGAGGCAGCGAGAACGGCCGCGGGGTTTCGTTCTACGGCAGCGAGGGCGAACTCCATGTCCACCGCGGCAAGTTTGATCTCATCCTCGCCGGCAAGAGCGTGCACAAGTTCTGGGAGAAGGAGACCGACAAGGGCACATCCATGGAGCGCGAAGTCACGCTCACCGAGCGCGAACTGCTGAAGGATGCCAAAGTGAAACTCCCCGCCCCCAAAAGCCACTTCCAGGACTTCCTCGACAGCATCGCCTCGCGCCGGCGTCCGCTCTGCGACGTGGAGGTCGGTGCCAGCAGCGTCATCGCCTGCCATTTGATGAACTTCGGGTACCGCTACGGCGCCAACGCCACCTGGGATCCCGCGCGCCACCGCTTCGTTCGCGGCGGCGACCCGCGCTGGCTCACCCGCGAGCGCTACCGCGGCGACTGGCGCGTCGCCGCACGGTGAATCTGTTGCCCACCTAACAAACACCGTCCCATGAATGTTGGGCGCCCTCGCCCACGGCTGGCGGGTCGAAGGCGCCGCCCCTGGAACGACGGCTTCTGCATCATTGACCGATTGTAGGGGTTGGGTAGGCATCGCGGCGTGCCCAAGGTGCGCAAGCAGACGGCAGACCGATTGCCCCGTCCACGAAGGACCTTGCGCGTGGCCGTCTGCATCGACACCCGCGACGGGCCGGGGCGCGACCGCCTGGCGGGGGTCTATAAGTTCGCCATGCAGCAGAACTGGCAGCTTTCGCTGATCCGGCAGGACGACGACCTGCACTTGCGCCTCCTGCACGGCACCCGATTCGACGGCGCCATTACCTTCGATCGCCGCGCCGCCCTCTACCAGATGCTGCATACGCAGGGGACCGTCTGCATCGAAGCGTCCGCGACTCCTCTTCCGCTGGCCCGCGGCGCGGTCTTCGTCGACGACGATCACATCAGCCGCCTGGCCCACGATCACCTGGCAGCGGCCGGGTTCGAGCACTTTGCGTACTGCGGAGTGCGCGAAGCGCCTGTCTCCGACCTTCGCGGCGAACGCTTTGCGGCCCACGCCCGGCGAAGCCAGAGCGAAGCCGCGGTATTTCGAGATAACTACGGCGACGGCCAAGCGGACCTCGGTGGGCTGACGGCGTGGGTCAAACGACTACCCAAACCCGTCGGCATTCTCGCATTCGATGACCGAATGGCGATGCGCGTGATGGCCGCCTGCCATCAGGGGAAAATCGCGATCCCGACCGAAGTGGGCGTACTCGGGCTCGGCAACGACGAACTGCTCTGCGAACTCACCGAGCCAGCGCTTTCCAGCGTCGCCTTGCCCACGCACGAGGTCGGCCGGCGGGCCGCGGAGATGCTGGCAGAGGTTCTGGACGGTCACTCGCCCAGGCACTCTCGGGTCGCGCTCCCGCCGCTGGACATGGTCGTCCGGGCCTCGACCGATCGCATCCGGAGTACCGACGAGGTGGTGAACCGCGCGATCGAGTATCTGCGGGCCCATGCCCACACCCCGATCGGCACCACTCAGGTGGCTCAAACCCTGGCGATCGCCAGGCGCACGCTGGAGCGCCGCTTTCAAAACGACACCGGCAAGACGCTCCACGCGTTTCTCACCGAATATCGCCTGCACCGCGCCAAGCGCACACTCCGGCAATTCGATACCCCGTTGGAGGAAATCGCACGGGCCTCCGGGTACTCGGCCGTTTCCGCCTTTATCCGCATGTTCGAGCAGGCCACCGGCCTGCATCCGCGCGACTACCGCCGCGCCCACGCCAAACGCTAGCGAATCTCCAGCGACTAGAAACAACTCCTGCACCCGCTTACGCGAGCGGGTCCCGGGTTTCGCGGTGGCACAATTTCGAAGCGATATGGCGCAAATTGCCGGTTGGAAAACGGCGCGGAGTTCCCGTGACTGGGAATCCCCCCACCCCGAGCCCCATGAACCCGCCGCGCCCACTCTCGCCAAACTACAAATGGGAGGCACTGGCGCTGCTCTGGTTCGCGTTCTTCTTCAACCAGGCCGACCGGCAGATCTTCGGGGTCGTGCTGCCGCTCATTCGCGCCGACCTTCACCTCACTGACGCGGAGCTTGGCTTCATCGCTTCGGCCCTCGGGTGGACACTTGCGATCACGGTGCCGTTGGCCGGCTGGGTGAGCGACCGCTATCCGAAGAACTGGATCATCACCGCGAGCCTGTGTTTCTGGAGCGCGGCGACGTTGTTCACCGGTGTGAGCTCGACACTGGTGCAGTTCATCCTGCTGCGAAGCGTCGCCACCGGCGGCGGTGAGGCGTTCTACGCTCCGGCGGCCAACGCCTTGATCTCTGACCTGCATCGCGAAACGCGGGCCCGCGCCATGGCGATCCACCAAACCGCCCTCTATGTGGGCGTCGTGGCCAGCGGCGGCGTCGCCGGGTGGATCGGCCAGCAATGGGGTTGGCGCCCGGCATTCTACGTCTTCGGTGCCGGTGGCATCGTGCTCGCCGTTGTGTTCGCCTGGCGCCTCCGCCGACCGGAAGCTCCTTCCGCAGCCAAAGAGGAGGCGCCCGGCGCGCCGCGCTCCATCGTGCGCGTGTTTCTCGGGAAACCCACCGCCGTGCTCCTTACGATCGCCTTCACCGCCGTCGTGTTCGTCAACGTCGGCTACCTCGCCTGGATGCCCACGTTCCTCCATGAGCGCTTTGGCCTGTCGCTCGCGGCGGCCGGATTCTCCAGCATGTTTTACCACCACGCGAGCGCGCTGGCCGGCGTCTTGCTCGGAGGCTGGCTGAGCGATCGCGCGGTGCAATCCGACCCCAACGCGCGCCTCAAGCTGCAATGCCTCGGCCTCGCACTCGGCGCTCCGTTCCTCCTGTTCATGGGCACCGGTTCCACGCCGTTCGCCGTGCTCGGGGGCTCCGCTGGCTTCGGGTTCTTCCGCGGCATCTTCGAGGCCAACCTCTACGCCGTGCTCTTCGACGTGATCGCGCCGACGCTCCGGGCCTCCGCGTCGGGTTTCATGATCATGTTCGCGTTCCTCACCGGCGCGTGTTCGCCCTATCTGCTCGGCGTCCTCAAGCCCACCCTCGGCCTCGCGCACGGTCTGGCGTCCCTGGGCGTCGTTTACCTGCTCGGCGCCCTGGCCATCGCCCTCGCGTGGCGCGTGTTCGCGGCGCGTGACCGCCTTTCCTCATCCTCCATCGTATGAAGCCTCTCGCTGGGAAAATCGCCCTTGTCACCGGCGCCGCCCGCGGCATCGGCCGCGGCATCGCCCTCGTCCTCGCCGAGCAGGGCGCCACGGTCGCGCTGAACGACTTGCCGGGCGAAGACCACCGGGCCGCCGCCACCGAGGTCCTCGCCGCCACTGGCGGCACCGGCGCGTTCTTCGCCGCCGACGTGACCGACGAGACCCAGGTCGCCGAGCTCTTCGCCGCCGTGCGCTCCCACTACGGTCGCCTCGATATCCTGGTTAACAACGCCGGCACGTCGCAGCCGAAGGACATCTTCTCCGCCACCCTCGAGGACTGGAACCGAATCCTGACGACGAACCTCACGAGTTGCTTCCTCTGCTCACAGGCGGCGATGGCGATCCTGTCCGGGCAAAAATCGGGCCGCATCGTCAACATTAGTTCCGTCGTCGCCGAACAGGGCGCGCTTTTCGGCCACGTGCACTACGCCGCGAGCAAGAGCGGCCTGCTCGGCTTCACGAAGACGCTCGCGCGCACCGCCGCGCCGTTCGGCATCACCGTCAACGCAATCGCGCCCGGAATCATCGGCACCGAGCTACTGCAAAACACCCACGGCGCCGCCACCACCGCGAGCCTCGCCCAAAGTGTTCCGCTCGGCCTCGGCACCGTGCGCGATGTTGGCCTCGCGGTCGCGTTTCTCTGTGGCGAGGGCGGCCGCTACATCACCGGCACGACGCTCGACGTGAACGGCGGCCTCTACCTGCGCTGAGCCATGAAGATCACCGCACTCAAGCCCCTCCTCTGCCACGCCTACCGGACCAACTGGGTCTTCGTGCAGGTGTTCACCGACGAGGAACTGCGCGGCGTCGGCGAGGCCACGCTCGAGTATCGCGAGACCACTGTCGCCGAAGCGGTTCGCGAGTTGGAGCGCACCTTCCTCGGCCGCGACCCCCACCAGATTGAGGCGCTCTGGCACGAAGCCTACCGCAGCACCTATTTCCGCGGCGGTCCCGTCTTCATGAGCGCACTCTCGGCGGTCGAGATGGCGCTCTGGGACATCAAGGGCAAAGCCCTCGGCGTCCCCGTCTATCAACTCCTCGGCGGTAAGGTGCGCGACTCCGTCCCATGCTACGCCAACGGCTGGTTCGCCCCCGCCAAGACGCCGGTCGAATTCGCCGAAAGGGCCCGGGCCGCCGTGGCCGCCGGGTTTGCCGGTCTCAAGTGGGACCCCTTCGGTGCGGCCTACCTCGACATCTCCCGGGCCGATCTTCGACTCGCCCTCGACAACATTGCCGCCGTCAAAGCCGCGGTCGGCGACGACGTCGATCTCCTCATCGAGGGCCACGGCCGCTTCAATGTCGCCACCGCCGTCCGCATTGCTCGCGAGCTGGAGCGCTTCGACATCCTCTGGTTCGAGGAGCCGGTGCCGCCCGACAACCTCGACGCTCTCCTCGAAGTGAAACAGCGCAGCCGCGTGCCGATCGCCGCCGGCGAGCGGCTCTACAGCCGGTGGGAGGCCTCCGTGTTCCTCGAAAGAGCCTGCGCCGATTTCATCCAGCCCGACGTCTCCCACTGCGGCGGCATCGGCGAACTCAAGAAAATCGCCGCCATGGCCGAGGCCCGCCACCTCGCGCTCTGCCCGCACAACCCCAGCGGCCCCGTCGCCAACGCCGCCACGCTCCAGCTCGCCGCCTGCACGCCCAATTTCTACGTGCACGAGACGATGGCGGTGGACGTCCCGTGGCGCGCCGAAATCTGCACCGAGCACGTCCGCTTCGCTGCCGGCCGCATGACCATCCCCGATGCGCCCGGTCTCGGCATCGAGCTCAACGAGGAGGCCATCGCGCGCCACTCCTACGAGCCCCGCGATCTCCGCCACTACAACGGCACGCTTACCGCCATCCGCCCGCCCGACGCCGTCGGCTACTTCCAAAAAGAACCCCGTTGATTCATGCACGCCTTCTCGCCCCGCTCCGTTTGCTTTGCGTTCGCCGTCGTCATCACGACGCCACTCTGCGTCGCCGCGGCGACGCTGCAGCTCAGCACCCCGCAGGCCACCCTCAGTCTCGACGCCCGCGGCCTGAGCCTGGCGCCCGCCAACCAGTCCAGCCCCGCCATCGTCGCGGCCGGCGGCCCACTCTGGACCATGGTCATCCAAACTCCCTCCACCCCATCGTCTCCGGGCCCACAGACCACCCTGTCATCCAGCAATCAGACATCCCGGCAAGAGACCTCGGCCGACAGCTTCAAACTCATCTACGACGAACTGCGCGACAACACCCGCACCTGGAAAATCTCGCTGACCCTTGAATTCCGGCGCGAGGGCGACGGTTTCGTGGCTCGCGGCGAGATCGCCAACAACGCTCCTGGCTGGATCGTCCGCGAATTCCGCGGCCCGTTCCTCACCGGCATCCAAGCCCCGCCGGCCGAGTTCCCGCTGCTCTGGCCCGACGGCCTCGGCCAGCGCTACGCCACCAGCACCGGCGCCGAGCGCACCTTCGTGTATCCCAGCGGACGCGGCACCATGCAGTGGTGCAGCTTCGCTGGTGCCCACGGCGGCCTTTACCTGGGCAGTCACGACGTCACCCATGGGGCCAAGGGCTTTGTGGTCCGCGGTGGCGCGCCCGGAAAACCGTTCGAGTTCTCCCTCAACCACCAGGTTTTCAGCAACCCGGGTCAGCGCTGGACGCTCCCGCCTCTCGTCGTCTGGGCCTACCGCGGCGACTGGCACACCGCCGCCCGGCACTACCGCGCGTGGTTTGACTCCGTCGTCACGCGGCGCGCCGCGCCCGCGTGGGCGCAGGCGGCCTCGGGTTGGGTGCTTTGCATTCTCAAACAGCAGAACGGCGACGTCATGTGGGACTACTCCGACCTCGACCGGCTCTGCGACGTCGCCGACCAGCGCGGCCTCGATGTCCTCGGCCTCTTCGGCTGGGCCCACGGCGGCCACGACCGTTTTTATCCCGACTACATTCCCGATCCGCTGATGGGCGGCCCCGGCGCACTCAAGTCCGCGCTCGCCCGCGCCCGGGCCCGCGGCAAACGCACAATCCTCTACGCCAACGGCCAGCTCTGCGACGCCAGCACCGACTTCTACCGCTACGCCGGCAACGAGGCCATCGTCCTCCGCGAAAACGCCGAGGCCGTCACCTCTTCAATCCGGAAATTCAACAGCTCCGCCCCGGTCGTTTTCGTGCTGGGCTGCAATGGCGCGCAAGCGTGGGAGGACCGCATGCTGGCGCTCGCTCTCCAGGCCCACCAGCTGGGCGCCGCCGGCATCCTCTACGATCAACTCGGCGTTGCCGGCCCGACGCCGTGTTTCGCGACCCACCACAAACACGCTTCCCCCGCAACGCCCCACGCCGGCGGACGCAGCGAAATGCTGCGCCGCATCGCTGACCACATGAAGCGCCTCGCTCCCGACTTCATCGTGGCGACTGAGGGCGTGCACGACAGCCTCCTCGACTCGACGCCGTTCTCCCACGGCTGGGGTTCCGGCTTCACGCCGCCGCCCGCGGCCTTCTACGAGGGTGCCGCCCGTGTCGACACCGCGGCCGGCACGACCTGGCCGTGGATGCGAGATGCCCTCAGCGCCTTTCCCGAGCTCTTCCGCTTCACGTTCCCCGAGCAGGTCATGACCCTGCGCCATGCAACGCCGATGCTCGATCGGCACTTCGCCAACTACGCCCTTACATTCGGCCTGCGCCATGAAATCGAGACCCGCTGGCGTGCCGATGTCCGCTACCTGAAAGACAACGTCGTTCCGGCAGCCAAGGACTACGCCGATTGCACCTACTGGCCACCCGACGTGCCGATGATGCAGGGCACGCCGCCTGCCGAGGCGACCCGGTATCTCAAAGCCGTCACCGACTTTGCGCGCCGCCATGCCGACTTGCTCTGGCGCGGACGCTTCGTCGACACCGAGGGCTTCACGCTCACTGGCGCCGGATTGGTCGCGAAAGCGTATCGCACCGAGAAACAACTCGGAGTGCTCGTTTGGAATCCCACCGGCGGCGCGCGGTCCGCTCGGGTGGACGTGCCGGGTGCGCGCCTCGTGGCCACCTCTGAGCCCGAACGTCCCGCTCCCGATCCCGCGGCCCCCCTCGGCGCCCGGAGCGTGCGCCTCTACGTCTGGGATCTCTAGCCGCCAGAACCCAAACCCCTTTTCCCTCTGAAGCTGCAATCCATCCACCCACCCCGCCCTTCATTCGACTCTCCTGAATAGCTCCCCGCGGCCCGAAGCCGCCTTCGCCGTGCGCCTAACTCCGTAGCGGCGTCCCGTTCCTCCCTCTCCGACCAAGAGCCCCAGCTACTGCTTTGCCCCGTTCCCGCAGACCCACCCCACGACCACTCCAATCTTTCCAAATCCCATGAACACATGCGACCCCCATGCCCTCCGCGGAATCACCGCCGGAGCTTTCGCCCTCATCCTGCTCGGTTCCCTCGCCTTCGCTCAGGGCGTCAAACCGGTCCTCGCCCCGTCCTCCGCTGGGGAAACGATCCAACTCACGCCCTTCGAGGTCAACACGTCCCGCGACCAGGGCTTCGTCGCCGCCACCTCTCTCGCCGGCGGACGGCTCGCCGGTGACCTCAAAGACACTCCCGTCGCTTATTCGGTTATCAATCGGGAGCTCATCGACGCGCTGAATCTGACCAATCTGGAGGACGCCGCCGGTTGGTCGACGAACACCATCATCAGCATCAATCCCGACGGCAGCGGCAAAGGCGCCGACTACTCCTTTGCGCAGGGCTCGTTCAACGTGCGCGGCGCCGGCGGCGGGCGGCAGCGGAATTTCTTCAGCTACAACGCTCCCATGGACAGCTATTCCGTCGAGCGCTACGATTTTGGCCGCGGTCCCAACGCGATTCTTTTCGGCAACGGCGGCCTCGGCGGCGTGAACAGCACGATGACCAAGCAGGCGCGCTTCGATTCCACCTTCGGCACCCTTCAGGCCACCGTCGGCTCGTGGAACACCTTGCGCACCACCCTCGATTACAACCGGCCGCTAAACGACAGGTTGGCCGTGCGCGTCGCTACTTTGTTCACCGAAGCCGACGGCTGGCGGCAGCGGATGTTCAAGAACGACCGGGCTGCCTTCCTTACCATGACCTACAAGCCCGCGCGGTACACCAGCATTCGCGTGGAGGGCGAGTACGGCGACGGCCAGAGCACCCAGACCCTCAACAACCTTCAGGACCGCCTCAGCGGCTGGGACGGCAGGACCACCTTTAGCGGCCCGATGACGGTCGTGCCCACCAATAACGTCCAGCTCGGCGTATCCCGACGCGGGGCTGACTATCTCATCTATGATCCCACCGGCTCGAAGATGGTAATGAACTATGTGAACGATCCCTACACGCTCGCGGGCGGCGAGAATGTGCTCACCCCTGTCGGCGGTTTCGTGGCCGGCACTGGCAACGCCAACTTCAACGTGACGAATTCCATGCTCCTCTACGCGCTGAACACCCCGGCCAACCGCTTCGAGAACGCCATCGCCGGTTCCAAGTTCCGCCTCCCGAGCACGCGCTTCACCAACCAAAGCGACGCCCCGACTCTCGACCAACATTACAAAGATATTCAGGCCACGTTCGACCACCGTATCGGCCCGGTCTTCCTCCAAGCCGCGGTCGACATCAACCGCACGCGGGCCCAAACGATCAACATCGATGTCAACGGTGTCGGCCAGACCTACATCGACATCAACCAACTGCTGCCCAACGGCGCCGCAAATCCGCACTTTCTGGAACCTTACGGCGACGCCCCGATCCGGCGCTCCAACTGGACCCGCGACGCCGAAGGCTCCCGGCTCGCGCTGGGCTACGCCAAGGACACAGGCAAGTGGGGTAACTACACCACAAACGCCATGCTTGGCAGCACGACCACCAAGCACTCCCAATTGGCGTTCAACCAGAGTGTGGCCCAGAACGCCGACCACCGCCGCTGGGGCACCGCCGGTCTCAATGCACCCGCCCTCGATATGATCCGGATCCGCCGTTATTGGAACGAGCCCGCCAAGCCGATCAGCATCCCCGGCACCGTTCGCTACACGAACGCCGTCACCGGCGTGGACAAGGAAATCACTCCCATGTGGGCGCTGATGAACGATCGCACCGACGTCGTGCAGTTTTCGAAAAACGAATACAAGTACGCCCTCGCGGCGGTGAACGCGAAGTACTTCAGCAACCGCCTCGTGCTCCTCGGCGCCGTTCGCCGCGATTCCTTCAAGAACAAGGTTACCTCCCAACTGGAGTGGGGCGACTATTCGGCCACGACTTGGGATGGCGTCACCCCCCAGTACAAGCCCGACGCTCCGGCGGATTACGCCCAACTGACCTACGTCCCGAAAGACGCCAACGGGCTTGCGACCGGTCCGGCCGTCTCCGCCGATACTCGCCCGCGCGACGCCAACGGCAACCGCCTCGCGCAATACGCGAATGACCGTTTCCGCAACGATTACATCGCCCCAGTCGTGAACAAATCCGAGGTCACCCGCACCGTCGGCGGTGTCTTTCACCTCACGACGTGGCTGAGCCCCTACGTCAACTACGCCGAGACGTTCAACGCACCTTCCTCGCAGCAGCGCATCGACTCCAGCTTCCTGCCGCCCACCGTGGCCAAGGGCGTCGACCTCGGCCTGCGCACCTCACTCTTCGAAGGCCGCCTCAATGTCTCGGTGCTCCAATACCGGAACAGCGAGAAGAACGCGACGTTTACCCAGACCACGGGCGCCGACATCAACGTCATCGCCAGCGCGAATCCTCTCGGCGACACCAGCGTCAATGGCCGCAACAAGCGTACCTTCGAAAACGTTCCCGCGGTGTTCGTCGACATGCAGGACCGCGAGGCCCGCGGCTACGAACTCGAGCTGACCGCCAACCTCTCCCAGCAGTGGCGCCTGACCTTCAACATCGGCTTGCCGAAGGTGTACTCGACCAACGCCGCTCGGGATCAGATCAAGTTCTATGATGCCAACAAGGCGATGTTGAAACAGATCGTGATCGATGCCGGCGGCCTCGTCGACGCCAGCGATGTCGCCAGCGTCGACACCAGTATCGCGGTCAACGATCGGTCGCCCGACGTCAATGCCGCGGTCAACTCCTACAACAACCTGCGCAACACGCGGGCGAATTTCGTCAGCCAGCGGCGCATCTCGCAGGATCAGCCGTCGGTGAATTTCTACAACGACTACACCCTGGGTAGCGGCAAGTTGAAGGGCCTGCGCCTCGGCGCCGGCGTGCAGTACCGCGGCAAGCAGATCGTGGGCTACCGCGCCGCCGACACCATCGTGAATCCGGCTGACCCGACCCGGGCCATCGACAATCCCAACGTCGACGCCTACACGGCGGTGTTCACCCCGAGTTCCTACCACACCGTGGTCGCGACGATCGGCTACACGCTGCGCCTCAAGAACCGGCGCCAGTTGGATTTCGGCCTGAAGGTGGACAACGTGCTCAACTCGCAGGGCCCGCTCTACGCCGCCGGCAGCTCCGCGCTCCGCCCCCTTAAGGGCGACTTCGCTTCCCCGGCGCGTGAAACCGTCGCCAACATCTACATGCTGAAGCAGCCGATCGGCTTCACGTTCACGACGACGCTGAAGCTCTAGAGCAACGGATTTGTCTGCTCCCGCCACCGACCTGCAAAGCAACCCGGCAGGCACAGGTCGCTCTTCACCCCTGCTTGGCATTCGCGTCGATTCGCGTCCATTCGTGGTTAAACGCCCTTTATGGACTGAATCGCCCGGCGGATCGTGGTATCTTCGGACGACTTGCGGTTGCCTGTGCACTGATGGCTGACCGTCCCCCAGCGCGGTCGAAAGGCTCCCTGCTTTTTCCGCCCCGGTCGGTCAACGCGCCCAGGGCCTTACGAGATCTCGTAAGGCTCCATGATTGTCGGCCGAGCCCCTGAAGATACTCCCAGTTAGGTTCTCGGACGTCCCTTGACCGGGATTCACTCCCCACCGCGCCGCTACTTTTGTCTCCCCAGCCCGATTTTCGAATGGCCGTCCCTGCTTTTCCGGAAACTCCGCCGTTGCCTGCACGTTTGCCCCGCCCCTCCGCCGCACGGGTCATTTACGCCGGCCTGCTCGCCTGGTGCTCGATCGGCGTCCCCCTCCGCGCCGGCACCGGTGCCACGCCGATCGACGAGCGCGCCATCACCCTCACCCTCCACGTCGCCCCGGCGCCGCTCGGCCACGACACCACCGGCGACGGCTCGGCAGCGCGGCCCTACGCCTCGCTGCGCCGCGCGCTCGCCGTCGCGCAGCCGCGCAAGATCGCCGGCACCGGGGTCAAGGTGCTGCTCGCCCCCGGCGTTTATCGCGAGGGCACTCCCACCGACAATTGGGCGGTCGCGTTCAACTTCGGACTCACTCAATCCACTCCCGCCCCGCTGGTCATCGAGGGCGCCGGCTGGGACCCCGCCGCACCGCGTAACACCGGCAACGTCATCATCTCCGGCTCCGAGGATTGGTCCGGCAATTGGACCAGAAACCCCGACGGCACCTGGTCGCGCGACTGGCCCTATGCGTTCGGCGTGCCGGCCAATAATTTTCCCTTCGGGGTCAGCGACGCGCTAATCCGCCGTGAGCTGGTCCACGTCGACGGCCAGACCTATTACCAGATCAACCCACCCAACTACACCAACCGCAGCGGCGTCGTTGGCTCAGCCACCGAGGGAGATCCCGGCAATCCCACCAACGTCAACGGCGGCCGCCTCACGTCAGCCGAAGGGTCCTTCTGGGTCACCGACGCCGTGCTCTCCGGTACGACCGTAGCGACGATGGGTCGGATCACGATCCGCCCGCCGACGGGCGCGCCTGCCGACTTCGATCTCAACCGTCCGGGCCGCTTGGTCGAGGTCACCACCAAGCGCAGTCTCCTCCAGATCTGGCTCGGCACCCAGTCCGCGACGCCGACCAACGTCGTCCTGCGCAACCTCACCTTTCAGCACGCCGGCGGCCAATCCTGCGCACTCATCCAGCACCAGAACCACTTGCTCATCGAGGACTGCCGCTTTGTGAAGAACAAGCGGAGCGGCCTCACCGTGAATCCCGGCCGCCACGTCACTCTCCGCCGCGTCGAAGTCTCGGAGAACGGCGAGAACGGCGCGGGCATCACCTCCGTTCAGAATGGTCTGCTCGTGGAGTGTTCCTTCAACCGCAACTCCCGCCAGGCCGAGATCGTCGGCCTCACCGGATGGTCCACCTGTGGCATCAAGTTCTACACCACCTCCGGCGACAACCTCGCCCTCACCGCGCTCCGCTGCGAGGCCCGCGACAACCGCTCGACCGGTTTCTGGTGGGACACCGGCAACGTCGACTGCGAGATGTTCGATTGCCTCTCCGTGAACAACAGTGCCAACGGCACGTTCATCGAGGCCAACAACAGCACCGGGAACAACTATGAGTCCGTCGGCGCCGGCCGCACCGGTATCGCCGGCATCCCCAACCTCGGCGCGCGCCCCACGGTCACCGTCCGCCGCAGCGTCATCGCCGGCAATCGCGCCGCGCTCGGCACCGAGGCCTACCGCGCGAACAAGGGCCGCGGGGTGTTCTTTTCGGAGAACGAAAACGCGGTGATCGAGGACTGCGTCATCGTCGACAACGACCTCCAGATCGCCACCTACGACAACACGCGCGGCGAGAACCGGAACTTCACGTTTCGCCGCAATCTCATCGCCGCGCAAACTGCCGCGCAGCGCCTCTACTGCGTGGGCAGCACCTGGGACTCCGCCGAAACCCTCACCGTCCGCAACTCCGCCAGCCAGGTCGTCGCCACGTTCAAAGGCGGGTGGTATGCGTTCTTCGACGGCCTCAGCGGCACGACCAACGACAACCTCTACTTCGCCGCTTCGCCCACGCCATTTCTCACCCGTGCCCAGCGCTGGGGCACCGACAAGTGGGCCACCCAGCCGGCCAACACCACGCCCGCCCTCGATCTCGCCGGCTGGCGCGCCGCCCACGCGACCAACGCCGCGAATGCGTTTCCCGACAAAGCCGTCGACTCGCGCTCACGCCTCTTCGCCGCCCCGTACGCCGGTCAGCCCCTCGTCGTCATCGATGCCGCACGTTCCACCCTGCTCACCACCGCCGGGCCTGCCGATGCCTTCACCGTGCACCGCGTCGGCCTGGACTGGAGCGCCCCGCTGACGGTCAGCTATCGGACCACCGGAACCGCGGAGGCCGGCACTGATTTCGCGCCGCTCTCCGGCACCCTGACGATTCCCGCCGGCGCCCGCTCTGCCGCGGTGCGCGTGACTCCGCTTGCCCGCTCCGATCGCCCGTCACCTCGCACACTTCGGCTGCACCTGGTCGAGGGCGCCGACCGCTACCTCATCACCGGCGACTCGACCGCCGAAACCGCGTTCGCCCCGGCCCGAATCGGCGCCTCTGGGCTCACCAACCTCTCGGTCCGTACGACTCTCGGAGCCGACGAGGTCCTCACCGTCGGGCTGGCCCTCACCGGTGGCCCCAAGTCCCTCCTGCTCCGCGCCTCGGGTCCAAGTCTCGCCGGCTTCGGCGTCACCGCTTTCATGGCCGACCCCGCGCTCACCGTGTACTCCGGCTCCTCGCTCGTCGCGGCCAACGACAACTGGATCGGCGAACCTCGCGTCGTGGCGATCACCCCCGCACTCGGCGCGTTTCCCCTCAGTTCTTCGGGCTCCCTCGATGCGGCTCTCCTCCGTTCGTTCGCCGGTAACCACACCGCCCTGATCTCCGGTCGGACCGGCGGCAATGTGCTTTTTGAAGCCTACGACGCCGCGGCCGACACCGTGGCGCGCCTGTCCAACCTCTCCGCCCTCGGACGCGTCCGCACCGATCCGCTGATCGCCGGCTTTACCGTTTCTGGTGACTCCGCGAAACGACTGCTCATCCGGGGCGCGGGCCCGAGCCTCGCGGGTCTGGGTGTCTTCAACCCTCTCCCGGACCCGCGTCTGGAGGTCTTTGATTCGGCCGGTCGCCGGCTCGCTGACAACGACAACCACGAGGCGAGTCTCACGGCCATCTTCGCCTCCGTCGGAGCGTTTGCTTTTGCCACCGCCAGCGCCGACTCCGCCCTGGTCCTCTCCGTCCCGCCCGGCAGCTACACGGCGCAAGTCTCAGGCGTCGCTGGCGCCACGGGCCCCGCCTTGGTGGAGGTGTATGAACTGCCCTGATGCACGGCAGGTTTCGACAGAGACCGTCCCCGGCTTGCACGGAATCCAACCTGCCGGCTATCCGTGCCGAAGGGCATGGACCCACCCCGGCCGACCCTAGAATAGACGTATTGCCCCGCTCACCTCCGCTCCGCCAACCCCACCCCAGCCATGCCCCGATCCCCATCGCCCTCACGTCTTGTCCTGCTCGCAGCCTGGTTCGCTCCGGCGCTCCCCGCCGCGGAGCTCGCCCTGCGACCAACCGACCAGGAGGCTCCGGTCGCACTCTCCCCCTTCACGGTCGTCACCGAAAAGGACACCGGCTACCAGGCGATTGACTCGCTCGCCGGCGGCCGCATCGCAACCAACGTCCTGAAGACGCCCGCTGACCAGACGATCCTCACCCGCGAGTTCCTCGACGACATTGCCGCCGACAACTACATCGACGCCGGGCGCTGGCTGCCCAACGCCACGGTCACGCCCTCCGGCGGCATCGACTTCGGCCAGGGCGTGACCTTCCGCGGCGTTTCGCCCGCCGGTTATCCCTACCGCAACTACTTCCGCTCCCTCGGTCCAGTCGACGACTACATCGTCGAGCGCCTCGACAGCGCCCGCGGACCCAATGCCCTCATCTTCGCCGACGGGGTGATCGGCGGCATCATCAACACCAACACCAAGCGCGCCCAGTTCTCCTCCCGCCCGCGCCATGACGTAAAACTGCGCGTCAACAGCGAAGGCAGCACCCGCGGCGCGATCGACCTCGGCCGGCGCCTCACCGATACCGTCGCCGTCCGCACCAACCTCGTCGCTGAAACGGAGAAGCGCTATAATCTCTTCGAGCAGCAGCGTCTCGGCGCCCAGCTCGCGGTGGCGCTCCGTCCCTGGCCCAAGGCCGAAATCCGCCTCGAGGGCGAGGCCCAGGATCTCAAGGTCTGGGGATCCACCTCCTCCCGCTTTGCCGATCAGGTGTCGTCGTGGAACGGGATCAAGATCGTGGGCGATGCCGCCAATCCCATCCTCACCACCGGCGGCTATGGCAGCGGAGTCGCCCGCCAGACCACCGACAAGATCGTCTACAGTCCCGGCTTCGGCTCGGCCGGTCCGCTCAACGTGCTCAACTTCGGCTCCACCCAGGGCTCCGGCATCGGCATCAGCACGCCCGTCCGCCTCTTCAATGTGAAATTTCCGCTCGTCGACCGCACCTTCCAGTTCCTGGCCCCCAACGCCCCGAGCCTCCAGCGCCAGGTCTCCCTCGGCGCCTACTTTGAAAAGGAAGTCAGCGATCGCGCCGCGTTTGAGGTCGCCGTCCACCGCTCCCGGCAAGACCGCACCACCAACCCCGCCACCAACGCCACCACCGGCAACTACTGGATCGACGTCAACGCCGTTCTGCCCAACGGCGCCCCCAATCCCAAGTTCCTCCACGCCTACTCCGAGAGCAACGCCGACCAATCCAGCGGCGACAACCGCAACACCGACTTCCGCGCCGCCGCCGTCTATGTCCTCCCCTGGCAGTCCTTCAAGCAGCGCGTCAACGTGCTCGCCGGCTGGCGCGAGGAGGACTTCACCGCCCGCACCGAGCGGTACGCCCGGACCAACGGCGCCAACCCCGACATGCGGCAGGCCGCCAACCTGACCATCCTCCGCCGTTACTTCTCGGATGGCCCGCGCCAGGATTTGATCCGGCCGCAAAGCGGCCAGAACGGCTACAACTTCGACTGGGTGCGCACGCAGGACCGCCTGCAAAAGCAGGAACTGCGCAACCTTCAGGGTTCCACCGTCGGCTCCTATTTTGGCGACCGCCTCAACGTCATCGCCGGCATCGGTTACTACCTCTACAAGCAATACCAGAAGGACATCGCCAGCGTCGGTGCCAACGGCCAGCCGACGAGCATCGCCTACTCGGCCATCACGGCCCCCATCGCGAACGTCCGCAGTTCGATCGGCGCGGTCTATTTTCCGATCAAGCAGGTCGGCCTCTACGTCAACCGCTCGTCCTCGTTCACCCCGGTCACGTCCGGCGATCCCGACCTCAACGGCAGACAATTCGATCCCACCGACGGCCAGGGCCTGGGCTACGGCCTCCGCGCCAACCTCCTCGACGGCCGGATCACCGGTTCCGTCGGGTATTACGACAGCAGCGAAAAGAACCGCGTGACCAACTTCAGCTCGAGCGAGATCAACTCCATCTGGAACAGCCTGGCCAAGACCGCGAACCAGATTCCCACCACCAACTACCGCGACCGCCTCGACTACAAGGCCTCGGGCTACGAGGCCGAGGTCACCGCCAATCTCACCAGGGCCCTGCGGCTTTTTGCCAATGTCGCCTTCCCGAAGACGGCGCAGACCAACACCATTCGCGGCACGCGGGCCTATTTCGCGGCCAACATCAATGAGTGGCAGAGTTTCGCCGACAACCCCGCCAACGCCAACGTCCGCACCAACATCCTGAACCAGATCACCACGCTCCGGGCCCGGCTCGATGCGGCCGCGGAAGGCCGCCCGCTCAACGGCACCCAGAAATACACCGCCAACATCTTCGCCAACTACACCGTCCAGCAGAACGCACTGAAGGGACTGCGGCTCGGCGCCGGAGCGAATTTCGTCGGTCGCCGCCTCATCGGCAACCAGCTCAACCTGCCCTTCGACTACTACTACGGCGAGGCGCGCTACATCCTGACCGCGACCGCCGGCTACGATTTCAAGGTGCGGACGATTCCCGTGAACCTGCAGCTCAACGTCGCCAACCTCCTCGACTACGAACGCCCGATCTTCACCAGCGCCGCCACCCACGCGATCACCAACAATCGCGCCGTCGGCACCGGCTATTATTACGAGGAACCCCGCAAGGTCACGCTCACGGCGCAGGTGCGATTCTGAACCAGCCCCGGAACCTGCCCGTTTGAGCCGACGCGATCTCCGGCGGGCAACAAAGGGCCCACTCTACCGTGCCGCACCGGTTCCGCCCACGGCCATGATGCCGACACCTCGAACCACCGTGCCCGATCCGGTGTTGCCTGCGCCGACACCGCCTGCGGCTGGCGTCGATCTCCCATGCTCCCTCACCGGCGGGCCGCCCCTTGGCTGGGGCCGTCCGGCACAGGACCTCACGGTAACAAGGCGGTCACTACGACCACCAGGGAACGCTTGAAGTCGGGAAGGAGCACGGTGTCGGCCACGACCGGAGCCGGCTCCCCCCAGCGGTTTTCCCAGGGATCGTAGGGCTGCGCCGTCACGCGCGTTCCCTTGGAAGGCAGAAGCTCCGTCAGCGCCACGCGGAGGCCCGTCACCTCGGAGGGAGGGGAGCGCTCGGCCAGTTCGGTCTGCCAGGTGTTGCGCGTGTCGCGGCACCAGAGCAGCGTGCGGTTGCGTCCCTGCAGGGCGTAGATGCGGAGGGGCGGCACGCTGAGGACCCGGGGCTGAAAACCTTCCGCGGCCGGGTCGAGTTCCCGCACGACCTGCGCGAACCGGCCGAAGTGATGCCAGAGATTCATTCGCGCCACGTAGGCATCCCAGTGCCAGATATGCCCCGGGCCGGCCGCTCCGGCGAAGAACGGGGCGAAAAGGACATCGTGCAGGATCATGCCCGCGGTGTCGGCGGCGTAGAGCTTGAACGGACCAGTGTGTTTCGGCTCGACGCCCCCACTTTCCGCCAGCAGGACCGGCCGCCCAGGATTGGCGGCCAGCAACTCCCGCACGGCATCGGCCGCCAGCACATCCACCGGTCCTTTGCAGACTGCGAGGCTGGCCCCGAGGTCGAGGTAGCGGTGCACTTGCGCAACGTCGTTGCCGGCCATCGTGGCCAGGCGCTGGTTGACGGCACGCGCCCTCTCGTTGTCGAAGGACCCGAGGCTCTGCATGCAGAGGTTGCCCGGGAAGGCGCGGTGCAGATGGGGCAGCACGTAACTTGTCCACGCGAGGTAGTCGCCGCCGGCGACAGCATTAACCTCGTTCCACAACTCCCAGCCGAAGATCTCCGGTCGGGCCCCGAAACGGCGCGAGTACCACGCGATCTTCTGGAGGAACCGCGCGCGACTCGGCTCGCCGTCGAAGAAGTCGGCGATGCTCGTGGCGGTGCCGCCGTTCTCCACCCGATGCAGCGGCTTCGCGGCCCAGGCTTGCCGCCCATCCCCAAGGTGGCGCCAGTGCTCCAGGCAAAGCTTCACCCGGATGCCCTGTGTCCGGGCGTGGGCAAGAAGCGCGTCGATGCGCTGCGCGCGCGATTCATCGTATTCACCGCTGCGAGTGTGTTCGATGTCGAAGAAACCGTGGCTCAGCCAGACGCGGATAAAATTCCCGCCCTCCGCGGAAAGCCGGGTCATCCACTCGGTCATGCGATTGAAATCGCCGCCTGGGGGAGCGATCAGGTTCAACCCGACGGGGATGTACGGCCGGCCATCGGCCAGCGCGAAGTAGCGCGGATCCCGCGGGCTGACGCCGACGAAGTCGGCCGCCGGCGCCGCGGCGTGGCCGAAACCGGCGGAGACAAGGACAACCCCGAGCGCAAAGGCTAGACGGGGGACAGGAGTTCGGGGGCGTGTAGTCATGGCAAGGGCACGCGCTACCACCCGAAGGTGGCGCGGACGAACTGGCGGCTCAGCCGAAAGCTCTCGCGCAGGGGGCGCGTCGGGCGGAAATCGCGCTCGTGCGCGAGTTCGATCACGGCGTCGCCCTGGAAGCCCACCTCGCGCAGCGCGGTGGCGATGCCGGGGTAGTCCATTTCGCCCTCGCCAAGGGCCTCGGACCAGCGGCCGTCCTTTCTTTGATCGCGCAGGTGCAGGAAGATGACCTTCGCCCCATATTCGCGGAGGAACGCCACCGGATCCACCCCGCCCCGCGCGAGCCAGTTGAGATCGGGGCCGAGACGCACCTCGGGCAGGCGCGCGAGGGTGCCCTTCAAATCGTGAAGGTCGTATTCGACTTCGTAGGTGTGATTATGGAGGTTGGGCACCAGGTTGTGCCGGGCGCAAAGGGCCAAGATCCGGCGCAGCATCTCCGCCTGGGCATCGAGGTGCTCCGGGGTCTTGCGCACCTTGCCGCCGCCCTTGAGCGCGCCGACGGACAGCCCGAGGGTGCGTCCGCCCAGCTTCGCCAGCCGCGGGAGGACGAGTTCGGCGAGCTCCGCGATGGCGGCGTGCTGCGAACGATCCCACATCGCGGCTCCGAACGATGTCCCGATGATCGGCAACCGGTGCGCGCGGGAAAGCGCGCCGATGCGTTCGACGGCGTCGTCGGGTCGCAGTGCGGTGTGCATGAGTTCGATGCCGTCGAGCCCCGCCGCGCTCATATCGGCGAACACCTGGGGCAACACCGGAGTCAGGTCATAACCCGGCTGGGTGGCGGCGTACACCCACGGGTGTCCGCCGACGATGATCCGGCGACTCCCGGACGCAGCCGCGGCGAGGCGTCGGAACGGAAGGCATCCGCCTGCCGCAAGCGCGGTGGCGAGAAAAGCGCGGCGCGTTCGCGGCGCGACGAGAGGCGGGCAACTCGGGCGGGCGGGCTGCCGTGGGTGGTGTTGGCGAAGATCAGGCATTGGCGGAGCATGCGCCGGACGCGTCACGGGAGAAGATAGATTTCGACCAGACCGATTCCCTGGGCCGCACCGGTGCCGCGCACGACCGCGGAGTAGGCCCCTGGCGGGAGTGTGGCGAGAATCGCAGCGTCGGGCGCATCCCACCAATTGTCGTTCAGGACGATCTGCTCCGCGCCGCGCCAGAGTTCGAGCCGCGGGTTACAGAGCTCTTCGAGGATCGTCACCTCACACCCTTGGTCCTGAGGTCGGCCTGCACTTCACTTGATTTCCAGCCTTCGCCAGTAGGCGTTTCCAGGCAGGTGGGTGGTTCCCGGCATCAGGACGCGCTGATAGAGGCGCAGGGAGACTTCCCGCCCGGCCTGCTCGGAGAGGTCGAAGTCGAGTTGCGCAAACTCGCGCGTCGCTTTTGCGCCGCTGACGATCCGTTGGTGGATCTGCCGGTTGCCGACATAAACGTTCAGCTCCCAGGCCTTCCCCGGATCGGCGGCCACCTCGAACGAGAGCCGGGGGGCCTGGCCTAGCCGGACGGTGCGACGAAGGACCAACCCGCGAATCTCGTCGCGCGGATAGGTGGCCAGGACTTCGCCGTCCAGATAGGTGATGCCCCGCACACCACGCATGGCGCCGGCGCCATCGCCGCCAAAGCCGGCACGTTCCAGCCGCCACTCCAGATTCCAGTACCGCATGAGATCGGCCAGGACGAAACGCTCGGCCGGCTGCGTCTCGGGCGTCTGCACTGCGACGAGGAGATCGTGCCCCACCGCCTGGCCCGCGTGGGCGAGGACTATCTTCTCGCCGATCGCCGCCGTGCGGCGCGCCAGCACACTGATCTTCTCATCCACCGGCGGGGTGAATTTCACCCGGTTCATCTCGGTGCCGACGATGCGGTCGTCCAGCTGCGCCACGAGCTCCGCCGGCAGCGCCTTCATGCCGTGCATCGCCGCCAGCACGGAGACGGCGGACGCGGCGCTATTGTCGGTATCGGTGAAGTCCGCCGCCCGGCACGCCAGGTCGACGGTCTTCCAGAAGTCGCCTTCGCCAAACCAGAGCGCCGCGGCCGCGATGCCTCCGTTGGGCACGGCGTTGTTGGTGGCCGGATACTCGATGTGCCAGCGATCCTCGACGTGGTTGACGACCTCGTCGAAGGAGTGGCCGGCCTCGGCCAGGGCGATCGCCGACTCGACGCACAGCCGGTAAGGTGAACTCGGATGCACCAGTTGCACCGCCTGCCGCAGCACGGCCCGGACGTCCCGTTCGACAAATCCGAGACTGATGGCTCCGGCGAACAAAACCGCCCCATCCACCGCCTCGGCATACCCGTTGAGGTGCCCGAATTCGCGGGCCATGCGGGCCGCGACGTTCGGCATGCCCGGCGCCAACGCCCCGTAGAGGTCGGCGCTGAACACCGGCCCGATCGTCCACCACACGCGGTTGTAGCGGGGGTGGCCGGCCTCGGACCCCTTGATGCCGCGGCGCAGATTCTGCAGCGCGACGGCGCTCGAGCCATACGAGCCGCAGTTGTTCTCGAGCCACTGCTGCCCGAGCTGGTCCGCGGTCATGCCGATGCCATACTTCTCAAAGCCGCGCACTGCGCACATCTCATAGTACCAGTCGTCGTCGACCCAACCCTGGGTGTAGCGCTTGGGAAAGACGCGCACCGGTTCCACGGCCGCCGTCTTGTGTTCGAACGGCAGGGTGAGCGACACCGCAACGATCTGGCCGTGCCAGATCGCGTTGACGCGATCGACATAATCCTCGCGGGACAGCCGGAGCGGCGTCGCGGCGGGTGCCGCGCCCAGCGCGCCGCGGGCGAACAGGATGAGGGCAACCAGGAACTGAGCTTTCATGCAGGGCGGGAGTTGCGGAGCAGAGTCTTGTTTCTGGCGCTCCGGCGTTAAAACGAAAACGTATTCTGGAAAAAAATGCGCCGCTCCGGGGCGAGACGGTGAGACGCGGCCTGCTCCGTCGGTTGGACCGTGACCGGAACGAGATCGCCGCCGGACGCGCGGGCGTGTCGTGCCATGTGCTCGCAAATCCAGGGCCCGGCGCCGCGGGTGGGCGCACGGGTGGTCTGTGCCACGGGCGCCATCAACACCGATCGGTCGCCGGGACACATCACCGACCTGCGCGGCCGGAAGATATCTGCCTACACCGGCCGCGCGCTGAAGTGGGACTGGGTGCTCAACGCCCCGACACTCGATCTCACGCGCCCCCAAATACACACCGGGCGCACTGCCGGTCGACCCCGTGGCAATTCCCGGCGTGACGCCGCGGGTGTAGTTCTGGCCCAAATCCCAACAACTCCCCCCCCAAGGGAACGCCAAATGCGGCAGGCCTTGACTCTTGACCGAATTGGTCGGGCCGGCGGCGCAGACTGCCGTATCGCTGGGTTCGTTATTCCCGAATAGCAGGCCGCAAACGGAGCCCGCCAAGACGGAATCCGGGTGTTCCAAGATCCAACGAATGCGGAACGGGAAAACGCACAGGGGGCGACCGGCGGCGCGTGGCACTTCCGATCATTGAGCAAGGCCCTGCGCCCCGCCCTCCACGCTCGCTCCCTGAAGATCAATTCTCCTTCCAACCTTTGCGTTGTGGTGACAGTAGTCCTCTGCGCCGACAGAGCCAGCAGCGTTGAGAGCAGAGCCACCCGGGGTCCCCCCCAACCACCAAAGACTGCGCTTTCTCAACACCCCGCCCCACCCTGATGAAACGGGTCCTCTCGCTTGCCTTGGCCGCCGCGACGATCGCCTCTTCCGGCTGTGTTTCGTCACGCTACAAACTCACCAAGGACGCTGGCACTTCTCCTCCCGTCGCCCCGCAACTCACCGCCGAGCGGGCTTCCGCTCAAGCCACCGTACGTAGCGTCATTGTTTTCCAGGGACAAGGTTCATGGAAGCGGGAGGCCTATTGGGACGAATACATCGTAGCACTCGCCAACCGCGGGGAGGCGCCGTTGATCGTCGAAAGCACTGAACTGACCGGCCTCGCCGGGACTCCCATGGTCTCCGGCGTTGACCCGTGGGAACTCGAAAAGCAGAGCCGCACGCTCGCGGAAAAACGCTTTGGCCTGGCCAAGGACGTCACGGTCCAAATCGGCAGCGGCCTGGGCGCGATTACGGTGGCCGCTGGCATCGGTGCGGCGATCGGCGGATCGGGCTTGGCAGCAATTGGCGGGGCGGCGCTCGGTGGCATTGTTGCCCTTCCCGTGCTGGTAGGCGGCAGCATCTATCGCAACGTCTCCAGTCGTCACGAGGTCGAACGCGAGTTCGATCGCCGTCGCTTGAAGTTGCCCGCAACGCTGGTGCCCGCGCAGATCACACAAGGGAGCCTGTTTTTTCCGATCACCCCCGGCCCGCGGCAACTGGTGGTCCGGTGCCGGAGTGGGGACGAGCGATTCGAGGTTCTCGTCGACCTCGCGACACTCGCCCATCTCCATCTGCCTTCGACCTCGCCTACCACGCCTGCGCCGTGATACCCCTCGTCCTTCGCCTGCAACACGGGTCAGGCGTTGGGGAGGTGGGAGGCGATTGGCGCCTGAGCCCCAACCCAAACCCCAGGGCTCAGCGCCGCTGGTCGCGGTGATGAGCGTGGTGGTCCACCACTCCGAGCCACCCACAAACACCAAGCAGGCAACCCCGTCCTTTCCGGACCTCCAGCCCACCGACGGTTGTTTGGTCCCGCAGGATCGCCGTCCCTTCCTCCCTGCCCTTCCGTTTCCCTCGCCTCACTCCGGCTCAGCCTCCTCACGGTCCGAGTTCACAGTTCCGCCGGTCTCCTCCGGCGAGTCCTTCCGCCTCGGTTTCAAGTCAGACGGATCTCGCTGGCGGCGTCAAAAAGATGGGCCCGCTCCAATTCGAAGGCGGCGCAAACGCGGCTGCCCTGGCGATGCGTGACGCCCGCTTCGACCCGGGCAATGAAAACGCCCGCAGCAGATCGCAGGTGGAGAAAAGTCTCCGCGCCCATCGGCTCCGCCAGTTCCACGGTGCACGGGTGACCTCCGGGCGCACCCTCCGCGACCAGCTGCACCTGTTCGGGTCGCACGCCCAGCACCGCGGCCCGGCCTTCCAGCGCTCGTGCCGGCTCCGCCAGCCGCGCCGGCAGCGCGAGGCGGAGGGCCCCGACCCCACCGTCGGCCACGAAGTCCCGCCGATTGTCCGAGCGCACCACGGCCCCGCGGAGGAAGTTCATCGGCGGCGAACCGATGAAGCCCGCGACAAACAAGTTGGCCGGGCGCTGGTAAAGTTCGAGCGGCTCCGCCACCTGCAGGATCTGGCCCTCCTTCATCACGCAGATCCGATCCCCCATCGTCATGGCCTCGACCTGATCGTGGGTCACGTAGATCATCGTGGCCCCGAGCCGCGCATGCAGCCGGGCGATTTCCGTCCGCATCTGCACGCGCATCTTTGCGTCGAGATTTGAAAGCGGTTCGTCGAAGAGGAACACCTTTGGCCGGCGGACGATGGCGCGACCGACGGCGACCCGCTGCCGCTGGCCGCCCGAGAGGGCCTTTGGTTTGCGCTCGAGCAGATCGGCGAGGCCGAGCAGGTCGGCGGCGGCCTGCACCCGGGCGGCAATCTCGCTCTTGGGCAGCCGCCGGAGCTTCAGTCCGAACGCGAGGTTCTCATAGACCGACATGTGCGGGTAGAGCGCATAGTTCTGAAACACCATCGCGATGTCGCGATCCTTGGGCAGCACGCCGTTGACCACCTGGTCGCCGATGCGGATGGACCCGCTGGAAACCTCTTCGAGCCCGGCGATCATGCGCAGGGTCGTGCTCTTGCCGCAGCCTGACGGGCCGACCAGGACCATGAACTCCCCCTCCTCCACCGTGAGGTTGATGCCCTTGACCGCGGTGAACGCCGCCGAGTTGCCGGCGGCCGGGAAGGTCTTGACGAGGTTTTCGAGGACGACGCGGGCCATGGAAGTTCAGCCTTTGATGGCCCCCTGAGAGAGGCCCTTGACGAAGAGGCGCATGGTGAAAAGGAAGAGGATGATCAGCGGCAGGGCGGCGAAGCAGTAGGCGGCCATGATCTGCCCCCACTGTTTCACGTACTCGCCGTCGAGGTAGATCAGGCCGACGCCGAGGGTGAAAAGTTCCCGATCCCGCAGGATCACGAGCGGCAGGAGAAATTCGTTCCATTTGCCGAGAAACGCCATGATGGCGAGCGTCCCGAGGATCGAGCGAGACATGGGGACGACGATGTGGCGGATTTGCTGCAGATGACCGGCCCCGTCCATTTCCGCCGCCTCGAAAAGGTCCTTGGGCAGGTCCTCGATGAAATTGCGCAACACGAAAAGATTGAACACCTGGCCTCCCGCGACGCCGACGGCGATGAGGGCCCAGAGCGTGTTGAGGAGGGAAAGCTCCTTCAGGAGGGTGAAGAGGGGCACCAGGTTGGCGATGCCCGGCAGCAGCATGAGCACCATGAAGAGCGACCACAGCACGCCGCTGCCGGGCAGGCGGTAGCGCGCGAAAAAGTAGGCGCCAAGCACGGCCAGCGCGACCGAACACACCGTGCCCGTGACGGCAACGAAGACCGTGTTGGCGACGTAGGGTCCGATCAGATTCAGCGCGAACCACCAGTTTTCCCAGCGCCAGTCGGCCAGCGGAGCGGGCAGCCAGGGGTTGTCGATGAAGGCGGCGTTGTCCTTGAAGGCCACCTGCAGCATCATGTAGAGGGGAAAGAACTCGATCAGGAGGATGGCGCCGATCACGACGTGCGGCAGCACGGCGGCGAGGCGGCCGGCCCGGCCCGGACGGGTTGAGACCGGGGCGCTCATTTTTCCACCCGCACCAGGCGGTGGTTGATCCAGGTCAGGAGCAGAATGACGGTGAACAACAGCATGCCAACGGCGCAGGCATAGCCGAATTCGCCCGCGATGAAGGCGCGGTTGTACATCCACAGCCCGGGTGTCATGCCGCGGCCCCCGGGTCCGCCGGCGTCGCCGAGCAGGAGCAACTGCAAGCCGTAACCCTGCAGCGTGCTGATGATGAGCAGGGTGAGATTGAGCCGGACCTGCGTCAGAATCAGCGGCAGTTCGATGTAAAAGAACTTTCCGATCGGCCCCACGCCATCGAGTTCCGCCGCCTCATAAACCTCGGTGCCAATCGACTGCAGGCCGGCGAGGTAGATGAGCACGCCGACCGCCCCGATCCACGGAAAGCCCCAGAGGAAGAGCGAGGGCAGGATCAACTCAGGCTGGGAGAGCCAGCCGATGGGAATCCGTTCGAAGAAAACCTGCCAATGGAAGACGTTCTGATCCAGCCACACGAGGAGCACCTTGCCGCCCGTGGCGTCGAGCACGCGGTTGAGGATGCCGAGATTGGGATCGAAGAAGAACTTCCAGATGAAAAGCGTGACGAGATGGGGCACGATCATCGGCACCACCAGCATGGCGCGGTAGGCGTACTGCCAGCGCTCGCTCTTCAACCGGTGGATGAGCACGGCGAGGAGAATCGCCGGGATCATCTTGAAGAGGTTGAAGAGAATCAGGAGCGCGACCGTGCCAAACGAGTCCCAGAGCACCGCGTCATTCAGCAGGCGCTGGAAGTTGGCGAGGCCGATGAATTGCTTCGCGTCGCCTCCCTGCCACTCGAAGAACGAATGGTAGATGGCGCTCGCCGCCGGAAAATAGGCAAAGGTCGCCACCATGACGAGCGAGGGCACGACAAACAGATAGAGCCGCCATTCGCGGCGAGCCTGGGCAGCGGAGAGGCGGGGTTTCACGGGGGAGGAGGAACTTCGGTCGCCGGTGTCGCGGCGAGCGCGCGGCGCAACTCGGTGGTGAAGCGACGCACCCGCGCCGGCGCGATCAATGGGCTCACCGGCGGGTCGGCAGCCTCCAGCGCCGCGGCGCCGGCGTCCAGTTGGGCCAGCACTTGCTCCAGTTCCGGGAGCTCCCCGCCCTCCGGAGCCAGGGTGTGTCGCCGCCAACGCAGCAGCGCCTCCATCTGCCTGCGGTGCACGCGAATCCACTCGCGCAGGAGATCGAGGCCCTGCCCGAGCGGAAGCCCGCTGCTGGTCCGCAAATCCGAGGGCAACGCGGCCAGGACGGCGCCGGCGCGGGCGGCGGCTGCTTCCGCTCCGGCATGAAGCTCGCGATTGCGCCGCAGGGCGCGGTCACCGGGCGCGATGAGCATTTCCCAGAGGTCCTGCTTTACCCGGGGCGTCGGCTGCCATTCGATCAACGCCTTGCCGTAGTTGAACGCCCGGCTGCGGAGATAGTCGAACCCCGGCAGCGCACTGTGGTCGTTCGTCCGCGTGCCACCCTGGAAGAAGACCGCCAGATTCGCCGCCGCAGCCTCCTGCAAGGCAGCGATGGCCGCAGGCGCCCCGGCGCCAAAATGCGGTCTGGCCCAGGCGAGCCAGAGCCCATCGGTGTCCTGCCACGGGTTCGCCGCCAGGGCGACGGCGGCTGCGAGGTTGACCTCGTTGGGGGTGCCGAGGAGGCAGCGATCCTCCCAGATCGGGCGGAAGGACAGCCGCTCCAGCCGCGGGGTGTGATCCCAGGCCGAGGCGATCCGTTCCTGCATCAGTTCCGGACAGCAAAAGGGAATCTCGCCGAGCCCCGCATATTCGAGTCCGCCGCAGAAAAGCAACCCGTGGCGCAGGTGCGGTCGCGAGGCGAGCAGCGCGTTTTCAGGCAGGTGGGGGTTGAAGTCGCCCGTGCTGTAGTTGTGTTCCAGCAGCAGCGGCAGGTCGTCGGGCCAGTCCCCGAGGGCCGCGGCGAGGATTTGTTCCTGGAACGGGTACCAGACATGCGTGAGCACGCTGAAGGACCGCCCCGCCCGCCGGCAGGCCCGGGACATCGCCTGCAACAGGGCCCGGAGCAGATCCGCGGGAGCCAGATACGGCCAGGCCGACGCCTCGCTGCCATGATGAAAACCGCCGAAGAAGTGGTGCGCATCGAGGAAGGGGGGCGATTCGAACAGGTAGACCGAAAATTCATCGAGCCCGGGCAGCGCCGCCAGAATCTCGCCCACCGCTTCCTCCACCAGCAGCCAGTAGGCTCCGGTATGCAGATCCGCCAGCGCCGGATGGGCGGCGAGCAGTCCGGCCGGCGGCGTCAGCTTGCCAACCATCCAGGCAACACGCACGCGGCGGGCATGGCAGCGCTCGATGGTCCGCCGGAGCACTTCCTGCCTCTGGGCGTTGACCACATGCCCCGGCACGGACCAGCGCGGCAGCGGCGCGAGTTCAAAGAGATGGCCGTGGTGCACCTGCACCCAGCGCGACAACTGCCCGGTCGGATAGTCGAGCACGCGGTCGAGCCAATCCGGATGGTCCGCCAGCGCGACCGCGGGGATGGAATACATCAATTCCAGCGGGCGCTCGATCGGACGGCCGCGGCGGGGCAACCAGGAGGGCGTGAGTGCAGATGCTGGCATGCGCAAGGACGGCGGCCCGCTATTCCGATGATTCTATCGCCCGAAGGATGAGTACCGCGCCCGAAGGGCGGACGGAGATTGCGCGCGCAGGTGAAAGGGAGTGCATCAAACCTCCAGGTTAGACCACACGATTGGACTGCATGACCGCGCGGTACCACGCGGCGCTGAGTTTCGGGGTACGGCGCTGGGTCTTGAAATTTACGTGCACGATCCCGAACCGACGCCCGTAGCCATCCTGCCACTCGTAATTGTCCATGAACGACCAGAGGAAATAGCCCCGCACCGGCGCCCCCACGGCGATGGCGCGATGGAGCTCGGCGAGGCACTGGCGGACATATTCGCGCCGGTGCAGATCGGGGAGCGCCTCCGTGCAAGTGTCGGGTTCATCGTACCCGGCGCCGTTTTCCGTCACGTACAACGATGTGGCCCCGTAGGTTTCGTGCGCGTGGCGCGGTCCCCAATGCAAGGCCTGCGGCATCAGGTGCAGCCACGGGCTGTCCGCCCGGGGAAATCCCGGCGGCAGCGGAAGCCGTTCCGGTTTTCCCTTCCGACCCGCCCGCACGAAATACCCGGTGTAGAGGTTGAGGCCGAGAAAGTCGGTTGGGAGCGCGATCTGTGCGAGATCTCCGCGGGCGACGAGCGGGCGATCGCGGCCCGCCGCCCGCAGGTAGGCCGGCGCGTAACGTCCGCGAAAGATCGGATCCAGCACCCGGATATTCTCGGCCACAAAAGCAGCACGAGCGGCGGCGATGTCCTCCGCGGTCTCGGTGAACGGAATCGGCACGACCGGATTGTCGGCGAGGCCCACCCGGGCCCCGCGCCGACCATGTTCCCGCACGGCCCGCACTCCATGACCATGGCAGAGCAGCGCGTGATGATAGGTTTGGTTGATCACCTGCTCCGTCTCCCTCGTTCCCGGGGCCTTGTCGCCCCCGCCGTGCCCGTAACGGGTGAAGCACACGATCTCGTTCAAGGTGATCCAGTGACGTACCCACGGGGAAAAGGCGCGGACCAGGGTGTCGGCGTAGGCGCCAAACGCGTCGGTGGTCGCCCGCACCCGCCACCCGCCTTCGGCTTCAAGCGCCTCGGGCAGATCCCAGTGGAACATCGTCACCCACGGGGTGATTCCATGCGCCGTCATCGCGTCCAGGAGCCGGCAATAGAAGTCGATCCCCTTCTGGTTCGGCCGGCCGCGACCTTCCGGGAAGAGGCGCGGCCAGGCAACCGAGAGCCGGTAGTGCCGGATGCCGAGGCGCTGCATCAGCGCGAAGTCCGAGCGGAAGCGGCGATAGTGGTCACAGGCCGGCTCCGGGGTCTCGCCATGGCGCACGCATCCGGGCCGCCCGGCAAACGTATCCCAAATCGACGGCCCCTTGCCGTCACGCCGCGCGGCGCCTTCGATCTGGGTGGCGGCGGTGGCCACTCCCCAGACGAATCCCCGGGGGAAGGTGAGCGGAGGTGACGCGGGCATCAGCGGGTGGTTTCAGGGTTGGTGCGGGCAATGTCCGCCAGCCGGTGGTTCATGTAATAGTAATACACATCGCGTTCGTTCTGCGTCTGCAGCAGCGCCTCCAGCTTGAACTGCTGCCCGGGATCATCGGGTTGCCGGGCGGCGAGCTGACGCACCGCCTCGAGGCTGGAGTCTCCGAGCATGAGCTGCTGGAAAGACCTCCGGTCGCGGCGGCGCATGTCGGCGGCCATCGCCTCGCGATAGCGGGGCGCCACTTCGGCGACAAAGGCCTCGACCCCGCCGTGCGGGGCAAAGAGCAGGTGCCAGTTGTTCTCCGTGATCCGCAGAATCTCCGCGCCCCACCGCAGGCTGAGTCCGCCCAGGGCGCCTTCCGGATCGGGTGCAAAGTCCCGCATGCTCTCCGGCGGTTCGACCCCGACCACCACTGGCAGCCAGCCACTGCGGTCGATGAACGCCTGGTGCGCCCGCTGGCTGCTGAGGAAGCGCAGGAAATCGAGGGCCACGTCCGGGTGCTTGGACCCCTGATACAGGCCGAACGGTCCCGTGGTCCGGCGGCCGCCGGACTCGGCGGTGCGCCCCCCCGATTCGGCCGGGCGGCCCCAGGTGTGCGTCCCATAGCGCGGGTGATCCGGCCCCGGCACCGGCAGCCGGAACACCCCGAGGGGAAACCGGGCCTGGGTGCGCAGGCCAGTGGCCTCCCAACTGCCGGCGGCGACCAGCAGCGCCTTGCCCTGGCAGAAATGAAACATGGCGTCCTCCCGCCGGAGTTGCAGGAAACCCGGCTGCAGGTACTGGCCCACCTCCCGCATCAGCGTGAGCCCGGATCGAATGGCTGGGGTGTCGAAGTTCCACTCGCCGGCGAGATAACCGCTGAAGAACCCGTCCTGCGACGGCAGCAGTTTGCGCAGCGGGCTGAAGGCGTGCACCAGTTTCTGGCTCTGGGCGGCGAAGAGTTCGTCGAGCAGGTACGGCGCGTTGTCGCGGGAGGCGGCGATGGGCACGAGGGCCCGACCGGTGCGGGCGGCGAAGGCGCGGGTCTTTTCGCACAGGGCCAGCAACTCGTCGTAACTCCCCGGGAGCTGTTCGCCGCCGGTGATTTCGCGCAACAGGTTGCGGTTGCAGTAGACGCGGATGGTCGCGAAGAAACTGGGGATGCCGTAATAGTCGCCGAGTTTCTCGTCGAAGCCGGAGTCAAGGCCGTCGACAAAGGTGTTGCGCCAGGGTTGCCCGGCGAGCGGCGTGCCCGCGTTGTACGGGTTGGGGGCGTCGATGAACCGCGAAATCGGCTCGAAGTGGCGGGCCTTGAGGAGGGTGTCGATGTTGAAGCCGAGTTCGATGAGATCCGGCGCGGTGCCGCCGATCAGCTGGGTGGTCGCCCACTGCGCAAACACCCGTTCGGGAATGCGCAACTGCTCGATCCGCACGTGCGGGTGCCGTCGCTCGTAGTCCCGGGCGATTCGATCGAACCCCTCCGCCACCCCCGCCTCGAGTTGCCAGTGGGCGAAACGCACTGTCACGCGGTTCGGGTCGTGTTCCCGCTGGTGGCGGTGCAGCAGCCGGAAGGCACCAAACCCGAAGCACCCGACCAGCAGTCCGAGCGCGCACCCGCGCAACAGGCGACCGGGATTCATGGCGCAACCTCCCGCGGCAACCCCGCCAGACGGGCCCGCACGGTCGCCCCGCGCGCATCGCGGGGAAACTCCGCCAGGAAGCGCTCATAGAAACGCCGGGCGAGCCCGTGGCGGCCGAGTTCGCGGGCGCATTCGCCGATCTGGAGGAAAAGCGCGGCCCGCACCACATCGCGCACCGGAGCGCGGCCGCTCTCCGCGGCGAGGAAATGCCGCAGCGCGTGCTCGACGGAAAGATGGAAGCGGAGATGGGCCTCGGCGGCGAGAAGGTGGAAATCGCGCTTGATTCCGGGATGGTGCAGCGGCTCCCCGAGGGCCTCGGCAGCGGCCAGCCGCTCGGCCGGCGGGCGGGTGTCGGCCGCGTCGTAGAGGGCGAGCGTCGCGAGCTTGAAGCGGGCAAGCTGGCCGTAGAAGTGATCGCCGTGCTCCGCGACGAGCGTGGCGAAGGAGGTCCGGGCGGCCGCCAGGTCGGGGCGCGCTTCGTGAAACTGCGCGATGCGCGCGAGGTAATACAGCGCCCCGATGCCCGGCTCGTCGTCCGCGCGCTCGCGGCGCAGCGCCAGGAAGAGCGCCCTCCCCTCGGCCACGTTGGCCAGGGTCTTCGGCTGCGCGTTCACCAGCATGACCGCGCGGCCGAATCGCGCCTCGCGCGAGTCGCCCAACCGCGCAAAGTGCCGCGCGGCATCGGCGAAGGACAGCTGCGCGCCTTCCTCCCAGGCCGCCACCGTCTCCGCGCCAGCGGCACCAGCCGCGGGCCCGGCCGTGAGACCGCAGAGCGCGACGGCAACGCTTCGGGTGAAGACGGGCATGGGACAACCAGGAGGGAACGCCGACTTAGTTGGCGAGCGGAATGCCCGGCCAATCGACCGGGCAGGCGCGGCGCGGAATCTCGTCATGAAAGCGCAACCGGGCAATCCAGGGACCGCCGGAGGTGACATGACAGTGCACGAGGTTCCAGTCGCCCGCCGCGTCGATCACGACGGAACTGGAGTCGAAGACGTTGAGATTGCCGCGGTAGTCGCGTTCCACGTCCCAGGAGAAGAGGTCCGGGCCGGTGTAAACCTGGGTGAAGAGAAAACGCGTGCGACCCTGCTGGCTCGTGCGATTGTTGGTGAGCAGGAACCACTCCTTGCCACGCTGGAAGGCCTGGGGCCGGCTGTGGCCCAGTTCCTGCCCCTGCGTCGATGTCACCCGGATTTCGCGCGGCCCGCTCCACTCGCGGAGGTTGTCGCTGGTGCGGGCGAAAAGGCGGCAGCGATCGACGGGCACGGCTTCGTCGCCCACGTTGCTGTAGAGCATCACCCAACGGCCGCCTTCGCGCACGATCGCGCCGTTAAGCGGGGCGAAGTCGTGGGTGAAAATCGGGTTGCGGGCATCGCGTTCCCAGTGCTCACCATCGCGCGAAGTGGCCAGATGGATGCCAAACGGCCCGGCCGTGGGGCTGCGGCCCGAACCCCAGTACGTCATGACGTAAAGCCGTCGCGCTGGGTCGTAGACGACGGTGGGGTCGCGCAACCACGTTTCCCCCCGGTCGCGATCCCGGAAGAAGACCGGCTCGAAGGACGACCACTGGCCGCGCAGATCGGCGGCACTGGCGTGGTACACCAGATTGTTGGCATGGCCGAGGTAGCCATTCGCCTCCTTCGACTCCTCCGCGAAGCAATGCCACCGGCCGTCATGCCCTTGCACGACCGAGGCATGCCAGAAGGCGGGACCGACCTGACGGGCGTCGAACATGAGGTGGTATTTGCCGGGCGCGAGCAACGGGGTGTCGAGCCAGTGGGAACGGGCGTAAAGCACGTCGTCGGGCAGCGGGGTGTCGGTGAGGACGAAATGGTCGACGCGGAAGAGCACGCGGGCGCCGGTGTCGGCCACGAGATGGAGGCGGGCGCGCCGCTGGCGATACTCGCGCACCTCCCAGCCGCGCAGCACGAGGTCAAACTTGTTGTTGCCGTACGCGGTGCGCACCGGAACGACGGCCGGCCGCCCCGTCGCTTCGGCCGGACCGGCCCCTTCGGGCTCCAAGACCAGGGCGACATACACGCCGGGGTTGAGGACGGCCCCGAGTTTGAAGGTGAGAAAATCCCGATCGATCGTGAAAGGGTCGCTGACCAGCCTTCCCCCCGGCACCCGCGTCACCCGCAGCCCGAACCGCTTTGAGAGCGTGATATTGTGGGACACGAGGTACCGCCCTTCCCAGCCCGCGAACCGATAGCGGCCGTTGGGGGGTTGCGCGTGCAGCATCTCTGCCGCGGGATCGACCGGCCGCAGACCGAAGGCCTCTTCGCCCTCCTGGGTCCAGCCGGCAAAAGTGCCGGACTCGAAATCAAACAGGACGCGAGCCGCGCGGGGTTCGGCGGCGGCGAGAGCTGGCACCAACAACAGCAACGGAAAGAGGTGGCGGACGGCGGGCTTCATATATCAAAGAGAGGGGGCGACGGGCACGCCCGAACACCGTGCCGCGGCGGCGGTACGCAGGCTGGCGATTACCCGGGGAAAGTGTGCGGTGGCGCGTTCGTTTTCCAACCTCTGATGCGCCAGCCGGGGCGCCCAGCGGACGCAGGCGCGTTCCAGTTCGTCCACCGCCGACTCCGCCGCCGCGGCGCCGGCCGGGGCGGAATGCCAGCGCAGCACCTCGATGGCGAAGAACGCCTCCCGGTGGAGCGCGAAGAGCTCGCTCCACGCCTCGAGGGAATCGGCAGCCTGCCGCCACGCGTCGAGTTCCGGTGCAGCGTGGGGGGCGCCGCGGATCAGACGGACGCACTCGCGCGCAAGGGCCAGGCCCTCCCGGGCCTCGGCCTGCAACACCTGCCGCCAAGTTGCCGACATGCCGCGGAACTCAGCTTCGGCGGCGGCGTCTTCGGCGCGGCCTGTCCAGATCGGCAGACGATCGGCGTTGCCGTCGACGAGGTGGGTGGCGGCGTATTCCCACGTCGGCAGGCGACTGTGGTCGGCGTACCAAAACCGCTGGGGAAACAGCAGGGTCTGCACGGCCCGCGTCGCAAGTTCGACGGCGCGGCGGGCACCCGGGAACTGCGTGCGCTCCCACTCGCCCCAGATTGTCTCGGCCGCGACCCCGGGGTCTTCCGCAAAGCGCCGCAGGGTGAGCAATTCCAACCGACCCCACGGGCAGTGCAGGGCGGAGACGCCCCGAAACTCCACCGCACGATCGAGCCGGACGGCAAAGGTCCGCACCCCGCGGGCATAGCCGTCACGGAGGCGAACCAGGTTGGCCTCGACCTCGGCGTAAGGATACAGGTGCTGGCCTTCGTACTCGTGGCCCAGGTCGAGTTCCATCCATTGCTCGCGGCCGCCCACCGCGCCGAGCAAGGGATTGGACGGGTAGAACGGATGCCAGTCATGGGGCACCGACTTGGTCATGACGATCAGGTCCGGCGGGCAGTCGCCGATGGCCTGCGCCATGTCCGACACCTCAGTCCGGCGATAGACGAAATCCCGCAGCGCCAGTCGGCAGCCGTGCCGGCGGCAGCAGTCATGCAGGGCACGCGCGAGCCGGGTCGTGCGGGCGGGCCGGGTGCTGCCGCTGCGCAGATCGCGGTCGTGATACACGAGAAAGTCCGTCTCGGCGCAGGTCAGCACCAGTCCCTCGAGATCCGGCAGCACTGCGGTCAGAAACCGCTGGTACTTCGCGGCGAGATGCTGCCAGAGCGCGGGGGCATCGAAGTCGAGCTGACCGGCCTGGAGGCAGTCGGCCGGCGGCCGGCAGATTTCGTGCGTCCAGCACCACACCCGCAGGCCGGCCGCCCGGCAGCGGCGCACAAACTCCGCCATCCGCTCCGCCCGCCCCGCGTCCTCCAGCAGGTCGTCGGCATCGTGGCAGAGGGCGTGCGAAAGATGCACCGCGCGCACGCCCCATGGGCCCGCCTGCGCGAGGACCGAGGCCAGCAACGCCGGGTCCTCGCTCAGCGGCAACCAGGCGACTTGGATCGAATCGGGTGAGACGGACATGATTGATACCGGCCGCCGGGCGGTCGCGGCGGAAACGAACAGGACGGAGAGGATTGGAGCCTAGCCCGGGGATCTCCCATCGCGACCCACGGCCGCATCCCCGGGAGAAGCCTCGCAGGCTGTCGCTGGCCTCGCTGAGGCCGGCTTCGACACGAGAACCGACCGTACCGGCCGGGGTCGGCGACCCCGGCGACCAGAAGACCGTCGTGAGCCGGCGCGAAGGAGCTCGCATGAAAACCCCTTCCGAGGCGCGAAAGCGCCACCCGACCGCCGCCGACACGCCGGAGGCGGGCGGGGCGAGTGTTCGCCGGAAGAAGGCTCCATGGGTTGACCCAGTCCCGGGCTAGAATTCGAACCCCACGCGGAGCAACGGCTCGATCGGGTCCTTCCAGACCAGGTACGGCGCGGTGGAGTTGTCCTTGAACTGGAAATACCGCGCCTGCCGCGTCACGTTCTTGAGGTTGAGCGTGGAGAAGAACTTCGTCCGGCCGAACAGGTGCTGGTAGCCGACGAAGAGTTCGACGTAGGGGTCGGTGGTATCGTTCGCCGGTTTCGGCACGCCGGCCAGGGTCACATACTGGCGGATGGCGCCGCTGTCGCCGCGGATGCCGCCACCGAACGAGACGCCCTTGAGCACACCCTGGTTCAGGTTGTAACGCGTCCAGAGCGAGTAATTGTTGAAGGCGTGGTTGTTGATCCGCTGGCCGATGCGCTGGGGCTGGTCCTTGCGGTCCTCGACCACCCGGGTGTCGAGGTAGGCGTAGCCGAGAATCACCTGCCAGTTCGGCCGCGGGGTCAGCACGAATTCCGTGTCCACACCCTTGCTCCGGTCCTTCCCGCCCGCGACGCGTTCGCCGGGGTTGGTGTTGCCGAAGATGTCGGGAATGGTCGGGTCGTTGAAGTTGCGGTTGTACGCATCGGTCGTGAACAGGCTCGCCGTGCCGCTGTACCGGCCATCGGCCGTCTCCACCTTCAGGCCCGTCTCGTAGTTGATGCCCTTGACCGGCGGCAACACCTCGCCCCGCGAGTTGCGCTGGTTCTGGCCCTGAATCGACTTGGCCAGCACCGCATAGAGGCTGACCGCACGGGTGAGTCGGCGCACCACGCCGATCTGCGGGTTGATGCCGTTGTTTTTCGCAATCGTGAGGACGTTGTTCGTGACGCGCTGATCCCGGTAGTCGTAATAGAAGAGGCCGGCGAGCGTGTGCATCTGTCCGTCCCAGAGGCTGGCTTGGTGCACCACGAAGGCGTTGCGCTCGGTCGTGCGGGTGCCCGGTGGAACCGCGTCCATCACCAGGTTCAGGCCGGCCGGGCGGCCGCGGTTCGGGTTCAGGTCCCCGAGGCGGAAATAGTAGCGCTGTTCGGCGTTGGTGCCCGCGGCCCGGCCGCGGCCGCTGGCGGACCAGAACGGGGCGAAGCCATTGTTGCCCCCGAAGAGCAGCTTGCCGTCGCCCAGGCCTCCGAGCCGGTGTTTCCAGATGAAATCGAGCTCGTAGTTGAGCGCCCACGGATTCACCTGCTCACTGAGGTCCCAGCGCACGGAGAGGTAACGATCGCCGGCCACCAGGCCCTGGGTGGGATTGGCGGTCACGAGCGCGGCATTGGCGGTAACGAGACCGGTCGAGGCGGGGCCGAAGATGAACCGCGCCCGCTTCTTTCCGTTCACCACCAGCTTGGCCTGGAAGTCGCGCGTGATTTCCTGCAGGACCTCGACATCGAAGAGGAGGTTGTGGATGTCGTCGATGGCGTCCGGGCCGCTCAAACCGAAGGACTTCGGGTAGTTGAAGGGCGCCTCGACCAGATACACCGTCGGTTGGCCGGTCGCGGGGGCAATCCGGCCGAAAGTATCCCAGCGGACATTCGGCTGGTCGCGGAACGGTCGCTGCTGCGTGAGGTAGGTGACATCGGCGGTGACCAGTGTGCGCGGGGTCGGCCGCCACTCCGCCACCCCGTAGTAGGTCATCTCGGATTTCTCGTAGTCGTAATAGTCCTGCTTGAGGCGCTGGGAACTGAAGCCGCTCTCGCGCACGCGCGCGACGGCGGTGCGGAACGCGAGCTTCCGGTCGACGCGGTAGGTCGCATCCAACTCGGTCCGCAGCAGGCCGCGGTCGTTGGCAATCTGCGCCAGGGAAAAACTGTTCTTCCCCCCGGGGCGCTTGGTCAGCACGTTCACGATGCCGCCGGGTCCGCCGGAACCGGAGATGATCGCCCCCGGCCCCTTGATCACCTCCACCCGTCCGATGGAAATCGCATCATCGCGTTCGCTGCCGCCAAAGCCGTTGACCCGCGTGTTGGAGTTGAGGCCGCGGATGCGCGGGTTGTTCGGCCCGGTGTTGGAGGCGGTCCATTGCAGGATGCTGTCGACATCGAAGATGGCGGCGTCGCGCAGGAACTCCTCCGACAACACGCTCAGGTTGAGCGGCAGGTTCTTGATCTGCTCGGCGACTCTCGTGCCCGAGATCGAGTTCGCCGTGAAGTAGCCATTGCTGGCCTCGGCGTTGATCACGAAGTCCGAGAGCAGCACAATTTCGTCCCGGGCGGGCGCAGGCGGCACCCGGGCCGACTGGCCGGGCAGCACGGAGGCAGGCAAGGCCGCCAGGGCGGCCAGGAGAGGCAGGGTGTTTTTCATGGGGTGAGGTTCGGCGCCGAAAATTATCTAACACGTGTTAGAGACGGGGCGGCGTCATCTGTCAAGTCCGGAGGCGGACAATTTCAGCGGAGGCGCAATTCGCGCCAGAAGGACGGGGCCGGCCGGCCGTCGTCGATGACGACGCGCTCCCCGCGGTCACAATAGGCGTGGAGGGCGGCGGTCAGGGGCAGGGAGAAACCGCCCGCCTGCGCCTCGGCGAGGTAGTACGGCAGTTCCCGGAACTTGATCCCGAAGTGCGCGTCGGGATTGGCCGCGACCGCCCGGGCGTACTTCACAATGCCGCTGGCCTCTTCGGGGGAACCGGCGCCGAAGGCGGCGGCGATCGTCGCGGCCGGCACCCCGGCCCGCACCGCGAAGGCGAGGGCCTCGACCATCGCCGCCGTCCCCAGGGCACTCTTGAGCTGATTCACTCCCTTGGCGATCTGACCGCAACCACTCGGGCCGCAGTAGGTGATGCGGTCGGCGCCGCCCAGGATCACGAGCAGCGGACGCACCTGCCGGAACACGGCTTCGTCGCCCCCGGCGAACATGCGCAGGCGCCCGTTTTCCGCCCCCGCGCCGCCCCCGCTCACCGGCACATCCAGCAAGGTGGCCCCGACCGCCGCAAAGGCCGCAGCCAGGCGCCGGGTCTCTCCCGGAATCGTGGTGCCGAGGTCAACGAACACCTGCCCCGGTCGGGCGTGGGGCAGCAGGACCTCGGCCGCCACCGCGAGGAAAACCTCGTTGGTGGGCAGGCTCGTGAACACCACCGCGGCCTGCCGCACGACCGCGGCGGCCTCGGAGGCCGGCTCTCCGCCGGCCCGCACGACGGCCGCCAGGCGTTCCGGCGAAAGATCAAACACCTGCACGCGGTGGCCGGCCGCCAGGAGGCGGCGTGCCATCGGTCCGCCCATGGCCCCAAGGCCGAGAAAGCCGAGAGCCGTTTCGGTGGTGTGGTTCATCGGGAGAGGGGCGTCAGGGGCAGCGGCGCGGCCGGCGCCGGCGGGTGATCCGCCGAGGCGGTGCGCAGCCGCTCCAGGTACGCCAGCGAAGCGCGAAGGAGCGCCGCCACGCCGGCCGGCGTTGGCGCCGCGTCAGGAAACTCCAGGGCGAAACAACCGCGGTAGCCGCCGCGATCCAGCGCGGCAAAGAGGCCGGGAAAGTCCACCTCCCCCGCGCCAAGCGGGTAACATCCCTTGCCTCCCGCCTGGTCCTTCAGATGCACGTGGTCGATCGCCGGGGCCAGCAACCGGACCGCCCCCGGCAGATCGTCGGAGACGCGCCGGTGATGCCCGACATCGAACACCAATCGGGCGTTGGGATGGTCACAAGCGGCCATCAGCGCCGCCGCCTCGGCCGCATTCTGGATCAGCCCACCCCGATGCGGGGCCTCGAAACTGATCACCAACCCGTGTGCCGCGGCGTCCTGCGCCACTTGCCGGAACCAGCCAGCCACCATCGCGAGTTCGGCACCCAGGGGTCGGGTGGTGCGGTCCACGGGCGCGCCGGGCGAGAAGGTCACGCCGTGGGCCCCCACACGCCGCGCGGCCGCCAGGCAGTGGCGGGCCCGGGCCAGCACCAGTTCCGGGGACTCCGCCGCGCCGTTGAAGGCCCCGACGTCCACATTGAGCGTGTGCACCCGCAGCCCGGACCGGTGGACCGCTTCCGCCCACTCGGCCAGGGAGTCCACCGTCGTGCGCCGGGGATCAAAATGATCGCAATAGCCGGGCAATCCGCCGATATCCACCGCCGTGAGGCCGACCTCCTTGATCAGCGCCAGAGCCGCCGGCAGCGCCACTTGCCGCAGACAGAGGGTGGAAGCTACCAGACGGTCGGGAGCGGGGATCATGGGGCTGGGCGGGCGGGCGGGCAGCGGGGCGCGGAGAATTTTCGGGTTGTGTTGCGACGGAAAGCAAACACGTGTGTGAGACGATTTGCTGTCAATGCCGAAACGCCGCCCGACCTCCGTCAATTCGACCGCCGCCCTCGCCCGGCATCTCGGGCTTTCCCGCTGGACGGTGTCCCGGGCGATCAACGGACACCCGGAAGTCAACGCGGAGACCACGCAGCGGGTGCAGGCGGCGATGCGGGATCTCGGTTTCGTGCCGAGCCCGTTCGGACGCGCCCTGCGCGGCGGACGCACGCGCACGATTGGCGTCAGTTTTCGCGAGCTGGAGACGCCGATCCTCGTCCGCAAGGTCACGGTGATGCAGAAGCTCCTGCGCGCGCGACACTATCGGCCGCTGTTCGAGCTGATCGAGGAAGGCTCCGATCCGGGCCTCGAGGTGGTGCGGCACTTCGCCGCCATGCGGGCGGAAGGCGTCGTGCTGGTGGACTCACCCGTGGGCGCCGAAAGCGCCCCCTGGCTGGATTTCCTCGCCCAGAACCGCATCCCCAGCGTCCAGCTGGAGCCGCGGGGCCTCGTCGCCCACAATGCGATCCTCCTGGATCGCCGGGCCGCCCTGGCGCACGTGACCGAACATCTGTATCAGCTGGGGCATCGCCACATTGGGCTGCTGGGCATCGATCGCAGCTTCCCCCTCGGCGTTCCCCGGTGCGACGGCGTGGCCGACGCACTGTCGGCGCACGGCGCCCGCTTCGAGGAGTGCGTCGACACCATCATCCAGTCCAACCGTCGCTTCGAGGCGTTCGACTACGGCCGCGAGCTGGCGGAATTTCTGCTGGGCCGGCCGGTGCTGCCGACCGCGCTGATTGCGCTCAACGATGAGATCGCCACCGGGGCGATGTGGCAGTTGCAGCGAGCCGGCCTGGTCGTGCCGCGCGACATTTCGATCTTCGGTTTCGACAATCAGCCGATCTCCACCCAGACCGCGCCGCGCCTTTCCACCGTCGATCAGCAGGTGCCGGAGATGATTGCGGCGACGGTTGAGATGCTGTTCGAACTGCTGCAGTCGCTGCCCGGCACGACGCTGCCAGCGCGGTGCGTCCAGGCCCAGGTGGTGCTGCGCGATTCGGTGGCACCACCGCCGGTGGCGGTCCCCGGCTACAAGACCCGCCGCCATGCGCGCAGCTGACGCGGAGCCCCTGCTCGACGCGGTGCGGGCGCATGCGGACCGCGTGCTGCGCGCCGGCCGCGGCCGCTGGGGCCGCCGGGATTCCGAACTGTTTGTCGACGCGCTCGAGGTTGCAACCGACGAACCGCCCCGCTGGCACCATCCGGCGGATGGACGCGAGCTGATTCTCAGCAACCTCGCCAACCAGCAGGATCTCCTCCGGCTGCTGGCCGGCCTGACCGCGCTGACGCAGGACTCCCGCTATGCCGCCGCCGCCCACGCGGCGGTGGCGGAGGCGTTCGCCCGCGCCACCGATGAGAGCGGCCTGCCCTACTGGGGCGGTCACGCGGCGTTCGACCTCGCGACCGGCACCCCCTTCACGATGGAAGGCTTCCACGAGCTGAAGTCGCACTATCCGTTCTACGATCTCCTCTGGGCAGTAGACCCGGCGGCGACGCGCCGGCTGATTGAGACGTTTTGGAACCGCCACGTGCTGAATTGGGGCAACCTCGACATGAACCGCCATGGCACGTTTGGCCCGGCGCCGCCGGTGCCGGTGCCGTGGACGCGACCGCAGATCTTGGCGCCGGTCTTCTTCGTCGGCGAAGGCCTCTCGTTCAAGAATACCGGCAGCGATCTCTTCTTTGCGGCGGCCCACCTCGGCCGGCTGGCGGGTGAGCCCGGTCCGTTGCACTGGGCCGTGCGGCTGATCCGGCGCTACGAGGAAACCCGGGATCCCCGCAGCGGCCTGACCGGTTACCAGTACAGTCAGATCGCCCACGACCGCGCTGCCGCGCAGTTCGGGCCGGAGTTTGGCGATCGCGCGCGGGAGCACACCATGCTCGATCGGACTCGGGCCGAACGGGTCTACGGCACGATCGCGCTCTGTCAGCTCGGACTGGCTGAGATGATCGGCGGCAGCCTCGGCCAGCAGCTGGGCACCAGCATCACGGAAGACCTCCTCGCCTTTGCGCGACACGCCTATGAGCCCGCGAGCAACCAGGTGAGGGCGGTGCTGCGCGACGGAACTCGGCTGGCTCCGGAGGACGTGCGGCGCCCGGGCTACTATGTCCCGGAGAATCTCGCCCCCTACCCCGCCGGACCGGTCTTGTTCTGGGCCTATGCCAAGGCGCTGCGCCTTTCCGGCGACTCCCGATGCGAACCGGTGGTGGCGGCCATGGCCCGCGGTTTGGGATGGGGCGGGTTGTTTCACGGCGGTGCGACCGGCCCCGCTTCCGGGGGCGATCCCTTCACGCTGCTCGCGCTGCTGGAACTGCATCGCCGGAGTGGCGCCGATCACTTCCTCGGCGCCGCGATGGCGGTGGGCCGGGGCATCCTGCGCGATCGGTACGTGCACGGGATGTTCGTCGAGCGGCCCAACCAGCGCTTCGCCCGGCTCGGTTCGGCCGAGCCCCTGGCCCTGCTGCACCTGGTGGCCGCGCTGCGCGGCGCGGAGAGGGATGTGGTTCCGCCGCAGTATGCCGGAAAGAAGTACTTCACCGCGCACTGGTGGCAGAAAGGCCGCACCAGCGACTACCTCGAGTGGTTTTAGCCAGGCTCGGCCGTGTCGCCGCTCCGCGCTCGCATCCGAGTACCACTTGGTCACGTGGCAAGAAGTCGTCGCGGATTTCTGGTGATCGGGGCGGCCCTGCCGCGCGCCAAGCGGGCTCAGCCATTTGCGCTGCCGGCTGAAGACGCACCGCCTTCACGAATCCGAGAAAGCACCCCCGAGAGGACGCGAGGGCCCACCGTTTCTTGCGCTGGGACCCACGGCACCGGAGGCAGTGGCAACCGGCATGCTTTCTCGATTCGGCGCAAACTCGCCGTGTGCGCTTGCTTCAACGCGGATCTCCTGTCCGTTTCTTCCCGGGTTCGGGAATAAGTTTTCCCGGAGGCAAATGAGACGGTCGGGCCGCCGTCTCGAAAATCCACCGCTGGGAGGGGCAAGGCTGTATCTGATGGGGCGACGTCGGGCCGACTGCTGGTCCCGCACCCGATCTGGCAGCTCTACCCGGCCGGCGGCAGCAACCTCCCGTGAAAAACTCCTCGCCAGAAACACCGCAAGGCCTCGCCCTCTCCTCAAATTCCGGCAGTCACAAATGGGACGGACATATGTCCGACGGCGTGGGATCGACCTACGGACTCGAACCCCTCGCGTTCCTCAGTGCCGACGCCAATCACCTAATCCTCGCAGGCACCCGCGGAACCTTTCACCTGCCACGATCCACAGTAACGAAGCTCGGCCGGGGCGGGTTTTATCCCTGGTTTTTCGGCGGAGTTCGGATTCGGCACAGTGTCGCGAGTTTTCCGGCGGAACTTGTCTTCAAGCCACTGGGAGTACGGGAGCGCGAGATCCTCGCCTGTCTGCGGGACCTCGGTTATCCGACCGGATAGATACTACCCCCTCACACCACCGGAACTCGCACCGGAATCTGGGCGCGCAGCCGCGTGCCAAAAGAGCCCACCAGCGCAGGGCGGTGCCCCCGTCCCTGCGTGCCGCACCGCTCGCAGGAGTGTGGCCCCGCCGCGGCCGCCGTGGGCGTCCCGCGCGAACGAGATCACCCTCACTTCTTCGACTCACCCGTCGGCAAACACTGGCTTTCCCCCGCGGGAAGGTTGGATTCCGGCCGCCACGCCACCATCGTCGGAACACCCCAATGAAATTCTTCTTCGTATTGCTGCTCACCGGCAGCCTGCCGGCGTTGGCCCAGGACGGCTTCATTTCCCTTTTCAATGGCCGCGACCTCACGGGCTGGGACGGGGAGCCCGGCCTCTGGCAGGTTGAGCACGGGGTAATCGTCGGCACCAGCGAACCGGGCCGGCCGAAGACCAATTCGTTCCTCATCTGGCAGGGCACGGTCAGGGACTTCGAACTGCGCGCCACCGTCCGCGTCGTCGGCGACAACAACTCCGGCCTCCAGTACCGCAGCCGTCGTCTGCCGGAAATCACGCCATGGACCATCCTCGGCTACCAGTGCGACATCCACCCCGTCGAGGTCCACACCGCGATGACCTACGAAGAACGCGGCCGCGGCATCTTCGGCTACAACGGCAGCGACGTGATCATGGACCCGTCCGGGCAACGATGGCTGGTGGGCGAGCGGCCGCGCGTCGCCGTCGACCTCGCTCAATGGAACGAGTTCACCGTGATCGCCCGCGGCAACCGCCTGGAACACAAGGTCAACGGCCGCACCACCTCAGTCTTCATCGATCACGACGAGAGGAACCGCGCCCTCGCCGGCCTTATTGCCATCCAACTCCACGCCGGCAACGCGCACCGGGTCTACGTGAAGCAGATCCTGCTCAAGACTCTCGCGGACAGCCCGGTCCAGCCCTTTGACGCCGCCGCCCTGCCCCCGGGCGCGAAAAAAATCGACAAGCCCAAGGTCGTTGGCGCCCAAGGCAAGAATCCACCGGCCAAGAAATCCCCCGGGACGGACAAAAAGTAACCTCGACCGCCGAAGTTCCTGCACTTCGGGCCCGCGCGGACCCTCGGAATGCCGCGGGAGTCTGACCGTACCGAGGCCGGAGTTCACGTCAAAGCCGGGACCGCCGCGGTCTCGCGTTCCTCCCCTTTTCTGTCGCCGCACTTCCGCCGTAAGCAAAGGCGTGACGGCCCGAGGAGCGCGTGGTCGCCTGCCCACCGTCGGTGGGCCACGCTTTCAGCTTCGCTGAGCCTGCGGGGTTCCAATCGCCAACGCGGCGGCACTTCATTTCAACCAGCGTCCGTTTCTCGGTCCGAGATCGGGCGCGGTAGTCGCCTCGCTCACTCCTTCTTCTGCTCGAGCGGCGTCTCGCCCGCCAGCGCGGGCTCCAGGGTCACTCCCTTCACCCGGATCCCGGCGAGCTTCTGCACCACCACCATCGCCGACTTGTCCGCCACATCGACCAGGGAATGCCGCGGGTGGATGTCGATTGCCCCGACGACGTCCGCCGGCAGTCGCGTGACGCCCGCGATCTTTCCGACCAGGTCCGCCGGCGTGACGAGCTGCTTGCTCCCGACATTGAAAAACACGGTGGTCATCCCCGGTTCGCGCCCTGTCCGCACCGGGCGCTCATATTTCGGTTTCGTGACCACCGGCGCCGGAGCCGCGGCCGCCGCGCGCGGGGCGGAGGCCGGCGGTGCGGCTCTTTCCTTCGCGGGAATCTTCATCTCCGTCGGAACCCACGCCGGACGATCCCCCGACGGTTTCGACGCCTTGGCTGCCGGCGCCGGGCCGCCCGTCCCCTGCAGCAGGTGGATCAACGCCGAACAGATGTCGGTGCTCGCGTAGCCCTGATCCAGCAGGCGGTCGATCATGCGATCGTGCGGCTTGAATTCCCGCGCCTCCAGGGTCGTGCGGATCTTCTCGAAGAACACGTTCGTCCGCGCCTCCTCCACCTCGTCGAGCGAGGGGATCTTGCCACGGCGGATGTCGAGCTTCGCCCAGCGCACCATGCTCTGCAGCTTGTAGATCTCCTGCCCGCTCACGAACGTGAAGGCCTTGCCCTTCCGCCCCGCCCGTCCCGTGCGGCCAATGCGGTGGGTGTAGTCCTCGGCGTCGTTCGGCAGGTCGAAGTTGAAGACCACCTCGAGATCATCGACGTCGAGGCCGCGCGCCGCGACATCGGTGGCGATCAGGAATTCGAACTTCCGCTCGCGGAACTTCTCCATCACCCGGTTGCGCTGCGCCTGCGTGATGTCGCCGTGCAGTCGGTCAACCGCATAGCCGCGCGAATGCAGGTGCTCGTCCAGGTCGTCGACCATGATCTTCGTGCTGCAGAAGATGATCCCGAACCGGAAGTCGTTCACGTCGATCAACCGCGTCAGCGCCTCGAGCTTCGAGCGCCGGTCGACCTCGAAGTAGGTCTGCTCGACCTGCGGGGCGTTCTGGGCCACCGACTCGATCTTGATCCACGCCGGGTCTTGGGAGTAGCGGCCGATCAGATCCTGGATCGCGCGCGGGATGGTCGCCGAAAAGAACATCAGCTGGCGCGTCGCCGGCACCGCCTTGAGGATGTGCTCGATGTCGTCGCGAAACCCCATGTCGAGCATGCGGTCGGTCTCGTCGAGTATCACCAGCCGCAGGGCGTCCAGGCGCAGCGTGCCGCGTTCCATGTGGTCCATCACGCGGCCCGGCGTGCCAATCACGATCTGCACCCCCGATTCCAGCGCCCGAAACTGCCGGTCGTAACTCTGGCCGCCGTAAATCGGCACCTCGCGCACGCCGCGCTTGAAGAAGGCGAGCTTGCCGGTCTCTTCCGCGACTTGCACCGCGAGTTCGCGCGTCGGACACAAGATCAGCACCTGCACCGCCCGCTGGTGCGCGTCCACCTTCTCGATCGCGGGAATCGCAAACGCCGCCGTCTTGCCCGAACCAGTGGACGACATGCCCACGATGTCGCGCCCGGTGAGGGCCACGGGAATCACCGCCGTCTGGATGGGCGAGGCCTCCTCAAAGCCCATCTTGGCGACGGCTTTGAGGGTCTCGGAGGAGAGGCCGAGTTGGTCGAACGGGCGTTTTTCCATCCCGCAGGGTGAGCCGCTCCGCGGGAAAAGGAGAGCTCAAAGCGCCCCGTCCCGGCGCCCGGCTACCGCAGCCGCACAAACAGCCACACCGCGATCAGGGCCATCCCGCCGTGCGGCAGCCAGGCGGCCACAGCGGGATCGACCGTCCCGCGCGTCGCCAGGGTCGTGGCAGCGGTCGTGAAGACGTAATAGAGCAGAAAAAGTCCGATCGACTTCGAAACGCCCACCGCCGGGTTGACCCGCACCCCCGCGACGGCGAACGGGATCGCGATCGCGATGACGATCAGGGGGCCGACGACGTCGGCGATCAGGCTGTAGTACCTCACCGCATACATCGGAAGCTTGGGGCTGCGCTCGATCTCGAGGTGGGTGATCAGCGCCCGGAGTTCCCAGAGGGACAGGCGCGACGGCTTCCGGTCGATCAGCAGCATCAGCTCGGGATCCTCGCGGTAGTTCGGGGCAAACTTCTCGGCGAAGGGCGTGGAGGCCACCGCCTCCCCGGTCTCGACCGCGAAGACCAGCTCGCGTCCGTCCTTGAACACCCACCCGCGCCGCGCCTCGTCGAACCACGCCTCGGCCGCGGTGAGCCGCAGCCGCTCCCGCCGGCGCACGTCGAGTTCGGAGACCGAGACGCCGTAGCCCCGCTGCCGGCTCTTGCTGTACCGGTTGAAGAACCACATCCGCCGGCCGTCGGGATTGTCGAAGGCCACGCTGTAGACGGCCCCGATTCGATCCGGCGAAAGCGCCTTCGCCGACTGGCTTTGGAATTCGAGTTCCTCCTTCATCGCCCGCGACTCCTCCACCGACCAGGGAACCACGGTCGTGTTGAGCCACCACGACAGGCCGCAGCACAGCAGGCCGGCCACCCAGACGGGCGCCATCATCCGGCCGAAGCCGACCCCCGCGGCGCGCATGGCCGTCAGCTCGTTCGCGCGGTGGAGTTTTCCGAGCACGTAGAGGAGCGAGACCAGCAGGGACAGCGGCAGCACCACGGTCAGGAAGCTGGGAACCCGCACCGCCACGTACCGCGCCAGGACCGGTGCGCGGGCCCCGAGGTCGCTCAACTGCCGGAAATCGTCGTAGAAAACCTGCACGAGCAGCAGCCCACCGGTGGCGGCCAGCACCAGACCGAAAATCTGGAGCCACTCGCGGAGGAGATGCCGGTCAAAGGTGTTCACGGGGCCCCGAGTTCAACCGCCCCTTCCCGCCCCGGAAAGAACAAAGCGTCCCTCCCCTCCCGCCCCCCGGGCCCCTCCGCCAACTCTTCGGTTGAAATGCCCCCCGCGCTTCCTTTGTGTCCCGGCCCACTTTCTGCTCCCCACTCTCCCGCATGATCCGCCCGTCCCTTCCGCCTCTGCGCCCTTTCCTGGCCTTGATCGCCGCATTCCTCGCCGGCTGCGCGCCCCGGAGCGACACCCTCCGGATTGGTGAATACGCCTCGCTCACCGGCAAGGAGGCCGCCTTCGGCCAGTCTTCCCACAAGGGCACGCTCCTGGCGGTCGAGGAACTGAACGCGGCCGGCGGGGTGCTGGGGCGCCAGCTGGAACTCATCACCGAGGACAACCAGTCGAAGCCGGGCGAGTCCGCCACGGTCGTCAAGAAGCTGATTTCGCGGGACAAGGTCGTCGCCCTCGTCGGTGAGGTCGCCTCGCCTCGTTCGCTCGAGGCGGCGCCGATCGCCCAGCAGGCGAAGATCCCGCTGATCTCCCCTTCGTCGACCAACGCCGCGGTGACGGAAATCGGCAACTACATCTTCCGCGTCTGTTTCATCGATCCGTTTCAGGGCGTGGTGATGGCCAAGTTCGCCCGGGAGCACCTCAAGCTCAACCGCGTCGCGCTGCTGACGTCGGTCTCCTCCGCCTACAGCGTGGGCCTGGCCCGCTACTTCAAGGAGGAGTTCGTCCGCCGCGGCGGGATCGTGACCCTCGAGCAGAAATACTCGGAGGGCGACAAGGACTTCAAGGCCCAGCTCACCGCGGTGAAGGCCGCGGGCGTGCAAGGCATCTTCGTCCCCGGCTACTACACGGAGGCGGCCCTGATCTGCAAACAGGCGCGGGATCTGGGGATCGCGCTGCCGATCTTCGGCGGCGACGGCTGGGAGGCACCGCAGCTGATGGAGATCGGTGGCGCGGCGGTCGAGGGCACCTATTACTCGACGCACTATTCCCCCGAGGATCAGTCGCCCGCGGTCGTCGCCTTCGTGAACCGCTTCAAGCAGCGCTGGAACGGGGAGGTGCCCGACGCGATGGCCGCCCTCGGCTACGACTCGATCATGATCCTGGCCGCCGCGCTGCAACGCGCCGGCGGCACCGAGGGATCGCGTCTGCGCGATGCCCTCGCGGCCACCCAGGGTCACGCCGGGGTGACCGGCGTGACCACGCTCGATGCCCAGCGCAATGCCAGCAAGGCGGCCGTGGTGCTCACCGTCAAAGACGGCCAGTTCAAGTTCGTGACGCGCATCGAGCCGTGACCGGCCCAGTTGGGGGTTGAGCGTCCGAGCCGGAAGGCGCACAACTCCGGAGCCCACGGCACCCGCCCGCGTGACTGAATTCCTACAGCAACTCCTGAACGGCCTTTCGCTCGGGGCCATCTACGCCCTGATCGCCCTGGGCTACACCATGGTCTACGGGGTGCTGCGCTTCATCAATTTCGCGCATTCCGACATCTTCATGGTCGGCGCCTATGTTGGCTATTATCTCGGTCGGCTCGTGCCCGAAGGCACCCTCTGGGGGGGGATCCTGGTCCTGCTGGCCGCCATGTTGGGTTGCGCCCTCCTCGGGATCGTCATCGAGCGGCTGGCCTACCGCCCGCTGCGCCACGCGCCGACGCTCAACGTGTTGATTACCGCCATCGGCGTCTCGCTGCTGCTGGAATACAGTGGACAGCGGCTGTTCGGGGCGGCCTCACGGACGTTTCCCGCCGTGTTTCCGGTGGCCCATTTCAGTCTCGGCGGGCTCGTGCTCTCCACCAACCAGCTCCTGGTGATCATTGTCGCGGTCCTGCTGATGCTCGGACTTCAGTTCGTGGTGCACCGCACGCGCATCGGCACGGCGATGCGCGCCGTCTCCCTCAATCCCCAGGCGGCCCAGCTCGTGGGGGTGAACAACGACGTCGTGATCACGTTTACCTTCGGCCTGGGATCCGCCCTCGCGGCTGCCGGCGGAATCCTCTACTCCCTCAACTATCCCTCGATCGATCCCCTCATGGGCGTGATGCCCGGGCTGAAGGCCTTCGTCGCCGCCGTCCTCGGAGGAATCGGCAACCTGCCGGGCGCCGCGCTGGGCGGCCTGTTGCTCGGCACCGTCGAAACATTCGTGGGCGGAAGCCAGTGGTCGACCTACAAGGACGCGATCGCCTTTACGATCCTGATTGCGATCCTGCTCTTCCGCCCGGCCGGCCTGCTGGGGCGGTTCACGGTCGAAAAGGTCTGAACCCCCGCCCGTCCCATGCCCCGCCCGCACCTCGCCCTGCTGCTCAGCCTGATTGGCGCCGCGGTGTTGTCGCAGTTCTCGGCGCGCATCGACCCCTACTTCCTCGATGTGCTCATCGGGGTTGGCATCAACGTCATCCTGGCCGTGTCCCTCAACCTCGTGAACGGGCACACGGGACAGTTTTCGCTCGGCCACGCGGGCTTCATGTCCGTCGGCGCCTACCTTTCGGCGGCGGTCTCCCTCTTCCTCGCGCCCCGGATTTTCGGCAACCTCTCGGCGGCCGGCCCGGTGCTGCAAGGGGGCGCTTTTCTCCTCGCGCTCGCGACCGGCGGCGTGGCGGCCGCCTTGGCCGGCCTGCTGGTCGGTGCTCCTTCGTTGCGCCTGCGCGGCGACTACCTCGCTCTCGTCACGCTGGGCTTCGGCGAGATCATCCGTGTCCTCTTCCAGAATCTCGAGGTCCTGGGAGGCGCACTCGGCCTCAACGCCATTCCCGCCTACACGACGATCTTCTGGGTCCTGGCCTTTGTCGCGATCACCGTCTTCGTCGTCACCTGCCTGGTCGATTCCACCTACGGTCGCGGCTTCCTTGCCACCCATGACGACGAGATCGCCAGCGCCGCCATCGGCCTGAATCCCACCCGCTACAAGATCGTCGCCTTTGTGATTGGCGCCTTCTTCGCGGGTATCGCCGGGGGGCTCTACGGACATTTCAAGCTCACCATCACCCCCACGGGCTTTGATTTCACCCGCAGCATCGAAATCGTCGTCATGGTCATCCTCGGGGGCATGGGCCACACCCTGGGCGTCATTCTCGCCGCCATTCTCCTCACCGTGCTGCCGGAGGTGCTGCGGCCGGTCGCGGAATATCGGATGATCCTGTACTCGCTGCTCCTAATCCTCCTCATGCTGTGGCGCCCGCAGGGGTTGCTCACGTTCCGAATCGGATCCCGCGCGTCCCGCTGACGCCCTCCACCGATGCCGCTGCTGGAACTCGATCAGGTCACCATCCGTTTCGGCGGCCTCACTGCCGTCAACGCCGTGGACTTTGCCGTCGAGGAGGGGGAACTGTGCGGGTTGATCGGCCCCAACGGCGCCGGCAAGACCACGGTCTTCAATCTCATCACCGGCGTCTATCCACCGACCGACGGGACGATTTCCTTCGCCGGGCGCGATCTGCGGGGCCGCCGGGTTGACGAGGTGGTGGGCCTCGGCATCGCCCGCACGTTTCAGAACATCCGCCTGTTCGGCTCGCTCTCGGTCTTCGATAACGTCCGCGTCGCCTGCAACCTGCATCGTGGCACCGCACCCTGGCAGGCCCTCGTGCGGCTCGGGGCGTTTCGCGATGACGAGGCTGCCATCCGCCGCCGCGCCGAGGAACTGCTCGAGCTCTTCCATCTCGGACGGGTCCGCGACGTGCCGGCCCGCAGCCTGCCCTACGGTGAACAACGCCGCCTCGAAATCGTGCGCGGGCTCGCCACGCGTCCCAAGCTGCTCCTGCTCGACGAACCTGCCGCCGGCATGAATCCGACGGAGAAGGCCGAACTCGTCCGGCTCATTCAGCAAATCCAGCGGGACTTCCGCCTTTCGATCCTGCTGGTCGAACACTCGATGAAGGTGGTCATGGCCTGCTGCCAGCGGATTGCCGTGCTCGACTACGGCGTGAAGATCGCCGAGGGCAGCCCGGCGCAGATCCAGGCCGATCCCAAGGTCATCGAGGCCTACCTCGGCGAGGACCACCGGAACTCGCTGGCCCATCATTGACCATGCTGCGCGTCGAGGATCTCCACGTCTCCTATGGCGCGATCACCGCGCTCACGGGCGTGACGTTTGCGATCGAAGCCGGCGCCATCGTGACGCTGCTCGGCGGCAACGGCGCGGGAAAAACCACCGCCCTGCGCACGATTTCTGGGCTGCTGCGGGCACGGTCCGGCCGCATCACCTTCGCCGGGGACGACATCACCACGCTGCCACCGCATGCGATCGTGGCGCGAGGCCTGTGTCACGTGCCGGAAGGGCGCATGGTCTTCTCCAATCTCACCGTCGACGAGAACCTCGCGATGGGGGCGTACCTCCAGCACGACGCCGCCCGCACGGCCCGGACCCGCGACTACGTGTTCTCGATCTTTCCACGCCTCCAGGAACGCCTGCGCCAGACCGCCGGCACCCTTTCCGGCGGGGAGCAGCAGATGCTCGCGATCGGCCGGGCGCTCATGGGCCAGCCGCGATTCCTGATGCTCGACGAACCGTCGCTCGGGATCGCCCCGCGGCTCATCAGCACCATCTTCGAGAAGATTGTGGAGATCAACCGGACCCAGGGCATCACCATCCTGCTCGTCGAGCAGAATGCCAACCTGGCCCTCGAAATCTCGTCACACGCCTACGTGCTGGAGACCGGCCGCGTCGCGCTGTCCGGCCCGAGTCCGCAGCTCCGCGCGGACCCCCAGCTCAAGGCCACCTACCTGGGTGGATAGCCTGCAAGCCTCCCACCGTGGAGGTGTGCCAAGGTCTATCGTCTGCACACCCGGTCGCGACGATTCTCATGTAGCCGAGGGCGCCGACCCCGGCCGGCACCTGCGATTGGCGCGGCAGAAGTCGGCCCCACCGAAGCCGGCTACCTCCTGCGTGATTCACCTTTGCCTGTGTACGAGCGCCGCAGGGGGTGCTTCCGGGTCGTCACCGGCGCGCCGCGCCTTCTGGACTGTCCGGGTCCTCCTCCGTTGCCGCGTGCGGGCGCGGCAACAACCTCGATTTGTGACTCTCCCCCGTCTCGCGGCGCCACCGGATTCATGTGGACGGAGCGACCTTGCCCCGCCAGTTCCGCCTTCGCGTTTTTGCCGCGGGGCGCTGAGCCTCACTGCTGTAATCCTCTCAACCTCCTGAGAACCGACTTTCGCCATGCGTCCTCTTCGCCTTCTGCTCGCGCTCCTCGCCCTGTCCGCCCTCACCACCGTTTCCGCTCCGGCGGCGTCTCCCGTTGCTCCGCCCTCCCCCTGGCCGGCGGTCACCCGCGAAAACAAGCCCTGGACGCGCTGGTGGTGGCCCGGGAGCGCGGTCGACAAGGCCAGCCTCACGTGGCAGCTGGAGAAACTCGCCCGGGCCGGCGTCGGCGGCGTTGAAATCACGCCGATCTACGGCGCCAACGGCTACGAGTCGCGCTACCTGGAGTTTCTTTCCCCCCAGTGGATGGAGATGCTCGAGCACACCGGGCGCGAGGCGCAGCGGCTCGGCTTGGGGGTCGATATGGCCACCGGCACCGGCTGGCCCTTCGGCGGCCCCTGGATCACGGCCACGGACGGTCTGCAGCGCGTCGCCCTTCGGGAGGGCAAGCTGGTCGGCGAACCGGGCAAGATGATGGTCAAGCGCGCGGCGCCGGGCGGCGAAGGCCTGGTGGTGGATCCCTTCTCGCCCGCCGCCCTGGAGAGGTACCTCGCGCCTTTCTCGCGCGCCTTCGCCAGCTTCCCGCGCGGCCTCGTGCGCGGGCAATTTCACGACTCCTTCGAGTACTTTAATGCCAACTGGACCGCCCGTCTCCCGGAAGTCTTTCGAGAGATGCACGGGTATGATCTGCAAACCTACGCCGAGGCACTGACCACCCGCAACGCGGCCGACGTGAAGTCCCTCGACCGCGACACCCTGGCCCGCATCAAGGCCGACTATCGCGAGTCGCTCGGCCGGCTGCACCTCGACTTCCTCCGCACCTGGATCGACTGGTCGCATCGCCATGGCTTCGTCGTCCGCAACCAGTCGCACGGAGCCCCGGCCAACCTCCTCGACCTGTACGGCTCGGTCGACATTCCGGAGACCGAGGTCTTCGGCTCCACGCCGTTTCCCATCCCCGGCCTGCGCCGCGCCGCCGACGAGGTCCGCCACGACCAGGATCTGCCGGAATCGCTGGTCGTGCGCATGGCTTCGTCCGCCGCCCACGTGTTGGGCCGTCCGCTCGCCTCGAGCGAAAGCGCCACCTGGCTGCGCGATCACTGGAAGGAGTCCCTCGCCTACACCAAGCCCGAACTCGATCGCATCCTCGCCGAGGGCATCAACCACATCTTCTTTCACGGAACCGTGTTTTCCCCGCAGGATGCCCCCTGGCCGGGGTGGCTCTTCTACGCCTCGACGCAGTTCAATCCCAACAACCCGTGGTGGGATGACTTCTCGGCGCTCAACGCCTACCTCACCCGCGTGCAGTCAGTGCTGCAGCGCGGCCAACCCGACAACGACATCCTGCTGTACTGGCCGCTGGCGGACATCTGGGACAGCCCCGACGGTCTCGCCCGGATGCTGACCGTGCACCACGTCGACTGGCTCACGGGCCAGCCGGTCGGCCGCCTGGCCCGCGCCCTCACGGAGCGTGGCTACGGCTTCGATTACATCTCGGATGCGCAGCTGGCACAGACGCGATTCGAGGGCGGCACCCTCCGCACGCCCGGATCGCGCTACCAAATGATCCTCGTGCCAGCGACGCGTCGGATGCCGGTCGCCACGCTCGAGAAGCTCGCCGCGCTCGCCCGGGACGGAGCCACCGTGATCTTCGAGAAACTCCCCGAAGACGTGCCGGGCTTCGGGCGGTTGGAGTCCCGTCGTGCCGCGTTCCGGAAAGCGCTGGCGCAACTTTCCGCGACGACGGCAATCGTCCGCGCCGATCCCATGGCGACGGTCGCCACTCGGGTGCGCCGGGAATCCCTCGCCGATTCCGGCTTGAACTTCATCCGCCGGCTGACCCCGGAGGGCCGCGCCTACTTTCTCACGAACCTCACCGCCAAGCCCGTGCAAGGCTGGTTCGGCCTCGCCAATGCCGCCCGCTACCTCGTGCTGAACCCACTCGACGGCCGGTTCGGCGTCGCCAGGAGCCGTTCCAACGGTGAGAATGAACTGGAGGTCTTCCTGCAACTTGCTCCGGGGGAATCGCTGCTGCTCCGGGCGAGTTCCGCGGCCGCGACTGGAGCAATCGCCGCGTGGCCGGTCCTGGACCCCGCCGGCGCGCCGGTGACCCTTTCAGGCAACTGGGCGATCACGTTCCTCAAGGGTGGGCCGGCGCTGCCTGCGCCGCTGCAGACCACGGCCTTGAAATCGTGGACTGAACTTGGAAGCGAGGACGCCAGGCGCTTTGCCGGCACCGCTAGGTACCGGCTGGAGTTTGAGGCTCCGGCCGCCCGCGCTGATGACTGGATGCTACACCTCGGTGACGTGCGCGAAAGCGCGCGGGTGCGGCTCGACGGGCGGGATCTCGGCACGGTGTGGAGCCTGCCGATGCGGGTGCGCCTCGGCGGTCCTCTCGCCCCGGGAAGACACGTCCTCGAACTCGAGGTCACCAACCTCGCCGCCAACCGCATCCGCGACATGGATGCGCGGAAGGAGAAGTGGAAGATCATGCGCGAGATCAATTTCGTGAATATCAACTACAAGCCGTTCGACGCCTCCGGCTGGCCGCTCACCCCGTCGGGCCTGCTCGGCCCGGTAACGCTCACGCCCCTCCGCCCGCGACCGGAGTAATCGCTGGAGGAACGGCGGCTTCCCCACCCCCGGCTTGGTCCGGCGGCGCATGGGCAAGTGCTGATCCCTTCACCCGGAGCGCAGCAGAACCAGCCGCGTCACCTCGCCGCGGCTGGAAAAAATCGTTTGTGCGCCGGAGCGTCGCCCGCAGGCTGGAGGTGATGTCCCTGCCCGACTGCGTGGAAGTGGCCCGCTGATGCCGGAGTTTCTCAAGTTCCTGCTGGAAGTCCTGCTCGTGCTCGCCCTGGTGGCGGCCAACGGTTTCTTCGTCGCGGCGGAGTTCGCCCTGGTGAAGATCCGCGCCAGCCAGCTGCGCCCGCTGGTGAAATCCGGTGGCTGGAAGATCAAGTTCGCGCTGAAGGCGACCGATCATCTCGACTCCGCCCTCTCCGCCACCCAGCTCGGGATCACGCTCGCGAGCCTGGGCCTCGGCTGGGTGGGCGAGCCGTTCATTGCCCGCCGGATGTCACCGTGGCTCGCCGACTGGGGCATCACCGACCCGACGGTGGTGCACTCGATCTCGTTTCTCGCGGCCTTCGTGCTGATCACGTCGCTGCACATCGTCCTCGGGGAACAGGCACCGAAGATGTTCGCGATCCAGCACGCCCGCGCCGCCACCCTGTGGCTTTCGGCGCCGCTGATGGTGTTTCACTACCTCTTCTTTCCCTTCATCTGGCTGCTCAACGGCGCGGCCAACCGGATCCTGCGCTGGTTCGGGATCGAGCCCGGTCAGGAAGGCGAACACACCTTCAGTTCCGAGGAACTCGAGTTCGTCTTCAGTCACGCCCGTCACTCCCACCCCGGGGATGCCCTGATCAACCGCATCATGGTGCGCTCCCTGCGCCTGCGCACGGTTACGGCGCAGCAGGTGATGCGCCCCCGCGAGCAGATCATCGCCCTGTGGCTCGACAAACCGATGGCCGAGAACATGCGGACGGCCCAGACCGCGGGCTTCAGCCGCTTTCCGGTCTGCGCCGGTTCGCTGGACGATGTCCGGGGCGTCGTCCTGGTGCGCGAGTGGCTTTGGCAAACCCAGCTCCTGGGTCCCGACGCCTCGTTCGAGCCACTGGTCCGGCCGGTCCTCACCTTCATGCTCAAGACGCCGATCCATACGATGATCGAGCTCTTCCGCACCTCGCGCGTCCACCTGGCCATCGTGCTGGATGCGGAGCTGAAGACCGTGGGCATCGTCAGTTTCGAAGACGTGCTGGAAGAGATCGTCGGCGACATCCGCGATGAACTCGACCTCGGCCGCGGACCGGTCTTTGCCCAGGACGACAACCATATCGTGGTCAGCGGCCTCTTCACCATGCGCGAACTCCAGGCGGAGACGGGCTGGGCGTTCGAATGGCAGCCGCGGGAGACCGTCGCCGCCTGGGCCGAACGCCACCAAGGAAAACCCCTGAAACGAGGCGAGGCCTTCCTCATCGGGGACTTTCGGGTCACGGCGACCGAGGTCTCGGCCGAGAACCCGCGCCGCATCAAGGTCGAACGCCTGCCCGCCGGGCGGGCCTGAAGGCTCCATGCGATTCGATCGCGTGAACTCGTGGCCCGCCACGCGGGTGGTCGCGCTGACCGGCACTGGCGTAGTGTTGCTGACGATCACGTGCTTCAGCCCGCGCTTCTGGCTCTGGCCCGCGGCAGGCGCGCCGCTGGGTGACATTGTCGCCCTGCAACCGGAGTTTCATCGGGCGTTCCACGCCTTGCGCCAGTTGGCCGATCCCTGGCAACGCATCGACGACCCGGTGAACCGCGTGATCGAGTGGCGGCTGTTTTGGCCGGTGATCGGGCACTACCTTGCTCTGCCTCCGGCCTGGTACCTCGCGTTGCCTCACATCGGTTGCCTCGCCACCGTGTTCGCAACCGCCGGCCTAGTCTGGCGATCCACCCGCGACCTCCTGCCCACGGTGGCCCTCACCGTGCTCGCTGCCACCTCGTCGTGGTTTTTCGTCTCCACCGGTTGGCTGGCGTATCACGATTCGTGGCTGATCCTCGCAATCCTGCTCGCGTGTTTCGGGCGGCACGGGGCGACCCTGCTCCTGGCCGCCCTGGTTGCTCCATGGATCGACGAGCGTTTCCTGCTGTCGCTGCCCCTCTGCCTGGCGGTGCGCGCCCTCGGCGCCGATCGCCCGAGCCCGCCGACGCGCGGAGAACTGCTGAAGGCCGCCGGCCTGCTGCTCGCCGGCATCGCTCCCTACGCAGCCGTCCGGTTGGGCTGTGAGCTCTCCGGCTTCCGCGCGACCAGCTCCCGCTATTGGGGCGACCGGCCGCTCCTGCCGGCTCCGATCTGGGTCATGGGCTGGGGCCTTTGGAACGGACTGCGCCTGGGCTGGGTCCTCCTGGCCTGCAGCGTTCTGCTTGCGCCACGGGACCGGCTCCGCCGGATCAGCGCGGCGTTCGTGCTGCTGGCGGTCTGGGTCAGCCTCTGCGTCGCGGATGATCTCAGCCGATCTGCCTCCGTCGCCCTTCCCGCTGTCATCGCCGGCGGATTGGTGCTTTGGCGGGACTCGCCCGACCGGGCCCGGCGGTTGCTGCCGTGGCTCGGCGCCGGAAACCTGCTGCTACCCGCCCAGCATATCATCGCCGCGCCCGGGACCACCGCACTCTGGCACAGCGTGCCGGTGCTGTCGGTCACCGCCGAACTGGAACGTGTCGGCAACCCGCCGGACTTCGCGAATCCTGATACCTACAATCGCCGCTCGATCGACCACCTCCAGAATGGCCACCCGGACCGCGCCCTGGCCGCCAACGAGATCGCGCTGCGCTTCGCCCCCCGCCACGCCAAATCCATCGCGAACCGCGGCATCCTGTTCTTCCTCTCCGGCCGACGCGACGAGGGCCTGCGGGAGCTGGACCGCGCGCTCGGCCTCTCGCCCGCACTTTATGATGCGCGCCTTCAACGCGCTTCGTTTCGCCAGCAGATGGGAAACCTTGTCGGTGCGCTGGAGGATGCCCGGCAGGCCTTGCGCGACATGCCGCCCGACTGGCCCCGCCGTCAGGGCGCCGAGCAGTTCGAACGAGCCCTGGCCTCCCAGATTGGCCGGTAGCCGGGAGGCTGCGGTGGGCCGCGGGATCCGCGGGCTCGCCAACCGCCCCCGCCCAGCGTCTGCTTGATTTTTCCTTCTGCCTGCTAAAGTAGCGGCTTCCATCCGGACGGCGGGCACTCGTGTCCGTCGAACCGACTCCCTTTCACTCCATGTCCACCTCCACGCCTCAGAAGTTCGAATTCCAAGCCGAGATCAAGCAGCTGCTCGATATCGTCATCCACTCGCTCTACACCGAGAAGGAGATCTTCGTTCGCGAGCTGATTTCGAATGCCTCCGACGCCCTGGAGAAACTCCGCCACCTCCAGCTCACGGAAAAGGAGATCTTCGACGAGAAGCTCGACCTCGAGATCAACGTCACCACCGACGACAAGGCCAAGCGGATCACGATCCAGGATTTCGGGGTGGGCATGTCTCGTTCCGAACTCATCGAAAATCTCGGGACGATCGCCCATTCCGGCTCCAAGGCCTTCCTCAAGGCGTTGGGCGAAGGCGCCCAGAAGAACGCCAACCTAATCGGCCAGTTCGGCGTGGGCTTCTACTCCGCCTTCATGGTGGCCAAGTCGGTCAAGGTGTATTCCCACTCCTGGCGGACCGCGGAGCCCGGCCAGGTGTGGTCAAGCGACGGTTCCGGCAGCTATGAGATCGAGGCCAGCGAGGGCGAAAGGCGCGGCGCCAAGATCGTCATCGAGTTGAAGGATGAATGCGCCGACTTCGCCCAGGATTGGAAGATCAAGGGGATCCTCGAACGCTACAGCGCCTTCGTCTCCTTTCCCATCAATCTCAACGGCAAGCGGATCAATACCGTTCAGGCCCTCTGGCTCCGCAACAAGAACGAGGTCAAGGACGAGGAATACACCGAGTTCTACAAGTTTCAGGCTCACGCGGTGGATGATCCCCGCCTCCGACTTCATTTCAGCGCCGACGCGCCGCTGGCCATCAACTCCCTGCTGTTTGTCCCCAAGGACAACACGGAAAAGTTGGGCTTCTCGCGTCTTGAACCGTCGGTTTCCCTCTATTGCCGAAAGGTCCTGATTGATGCCAAGCCGAAGGACCTGCTCCCGGAGTGGCTTCGGTTCCTGAAAGGGGTCGTCGATAGCGAGGATCTTCCGCTGAACATCTCGCGGGAGACGATGCAGGACAAGTCCCTGATCGAGAAGCTTAACAAGGTCATAACCAAGCGCTTCCTGAAATTCCTGGAAGAGGAAGCACGCAATCGTCCTGAAGGGTTCGCGGACTTCTACCAGGAGTTTGGCCACTTCCTCAAAGAGGGAGCCGCGCTCGACTACACGCATAAGGATCAACTGACCAAGCTCTTGCGCTTTGAATCATCGCTTACCGAGAAGGGCAAGTCGACATCGCTGGCGGACTATGTGTCGCGAATGGGCGCCGACCAAAAGGAGATCTATTACTTGGTCGGCCCTAACCGTGCGGCCATTGAAAGCGGGCCCTATCTGGAGGGACTCAAAGCCCGTAACCTGGAGGTATTGTTTTGCTACGAAGCCGTGGATGAGTACGTGATGAACAACGTCCGGGAGTTTGAAGGGAAGAAACTCACGGCGGCCGACCACGCCGACGTCAAACTCGCGGATCTCCCTCAGGCGGAGGGCGCACTGAGCGAAGACGACACCAAGAAACTCACCGCCTGGCTGAAGGAGACCTTGGGAGAAAGAGTCGCAGAGGTGAAGGCAAGCGACCGCTTGGTCAACTCACCCGTTCTGGCCCTGAACGCCGACAAGTTTATGTCGCCGCACATGCGGCGCATGATGAAGGCGCTGAACCGCGATGGCGCCGACAGTCCGCTGAGGGTCAACCTCGAGATCAACCCGCGGCACCCTGTGATCAAGCGCCTCTTCGAGACGCACACCGCCAACCCGGACCGGGCCAAACTTGTCGGCGAACAACTGCTCGACAACGCCCTGATCGCCGCCGGGCTGCTCGACGACCCGACCGCAATGGTGGCTCGTCTGAACAAATTGCTCGAAAGCGTCTGACCCTTTCGTCAGGTACCGAGGCGGTTTTGGGAGACACCGGCGTCAGTGTTGACGCCGAACCGGTCCTCATTCGCCGGATACGAAAAACCGCGCAAAATGGCCAAAAAGGGCGAAAAAACGCCGAAAATCGCGCGATTCTTCCCATCGAGTCTCGCGAAATTGCCATCGCGAATTTGAGGAAAATTCCGGGCTTTTGGGCCATTTTCGCCTGATTCTGCGCAGAAAATGCCCGCTTTCGGGCGCTTTTGCCAATTCTCGGCAAGAGGAGAAAAATCAGGTATTGCGCGCAGCCGCGGCTTTCTTTTGAACGGCCCTCCGCAAAAGCACACTAACGCTTCCAGCCCACTCAACACACAACCAAGGCTTCCTTTGGACCTCAAACAGATCAAACAGATCATCGAGTTGATGAAGCGCTCGGAGTTGACCGAGTTCGCGGTGGAAGAAGAGGGTTTTAAGCTCAAGATTCGACGGGGGACGAATGGACTGCCGGTGGTGAGCACCGTCCGGGGCTCCAATCCGCCGTTTGTGCAGGTCGACACGGTTCCCCCGATGCCCCTGCCGGTGGCGGCCGCTGCCGCTCCCGCACCAGCCCCGGCCGCCGCCGCGGCTGAAGAAGCAGGGGTGAGCTACATCAAGTCCCCCATGGTGGGTACCTTCTATCGCGCCGCCTCCCCGGAAAGTAAGCCTTTCACAGATGTCGGCGCGAAAATCGTGGAAAACTCGGTCGTCTGCATCATCGAGGCGATGAAGATCATGAACGAGATCCAGGCCGAAACCAAGGGGACCGTGCTGGAGGTGCTGGTGGATAACGGCCAGCCGGTCGAATACGGCCAGCGTCTGTTCAAGATCAAGCAGAGCTCCTGATGATTCAGAAAGTACTGATCGCCAACCGCGGCGAAATCGCCCTGCGCATCGTTCGAGCCTGTCGCGAGTTGGGGATCAAGACCCTCGCGGTGTACTCGGAAGCCGACGTGCAGTCACTGCACGTCCAACTCGCCGACGAGGCCATCTGCATCGGTGGTAACCGCAGTGCTGACAGCTATTTGCGCGCGGACCGAATCATCAGCGCGGCCGAAATCGCCGACGTGGATGCGATCCATCCCGGTTACGGCTTCCTGTCGGAGAATGCCAAGTTCGCCGAACAGTGCGAATCATGTAACATTAAGTTCATTGGCCCCAAATCCAAGTCCATCAAAATGATGGGCGATAAGTCGGTAGCCAAGGACACTGTGCGCAAGGCGGGCGTGCCGATCGTGCCGGGCTCTGACGGCCCGGTCGATTCGGAGGCCGACGCGGTCAAGGTGGCGCGCAAAATCGGCTACCCCGTCATCATCAAGGCCGTGGCGGGCGGCGGGGGACGAGGCATGCGCATCGCTCACAACGATGTCTCCTTCGCCAAGGAGTACCATGTGGCCCGCGGAGAAGCCGAAAAGGCCTTCGGAAACGGGGCGGTGTACATCGAGAAGTACGTCGAGCGCCCCCGGCATATCGAGTTTCAGATCCTCGCCGATTCCCATGGCAAAGTCCTGCATCTGGGGGAGCGCGACTGCTCGGTGCAGCGCCGGCACCAGAAACTGATCGAGGAATCCCCGTCGCCGTTCGTGACCGCCGATCTGCGCAAGCGGATGGGCAAGGCGGCCGTCAAGGCGGCCGAGGCCGCGGAATACGAGAATGCCGGCACGATCGAGTTCATCGTCGATGCCAAGGGGAACTTCTACTTCATCGAGATGAACACGCGGATCCAGGTCGAGCACCCCGTGACGGAGGAAGTCACGGGCATCGACCTGATCAAGCAGCAGATCCGGGTCGCGAATGGCGAGAAGCTCGATTTCGACCAGGGGGACGTGAAATTCGAAAAGCACGCGATCGAGTGCCGGATCAACGCCGAGGACCCCTCGCGCAACTTTGCCCCTTCCCCCGGCACCATCGGGCTCTACTACGCCCCCGGCGGCCACGGCGTTCGTGTCGACTCCCACGTCTACAGCGGTTATACGATCCCGCCCTACTACGACTCGATGATTGGAAAGCTGATCTGCGTCGGGTCGTCCCGGAAGACCGCACTGGAGCGCGCCTACCGCGCCCTGAGCGAGTATCTGATTCGCGGCATCAAGACCACCATTCCCCTCCACCGCGCCATCATGGCTGACCCGGTCTTCATCGAAGGCAAAGCCACGACGGCGTACATGGAGGATTTCCTCAGCCGGACCGCGTCGGATCTCTTCGCCTGATCTCAGGTCGGTCGCTGGGCGGTCCGGGGCGGTGGACACATCGCTTACCCCCCATGAAATCCCCTCTCCTGCTCGCCGTCCTGATTGCTGCGACGCCGCCCCTTCGGTGCGCCGATGATTTTCCGCCCGGTCCTGATTCCAAGGTTCAACCGGGCGTGCCGCAGGGCGAACTGCTCAAGTTCGAATTCGCCGATTCGAAGATCTTCCCCGGCACGACCCGCGAGATCACCGTCTACGTCCCCCGCCAGTACGACGGTTCCAAACCCGCCTGCGTTTATGTGAACCAGGACGGCCTCCAGTGGAACGCCAACGTCGTCTTCGACAACCTGATCGCCCGTGGGGAACTCCCCGTCATCATTGGCGTGTTCGTCCGCCCCGGCGTGGTCAAGGCAGGGGACTCTGCCCGCTCCCTCGACCGCTTCAACCGCAGCTACGAGTACGACGGGCTTGGCGACGCCTATGCCCGCTTCCTGCTTGAAGAAGTGCTGCCGGCAGTCGAAGCCCGCTCCCTACCCGATGGCCGTGCGATCCGGCTCTCGAAGTCGGGAAACGACCGCGCCATCGGCGGGTCGAGCAGCGGGGCCATCGCCGCGTTTACCGCCGCGTGGGAGCGGCCCGACGCGTTTTCGCGCGTCTTCAGCTGCATCGGCACCTACGTCGGCCTGCGCGGGGGCGACCGCTACCCGACGCTCATCCGCAAGACCGAGCCGAAGGCCCTGCGGATCTTCCTGCAGGACGGAGACCAGGACCTGAACATCTATGCCGGCGACTGGTGGATGGCGAACAACACCATGCTCCGCGCGCTCACCTACGCCCACTACGAGGTGCGCCACCAGTGGGGGGACGGAGGTCACAGCAGCAAGCACGGCGCCATGTTGTTCCCCGATGCCCTGCGCTGGCTTTGGCAGGGATGGCCGCAGCCGGTCAAGGCGGGCCAGCCCCCGCTGGAACGCCTCGGCCCGATCCTCATCCCGGGCGAAGGCTGGCAGCTCGTCGGCGAAGGGTACCGCCTGAGCGAAGGCACGGCGGTCAACGCCCGTGGCGAAGTGTTCTTCACCGACATTCCCGCCAGCAAGTGCTACCGGATCGCCCCCGACGGCCGCCCGGTCGAGTACCTTGCCGACACCAAGCGCGCCAACGGACAGGCCTTCGGCCCGGACGGGCGGCTCTACGCGGTGGCGACCGCGACCCAGCAGGTCCTGGCCTACGGGCCTGAGGGCAAGGTTGCCGTCATCGCCAGCGAGATCGCCGGCAACGATCTTGTCGTGGCCCATAACGGCAACCTCTACGTGACCCACCCGCCCTCTGGCGCGAGCCGCGATCCCAGCCGCATCTGGCTGGTACGCCCCGACGGTTCGAAACAGGTGGTCGACTCGGGGTTGAAATACGCCAACGGCATCGCTCTCTCGCCGGATCAGTCCCTGCTCTACGTGGCCGACTACCAATCCCACTGGGTCTACAGCTATGTCGTGCAGCCCGACGGCACCCTGGCGCACAAACAACGCTACTTCTGGCTCCACGAGCCCGACACCAACGACCAAGCCTATGCCGACGGCCTCAAGGTCGACCGCCACGGCAACCTCTGGGTCGCGACCCGCCTCGGGATCCAGGTCTGCGACCCGGCCGGACGGGTAAATCTTATCCTGCCCACCCCCAACGGCCGCTGCACCAATCTCGTGTTCGGCGGGGACAAGTTCGACACGTTGTACGCCAGCTGTAACGACAAGGTGTACCGCCGACGGCTGAACCTCACCGGAGCCAACGCGTGGGCCGCGCCGTTCAAGCCCGCCGCCCCGCGCCTCTGACGAGTGCGGACCGGCGAAAGCGCGCTAGGAAAACACCACGCGCTGCGCGAGCCAGTAGAGCCCGGCGACGGCGACCACGGCCGAAATCGCCGGGACGCCCCGAGCCAGGAAGGCCGGACTGCGGCGCAGGTGCCAGACGACGGGCATCACCACCCCGGCAAGTGCGATCTGGCCCAACTCCACTCCGAGATTGAACGTGAACAGCGGCAGGGCGACTCCCTGGCCGCCACTGCCGAGCCCCAGGTCGCGCAAAACACTCGCAAAGCCGAAGCCATGGATCAGTCCGAAGCCAAACGTGAGGGCCCACCGCCCCTTCGGCTCGGCACCTCGACTCAGGAGATTCTCCACCCCGACAAAGACGATCGACGCCGCCACCAGCGGCTCCACGACGCGGGCGGGCACGCTCACCCATTCCAGCGTGGCCAGGGCCAGCGTCAGCGAATGGGCCACCGTGAAGCACGTCACGATCCCCACGATCGACCGGAAGGTCCGGCAGACCACCAGGAGCGCAAAGAGGAACAGGAGATGGTCGTACCCCGTCCAGATATGCTCGATGCCGAGCCGCACAAACTCCAGCGCCCCGGGCAGGTCCGAAGCCTCCGCCACCGGAGCAGCCCCGGGGGTTGAGGTCGCAGGCTGTTTCGGGGCCGTGGCCGGTCCGCGCGAAACCTCGATGACCGCATCCCGGGCGCTGAGCAGCTTCTTGGCCAGGACGGAGCCCCGTTCATCGGTCACAATCAGGAACTGGCGGTGGCCGGCCGGTAGCTCCGGAAGCCTGGCCGCCCGCAGGCTCACGGTCGAGGTCGCGGGCGGCAGGCGCACGGCCACTCGAAAGCTGACGTTGTCTCCCGGCAGTAACTCGACCGTGGCTTCGCCCGCGGGAACCGGCGAACCGTCCGAGCTGATTTCCCACAGCCTCGGCGCCACCGCCTGCAAGTGCCCCCGCACCGCGGCAAACTCCTCCGCTCCCCAGCGTTCCGCCCGCGGCGCGGCCGGCGGCAGGAGACTCTCCACGTCTGCCGGGGCGAAACCCGCCACCAAAGACAGCCGATCGCCGCTCCACTCCCCCTGCACGGTGCTGAGTCCCGGATCGTGCGCCCGACTCTCGGCGACCCCCAGTCCCGCCAACCAGCCGAGCAGGCACCCGATCAGCCAGAGTACCCGGTACTCCTTCAATCCGCAGCGCGGCCCCACGCGCGCCTGCAGCACACGGCGCGTCTTGCCCGGCAGCGATTGGGGTGAATAGTCCCGCATGTGCGCCGAACGAAGTGACGACCAAAGGCACCAGGCAAGTCATTAGGTGTCGTTCGTGCCCCACCGCCCCCGTGAAACACCCAGCCCCAATGCCCTGCCCCGACCGCAGCGGCCTCTCCGTCCCCTGATGGCAAGCGTCTGGCCAAGACCGGATCCCGCGGACGAGTTCGGCCTGGTCGCCCTCGACCATAACCTCACGCCCGAACGGGTCATCTCCGCCTACCGCCAAGGGATCTTCCCGTGGCCTGATGGACACCCCCGCCATCCGATTCCATGGGTTTGCCCCCCGCGGCGGGCGATCCTCGAATTCTCCGCCCTGCACCTTCCCCGTAGTCTTCGGCAGGCGCGACGTCGCCTCGCCCACCTGCGGTTCACGATCGACTCGGCCTTCGGGGCGGTGATCCGCGCCTGTTCCCTCGCCGCCCGGCCGGGCCAGCGCGGAACCTGGATCACCCCGGCAATGGTGGCGACCTATGTCGAAGTTCACCACCGGGGAGGGGCCCACAGCATCGAGGCCTGGGAGGGAGATCGTCTCGTGGCGGGTCTCTACGGCGTCTCGGCGGGGGGCGTCTTCGCCGGCGAAAGCATGTTTCACCACATCGACGATGGATCGAAGCTCTGCCTGCTGCACTTGGCTTCGCACCTGCAGGCGCGCGGCGCCACCTGGCTCGACATCCAGCAACTCACGCCCCACCTCGCGGCCCTCGGAGCGCGGGAGGTTCCGCGCGATGAGTACCTCGCCCGGCTCGCGGCCGAGCAACGCCGCCAGCTCCAGCTGTTTCCCTGAGCCCAGCCGGCGCGGCCTCACTCCGGCCGCACAAGCAGCACGTCGCTCCACTCGCCCAGGTTCCGGTGCTCGCAACGCCAGTTCGGCGCAAACACCGCGAAGCCATCGCGCACCTTCTCGTTCTCCACGGCGAGAATGCCGCTGAGCACCAGCGCCCCGCCGGGCCGCACCGCCGCGCACAATTCCCGCGCAAACCGGAGCAGCACATCCGCCTGGATGTTGGCCAGCAGGACTTCCGCCTCCATCCCCGTCAGGCCCGTCACGAGATCCGCCACCTGGAACCGCACCCTTGCCGCCAGGCCGTTGGCCGCGGCGTTCTCGTCGCTCACCCGCACCGCCTCCGGATCGTTGTCGAATCCCACCACGTCCCGAAAGCCCAGCAGCGCCGCCGACAACGCGAGGATGCCCGAACCGCACCCCGCATCCACGACCCGGCCGTCGCAGCCACGGGCCTCCACCCAAGCCACCAGCCGCTCGACACACAGACGGGTGGTCTCGTGATTGCCGGTGCCAAACGCCATCCCCGGGTCCAGCCACAGGACGGCATCGCCCGGTGGCACGAGGTAGCTTTCCCGCTGCCAGACCGGCACCCAATGCAGGCGGCCAAACTGCCACGGATGAAAGTGAGCCTTGTAGCTTTCCCGCCAGTCCGCGTCCGTCAGCACGCGTCGCTCCGGCGGCGCCACGATCGCGACACCCGCCGCCTGCAACCAGACTTCGATCTGCCGCCACTGCGCCTCCCCTTCGACGGGATCTGTGCCGATACCCACCAGCCACGCCCGGCGCACAATCACGTCGTCGAAGACGCTCCAGTCTTCGCAACCGTGCTCGACCAGGATCTCGTCCACCGTGCCGGCGGCGGTCGCCGGGATTTCAACCTTCAGTTCGAAGAGCGCCATTCCCTCCACCGTCCCGCTCTGGCGCAGGCATCGCAACGACTTTTCGCGGAGCGCTGCCCAGCCCGGCACCGTTCCGCCCCGAGCCGGAAGAAGGAAGGACGGGCGAGCCCTTCTCCGGGTCGATGACGGCCCGCCCTTCCAGCGGTAGCACGCCCTGCAGCGCGCACCACAGCCGGGGCAGACGTTTGGCCTTGGTGATCATGACGCGGGCAGCGGCGGAATCGGAGATCCTTCTTCATGCGCGAACCAGTCAATCTTCCGGGTGAAGAACATCACCGCACCAAGCGCCGCGAAGAGCGCGGCCGTTCCCGCCAGCAGCGCAAACTCCTCCATCCGCAGCACGACATACAGCACGCTATGCACGGCGCCCAACAGGCCGGCGATCAAGCCAGCCCGCACCCACGTCCGCAGGACGGCGCCGCTATACAGGGTAATCAACAAGGAGGAAGCGGAAGCCGCACCGACATACGCCGGACCGGGCTGCAGGATCTCCCCCAGGGCCAGCAGCGCCAGGTAGAACAGGCACAGCGCCGCTCCCACCAAACCGTAATGCACCGGGTGCAGGCGCAGGCTCGCGAGCACCTCAAACAGGAAGAAAGCCGTGAACACCAGCGCCAGCACGAGCGCGCCATGTTTGAGTGAACGTTCGACCATGCGGTAGCCCTCGAGGGCGACCTCGTCCTTGGGATCGACCCGCCGAACCGCAATGTCGGCCGGGCTCCGTCTGGCCGGCACCGTCACCACCCCAGGTGCGGCTGCCTCGGGGTGCAGGGCCCGCCAGCGGTTCTCCGCCCTTTCCTGCCGGAGGACATTGACGAGTTGCAGGGGCACCAGCAGTCCGAGCACCAGCCCGGCAACGAAGAGCAACTTCAGCGTCACGGCATTGCGGCGGCGAAACTTGGCGCGGTTCTCTACGGAGGGGGTGGTTTCCATAGCGGCGCACTTTGCCTCCCTTCGGTGAAAGCAGCATGAAATCCCCGAGAAATGCGCGTGAATTCCGAGGGCGTGCCACTCCCCGGTGCGGGTCACGGTCTGGGGGCGGGAACGGCCCTCACCTTGCCGGTGGCACGCGCGGCCCTGTTCGCCTGCCGCTCGAGTGGACGCCCCCGCCCCCTACTTCAGGCCCAGGAACAGCACCACCAGATCGATGATGAACAAGAGGACAATGGTCACTTCCAGGATCATCATCCAACTGTTGGTCTGGTCGTGTTTAAGTAACTGATACAGATCGTCGAGAGTCTTGAGCTTCCCGTTGATCGTCCGGTGCCAGTCAGCCAGGTGGAACCGAAAGGAGAGGCGCTCGTAGATGCGTGCCAGGTGCCAGTCGCCAAAGAACTTCGTGATGTTGGACATCTCGTCGTTGAACCGCGCCATATCGATGCGGATTTCCCGGAGCTCCCGCAGGGTGCCGGCTCGCGACAGCAAGGGGCGTTCGCCGAGATCGCGGTAGGATCGCTCCAGAGCGGCGTCCAGCAGGCGGTCGTAGGCCTCCAGTTCCGCCAGTTGCAGATTGGCCAATTCCATGATGTAAAGCGTCTCGTCAAAGTCGGCTGGCTCGTCGATCAGCAGGGCGGCGTTCCAATCCACCACCACCAGGTCATCCTCGTAATAGCTCAGCGCGTGGCCGGTTGATTCTTCGGTTTCCTGTTTCGACAGGCGCTCGCTTTCTGCTTCCTGCGTGAGCAGCGCCGCCACTTGGCGACGGTGCGACTCAAACCACTGTTCCGCGCTGACGCGCGTGCCCTCCTGGGTGCGGAGCGGCGCCCCGATGCAAAAGACCGTGTACGCCTCCTCCTCGAACAGGCGCGGGTGCGGACGAACATAATAGTCCTTCAGCTCCGCCCCGACCTGTTCCGCCAGTTGGCCGACCTCGGCGTGGAGCGAGCCACCGTCGAGTTTGAGATCATAGTAAGCCACAAGATCCTCGAGGTGAGCGGCGGAAAACGGGACGCGCACCGTGATACTCAACGCCCCCACGGGCAGGAGCTTGATCGAGCGGTCCACGCGTACCGGACCGTGCGGGCCAATCCGTTCGACCGGAGGAAGCCGCACCATCTGGGGTCGGTAAAAGAGAAACTGGCGCGGGCTGCGCTTGCTGGCATCGATGGCAAAAGGCGCGACGGGCTGGCCGAGCAGCGCGCGGATCGGCTGGCGCGTCATGTCGTAGGCGACGTCATACGCATAGATGTAGACGACTTCACCGCAGTACTGCCGTACCTTGCTGGCCGAACCGTCGGCGGCGCCTCGAACCAGATCAACGATGGGCTCCATGCGAGCCGGATTCTAGCCCGGAGACTCCGCCATGTCGATGATCTCCGACGACACCACCGACCGTTTTCCTCCGGATGGAGGCCGGCGCCGCATGTTTCCGCCAAGGTGGTCAACCGCCCTCTGGTCGTGGCGCCGGAATCCACCGCTTTTCCGATCCGTGGCCCCACCTCTGCTCACAACTTCGCCGCGCCGCCGCGGCCTCGTCGGAGCGCTTTGCTTCCCGGGCTCCGGCGACGGAGCCTTGCGATGCCCATTGCTCTCCCCCGTCCCGCCGGTTATAAAAGGAACATGAGCACCGCGCTGCTGCTGAAGGAAACGCTGACGCTGATCCTGGCCGGCGGCCAAGGAGAGCGACTTGCTCCGCTGACCAGGGATCGAGCCAAGCCGGCGGTGCCCTTCGGGGGCCTCTATCGCATCATCGACTTCACCCTGTCGAACTGCATCAACTCGGGCCTCAAGCGCATCTACGTTCTCACCCAGTACAAGAGCCAATCGTTGGACGATCACCTTCGCCTCGGCTGGAACATTTTCTCCAGTGCGTTTGATGAGTTCCTGTTTGCGGTCCCACCCCAGTTGAGGACGGGGGCCTCCTGGTACCTCGGGACGGCCGACGCGGTCGCCCAGAACATCGGCCTACTGCGCATGCGACAACCCCGGCGTGTCTGGTCTTCCGCCCGTCGCATGGGTGTCGTGACGGTTGCCGCGGACAATCGCATTGTGTCCTTCCAGGAAAAGCCGGCCCGACCCCGGGCCATTCCGGGGCAACCAGACCTCGCCTGGGTCAACATGGGAGTGTACGTCTTCGAGACCGATGCATTGATCCGCTGGGTTACCGGCGGGGGCCGCCGCGGCGTGGTGCGCGACTTCGGCCGTGACATCCTCCCCCGGGCCGTCCGCCGGCGTTCGGTTTTCGCCCACCCGTTCCGCGACGGGGTCAGCAATTACTGGCGCGACATCGGCACCCTGGATTCCTACTACGAAGCGAGCATGGATCTCCTGAGGGTCGCGCCGCCCTTCAATCTCTACGACACGACCTTTCCCGTTCACTCGCTGGTCCGGCCGCGCCCGCCGTCCAAAACGGTCTTCGCCGGCGGGGAACCCGGGCGCATCGGGGTCGCCCACGATTCCCTCGTTTGCAACGGCTGCATCATCAGCGGTGGGCGCGTGGAGCGTTCCATCCTGTCCCCCGATGTGCGCATCCACTCGTATTCCACGGTGGAGGACTCGATCCTCTTCGACCGGGTGGATGTTGGACGTCATGCCCGGATTCGCCGGGCCATCATCGACAAGGGCGTCAGGATTCCCGCCGGCGCCACCATCGGATTCGCGGCGGAAGCGGACGCCCGGCGCTTCCCGGTGACGGCATCCGGCGTGGTGGTCGTCGCCAAAGGGGAACAACTTGAATAATCCCGCGGCCAACGCGCGGCCGCCCGCCGACCTCCTATTCGTAGTAGGCCTTCAGGACGTACTCCAGGACCATCCGCTGCGTGTTGAAATGTGAGGCATTGAGCGCGATGGCGTGGCACATGATGCGCAACCAGTCGTCGCGTCGCTGGTAGAAGGTCGGGAGGATGACCGCACCCAGTTTCTGGTACAAGGAGGCCGCATCGCGTTCGTCGCGTGCCGCCGCGGTGACGCCGGGTGGGCTATTCCCGCCCACGGCCCAGCCGGTGACATGCTCGATGCAGCCCTCCAGCCACCAGCCGTCGAGGATGCTCAAGCTGGGCACTCCATGGAGGGCCGCCTTCATCCCGCTGGTCCCGCTCGCCTCCAGGGGAGGCTCCGGCGTGTTGACCCACACGTCCACACCTGCGACGAGCAGCCGGGCCAGCTCCCAATCGTAGTCCTCGAGATAGGCCAACCTCACTTCCGGCCGGAGCGAGTCGCGCGACCGCGCAATCTGTTGGATGATCCGCTTGCCGGCATCGTCGCGGGGATGCGCCTTGCCCGCGTAGAGGATCTGCAGCCGCCCCGGGCCCGCCGCGAGGCGTTTCAGCTCCGCCGCGTCGGAGAGGAGGAGCGGGGCGCGCTTGTAGGCCGCCGCCCGACGGGCAAAGCCGAGCGTGATGGTCTCCAAGTCGAAGTCCGAGCCCGTCCGCCGGTTGACCTCGCGGAGCAGCCGCGTCTTGGTCTGAAGGTGCGCCTCCCATACCTCCGCCTTCGGGATGTTGAGTGCTCCCCGCAAGCTCGCATTGTCCTCACGCCAGCCGTCCACCTGACGGTCAAACAGCTCCGCAAACGGCGGCGCGATCCAGGTCGCGAGGTGAACACCGTTCGTGATGTGGTCGATCTGGTAATGATGAAAACCATCCTTCGGTTGCAGCAGGAGCCGGGAAACCTCGCCGTGTTTCTTGGCCACGCCGTTGACGTAGTGGCTGAGATTCAGGGCAAGATACGTCATGTTGAGTTCCCCTCCGCAGCAGAACACATCCTGATGCGCGGCGAAGTCGACCGGCCCGAGGGCACGGACCACCGTTTCCAGGGGGAACTTGTCATGACCGGCGGGCACCGGCGTGTGCGTCGTGAACACGCAGCGCCGGCGGATGGACTGCACATCGTCGTCGGTAAATGCCTTTCGTCCCAAGCGCTGCGCCCGCTCGGACAGCAGTTCCAGGCCGAGCAGCGCGGCGTGGCCTTCATTCATGTGGAACCGCGGGATCTCCCGGTAGCCCAGCCGGCGGAGCATCCGCACCCCGCCGACGCCGAGGACGATTTCCTGGCACAACCGGTACCAGGAATCCCCTCCGTACAGGTAATGCGTCAAGGTGCGGTCCCACGCCGCATTCTCCGGCAGGTCGGTGTCGAGCAAAACGACCGGAACCTCGCGGCCGCCGACACCCGTGACGAGATATTCCCACGCGCGCAGCTGCACGGACCGCCCTTCAATCTCCACCTCCACCCGCCCGGGCAATTCCCGGCAGAACTGCTCGATGGGCCACTCCACCGGACGCTCCGTCTGCCAGCCCCTTTCGTCGAGGACCTGGGTGAAGTAGCCTTTTCGGTGGAGCAACGTCACCGCCACCATCGGCACCTTGAGATCGGCGGCCGAGCGAATCGTATCGCCCGCCAGCAACCCGAGGCCACCAGCGTAGGTCGGCATGGCCGGATTGAGGCCGATCTCCATCGAAAAATACGCCACAAGCGGCGGTGGGCTCATGGAAGCGAGCAGGCGCCGCAGCGCCTGGCAGCGGACCAGTCCGCCCGAGCGCGGGGCGGGTCGTGGACAGGGCTTGCCCCTTCCCCACATCGGCTGGAGACGGCACCGGAGCCCGCGAGGTGCGCGGCGACAATCCTCGCCAGACCGCCCTGCCCGTGATCTCGCGCCCTTGTGTGCGCCGCTGCCGGATCGGCGCTCATGGTGGAACGGTCTCCGCCCGGAGTTCAGCAATATGCGGCAGCGTGCGATGCCGGTCAGCGTAATCCAGGCCGTAGCCAACCAGCCAGACATCCGGAAGCTCAAAGCCCAGGTAGTCGACGGGAACGTCACCACCGGAGCGACTTTTCCGCACCAGCACACAGGTGCGGATCGAGGCGGGCTGTCGCGTCTGGAGGATGCGGTGGAGGTATTCGAGCGTTCTTCCACTGTCGATGATGTCCTCCACCAGCAGCAGATGCCGGCCCTGCACGGGTTCCCGCAGGTCCATCACGAGGCGGACCTCGCCCAGATTACGTCTTCCATCGTAGCTGCTCAGCGCCATGAAGTCGACGGTATGGGACACGGACAGCCGGCGGGTGAGGTCGGCGAGGAAGATGAAGGCACCCCGCAGCACCCCCACGAGCAGGGGCTCACCGACGGTCGCGTAGTCGCGACTGATCTGCCGGGCGAGCTCATCCACCCGCTGCTGGATCCGTTCGGTGGAGACCAGCACGTGTGACACGTTCAACCGGTGATTCTGGGCTTGCGGCGGCATGGCTTGCGGATTCCGGCGGCAGGCAGGGGCACGAGCCGCACCGCCGCGTGGGGGGTGCGCCCAGGACCGCGGTTCCGGACGGAGCCAGCCACCGCCCAGGGAGAACGCGGCGATGTCATCACTACTTGCATTGGATCTCAGGGATCGGACAGCCTCCCTCCTCATTGCTTCGCCGGCTCCGCCAGGCTCCTCTTGAGGAAGGGAGTGAACAGGTCGATGGGAACCGGGAGGAATGTCGTCGTGTTGTGCTCGCTGGAGATTTCACGCATGGTCTGCAGGAAACGAAGCTGCAGGGCGATGGGCTGGGTGGTGATCATGGCCGCGGCCTGCACGAGCTTCTCCGCCGCCTGGTATTCGCCCTCGGCGCTGATGATCTTGGCACGACGCTCGCGCTCGCTCTCCGCCTGCCGGGCCATCGAGCGTTTCATGTCGTCGGGCAGGACCACGTCCTTGACCTCGACCGCGGTGACCTTGACGCCCCAGGGATCCGTCTGCCGATCGATGATCTCCTGCAGCGTCTGGTTGATCCGGTCGCGGCGGGCGAGCAGGTCGTCGAGTTCGGCCTGGCCAATCACGCTGCGGAGCGTGGTCTGTGCAATGAGTGAACTCGCCTTGAGAAAGTGCTCGACCTTGACGACCGCCGCTTCCGGATCGACCACGCGAAAGTAGACCACGGCGTCGACGGTCACCGGCACGTTGTCGCGCGTCATCATCTCCTGCTTGGGAACGTCGATGGTGACAACGCGCAGGTCCATCCGGACCATGCGGTCGACAATTGGAATCAGGAACACGAGGCCCGGGCCTTTCGCCCCCAGCAGCTTGCCGAGCCGGAAGACGACGCCGCGCTCGTATTCGCGAAGGATGCGGACGGCCGATGGCAGCACAATCGTGCCGATCACAATCAGGGGAATCAGCCAGGAGAGGAAATCGATCCAGAATTTTGTTTGCATAGAACCTCCAAGGGAGTCGCGACCACCTGCAGGACCAGGCCGTGGGCCGCAACGACCTCCACGGCCTGCCCCGCCTCGATCGGAACAACGCTCCGCGCCCCCCAGGTCTCGCCCTCGATCACGACCCAGCCGGATGTGGCGTTGATGGCGGTCAGGGCCGGCACGGTCTGGCCCAGCAGAGTCTCGCGCCCGGCGCGGACCGGGAGTTTTTGCGCCCGCAGCCCGGCACCCACCACCCCGCCGAGAAACAGCGTCGTCACGACAGTGGCCGGAAGGATTAGCGCCACCGGCAGGCGATAGGCCGGACCCGCACCGTCAAACAGCAGGAGCGAGCCGAGAAAGAACGCCACGATGCCCCCGGCGGTGAGAATGCCATGGGTGGCCGCAAACAGGTCCACCACGAAGAGACCGATCGCCAACCCGATCAAGGCGAGGCCTGCGGTGGTGACCGGCAGGACCGAGGCCATGTAGAGTACCAGGACCAACGCAACGGCGCCCGCCACGCCGGGAAGAATCGCGCCCGGGTTACCCAGTTCACCGATGATCCCATAGATCGCGATCAACATGAGAATGAACATGACCTCAGGCCGCCACAGCGTTTGAAAGACCCGCTCGCGAATGAGCATCGGCAGGCGTTCGACCGTGGCGCCCAGGGTCCGCATGGTACGTCCCCCCACTTCCCGGCGGTCGATCTGGCGCAGCAGATCGGGCACGTCGCGGGCGATAACATCGATCACGTGCGACGCCAGCGCGGTTTCTGCCGTGATGCTGGCGCTCTCTCGCACCGCGGCGATGGACCACGCCACATTACGATGGCGCTTCTCCGCGATGGCCTCGACATAGCTGGAGGTGAAGTTCTCGAGTTTCTTCGCCATGATGGTGTCGGACGCTCCTCCCCCGGGGCTCCCGAGCTCAACCGGATGGGCGGCCCCGATGCTCGTGTGGGGAGCCATCGCAGCGACGTCAGCGGCGAGGGTGATGATGCAGCCGGCGCTGCCAGCATTGGCCCCAGTCGGAGAGACAAAGATCACCACCGGAACCTCAGCCGCGTAGAACGCCTGGACGATCGCCTTGGTGGAATCGAGGAGGCCGCCGGGGGTATCCAGTTCGACAATGAGGCACTGAGCCCGCGCGGCACCAGCGGCCTGCGTCGCCCGCGCGACATAGCTGGCGGCGGCTGGCCCGATCGCGCCCTCCAGGCGAATCACGTGCACCACCCCCGGGACCGCGGCAAACGCCGTTTCGGCTGCGCCGACCGGTAGGCAGGCCAGTACCAGCGCCAGCGCACCCCATTGGACCGAGGCCGGTGCGCGCCAGAAGAATCGCCCGCCGCCAGAGTTGTCGCCGACTGCGGCCAGGCCACAGTGGCCTTCACGGCGCCGGGGGTCGGCGAGGAGGGCTGGATTGGCGTTGGGGCACATGGGGGGACCTTTGGTTACGCCTTTCGTGCCGTCACTCCGGGCTGCGGGGTCTTGCGCCCGGACCTCCGGCGGCGGACCTCCCGCTCGAGCTTGGCATTCATCGAAATGGTGACGCGTAAGGCGCGCGAAACCGGGCAGAGAGTCTTGGCCCGGACTGCCGCATCGATAAAGCGGCCCTGCGTCGCGTGCGGCAACCGAGCGACGACATTCAGATGGGTGTTCACCATCGTCCATCCCGCCGGGAGTAGCTCCATCGTCACCAGGGCCAACGTGAGAATGTCGCCGCCCAGGAGTGCCGCCTTCCCGAGTTCCTGCGCCAGGGCCTGTGAAAAGCTGGCTGCGTGCGCCGCGGCGATGAGCACGGCGGTGTTTCCATCCGAAACATTGCTCTGCCGGAGAGTTGAAGAGAACGGTGCCAGGCTCAGGGCCCCGCTGTCGGTCGTCACCAGGCGAAAGTCGCCCCGCTTCCCGGCAGTCCAACGCACTGCAGCCCGTCGAAGGATCAGCTTCATGAGTGTACCTTCCCACGCCCCGCGCTGCCGTACCAATACCTTCTTCCTTGGTCAGCGATGCCCTGCAGCTATGAAGTGGCCGAGGATCCGGCCCCCAGGGCGTCGCAGCACTTGCGGAAATGCAGGCCATAGATCGAGAGCGTCACCGCCAGTTGCAGCAGGGCCGGTCGATGGCAGAGGGTCCAGCCGATCAACCGCCAGTACTGGAGGCGCTCGCAACCGATGAGGCCCAACCGCACGCTCGACCAGGCGAACGCAAAGGCATGGCGCCAGCTGAGCGGGGCGGCGACCCGCGGCCGCCGGTACTCCCGCAGGAAGGTCCGGATCCGCTGGTAGTACGGCCCGGGCGCGTAGATGCGGCGCAGGATCGAGTGGTAGCCCTCCATCAACTGGTCCATCGCCATCCGCGGTTTGAAGTTCGTCGTGCCATCGACGTTGTCGCCTGTCGACGTGCCCAGCAGGCGGCCTTCCCGCTGGAGTCGCGCATGGAGCTTGGTATCGGGCAGGGCGTTGAGCAGACCCACCATCGCTGTCACGATGCCGCTCTGCTGGATGAACTCCACCTGGCGCTGAAAGACACTCGGAACGTCGCTGTCGAAGCCGACGATGAACCCGCCCTGGACCTGCAGGCCGGCGCGCTGGATGCGTTTCACATCGGCCAGGAGGTCGCGCCCCTGGTTCTGGCGCTTGTTGCATTCCGCGAGGGACGCAGCATCCGGGGTTTCGATTCCGACGAAGACCGTGTCGAAGCCTGCGTCCGCCAGCTGGTGCAGGAGTCCCTCGTCGTCTGCCACATTGACGGAAGTTTCGGTGAAGAAAGGGAAGCGGTGGCGCTGGGCGCGCTGCCACGCCCGCAAGGCCGGCAGCAGTTCCAGCTGCAGGGCCCGCTTGTTCCCGATCAGGTTGTCGTCGACGAAGAAGACCGGGCCTCGCCAGCCGGTGGTGCGGATCGCCTCCAATTCCCGGATGACCTGGTCCGCCGACTTGCTGCGCGGCAGGCGGCCGAACTTCGCGGTGACGTCGCAGAACTCGCAGTCGAACGGGCAGCCCCGCGAGAACTGGAGCGACAAAGACGCATACCGTCGCACCTCGGCGAGGTCCCAGCGAGGCGTCGGGCTCTGGCGAATGTCGGCAAACTGGGCGGTTGCATAGAGGCGCCGGGGACTCCCGCGCGCGAAATCATGGAGGAACTCGGGCAGCGTCAATTCCGCCTCGTTGAGCACGAAATGATTCACCTCCGGGAAGTCCGCGGATGCGCTGGTAAAGAGCGGGCCGCCCGCGATGATAATCTTGCCCGCGGCGCGGCAGCGCGCGATCACCGCCCGCGCCGAGGCGCCCTGCGCCATCATCGCACTGAGGCACACGAGATCGGCCCACGCCAGATCACGATCGGAAAGCGCACGCACGTTCAGATCGACCAGACGGAGACGCCAGGAGCGCGGCAGCAGAGCCGCAACCGTGAGGAGCCCGAGCGGCGGCAGCGAGGCGCGTTTGCAGATGAACTTCAACGCATGCTTGAAGCTCCAGAAGGTGGACGGAAACTCGGGATAGAGGAGAAGCGCGTTCATCGTCGGAGACCCCCGCACGAGTAACCCTGCAGGCGCCCGAATCCCGGCCCGGCCGCATCGCCAACGGATAGCACGGGCGCGGTTGCGACGACGGTCTCGTGCCGTTGGGGAAGACATCGGTTGCCGTACGCTCTCCGCATCATCGCTCCATTCTCCTCCGGTCATCGGAAGCCGGCCAATACCTTTTTTCTTGGGTGACCATGCCCGGCAGCTATTGGCCCAAAGGCGGGAAAAAGGTGCTTTCGGGTTGAGCACAACGCGCCCCGGGAATATTAGGGTCCTGGATATGGAACTGCGTCACCTGCGCTATTTCGTGGCGGTGGCGGATGAACTTAACTTCACCCGTGCGGCGGAACGACTGCACGTGGCCCAGCCGTCGCTCACGCGGCAAATCCAGAGCCTGGAGGAAGAACTGGGGGTCCGGCTGCTGGATCGCAGCAAGAGCCGAATCACTCTCACCGACGAGGGCCGGAGTTTTCTGGTGGATGCCCGGCGGCTCGTGACCCTGAGTCTCGAAAGCGTCGAGGCGGTGCAGCGCTTTAGCCGCGGTGAGTCCGGCCAGCTGAATCTCGGCTACCTGTTCCGGTTCAACTTCGACCTCCTGCCGGGAACCCTCGCCACCTTCTATCGAGTCCGGCCGGAGATTGCCGTGAATCTGTTCGACATGTCCCCCGCCGAACAGCTTCGCGCCCTCGAGGCGCGGAAGATCGACCTGGGGTTTGTCGGCCTGCGTCCGCCGGCCAGCGCACAGAACCCCGGCATGCTCACCTGGGAATGCGTCGCCCATCACCAGGTCGTCGTCGTCCTGCAGGCCGGGCACCCCCTGGCCCGGAAACGGACCATCCTCCTGCGGGATCTCAAACCGTATTTCTTTGTGGCACTGTCCGAACAGACTCACCCCGGCTCGCGCGACTGGTTGTCAGCCCTCTGCGCGGAAGCCGGCTTCACCCCCCGGGTTCTGCAGGATGTGGAGTTCGAGGCGGGCCTGATGACCTTCGTGGCGGAAGGGTTGGGCGTCACCCTCGCGCGCGAGCAGATCCGCCACCTCCCCCATCCGGGCGTCGTCTTCCGTCCCCTGGCCCCGACCGCGCGGGCGGATTTCTGGATCGCCTGGCACAGCAGCAACCGTTCAAAGGCCCTGGCGCAGTACATCGAGGTCGTAAAAGCGGAAGCGATGGTCCGAACCTGAGCTCACGGCCGCTCCCAGAGCGCGCCAGCGTTCTGTCGGCGGTTCCGGTACCCTCGACGATCTCTTCACCCGGCAGACTCCGGCAGGCCACGACGCCTGATCGGGCGGAGGCGGATCACGAGAGACCGTCGCGGCACCCGGCCAGGGCGGGCGGACTTCCGCCCCTCTCACCCTCGCTCCCGGGGCCGGGTCCGCGTCGCCCCCCGGGGCGCGATAGCCGGCGCGTATTGGCCCCATGCCAACAAGGTATTGGGGCGCCGCTGAAAGCAGGGTTATCCTCCTGCCGACGAGAATCGCGCGCCACGGGATGACCGCCGAAGTCCGGACCCTTAAAGGGCGGCCCCCCTTGGGCGTGAAACCGCCACCGCCCACAAAAAGGAACCATGAATGCACTAACCCGCTGGAAACAGAGAAAACAGCTGGAAGCCCTGGAACTCAGCCTCGGCAACCTGCTCAATCGCACGCCCACGCACTGGCCAGAGGGCCAGCAGGAACCGATTGCGGTGGCCGAATGGGCCCCGCTCGTCGACATCAGCGAGGACGACGTGGAGTACCGGATCAAGGCCGAGTTACCGGAGGTGAGAAAGGAGGACGTCAAGGTCACGGCGCAGGAGGGCACGCTCACCATCAGTGGCGAACGCAAGTTCGAGAAAGAGGAGAAAGGCCGGAGGTACCATCGGGTGGAATGCACCTACGGTAGCTTTGCGCGCAGCTTCTCGCTGCCGGCGGACACCAGTCCGGAGAAGGTCAGCGCCGAGTTCAAGGATGGCATCCTGACGGTTCACTTGAACAAGGAGGCGAAAGCCCAGCCGCGACCGGTCGAAGTCAAGCTCGGGTGAGGTGCCGGCTCCGCCGAGGAACGAATGCGCCAGCGGCCCGACCGCAATCCAGCAACCAGCCCCCAACCCCGGAACATGCCCTCGACGACGGATCAGAACGGCAAGCCACGGCGCATTCGCCACGCAGGGGCGGCAACCCCGGACCTTCTCCCGCTGGAGTGGGGGGCGCTGCGAAGGTTGCTGAAGACCCTTGGTCGGGTGATGCAGGATCCGTCCGGCAACCTGAGAGTGATCCGCCGCGGTCGGGTCTTCATCCTGCATCCGCCGCGCAACGAGGCTGATTTCGCCTCACCGGATGAGCTGGCGGCCCTTCGCCGGTACTTGGAGCAATCCGAGGCAATTTCGCCGGACGCAGAGGACCCTGCAGTGCATTGGCTGCTCGTGATCAACCACCACGAAGCCCGGGTCTTCCGCTCCGAAATCAAGAAGGCGATTCCGGAGCGAATCCTGCCGCATCCCCCGGCGGACAACTTTCGTCCGGCGCCCAACTCGCGGAACTTCACCCGCGGCAGGGAAAAGCCGGACCCGATCAGTTTCTTTGCCGCCGTGGCGAGTGCCCTCCCGGAGGGCGGCCCGATCCTCGTGTTCGGGGCAGGCACCGGCATGAGCAGCGAGATGGATCAATTCATCGCCTGGGCCGGTCTCCATCGGCCCGACCTGGCTGGCCGCATCATCGGGTCGGTAGTCGTGGACGAAAAGCACCTTTCCGCCGGTCAATTGCTCGCCAAGGCACGGGCATTCTATGCCTCCCGGAAAGAGACTGCGCCATGAGAACCATGAAAGCAGTGTGCATCTACTCCTACGGCGGACCCGGTGTCCTCGTCTACCAGGAGATGCCGTGCCCGCGTCCAGGCCCAGGCGAAGTGCTGATCCGGGTGCATGCCGCCGGAATCAACCCGATCGATTGGAAGGTCCGCGAAGGACACCTCCAGGCCATGCTCCACCACACGCTGCCGCTGGTGTTGGGCTGGGACTTATCCGGCCAGGTGGAAATCGTCGGTTCCGGCGTTCTCCGTCTGAACGTCGGCGACGGGGTCTTCAGCCGGCCGGATACGTCGCGTGACGGGGCCTACGCCGAGTTCATCGTGGTGCGGGAAACCGAAGTGGCATTGAAACCGCAGTCCATCGACCACGTCCACGCGGCGGCGCTGCCCCTCGCCGGGCTGGCCGCGTGGCAGGCGCTTTTCGACACCGCCCACCTCGGAGCGGGCCAGGCGGTGTTGATCCACGCGGCGGCGGGAAGTGTCGGATTGCTGGCGGTCCAGCTGGCGAAGCGAACCGGCGCGCACGTCATCGCCGTGTCCTCGGCCCGCGACCACCGCTTGCTCCGGCGTCTCGGCGCCGACGAAGTCGTCGACTACCAGGCGGCGCCCTTCGAGCAGGTCACGGGCCCGGTTGACGTGGTCCTCGACACGCTGGGCGGAGACGTCCAGGCGCGCTCCTGGAAGCTGATCAAGAAAGGAGGCATCCTGGTTTCACTCGTCGATCCTCCATCGGCGGAGATCGCGGCCAGCCACGGTGTCCGGCAGGCGTGGGTGCGTTCCCAGCCGAATGCGACCCAGTTGGCCGAGCTGGCCAAGCTGGTCGACGCCGGCCACCTCGCCGCCACGGTCGGAAAAATCCTTCCGCTCTGCGATGCCGCCCGCGGGCACCAACTGGGCGAGCTCGGCCATACGCGGGGCAAGATCGTGCTGCGAGTCGTCTAGCGCCCGTGCCGCCGCCGCTGATCGCCGTGTCACCGCAGCCTGGCCCCAGTGCAGATCATGACTTTCGCGGGCGATTCACATGAACACCGAGCGAAGTGTCTCACTGCACGGCCCCGGTGGAATCTGCATGCACGGCACGCTTTCGGCCACCGGCGATTTCTCACTCCGCATGTCCGGAGGTGGTTACGTCCACGGCGACACGCAAGGAGACGGGCAAGTCTCGTTGCACGGTCCGCACGGCACCTACTACCACGGCCGCATCAGACAGGACGGCACGATCGCGATTCACGGACCAGACGGCCTCGGCTTGCACGGGACCGCCACCTGACCGCCGGTCACCCGCGGCGCACGCGTGGGCCCGGCCATAGTCCACGACTATCGGCCCGATGCGAACAAGGTATTGGGAGGCCGGTCGACTGGCAGGCATCATGGGGCTCATGAAAATCCGCTCCTTCACCGGCCTGCTGCGTCTGCCGCTGGGCCTCTGCTTCGCGATCAATCTCTGCAGTGCCTCCGGACCGGCGCCCCCGGGAATTTCCAGGATTACGGACGCCATCCTGACTACAGATGAGACGGTCCGGCGGGAGTTGGTGGAGTTGGACCGCCTCCTGGACAGCAAACCGGCGCTGGAGGACGTGCTGCGGACGAGCATCGACCGGATGGACGATGAGCGATTCCGCCGTTCGATGCCGGAAATCGAGATCTTGCTGATCCAACGCCCGGGCATCGTACCCGCGCTTAAGGTTGAACGACATTTCCTGATCTACCGCCACGTCCTGCGGCGCACGAGGGGTCCGCTACTTCGGGCCGACATGATCGCGTTCGACACGTTTCTGCGGGCGAACCCCGAGATTCGACGGAAGCTCGACGATGCTCCATCTCAGATCGTCGCCGGAGATTTCTTGATGGCCCACCCAAGTCTCGCGGGGTTCTTCGAGCAACACCCGAGCCTCAGCTCCGTCCTACTGGGACCATTGGCGTCGCCCGGCCCTCGCAAAGGGAGCGGCCCCCCGGCGGATCACGAGTTGCCCGACAAAGCGACTCCGGCCCAGCCGTCGGGGAGCAGCCGAACCATCCTGGACCGTCCATGATGCCCACAGGGAACTTGGCACCCCGTCCGCCCGCGCCGAAGACGGCGGTACTCATCCAAAACCACACCCCATGAGAAACGACTATCTCCAGAGTGCGCTCCAAGTCATCGACGACCCGAACATCTTGGTAAACGTCGTTTCCCGGCGTGTAAAACAGCTGAAACGCGGCTTCCGCCCACTGGTGGTGTCGCTGGAAAAACTCTCTCCCACGGACATCGCCCTGCGCGAGATCGCCGAAGGCCGAATCACCTATGCGCTGCCCCGGCAGGATCCGCCGCCTCGGGGCGGCAATCCACCGGTGTGGCCCCCGGACCCAAACCCGGGGCTACCTTCCCCTTCGTGAAACCGAATCCGCGCCCGGCCTGTCGGTCCCCCCTTTGGTGCGCGTTACCTCTCCCCGATCCGCCGCATTCCATGTACCACCGCGAATCCCCAATCACCCCTTCCCAGCAGGCCACCAACGGCGCCCTCGAAATTTTCGTCGCCGCGTGCGACGCAAACGACGTGCGCCGGCAACTCTTTGGCCTAGCAGTGCTGCGTGACGCAACTGAACCCCAGTTAGACGTCGCGATGGCAGTCGTCGGGGCTCGGCGGCAAATGTCGCGAGCGGGCCTCGAGGCGCTGTTTGCGCGCTAGCGAGGCCACTGCCCGATTTCTACCCATGCTCACCCTTTGATCTCATGAATCCGAACTCCCACCTGCCTTCACTCCCGTCCGCGAACTCTTGCCCTTTGGCACCGGTGACCCGAGAAGTGATCCTCACCCGCACCCGCGAACTGGCGCTGCGCGCCGGCCGCGTTCCACCGCAAGTGGATCAAGTCGACTACGAAGAGGCCAAACGGGAACTGACCGATGAGACGGAGCTCGACCGGCAATGCTCCGTGCAGAACACGGCGACGTCGGCGGTTCCTCCGGTCGCAACAGGCGTGCGACTCTTGTCCTTTGGCACAACCACTGGCACTACTCCCGCCCTGCTCCAGCTAATGGAGTAAGCCGCCCAGGCGATGGGGCTGAGTCCGACCGGCACCGTCATCCTCCGCAGCTGAACGTGCGCCCAGCCGAAAGTGCCGTCGGGCTTCCCGAAAACGGGCACCGGACGGACGCCGCGACCTCACCGAATCATGCCCGGGGGCTGGAGGACGATGCCGATGGCCAGCCACCTGTCCCACCAACGCCGCTCCGCCCGCGGAAGCAGTGCCGACTGTCCACTGCGATACGGGCACCACACCACAAAGGCGTCCTCGTCCGCCTCGACCAGCAAAAGCACATGCCGCTGGTCCTCCAGGGTCAGTTCGTTTTGCTCCGGAGCGCGTTCAGTGTAGATGATGATCCCCTGTCCGGACCGATGCTCCCGCAGGATGCGGGCGTAGTCGCGAAAAACCTCGAAACGCCCTGCCGTCTGGGGAAGCAGCGCCTTCGCAAGTTCCAGCAGCGCGAAAAGGTCGGTGGCGCCGGGAAAATCCCGCCACTCGGGATAGCGCGGCAGAAACTCCGCGATGAAGGCGGCATCCGACCGGCCGGGAGCCCCGAGGTTCTCCCGCAGGCGCAGCAGGCAACGGCACGCGCCACCATATCGACTCAGATCACTCATGAGAAAGGGCGGGATCGCCGCCGACTGCAGGTCGGCACGGGAGACCGGCGGTTGCTCGGCCGCCGGGACGGCGCCCGGCCCACCAGCCGGGATCCCGGCCCACCGTCTGGCCCGTCCGTACCACTGGCAGAACGGCGTTCGGGCGTGGGATTTCGGGCTTTCCGCGGCGGCACCTTCGCCAGCGCTTCTCATTCGACCGACCCTTAATCGCAGAAGTCCCGGCGTGCATGGGCGCTAGCGGCAGAGCCGGCTTCTGAGGGTATCTCCAAGCTGAACGCACAGTGCCGGGATGGTCAGGACAATGATCCACAGATCGAGCAGCAGGCACTGGCGCCGGAGGTACTCACGGTCGAGGTGGATCATCTCCTCGAAGGTGGTTCGGTTCTTGCCGGACACCTGCCACAATCCGGTGAGCCCCGGGACGCCGTGAAAGCGCTCGCGCTGGATCTCGGTGTAGTACTCGTATTCGTACGGAATGCACGGTCGTGGTCCGACGATGCTCATCTCACCCCGCCAGACGTTCACGAGCTGGGGAATCTCGTCCAGACCGAGTGCGCGCAGCAGCCAGCCACCCGGGATCAGCCGCGAGTCACCCGTGGTGTCCAACTTGTGCATGGGAGCGTTGTTCTCGATCATCCGGGTCATGTGTTGCCGGTGCTTGTTCGCCCCTCCGGAGTGCTGCATCGTGCGGAACTTGAAGATCTGAAACCGGACCCCCAAGCGCCCGACCCGTTCCTGCCGGAACAGAAGCGGGCCGGGAGAGGAAAGACGGAGCACCAACGCCCAGCCGAGGGTCACGATCGCAAAGAGTGGAATGCCGACGACGCAACAAAGGAGGTCGATTCCTCGCTTCCAACCCGGGACCCAAAGGCGACCGCGGTCCGACGCTGCTTCTGCCCCTGACGCCCTGGCCCCGTTCCCAGGGCATGCGCGCCCGCCGCGGAAGGTCCCCGCTGCGAGTCTCGGCCATTGAGCGAAGCCACTGGTCCACCCTTGGCGCTTCCTTGGCATCAAGAACTCCATCTGCCGCCGGCCGGCCGCGGCGGTCCGATCCGGGGAACCCGGCGCACGTTTCGCACGAGTCGGCGCGCGACGCGCGGCGCGTTGGCTGACGCGCATGGCGAACAGGTACGTCCGGATTCCGGATTTGCCTCTTGCGGCAGCGGAACCGGCGAAGTGCCGCCCGCCGGAACCAGCGGTTCGGCCAAGAGACGATTCCACGGACCTGACCCGCCGGCGACCCGGGTCCAGCGCCGCATGAACGCAAGGGAGTTCATCGCCCTCGCGGCAGAACCGCCGCCGGTAACACCGCCCCGGGAAAACACGACTCTGCTATGTGACTGTATCACCGCAGTATTGAACCAGAAGTTGGTAACACGCGCCAATACCCACTGCCTTGGGCAGCGATGCCTCGGGGCTATGGGAGGACCACCCGTCGCCAGGTTTGTCCCCGGAGAAAATCGCAGGGGATTCCCCGCCCGGCGGCGGGCGTGTTCGGAATCGGGGAGTTCAAATCACCTTCCGGCGTCAATCGAACCGGGGTTTTCGCGTCCTGCTTTCCACCCTGCCCGGCCTCCTCCGCGAAGAGACCCACGAGAATCCCGGCAAGCCGCTCAGGGACGGGCGCGCGGGAGCACAAACTCCGCCCTCGCGCCGCCCCCATCGCGGTTGGCCAGGCTGACCCGTCCCCCGTGGAGGCGCGCGATTTCCCGCGTGATGCTCAGGCCCAGCCCGCTGCTTTTCCGCCCGGTGTCCGGGCGCGGCAGAGAATAGAAACGATCGAATACCTGCGGCAGCGCATAGTCCGGCACGCCCGGACCACTGTCCTCCACCACGACCGCCAGCTCCTGCTCCCCAGGTTGCACCGCCACCCCGACCTTTCCGCCGGCCGGGGTGAACGCCAGCGCGTTCAGCACCAGGTTCTCGACCGCCTGCTGCAGCAGGAACTTCTCCCCGCGCACGAATCCGCCGGTTCCGGACGCAACCGAAAGCGTGATGCCGCGAGCCGCGGCCGTACCCTGCACCGCTTCCTCCACCGCCCGCACAATCTCGCCCAGATCCACCTCCGACTGCCCCACTCCCGCCCGCCGCGACTCCAGCGCCGCCAGTTCCAGCAGACGATCAACCAGTTGCTGCAGCCGTTCCGTCTCCGCCCGCAGGTTGGCGACAAAGCGGACCCGTGCCTCCTCCGGCGGATTCTCGGCCAGCAGTTCCGCCGCCCCCCGCAGGCCCGAAAGCGGCGCCTTCAGGGCATGGGCCAGAGCCTGCGTGTAGTGTTCGACGTACGCCTTGCCCTCCAGGGCCACGCGCATCTCCTCAAACGTCCGCGCCAGGGTCGCGACCTCGCGCGCGCGCGACACCGGCGGCGTGGCCGCGCCACCATCCCGCACGATGCGGGCATACTCCGTCAACCGCTCCAGGGAATGCGTGAGCCGCGACGCCACCCACCACCCTGCCGCCGCCATCACCAACGCGACGCCGCCAAGGGACCACACCAACTTCCGCCGGGCCTCCGCAATCCCGGGCGCCACTGCCGCCAGCGGACGCCCCACTCCCACCCAGCCAAGGAGCTGCCCCTGTCGCCGCACCGGAGCCGCCACCCGGAGTTCCCCCGCCACCTCGGCGACGTTTGAAACGGTGTAGTTTTCCGACGCCACCGGCCCGCCGCCACGCATCGGCCACTGGTACGTCTGCCCGACGGCCTGTCCGTGCGCCGAGTCGAAAACCACGACTCCGTTGGCATCGCAGGCAAACACCCGCAGGAGTTCCGCGCGAGGCGGGAGCTGCCCCAAGCGCACCGGCCAGCCCGCCACTGCCCCCCCCTCCGTCGCCACGAAAGCGGCCAGAAACGCCGCGGTGTCCCCCATCGTCCGCCGCATCGACTCCACGTACCGCAGCCGCACGTCCCGCAGGACGAGCACCGTCATCGCCGCAAAGCCCAGCACCAATGCGCTGGCGTAGACCCCGAAGATGGCCGTGCGGACCTTCAAGGCATCCCCCTCAGCCGCCTGCGCGCCATGAGTACCCCAGTCCGCGATGCGTCACAATCGGGTCCGCCTCCGGGGCCACGGCGCGCAGCTTCGCGCGCACCAGCTTGATGTGGGCGTCGACCGTGCGGTCGAGGCTGGCACCGGGATCCTCCCAAGCCGCGGCCATGAGTTGCTCGCGCGAAAACACCCTCCCAGGTTTGGCCGCCAGCACGCGCAGCAGCCGGAACTCGTAGCGGGTCAGCTCGAGCGGACAACCGTGAAACGTGACGGTGCACCGTTCCTCATCCACCATCAGTCCGGGTGCGACTGGGGGCGGCGGCACCGCGGCAGCCCCGGACGTCGGCGCCGTCGCGCTGCGCCGGAGCACCGCCTTCACCCGGGCGGTGAGCTCCCGCGGGCTGAAGGGTTTCACGAGGTAGTCGTCCCCGCCTATCTCCAGGCCCAGGACCCGATCCAGTTCGGAGTTCCGCGCGGTGAGGAAGATCACCGGCACGGCGGACGTGGTCCGGATCCGTTTGCAGACCTCGAAGCCGGATCCATCTGGCAACCCCACATCCAGCACCACGAGCGCGAAGGGCTTGGCGGCCAGCGCCGCGAGACCCGCCCGCCCGGTCGCGCACCATTCGGGGTCGAAGCCCTCCGTCCGAAGGGCGTAGAGGAGCGTGTCCGCAATCGCCGGCTCGTCCTCGATGATCAGGATGCGCGGACGTCCTTCCATCTTTGCTCACCCCGCCGCCTCGCTCAGCCGCGCGATGACCGCCGGCAGCAGGGCGTGCTCCGCCGCATGCACCTTGGCGGCGAGGGTCTCCAGGGTATCCGTGGGTTCGATGCGGACCGCCGCCTGGTCGATGATCGGCCCGCCGTCCACCTCTGGCGTCACGTGGTGCACCGTGCAGCCGGTGATCTTCACGCCGCGCCGGAAGGCCTGGCCGATGCCGTCCAGGCCCGGGAAACTCGGCAGCAGGCTCGGGTGCAGGTTGATGACGCGGCCCGCAAAGCGGCCAAGAAACGGCGGCTTCAACACCCGCATGAAGCCCGCGAGCACAATCAGGTCCGGCGCACATGCCTCGATCGCCGCGACGTACCGTTGCTCCCCCTCGCCATCGAGCTTGGTCTTGAACGGCGCCGCGTCCAGGAAGGCCGCGGGCACCCCGAACCGTGGTCCGAGGTTCAGAATCCCGGCCCCGGGCTGGTCGCTGAAGATCTGGACGACTTGGGCCCGGCCCAGCCGCCCGGCCTGCTGTGCCACGAGAATCGCCTCGGCATTCGAGCCGCGACCGGAACCAAGGATGACGACACGCATGGTGAATCAGATCTCGCCCGCCGCCTTGATCCGCGCGATCAGGCTGGTCGTGCTGAACCCGGGCAGGAAGGGCAGGAACTCGATCCGCGCTCCGGCTCGCTCGAGCGCCGCCCGTTCGCCGGGATCCAGCTTCTCCAGGGTATAATCCCCCGCCTTGCAATAGACGTCGGGCCGCAAGGACTCGATTTCCGCCACGAGCCGCGGTTCTCGGAAAATCACCACGGCATCCACGCAGGCCAGCGCCCCGAGCGCATACGCCCGCTGTTCCTCCGACTGCACCGGCCGGGTCGGCCCCTTCAGCGCCCGCACACTGGCGTCGGCATTAAGCGCGATGATCAGGGCCCCGCCCAGCCGCCGCGCCTGCTGCAGATAGTACAAGTGCCCGGTGTGCAGGAGATCGAAGACCCCGTTGGTCAGCACCACGCGCCGGCCCGCCGCCCGCTCGCGCTCCCGCCACTCCATCGCGCCGGCCAGGGTGTGCAGTTTTGGATTGTCGAGGGTCACGCGCCTGCAAGCCTCACGATTCCCGACCGGATGTAAATCCCTCTCCCGTCTGTCATGCGCCACCTTTCCGCCCTGCTCCTCCTCTTCCTCGCAGGCGCCACCGCCGCCTTCGCCTCCCGCGCCCAGCCCGTCATCGGGCTCTCGCTGGACACGCTCAAGGAGGAGCGCTGGCAGCGCGATCGCGACACCTTCATCGCCGAGGCGAAAAAGCTCGGCGCCTCCGTCATCGTGCAGTCCGCCAATAGCGACGACACCCGCCAGATTCGCGACGTGGAATCACTCATCAGCCGCCAGGTCGACGTGCTGGTAATCGTGCCGCACAACGGCGAGGCGATGACACGCGCGGTGAAGTCGGCCAACGAGGCGAAGATCCCGGTCATCGCCTACGACCGGTTGATTCTGAACTCCGCGATCGATTACTACCTCACCTTTGACAACGTGAAGGTCGGCGAGGCCCAGGCGCGGTATGCGGCCGACCGGCTCCCGCAGGATCGTCCCGCCCGCATCGTCAGAATCTACGGCGCTCCGACGGACAACAACGCCAAGCTCTTCAAGCAGGGACAGGACAATATCCTCCGTCCCTTGATTCAGGCCGGCCGGGTGCAGGTCGTGCATGAGGACTGGGCGCTCGATTGGAAACCGGAAAACGCCAAGAAGATCATGAACGCCGCCGTCACCAAGGCCGGACGCGCCATCGATGCCGTGGTCGTTTCCAACGACGGCACCGCCGGAGGGGCCATCCAGGCCCTCCAGGAGGATGGTCTCGCCGGCAAGGTGCTCGTCACCGGCCAGGATGCCGATCTGGCCGCGTGCCACCGCATCCTCCGCGGCACCCAGGCAATGACGGTGTACAAGCCACTGAAGAACCTTGCCTCGCTCGCCGCGCGCGTGGCGGTGGAAGTCGCGAAAGGCGGCCGCCCGGCCGCCACCTCCACCCTGCACAACGGTCTCAAGGACGTGCCCTCGATCTTCGAGGCGATCGTCACCGTGGATCGCTCCAACCTGGAGGCCACCGTCGTCGCCGACGGCTTCCATCGCGCGGCCGACCTGAAGTGACCGACTCCGCGGTCCCGGCGCCCGACCTCCCCGCCATGCCGCCGGTCTTTGAAGCGCGTTGCCTGACCAAGCGGTTTCCCGGCGTGGTCGCGCTGCGCGAGGTGAACTTCGCCCTTGCCCCGGCGGAGGTCCACGCGCTCTGCGGCGAGAACGGCGCCGGCAAGTCGACCTTGATCAAACTGCTGGGCGGCATCCATCCGCACGGCACCTACGAGGGGGAGTTGCACGTCGATGGGCGACCGACGGAATTCCGCTCCATCCGCGACGCCGAAGCCGCCGGGATCGCGGTGATCACCCAGGAGTTCGCGCTGATCGAGGAGTTGAGCGTGGCGGAGAACATCTTTCTCGGCCGCCCACCCCGCCGCGGCCTCCGCGTCGACTGGCTGGAACTCCACCGACGCGCCGCCGTGCTGCTGGCGGACTTTGGCCTGGACCTTTCACCCGAGACTCCGGTCCGGGACCTGGGCATCGGGCAGAAACAACTGATCGAGATCGTGCGCGCGATGGACAAGCGATCGCGCATCCTGGTGCTCGACGAACCCACCGCGGCCCTCACCGAGCAGGAGGTGGCCGTGCTGCTCGATCATCTCCGCCGGCTGCGCGCGCAGGGAACGGCGTGCATCTACATCTCCCACAAGCTCGACGAGGTCCTGGCGATTGCCGACCGCATCACCGTGCTCCGCGATGGAGCCAGCATCATGACGCTGCACCGGACGGAAGCGACCATCCCCCGTCTCATCCGCCACATGGTGGGCCGCGAAATCACCGAGCAATTCCCGCCTCCGACCCCACCGCGCCCGGAGGACACCGGTCGCGAGCCCGTGTTGGTCGTGCGCGATCTGTCCGTCGCCCCGTTTCGGCACGCCCCGCCAAGGCTGCAGGGAATTTCCTTCGAACTTCGTCGCGGCGAAGTGCTCGGGATCGGCGGCTTGATGGGTGCCGGTCGCACCGAGCTCCTGCTGCACCTGTTCGGCGCCTGGGGCTGTCGGATCCAGGGCGAGGTGCGGCTCCTCGGCCAACCCCACGCGCCAACCGGCCCCCGGGATTCGATTGCGCGCGGGCTCGTGCTCACCACGGAGGATCGCCGGCGGTACGGGCTGGTGCTCGACCAGGGGGTGGGCTTCAACCTCTCGCTCTCGCACCTCCGGAACTTCCGCCGACCCGGCGGGTGGATTGACCAGGTCGCCGAACAGCGCGGCAACCAGCGGCTCTTCGAGTCGCTGCGCATCAAGGCACCAGGCCTGTTTGCCCGCACCGGCGGCCTGTCCGGCGGCAACCAGCAGAAGGTGGTGCTCGGCAAGGCGCTCATGACCGAACCCGCGGTCGTCCTCCTCGATGAACCGACCCGCGGGATCGACATCGGCGCCAAACAGGAGGTCTACGCCCTGATCCGGCGGCTGACGGCCGAGGGCCGCGCCGTGATCGTGGTCTCGAGCGAACTCCCGGAGCTGATGGGCCTGAGCGATCGCATCCTCATGCTCGCCGGCGGCCGACTCGGGGGGGAGTTCCGCCGCGGAGAATTTTCGCAGGAGTCCCTGCTCGCCGCCGCCATGGCCCGCCCCGCCCCGCGGGCCGCCTGACTCGCGCCATGAATTCCGCCCGCCTGCTCCGCCACCTCAGCATGCCGCTCGCGCTCGCCGGCATCTGCATGTTTTTCGCCCTGCGCGAAAGCGCCTTCCTCGGCCCGCGCAACCTGACGCAGTGGCTCGTGGAGTTCTCGATCACCGGCACCCTGGCCCTGGGCATGTTCATGATTCTGCTGACCGGGCAGATCGATCTCTCGGTCGGCAGCGGGGTCGGACTGATTGGCGGTATCGCCGCCGTGCTGGTGTTCCACCACGCCTGGCCCGCCGCCGGGGCGCTCGGCGCGGCCTTCCTCGTCGCGGTGCTGCTGTGGACGCTGATGGGCACCCTGATCGTCCGGCAGCGCATCCCGTCGTTCATCATTACCCTGGGCGGGCTCCTGGTGTTCAAGGGGCTCTTCTGGCTCGTGATCCAGAATTCCACCGTGCCGGTCCTGCGGGGCGAGCAGGACAACCTCTATTCGCTCCTCACCACGTATTATCTTCCCCGTGACGCGGGCCGGGCGCTGGCCGGCGTGGTGCTGGCCGGCCTGGGCCTGGCCCTCTGGCGCAGCCGCTCTGCCCGCCGCGCCCACGGGCTCCCGGTGCGTTCCCCGCGCTTCGTCGCGCTCGCCGGGGTCGCCACCGCGATTGGCGTCGTCGGGCTCGTGGAAGTCTGCAACCGCTTCCGGGGCGTGCCGCTCCCGCTGCTGATTCTCGCCGCCACCGCCGGGTGCGTGTACTTTCTCACGCGGCACACTCCGTTCGGCCGCTACCTCTATGCCATCGGCGGCAACGAGGAGGCGGCCGTGCTTTCGGGCATCGCCGTGCCCCGGGTGCTGGTGGGGGCCTACGTGCTGATGGGTGTGACCGTCGCCCTCACCGGCTTCATGACCACGGCCTACTCCGGCGCCTCCACCACCACGGTCGGCGACCTGATGGAACTCGACGCCATTGCCGCCTGCGTGATCGGGGGCACCGCCCTCCGCGGCGGCCGGGGCACGGTGGGCGGCGTGATCTTCGGGGCGCTGATCATGACCGCGCTCCTCAACGGCATGACCCTCCTCGCCGTCTCGCCGGAGATCAAATTCATCGCGCGCGGCCTGGTGCTCGCGCTGGCGGTGTGGATGGACGTGCGGCTCGGCGCCGACGCGCCGCGGGACTAGAAGAACTTCTTCGCCTTCTCGAAGAACGAGCGCGAAGTCGGCTCGTTGGCATCGCCACTCACCCGGGCGAACTCCTCGAGGATCCGCCGCTGCTCGCTGTTCAGCGACGTCGGCACCTCGACGTGCACGCGCACCAGCTGGTCCCCCTGGTTCCCGCCGCGCAAACTGGGCATGCCCTTGCCGCGCAGCCGGAAGGTGGTCCCGCTCTGGGTGGCCGCCGGAATCTTCAGCGAGGCCTTGCCGGACAGGGTCGGCACCTCGATGGTCCCGCCCAGGGTCGCAAGCGTGAACTTGATCGGGATTTCGCAGAAGAGATCCTCGCCCTGGCGTTCGAACAGCTCGTGCTCCTTCACCGTCAGCACGATGTAGAGATCACCCGGCTGGCCGCCGGAAAGCCCCGCCTCGCCGTTGCCGGAGGAGCGCAGCCGCGAGCCGGTGTCGACCCCGGGAGGAATGCGGACATTGAGCTTGGTGGTCTTCGGCACCCGCCCCTCGCCGCGGCACTCGCGACAGGCCTTCTCGATCTTGGTCCCGGCGCCGCCGCAGGTGGGACAGGTCTGCGTGAACGTGATGATGCCACCCGACCGCCGAATCTGCCCGGCTCCGCGACAGGTCGGGCAATTCACACGCTTCGAACCGGGCTCCGCCCCGGAGCCGTCGCAGTGCTCGCAGGTCATGTTCTTGCGGAACGAAATCTCCTTCTCCACGCCCCGCGCGGCTTCCTCCAGGGTGATTTCGAGATCGTACCGCAGGTCCGCGCCGTCGCGACCGCCTCCTCCGCCGCCGAACATCTCATCGAAGATCCCGCCGCCGCGGCCCGCCTGCTGCCCGAACACTTCGCGGAAGATGTCGAAGGGATCGTGGAAACCGCCGCCCATGCCGCCGGGCCCGCGCGGACCGGCACCGCCTCCTCCTTCAAACGCCGCCGGGCCGTATCGATCGTAGGCCGCCCGCTTCTCGGCGTCGCTCAGCACCTCGTAGGCATGCGACACCTTCTTGAACATCTCCTCGGCCTCCTTGTTGCCGGGATTCTTGTCCGGGTGGTACTGCACGGCCTTCTTGCGATAGGCCTTCTTCATCTCCTCCGCCGAGGCGGTGCGCTCCACGCCAAGCAATTCGTAGTAGTCTTCTTTCGCCATGGGGATGTTGCGGCAGATGCGAGGGCATGACCGCCGGCGCCAACGGCGCCGGTCCGGCCTGGTGCGCCTAGGCCTTTCCGCCCTCCTTGGCCGGGCCGCTCGACACCACTACCGACGCCGGACGCAGCAGGCGGCCGTTCAGCTGATAGCCGCTCCGGACCACCGTCATCACGTGCTCCTCCTTGATCTCGGCGCTCGGCAGGTGGGAAATGGCTTCGTGCTGGTGCGGGTCAAACGGCAGGCCAACCGGGTTGATTTCCTTCAGTCCGTGGTTGTTCAGGGCCGTCCGAAGCTGGGAAAGCACCATCTCCACACCGCCGACGAGAGACTTCAGATCGGCCCCGGGTTGCTTCGCGGCCCCGATCGCCATCCCCAGGGTGTCGAGCACCGGGAAGACGTCCTCCAGGACCCGTCCCACAGCAGCGGTGCGCAGATCCTCTTTCTCGCGCACCGTGCGGCGCCGGAAATTCTCAAGGTCGGCGGCCGCCCGCAAAAACCGGTCATAATTGGCGGTCGCTTCCGCCCGGGCGGCGGCCAGTTGCTCCGCGAGGCCGTCCTTGCCCTGAACTGGATCTCCGGCGGCGGATTTGGGCTCGGCCGCGGGCGCCGGCGCGGGCGTGGACGCGGAAGTCGTCGCGGGTGGAGTGGATTCAGGCTCAGGCATGATGCAAAAGGGGCCGAAGTAACACCGCCTTCCCGCATACTTCAAGTCGCACCTTCGCGCCCGGCGACGCCTGGGTCTCAGGCGCTCGCGCAAACGCGGGCCGGCGGGTGCTCCCCAGAGGTCACCGGCTCAGGCGCCGGCCCCCGGCGAAAACCCCTCGGTCACCAGCAGGATCGACATGCCCTCGGCGGCGGCGGTGAAAGACCCGGCATAGGGCACCAGCGCGTTGTCGCCCCGGCTGAGCTTCTGGCCCGTGGGAGCGCGCGACCCCGCGCCTTCCGCCACCACCCGCACCGCGCCACTGACCACGCTCAGCAGCCGCGCCTCCTCCCTCGACCGGAAATGCAGGCGTTCGCCGGCTCCCAGCACCACCCGGCGAATCCGAAACTCCGCGCAGTCGGCAATCACCCCCGAGGTCGGTGCCGCCCGCAGGGGAGCCGGCTCGTAGTCACTCCACGCGATCGAACGCAGCGACTGCTCGACGTGCAATTGCCGGGGCTTCCCGTCGAGCCCCACACGCCCCCAGTCGTACACCCGGTAGGTCGTGTCGGAGTTTTGCTGGATCTCGAGGATCAGATTTCCCGCGTCGATGGCATGGACCTGCCCGCTGTGCACCAAGATGGAATCGCCCGCCGCCACCCGGAAGTGATGCACGCATTGTTCCAGCGTATTCTCCCGCAGCGCCCGCTCGAAGCCTTCCCGCGTGACGCCGCGGCGCAGGCCGACGATGAGCTGCGCCCCCGGCACGGTGTCGGCGATGTACCAGTTCTCGGTCTTGGGCTCGCCCTGCAGTTCCGCCGCGACCGCCGCCGGCGGGTGCACCTGCAGGCTGAGGCGCTCTCGGCAGTCCAGCCACTTGACCAGAATTGGAAAAGGCCGATCGGCCCGCCAGCCCGGACCCATGACGTCGGCGGCATGGCTTGCCAGCACCTCCCGCAACGTCCGTCCGTCGAATCCGCCGCCGCACACCACGGATTGCGCCTCGGGGCGATCCACAATCTCCCAGCTCTCCCCAATCGGCCGTCCTGGCGGAAGTGTCCTGCCCAGCGCCGTGGCGAGGGCTTGTCCGCCCCAGACGCGTTCCTGATACAGCGCATGAAAGCGCAGAAGTTCGCGCATGAGATTTGACGAATTTTTGTGAAAAGTCCCCGCGGGGTGTTTACATTTGACCGTCTGTCTCGAAAGCGTGGAATGCCCAGCTAACTGCGCCGCGGCTCACACAAATGCCCAAGTCAGAGACTTCAAACCCAAACGACGGTCCGTCTTACAAGGCCCCGCGGTATCCGCCCAACTGGCTCGTCGCTGGGATCTGCGCGGTCCTTGGCATCTATCTCCTCGGCGCCCTGCTCACCTACAGCCCGTCCCAGAGCCCTTTTGACCACCGGCCCGCGCCGACCGCGGGCAATCCGTTCGGGCCCGTCGGTGCGTATGCCGCAGCGAGCGTGCTGCGGGTCTTCGGGTTCAGCGCGTGGTGCATTCCCGCCTTTCTGCTTTGGATGCTTTACCTCGCCGTCCGCAGCCCCAAGCAGGCCAACGGCACCCGGGCGATCGCGATGGTCATCGCCACGATTCTGTCCTCGGCCCTTGCCGCCATGGCGGTCGAATGGAAGTCCGATTGGTTCCCGGCCGGCTCCGGGGGATTTGTCGGCATGTGGACCTACCACGAGTGCGCCGAGAAGCTCTTCGGCAACATCGGATCCGGCCTCATCATCGGCACCCTCTACGCGGCGACACTGCTCTTCGTCATCTTCAAGGACATCGGAGGCGAGTTTGAGAAGATGTTCACCAACTTCGGCGCTTGGCGGGCCGAACGCGCCAAGCTGAAGGCGGAACGCGAGGAGCAACGGCGCAAGGAGCGGGAGATCGAGGCCAAGGCCCGGCTCAAGGCGGCGCCGGCCGTCGCTGCTGCCGCCGCCCCGGCCGCCCCCGCGGGACCCGTCGGCCCCAGCGGAAAGAAGACCTTTGTGCCGAAGCCTGCCGAGGATCCCCTCGCCAAGGCACCCGCCCCGCGACCCGCCGCGACATCTCCAGCGCCGACGCCCGAGGCCGAACCCGCGAAGGCCGCCAAACCCGCCGCGCCTCCGACCGCGGCGCCCGCGCCCAAGTTCGAGCTCAAGTCCGACGCCCCGGCCAAGCGCCCCGCCCCGACCGATCCCGGCGCGCCCGCCACCGACACCAAGTCGCTCGCCGTCGGCGCACTCGGCAAAGTCGAGCTCAACATCGTCAAACCCGAGGAACCCAAGAAGGCGGCGCGCGTCACGCTGCCCCAGAGCGACGATGCGAATTACGAATTCCCGCCGCTGACCTTGCTGAAGGAGCAGGTGCGGCCATCGGCGAGCAACAGCGAAGAGGAACATCGCCAGAATGCCGAGAACCTCCTCCGGATCCTCGGGGAATTCGGCGTCGACGTTACCTTGGGCGAGATTCACGTCGGCCCGGTCATCACGCGCTACGAGGTGGTTCCGGCCCCGGGCGTCCGCGTCGAGAAGATCTCCGGCCTCGACAAGAACATTGCCCTGGGCATGCGGGCGCAGTCGGTGCGCATTCTGGCACCGATCCCCGGCAAGGCCGCAGTTGGCGTGGAGGTGCCGAATCAGCACCCGACGCCGGTCGGCATGCGGGAACTGCTGGAAAGCGAGGACTGGGCCGGCGTGAAGGCCGAGATCCCGATTGCCCTCGGCAAGGATGTCTCCGGCAAGCCGCTCGTTTCCGATCTTTCGAAGATGCCGCACCTGCTCATCGCGGGCGCCACCGGCTCCGGAAAATCCGTCTGCATCAATTCCATCGTCGCCTCGATCCTTTACTCGAAGAGCCCGAAGGATCTCCGGTTGATCATGGTCGACCCCAAGGTCGTCGAGCTGAAGGTCTTCAATTCACTGCCGCACATGCTGATTCCGGTGGTGACCGAGCCGAAGAAGGTCCCGGCCGCGCTGAAGTGGCTCCTGGGCGAGATGGAGCAGCGGTATCAGATCTTCGCCAAGGCCAACGTCCGCAACATCGTCGGTTTCAACAACCGCAAGAAGTCCGGCAAGACCGAGGCGCCGCCACCCGAGACGCAGGCGTCGCTCGAGGGAGTCGACCCGTTGGATGACATCGAGATTCCGGAGCGGCTGCCCTACATCGTGGCCATCATCGACGAACTCGCCGACCTGATGATGGTCGCCCCCGCGGAGATCGAGACCAGCATCGCGCGCCTTGCCCAACTCGCCCGCGCCGCGGGCATCCACCTGATCATCGCCACGCAGCGTCCGTCGGTGAACGTCATCACCGGGGTCATCAAGGCCAACCTGCCGTCGCGGATCGCCTTCCAGGTCGCCTCGCAGGTCGACTCGCGCACCATTCTCGACACCAAGGGTGCGGACACCCTGATCGGCCGTGGTGACATGCTCTTTTCCCCCCCCGGCACTTCGCGCCTCGTGCGCGCGCAGGGCGCCTACGTCTCCGACGAGGAGGTGCAGGAGATGGTCGAGTTCCTGAAACGCAACGGGCCGCCGCAGTACGCGCAGTCCGTCCAGCAGCAGATCGACCGGGCCGCGCGGGAAGACGAGGAGGACGGCGAAGGCGGCGAGGAGGACGGCGACCTTGGCGACGACGAGGAGTTGTATCAGCAGGCGATCGACGTGCTGAAGTCCACCAAGCGCGCCAGCACGTCGATGCTCCAGCGACGGCTCCGCATCGGCTACAACCGCGCCGCGCGCCTGATGGAGATCATGGAGGAAAAGGGCATCGTCGGCCCCGAGAACGGCTCCAGCCCGCGCGAGATCCTCGTCGACCTGGATTCGCTCTGAACCGGGCCGGCACCGGCGCCTCCCCCGCAGATCCTTCTTCCCCTTTCCGCGGCAAACGACTTATTGGAGTATCATGCAGACCATCGGCGAACGGCTCGAGGAAGCGCGCAAGAAGAAGGGCATCTCCATTCGGGAAGCAGCCGAGGCCACCAAGATCCGGGGCGACTATCTGCAGAAGTTCGAAAGCAACCACTTCGACATCGGGCTGACCGAGATCTACACGCGGGGCTTCCTGCGCAGCTATGCGACTTTCCTGAAGCTTCCGGCGGAGCGAATCCTCAACGACTATGCCTCGCTCGGGCGCCGGGAATCGCGCCCGCTCAACCGCGAGGTCTATGGACGCCTCGAAGTCTCCTCCGCCCCGGCAGAGGAACCAGCCTCCACAGCGCCGGCCGAGGATGGTGGCGCGCCCGCTGCCCCAAGCGTTCGCCCGGCCCCGGCGCGGCCGCGACCCGGAAGTTCCCTGCCGACGGGTCCAGACCCGGCGGTGGTGTTCAAGTATACCAAATGGATCGTGGTCGGAGTCTCCCTTCTCGCAGTGGTGCTGATTGTCCGGTCGATCTTCTGGAGTGGAAGCACGACCTCGACCCCGAAGGGCTCCGCAACGGCGGCCGTGACGCCGCCGGCACCACGGGTGCCGATGCTGGGCCTGATCGCCAGCAATCCGGTGCAGGTCACGGTCCGAAAGAAGAACCCGGATGAAAGCGAGGGCGAAATCGTCTTCACCGGCATGCTGAACGCCGGGGAATCACGCTCCGTGCCCCGCTCCGGGCCGTTGTTCATCGAGGCCAGCGCAGCCGAAAACCTCCAGATCGAGGTCGATGGGAAACGCCACAACCTTGGTCGCTTGATTGGCAACGGCTACCAGCGCGGCCAGTTGCCCGGCCCCTAATCCGTCCCACCGACCCGGCCCGAGACCCGTGATGGCGCGGCCCGGCCCGATCGCCTTTCCGCGGTGAACGAAATCCTCACTCCGGTCATCGTCAGCGCCTGCCTGGGCGCGTTGATTGGCATGATTCGCCAATGGGGTGATCAGCACGGTGCCGATCCCGTCGAGTTCGCCGGCCTGCGGACCCACACCTTCTGGGCCATCCTCGGTTGCCTGGGAGCCTACACCAGCAAACACCATGTGCCGTACACCCTGCTCGGGGTGTTCCTGGCCGTCACCGCCCACCTCGTCGCCCAAACCGCCAACCCGCACGACCGCAGCCAGCCCGGCAGCACCTCCTTCGCGGGTGCGTTGCTGACGATCCTGTGCGGCGCCCTGGTGTTCTGGGGCGAGACCCGCGCCGCCATCCTCGTCGCAGCGCTGACCATGGTGGTCCACGGCTCCAAACAACCCATCCATTCCTGGGCGCGCGCCCTCACCGCCGCGGACATTCGGGCCACGCTCCAGTTTGCCGCGATTTCCGGCGTGATCCTCCCGCTGGTGCCCGATCGCCCGCTGGGCCCGTTCCAGGCGTTCAATCCCTTCTCCACCTGGCTGATGGTCGTCCTCATCTCCGGCATGGGCTTCGCCGGATATGTGGCCATCCGGCTGGTCGGCGCCCGGGCGGGCATCCTGCTCACGGGCCTGTTCGGCGGCCTGGCTTCCAGCACGGCCAGCACCCTCGCCTTCAGCCGGCGCAGCCGGGACGAGCCGGACCTCGCCGAGCATTACACCCTGGCGGTGGTGGCGGCCTGCACGATGATGCTGCCCCGCGTGCTGGTCGCGATTGGGCTGATCAACCGGGAGTTCTCCGGCTCGCTGCTCCTCCCGTTTGCGATCCTCGCCCTGCCCGGGGTGGCATACGTCACATGGGTCTGGATACGTCGCCGCCCGGCCTCCCGCCCCGGGGACACGCCGGAGCTGGGCAACCCGCTCGGGTTGCTGACCGCGGTGAAGTTCGCCGCCCTCTACGCCCTGATTGCCTTCCTGGTCCGCTGGTTCCGGGAACAGGGATGGACCGACGGCCTGCTGCCGCTGAGCTTCGTCTCCGGCCTCACCGACCTCGACGCGATTGCGCTTTCGGTCTCGCGGGATCACGCGGACGGCGGCGTGACCCTCCGGGTCGCCACGCAGGCTGTCGTCGTGGCCGCCGTGGCCAACACCCTGCTCAAGGCCGGCCTGGCGATCGCCCTGGGGTCGGCCGGCCTGCGCCGGCGAATCGCCGCTGTGCTGGGCCTGACCGCCCTGGGCGGGGCCGCCTGGCTGCTCCTCGGCTAGAGCGCGGTCAGTGATGCGGTGGCCGCGCGATGCCGACGGCGACAGCGCGGCCGTTCGAGGACCACGCGGTCGCTGGTCCGCCGCCCGCGGTCGGCGCTCCAACGCGACGACACATCAACCGAACGCGCCCTAGAAGTTACCCCGCACGCCGATGTTGGTGTAGAAGCCGAGTTCCTGCCAGCGCTGGCCCCGGGCGTAATCGGGCGTGCCCGGAGCGTAACGCTGGAGGTTCTGCACGAACCCGCCGAGGTCCACGATCGAGGCGTAGAGCGAGTAGCGCCGCGTCAGGTTGTACGACCCGTTCAATCCGATGCGCGTGCGCTTGGCCTGGTAGTTGAAGGTGCCGGCGGGAATGGTGGCGCTGGCCGCCACGGCTCCGGTCTGCACATCCCCGAGGTAGCTGATCGTCGCCTTGATCGCCAGGCGGCCGCGGAGGAAATTCACGCCCCCGGCGACCGACTTCGGATTGTAGCCGGCGAAGTCGGCGGAGTTGCTGCCGCTGAGATTCAGCTTCGTCGCATTGACGAAGACCTGGAAGCCCCGGGCCCAGTGCGGGAGAAATGTGAGCGACTGGCGGTAGCTGAACTCGATGCCCTGGACCTTCGCATCGCCGCCGTTGCCGCGCGTGTTGATGGTGTAACTCAACAGCGCGGGATCGCTCTCGAGTCCGTAGAGTTCCAGCAATTCGGGGGTGGCCGCGGTGCTGAGGGAAGTGAAGAAATCGCGAATCTCCTTCTGAAACACCCCGATGGAACCGAAGCCGTCCTTGATCTGGTAGCTCTCGAGCGAGAGGTCGTAACTCATGGCCGACCACGGGCGCAGGCCGGAGTTCACCACCGTGATGGTCGGATTCGCGGCGTCGGGGTCGGAAATGCTGGTACTGGGGATGATGAAGCTGAGATTGGGCCGGCCCAGGGTCTTGGCCGCCGCCGCCCGCACGATCAGCTGATCGGTCAGGTTGTAGCTCGCGTTGAGACTCGGGTAGTACCCGTGGTACTCCCGCTCGCCGACCGCCCCGCGCTCCTGGTACCGCAGCTTCCGCAGCGCCAGCGCATCCGAGGTGATCAGCACCTTCTGGCCCGCGGCGTTGCGGACGAAACTGCCGTCCGGATTGCGCTGATACTGCGCGTTGATGTCGTTCAGGGGGCCGATGCCTTTGTCGTCGGTGCGCTCGAAGCGCACGCCGCCCACCAACCACAGCCGGTTGTTGAACAGGCGCAGGTCCGCGCGCAGGTAGGCGGCCGAGACCCGTTCGGTGAGGGCGCGGGAATTGTTCACGTAGTCCTGCCACACCTGCGCCTCGTCGGTCGTGAACCAACCGGGGTTCTTCTGGTAGAGCTGGTACAGCTTGGTGCCGCTGATCCACCGCACCTTCCGGCCATACACGGTGGGCGAGTCGGCATTGTACGCCGCGTCGAAGACGTCGAAGTTGGCGGCCATCCGCGCCGTCGCGTCGGTCGTGCCGTTGGGCCGGAACGTCCACGTCTTCGGATAGCGGCGCTGATCGTTCTGCAGCGTGTCCACGAGCGCCCCCACCTTCAGGGAGAACGGCACGCGCCCGTGGAACTCGCGGGCGACGTCCGCCCGCAGGTTGTAGCGCTGGGAGTTCCAGTCGGTCTGGTTGCTGTTGCCGCTGACGATGGAGTAGTTGCCGCCATCATACACGTCGACCGCCTGGCCGGTGCGCGCCGTCGCGGAATACTGGGTCGCGATGATGCCGTCGCCCGGCTTCTGGATGCCGTCGCCCCGGAGGATCAGGTTGGAGATCGTGGCGGGCGTGGTGTTGAAGAACCCGGAATCGACGTCGGCCCGGTTCGAGCCTGAGGTCGAGTAGTAGCTGGCCGCATCGATGCGCCAGGTCTCCCCACGGTGGCGATACTTGAGGTTGTACAGCTTGGTCTGGGTCAGGATGTCGACGTTCTCCCCCGAGCCGTTCATGGTGATGCTGCCCACTCCCGTCGCCGCCCCCTGGGTGAAGGTGTCGCTGCCGGTCGCGCCGGCGCCATAGGCAAAGGCGAGCACGCTGCGCGTGATCGGCAGGGCATAGCTGCGGTACTGCGCGCTGACCGAGACGGAGTCGGTGGCGCTCAACCGCCAGTCGAGGCCGATCTGGCCCTGCAGCGTCTTGAACTCCTGCGCCAGGCTGTTCCATTGGCTCGTGGTCTGGACCAGGCGGACCAGATCCCAGGTGGCCGACTCGTCCGTGTCCTTGGTGCCGGTTTCCATCGGCTTGGCGCGCCAGGTCCGCGAACCTCCGACGGTGAGGGCGAGCCGCTCGTTGATCGGGCGCAGGTAGTTGAAATCGAACGACGGCTGGATGTACCGCGGGCTCGTGATCGCGTGGGCGTTGCGCGGGCCGCCATCGAAGGTCAGGCCGTTGTGGTTGTGAAACATGGTGTAGGCGTTGAACGAGAGCCGGGGCCGGCGGCTCTCGAACCCGCTGCGCGTGATCAGGTTGATCGATCCGCCCAGCCCGCTCGCCGGCATGTCGGGGGTGGGCACCTTCGTCACCTCCACCCGCGACACGTTGTTCATCGGCACCTCGCGCAGGTCGAGGGCGCGGCTGTTGCCGTTGAAGGTCGCGGTGGTCTCGCCGCCGTCGATCGTCAGGCCGGTGTTCGCCCCGGGGAAGCCCCGGAGCGAGACGGTTGTCGGCTCGGACCCCGAGGTCGCGATGGAGACGCCCGGGAGAAAAAGCAGGAACTCGCCGATGTTCTCGTTGCCCCGATCGCCAAACTCGTCGATGGCCACGACGTTCTTCAGGTTCGGCGCGGTGCGCTGTTCATTCATCGAGATCGCCTGCGCGCTCATCTCGCGGTCGACGGCGACGGTGAACGCGTCGAGCTGCACCACCTCTCCGCCGGGCGCGCGCTGTCCCGCCCCGGCCCGCGTCAGCTCGAAATCGCGCTGCACCAGCCCGCCGGCCGGCACCTGCACCGTGGCGCTGGCCGGTTCCAACCCGAGGTAGGTCACCTGCAGGCGCGCGGTCCCTGCCGCCACCGCCCCGAAGCGGTAGGCTCCGCCTTCGTCGGTGATAACTACGCGCTCCGTGCCCTCGAGCTTCACCCGCGCGTTCACCAGCGCCAGACCGGTGGCGGCGTTGAAGACGCGGCCCTCAATCGCGCCGCCGGCCGCCTGGGCCGGCAGCGGCGCCGGGATCCCAAGGCCAAGCAGCACCAACGCAAGGACTGACAGCACGGGCGACAACGCCCGGCGACAGAGGGACGGCGCCGCGGCGCCGGAGGACAGGCTACAGGGTTTCATGGCGGGCAGGGTTGGGACGACGAAGGGGATCGGGCGACAGGACCGCGAGCATTGGCAGAAAGCCGGTGGCGCCAAGGTGGCACGAGTGTTCCCAAGAAAGAACCAGTGGGCGAGTGGTTTCTCCCGACACCGGGATACCCGGAGAACCCGCTTGCGCTTCCCCCGAGTTCGTGTGCCCTTGCGGGAAAATGCACGCCACGCCTGCCTCTCCGCGCAAACCCGCCTGGCTTCGGGCCCGGCTGCCCGGTGGACCGGGATACTCCGCCACCCTTCGCCTCGTCGAGGGCCAACGCCTCCATACGGTGTGCCAGAGCGCGCAGTGCCCGAATCTCGGCGAGTGCTGGTCGCGCGGCACCGCGACGGTGATGATCCTGGGCAATGTCTGCACGCGTTCGTGCACGTTTTGCGCCATCACCACGGGCAAGCCCAGCGAGGTGGACCTCGGCGAGCCCGCCCGCGTGGCCGAGGCCGTGGCGACCATGAACCTCCGACACTGCGTCATCACCAGCGTCGCCCGCGATGAACTCGCCGACGGCGGCGCCAGCGTCTGGGCCGCCACCATCCGCGCGATCCGGCACCGCACCCCCCGCACCGCGATTGAGGTCCTGACCCCCGACTTCAAGGGCAATCTCGATCACGTCGACGTGGTGCTCGATGCCCGGCCTGATATCTTCAATCATAACCTCGAGACGGTCGAACGCCTGCAGAAACCGGTGCGCGTGCAGGCGCGCTATGACCGCTCCCGCTCGGTCCTCCGCCACGCCAAGAGCCGCGGCTTTGTCACCAAGACGGGGCTCATGCTTGGGGTGGGTGAGGAAGTCCACGAAATCGAGCAGACCCTGCGCGACATCGCCGCCGACCGCACCGACATCCTCACGATTGGCCAGTACCTGCAACCCACCGCCAACCACCTGCCCGTGTCCCGCTGGGCCCCTCCCGAGGAGTTCCAGCACTGGAAGGAGTTGGGCCTCGCTCTCGGCATCGGGGTGGTGGAAAGCGGCCCGCTGGTCCGCTCCAGCTATCATGCCGACGAACAATCGGAGCGCTACACCGCCCCGGCGGCCGTCGGCGGGGCGTCGGGCCGCCTCGGAGCCTGATCCGCGAGGGTGTCTCCACCCTCGCGGCCGATTTGGTCGCGGCGCGCCCTCCACCTGAGCCGGGGTGCCGGCGTTTTTTTCCGTGCCCTTCCCCGGGTGGTCCGGCACAAAGGGACATGAAAACCCGGAAGGAAATCGTCGAAAACTGGCTGCCGCGCTACACCGGTGTGCCACTCAAGGAGTTTGGGGAGTACATCCTCCTCACCAATTTCGACCGGTACGTGAACCTCTTCGCCCAGTGGAATCGCGTGCCGGTGCGCGGTAAGGACAAGCCGATGCCCAACGCCACGGCCAATGACATCTCGATCATCAACTTTGGCATGGGCAGCGCAACGGCGGCCACGGTGATGGACCTGTTGTCAGCGATTCAGCCCAAGGCGGTCCTATTCCTGGGAAAGTGCGGCGGTCTCAAGCATCGGGCCACCATCGGGGACCTGATCCTCCCGATCGCGGCGATTCGGGGCGAGGGCACCAGCAACGACTATTTCCCTCCCGAAGTGCCGGCGCTCCCTGCGTTTGCCCTCCAGAAGGCGATTTCGACGACGATCCGCGACTTTTCCCGGGATTACTGGACCGGCACGGTCTACACCACGAACCGCCGCGTCTGGGAGCACGACGAGCGCTTCAAGAAGTACCTGAAGAAGATCCGCGCGATGTGCATCGACATGGAGACCGCGACAATCTTCTCGACCGGGTTCTACAACGAGATTGTCACCGGCGCCCTGTTGCTCGTGTCGGACCAGCCCATGATTCCGGAGGGCGTGAAAACGGCGGAGAGCGATCGCAAGGTCGACGAAACCTACGTCGTGGATCACCTCCGGATCGGCATCGCCTCCCTGAAGCAGCTGATCAACAAGGGACTGACCGTCAAACACCTGAAGTTCTGACGCTGGCCGGGAATCCACCCCGCGACTCAGTCCCGCACTTCCAGGGGAAAAGACACGAACTCCTCCCGGCTCCCCAGCCCTACCTGCGCCCAAACCGTGTAGGAACCTGGTCGCGGAATCGTCAGCTTGAAGTTCAACGCCGGCGCCCGCTCGTCGGCAGGTTTCACCGCCGCGTCCTCCACCGGATGCAGATGGGCAAAGCCCGATCGATCCGCGTCGAACGCGACCAGGTGGGCGTACGCCCCCATCACGGGTGTCAACGCGACCGGCCCGCCGTCGACCCGATCGATGGTAAAGCGGAGTTCGACGACCGCATTGGCCCGCGCGGGCTGCGGAGTACTTTCCAGCCGGAAGCGGTGCCCCCCCGCCTCGCGCAGAGGACCCACCGCGCGGTTCAACTCGCCCGGCGCCTTCTCGACGGAAGGCGACAACTCCACCGTCAGGTCCGCGTGGGCATAGAGCCCCCGACCGGTCGCTATCGGGGTGAAATCGGCAAACACGCGGTAGATTCCGGATCGCCGCGGCTGGAACGCGAACACCCACTCCCCAGGCCGCGCCCCGGCTTCCGGGTGCAAGTGCTGGTAATCCGAAAGGGAAGGATCCACCACCAACAGGTGCAGGCGGCGCGTGTGGGTAACCAACAGGTCTTCCCTTCCGACCGGCTTTCCACTCGCGGTCGCCAAGCGCACCACCCCCTCCACTGTCTCCCCGCTCCTCGCCGGGCGAGAAGTCGACACCTCCATCACCACCGGAGATCGCGCCGCCACCACGGAGATGAATTGGGGATTCAACGGATCGCAGAACTCCACACTGGCCATCTTGCGTGCATCCACGCGGAAATCCATGTGGCTGAGGTTGGTGCCGGTGGGGAGCAACCGCAGGCCCCCATAAAGGGCCACGGCGCCCAGGGTAATCGCCAGGAATTGCCGCCAGGCAAATGGCGCCACCCCGGTGGTGGGGGCCACGCGCTCCGGTTCGAAAGCTGCCTTGGGCTGCATCGCCCTACCGATTCCCCGCCCGAGAATTTTGTCAAAGGGTTTGCCGAAGCCCGCGGCACCACTACTTGTCACCCTCTTGCCTCCCGCATGGCCCGTTCCACCGGCTCACTCCGCACTCCCACTTACAAGCCCGCACTCGCGATTTTCGCCGTGGCCGGCAGCGCCTGGGTGTTCGTGCTCGTGACGCTGGGCGCCTTCACCACCAGCATCAACGCGGGCATGGTGTTTCCCGACTGGCCGCTCTCCAACGGTTCAGTCAATCCCGACGGCTGGCTGCGCGACCTTTCCATGTTCGCGGAGCACTCCCACCGGCTGACTGGCATGGTGATGGGGTTCATCACGATCGCCCTCGCGGTGTGGCTGTCGCGGCGGGAAGAGCGGCGCTGGCTTCGGCACCTCGGCTGGTGGGCGCTGGCCATCGTCGTCGTGCAGGGCCTCATCGGCGGCAAGCGCGTGCTGCTGCACGAGGTGAGCGTACCCGGCTTCCAGATGTCGCTCGGCGAGATGCTGCGCATCCCCCACGGCATCATGGCGCAGGTCTACGTCTGCCTCCTCATCGCCATCGCGGCGGCCTGCACGCGGCACTGGATCGAGTCCCCGCATCCGGTGGGTTCGCGGGTGCGGCGGTTGGGGCTGCTTTCTTGCGCCCTCCTCCTGATTCAGCTCATCATCGCCGCGACGATGCGCCACAATCAGGCCGGTCTGGCCATCTATACGTTTCCCTTCTCCACTCCGCCTCCGGATAACGCGTGGCTGCCCGCGGTGTGGGATTTTCGGATCGGGATCCACTTCGCCCACCGTGTCATGGCGGCGATCCTCGCCGTCGCCCTCACCGGATTCGCGTGGGCCATCCGCCGCGACCGCGCCTGCCCGCTTGCGATGCGCGCCGGCGCTTCGGCCCTGCTGAGCCTGCTCGTCCTGCAGATCCTGCTGGGCGCGCAGATCGTCTGGACGCTGCGGAAGCCCGAGATGACGACCGCCCATGTGGTCGTGGGCGCTCTCACGCTCGCCGTCACGTTCTGGCTGACCTGGGTCGCGCATCGGGACCAGGTGGAAGGTCCCGCCCCTCTCGCCACTCCGTCGCGCCCATGACCACCCTTCCGGCCAGTCGGGCGACGGTGCGCGACTATCTTGAGCTGACCAAGCCCCGTCTCAGCCTGCTGTCCGTCATGACGACGATGGTGGGTTATTTCAGCGCGCGACCGCCCTCCCAGCCGGTCAAACTGCTGCTGCTCTTTCTCGGCACGTCGTTGGCCGCCGGTGGCGTGGCGGCCCTGAACCAATGGCTCGAGCACGAGACCGATGCACGCATGCGGCGCACCGCCAACCGGCCGATCCCGGCGGGCAAGATCGCCACGGGCTCCGCCTTCGTGCTCGGCTGGCTGATGTGCATCGCGGCGCTCTTTCTCCTCTTTGCCAAGGTCGACCGCCTCGCGGCGATGTTCACGCTCCTCACCATCACCTCCTATCTCGCGTGGTATACCCCCGCGAAGCGCTGGTCGATGTGGAGCACGGAAATCGGGGCCATAGCCGGTGCCTTCCCGCCGCTGATCGGCTGGTCGGCCGGCGAAGGCACGGTGACTTCGCTGGGGTGGATTCTGTTTGCCATCCTCTTCTTCTGGCAAATCCCGCACTTCATGGCGGTGGCCTGGACCTATCGCCGCGACTACTCTGCGGTGGACTTCCCGATGCTGCCCGTCCGCGACGAATCCGGCGGCAAGGTCGCCCTCTGGTCGCTGGTCAACACGATTGCCCTGGTCGTCGTGAGCCTGCTGCCGGTCGCCCTCGGGCAAGCCACCAAACTCTATGGCCTCGTGGCGCTGCTCGGCGGCGGCGGATTCCTCTGGCGCGCGATCGTCTTCCTCCACCCGGCTGGGCGCGACGTCGCGGCCCGCCGCCTGTTTTTCGCGTCAATCCTCTACCTGCCGGTCGTGCTCAGTGCCCTGGTGGCCGACCGACTCCTCTTCGCATGACGGTTCAAGACATTCCCGCCCTGAATGCGCTGCTCAACGGCGTCGCGACGGCGCTGATGACCGCCGGCTTCATTTTCATCCGGCGCGCCCGGCATCGCGTTCCCGGACCGGCGCGTGACCAGGATTTGGTCCGCCACCGCCGCTGCATGTTGGCCGCGGGAGTCGTGTCGGCCGTGTTCCTGGTTGGCTACGTGACCCACAAGATCCTGGTTCGCGGTGTGCACACGCCCTTTGGCGGCACCGGTGCTGTGGTGCCCATCTATCGTGTGATGCTGATCTCGCACATTATCCTCGCGATGGCGATCGCCTACCTGGTGCCCCGCACCTTTCTGCTCGCGCTGTCCGGACAGCACGAACGCCATCGGCGGTGGGCCCGGTGGACCTTTCCCATCTGGTACTACGTGAGCATCACCGGTGTGCTGGTCTATTTCTTCCTGTACCGGTGGTGGCCTGCCGCCCCGATTTCGATCCGCGGCTGAGGATCTGCGCCCGGCGCAGTACCGGCGCACGGCTAGTTCAGGGAAATGTGATCGTCCGGCAATCGCCCCTGCAACCGGCGCTTCAGCTTGAGTTCTTCGATGTCGGTCAGGAGCTGGTCGGCCAGCAACTCCAGGCGGCGGCCCACGTCCAAGGTCTCCAGAAGACGCTGCTTGAGCCCGGAATCTTCACACAAGCTGAACGCGGCGATATCGGAAAACGTCTCCGGATCTTCGACCGTCTTCAGGAAGGTCGCGATCTCGTCCACCGCCCCCGTCTGGAGCCGAAGCTTGATGCCGATCAGGCGGGCCAACCGGCGCCGCAGTTCCTGGTTTCTCGCCGCATCCGCGCCCCCTTCACTCACCAACGCCCGCACCCGCACCGAGCGATAGGGTTCGTCGCGGGTGATGGCCAGAATCTCGACCCGGGTCAGTCCCTGCAAAAGAAGATTTGAAGTTCCATTACCGTTCTTCTGGCAGGCCCGGACCATCCCGACGGTCGCAATCCGGTAAGGCGGCTCAGGGTTGCCCGACTCGCCCAGCCGGCCGCGGTCCAGCCCCGCCACCGCCAAGAGTCGGTTCGACGCCAGGACGTCGCGCAGCATGTGGCGATATCGGGGCTCGAAGATGTGCAGCGGCATCAGCGCCTGCGGAAACAAGGCGGCCTCCGGCAGGGTCATCACCGGCACCTCGTCCGGCAAAGTGATTTCCAACTCCATGGCGCAACCGTAGCTGCGTCGCCCCTGAATTCAACTGCGACATCGATTCACGCCCGGGTCAGGCCAGTGCGTCACAAGTGCGCCAACCTGGCATGGCAACACGAGTGACCCCAGGGTCATTTAGGTAGCGCACAAATTTCAAATATTTGTCCCTCTTTGCTTTACGAAAACCCTGAGGTTCGGGGCACATGCATTGCTCCGGGGCGTGCATGAGCCGTATTCTTGGTATCGATCTCGGAACGACCAACTCGTGCATGGCGGTGATGGAAGGTGGCGAACCCGTGGTGATTCCCAATGCCGAGGGCGCGCGCACCACCCCATCCGTGGTTGCGTTCACCAAGACCGGCGAACGACTGGTGGGACAGGCCGCCAAGCGCCAGGCCATCACGAACCCGCGCAACACCGTCTTTTCCGCGAAGCGTTTCATCGGCCGCAAATTCACCGAGGTGCGGGAAGAAGCCAGGAACATGCCGTTCAAGGTGGTCGAGGGAAAAAACGGCGACGCGTACATTGAGGTGCAGGTGGGCGACAAGGTGGAGCAATTCGCCCCGCAGCAGATTTCCGCCTTCGTGCTGGCGAAGATGAAAGCCGACGCCGAAGCGTATCTCGGCGAGAAGATCACCCAGGCGGTCATCACGGTCCCGGCCTATTTCAACGACTCCCAGCGGCAGGCCACCAAGGACGCCGGCAAGATCGCCGGGCTCGACGTGCTGCGGATTATCAACGAGCCGACCGCCGCGTCCCTGGCTTACGGCCTCGACAAGAAGAAGGACGAGAAGATCGCGGTCTTCGATCTGGGCGGCGGCACCTTCGACGTGTCGGTGCTGGAGATCGGCGACGGGGTGTTCGAAGTGAAGGCGACCAATGGCGACACGCACCTCGGCGGCGACAACTGGGACGAGGCGCTGATTTCGTGGCTGGTGGAGAGCTTCAAGAAGGAGAACGGCATCGACCTCCGCAAAGACCCCATGGCGTTGCAGCGCCTCAAGGAAGAGGCGGAAAAGGCCAAGATCGCCCTCTCCTCGGCCCAGTCGGTCGACATCAACCTGCCCTTCATCACCGCCGACGCGACGGGCCCCAAGCACCTGAATGTGCAGTTGAGCCGCTCCAAGATGGAGCAGATCTGCGACTCGCTGTTCGAGCGCTGCATCCAGCCGTTCAAGAACTGCCTCAAGGACGCCGACCTCACGACCACGCAGATCGACGAACTGGTGCTCGTCGGCGGCATGACCCGCATGCCCAAGGTGGTGGAAATCGCCCACAAGCTGGGTGGCAAGCCGCCGCACCAGGGAGTGAACCCGGACGAAGTCGTCGCCGTTGGCGCAGCCGTGCAGGGTGGCGTGCTGAAGGGCGAAGTGCGCGACGTCCTACTCCTCGACGTGACCCCGCTGACGCTTGGCATCGAGACCGCCGGACAGGTGGCGACCCCGATGATTCCGCGCAACACGACGATTCCCGCCAAGAAGACCCAGGTCTTCTCCACCTACAGCGACAACCAGCCTTCAGTGGAGATCGTGGTCCTGCAGGGTGAGCGCCCGATGTCCCGCGACAACAAGGTGCTCGGCACCTTCCGTCTCGATGGGATTCCGCCGGCGCCGCGCGGCATGCCCCAGATCGAAGTCACGTTCGACATCGACGCCAACGGCATCCTCCACGTCTCCGCCAAGGACCTGGGTACCGGCAAGGACCAGAAGATCACCATCCAGGGTTCGTCCGGCCTGTCCAAGGAAGAGGTCGATCGGATGACCAAGGAAGCCGAACTGCATGCCGCCGAGGACAAGAAGCGGAAGGAAGCGGTCGAAGCCAAGAACCAGCTCGATTCCGCCATCTACCAACTCGAGAAGACGCTGAAGGACTCCGGCGACAAGATCCCGTCCGGCATCAAGTCCAAGGGCACGAGCGCCATCGCCGACGCCAGGAAGGACCTGGAGAGCAATGACGTCGAGCGGATGAAGTCGGCCCTCGAGAAGCTCACCGCCGTGGGCGGCGAGATTTACCAGGAAGTCCAAAAGGCGGGCGCCGCCGGCGGTGCCCGCGAGTCCGGCCCGGCGGCCGCTGAAGCCGGTGCCGTCTCCGGCAAGAAGCCGGAAAAGAAGGCCGATGTCGTGGATGCCGACTTCGAAGTCGTCGACGACGACAAGAAGAAGTAACCGCCCCCCGTTTCCGCCCGCACCGTTGCGCCACGGCGCAGTTGGCCGGGTGTTGTTCCCGTCCCCCCTTTTCGTCCAACCCTAAATCAACCACATATGGCTAACGTCAAAATCAAGCCCATCGGTGATCGTGTTCTCGTCGAACACATCGAAGAAAAAGAGCAGGTCCGCGGAGGCATCATCATCCCGGACAGCGCCAAAGAAAAGCCGCAGGAGGCCAAGGTCATCGCCCTTGGCACCGGCAAGAAAGGCGAAGACGGCAAGGTCACTCCCTTCGAGGTCAAGGTCGGCGACCGCGTGCTCATCAGCAAGTACGGTGGCACCGAGGTGAAACTCGACGACAAGAAGTACACGCTGGTTCGCGAAGACGACATCCTGGGCGTCATCGGCTGAGCTCCTCCACCCCCTCAACTTCAACATAGAAATTCCAACACATGGCTGCTAAACAACTCCTCTTCGACGAGAGCGCTCGTCAAAAAGTCCTCCGCGGCGTCGAACTCCTCTCGAAGGCCGTCAAGGTGACGCTCGGGCCCAAGGGCCGCAATGTCGTCATCGACAAGAAATTCGGTTCGCCGACCGTGACCAAGGACGGCGTGACCGTCGCCAAGGAGGTCGAGCTTCCCGATCCCTACGAGAACATGGGCGCCCAGATGGTGAAGGAAGTCGCGTCCAAGACGAGCGACGCCGCCGGCGACGGCACCACCACGGCGACCGTGCTCGCCGAGTCCATCTACAAGGAAGGCCTGAAGAACGTCACGGCCGGCTCGAACCCGATCTTCCTCAAGCGCGGCATCGACAAGGCCGTCGAGGTTGCCGTGGTGGAACTCGCCAAGATCTCCAAGCGCGTCAATGACCGCGAGGAAATCCGCCAGGTCGCGACCGTGTCGGCCAACTGGGACGACAAGATCGGCAACATCATCGCCGACGCCATGGACAAGGTCGGCAAGGACGGCACCATCACCGTCGAAGAGGCCAAGTCGATCGAGACCACGCTCGACGTCGTCGAGGGCATGCAGTTCGACAAGGGCTACCTCTCGCCCTACTTCGCGACCAATGCGGAGGCCCAGGAAGCGGTCCTCGAGGACGCCTACGTGCTGATCCACGAGAAGAAGATCTCCAACCTCCAGGAGTTCCTCCCGCTGCTCCAGACCGTCGCCAAGAGCGGCAAGCCCCTCCTCGTCATCGCCGAGGAAGTCGAGGGTGAAGCCCTCGCCGCCCTGGTGGTGAACAAGATCCGCGGCACGCTGAACGTCTGCGCCGTCAAGGCCCCGGGCTTCGGTGATCGCCGCAAGGCCATGCTCGAGGACATCGCGATCCTCACCGGCGGCCGCTGCATCACCGAGGACCTCGGCATCAAGCTCGAGAACCTCCAGATCAGCGACCTCGGCCGCGCCAAGCGCATCGTGGTCGACAAGGAGAACACCACGATCGTCGAGGGGTCGGGCAAGTCGTCCGACATCCAGGGCCGCGTGAAGCAGATCCGCCGCCAGATCGACGAGACCACCTCCGACTACGACCGCGAGAAGCTCCAGGAGCGCCTGGCGAAGCTCGCCGGCGGCGTGGCGGTCATCAACGTCGGTGCGGCCACCGAGACGGAAATGAAGGAGAAGAAAGCCCGCGTCGAGGATGCGCTCCATGCCACCCGCGCTGCGGTGGAAGAGGGCATCGTCGCCGGCGGTGGCGTCGCCCTCATCCGCACGGCCAAGGCGATCGACGCTCTCAAGCTCGAGGGCGACGAGGCCATCGGCGCCCAGATCGTGCGCCGGGCCATCGAGTCCCCGATCCGCATGCTCTGCGCCAATGCCGGCGTCGAGGGTGCCGTCGTCGTCGGCCAGGTTGCCGCCAACAAGGGCAACTACGGCTACAACGTCGCCACCGGGGAATACGAGGACCTCGTGAAGGCCGGCGTGGTGGACCCGACCAAGGTCACCCGCACCGCCCTGCAGAACGCGGCCTCCGTCGCCGGCCTGCTGCTCACGACCGAGTGCATGATCACCGAGATCCCGGAGAAGAAGGAAGCGGCTCCCGCGCATCCTCCGGGCGGCGGCATGGACTACTAAGTCATCCGCGGAATCCTCCGCTGTTCGATTGAAAAGGCGCGCCACTCCCGTGGCGCGCCTTTCTCTTTTCGTCCCGGCTGGAATGCAGCTTGGCAAGCGACATGATCACGTCCAAACAAGCGGGCCGAACACGTGATGAACCTAATCGAGCAAGTTCGCCAGGCCGGGGTGGTGGGTGCCGGCGGCGGCGGGTTTCCCACCCACGTCAAACTCGCCTCTGCCGCCGACACGGTCATCGCCAACGGCGCCGAGTGCGAGCCGCTCCTGCACAAGGACGCCGCGATCATGGAGCACCAGGCCGCCGCGGTTGTTCGCGGCATGCTCCTGGCGATGGACGCGGTGAAGGCCCGCCAGGGAATCGTCGGCATCAAGGCGAAAAACGCTCATGCCGTCGACGCCATCCGCGAAGCCAGCGCGGGGACCCCGGTGCGAGTTCATCTCCTGGGCGACTATTATCCGGCCGGCGACGAGTACGATCTGGTGCACGAAACCACCGGCCGGCTGATTCCCCCGGGGGGGATCCCCCTGAACGTCGGCGCCGTCGTGTGCAACGTGGAGACCTTCGTCAACGTTGCCGCCGCCGCGGAGGGCCGGCCGGTCACTCTGAAGACTCTGACCGTGGCGGGTGCCGTCGGCGAACCTGCGACCATGACCGTGCCGCTCGGCACGCGCTTGCGCGACTGCATCGCCGCCGCCGGCGGAGCCCGGGTCGCCGACCCGGTCCTCTGCATCGGCGGGATGATGATGGGAGAGACGACCACCAACCTGGACCTGCCCGTCACCAAGACCACCGGCGGCGTCATCGTGCTGCCGCGGGATCACCACGTGATCGAGCGGAAGTTGAAGCCGGCGGTGGAGCAGAACGCCATCGGCAAGTCGGCCTGCGACCAGTGCCGGTACTGCACCGAGTTTTGTCCGCGCTTCCTCCTCGGCTACGCGGTCGAACCCCACCAAGTGATGCGATCGCTCGCCTTCACGGCGACCGGGGCGGCGCATTGGAATGAATGGGCGGCGATGTGCTGCTCCTGCGGCCTGTGCACGCTGTTCGCCTGTCCGGAGGAGCTGTTTCCCAAGGAGGCTTGCGACCACTCCAAGGCCGAACTGCGCCGCAATCAGGTGAAATGGAGCGGCCCGATGACGGTCACGCCGCACCCGATGCGCGACGGACGCCGCGTGCCCATCGAGTCACTGATGCAGCGTCTCGCAATCTCCGAATACGCCCACCCGGCGCCGTGGAAGGAAACCGCGGTGCGAACCGCGCAACTCTCCCTACCCCTCAAGCAGAGCGCCGGAACCGGCGGCCGGCCTCTCGTCGCCCCCGGCCAGGTCGTCCGGGCGGGCGAGGCCCTGAGTGTCATGCCCGAGAAGACTCTCGGCGCCATCATCCACGCTTCCGTCGACGGCACGGTCACCGCCGTAACCGAGCGGGAAATCGTGATTCAACCGCGCTGAACCGACCGTATCATGAGTGAAAAATCCGTTGGTCTCATCGAACTCTCCAGTATCGCCGCCGGTTTCGCCGTGGCCGACGCGATGCTCAAGGCCGGCAACGTCCGCCTCTACCTTTCGCGCTCCATCTGCTCCGGAAAGTACATGGTCGTGGTGGCGGGCGATGCCTCCGCGGTCACCAGCGCGGTGGCTGCCGGAGCGGAAGCCGCCAACGGCTGCCTGATCGACCGTTTTGTGCTGCCCAGCATTCACCCCGACGTGCTGACCGCGCTCGGGAGGACCTCGATCGCGAAACCGACCGGCGCGCTCTGCGTGCTCGAGTCCTTCAACGTCGCCACTCTGATCAAGGCAGCCGACGCCGCCGCCAAGAGCGCGGCCGTGCAACTGCTGGAAGTGCGGCTCGCCATGGCGCTGGGCGGCAAGGCGTTCTTCACCATGACCGGTGACGTGGCGTCGGTGCAGACCGCCGTCGCCGCCGGACGCGCGGTGATCGCCGGTGCCGGGATGCTCGTCAATGCCGTCGTGATTCCGCGACCGCACCCGGACGTCTATCGCGAGATCATCTGACAAGGGTATCCAGGTGCCCTCCGGTCCGATGCCGCGCTTGCATCTCCTCGTTGCCCTCGTAGCCGGGGCGCTGGCCCCGCTTCTCGCCGCCGCCGGCGAGGCCCCGCCCAATCCGGCGGGATTGTTTGCTCCGCCGACAACCTCCGTCCCCCTGAAGATTGCCATCTATCAGGGACCAGGTTCGGGAGAGAAGGGCGTCGACACCGTTTCGCTGCGCGCCCGCCAACTCGCCGGCGCCACCGTGACCCCGCTCAGTCCCGCCGAGATCGGCAGTCGGGATCTCTCGGCCTTCGACATCATCGTGTTCTCCGGGGGCAGCGGCAGTGCCCAGGCCCGCGCGATTGGTGACGACGGCAAGCGGAATGTCCGCCAGTTTGTCGAGCGCGGCGGCGGTTATCTCGGGATCTGCGCCGGGGCCTACCTGGCCTGCGCCGGATTCGACTGGGGACTTGGTCTGCTCAACGCCCGGACCGTCTCCAACAAGTGGCAGCGCGGCCGCGGCATGATGCGGATCCAGCTGACCGACGACGGGCGGGAAGTCTTCGGCGATGTCCGGGACCCGTTCACGATTCGGTACGCCAATGGGCCCATCATCAAGCCGCTCGGGCGGGCGGATCTTCCGCCGTATCGGGTGTTCGCCGTCTTTCGCACAGAGATTGCCAACAACGGCTCGCCCGTTGGCGTCATGATCGATTCTCCCGCCGCGGTGACGGCGGATTTCGGCCGGGGGCGCGTGTTGACCCTCTCGCCCCACTCCGAGGACACGCCGGGCCTGGAGAACTTCATTCCCCAGGCCCTGGTCTGGCTGGGCGCCCGGCGCTGAGCAAAGGGGAGCCCGCGATCGGAGCCCGGCACCGTATCCATGGAAGCGATCTTTCTCGGCAGCGGCACCTCGCAGGGCGTCCCGATGATTGCCTGCGACTGCGCGGTCTGTCGCTCGCCGGATCCGCGGAATCGACGCACACGCTCCTCCCTCCACGTCGTGATGGACGGCCTGCACATCCAGGTGGATGCCGCGCCGGAATTTCGCCTCCAGTGTCTGCGGGAGCGGATTGAGCGTCTGGACTTCTTCATCCTGACGCACGGCCACGCGGACCATATCGCGGGCATGGATGACCTCCGCCGTTTCTGCGATCTCAAGGGTGGAAACGCCCTCACCGTCTATTCAACCGAGGAGGGCATGGGCCGGGTGCTCGCGATCTATCCCTATGCCATGACCGAGCGCCCGATCGCCAAGGGCTACGCGGCCTTCAAGCTGGAATCGATGCCGGAGGTCCTGGAGCTTCCCCAGGGAACGATCCACTCCACGCTCCTGCCGCACGGCGGCATCAACACCCTCGGCCTCGTCTTTCGGGAGCGCAGTTCGGGACGAAAGCTCGTGTATTACACCGACTGCAAGCGGGTGCCGTCGGCGGCGGTTGAACTGGCCCGTGGGGCAGACGTCGTGATTCTCGACGGCCTGCGCCCCCAACCCCATCCTTCGCACCTGTCGATCGACGAGGCGGTGGCCGTGGCCCGGGAGATCAACGCCCCGGCTTGCTGGCTGACCCATCTGACGCACCTGTCGGATCACGCCAGCCTCGCGGCCTCTCTCCCTTCGGGGATCGCCCCGGCCTACGACGGGTTGCGCCTGACACTCTGAATCGGCCGTTGCGGCGGTTCACCACGGCCACACGCGTGGCACCACAATCAGGGTGACGGCAAAGCACAAGAGGTTGAGCGGAATCCCGATCTTCACGAAGTCCGAGAAACGGTAGCCACCGATGCCGTAGACATAGGTGTTGGTCTGGTAGCCAATCGGCGTGGCAAAGGCCGCACTGGCCGCGATGGTCACCGCGATGACAAAGGGGCGTGCCGCCAGGCCGGCCTCGGCGGCAATCCCGAGTGCGATGGGGATCATCAGCGCTGCGACGGCGTTGTTCGAGAGCAGTTCGGTCAGCACCATCGTCACCAGATAGACGCACGCCAGCATGATGATCGGCTTCGCCGTCGCCGGCGCCACGTGTTCGACGCCGGCCACCACATTCTGCGCCAACCAGGCGGCGGCTCCCGTCTGCTGCATGGCAATCCCAAGCGCCAGCATGCCGAAAATCACGAACAGCAGGTTCCACTCGATGGATTCGTAGGCCTCCTTCGGTTTGATGCAGCCGGTGAGGCAGAGCAGGATGGCGCCACCAATCGCGCCAAGCTCAATCGGCACCCAGCCCGCGGTCTCCGCCAGGATCACCACCGCGATGGTGGCGAGCACGAGCGGAATGCGGCGATGCAACGACAGCGAAGGCAGCGGAGGCCGGTCGAACAGGATGATGTCGTCGCCGCGGCGCAGCTCATCCATGGCCTGGGGGGTGCCCATCATCAGGAGGATATCCCCCATTTGGAGGGGCATGGTCTCCAGCTTTTCGCGCACGTTTTTTCCGCCGCGGTGGATGGCCAGCACAATCACCCGATACCGCTGTCGAAACCTCAGTTCGCTGATGCTCTGGCCGATGATCTCCGAGTGCGGCGCCACCGCACCCTCGAACACGACACCCTCGTGGGCGGCGATCTGTTCCAGCCCGGCTTCGGCGGTAAAATCGAAGCCCGGCATCGAACGAGCCTGCGCAATCCCCGAGGGCCGGCAGGCGAGAATCATCCGATCCCCGCCGCACAGCGGCGTGCTGGCTGGATCGAGGTGAATTGCCACGCCATCCCGGACGACCTCGATGACGCGGAAGCCACGCGCCTTCACCAGGCCTGCGGCCCGCAGACTCCGGCCGATCAGCGGCGAACCTTCCGGAACAAACGCCTCCGTGAAGTACTCGCGGCGCTCTTCCTCGCTGAGGATGGCGGTCAGCATTTCCCGGTTCGGAAGCAGCCGCCGGCCCGCGGCCGCCAGATACAGGGCGCCCACCAAGGCCACGGGAACTCCCACCGCAGCGAGCTCGAACATGGTGAATTCCGGCTCGCCGCGCTCCACCAGCAGACCGTTCACCACGAGGTTGGTGCTGGTGCCAATCAAGGTGCAGATCCCTCCAAGGACCGAGGCATAGGATACCGGGATGAGGAACTTCGATCCTGGCAGGCCCATCCGACGCGCCAGGTTGAGCACGACCGGCACAAAGACCACGACCACTGGCGTATTGTTGATCCAGGCCGAAACGAAGGCGACCACCGCCACCACCAGGAACAAGACGACCGGATAAGGCAGGGCAGCCGTGCGCCCGAAGGCGGAGGTGAGGTAGTCCAGGGCTCCACACTTCACGAGCGCCGCGCTGAGCACGAACATCGCCGCCACCGTGATCGGCGCGGGATTGGAAAAAACCGCGAAGGCCTCCTTCACGGAAAGAACCCCGGTCAACGGCAGCAGGACAAGCAGACTCAGGGCGATGACATCCGGAGAGGTCTTCTCCCGGGCGAAGCCGACCATCGCGCCGATCAGCAGGGCAAACACCAGGGCAATCTGCCACGTCATCTCACCGGAACCTGCCCCAGCCGCCCCCGGGCGCCCAGATCTTTCCACAGGCGCCACCTGTTTCCTCCCGGGTTTATGCCACGGATTTGAGCGGCCAAAACGCCCGGTTGATGCTCTTGTTGTCCCCACCCACGTCCAACATGGCCAAAATCTACAACGACATCACCGAGACCATCGGCAACACCCCGCTCGTCCGCCTTAATCGCACGGCCGCAGCCCACCACGCCCAGGCTGAAATCCTCCTCAAGCTGGAGTTCTTCAACCCGCTTTCCAGCGTCAAGGACCGCATTGGCTTCGCCATGATCGACGACGCCCTACGCAGCGGGAAGATCAACCCGAAGACGATCCTGATCGAGCCCACGTCCGGAAACACCGGCATCGCGCTGGCCTTTGTCGCCGCAGCGAAGGGACTGAAGCTCATCCTCACCATGCCCGAGACGATGAGCCTCGAGCGCCGGAAGCTTCTGAAGATCCTCGGCGCCCGCCTCGTGCTGACCGAGGGCCCGAAGGGAATGAAGGGAGCAATCGCCAAGGCCGAGGAACTCGCCGCCAAGATCCCCAACAGCGTCATCCTGCAGCAGTTCTCCAACCCCTCCAATCCCGCCATCCACCGCAAGACGACGGCCGAAGAGATCTGGCGCGATACGGACGGCAAAGTGGACATCGTCGTCTCCGGCATCGGCACCGGCGGCACCATCACCGGCATCGGCGAGGTGCTCAAAGCGCGGAAGCCCTCCGTGAAAATCGTCGCGGTCGAACCCGACGCCTCGCCGGTCCTGTCCGGTGGCGCCCCCGGTCCGCACAAACTCCAGGGGATCGGCGCCGGTTTTGTTCCCGCGGTTCTCAACACGAAGATCTACGACGAGGTGATTCGGGTGAAGGAAGCCGACTCCGGTCCCGTTTCCAAGCAGATCAACCAGCTCGACGGCATTGCCGTCGGCATCTCCTCGGGCGCGATTGCCTGGGCGGCGCTGCAGCTCGCCCAACGTCCGGAGAACAAGGGCAAGCAGATCGTCGCCATCATCCCGTCGAGCAGTGAACGGTACCTGTCGTCGTGGTTGTTTGCCGACGTGAACGTCGAAAGCGATTCCATCGATGACCTGATCGGCCCCGCGGCGACCTGATTCGCCACCCCACGCGTTCGCTTCTGGCTTGCTCCTCCGCCCTCCCGGGCGGAGGAGTTCTTTTTTTCAACCCCTCCCCTAGCCCCGCCGTGAAAACCCTCCCCTCCCGCCGTGCTTTTCTTCGCCAGGCCGGACTCGCCGCCGCGCTGCCGCTGGCTTCCCGCGCCGCCTCCACCTCTGGACGGCGGGTTCGCATCGGAATCGTCGGGGGGCGCTTCGGCGCCACTTTTCAGTTCCACGAGCACCCACAGTGCACGGTGGCCGCGGTTTCCGATCTGCGGGCCGATCGCCGCGCCCGCCTGCAAAAGACCTATTCCTGCCCGACCGCCTACGAGTCCCTCGATCTCCTGCTCCGCGACCGCACGGTCGAGGCGGTTTTCCTCGCCACTCCTGCGCCCGACCACGTGCCGCACGTGCTCCAGGCGCTCCGCGCCGGAAAACACGTCCTGTGCGCCGTGCCCGCCGCCATGACCCTGGAGGAATGCCAGGCGTTGATCGCGGCGGTGAAGGACTCCGGGTTGATCTACATGATGGCGGAGACCAGCTACTGGCAGCAGACCACCATCGCCGCCCGGCAGTTTCACCAGGAAGGCAAGTTCGGCCGGCTCTATCACGTCGAATCGATGTACCATCATGCCGGACTGGACTCGCTCTGGGTCGAGGACGGCCAGCGCACGTGGCGGCACGGCCTTCCGCCGATGCACTACCCGACGCACTGCACCGCGCACCTGATCGGGGTCACCGGGGAACGGCTGGTCCAGGTCAGCTGCCAGGGCTGGGGCGACGACGACGCCAGGCTTCGGGACAACGTGTACCGGAACCCGTTCTGGAACGAATCGGCGCAATTCCTGACCAGCCGCGGCAACACCATGCGTGTCGACGTCTGGTGGCACGGCGCCCACAAGGGCGGGGAGCGGGCCCGCTACTACGGCGATCGGATGAGCCTCTTCTTTGCGGACCCGCATGGTCTGGCCGCCACGATCGTGCGGGCCGGGAAGCAGGTGGAGAAGGACAGCGGGGGCTTCGAGCGCCAGCTGCCGGGGCTGGAAACGTTCGCGGTTCCCATGGCGTGGAAGACGGACGCCCTGCCGGAGCCGCTGCGCCACAACAGCGGGCACGAGGGTTCGCACACGTTCATCACGCACGAGTTCATTGACGCGATCGTGCACCAGCGCCGCCCCGCGGTGGACGTGTATGAAGCCGTCGCCTACACCGCACCCGGCATCGTCGCGCATCAGTCCGCACTCCGAGGCGGTGACCGGCTGGCCATTCCCAGCTTCGACGCCTGACGCCCAGCCTTTACTTGCGCTCCTGATACCAGGCGAAGAACGCCACCGCGAAGGCCGTCAAGGCCCCGAATACGCCCACCAGCTTCATCATGACGCCGGCGAGCAGTTGGTCATTCGCCGCCGTGAAGTTCGGGAAGATCCGGGGCGCAAACTCGTAGGTCGGGTAGAGGATGTCCTGCGAAAACGTAATATACGCGAACAGCGGTGTCATCGCGATCAGCACCGCCAGAAGGTAGAGCATCTGGGTACCCCGTCCCCGCGGCGGCACGAGTTGGGAGGGGCTCAGCATGGGCCACCAATACAGCAGGGCCCCGCCAAAGAACATCAGGTGCTCGACCACGTGCACGGACTTGCTGCGCAAGGCCCAGTCATAAAGGAGCGGGGCGTGCCAGACCCCCACGATAAGCGTGAAGAGGGCTCCGCAAGCCACCGGGTGGGTCAGCGCGCGCACGATCACCAGTACCGGCCGCGGCCGGAGGAGCGGATCGACCATCCAGGCGGGAATTCCCAGCAGGAACAGGATCGCGGCCGGGTAGATCAGCAGCTGGTGCTGCAGCATGTGAGCGCTGAACAGATACCGCTCGGCGATCTGGTCCAGCGGCGAGCCGACCGCCAGGTAGAAGGAAAGCAACCCCAGGAAAAAGCGGACCGCGTGGCCACGGGGAAAAGAGCTGCCCGGAGCAAGACGGGGACGCATCGGCCCCGCCGCCACCGCCCAGCACCAGCCCAAGAGGACCAGTCCGCCGACGATCCAGGGTTCGTTGTGCCAGTGCCGCCAGTCAATCATACCTCAGCCAAAGCAAGGCGGTGACCCCGCCGAAACGCAATCCGTCCCGGCGTGTACGACATCCCCGATGAACGCCGGTCAGTTCTGTCCCCGACCCCGGCCGCTCACACGGGCAGCGGCAGGCTCGCCTCGACACTGAAGAGCGCCAGCAACGCCCACATCGTGCCACCGGCCAGCACCAAGCCGATGAAAAACAGGATGGTGCAGAACGGTTTGTCCCACCGCAGATGCATGAAGTAAAAGATGACGAAAAGAAACTTCACCGCGGACAGCACCACCAGGGCGGTGACCAGCAGCCACTTGGCGAAGGGCAGGTAGACGGCGACAATCTCCACGCCGGTGATCACCGCGAGGAGCATCGCAATCTGCACATAGATCTGGAACTTGCTTTCGTTGTGCTCGTGGGCGTCGTGCCCGGCGGCGGAAATGGCGGTGGCGCTCATGGCGGGATTAGAGGTACTCGAGGAGATAGACGGCGGTGAAAATCACGATCCACACGATATCGACGAAGTGCCAGTAGAGCCCCATCGACTCGACATCGATTGCGTGGGTAACGCCGAAATCAACCGGACCCCGGGGTCGCGCGAACCAGGCACAAGCCCCGAGGGCGACCAGCATACCGGCCATGGCCAGGAACTCGGCCCGCAGAAAATGGCCCAGCCCCGTTCCCAGGCTCGGGGAAACCTGCAGGGAATGCACCAACCCCAACGTCACCTTCAGCGCCAGCAACATGACGGCCAGCAAGGCCACCGCGTGGAGCAACTGGTGGGCAAACCAGGTCTGCTGACTCGATCCCGCAGCCGGTTTGAAGGACCGCACGTACATCAGCGCGAGCCAGAGCACGCCAATGGCCACGTGGCAGCCGTGCGTGCCGGTCAACGTATAAAACGTCGTGCCGAGCAGGCTGTTGGAGATCGTCATCTTCTTGTCGACCACGAAGTGGTTGAACTCGTAGACCTGGCACCCGAGGAAGATCATCCCGAAGAAGATCGTGGTCAGCAGCGACCAGCGGCAGCTCTTGACGTTGCCCTTCTGGATCGCCGTCACCGCCAGGGCCATCATCAGCGACGACATCAGCAGGATGAACGTGGAGAAAGAGGTGAGTTCCGGGCTGAACACCACCTTGGGATCGAGCCCGCCAGCCGGAGGATGCAGCCGGTAGATCAGGTGGGTCGAGATGAGGGTCCCGAAGAACATGCAATCCGACGCCAGAAACGCCCACATCAGGAGCTTCTTGTTCGGGATGCCCGTCGCGGTCGTCGGATCGTGATGGTGGTCGATGGTGGCGGTAGCCGCGTGACTGCTCATGCGAGAAGGGAGAAAAGGGTGAAAAGGAGGCGGAAGGAACCCGGCCGGTTCACCGAACCGGATCCCGTCGAGAACTAGTGGCCGGCCGGCGGGTGGGCGGCCTCCGGTTTGCCGTCCTTGTCAAGGTGCAGATGGTAGCCCTCGTTGCCCTCGAGCGACCAGAAGTAGATGCCGAGGAAAGCGACGAGCCCGCCGACCAGCGAGAGGCCGAGCTTCCAGTGAATGCCTGGAACGTCCCACTTGGCCTCGAAGGCCGTGATTCCCACCGCGGCAATCAACATTCCCACGGCCACGACCAGCGGCCAGATCGAGCCATAAGGCATGTGGATGCCACCATGAGCCTCCTCGGCGCGCGCGTGCGCTTCCTTCTCCTGGGCAATCTCGTCACGATGGTGCTTCTCGTACCACCAGGCATCGCGGGCATGGACCGTGGGGATGACGCGGAAGTTGTACTCCGGTGGCGGATTCTCGATCGACCACTCGAGGGTGCGTCCGTCCCACGGATCCCGCCCCACCCGCTCCCCCTTGTAGTAGGTATAGATCATCACGGCGAAGTAGATGCAGATGCCGATGCCGAGGACGAACGCACCGACCGAGGCGATGAAATTCGCGGAGTTCCACCCGAGGTTGGGATCGTAGGTGAAGGTCCGGCGGGGCATCCCGTTCAGCCCGAGGAAGTGCATCGGGAAGAACGTCACATTGAAACCCACGAAGATCACCCAGAACGAAAGCTTGCCCCAGAACTCGCTCACCCTCCGCCCGAACATCAGCGGGAACCAGTAGTGAATGCCGGCAAGCAGCGCGAAGATCGAGCCGCCGATGAGAACGTAGTGGAAGTGGGCGATGACGAAGTAGGAGTCATTCTGCTGCGAGTCAGCCGGCGCCGCCGAGTGCATCACCCCGGAGAAGCCGCCGATCATGAACATCCAGACGAAACCGAGCGCGAACATCATGGGCGTGCGCATCATCAGGTGCCCGCCCCACATCGTGCCGATCCAATTGAAAATCTTCACGCCGGTCGGCACCGCAATCGCCATCGTGGCGAGCGAGAACGCCGCGGTCGCCACGGTGCCCATGCCGGTGGTGAACATGTGGTGGCTCCACACCGCGAAGCCGAGGAAACCGATGCAGGCGCCCGAGAAGACCACGATCGGATAACCGAACAGCGGCTTGCGAGAGAAGGTGGGCAGAATCTCCGAGATGATGCCCATCGCGGGCAGGATCAGGATGTACACCTCGGGATGTCCGAACACCCAGAACAGATGTTGCCAGAGGATCGGCATGCCGCCGCCGGAGACCTCGAAGAAATTCGTGCCGAAGTTCCGATCCATCATCAACTCGACCAGCGCGATCGTGATGGCTGGAAACGAGAGCACGATCAGAAAGGCGGTCACCAGCGTCATCCACGTGAACACCGGCAGGCGCATCATCGTCATCCCCGGGGCGCGCAGGTTGATGATCGTCACGATGAAGTTCAGCGAGGCGGCGATCGAGGCGACGCCGAGGAGTTGCAGACCCATCACCCAATAGTCGACCGCGTGGCCGGGCGAGAACTGCTTCGAAGTCAGCGGGGAATACCCGTACCAGCCGGCATCGGGCGCATTGTGCCCTTCCACTCCGAAGAACGGCCCGATCCAGCCGATGTTCAGCACGATCGCACCGGCGACAAACGTCCACAGCGAAAAGGCATTCAACCGGGGAAACGCGACATCCCGCGCCCCAATCTGCAGCGGCATGACGTAATTAAAGAAGGCCGCCGACAACGGCATCACGGCGAGGAAGATCATCGTCGTGCCGTGCATCGTGAACATCGTGTTGTACTGCTGCGCCGTCAGGACCGTGCCGTTGGGGAACATCAGCTGGGCCCGGATGAGCAGGGCCTCGACGCCGCCGACGAGGAAAAAGAAGAGCGCGAAAACGCCGTAGAGGAAACCGATCCGCTTGTGGTCCACCGTCGTGAGCCAGCTCATGAGCCCGGTCTTGGCGGTGGGGTGAGCGAGCAGCCTGGGCTTGGCCGGGGCTGATTCCTCCCTGGTGAGAAAGGCGGGTTTTGCCGTTGCATCCATGGTGCGTCGAAGAAGCGGAAAGGGGTGAGGCGGACGGGTGCCGACCTATTTGAGGCTCTCGAGGTAGGCGACGATCGCCACCTGCTCCTCGTCATTGAGTGAAATCTTGTTCTCGCGATAGGCCTTGGCCATCTTGTTACCCGGCTTCACCGACTCCGGATCCCGGATCCAGCGTCGCAGCTGCTCCGAGTTGTTTTCAATCAACCCGGCAGCAATGGTGGTGCGTGAACCCATGTGGGTGAGATCCGGGCCCTGGACCCCCATCGCGCCATGACCGCGAACGGTGTGGCAGGCGTTGCAGGTCTTGGTGGTGAACAACTGGCGTCCCTGGGCAATCAGCGCGGCGTCCTCATTGCCTGCCGGCTGCTGCTTGGCCCGCCACGCCTCCAGCGGATTCTGGTCAAACTTCGCCGTGACCCCCACTTCATTGCGGTGAAAGGCCCGGAGGGCGGTCACCTGGGTGCGCGGGCGCGCGGCATCCGCGGCCGTGGCCGCCACCGCACGAGCCACGGCCAACTGGCGATCGCGCCACTCCGCAAAGTCCTTTTCCGCGAGGGCAATCACCCGGAAACGCATCACGGCATGGGAATCGCCGCAATACTCCGCACACTGGCCCCAAAAATAGCCGGGCTGGTCAGCCTGCAGCCAGATGACGTTGGCGCGGTTCGGGATCATATCCACCTTCCCGGCGAGTTTCGGCACCCAGAAGGAGTGGATCACATCGACGGTGCGCAGGTTGATTCGCACCGGCCGGCCGGCGGGGATCACCAACTCGTTGCCGGTCACGAGGGGCGCCTTGGTGCCGGTGTTGTCCACCGCCGCCTGTTCATTCGGATACTCGAACTTGAACCACCATTGGTACCCGGTGGCCGTCACGGCGTAGGCATTCTTGCGCTCCGGTTCCGGAAGATCGTAGGTCACCCAAATCGCCTTGAGGGTCGGCACCGCGATGATCACCAGGGCGAGGACCGACGCACCGATGAGACCAAGCTCAATCAGCGGGTTGCCATGGCTCTGCGGCGGCGGCTCCGCATGTTCGTCCGCCTCGCTCTTCGCCCGGAACTTGATCATCGTGTAGGCGAGCACCGATCCCACCACGATGAAGATGAAGAGCGTCACCCAGCAGGTGACGTAAAACACGCGCAACTGCTCGCGGGCGACCGGACCGTCGACGACCATGGTCGACTGGTGCCCGTCCATCCGCCAGAAGTTCCACTCACAACCAGAGAGCAACACCAGGGCGGCCAAGGCGATGAGGGCACGACCTACGCGACCAAGCGACGGGACGAATTTAGGCATTTGGACTGCAGAGTGGGTGGCGGCCGACGAGGGGAGACCGCAAAAGGCCCTGCAGAGTTGGGAATCACTTCCGCATTTCAAGACATATTCCGGCAAAATCTGCGCCAATTAGGACAAATTCTGCGGAGAGCAGATGACGCGTCGTTTTTCTACGGCACCAAGGTGGCCAACTCCTTCCCGCGGGGCCACCGAACGAAAGCCAACAATCCCTTCGAGGCCGCGGGAAAAGAGCTTCCAGGTTGCATGTCGGGGGAGAGTTCTCATCTTCCGCCCGCGATGAAAAAGCACACCCTGATCCTCTCCCTGTTGACTGCGTTGTTTGCCACCGTTTCGCCGACCCTGAGCGCCGCGGCCGCTCCGCGTGAAATCCAAATCACCTCGAATGATCAGATGAAGTACAGCCTGGCCACGATCGAGGCAAAGGCCGGGGAGCAACTCAAGGTGGTCCTGACCAACCAGGGGACCCTGCCGAAGGAGGCGATGGGGCACAACTGGGTGCTGCTGAAGGCCGGCACGGACATCAACGCCTTCGCGACCGCGTCGATGATGGCCAAGGACAGCGAGTACATCGCGCCAGCGATGAAGGACAAGGTGCTCGCCTCGATCAAGGTGCTTGGACCGAAGCAGACCGGCGAGGTCGTCTTCACCGCCCCGGCGGCCGGCGAGTACATCTTCCTCTGCTCCTTCCCCGGCCACTACATGCTGATGAAGGGTTCGCTGATCGTGAAGTAAGCCGGCAGGGTACCGACCGTCCCCGGCCGCCTTCTCCCCTCCCCTGGGTCCGGCCAAGGCCCGTCTTCCCGGAAGGAAGGAAGCCTCCGGCAAAATCAAGCTTGCCCTTGCGGAGGCGTGGGTTTTTGTCCGCTCTTCGCTCGCGCGCCAACATAGCTCAGCTGGTAGAGCAACGCTTTCGTAAAGCGTGGGTCGCCGGTTCAAATCCGGCTGTTGGCTCCAGCTTTCGATCGGCCGGTGGGGGGCCGACCTGCGGCTGACAAGCCGGTGACCGACTGGAGGAAGCAGTTGCGTACGTCACGGCAAAAGCTGGGATTGCCGGCGAAGGATGCCCTGCGTTACACGCCCCCCGTGCCGCCGCTCTCCACCGACCTTTTCGACTACCCGCTTCCCGCGCACCTGATTGCCCAGGTACCGGCGGATCGGCGCGACGCCTCGCGGTTGTTGGTCGTGCATCGCGCCGAAGGCCGCCTGGAGCATCGCACGTTCGCGGACCTGCCCGACTTTCTCCGCGCCGGAGACGTTCTCCTCCGCAACAACGCCGCGGTCCTGCCCGCCCGGCTGTTGGCCCGCCGTCCCACCGGAGGTCAGGTGGAGTGCTTTCTGCTCCGACCCGAGGCCGAGGGGAATGTCTGGCGCTGCCTGGTGCGTCCCGGGCGCAAGTTGCCACCGGGCGCGACCTTTGCCGGCCCCGCGGGAGAATTTCGCGCCGAAGTCGTCAGTCGGGACGCCGATGGCTCCGCCATCGTCCGATTTCACCTCGCTCCCGAAGAGACAATCGTGGCGATTGCGAACCGCCTCGGAGAGGTTCCCCTCCCTCCCTACATCGAACGGCCCCCCGGGGATCGAGCAGACGCGGTCTCCTACCGGAACCTGGACCGCGAACGCTATCAAACCGTGTACGCCGAGCCGGGGCGGCAAGTCGCGGTGGCTGCCCCGACCGCCGGTTTGCATTTTACTCCGCAACTGCTCAAACGCCTGGCCAGTCAGGGAGTCACCACGGCGGACGTGACCCTGCACGTCGGCCTGGGCACATTTCAGCCGATCGCCACCCCGACCATCGAAAGCCATCCGATTCACCGGGAATGCTACGAAATCCCCGCCACGACGCAGCCCCGGCTCTTCCAAGGCGGCGGCGGGCGCCGCATCGCCGTCGGCACCACCGCGGTCCGCACGATCGAGGATTTTCTCGCGCGCCATGACACGCCGCTTCCCGGAGGCCGGGACTGCATCGCCGAGGCCGGGATCTTCCTCTATCCTCCTCACCGGTTTCGGGGCGTCGACGCGTTGATCACCAATTTTCACCAGCCCCGCTCGACCCTGCTGTGTCTGGTGGCCGCGTTTCTGCGGCCCGGTTCGCTGGACGGCATCGCCTGGCTCCAGGAAATCTACCGGGAAGCGATCGCCCGGAAATACCGTTTCTTCAGCTACGGCGACGCGATGTTGATCCTCTGATCCCCCGCCCCGTCGCAATCGTGTGGGCCAGGCGATTCGCCGTTGCCTGCCGTCCTCTCAACCCCCGATCCTCCCGCCATGTCCGCTGACGACCTGCAAAGCCTGATCGAAGATGCCACGGCCGATTTCGCCCTGGGAGAGAGCGAGGCGGCGCTCGGGAAACTGGAGCGCGCGGTCGCAGCCGACCCCACGTGCTTTGAAGCCTGGCACGCGCTCGCGGAGGTGAACTTCTCCCTCCGCCGGCTCGATCCCGCGCTCGCCGCCGCCGAGCGCGCGCACGCCCTGCGTCCCGCCGATCTCTTCATCAACACGACACTCTCCCGCATCTGGATGGAACGCGGCGACAAGACCCGCGCCGAGCACTTTGGGACCCAGGCCAAGCTGCAAAGCTGGAAGGAGCAGCTCAAGGAGCCGCCGCGGTAGGCCGCGGCCCCGACGTGGTGTTCCCCCGACCGGGAAGCACCGGGTGCAAACGCACCGCCGGCCTCAGTGCTGTTCCTTTTCGGGCGATGCGGGCTTCCCCGTTGGCGTGCCGAGGAAGGCTGGTACGTTGAGACCGACGTTCTTGGCGAGCTCGTTGAGCGGCAGGACGCCCTTGTAGAGATCCTGGACAAACTGGCCCGCCCCGCCCTGGGCGCCGCCGCCCATCACCACCACTTTCTCGAACTGCAGGCCCTTGATCGCCCCGGCCTGGATCTCGGCGATCCGCACGATATTCTCCGCGATGAGCAGCTGGGTGGCACCCGCCGTATCGTCCGCCACCTTGAGCAGCTTCTCGAAACCCTGGGCCTTGGCGTCGAGCAGCGCCCGCGTGCCTTCGGCCTCGGCCGTGAGCTTGGCCTGGATGCCGCTGGCCTCTGCCCCCAGGCGGGCGCGGATGCCGGAGGCCTCACCCTCGGCGACGCGCTGGATGCCATCCGCCTCGGCCTGCTTCTGGATGGTATAGGCCGCCGCCTGGCCCTCCTGGAGGATCTTCGCCTGGGCGGCCTTGGCCTCGGCCTCGATGCGAATGCGTTCCTTGTCGATCTCGGCTTTCACGATCTGCTCGGCCTGCTGGTGCGCCTTCTCCCGCGCGGCCCGGGCCAGCTCCGCCTCTTGCTGCGCCTTGTAGCTCTCCTGCAAGGCGCGGGCCTCGGCGACCTTCTGGGCGGCTTCCGTCCGGCGTTTGGCTTCGGCCACCTCCGCGGCAAGGTCCGCATCGGACTTGGCGATCATCACCTGCGCGGTGTTCTGCCCCCGCTTCGCCTCGGCTTGCGCGTTGGCGACGCGAATCGCCTGCTCCCGCTCGGCTTCCGCCCGACCGATCGCACCGCGCTGGTTTTCCTGGGCGACCTTGATTTGCGCATCGTTGATGGCCTTGGCGGCCGCTTCCCGCCCCAACGCGTCGATGTAGCCGGACTGGTCCTTGATGTCCCGGATGTTGCCGTTGATCATCTTGAGCCCGACCTTGTGCAGCTCCACCTCCACGCCCTTGGTGATGGAGGAGATCAGTTTTTCGCGGTCCGAGTTGATCTCCTCAATCGTCATCGACGCGAAAACGACGCGCATCTGGCCCATGATGATTTCGCCGGCGAGCTGCTGGATCTCGTCGAGGGTGCGCCCGAGCAGGCGCGTGGCGGCATTCTGCATCACTTCGGGATCCGTGGACACGCCGATCGTGAAGGAAGCGGGAGCATCGATACGGATGTTCTGGCTCGAGAGGGCTCCTTTCAGCTCCAGCTCGATGTTGATCGGCGTGAGATCGAGGTACTGGTAGCTCTGCAGGATCGGCAGCACGAACGTCGATCCGCCATGGTAACAGCGGGCCGACTGCCCGCTGCCGACGCGACCGTAGACCACGAGCACCCGGTCAGGCGGGCACATCCGATAGCGCGAGATCAGCGAAATCAGGATGACCAATCCCAGGAAGACGGACAGGACCAGCAGGACGAGTGTTGTCATTGGAGGAAGGACGGGAGACGGGGGGGGCGGAACGCGTCGCGCCGCTCAAGCCAGCGGCTCGACCAGCACCGTGCCGGCATCGATCACCTCGACGACGCGCACCTTTTCGCCGCTTGGAATCGGACGCCCGGCCGAGTTCAGCGCGGCCAGGGTTTCCAATCGCCCGCTGACGGTCACGTTGATCTGACCGCCGGATTGCCGCTGGGGCGGCAACGTGACGTAGACGGTGCCGATCGCGCCCACGGCGTTGGCAATCTGGCGCGTGCCATCGGACCGCAGCGAGTAGATCGCGCGGATCAGCCACGCGAAGAACAGCATGAGCACGGTGCCCACGCCGAACGCGACGAGCGAAGCCACCATCAGGGAAAGGCCCTGGTCGAGAGCGATGCCACCGGCCCACCCAAAACCGAGGAAGAAGCCGGTCAGGGGCTTGGTGGACAGGAGGCTGCCGCCGTCGAGGTGATCGCCCACCGCGACATCCGTATCATGATGATCCAGTCCGATCAGCGCCAGCGCCGCCATCACCACGGTCACGCAGCCCGCCACGATGCCGATGCCGTAAAAGAACTGCTGCGGCGTACTCAGCTGGTTCCACCACGTGAGGCTCTCGAGGAGCGCGAAGAAGGGGTTCATGGCCGGAGTGCACCCGCAGCCCTACGTAGATCCGGGCAGGGTGACAACTCCGTTATGGCTAACCTGCGCCCCCCCTTGGAGCTAGGACGCGAAACTCGCCCACGGCCGCCCTGCCCGTTGACAGTGTTCGGCCGGCGTCCGTAAGGTCACCCGCCTATGGAGTCACCGGTCTACGTGCTGGAGTTTGAGAAACCGTTGCGGGAACTCTCGCGGCAGCTTGACGAACTCCGCCAGCGCTCGCTCGAAACCAACATCGACCTCGCCGCGGAGATCCGGGAAATCGAGCGGAAGATCGAGGCAACCCAGCGCGAGATCTACTCCAACCTCACGCCGTGGCAGAAGGTGCAGATCGCCCGGCATCCGAAGCGCCCCTACGCCCTCGATTACATCTCGGCGGTGTGCGAGGGCTTCCAGGAACTGCACGGCGACCGCCAGTACAAGGACGATCGAGCCATCATCGGCGGCACGGCTTTCTTCAATGGCGACGCGGTGATGATTGTCGCCCAGCAGAAAGGCCGCGACCCCAAGGAGCGCATCGCGCGCAACTTCGGCATGCCCCAACCCGAGGGCTACCGGAAGGCCCTGCGCCTGATGCGGCTCGCGGAGAAGTTCCACCTTCCCGTGCTCACGTTCATCGACACCCCCGGAGCCTTTCCCGGCATCGAGTCGGAGGCCCGGCATGTTTCCGAAGCCATCGCGGTGAACCTGCGCGAGATGGCCATGCTCCGCACTCCGACCATTTCGGTCGTGGTCGGGGAAGGCGGCTCCGGCGGGGCGCTGGGAATCGGGGTGACCGACCGGGTGCTCATCTTCGAGAACAGCTACTATTCCGTGATTTCCCCCGAGGGTTGCGCCGCGATCCTGTGGAAGGACGGCAGCGCCGCCGCCAAGGCAGCCGAGGCCTTGAAAGTGAGCGCCGACAATCTGGAACGTCTCGGTGTCGTCGATGAGGTGATCCCGGAACCGACTGGCGGGGCCCACAACGACCCCGCGCAGGCCGCCAGCGCCCTGCGCTACGTGCTGCAGAAACACCTGAATGATCTCCGGGCGCTCAAGCCGGACCAACTCCTGGAAAGCAGGTACGAGCGCTACCGGCACCTTGGCGTCTACGAAGAGGCGGGCGTCGCCCGCACCTGAACCGTGTCGGCGCGTGCCGGCGGTCCGGACTATTCGCGAACCGTCAGCAACTCCACCTTGTTGGCGCGCGCCATCGATGCATCGATGGCCACCAGCGCCCCGGACAGGCGCACGTCCCCGGTCGCCACGTCGAAGCGCCGCGGCATGCCATCGAGGAAGCGCTCCACCACCGGACGAACCTCGCGCCCCAGGACACTCGCGTACGGCCCGGTCATCCCGACGTCGCAGATGAACCCGGTCCCCTTGGGGAGCACCGTCGCATCCGCCGTCGGCACGTGGGTGTGAGTCCCGAGCACTGCGGTCACCCGCCCATCCAGATACCAGCCGAGCGCCTGTTTCTCCGAGGTCGCCTCCGCATGGATCTCGACGATGATCGCATCCGCCTGGCTCCGCAATTGGTCGATCATGCGGTCGGCCGCCGCGAACGGACACTCGGCCTTCATGTTCATGAAGGAGCGACCCAGCACCGTGAAGACGGCCACGCGGAAGCCCCGCGCCTCAATCACCAGGTGATCCCACCCCGGGCAGGCCCGCGGCAGGTTGGCCGGGCGGCACACGCGCTCCATCTGGGTGATCTCGTTCTCCCAACCCCGCTGATCCCAGACGTGGTCGCCCAAGGTGATGGCATCCACCCCACTCTCGAGAATCGACTTCGCAATGGAACCCGTGATTCCCGCCCCGGCGGCCGCGTTCTCGGCGTTGGCGATCACGAAATCGACGGCATGCTCGGTCCTGATGCGCGGCAGACGGTTGGCGACTATCTCCCTTCCCGGACGTCCCACGATGTCGCCGATAAAGAGCAGCTTCAGCATGGTCCGACGCTGCCGCCGGGACGCGCCTGCGCCAGCCAATTTTCTCCGCGCCGGGGACTAAAATGGAATGTCACGCCGCCGATTAGACTTTGCTGCGCCCGGTGTGTCGCTGGAGTCAGGACCGGGTCTCCGCAGTCCAGCCACGCGTCGCCACCCGCCCATCCCGCCCTCTTCAACGACCCGGCGAATCCCTGGGCTTGCCTCGTCCAATGCGCCCGGTTTCTGCTAGCCGGCTTTTCGCCACCACCACCTCCATGAAAAAAGAACCCACTGCCGCCGTTTCGCCCAAAGCCGAATCCAGCCGCGAGATGAAGGGTGCCGATTGCGTTGTCGAATGCCTGATCCGCGAAGGAGTGGATGTGATCTTCGCCTATCCCGGCGGCGCCTCGCAGGAACTCCACCAGGCCCTGGCCCGGACCGACAAGATCCGGGTAATCCTGCCCCGCCATGAACAGGGCGGGTCGTTTGCGGCCGAGGGCTACGCGCGGGCCACCGGCAAGGTGGGGGTCTGCATGGCCACCAGCGGACCAGGCGCGACCAATCTCGTCTCCGCCATCGCCGATGCCTACATGGACTCCATCCCCCTCGTGGCCATCACGGGGCAGGTTTACTCCAAGTACATCGGCAAGATGGCATTCCAGGAAACCGACTTCTACGGGATGACGCTCCCGATCGTGAAGCACTCCTATCTCGCCCTCAGTGCCCACGATCTGCCGCGGATCTTCAAGGAGGCGTTTCACCTCGCCCGCACCGGTCGTCCCGGCCCCGTGATCATCGACATCCCGAAGGACGTGCAGCAGGCGCGCTTCCACCCCACCTATCCGGCCACCATCGAATTCCGCAACCCCCACGCGAATACCCCACCCATCGCCTCGGACGAATCGCTCCAGCACGTCCTCTCCCTCATCGCGGAGGCGCGGCGGCCCGTGATCTACGCCGGCGGCGGCATCATCTCGGCCGAGGCCCATGCGGAGCTGAAGGCCTTTGCGGAGACCGCCAACATCCCCGTCGCCACCACGCTGATGGGGGTGGGCGCGTTCCCGGAGACCCATCCGCTTTCAATGCAGTGGTTCGGCATGCACGGCGCCGCCTACGGCAACTGGGCGGTCGATCAATGCGACCTGTTGCTCTGCCTCGGAGCCCGGTTCGACGACCGGATCACCGGCGACACGAAGCACTTTGCCGCCCAGGCGCGCATCGTTCACATCGACGTCGACGCCTCGGAGCACCACAAGAACAAGCGCGCGCACGTGGCGATCACCAGCGACGTCCGCCACGCGTTGGGCCGGCTACTCTCCCTCGCGGCCGCGCAGAAGTTCGCCGCCCCCGACACCTCGGCTTGGCAGGCCCAGATTGCGACCTGGAAGCGCGACCATCCCTTCCGCTTCGAGGAAAGCCGGCACATCGTGCCGCAGGAGGCCGTGCAGGCGCTGTATGAACTGACCAAGGGCGATGCCATCATCACGACCGGGGTCGGCCAGCATCAGATGTGGGCGGCGCAGTTCTACCGATTCAACGAGCCTCGGCGCTACATCAGCTCCCTCGGCCTGGGGGCAATGGGCTTCGGCTACCCTGCCGCCATGGGCGCCAAGGTCGCGTGCCCGCACAAGCAGGTCATCGACATCGACGGCGACGGCTCGTTCATGATGAACATCCAGGAACTCGCCACGTGCCGCATCGAGAAGATCGCCGCGAAGGCGATGATCCTGAACAACCAGCACCTGGGCATGGTCGTGCAGTGGGAGGACCGCTTCTATGGCAGCGTCCGCGGCAACACCATTCTCGGCGACGAAACCAACGTCGGCAGTCCCGACAACCCCGACGCCCTCTATCCGGACTTCGTGAAGATCGCGGAAGGATTCGGCGTGAAGGGTCGCCGGGTGCTGAAGAAGGCCGACCTCCGCCCCGCCATCCAGGAGATGCTCGACCACGACGGTCCGTACGTGCTCGACGTCGTCGTGCCCTACACCGAACACGTGCTGCCGATGATTCCGGCCGGACGGACGGTGAAGGACATGCTGCTGAAGTAAGCGTCCCGCCCGTCGCCCGCGCCCGGCGCGCCGGGGTTCACTTCTCTGTCATCTCGTAGACGCCGTCCCAGTCGTCGCCGAGGTTCATCTGCCGCAGGTCCTCGACCTTCTCGATCAGGGCGAGCGAGGCATTGAGCTTTACGCCCGGAGTCTTCCCCGGCTGGAGCGGCTCGAGTTCGGCACTCTGGCGGAAGAGAGCCACCGCGCCGTCCCAGTCGCGGGCGCCCACCTTGGCCATCGCCTGATCGAACAACCCGCGGCACTCCAGTGCGGTGGGCGGCAGGGATTCCTTCAGCCCCATGATCTCGTAGATCGGGACCGCCTGCGACCGACCCTTCACCCGAATCTTGTTGAGGAAGCGGAACACCACCCGGTCGCCGCCGAACTTCCGGCACTGTTCCATCGTCTCCCCCGAACACATCGTGTACACGCCCCAGCTCTTGGCGCCGGATTCCATCCGGGCGGCGAGGTTCACATCATCACCCATCATGGTGTAGTTGAACCGGGTCTCGCTGCCCATGTTGCCGATGACGGCCTTGCCGGTGTTGAGACCGATGCGCGTCTGCATCTTCCAGACCAGTTCCGGCCACCGGTCGCCCTCGCTCTTCCACTTCGCCCGCAGTTCCGCGAGCCTCTGGTGAATTAACTGGGAGGCGACGCAGGCTCGAAACGCATGGTCCTGCAACTTGATCGGGGCACCGTACATCGCGACCACCGCGTCGCCAATGTACTTGTCCAAGGTGCCTCCCTGTGCGGTGACGATGTTGGTGCACGCCGTGAGGTACTCGTTGAGCAGGTCGACCAGTTGCTTGGCCGAGAGAATTTCCGAGAACGTCGAGAAGCTCTGAATATCGCTGAAGTAGGCCGTGATCTGCTCCTCATGACCGCCCAGCTGCGGGTCCTCGCCCGATTCGACCATGCGGTCAACCAGCTGGGGTGCGAGGTAGGTGCCAAACATGCCCTTGATCCGGCCCTTCGCCTGCTGCAGGTCGATCAGATGCAGCACCATGCCACCGATGCCGGTCGTGAGAGCCGCGCCGATCGGCGCCGTGAATGGCAACACCCAGTGACCGTGCTTGAAGACGAAAAACGCCAGCCAGGCATAACACGCGACCGGCACGATCAGGATGCTGAGTTCCTTCACGATCGTGGTCCACACGGTCCGCGTGCTGCCCACCGCCGACAGCAGGATGACGAACACGGCGAACCCGCCGATGATGGCAAAGACGGCCCAGGTCGGAGGACGGCGGAGCAACTGACCCGACACGATGGTCCGAAGGAGATTGCCGTGGACCGACACTTTGGGCACGGCCTCTTCATCCAGGGAGGTTGGGGCCAAGTCCTGCAGCAGCGGGTCGACCGGTCCGACCAGTACCACGGCGTCCCGCAGCTCCGGGTCCGAAAAGAACTCCCGAGCGTCCGCCTTCTTCTGCGGGTCGCTCGATTCAAGGTCGATTGCCATACGCAGGACATCGAAAAACTCCACATGCACCGGCATCGACTTCGGCCCGGGGCGTTCCTTGGTCCCCTCCCAGCGGGTGAACCAGTTGATCTCGAGGAGCTGGCCGTCGATCAGCGGCAGTCGCGCATGCACCGAGCCATCCGCCCGGACGAATTCCAGCACACCGTTGGTCACTCGCAGCGCGTTGTCCGGCAGTCCCCAGTGGAGGCGCGCCAGCTCCACCGCCATGTGGTAGTAGGTGATGCCGGTGTTGGCCGGAGTCCAGGCAGGCACGAGGCGGGTGCCGTTGTCCAAGGTGTCGATCAGGCCGATCGCTGCGGCCGGAGTGTCGAACCGCCGGTTGCCAGCCCGATCGGAAAAGAGGAAGTAGGGAATTTCCGGCGGCACGAGCTTGGCCGTTTCCCCGCGAATCCAGCGGGGATCCTGCGAGAGCAGCGGCAGGAGCCGCTCCTCTTTTTCGCCCCGGACGTTGATGAACTTCCAGCCGGCGTAGCCCGCGGCCAGAACCACCGGAGGTTGCTTGCGCAGGAACAGGTCGAACTCCCGGTTCCCCCGAGTCATCTTCGTTTCATCCGCCGACTGAGCGATGCCGGCATCGGAGAAGACGAAGTCGAACCCCACCGCCTTGACCTTGGCTTCATTGACGAGGGCCGCCGCCACCTTGGAGTGCAGGTCGCGGCTCCAAGGCATGTTTCCCAGCGCGCTGATCGACAAGGAATCGACGTCGACGTAGATCAGTTTGACCGAGGACTCCAACTCACCCCGTTGCTGAAAGCGCCAGTCGATCGACTTGTTTTCGAGAAATGCGAGCTGCTTCCGATATTCGAGGACACCCCAAATCACCGGGATGGGGAGCAACAGGCACCACCGAAGCAAGGAGAACGACCTCGGCTTCCTGATGGCGCTCATGAGTTACTTCCTACGGGCCCCTCTCTCCGAACGGAAGCTGAAATCTGAACCTCGTGTGCAACCCGGATCGATGCGCACACCACCGCCCGCGGTTTCCACTGGTTCACGGTCCCGGGCCGGAGGCGAAAACCAGATCCATACCGGGAACCGACGAATTCCACTGCTCGGCCGGGAACCTCGAAGGGTTTCGAGACGAAACCCTCGCGACGACGCGAGCGATCCACGCGCCAATCAGTTTCCGCCCGGGTTGGTCACTCTGGGAGGAGGAGGCGTCACGATGACCGAACCCTGAGCTGACGCGCTACCCGTCTGAACATTGATTGGCGTCGTCTGCGACCCCGATTGCTGGGTCCCTGCTTGCCCACCGGTCTGGCCCCCACTGCCGGTACCGGTCTGTCCACCCGTTCCGGTTTGTCCACCAGTCCCAGGGTCGGGAGTTCCACCGCCCGTTCCGCCCGAGCCCTGCGGCTGGGTAGGAGCGGGAGTGGGAGTATAGACGACCTGGTTTACGGTCGTGGCCAAGGCCTCGGAAAGGGCGGTGATTTGTTGTTGAACTGCCGGTGGGATCGGCGTCGACGAGGACGGGGTCACTGCCGTGGCCACGAAGTTGCCCTGGGCGTTCTGCGTCACGACGACTTCAATTTGGGTGCCCGCCGGGATATCGATTCCCGAAAACGTCCCAGCTGCAGTCGCCGACGGAGCCCCAGCGGTTCCCCCGCCACCACCGCCTCCAGTTCCTCCCGCGCCGCCCCCTCCTCCGCCGCCTCCCCCGGTCGCGCCACCGCCGGAACCCGGGTTGAACTCCACGGAGCCATTCGCATTGGTGAGCTGGAACGTGCCAAACGCCTGACCACTTCCCGGCGGGCGATAAACGATGCGGAAAGTGGTTCCACGGATACCTGCCGCGCCCACCGGCGTCCGCACCTCGAAGTTAGACTGGCGGTCCTTCCGCAACTTGACCTTTCCCGTCAGCTCGCCCTTGGCGAGGAACAAGACCGTGTCGGACTTTCGTTCCTCCACCTCGGGATCACCACCGGTATTGGCGGTGGCAGTCGGGTCATCGAAGTACTTCTCGAGCTTCAGCTCCGAGTCCGGACCGAGCTGCGTGCTGGCACGATTGGAGAAGACCATCACGACACTCGAACCCTGGGCTGTCCTGATCGTCGCCGAAATTGGCACCATCGTCCGACTGGTGATCGCGGTGATCACGCCGTTCAACTCCATCTTCACGTCTCCGACCGGACTCGTCAGCCAGACCTGTCCGGGATGAACCTGAAGCGCCTGTGCCGCCGATGGAGCCTGGCCGCGCAAAACTCCGGCGGCGAGAAAGACGCACGCCAGGAGAGAGAACAGAAATCGGTTGTGCATGGAGTTCGGCTAGGGTGCTTTCGTGGTTTTTGCCAAACGCTGGCGCAAAGCTACTCCCGCGGAATTCCATGGGTCAAGGCGCAAACAGGTCCGCAGGGCCGCCTCTCCGACTTCGTGCGTAAAAGAAGAGCGAAAAAGGTGTTCCGCCCAGTAGTACCACGCGTTCGCGTTCATCGGAGCGCACTTCACTGCCGCCGCGAAATCCGTGCCCGCATCCGCCCATCTTCCCTGAAGATCCCGCGCCACTCCCCGCCGCACCCAGAATTCCCACGGCACCGTGGACACTGCCAATGCGCGGTCGGCAGCTTCCTCCGCCTCGCGACCCAGTTTCCCCAAGTCGTCCGGGTGCACGAATCCGAGCAAGGTGGTTGCGCGCGCCAAGTCCGCCCAAGCGTCAGCATGGGCTGGCGCCAGTTGCGTGGCCTCCCGGAGCAGCTGCCGCACCTGGGGGACGACGCGGGCATAATCGGGACTCGCCGGCGCGGAGCGGAGCAGCGGATCCAGCAAGCGCGCGGCCTCACTCCGGCGCGACTCCGCCCGCAGCAGCGGCACGAAATGAAGTAAGACCGCTGCCACGCCCACCCCCACTCCCGCCAACGCTCCGAATCGGACGGACCGCGGCGAACCTCGCGCTGCCGGGTCCGTAGGTGGCAGCCAGCTCCGCCCCACCGCGAGGGCAGCCACAGTCGAGGCCGCCAGCGCCAAGGCGGGAATCTTGAGGTGGAAGTCGACCAGCAGCTGCAGGCCGAACGCCAGCAGTCCCACGGCCAAACCACCCGTGACCACCGGATCCGCTTCCGCCCGAACCCCCGCCGGCTTCCGGCGAAGGCACCCCAGCCCAATTCCAATCACGCCGACAGCCAACAGGACACCTCCGGCGAGCCCATAGTCGCTCAAGGTGTTCAGGTACTCGTTGTGCGCCCACATCGGTTCGTCCCAAAAACGCTCGGGTCGGAACGGTTCGAATCGCACATTGAAACTCCCCGCCCCCGTTCCAAATGCGGGCGCCTCCTGAAACAGCGCCCACGCCGCCCGCCAGAGAATGGGTCGGGTCTTTTCCCCGCCATCGAGCGCCAGTTGGTTGAAACGCTGCCGCGCCTCGGGGAACTTCCTTCCCACCAGTGCCCCGACCGCCCCGAGCACGACCAGCACGGCCAGGGCGATTCCCACCCGCTGCTTCCACGATCGTCGCCCGACCAACAGCGGCCAGGCGATGAGTGCTGCTGCCAGGGCGAGCCAAGCACCCCGGCTGACCGTCAAACCAAGTCCGAGCAAGAGGACCAGTCCCACCCACCCCCACCACACCCGGGCCGCGGCACCTGCCACGCGGCGGAAGGCCAGGGCCGCGACCGCCGGGAACAGCAGGAGGAAGAAACCTGCCAGGCTGTTGGGTATGCTGAACGTGCCGCTGGCGCGGTTGAAGAACTCGGATCCGCGCGCCGCACCGATCATCTTCCACTCCGGCTGCACGAACTTCTGATAACATCCCACCAGCACCTCGATCAGCGCCAGCGCAACCAAGGCGTGGAACAAGACCCACCGCGGACGTCGCGACCTGACGCCGTTCAGCACGACCCAGAAAACCGCGGCCAGCTGCGCCCAGTTCAGCCAGTCGAACCAGCCCAGCCACGGCACCGGAGTGACCCAGATCACATTGGCCAGGGCATAAACCAGGAAAGGCACCAAGGCCCACCCGCCGGGATGCAGCGTGACCGATCGATGGACATCACCGAACCACGCCCAGGCGTGCAACACGACCAGCGCGGCGACGAGGCCGAGGGTGACGAGGGCGAACCGGGCCCCGTAGCCCCCATTGAAGACCGTCGTCCACGCCAGTGCCCCGACGACCAGTGCGACCTGCAGCCACTCCCAGCGCGGGGGTGGAGGGGCGGCAGGCGGCGGCGAGGTAGGCATGCGCGACAGTACGGGCCGAGGGACGACTCCTGGAGCCAAGTCCAAACCGCCCTCCCGTTCCACCCCGAAAAGAAAACGGCGCCATCCCCCGGGGGATGGCGCCGCGCAGTCGGCGGGGTCAGGTGTGGGACCTGATCAGGTGGTGGGCACCGACTGGATGGTCTTCAAGATGCGGCCCGCGACGAGGTACGGGTCGGCGGCCGAATTCGGCCGGCGATCTTCCAGGTAACCCCGGTAGCCGTTCTTGATGAAGCTGTGTGGCACGCGGATCGACGCGCCGCGATCGGCGACACCATAGGTGAACTTGTCGATCGACTGAGTTTCGTGCAGCCCGGTGAGACGGAGGTGGTTCTCCGGCCCATACACGGCGATGTGCTCGTCCATCTTCTTGGCGAAAGCCTCCATGAGTTTCTCGAAGTAGGCTTTGCCACCGACTTCGCGCATGTGCTTGGTCGAAAAGTTGGAGTGCATGCCGGAGCCGTTCCAGTCGAGCGGGGAATCGAAGGGCCCGCGGATCGGCTTGCAGCGCCATTCGATGTCAATCCCGTAGGACTCACACAAGCGTGCCATGATATAACGGGCAACCCACATCTGATCGGCGGCGTTCTTGGAACCCTTGCCGAAGATCTGGAATTCCCACTGGCCTTTCGCGACCTCGGCGTTGATGCCTTCGATGTTGATGCCGGCATCGAGGCAGAGGTCGATGTGCTTCTCGACGATCTCCCGGGCGACACACCCGACGTTCTTGTAACCGACGCCGGTGTAATAGGGCCCCTGGGGCGCCGGGAACCCTCCGGGCGGAAAGCCCAGCGGAGCACCGTCCTTGTAGAAGAAATACTCCTGTTCGAACCCGAACCAGGTGTCGGGGTCATCCGGAATCGTGGCGCGGGAATTCGAGGGATGCGCCTCGCCCGTGTGCAGGAACGTCTCGCACATCACCAGCACGCCGTTCTTCCGCGTCGAATCCGGGAACACCGCCACCGGCTTCAGCACGATGTCGGAGCTCTTGCCTTCGGCCTGCTGCGTGGAGCTGCCGTCAAAGCCCCACAAGGGCAGTTCTTCGATCTTCGGAAACGCGGCGTATTCCTTGATCTGCGTCTTGCTGCGCAAGTTGGCGAGCGGCGTGTAGCCGTCGAGCCAGATGTATTCCAGTTTGTATTTGGCCATGTTGAGGTGGTCTGAGTTGCAGGGTTGCGGGAAATACCCGCGGTAACGTGCGAAAGAATCTCGCGGGATCACCAGCGGAAAAACCCGGGACCCATTGGAGCAACTCACATGCCATCGGCGGCAGAAAGTTCGGGAATCCCCCGCTTTCTTTACCTCGCGCGTTTGCCCGGGAGTTCTTCGCCCGTCCGAACGCCGGCTTGCCAGCACGGACCGCGCCCCGAAACCTCCTCCAGCGATGCAAGAAATCAAGGACACCGCCCGCGCCACGGTGCGCATTGGCTACGACGGCCGGGTCCACAAGACGTTTCGCGGCCGCTTTGCCCGGGAGCGGTTCGACCATGAAGTGCGTGTCCTTCGTCTGCTTGAAACCCGGGGTTGCGACTTCGTGCCCAAGCTCCTCGAAGTCGATACCGAAACCCTCCGGATCGTCACCACCAACTGCGGGCGGCGGGTGGACCAATTGGGCCCCGACCGGCAGAAGGAGATCTTCGCGGAACTCGAGAAGTACGGCGTGCGGCACGAAGACCGGGAGTTGCGGAACATCACCTACCGCGTCACCGACGGCCGATTCTGCATCATCGATTTCGAGTTCGCGACCATCCTGGACGACGGCACCGGGCAGTCCGTATCCCTCAAGCCGACCATCAATCAATGACGCCGCAGGAACCTCCCAGCGACATCACTCCCCCTCCCGGACCACCGTCCGACGTGCTGTGGTCCGGATTGACCCACGTCGGGCGGATCCGGCCCAACAACGAGGACGTCTTTCTCGCCCTCGCCGTCGACGGGCATGAGGTCCGCTACCTCGGCAAGACCGGGTCCGCCTCGCTGGCGAGTGCCGATTTCATCTTCGCCGTCAGTGACGGGATGGGCGGCGCCAAGTCCGGGGAGTTCGCCAGCCGTATCGCCCGGGATCGGATCACCCGGCTTTTTCCCCGCGCCTTCCGCATGTCCGCGGCCGGCATGGGAATGGGCTTTGCCGATGTGCTCGCGGAGTTGTTTACCCAGGCGCACCATGACATGCTCAAGTTGGGATACTCCTACGAGGAATGCTCCGGCATGGGGGCGACCCTCAGCCTCGCGTGGTTCACGCCGGGTTGGATGTACTTCGCCCACCTCGGCGACAGCCGCATCTACTACCTCCCGCATGATGGCCATCTGACTCAGGTCACGCACGATCACAGCCACGTGGGCTGGCTCCGGCGCAACGGGAAGATCAACGAACGGGAGGCGCGCACCCATCCCCGCCGCAACGCACTCCAACAGGCGCTGGGAGCAGGGCATCAGTTCATCGATCCCCACATCGGCGCCGTCGCCCACCGGCCGGGCGATCGTTTCCTGATTTGTTCCGACGGTCTGACCGACGGACTCTGGGATCGCCAGATCGAGGAACTGCTGCGAACTCCCCCTCCGGACCGTTCGCAGAACCCGGCGGCCAGTCACGCCCAAAGGCTCGTCGAAGAGTCCCTGTCGGCCTCGGGCCGGGACAACACCACGGCCGTAGTGGTGGAGTTCCTCGCCCCGGGCGCCCAGCCGCCGTCGCCGTGAGCCACTGGCTCTTTGTCTACGGCACCCTCAAGCAAGGGTGCTGCAACCACGCGCAGTTGGCAGGCCAGAAACTCATCGGCGACGCGAAGACGCCTCCAGGCTTCCAACTTTACGACCTCGGAGGCTACCCCGGCATCGGTCCTGACCCGCTGGACTCCGAGGGTGTGCGCGGCGAGGTCTGGGAAGTCAGTGCGGAGGCCCTCGCGCGCCTCGATGCCTTTGAAGGGGTGGCGGAGGGCTTGTATGAACGCCGGCCGATTCCCCTCCTGGCGCCGTTTCACCAAACCACCGTTGAGGCCTATTTCCCCGTCGTCAGCCTCGCCGGCCGCCGGGCCTTGGGCACCGAGTGGAAGGAATAGGTCTGTCAGCTCTTGAGCGCCTTGCGCGGCAGCCGGACGACGCGCACGAACCGCGCCCGAAAGAGATCATCGAGGGTCTCGCGCACGCCCGCCGGAATGCGCTCAACCAGTTGCTCCAGCGGAGGCAGGGGCCGGGCCGGAGTTTCCTCGACCTTCTCCGCGGCCGTGCCCGCGGCCTTCGGCGTTTCCCCTCGCTCCCGCGCTTCGGCGAGGAACGCCGACTCCGCAGCCTCGTCCGGCCAAGCGGAGGCAACTTCTCCTAAAGTGGTCGCCGGCTCCCCGTCTTCCCGGGACTCCAGAGCCACGCGCGCCGGGGCCGCCTCCGTTTCTTCGTTTCCCGGCGGCGCGTCGATGCCCGCCGCGGCGCTCCCTCCGTCGGAGCCCGTGAGCCGGGCCCGCAACCGCGAGTCCAGTTCGTCAATCAGGTCTTTTTTTTTTCGTCGCCCGCCCCGCCTGACGGGGCGTCCTCGGCCAGAGCCGCAAGTTCCTTGATCAGGCTGTCGATCGCCCGCGCCCGGCTGGCCTCCACCGCCTTGAGCAGCGTCACCTCGAAGTTGATCTTCTCCGCCAGGCCCAGTTTCACGCTGGTCTCCCCTTCCCGCAGGCCGTCGAGCAACCTCGTCAACTGCTCGGTGGTCATGGACACGCCACCGAGCCGCGAGCTGCGGCCGCCCTGCGCGATTGCGTCGAGCAGCACCGTCCGGACGAGCGCCTGCACATCCGCCAGGAGACGCACCAGGTCGCGCCCCGAGGAATCGCATTCGTCGACCACGGCGACGATCTTTCGGTGATCTCCGGCGGACAGGGCCGCTCCCAATTCCTCGACCTTGCCGGCGGCGACGAGGCCGTAGACATCCAGCACATCGGGTTCGGTGATCTCGGACCCGCAGAAGGAGATCATCTGATCGAGGATCGACTGGGCGTCCCGCATGCCGCCGTCGGCCAGCCGGGCAATCGAGGCCAGGGCGGTGTCCGACACCCGGATCTTCTCGTCCGCCGCAATTCGCTTCAGCCGCTCGACAATCAGTTCGGGAGGGATCGGTTTCAGGTCGAAGCGCTGGCAGCGGGAGACGATTGTCGGCAGCACCTTTTGCGGATCCGTGGTGGCGAAGACGAACTTCACGTGCGCCGGCGGCTCCTCGAGCGTCTTCAGCAGGGCGTTGAACGCCGCCGGCGACAGCATGTGCACTTCGTCGATGATATAGACCTTGAACTTCCCCTGGGCGGGCGCGTAGCGCACCGTCTCCCGGAGTTCGCGGACCTGATCGACGCCGTTGTTGGACGCCCCGTCGATCTCGATCACGTCGAGATGCGAGCCTTCGGCGATCGCGAGGCAGGCCGGATCATTGGCATCAAAATCCGCCCGGGGCCCGCCCGTGCAGTTGAGTGCCTTGGCAAAGATGCGGGCGGTCGAGGTCTTCCCGGTGCCCCGCGGTCCAACAAAGAGGTAGGCGTGGGCGATGCGGTTGCGGCCGATCGCGTTGCGCAGGGTGCGCACCACGTGATCCTGCCCGACCACGTCGTCGAAGGTCTGCGGCCGCCACTTGCGGGCGATGACTTGGTAAGTCGAAGACACTTTCGCTAGCCCAAAACGAAAACCACGAAGCGCAAACGGAAAATCGACCGGCTGCGCCCTTTCCGCGTCGCGGTCTGTCGTCCGCGGTGCGCCGGCGCATCCGAGGCCCGGGCAAAAAAAGTGGCCAGGCACTCCACGGCACTGGGAGAACGTCGTTACCGTTGCTACCTTCCGGTCCTGGCGGAGTTCACGCGCCTGCCCATGCATGGCACCTGGCCGGCGCGAACCATGTGCCGCCCGGGGAGTGGCGCAAACCTAATCGGTGCGACAGTCGTTTCCTCCCCGATGCACCGCCGTGAACGCACCGGCGGAAAAAAACAAGTCGCCGGACCCGTCAGGGACCCGACTTCGGGTCCTTTTCGGCTACCTTCTTGGCTGCCACCGGGCTCGCTTCCCCGCGTTTCTCCCGCTCGCGCACCGCCCGTTCGAACATCTCCTCGCGCATCTGCTGAAGCCGGGTCCGCTGTTCCACTGTGAGGACGGGAGCCAGGTCGGCGTACATCCGCTCGGTGGTGCGGGTGACATCCGCAAGGTGCTCCCGCTGCATCCGCTGGAGATCCTCGGTCGCACGAGAAACGATCGGTCGAATCGCCTTCTGCTGCTCCGCGGTCAGGTTGAGGCGTGGATTGAGGGAGCGCATCACCTGCTGGGCGGAGCGCGAGAGAATCGTCGCATTGCCCGCCGCCTGGCCGGAGCCCGGCGCCGCCTTCACCGCCCCCTTGGGGCGTTCAGGGGCGAACCAACGCCCGGCGGAGCGCAGCGTGAAGAACCCGCCAAACACCGCGCCGGCGATGAACACACCGACGAAGGCCGCGATGACCTTCCAGGGCCGATCCATGCTCAGTCCGCAAGTGCCAGCACCGCGACCACGGTGTCATCATCCGCGAGCAGCAGGTCGTCCGCTCCACCGGCCAGGCGCCGGGAAATCTCGTTGTAGTTGATCGCGATGCTGCAGACCGCGAGGAGGCTCGCGATCACGAGGGCCCGCAGGGCGAAGACCTCGAACAACGAACGGACCGCCCGCTCCGGGGCTAGCGCCAGCGCGGCGACCCGCGTCGCGAAGCCGTACGGAGCCCCTTCCGTGCGGTCATCCCGCACCGTGCGAGCCGCAGCGACCAGACGGAACCAAGGGTGGCGGGGATCGTGGAGGGAGTTGTTCATGAGCGTTCCTTTCGACGAAGTTCCTGGAAGAGTTTCTGCAATTTGCGCCGGGCCCGGAACGCCCGCACCTTGATGAGCGACTGGTTCCATCCGGTGATTTGGGAAATCTCCGCAATGGTCTTCTGCTCGAGGTCGAGCAGCCGGATCACCAACTGGTCGTCCGGCTTCAGCTGCCCGAGCAGCTTGTGCACCAGCTCGTGCGCCGCCATCGCATCGTTGGCCGCGACGTCATTCGCGTTCGTCATCACGGCCTCCAGCACCTCGGCTTCGTTCTCCGAGAGATCGGCCCAGCGGAACTCCGGACGCCGTTTCTGGGCCCGCAGGTGATCGATGCAGGTGGTGACCGCAATCCGCGAAACCCAATGCGGAAAGGGGACCGCTCCCTGGTACTGTGCCAGACGGGAGAACATCTTCAGGAACACCTCTTGGGCGAGATCCTCCTCGGCGACGCGCCGGGGAAGATGCGACCGGACGATGCGGATGACCAACGGATACAGGTGCCCGACCAGGTCCCGCGCCGCCTGCTGATCCTTCCGCCGCACGCGCGCAAGACAAGCCGCCAGGTCAAACGGCGGGTCGGCTTCGTCGGGCATGCGCGGATGGAGGCAAGGACAGGCACAACAGGCAAGACGTGCCTTGTTCCGGTGGGTTACAGAACGGTTCGGAGGGGTCCAGGTGCCCAAATCCGAGGCGTCCGATGCCGCCTCCCCGCGAACCGTCCCTTGACATTTTCCGCCCCGTGCCGATACCGGGGGAACGCAGTGAAACCGAGTCCCGCCCAGACGCTTCGACTTACGAGCGCGCACGACCTTTGAGGACGCCGCCCAGCGGCGGGTCGTGCGTTGGTTGGATTTCCGTATCGCCGCCGTCCCAGGCGTGCTGTCAAACTGACCGGCTTCCTCCGGTCGCCTCGTTTCCCTCCCTTCCGCTTTCCAACGTTTTTGTCAGTCGATCTTTCGGTCATGCAATCTGCGCCCATCACGAAATACCGGCCGTTTCCGCCGGTCTCCCTCCCTCAACGGCAGTGGCCCAGCCGCACCCTCACGCGCGCGCCCATCTGGTGTAGCGTCGACCTCCGCGATGGCAACCAGGCCCTCGCCCAGCCCATGAGCGTGGAGGAGAAGCTCGAGTACTTCGAGATGCTCGTGAAAATCGGTTTCAAGGAGATCGAAGTGGGCTTCCCGAGCGCCTCCCAGATCGAATTCGATTTCTGCCGCCGGCTGATCGAGGAGAACCGCATCCCGGACGACGTGGCCATCCAGGTGCTCTGCCAGTGCCGCGAGGAACTGATCACCCGCACCCTGGAGGCGCTCCGGGGCGCGAAGCACGCCATCTTCCACCTCTACAACTCGACCTCCCCGGCCCAGCGCAAGTACGTCTTCGGCGCCACCCCAGCCGAGATCAAGCAGATCGCCGTGCAGGGAACGAAGTGGGTGAAACAACACAGCGCGTCGCTCGTCGCCGCCGGCACCCGCCTGCGCTTCGAGTACTCGCCGGAGAGCTTCACCAGCACCGAACTGCCGTTCGCGCTCGAGGTCTGCGAGGCGGTCACCGATGTCTGGCAGCCCACCCCGGAGAACCGGATCATCCTGAACCTCCCGGCGACGGTCGAATACGCGACGCCCAACGTGCACGCCGACCAGATCGAATGGATGTGCACGCACCTCACCCGCCGCCCTCTCACGCTGGTCTCCCTCCACACCCACAACGACCGGGGCACCGGGATCGCCGCCACCGAGCTGGGCATGCTCGCCGGCGCGGATCGGGTCGAGGGCACGCTCTTCGGGAACGGCGAGCGCACCGGCAACCTCGACATCGTCACCGTCGCGCTGAATCTCTACACCCACGGAATCCACCCCGCGCTGGACTTCTCCAACATCAACGAGATTCGCGAAGTCTACGAGCGCACCACCCGGCTCGAGGTCCCGCCCCGGCAGCCGTACGCGGGCGAGTTGGTGTTCACCGCGTTCAGCGGCTCCCACCAGGACGCAATCAAGAAGTCGTGGGCGGCCCGCGATGCCCGCGACCCGCACGCGCCCTGGGACGTGCTCTACATCCCGGTCGATCCAGCCGACATCGGGCGCAGCTACCGCGCGATCATCCGGATCAACGCCCAGTCGGGCAAGGGCGGCGTCGCCTACGTGCTCGAGCACGAGTTCGGCTACACGCTGCCCAAGCTCATGCACAAGGAGATCGGCAAAATCATCAACGATGTCGCCGACGCCAAGGGCACCGAGCTGCAGCCGGCCGAGGTGCATGAGGTCTTCCGGCAGGAGTACCTCGAGCGCAGCACGCCGATCGCCTTGCGCCATTTCAAGACCACCGAGCGCGACAGCGATGTCCGCTGCGAGGCGGCGCTCGTCGTCGACGGAGTGGCCCACCAGCTCGCCGGCACCGGCAATGGACCGATCGACGCCTTCGCCCGCGCCCTCGCGACCACGGCGCTGCCGAAGTTCGAGGTGCTGAGCTACTCCGAGCATTCGCTCGGCAAGGGTTCCGAGGCCCGCGCCGTCAGCTACATCCAGATCAAGACCGAACGCGGCCAGACGCTCTTCGGCGCGGGCATCGACACCAACATCGAGCTCGCCTCGATCAAGGCGATCGTCAGCGCCCTCAACCGCGCGCTCGCGAAACGCTGACCCGCGGTTTCACCTCCCGGGGCACGGCTCCGCCACCCGCGGGGCCGTGCCTCACCAGCCGGCGCCGCGGGTGAGCGTCCGCACCCGCAGGAGGAACATGTCGGCGGTGATGTAGAGCGTGCCGCCGTCGTCACCCCAGCAGCAGTTGCCTGTGGCTTCGCCGGTGTTGATGCGTCCGAGCAGCCGGCCAGCCGGCGAAATCACCAGCACGCCTCCCGGGCCGGTCGCCCAGACATTGCCCGCCCGGTCGACCTTCAGTCCGTCACACGATCCCCGGACGCCGGGGGACCGCAGCGGTAGGGCGTCAAAGAAGATGCGCTCGCCCGCCACGCCGCCGTCCGGCGCCACGTCGTACGCGACGATCCGCGGGGCGCGGCCGTCGCTGACCGCCACATAGAGCGTGCGCTCGTCGGGCGAAAAACCGATGCCGTTGGGAAAGGTCAGCGACTTGGTCACCAGTGTGACCTTCCCGGCGGGCGTGACCCGGTAGACTCCGTTGTGGGGCAGCTCCTTCAACGGGGAGTCGTTGAGTTTCTCCAGGCCGTAGGGCGGGTCGGTGAAGTAGATGTCGCCGTTGCGCCGCACCGCGAGGTCATTGGGGCTGTTGAAGCGCTTCCCCTCGAAGCGGTCCGCCACGGGCGTGAAGCGTCCGTTTTCGTACCGGGCGATGCGCCGCTCGCCGTGCTGGCACACCAGGAGCCTTCCCTGGGCGTCGCGCCCCAGGCCGTTGCTGCCGGGTTCGCGAAACCCCGGGACGGGCTGCAGTAGCCCGCTCGGCTTGAGGAAGACCTCGGCCTGGGTCGTCCCCGGGCGCCACCGGTAGATCACGTTCTCCGGCACATCGGAAAACAGCAGGGCGCCATCGAACCATACCGGCCCTTCGGACCAGTTGAAGCCCTCCGCGAGCTTCTCAATCGCGGCCGTCGGCGCCACCAAGTCGTCGAAGGCCGGTTCGAATCGTTCAATCCGGCCCTGGAATCGATGTGGGGCGGGATCACCGGCCACCAGCGCCGCCGGCAGCAGGAGGAAAGCAAGGAATCGTGGGGTCATGTCCGCGCCACCCTAGCCGAACCGCGCCCGCGCTGGCGAGTCCCGGGGCGGGAAACTTTGACGAAGGCCGGCCCGCCCCTCAGCTTGCCGGCGCCCATGAAGTACACGCCCGACCGGCCCGCGCTCACCGGCGAGACCCTCGACTCGCTGACGGAGCGTCTGCGCGCCCTGGGCGAACCCGCCTTCCGCGGCCGGCAGATCCTTGACTGGGTCTACAAGAAGCGCGCGCGCACCTGGGACGACATGACCAATCTCCCGAAGGCGCTGCGGCAGCGGCTGGCCGACAGCTTTGACCTGATGCCCGCCGCGCTCGTCCTCAACCGGCAGTCCGAGGACGTCACCGACAAGCTGCTGCTCGAACTGCGGGACCGCTCCCTGATCGAAACCGTGATCATCCGCGCCCCGCAGGAGGGCGTCGGTCTCGACCACTCCCGCAAGACCATCTGCATCTCGACCCAGGTCGGCTGCGCCATGGGCTGCGTCTTTTGCGCCAGCGGACTGGCCGGACTAAAACGCGACCTGCACGCCGGCGAAATTGTCGCGCAGCTTCTGCAGGTCTGCTATCGCGAGGATGCCCGCACGCCGCGGGCCCGCACCGAACTCGCCTCGTTCGACAACATCGTCGTGATGGGGATGGGCGAACCGCTGGCCAACTACGACGCGCTGCTCACCGCCCTGCGCATCCTCAACGCCGACTGGGGGCTCGGCTTCGGCGCCCGGCGGATCACCATCTCCACCAGCGGCCTCGTGCCGAAGATCCTCCAGCTCGCCGAAGAGGACCTGGGCTTCCGCCTCGCGGTGTCGCTCCACGGCGCCACCGACGAGGTCCGGGAGAAAATCATGCCGATCAACCGGGCTTATCCGCTCGCCAAGCTGGTGCCGGCCATCCGCACCTTTGCCGAACGGCACGGACGGATGGTGACCCTCGAGTTCATTCTGATCGAAGACGTGAACGACTCGCTCGAGCAGGCGGAAGCGCTGCGCGATCTCGCCCGCGACCTCCATGCCCACGTGAACCTGATTCCCTACAACTCCGTTGCCGGCCTCGCCTGGCGGCGGCCCGGCCTGGCGCGGCAGGAACGGTTCGCGCAGGTGCTCCGGGCCGCCCGGGTCTCGGTCACCCTCCGACGGGAAAAGGGCCACGACATCGACGCCGCCTGCGGCCAGCTCCGGCTCCGCACCGAACAGGATCGAGCCGCGCTCCCCGGCGCCACACCTCCGGCCGCACCGGTGGTCTGACCCCCCGGCGGACCTTCGGCCGGGTGCCGGCCGCCGCTTCGCCCTTGCCATTTTTTCTTGCCGGCCTCCCTCTGCCTAATTTTTACCCGACGCTCCGGTTTCGCATCCTTCGGGAACCGGTTCCGTCTTTAGGGTCTTATCGGCAACTTTCACCTCCTGCATCGCCCCATGATTGAAGTCAAAGGTCTGGTCAAAACCTACGGCCACAAACGCGCGGTGGATGGCGTCACGTTCACGGTCAAGCGCGGCGACATCCTCGGCTTTCTGGGCCCCAACGGCGCCGGAAAGTCGACCACGATGAAGATGATCACCGGCTTCCTTCGCCCCAACGCGGGCAAGGCCACGGTCGATGGCATCGACGTCGCCGAGGCTCCCGTGGCCGTGAAAGGGAAGATCGGCTACCTGCCGGAAAGCGCCCCGGCCTACCCGGAGATGACCGTGGAGGAGTTCCTCGGCTTCATCGCCGAGATCCGCGGGTTCCGCACCGCCGAATCCCGACGGGCCCCGGTCGACCGGGCGATCAACCTCACCCACCTCGCACCGGTGCGCAAACAGAGCGTCGAAACCCTTTCCAAGGGCTTCAAGCAGCGGGTCGGACTCGCGCAGGCGCTGCTGCATGATCCGCCCGTGCTCGTGCTCGACGAGCCCACCGACGGACTCGACCCGAACCAGAAGAACGAGGTGCGCTCGCTGATCAAGAGCATGGCCGTCGAGAAGGCCGTGATTCTCTCCACGCACATCCTCGAGGAGGTGGACGCCGTGTGCAACCGGGTGATCATCATTTCGCAGGGCAAGGTCGTGGTCGATGAAACCCCGGAACAACTGCGCGCCCGCCAGCCCGGCGCGCGCCTCGACGAGATCTTCCGCAACCTCACCCGCGGCGACATCTGAGCGGAAGCACGCGAAGCCAGCAGGACCTCCGAACCCGCCCGTCCCGCTCTTCCCCGCTTCCCGCCGCCCCATCCCCCTCCCTTCCCCGTCTCCCTCTCTTCGTTTCCTTCGCCATGCGTCACATCGCTCCGATCTTCAAACGCGAGTTTCTCGGCTATTTCCGCTCGCCGGTCGCGTATGTCTTCCTGGTCGCCTTCCTGGTCATCTCGGTCTCGCTCGCCTTCTCCCGTTACGGGGCGTTCTTCCGCGCCGGCGTTGCGAGCATGGAGAGCTACTTCACGTTCTTCCCGTGGCTCTTCATGTTCCTCGTCCCGGCCGTCGGCATGCGCCTCTGGTCCGAGGAAAAACGCTCCGGCACGGTCGAGCTTCTCTTCACCCTGCCAGTCACCACGCTGGAGGCCGTCCTCGGCAAGTTTCTCGCCGGCTGGGCCTTTCTCGCCATCGCCGTCCTGCTGAGTTTCCCCATGGCCCTCACCGTGGGCTACCTGGGCAGCCCCGACTGGGGGGTCGTCGTCACCACTTACCTCGGAGCCATCCTGATGGCCGGGGGTTACCTCGGAGTCTGCACCTTGATGTCCGCGATGACGAAGAACCAGGTCATCAGCTTCGTGCTCAGTCTCGCGGCGTGCGCCGTCCTGCTGTTCCTGGGCTTCAGCAGCTTCACGGAGACCCTTGAGGGACTCCTGCCGCTCGCCCTGGCCGACGCCCTCGCGAACTTCAGCTTCATCACGCATTTCGACGCCTTCACCAAGGGCATCATCGATCCCAAGGACGTCATCTTCTTCCTCTCGCTGATGGGCTTCACCCTCTTCCTCAACGTGGTGGTGCTCGAGCGCTGAGCCCTTCCCCCTCCCTTCCGACCCTCCTTTCGCTTCCGCCATGAAAATGGGCAGCAAAACCATCGCCACCGGCCTCCTCCTGGTCGGCCTCGTCCTGGTCAACTACCTGGCCTCGTCCCTTCCGGTGCGCGTCGACGCCACCGCCGATTCGATCTACTCGCTCTCCGAAGGCACCCGCAAGATGCTCGGCAAGATCGAGGAGCCGGTGTCCATCGACCTCTACTTCTCCAAGGACGCCAGCGGGCTTCCGATTGCCTACAAGAACTACGCCGCACGGGTGCAGGAGATGCTCCGACAGTACGTCCGCGCATCCCGCGGCAAGCTGACCCTCAACGTGGTCAATCCGCGTCCGGACACCCCGGAGGAGGAAAAGGCCACGGCCGCCGGCCTCACGCCGCAGGTCGCCCAGCAGGGCGGCGAACCGTTCTTCTTCGGCCTCATCGTCACCCAGGCCGACCAGCAGAAGAACATCCCCGCCTTCACTCCCCAGCGGGAGCAGTTCCTCGAGTATGATCTGTCGAAACTGATCTACTCGGTGCAGCAGCTCGACAAGCGGAAGCTCGGCCTCCTCACCAGCCTGCCCCTCCAGGGCACGAGTCCCCAGGAAATGCAGATGATGATGATGATGCGCCGCCAGCCGCAGCCTTCGCAGATGGTGATGAGCGAGCTCGAGCAGTCGTTCAAGATCGTCACCGTCGAGGCCACCGCCACCGAGCTTCCCGCCGACCTCGACGCCCTCATGGTCGTGCACCCGCAGAATGTCTCGCCCAAGCTGCAGTTCGCCATCGACCAGTTCCTGCTCGGCGGCAAGCCGGTGTTCGTCGCCGTCGATCCCTCGTCCCAGCACTTCAAGCGGCAAAGCAACCCGCAGCAGATGATGATGGGCGGCGGCGTGCAGAACGTCTCCAGCGATCTCGCCACCCTTCTCAACGCCTACGAAGTCGCCTACGACTCCCAGAAGGTCGTCGGTGACCTTGAAAACGCCACGCAGGTGCAGACCGGTGGCGGAGGCGTGGCCCGCTACCCGGTCTGGCTGAGCCTGAGCAACCGCCAGCTCTTCAATTCCAAGTCCCTCGCCACCGCCCAGCTCAGCTCCCTCATGTTCATCGAGTCCGGCAGCATTTCCCAGAAAGCCGGCGGCTCCCTCACCTTCACGCCGCTGGTGGAGACCTCCTCCCAGGCCGGCGACACCCCCAGCATGATGCTGCAGTTCGCGCAGCCCGACGACGTCGCCAAGCAGATCACGCCCAGCGGCAAGAAGACGATCGCGGCCCTCGTCACCGGCAAGTTCAAGTCCGCCTTCCCGGATGGCGCGCCCAAGGACGACAAGCCCGCCGACGATCCGGCCAAGAAGGACGAGGCGAAGAAGGACGACGCCAAGAAGGAGGAGGCCAAGTCGGCCCCGTCCCTGAAGGAATCCAAGGGCACCTCCACGCTCTTCGTCATCGCCGACACCGACTGGCTCTTCGACGACTACAGCGTCCGCAAGTTCAACTTCTTCGGCCAGACCGCCGCACAACCTTTCAACGACAACCTCGCCTTCGCGGCCAACACCGTGGAGTTCCTCGGCGGGTCGCAGGACCTGATCACCATCCGCGGCAAGGGCACCTCGCTCCGCCCGTTCGACGTCGTGCGCAAGATGGAAGCCGAGGCCCAGAAGCAATACCAGGCCAAGCTGACCGAGCTGGATAACCGCCTCCAGCAGGTGCAGACCAAGCTGAGCGAACTGCAGGGCAAGAAGGGCGAGGGCAACCGCCTCGTCGCCACGCCCGAGATGGCCAAGGCCATCGAGGATTTCCAGAAGCAGCAGGCGACGATGCGCGGGGAACGCCGCGAGATCCGCCGCGCCCTGCGCGAGGACATCGACCGCCTGGAAAACAGGCTGCTCGTCGTCAACCTGCTCGCCACCCCGCTCCTTGTCGGAGTCTTCGGGTTCTGGTTCTACCAGCAGCGTCGGAAGTGATCGCCCGTCCGCACCGCCCACCCACCCTCCACCAACCTCTGCCGCTTCTTCATCTCGTTTCCTCGCGATGAAACTCAAGACCCTCGTCCTCACGATCGCCGTCCTCGCCGTCCTCGCCGCCGTCGCCTTCATCGCCCGGCGCCCCGAGGCCCCGCCCGCGGCGGACGCCCGGCTGAACCAGTCGCTCGTCGACCGCGCGACCGTCGAAAAGGCCGCCAAGCTTCGGATCGCCGACTCGGGCAAGACCATCGAGCTTGTCCGCCAGTCCGACGGCACGTGGCGCGTCCCGAGCTACTACGACATGCCCGCCGATTTCAACAAGCTCTCCGGCTTCGTCGGCAACCTCACGGAGGCCAAGCTGCAGCGGCTCGTCACCTCCAACCCGGAACGCATCAACCGGCTGGAGTTCAAGGACACCAAGATCGACCTCCTCGACGGCAGCGACAAGGTGCTCTTCACCGTCACCCTCGGCAAGAACCCGGAGACCGGCAGTGGCCGCTTCGTGCGCTTTGGCGACGAGAAGAAGGCCTACCTCGCCAGCCTGAGTGCCTGGCTCGACACCGAGGCCCGCAACTGGGCCAACGCGGAACTCACCAACCTCAAGCCCGACGACATCGCCAAGGTGGAGCTTCCCTTCGCCGAAGGTGGGCCGATCACGGTCTCGCGCGCCAAAAAGGAGGACGCCTGGACGGCCGACAAGACCCCCGCCGGGCAGAAGGTGAAGGCCGACAAGATTGCGTCGCTGCTGAGCACGATCGGCACCGTGCGCTTCACCGACACCTCCGGACTCGACGACGCCAACGTCGCCGTGGCGAAGGCCAACCTGCGCACCTTCAAGGTCACGACCTTTGACAACAAGACCGTCACCATCGCGATGGGCCGCAAGCCGGAGGAGAAGAAGCTGAAGCCGCCGACGCCCGGAACCGACGGCAAGAGCGGCCCCGCCGCGCTCGGGAGCGTGAGCGACCTCGCCAAGAAGGAGGAGAAGAAGGACGAGGCGAAGCCCGGCGAGGAAAAGAAAGAGGACAAACCCCTCGCCCCGGAATTCGAGACCATCCCGGCGGGCCCCGTGTATGCCTTCATCGCCCACAGCGAGTCCTCCGCCCCGATCAACGCGCTGATGCAGAAACGCGCCTTCCAGATCGCCGAGTACACCTTCACCGGTCTGCCGCAGAAGGCCGACGAGATCTTCGAGCCGGCGCCCCCGCCACCCCCCCCGCCGGCGGCGAACCCGGCCCCCGCGGAGAAGAAGGAGGAGCCCAAGGCCCCCGCCCCGAAGAAGTGACCTTTCGACGCCCGGCGTCGACCAAGCCAACCGAGCGCGGGCCGCCAAGCCCGCGCTTTTTTTATGCCTGCGTGAGCTTCAACCCGGCCACCCCCGAAACGATCAGCAGCAGGCAGACGATGCGGGCAACCGATATCGTTTCCCCCAGCAACATCATCCCCAGCAGGGCCGTGCCGGCGGCGCCGAGCCCGGTCCAAACCGCATAGGCGGTTCCGATCGGCAACTCCCGCGCCGCCACCGCCAGCAGGTACATGCTGGCCACCATCGCGAACCCCGTCCCCACCGAAGGCCACCAACGCGTGAAGCCGTGCGTGTACTTGAGCCCCACGGCCCAACCGACCTCAAACGCCGCCGCCACCAGGAGTATCAGCCAAGGCTTCATGGGGCGAAACGACCGTCCGGCCCGCCCGAAGTCAACGCAGCGCCCGCCGCCACTCCCGTCGACCGCGCGCTCCCCCCGCCAGCCTGCACCGGGGACGCGTCCCAGTAGGCAACATTCCCCCCTTTACACCCATCAACACTTACTTATGCGTTGATGCGACCCATGACGCCCGACCGGCCCATCTCCGAGCTCTTCGCCGCCAAGCGCCCCCTCCGCTCCCTCGAGTTTTTTCCGCCCAAGGACGATGCCGGCGTCGAGTCCTTGCGCGCGACCGCCACCGCTCTCAAGCGGATGCAGCCCGACTTCGTCTCGGTGACCTATGGCGCCGGCGGCACCACCCGCGACCGCACCGCCCAGGTCAGCGCCCTGCTGCGTTCCGAGTTTGGCTTCACCGTGATGCCGCACCTGACGTGCGTCGGCCACTCCCGCAGCGAACTCGCCTCCCTCGCGGACCGGATCCACGGCGAGGGATTTCGCAATATCATGACGCTGCGCGGCGACCCGCCCAAGGGCGCGGCGGAATTCCAGGTCACCCCCGACGGGCTGAGCCACGCCGCGGAGCTCGTTGCTCTGCTCAAGGCGCGGCACCCGGATTTCTGCCTTGGCGTCGCCGGCTATCCTGAAAAGCACCCGGAGGCCCCGTCACTCGAAGTGGATCTCACCCGCCTGCGCCGCAAGGTGGACGAGGGCGCCGACTTCATCACCACCCAGCTGTTCTTCGACAACACGGTGTACTACCGCTTTGTCGAAAAGTGCCGCGCAGCCGGCATCCAGGTTCCGATCGTTCCGGGCATCATGCCGGTGCTGTCCCTCAAGCAAATTCAGCGCTTCACCCAGATGTGCGGCGCCACCTTGCCCCGCCAACTGGCCATCCGGCTGGAGGTGGCCGCAGAAAACGCCGACGTCGTGGAAATGGTCGGCCTGGACTGGGCCCTGCACCAGATTCGCGGCCTGCTCGCCAACGGCGCGCCTGGCTACCACCTCTACATTCTCAATCGCGCGCGCGGCGCCCTGGCCCTGGCGGCCGGGCTGGCCGCCTGATTTTCCCACCGCCCCCGGAGCCTCACCCTCCGGCCAGCACGGGCCGGAAACCCGCCTCGCGAAGGATGCGCGCCACGGTCTCGCGCTGGTCTCCCTGAATCTCGATGGCGCCGTCCTTCACCGTGCCCCCGCAGCCGCAGGCGGCGCGCATCTTCTTTGCCAGTTGTTCCTTTTCGGGCAACCCGATGCCGACGAATCCGTCCACCACCGTGACGGTCTTGCCGCCTCGCCCACCGATTTCCCGCCGGATGTCCACCCGGCCACGGTTCCTGGTTTCGGCAGCTGGCGGACGCCCGCCACCCGCTGCGGCCGGTCCCCCGCTGGCAGGCGGCGAAAAGGTCGGCAGCCCCGCTCCGCTCAGGGCGCCGAAGGGATTGTGCCCCAGGGCCTGTCCGCCGTCGGTGGGCAACTTGTCCTTGTTCATCGCGCCTTCCCTCCCGACCGGCCGCCACAGATCCCGACCGGGATGTTCTCCGCTCCGCCCAGGAACATCAGCGCCTTGGCGTAGCTCCGATTCTCGAGGAAGTGGACCAGTTGGGGATGCAACCCCGCCCGACCCACCTCCAGATAGCAGTCCAGCCGCGCCATCTCGTCGGCGATGACCTGCCCGTCCGCCGCCTTGATGGCGGCGAGCAGGGAATTGAGTGACTCCTTGATTTGCGTTTCCATGGGTGGGTCGTGGGTGCCCGCTAATCCGCCTGTTACCCACGTTAAGTCCGATTGCAATCCCGGGGCGCGCCCGCGCGACGCTTGTCTCGCCCGCCCGCCTCTGGTCCAGTTCCTGTTCCTTATCTCGTCGCCCAGCCCCTGCGGATGCCGTCGCTTCCCTGTTCCGGCCTCCCGGGAGCCTCCTCCTTTCTCATGAACCGCACCGCCCTGCCTACCCACGCCAACGCCGACCTTGTCGAGTCGATGTACCAGGCGTGGCTCGCCGACCACAATTCCGTCGACCCCACCTGGCGCGCCTTCTTCCAGGGATTCACCCTCGGTTCCAATGGCGCCTCACCCGCCGCCGCCGTCACCGCGGCCGCCGCGGACGGCGCCCAGGCCCACGCGGCCACCCCGATCATCGACAGCCTCAAGCAGTCGCGCGTCCACCAGCTGATCAACACCTACCGCACCCTGGGCCACCTCGAGGCCCATCTCGATCCGCTGAGCGAACCGCCTCCGCCCCATCCCAAGTTGTCCCTCGCGCAGTTCGAACTCGGCGAGGAGGACCTCGACACCGTGTTCGACATCGGCACTTACCTCGGCGGTGGCCAGATGAAACTGCGCGACATCCTCATCGCGCTGCGGACCACCTACTGCGACCGCATCGGCGTCGAATACACCCACATCCAGGACGTCGAGGTTCGCCACTGGCTCGAAGAAAAGATGGAATCGAGCCGCAACCAGCCTGATTTCTCCAAGGCCGAGCGCATCCGCATCCTCCGCCGGGTCCACAAGGCCGAGCTCTTCGAGCGCTTCCTCCACACGAAGTACGTCGGCCAGAAACGCTTCTCCCTCGAAGGAGGCGAGACCATGGTGGCGGCCGTCGACTCCATCATCCAGCACTGCCCGAAGGTCGGCGTCGAGGAGGTCGTCATGGGCATGGCCCACCGCGGCCGGCTGAACATCCTCACCAGCGTGATGGGCAAGAGCTTCGACGTGCTCTTCGAGCAGTTCTCCGAGAACTACATTCCCGAGACCGTCGGCGGCGACGGCGACGTGAAGTACCACCTGGGCTACGAGGCCATCCTCGAAACGGCCTCCGGCAAGAAGGTCGAGGTGCGGCTCGCCTCCAATCCCTCCCACCTGGAGATCGTCAACCCGGTCGTCGAGGGCAAGGCCCGCGCCCGCCAGCGCATCCGCGGCGCCCTCGACGCGCGCTGGCGCGTCCTGCCGCTCCTGATCCACGGCGATGCCGCCTTCGCCGGCCAGGGCATCGTGGCCGAGACCCTCAATTTCTCCCAGCTCCCCGGCTACAAGACCGGCGGCACGCTCCATATCGTCGTCAACAACCAGATCGGCTTCACCACCGAGCCGCGCGATTCGCGCTCCACGCGCTACTGCACCGACGTCGCCAAGATGATCGAGGCCCCGATCTTCCACGTCAACGGCGACGACCCCGAGGCCGTGTGCCATATCGCGCGCCTCGCCCTCGAGTTTCGCGTGAAGTTCCAGCGCGACGTCGTGATCGACATGTATTGCTATCGCAAGCACGGCCACAACGAGACCGACGAACCCGCCTTCACCCAGCCGCTCCTCTACAAGAAGATCGCGACGCACCCGCCGATTTCGGCCGTGTTCACGCGCAAGCTCGTCGCCGAGGGCACGATCACCGAGGGCAAGTCGGAGGCGATCCGCGCCGAATATTCCGAGGCCCTCGAGAAACACCTCGAGCAGGCCAAGGCCAGCGAATCCGCCAAGTCCGCCAAGCGCGCCGCCGCCGCCGAGGCGAAGAAGTTCGAGGGCTCCACCGCCATCTTCCAACCCGACTTCCATTTCCGGCCCGTCGCCACCGGGGTCAGCCGCGAGCTCCTCGATCGCATCGTCCACGGCCTCACCACCGTGCCGTCGACGTTCAAGCCGCACCCGAAGATCAAGCGCTTCCTCGACGCCCGGATCGCCGCCCACCGCGACGGCGGACCAATCGACTGGGGCTTCGCCGAGGCCCTGGCCTTCGGCTCGCTCGTGCTCGAGGGCATTCCCATTCGCCTCAGCGGCCAGGACTGCGAACGCGGCACCTTCAGCCACCGCCACGCGGTGCTGCACGATGTCGAGACGAACGAAACCTACTGCCCGCTGAAGAACCTCGCCCCCGGCCAGGTGCAGTTCTGCGTCTACAACTCCCTGCTGTCCGAGGCCGCCGTGCTCGCCTTCGATTACGGCTACTCCCTCGACTACCCCCACATGCTCGGCATCTGGGAGGCGCAGTTCGGCGACTTCGCCAACGGCGCCCAGGTGGTGATCGACCAGTTCCTCGCCGCCGGCGAATCCAAGTGGCACCGCACCAGCGGCATCGTGCTCCTGCTCCCGCACGGCTATGAAGGCCAGGGCCCGGAGCATTCCTCGGCCCGCCTCGAGCGCTTCCTGCAGCTCTGCGCCGAGGACAACATCCAGGTCGCCAACATCACGACGCCAGCCAACTTCTTCCATGCCCTGCGCCGGCAGGAGAAGCGCGACGTCAAGAAGCCGCTGGTCGTCATGTCGCCCAAGTCCCTGCTGCGCCACCCGGCCGCGGTCTCGCGCCTCGACGACTTCACCCACGGCCACTTCGCCGAGATTCTCGACGACCCGGAGTTCGCCGCCGGCAAGGCCGACCCCCAGGGCAAGGCGCCCGCGCGCCTCATCCTGTGTTCCGGCAAGGTGTACTACGACCTCGCGGACTACCGCGCGAAACACAAACACGGCGATGCCGCCATCGTCCGGATCGAACAGCTCTACCCGCTCCACCGGCGCCGCCTCGCCGACCTTGCGCGCAAGTACGCCGGCGCCCGGATCGTGTGGGCGCAGGAGGAATCGGAGAACATGGGCGCGTGGAGTTGGATTGCGCCCCAGCTGGAAGAGATTTTTGGTCGCAAGGCGCTCTACGCCGGCCGCGATGCCTCGGCCTCCCCGGCCGTGGGCACCCTCGCCGTGCATCGCCTCGAACTCGCCGCCCTCCTGAAACAGGCCTTCACTGTCTGAGTCGCCGGTTCCCTTCTTCCTTCACCTCCGCCTCCCGCCTTCGCCATGTCCCTCCTCGAAGTCAAAGTCCCGCCCATGGGCGAATCGATCACCTCCGGCATTCTCGCCAAGTGGCACGTCGCCGACGGCGCCCACGTGAAGAAGGACCAGCCGTTGTTTGAGCTCGAGACGGACAAGATCACCTCCGAAGGCACCGCGGAAGCCTCCGGCCGGATCACCCTGAAGGTCGCCGCCGGCGACGAGGTGAAGATCGGCCAGGTCGTGGCCACGATTGACACCGCCCAGGCCGGAGGTGGCGGCGACGCCGGCCCCGCCGCGTCCGCTCCCGCCGCCGCGGCCAAGGAGACCCCGGCCTCCCCGGCCGTCCGCCGCCTCGCCGCCGAAACCGGTATCAACCCCGCCTCCGTGGCGGGGACCGGAAAGGGCGGCCGCGTCACCAAGGGCGACCTGCTGGCCGCGGCCGAGGCCAAGCCCGCCCCGGTGGCGCCCAAAGCCCCGGAAGAGCCGCGCCGCAGCCCGGCGAGCGTAGGCGCGGCGCCCCGCCAGACGCGCAAGAAGTTGTCGCCGCTGCGGGCCAAGATCGCCCAGCGCCTCGTTTCCGCGCAGCAGCAGACCGCGATGCTGACCACCTTCAACGAGGTCGACATGTCCGCCGTCGTCGCCCTTCGCGCGAAGTACCAGGAGGAATTCGTGAAGAAGCACGGCCTGAAGCTCGGGTTCATGTCTTTCTTCGCCAAGGCGGTCGTGCACGCGCTCCGTGAGGTCCCCGCCGTCAACGCCTTCATCGACGGCGATGCCATCGTCGAAAACCACTATTACGACATCGGTGTCGCCGTCTCCACGGAGAAGGGCCTGCTCGTCCCGGTCATCCGCCAGTGCGACACCCTCGGTCTCGCCGAAATCGAAAAGGCGATCGGCGACGTCGCGAAGCGCGCCCGGGAGGGCAAGATCACGCTGCCGGACCTCGAAGGCGGCGTCTTCACCATCACCAACGGCGGCATCTTCGGTTCGATGCTGTCGACGCCCATCCTCAATCCGCCGCAAAGCGCGATCCTCGGTCTGCACGCGATCACCGACCGGCCCGTGGCCGTGGCCGGCCAGGTGGTCATCCGCCCGATGATGTACCTCGCCCTCAGCTACGATCACCGCCTGATCGACGGTCGCGAAGCCGTCACCTTCCTCGTGAAGGTGAAGCAGGCCATCGAGGATCCCGCCCGGCTGCTGATTTCAGTCTGAGGCATTCAGGAAGTAAGGGGATGAGGGAATAAGGGAAAAGGGTTTCACCCGCACTTCCTCCTTCCCTCCGTCTTCCTCTTTTCCACGTCTTCCCCGGCTCTCCGTTTCCCCAGTTTTCCTCTTTTCCTCCGTTTTCCTCTTTTCCACGTCTTCCACGTCTTCCGCGTCTTCCTCTCTTCCCATGACCTTCGACCTCATCGTCATCGGCGCCGGCCCCGGTGGCTACGTCTGCGCTTTCCGCGCCGCCCAACTCGGTCTCAAGGTCGCCCTTGTCGAAAAACGTCCGACCCTCGGCGGCACGTGCCTGAATGTCGGGTGCATCCCGAGCAAGGCCCTGCTGCACTCGAGTGAACACCTCGTCTGGGCCCGCCACCACGCGGCCGAACACGGCATCAAACTCGGCGGCGTGGAACTCGACCTTCCCGCCTTCCTGAAGCGCAAGGACGACGTGGTCTCCCGCCTGGTCGGTGGCGTCGCGCAGTTGGCCAAGGCCCGCAAGGTCACCGTCATTACCGGCACCGCCGCCCTGGTGGACCCACACACCATCGAGGTCACCGCTCCGGCGGGCGGGACGCCTCCGTCCCGCTACTCCGCCAAGCACCTCGTGATTGCCACCGGCTCCGCCCCGGTGGAGCTGCCGTTTCTGAAGTTCGACGGCCGCACCGTGGTTTCCAGCGATCACGCCATCGCCTTCGACTCCGTGCCGCGGCGTCTCGTCGTGGTCGGCGGCGGCGCCATCGGCCTCGAACTCGGCTCGGTCTGGTCGCGCCTCGGCAGCGAGGTCACCGTGGTCGAATTCCTCCCCAAGATCGTCGCCGCCTACGACGAGGACATCGTGCGCAACTTCACCCGCATCCTCCAGAAGCAGGGCCTGAAGATCGAAACCGGCGCCAAGGTCACCGGTTTCGACCAGGGCGTCCTCACCGCCGAGCGTGACGGGAAGAAACTCGAGTTCCCCGCCGACAAGGTCCTCGTGGCCGTCGGCCGCCGCCCCTACACCGACGGACTCGGGCTGGAGAAGGTGGGCGTGAAGCTGGATGAAAAGAATCGGATCGCGGTGGACGATCACCTGCGCACGTCGGTCCCGGGCATCTGGGCAATCGGGGATGTCGTCGCCGGGCCGATGCTCGCGCACAAGGCTGAGGAGGACGGTGTCGCCGTGGCCGAGTGGATCGCCGGCAAGGCCGGCCACATCAACTGGGACCTCGTGCCCGCCATCGTCTACACGAGCCCGGAAGTCGCCGGTGTCGGTCTCGGCGAGGACGCCGCCAAGGCCACCGGACGTGCGGTCAGCGTCGGCCGCTTCAATTTCGCCGCGAATGGCCGCGCCATCTCCGCCGCGGCGGTAGAAGGCTACGTGAAGATCATTGCCGACACGAAGACCGACCGCCTGCTCGGCGCGCAGATCCTCGGACACAATGCCGGCGAGCTGATCAGCGAGGTGGTGGCCCACATGGAATACGGCGGCAGCGCCGAGGACCTCGCGCGCACCATCCACGCCCATCCGACGATGAGCGAGGCGGTGAAGGAAGCCGCCCTCGCCGTCAGCAAGAGCGCCCTGCACGCGCTTTGAGGCGCTCCGGTGCCGCTGATCTCGGGCGGACCATCCGGTCGTTTGTTTCCAGCCCGGTTGTCCGGTGCTGAATCGCGCAATCCCTCCGACCGGGATTGTCCTCGCCTGAATCGGAGGCGGCGCCAAAATTCCAGGACCGCCTCATGAATTCTACCCCTGTTGGTTGTCGTGTCCGCTCCGGCATCCTCGTGGCCGCGGTCCTGGTGTTGCCCTGGCTGGCCGGCTGCGCCTCCGCTCCGGTGACCCATCGGGCGCGACCGGAGGCCGCAGGTGTGGTCGCCGCGATGCGAGCAGTCCGGCCGGCGCCACTCGATATCGCCGTGCACGAGATCAGCGCCGGTGGGACCACGGAGAAACACGACGAACTCACCAGCCTGGTGGCAAAGAACATCACTGGCGCAATCGCGCAGTCGCAGTCCCTCGCCTTTCAGCCGCTCGGCACCGATGCCGATGCGGGCCCGGCGCGGGCGGAACTGGAAGACGTGCAGGCCCTGCTGCGTGTGATCGGACTCAACGAGGCAATGCCGCTGGGTGCAGCCACGCCCCCTTCCCAACGTCCCAGCCGGGCGCTGGATTTCCAGGTTGGCCGGATCGATCGGCTCGCCGATGCGCTCCAGGTTGACGCGGTGTTGTTTGTCTTTGTCCGCGACCAGTACTCCACCGGAGGGCGCAAGGCGGTGATGGCGCTCGCGGTGCTGGCCGGCGCGGCGGCAGGAGTCGCGATCACCCCGGCGATGGGAGTGACGTCCTCCAGCGCCGCCCTGGTAGCCCGCGACGGAACCGTGCTCTGGTACAACCAGCTTGGTGCGGCCGGGCTGGACTTGCGCACTCCGAATGCCGCCGCCGAATGGGTGAAGCGGTTGCTGGCCGGGCTACCCAAGCTTCCGGCGGCCCCGCCGGCTTCGCCTGCGACGCCGGAAGCTTCCGCGACCGTTCCCGGGGTCTGATGCGCTGCGCGCTTCCAGCCGTCGGTCTCTTTCTCCTCCTGGCCGGCTGCGCCTCGACCGACGTCGCCCCGCACCGCAATCCCACCGCCGCGCTCGAGGACGACGAACGCCGATTGTGGGCCCGTGCCCGCGAGGAACAGGCCCGCCTGGACGCCAGCGACTTCCATGTCCGCCTGCCGCAAGTCGAGGATTACCTCGATGGGATTGTGGCGCGCCTCCGCCCCGATCCGCTGCCGAATGGCGGCGCGTTTCGCACGCGCGTGCTGGTCGACCCGACCCTCAATGCCTTCGCCATGCCCGACGGTGCGATTTACGTGCACACCGGACTCCTGGCCCAGGCGGAGAACGAAGCCCAGCTGGCCACGGTGCTGGCCCACGAGATCGTGCATGCACTGCATCGCCACTCGCTCAAGGGCACCCGCCAGGTGCGCAACCAGACGGCGATCCTCGCCACCCTCGGCGCCGGCACGCTCGGTGCCGGGCTGGCTGGCAGCGTGGTCCAGCTTCTGGGCGCCGTCGGCACGATGGCCTCGGTGACGGGCTACTCGCGCGAACTCGAACGGGAGGCGGACGCCGTCGGCTTCCGCCTGCTGACCGCCGCCGGCTACGACGCGCGGGAAAGCACCCGAATGTTCGAAGCGATGCTGGCAGAAGCCGACCGGGCCAAGCACAAGTCGCCCTACTTTTTTTCGACCCATCCCCGGCTCCAGGAGCGGATCGCGAGCTTCGAGCAGTTGTTGTCCTCCCTTCCACCCGCCGCGAGCGGCACCCGGACCGGTCGCGTGGAACTGGAGGCGGTGCTGCCACCCGCCCTTGCGTTGAACGCCGAAGCGACCCTCCGGCTTGGCGACTTCGACTCTACGATCGCGCAGGCGAAACGATTTCTCACCCTGCAACCCGGCCACCCGCACCTGGCCTTCGTCCAGGCCGAGGCCCATCGCAAGCGAGGCCAGCCTGACGACGCCGCCACCGCCCTCCAGCTCCTCCAAGCGCTGGAGCAGTCCCATTCCCAATTCGCTCCCGCGCAGCGCAGCCTCGGGCTGCTTTCTCTCGCCCAAGGGCGGAAGCCCGACGCCGCCCGCCATTTCAAACGATATCTGGAACTCGAACCCGCCGCCGCCGATCGCGGCTACATCCTGGACTTCCTCCGCCAATGCGAACCCTGATCCCCGCTCTGTTCGTGCCGTTGTTGTTTCTCACCGGTTGCCAGGTTTGGCTTCCGGGTGGGTCGACCTACACGGCGGACAAGAACGCCTTCTCTGTGGCCGTACCGGCGGGCTGGACCTTCACCACCAAGGCCGTGCCCACCCCCCGGACCGACCTCATCGCCACGAAGGACGGCGTGTTCCTGCAGCGCCTCCTGGTGGAACACCATCCCATCAAGGATCCCCTCCCCAATTCCAAACGCTCGCTGACCACCGCGATGTCGCCCTTTGAAATCGCCGAGGCGGTTGTCGACGATCTCCGCTCCCAACGCAGCTTTCAGCATTTCGAGGTCAATGAAAACACCCCGGCAACCGTCGGTGGAAGGCCGGGCTTCCGGCTCCTCCTGCAATACCAGACGTCCGACAAGCTGAGGCTGACGGAAATCCGGTACGGCACCCTCGTCGGCGAGAACCTGCACCTGCTGCGTTTTGTCGCTCCCACCCGGCATTACTTCGAACGCGATCGTGCGGCGGCCGAGGAGGCCGCCCGAAGCTGGCGCGTCCCGGCGTCGTGAGGGGCGAGTAGGACGAGTCTTTCCTCCGGGGCTGCAATGGCGACGCCCGGAAATCCCGCTCGCCCGGCCGCAGGAAAAGGGGTGAGTTCACCGGCATGCCCCCTTCCTCCCCGCTCGGCCGCCGCTCCTTTCTCCAGCATTCCGCCGCGCTCACCGCCACCGCGCTGCTCGCCCCGCCCCTGGGCGCGCTGCTGCGGGCCGAGGCCGCCGCGCCTTCCTTCCGCAGCGCCTGGGATCGGGCCCCGGACCGCACTTGGCTGGGGGCCGAATACTGGGCCAATCCGCTCCAGGACTGGCGGCTGTCCGGGGGACGCATCGAATGCCTCCAGGCCGCCTACGACCGCAACGTCCACCTGCTCACCCGCCAGGTCGGACGATCTTCCGGCTCCCTGGACCTGCGCGTGCATGTCGGCCGCATGGGCGGCGGCCCGCTCGCCGGCCGCGGGTCCGCGGGCTTTCGTCTCGGCATTGTCGGCACCCTTAAGGACCACCCCGAGTGGCAGGACTATCGCAACAACCTCTGGGCCCAGCCCTCTGCCGGACTGAATGCGGGGCTGAGCGCCGAGGGATCGCTCTTCATCGGCCACTCCCGCGCCCCTTCCGCAGTGCCCATCGACCTTGCCCGCGACGTGCTGGAACTACGGCTCAGCGTCGTCCTGAGCGGGCGCTCCGCCACCGCGACGCTGTCCGCCCATGATGTCACCACTGGTCGGGAACTGGCGCGGACCCAGGTCGACGATCTCGACGGCGGCGCCCTGCTCGGCAATCTCGCGCTCGCCTGCAATTTCCCCGACGGCGGCGCGGTTAATGCCAAAGGCAAGGCGAAGAAGGCCAAGTCCGCGGCGGCGCCGCCCGGGGGCACCGCACCCAACCTCGGTCAGTTCTGGTTCGCCGACTGGCGGGTGGCCGGTTCCGTCCTCACCGGCAGCGATGAACAGGTCTTCGGCCCGATTCTCTGGACTCAATACACGCTCAGCGGCGGCACCCTGAAACTCTCGGCCCAGATGCCGCCGCTCGGCGCGGGCGACAACGACGTTGCCCGGTTGGAACTGCGTGACGGCCCCGGCTGGCGCCTGGTGGGCGAAGCGAAGATTGATCCCGTGGCGCGCCTCGCCCTTTTCCGCCTCGATCGTTGGGATGCCACCCGGGACATTCCCTATCGGGTGGCGTACACGCTGCGCCAACGCGACGGCACCGGCACCGAGCACCACTGGGCCGGGGTCATCCGCCGGGATCCGGTCGATCAGGAGGTGCTCACCGTCGCGGATGTTTCCTGCAACATTCACGCGGTATTTCCGAATGTCCCCCTGGTTCGAAACGCGGCGAAGCTGAACCCTGACCTGCTCGCCTTCGTCGGGGACCAATTCTACGAAAGCACCGCCGGCTATGGCGTGCAGCGAACGCCCCTGGAAGCGGCGATGCTCGATTACCTTCGCAAATGGTACTTCCACGGCTGGACCTGGCGCGAGTTGATGCGCGACCGCCCCAGCATCTCGATCCCCGACGACCATGATGTCTACCAGGGCAACCTCTTTGGCGAGGGAGGCGAGGCGCAGAAGTCCACGCAGGAAGCGGGTGGCTACGCCATGCCCGTCGAATGGGTCAACATGGTCCATCGCACGCAGACGGCCCATCATCCCGATCCGTACGATCCCGCCCCCGCCCGCCGCGGCACGCTCAACTACTATGGCCCCCTCACCTACGGGCGGGTGAGTTTCGCCATCCTCGCCGATCGTCAGTTCAAGTCCGGTCCGGAAGGCAAGGTTCCGTCGACCGGAGGTCGCGGAGATCACGTGAAAGATCCGGATTTCGATCCCCGGACCGCCGACGTCCCCGGCGTGGATCTGCTGGGTTCGAAGCAGGAGAAGTTTCTCGAGGAGTGGGCGGCCGACTGGCGGGGTGCCGACCTCAAGGCGGTGCTGTCTCAAACCGTGTTCACGTCGATGGCGACGACCCATGGCGGAGGCCAGGAAGTGCTGATCGCCGACTACGATTCCAGCGGCTGGCCCCAGTCGCCCCGCGACCGCGCGCTGCGGGCGATGCGCCGCGCCTTCGCCGTGCACATCGCCGGTGATCAGCATCTGCCTGCCGTGGTGCAGTACGGCATCGAGACCCACCGCGACGCCCCTGTCGCGTTCGCGGGTCCGGCCGTCAACGTCGGCTACCCGCGCTGGTGGGAACCGACCAAGACCGGTCGCAACAAGGCGACGGGAAACACCCGTCTGACCGGGAACTTCCTCGACCATTTCGGCCACCCCCTGACCGTGCTCGCCGTGCACAACGGTGAACCCGTCCTCCCGCGCGGTTCGCTCGAAGCGGTCCAGGCCAAGGCCAGCGGGCTGGGCCTCGTGCGGCTCAACAAACCGAAGCGCACGATCACCTTCGAGTGCTGGCCCTATCTCGCCGACGTCTCACGGCCCGACACGCAGTTTCCCGGTTGGCCCGTCACCGTCCGGCAGATCGACAACTATGCCCGCCGGCCCGTGGCCCAGCTTCCCATGATTCAGGTGAGCGGGATCGCGCATCCGGTCCTGCTGGTCTTCGCGGAGTCCAACGGGGAGTTCGTCTACGGCCTGCGGCTCGCTGGCGGGAGTTTCCAGCCGCCCGTGTTCGCGCCGGGACGCTACACCCTCAAGGTCGGCGACCCCGATTCCGGGCAGATGCGGACCGTACCGGGTCTGGAGGCGGCGCCCGGGAACCAAGCGACGGTCGACGTGCGCTTCTGATTGGCCACCGTCGCAACGCCGCCCCCAGCTCGCGCCCTTTCCGCAGCGGCACTGTACCGGTCGGCCCTTCCACCCGTGGGAGCCGAACCAGTCTCACCCAGCGCACGCGGGACCGGCCCATCTGTGCACTTTCCCGGCACGCGCCCCCTGTCATGCTGTTCGATTGTCATGACGACCCGCCCTGCCGCCGCCCGTGCCCACCATAGCCGTGGCGTTGCGCTCATGCTGGTCTCGACGGTCAGTTTCACGGCAAACGTGCTCCTCATTCGGGCGCTCGGTGAGATCCAGCAGGTCAATGTCTGGCTGGTCTCCTGCGTGCGTTTTGTCGCCGGGATGGCCGTCGTGCTCGGCTTTTACCGTCGCGAGTTCGCTTTCACCCGGCTGTTTACGGTGCCCAAGCTGATTGGCCGCGGTGCGGTCGGGGGCGCGAGTGTGTATCTCTTCTACCTGACGGTCGTCCACCTCGGCGCGGGCCGCGCGACGTTCATCAACAACACCTATGTGATCTTCGGCCCCCTGCTCGCCGCCTGGGTGCTGCGGGAATCTCTGCGCTCCGCCCTCCTGTTGGGAGGAGCTGCCGCGCTGGTTGGCCTCGCCCTGCTCACCAACGCCTTCGGCGCCGGAGCCAGCGCCGGACTCTATGATTTGCTCGGCGTCGTCTCGGCGCTCGCCGCCTCCTATGTGGTGGTGACCATCCGCCAGCTTCACGCCACCGACCACTCCTCGACCATCTTTGCCTCCCAGTGCATCTACGGCCTGCTCCTCTGCGCGCTGCCCGCGGCCCTGCATCCGCAGGCCGTTTCCCCGCTGGCCTGGGGCGTGATGCTTCTCGCCGGCGGCGCCGCCGCCGTGGGGCAGATGACCATGACCCGGGCCTTCCGCGATCTTCCGGTGGCCGAAGGCTCCCTGTTGCAGATGCTCGTCCCTCTCGGCATCGCCACGGGTGGAGTCGTCTTCTTCCGCGAGCACTTCACGCCCCACGAACTGGCCGGCGCGGCCCTGATCCTCGGGGGATCCGCCCTCACCGCTGCGCGGCGCTGAACCCATCATTCCTCTCCATGAAGAAGAAGCTCATCCTCTGGGATATCGACGGCACCTTGATCGTCACCCACGGCGCCGGCGTGCGCGCGATGGAACACGCATTCGAAAAGCACTTCGGGCGACCGGGCGACCTGAGCAAGATCGAGTGGGCCGGTCGCACCGACTCCTGGATTACCAACGAGATCCTGCGCCGCAACGGGGTGCCGGTGACGCCGGAGAACTTTCACGGGTATCTTGAAACCTACCTGACCCTCCTGCCCGCCGCCCTTCGCGACGGCCCCCAGGGCCGGGTGCTCCCCGGGGTTCTCGAGTTGCTGGAGACCCTCCATCGGCGGCCGGATGTCGCCCAGGGCCTGCTCACCGGCAACCTGCGGCGCGGCGCCGAACTCAAGCTGACCCACTACCGCGTCTGGCACTACTTCGAGTTCGGCGCCTTCGCAGACGACAGCCCCAGCCGCAACGACCTCGGCCCCCATGCCCTGCGCCGCGCCAGCACACGTCACCAGTGCGAATTCACCGCGGCGGACACGTTCATCATCGGCGACACCCCGCACGACATCGAATGCGGCAAGGTCATCGGCGCCCGCACCATCGCGGTCGCCACGGGTCGCCACCCCGTCGCCGACCTGGCCTCCCACCAACCGACGGCGGTCTTCCCGGACTTCAGCGACACCGCGGCCTTCCTGCGGCTGATCGACGCCTGATTTACGGCTGGTCTTCCCCTCCCGGCGCGCCGAAATGCACCGTTCCCACGCCATGAAGACGTTTTCGATCGCCCTCGCCTCCGACCACGCCGGCTTCGCCTACAAGGAAGCCATCAAGGCCGAACTGCTGGAGGGAGGGCACACGGTCCGCGACTTTGGCACCTACTCCGACGCCGCCTGTGACTATCCTGACTGGATCCGCCCCGCCGCGGAAGCGGTTGCGCGCGGCGAGTTCGAGCGCGGCATCGTGCTCGGCGGTTCCGGCAACGGCGAGGCCATTGTCGCGAACCGCGTTCGCGGCATCCGTTGCGGAGTCTGCTGGAACGAGCAGCTCGCGATCTGGAACCGCTCGCACAACGACGGCAACGTCCTCTCCCTCGGCCAGCGCACCGTTTCCGAGGCGGAGGCGCTCGCCATCGTACGCGTCTGGCTCGCCACCGAGTTCGAGGGCGGCCGGCACCTCGCGCGCATCAACAAGATCGACGCGTAACGAGTCGTCTGCGTGGCGGGGCTCCCGCCGCCCCGCCCACGCGGGAGAGCCAGGCCGGACCGGCGGGCAAAACGTCGCGTCCACTTGCAGCGACCACGCGATCCCGTTCCTTGCGCCGGGCCAGCCAATGGTCCCTGCTCGCCATGGCGCGATCACCCACTCCCTCATTCTCCTACGTCCACGTCTTTGAGCCCGGCACGGTGCCGGCCGCTCCTCCGCTCCTGCTTCTCCACGGCACCGGCGGTAACGAACACGATCTCCTGCGCCTCGGCCGCACGCTCTCGCCGGGGTCGGCGCTCCTCAGCCCCCGCGGCGACGTCAACGAAGGCGGTGCCCTGCGGTTCTTCTCCCGCATCCGCGAAGGGGTCTTCGATCCGGCGGAAATCACCCGCCGCACCCATGCCCTCGCCGACTTCCTCCAGGCCGCCGCCGGCCACTATCGCCTGGATCTTCGCCGGTTGGTCGCGATCGGCTTCTCCAACGGCGCCAACATCGCCGCCACCGTCCTCTTGCTGCGGCCCGAGTGCCTCGGTGACGCGGTCTTGCTCCGCCCCATGGTGGTGCTCGACCGCCCCGCGACCGCCGGATCCCTGGCCGGCCGGCGCGTGCTGCTCTGCCATGGTTCCACCGATCCGCTGGTCCCACCCGAACACCGCCAGCGCCTGGCGGAACTCTTCGCCGCCGGGGGTGCCACGATCAGCTCGCAAGTCACGCCGGCAAGCCATGCGCTGACCCCGCGCGACGTCGCGGCCGCCCAGGCGTGGTTGCAGGGAGCAACCGCGGCGCCGGCGAACCCCGCGCCCGGTCCGGCCCCCGGTGGCGGCAGGTAGGCTGCGCCGGGCGAGACTTGTTTTTTGCGTTCGGGTGGGCGGGGCGATCTCGGCCCGCGCCCGTACTATCAGAGCCCGCCTCACGCGGGGCGAGGGCGCCCCGCCCACAAGAAGTCCGACACGAAGGTCGGCCATGTAACCAAGTGCGGCTAACTCGGACTGGAGTCCATGCCTGGACCTGCTAGGCTTCGCCGCGCCCGAACCGGGTTCGCCCCCGGACTGTCCTGCGTCCCTCCCGTTTTCCAACCCTCGCCCCCATGCGCGTCACCTATCTCGGACACTCCTGCTTCCTCGTCGAAACCTCCCGCGCCCGCCTGATCATCGATCCGTTTCTCACCGGCAATCCGTCCGCCACCGCCACCGCCGCCGAGATCCGTTGCGACTACATCCTCGTGTCGCACGGCCACGAGGACCACACCGGCGATGCGCTGGCGCTCTCGCAGCGAACCGGTGCCCCGATCATCGCGAACTACGAAATCTCCGAGTATTACGCCGCCAAGGGGGCCAAGACCCACGGCATGAATCCGGGCGGCGGCCACCAATTCCCATTTGGCCGGGTCAAGCTGACCCTCGCCCATCATACCTCCAGCCTCGAGGCCGGGCTGAACCCGATCTACCTCGGGGTGCCGTGCGGGATTCTGATCCAGGCTGACGGCCACACGCTCTACCATGCCGGCGACACCGCGTTGTTCCTCGACATGCAGTTGATTGGCCGGAACAACCTCAGCCTGGCGATGCTGCCCATCGGCGACAACTACACCATGGGCCCCGAGGATGCCGTCCTGGCGCTCGACTTCCTGAAGCCAAAGCTGGCCGTGCCGATGCATTACAACACCTGGCCGATCATCGCGCAGGATCCCGCGGCCTTTGCGGCCCGGGCCAGCGAGGCCGGGCATACGGTCCGACCGCTGAAACCCGGCGAGGCCCTGGAACTTTGATCGCCGCGGCGGCGACCTGCGTCAGAAGTTGCCCTTCACGCCGACCTGGAAGGTCACGCCGTACTCGCCCTCGGCGGCAAACTTCACGTAGCGAGGGCTCCCGATGGCGTAGGACTCGTTGGAGTCGCGGTTGTTGAACAGGTTTCTTCCGGCGGCATACAGCGCGTAGTTCTTGCCCAGGCGGTAGTCGATGGACGCGTCGAAACGCAGGCGTTCCTGCTGGTAGTTCCAGCCGGCGGCGCCGATGTTGCCGGCCGCCACGGTGCCGACCCGCTTCTTGCCCACCAGGGTCCAGCGGCCGTTGAAGAGGATGGGCCGGCGGTTGTAGGTGAAGCCCCAGTTGATCAGCTTCGGCGTAAAACCGCGGAAGTCCGCCTCGGCCGGCCCCTTGTTCCGCACAAGGGTGGAATTCGCGAACACCCGGAAATAGCGCGCGAAATCGGCCCGGGTAAAGAAGGAGAGCGGCTGGCTCACGTTGAACTCCCACCCGTTGATGTGCGCGATGCCGTCGATGTTGTCCGGCGCGTTCACCTGGAAGTCCGAGAATTCCTCGCTCAGGCCGATCGACTGGAGAAACTCCGGTGTCGCGATGAAGTTCCGGGTCGCGAAGAAGTTTTTGATCTGCTTCCGGTAAAAACCCATCGAAAGCTCGCCGCCGTTGGGGGTGTAATACTCCAGCCGGAGATCGATGCTCTTCGCCGTCCAGGGAATCAGGGCGGGGTTCTTGGTCGTGATCGTGCCGAGCGCCGACCCGGTCGCGTTGGAATCCGGATTGAAGTCGACCTGGTTCACGTTGGTCGCCCCCATGATATTGCCAAAGTCCGGTCGCCCGAGTGTCCGCGCCACGCCCAGGCGCCCGAGCACGTTGGGAGTGAAATTGTAGCTCGCGTTCAGGCTCGGATAGAAGCCGTCGTACTCCTTCCGGACTCTCGTCCCGAGCTTCTTGTAGATCAGCTTGTCCAGCTCGATGCCGTCGGTGGTGATCGGAATCGGGCGGTTCTGGGCGTTCAGGATCAGGTTGCCCGCCGCGTCGCGCTGGTACTGGGCATTGTTGTCCTGCAGCACCGTCCGCCCGTTGTCGGTCGTCCGCTCAAAACGCACGCCCGTGAGGATGCGGAGACGGTTGCTGAAAAACGTGGCGTCGGCGAGCAGGTAGGCGCTGTCGATCCGCTCGGTGATTTGCTCAGTGTTCACCGCGTCCGCGCGAAGATCCGTGCGCTGGTTGGCCGCGGTCACGGTGAAGTATCGCGGGTATTGCTCGTACATCTCCCACGCCCGGCGACCGCTGGTGAACTGCGGCTGCGGGGCGTTGCGCGGCATGTGGAAGTCCAGCATCGCGTAGTTCACGAGATCGACGGGGGCCAGCGCCACACTGTCGTCCGCGTTGCCGGCGATTCCGTCGGCACCGAGGTACGTGGGGGTGAACGTGGAGGCCCGACGCGCCCGGTAGGTCTCCGCCGTCGACAGTCCCGACTTCAGGGACCAGCTGGTGGAATCGGTGAAGAACTTCCGCTTCGCGTCCACCCGCGCGCTCTTGGCCGTGCTGTCGTTGTCGCGCGTGCCGTTGGAGCCATTGAGGAAGAAGGAGTAGTTGCTCAATTGCAGCGGATCGATCACCTGGCCGGCGGCATTCCGCACGGTGATCGTGCCCGGCAGGTGGTCCGTGAATCCGTCGAAGTCGATCGTCGCGCCCTGGATGCGGGCCGAGGAGGTCTCGAACTGCCGGTGCGAGATCGCCCGGTAGGTCTGGTCGGAGAAGTTGTAGCCGACATTGCTCGTCACATCCCAGTTGGTCCCGATGTGGCGGTAGCTGAGCCGGAAGATGTTGTTCCGCACGCGCACGTAGCGCGCGGTGTTGTTCACGTTGATCGCCGCGGAGCCAGGTCGGCCGTGCGTGAAGTCCGGCCCCCACGACAGGGGGTTCGTGCCGGCGTTGAGGACGAAGTTGTGCTGCTCGTAGTCCTGGACGAGCCAGTTGCCCGAGTAGGTGAACGACAATGTGTCCGCCGGCCCAACCCTCCAGTCGAGCCGGGTGCCCAGGGTGTAGCGGCGCTCGAAGACCGGAAAGACGTTGTACTGGTACGTCGTAAGGTACGGATTGTCCACGGTCGCCCGCAGGGGATTCGCGGCCGTGGTCGTCGTGTTGAAGGTACGGTTGATGCGGCGCGCGACGTTGAATTGATCGTTCTTCACCGCGTTGACCGAGAAGCCGAAGTTCTTCGAGACCGGCACCGTGTAGGCGAAGTCGAAATCCGGCTCGTAGTGCAGCACGCGTTTCTGATCGTCGCCGTCGCCGCCGCCCGGCTGCTTGTTGAAGGGCAGGTCGTGCTTGTTCTTGTTGACGTAGACCTTGAAGCGGAATTCCGGCCGCGCCGCCTCGAAGGCCGTCCGGCTCACCATGTTGATCGAACCACCCAGGCTCGCCGCCGACATCTCGGGAGTCGGCACCTTGAAGATTTCCACGCGCGAGGCGTTGTTGAGGGAGAACGCCTGGAGCAGGGTGTTGCGCGTCGGGCCGGCGGAACCCGCCGCGTTCACGTCGTCACCGTCCAGCGCGATGTTGGTGTACGCCGAGGGCAGGCCGCGCAGGCTGATCTGCACCGCGTTCATCTGGTCGGTGCCCACGTCGACGCCGGGCAGGTACTTCACGAACTCGCCGAGGTTGTTTTGGATCACGTCCCCCATCGCGTCGGTGTGGAGCACGGTCTTGATGTTGCCGGCGAAGCGCTGCTCGTTGATCGCGATCGAGGCGGCGCTGGTGTCGCGCGCCGCATCGACGACAAAGGAATCGAGCTGCACCACCCCTTCGCCCGCCTTGCCCGCGCCCGCCCCGGCCACGGGGGCCAGCACGAAGTCCCGACGCGCCGTCTCGCCCGCCGCGAGCTGCACGGTGGCCCGCTGCGGGGCCAGTCCGGTGTAAAACACATCCACGATCACCTCGCCGGGAGGCAGCGAGGGAAAGCGGTATTCGCCAAAGGCGTCGGTAAAGGCCTCGCGCGATGTCCCGGCCAGGGTAACCCGCGCGTTTTCCAGCGCGGCTCCCGCCACGCTGTTCTGCACGCGGCCGCTCAACGCGGCGCTGCCGGCCGGCTGCGCCGGCAACGGGAAGCCCCACAGCACCAGGAGGGCCGGGAGGACACGCACGGACAATCCTGCGGCGCACCGCAGAGAGAGGGGTAGTTTCATGGTCTGGGCAGAGTTCCACCCGAGCCAAACAGACGCACTAACCCAGCGCCAACGCTTTCTTCGACGCCCCGCAGCCGCGCCGGGTCGGCCCGCTCAATGGCAGCCGCAATCCGACCCGCCGCAGCATCCGTCCTGCGGTGCCTGGGCGCGGCTCAGTTCGTCCGCGGTCGCCTCCCGGGCCGACACCACCTCGACGTCGAAGGTCAGGTCGACACCAGCCAGCGGGTGATTGGCGTCGAGCAGCACGTCGTCCCCCTCGATCGCCGCCACCGTCACGACCGGATCGGCCCGGCTCGGGCCGGTCTGAAACTGATCGCCGACGCGCAACTCCCCCTCGATCGGCAGCAATTCGCGCTTCACGCGCTGCACCTGGTCCGGATTGCGTTCGCCATAGGCCTTGCGGGCCGGCACCTCCACGCGGGATTTCTCTCCGGCCTGGGCGCGGCGGAGCTGCTCATCCAGGCCGTCGATGATCTGCCCGGCTCCCTCGAGATAGGTGATCGGTTCGTTTCCGGCCGAGGAATCCAGCACGCGGCCACTGGGATCGCGGAGGGTATAGTGAAAGGAGACAATGCGCGGCATGAGGCGGGAGAGGTGGGCAGCGCGACCGGCCGGTGGCAAGGGGGAAAGCCGCCGTGAGCCCGGTGCGGAAGTGGGACGCCCGTCTAGGTCTCCTGCCGCAGCACCTCGAGCGGCGGATGCCGGGTGATGCCGCGACTGGTCAGCAGGCCGGTGACCACCGTGACGACACACACCACCAGGGTGCCACCGATGAGGACCAGCGGGGAAACACTCGGCGCCATTCGAAAGACGAACTTCGCGAGCAGCGCGTTCCCCGCCACCGCGAGCACGCCACCGACCGCCGCCGACAGCACCCCCAGAATGGCGTATTCCACCAGCTGGATCTGGATCAGCTGGCGCCGCGTGGCGCCCAGGGTCCGCAGCAACACCGTCTCACGGATGCGTTGGTAGCGACCGGTGAGCACCGCGCCGGCCAGAACGATGATCCCGGTCAGCACCGTAAAGCCTGCCATGAACTCAATCGCGAACGAGACCTTGGTGAAGATCCCCTCCACCGTCTGCACCACCAGCGCGAGATCAATCGCGGTCACATTGGGAAACGCCGCCACCACCGCGCGCTGCAACTGGGCCGAGTGCTCCGCCTCGCGCGTACGCACGGCCGCCACGTGGAATTTCGGCGCCGCTTCCAGCACGCCTTCGGGGAAAACCACGAAGAAATTCGGCTCGAGCCGCCGCCACTCAACCGCACGCACGCTGGTCACCCGGGACCGCTGCGGCACTCCCTGGATGTCCCACTCAATCTCGTCGCCCAGCTGCAAGCCCATCTCCTTGTACAGGCCCTCCTCGATCGAAATCGGCACGACCGCTTCGCCAGGCGCCACTTTCCCCGTAAAGGTCCCCGCCACGAGCCGCTCCGAGCCTTCCAGCCGGCCGCGGAAGGTCGAACGGTACTCCCGGCGCAAGGTCCAGCCAGGCATCCGGCGCCGTTCGCCGTCGGCCTTGCCGCGCACGTCAGCGTCCGCGCGTTGCTTCGGCTCCTCCGACCCGCGCGCCCGTGCCTCCGCGCCTACGGCGTCGGCGCCGCCGGCCTTGGCCGCGCCCCCGGCCTCCCGCGTCCCGCGCGATCCGGATTCGCGCAGCCACTCCTCCACCTTCCGCCCCTTCACGCCGGCGATCTTCATCGTGACAATCGGAGCCTGCACCAGCACCGGCGCCCCGGCCGCGGCCGCGGTCTTCCGCAAATCTTCGACCTGGTCGTCCTGGATGTCGAACAACAGCAGGTTGGGGCGCCCGCCACTGCCACTGAACTCGACCTCCTTCAGCAACGTGGTGCGCACGAGGAAGAGGGTGAGCAGCAGGAAGGTGCCGAGTCCGAGCGAGAGGAGCAGCAGCACGGTGCGGTTGTTGGGCCGATAGAGGTTGGCCACCCCCTGTCGCACCACATACGGGGAGCGGCGGGGAAACCAGCGACGCGCCGACCAGGCCACCGCCTTCGCCAGCCCGGCGAGGATGGCGAAGCCCGCCCCCAGCACCGCCGTTAATCCCAGCCCGTCGCGCAGCCGGCCGGTCTGCCAGATCGCGAATCCCGCCACCGCCAGCACGATGAAGATCCCGATGGCCACGCGCCAGGGATCCGGTCCGGTGCCGACGCGTTCCGCGAACGCCGATCGCAAGGCCACCAGCGGCGAAACGCGCCGCACCGCGAGGAGCGGCAGCAACGTGAAGAGCAGACAAATCACCAGTCCGGCGCCCATGCCCCGCGCCACCGCCGGCCAGGCGATGAAAAAGGACACCTCGAACGGCAGCACGTCGCCGAGCAACCGCGGCAGGAGCACCTGCACCGCGACGCCGAGCAGCGCCCCGGCCACGGCTCCGATGCCACCCAGCGCGATGCCCTGCACGAGGTAGACTCCGAAGCTCTGGCGCGCCGTGGCGCCCAGGCAGCGCAGCATGGCCACGGTCGGGATCTTCTGGCGGATGTAGACATGGATCGCGCTCGCCACGCCAATCGCCCCGAGGAAGAGCGCCACGAAGCCGACCAGCCCCAGGAAGTCCTCGATGTACTCCAGCACCCGGCCGAGGTTGCGCTTGCGCTCGGCGACGGTGTCGAAGCCGAGTTCCTCGCCCCGGAACCTCCGGCGCAGATCCCGTTCCACGATCTCCGGCCGCGTCTCCGACGGCAGCTTGAGCATGCCGCGATGCCGCACCAGGACATTGCGCTCCGCGAGCCCGGTCGCCTCCAGCGCTTTCCACGGGATCAGCACGCGCGGCGCCACCGTGGCCGACAGGGCCGAGGATTCCCCCGGCAGCTTCTGCAACGCCCCCACCACCGTAAACTGGGTATTGCCCAGCTTCACGGGATCGCCGACGCGGGCGTTGAATTGCCGCAGCAGCGTCTCCTCCACGATCGCCACCTCGCCCCCCGCCCGCAGCCGCGCGATGCCGTCGGCGGGCTGGACCACGAAGTCACCGTAGAACGGAAACCCGCCCTCCACCGCCCGCACGTTCACCAGCCGCGTGAGGTTCTGGGCGGTCGGAAACGCCAGCATGGATGTGAAGCTCTTTTCCCGCGCGAACTGCGCGCCCAGTGCCACCACGTGCTCCCGCACCGCCTCACTGATCGGATGTCGGCTGGTCAGGATGAGGTCCGCGCCGAGCAGGCCCTTGGCCTGATCGTCGATGCTGCGCTCGAGGTTTGCCCCCAGCGAACCGATCGCGACCAGCGCGGCGATGCCGAGCACGACCGAACAGGAAAACAGCAGCAACCGCCGCCGCGAAGCCCGCGAATCCCGCCAGGCCATCTTGAGGATGAAGTTCATGATTGGCCCACGGAAGACACGGAAACCACGGAAAGGCGAAGTTCAGAGGACGAAGCGCTCATGCTGAACGAGAGGGTGGTGGCCAAAGTTTACCAACAACGCGACCTTCAAGCCGGTCGCATGCAGGTAATTTTGAACCTGCGCCCGGTGTTCGTCGGCCAGGGATGACACCGCCTTCAGTTCCACGATGACCTTCTCGTAGCAGACGAAGTCCGCCTGGTAATGCCGCTGCAATACCTGCCCCTTGAATCGCATTTCCAGCGGGACCTGGGACTGCGCGGGAATGCCCCGCGACTTGAATTCGATCTCCAGACACTCCTGATACACCGCCTCCAGAAACCCGCATCCCATTTCCCGGTAAACCTCGAAGCAGGCCCCGAGGATCTCGTAGGTTTCGCGTTCGTGGATCAGTTTGCTCATGCGATTCTCTGGTCCGGCTCTGTTCCGTGGATTCCGTGCATTCCGTGGGCTGAGTGACTACACCCGCTCGTCGCTGATCACGGCGCCGCTTTTCAGGCGGAGGATTCGCTGGCATTTCCGCGCCAGTTCCAGGTCGTGGGTCACCAGCACCAAGGTGGTGCCCTTCTCCAGGTTCAGCCCGAAGATCAGGTCCACCATCGCGTGCGCCGTGGCCCCGTCGAGATTGCCGGTCGGCTCGTCGCAAAAGAGGATCTTCGGGCGGTTCATGAACGCCCGCGCCAGCGCCACCCGCTGCTGCTCCCCGCCCGACAGCTGCACCGGATAGTGATCGCAACGTTCGCCGAGGCCCACTCGCGTGAGCAGCGCCCGCGCCTCCTCCTCGGCGACGGCACCCCCCTGCCCCCGCAGTTCCACCGGCACCAGCACGTTTTCCAGCGCCGTCAGGGTGGGCACGAGCTGGAAGTTCTGAAACACGAAGCCCACGTGGGCGTTGCGCACCAACGCCCGCTCGTCCTCGCTCAACGTGCCGATCGAACGCCCCGCCAGTTCCACCGTGCCGGCGGTCGGTTGGTCCAGCCCGGCGCACAGGCCGAGCAGCGTCGTCTTGCCGCTGCCGCTCGGCCCCACGATCGCCAGGCTCGCGCCGGCCGCGAGGTCGAAGCTCACGTCCTGCAACACCGTCAACTGGCGCCCGTCGGCCACGGCATAGGTCTTGGTCAGCCGCTGGACTTTCAGCATCGAATGCTCACTCATTAGGGCGCCACCAAACACACGATTTCCCCGAAATCCAGCCCATGCCGCCGACCCTCCGTGGTTTCCCACCGCGCATTCCCGCCGCCGGACGACGTCAGCGGCACCGCTGCGGGTGGCCGGACCTCACCCCGCTCCGGTGGCTGGCGGGCGTGTTCATCGCGCTCGCTGCGGGGATCGGCTACGCCGCCTCTCCGGGGGACGCGGCGGCGGCAGATTCGCCGCGCACCATCGTCTTTTTCGGCGACAGCCTTACGGCCGGCTACGGGCTGTTCGACCCGGCCCATGACGCCTACCCTGCCGTGATCCAGCGCAAACTCGCGACCGCCGGGCTGCCGTGGCGCGTCGTCAACGCCGGCCTCAGCGGCGAGACGACCTCCGGGGGCCTGCGGCGCGTGGATTGGACGCTGCGCCAGCCGGTTGACATCTTCTTCCTCGCCCTCGGGGCCAACGACGGCCTGCGCGGCATCAACCCGGAACTCTCGCGCCGCAACCTCGAGTCGATCATCACGCGGGTCCGGGCGCGGTATCCGCAGGCCCGCGTCGTGCTGGCCGGCATGCAGATGCCGCCGGAACTCGGCCCGGACTACACCCGGGAGTTCAGCCGCGTCTATCCCGAGGTCGCGGCCAAGTGCGACACCCTCCTGATGCCGTTCCTGCTGGAAGGCGTGGGAGGCAGCGCGGAGCTGAACCAGGGAGATCGCATTCATCCCAACCGGGCCGGGCACGCGGCCATCGCGGAGACGGTCTGGAAGGTGCTGCGCCCGCTGCTCTAATCCTGCCTGGCCACATGGGACCGAGAGAAACATTGCACCCGCCGCGCCGCGGCGTCCTGCTGTTCCGCCTCATGTTCCGCCCCGGACTGAGTCTCACCCTGCTGGCTCTGGCAGGCGCACCCACCTTTGGCGCCACGTCTTCCTTGGTGCGCATGGAGGCGTCCACCACCTGGGCCGAGAACATCAGCCGCTCGTCAGCGGCTTCCGACTGGCGCGACGCGCTGCGCTGGGAAGCCCGCGCTTCCACCGGCCTCTTCCACCAATGGACCGAGGGCCTGACCTCGGTCGCGGCGTTCGACGCCGGCTTCGAGCGGATCCCCCGATACACCGCCAACGATGCAACGACGGCCGGGCTCCGTCTCTCCGCGCGGCAGAAATTCGGCTGGGGCGCCTACGCTCCCGCGGTCTCCCTTGACGCCAGCCTGCATCGCCGCTTCGCGCCGATCGATGGAGACGACGGTTGGACCGGTGCCGCTTCGCTCCAGGCCAGCCGCCGGCTTTCCGCCGCATGGCGCGTCGCTGCCACCGCCGACTGGCAACAACACTACGGCGCCACGCCGATCTGGGATACGCGCCAGCACCGGGTCTTCGGCACCCTCACCTGGGACATCACCCGTAACCTCCAGTTGACCCATGGCAACGGCCGCCTCTGGGGCGATTTCACCGCCCACGCGAGCTGGCCCGTCTGGGAACGGGCGCTCGACGGCTCCCTCGGGACCACCATCCGCGATTATTACCGCACCGTTGCATGGGGAACCACCCACTCCTTTGGCAGCGGCTGGGTGACGTACCGGGTGACCGGCCGTGTCAGCTTCTGGTGGCTGGAGCTTTCACCCGCGCTCGGACGCAACACCTCCCTGCCGCTCCGCTACGAAAGTCGCTTTTCCGTCAACCGGGTCGGCGTGAAATACCGCCAGGATCTCTGGACTCTGCAATGGTTGCACCGTTTCTAACCCCCCCTCCGGGCCGGCGCAGCCGCCCTTCCGCCCGGGCCAGCCTGCTCCAATGCTGCCTTGGCCTCTTCCTCGCGTGGCTTGGACTCGTCGCCGACCTCCGCGCGGCCGAGTCGACGTCGACCGGCGGCACGGTCCGCGTCGAGGTCAAGAACCCGAAGGGAGAGTTTGTCGCCGATGCCGTAGCCTCGCTCGTGCCGCTTGATCGCACGCCGGTCCTGGCGCCTCCCGCGGAGCCTGCCGTGATCGTGCAGGACGACGAGGAGTTCCAACCCTACGTGACCGCCATCGTGGTGGGCACGCGCGTCCACTTCCCCAATCGCGACAAGGTCGCCCACCACGTCTATTCCGTCTCGCCGGCCAAGAAGTTCGACATCCCGCGCTACCGCGGCGAGCCGCAGGATACGATCCTGTTCGACAAGCCCGGCCTCGTCAGTCTCGGGTGCAACCTGCACGACTGGATGGCCGCCTACGTGGTCGTGCTCGCCACGCCCCACTTCGCCAAGAGCGGCAACGACGGGACCGCCACGGTCGGCGGGTTGCCGCCCGGCCGCTACCGCCTCGAGGTGTGGCATCCGCGGGCCCGGCAGACGGTGCAGCGTGAGCTGACCATCGCCCCCGGGGACGCCACGACGCAGGTCATCTCCATCACCCTGGGGATAGACCGGCGCATCCGCCGGGCGCCGGAAACGGGCGCCGGCGGCTACAAGTGAGCCGGCGCACGGTGGTTGCCCGCTCCGGCGCATGAATCTCCGCCCCCGCAGTTTTGGCGCCAAGCTCCTGGTGCTTTTCATCTTCGTCGTGGCGACCGGGCAGTTCGCCACTTGGCTGCTCGTCTCACTCCACCATCAGCGCCAGGCGCGCCGGCTCATCGAAGAGCAGCTGCGCCAGGCAGACCAGGCCTTTGCCCGGATCATCGATTATCGTAATGCGCTGCTCAGCGCCGGCACCAGCACCGCCGCGCGCAACCACGAGATTCGCGAGCTGTTCGTCAGCGACGACGCCCCCACCTTGGCCTCGACGCTCGAAAGCGTCCGCCTCGCCAACCGCAGCCACGTCGTCGCCGGCCTGGCCCTGGACGCCCGCCTGCTCGCCGCGTCGCCCCCCCTGAACCGCGCTGGCGACACCTTCGTCCAGCTCGTTCAACGAGCCGAGGCAGATCCCGGGGAGCGGCCCACCGCCACCGGCTATGGCTTCCTCGATGGCCAGCTGCATTCCCTCGTGGTCGGACCGGTGCTCGCGCCCGACATCATCGCGTGGCTCGCCATCGGTTTTCGCATCGATCAGGAGTTCGTCCGGGCCTTGCAGGAATTGACCGGGATCGACGTGTCCTTCTTCAGCCCGGCCGGGCAGCCCCTCGCCACCACCCTGCCTCCGGCCAAGGCCCAAGCCCTCGCCGCCGCCCTGCCCCGCCTGCCGCCCGCCGCGGAGGGGCTCGAGCTTCGCCTCGCCGACGACACCGCCCTGGTCTCGACACGCCGCCTGCCGACGGGCCGCGGCGAGCACGCCACCCTCGTGCTGCAGTTCTCTCTCGACGAAAAGCTGGCTTCCGCGCGAGAAACCGAACTGCTCCTGCTCGAGGTCGCCTTCGCGTCCCTGCTGGCCGCCACGCTGCTCAGCCGGATCTTCGCCCGGCGGCTGACCCGGCCCATCCACGAGCTGGTCGGGCAGACGCAGCGCATCGCCCAGGGAGACTACACCGTGCGCCCGGCCGCCTATCGCCTCGACGAACTCGGCCACCTCTCCCGTTCGTTTGACGACATGGCACGCGGCCTCGCCTTGCGGGACCGGCTCCGCGATCTCCTGGACAAAAACGTCTCGCCCGAAGTGGCAGCACAACTGATCCGGGACGGCGACGCGCTGGGGGGCGAGGAACGCGAGGTCACGATCCTCTTTGCCGACCTGCGCGGCTTCACCACGCTAAGCGAGCGCCTCCCGGCCCCGGAACTGCTCACCCTCCTGAACCGCTACCTGGATCGCATGAGCGGCGCCATCGAGGCGCAGGGCGGTGTGATCGACAAGTTCATCGGCGATGCGATCATGGCGCTGTTCGGCGCCCCGGTGCCCCAGGGTGACGCCGCCGACCGGGCCGTGGCGGCGGCCCGCGCCATGGAGCAGGCCCTCGCCGCGCTGAATGCCGAACTCGCGGCCGAAGGCCGCGCGCCGCTCGCCCTCGGCATCGGCATCAACACCGCACGCGTCGTCGCCGGCAGAATCGGTTCCCAGCGCCGGCGCAATTACTCGGTGATCGGCGACGGCGTGAACGTCGCCGCACGCCTCCAGGCGCTCACGCGGACGCCGGAATACCAGACCAACATCATCGTGAGCGCGGCCACGGTGGCCGCCGCCCGGGCTCCGTTGGCACCTCGCGCGCTCGGCCGCGTGCCCGTCAAGGGCCGCGCCGAGCCGGTCGAGATTTTCGCGATCGCGGCCTAGCCGGGTTTTCTCCGCCGCGCCTCCCGGCGCTCAACCGGCGCGGCGCGCCGCAATCAGGCGGCGGGCCACCGTCACCGCATTCGCAAAACTGGTCGGGCGAGCGACCCCTTTGCCCGCAATCCCGAAGGCGGTGCCATGGTCCGGACTCGTTCGCACATGCGGCAGGCCGAGCGTGACATTAACGGCCTCATCGAAGTCGATAGTCTTCAGCGGCGCCAGTCCCTGGTCGTGGTACAGCGCCACCACGACGTCGAACTCTCCCCGGAGGGCTCGCGCGAACAGGGTGTCGCCCGGCTCGCAGCGCGAGACCCCGGGGAACTCCGGCCGCAGATGATCGAGCGCCGGATTGAGAAAATCGCGCTCCTCGTAGCCCAGCAGCCCGTCCTCCCCGGCGTGCGGGTTGAGCCCGCAGACCCCGATCCGCGGCTGGGCCACGCCATCGGCCCGGCACAGTGTCACCGCAGCCGCCAGCGTGCGGTGCAGGAGATGCGGACCGAGCAGGCGCGCCACTTCGTAGAGCGGGACATGCCAGGTCGCCAGGACCACGCGCAACCGGCCGCCGCAGAACGCCATCACCGGATCGCCGCCCCACCGCGCGGCAAAGAACTCCGTCTGCCCGGGAAAGGCGTAGCCGATCGCGGCCAACCGCGCCTTGCTGATGGGCCCGGTCACCACTCCGGCGAATTCGCCTTCGCGGCAGCCCGCCGCCGCCCGCTCCATCGCCGCCCACGCCACCAGCGCCCCGTCTCCGTCCGGTCGACCCGGTGTCGCCACGAACTCCTCCAGCCCAACTGGGATCTTGGTGGCCGCGGTTTCGAGGGTCTCAAGCCAGCGGGCGGGCCCGATCACCGCCACCTCCCGGGCGGCGTCGCGATGCGCCTCCAGCCAGGCCGCGATGACTTCGGGACCGACCCCGGCCGGGTCGCCACAGGTGAAGGCCAGTGGGGAAGACGAGCTCATGGTAGGATCAAGCCGGATCGCCGCCCCCGTCCGCGCCGCGGCGCGCCCGCGCAAAGCTGCGTTTGCCACCGGCGAAGAACTCGAGGAAACGCCGGGCCTCCGGTGTCGTTTCCCGCTGCGCTTCCAGCCGGCGCGCCGCCACTTCGCGGATGTTGCCCGGGGTGTGGTACACCGCGTGGAAGGCCGCCTTCAGTTCCGCCATCGCCTGCCGGGAGAACCCGCGACGCTTCAACCCCACAAGGTTGAACCCGATCACGTCGTCGCGCTCCGCCACCATCGTGAAATGCGGCACGTCGCGGGTGATGGAGGCGTGGCCCGCCACCATCACGCTTTCCCCGATCCGGCAGAACTGGTGCACGGCGGCTCCCCCGCCCATGAAGGTGTGATCGCCCACCGTGACGTGCCCCGCCAGCAGGACCCCGTTGGCCAGCACCACGTGATCGCCCAAAATGCAGTCGTGTCCGGCATGGCTGGCGGCCATCAGGAAACAGTTCGCCCCGATTACGGTCGCCTGGTCGGCATGAATCGAGCGGTTGAGGGTGACATGCTCACGGATCACCGTCCCGGCGCCGACGCGCACGCCACTGGCCGTCGCCGGATCGAACTTCAGGTACTGCGGATCGCCGCCGATCACGGCAAACGGATGCACCACCACGCGGTCTCCCAGCACGCAGTGGCGCGTGACGATCGCATGGGCCCGGATGTCGCAGTCGGCCCCGAGCTGCGCGCCCGGTTCAACAATTGCCGTGGGGTGAATCGTCGTCGCCATGGCTCAGGAGCGGGCTCGCCGCGAGGTCGTGCCGGGAAGATCCATCTGGGGGTCCTTCAGGAGGTCGTAGTTCTTCAACAGCCGCATCACCTGCAGGGTGTCGCTCTTGCTGTAGTTCTGGTTCGGTTCGATCTTGTCGAGCAGGTCGAGCAGCATCGCGCGGAACGAGAGAATCGCATCTACGCCGCTGGCCTTCAGCAGTTCCACACTCTGGGTGCGGAACGGTTCGGTCGTCGGCAGGCTCGGCAGCACGAGAATCTTCGTCAGGTCGCTGCCTTCCCCCTCCTCGGGACTGGCCGGGAACAGCCGGGCCGCCTCCTTGAGCACACTCTGCTGCAGGAAACTCAGGATCTCCGGGCTGCTCTTCAACATCGTCGGGGTGAACACGCCCGTGTGCCAGCCCTTCACCGCCACGATCGCCTTGTGCACATACGGCAACTCGGACGAGAAGAGAAAAAAATCGGGTTTCCGGGAATCCCGCTGCCAGGCCGGGTTGTAAACGATCAGATCGATCTCCTCCTCCGCGGCCTTGCGTCGCGCCGACACCTGGTACTTGCGGGCCTGGCGCACGAGAAAGCCGTTCTGCTCGAAATACTCGCGGACGATGCCTTCGTCGATGGCGGACATGGCTGGATCTCCAGCGGAGCAAGGACACCGCCGCGGCGCAATGCCCAAGTCCCGGCCGCCCGCCCTCAGGGCAGTTCGTAGATCTCCAGCAGGGCCACGCCCTCCCCCCTGGCTTTCCCTCGCAGTTCCACGGTGTACGCCCCCGGTTTCACCGTCAGAATCAGGGCCGCATCCTCGCTGCCCTCGCGGAGGGCGAAGGCGCCGACGCTTCGACTCGCCGCCGCCACCGCCGGTCCGGCGCCACCGGCCGCCCACTGGTCGTTGTCCGCCACCCGCTCGGCTCCGGCAAAAACCGTCAGCACCGGGTCGGCCAGCACTCCCTGGACCCCGAAGCCCGCCAGGGTCGGACCCACCGCGCGCAGCAGCATCCGCTTCGCCGCGACTCCGGCCACCACAAAACCCCCGATCAAGGCGCGCTCGTCGGCCCCCACCCGCGCGCGGGCGGAGAGATTCGACGTGCGACCGCCGTCATCGACTTCATACACCTCGACCAGCCCCACCCCGCTGCGACCGCCGGGGGTTCCAACCTGCAAGGTGTAGGGCCCGGGGGGCAGCAACGGGATCATCGCGGCATCCGCGCTCCCCGACGGCAGGGGAAACGCCCCGGCCGAACGCGCCAGCCGGGCAAGTTCCGCCGCTTCCGGCGTGGTGCTCCACCCCTGGTTCCGACGCAACTCGACTCCTTGGCCCGTGAAGAGGATCAACTCCGGGTCCGGCACCGGGTCGGTGGCGCCAAACGCCGCCAGCGCCGGGCCCACGCCGCGCGCGAGATAGCGTTTCCCTCGCGTGTCCGCCACCGTCACGCCGGCGATCAACGCCTCCTCGCCCACACCCACCACGGCGCGGCTCGACAGGTTGACCAGCCGGGAGGCGGGCCGGAGCGGACTCGAGGCCGGACCTCCCACCACTCCGCTCCACGGACTCCCCGGATAGGAGGCCGCGGCATCCGGCCGCCAACTCCGGGCCTGCAGGTTGGTCGCCGCCGTCACTGTCACCCGCGCGGTCGCAACCCGCGCGTTGGGCGCCGGCTCCCCGCCCAGCGCCCGCGGATCCGAGCCGTCGAGCGTGTAGACCAGCCGGGCGCCCGGCGCCGGAGGCGTATCACCGGTGGTGCGACAAACTGGCGGTCGATCCACCCCGCCCGGGCGAGGATCCAGTCCCGCAGCTGCCGGACCTCCCCGGCAAAACCGTCGCCCGACCCCGACTCGCCGGGCCAGCGCTGCGCGTCGCGGGCCGCCGCCTCCCCGCCCAGCAGCGCGGCCAGTTGGTCCACCAACGCGCCCAGGTTCGCATCGCTCATTCGATCGCGACGCAGGCTCTGCCAGCGATCGATCCACTCCTGCTGAAACTCCGGATCGGTGCCAAGGATGCCCCACCATCCGAAATGCCACGGCTGGACGGCATCCTCCCCGTACCAGCGATCCCAGCGCTGGGATCGCGGATCCGCCGGCGAACCCAGCGCCCGGTCAAAATCCCAGACCGGACCGGCCACCACCCGCCCGCCGCGTGGCTTGTGGAAGTAGGCACTGCGCTCGAACGCGTCGGGATTGGCCGCAAACGTGTTTAGGAGGTGATGGTCGACCCACGAGGCCCGGTCCAGGTAGTCGAGATAATGCCGATCGCTCCAGCCGGAGGCGCGCCCCGCGTGCAGCGCGTCTTCCATGTGCTGCACATAACCGCGGATGTAGTCGCGCTGCGCCGGCCCGAGCCGCTCAAGTTTCGGCGAGGCCACGGCCACCTCCGAAATGGTGTCGGGATCCAGTCCCTTCTCGGTCGACCAGTGGTATTCCCCGGCCTCCGGCTCTCCGATTTTCAGGAGATAGCCGCCCGAGATCTCGGGCTCCCGCGTGGCGCCCTCGGACACCCGTTCAATCGCAATGCGCTCCGGGTGCAGGTCGAGCTTGTCGGTGAGCAGGTACACCCCCTGATACGCCGCGAGGTCCAGCGGTTCACTGCCGGAGGGTACGAAGACCTCCACAAACTGCGTGCGCGGCGCCCAGCGACCCAGGCGGTTGCTGAGCGCATAGACGAAGGCATTGCGCAGAAGAGCGGGATCGTAGCGCCACGGGCCGACCAGGGCCCACTCGTCGAACGCCGGGAGGCCGGGCAGCGCCACCGCGGTTGCCCGCCCTTCGTCGTTCACGAAGTCGAGATTGTAGCTTTTCTTGGGAAAATCCGCCGAGGAGGATCCCCGCACCGCCAGCCGAATCGGCGCGGTCACCACCGTCCCGCGCAACCAGGGCACGCTGTTCGCCGTCCCGCCGGGATAGGCAAGGAGCCACGCCGGCTTCTCCCCTTCCCCCCGGCCGGGCACCGCGGATCCGTGCAGCGCCAGCACCAGCACCGGCAGGCCCGTGCTCCAACCACCGACGCCAAGCGGTCCGGAGTCCTCCCGGCGGAGATGCAGGGCCGACCGCGCAAGTCCCCGTGACCGCAGGTCCTCCGAGAAGACTGCCGTGTACCGCAGGTGTTGGGCCGCGCCGGCCCCGGAGATTTCCAGCCGGAACGGAGCCGCGAAACTGCCGGCCACCGGCGCAAACCGCACCGGCGAGGCCAGCGTCGCATCGGCCGACGCCGCGTTGGGCGCCCCGGGCGTCGGCGTGGCAAAGTAGCCGCGGCTGGTCCCGCCGCCGGCCGCCGACACCACGCCGTAGGAAACATCGGCCGTCTGGGGAGGATAGGCCGGAGCGTACTCCCACTCGACGGTCACCCCGTCGGGACGCACCAGCGCCAGGTATTCGCCCTCCGAAGCGAGCGCGAAGTTGGTGTGCAGTTCGCCCGCGGGATCGCGACGGTCCTTGTTCGACGCGAAGACCAGCAGGTACCCTCCGGCCGGCAACCGGACCGCCGGAAACGTCCAGCGTCGGCGATTGGAGGCACTGTCCGTGAGGTACCATCCCCCCAGATCCAGCGGGAGGGCATCGGGGTTGTGGATCTCGATCCAGTCGGAGAAGTGTCCGTCCTGATCCGACCGCGTGGCCGTATTGACCGCCATGAATTCCGAAATCACGGGAGCCGCGCCCGCCGCCGGGTCCATCGTTGCGGCCAGAAGAACCGACATCAGGATCGCGGCTCCAGCCTTCCGGAAGCCACGGTTCATCGCTGGCCCCCTTCAGCAACCGCGCGCCGTTCCCCGGGCACGACGATCGAGGCATGGCTGAGTCCGAACGAGCGCAACTGGTACCGGCCACTCCCGATCCGGATCGGCCCGCGATCCGGACGCAGATGCAGGACATTCACGCCCGGCTCCAGCGCGAAGCGGGGCAGATGCAGTTCCGTCGGCTCGCGTCCCACTAGGATCCGGAGCACGTCGCGTTCCTGGTGCTGCACCGTGATCGTCCGCTCGTCCGGGGCGAGCAGGACCAGCCGGATCTCGACCGGGAGCGGAGTCGGGTGCGGGTTGAAGAACGAGATCACTCCATCGTCGTTCGCCCAGCGCGTGCCGTCCTCCGGTCGCGGGTGCCAGCCCCGGCCGAACGTGAGGGTGCGCCCCACGGGAGGCTGCGGGACGGCCGCCGGGCGGAGGCGCACGACGACCTGGTGCCCGCGGGATCCGCACAGCTTCCGCGTGTACCCCATCTGCTCCAGTTCCGCCAGCAGGCGCGCGGCCCGATCCTCGTAACCCTTCAAGCTGATGTGCAGGGCCGCAAAGCCGGCCCGCTCGAGGCGCGGGACGAGCGCCGCCGCCGGCAGCGCTTCCAGGTCCCGCTGCCACCGGCTGCGCGACCGGAACTTGGCCGCCCCGTAGCTGAAACGCAGCGTTCGCGTGGTCAGGTAGGGCCGGAACAACTCGTAGTCGGAGAGTTTGCCCGGCGGTGCCACCTCCGGAAACCCCATCACCGGCAGTTGGAAGACCATCGCGCCGGTCCCGAGCTCCGCCTCGAGCCGGCGGCCGAGCTCCAGGTCCGAGGCGACCCGCGCCGCGATCTCGGCGCGATCCTCCCGGGAGGGCGGCCGCGGAATCTGATCCAGCAACCCGACCAGCGCGACCCCGGCCGCCGCCGTCAGCCTTGCCCACGCGGGCAGGGCAGCCGTCAGCCGGGAAACGCGGATCGCGGCGAACAAGAGCAGCAGCGCGGAGACGAAGACCGCCACCCGGTTGGTCGCGCGGAAGATCTGCAGACCGCTGACGAGAGCCACGACATTGGTGAGGCCGCCGACCGACGCATAGGCGAGCAGCCAGCCGATGGACAAGGCCGTCGCCGGCACCGCCCGCCGCCGGAAGAACCGATGCACCGTGACCGCCGCCAGCCCCAGCGCCGCCGCGATGCCGGCCACCCCGAGATAGGGCAGGAACACCTCGCCGCGCCACAGCGACCAGCGCACGTAGCGGTGCCCGAGGAAAGCCAGCGCGTCCCAGCGGTGAAAGACCGGAGGGATGAACATCTCCATCGGCTTCAGCGCATAGACCTCGGTCCCCGCATAGTTCCGGGTGACCAGCGGCAGGCCGTCGGGCTCCTGCACGAAGATCCAGTATTCGATGTTGGCCGCGACAAACGCCGCCACCGCCACGCCCACCGCGGCGACGCCAACCACGAAATTCTCCCGCCGGCGCGCCCCGTACCACTGGACAATCAACGCCCACCCCATGAGCTGCAGCCAGAACAACAGGTTGTAAGGATTGCTCACGCCAAGCGCCACCGCCGTGACCAGCGCCAGCACGCCGCCTCCGTTCCTCCAGGTCACCCGGCGGCTGCGCGCCACCAGGGCGACGGTGAGGAGCCCCAACGGCACCGTCCAGGAGATCGCAACGGAGAAGTGCGCCAGGCCGCGGTGAAACGTGTGGTAGGAGAAGGCGAACAGCAGCGCCCCCGCAAACGACCACTCCCACCGACATCGCAGCCAGCGCGCCACCAGGAAGAACGACACCGCCGCCATCGCCTGCGTCAGCACCATGCCGGCGTTGGCCGCGGCAAACAGCCCGACCACGTTGGCCAGCCCGCCCAGCAGCAGCATCAGCACCTTGTCCGGCGTCGGGTACCCGTTCCAATGCGCTCCGAACGGCGCGCCCAGCCGATCGATCACCTTCGGACGCAGGGGGAGCGTGTCGCCTTCCGCCGCCGCCTGAATCTGGGCCAGCACCTCCGGGGCATCCCCGTCGTAGTCGGTCGGCACGCCCCAACTCGCCGGCGTCCACCGATCGTAGTGGAAACACCACAACGCCAGGGTCGCCGCCGCCAGCAGAACCACCGGCACCCCGACGCGGCCCCACCGCACCAGCCGGCTCGGATACTGCCACCTGTGGTACATCAGTATAGCCTCCAGAGTCCGATTTTCCGCACCTGCCCGATCCGTCGCCACGCCCCCGGGCAGCGGCGTTGCAGCACTTCCTCCTCCTCAAGGTCGAAGAGAACCGCGTAGATCGGACGCCCCGCCGCCCGGGCCTGAACCGCATAGCGCCGGAATTCCTCCGGACCCAGCCCATCGTACACGAGAGCCGGCAGCCGGGTGTAGTAGTACAACGCCCCGCTGAAGACGGAGCACACCACCAGCCCTCGTTCTGGCACCACCCGCCCGACCAATTCGCCCATGTCCACGTACGCCTGCTCGTAGTCCGGCACATACAGGACGTGCAGCGCGCGCGTCCAGTGCCAGGAACCGGCCGCCGCCCAAGCCGCGATCCCCGCCGCAAGGAGCGGTCGCACCCATGCGGCGCGTTCACGGGCCCGCCGCACCAGGGACTCCGCCCCACGGAGTCCCGCCAGGATGAGCAGCGCCACCGCAGGCAGGATAAAGCGCAGGCACCACCACGCATCGTGCGACACGTCGTAGAACAGATACACGCCCACGATTCCCCCTGCGGCCACGAGCAGCCCCGCCACCTCCCGCCGGCGCCCGGCCGGGTCCGCCAGCGCCACCACCGGCAGCACCAGGAGCCCGGCCGGCAGGAGGGTCGCCATCCAGCGGCCGAAATGGGGCGCCGTCGGCCCCAGCCACTCCCAGCCGAACGCCGCCGCAATGTCGCCATAACCGGAACGGGTGACTCCGCCGTAGAGCAACGCGTTGTATCCCGCCATCCAGCACGCTCCGGGCACGCCGCCCAGGAGGAACCGGCCGATCCGGCCCCCTTTCATCCCGAGGAGCAGCAGCAGGCCCGGCCCGGCCGCAAGGTTGGTCGGCCGCACCAGCACGGCCATGGCGAAGGCCGCTCCCGCCGCGTACGCCCACCGGTCGCCCCGGGCCGACCGCAACGCCGCCCACCCCGCCGCCAGCACCCAGGTGGTCGCCAGCGTATCGCTCAGTGTCTGGACCGAGGTGAAGAGGAAGACGGGAAACAGCGCCAGCACTGCCGCCCCGGCTCCCGAGAGCTCCACGGCGATCCCCATTTCCCGCGCGGCCGCGTACAGCAGGACCACGGCGAGGAGCGCGCCGCCCCACTGCACCAGCCACGGCCCGAAGTTCCAGCCGCACCCGCGGCCCGCCAGCGCCAGGTGCAGTGGCAGCCCCGTGGGATACGTGGGAGCGAGATCGGGATGGCCCGTGAACAGATTGAAACCCTGGGGCGCAAAGTGCCGCGGATCCCGGGCGCCCGGCGGCCCGATCCCCGGTGGCACGCGCAGCTCCGCGCGCCATCGACCCTCCGCCAGCAGCCGGGCGCTGTTGAGGTAACCCGAGGAGTCCGAACCGCCGGCCGCGACCGTGGTGTATTCGCCGATGAACCACGCGTACGCCAGCGCGCCCGCGGCCAGAATCAACCGGATCCAGCGGCCGCTCGCACGGAAGTCACCGGGAGCTCGGGCGGGAATCTCGAACATCGCGCAACGCCCCACCCGGTGGCGGCATCGCGGTCCCGATTCAAACTCCGGCGCCTTACATCTTGCTCAGCGAGATCCGTCAACTCGCGCCGAGTTCGCGCCAGCACGCCTCCACCAGCCCCGGCGGGATCCCTTCCTGCGTCGCCGCGTCGCCGAGGCGCCGGAGCACCACGAAGCGCAGGCCGCCGGCGCGGACCTTCTTGTCGCGCCCCATGGCCGCCTGCAGTTCCCCCAGGCCCAGCGGCGATCGCAGTCGCGTCGGCAGGAGGTGCGCCGCGACCACGGCGTCGACGCGCGCCACCGCGCGGTCGTCGATGTAACCGAGTTTCTGTGACAACCTCGCCGCCGCGGCCAGTCCGATGGCGACCGCCTCCCCGTGGAGGTAGTCGCCATAGCCCGCGACCTTCTCGATCGCATGCGCGAACGTGTGCCCGAGGTTGAGCAGCGCCCGCCCGCCCTCCTTCGCGGTTTCACGCTCGTCCGCCTCGACAATCCGCGCCTTGAGCGCGCAGCAACGGCGGATGATTGCCGGGAGATCGCCACTCGCCGGCGTCACGGTCTCCCGCTCCAGCCGCTCGAGCAATTCGAGGTCCCCCAGCAGCCCGTACTTGATCACCTCGGCCATCCCGGCCGCGAACTCCCGCGCCGGCAGGGTCTGCAGACAGCCGGTCGCAAGGAAGACCCCGCGTGGCTGATGAAAGGCGCCGACCAGGTTCTTGCCCGCGGCGAGGTTGATCCCCGTCTTTCCTCCCACCGAACTGTCGACCATCGCGAGCAACGTCGTCGGCACCTGGTAGAAGTCGATGCCACGCAGCCACGCCGCCGCGGCAAAGCCCCCCAGGTCGCCAATCACGCCGCCGCCGACGGCAAACAACACCCCGCCGCGGTCCAGCTTGCTCTCGGCCAGGAAATCCAGGACGCGTCCGAGTCCGGTCAGCGATTTTGCGGGCTCTCCCGGCTCCACCACCAGGACGGGCGCTGCGCCGAACATGGCCGACAGCGCCCCGGCCTGCGCGCGCGAGAGATTCGCGTCCGTCAGCACCGCCACCCGCCTCCCCGCGGCCACCAGGAGATCGACCTGCCTCCGCACCTGCGCCGTCAAATCGACCCCAAAGTGAAGGGAATAGCTGCGTTCGCCCAGGTTGACGGTCAGGGTATCGGCCATGCCCGGTTAAACTCCCGGGCTCGGAGGGCGTCGAGGACAAGTTGCCCCGGCACGGTCGACCGTGCGCCGTTTGCGGTTCTCCGCTCAAATCCTGCGCTGGCGGCAATTCTCCCTTGCTTAGACGAGATTAGGTCTCAATACCAACTCTCATGTTTGTTTCGCCCTGCCGCCTCCGTTCCAGCCAGTGCGCTGCCCTGATCGCACTGGCCGCGGTAGCTGGCATCGCTCGTCTCGTCACGGTCGCTCCCGCCGGGGACCACCGAAAAACCCAGCCCGAACGAGGCGGAGATTACGAATCAATTCATTCTACACCTGCAATTTCCGTAAACTCAACGGCGCCGCGGCCCCTGGGTGTGGACCCGGTCAGCGCGGCAGTAGCCCAGTGGTTGCTGGAGGCCCCAAGCGTTGGAACAGCCTCCTTTCCACCTCCTCTTCCCGGCTCACCTGTCGTGCCGCTGTCGGCAGACTTGAGCGAAGCCGTACGCGTCCGGCGCTGCCCAGCCTCCACCCGCGGCGGGCCGAGGGCCGCAGCGCATATCCCCTTCCGTTCCGTCCCCCATCGACTGCCCTTCGCCGCCGGACCTCCGGCTGGCCGGCGTCCCGACCATTCCCACCATGTCTGACCATCCTACCCATCGATTCCCCATTCTCTGCGGCCTCCTGCTGGCCGCATCCGCCGGCGGCCTCGCCGGCACCCCACCGCCACCACCGGTCCAACTCCCCGCCTATCGGGTCGAAGCCGAGGCCGAGTCCGACCACTACATCCAGGGTCCCTTCCTGCCCGACGTCCAGGGGGCGAAGATCAACGTCGGCAAGAAAACCTTGATCCTCGACTTCGACAGCCAGCCGCGGATCAACGGCAACAACTACCGCCAGGCTCTCGCCCAGGCGCCCGGCCTCCTGCTCAGCGAGGAAACCTCTCCGCTGGTGAGCATCGGCTACCGGGGCCTCGAGCCGCACCGCGCCCAGTTCACCCAGGTGTTGAAGGACGGCATTCCCATTCATGCCGATCAATTTGGGTATCCTGAGGCCTATTACACCCCGCCGCTCGACACCGTGGATCGGATCGAGTTCGTCCGCGGCGGTGCCGCCCTGCTCTACGGTCCGCAGCCCGGCGGGGCCCTCAACTATGTCACCCACCGGCCGCGCACCGACCGTCCGTTTTCCGGCTCCACCCTGCACACCGCCGGCACCGACGGCTACTACTCGACCTTCAGCCACCTCGACGGCACGGTGGGACGCGTCGGTTACTACGGCTACCACAACCACCGCCGCTCCGCCGGGATCCGCTCGGCCAACAGCGACTACTCCCTGAGCGCCTGGCTCGGCCACATCGCCCTCGACGCCAACTCCCCTTCGCGCTGGCTGCTCACGGTGGAAACCTACGCGGAAGAGCACGGCGAACCCGGAGGTCTCACCTTCGCCACCGGGGCGGGAGCCGTGAACTACCTCACCGATCGCCGCGCGCCGTCGCGCCGCTTCGACCGCTTCAACCTCGACCGGGACGCGGTCTCCCTGATCTGGGAACGGGACTACACTCACGGCACCATTGCCTGGCGCACCTGGGCGATCGACTACGTTCGCGCCTCGCGCCGCCAAGGTGGGGGTGGCTTCGGCACCCTGCCGACCGGCGCCGCCGCCCTGACCAACACCATTGAGCACCAGCGCTTCACGACATGGGGCACCGAGGCGCGTGCGCGCTACGAATGGGGCTCCCGTTTCCAGCACATCCTGAGCGCCGGCGCCCAGCTATATCGCAGCGACTCGCCGCGCACGGATCGCCGCGGTGCCGCGCCCGATGCCGTCAGCGGCGCGATCCAGACCGAATCGCAGCGCGAGGTGTTCTATGCGCCGGTCTACGTCGAAAACCTCTTCCGCCTGGGCAACCTCTCGCTGACGCCCGGCTTCCGCCTCGAAAACGTCCGTCAGGAAGTGCGGGAACTCGTGAACGTCGCCAGGGCCGCCGCCGGCCTTCCACCCGCCGCACGCGACACCAGCGACACCGTCCCCCTCCTCGGACTCGCCGCGGCGTGGGATTTGCCCGCCAAGGCTCAGTTCTACGCCAACGTCTCCCAGAGCTTTCGCCCGGTGGTCTTCACCCAGGCTGTGCCCAACGGAGCCACCCAGGTCGTCAACGCCGACCTCGCCGAGGGGCGTGCGCTGCAGTTCGAGGTCGGCTACCGCGCCCAGCTCGGCGCAGGCCTGGTGGTCGATGCCAGTGCGTTCCAGCTCGAGTTCGACGATCAGGTCGGCACCCTCGCACTCCCCGGCGGCCGCTCCACCGTGGCCAACGTCGGACGCGCGCTCCACCGCGGCCTCGAGGCGTCCGTTCAACAGGATTTGCTCCGCCTGGTGCGACCCGCCGGCCACACCACCCTCACCGCCTACGTCAACGCACTGCTGCTCGAGGCGGAGTTCAAGGAGGGCGCCTTTGCCGGCCGCCGGCCGCAATACGCCCCGAGGCACGTGGTGCGCGCCGGCCTGGTGCTCGCCCGCAGCGGCACGTTCAAGCTCGGACTCACGGGCACGCTGGCCGACGACAGCTTTGGCGACGATACCAACACCGATCAGCGTCGGGTCCCCGCCTACGCCGTATGGGATCTCACCGCGGAGTGGCGCGTGCCCCGCACCCCGCTCCGCCTCATCGGGGGAGTAAACAATGTCTTCGACGAAGACTATTACAGCCGGGTCCGGGCGGACGGAATTGATCCCGCCCCGCGGCGCAACGCGTACTTCGGAGCCTCCTTCGAGTTCTGAAGGCGTCCCTCCCGCCAGCCGACCCTCCCGCGCCCTCCCTCGGTTCTCACCGCCGACTTCCACTCCGCCTCGGCGCCGGCGCCGGCATTTTCCGGATACTTCGTCATTCCGACTGCGTCCGCCCCCTGGAACACCGATGACCTTTCGCTCCGCCCTCTTCTGGCTTCACCTTGTCGCCGGCCTGATTGCCGCCCTGTCGATCGGCATCATGTGCCTCACCGGGGTGGCACTCGCCTTCGAAAAGGAGCTGGTCGCGTGGGCCGAGCGCGACGCCCGGCGCATCGAAGCGCCTCCTCCGGGCACGCCGCGGCTCACGCTGGCCCAACTGCAGGAGAAACTCCGCGCCACCCGGCCCGACGCCCGGCCCACTGGCATCATGCTGCAGAACGACCCGCGCGCCGCCGTCGCCTTCACGGCCGGCCGCAGCGAAGCGTATTATGTCAATCCCTACACGGGCGAGGTGCGCCAGCCGGCCTCCACCGCGATGGCCGCGTTTCTGCGCACCATGACCGACTGGCATCGCTACCTGGCCCTCGGCGGCGATCACCGCGACACCGGCAAGCTGATCAACGGCAGCTGCAACCTGGCCTTCTGCTTTCTCGCCGTCTCGGGCCTGTACCTCTGGATGCCCCGCACCTGGTCCTGGCGGGCGCTGCGCCCGTTGATCTGGTTCCGCCAGAACGCCACCGCCAGGGCCCGCGACTTCAACTGGCATAACGCCATCGGATTCTGGACGGCGCCGGTGCTCATCGTGCTGACGCTCACCGCCGTGCCGATTTCCTTCCGCTGGGGCGGATCCGTGATCAACACCCTTGTCGGCGCGCCCGACACCGGCGGCGCCCCCGCGCCCGGCGGTCGCGGGCCTGGCGGGCCGGGCGGAGGTCCCGCGGTGATGGTCCCGCCACCCAACGCGGACGCGTCGCCGCTGCCGCTCGAGGCCGTGCTTGCCACCGCCCAACGCGAGGCGCCCGCATGGACGACCCTGACGTTGCGCCTCGGTGGCGCCCCGGATGGCCGCGGTGGTCCGCGCGAGGGACGGGGCGGCCGCCCGCCGGAAGGCGGCGAGGCAACCCGCGACCCGACGGCCCGCCGCTCCGACACCTCTCCCACTTCCGCACCCTCGAAGGGAGTCGCCGCGCCGACCGTCATGGTGCGGGAGGCCAACGCCTGGCCGCGCACCGCCTCCACCACGCTGGTGGTGGATCCGTTCACCGGGACCGTCGTCCGCCGCTCGGGTTACCGCGACCTGCCGGCCGCGCAGCAGGTGCGCTCGTGGACGCGCTTCCTCCACACCGGCGAAGCGGTGGGGTGGTGGGGTCAGCTCGTCGCCGGACTCGCCTGTCTCGGCGGTTGTTTCCTGGTCTACACCGGCGTCGCCCTGAGTTGGCGGAGGTTCGTCCGCCCGCGCCAGACCGAGCCCGCCGCCGTTCCGGCGAAGGCGTAGGCGAGAGTCCCCGCGACACTAACTCTCAACGCCGGCCAGCGCAGAACCAGACGTCCCCCTCGCCTCTCACCGGCCATCCTCCGGAAGGGCAAACGCCACGTAGGCGTCTCCCGGACGCGTGCCAAAGCGGCCGCCTCCACACGGCACCACCACGAACTGCCGTCCTTCGGCCAAGTAGGTTACTGGAGCGGCGTACCCGCCTGCGGGCAACGACGCCTCCCAGGCAATCCGGCCAGTGGTTGCCTCGAAGGCCCGGATCTTTTCGTCCCGAGTGGCCGCGATGAAGACGAGACCTCCGGCCGTCACCAAGGGGCCGCCGGCGTTTTCCACTCCCTCCCCTGCGGCGCCGCCAAGGGTAATCCGCCAGCGGTGGAGGCCAGTGGAAAGGTCGATCGCGGTCAGGGTTCCCCAGGGAGGACGCAAGGCCGGGCGCCCATCGGGGTCCGTCAGGACAAATCGCCCTCCGGTGGTATAAGGCATCGCGTCGGCCGCCAAAGCCACCGCTGTCGTGGCCGGCGGGCCTTGATCCGGACCACCGCGCACATAACCCACCAGCGCCTCCTGCTGAGCCAGAGTGAGGAAGGCGAAGGGAGGCATGTTGCCGCGCCCACGATGCAACATTTCTTCGACGGCCGTCCCGGCAAGACGCGACTCCAAGCCCGCCAGGGAAGGAACTCCGAGCAGGGAGTTCCCGGTACGTTCGGTGCCGTGGCAGGGAGCACAAAGCTGCAGAAAGAGCGACCGGCCCAACGGCACCCCCGGCTCCGCCTGCTTGGGATGCATCTGCACGACCGAGACGGTCTCACTACCTGCCACAAAGAGCGTGCCGCCCGGATCCACGGCCAGCGTGCCTCCATTGGAAGCACCGTGGATCAGGAGGTCCTGCTTTCCGGGTGGGCGAAACAGGACATACGGCGCGGCTTCGCGAAATCGCGCGAGCATCATCTCCTGAGCCAGCGGCGTGCGCCCGGTGACTTCTATCGGACCGAGTTGCTCCCGCACCAACGGAGCCGGCAGGAGCGGCACGGGTTGCCGCGCTGCCACTCGCTCTCCGGGCAGTTCGGAAGGTGGAGCTTCGGACTCCCGCCAAGGGTGCACAGGTTCGCCCGTGCCGCGATCCAACACCCAGACATGGCCCGCCTCGGTCACCTGGACGATCACGCCGAGCCGACGTCCGCCACGCTCCGCCACTCCCAGCACCGGCGCAATTCGCGGTGCGCTGGCCCAGAGATCGTGCCGCACGTACTGGAAGTGCCAGAGCCGCCGTCCGGTCGCCGCATCGAGAGCGACGAGCGAGTTGGCGTACAGGTTCGATCCTTCGCGGCCACCGCCCCAATGCGGCCCGGCCGGCGAGCCCGTGGCGACAAACACCCGGCCGGTTTCCGGATCAACGACCGGTTCCACCTCGCTCGCGTCCACCCGCCCGCCGACGACACCGGCGGGCCAAGTGGTCCTGCCCTCGTCACCTGCCGGTGGCATCATCTCCCACGTCCACCGCTTCCGGCCGGTCCGGACATCGTAGGCCACCACGGCACCGGCCGGAGCCAGCGGGGCGTCCCCTTCCGCCCTCACCGTCACGATGACGAGGTCCCGCCAGATGACCGGGGCTGCCGCCACCACACCTGCCACACGGGGTCGCGTCGGGTCACCCGCAACTTGCACCCGCACCCTACCCTCCATCCCGAATGACAACTCCGGTTGGCCCGATTTCGGATCGACCGCGTGCACTTCACCGCCGGCGGCAAGGAACAGCCGGGAATCGCTCCCCTCGGACCACCAGGCGGGGCTGAGGCTGCGCCTTGTCGTCCTGGCCCCGCGCGAACCTCCGGACGCGGCGACGTACTTCCACAGTAACCGTCCCGTGGCGGCACTCAGAGCGACCAGGTTCTGCCGCGGCGTGGCGGCGAAGAGCACCTGCCCGACAACCACCGGTGAGCCAGAGAGCGCGGTGTCGCTCGCCGCTTCGCCGGTATGAAAGGTCCAGACCCGCTCCAGGCGCGCGACGTTCTCCACCGAAATGCGGGCCAACGCAGAATAGCCCTGCGACACCGACCCGGAATCTGCCACCTGCGCCTGAACGACCGCCCAGCCAACCAATCCGACCAGGACCACCTGGATGCGTCTTGACCACGCGGAGTTCACGCTCCGAGCAAGGGCGCGGCCGACCTTCGCGTAAAGGCGCGACCGCAGCCTGCTCCCTCGGTCAACCGCCCCGTCGCATTCGTAAGATTACGTAATCTCGTGCTTGGCTTTTGCCTCTAGTTTGCATTGAGTCCGGCCCCCCGATGTCACCGCTACCCACTTGGCGCTGGCTAGTGCCGCTTGCGTTACTCCTCTGCCCTCTCGGGGCGCAGGTGGTCACGCCTACCTCGGGGACTATCGACTGGAGCAACCCTGCCGGCTGGTCGACCGGACGGATTCCCGGCGGCTCGGATTCGCCGCAGATCTCGACCGGTACCGTGACCGTGACCGGGGTCTTCTCGGTCCAGTCGTTCAACTTGTTTGGTGGCAACCTGACCGGCCCCGGCAACCTGACCATCACCGGAACGGGCTCGCAATGGAAGGGCGGGGTTATGACGGGCACCGGCATCCTGACCGTGGCGGCAGGCGCGGACCTTGAGTTCGGGAATAACGGGACCGTCTCCTTCTACCGGGGTGACGGCAACGGCAACGGCGGGCGCACGATTGAGAACTTCGGAGTGATCAACTGGACGGGTGGCGGCGACGTCCTCGGAGGCGAAGGAGGCCAAATCCTCAACCGCACCGGGGCGGTGTTCGCCCTGCTGAGCGACGCCACGCTCGGCCACGGAATCGGCGGTGCGCAGCCGACGTTTCAGAATTCCGGCACGTTTCGGAAAAGCGCGGGCTCCGGCACGTCGACAGTTTCGCAGACCAACTTCGTCAACACCGGTCTGGTCCAGGCCCAGACGGGTACGATTGCCTTCCTGGGCGGGGTCACCAGCAACGGCGGGACCTTTGCCACGACCACCGGGGGCGCGATCACCTTCACCGGCGGCCAGACCTTCAACCATGGCACCACCTTCTCCGGCCTGGCCGACACGATCCGTCTCCTCGGTGGCGGGACCACGATCTCCGGGAGCCTGACTGCCAGCGGCCTCCAGTTCGCCGGCGGCGACCTGTATGGTTCGGGCACCATCGCCGGCAGCATGACCTGGACGGGGGGCAACTGGCGCGGGCCGTTCACGGTGTCCTTTGCCTCGGGTTCCAGCCTCACCCTCGACGGGTCGTCCGACAAGGTGCTGCTCCGCGGCGACGGCAATGGCAGTGGCGGGCGCGTGCTGGAAACCGCCGGCACCCTGGCCTGGCAGGGCAGTGGTGCGATTGTCGGCGGCGAGGGCGCCGGGATCAGCGTGCTCGGGACCGGCCTCCTCGAAATCCGCAACGACTCCACCTACCGCTTCGGCATCGGCGGCAGCCTGCCGTTCCTCAACAACGCTGGCACGGTGCGGAAGCTGGCCTCGGCCGGGACGACCGTCTTCGAGAGCATCGCATTCACGAACTCCGGCGTGCTGCAGGTGTTGGGCGGAACCCTGAGTTTCACCGCCTCGGCCGGCCTCGCCAACCAGGGCGTCGTCGACGTCCAGGGTGGCACGCTCCTCAGCAGTGCGTCCGGCATGACCAGCACGGGCGGCACCTTTCAGGTGTCGACCGGGGGTCTGCTGCGCTACACCGGGGGCACCAACACGATCAACAACTCGACCTTCGGCGGCACGGGCCTGACCGAGGTGGCCGGAGGCACGCTGCTGGCCAACGGCTCGACAATCACCGGCAATTTCCGCCTCAGCAGCGGCGGCATCGGCGGTAGCGGCACGCTCACCGTTTCCAGTGGAGGCAGTTTCGCCTGGGGCGGAGGAGATCTCTTCGGCACCGGAACGCTCGCGGTGGCATCGGGAGGCCTGCTGGCGATCCAGGGCGGCGCGAACAAGACCTTCTACCGCGGCGATGGCAATGGCTCCGGCGGGCGGTCGATCACCAACGCGGGCACCACCACCTGGACGGGCTCCGGCTCGCTCCGCGGCGGCGAGGGCGGCACGTTTTCCAACCTGGCCGGAGGGCTCTTCGACGCCCAGGGCGACGCCACTTTCGTGTACGCCATCGGTGGCGCCGGTCCCACGTTCTCCAATGCCGGCATCGTGCGCAAATCAGCCGGCTCCGGCGCGACCTCGTTCGAGATTCCCTTCTTCAATGCCGGATCCGCCGAGAGCCTCGTTGGCACCCTGCGGCTGGCGGGTGGTGGCAGCGGCGCCGGCCAGTTCGTCGCCAGCGGCGGCGCGATTGAATTTGCCGCGAGCTACACGCTCCTCGACGGCGCGCGGTTCCTCGGCACGACGGCCGCGAAGCTCACATCCGGGGGTCTGTCGATTCCCGCGCTCGCCACCGCCACGATCGGCGGCACGGGAGCCGGCCGTTTCTCCTTGGAAGGCGGAACCCTCGAGGGCGCGGGCGTCCTGACCGTGGGCAGCAACGGCGAGCTGGTCTGGTCCGGCGGCAGTTTGATCGGCACGGGCATCCTCCGGATCGCCAGCGGCGGGACCCTGCACGTCAGCGGTGCGACCGACCATCTCTTCTACCGCGGCGACGGCAACGGCAGCGGCGGGCGGACGATCGAGAATTTCGGCCACGTCGTGTGGTCCGCCGGCAATCTCAAGGGTGGCGAAGGTGGATCGTTCGTAAACGCGGCCGGTGGCCTCCTCGAGATCACGGGCGGCGGGCTCTTCGGCTACGCCATCGGCGGCGCCGGACCGACCCTGAGCAATCTCGGCACGATTCGAAAGACCGCGGGCGGCCCCACCACGATTGCGCAGACCGGCGTCACCACTTCCGGCCTCGTCCAGGTGGACGCCGGCAGCCTCGAGTTTACCTCGGGCCTGACCAGCAGCGCCGGCACATTCTCGGCCGCCCCCGGCGCCAGCCTCACCTTCTCCGGCGGACAGACTTTCCAGACGGGCACCGCGTTTTCCGGCTCCGGGTTGATGCAAATCACGGGGGGCTCCACGACGATCAGTGGAAACCTCTCCGCCAGCCGGCTGGTTCTCGCCGGAGGGAGCCTCTTCGGGACCGGCACCATCACCGGGCTGCTCGAGTGGACCGGCGGTGACATGCGCGGCCCCCACACCCTCACGGTTTCCCCTGGATCGACGCTCGCCCTCACCGGAGGGGGTGATCGCACCTTCTTCCGTGGCGACGGCAACGGCAGCGGGGGCCGGGTGATCGAGAACTTCGGGACGATGGTGGTGGACCACGCCGGCGATCTCCGCGCCGGCGAGGGGGCGCAGCTCATCAACCGCGCCGGCGGCATCCTCGAGTTTCGCAACAACCAGACCCTGGGTTACGCCATTGGTGGCGCGACGCCCTCCCTGCTCAACGAAGGCCTGCTGCGCAAGGCCGTCGGGACGGGGATCTCCGAGATCTCCGGCACCGCGGTCACCCAGAACGGCACGGTGCAGGTGGCGACCGGAACCCTGCGCTTCGCCTCCGGCCTCACCAGCAACGGCGGTCAGTTCGGCGTCGCGACCGGCGCCCTGCTCGAATTCACCGGCGGCCAGACTTTCAACGGCGGCACCGTGATCACCGGGCCGTCCCGAATCTCCGCCGGGACCACCACGCTCTCGGGGCTGGTCAGCTTCTCCAACCTCGAGTTCGCCGGCGGCATCCTCCGCGGCACGGCCACCCTGTCCACCGGGTCCGTGGAGTGGACGGGGGGCGACATGCGCGGCCCCGAGACCCTGACCATCGGCGCCGGTGCCGTCCTGCGCCTCAGCGGCGGTGGCGACCGCCAGATCTTCCGTGGCGACGGCAACGGAAGCGGCGGCCGGATCATCGAGAACCAGGGTTTCCTCATTGTCGAAAACAGCGGCAATTTCACGGGCGGCGAGGGCGCGCAGCTCATCAACCGCGCCGGCGGCGTGGTGAACCTGCGCAACGACGCCACCCTCGGCTTCGCCATCGGCGGCGCCCCCTTCACCTTCACCAACGAAGGCAGTCTGGTGAAATCGCAGGGAGCGGGCACGAGCACCATCGCGGTTCCGTTCTCCAATTCCGGCCAGATCACGATCGCCAGCGGCACGCTCGTCTTCACCAGTTCGTTCACCAACAACAACGGCTCCATCGTCCTGGCCAACGGCGGCGCGCTTGCGGCCAGCGGACCGCTCAACCTCGGCACCGCCCCGCTCGCCGGCAGCGGCACCATCACCGCCTCGACGGTCACGGCCGGCGGACTGGTCTCCCCGGGATCCTCCCCCGGCCAGCTGAACATCGCCGGCAACCTCAACCTGCTCTCGACCGCGGTCACGCTCTTCGAACTCGGCGGCACGTCGCAGGGCGTAAACTACGACTTCCTCAACGTCACCGGCACCGCGAATGTCGCCGGCACGCTGCAGCTCGCCTTCGCCAGCGGGTTCCAGTCCGCCGTCTCACCGGCGCACACGTTCACGCTGCTGCAGTCCACGGCGCTCATCGGCACTTTCACCAACGTCGCCACCTCGGGGCTGCGCCTCTTCACCAACGACGGCTTCGGATCCTTCGAGGTCAGTTACACCTCGTCGGCGGTGGTGCTGTCGAACTTCGTGCCCGTGCCCGAGCCTTCGACTTGGTTGTTGCTCGGAGTGGGTGGCGGCGTGTTGTTTTGGCGCCGTCGCCGGCGGTAACGCTCCCTCCGCCTTCCTCCGCCAGGGTGCGAGGTGACTTCCCGGACGGCCCATGCGACGAACCCTCTCCCCGATGTCCCGCCTTCTCTCCGATCCTGGCCGACACCTTCGTTCCCTTGCGCTCCTGGCCGCCGCGATCGGTACCGTTCCGGCGGCGCAGTCCCAGGTGGCCGTGTGGTCCGGCACGGGCGCCTGGAACGACAACAGCCCGATCAGGTGGTCCACCGCCGCGATCCCCGGCCCTCCGGACTCGATTCAGGTCGGAACCGGCAGCCTCACCGTCGGCGACGCCCGAACCGTCGCCAACGCCACCTTGTCCGGTGGCTCGCTCTCCGGCGCCGGCAGCCTCGCCGTCACGGGCAACCTGATCCTGAGCGGCACCAGCCTCGCCGGTCCCGGCAGTCTCACGTCCCACGGAGCCGCCAGCCTGTCCGGCAATTTCGATCTCAAGGGCGGGCAGTCCCTCACCCTCGCCGGCACCGCCTCGTGGTCGGCAGGCACGATTTATGCCGGTGGCGGCTCCTCGCTCACAATCGCCTCCGGCGCCAGCCTCACCACCGGCTTTGACGGAATTCTCCTGGGTTCCTGGCACGGAGGAGGAGCCAACACGACGGTCGTCAACAACCAGGGCACGTTCACCAAGTCCGGCGGCGCGGGGGAGACTCGACTGGATGCCGTCGTCAACAACACCGGCGGCATTTCCGTCCAGTCCGGCACGTTGAAGCTCGGCTCGGGCGGCTCGAATTCGGGCAACCTCACCATTTCAAGCGGCGCCAAACTCGAACTCAGTGGCGGCACCTTTACGTTTTCTCCCGGCGGCTCAATCTCCGGCGCCGGATCGATCGAGGTCTCAGGGGCGACCGCCGTGATCGCCGGCGGGGTACCCGGGACGGCCGAATTCAAGCTAAACTCGGGCACGCTCACCGGCAACGGCACCATCAGCAGCGTGCTCAAGTTGGCCGGTGGCACGCTTACCGGGCCCGGCGCGCTCACTGCGGCCGGCGGGGCGATGTTTTCCGGCACCCTCACGTTCAACGGCGGGATGGCGCTTTCGTTGTCGGGCAACTCCACCTGGTCCGCGGGTGGAATCTACGCCGGCGGGGGCTCCTCCCTGGCCATCACTCCCGGCGCGAGCCTGACCACGACTTTCGACGGTTCCTTCCTGGGCACGTGGCACGGCGGCGGCGCCAACACGACGGTCGTGACGAACCAGGGATCCCTAATCAAGTCCGGGGGGGCCGGCCGGACCGATCTCGATGCGGTCGTCCAGAACTCCGGCACGATCTCGGTCCAGTCCGGCACGCTCGACATCGGCCAGGGCGGCTCGAGTTCGGGCACCGTCGTCACTTCGGCCGGCACCACCCTCGAACTCAGCGGCGGCAACTTCACCTTCAGCCCGGGCGCGCAGGTCACCGGTTCCGGTTCGATCAAGGTCTCCGGCGGCAACACGACCTTCAGCGGCAACAACACGAGTTCCGCCAATATCGTGCTCTCCGGCGGCACGGCCACCTTCAACGGCACCACGGCCACGAGCGGAGGCGCCACCTTCACGGGCGGCACACTCAACGGCACCGGAACGCTTACGTTGGGCGCTCCCGCCACCATCAGCGGCACGACGCTGTCCGGGGCCGGAACCCTGCACGCCGCCGCCGGCGCGCAGTTCACCGGCAGCATCTACCTCAACAGTTCCCGCACCCTGGCAGTCTCCGGCAGTTCCACCTGGTCGGGCGCCAACTTCTTCGCCGGCGGGGGCACCTTCCTGACCATCAATCCCGGAGCGACGCTGGCTGCCACCACTGACCACAACTTCTACGGAAACTGGAACAGCGGTGGCACCACCGTGATCACGAACCAGGGCACGCTCTCCAAGACCGGCGGGACCGGCGAGACCCGACTCGACGCCGTGGTCCAGAACACCGGGAATATCGTGATTCAGACCGGATCGTTCCTTCTCGACTCCGGGGGCAACACCACCGGCAACATCGCGATCTCCTCCGGAGCCAAGCTCAAGCTCGACAACGGGACCTTCACCTTCGGCGCCACCTCCAACACCTCGGGCAACGGCACCGTCGCCGGCACCGGTGCCACGACCGTGCTCGCCAACGCCACCCTCACCAATGCCAGGTTCGAGCTCTGGTCCGGCACCCTGACCGGCAACGGTACCCTCGACAGCATCCTCGATGTCCTCGGCGGAACCCTCACCGGGGCCGGCAACATCACCGCGCAGAAAGGCGCCAACCTCACCGGTTCCTTGACGATTCACGGGGGATTTGGACTCCGCCTCTCCGACAACTCGACCTGGAGTGGCGGATCGATTTACGCCGGCGGCGGATCGACCGTCACCATCAACGCCGGCGCCAGCTTCGCGACCACCTTCGACGGCAATTTCTTTGGAAACTGGCACTCCGGGGGCTACACCGTCCTGACCAACAACGGTACCTTGACCAAGTCAGGCGGGGTCAACACGTCCAACTTCGACGTGGTCTTGCACAACCTCGGAACCGTCCAAGTGCAGTCGGGCATCCTGCGAATCGGCGGAGGCGGCTCGAGCACCGGCACCATCGCGACCGTGGCTGGGTCGATCTTCGAGTTGAGCGGTGGTTCCTTCACGTTCAACTCCGGCGCGCAGATTACCGGCGCGGGCGCGGTGAAGGTTTCCGGCGGCACCACCACGTTTACCGGCAACAACACCGGCAGCGCCAACCTCGTCGTCACGGGCGGCAATGCCACCTTCGGCGGCACCACCTCCACCTCAGGCGGTGGCACCTTCTCTGGCGGCACCCTCGACGGCAGCGGCTCCCTCACCTTCGGCGCTCCGCTCACCCTCTCCGGCACCACCCTCACCGGGCCCGGCACCGTTCATGCCGCTGCCGGCGCCGCCCTCACCGGCAGCTTCACTCTTAACGGAGGGCGCAATCTCGCCCTGTCCGGCAATTCCACCTGGTCCTCCGGCTACATCTACGGGGGCGGCGGCTCCCTCCTCACCATCAATCCCGGCGCCACGTTTGCCACCACCTTTGACGGCACTCTCAACGGCAACTGGTACAGCGGGGGCACCACCCAAATCGTCAACCAAGGCACCCTCGCCAAGGCCGGCGGAGCCAACACTTCCAATTTCGAGGTGGTCCTCCAGAACTCCGGGACGGTCCAGGTGCAGTCCGGCGTCCTGCGGATCGGCGGAGGCGGGTCGAGCACCGGCATCGTGGCCACGGACGCGGGCACGATCTTCGAACTCGGTGGCGGCTCCTTCACCTTCAATTCCGGTGCGCAGATCACCGGCTCGGGCGCGGTCAAGGTCTCCGGCGGCACCACTACCTTCACCGGTAACAACACCGGCAGTGCCAACCTCGTCCTCACGGGCGGCAACGCTACTTTCAGCGGCACCACCACCACCACGGGCGGTGGCACGTTCTCAGGCGGCACTCTCGACGGCACCGGCTCCCTCACCTTCGGCGCTCCGCTCACCCTCTCCGGCACCACCCTCACCGGCTCCGGCACCCTTCATGCCGCCGCCGGGGCCGCCCTCACCGGCAGCTTCACGTTCAATGGCGGGCGCAACCTTGCCCTGTCTGGCAACTCCACCTGGTCCTCCGGCTACATCTACGCCGGCGGCAGTTCCGTCCTCACCATCCATCCCAGCGCCGCCCTCGCCACCTCCTTCGACGGCACCTTCAACGGCAACTGGCATGGCGGCGGCATTACCCAGATCATCAACCAGGGCACCCTCGCCAAGGCCAGCGGAGCCAATACCTCCAATTTCGAGGTGGTCCTGCACAACACCGGGACGGTCCAGGTGCAGTCCGGCGTCCTGCGAATCGGCGGAGGCGGCTCGAGCACCGGGACCATCTCGACCGTAGCTGGATCGATCTTTGAGCTGGGCGGCGGCTCCTTCACCTTCAACTCCGGCGCGCAGATCACCGGCTCCGGCGCGGTCAAGGTCTCCGGCGGCACCGCCACGTTCACCGGCAACAACACCGGCAGCGCCAACCTCGTGCTCACCGGCGGCAATGCCACCTTCAACGGCACTACCTCCACCTCAGGCGGCGGCACCTTCTCTGGCGGCACCCTCGACGGCACCGGCTCCCTCACCTTCGGCGCTCCGCTCACCCTCGCCGGCACCACCCTCACCGGCTCCGGCACCCTCCATGCCGCCGCGGGCGCATCCCTCACCGGAAGCTTCACCTTCAACGGAGGGCGCAACCTCGCCCTGTCCGGCAATTCCACCTGGTCCACCGGCTACCTCTACGCCGGCGGCGGCTCCGTCCTCACCATCAACTCCGGCGCCGCCCTCGCCACGACCTTCGACGGCACCTTCAACGGCAACTGGTACGGCGGCGGCACCACCCAGATCGTCAACCAGGGCACCCTCGCCAAGGCCAGCGGAGCCAACACTTCCAACTTCGAGGTGGTCCTCCAAAACTCCGGAACGGTGCAGGTGCAGTCCGGCGTCCTGCGGATCGGTGGAGGCGGCTCGAGCACCGGCATCGTGGCCACGGACACGGGTACGATCTTCGAACTGGGCGGCGGCTCCTTCACCTTCAACTCCGGCGCGCAGATCACCGGCTCCGGCGCGGTGAAGGTCTCCGGCGGCACGACTACCTTCACCGGCAACAACACCGGCAGTGCCAACCTCGTCCTCACGGGCGGCAACGCCACCTTCAGCGGCATCACCTCCACGTCAGGAGGCGGCACCTTCAATGGAGGCACGCTCGACGGGACCGGTTCCCTCTCCTTCGGCGCTCCTCTCACGCTCGCCGGCACCACCCTCACCGGCGCCGGCACCCTTCATGCCGCCGCCGGCGCCGCCCTTGCCGGCAGCTTCACCTTCAACGGTGGCCGCAACCTCGCCCTGTCCGGCAACTCCACCTGGTCTTCCGGCTACATCTACGCCGGCGGCGGCTCCATCCTTACCATCAACCCCGGCGCCGCCCTCGCCACCAACTTCGACGGCACCCTCAATGGCAACTGGTACGGCGGCGGCACGACCCAAATCGTCAACCAGGGCACCCTCGCCAAGACCGGTGGGGCCGGGGTCACGTCCATCACCGCCAACGTCACCAATTCGGGAATCGTCACGGCTCAGTCCGGCACCCTCGCGTTCAGCGGCACCTTCACCAACCACGGATCGGTCGTTCCCTCCGGCGGCAATCTCATGTTTGTCAATGGCCTCACCGGGACGGGGACACTTGGCGGCACCGGCACCATCCACGGCAGTATCACCGCCGGTGGCCTGGTTTCCCCCGGAAATTCCCCCGGGCAACTTTCGATCAACGGCAGCCTCACGCTCCTCAATACCGCGGTGACCCTCTTCGAACTCGGAGGCACCGCGCCCGGCACCGGCTACGATTTCCTGCCCATCTCCGGCAACGCGCAACTCGGGGGCACCCTGCAAATCGCGTTCGTCAATGGTTTTCAGTCCGGCGTCCTGCCTTCCGACACCTTCACGCTCCTGACGGCGGGCAGTCGAACCGGGACGTTTGCCAATGTGCCCACCTCCGGTCTGCGGATCTTCACCACGGACGGATTCGGCTCGTTCGAGGTCACGTACGGCGCCACCGCCCTGACGCTCTCCAACTTCACCGCCGTCCCTGAGCCCTCGACCTGGGCGCTCCTCGGTCTCGGCAGCGCCGCCGTGGTCTGGCGGATGCGCCGCCGTCGGCGGTAGGCGGAGATTACGCCCGAGGGAGATTCCTCCTTGCTCCCCGGCGGTGGGCGGTGCCATGACCGCCGGACACCGCATGGACCACGCTCCTTCTGCCGTCTCCCGCACCGATCGCGCACGCGCCTGGGTCGCCTCCCTTCGCGAGAATTTCCGCACGGTTATCCTGGCCACGGTTTCGCCCGCCGGAGAGCCGGAAGCCTCGGTGGCCGGTGCCGCGCTCGCCGCCGATGGATCCTTCCTCATTTTTGTCAGCGGCCTCGCGGCGCACACGCGCCACCTGCTCGCGACCGGCCGCGCCAGCGTCCTGCTCGCCGAGGATGAGGCCGCGACCGCGCAGCCGCTGGCCCGTCGCCGGCTTTCCTTCCCGTGCGCCGCGGTCGCCATCCCGCGCTCCGATCCGGCCTACACTCCCGGCCAGCAACTCTTGCGCGAGCGACTCGGCCCCGCCTTCGACCTGGTTTCGGGCCTGGGTGATTTTGAACTGATTCGTCTCACGCCCCGGACCGGCCGGCTGGTCGCCGGTTTTGGCGAAACCTACGAGGTCGATTCCGGAGACTGGACAAAATTCTCCGCCCCGATCCGCCCGCGCGGTTGAGGCCGCCGCTCCGCCGGTTAGGCTTCGGGCGCGCCCACCGGTCTTGCCGGGCCTCTCACTCCGCCCGGCTGGTCCGATGTCGCGCCCGGTAGGTGTGCGGACTTTCGCCGGTCTCACGGCGGAACGCCACGCTCAGGTAGCTGGCGTCATTGAAGCCCGCGAGCTCGGCCACGACCCCGATCGACACTTCGCTCTCCGCCAGCAGGTGTTTCGCCCGGGCGATGCGTTGCCGGACGATTTGCCGGTGCGGCGAGTGCCCCAGGGCCGCCTGGAATTTCCGTTCCAGCAGGGTGCGCGACATCGGCACCGCCCGGAGGACATCGCTCACGTCGATTCCGTCCCCGACATGCTCCCGGATGAACCGCAGGGCCGCCGCCACCCGCGCGTCCGCCACGGACACCGCGTCCGTCGACTGCCTCTCCACCACCCGCACGGGCTCGACGTACCGAGTCTGCGTGGCCAGGCGCTCACCGCGCATCATGCGGGACAACATCGCCGCCGCCTCGAATCCGGTCCGCCGGGCATTCGGCTGCACACTGCTCAGCGGCGGCGCCACCAGTTCGCACAGCACCTCGTCGTTGTCGACCCCGAGCACCGCCACCTCATCCGGCACCGACCAGCCCCGCACCTGGCAGGCCTCGAGCACCTGTTGGGCCCGGCCGTCATAACAGGCAAACACCGCCAGCGGCCGTGGCAGGTCCCGGAGCCATTCGGCGATTTCGCGGATCTCCGCATCCGATCCCGGCCGCACCTCCCGCCGGCGCCGCCCCGGTTTCGTGGCACAGGGAAGACCCGCCGCCTGCAGCACCCGGCGGAACTCCTCCCCGCGCTGCCGCGCCCACAGGAAACGCGTGTCGCCGCAATACGCGAAATGCCGGAACCCCTTGCCCAGAAAATGGGCGGCGGCCAGGCGCGCCACCTCCGCATTGTCGACGCTCACCCGTGGAAACTCCGACGCATCGCGCTCCGCGCTCACGTCCACCACCGGCAGGCCGGTACGGCGAAGCGCCGCGGCGATGGCTGGTGAATCGACCCGCGCAATGATGCCATCTCCCTTCCATTCCCCGAGCCAGGTCGGCAGCGGCGCCAGCCGGGCCTGCTCCGTGAATCGCACCGCCCACTGCTCGGTCTCGCGCGTCCAATCGCGCACGCCGTAGAGCAGGTCGCGCCCATAGCGGTTCGAGGTCTCGATCAACAACGCCACCTTGCGCATCGCCGCCTCTACCTCCTTTCCCCCCGCGGTCTCCCGCGTTCCTCCCGGTCTGTCGGCTCGGTGTTCATCCGCCCCGCAGCCCATTCGGCCGGGTGCAAAGAATCAAAAGAAATGTGGGAAACTTTGTTACCCGCTCCAAGCCGCCCTGCGCTAGTATGCCCCGGATCGGTTCGTGTCGGCGGAGCGACGGCGCCCCGCCCGGTTCGCGGCGGAGTCCGCCGCACGCGGGGCGAGGTCGCCCCGCCCACCGCACCTCCACGACGAAACGACGTTGCCGCACAATCCCTTCCCTCTCCGCCACCGCCCTCCCCCGTCTTTCCAATCTTCCCCGTCTTCCACGTCTTCCCAGTCTTCCCCGTTTTCCACGTCTTCCCAGTCTTCCCCGTCTTCCACGTCTTCCAGTTTTCCACGTCTTCCACCTCTTCCCTTCCTCCCGCTCATGAAAAAATCCCGTGCACACTTCCCCACCGTCGCCCCGATCGCCTATGAAGGCCCGGGGGCGACCCGTCCCCTCGCCTTCCGGCACTACAATCCCGACGAGGTCATCGACGGCCGCACGATGGCCGAGCACCTGCGGTTCTCGATTGCCTACTGGCACGCATTCCGCGGCGTCGGCTCGGATCCGTTCGGTCCCGGCACCATCGTGCGTCCGTGGGAACAGGGACGCGACGCCCTCTCCGTGGCGAAGACCCGGATGGATGCCGCCTTCGAGTTCTTCCAGAAGATCCGCGCGCCGTTCTACTGCTTCCACGACCGCGATATCGCCCCGGAGGGCCGCACGCTCGCCGAGTCGAACAAGAACCTCGACGCCCTCGTCGCCCACGCGCAGGACCTCCAGCAGGCCACCGGGGTGAAACTGCTCTGGGGCACGGCCAACCTCTTCTCGCACCCCCGCTACATGTGCGGCGCGGCGACCAACCCCGACGCCCACGTCTTCGCCTATGCCGCCGCCCAGGTGAAGAAGGCCCTCGACGTGACCAAGCAGCTCGGCGGGGAGAACTATGTCTTCTGGGGTGGCCGCGAAGGCTACGAGACCCTGCTCAACACCGACCTCAAGCGCGAGCAGGAGCACCTCGCGACCTTCCTGCACCTGGCGGTCGACTACGCCAAGTCGATCGGGTTCACCGGGCAGTTTCTGATCGAGCCCAAGCCCAAGGAGCCGACGAAGCACCAGTACGACTTCGATGTCGCGAGCGGCATCGCCTTTCTCCGCACCCACGGCCTGGAAAAGCACTTCAAGTTCAACATCGAGACCAACCACGCCACGCTCGCCGGCCATTCCTTCCAGCATGAAATCGAGGTCGCGGCCGCGGCCGGCATGCTCGGTTCGATCGATGCCAACAGCGGCGACCTTCTCCTCGGCTGGGACACCGACCAGTTCAATACCGACGTGCGCGAGCTCACCCTCGCGATGATCTCCATCCTGCGCGCGGGCGGACTTGGCTCGGGCGGCTTCAACTTCGACGCCAAGCTCCGCCGCCCGTCGATCGATCCGGAGGATCTTTTCCACGCCCATATCGGCGGGATGGATGCCTACGCCCTCGCCTTCAAGCTGGCCCGCCGCATCCTCGCCGACGGGAAGTTCACCCAGTTCGTGCAGGAACGCTACGCCAGCTACGACACCGGCTTCGGCCGTGAAATCGAAACCGGCCGCGCCGGCTTCCGCCAGTTGGAGAAGCTGGTGCTCACCCGCCTGGGTGAACCGACGCCGCGCTCGGGTCGCCAGGAATACCTCGAGAACCTCCTCCTGAGCTACCTGCACGGCTGAAGGCGCGCGGCGTTGCGGACTTGCGCCGAGGTCCGCCACGCCGCACGTGTAGGCACGCATGAAGTTCCGGCACCCCTGGCTTTGCCTGCTGGCCGCCGCTGTCGTCCTCGCGACCGCCGGCTGTTCCTCCGTCTCGGCCCGCAAGGTCGTCTCCCTCGATCGCTTCCAGCGGTTCTTCGTCGAACGCCGTCTCAACGAGAACAACCATCTCGACGAGATCCTGGTCGCCGAACTTCAGCGCCTGGGTCGCCAGGCGTCGTCCGGGCCGCTGACTATGATGCCGGAGAACACCGAGGTGCTGGTGACCTACGACGCGCGCTGGACCTGGGACTTCAAGACGTACCTGATCGACCTGGGCGTCGAACTGCACACCGTCTTTCCCTCGAAGAAGCTCGCGGACGGCCGTTACTACCAACCGTCCCTCCGCCCGAAGCCACCCGCCGATGCCGTGCGCGATTTACTCGGCCGGCTGTTCGGCAAGTAGGCAGACCCAGCGCGGCCCGCGACGGCGTTACGGCGCCGCGCTGCCCGGCGCCAGCCCCAGAGCCCAGAGGATTCCGCCGAGCACGTGCTGCTGGAAGAGTTTGGCGTTCTGGCTGGGGTTCTTGCGCTCGCCCTTCTCCGTGTAACTCGGTTCCCACATGTCCTCCCGGTGTCCGAGGGAGGTGTAGAACACGCGGCCCTGGCCGTAGGATTTGCACCAGGAAACCGGATAGTGCCCCGGCGTCGCCTTCCCTTCCTTGATATCCTCCGCGTTCAGCATCAGCCGATCGAGGCGCAGCAGGTTGCGCACCTTGGTGCGCTCGTAGTTCTGGAACTGATAGATCTCGTCGAACACCGTCCACTTCGCCGGCAGCGGCCGGCAGGCCGCGTGCGCCGGATCCTCGTTGAGGCACTCCACCGTCACCTGCGGGCCGTGCCGCAGGAACTCGCCGCCGATCATGTCGACGAAGGGCTTGAACCCATGAAACGTGTCCGTCGCCGCATGCACGCCGACGAAGGCATGCCCCGCCGCGATCCAATCCAGCAGCCCCTGCTTGTCCGGAATTGGCAGATCGCCGGTGGTGCTCGCAAACAGCACCGCGTCGTAGTTCTTCAGGTTGGCGGGACTCAGCTGCTTCAGCTCCGCCACCACGCGTGGCATCCAGGTCTCGAGGTAGGCCTTCTCCTCCGCCTGGAACTTCGCCAGCGCCGCCTGATACGCCGCGTCTTTCGCCCCCTTCGCCCCCGGGCGGGGCCGCCCCGGGGCCCGGGGCATGCCGGCCGGCTGTCGGACGAAGTCCACCGTGAACTTGCCGCTTTCGCGGGCCAGCTGTTCCAGCACCGTCTCGGAAAGGGGGATACAACTGTGGCGGAACCCGGTGGTGACGGTCACCACGAGCACCTTCTTCGGGGCGGACGCGGCCGCGCCGGACACGGCGGGCGCCAGGGCGAGTCCGGCGGCGGTCAGGAGGACGAGCTTCAGGGTCTGGATCATGGCGGAAAGCGTTAGCCGGCATCAGGCCCCGCTTCGGTCGCCGACGCACGCCAAAAACTCAGGTCCGGCCGGGTCGGCGCAACGTCGGGCCCTCCACCCACCGCGCCGCAATCGTCGTCGTCGTCGGCCACTCCGGCACCCCGAGCTCATTGCGCTGCAGCTGCGCCACCAGCAGCTCCGCCGCCCGCGCCCCCAGTTCGCGCGGCTGCTGGTCCAGGCCCGCGCAGGGCCGGTCCCGGTAGATGAGATTGAGGCTCACGAAACCCGCCCGCGCCGGCACCTTCGCCCCGCACGCCTCCATCCAGTCGATGGTTTCGGTGAAGTGGCTCAGGACCACATCGGGCCGGTAGCGCCGGAACCACGCCTCGAACTCCTCCCGCCGCCGGTTCTCCGGGGTGAGCAGCGGCACCGCCTCGATGCCCGGCTCGTTCTCCTGGAAAGAGCGGAAGGCCGCGCTGAAGCGCCGCTGGGTCCGCTCGTCCCGCCCTCGATCGATGAACAACCCCGGCCGGCGATAGCCGCGCGCCGCCAGCCGCGCCAGCAGCAGCGCCATCGAACGGTAGTGGTTGCAGCACACGCAGTGCAGCGGCGGCCGGTCGATCGCGTAGTCGGTGTACACCGCCGCATAGCGCGACCAGTCGAGTTCGGTCCAGTCCGGCGGATACCACGACGGCAGCACCAGCACCCCGTGGATGCCCCGCGACCGCAGGATGCCATCCAGCCGCGCCACCGTCAGCCCCGCCACGCCAACGACGAAGGGCTCCACCTTGAACCCGAGTTCCGCGGCCCGCGCCCGCGCCCCTTCGACCAGCTCGGAATGGAAGACCCCGTGGGGATCGCTGCGCTGCGGCTCCAGCAGATCCACCGCGGCGAGCACGCCCCGGAAGGTCGCGCCCCGCGAGCGGCGCAATTCCGACATCACGGCGGCCGCCAGCGGATTCCTCCGGTAGCCGGCTTCCCGCGCCGCCGCTTGCACCCGCGCCACCGTCGCCGGGTCCACCCGCCCCTTGCCGCGCAGCGCGTCCGACACCGTGGTGTGCGAGAGCCCGAGTTCCCGGGCGAGCGAGCGAACGGTGGGGGCGCGGCTGGATTTCACACGGACTGTCAGGCACCTGCCTTCGTTGCTATGGCAAGTCCATAATTCTCACACTCGAAGCCGCTTCAGCCCCCTGACCCTAAACCCCGCCCGCCCCATCCGCGTGGCGCCCGGCTCTGTCACCATGAAAACCAACCTTCGATCGCTGCCTTCCCTCCCGATCGCCCGTGCCGCCCTGCTCGGCCTCGCCCTCCTTTCCGCCGCCCTGCCGGCCCAGACCATCACGCAACGGCCCGCCGGCTCGACCACCGGGGCCGCCGAGGAAAAGGCGATCGAGCTTTCGCCCTTCACCGTCACGACCACCAAGGACGTCGGCTATTTCGCTGAAAACACCCTCGCCGGCAGCCGCCTCAACACCAACCTCGCCGACCTCGCCGCCTCCGTCACCGTCGTCACCAAGCAGCAGATGGACGACACCGCGTCGATCGACATCAACGATATCTTCAAGTACGAGGCCAACACCGAGGGGTCCTCCACCTACTCCCCCTCGATCGTCGATCGCAACACCGTCAAGGACGCCGTCGCCGGCTATTCCTTCGGCAACGACGGCACCACCACCACCAACGCCCAGGCCAACCGTATCCGCGGCCTGACGACGCCCGACGCCGCGATCAACAACTTCTCCTCCAACAACCGCATCCCGCTCGACGGCTACAACACCCAGTCGATCGAGATCAGCCGCGGCCCCAACTCGCTCCTCTTCGGCCTCGGCACCCCGGCCGGCGTCGTCAACCAGAGCCTCGCCCAGGCGGCCCTCAACCGAAACTCCAACACCGTCACCGTCCGCACCGACCAGAACGGCTCCATCCGCACCACCCTCGCCCTCAACCGCTCGCTCATCCCCGACAAACTCGCCGTCTACGGGGCCTTCCTCTACGACAACCGCCAGTTCGAACGCACCCCATCGAGCGACCGCTACCGCCGCCACTACGGCGCCGTCACCTACAAGCCGTTCAAGCACACCGTCATTCGCGGCTTCGCCGAAAACTACGAGAACGAGGCCAACCGGCCCAACTTCTTCACCCCCCGCGATCAGGTGACGCCCTGGCTCCAGTCCGGCCGGCCCGTCTACGACGCGCTCACGCGCACCATCACCATCCGCGACACCGGCCGCGTCCTCGGGCCCTACGTCTCCAATGTGAATTCCCCCGGCTACGTCGCGGCGGTCAACACCATCCTCGGAGGCAACGCCATGAGCACCACGACCTCCCCGCTCTTCGTCCCGGGCATCGTCCCCGACGACGTCGCCCGGCCGGTGCGCATGATCGACAACGGCACGGTCTGGGGCTTCTTTGCCCGCCAGCCGCAGTTCTACGCCCCGGCGCACACCAACCCGGTCACCGCCACCCCCACCGCCGCCACCCTCGGCTGGACCCAAAACGACCCGCGTTTCCTCATCGCCGACCGGCTCTGGACCGCCTCCGGCAACCTGCCCACCCCCACCACCACGATCAACGGCCGTACCTACACCTACGGCAGCTGGAACTGGGCCGGCGTGAGCGACAAGTCGATCTACGACTGGACCAACTACAACACCGTCCAGCCCAACTTCTCGAGCACCCGCGCCGCCAACTACAACCTCGAGCTGGAACAACAGCTCCTCCCCAATCTCTACCTCAACGCCGGCTGGTTCCGCCAGGACATCGACGACACCTCCAACCTCGGCATCGCCCAGCTCCAGGGTGCCACCATCGGGATCGACACCAACACCCGCCTGATCAACGGCGCCCCCAACCCCTACGTCGGCCTGCCCTTCATCTACGAGGGCGCCGGCGGCGGCTTCGACACGTTCTTCCAGCCGCAGACCGACGACAACTACCGCGTGATGCTCGCCTACGATCTCGACCTCACCAAACGCTCGGGCTGGACCCGCTGGCTCGGTCGCCACCGCCTCCTCGGCCTGTGGCAGGAGCAGGACTCGCTGCGGACCGTCGAACGCTGGCGCATGAACTTCGTCGACGGGGATGCGGACGCCCGTCTGCGCTACACCCGCAACCTCACCCTCTCCAACCAGGCGATGTGGAGCAACACCGTCACCACGCGCCACTACTACCTCGCCAGCCCGGGCGACCCCCAGGGCCGCGTCTCTCACTCGGCCGGCTTCTACGGCAACCAGGGCTGGAATCGGCCGTTCAACTCCAACGTCGAGGTCTGGAACTACAACACCGGCCAGTTCCAGCAGGACCGGCTCGTCGAGAACATCGTCTTCTCCGACAACGGCAGCCGCCGGACCCAACGGGAGGTCAAGGGCACCCAGTTCGCCCTCCAGAGCTACCTTTGGGACGATCGCCTCGTCACCACCTTCGGCTGGCGCCAGGACGACTACCGCGCCCGCATCACCACCTCCGGCGCCCTCACCGACATCAGCGGCCGGGTCACCGAGCCCGCCCTCCCGATCACCCAGCTCTACGTCGACGGCTTCACCGGTCAGATCAACCGCGACCTCGTGATGCGGCGCTGGGCGCGCTGGGACAAGCTCTCCGGCAGCACCAAGACCCTTGGCGGCGCCTTCCGCCCGCTCAAGGGCTGGCGTTCGGTGCAGCGCCTCGGCGGCGAGGGTTCGCTCGTCTCCGAGTTCCTCCACGGACTCACGCTGTACTACAACCAGTCCGACAACTTCAATCCGCCGGCCACTTACCAGACCGACTACTTCTTCAAGCCGCTCCCCAAGCCCACCGGCGAAGGCAAGGACGGCGGCTTCGGCTTCAGCCTGTTCCAGAACAAGCTGGTCGCCCGCGTGAACTGGTACGAGACCGAGAGCCTCAACGAACGCACCAACGCCGCCAACACGCTGCTCACCCGCCTCGCCTACGGCGACACCACCCTCGGCATCCCCTGGGCGAGTGCCGTCCAGCGGATCCGCAACGGCATCGCCGCCGGGCGCACGCTCAACCAGATCATCTCGGTCACCAACTGGAATACCGACGCGGTCAACAACGTCGCCGACGAGGCCAACCAGCGGAAGATCTACGAGCTGATCCAACTGCCGTACCTCTACTACAGCGGCCTCAGCTCCGGCGGCACGCAGGACAGCCAGTCCAAGGGAGTGGAAGTCCAGCTCACCTACAACCCGAGCCGCAACTGGACGATGAAGTTCTCCGGTTCCAAGGCGCAGGCCAGCTACCGCAACGTGGCCCCGCAATACGACGCCTGGCTGGCCGAGCGCATGCCCAAGTGGACGACGATCGGCGCCCCGGAGATTCCCGACTTCGTGGATCCCAACACCTCGCGCCGGTGGTCGCTCCGGCAGTTTTGGTCCGCTTACGGCTATGCCACGCAGGCGCAGATCGAAAACACCGACGGCAACACCAGCTCCCAGGGCTACTTTGCCACCAACGTGGAGTCGCAGGTTGCCCTTGCCAAGGCCCTCGAGGGCGCCAACTCGCCGCTGGAGCGCGAGTACCACGCGTCCTTCCTTACCAACTACACGTTCACCGGCGGCCCGTTCAAGGGCTTCTCCGTCGGCGGCAGCCAGCGCTGGGAATCCAAGGCCGCCATCGGCTTCTACGGCAAGGTCGGCGATCCGCGCAACGCCCCCACCGTGATCAACCTCAACGACATCACCCGCCCGGTCTACGACAGCGGCAACTTCTACACCGACCTCTGGCTCGCCTACTCCCTCAAGCTCGACCGCAACCGCATGGGCCTGAAGCTGCAGCTCAATGTGAACAACATCATGGAGGACGGACGGCTGATGCCCACGCAGGTCAACTTCGACGGCAGCCCCTGGGCCTACCGCATCATCGATCCGCGGCAGTTCGTGTTCACCGCCACTCTCACGTTCTGAGTCCGCCCCGGCGGTCCCCGTACCCGAGCTCCCCCGCCCTTCCGGGGGAGCTTTTTTGTGGCCCCGGTCGGCGGGCCGCGGCATCAGGATCGCGTGCGCGATCCGTCCGCGCAAACCGGGCGCCCCGCCCCGCCCTCCCGCCTCCCTCCTCCGCCCTCATGTCCCGCTCCCCCGCCACCTCCTCGCGACCGTGGGCCGCCTGGTGGAGCGCGGCTGGGTTGCTGGCGGCCGTCGTCCTGGGCTACGCCCACAGCCTCTCGTCCCCCTTCCTCTTCGACGACCTTGGCGCCGTCGTCCATAATCCCACGATCCGCCGCCTCGGCTCCTGGGACGTGCTGCGCCCGCCGGCGGACGGCAGCACCACGACCGGGCGTCCGCTGGTCAACCTCTCGTTTGCCCTCGACCACGCACTTGGCGGCCTGCAGCCGTGGGTCTTCCACGCCGGCAACCTCGCGATTCACGGCGCCGCCACTCTCGTGCTTTTCGGTCTCGTCCGGCGCACGCTCCTCCTTCCCGCCCTCGCCCCGCGCCACGGCCTCCGGTCGCGTCGAACCGCTTTCTTCGCGGCCCTCCTCTGGGCGGTGCATCCGCTGCAGACCGAGTCCGTCACCTGCATTGCGCAGCGGACGGAATCCCTTTGCGGACTCCTCTACCTCTTCACGCTCTACGCCTACCTGCGAGCCGCCGGCCCCTGCGCCTGCGTCCCCGAGCGCTCGCCCGGGCCGGGTGAACCGGTCGACGGAAGGGCGGCCAGGCGCGTGGCGCGGGCGTGGAGCGCGATGGCGTTCGGAGCGTGCCTCGCCGGGATGGCCACCAAGGAGGTCATGGTCACCGCCCCGCTGCTGGTCTTCCTCTTTGATCGGACCTTTCTCGCCGGCTCGTTCACTGGAGCCTGGCGGGCGCGACGCGGGCCGCTGCTGGCCCTCGCCGCCACCTGGCTGCTCCTGGCATTCCTGGTGGCGGGGGGCGGAGGGAGCCGCGGTGTCGCGGCGGGGTTCGGCCACGGTGTCTCTTCCTGGCACTATCTGCTCACCCAGAGTGAAGCGTTGGTGCGGTACCTGCGCCTCAGCTTGTGGCCACACCCCTTGGTGCTGGACTACGGCCGCAGCCTGATCCGCTCGCCCCTGGAAGTCTGGTGGCAGGGCGGGCTCGTCCTGGCCCTTCTCGGGGGCACCCTCTGGGCCCTGTTTCGACGACCGCTGGTTGGGTTCCTCGGCGCGTGGTTCTTCCTTTGGCTCGCCCCCAGTTCCAGTTTCGTCCCCCTCGTCACGCAGACCATCGCGGAACACCGGATGTATCTGGCACTCGTTCCCATCGTGCTGGGATTCGTCCTCGCCGCCGGCCGCCTGGGTGACCCGCTCTCCCGGTGGCTGCTGGGAGGCGCGGCCGTCGCCCTCCTGGCTGGCACCGTCCTGCGGGCCGCGTTTCCCGCCAGCGCCAGGGCCCACAACAACCTGGCGCAGGCGCTCCAGGAAGCCGGGCGGGGAGCCGAGGCCGATCGCGCCTTCGCCCGGGCGGTCGCCACCGACCCGGACTACGCGTCGGCGCGATACAACTGGGGCGTAGCCCTGCTGGCCGCCGGCCGCCTGGCCGACGCCGTCACCCAGTTGCAGGCGGCCGTCCGCCTCGCGCCCGGACACGCTGATGCCCATCTGAACCTCGGCACCGCGCTCACCCGACTGCAACGTCCGGCGGAGGCGATCCCGCACTTCGAAGCCTCCCTCCGCCTCGCGCCCGCCGCCGACGCCCACTACAATCTTAGCGTAGCCTTCCTCGACCTCGACCGACTTGAGGACGCGACCCGCCACCTGCGCCAGGCACTCGAACTTCAGCCGGGGCTGCCGGAAGCCCACTATCAACTAGGGCGCATTGCCGAACGCGCCGGGAATCCGGCGGCCGCCGCCCCCCACTACCTGGCCGCACTCCGGCTCGCCCCCGAGCATCTCGGCGCGCACCGGCGGCTCGGCCTGCTCCTGGCACGCCAGGGAGACCTGGACGGGGCGGCCGGTCATTTCCGGGCCCTCGTGCGCCTTCAGCCAGCGGACGCCGACGCCCACGCCAACCTGGGCAACACGCTGCTTCTGCAAGGACGCGTGCGCGAGGCGATCGCCGGCTACGAGGAGGCGTTGCGCCTGCGCCCGGAGGATCCCCGCGCCCGGGAGAATTTGCGCCTCGCCCGGGAGGCGCTGCGCTGATCGCCAGGCCGAGGTTGCCCAGGCCCACCTCGACCGCGCCGGCTCCCTTGTGGGTGCCGTCCTCAGCGCACCGCCCGCAAGTCCGCCAGGAAAGCAGCCACGTCGGCTTCCCGCGTCGCCCACGAGCACATCAGCCGGTAGCCGTCGTCACCGATGAAGCGGTAGAAATGCCAGCCGCGCGCCTCCAGCGCCGTCACGACCGCCGAAGGGAAACGCACAAACACCCCGTTCGCCTCCACCGGCGCCAGCAGGGAGAACCCCAGGTCACTCACTCCCGCCGCCAGCGTTCGCGCCTGCCGGTTGGCGTGAGCGGCCTGTCGCTCCCACGCCCCGTCCCGCAGCACCGCCGCCCATTGTGCGCCGGCAAACCGCATCTTTGAGGCGAGTTGTCCCGATTGTTTCACCCGATAGTCGAACTCCCGCGCGAGTTCGCGGTTGAAGAACACGATCGCCTCGGTGGAGAGCAGGCCGTTCTTCGTCCCTCCGAAGCACAGGACATCGACTCCGGCCCGCCACGTCAGATCCGCCGGCGACCAGCCGCGCTCCCTCGCCGTCGCCGCCGCGTTGGCGAAGCGGGCTCCATCCACGTGCACGGCGAGGCCATTCGCCCGCGCAAACTCGCCGATCGCCCCCAGTTCGCCGGGGGTGTAGAACGTCCCAAGCTCGGTCGTCTGCGTCAGCGAGATCGCCCGAATCTTCGGAAAATGCACCCCGTGGCCACGCCCCAGCATCGGGGCAAGGTCGGCCGGCCGCAATTTCGCGTGCGCCCCCGCGACCGGCAGGATCTTGCTGCCGCCGGTGAAGAACTCGGGGGCCCCGCACTCGTCCGTCTCCACGTGGGACAGTTCGTGGCACAGCACCGCATGGTGCCGCTGGCACAGCGCCGCGAGCACGACCGCGTTCGCCGCCGTGCCGTTGAAGACAAAGAACACCTCGCACTCGCGCTCGAACAGCTCCGTGAGCCGCCGCCGCGCCTCCGCGGTGTGCCCATCGTCGCCGTAGCTGGGGACACAGCCGGCGTTGGCCGCCGTCAGGGCCGCCAGGGCCTCCGGGCAGACGCCGGCCGTGTTGTCGCTCGCCAGGGAATAATTCGGAACGGAACCATTCATGATGATTTTCGCGACTGGCCATGGGCCGCGCGGATGTGTCTCCTCACCACGCACGCGATGGATCCCGCCAACGTCAACCTCTACCTCGTCGGTTTCATGGGCACCGGCAAGAGCACCGTGGGACGCACCGTCGCCCAGCGCCTGGGCTTCACCCTGCTCGACAGCGATCACGAGATCGAGCGGCAGCAAGGAAAGGCGATCCCCGAGATCTTCGCCCAGGACGGAGAACCCGCCTTCCGCGCGCTGGAGCAGCAGTTCATCGAGACCGGTCACCCCGCCGAACGCACCGTCGTCGCCTGCGGCGGCGGCCTGGTCATCCAGGCTGGCATGCTGGACCGATTGCGGGAGCGCGGCGTCGTCGTCTGCCTGCATGCGTCCCTCGAGACGATCCTGGCCCGGACGGCCCGGCATCGCAACCGCCCCCTGCTGCTCGTCGAGGATCCCGAGGAACGAATTCGCACCCTGTACGCGGCCCGCGAGGCAATCTACCGGCGCTCCGGCACCATGGTGCTCACCGACTCCCGCCCGCTCGCGGACATCGCCGCCCACGTGATCCGGGTGTGGCGCCGCGACGCCCGCGACTTTGTGCGCGGCCGAGGTTAGGCCGCCGACCCAACGCCCAGTCCGCCCGATGGACTCGCGCCAGGAGGAATTCCGCCGCCGCCTGCTCGGCCTGGGCTTTGACGAAGTCCGTTTCGCCGCCGTCGCACCGCCCTTGGGAGATCCCCTGCGCGCCTGGATCGACGCCGGACACCACGCCGACCTGCACTGGATGGAACGCACCGTCGAGAAGCGTCTCGATCCCGCACAGGTCCTCCCCGGAGTGAAGTCCATCGTCCTCCTCGGCGTCAGCTACTGGTCCGACGCCACCGCGTCCCGCCCGCGCCCGAACGGGGCTCCGGCCTGGGCTCGGTACGCGCTGCATGAGGACTATCATGACACGATCGCACCCGCGCTGGCGGCGGCCGGCCGGCAACTCGAGGAGATCTTTCAGGTGGGCGGAACTGATTACCGTTACTACGTCGACACGGGGCCCGTGCTTGAGCGCAGCTGGGCCGCACGCGCCGGGCTCGGATTCACCGGCAAGAACGCGATGCTGATTTCGCGGCGGCACGGCAACTGGCTCCTCCTCGCCGCCCTGCTGACACGCGTGGACTTCGTCGCCGATCTCCCGATCGCGACCGCCCGGCCGGATCTGCCGGTCGGTCGGCTCTGTGGTCACTGCACGCGTTGTCTCGTCGCGTGCCCAACCGGGGCCTTTCCCGCTCCCGGCGTGCTGGACGCCCGGCGCTGCGTTTCCTACCAGACCATCGAGAACAAGGGCGTCATCCCGCGGGAGCTCCGCGCCGGCATCGGGCAGCGCGTCTTTGGGTGCGATGCCTGCCTCGAGGTGTGTCCCTGGAACCGCTTTGCCCGAACCGGCCGCCAAGTCCTGCTGGCCGCCCGGCCGGAGTTGGGCGACCTGACCGTGGCCGAACTCCTGGTGCTCACCCCGGAACGCTTCGCCGCTGTCTTTCGCCGCACCCCCATCAAGCGACTGAAACTCACCGGCCTCCTGCGCAACGCCTGCGTGGTCGCCGGGAACTCCGGCGACCGCTCCCTCCTGCCCGCATTGGTGGCACTGGCGACCACTCACCCGTCCGCCTTGGTCCGGGCCCACGCCGTCTGGGCCGTGCACCGCCTCGACGGCGCTGCGGCCCTCGCCTCGCATCGACTGGTCGAAACCGATCCGTCCGTACGGGCCGAATACGCCGCCGAAGCCTGAGTGGGCAGCCCGTCCCCCAGCGGCCGGACTCCGCCAATTGGCCGCGCCGAGCCCGGCCTCGATCTATCGGAAAGCCCGGGCGAACACCGCGACCGCCGAAGCGGGGGGCCGCACCGGCCGGCCCTCGCGATCGATGAACGCATGCACGGTGTGTCCGGTCGCCAGCAGTTCGTGCTCCCGGCGCACCTCGTACTCGAGCCGGATGCGCAGCAACGGTTTCTCCTTCAGTCGGGTCACGATCGTGAGGGTGTCGTCGTACACCGCCGGGCGCAGGTACTTCGCGGCCACCTCGAGCACCGGCAACCGGTATCCTTCCTCCTCCAGCTGGCGATAGGCGAGCCCCAGCTCCTTCAGCAGCGTCGTCCGCCCCACCTCGAACCACGGCAGGTAGTTCCCGTGGTAGACGACCCCCATCATGTCGGTTTCCGCGTAACGGACGGTGACCTGCGAGCGCGACTCGATCATCGGGCGTCCTTACGGAGTGAACAGCACCTCGGCCGACTCGCGCCAGCAGTTGCGCAACGCCCAATCCCGGCCCGCCGAGCCGAGCTGCCGCCGCAACGCCGGATCGTGAATGAGCTTCTCGAAGGCCGCGGCCAGCTGGGCCGGCCGCTCCGGCGGCACCAGCAGCCCCGTCACGCCATCCAGCACCGCTTCGGCCACGCCCCCGACCGCATGCGCCACCACGGGCAGGCCGTGCGCCGCCGCCTCCAGGTAGACCAATCCAAACCCTTCCACGCTCCGCTCCAGGTTCACGCTGGTCATCGCGAAGATGTCCGCGCGATCGTAGATCGATGAAAGCTCCTCGTCGGGCAGGTTGCCGAAGAAACGCACCACCAGATCGCGGTGCACCGCGGCCGCCGCCCGCAGCGACGCCTCGTAGCTTCCCTTGCTCTGGGCGCCCACGACCCAGTACTCGAGCCGGCGCCGCACCTCCGCCGGGAGCATCTGCAGCGCCTGCAGGGTGAGCAACTGGCCCTTGCGCGGATGCAGGCGCCCGACGGTGAGCACGACGATGCGGTCCTTCTCCTCGGCCCGCCGTGGCGGCACGACGGCAAAGTCGGACCGCAGGGCGCCGGGGGTCAGGAAGATCTTGTCGCCCGCCTCCGGGAAGTGGCTGAGCAGCAGCTCCTGCGTGTAGTTGCTGAGGGTGCTGACCCGCGAGGCGCGACGAATCAACTGCCCGGCCAGCCACCGGCGCAACGGACTGCGCGAAAAGGTCAGGATCTCCGAGCCGTGAAAGGTCAGCACGAGCCGCCGGGGACGGAAGGCCCGGAAAAACTGCAGCAGCATCATCGACATCATCGGCCCGGGCTCCGGCAGGTAGACCGTGCCGCGCCGCAGGCTGCGGCGGTGTCGGATCAACTCGCGCGCCAGCTGGAGCTGGCAGGTCAGATCGTGCGAACCCTTGAGCGGCAGACGCCTGAGGCGGAAAGGCCAGTCCGTCCGCTCCACCGCGGACGGCGCCGACTGCGCCCACACCTCGATGTCATAACCCAGGTTGGCGCTGGCACGGGCAATTTCCTCCGCAAACGTCGCGATCCCCCCGCGCCGCGGATAAAACTCGTGGGTGATGAGGAAAACCGGCCCCAGGCCGGAGTTGGTGGCGGAGGCGCGCATGCGCGAGGAATTGATTCACCGCCCCGGCCCCGAAGGGAACGCGTCGCGGATCTGTGAGTTAGGTCCCCAAACCCCCTGCTGGCAAGCGTGGTTCCGCTTCGCGATGCCGTCCGGAAGCACGCGAGGTTTCGGCGGCCGCAACCCCTCCGAAGCAGCCGCACCGCCTCCGCGAATAATCATGCGTCTCTCTGCTGATGCTGTCAGGTTCTCCGAGGAGGATTCGCTCTCGGCAACCACCCGGCGCCGCCGAAATAATGGGTTTACTTTCCCACGTCCCGTAACATAGAACGACAGAACGATGCCAGATGCAGTTTCCACCAGTTCGGCCGCGTCCAAACCGATGCCGACGACTTCCAAAGTGTTCGGACCCGAGGACGAAGCCACTCTGCGCGAATCGCTGAAACGCTGCTCGCCATCGACCTTTGAGGCCGCCGTCCAGTTTCGCAAGACCGGCAATCCCGAGCATGTTCCGGCGGTGGTCATCGGTGTCATCGAGCGTTTCGTCGAACCCGATCTGCGTACCAAGCTAAAGGATGCGGACGACGATCTCCGCTTGATCGAGGACCTCGGCATCGACTCGCTGACGATGATGGAGATCGTCATCCTCGTCGAAGAAGTGCTGCAGATGTCGATCAACAACGAGGAGTTACGCAACCTCCGGACCGTCGGCGATGTAAAGACGTTCATCGACTGCAAGATTCGCGGACTTCCCTTGCCCAAGCCCACCAAGTTCATCCCGATCGAGCATATCGGAGCGGTTATGCCCATCCAGCCGCCGTTCCTGTTCCTGAACGAGGCTTCCGTCAGTTCCACCTCTGCAAACGGAAAATACAAGATCACCGGCCAAGAGTTTTTCCTGCAAGGTCACTTCAAGGACAATCCGGTGATGCCCGCTTCGATCATGCTCGAAGCGCTCGGTCAGCTGGCCGTGCTTTACCTTCTCGAGGGAGCACCGACCGAGCCGGGCAAGGTGGTGAGCCCTCAGACCATCTTCTTCACCGGGTGCGAGGGCGTGCGCGCCCACCGCGTCTGCAAGCCGGGCGACATCCTGACGCTCTCCGTCAAGCCGAAGCGCATGAAGATGCCTCTCGCCACGTTTGAGGGCTCGATTCGCGTCGGCCAGGACAAGGCGGTGATCGCGGAAGAGATCACGCTGACCTTCGGTTTGGTGGATGCCGCCAACGCCCCGGTGCCGATCTCCGGCCCGGAAGCGAACGTCAACCCGGGTCTCGACAGCGCTCCCGCCGCCGCGACTCCCCTGCGCGCCGCGATCAACGCGTAATAGCCCGCCGGGCGGAAACCGCGTGTCGTCCGCCGGGGGCGGAGCATCATGCCCAGAGTTTTCATCACCGGCCTCGGTTTCATCACCAGCATCGGCAACGATGCCGCGGGCGTCCTCCGGAGCCTGCGCGAACTCCGGCACGGTTTCGAACTCTATCCACCGTTCCAGAAGCCGGACATTCCCTGCAAGGTCGTCGGCACGATCAAAGAGTTCACCACGGACTCGACCGACCCTGAGGACTGGACCTTTCCCTCCCGCTACCGGATCAAGCGCGAGATGCTGCGCTCGATGGCGCCGAACGGGCTCTTCGCCCACTGCGCCCTGCTCCAGGCCATCGAGGATGCCCGCCTCACCGAGGCCGACATCTCCAACCGCGCGACCGGCCTCTATGCCGCGTCCGGCGGCTCCCCGTTTCTCACGCACTACCATCACGAGCGCCTCCTCAAGTACGGCGTGATGCGTTGCTCCCCGATGGGAATCGTCGCCTCCATCGTCGGAACCCTGAACTTCAACCTCGTCGCGGCGTTCAAGATCCTCGGCGCCTCCTGCGGCTTTTCCTCCGCCTGCGCCTCCTCGGCGCATGCCTTGGGTTACGCCTTCGACGACCTCTCCCTCGGGCGCCAGCAACGGATGTTCGTGATCGGCGCCGAGGACGGCAACTCTGACGCCATCCTTCCCTTCGCCGGCATGCGCACGCTTTCACTCCAGGGTGATCCCAGCCTGGCCTCGCGGCCGTTCGATGCGGGGCGCGACGGGTTTGTCGGCACCGGCGGGGCCACGGTGATGGTGCTGGAGACGGAAGCCGAGGTCGCCCGCCGCGGCGTCACGCCCTACGCCGAGGTGCTCGGCTGGGGCCAGGCTTCGGATGGCTACAACGTCGCGATCTCCCATCCGGAGGGCCATGGCTCGGCCACCGCCATGGCGAACGCCCTCCGGGCCGCCGGGATCGCCCCGGGCGACGTCGACTACGTCAACGCCCACGCCACCTCCACGCTCATTGGCGACGTGTCGGAGGCCCGCGCCCTGCGCTCGGTTTTCGGCGAGGCCCTCTCCCGGGTGGCGGTCAGCAGCACCAAGGCCCTCACGGGCCACGGGCTCTCGCTCGCCGGGGTGATGGAAAGCGCGTTCTGCGCCCTGGCGCTGCGCGAGGGATTTGTGCCCGGTTGCGCGCATCTTTCCCGGGTCGACCCGGAATGCAGTTCCCTGCTGCTGCCCCGCACCACGGAAAACCGCCCGATCCGGGTGGTGGTCAAGAACAGCAGCGGCTTTGGGGGCGCCAACGTGGCTGTGGTCTTCAAGCGCGCCGCCTGAACCGTGGTCCGCTCCCGCGAACCTGCCCGCCCCACGGTGTCCTCCCGCCCGGACCAGGCGCCGCACGCCGACTGATCCGCATGCCGAAACTGCGCATCCTCGTCCTTACTTCCAGTACGGGTGGCGGCCACGACGCCCGCGCCGAGGCCTTCGCGGAATGGTGCTTTCAGTTGTACCGGCACGACGTCGACGTGCGGATCGAGCAGATGCTGGAGAAGTCGTCCCTCTTCCACCGCGGCGGCGTCGGCCTCTACAACCGCATCCAGCGGAGCGCCCCCTGGATGCACAACCTCTTTTACGCCGGCGTGGAACTGCTGAGCTACCTCCACCGGCGCTCCGTGGTGCTCGGGGCGGGTTACTACGAGCAGGTCCTGCGCGACTACCGGCCGCACCTGGTCTTCAGCGTCCACGACTGCCTCAATCGCGGCTACTTTCAGTTCGCCCGCCGCGTCCTCGGAGCCCACAAGGTGCGTTGCGCGACCTATTGCGGCGAGTTCTCCGGCGGCTGGGGCTATTCGCGCAACTGGATCGAACCCTCGGTCGATCTGTACCTCTCCCGCACCCCCACCGCCCGCGACTATGCCGTAAAATGCGGCATCCCCGCCGACCGCGCCCGGGTGCGCGGTTACCTCATGCGGCCCCGCGCCCACCTGGAGACGCTCACCGCCGAGGAATGCCGGGAATACCGCCAGAAGGACCTCGGCCTGGATCCCGATCGCTTTACGGTGTTTCTCGCGACCGGCGGGAATGGCGCCAACAACCACGCCGAACTGCTCCCCGTCCTCCTGCGCCATGCGGAGGATCTCCAGGCCATCATAATCTGCGGACGCAACAAAGACACCTACAACCAGCTGATCCACTGGCGCGCCGAGCACCCGGAACTCACCTGTTTCATCGACGGATACTCCGAGGACGTCCACCTCCTCATGCAGGCGAGCGACGTGATCGTCACCCGCGGCGGCACCACCACGTGCGCCAAGGCCCTGCACTTCCGCTGCCCGATCATCTTCAACGCCTTCGGCGGCATCATGCCGCAGGAACAGCTGACCTGGAAATTCTTCCGCAATGGTGCGGCCTCGGAAAAAATCGAGGACGCCAGCGACTTCGCCCGGATCATCGATGCGTGGATGGCGGACCGCGCGAGCTACGCCCGCGTGCGCGACCATTTTCTCCAGCTTCGCTACGAGGAGAATCCCACGGTCATCATCGATGAACTCGTCGCGCTGGCAAACGAGGTGGCCGACGCCCGCCTGAAGCGGCGCGCGTTCCCGCCGGACCGCCCGCACCGCCGCACGCTGCGCGATTGATTCGGGACGGCCCCGCGCCGCCGGCCGCGCAAACCGCTTGGCCGCCCGCCCTCGACCGCCCTACTCTTGCCGACCTTGTCCGCCGCGCCTCCCGTCATCGCCTACTTCTTCACCACGTTTCCCAAGAGCACGGAAACGTTCCTCCAGCGCGAAATCGTCGCGATGAAGCAGCACGGCGTGAACCTGCGCCTCTTCTCCCTCTGGGGCGGCGGCGGCACGTTTCGCGGCCTGCCGGTGCGCCGATTCAACAAATGGCGGCTGCTCACGCTGTTCTGGCTCATCCCCTACGAGGCCTGGCGGCGGCCCGAGGTGCTCCGGCAACTCCTCCACGGCCTGCGGACCCGGCGCGCCCCGTCGTGGCTCAACTTCTGGGAGAACATGCTGGGGGCCGGCTTCGCCTGCGTCTTCGCCCGCGAGTTCCGCCGCGATCCCCCGGCCTGGATTCACGCCGCATGGGGCGGAGCCCCCGCCACCGCCGCGTGGCTGCTCTGGCGCATCGACGGCCACCGGTTCAGCGCCGCGGCCCACGCGTATGACATCTTTGAACACGGCGGCGACTGGTGGCTCCGGGACAAGCTTGAACACGCCGCCTTCATCCACACGTCGACCGAGATGGGGCGGCGCGCGCTGATCGATCTCGGCATGCGCCCGGACCGCATCCACTGCATTCGTCGCGGCCTCGACCGCTTGCCGGTGGTGAAGCCGCTCCGCCCCTCACGGGCCCCGCTGCACCTCATCTGCGTGGCCCGCCTGGTGGAAAAGAAAGGGCTCCACCACCAATTGCGCCTTTACGCCACCCTCCAGGCCGCCGGGGTCCCGTTCGCCGCCCGGATCGTCGGCGACGGCCCGCTCCGCGCCGAACTCGAGCAGCTGGCGGGTCGCCTCGGCATTGCCGCCGTCGTCACCTTCACCGGCCACCTGCCGCAGCATGAGGTCTGGAGCCAGCTCGCCTGGGCCGACGTCCTGCTGCACACCGGCGTGATCGCCGCCAGCGGCGACCGGGACGGGCTGCCCAACGTGATTCCCGAAGCGATGTCCCTGGGGGTGCTCGTCGTCACCTCCCCCGCCGCCGCCACGACGGAAGCCGTCACTCACGAGACCTCGGGCATCGTCGCCGCCGTCGAGGCTCCCGATGCCTGGGTCGCGGCCCTGCGTCGCCTCGCGGTGGACGACGCGTTCGCCGAGGAGCTCCGCCGTTCCGCCCGTCGCTGGGTGGAGGAGAACTTCGACGCCCACCGGAACGCCGCCCGGCTCCTCACTCTCTTCGAGGGCGCAATCGCACCCCTTCCCTCCGGCAACCCGCCGGCAACCCCGTCCGCGCCCGGCCGATGATCCACTTTGACGTCACGAAGGCCGCCGGCGCCCGCCACCGCTCCGGCCTCACCCGCGTCAGCGCCCGCCTGCTGGACCATCTCGGCGCGGCGGCCCGCCCGATTCGTTGGGATCCGCGTCGCCGCGGCTTCGCCGATGGCGTTTCCCCGGAACCCGCCGACTGGTTCCTCACCGCGGAGTTGTTCTCCGAGGAGGAACGCCCGGGCTTCTCCGCCTTCCTCGCGTCGCGCTCCTGCCGGACAGCGGCGATCTTTCACGACGCCATCCCGCTGCGACTCCCGCACGTCACCTGGCCGCAGAGCGTCGCCCGCCACCCCGCGTACCTGAAACTCCTGGCCCGCTGCGATCGCGTCTGGGCGGTATCGGCCGCGAGCCGCGACGAACTGCTGGGCATCTGGCGCTGGCAGGAACTGCCCCGGGTCCCCCCGGTGGAGGTGCTCCCGCTCGGTTCCGATGTCGGTTCGCTCCGGCGCACCACTGTGCCCAGCCCGCACCGCCCGGCGCGCCTCCTCTGCCTGGGCATAATCGAACCCCGCAAGAACCAGGGGTTCCTGGCCGAGGTCTGCGCCGCCCTCTGGGATGAGGGAGTCGATTTCGAGCTGCACGTCATCGGCCGCGTCAACCCGCATTTCGGTCCGCCGCTACTGGCGCGCCTGCAGGAGGTGCGCCGGCGCCATCCCACGCATCTCTTCCTGCACGGGGCGGCGGACGACGCCACAGTCGCGGCCCTGCTCGCCACCGCCCGGGCCACCGTCTTTCCCTCCCTTGCCGAGGGCTGCGGACTTCCACTGCTCGAGTCCCTGTGGCAGGGCGTGCCGTGCGTGGGCAGTGACCTGCCCGCCCTGCGCGAGAATGCCGCGGCCGGTGGCTGCGTCCTGGTCGCGCCTGACGACGCGGCCGCATGGCGCGACGCGATCCGCCGGGTCGTGACCGACGACCCCTTTCAGGCCGCGCTCGTCCGGTCCGCCGCCACGCGTCCGTTGCCAACCTGGCAGGACGCCGCCCAGGTGCTCCTTGCCGGGCTGCACTGAGCGGACGGACGACCGTCCGCCCCGGTCATTTCGTGGTGACCGGCGTCACCGCCGCGTTGGCCGCGGCCGCGGGGCTTGGGGCACCGGCCGGGGCCGCGCTGGACGGAGGCAGGCGGGTTTCCAGGGACTTGATCGCGCTTTCGCGCACCGCCCCGATCGCCGGGGAGTTCTGCGGAATCTCGATCCGCGTCTCCAGCTTGGTATCCATCCCCATGTAGTCGACGGCAACCGCGGACAGCAGCGGCATCGCCGTCTCCATCCGCCCCGAAACGCCCAGCACCGACACCCGCACATCCCAGATTTCCGGTCCGGTGCCCCGATCGAGGGACTTGCCGGGATTCGATCGCGCCGAGAGTTGCAGGAAAGTCTCCCGGGCCGAAGCATCGACCCGCGGCGTCACGTCGACCCCAAAGCCCACCTCGATGACGATGTCCGGCGCCACCTTGTCCGGCGCCTCGAACATGCCCTTGCCGGCCAGCGCGGCATCGACGCACGCCTTGATCACGCCCACCTGCGCCTGCTGGCCCGCCACCGTCGACTCCTTGGCGACCAGGCGGTAGGAGGTCCCGGACGGCTTGGCCACATACCCCGGCGCGGCGATGGCGTCCACCAGCACCCGGTGCTTTGGCACGAAGATCGAGACGCAGCCGGCCAACAGCAGAATCGGCACTCCCGCCGCCAGGCAGGAGGCTACGATTCGACACGGCTGCAGCGGCTTCATTTCCCAGAAAGATGACTCGGATATGCGGCGGCGTCCAATTCGCAAATCTCCGCCGGTAACGCGGTCGTTACGCGCCCTGCCCCCATCCCGGCGGCCATCATTCGATCCGCACCCGCGCCCGATAGAAGGCTTCGCAGCGGGCATAGATCTCGGGCGCGGATCCCAGCGCCAGCGCCTCGTCGGCCAGGGCCCGGGCGTCGGCCATCGTCATCGAACGAATCAGGTACTTCACCGAGGGCAGCCACGCCGGCGACATGCTGAGCGTGTCGATCCCCAGGCCCAGCAGCAGCGGAGCGAACACCGGGTCCCCGGCCATCTCACCGCAGACGCTCACCTCCAGCTTCGCCCGATGCGCCTCGGTGACGATGTGGCGCAGGGAGCGAAGGACGGCGGGATGTGTCGGCTCGTACAGGTGGGCGATCCGGTCGTTGCCCCGGTCGATGGCCAGCGTGTACTGGATCAAATCGTTCGTGCCGATGCTGAAGAACGCGGACTGCCGGGCGAGCAGATCGGCGGTTACCGCCGCGCTCGGAATCTCAATCATCGTACCCACCTCCATCCCGGCGTCGAACGGCACGTTGCGGGAACGAAGTTCCTCCCGGCACTCCTCCAGCAGCGCGTTGGCCCGCGCCAGTTCATCCGCCCCGCTGATCATCGGGTACATCAGGCAGGCCTTGCCGTGGGCACTCGCGCGCAGGATGGCCCGAAGCTGGTTCTTGAAGATGTCCCGGTTCTCCAGGCACCACCGGATGGCGCGGAAGCCCATGAAGGGATTGCTCTCCTTCGGAAACAACTCCGCGTTGCCGGACATCGGCTTGTCTCCCCCCAGATCCAGCGTGCGAATCACCACCGGCTTCGGGGCCAGCGACTCCACCACCCGCTTGTAGTCGAGGAACTGCTCCTGCTCCGTCGGAATCCGCGCCGCGTTGAGGAACAGGAACTCCGTCCGGTACAAGCCCACGCCGTCCGCAAAAAACTCCTGCACCTGCCCCACCTCGTCGGATTTCTCGATGTTCGCCATCAGCGACACCCCGACGCCGTCCAACGTCACCGCTGGAAGCCGGTTCACTTCCAGCAACCGCGCCTCGAAGGACTTCTTCCGCTCCTGGATCTTGCCGTAGCGGAAAAGGGTGCTCTCCGACGGGTTGACGATCACGAGGCCGTCGTAGCCGTCGATGATGGCCCAGTCGCCGTCCCGGACGCGCTTCGTGAGATCGCGCACCCCGACGACCGCCGGAATCTTCATCGATCGCGCCACGATCACCGCATGGCTGGTGCGGCTGCCCGAATCGGTCACCAGCGCCAGCGCCGCCGATCGATCGAGGGAGGCCGACTCCGAGGGCGTGATGTCCGTCGCCACCACGATGCGGCGGTCCGCGAGGCGGTTGAGCGCGTTCTCCGCCTGCCCGAGCAGGTTTTGGAGCACCCGTTGCGCCACATCGCGCAGGTCCCCCGCGCGCTCGCGCAGGTACTCGTCGTCGATCTGCTCGAACGCCTGGACGTACCGGGTGGAAACCTGGTGGAAGCAGGTCTCGATGTTGCGGCCGGTCGCCTCAAACTCGCGGATCGTCTCGCCGATCAGGGCTTCGTCCTCGAGCACCATCAGGTGCGCATCGAAAATCGCGGCCTCCTCGGGCCCGATGTTCTTCTCCACCTCGTTCTTGATCTTGGCAATCTGCTGCCGCGTGACGACCAGCGCACGGTCGAAGCGCGCGACTTCCTCGATCCGTTTCTCCGGCTCCACCTGGTAGCTCGGCACCTCGATCTCGTTCTGCAGGTAGACGAAGATCTGGCCATACGCGATACCCTGCGAGGCGGCGATGCCTTGCACGGTAAGTTCGTTTCTGGCGCCCGAATCCATTCCTGAGGTTTTTCGCCGCGCGAGGGGAGCGCGGTCTGCGGCCGCACGATAACGCCCCCCGTGCGGCAGGGGTCAATGCGGATCTATTCCAAGCGGGCCTCCTGCACGAAAGCCGACTCTCCCCAAGCCGCCCGCACGACCGCCACCAGCGGATCGGCGGCGAGGCCGTCCGGCAGTAGGACGTAGCAGGCACTGCCGCTCCCACTCATCCGGCCGGTCACGCCAAACCTCCGCTGCAGTTCCCCCAGCAGCACCGGCAACGCAAGGAACTTGGCGAACGCCGGTGCCTCGAGGTTGTTGGCCAGCAACCGCTCGACCGGCGCCCCTTCATCCTCCAACCAGGCTGTCAACCGTCGCTCCGCCTCTGCTGCCGGCACATAACCGGCCGGAGCCCTTGCCACGAGCTGTCCGTAGGCCCACGGCGTCGCGATGCCAAAGCCGGGCTTGAACACCAGGACCCGGCGGCCGCGGATTCGGCATGCCCCCGCTTCGGCCAGCCGGGTCACCCGTTCGCCCCGTCCCCGCAGCACCACTGGTCCTCCGATCAGGAACAAGGGGCAGTCCGAGCCCAGTTCCGCCGCCACCTCGTGCAAATCCGGCTCCGCCAGCGCCCACCGCGGTCCGGCCAGGTGGTTCAAGGCCCGCAACGCCGCCACCGCATCGCTGCTGCCTCCGCCGAGCCCGGCCCCCATCGGTATCCGCTTCTCCAGCGTGAACCGCACTCCTCCCGGCCAACCCGTCTTCCGTGCAAACGCCTGCGCCGCCTTCACCACGAGATTGTCTCCTCCCGTCGGCACGGTGTCATCATCACACCGCAGTGCCAGTCCCGCGGCCGCCTCGGCCCGCAGACGGTCCCCGAAGTCCAGGGGCGCCACCACCGACACCAAATCATGGAAGCCATCCGCCCGCCGGCCAGTCACGGCCAGGTAGAGGTTTAGCTTCGCCGGGGCAAAGACAACGGGCGCTTCCACCCCTCCAGCCCAGGGCGCCCCCCGCCAACAGTCAACCGCGGCCAAGGCAGCTTCCGCTCTCTCCCGCCAACTCACGGCTGCCGTCGGAGTTTTTCCTTCAACCGCGCTCGTTCCTGGTGCTTAGTGGCGGCGGAATGCGCTGCGATCTGATCCTCGTCCTCGACGCCCAGTCTCCCCGCGAAGTCACGCCGGTCCTCCGCCAGCTTCAGGGCACCGTGCGTTGGGTGAAGATCGGACTGGAAATGTACACCGCCTGCGGACCCGACGCCGTACGCGAAATCGCCGACCTCGGTTTCGACGTGTTCCTGGATCTCAAGCTCCACGATATCCCCAACACGGTGGCGAAGGCCGTGGAGTCCGCCGCCCGGCTGCCGATTCGCATGCTGACGCTGCACACGGGGGGCGGACGCGAGATGATGCGGTGGGCCGTCCAGGCCCAGCAGCAGCATGCCCCGCAGTTGTTGCTGCTGGGGGTGACGGTCCTGACTTCCATGAGCGCCGCCGGTCTGGCGGAAACCGGCGTCACCGGCTCGCCCGAGCAGCAGGTGGTGAGGCTTGGACGGGTGGCGGCCGAGTCCGGGCTGCGCGGGCTGGTCTGCTCCCCGCTCGAACTCGCCCCGCTGCGCGCCGTACTCCCGCCGGAGATGGCGCTGGTCACCCCCGGGATCCGTCCGCGCGACGCCAAGGCCGACGATCAAACCCGCGTCATGACCCCGGCCGAAGCCGCCCGGGCCGGCGCCACGCATATCGTGGTCGGCCGGCCGATCTTCAAGGCCCCGGATCCCGCGGCGGCCGCCCGGGCCATCCTGGCCGAGTTGCAGTCACCCCTGTGACGCCGGAGCGTCCACGTCAGTCGGAAGAAATTGACGACACCTCAGTCCCTCCTCTCCCACCTCGGCCAGTTTGCCCCGCTTCGTCCGGGGGCGTCTGGCCGGCGCGCTCGCTCGCAGTTTGCTGATCTCCGATTACTGGTGCCTGATTACTGAACACCGACTCCTCCCGTCCATGTCACCCACGCCCACCCCCTGCGCGCCGTCTTTCCCCTCGGGCGCCCCCCATCGATGAGCCGCACCGCCGCCATCCTTCTCGCCGCCGGGAGCGGTTCCCGCATGGGCGGTTCCGTCTCGGACAAGGTCCTGGCTCCCCTCTGCGGTCGGCCCGTCTTCTCTCATTCCGCATCCGCTTTCATGCAGAGTGCCGTGGCTGACCTGTACGTCGTGGTCTTCCGCGATCAGCGCCAGATGCTGGAACTCTCCGCCTGCGCGCCCACGCCATCCGTCCTCGTCCGCGGAGGTCGGGAGCGTCAGGACTCGGTGATGAACGGCCTCGCCGCCCTGCCCGCCGACATCGAACACGTCTTCATCCACGATTGCGCCCGCCCGCTGGTGCGGCCGGAGCAGTTGGTGGCGTTGCACAAGATTGTCCGGCGCGAGCATGCGGTGGTCCTCGCCCACCGGGTCGTCGACACCATCAAGGAACATCTCGTGGTCGACGGGCCCGGCGGCCGCGACGACTCCCGGCTGCGCACCCTCGACCGCTCGCGGCTCTGGGCGATGGAGACACCCCAGGTCTTCCGTCGTGAACTGATCACCCGGGCCTACGAACGGGTCCAGGCCCGCGGCGAAGCCATCACCGACGATGCCCAGGCGGTCGAACTCCTCGGGCACCACGTGGCCCTCCTCGAAAACCCCTACCCCAACCCCAAGCTGACGACCCCGGCAGATCTCGACTACCTCGAGTTCCTGCTGGCCGCCGCTTCCGGCCAGCCGCGCGGCGACCGGTCGGTCAGCTCCAGCCCGCCGTTCTGATGAACTTTCGCATCGGCCACGGTTACGACATCCATCGCATCGTCCCGGACCGGCCGCTGGTCCTGGCCGGAGTCCGCTTCGAAACTGATTTCGGCCTCGACGGCCACAGCGATGCCGACTGCGTGACCCACGCGATCTGCGACGCACTGCTCGGCGCGGCCGGCCTGCCGGACATCGGCCACTTTTTTCCCAACACCGATCCGGCACTGCGCAACATCGATTCCCAGCTCCTGCTCGCCCGCGTCTGCGGCGAACTCTCCAAGCGCGGATTCGCGATCGGCAACATCGACGCCACCGTCATCGCCGAAAAACCCCGCCTGTACCCGCGGCTCGCCGAGATGAAGGCGGCCCTGGCCAAGTCCACCCACCTTCCGATCGCCAACATCGGCCTCAAGGCCACCACCAACGAGGGCGTGGGTGATCTTGGACGCGGGCTCGCAATCGCGGCGCACGCCGTCGCCCTCATCGCCAAGGCATGAGTCGACCGGTGCCGCGCGCGAACCCAGCCCTCGGCCCGTTGGCCGACCGGGCAACCTCCCGGCGCACCGGGGTGGGTTCACTTCGCATCCTTGCCCGGCTTCCACGGCTGCTGTGCGCCGCCCTCGCCGGTCTGTCGCTGGCCGGCTGCCTCAAACGTGAAACGGCCGTCCAACGCGGCAACCGCGAACAGGTCTTGCACCGCGGGGTCGGCAACGAGGTCACCGAACTCGATCCGCACCTCGTGACCGGCGTCGCCGAGGGCAATGTACTTCGCGCCCTCTTCGAGGGTCTGGTCACCGAAGATCCGGTTGACCTCCGGCCGGTGCCGGGTGTGGCCGAGCGCTGGGAGCTCTCGCCCGACGGTCTGGTCTACACCTTCTTCCTGCGGGCCAATGCCCGTTGGTCCAACGGCGAACCCGTCACGGCCCAGGACTTCGTCACTTCCTTCCGCCGCATCCTCACGCCTTCCCTCGCCGCCGATTATGCGAACCTGCTCTACATCCTGCAGGGGGCCGAGGCGTTTCACAAGGGCACCAACCCCGACTTCTCGCGGGTGGGCGCGACCGCCCTCGATCCCCGGACGCTGCGGCTCACGCTCGAACACCCGGCGCCCTACTTCCTCTCCCTCCTCACCAACCCGCCGTTCTACCCCGTCCCGCTGGCCACCATCTCCCGGCACGGCTCCGCCTACCAGCGCGGCAACCCCTGGACGCGTCCCGGTCGGATCGTGACCAACGGCGCCTTCACCCTCCAGAAGTGGCAGCCCCACCAGGTGATCGTCGTGGAGAAGTTCGCCGGCTACTGGGACGCCGCCACCGTGCGCCTCAATGCCATCCATTTCTATCCCATCGACAGTGTCGACGCCGAGGAACGCGCCTTCCGCGCAGGCCAGCTGCACCTGACCGAGTTCGTTCCCGTCGGAAAGATCGATGCCTACCGCCGCGACTCCCCGCACCTGCTGCGCACGGATCCTTACCTCGGCACCTACTTCTTCCGTTTCAACGTGCGCCGCCCCCCGCTGAACGACGTGCGCGTGCGCCGGGCCTTCGCCCTTGCCGTGGATCGCGAGGCCATCGTCACCAAGGTCCTCCGCGGCGGCCAGCGCCCCGCGCATGCCCTCACGCCCCCGGGCACCGCCGGGTACACCGCCGTCGCACGGGTGCCCACGGACTTTGCCGCCGCGCGCCAGGTGCTCGCCGAAGCCGGCTTTCCCGGCGGGCGTGGGTTCCCAACGCTCGAGCTCCTCTACAACACCTCGGAAAACCACCGCATCGTGGCAGAGGCGATCCAGGAGATGTGGCGGCGCGAGCTGGGTATCGAGGTGCGGCTCACCAATCAGGAGATGAAGGTGACACAGGCGGCGCGGCGCGCCGGCGAGTACCAGATCCTGCGCTCCGACTGGATCGGTGACTACCTCGATCCCGCGACGTTCCTGGAGGTGTTCCGCAGCGACAGCGGCAACAACTACACGGGCTGGAGCCACCGCGAATACGACGCGGCGCTGTTTGCCGCCGCGCGCACCGCCGATCCGGTCGCGCGGGCCGCCCTGCTGCAGAAGGCCGAGGCGATCCTCCTCGCCGAAGTGCCCTTCCTCCCGCTCTACCACTACACGCACGTCTTCCTGCTCCAGCCGTCGGTCAAGGGCTGGCACCACAACCTGCTCGATCACCATCCCTACAAGCATGTGTGGCTGGAGCCGTGAGCGAGGCCTGCCGGGGAACGGCGGGGACCATCGGGGACCGCCCGCGGGCCCGCGGGTGGGGGTGCGGCCCACCCTGCCCGTGCTGCTGCTCGCGGCGCTCCTCGCCGCCGGCTGCGGCCGCCGCGATCCCGCGGTCGATGCTGCGCCCGGCCAGGCATCCGCCCCGCAACTCCTTCGCCTGCGCCAGCGAAACGAGCCCGTTTCCCTCGACCCGGCCAGCACCGCCCTCCCGGACGAGTTTGGCATCCTGCGCTCGCTGCTCGAAGGCCTGCTTCTGCCCGGACCCAACGGAGGCCCGCCCGAGCCCGGCGCCGCCCTCCGTCACGAAGTCTCCGCCGACGGGCTGGTGTATACCTTTCACCTTCGCCCCGACGGTCGCTGGTCCGACGGTCGGCCGGTCACCGCCGCGGACTTCGTGGCCTCCGCCCGCCGCCTCCTCACCCCGGCCACCGCGGCACCCAAGGCGAATGTGTACTTCGCCGTGCAGAACGCGCGCGCCTTCGCCACCGGAGCCATCACGGACTTCTCCGCCGTCGGCCTGCGCGCCCGGGACGAACGCACCCTCGTGATCACGCTCGAATGGCCAAACCCGCGCTTCCCCGCGACCGTTGCCAGCGGCCCGTGGCTGCCCGTGCGCACCGACGTGGTCGAACGCCACGGCCGCCATTGGACCCAACCGGGGAACTTCGTGGGCAACGGGCCCTTCGTTCTCGCCGAATGGCGCGCCGACCAGCGCGTCGTTGTCCGGCGCAACCCGCGCTGGCGCGACGCCGCCTCCGTGCGGGTCGACGAGATTCACTTTGTCCGCTTTGACAACGGCGACAGCGAGGACCGCGCCTATCGCGCCGGCCAGATCGACGCCACCATGGCCGTGCCGTTCAGCAAGGTGCCGGCGTATGCCCGAGAACGGCCGCAGGAACTGCATCGCCTCCCGATGATCGAAACGCGCTATCTGGCGTTCAACACGCGCCTCCCCGCGCTCGGAGGATCGGCCCGGCTCGCCCTGGCGCTCGCGATCGACCGCGAGCGCCTCACGGAACGGGTCCTGCAGGGCGGCCAGTCGGCGGCACATCGCTTCCTCCCGCCGCCCCTGCGGACACCGGAGTCGGGGACCGGTGCGCCGCATCTCTCGTTCAACCCCGCGGAAGCCCGTCGCCTGCTCGCGGCCGCCGGCTACCCGGGGGGCAAGGGATTCCCGCGGCTGGAGCTCTCCGGGTGGACCCACTCCCAGGCCCTCGAGGCGATTCAGCAAATGTGGCGCACCGAGCTCGGAATCGAGGTCGCCATCGTCATTCGCGAGGCCAAGGTCCACCTCGACGCCTTGCGGACCGGGCATTTCGAAATCGCCTTCGCCACGGCCATTCCCGACGTCGCCGATCCGGCCGCCATGCTCGGTGATTTTCTCAGCGGCGCTCCCCTCAATTACCCGCGCTGGTCCCATGCCGGCTATGACGCCGCCGTCCAGGCAGGTGATTACGCAAAGGCGGAACGGCATCTGTTGGAGGAATCCCCCATCGCCCCGCTCTACTTCAATTCCAAGGTGTTCCTGCTTTCACCGCGGGTGCAGGGCTGGCAGGAGGACGGCCTCTGGGCCCGGGTCTACCAGGGGATGTCGGTCGTGGCACCGGGGAAGCGATAGGTGGGTCCAGTAAACAGTAGCCAGGGGACGGCAACCGGCTATCAACGGCTCTTCGCGACTCACCTGCTGCCGACCCTCCTTCCCGTTTCTCCGTCACCGACTGCGTCCACCCTTTATCGCTCATGTCCATCCGCCCCTTTCTTCTCCTGCCGCTGTTCCTGTTTTCCAGCGCCCTCAGCTCAGCCGCAGTCCCTGCGCCGGCCTCCCCGGCCCGCCTTCTGGAGCGCACCCGGGTTCTTGCTTCCGATGAGCTTGAGGGGCGCGGTCCCGGCACCCGGGGCGAAGAACGCACCGTCCGATACCTCGAGGCCGAGTTCAAGAAACTCGGACTGCAGCCCGGGAATCCGGATGGAACCTATGTGCAGGCCGTGCCCCTGATCGGGATCACTTCCGCCCCGACGCTTTCGTTCCAAATCGGAGCCAAGGCGCTGCCCATGGTTCCCATCAACGACTTTGTGGGCTTCTCGACGCGCGCCGTCGAATCGGTCGCGGAGAAGGACACCGAAGTGGTGTTTGTCGGTTACGGCATCGTCGCTCCCGAGTTCAACTGGGACGACTACAAGGGGGTCGATGTGCGCGGCAAGACGGTCGTCATGCTGATCAACGATCCCCCAATCACCGATGCCCGCGGCCAACTCGACCCGGCGGTGTTTGGCGGCAATGCCATGACCTACTACGGCCGCTGGACCTACAAGTACGAGATCGCCGCCGAGAAGGGCGCGGCGGCCTGCCTGATTGTCCACGAGACCGGGCCCGCCGCCTACCCGTTCGGAGTCGTCATCACGAGTTGGTCGCGGGAGAACTTCGAGCTTCGCACGCCCGACCGGAATGCCGGCCATGTCGCCCTGTCCGGCTGGTTGACCCTCGACGCCACCCGGAAGCTCTTCACCACCGCCGGGCAGTCCTTCGACGCCTTGAAAAAGGCCGCAACCACGCGGGAGTTTCGCCCGGTGCCGCTCGGAGCCCGGGCGTCGTTTTCCGTCAAGAACACCCTGCGGCCCGTCGACTCGCGCAACGTCCTCGCGCTCCTGCCCGGTCGCGATCCCCAGAAACGGAACGAATACGTCATCTACAACGCGCACTGGGATCACCTCGGGATCGACGAAAAACTCCGGGGCGACCAAATCTACAACGGCGCCGCCGACAACGCCGCGGGCACCGCCGTTCTGTTGGAAATCGCCCAGGCGATCACCGCCCTCCCGCCCGCCGAACGCCCGGCGCGCAGCCTCCTCTTCCTGTCCGTCACCGCCGAGGAACGCGGGCTGCTGGGGGCCAGGTATTACGCGCAAAACCCCCTCTACCCGCTCGCCCGCACCCTCGCCATCATCAACATGGATGGCGCCAACCCGTTTGGCCCGACGCGCGACCTGGAAGTCATCGGCCACGGCGCCACCACCATGGATGGGATCGCCGCCTCCATCGCCGCCGCCCAAGGACGCGAAGTCTTGCCCGATCGCCGCCCCGACCGGGGATCCTACTTCCGCAGCGACCATTTCGAATTTGCGAAGGTCGGCGTGCCGGGCTTCTACGCGAAAGCCGGGAAAAACTACGTCGGTCAGCCGGCCGACTTTGCCGACCGCAAGGTCAACGAGTACATCGCGCGCGACTACCACCAGCCGAGCGACGAGGTGAAACCCGACTGGACCTTCGAGGGCGCGGCCCAGGATACCGATTTCCTGGTGCGCCTCGGCCTCCACATCGCCGGCGATGCGACCTGGCCGGAGTGGACCGCCGGCAATCCGTTCAAGGCCCGCCGCGACGCGATGCGCGCCGCCGGGCGATAGCCGCCGGGCACCGACACCTTCACGCGACCGGGTCAAACGGAAACCCGGCCGTCGTGCCCGACCTCCCCGTGCTTGCACCCGGGGTTTGGCCGCATTCCCTTCGCCGGATGTTCCGCCGTCGCTTCGTGGTCGCTTCACTCGTTCTTGCGGCGTTGGCCGTCGGCTGCTCCCGCAAGGATGCCGGCAGCGGGGCGTCCGGACCTGCCACCACCGCGGCTCCCGCCCCATCGAAGATGATCTGGCGGGTCGGCAACGGCACCGAACCCCAGGATCTGGATCCCCAGACGGTCAGTGGCGTGCCCGAGCACAAGCTGATCATGGCCCTGTTCGAGGGGCTCGTCGCCGAGAATCCGCGCGACCTCAGCCCGGAACCGGGTGTCGCCGAGCGATGGGAGGTTTCCGCCGACGGGCTGGTCTACACGTTTCACCTGCGCGCCGATGCTCTCTGGTCCGACGGCACGCCGATCACCGCGTCGACCTTCCTTCGCTCCTACCAGCGGATGCTGACCCCGGCGCTGGCCGCCGAGTATTCCTACCTGCTGCACTGCGTCCGGGGTGCCCGCGACTACAACGAGGGACGGCTGACCGACTTTTCCCAGGTCGGCTTCCGCGCGGTGGACGATCGCACGCTGCAAATCACCCTCCAGGCCCGGACGCCGTACTTCCTCAAGCTCCTGGCCAGCCATTACTCCTGGTACCCCGTGCCCATCCACGTCATCGAGAAATTCCATGGGCTCGCCCGCAAGGGCACCGCCTGGACCCGTGCCGGCAATCTCGTCGGCAACGGTGCCTTCGTGCTGAAGGAGTGGCGCCAGCAACAGATCCTGACGGTCGCGCGCAATCCGCATTATTGGGACCGGGCCTGCGTGCGACTCGACGAAATCCACTTCTACCCCGTGGAAAACCAGGACACCGAGGAGCGCATGTTTCGCACCGGCCAGCTCGACATCACCTACGAGTTGCCCCTCGCCAAGATCGACGTGTACCGTCGCGAGAACCCCGCCGCCCTCCGCACCGAGCCCTACCTCGGCGTCTATTTCTACCGGTTCAACCTGAAGCGGCCCCCGCTGAGCGATCGACGGGTCCGTCGCGCCCTGGCCCTCGCCGTCGACCGCGAGAGCCTCGTCCAGAATGTCACCCGCGGCGGCCAGGCCCCGGCCTACAGCGTCAGCTATCCAGGCACCGCCGGGTATTCGCCGCGCGCCCGGTTGTCCGGAACGGTCGAGGATGCCCGACGGCTGCTCGCCGAGGCCGGGTTCCCCGCTGGTCGCGGCTTTCCGCGGCTGGAACTGCTGTACAATACCAGCCAGAACCACCGCATCATCGCCGAGGCGATCCAACAGATGTGGCGGCGGCACCTCGGCATCGATATTTCCCTCCGCAACGAGGAGTGGAAGGTGTACCTGGATTCCCAGGACGCGATGAACTTCGACCTCCAGCGCGGCGGCTGGATCGCCGACTACCTCGACCCCCACGTCTTCCTCGAGATCTGGGCCTCGTCCAACCTGAACAACGACACCGGCTTCGCCCACCCGGACTACGACCGCCTCCTCGCGCAAGCCCTGGCGGCACCCGACGACGCCACGCGTTACGAACGCTACCAGCAGCTCGATGCTCTCCTGGTCGAGGAACTGCCGGTGCTGCCCCTCTTCTATTACACCAACGTCCGTGCGGTCAGCCCCCGCGTGCGGGGATATCATCACACCCTGCTCGACAACCATCCGCCCAAGTACGTCTGGCTGGAGTGAGGGGAACTCGGCGCCGCACCGGCGCGTTTCCCTGCTTCCCTTCAGGGAGTTCTCCCTTACTTCCTTAGCTTCTCTCCTCCTCCGCACCGCCCGCCATGCTCCGGTTCATCACGTCGCGCACCCTGCAGTCGCTGCTCGCGCTGTTTGTCGTGATCACCGCGACCTTCTTCATGATTCGCTTTGTCCCGGGAGGTCCGTTCACGGCGGAGAAGGCCGTGACGCCGGAGATCCTGGCCAACCTCGAGGCCCATTATGGCCTGAACAAACCCCTCTGGCAGCAGTACCTCGACTACCTGGGCAGCCTGGCCCGCGGCGACCTTGGGCCGTCGTTCAAGTACCCCAACCGGACGGTGAATGAGATCATCGCGGACAAGCTGCCGGTGTCCGCCGAACTCGGCGCGCTCGCGCTCGCCTTTGCCCTCGCTCTCGGCATCACGCTGGGCACCTGCGCGGCCGTGTACCGCAACACCTGGATCGACTACACCGCCTCCGCCTTCGGCATGATTGGGATCTCGGTGCCGACTTTCGTGATCGGCCCCCTCCTGGTGCTGCTGTGCGCCATTCACCTGGGCTGGTTCAACGCCTCCGGCTGGTACGTGCCCGCCGACCGCGTGCTTCCCGCGCTGGTCCTGGGCTTCGCCTACGCGGCCCCCATCTCCCGGCTGACCCGCGGGGGCATGCTCGAGGTCCTGCACCAGGACTTCATCCGCACCGCGCGGGCCAAGGGCGTGTCGGAGTTTCGCATTGTCACCCACCACGCCCTGCGCGGCGGCCTGCTGCCAGTCGTGTCCTACCTCGGGCCCGCCGTCGCCGGCATCCTCACCGGCTCTTTCGTCATCGAGACCATTTTCACGATTCCCGGCATCGGGCGCGAATTCGTGAACAGCGCGTTCAACCGCGACTACACCCTGGTGCTCGGCACCGTTATTCTCTACGCGGTCCTGATCATGGCGCTCAACCTCGTCGTGGACATCGTCCAGGCGTGGATGAACCCGAAGGTGAGGCTCGAGGGATGAACCTTCCCGGAGCAGCCGCCCCCGCAGCCCCGGCCGAGGCCGAAGCCGGTTCCTCGCTCTGGCACGACGCCTGGCTGCGGCTGCGCAAGAACCGGCTGGCCGTCTTCGGGCTCTGGAGCCTCGCCCTCGTGACGCTCGCCTGCGTGGCCGGACCGTGGTTTTCGCCCTACGGGTACGAGGAGCAGCAACTCGACCTTGGCGCCTCCGGCCCGGGCCTCCGGCACTGGCTGGGAACCGACACCCTCGGTCGCGATTTGCTGGTGCGCCTGCTCACCGGCGGCCGCGTCTCCCTGGCCGTGGGCCTCGCCGCCACCTTCGTCGCGCTGACCATCGGGGTTGTCTACGGGGCGGTGGCCGGCTTCGTGGGCGGCAAGCGGGATGCGTTTCTGATGCGGGTGGTGGACATCATGTACTCCCTGCCCTTCGCCATCTTCGTGATCCTGCTGATGGTGATGAGCGAGGAAATCGCGAAGCGGTTCAACTTCGGCCCGAGCTGGCGCCTCGTGCTGCTCTTTGTCGCCATCGGCGCCGTCGAGTGGCTGACGATGGCGCGGATCGTGCGCAGCCAGGTGATGGCCGTGAAGAAAATGGAGTTCATCGAGGCCGCCCGCTCCCTCGGCTATGGGCGCCGCCGGATCATCTTCCGCCACATCCTGCCGAACATCCTCGGGCCGGTCATCGTCTACACGACCCTCACCATTCCTGCCGTCATGCTCCTTGAGGCCTTCCTCAGCTTCCTCGGCCTCGGGGTGCAGCCGCCGATGAGTTCCTGGGGCGTCCTAATCAAGGACGGCGCCGAAAAGATGGAGGAGTTCCCCTGGCTGCTGATCTTTCCGGCGGGGATCTTCTCCCTGACGCTCTTCTCCCTCAACTTTCTCGGAGACGGCCTGCGGGATGCCCTCGATGTGCGGTCCTCGAAGGACTGAGGCGACCTGCCTCGTTTCGATTCCGGCCGGGCCTGAAAATTGAGGTGGAACGCGGCGCCCCCAGTCCGTTTCATCACCCCGAACGCATGCGCCGTTTCCGCCCGTACTTCCGCTACCTGCACGCCGTCCGCGTGCCCATCGCCGTCGCGATCGGTTGCGGCCTGCTCTACGGCGCCGCCAGCGGCGCCGGTCTGCCCCTCCTCGTCAAGTACGTCTTCCCGCGAATCTTCGACGCCGGGGGCGCCGCGGTCCCGCTCCTGCACGTCGCCCTCGTCGCCGCCTACATTCCCTTCATCTTCGCCCTGCGGGCCCTCAGCGGCTACCTCAACAGCTACTTCACCCAATACGCCGGGGTACGCGTGCTCGAGGCGCTCCGGCTCGACTACTTCCGCAAGCTGCAGTTGCTCCCGCTGTCGTTTGTCCAGGGCAAGAAGACCGGAGACCTGATGTCGCGCGGCCTGGCCGACACGCAGCAACTCCAGTTCACGCTGACCCTGCTCGCGAACGACGGCATCAAGCAGCCCGCCACGCTGGTCAGCGCCCTCGCCGCCATCGGCTACATGGCCTTCACTTCCCAGGGGGTCTGGTTTGCCTTGATCTGCCTGGCGGCAGTCCCGCTCACGGTCTTTCCGATCCGCTTCGTCGGCCGCAAGGTCATCAAGCGCGCCGCCCAGGTGCAGAGCGAACTGGGAAGCGTAAGCAGCCACTTTTCGGAGAACCTCGCCGCCGCCCGCGAAGTGCGCGCATTCGGGCTGGAGGCCCGCGAGACCAGCCGCTTTGCCGCCGCCTGCCACGCCCTGATCACGTCGCAGATGAAGATCGTGAAGTACGCGCAGGCCCTCACCCCCGCAATCGAGGTCATCTCCGCCGCCGGCATCGCCGTGACCCTCGTCTACGCCTACCGGAGCGGCCTGCGGCTTGAGACCTTCATCGCGCTCATCACCGCGCTCTACAGCAGCTACGAGCCCATCAAGAAGCTCGGGGCGCTGAACAACGAACTCAAACGGGGTCTCGCCTCCCTCGACCGGCTGGAGGTCGTGCTGCACGAGCCGGTCACAATCGCCGATCCGGCCGAGCCCGCGGCGATCGGCCGGTTGCGGGGCGACGTCGCCTTCACCGGGGTCGCCTTCGCCTACGAGGCCGGCGCCCCCGTGCTGCGCGACGTGGACGTCACGGTGAATGCCGGCACGGTCTGCGCCCTGGTCGGACCCAGCGGGGCCGGCAAGAGCACCTTTGCCAACCTGGTGCCACGGTTCTACGAGGTCACGGCCGGCCGGATCACGATCGACGGCGTCGATCTGCGCGCCATGCGCCTCTCCGACCTTCGCCGAAACATCGCCGTCGTGTCGCAGGATCCGGTCCTCTTCAACGACACCATCCTGGAGAACCTCCGGCTCGGTCGCGCCGACGCCTCCCGCGAAGAGATCGAGCAGGCCGCGCGCGACGCCTTCGCGCATCCCTTCATCACCGCCCTTCCCCGGGGTTACGACACCGTGGTTGGCGAGCGCGGGGCGTCCCTTTCCGGCGGCCAGCGGCAGCGCCTCGCGCTGGCGCGCGCCTTCCTCCGCAACGCCCCCATCCTGATCCTTGACGAAGCCACCAGCGCCCTCGATAGCGAAAGCGAGGCGTACATCCAGACCGCGCTGCAGCAGCTGATGAAGGGGAAGACGGTCTTCATCATCGCGCACCGGTTCTCCACCATCCGCCACGCCGGCCTGATTCTGGTCTTCGACCACGGCCGGATCGTCGCCCGCGGCACGCACGCGGACCTGCACGCGACCTGCGAGCTGTATCGTTCGCTCTATGACCGGCAACAGGGTGGTGCCACCTGAGCCGACCGCCCCATTTCCGGCCGATGAGCCGCCCGATCGCGAACGAATCCTCCCCGCGCCTGCTGCTCATCCGCCGTCGGTACCTCGGTGACATCGTGCTGCTCGGCAGCGTCGTGCGCAACCTGCGCCGGCATTGGCCCGCCGCGCACCTCGAGTTGCTGACCGAGCCGGCGTATGCCGGTGTCGTTCCGCTCAACCCCGAGATCGACCGCGCCTGCACCTTTCCCCGGCGCGCCGCCGAGTGGCCGGGGTTTGTCCGGCGCCTGCGCGCCGCGCGCTTCACCCACGTCCTCGACTTTGACAACACCGAGCGGACCGCACTCGTCACCCGTCTCACGGGAGCACGCGTCCGCGCGACCTTCGACCGCGAGCTCATCGTACATCGCTGGCCGTGGCTCTACACCCATGCCGCCCGGGTCACCAACGCGTTCTACGATTCCCATCACATCACCGAAACCTACCTGGCGCTGCCGGCGGCGATTGGCGTGCCCATCGACGAGCGCGAGGTGCGGCTGGTGCCTCCCGTGGACGACCTGGCCGCGGCTGCCCGGCTCACCGGCGGACCCAAATCGACTGCCGCCCCGCGGTCGCCACGGGTCCTCCTCCACCCGGGTTCGCGCAGCCCCTACCGACTATGGCCCGCGGACCGCTTCGCCGCCGTCTGCGACCGCCTGCAGGACGAGCAGGGCGCCCAGGTGTTCCTGACCGCCGGGCCCGGGGAGGAAGCGCTCACCGAGGCCATCCGCCGCGCCGCCCGCTCCCACCTCGTCACCTTGAAACCGCTGACGTCGGCCGGGGCCCTCGCCGCCCTGGCGGCACAGTGCGACGTCTTCCTTTGCCATGACAGCGGGCCGATGCACGTCGCCGCCGCGGTTGGCACCCGGATCGTGGCCCTGTTTGGCTCCCAAAACGCGACCATCTGGCGCCCGCTCGGGGAAGGCCACACCGTGTTGCAGACGGCGCTGCCGTGCACCTGCCTCGGATCTACCGCCCCGGGGCCCTGCGTGAAGGGAGACTCCTACCGGTCGTACTGCGTCCGCAAACTTGAGGTGCCCGAAGTCCACGCCGCGGTTTCGCGCGCCCTGCGCTAATCCGGGCGCCTCGGCGAGGGGCGATCTCATCGGGTTTCGCGTTGTCACCTTCGGCCCCGCAGCCAGCGTCGGGCGCATGAAGCGCCGCATTCCCTTGCTGGTGATGATCGCCGTCGCCACCACCCTCCGCCTCCCCTCGGCCACGACCGATCTGTCCCCGTTCAAGGCGGAAGTCACCCGCAACCACGACCGCGCGATCGCGCGGCTTCAGGAGTGGATCCGCCGCCCGGCTCTCGCCGCCGAGAACCGCGGGTTTCCCGAGGGCGCCGAGCACATGATCACGCTGCTCCGTGAAGTGGGATTCCAGCACGCGGAGCGCATCGACACGAGCGGCAAGCCAGGGGTCTTCGCCACCCTCGACGCCGGTGCCCCCCGGACCGTCGGGCTCTACTTCATGTACGACGTGAAGCAGTTCGACCCCAAGGAGTGGACGTCTCCGCCCCTGGAGGCTCGCATCGTCGACCGTCCCGGCCTGGGCAAGGTCATGATCGGGCGCGGCGCCACCAATCAGAAGGGCCCGCAATCCGCGTTGCTCGCGGCCATCGACGCCTTCCGGACCAGCGGAAAAAAGCTGCCGGTGAATCTCGTCCTCGTGGCCGAGGGTGAGGAGGAAATCGGCTCGCCCCATATCGCCGAGATCGTCCGCCAACCCAAGGTCCAGGCCGCCCTCGCCCGGACGACCGGGGTGTGGATGCCGCATTGCACCCAGGGCATCGACGGCGCCGTCTCGGTCAACCTCGGGGCCAAGGGCGTGATCGAGGTCGAGCTGACCTCCAACGGACTGAACTGGGGCCGCGGACCGACCCGCGACACCCACTCCTCGTTCAAGTCGATGGTCGACAGCCCGGTCTGGCGGCTCGTCAGCGCGCTCGGCACCCTGGTGACTCCCGATGGCAACACGCCGGCGATCGACGACTGGTTCGAGAATGTCCGTCCGCTCAACGCCGAGGAAAAGGCGCTGATCGCCGCCGCCTCCCGGAAACTCACCGAGCGCCAGTTCCAGGTGGCCTCGTCGGCGATGAAGTGGATCGACGACCTGCCCTTCCCCCGCGCGCTCGAGCGCTACGTCTCCCAACCGACCGTGAACATCGAGGGTATCTATGGCGGTTATACGGGAGTCGGCGGCAAGACCGTGCTGCCGCACCAGGCGTCCGCCAAACTCGACCTGCGGCTGGTGCCCAACCAGACCGCCGACGAGGCCCTCCGCAAACTGAAGGCCCATCTGGCCAAGCGCGGATACGCCGACATCGTAGTCAACTTCACCGGCGGCTACAGCCCGACCGCCACCCGACCCGACACGCCCCTGATCCAAGCGCAACTGGCGGTGTTGAAACGCCAGGGGGTCGAGCATGCCCTCTGGCCGCGCCTCGCCGGCTCCTATCCGGGCTACATCTTCACGGATCCCCCGCTCAGCCTCCCCAGCGGACACTTCGGTCTCGGTTACGGCGGCGGCGCCCACGCCCCGGATGAGTTCCTCCTGATCGAGTCCGCCCAGCCCAAGTTGCGCGGGTACGACGACCTGACCCTTTCCTTCGTCGAGTACCTGTACGAACTGGCCCGCTGAAGGATTAGCCACTGCTGCGCTCCAGGCCGGTCCTCCCGGGGAGGGCAACGCGGGCATACGCCGGCCGCGGCCGCAACGCTACATTCGGAAGGCGATGATCGTCCCCGCCACGCCGACAATCTCCGCGAAGCGCCCCGCCTTGATCTCCTCGAAGATGGCCCGCGTCACGCCTTCCGCCCGGCTGCCGAAGTCGTGAAACGCCATCACGCCCCCCCGTTTCACAAACGGGGCCCAGGCGCCGATGTCCGCCTGACAGGCCGCGTAGGAATGATCGCCGTCGATGAAGACGAGATCGATGGAGCCCTGCTTCGCCGCCAGTGATTGCGCAGCCGCCAGCGAGTCGCTCACGACCGGCTCCGCGCGCGCCGACAGGCCGAGTGCCGCGAAATTGGCCCGGAAAATCTCCAGCGTGCTGTTGGCACCGAGCGCCTGGAAGTGGCGGTTGTACCAGGCCGCATCCTCCCCGCAGGTCGAGAGTCCCTGAAAATTGTCGACCGCGAAAATCCGGGCGCCCGCGCCCCGCAAGCCCGCCGCGAGAAAACACGTGGAAGCCCCCATCCACGAACCCACCTCGACCACCTGCGCGTCCGCCGGGGTGTCCGCCGCCAACTGGAAGAGAAAGCCGCGCTCGGGATAGCTGCCCATGTCGTCGCGCTTGAAGTGGCGCGCGATCCGTCGGAATTCGTCCCAATCCAGATCCGGCCGCCGCTTGCGCGCCCCCCGCAGGTAGCGCCCGCACTTCTGCGCAAACCGCAGGTCGCGGACGAGGGGCCAGTGTTTGAACGCCATGGAAGTTCGCTGCGCGAAATCCCGATCCAACGCAGCAAAAAAAGCCCTGTCTTGTCATTTCCCTCCTGCCCGCGACGCTGGGTTCCTCTCCGCACCTTCCATGACCCTCCCGCCGGCCGGCCAGCGCGATCCTTCCCGGGCACCCGTTGTCTCGGTGGCGATTCCCACCTACAATCGCGCCGACTTCCTCCGCCAGACCCTCGCCGGCATCGTGGCGCAGCAGTTTCCGCGGGATCATTTCGAGGTGTTGGTGATCGACAACAACTCCACCGACCACACGCGCGCGGTCGTGGCGGAGTTCGCCGGCGCGCATCCGGCCCCGCGCTACCTCCGGGAGGAGCGGCAGGGCCTCGACCACGCCCGAAACCGCGCGATCACCGAGGCCCGCGGGCGCGTGCTGCTCTTCGGCGACGACGACATCCTCGTGCGCCCCGACTGGATCGCCCAGATGGCGGTGCCGCTGCTCGCGGACGAACCGACGCGTTCGATCGGGGCCGTCGGCGGCGAGGTGATTCCGGTTTTTCCCGACGGCCTGCCTGACTGGGTGCGGGAGTGGCACGCGCCGCTCGCCTTCCGGGCCGACCTCGGCCCGCTCGACGGCCGCCACTCCCCGATGGGGGCGAACCTCGCGTTTCCCACGTGGGTATTCGAGAAATTGGGACCCTTTCACACCGCCCTGGATCGCGCCGCCGGCAACTACTTCTCCGGCGGCGACAGCGAGATGATTCGGCGGGTGCGCACCGCCGGCCTGCAAGTGTGGTTCGCTCCCGCCGCTGCCGTGCACCACCAGATGCCGGCCAGCCGGACAACCTTCCGCTATGCCTCGCGCCACGCCTTCGATTCAGCCCGGTCGCGCGTGATCGATCGGGCCGGGCAGCCGGGAGCGGCCGGCTACCTGACGGGCCGCTTCCTCGGCAATGTGGCCAAGAGCCTCGGCTTCCTGATCCTCGCGCTTCTCAACACGCTGATCCTGCGTCGGGGCGCAGCGAAGAAGGCCCTCGTCCGCGCCTGGCGATCCTGCGGCTACCTCTACCAGATTCCCCGCAGCGCCTTCGGCAAGGTGTAGGAGCGGCTTTACGCCGTGGCCGTCGCGCACTAAACGGGTCCCCATCAAGCCAGACTTCCAGTCGATCCCGGCACGCCCGCTTCCGATCTCGGTCGTGGTGGTGGCGCGCAACGAGGCCCACAACCTCCCGCGCTGCCTGGGCAGCGTTCGCGGGTGGGTCGACCAGATCGTCGTGGCCTTGAACGACACCACGGACCCGAGCGAGGCGGTGGCCCGCCAGTTCGGCGCCGAGGTGCATCAACTCTCCTGGCAGGGTTATCGCGACACCAAGAACGCCGCTGTCGCCCTGGCCCGCCATCCCTGGGTCCTCGCCCTCGACGCCGACGAGGAGGTCTCGCCGGCCCTGCGCGAGGACATCCGCCGTTTCTTTGGCGATGCCGATCAGTACTCCGGCGCCCGCTTTCCCCGCAAAGTCTGGTTCATCGACCGATGGATCACCCACGGCGATTGGTATCCCGATTATTGCCTGCGCCTTTTCCGCCGCGATCGTGCCCGATGGGGCGGCGACGCCTTCGTGCACGAAAAGGTCGAATGCGACGGCGAAGTCGCCACCCTGCGCGGCGATCTCCACCATTTCTCGTTTCCCTCGCTCTCATCGCACGTCGCGAAGATCAACCCGTTTGCCGATCTCTTCCTTCGCCAGCAAAAGGCCCGGGGAGGGCGCTTCTCGCTCGCGGCCGCGGTCTTCCGGCCGGGCTGGCGTTTCTTCCGCGCCTATGTCCTCCGCCGGGGCTTCCTGGATGGCTATCCGGGCTTCTACATCGCCTGCGCCACCGCATTCGGGGCCCTGGTCCGCTACAGCCGCCTTTTCGAGGCCGACCACCGTCGGGAACCGGATGCCTGAGACTCCCCACCAATTCAGCCGGGCGGCCGAGAACCTGTTTGCGGACCTGCGCGGCATCGCTTCAGAGACGCCAACCTGGTGGAGCACCTGCTGCAAAAGTACCGGATCGGCCGCGACGCTCCGGAGCACCTCCTGCGCGACCACTGGCACGAGATTGTGGGACCGGCCAGCGCCGCCTACTCCCACCCGGCACGCCTGGAGCGCAATGTCGTCACGGTCCTGACCTCCCACGCCGTCGTGCGCAACGAGCTGTTCCACCACCGCGATGAGATTGTCGCCCGGATTCGCCGCCTACCGGGCTGCGACAAGGTGAAGTCGATCAACCTGAGGGTCGGGTAACTGCCCGCCACCGGCTACGCAACAGCCGCCACCCCGCCGCCTTGAGGTCTTTTTGGCCTCTTTTCAGGTTCGGCGAGAAGCCTCAAATTTGCACTTGCGGCGAATGTGCCGATTAGAAAACCTGTCACCTTGCGTCAGTGGATACCCGCCGGTTGCGGGTGTCCACCATGACTGGCCCCGAACCCTCGGGGTTGGAACGGTGACGCCGGCTTGCCCCGACCTCCAATCGGGACAGGCGGGTGTCACGGAGCCCTTCCGGGCTCCCTACAGTCGTGACCCTCAACAATAAAACCATGTCCACCACAGCAGCAAAGCCCGAAATCATCGCAGAATACAAAACTCACGAAAAGGATACCGGTTCATCTGAAGTCCAGGTCGCGCTCCTGACCGCTCGCATCAATCACCTGACCGAGCACCTGCGCACGCACCGCAAGGACTTTCACTCGCGCCGGGGCCTCCTCCAGATGGCCTCCCGTCGCCGCAAGCTCTTGGATTATCTGAAGCGGACCAATCTGCCGAAGTACAACGAGCTGCTCCAGAAACTGAACCTGCGTAAATAACGCTTTCGTCAAACGGGCGACCCGATCCGCGGGTCGCCCGTTGTCGTTTACGATACTCGAATTCGGACCGGGACATTTCCGTTTGCCGCCCTGCCCGCGGTCAACCCCGCGGCACCCTTCCGCGCAAGGCGCCAAACGGAAATCTCTCGCGTCTGAGCGAGCTGACTGAAGCCACCGACCTTTCAGGTCGTGCCCCCGAGGCAGCCGGCGCCCTCCGCGCCCCCGTTGTGCCGTTCACGCACAACCTGCCCCAACCGGACCGCAACCAGACGCGTGGCGCTGGCCGGGCCGCAATCATCCGACGCCCCGCTTTCCGTCCGAACGAACGATCATGAATCAGAAACACAATGTCACCGTGCCCGAACTCGGGATCACGTTTTCCACCGGTACGTACGCCAGCCTCGCCAATGGCGCCGTCAATGTCTGCGTCGGCGAGACCAATGTCTTTGTCAGCGCCTGCATCGCGCAGACCACCAAGCCCGGCCAGGATTGGTTCCCCCTCACCGTCGATTACCGCGAGAAATACGCCGCGGCCGGGCGCTTTCCCGGTGGTTATTTCAAGCGCGAGGGCCGCCCCTCCGAAAAGGAAATCCTCACCTCGCGGCTCTGCGATCGCCCCTGCCGCCCGCTCTTCCCCGAAGGCCTCCTCAACGAGGTGCAAGTCATCGGCCAGCTCCTCTCGGCCGACCAGCTCAACGAATCCGACATTCCGATGGTCAACGGCGCCAGCGCCGCGCTCGCCATCTCCGACATTCCCTGGAACGGGCCGATCGGCTGCGTGCGCGTCGGCCTGATCGACGGCAAGTTCGTCGCCAATCCGACGATTGAGCAGATGTACTCCTCGTCGCTCGACCTCATCTACGTCGGCACCAAGAAGGACATGCTGATGATTGAAGGCAGCGCCGATCAGCTTCCCGAGGAGGAGTTCATCAAGGCCCTCGAGTTCGGCCACACCGCCATCCAGCCCATCATCGCCGCGATCGAGGAGTTGGTGAAGGTCGCCGGCAAGCCGAAGAGCGTCTTCCCGCTGGTCGGCGCCACGCCGGAAGCCCGCGCCATCATCGAGCGCGTCGTGCCGACCGAGCGCCTCATCGGCGCAATCTTCGGCAAGGAAAAGGCCGCCCGCAGCGCCGCCGTGAAGGCCCTCAAGGAAGAGGCGAAGGCCGCCCTCACCGCCGAACTCGGCGCCGACAAGTTCACCGACGTCGACCTCAACGTCGTCTTCGAGGACCTGCAATACAAGGCCTACCGCAAGAACGTCCTCGAGAAGGGCGTGCGTGCCGACGGCCGCGGCCAGAAGGACATCCGCCAGCTCACGGCATCGGTCGGCGTGCTCCCCCGCGTGCATGGCAGCGCGACCTTCCAGCGCGGCGACACCCAGAACATCGCCCTCACCACGCTCGGCCCGACGAAGGAAGCCCAGGAAATGGACGGCCTCACCGGCGGCGCCACGAGCAAGAGCTTCATCCTCCACTACAACTTCCCGCCCTTCTCTGTCGGCGAAACGGGCCGCTTCGGCGCCCCGGGTCGGCGGGAAGTCGGCCACGGCGCCCTGGCCGAGCGTTCGCTTGTGCCGGTGCTGCCCCCGGAGGATGCCTTCCCCTACTCAATCCGCGTGGTCAGCGAGATCATGGCCTCCAACGGCTCGACTTCGATGGCGTCGATCTGCGGCGGCTGTCTCTCCCTGATGGATGCCGGCGTGCCGATCATCGCCCCCGTGGCGGGCATTTCCTGTGGTCTCATGACCCAGAACGCGGCCGACGGCTCGATCGAGAAATGGGTGACGATCACCGACATTCTCGGCGAGGAGGATCACTTCGGCGATATGGACTTCAAGCTCGCCGGCACGACGAAGGGCATCACCGGCTTCCAGCTCGACCTGAAGATCAACGGCCTGCCGTTCGAGATCGCCCGGACCGCCATCTTCCAGGCCCGCGATGCCCGGATTGAAATCCTCAAGGTCATGCTCGCCGCGCTTCCCGCGCCGCGTGCCGACCTCAGCAAGTACGCCCCGCGCATCCAGACGATCCAGATCGATCCCGAGAAGATCGGCCTGCTCATCGGGCCCGGCGGCAAGACCATCCGGCGCATCACCGAGACGACCGGCGCACAGATCGACATCGCGGAGGACGACTCCGGCAAGGTGTTCATCTACTCGAACAATGCCGACGCGATGAACCGCGCCGTGCAGGAAATCGACGCCCTCTGCGGCGGTGGCGGCGGCGCGGCCATCGAGGTCGGCAAGCTGTACCACGGCCGCGTGACGGGCATCAAGGAGTTCGGCTGCTTCGTCGAGTGCACCCCAGGCAAGGAAGGCCTCTGCCATATCAGCGAACTCGCCGACTTCCGCGTGCGCCGCACCGAGGACGTGGTGAAGATGGGCGAGATGCTCTGGGTGAAGTGCATCGGCATCGACGAGAAGACGGGCAAGGTGCGCCTCTCCCGGAAGGCCGCGATGAAGGAGATGGAGGCGCAGAAGCAGCAGCAGGCTCCCGCCGCTCCCGCCGCTCCCGTCGCCTCCGCGCCAGCGACTCCGCCCCCCGCCGCTCCGGCACAGCCGTAAACGGAACTTCGGACGTTGCGGCGCCCGCGCCGCACGATCACTTCAAGCCGCGACCCAGGTCGCGGCTTTTTCTTTGCTGGGCGACCCTGACCGGACGCAGGCGCGGCCGCGCGCCTCCCGAGCGGCGTCCATCGGAACCCCAGTGCCGGCTCTCCCTTGAGCCCGACTCAACGTTCCCGCAGGCGCGCGACGTGGTGCGAGGGAATCCGGGCCCGCTCCTTCGCCGCCCCCTCGAGCAGGAGGTTGCCTTCGGCATCGATCCCCATGAAGCGTCCCCGTGTAAGCGGCAGGCCGATACCGGCCACCGGCTCCAGCTCGACCTCGCGCGGCGCACCCCAGCAGTTGTTGGCAATCGCGGTGAAGCCCGCGAGCCGCCGGGTCGAAAAAACCTCGTGCGCAGCCCGAATCGCGACCAGCACGGAGCTCGCCAGCACCGCCGCCTCGGGCAGCCGACCGTAGGGAGTGGTATCCGCGAGCCGTCCGGCGATGGCGGCGAGCTCCGGGGCGGCCAGCCAAGGATGGTTCGTCACGTTGAGGCCGATTCCCACCAACAAGGATCCGGGACCATCCTGTTCCACCAGGATCCCGCCCACCTTTCGATCCCCGACCATCAGGTCATTGGGCCAGCGCAACCGCAGATCCCCGACCTCGAATTCCAGCAGGGCCTCGCGCACCGCCCAGCCCACGGCCAGCGCAAACCCCCGGCTCGCCATCGGGTCACCCGCATACGGGAGCACCGCGGTGACATACAACCCGCCCGGATCCGAGGTGAACGTGCGGTCGGCCTGCCCGCGTCCCGCCGTCTGCTCCCGCGCCACCACGGCGGACCACACCGGGCGCCCGCGCGCGAGTTGCTGCGTGGATTCCACGCGATCATAGAACTTCACGCTCCAACCCGGCACGCGGGTTTCGGCATCAAGCAAGTCTCCCTGGTTGCGAGTGGTCATGGCGAAGAGGGGAAAGAATGGGGAAACCGGACTGGGTCCGGGCAGACTAGAGGATGCCGAGGCCCTTCAGCACCGAGAGCATGATCGCCGCGGCCATCACTGAGCCGACCTGCCCGCCGGTGTTGGCCGCCATCGCATGCATGAGCAGGAAGTTGTGCTTGTTCCACCGCTGGCCCTCGGTCTGCACGAGCCGGGCCGCCATGGGATACGCGGAGATGCCCGCGGCGCCAAGCAGGGGGTTCACCTTGCCGCCGGACAGCCAGTACCAGACCTTGCCGAGCAGGATGCCGCCGGCGGTGTCGACGATGATCGCCACCAGCCCCAGGCCAAAGACGAGCAGCGTGTGCCATTTGAGGAACTCGTGGCCGTTCATCGTGCCGCCGATCGCGAGGCCGAGGAACAACGTGGAAATGTTGGCAATTTCGTTCTCGCTGGCCTTGGTGAGACGGGTGACCACTCCACTGACCTTCATGAAGTTCCCCAACATGATCATGCCCATCAACGGCAGGCCCTGCGGGGCGATCAGGCCGGTCACCGCAGTCACGAGCAGCGGAAACACCACCAACGCCGTCCGCGACACCTTGCCCTTCGGGCTCGGCATCTTCACAGACCGCTCCTTTTCGGTCGTGAGGAGCCGCATGATCGGGGGCTGGAGGATCGGCACGAGGGCCATGTACGAGTAGGCCGCCACGGCCAGCGCCCCAACCATCGCCGTCGGGATCTTCTGCAGGTCGGCAAAGAGGTTCGAGACGTAGATCACGGTCGGTCCGTCGCAGGCTCCAATCATCGCCACCGACACGGCCTCCTCCTTGGAAAACCCCAGCGCCAGGGCGAGGATCAGGGTGAAAAAGATGCCCAGCTGGCCCGCCGCGCCAAACAACAGCAGCCGCGGGTTGGCCAACAGCGGCGTGAAATCAGTCATCGATCCGATGCCGACGAAAATCAGGAGCGGGAAGAGTTCGTTGCCGATGCCGAAGTTGTAGAGCGTGCGCAGGACGCCGCCCTCTCCCATCAGCTCACTCAAGGGCAGGTTGGCCAGCACGCAACCAAAGGCGATCGGCAGCAACAGGAGCGGCTCCACGTCCTTCGCGATTGCGAGGTAGAACATCACCCCGGCGACGGCCAGCATGATCACGTTGGGCCCGCCTTGGGCCAGCAAGTACTGGGCACCTGCTCCCAATCCGCCCAGACCGGAAAGGATCGCGTCAAGCATGGCCGGGGCCTCCACTCCGATCTGAGTCCGAATTCTCGGCGGGGAACAGCTTTGTCAACAGGCGCAGGCAGCCGGCGATGACCGCCAGGGTGACCAGGGTGCCGCCCATGCCGACAATCAACAGGGTGAGGCCAAAAGTGGTCGTGCTCATCAGGGGTCAAATTGGGTTCAGCGCACTTGGTGCGAAGCGAAAATCTGCCGGCGCCCCTCGAGCGACCACACCTGCTTCTGCTCTGCCTCATCGACGATCGACACGATGCGCAAGGGTCGCCCCAGGGTCAGGTGACAGGCGGCCGCGATCGCCGCGACGAACTCGGGCGGAACCGGAGCGTCATCGGCCCGCGACGCCACCGGTACCGGCGCGGAGGACGTGGGAGCCGCAGGAGCGCTCGACGTCCCGGCGCGCGCGGTGTCGAGGGCGCGCAACCGCTGCAGCACCTGGTTCAACTGGTAGATCGCCACCAACAGGCCGGCGAATACCAGCAACAACAGGGCATCGGTCAGACCGATCGCCGGAGCTCCGGCGATCGGGGCGGGAGCCGCGAGGGGAAGACTCAGGTTCAGCGTCATGGCAGAAGAGAAGGAGAGGCTCGTCGTCGCATCAGGTCGGGGCGCCGCCGCGGATTCGTCGGCTGACCCCAGCCGCAATCACCGCCAGACCGGCGAGGGCGAGGAGTTCCCCGACCAGCGCCAGCCCGGGTTGGGCCGACGAGGAGAACCGTGGCGCCACCAGCCGCGCCAGCAGTACGCCCGCGGCGGCCAGCGCCAGGCCCAGCCGCCAGGCCGGGGTGTTCAAGGGCGCGAGTCGCTTCATTTCATCAGCGGCACCAGCGTCACGTAGATGCCGGTCAGAATGGCGGTGGTGATCACGCCGGAGATGTTCGCCCCGAGGGCCTCGGGCAGGATGATGCTGTCGGGAACGACATTGGAGACTTCCTTCTGCGCCACCTTGGCGGTGCTGGGCACGCAACTGACGGCGGCGATCCCGATCACCGGATTGATCTTCCGCCCGCTGAAATAATAGGCGAGGTAGCCGCCGATGAGGCCGCCGATGCCCGACAGGAGCAGCGAGAGGATGCCGAGCAGGAGGAGGATGAGGACCTTGGGGTTGAGGATCGTCGACGCCTCGCACAGCACCCCGAGGGTCAGCCCGAGAAACAGGGTCGCCCCGTAGAGGATCGGCCCGTCAATCACCGCCACGAAGTACTTCAGGCCGGCCTCGCGCACGGCGACCCCGACGAAGAGCGAAAGGAAAAGCGGGGCGGCGGAGGGGAAAAGGAGACACAGCACCGTGCAGCCGACCACGGCGAACGCCAGTTTCTCATCGGAGGTAATCTTCATCACGGGGCGATCCGGCATCTTCAGGCCCCGGAGCTTCGCCGGCACGAGCAGCCGGATCAAGTAGGGATAGCCTCCGTAAGTGAGACCCAGATACAAATAGGCCACCACCGTGATGGGCACGAACAGCTCCTTGGCGAGCGTCAGCGAGGTGAACAGCACCATCGGGCCATCGGCCCCGCCCACCATCGCAATCGAAGCCGCCTCGCGGTAGTTGAGACCCATCGCCACCGCGATCGGAAAGGTCGCCACTGTCCCGAATTCGGCGCACAGGGCGAGAAACATGCTGAGAAACGGCCGTGCCAGCACGAAGCCGACATCGAGCAGCACGCCGATGCCCATGAACACCAGGCAGGCAATCAGGCCGTTGCTGAAGGCAAAGGTATAGATGGGCTGCAGAAAATCGATCTGCAGGACGTACATCAGGTTGTCGGTCTTCTGCACGAGCGGCGCCATGAAGAGCGTGCCCGGCACGGCCGGCCCGCCCGTCGCCGCGGATTCGGTCACCGCCGCGGCGGTCGTGGGATCGAGGAAGAGCACGCCGGCGTTCACCGCGGCCATTCCGAGTCCCATCGGAATCATCAGCAGCGGTTCGAGCACGCCCTTCTTGCCGAGATACACCAGCACGATGCCGAGCAGCATCAGGCCCAGCCGCGCGGCCAGCACGGCGGGTTGGGAGGCAATCAGCGTCGTGATCCCCTGGAAGAGATCGAGGAAGTTGGAAAAGGTCATCGAAGTTGGAGGTCCGGGAACGATTCCGGGGCTCCCGGAGGCGAGGCGGTTGGCGTGGGGCGCGGGCGGACGGACGGCACGGTCGAATCGGCACGTCCGCCGCCGGAGGCTGGCCTCGCGCGGAGCTCAGGGTGTCGTGATTCGGCGGACGAGGAGGTAGAGTCCCTTGATCAGCAGGGCCACGAGCATGGAGATCACAAACGCGATCCCATACATCACGATCGCCTGCACGATGGCGGTCTTCATGGTGGAGGTTGGGTGGAGGAATGCGGCCTATTCCAGGCGCATCAACGCGGCGCCTTCCTCGACCGCGTCGCCGGGATTGGCCAGGACCTCGACCACGCGGCCAGACTTCGGCGCGTAGATGTAGGTGTTCATCTTCATGGCCTCGATGGTCGCGACCTGGGCGCCTTCCTGGACGCTTTGGCCGACCTTGACATCGATTGACACGAGTTTGCCGGCCAGTGGGCTCACGACCGCACCGGCACCCGCCTTGGGGGCGGCCGGCGGCGGTGCCACCGGGGCCGGGACGGCGGCGGCCGGTGTCACGCTGGCGGCGGGTCTCGGAGCGGAGGGAGCCGCCGCCGGCGTGGGCGCGGTGGCAGTCGTCTCCTGGTCGAGAAACTCGACCAGCACTTCGTAGGCTTTGCCCTCGATGGTAACTCTTAGTTTCTTCATGACGCGAAAGGTGTGAATGTGAGTGTCAGCGGACTTTGTGGGAGGTGTAGATTTGTCGCCGGCCCTCGAGGCTCCATTGCAGCATCAGGGCCTCGACCGAGGGCGCCGGTGTCGGCACGACCTCGACGGCGCGCACGCGGGCGTTGGGGCCGACGGTGACGTTCACCGCGCTGGCGATGATGGCGAGGGTCTCCGGGGAAATGCCCGGGGCGAGGATCGGCTCCGGGGCCGCCACTTTGGGTGAATCCGGATGGGTCGCGGCGAGCCAGCGGCCGGCCAACGCCACGGCGAGCAGCAGCAGTGCCACCAGGCCGAGGACCGCGAGCAGCGCCAGCCAGATACTGCCGAAAAGCGGCTGACCCACGGTGGCGAGGAAGACGGAGTTCATGGTTGAGGTTTGGTGGACCGCGCCGGTCCGCCCAACGGGAAAGGGCGGACCGGCGTCGGCGGACAGCGTGGTTAGAGCGGGATGTTGCCGTGCTTCTTGGGCGGCCGGGTCTCGCGTTTCGACAGCGTGTTTCGCAGGGCCATGGCGAGGTTTGCCCGGGTTTGGGAGGGCTCGATGATGTCGGTGATCATTCCCTTGCGCGCCGCGGCGTACGGGGAAGCGAACTTGGCCCGATACTCGGCGACATACTCGGCCTCCTTTGCCTTCGGGTCCTTGGCTGCGGCAATTTCCTTCTTGTAGAGGACCTTCACCGCCCCCTCCGCACCCATGACCGCGATTTCGGCGGTGGGCCAGGCATAGACGACGTCGGCGCGCATGTCGGCACTGCACATCGCGAGATACGCCCCACCGTAGGCCTTCCGCAGAATCACCGTCAGTTTCGGCACCGTGCACGACGCATAGGCGAAGAGCATCTTGGCGCCGTGGCGGATGATGCCACCGCGCTCCTGCGCCATGCCCGGCATGAATCCGGGGATGTCCACCAACGTGACCACCGGAATGTTGAAGACGTTGCAGAACCGGATGAACCGGGCGCCCTTGTCCGATGAATCGATGTCGAGCGTGCCTGCCTTGACCATCGGCTGGTTGGCAACGATGCCGCAGACGATGCCCTGGATACGGGCAAAGCCCACGACCAGGTTCTTCGCCCAGTCCATCTGCACCTCGAGGAAATCGCCGCCATCCACCAGGCGCTGAATCACCGCATGGATGTCGAACGGCGTCTTGCCGTCGGCGGGCACGAGGTCGTTCATGCCCGGGTCCGGCGAGAGGTCGAGCGAGGGCGTCGGCCGGTGCGGCGGGTCCATGATATTGTTCGACGGAAGGAACGAGAAGAGCTTGCGCGCGATTTCGAGGGCGTGCCGGTCATCCTCGGCCACGAAGTGGATGTTGCCGCTCACGGAGGCGTGCGCCGCCGCGCTGCCAATCTGCTCCATCGTCACGGTCTCCCCGGTGGCCGCCTTGATGACGTCCGGGCCGCAGATGAACATGTTGGCGTTCTTCTTCGTCATGATGATGAAGTCCGTCAGGGCCGGGCTGTAGGCCGCCCCGCCGGCACACGGGCCCGCGATAATCGAGATCTGCGGGATGACCCCTGAGGCGAGCACATTGCGGAAGAAGACCTGGCCGTAGCCGGAGAGCGATTCGTCGCCTTCCTGAATTCGGGCCCCTCCCGAATCGTTGATGCCCAGCACCGGCATCCCCGCCTTCATGGCATAATCCATGAGGTCGCAGATCTTCTTCGAGTGGATGCGCCCCAGCGCCCCGCCCCCGACCGTGAAGTCATGGCTGAAGGCGGCCATCGGTCGGCCGTCGACATAGCCGACACCCGTGACCACGCCGTCGCCCGGGAAGGACTTCCCTTCCAAACCGAAATCATGGCAGTCATGGTCGGCGTGCATCCCCCACTCCATGAAAGTGTTGGGCTGGAATAGTGCCACCAGGCGTTCGCGGGCGTTCATCAGGCCCTTCTCGGCGCGGGCCTTGAGTTTATCCTCTCCCCCGGCGGCAAGGGCCGTTTGGCGACGGCCGGAAAGTTCGTTCAGGAGCGTGGTTGAAATAGCCATGGAAAGACCTCCGGGTTAGTGGGCGCTCGTTGCGCCGGGCTTGACCGCGCAGAATTCAGTCAGGACGCCGCGGGTGGATTTGGGATGGAGAAACGCGACCAGCTTGCCGGCTGCGCCCTCGAAGGGTTGTTCATGGATCAGCCGCACCCCGGCGCCTGATGCCTGTTTCAACTGGGCGCCGATGTCATCCGTGCGAAACGCCACATGATGAATGCCTTCCCCACGGTCAGCGATGAACTTGGCGATGGTGCTTTCCGGCGACGTCGGCTCAAGCAGTTCCAGGTGCACTCCTCCCGCGTCAAAGAACGCGGTGCGCACCTTTTGCGCTGCCACCTCTTCACGGCCGAGGCAGCGCAGACCGAGCGCTTTTTCATAGAGCGGAACCGCCTCATCGAGAGACTTCACGGCGATTCCCAAGTGGTCGATGGATGTGATCATGGCGAAAATGGCTCCTGGCCGATCGGCGAGTATAGGGGGGCGGGGAGCAGCGAACTCCGCAGATTTTGCGAACCCCTGCGCTTCCAGTAGAAAATCTTCACTGCGCAAATCCTGCTGCCGCCAATAAGCGCCGCGCGGCTTCGGGCGCCGGCAACAGCCCGGCTCCCACTTGCGACTCCAATTCTGCTCGCAACGCCGCGACCCCTCGTCGGCTGGCGTACGCTTCACGCAATCCTTCATCCAGCAGGGCACCCAACCACGCCAGCACCTGCTCGCGCCGCCGCTCCGCGAATTCTCCGCTGCGCTTTCCGTGAGAAAAGAACTTCTCCACGGTTTCCCAAACCTCGGGGATGCCCTCCCCCGTCGCGGCGGAACACGCGAGCACGGTCTGGCGCCAGGACCCTTCCGGCCCCGAGAGGTAATGCAACGCGCGGCTAAACTCCCGCCGGGCCGCCTCCGCTCGTGCCCGATTGTCTCCGTCGGCCTTGTTCACGGCGAGGATGTCCGCCAGTTCGAGGATACCTTTCTTGATCCCCTGCAGTTCATCCCCTGCTCCGGCCAGCAGCAGGACCAGGAAGCAGTCCACCATCCCACGCACCAGGACTTCGCTTTGCCCGACGCCCACGGTCTCGACGATGACGATCTCGAATCCCGCGGCCTCACAGAGGACGATGGTCTCCCGCGTCCGCCGGGCCACGCCCCCGAGTTCGCCGCCGCTCGGCGATGGGCGGATGAATGCCGAAGGCTGACGCGACAGGTTTTCCATGCGGGTCTTGTCCCCCAGGATGCTGCCGTGCGACACCGGGCTGCTTGGGTCGACCGAAAGGACCGCCACGCGCCTGCCCGCGGTGCACAGCCGCGTGCCGAGGGCATCGATGAACGTGCTCTTTCCGGCCCCGGGCGCACCGGTCACCCCCACGCGAAGCGCTCCGCCGGAGTGCGGAGTAAGGGCGTTAAGCAGGTTTTCCGCCGCGGCGCGATGCATCGCGGCCCGGCTCTCCACCAGGGTGATTCCCCGGGCCAGCGCTCCGCGATCGCCGGCGCGGAGGTCCGCAGCCAGGCGCTCGACGTTGTCCGTGGCGCGGCGGCGCACCGGCCGACGATCCGGTGCGCGGGTCGGCGTGCCGGGCACGATGCGCGTGGCAAATTCCTCCCCCGCTCCGTCAGGCACCCAGTCCGGGCGCGGCGGTGTCGAGGGAGGGATCACGGGGTCGGTGCGGCGGCAGTCAGGCGACCGGAGTCGCCCCGAGTTTTTCCAGCAGGATCGCGGCCGAATGGGGAATCGGCGTTCCCGGGCCAAACACGGCCGCGGCGCCGTGCTCGTAAAGGAACGCATAGTCCTGGGCGGGGATGACGCCGCCTGCGACCACGAGGATGTCCTCGCGTCCATGGCGCTTCAGCTCGCTCACCAGCTGGGGCAGCAGGGTCTTGTGGCCCGCGGCGAGGGAACTCATCGCCACGATGTGCACATCGTTCTCGACCGCGTCGCGCGCCGCTTCCTCGGGCGTCTGGAACAGCGGGCCGACATCGACATCGAACCCCATGTCGGCCATCGCCGTGGCGACCACCTTGGCCCCACGGTCGTGGCCGTCCTGGCCGAGTTTCGCGATCAGGATGCGCGGACGCCGCCCTTCCCGCTCAGCGAAGGCATCGGTCATCGCCCGCACCTTGGCGACGTCGTCGTGGCGGGCGAAGGCCCGGTGGTAGACACCGGAGATCGAGCGGATCTGCGCCTGGTAGCGGCCGAAGACAACCTCGAGCGCATCGGAGATCTCGCCGAGGGTCGCCCGCGCCTTGGCGGCGTCGATGCTGAGGGCGAGCAGGTTGCCCTCGCCAGAGCGGGCGCACGCGGTGAGCGCCGCCAGGCACCGCTGCACGGCCGCCGGATCGCGCTCGGCCTTGAGTTTCTGGAGCTGCTTGATCTGCGCCTCCCGCACCGCCGTGTTGTCCACCTCGAGAATCTCCATCGGCGCCTCCTTCTCGAGCCGGTGCTTGTTGACGCCCACGATGGTCTCCTCGCCGGAGTCGATCATCGCCTGGCGCCGGGCCGCGGCCTCCTCGATGCGCAGCTTGGGCAGGCCGGTCTCGATCGCCTTGGCCATGCCGCCGAGTTTCTCGACCTCCTCGATGTGCGCCCAGGCCTTGCGGGCGAGTTCATCGGTGAGGCGCTCCACGTAGTAGCTGCCACCCCACGGATCGACCACGCTGCAGATCCCGGTCTCGGCCTGGAGGTACAATTGCGTGTTGCGGGCGATCCGCGCGGAGAAGTCGGTCGGCAGGGCGATCGCTTCGTCGAGGGAGTTGGTGTGCAGCGATTGCGTGTGCCCCATCGCCGCCGCCATCGCCTCGATGCAGGTGCGCGCGACATTGTTGTACGGGTCCTGTTCGGTGAGCGACCATCCCGAGGTTTGGGAGTGCGTGCGCAGGGCCATCGACTTCGGGTTCTTCGGATTGAACTGCCGCACGAGCTTGGCCCAGAGCAGCCGTCCGGCCCGCATCTTGGCCACCTCCATGAAGAGGTTCTTGCCCTGCGCCCAGAAGAACGAAAGGCGCGGGGCGAACGCATCGATGTCGATGCCGGCCTTCACGCCCGTGCGCAGGTACTCGAGGCCGTCCGCCAGGGTGTAGGCGAGCTCGAGGTCCGCGGTGGCCCCCGCCTCCTGCATGTGATAGCCGGAGATCGAAATCGAGTTGAACTTCGGCATCTTCTGCGAGGTGAAGGCGAAGATGTCCGCGATGATCCGCATCGAAGGGGCGGGCGGGTAGATGTAGGTGTTCCGCACCATGTACTCCTTCAGGATGTCGTTCTGGATTGTGCCCGAAAGCTGCTCCAGGGTCGCGCCCTGCTCCAGCGCGGCCACGATGTAGAAGGCCAGCACGGGCAGCACGGCACCGTTCATCGTCATCGAGACACTGATCCGATCCAGCGGGATGCCGGCAAACAGGGTCTGCATGTCCAGCACGGAGTCGACCGCGACGCCGGCCTTGCCGACATCGCCCACCACGCGCGGATGGTCGCTGTCATAGCCGCGGTGGGTGGCGAGGTCGAAGGCCACCGACAACCCCATCTGCCCGGCTGCGAGATTGCGCTTGTAGAAGGCGTTGGACTCCGTGGCGGTGGAGAAGCCGGCATACTGCCGGACCGTCCAGGGCTTCAGGACGTACATGGTCGCGTAGGGCCCGCGCAGATACGGCGCAATCCCGGCGGTGAAGCCGAGATGCCCGACGTCGCGCAGATCGGCCGCGGTGTAGACGGGCTTGACCGGAATCTGCTCCAGCGTCTGCCAGTCGCCGAGGGCGTCCGGTCCGCCGGCGCTGGCCCGGGCGGCGGCGAGCCAGTCGGAAGCACCCGCGCCGGTAGCGGCGCCGGTCTCGAGGGGAATCGTGGTGTAATCGGGAAATTTCATGGTGGTCGGCGGCGATCAGAGGCCCAGCTGGTCCTGGAAGGTTGACAGGAGCTTGGCGCAGTTGGCACGCAGGTGGATGAACTCGTCGATGCCGGCAGCCTTGAACTGCTGCTGCAGCTCCGGGGAGGCGGGCAGGCCCGCCAGCACCACCACCGGTGGCTTCGGAGCCGCCTTCAGGGCGGCCGCGAACACCGGCACGAGGGCGGGATAGGTGTCGTCAGTCGAGCAGAGCACGACGATGGGCGCACCGGACTCCAAGGCAGCCTTGGCGGCCGTCTCGGCGGTATCCAGGCCCCGGCCCGCCACCGGCTCGAATCCTCCCGCGGCAAAGAACGCCTGCGAGAAGTCGTGGCGGGCGGCATGTTGTTTTCGCGGACCCACGCCGGCGAGGAAGACCTTGGGCCTTCCACCCGTGCGCTGGAGCCAGGCTTCCGACCGGCGGCGCAAGGCTTCGAAGGGTTCGGCCCTCCTCCGTGCGACCAACGGTTTGACCTCGGGCGAAGGGCTGCGCTCCCGATCCACCGCGAGCACCGCGGCCCCCAGGGTCACCCCATCCCGAAACGCCTCCTGCAGCGCCTCCGGCAAGGACTCGCGCCCGCAAGTGGCGAGGTGCGCGAACGCGCTGCGCTCCACCGCGTCGGTCCGACCCAACGCCGACGGACGCGGGGCGGTCGTACGGCCCCCCGCCGGTGGGATCCGCTCCCGGAGATTGGGGTGAAGGTTGGTGCCAATCACCCCGTCGCGCCGCCCCTCCACGGCGGCGATGCGATCTGCCGCCGTCTTTTCCACGAGGGCCTGCGGGTATCCCGCCTTCACGGCTGCAAACATCCCGCCACGACCTTCGATGTCCTGGAAGAGCCCCCAAGCCTTGGCGGCCAGCTGTCGCGTGAGGGTCTCGACATACCAGGAGCCGCCGGCAGGGTCGACCACTCGGCCAAGCTGGCATTCTTCCGCGAGGATAATCTGGATGTTGCGGGCCAGACGGCGCGAGAAGTCATCCGAGGTCCGGTAGCAATCATCGAAGGCGCCGACCTGCAGGCCGGCACAGCCGCCGATGACGCCGGCAAAGGCCTCCGTGGTCGTGCGCAACAGGTTCACGTGGGGATCGAGGACGGTTTTGTTCCAGCGCGTTGTGCGGCCGTGACACTCCAGCCGCTGCGCTTCCGGGCCGCCCCCCGCCACCTGCATGGCACGGGCCCAGACCAACCGGGCGGCCCGCAACTTGGCCACCTCGAGGAAGAGGTTTGAACCCAAGCCGAAGGTGAACAGCACCCGCGGGGCGGAAACCCCGACTTCCAGCCCTCGTTCCTGCATCGCCCGGACGTAGGCCACGCCAGTGGCAAGCCCGAACGCGAGCTCCTGGACCGCATGGGCCCCGGCATCAGACCAGGCTGCCGCGTCGACACCAATGGTGCGAAGGTTCCAGCCCTCCCGCTGCACCCAAGACGTCAACGTGCCGAGGTCGTCCAGAGCCAGCCCGAGGTCCATGGGCAGACGGCCCGCCCGCAGCCACTCGCCGAGCGGGTCTCCCAGCACCCCGCCATGAAGAGCGGCCCCGGTTTTTCCCTGGCGTTTCATCCAGGCCGAAAGCAGGGCGGTCACCTCCAATGCCGCGATTCCTGCGGAAGCGAAGACCGGCACGGCGCCCAGTTCCACGCCTCGAAGCGCCCGGTCCGCGTCTTCCAGGGTCGAAAGCGAAAGTCCGATATCACCGACCTCGGAAGGTTGCGCGATGGCGGGATCACTACCGCGGCGGGTGGCGGAGTCCAAGGGCAGCACCACGGCGTTTTGACCACGGCCCAGTGCATCGCGAAGGGCGGCGTTGAATTCGTCGGGAGGCAGGGCCCCGAGGTCCTGACACACGAGCCAACCGCCAGCCCGACTCCCCAGGGGCCGGGCATCGCGGACGTACGGTGGGAGCCCGGGCCACAAGGAATCGGGACCGAGCTTCTCGCCGTCGGTGCGAGAGTAGATTGGCTGGAGGTCGATTCCCTCCGCGGTCCGCGTGACGAGTTTTTTCTCGAACGGCGCTCCCTCCAGAGATTCCTCGGCGGCACGACGCCAATCGGCATCCGAGGCTGGAGAAAAACCAGCGAAAAGGTGTTCGGCAGTACTTGAGCTCATGAAAAAACCTCAGTCGATTTCCTCCACCAGTGCCTCGTAACGCTTCTGATTCAGGGTAAGCACCATCCGCGATCCGACCCGCTTGCCCACCGGGGCGGGCGTGATCGCTGGCACCTTGGCCGGCGCAGCGACCGGGGCGGGGTTGGCGGCAGGCGCGGGCGCCGGAGCCACAGCGGGAGCGGGCGCCGGCTTATAGAAGGCCTCCGTCTCCCGCGGGAACATCGCATACAGCACCGCATTCTCGTCCGATGCGGGAAGGCCTTTCGCCGCCAATTCCTCGCGCAGCTTCGGCATCCGCGGCGCCAGAAGATCAGCCGGGCGCCCCTGCACCGGTTCCTGCCCGGATTGCTTGCGCGCGAGCGCCAGGAGTTCCGGGTTGATTGGCCCTGGGGTGCGACCGTACTTGCCGAGAGCGATATCCACCGAGGCCTGCGCGAGATTCTTCCAGCGGCCGAACTTCACGTTCAACACAGCCTGGGTCCCCACAATCTGCGAGGTCGGTGTGACCAGCGGGATCCAGCCCAAGGCCTCGCGCACCACCGGTACTTCCGCCATCACATCGTTGAAGCGTCCCTCCATCTTCATCTCCGCCAATTGAGTGCGGAAGTTGCTCAACATCCCTCCGGGCACCTGATAGCTGAGCGCGTCGCTGTCCACCCGGTCGTTGGCGGGGCTCATGAACTTCGCCAGTTCAGTCGCCACTCCTTCGAAGTACTTCCGAAGTTCCAGCAGGACCGCCGAGTCGTAACGCGGAGCCCGGGGATGGGCGGTCATGGCAGCCATCATTCGCACCGTGTCAGGTTGGCCGGTGCCGTTGGCGAAAGGAGTGATCGAGGTGTCGATCGCATCCGCGCCGGCATCGATCGCTGCCAGATAGGAGGCCACCGCCATACCGGCGGTGTCGTGGCTGTGTACGATCAGCGGAATCGCGTGCCGCTGCTTGATCGCTTTGACCAAATCATGGGTCACCCGCGGGGTGAGGAGCCCGGCCATGTCCTTGATGCAGATCGAGTCAGATCCCAGTTCCACCAACTCGTCGGCCAGCGCCGCCAGCTTGGCCGGAGTGTGCACCGGACTCGTCGTGTAGCAGATGGCTCCTTGGGCGTGTTTCCCTTCAGCCTTCACCGTGCGAATCGCTGTCCGGAGGTTTCGGGCATCATTCAAGGCATCGAAGACCCGGAACACGTCCATCCCATGCCGAGCCGCACAACGGACAAAGGCCTCGACCACATCGTCAGGGAAACTCGTGTACTGCACGATGTTCTGCCCCCGGAGCAGCATCATGTGCGGCGTGCGCGGAGCGGCCTTCTTGAGTTGGTCGAGACGGTCGAAGGGATTCTCCTTCAGGAAGCGCAACGTCGCGTCAATCGTCGCCCCTCCCCAGGTCTCCAACGCGCCAAACCCGAGCCCGTCGAGGCGCGCGGTCGCCGGAAGCATCTGCGCCGTGGTCATGCGCGTGGCGGCGAGCGACTGATGCCCATCCCGCAGGACGGTATTGTTGAAGATAACTGCTTTCATGGACTTGGACATGGGTGCGGCCAACGACCTCCGCAGCGGAAGGCCGACCCCGCGCTTGTGAGTCGCAGGAGGAAGTGGCTAGTCGGCCTTGTTTTCATTGGGACGGTGAGCATACGGACACATCGAGCCGACGACTCCCCCAATCTTGTCGACCACTATGCAACGATTGCGCTGCCAGGAGCTACTATTTCAGACTCTAATTTTAGAGAATCGCATCTCACAGAATTAGTTCTCTTCACCTCGCGTTGAGAATCGCGAGCGTCATTAGGTCGGATTTCCTTTGCCCGCCGGTCGCTTTCTTGGCGCGCTGCCGGCATGCGTTTCCTGGTGACCAATGACGACGGCCTCGAAAGTGTTTTTCTCCATGCCCTCGTCGACGCCCTCCGCGAAGCGAAGCATGAGGTCTACGTCGTGGCTCCAAAGCGGGAGCAGAGTTGGGTGGGGGCGGCCAAATCCCGCACCCGTCCGGTGCATGTAGCCTCGGTGGATCGGGGATTGGGATGCCCAACCTGGGTGGTCGACGGCACCCCCTGCGATGGCGTGAACATTGCCTTGGGACACCTCCTTCCGGCCACGCCGCCCCTTGATGCGGTGGTCAGTGGAATCAACATCGGCCTCAACGCCTCGCTGGGTTTCATCATCGCCAGCGGCACGATCGCCGGCGCTTGGGAAGGCGCCCTCCACGGCCTCCCGGCCATCGCGTACTCCCAGGACTTGACCACCGAGGTGTATGACCAGTTGAAAGCGGCTGGAGACCGTCCAGATGCCGCCTTGCGGACCACGCTGTCGATCTCAGCCTCGCACGCCGCCCGACTCACCCCGGTCTTGGCGCGCGCCACGGCGCCCCGGAGCTTTGTGGTGCACAATGTCAATTTCCCGCTGCCGTGCCAGGCGACGACCGAGGTTCGGAAGACGGTTCCGGCCCAGGTGGTCGTCCCGGGTTTGTTCACTCCTGCAGGGGACGATGGCACCCATCGACTGATCTTCCGCCACGGAGATGACCTGTCTCCCGCGGCGCCATTGACCGATCGCGCCGCCTTGGCGGCAGGCTTCATCAGTCACACCGTCCTCGATTACCGGAGGCTCGGCGCAGCCTGAAGACACCAGCCGCGGTCGGTCGCCTACGGCTTGTCCGAGCGCACGACCAAACCGTTTCGAAACACGACTTCCCGAATATCGGGAGGTGTCGGAGGAGTGACGATCGGAGTGCCCATGCCGCCGACTCCGGTGCCGCCGACTCCGACACCTCCGATGCCGCCGCCACCGATTCCGCCACCAATTCCAATGCCGCCGGTCGCGCCGATGGACGTCCCTCCCCGGCCGGTGGAGATGCCGATCCCCTGTCCACCGACTCCCATCCCGGTGCTTCCTCCCATGCTGCCCGGGTAGTAAACTGAGCCGGGGTCGCCGCCTTTCTTGTAGACCCAAGTCTCGTCTCCGGCCGGGGACACGGTGATCTCGCTGGGTTCACCCCAAGCCACGCGGACCATGTCGGCGTTCATCCCCGCCTCGACCTTGCCGTCGAGCACGGCTTGCCGGATCTCAAGCGGCCACGTCTCGTAGATGTCGCGGTTGCGGTCGATCCGTCCCATCTGCGACGAGCCACACCCGGCGGTCAATCCTGCCCACAAGAGCAGCGCAAGTCCAAGTGGGGGCGAGCACTTCATCGTGGCCGAATCATACACCGAACCCTCGGTTCGTAAAGTCCCCACGTGGTGCCGGACCTTCAGCCGTACGCGCGAGGGAATCCGCGAAAGGACCCCGCACCGCGAGAATCAACTGGCGTGCCGCAGGAGACCCGGATGTCTTGGCGCGTAACCTACCCCGGTTTCCACCCATGAAGGGACCCACCTTTCTCGCCGTCCTGCTGGCCCTCGCGTCGCCCGGTATCGCCTCTCCGCTGCGCGTGCTTTATCTGGGCTCCCCCGAGCGAACTTCGCGCCTGACCTGCCACCATCTCATGCGTGAACTCGGGCGTGAAGCCATTTGGTTTGATTTCATCGCCGACCCGGCCGCGGCCTCGCCGGAGTTCGTAGCCAAGTTCGATGTCGTGGTGCTCGACGCCGCCGGTGACCGCTTCCCCGCGTACGATCAGGTACCGGTATCTCGACGCCTCGCCGCCGCCAGCCTGGGCGATCCCAACGCGGAAGGTTTCGCCGCGACGGCGCGCACCCGCCTGCTATCCGCCGTCGCCCCGGCCCGGATCACCACCTGGCAGGCGTTCCTCTCCGGCCGCGAACCGGAAAGGCGCGAGCCCCGACCGACCATCGCCAACTACGAGAAACGACCGCAACCGGTCACTTTCCAGCACCCCTTTTCTCTCCGGGGCAGCGTCGAACGTACGCAGGTCGCTCCGGACCTGCGGCTTGAACTCTTCGCCGCCGAACCTGACATCGCCAAACCGATCTTTCTGGCGTGGGACGAGCGCGGCCGACTGTGGATCGCTGAAACCCGCGATTACCCGCACAACGTGCAGCCGGACGGCCGGGGAAATGACAGCATCAAGATCTGCGAGGACACCGACGGCGACGGGCGGGCGGATCTCTTCACGGTCTTTGCCGACCACCTCAACATCCCGACCGGGTTTGCCTTTGCGCAAGGAGGCATCGTGGTGGCGCAACCCCCGCGGTTCCTGTTTCTCAAGGATCTCGATGGCGACGACCGGGCTGACGAGCGAAGGGAGATCATGACAGGCTGGGGGGTCAATGACACCCATGCTCAGGCGAACAACCTGCACTACGGCCTGGATAACTGGCTCTACGGCTGCGTCGGCTACTCCGGTTTCCGCGGAACTGTGGGGGGCAAGGAAATTCAGTTCCTGCAGGGCACCTACCGGTTCAAGGCTGACGGCTCGGCCCTGGAGTTTCTCCACCAGTTCACCAACAACTCGTGGGCGCAGAGCGCCAATGAGTTTGGCGACCAGTTCGGTGGCACCGCCAACAACGCACCCCTTTTCTTCGGCGGCATCCCGGCCACCATCGTGCCCGCCGGGCTGCGCGCGCAAACGGCCAAGCGCATCAACACCGACGACCGGAGCCACCCCATCACACCCCACTTCCGGCAGGTGGATGTCTTCGGTGGGTTCACTGCTGCCGCGGGCAGCGCCTTCATCTACTCCTCGAACCTGCCGGCACGCCTGCAAGGGAAGGTGATGGTCTGCGAACCGACGATGAAGAACATCGCGTTGTTCGACGTGCAGCGCGACGGAGCCGGCTACCTGGCCCACGACGCCTTCAATCTGGTCGCCAGCAGCGATGAGTGGATGTCCCCCGTGTTCGCGGAAGTCGGTCCCGATGGCGCCATCTGGTTTTCGGACTGGCAGAACTTCATCATCCAGCACAACCCGACCCCCAGCTTGGAGCGCGGCGGATACTCGGCCAAGGTGGGCGTAGGTGGTGCCCATGAAAACCCCTTGCGAGACCACACCCGCGGGCGGATCTACCGGGTAGTTTGGGAAAACGCCAAGCCAGGGCCAATCCAGTCGTTGCGGGGAGCCGACACCGCCCGGTTGGTCTCCGCGTTGGAGAACCCCATCCCGTTCTGGCGCCTGACCGCGCAGCGCCTGATGGTCGAATCCCGCCGCCTCGACGCCGTGCCGGCGCTCCGCCAACTGGTCACCACCGGCGCGCCCGTCCCAGCCATCCACGCACTGTGGACGTTGCACGGACTCGGCCAACTCGATCCCTCCTCGCAACGCGCCGCGCTGCTGCATTCCCACCCGGCCGTGCGTCGCAACGCCACCCGAGCCCTGGGCCGGGATGCCGGGGCGATGTCCCTGTTCTTTGGATCCGCGGTCGTGAGCGACCCCGATCTCCTCACGCGTCTCGCAGCCTTCGTGAAGCTCGCCGAGTTTCCTCCATCACCGGAGATCAAGTCGGTCGTCACGGGGATCGCGCGTCACCCATCCAATCAGTCTGACGATTGGCTGCGGGAAGCCGCCCGGATCCTCGCCCGGATCCACGGTGTTTCCCAATATCGCGAAGGGCCCAACCTCCTGCCGAACCCCGGACTTGAAAACGTGGGCGACGGTGGCCTGCCGGCTGGATGGCGACGGCGCGACTATGGCAACCGGGAAGCCAACCTCCAAGCGGAGTGGTCGCTCGTGGAGGACGAAAGCGGTGCCCACGGCGGTCGGCGGGCATTGCGCGTGGTCACCCGTGGCGATGCCGACACCAGCCTGTGTGCGGATGTCCCGCTGAAGCCCAACACCCGCTACCGTCTCTCCGGCTGGACCAAAACCCGCGCCCTGCAGGGCAAGGTCAGTCTCAATGTGCACGGCGCGCGGGTGGAGACAGAGACCATCCGGCGTCGACAGACTGAGTGGACCGAAGTTGAGACGGAGTTCAACAGCGGCGACCTCGCCAAGGCCAGCGTCAATCTGCTTCATGTGGCCCGCGGCGAAGCCTGGTTCGACGATGTTCGCCTGGTCGAACTCAGCCTGATTGGGGAAACAACCCAGCCGATGGTCGCCGACGTGCGTCGAGGGGAGGAGCTTTTCTTCCGTCATCCGGCCGCCTGCATCCTCTGTCACACTGTCAAGGGACAGGGCAGCACCGTCGGCCCTCCACTGGATGGCATCGCGACCCGTGCAAGTCCCGCGTCCATCCGCGAAAGCCTGCTTGAGCCCAGCAAGGTCATCGCCAAAGGCTACGAGCACTTCCAGGTCTCCCCCATGCCTCCGATGGACAGTATTTTCAGTGCGCAACAACTGCTGGATATCGAGGCTTTCCTGCAAACGCTCAAATAGCCGCGCAGCCCTTTTGCCAACGCGCACGTCCTCCAGACGGTTTCAGACCCTTCCTTCCCTCCCTCCAACGATACGCCCCTCATGACCAAGAAAATCAATGTCGCCATCATCGGACTCGGCTTCGGAGCCGAGTTCATTCCGATCTACCAGGCTCATCCCCAGGCAAACCTTGTCGCCGTCTGCCAGCGTGATCCGAAGAAACTCAAGTCCATCCAGGAGGCCTTCGGAATTCCCAAGGGCTACACCGACTACGACGAACTCCTGCGTGATCCCGAGATCGACGCCGTCCATATCAACACCCCGATTCCCGACCACGCGGTCCAGTCGATCAAGGGACTGCGGGCCGGAAAGCACGTTGCCTGCACCGTGCCGATGGCGACTTCCATCGAGGACTGCCGCCGCATCGTCGATCTGAGCCGCCGAACCGGCCTCAAGTACATGATGATGGAGACGGTGGTCTACGCCCGCGAGTACCTTTACATCAAGGAACTCTACGACCGGGGCGAACTCGGGAAAATCCAGTTTCTCCAGGCCAGCCACCAACAGGACATGGACGGCTGGCCCAACTACTGGCCCGGCCTGCCGCCGATGTGGTATGCGACCCACTGCGTCGGTCCGATGCTGGCGCTGACCGATGCGGTGGCGGAGTACGTGTCTTGCTTCGGATCCGGGACCATCCGACCGGAATTGGTGCGGCACTATGGTTCCCCCTTTGCCGTGGAAACCGCCCACGTGAAACTCAAGGACAGCGACCTTACGGCACGCATCATCCGCTCCCTCTTTGATGTCGCCCGCCAATACCGCGAGAGCATCGACGTCTATGGCTCAAAGAAGTCCTTCGAATGGACGCTCATCGAACACGAGGAGCACGTATTGCACACCGCCAAGCTCCCCGAGCCCAAGATCCCCCGGAAGATCAAGGTGCCCGACTACGCCCGACGACTGCCGGCCGGCATCCGCAAGTTCACGACCAAGGGAGTCTACGACCTCGGCAAGAAAACCCACCTCAGTTTCACGCAAGGGGCCGGCCACGGCGGCTCCCATCCGCACCTCGCCCATGAGTTCCTGACCGCGCTGATCGAGGATCGCGATCCCTACCCGAATGCCGTCCGGTCCGCCAACTGGACTTGTGTCGGCCTCTGCGCCCACCAATCCGCGCTCGCGGGAGGCAAGATCGTCCGGCTGCCAGCCTTCACCCAGGGTTGAGGCGCCCCCTCTCCGCCGTGCCCGGCCCGACGTTGCGGCCGGGCATTTTGTTTGCGTCTCCCCCGTGGCCTTGCGTCTCTCCGCGCATCGCGTTCCATCCCGTGCGCCCATGATCGAAGTCACGAATCTCACGCGCGTCTTTCGCACGTACAAGAAGCGCCCCGGATTCTGGGGAGGCGTGAAAGGGTTGTTTCACCGCGAGTACGAGGAGACCGCCGCCGCCAAGGACGTGTCGTTTACGATCGGCGAAGGAGAGTTCGTGGGATTCCTCGGTCCCAACGGGGCAGGCAAGACCACGACCCTGAAGATGCTTTCGGGTCTGATTTATCCGACCAGCGGTTCAGCCCGGGTCGCCGGTCACGATCCGACGCGACGCGAAAACGCTTACCGCCGGCTCTTCGCCCTGGTCCTGGGCCAGAAGAACCAGCTCTGGTGGGACCTGCCAGCGATCGAGTCCTTCACCCTGTTTCGCGCCATCTACGGGCTGCCGCTCGCGCAGTACCAGTCGACCCTCGACGAACTGGTCGACCTCCTCGGCGTCCGCGGCAAGCTCAACGTGATGGTGCGGGAGTTGTCGCTCGGTGAGCGGATGAAGATGGAACTCATCGCGGCCCTGCTCCACCGGCCCCGGGTGCTGTTCCTCGACGAACCCACCATCGGCCTTGACGTGGTCTCGCAGAAAAACGTCCGGCAGTTCCTTCGTGATTACAACCGCCGCCACCGTGTCACGATCCTGCTCACCAGCCATTACATGGCTGACATCCAGGAGCTCTGTGAACGCGTGATCGTGATCCACAAGGGGCGAAAGATCTACGATGGCGCCCTAGACCGGCTGGAGACCGCCGGCGGCGCGCGCAAGAAGATCATCAGCTTTGTTCCGGCGGCCACCGCCCACGGGGCCTTCCCCGACACTTGGCAGTCGCGCCTGGCGGCCACCACCCGGACGCCGGACGGGAAGTTCACGCTGTGCGTACCGGGAGACCTGGTGGTGGCCGTGTCCCAGGAAGTGCTCAGCGCCGGTCCCGTCGCCGACATCACGATCGAGGACGTGCCACTCGAAGATGTGATCGCCGAGCTATTCAGTGCCCAAACCTGACGCCGCGAGATCAGGCCACCGCCACCGATCGCCCACGAGGGACTGCATCAGCTGCCGCAAGACCCCGGCCATCGCGGCGGCCGCGGCCCGCAGTTCGCGGGCGTCCGGCCTGCCTCCGAGAATCAGCGCCGATGCCAGTGGCTCGCCGAGCTGCTCGAGGCGGCGGGCATCAGGAAAACTGGGCTCACCGCGGCGGAGGCGCAGTTCGTGGAGCAGCCGGTAGTTCGCTTCCGCGAGTTGCTGATGCAGCCACCGCTGCGCGGCCACCAGTTCTCCCCGCGCGATCTTGCGGCGGACGAACACATAGTCGCATACGAAAGCCTCCGCCAGACCGAGAACTTCCCGATCGTCCAGCCGATTGCCCGGGGCCTGCTGCGACACCAACTCGAAAAACCGCCCGAACTCCGGCTCGCCTTTCAGAATGCGAAAGCCACCTGCCAGGACCGCCGCCAGGTCGCCCAGCGCCGGACGCACCGCCGCCGGAACGGTCCCGTCGCCCTGTGTGACCACGGCCGCCACCTGACGCAGTGGCTGCACCGGCAGCACCACAAGATCGAGCTCCCCTGCCGGCGTGACCGCGCTGGCCTTTTGCGAACTGCCCAGCCGTCCGGTGCGCCAGACGTAGGCCAGCGGCGGCAGGCCGAGCGCCTCCAGCCATGTGCCGCTTTGGAAGCGCTGCGGATCCGCCGTTGCGATCTGGAAGTCCCAATCGGAATGATCGTCGGCGGCGGCGAAACCCTTTTCCGCACGGGCTCTCGATCCAATCAGCACCAGCAGTTCCACCGCCGGATCCCTCGTGGCCCAGCCGAGGATGGTCTCTCCCAAGCTCGCCGTTTTCACAGCTTCCGGAGCGCAATCAGGATCTCCGTGCCTTCCATGCCGGGTCCCGCGTGGATCTCGCCGTGGTGGAGGCGCAGAATCTCCTTGGCTAGGAAAACTCCCAAGCGTCCCTGGTTCGGCACCGCGCCCTCGACTGGTTCAGGAAGGATTCCCTCCAGTTCCAGATACTTGCCCTTGAGGGAGAGCAGCGCAGTCAACTCCGGGCCACTGCCGGTCGACCGGACTTTCAGCGCCAAGTCCTTCACCCCCCGCTCCGGATGATTCTCTCCCACGGTGCGAATCAACGCCCGCAGGGCAAAATCAACCAGCTTTCGGTTGACCGCCAGGACGACCGGATCCGGTCCGACTTCGACCCGGAACCCCAGGGAATGCCCAATCTGCTGGGCCAGTTCCCGGAGATCGACCTGTTCGGGTTCCGCTTCATGCAGACCCTGCATCAGGGCGAGGTTCCCGTTCAGCGCCTCGAGTTGGGCCACGTCGGTCTTGATCGTGTCAATCATCGGCGGAGGCAGGGGTCGCTCCAGCCCGGCGTGGCGGAAGGTCGTCAGCGACACCAACGCGTTTCCCAGTTCATGGCTCAGCGTCAGCGCCAGTTCCCGCAGCACCTCGCGGCGCCCGGCCCGCTCGCGCATGGCCGCATCGTGAACCTCACCGCTCGCCTCCTCCCAGAAGGCCCAGATCCCTCCGGTTTCGAGAATAAGCCCGGCACTCGCCCGGAACGGCTGGCCTTCGCCTGGCATCGCCCGGCAGATTTCGCGCGTGCGACGCGCCTGGCCGATCAGCTCCCGCACGACCAGGGGAACATGGCGCGGCGGATTTTCATCCGCGCCCAACACCAGGGTGCCGGGAAGGTACTTGGCGCCGATGCTGGCGCGATCCGCCAGCAGATTGAGGCGGGAAAACTCGGCGGACTTCGCGAGCGCGTGGCGCAACAGACGTGCCAGATGGATCGCCCGCGCCCGGTCGGTATCGTCGTAAACCTGGCCGTCGTCCCGCACCCCAAAGGCGATCAAGCCGAGGAGCCGGCCATTGTCATGGACAGGCACGAGCAGGCGGGCCCCCCACAGGGCGAGCCGGTTCCGCACGGCCAGCTCCGCCACGGGATCGGCGGGCATGTCCCAGTTCAACCCGTCAATCACGGCCGGATGGCGCTCGAAGAACGCCACCAGCGGATCGTCCGCTGCAAAATAGGAAGTCCCCCGGTCCGCCCGAAACCCGTCGGGTTCGCGCTGAAAAAAGACGACGTGCGACGCACGCAGCAGCTGGCGCGACGCCCGCCGGAACTCGGCGATAACCCGGTCCCGCGCATCGAGGTTCTCCAGGGCGCCTTCCATGAAATCCCACCATTCCGCCGCATCCGCCAGCACCGGGCGCGGCGCCAAGCGCGTGGTTTCCACCTTTCTCCCCTTTTCCGTCAGCATCTCCACCAGCGACTGCTTCTCCGCGAGTTCCTCCACCAACGGGAGGATCTCCGCGAGCCTGGTCCCGCTCTCTTCGTAGGACAGATAGGCTTTGGCCCGGCCGTTCAACTTCGCCTGCTCGAACGGCAGACTGCGGGGCTCGCCCACGAAGATCGTCGGGCATCGACCCAAAGAGGGAGGCAGAACCGGCTCGCACACCGCGTCCAGCACCACCACCGCCGCAAACCCCGGGGCCGTGCCCCCCGGCATGGCATGCCGTTCCAGCCGCAGAACCACCCGCCCGGCCGGCAACTGCCGCTCCCAGGCTTCCGCCAACGCGGAATCGTGGGTGGCTAGGACAATGAGACTTGGCATGGATAGGTCACGCGAAAGGTCGCCCCCTTCCCTGCTACGGGCGGGTCGACGCTGATACTGGCATGGAGATTGGCGAGAATGTCCCGGCAAATCGCAAGCCCTAGACCAAACCCCGTCGATTTGGTCGTCTGGAAAGGCTGAAAGAGCCGGTCGCGCATTTCGGGGGCGATCCCTGGTCCGCTATCCGACACCGACATTTCCACCCCGCCGTCCACATTGCGGGTGGCGACCCGCACCCAGCATTCTTCGCCGCGGTGCGCATCGACCGCCTGGATGGCGTTGAAGCAGAGATTCAACATGACCTGCTTGGCCGCCGCCGGATCGGTGAAAACCGTGTCCGGCCGGGCTGAGAAATCCGCACTGAACGCCACCTGTTTGTCGGCGGCCTTCGCCGTGACCAGTTCCAAACTGGAACGCATGACCTCGTGCAACGCCACCTCCACCGCCGCGTAGGCACGGGGAGCGGAGAGATCCAACAACTGCTCGGTCAACTGATCGATCCGATCCACCTCACTGCCGATCAGCCGGAAAAACTTCTCCCGAAAGGCCGGGTCCTGATGATGCGTGGGCAGGAGCTGCACGAAGGTCTTGATTGAGACCAGCGGGTTGCGGATCTCGTGAGCGAGGCTCGCGCCGACGAGCCCAACCGTGGCGAGTTGTTCCGTGCGCTGCACCTTCGCGGAAAAATGCGCGCGCTCGAGAGCGCTCTCCATGATCGAAGCCAGTTCCATCAACTGCGTCACCTGCGGGTAGGTATACGGCCGGCGCGCCGCCCCCACCCCCACCCCCACCAGCACCGTCAGCGAAGGCCCTTCGGCGTAGACCAAGACACCGAGTTGACTGACCCTGAGGAACTCCGCCAAGTCGGCTCGCTCACTTGTACTACGCTCGCGCGCAAGACGCTCTGGTGTGATCCAGCGCAACTGACGCATTGCACGGCGAATTGATTGCAGTCGTGAAACATCATACTCAACACCCGATAGAGACTTACCACTATCACAATCTACTACAGCTTTTTCACTCTGCCCCCATCCTCTCAATACCCCACAAAACGCAGCCTCTAGGTCATCCATTCTAGTTCCACGCTGTGCCGCCAATAGTACCGCCTGACGAGCATTATTCCCTTCCGGATAGAATTCAAAGACCCGATCAAGCCAACCACTGAGAACCGATCGGGCAACGAGCGCTACTGCAATTGTGCCGACAAATCCCACAATACTCGGCACAAAAAAAACAGAGGTAGAGTAAAAAGAGTAGGCAATCGCCGATACGACAACAATCAACGAGATCTTTTGGAAAAAAAACACAACGATCTGCCGAGCATCAAAAATCCTATGGGTTGTTATTGCAATAACAGTACCAACATAGAACACAATAATCATTAGAGGCTGAAGCTCGATGAATCGCGAATCCCTAGTAAAACTGCGAAGCGCCATGAGCCCCAACACAGTCGCGGCAACGCTGCACCCACCAAGCAGCCAAACCTGCAATTCAATCCTGCGCCCTCCATCAAGCCGCCTTATAGTCCTCGCAGCATCGAGAATCAGGAAAATGTATAATAGGAGTGCAACACCCGCGTATGCTCTATATCCCCACCCATATATCCTTTGCGAATCAGTAGAGTTTGCCGGAATAAAATGTTCCGTGAAACAAACTAATGTAAGTACAAATGAAATCAACGCCCACACTCCAAACCTCCAAGCACCTTCGGCCCTGATGAGCCTTCCTACTGTTACAATACTCTCCTTAACGAGCCAGAAATGCATCGCAATCGAAGCCCCTGCGGCAGCTGAAACCCTAACCCAAAACAAACCCTCCGCAGATCCTTTCGGTGCACTGGTGGCAAAATATGAACACATTAACCAAAGCGCAATATGCGCCGAACACGAGCAAACAAGTCGATTTACAATCCTCGCCGGATTCGACCAGAGTATCACAGCCCCAGCCAGCATGACAATAAATGACCCAACCAAAGATGGTGAGACTAACATTTTTGCAGAATCATGCTGCTATTTACGCTACCGACTCCATGTGCATCTATTAAGGTGACCTGCGGAAAAATTGTCCTCATTTCTCGACTTAAATTCAACGGACAATCTGGATCTCTATATTGCCAATTTACCGTGGGCGGAATACTCCCAAACCGATGCGCTAGGGCAACCGTGGCAACCTGTATCGCAGGCGACGCCCCTAGACTACTGCCTATAGCTCCCTTAATGGAATAGGCAGCCAAATCGCCGAGCCGGTCTCCGAAAACAATTCTCAGCGCAGCTGCCTCGCCTCGGTCTATTAGTCGATGACCCGGTGCCCAAGCCGAAATCGAATCCACATCTGATACTTGAATTCTCGCATCTGCAATCGCCATTCGTGCAGCGTCGGCAATTCCGCTGCACACCCACTGCGCACGGTCGTTTGAGTAAGAGTAACCGGTTATATAAGAGTACGCGCTTCGAGGACTCTGTTCGCACTCTAGAATAAACATGCACGCACCCTCACTCACAACACCCGTGGTTCTCCACAGGTCGAATGGCCGTGCAAGTCGTTCTGCCATTTCGGTCGTTGGTGGCGTGAGCCCAGCCGCCCTTAGTTCCAGCAGCGGACACTTGTGAAGGGGAGCCTCCGTACCGCCACAGATAGCAATATCTACTTCCCCAGCTGCGATTGCAGCAGCCGCATATCCGATCGCGTCAATTCCTGCACAACATGAGTTCTGGAGTGTCATTGTACGTGGAGAAATCTCCAGTACAGATGCAATACTCTCGGTCACGTTCGCATTGGTCGTAGTGAAGATCGTCCTAGGAATTGCAGCTTGGGGGCCCTTAGCATGTACCGCGTCAGTTGAGGAAGAAATCCCTCCAAAATCCATCAAGGACGATCCTGTTACTATCATCGTCCTTGAGCTTTCCAACTCACCTTCCCCTATTCCGGCGTCATCTAGTGCAAGCATTGCGCCTGCGATGGCAAACTGTGTGTGCCGCGCCACGCCTTTCGGCACACGAGATCGGTCAATATATCGACCAATCGTGAACCTATCAATGAATGCAGCGACAAGCGGCCCATTCTGATCTCCAAGCTTCTCAAATCGCTGTATTCGACTAAACGGAGCCAGAATGCCCGAGGCAAAATCGCCGCGTCCAATTCCAGCAGGGGTAACTGGTCCAATTCCAGTTATCTTAACGCGGCGCCGTTTCATCCCGAAGGGAGCGGTGGAAACACGAGCCTCACCGTGGTTCCACGACCCAGTGCCGAATCCAGCGAGAAGCTGGCACCATGGGTCCCCGCGAGATGTCGGCAAATGTTCAGCCCCAGTCCGGTGCCGGTCGCCTTGCTACTGTAGCCGCCACGGACCGCTCGCTTCACACTCTCGGCGTCCATCCCTGGACCATTGTCGGAAACCGCTACCGCGACCCGTTCCTCGACTCGGTTGAAGACGACATCCACGCGCGTTGCGCCGGCTTCAAGTGAGTTCTTGAACAGGTTCTGCATCACCCGCATCAGTTCGAACTTTGAGCCCCGAACGACTGCCTCCTTCAATCCCGAGACTTGGATCGCCGGATTGCTAAAGAAGATCACCTGTGCCACTTCGGCGGCAATCTGCACCAAGTCCACCGGAGCGTATTCCGTCACTTTGCGGGATGCGAGGCGCCAATTGTCGGACAAATGGTGACAGTAGTCCGCGGCACGTTCGACCATCGAAGCAAACTCAACCAGCTTCCTTCCGGCCACCGGATCAAACTGAGCCAAGCGACGGGCTTCCTCTGCAACCAGAGAGGAGTAGCCGATGACGACTGAAAGCGGGTTATTGAGGTCGTGCACGAGTTCCACCGAAGCACGCGCCTGCCAAATCTGCGGCTCGTTTTGCTGAATCTCGGTCTTTAATGCGGCGTTGAGGTTCTGGGCATCCGATGCCGCTTTTGCCTGCGCCCGCCGCTCCCGCGTAGCTGCCGCCTGCTTGCGCACTGACTGCACGAGTTCCGGGATGTCCGGTGGTTTGCGCAGATACTGGTTCGCCCCCCCTACCATCGCCTGCTGGGCCGTCAAGAGGGTGCCATAGCCTGTCAACATGATGACCGAGACATGAGGGTCGATCTTTCGCAGTTCCTCCAAGGTCCGGATACCGTCCATTTCCGGCATCCGGATATCCAGGACAACAGCGGAGAAAGGTTTCTGGCTGACCTTGGCCAAGGCCAACTTCCCTCGCTCAGCCGTTTCCACCGCGAACTCGCCGGCCAGACTGAAGGCGATGGACTCCCGCGGCCCATACTCGTCATCCACCACCAGCACAGCGGGTTTCTCAACCTCAGACCGAGGTTCTACCAACGAGAGGTTCGGGGTCATCATACGAACGTGTTGCGCGGTTGCTGGCCGACCAGCAGCGGAGCCAAGCGACCTCGTGTTTGCAGGTGCTGATTTGGCATGTCAAGGCGGTCATCAGCGCCCACTTTCGCCCCTTGCCACTCCGGCATTTTTCACGCGAATTTTACGAATCGCCTTCAGCCGAAGCGTTGCAAGAACCAATGCAAGGGCGAAGCCGAGCCGGCCCATCCGACTCGGACGCCCATACGCCAGCGGCGTGCCACGATCCAGTAACTCCCGTCTGTCGCTATCAGTATTGATGCGCCTCTAATCCTCCGGATCACGCGCACATCCCAAAGACGCAAATGCCGAGATTCAGCTCCAAACGCATTCCGGCAACTGCCCTTTTGCCGAAAATTCCCCCGACACAACCCACAACGGCTCCACTCCTCAGCCAACGAAACAAAGAAACTACGAGAGAGACATCCTCCAATTCAAGCATGGCTACCTCTGCGTAGATTACTTGTAACTAGTTTCTGGTCGCCGGAATAGTACTCAACTGCCCCAACCACTCCTGTGCAACCTCTCGGAATTAGACCTTTCAAAGAGCGATCTCTGTAGGGCCGCCTGCAGTCCAAGCTCCACCTACTTCGTGCCGACGCAGCAACCCCAGCAAAGGGGCAGCGACTTCCCTCCTAAACGCGTCAGAGAATGACCCCTCTCGACACATCGCGCCGATTCGGCCGCCATCCATGTTCTTGATGATATCGAAATGGACATTATAACAATTCTCGCTGCAATTCTTGTTTCAGCACTTGGTATAAGCGTGCTCGCAGCCAATCCAAGAAGGATGGCCAACCAAGTATTCGGTCTTCTTTGCTTCGTTCTTATCGTTTGGTTGATATGCGTCATTGCCGCAATGCAGACCGGAAGACAGTTTGAAGCCGGTGCGTCGGTCGATTTTCGCTTCTGGCTGAGAGCAAACGCGATGGTAGCATCATTTCTTCCTTGGGGCGTGTGGCTCTTGATGAGCTCGATTGTCTATGCAATCGACCCCTATCGCAAAGCATTTATTGATGCCGCTCCCGGGCTAGTAATTGGTCTCTTACTCGCATTCCTTTGCACAACAGACTCTTTTGCCATAATAGCATCTAAATCACTTATTAAGCGCGGCCAAAGCTATTATTTGCATAGTATACTAGCAACTACATTGTATACTTTTATAACCGCAATGGTTATATACAGAATCAGAACACAAATAGGAATTAGGCGCCTTCAGTTGCAGTACCTCGCACTTAGTTGCGGATTAGGTGGCCTCTTGATGGCCACACTCAATGGTTTAGGGAACTACCTTCATTTTCGTTCTCTAAATCGAGCAAGCATAGCTATAGTCTTTATAGCCTACATCATCATGGCCTGGGCGCTGGCGTACCACCGCATTTTCAATACGCGCCAAGTCCTTGCCGCGGTGTCCCATCGGTTTGCCACGGTGGGGCTGTTGGTGGGATCGGGCTGGGGGCTCTCACGCTACTTCGCCACCCTCATGCCGGAGGCGGCCGCTTGGTCGCTCGGCGTCTTCCTCTGCGGGCTGCTGGTGGTCTGGCTCGACGAGCAATCCCGCATCCTGCTCGGTCTCGGTGATGGCATGATCCTCGCAGCCTTTCGCAGTGAAGTCTTGCATGCCTCGCGCCAGGAGGCCGGAAAGGGCCGGCTGGTCGAAGAGTTCGAACAACTGCTCTGCCACCATTTCACCGCCCCCGCCGCCGCCATCATGGTGCCGACGGAATCCGGTTACTCCGGAAACGGCGTCAGTCTTTCCCGCTCCCGGCCCGCTTTCGCGGCCCTCTGCAGCAGTTCATGGATCACCCCGGAAAGCCTGCAACGGCGCCGCTACACGCTGGGGCATGAGGATCTTTCTGGTTTCCTTTCCCAGCACGCAATCGGAGCGATGGTCACGGTGCCACGGGGCAGTTCCCAGCCGGTCATGCTGGTCGCCGTCAGCACCAAGAGCAACGAATGGCCCTTCACCTACCCGGAGGTGCAGCGCCTCCAGAACGTGGCTGAACTCATGGAGAGCATTCTCATTCGCAGCCAACTGACCGACCAGGCCGCGATGCAGGCCAAGATGGAACACCTCGCCATCATGTCCCGCGGCCTCGCCCATGACCTGAAGAACCTCCTCACCCCGGTTTCCGCCTTTCTGGTCCACACCGAAGGCCGATACGAAAACGGCACTGTGGAATCCGAGGTGCATGCCTCCGCCCGGCGCTCTGCCCGGATGATGGCCGACTATCTCCGGGAAACGCTCTTTTTCTCTGAACGACTGGAACCCAAGTTCGAGCGGGTCGAGATGGCGCGGATCTTCGCCCGGGTTCGCGACGCCACCGCGGCTCGCGCACGAAACCGCGGCGTCCTGCTCGCCACCGAAAATCACCTCCGCGAGCCGCTCACGGCGGACCAGGTCCTCATCCAGCGCTTGCTGGCCAACCTCGTCGGCAATGCCATCGACGCCTCCACCGGCGGACGATCAGTCTCCCTCCGCGCCGCCAAGGTTCACCCGGGTTGGGTGCAATTGCAGGTCGTCGATTCCGGGCACGGCATTGCCTCCGACGCGATGGATCGGATCTTCGATCCTTATTTCACGACCAAGGACATGGGCGCCGACGTCCGCGGCATGGGGCTTGGCCTGGCTATTTCGCAACGAATCGTCCACCTGCACCGTGGCACGATCGTCGTGAACAGCACCCCCGGGGTGGGCACCACGGTGGTGGTTGACCTGCCGATGGCGCTGAGAAACGGGCACTCCACCCCGGCCCCATCCCAGTCCCAATCGGAGTCTTGACTACCGACCACAGCCCCGCGCAAATCCGCCGCACCCCACCCCCGGAATGCCTCGCGACCCCACGGCACTACTGCCTCCACGTCTCTTGGTCGTGGATGACGAGCGCCAGATTCACGCTTCCCTGCGATTGCGGTTGGCAGGAGGCTACGAACTGGAAGCTTCGCTCGACGCCCGCGATGCGTTGGAGAAGATCCGACGGCAGCGGTTCGACCTCTGCCTCGCGGACATTCACCTGCCGCGCATGGACGGGCTCACGTTTATCGACGAAGCCAAGGAGATTGACCCCGATCTGGGGTTCGTCGTCCTCAGTGCCTTCGACTCCGCGGAGAATCTTCGTCGCGCGATTCCCCTCAATATCTTCGAGTTTATCGCCAAACCACTGCCGGACAAGGCGGTGTTCGAGGATCGAATACCAGGCTGGGTCGACCGCACCCGCCAGCGGCGGCGCGACCGGATGTTGGCGCAAACGGCCGACCAGATCGCCGCCGATCGCGACACCGCGCGCCTGGAACGTGAAGTGGAACTGATTGCGTCGGAAACGGCCCGCGATGTCCTCCGGCAGTCCGCGAGCCTGCTGACTACCGTTCACGCCCATCTCGCCGCCGCGACCACATTCCTGGCCGGTCGGGCACGAGGGGATTCCGGCGCGCAGCATCTCCTTCGGGGCCTCGAACAGGCCCGGATCGCCGCGGAAGCGGCCATGACCACCACCGAGGTGTTCTTTGATTCCGCCTACGCCAACCGAGACGCCTCGCCGGCCCTGCCCGGTGAGGGAATCCGCCAAGCAGTCGATATCGCCCTGCGCTTCAGTCGCACCGGGGGGCAGAACAAGACGGTCGATTTTCATCCGCCGGAGAACAACCTGCCGATTCGTGGCCTCTCGGGCATCGACTTCCTCCTGATGATGATCCCCGCACTCTGCGCGGCGATCGACACTGCGCCGCCTGACTCCACCATCGGCGTCCACTGCGACACGATTCAGCGCCTCGATTCCGCCACCCGCGAGTCCCCGCCGCGGCGGGAAGTCTTGTGGGTGAATCGCAAACATGCGTCCGGGGGACAGCCCGCCCTGCTGATTCGGATTCGCACCGCCGGAAGCCCTCTGGCCGGTACCGAGTTTGAGGAATGGCTGGCCGGGCTCCACGAGCCACTGGCCCGGGTCCCCGCCCGAGGCCTCGTCCAGGGTATTCAGCGTTGTCACGGCCTGCTGGGTGTCCATGTCCTTCCGCACGCGGAGCGGTTTGGCTTCACCCTGGTGCTGCCCACCTAGCCGGCGGCGACAACTCCCCAATTGCGGATTGATTCTCCTCGTTTCCAGCCAGCCCCGCGATGCCACCGCACTCGCCGGCCTCTGTGAAAGCCGGGGCTGGCTCGTTCGGCATTGCGATTCCGTGCGCGCCACGCAGCGACTGCTGCGGCGAAGCCTTCCCCGAACCCTCCTCCTGCGGCACCGCCTCGCCGATGGATACTCGGACCAGATTCTCTCCCAACTCGGGGATTCCCATGCCCCCCACCTTCCACGCTCCATCGTGATGGTGGAGGCCGGGACCCCCTCCCGCCTCGAGGCCCGCCTGTTAGACTTGGGAGCGGACACCGTACTGCGGGATCCGCTGCGGGTTGAAGTCCTCCTGGCTTATGTCGCCAAGTACGAGCGGGCGACACCGCGGTGCCCCACACCCGGCCCTCGCGCCGCGCCCGCCTTCGTACCCTTCGCCGGCGGACAGTTTCACCCCGCGGCACGGATCTTCCGTCGCGGCCGGAACTCCGTCCACTTGACTCGCCGCGAAGCGCAACTGGCGGAACTGCTCGGCGGCGCTCCCGGAGAGGTCGTCACGTACGAGTCGATGTACGCCGAAATCCTCCACCGACTCTTTGAAGGGGACACCAGCAACATGCGCGTGCTGCTGCGCAAACTGGACCAGTCCCTCGTCCGGGCCGGAGTGCGCCTCCGCGACTGGGTCGAGGTCATTCCCAAGTCCGGTTATCGCTATCGCGCCGCCACCCCGCCACCGCGCCGCTGACGGCCGCCACGCAGTTTCCGGCCGCGATCGTGTCGTAAATTACGGAAAAATTACGGCAGCGCTCTTGGATTCGCCCGCCAGAAGCGGAAAACAGGCGCATGGAACGAGCCGCCCGCCTCCCCACCCCCCGGGTCTTGATCCTCAAGGCCGACCGCCTCTACGCCGAGATCCTGCGCCAGCACGCCGAGCAGGTGCTCGGCCGGGCTGAGGTTATCATCGTTCGCACCGTCGCCGACGCCCGCAATCTGATCGGCAGCGAGCCGGTTGATCTGTTCATCACCGGCTTGGGCGATCCTCTGGAGGGCGACGCCATCGACCTCGTCGCGCAATGCCTGCAACCGCCCCGGCGAATCCGGCGTATCCTGGTGGTGACGACCCGTCGGGAATACCGGGTTTTTGCGGCCCTGCGCACCCTTCCGGTCGAAGGCGTCTTCGACACGGCAGAGGAACCCTCCTCGGCGTTTCCCGGCGTGGTGCAGGCCATCATGGAGGGAGGTCGTTACTGGAGCAGCAGCGTAATCCGCCAAGTGCAAGAAGTCGCGTCCGGGCCCAATGCCCTGATTCGCATCCTCTCGGACTTCGAGTTGGTGGTGCTGAGCGTGCTGGGGGATGGCTGCGACAATTTCGAGGCCGCGCGGGTGCTCGGGTTGAGCCCGGCGACCATCTCCACGGTGCGACGCGGGCTGCACCGCAAACTCGGCGTCCAACATCGCGGGGCGCTTGTGCGCATGGCCGCCCAAAACGGCTTTGTCCGCTTCACCCCTGATGGGGTCGAACGCCCCGGATTCTCACTCCTCGCCTCCGCGTATCACCCGCGGGAGCGGCGGCGGCGCGGCCCCAACACTCCACCGGCGGCTTGACCGTCGGGATGGGCCTGCCTACCGCGACGTCCACCCACGACTTCGGTTCCGCCAGCGCCAACTTCGCGAGCCGATTCCGGTTGTCGCGAGCCGCAAGACGCCTGAATTTCGGGCGCTCCCCGTGCATCTCGCCGCCCTCTTTCTTCATCCCGTCAAGTCCATGCGCGCCTGCTCCGTGGTTGAAGCTGGTGTCGATGCCTTGGGCCTGGTCGGTGACCGCCGTTTCATGGTGGTGGATCCATCCGGACGATTTCTGACCCAGAGAGCGGTCCCCCGACTGGCGTTGGTTGGAACGGCGCTCTCCGACGGGAAACTCTCCCTCTCGGCGGCGGACGCCGGCGCCCTCGACGTGGCCACGGCCAGCGATCCCTCTGCTCCAGTGTGCAAGGTCTCGATCTGGAAGAGCGAGGGCTTGCTCGCCGAAGACTGCGGCGACGACGCAGCGGGTTGGCTCTCGGAGGTGCTCGCGACCAGGTGCCGACTGGTACGAATTGGCGCCGCCTTTCGCCGAGCTGTCCGCCAGTCCTCCGTCCTTCCCGCCTCCGCGCCGGAACCGCTGGTCAGCTTCGCCGATGCGTTCCCGTTCCTGGTCGTCGGAGAGGCCTCCCTGGCCGACCTCAATGACCGGCTGGCCTCCGTTGGACACGACCCCGTGCCCATGGACCGCTTTCGCCCTAACCTGACGATTGCTGGATCCGCTCCCTACGAGGAGGATCGTTGGGTTCGCTTCCGAATTGGCGACGTCGGATTCCGCGCCGCGGGGCCATGCGCGCGCTGCACCGTCATCACCACGGACCAAGCCACCGGAGACCGCGGCCCGGAACCACTCCGGCTGCTCGCCACCTATCGCCGCGGAGCTGGACATTCCACGGAGGTCCATTTCGGACAGAACCTCGTCCACGAAAACACGGTTGGCACTCTTCGGATCGGGGATCCCGTCACAGTCCTCGAGGCCAAACCATAGCAAACCGATTCCTGCACCGACTACCGAACAGGCGGTCGTGGTTTCGGCGTCAACCCTCCCAGCTTTCTCCTCTTCGACGGGCCTTGATCCCAGCCCGATGTCGCTTCGCCGACACCATCCGGGCCTTCTGACGCGTGGACTTCTGCCGTACGCGGCGTTGCTGGCGCGCGGCTTGGTCCTTCGCTTCGGCGGCCACACGTAACGCCTCTTCTTCCATCCGGGCGCACAACCGCGCCCAAGCCACTTCGCGATTCGCCGCTTGGGAGCGTTCGTCCTGGCAGCGAACCTCAATTCCAGTGGGGCGATGTCGCAGGCAGACGGTGGAACTGGTCTTGTTGATCTTCTGCCCTCCCGGGCCACTTCCGCGCACAAACCGCTCCTCCACATCCGACGTCGCGATCCCGAGTCGGGCCAAACGAGCAGAGATTTGGATTGGTAATGCCATCGGTGGCGCTTTTCCTCGGTGCGAAACCTCCCGCCTTCCGTCGAGTCAAATCACGCCACAGCCTCGCCTCCCTAAACGTCTTCGACCGACCCGGAACCAGCCCGCTCGCTCCCGTGGCAAGTGTTTGCCACGCGAGATTTTCCCTCCAACTTCCCGCCCTCTGTATGTCCCTCGGCCCCGCTTGGTCCCAACGAATCCGCGACGAAATCGGCAAGGCCGTCATCGGCCAGAACGCCGTGGTAGAACGCCTGCTCGTGGCGCTCCTCGCCAACGGCCATGTCCTCCTGGAAGGCATGCCAGGCCTGGCCAAGACGTTGCTCATCAAGTCCCTCGGCACGACGCTGGGAGTTCAGTTCGAACGCATCCAGTTCACTCCCGACCTGCTCCCGAGTGACGTCGTGGGTACGATGATCTTCCAGCCCAAGACCGGCGAGTTTTCCCCGCACCGCGGCCCCATTTTTGCCAATCTGGTGCTCGCCGACGAAATCAACCGCGCTCCCGCCAAGGTTCAGAGTGCGCTTCTCGAAGCCATGCAGGAACGCCAGGTCACCATCGGTGGCCAGACCCACCCGCTCCCCCGGCCGTTCTTTGTCATGGCCACGCAGAATCCGGTCGAGCAGGAGGGCACGTACCCGCTGCCCGAAGCCCAAACTGATCGCTTCCTGTTCAAACTGCTCGTCGACTATCCGTCGGCCGAAGAAGAGGCGTCGATGATGCAACGCTGGGGGCAGGTGACCCAGCAACCTGCCCTTTCACCGGTTTCGAGCGGCGAAGAACTGCTCGCACTCCGGGCTGAGGTGGACCGCGTGCATCTTTCGGCGGCTGTCCAAGGGTACATCCTCGCCTTGGTCCGGGGGACGCGGGCCCTCGCGGAACGCCAGGGAACCGCCAAACGCTATCTCGAGTTCGGCGCCTCCCCACGCGCCTCCCTGGCGCTCTACCAAGCCGGGCGTGCGCTCGCGTGGCTACGCGGCCAAGACTATGTGTCTCCGGCCCTGGTCCAGGAACTCGCGCCGGACATCATGCGGCACCGGATCGGGCTCACCTATGAAGCCGAGGCGGAGGAAGTCTCCGCGGATCGCATCATCGCCCAGGTGATCGAGCGCACGCCGGTGCCGGCGACCAAGGCGTAGAGGATTTCCGTCCTTTCAAGCTCCGCGATGCCGCTCGCCCCGCCAGAACCGAAGCCCGACAATCCGCTCGCACTCCTGCGGCGGCTGGAATGGCGCGTGCGCCATGCGGTGGAAAACGTGCTCAGCGGCGAGTATCGTTCGGCGTTTCGCGGCCGCGGCATGGAATTCGACCAGGTAGTGAAGTACGAGTTCGGCGACGACGTGCGCGATCTCGACTGGAATGTCACCGCCCGGCTGGGCGAGCCCTACCGCAAGAAGTTCGTCGAGGAGCGCGAGGTCACCGTGCTGCTCGTTTTCGAGGACTCTCCGTCGCTCCATTTCGGCTCCGGCGCGCAATCGAAACGCGAGGCCCTGCTGGAACTGGCGGGGCTGGTGATGCTGCTGGGCGCGGTCAATCGCGACCGCGTGGGGTTTGTGCACGCCGCCCCGGGTGCCAACCTCTTTCGCGAACCCGTGCGGGGCCGCGGGCGAATCCTCCACCAGGCAGCGACCCTGCTCGCCCGACCCGCCCCGGCGCCGACCGCCGGAAATCCTGATATTCCCTGGAGGTTCCTGGCCCGCGCAGCTCCCAAGCACAGCGTGCTTATCTGGCTTGGGGACTTCCCTCCGGTGACCCGCGGGGCCCGCGACGGTGCGACCCAACCCGATGGCTGGCCCGTTTTGCAGCGCCGGTATCAGACGATGGGATTTCGCGTCGACGACCCCTGGGAGCGGGAGTTTCCGGCGGGCGAAAGATTCGCCGCGTACGATCCGACATCGCAGAGACTGGTCACGCTCGACGGCAGCTCCGCAGAGCGGGCCGCTCACTCCGCCTGGGTCCGCCAGCGCGAAGCCGCCTGGCAGGCTCTCTTCCCCGATGCCCTGAGCCGCCTCGTGGTTGGCACCGGGGAAAACCGGCTGGAGGCGCTCGTCCGTTTCTTCCACGCCCGAATGGCCGCCGGACGCCGGTCCTCGCGTTGACCCTGCCGCGATGAGCCGCTTCACTCTCCACGATCCCCTCTGGCTGCTCGCGCTCGCGGCACTGCCCGTGGTGCTATGGTTGCGTGGACGGCGGCGAGTCCCGGTCTTGTTGGTGCCCTTTGCCGCCGCATGGCACCGCCCCTCCCTCGTCGCACCGGCGCGCTGGCCCGTCGCCCTGACGATGGCCGGTCTGGTCCTGCTCGTGATCGCCCTGGCGCGCCCCCAGCGCGTCGAAGACAAGCGCGAAGTCCGCTCCGAGGGCTACGACATCGTCCTGGCCATCGACCTCTCCACGTCGATGCTGGCCGAGGATTTTGGCGAAGGGGTCAACCGCCTGCAGGCGATCAAGCCGGTAATCCAGGCCTTCATCGAACGCCGCCCCACCGACCGGATCGGCATCGTGCTGTTCTCGGGTCGCGCCTACACGATGGCGCCCCTGACGTTTGACCACGACTGGCTGGCAAAACAGCTCACCCGCGTGCGCATTGGGATGATCGAGGATGGCACGGCCATCGGCGATGGACTTGGCGTGGCCCTCACCCGCCTGGAGCAGGCCAAACGCGATCGCGCCGGAAAACGCATCGGGGCCTTTGTCGTCCTCATGACCGACGGCGCCAACAACCGGGGCGCCCTGCAACCCCTGCAGGCCGCGGAAATCGCCAAGTCACGCGGAATTCCCGTCTACACCATCGGATCCGGCAAGGAAGGCTACGTGCGGGTTCCGGTCATCGACCAGGGCCGGAAGGTCGGCTATCGGCAGATGCTCTCGGATATCGACGAAGGCACCCTTCGCGAAGTCGCCAGCATGACCGGCGGCCGGTTCTTCCGTGCCACCGACACCGGCACGATTGAGAGCGCGTTCAAAGCCATCGACCGCGCACAGAAGATCGAGTTTCAGGCCAAGAGTTATCTCGTGACCACGGAGTTGTTCTGGTGGCCCGCGATTCCGGGCCTGCTTTCACTCGCACTGGCGGCGTTCGCGGCCCGGCCTTGGCCCGAACGGGAGGTACTGGCATGAGCTTCGGGGCTCCGCACTTTCTCTGGCTGCTCGCCGCCATCGGCGCGGTCCTCGTTTGGGAAGTCACCCACCGCCGGCGGGCGGCACGCTCCAGCCGACCGAAGATTCTGCGGGCCGAAGCCGATTCGGGCTCCGTGCAACTGCTGGACGCCGGCCACGAGGCCTCCCGATCAGCTCGCCCCCGGTACTGGCTCGCGGCGGGCCTCGGCCTCGCCGTCCTGGCCTTGGCTCGCCCACAGTGGGGACGCCTGGAGGAACCCGTCTTTGACCAGTCGCGCGAAATTCTCCTCTCGGTCGACCTCTCGCGCTCGATGCTCACGCCCGATGTGAAACCGTCGCGCCTCGCTCGCACGAAGCTGCTGATCCAGTCCTTGCTGGAGAAACTCGCCGGTGAACGCGTCGGCTTGGTGGTATTTGCCGGAACCGCCTTCCTCCAGGCGCCGCTCAGCGCCGACTATGAGATCCTGCGCGAGTTCCTGCCGGCACTCGAGCCGGGATTTCTCCCGGAGGGCGGCACCCACTACGGTTCAATGCTCGACACCGCCATCCAGGCCTTCGGGGCCACGGGAAGCGCGGACCGCTTCCTCATTGTCCTCAGCGATGGCGAAGCCACCGACGCCGACTGGCGAGGCCGGTTGGACGATCTGAGGAAGAAAGGGGTTCGCGTGATCGGCCTCGGCGTCGGCACGGCGGGTGGCGGAATGATCCCCGAGAAGGACGGTACGTTCGTGAAGGATGACCGCGGCGCCGTGGTGCTCTCGAAGCTCGAGAGTGCCACATTGCAGGAACTTTCCCGCGCGACTGGCGGGGTCTACCGTGACGCCAGCACGTGGATCGATCTGGCCGGTGTGTTGAAGGAAACCGTCGAAGCGGGGCGCAAGGGGGACTTCGTCGAAAAGAACACGGTTCGACTCGCGGAGCGGTACCAGTGGCCGCTGGCGTTCGGGCTCTGGTGCCTGCTGGTCAGTTTCTATCGCGAGTTCCCGGTGCGCCCGAAACCACGGCAGATCGCGCTCCGGGGCGGCAGCCGGCCGGAAGCTGCCGGCGCCACGCCTTGGCCCGTCCGGGCCGCATCCGTGTTTCTGGCGGCCGTGGGATGCGGAGTCGCCCTCACCCCTTCCCTCGAAGCCGCCGCCAAGTTGGCCCCCAAACCCGCTGCACCCGCCGCCGCCTCCCCTGCCGCCCCGCCGAGTGAACCATCCGCACTCTCCAAGATAGTGGGGCGGCTCTCGGCGGCCGAGTCCCGCAATGCCCATGATTGGGCGGAACTCGGCCGGGAAACAGCCACCTGGGGTTCGCGTCTGAAATCAGAGCAGCACGCCGTACCGGAAGGACCCGTCCGCGACGCGCTCTTGGCCGTCAATCTGGGCGAGAAACTTGATGCGAAGGCGGCGGACTGGCCGCAGCTGCGCCGGGAACTTGAGGCGCTTCTGGATCAACCGGAAGACAAGGATCAGAAACAGGAGGACAAGAAGCAGCAGGGATCCCAGCAGGACAAATCCCAGCAAAAGAAGGATCAGGATGAGCGGAGCGAGGATCAGCAGCAGCAATCTTCCGATCCGAACCAGTCCAAATCCTCCGACGACAAGTCAGGCAAGAAACCGGAAGAGCAGAACGCCTCCAGTAAGCCCGACGAAGCGAAGCCGCCGGGGGATTCCGCGTTTGGCGACATGGAGAAGAAGGAGCCCCCGCCTCCCCCGCCGCAGGAAAACACCCAGAAGGTGGGCGGTGCCCCGGAAAAGAAGGACGAGGACAAACGGGAACAAATGGATCCAGCCCTCGCGCTGCCGCTGCAGAAACTCGACCAGTTGCGGAGCCAGGATTCCCCCGCCGTCCTGTTTCAACTGATGGAAGGAGACAAGAAGCCGTCGGCCCGCAAGCCGGGCAAGGATTGGTGACACCATGCGACCGATGAGAATTCTCTGGCCCCTGCTTTGCCTGGCCATCCTCGGAATCTCGGCCCGGGGCCAAACCGTCCGCTGGGAACCGGCGGAATCCGGCTTGTCGAGTGCGGTTGCGCTCGTCTTTGAGAACTGCGAGCCCGACGGGCAGCCCGCACTGCCGTCCATCCCCGGGGTTCGCTTCGAGTTCGGCGGGCAGTCGACGCAAATCAACGTGGTCAACACGCGGATGACGCGCACGGTCGCCCTCACCTACCGGGTCCGCGGACCGCAGAACACGCCGCTGCAGATTCCGTCCTTTGTGGTCAAGACCAACAAGGGAGACCTGCGCGTCCCCGCCTTCAACGTCGCCTCTCCCGCCACGCCGGTCGACGCCATCGCTAGCGCGAAGCTCGTGCCGGCGAAGCCCAGCGTCTGGGCGGGCGAGATTTTCCGTCTGGATTGCGAGGTTTCCGCCGCCCATCGCACCAACCCGCGCTTCTCGGAGACGTTTGACTGGAACTCCTCCCCTCTGGTCGCGGAGGACTGGTCCAAGCCGGAACTCGGCGAGGCCTTCGTCAATGGCGAACGCCGCATCCGGCTGCACTTCCACACGCGCGCGATCGCGAAGACCCCAAATACGGTCAAACTCGAGCCGACCAACCATGTGATCGCCATCCAGACCGGGACGATCCCCTTCGGGCTCTTCGCACAGCCGCGCATGGAACAGGTCTCCATCACGTCGGACCAGCCGGTGCTTGAGGTGCGCCCTCTGCCCGCCGGGGCCCCGGCGGCCTTCAGCGGCGCCGTCGGCCAGTTCAAGCTCACCTCCAGGGTGGTGCCCGACAAGGCCGCGGTCGGCGAGCCGGTTACCTGGACCCTGGAACTGAGCGGCAGCGGCAACTGGCCGGACCTGGCGGGACTGCCCCCCCGGACCGTCTCGAGCGATTTTCAGGTGGTGCAGCCCAAGGCCAAGCGCACCCCCGCCGAGGGCCGGCTTTTCGACGCCACCCTGGTCGAGGATGTCGTGCTCGTCCCGTCCAAAGCCGGAAACTACACGCTCAACCCCGTCACCTTTGTCTTCTTCGACCCCAAGTCGGGTTCCTACCAGTCAATCACGACGCCGCGTGCGAACCTCGTGGTCACCGCCCCTTCCGCGCCCGCGTTCCGTGCCCCGGGGCCGGTCGGTTCCGCGACCATCCCGGAAACGGGGATTTCCGTCCAGGAACCCCCGCCGGCCCCGCGCGGACCTCCCGCCGCTCCCCCGGCCCCCAGCGTGATTCCTCGCGATCCCCTGCCCAATGCGGCCCCGGTGCGTCTACCGATGGACTGCGCGTGGCTCGCGACTGCCGTGGGAATCCCGTTTGCCGGCGTGCTGGTGGCCTGGCTGGCGCTTGCCCTGCAGAGAGCGCGGAGCCTCGATCCACTGCGCCCGCGGCGAGAGGCATGGGAACGCCTGGCCGCCACGCTCGAACACATCGACCGAGCCGCCCCCGATGCGCCGCCGGCGCTGCTGCTCACCTGGCAGCGTGACTCCGCCCTCCTCTGGGAACTCCGGCACGCCGCTCCTTCCTCCGAGTCACTCCCCAACGAAGCCTGGGCCAACCTCTGGCGCGAGGCCGACCGGGCCCTTTACGGAGCCCGCTCCTCCCTTCCCACCGACTGGAACGCACGCGCCCGCGCCGCCCTCGTGGCCGCGCCAGTTCCCCGATTCCAGCCGCTGCGGCTTTTTCTGCCGCGCAACCTCATGCCGTTTGCCGCTCTCCTGCTGCTCGGAGTCGCGTTCTCCCTCGCGACATCGCAGGCCGGTACTCCAGGGGAAGCGACCGCAACCACGGGCTCGACCGATGCCGCCGGCGCCTACCGAAAGGGCGACTTCCCGGCCGCTGAGCGCGCGTGGCGCCAGGCGGTGGAAAAATCCCCCACAAACTGGGCGGCGCGGCACAACCTCTCCCTGGCCCTGGCGCAGCAGGATCGCACCGGTGAGTCGGCCGCGCAGGCCGCAGCCGCGTTTGTCCAGCAACCGGGTCACCCCGCCGTTCGCTGGCAGTTCACCCATTCCGCCGACAAACTCGGGGCGGCGCCGGCCGATCTGGTGGGATTCGCCAACCCGGGACCGCTCCAGACCCTTGCCGGCCTGATGTCTCCTTCCGACTGGCAGTTGGTCCTCATCGCCGCTGCCTGGATCCTTGGCCTGGCGACGACAGGGTTCCTCTTTCGCGCTTATGGCCGCGGGCCGGCCCGTCTGCGCTGGATTTCCGCAACGGCGGCAGCCACCGGGGTGCTGGCCGCGGTCGGCGCTGGGCTCTCGCTCGCAACCTACGGCATGGCCGCGGATCGCGACGCGGTAATCGTCGCCCGAGCAACCTCGCTGCGATCCATCCCCACCGAGGCCGATACCACCCAGAAAACCACCCCGCTCGCCGCCGGGTCGATGGCACGAAACGACCACGAGTTCCTCGGCTGGCGACGTCTGAGGTTTGACAATGGCCAGACCGGCTGGGTGCGACGCGAAGACCTCGTGGCCCTCTGGAAGTAGTCGCCGCTCCGCGCCCGCGACGAATCAGGTCGCGGCACCCGGGCCCAGGCGCCCGGTTTTGCGCACCATGCGGGACATCGACTCCTCCGGGTTGAGCACCGACACCCGCGTCAGTTCCACCCAGGCCACATCATGGGACTCGGTGGAGACCGCCAGGGGCGCCGCCGGATCCGCCTCGAAAGCAAAGCGCAAATCGTAGTGGTAGTGCCCTGGATCGTTACGGCGCGGCGGAATCCAATGCCGATCCACGTCGAAGATTGAGTCCGCCAGGGCCCGCACCGACGCCAACCCGCTTTCCTCCTGCGCCTCGCGGCGGGCCACGGCGAGCAGGTCCGCTTCTCCATCCGCGTGACCTCCGAGTTGGAGCCACTTCTCGAGCTTGCGGTGGTGGGTGAGCAGGGTCCGGGTGCGGTCCGGGCTGACGATCCAGGCGGACCCGGTAAGATGCCCGGACACGCAGGTTTGCCAGAGGCAATCGGGATGATCCAGGACAAAACGAATCGTCTCCGCGGTCATCGCGGCCTCGTGCGGATCTTCCACCCCAGCGGCGTGCTGCCGCAGCAGCGCCAGTACGGTCGCGCACTGCATCGATCAGCGGGTCTCAAACCACTTCGACTCCGACACCGCCTCTTCCCCTGCGTCGATTTGCCGGAAGACCTCCTCCACCGTCGTCGCCACACGGAACAACTGCATGTTGGAGGGTTTGAAGAACCGCTCCGCCAGCATGCGATCGAAGAGCTGCAGGAGCGGGTCATAAAACCCATCCTGATTCAGAAAAACACAGGGCTTCTTCACGACCTCCAACTGCCGCAAAGTCAGGATCTCCGCAATTTCCTCGAGGGTACCCCACCCTCCGGGCAAGGCGACAAACGCATCCGCCCGCGTCTCCATCAGCAGTTTGCGCTCCCGCATCGTAATCACGGTCACGATTTCGTCCGCTTCGTCGTACGCCAATTCGCGAACCTTCATGAACTCGGGAATGACCACGACCACCCCCCCCCGGCCTGCTTCACGGCGCGCGCCACCGCCCCCATCATGCCCGTCTTCCCTCCGCCGTAGACCAACCCCCAGCCCCGACGCACCAGTTCGCTGCCCAACTCGGCGGCGGCGGCATAGTACTTCGGATCAAGCCGATCACTCGACGCACAGTAGACACAGAGGAGTTTCGACATGCGGAAGGAGGAGAGCTGAGTGTTGAGTGCCGCGGATTCAAACCCAAAGCTGCCCGACTCCTCCGCTCCTCCGTGCCTTCCCTCGCTTATCGTGGTCGCCTCGCCCCGTCTCCCACCGGGTGGCTGCACCTCGGCCACGCCCGGACTTTCTGGGTCGCGCACCTGCGGGCCCGCGGCGCCGGCGGCGAACTGCGGTTGCGCAACGACGATCTCGATCGCGATCGCTGCCGTCCGGAGTTTGTCGCAGCCATGCAGGAAGATCTCCGCTGGCTCGGCCTGGACTGGGATGGACCGGTCATCACCCAAAGCGAGCGACGTCACCGCTACCGGGCGGCCCTGGAGCAACTGCACGCCGCCGGAGCCATCTATCCGTGCACCCGCTCCCGCCGCGACGTCCTCGAGGCTGCCGGCGCCCCCCATGAAGGCGGGGTTGAGGATGAACCGCTCTATCCTCCCGAATTCCGACCCGCCCCCTCGTCTCCGTTGCCCCCCCTCGGCGACATCATCTCGGTCAACTGGCGGTTTCGAGTACCGGATGGCGAGAACATCGTCTTTGCTGACGCCGGTTCCGGCTCGCAATCCGCGGTGGCAGGGCGCGATTTCGGGGATTTCGTCGTGTGGCGACGCGACGACACTCCGAGCTACCAGCTCGCGACGGTCGTGGACGATGCCGACTTCGGCATCACCGAGGTGGTGCGCGGCGCCGACCTCATTCGCAGCACCTTCCGCCAACTCCTGCTCCATCGCACTCTCGGGTCGCCGGCGCCCCGCCATTGCCACGTCCCCTTGCTGCTCGATGACGCGGGCCGCCGACTCGCCAAGCGCCACGACGCCCTGGCCCTCCGGACACTGCGTGCCCGCGGTCTGGACCCAGAATCCCTCTTGGCGGAATTTGCCCGCCAACTGCCCGACCTCACCCTTTGCCGTTCATGATTCCCGCGACCGCCGAAAAATCCGCCCTCCCTCCCAAGATTGGAGTCCTCAACATCTCGGACCGGGCCAGCGCCGGCGTTTACGCCGACACGCCGGGCCAGGCCTGCGTGGCGTTGTTGCGGGAGTGGCTCTCCACTCCGTTTGCCCTCGAGTATCGGGTGATTCCCGATGATCGTCCCACCATCGAAGCTGAACTCCGACGGTTGGCCGACGACGTCGGGTGCTGCCTGGTCGTCACCACAGGCGGAACCGGCCCCGCCCCCCGGGATGTGACTCCGGAGGCCACCGTGGCTGTGTGCGAAAAGATCCTGCCGGGCTTCGGCGAACTCATGCGCGCGACATCGCTGCGGTTTGTTCCCACGGCCATTCTCTCTCGCCAAACCGCCGGGATCCGCGGTCGCACGCTCATCATCAATCTGCCGGGACGGCCGAAGGCGATCCGTGAGAACCTGGAGGCGGTCTTTCCCGCCGTCCCCTACTGCATCGATCTGATTGGCGGGCCGCGCCTCGAGACCGATGCCGCGCGCCTGCCGTCCTTCCGACCGCCGTCGGGGTAGTTCTGCATTGGTTACAATGCGTTGCTTCGTCGCAGAACTCCCGTGGGCGGGACGACCCCGTCCCGCTCCTCGTTCCGCTCCAGGCGGACGCTGAAGCAAAGGGCGCGGGGCGGAGTCGCCCCGCCAAGTTAAACGTAACCAGGTATTCCTAACCCGCCAACCCGGGTGGATTGTGCCACTCCAGTGGCAAGACGGACTCCGGTCCAAGGATGTAGACCCGATAGTAAAGGACGAAGACACCCACGCCGAGCAGCAGGAGGAAGCCGACCTCCCCCGCACCTCCGCCCCCCTGGCGGCTTCCGCGATGCAGGAGGCCGATCCCGATTCCGATCGCCGGTGCGAGCAGAAAGGACACCACCGATGCCCCAAACAGGGCCATCCCCATGATGGCCGCCGTTCGCAGGTAGGTATCGGCAATCATCCTGGCCTTGTAGCTTACCAGTTCCACACAGAGATTGAGCAGCAGAAGGCAGCACGGGAGGACGTAATAGGTGCGAACGATGCGGGTCCCATTCATGGCCGGGAGGAATGCGGGAGGGCGCCCCCGACTGGCAAGAGGACTTGCGAAATGAAGGCCCGTCGCCTCATTCGGGGACGTTGATTCCGCCATGACCACGTACGTCTACGAGACCATCCCGCAATCACCGGGAGCCCCGGTCCAACGCTTCGAGGTGCAACAGTCGATGCACGACGCGCCGCTTGTCCGCCATCCGGAAACCGGCGAGGCGATCCGCCGCGTCATCTCGGGCGGCTACGGCATCATCGCGCAGAGGGCGGCACCTCCACCGGCACCGTGCGGAGGAAACTGTGCGTGCCACGCCCGAAACTAGGAAGGTCCGCCGACCGGCCATGATCAATTACGCTCATCCCGATCTCACCCAGCATCCCCCGCGCAGCGTGAGGGTGCGGCTTGGCGGCTACGCCCATTTGCCCCGCCTGCTCGACAAGGCCCGCGCGGTGATCGCCGGCCGCAACGGGCCCTACAAGTATCACTGTCCGCTCGACAAGCACTTCTTCGCCTTCACGGGGATTGACGCCGACGCCCTGCTCGAGGAGGTCAAGCGGGGTGGCTCCGACACGCAGCTGCTCGCCTGGGTGCGGGAGCGCTCCAAGCGACTGCCCGCGGAGATTCACGCCTGGTCCTCCTGGCTTGAACAGCATGGACCTGGAGGGGCTGCCGGACACGAGTGTGCGGCCGAGACGATCAAGGCCAACGCCGGTGACCGCGACGACATCCGCTCCTTCGCCGACCTCCTCGACTTTGACGACTACGTGAGTTTCGGCGGCAAGGGCTGAGCCGTTCTTTTCAGCACGAAGCTGATCAGAGTTCCGTGTACTTCTCGGAGCGGCCGCGTGCCTTTTCCACCGGGTATTTCCGGGCGTTGGCAGCCATCTTCGCCTCGATCGCCGACGCCACATCGAGTCCCGTGATGTTCGCGAACTCGAGGGCATAGATCACGACGTCGGCGAGTTCATCGGCAATCTTGCCGCGTTTGGTCGGCTCCAGGGCGATCGCCTTCGATTGATCTGCGTCGGCCCAGAGAAAGTGCTCCATCAACTCCCCAGCTTCCGCCGCCAGGGCCATGCTCAGGTTCTTCGGGTTGTGAAACTGCTCCCAGTCGCGCTCGCGCACGAAGGCCAGCACACGGGATTTCAGCTCGGCAAGGGTGGTCGCGGAATCGCTGCAGGAGGCCATGCGGCCAAGCATGGGGCCGATACAGCCGCAGGCAATCTCCGCCGGCACAAAAGAATCTTGCTTGGCACGCGGCCTGCATCCTGTCTTCTCCCAGACACACCAGAAACATGTCGGGCCATTTCCAGCATCAACTCCGCCGCGCCGGCGCCTGCTCTTCGCAGGTCCAGCAGCGCTGCGCTGTGATGCGCCCGGTGACTGTTTCCGTTTGGTCCAAGAAAACCGGCACGGGCGCCCTGAACTGAACCCTCCGCATCCGCGGAAACGTTCAGCCCCTCGGCGCCCGGCGGTCACCAGACCACCGAGGGAGACGTTTCCGTCCCTTTCCCTCCATGAAAAGCACGATGATCCCCACCCTCCCGACCCGCAGTCGCTATGTCGCGCCGGCTGAGACGTCCGAGACGTTTCGCCAGCCCGCCTACGACTGCCAGGAGCTCAGGGATGCCATGAAACTCACCGTCTACGTCCCAGGCGTGGAAGGTTCCGGCGTCGAGATTGAAGGTCGCGGCGCCGACCTCACGGTCGTGGCCCGAAAAGCGCACTTCGTGCGGGTGAACTTCCACGCCCTCGCATTGGAAAAGGTGCAGCGCGACTACCGGCTGCGTTTGCGCCTCGGCACGGGGTTCGATTACTCCCGGATGGCGGCGGAAATCACCTCCGGAGTCCTCACGGTGACCTTGCCGAAGCGCGCCCGCGAGAACGCGGGTCCGCCCTTGCGGCGCCTCGCCTGAGCACGGATCCGATTCTCCGGACTGGAAAAGCAGGAGGCCGCACCCGATGGGGTGCGGCCTCCGTGTTCCTTGCCCGCCGAAGCGGGGTCAAGGGCAGGCTTACTTCTGCTCCTCGAGCTTAAGCGCCCGGTACCCGCCGATGGTCTTGAAGTAGATCAGCAGCGACAGGTAGATGACCGCCATGGTCAACGGAATGAACGAATCCGCCTTCAACGTCGCCCGGTCGCCCGCCTGGTTGGCCGCCACGATGGCTTTTTGTTCCGGCGTGCCCTTCTCGCCCGCCTTCTTGGCCGCCTCGAGCTTCGTGCCATCCACCGCCGTCACCGGGCTGAAGAAGAGGAACTTCGAGGTCGAGGAGGACTTGTTGGCCTCGTAGACCGCGGCGTTGGTCGTCTTGAGGTTCTCAGAGGTGAAGCGATCCTTGGCGTAGCCCAGGCCCGGGCCGCCAATCAATCCGGCGGAAAGCATGCCGATGCCACCCATGATGGACATCGCCACGGCGCCGGAACGAGGGAACCGGTCGCCCACCACGGCCAGCATGGTCGGCCAGAAGAACGTTTTGCCCAGCGCGTAAATGCCCAGCGCGAACAAGGCGACCGCGAAGGAGTGCATCCCCGATGCCAGTTGTAGTCCCACGAACGCCAGGGTCGCGGAGGTCAACAGCAGGCCGACCGGCGACAGCCCGAGCTTCGTCTCGATGAAGTTGGCGCAGAAACGCAGGCCAAACATGATCGCCGAGGTCCAGATGAAGAGGATCTTGCCCTGTTCCGCCGTGAACAGGTTGCCGGTGATGGCCTCGATCCACCCGTCGGTGCCCAGCTCGACCGCACCGACCAGCGCGTGGGCGACAAAGAGCATGAACAACAAAACCGACCCGAAGGAGAAGCGAGTGAGCACTCCGACCGCAATGACGAGGACGCCACCGACGGACCACCCGATGACCTCGTTTCCAAACACGCCACCGAGGAAGAGCGAAATGAGGTAGCACGCGACCGCCGCCCCGAGGATGCCGACGTCCTTGAACATGTCGGCGAAGGTGGCGCCCTTGGCCGCCGCCTCCGACTTCGGGAAGTGCTGCCCCATGAACATGACCGCGTAGGCGATCGTCGGCACGAGGTAGAAGGCGAGCTGGCCCTTCCAGCCAAAGCCCATCACCGAACCCAACAGGTAGGAAGCGACGGCACCGACCACCATGCCAAGCGGCCAAGAGGCGTGCAGGATGTTCAGGAAGTGGGTGCGGTTGTGCGGGAACACCGTGGCCACGAGCGGATTCGCCACGGCCTCAAGCGTGCCATTCGCGTAGGCGAAGATAAACATCCCCCAATACAGGAACACGTACGCGTTTTCGGGTGAGCTCGCCATGAAGGTCACGATGGCCGAGACGACATGGCCGAACAGCGCGAGGGCGACCAGCTTGCCGTACCCCAGTTTGTCAACGATGACGCCGCCGATGATGATTCCAAAACAGAAGCCGGTGAAACCCGCGCCGCCGATGGCGCCGAGCTGAGTCGCGGTGAAACCGTACTCGGCAGCCCACGCACCGAAAATACCGCCGCGCAGGGCAAAGCCGACACCGGCGGCAAGGATGGCCATGAAGCCCGCCCACAACAGCCGTTTGGCGTTGGGGACGATGCCTTCGTTGCTGATCTCTGGATGACTCGTCATAGGAGGGGATTAACGTGGTTGAGTTAGGACCAAAATCAGGCCGACGCCTCCTCCGGTCCACGACCGGACGACGGCGGACGGTTCAACAGGGGCGAAGAGTTCTCGTTGCAAGGGGTAAGGCCGAACCGGTGCACGTTGAGAGGCGACCGCACACTCCGCAAGGGTGCAGTTGGGCCTCCGCCGATCTTTTGCACCACCGCCCGTCGCGCCGGCCACACCGGTGCCTCCCACCGAAAGGGTGGATGGACTCGGATTCGCTTAAAGATTGGCGGCACTTCCTCGGACGCCCGCGGTCAGAAAGCGGCACCTTTCGCCATGCCGTTTCCTGCGCCCGAACTCCGCGCCCGTCCCTTGTTCGAAGCCGTCGCCGTCATTCGCAACCAGCCTGACGAGGACGTGCTGTGGAACCGGCCGATCTTCCGGGCTCCACCGCTGGTGCTGGACTCGTCCCCGGTGGCAGAGACGGCGTGGATGCTGGAGACAATTGGCGGCGATCCACGCGTCACCGATTAGCGGGGGTCCTCCGTCCGATCCGGTCAGTCCCGCCAGGAATCGCGTCTTGGATCAGTGACGGCAAGATAAGGCTTTGCACTCTCCACATCGGCAATCAGTGTGGGTTCGGTCCGTCTGCGGACCTTGCCCTCATGTCCGAATCCGCTCCACCTCCCAGCGGCTCCGTCGCGGTGCATCCCGCCCGCCGTTCCCGCGACCATCCGATCGAGGTGCAGACCCGGATCGAACTGGTGGAAATCGCGTTTCGACAGCTGCAAGTGGGAGCGTGGATCACGCTTGGGGGGCTCATTCCGCTGCTCGTGCTGGTATGGAAGGAGTCACCGCCCGGTCCGATGGTCGCCTGGCTCGCGGGGATGTCCGTGCCGATCGCAGCGACCTTCTGGCTCGGCCACCGCTACCGGACGGCGAGTCCTCCGCCCCCCGGCGAACGCGGGTGGGCGCTGGCACTGGTGGCGCTCTCGACTCTCACCGCCTTGGGGTGGGGTCTGACCACCTGGGTTTTTCCCACCCTGTCACTCTCAGGCGCCCACCGCGCGGCGCATCTCCTGCTGCTCGCCGGCCTCACGATTGCGTCGATGCGCGTCCTCCTGCCAATGCGCAAGGGAAGCATCACCTTTGTCGTCGCGATGATGTTGCCCGTGGCTCTGCACCAGGCGCTCGGCGGCGCCAGTTCCGAACCCCTGCTCGCGGGTTTTGTGCTCCTCTTTGTCGGCCTCGCCCTTTGGACGAACCTGCGCCAGCACCAGAGTCTCTCGGAGGCGATCGCGGCCCGCTTCGAACGGGAATCGATCGCCGCGGAGCTGCGCGACGCGCGGGAACGCGCCGAACAGGCCAATAAGGCCAAGGACGAGTTCATCGCCAACGTAAGCCATGAACTGCGGACCCCGATGAACGGGGTGATCGGAATGCTGCGGATCGTCCGCGACACGAACCTCGATGCCGCCCAGCGCAGCTACCTGCAGACCGCCGCCGATTCCGCGGAAGCCCTGCTGGGGTTGGTCAACGACATGCTCGACTTCGCGAAGATCGAGACCAACCGGCTGGAGCTGCAGTATGCTCCCTTCTCGCCAGGAGCCGCCATCCGAACCGTGTGCGAACAGTACGAAGCGCGGGCGCAGGAAAAGGGGCTGCAGTTCCGGCTCTCCCTGGGGGACACCGTCCCGCCCTCCGTGCTGGGCGATGCCGCCCGCCTCCGGCAGATCATCGCCAACCTGGTGAGCAACGCGGTCAAGTTCACGTCCCGCGGCAGCGTCTACGTTCGACTCGAGTGCCCCGCGAGCACCCCGGCCCGCGCCACCCTGCACGTCGTGGTCGAAGACACCGGTATCGGCATGGACGCCGCGACCGTGAGCCGCCTCTTTCGCCCTTTCACGCAAGCGGATGCCTCCCTGAGCCGGCGTTACGGAGGCACCGGTCTCGGCCTGGCCATCTCGCAGCGCCTGGCGCAGGCGATGGGGGGCAAGCTTCTCGTCGAAAGCAGTCCGAACGTTGGCACGACCTTCCGGCTCGAAGTCACATGTGCGCTGCCTGAGACCACGGCAAACGTCGCTGGCGCCGCCAATGGATCCCCCCACCTCCGCGGGAGAGTCCTGGTCGTCGAGGACGACGCCGTCAACCGGCAGGTAATCGAGCTGTTCCTGCAGAAGTTTCACCTGTCTCCGCGCCTGGTGAACGACGGCGAGGCCGCCATCGTCGCCGCCTCGGCGGAGAGCTTCGACTTGATCCTCATGGATTGCCAGCTGCCGGGCATCGACGGACTCGAGGCCACCCGCCAGATCCGTCGGAAGCTCGGGACTCAGCCGCTGAAGATCGTCGCGGTGACGGCCAACGCGAATCCCCTCATGTGCGAGGCATGCCTGGCGGCCGGCATGAATGACTTTCTCTCCAAGCCGGTACGTTTCGAGCAGCTCGCCGAAGTCCTGCAGCGTTACCTGCCGGCGTCGTAAACCGGTTTCACCGGGGTGCAACCAACCAACTGGCGCGACCGCTTGCCCGCGGGGTTTGGGCCAGGGCGCTGGCCAGGCTGGTGAGCGCCGCTTCCGCCGTCGCATCGAACTGCCAGGGCGCATTGAGGACCAGGAGGCCACATCCCCGCATCTTCAACCCGTCGTCCTCGCCCGCCACGGCCAGCTCAGCAATAAAAGCGGACGGAGGCTGCAACGCCGCAACCGCGGAATGAAACTCCTCCACCCGCGCCCGGCTGGTCAGCGGATACCAAGCCGCCATCACCGCGCCGGGCAGGCGCCGCAGCCCCTCGGCGAGCGCCCCGGCCGTGAGGCTGAACTCATCCTGCCGCTCGTAGGGCGGATCCAGCAGGACCAGGGCCCGACGTTCGGGCGGGGGCAGCACGGCCCGGAGGGTCGCGTAACCGTCGGCGGTCCGGACTTCACAACGCGGCCACCCGGCCGACACCAGCCGCAAGGCCTGGCACTCCGCCTCGTGGCGCTCACACAGGACCATGCGATCCACCGGCCGCAGGAGCCGCTGGACCAGCCAGGGTGATCCCGGGTAGAAACGCGGCTCCGCCACGAGGTTGCCGCCCTGCCGGTCGCACGCCTTCACCAAATCCAGGTAGGTCGCCACGGAGGGCGGCAGTGCGGTCGCCGTCCATATCAGCCCGATTCCCTCCGGCCACTCCGGTCGGCGCGCCAGGGAATCCCCGACCGCCGCGGTGGAAAGATCATAGCGCCCCCTGCCTGCGTGGGTGTCGACGTAGACAAACCCCTTCTCCTTGCGCTGCAGCGCAGCCACGAGCTGCACGAGCAGCACGTGCTTCATCACGTCGGCGAAATTGCCCGCATGGAACTGATGTCGGTAGTTCAACGTGGGCCCCGAACCAGGGAGACCGACAGCCTCAGCTGACGGGAACCTTGACCACGGTCTTGCGCACCGTCCCGGGCTCGGATCCGGATTGAAGCAACGGCATGTGCACGTCGACCGGGAAGAAGATCGCGGCATCTCCGGGCCCGAGTCGCGCCACCGAGGCCCGCGGCGTGTCCTGGTAGAGCTGCAGGTCGCGATCCTCCTGAAACTCCCCCTGGACGGTGATATGCGCCGCATCCACCACCTCCATGGCCTCCGCCCCCTCAATCACCACCTGGACGTCAATGAACTTCCGGTGGGATTCAAAGAAGGCGTCTGCGCGCGCCTTGGTCGCCAGGACCTGGTCGATGGCGAAGACCCCGTCCCCGAGCTCCACGCGCTGCGTGGTGCCGGCCGCCATCCCCCGCAACCGCGTCCGGGCCGGCGATTCGGGCCGAAGCAGCTCGGCCACGTAGGCAAAGGCGGCGGTGAGGCCGGCGGACGACGGAGCCTGGGCTCGCACGGTGGCGAAGGAACCGATGATGGCCATGGTTGGAATCCATCGCCCGTCCGCGGGTCTGGCAAGCCGCGAAACCCCGCATTGCCTCGGCCCGCCGGCTGCGCTTTGCTGGCGCTCCGATCCAACCATGAAGATCCACCTGCTCCCCCTGCTGCTCCTCGCCCCGCTCGCCGTGACCGCGGCCTCGTTCGAAGGCAAGGTCGCCTTCAAGATCACCGCCGACCGCGGCAAGGCCCAGGAGATGTCGTATCAAATCAAGAACGACAAGATGCGCGTGGAGCTGGCCGGCCAGAAGGAGATGGGCGGGATGATCCTGGACCTGGGCAAGCGCCAGACGATCATGCTTCTCGACGAGCAGCGCATGTACATGGTGATGGAGATGCCCGACGTGGCCGCGCAGGCCGCCGAGACGAAGGCCGGTGACGTCAAGCTCGAGAAGACCGGCGAGACCGAGAAGATCCTTGGCTACACCGCCACCAAGTACGTGGCGACCCACGAGAACAAGAAAACCGATCTCTGGCTGGCCGAGGGACTCGGGACTTTCATGTCGATGCCCTCCGGCGGGCCCATGGGCGGCCGGTCCCAGGCCAAGAGCAGCGAGCAGGCCTGGGAGCGCGCCCTCGCCGGCAAGGACCTGTTTCCCCTGCGCGTCGTCGGCTATGATGGACGCAACCAGCCGAACTTTCGGATGGAGGTGACCGCGATCGAGAAGAAATCCCTGTCCGACACCCTGTTTGCCCCTCCTGCGGACTACCAGAAGTTCGACATGGGCGGGATGATGCAGGGCCTGATGCCGGGCGGCTTCCCCGGCGGCAAGCGCCGCTGAGTCCGCGCTAGCGGCGCTTTTCCGTCAGCGGCAGCATCACACCGCGGCGGAACAGCGTCACCTGGCCGGTGCTCGACGACACCACGATCGAGATGCAGTTGGCGGCCACGCTGATCGCGGCCGCCGCCGCATGCCGGGTGCCCAGGCCGCTCGGCAGATCGTGCGTGGTGTCCATCGCCTGGATCAGGCTGCCCGCCGACTCGACGACCCCGTCTCCCCGGATGATGAAGGCCCCGTCGATCGACGAGAACTCCTTCACCGTCTCGTCCATGAACGGGTTGAGGATGTTTCGGTCCTCCTCTTTGTAGCCAAAGAACGGATTCAGGACGAGCGGCTTGGAGAGCGAACCGACCCGGGTGTTGTCGCCGACAACAAACAGGCACCCCACCGGGCGGCCCTCGCGACCCTCGACCGCCAGCTCCGTTGCCACCGCGATCACCCGCTCCAGCACCTCCGGCTTCACGTCCGGAGGCAGCAGGTCGGCCGTCGATCCCGTCAGCAGCGTCTGAAACTCGCGCTCGATGTCCACCACCACCAGGGTGTCGAACTGGTTGCTGCCGGTGATCCCGCCGACGCAGCAGATCCGATCGGTGAACGTCACCACGCCGCGCGTCAGCGCCACCAGCATCGCGCTGCGCAACTGGGCGAGCCGCTGGTTGGAAAACGAGCGCACCTGGATCGTCTCGTTGAAACGTGTGTCGCCCCCATCCCCGATTTCCAGGGCGGTGCGCGTGACGAGGATCGTCTTCAGTTTCGAGCGCAGCACCCCGGGCTGCAGGCCGCCGATGAAGGTGTCGCCGAAGACGACGATCGCGCTGCAACCCGCCCCGTGCGCCACCCGCTCCGCCTCGCGGAACATCAGGCGGTTCACGCGATTCTGCTGCGCCTCCACCGCCCGCAAGCCGCCGAAGCCGCCCACCAGCCGGTCGTACAGGGCGTCGAGATCCGGGGCGTTGACCAGGTTGTCGACGAGATCCTTGTCCTTCACCTGGCGGGCGATCGACGCCAGCACCTGGAGGTAGTCGCGCGCATTCTCGCCCGCGATCAGCATCACGATCAGGTGCACCCGCTCGTCCGCCAGCGCGCCGTCATGCCGGATGCCCACGCGGCTCCGGCCAATCGCCAGGATGTAGCGCCGCGACATCTTTACCCGCACGTGTGGTAGGGCGACACCGAAGCCGAGGTAGGTCGTCATCGTGCTTTCGCGGGCCAGCAGGCCGCGCAGCAGCGCGTCGGGCTTCAGGTCGGGGAACTTCTCCACGCAGGCACCCAGCAACTCCTGCAGGGCTCCCTCCAGGTCGAGGCTGCGCAGATCGACAATCCGGCCGCGGGCGATGATCTTCTCCAGGCGCATGACTCAGATGGGTTCGTCGGGGTGGCGGAAACTTCGGTCGCGGATCACCGCGGCCGGACCTGACGCCGTGGCTTCCTTCCGCATCCGGGGTGGTCCTACTTCTCCCACTCCAGGGCTCCCTTGCGGACCTCGTAGAACAGGCCGAGCACGAGCACCCCAAGGAAGAAGAGGATCGGGACAAAGATGGCGATGTGGTGGGCGAGAAACTCGCGGTAGATGAACGTCCAGGGGATGAGGATCACCACCTCGAGATCGAACAGCATGAAGAGCAGCGCCGTGAGGTAGAACTTCACCGAAAATCGGGTGTGCACCAGCCCTTCGCTGCGCACCCCGCACTCGTAGGCGCTGTCCTTGATCGCGTTGGGCTTGAACCGCTGGCCGAAGAACTGGCTGGCGGCCACGACTCCCCCCGTGATGGCCGCGGCCAGCACAGCCTGGATGAGGAACGGCAGGTAGGCGGAAGAAGTCATGCGACGAGATCGCCTTCACTTCGCCCCACCTCCCTCCCGGCGGCAAGAGGGAATTTGGCCGCCTGCCCACCCCGGCGAGCCAACGCCCGGCTCAATCGACCGGCACGAGGTTGACCTGCGAGGTCTTGGTCGATCCCACCCCGAGGGTCTCGGCAAACTCCAGCGTCCGGATCTCCTCGTCGACGCTCACGAAGCCCTGCTTCTTGCGGTGGAGATTGATCCGGTCCCGCGCCAGCGCATCCATCATCACCGGGTCGTTGCTGAGCCACAGGAGAGGCTCGGACACGGTGTAGAGCGAATTGAAGAACGGTCCACCGACGAACTGGTAGTGCTGCAGGCTCACCAAGGTGAAGACCCAGGTTTGCCGTAGCTCCGGGATGGCGCTCATTTCCGCCACGGCGGCCGGCGCGTTGGCGGGCGAACGGAAGAACCGCGCGGTGTTGGACGCGTTCCAGAGGGTGGCGTTCACCAGCGCCCCGTTGATCCCCAGCGTGGGATGATCGGAGAAGACCGGCAGGTTAATCCAGAAATCCGCATCGAGGAAGAGCGGCGTGGCCAGGAAGCTCTTGCGGTCCTCGTCCTTCGTCGAGGTGTTCGAGACGCCCTTGACCTGCTCCTGGGCGAAGATCGGGTCGAACCGCTGCGGCAGCGGTGAGTCGTAGAACCAGACCGGATCGTAGTAGCGCCCGGATTCGAGCACGTACACCGGGTTGCCTGAGAACGGCGTCTCGCCCGAAACCAGCGAGGGCAGATACCCGGTCATGCGCAGCCGCAGCGCATTCAGGCCCACGAGGAAGATATTGGACGACTCGAAGCCGCGCCGGCGCAGCGCGGAGATGACTCCCTTCACCAGCGGAATCGGGGTGGCGAGTCCCGGCCCGGAGTCGGCGTAGATCTTCAAGCCCACCTTGCGCTTGGCCCCGGGAGCGAGCTTCCGCCCGGACGCCCGTTCGTAGATGCTGATCATCTTCTCGACCTGCGTCTCGTAGGTCGCCTCGTCGAAGGCCGCCAGCCGGGCCTGCCAGACGGGTTCCTGCCTGGCACCAGCCGCAGCCGGTTTGGACGCGTCGGCCGCCGACGCCGGACCCAGCGCTCCGGCCAGTCCGAGGAGGAAAACGAGGAAAAAACGCATGTTTGGGTGAGTGGTCTGACGGAGCGCGATGGTTCCTCCCCGCCGGCGAAAATCCGCAGGCCGGGAACCGCCAGGGGCCGGGAACTTGACAGCCGGTGCCACGGGTTGAAAGTGCAATCTTCGTCCAGCCGTCGGCGCGGCGTCCCGCGGTTCGTCTCTCAATCATGGCTCCGGGCCGCGCCCCGTGGGTCCCGCGCCTGCGTTTCCGCTACCTCCCCGGCCTCCATGCCCGTCATCAAGCCCACCTGCGTCCGCGACCTCAAACTGCGAGTCAACCTCGCGGACGTCGTGTCGCGGGTGGTCACGCTGCGCAAGGCCGGGGGCACCCGCCTGAAGGGGCTCTGTCCGTTTCACAACGAGAAGACCCCGTCGTTTCACGTCGATCCCGACAAGGGCTTCTTCAAGTGCTTTGGTTGCGGCAAGGCCGGGGACGTCATTTCGTTCGTGCGGGAGACCGAGCAGTTGGGGTTCACCGAGGCCGTGGAGGCCATCGGCAAGCGCTTCGGTGTGGTGATCGAATACGAGGAGGGCTCGGGGGGGCCGAGTCGGGAGGAGCGCTCGCTGCGCCAGGAGATCTTCGATCTCCACGAGGTCGCCGCGGACCACCTCCACCAGGCGTTCCTTGCCGCCGACGACACCGGCACCTACTTCCGCTCCTACTGGACCGACCGCCGCCGCTTTCCGCTCGAAATCGCGAGCGAGTTCAAGATCGGGGCGACCGATGCCGCAGGCAGCGGACTGGGAGCCGTGTTGCTGCGCCGGAAGTTCTCGGAGGAAGCCCTGCGGAAATGCGGCCTGTTCTTCATCTACGACGACGCCACCCTCACCCTTGGCGCCCTGCGCCCCCGCTTCCGCGGGCGGCTCATGATTCCGATTCGCGACCATCAGGGGCGCGTGGTCGCGTTCACCGCCCGGCAAACCGACCGAACCCCCGAGGACGATCCGGCCCGCGAAGCCAAGTACGTCAACTCCCCGGAGACCCCCGTCTTCACCAAAGGGAACCTGCTCTTCAACCTCGACCGAGCCCGGACGGTGGTGGGCGACGGGCGGCCCTTCGTCCTGGTCGAAGGCCAGCTCGACGCCCTTCGCTGCTGGAGCGTCGGGTTGAAGACCGCCATCGCGCCCCAGGGAACTTCGATCACCGAATCCCAGCTCGTGCTTCTCCGCCGCTATCATCCGCAGGTGGAGTGCTTCTTCGACAGTGACGCAGCGGGGCAGAAAGCTGCGCTGCGTTTCCTGCCGATGGCGCTCAAGGCCGGTCTTGAGGTGCGTTTCTTCACCCTGGCCGGGGCCGCCAAGCTCGACCCCGATCTTCTCTTCCTCGAGCGCGGGCTCGCCGCCTATGAAGAAGTTCGCCGCGCCGCGCTGAGCGCCATGGAGTTTGCCTGTCGCGCGGCCGTACCGGATCCGGCGCAGGCCTCCTCGGAACTCCGCACGCGCGCCGCGCAGTCGGTGTACGAGGTGATCGCCGCTGCGGAAAGCGAAGTGGCACGGGCCGCCTTCGTCGCCGAAGTGGCGGGCCACCTGCGGCTTTCCGCACCGGCCGCCGAACGTGACTTCCGTTCCTACCTCCTGCGCCTGCAACGCAGCGGTCCGCGGGTCCCGACCGGTTCGGAGGCCCAGGCTCCGGCCGCAACAGGCGGCCCCGGGACGCCGCGACTTCCTCCGCCCACCCCGGAGCACCATCTTCTCCTCCTCTGCCTGCACTACGAGTCCCTCGGTAAGCCCTTGAGCCACGCGATCCAACACGACTGGGTCGACACGTCTCCGGCCCATACCGCCGGTCGGCTGTTGAACCGCTTCCTGGGGGAGTTTGAGCACGATACGTGGCCCGGCCGCGACCACCTCGACTCCCTGTTGGAAACCCCCGACGAGCGCGCGTTGGTGGCCAGCCTGCTCTTCGAGGCCCCCTCCATCGACGATCCCGTGAAGGTCGCGCAGGAGGGACTCCGGCAGCTCCGCGCCCGGGCGCTGGAACCGCGCCTGCGCCAAATAGAACTTGCATTGGCCAATCCCCACGCGGACAGTGATTCTGACCCAATTTCACTCTTGAAAGAACGTTCTGAACTGCAGCGCCAGCTCCGTGTGCCGGTCGTCCTGACCACGACCGCCTGACCGGCTGGTTTTCCAAGTTCCGTTCGGTCGACCTCTTCCCTTCCTCATGTCGCGCAAGCCCAAGTCCGCCTCCGCCGATCCCGCCCAGTCCGAAGCCGTCGAAGCCGCCCTCGAGAAGATCACCCCAGCTTCCCCCAGCGAAAACGCTGAAAACGGCGCCGACGCGATCCCCGCCGGAGGGATCAACGACAAGATCCGTCACCTCATCCGCCTTTCCAAGGAACAGGGCTACCTGACCTTCGACGACATCAACGAGGCCCTGCCCGAGTCCGTCGAGAACCAGGAGGAAATCGACAACGTCCTCTCCATCCTGCAGAACCTCGAAATCGAGATCCTCGAGCCGGATCAGGTCGAAGACTACAAGCAGCGGATGGAGGAGGCCGAGGAGGAGCAATCCCGCTCCTCGCAGAACGACATCCTCGACGATCCGGTGCGGATGTACCTGAAGCAGATGGGCCAGGTGCCCCTGCTCACCCGGGAACAGGAAGTCGAGATTTCCAAGCGCATCGAGACCGCCGAACTCAAGGCGCAGGAAGCGCTGTTCCAGGCCTCCGCCATCGGCGGCTACATCGTCGGGCTCGGGACCAAGCTGCTGAATCGCGAGGAGCGTTTCGACCGTCTGGTGATCGACAAGAAGATCGAGTCCCGCGAAGCCTACTTCAAGGGCCTGCAGAAGCTGGTGGAGCAGACGGCCACGGCCGAGCAGAACGTCAGCGAAGGTTGGGAGGAGTACCTCAAGGCCAAGGGGGAGGCGGAAAAGAAGAAGGTCCTGACCAAGTTCCGGAAGCGGGAGAACGTTCTCCGCGGCTATTTCGGCAAGTTCTACTTCAAGCTGAAGGTGTACGAGGAGTACCTGGAGCAGTTGCGCCCGACCCTGGAGGAGATCGATTCGCTGCGGCAGCAACTGGACCGCGCCAAGCATCCCAAGACCAAGAAGGACGCCGCCATCGACACCAAGGCGGTGGGAGCGCGGCTCAAGCAGATCGAGGCCCAGCAGCGCATCGGCCCGATCGAACTGCAGAACGTCGTCGCCCAGACGATGGTCCACGTGCGGGAAGCGCACAAGGCCAAGACGGAGATGGTCGAGGCCAACCTGCGCCTCGTCATTTCCATCGCGAAGAAGTACACCAACCGCGGCCTGTCCTTCCTCGACCTCATCCAGGAGGGCAACATGGGCCTGATGAAGGCGGTGGAGAAGTTCGAGTATCGCCGCGGCTACAAGTTCTCCACCTATGCCACCTGGTGGATCCGCCAGGCCATCACCCGCTCGATCGCCGACCAGGCCCGCACCATCCGCATCCCGGTGCACATGATCGAGACGCTGAACAAGGTGATGCAGGTGCAGAAGCAGCTGCTCCAGGAATATGGCCACGAGCCGACGCCCGAGGAGGTCGCCGACGAGATGAATCTCCCGGTCGAGCGCGTGCAGCAAATCATGAAGATGGCGCAGCAGCCGATCTCGCTGCAGTCGCCGGTGGGCGACGGCGACGACACCTCCTTCGGCGACTTCATCGAGGACAAGTCGGCCGAGAACCCGTACGACATGACCGCCTACTCCCTGCTGCGGGAGAAGATCATCGACGTCCTCGACACCCTCACCGAACGCGAACGCCGGGTGCTGTCGCTGCGCTTCGGCCTGATCGACGGGTACAGCCGCACCCTCGAGGAGGTCGGCAAGCAATTCAAGGTCACCCGCGAGCGCATCCGCCAGATCGAGGCCAAGGCCCTGCGCAAGATGCGCCATCCGACGCGCATCCGGCAGCTGCACGGGTTCTTCGACGCCGAACAGATCGACAACGCGCAGAACCTGATGAAGGTCGCCGCCACCGCCCGTCCGCCGGGCAGTGCCAAGCCCGCCGCGGGCCTCCCGCCGGTTCTTGGCAGCGGCAGCCTGCCGGGCGGACTTGGCTTCCCGCTGCCGAAGCTCTGAACTTCTCCTGCCGGCCCCGCCACCGGGGACCGCGCCCTTCCATGCGCACGACCGTCCTCCTCCTGGTGTTGACGGTCCTGATGGGAGCTACCGCAGGCTGCCTGCGATTCCGCGCCCTGCGCACACCCCACCCGGCGGCACCGGCGGAGCCGCTGGCTCCGAGTCCCCGCCTGATCGTGGGCCGCATCATCGCGGTGGATCCGGAGCGCCCGTTCGCCTTTGTCGCGCTCGGCGCGGATGCCCCCCCCGCCGCCACGGCGGAAGGCACCGAGCTTTCCTCGCGCAGCCCGGAGCTTCGGCACACGGCCCACCTGCGGGCCTCGCGCTACGTGCGCGGCCGCACGCTGGGGGTCACGATTGTCGAGGGCCGGCCGTCTCCCGGCGACGAAGTCGTGTGGCTCGCACCGTGACAGCCGCAACCGCTTTCCCGCTTTACACCCCCCTCTTCGGTCCTACGTTGCCGTCAATTATGTCTACCGCCGCCTTCATGGGCATGGGCCCCACCGAACTGATCGTCATCCTGATCATCCTGCTCGTGCTGTTTGGCGGAGCCAAACTCCCGAGCCTCGCCAAGGGCCTCGGTCAATCGATCAAGGAGTTCAAGAAGGCCTCCAAGGACGAGCCGGAGCCGGCCAAGCCTGCCGAACCGGCCAAGAAGGAAAACGACCCGGCCACCAAACCGCCGGCGGCTTCCTGACCGCTACGTCCGCCCTCACAACTAGATTCCGCCCTGAGGCGCGCCCAATTGGCGCGCCTCTTTTTTTCAGGCCGAGCCGCCGGCCATCGCTCCGTCCGGCCCCTGCCGCAGCCAGGCCTTGCACTCCGCGATTTGCGCCGGCGTTCCGAGGAGCAGCAGTTCGTCGCCCGCCCGCACGGTTTCCTGGGCCCCGGGATTGAGGATGCGCAGGTTGCCCCGGTGAACGCCCGCCACCTGCACGCCATGGAGCTGGGCCAGCGACAGGTCGCCGAGGGACTTACCCGCCGCCCGGCTATCGGCGGAAATCTCGATCGTCTCCATTCGGACCTCGCCAAAGACCGAATCCGCCCGGTGCCGGCCACTCACGGCGCCGAGGAACTCGCGGCCGGCCTTCACCTGTTCGGTGGTCCCCAGCAGCAACACCTTGTCGCGCGGGTAGAGGACCTGTTCCGGCCCGGGCAAGGAGATCATGTAGCCCTGGCGCTCGATGCCGACCACCGAGCAGCCGAAGCGGGCGCGCAGCCGCAGGTCGGCGATCGCCTTGCCCTGGCAATCAGCCAGGTCCGGCAGCGTGCAGTCGATCATATGGAGGTTCCACTCCCGGTGGGGCTGGAGCCACGGCGCGGTCGTCGCCGTCATCTTCGTATCCGCGGTCTCGATCGCGTTGAGCAACCCAACCTCCATTTCACTGTGCCAGTAGATCAGTTTCCGGCGGAGCACCACCACCACCACCACCGCGACCACGCCACTCACCACGAGCAGCCATTTCGCCGTCCCTTCCGCCGGGAGGATCGAGGCCAGCCAGAAGTAGATGGCGGCCCCGCAGCCGATCTTGAGCCCGGTTTCGATCAGGGGCCGCAGGCGGGCCCCCTGGGTGTGTCCCCGGGTCGATAGTTCCGCATAGAGCATCGCCATGGCGGAGAGGTTGCGCCAGATGGCGACCAGGGGCGCCAGCACCGCCAGCGTCAGGCCGGTCCAAAAGGCGAGCGGCAGGACCGCCGGTGGCAGGCGGTGCGGCTCCAGCCATTCCTCCACGAGGGTGAACAGCTGGCTCGAAAACACGACGATCCCGGTGACAAACAGCACGCCGACGCTCACCTGGGCCACCCGCTTCCGCCCCACTTGCCAGAGGAAATTCCGGGCCTGCCGCGCCTGCATGCGCCCCAGCCAGTCGTGATAGGTGCGGATCCAGTACTCGAACCAACGCGGCTGGCGTGCCACCACCGCGCCGGCGATCCCGTCCGCCCGCCGCATCAGCCACGGCGCCACCACGGCGGTCACGAGGGAAACGCCGATCGCCAGCGGATAGAAGCGCGCCGGCACCACCTTCGCCGCCACGCCGAGTTGCGCGATGATGTAGGAAAACTCACCGATCGGGGTCGCGGTCAATCCGGTGCGCAAGCCGTCCTTGAGCGGCGTCCCGATCACCAGCAGTCCCGCGCTCACTGCCAGCGGCCGCGCCAGGAGGGTGAACAGCGCCACCAATCCGATCAGGCCCGCCTCCCGGCCGAGTTCCTGCGCATCGATCTGCATCCCGATCGCCACGAAGAACACGGCACTGAAGACGTCGCGCATCCCTTCAAACGTGCGCTCCACCTGGTGGCGGTGCGGGGTCTCCGCGACGATGGTCCCGAGCAGAAACGCCCCCAAGGCCAGCGAGTAGCCGGCCGACTGCGCGACCACCGCCAGGCCAAAGAGCAGGCCCGCCAGCCCGAGAGTCTGCAGTTCCTCCTCGGCCGCGATGCTCATCCGCGTCAGCAACCACGGGATCAGGAGGAGACCCACCACCCACGCCAGCACGACAAAGGCGCCGAGCAGCAGCAGGGTCTGCGACACCTTTGCGCCCCCGCCCTGCCCGAACTGCACCATCGAGTTCAGGATCGTCAGCATCACCACCGCGACCACGTCCTCCAGGACCGACACCCCCATCGCCAACTGCCCCGCCCGCTCGTGATTCGTGCCGGTCTCGTGCAGAATCTTGCTGATGATCGCCGAGGAGGAGACCATCAGCATGCCGGCGAGGAAGAGCCCTTCCGTCGCCCCCCAGCCCAGCGCCGCGGCCGCCATGCGGCACAGGTGGTACATCGTCATCGCCCCGACGAAGGTCGCGAGCATCAACGACACTCCGAGCCGCCGCATCTTGCGCAGGCTCAGCTGCAGCCCGATCGAGAACATCAGGAACACCAGGCCGATTTGCGCCAGGGTATCCACCCGTTCGACATCCTGCACCAGTGCGAATGACGTGGTGTGCGGCCCCACCACCATGCCGGCGGCCAGAAATCCCACCACGACCGAAAGTCCAATCCGCTGGCATAGCCAGCCCACCACGCCGGCCACGACGAGAATGACCGCCAAATCCTGGATGAAGTGAAATCCGTGCATGCGCCCGCGGTCGCTCCAGCACGCGCCCAGCCCGCAATCGCGTCAAGCGCGCAGGCAGGACCGCGGACACCGCCGCGGCGGCCTCCGCGCGTATTTACCTCGTTGACACTCCGGAGCGCCGCCGATTCGTTTCCGTCGGCGAAACGCCGCCACTCTCCCGGCATCCCGCACCGCAATCATGGCGAACATTTTCGGCTATTTTTCGAACGATATCGGCATCGATCTCGGCACGGCCAACACGCTCGTCTACGTCAAGGGAAAGGGAATCGTCCTCCGGGAGCCTTCGGTGGTCGCGCTCGACACCACCTCGCGCAAGGTGCTCGCCGTCGGCGACGAGGCGAAGCGGATGCTCGGGCGCACGCCCGGCAACATCACGGCAATTCGTCCGATGAAGGACGGCGTGATCGCCGATTTCGACGTCACCGAGGAGATGCTGCGGTACTTCATTCGCAAGGTCTCCAACTCCGCCTTCCGCGCCCCGCCCCACGTCGTCATCGCCATCCCTTCCGGCATCACCGAGGTGGAGAAGCGCGCGGTGATGGAGTCGGCCACGCACGCGGGCGCGCGCAGCGTCGAGACGATTCCGGAACCGATGGCGGCGGCCATCGGCGTGGGCCTGCCCATCGATGAGCCGGCCGCCAACATGATCGTCGACATCGGCGGCGGCACCACGGAGATCGCGATCATCTCCCTTTCCGGCATCGTCTTCTCCAAGTCGATCCGGGTCGCCGGCGACGAACTCGACGCGGCCATCATCAGCTACATGAAGCGGGCGTACAACCTGCTGATCGGCGAGCGCACCGCGGAGGAGATCAAGATGCGCCTCGGCTCCGCCTACCCGCTCGACGAGGAGCTGACGATGGAGGTCAAGGGCCGCGACTCGGTCGCCGGCCTGCCCAAGACGATTCACGTCACCTCGCAGGAGATCCGCGAGGCCCTGGCCGACACCATCGCCGCCATTGTCGACGCGGTGCGCACCACGCTCGAACGCTGTCCGCCGGAACTTTCCGCCGATCTCGTGGACCGCGGCTTCGTGATGGCCGGCGGCGGCGCCCTCATCCGTGGCATCGACAAACTCCTCAGCGAAAAGACCGGCCTGCCGGTGACGGTCTCGGAGGACCCGCTTTCCGCCGTCGCCAACGGCACCGGCACCTACCTGGAGAACAAGAACTCGTAGGCCCGCCTGGCTCCGGGGGCGGTCCTTCTCCGCGCCTCGCCGACGCCCGCGCCGGTCCAGCGCATCCTCCGAGCGCTCCGTGCCCTTCAAACGCTTCGACCAGGCCCATCCGTTCGTCACCCTCGGCGTCATCGTCGCCGCGTGGCTGCTCCTGCCGACTGCCGTCAAGACGTTTGCCCGCGCGACCTTCTTCGAGCTGACCGCCCCGATCACGCTCGCCACCTCCAAGGTCCGGGACTTGCAGGAATACTGGTCGCTGCGGCTGCACTCGAAGAACGAGCTGATCGAGGCCGGACGCGATCTCGCCCGCGTCAATGCCTCCTACGAGGTCGCGGTGCAGGAGAACGTGGAACTCCGGGCCGAAATCGCGCGCCTCGAGAGCCTGCTGCGCCTGCCGTCGTTCAGCGACTACCGTTTCGAACACGCGCGGGTCGCGCGCCGCGACTTCTCCAGTTGGTGGCATCGCCTGGTGATTCGCAAGGGTCGCAACTTCGGCATTCCGGTGGGGGCGCCGGTGGTGTTCACCGGTGGCGTCGTCGGACGCGTCACCGAGGTCCACGCCACGACCGCGGTGGTCGAACTCATCAGCAGCCCCAACGTGCGCCTGGCCGGCGTCGTCGAGGGGGACTCGCGCCCCATCAGCTTCCAGGGCGGCAACAACCCCACGTTTGCCCCGCCCAAGGGCGTCGTGGAGTTGATGCCGCTCGATCTGATTGCCTCCCCCAACACGCCCAAGCGCCTCGTGACCTCCGGCTTTGGCGGCATCTTTCCCCCGGGTTTGACCCTCGGCACCATCGTCCGCGCGGAACTCGGCAGCGACGGGCTCTTCAAGTCCGGCGAGGTGCGCCTCGACGAGCGCCTCGGTTCCCTCACCGAGGTGACGGTGATGGTCCCGCTCAACCTCGACGGGGCACCGGCGGCCGCGCGCGGCCGGTAGAGCCGGCCCCCTCCACCCATGCGCCTTTCCCTGGTCCTCTTTGCCCCGCTGCTCCTCCTCTGGGCGGTCGTCGCGGAGGTGAACCACACCCTCGCTTCGCTGCACCTCTGCCTGTTCGCGGGTGGCCTCTTCGTCGCCTCCATCGCCCTCCACCAACCGCTCCGTCCGGGCCTGTTCGCCACCCTCGCCGCCGCGCTCGTCTGTGATGCGCATGCCCCGGTGCCCTTCGGAACCCATTTCCTCCTCTTTGCGGCTGCGCACGTATTTGTCTTTCGCCTGCGCGACCGCATTCCCCGAGGGGACAACGTGGCCACGACCGTCGTCGTGCTCTTCGCCAACCTCGGGATCTTCCTCGGGCTGGTCTTCGTCGAGGCCCGCGCCGTCTCCACCCCGGCGAGCCTGTGGCCCCGGCTGCTCGCCGATCTGATCGTTTCCCAGCTGGCGCTGGTCGTGGTCACCCCGTGGTTCTTTGCCCTGCAGGCCCGCGCCCTCGGGCTCGCCCAAACCCTCGCGGCCTTCCGTTCCCGCCAGGCCGCCTGAGACCCGATACCTCCGGCCATGCCTCGCGCGCCTTCCCATCCGGCCGAATCCGCGGGCCATCTCGTCGACCATCACAAGGGGTACGATCCCCGGATCGTCTTCTTCTATTTCGTCCTCGCCATCCTCCTCCTCACGCTCGCCGGAGGTTTGGCGTACCAGCAGCTGTTCAAGGTCGGCGAGCACGCCAATGCGGAGCGGGTCCAGAACCAGCGCCGCATCGTCTATCCGGGCCCGCGGGGCAACATCTACGACCGGCACCACCGCCTGCTGGTGGGCAACCGCCCGCGTTTCTCGGTCCGGCTGCTGCTCGATGCCCTGCGCCCGGAGATCCGGGCCGAGGAGATCCGCATCCGGCGCAACTACCGCAATCTCGACGACGTCGACGCCGCCGATCTGCCCAGCGCCGCCCAGCGCGTGCAGATTGCCCGCGCCAGCGTGGTTCAACGCTATCTCGACGAGGTCAACCGCATCCTCGGGCGCCAGGAACGGGTGGACACCCGCGATCTCGAGCGGCACTTCGCCCGCGAGCTGCTCCTGCCCTACACGCTGCTCGACGATCTCGCCCCCGCCGAATACGCCCGCCTGCTCGAGCGCCTGCCGGTCAACTCGCCCGCCCAGGTGCACACCTCCAGCGTCCGCGACTACCCCTACGGCTCGGCGGCGTCACATACGCTCGGATACGTTGGGTCCACCGACGCGGTGGAGCTGGAGGACTTCCCCGGCGACGATTTGAAGACCTTCAAGATGAAGGGCACGATGGGGCGCGACGGCGTCGAGAAGCAGTTCGACGAGCTGCTGCAGGGGGAGGCCGGGGGAGCCATCTTCCGGGTCGATCCCGCCGGCAACCGCATCAATCCGCCCCTGGCCCAGGTCTACCCCAAGCAGGGCCGCAACCTCGTCCTGTCCCTCGACATCGACCTGCAGCTCGCCGCGGAGGGACGCCTCGCCCAGAACGAGATGGCCGGCGCCGCCGTCGCCGTCGACGTCAACACCGGGGAGGTGCTCGTGCTCGCCAGCAAGCCCGACTACGATCTCGCCGCCTTCTCTCCCCGCCTGAGCGGCGCCACCGCGGCCGATATCACCGCGCGCGGCGCGTGGTTCAAACGCGCCGTCCAGGGCGCCTACCACCCGGGCTCGTCGTTCAAGATCCTCACCACCATCGCCGGCTTTCACGCCGGCGCAGTCACCCCTGACAGCACCGCCCACTGCCCCGGCTTCTTCCGCGTCGGCGCGCGCGCGTTCGCCTGTCACGACGGTCACGCCCATGGCGAGATCGACCTCGTCATGGCGATCACCAAGAGCTGCAACGTCTTCTTCTACAAGCACGGCATGGACATGGGCCCCGAGGCCATCGCCCGCGAAGCCCGCCGCTTTCATCTCGACCGTCCGACCGGAATCGAGCTGCCCGACGAGACCCGGCGCATGATCATTCCCGATCCCGAGTGGAAGCGCCGAACCACCAAGGAACCGTGGGTCGGCGGTGACACCGCAAACATGGCGATCGGCCAGGGTTTCGTGGATGTGACCCCGCTCCAGATGGCCTGCTTCGCCGCCTCGGTCGCCCGCAACGAAGTCTGGACGCAGCCGACGATCCTCCACGATCCCAACCGCCCCCGGCAGCGGCACGAGCCCATCGGTCTCACCACCGAGCAGCGGGCGGCGCTCCTGCAGGGCATGGAGCAGGTCACCCGGAAACCCTTCGGCACCGCCCGAATCTTCCAGGAACTGCTCGAGCCCCTCCCGGGCCTCCGCCTCGCGGCCAAGACCGGCACCGCCCAGAAGCCCAGCCCCCGTGGGACCATCAACTTCGCCTGGTTGATTCTCTTCGCGCCGGTGGAGAATCCCCAGATCGCCCTGGCGGTGGCAATCGAAGGTGACACCCCGGGCGAGGAGACCGGCGGCGGGCGTTACGCGAGCCCCGTCGCCCACGCCATTCTCAAGGCCTGGCTGGACCGGAAGAACCAGGTGCCGCTCAACCCGATCCGCTTCCGGTCCGACTGACCGCGCGCCGCCGCCGCGACCGCAGCGCCTGGTGCGCCCGCTGGAAGACCCGCGCGGGCTCCGGCCAGGTGGGCCGTGCTCCAAACCGCACGCGCTGGAGATCCGCGATCACCCCGGCCTCCTCCTCTGCCGCCTCGCCGTTCGCCAACCGCGACAGCCAGCGCCCGGCTTCCCGTCGCACCGGATCATCCCGCCGGTGCCCGAAGCCCCGGAGGCGCAACCGCCACCACCCCGGCCCCACCGATTTCAAGAACCAGCCGAGCGCCCCGACACCAATCACGAACGCCGCAACCCGCACCAACCTCACCTCGTCCCAGGGGGAGGTCAGCCAGACCTTCAGGTTGTCGACCGCGCCCTCGAGCGCCACGCGCAGGCGACGACCGGTGTTCTGGGTGGCTTCCTTGACCGCCTTCAGGGTCTCGGCCTGTGAACGTTGATCGAAGTTCACGATCCGCCGGTACCAAAACACCCGGAGGCTATCGAAGCGCGCCGCCCAGCTCCGGTCCAGCCGCGCCGCCACCGCCGCCTCGCCGCGCGGCTCTTCCCCGGTCGTGGCCACCACGGGCGCCAACGGGTCCACGCGCAGCCAGCCGCCCGCGCGTTCGTCAAAGATCTCGGCCCACGCATGCGCCTCCGAGTTGCGGATGGTGAAGTTGTTCGAGTACCCGTTCCAGCTCCCGCCACGAAAGCCGGTCACCACCCGCGCCGCGAAACCCGCCGCCCGCGCCAGCAGCACGAAGGAGCCGGCATGCAGCTCGCAGTGCCCCGCCTCGCGCGACACGAGCCAGCGGATCAGGGGATCTCCGTCCCCTCCCGGGATGGCCGGCGTCAGGGAGTAGCTGTGCTGGCGGCGCAACCACTCCCCGGCCCGGCGCGCGAACTCGGCCGCCCCGGGCGACTCCCCTCCCGTGATCTCGCTCACCGTCCGCCGCAGCACCCCGTGATCGCTGTCGCGCAGGATCAGTCGCGTCTGCAACCCGACCGGCTTTTGGTCCGGCTCATGGCGTCGGCGCCACCGTTCCGCAAACACCGGATCGGGCAGGAGCGTGGTGAGATCGAATCCCTCCACCCGATACGCCGTCATCGACACCGGTTCCTCCCGCAGGCTCACCAGCGCCAGCGCCCCGGCAAACCGGTAGTTCTGCGACTCCCGGAACCGGAGCATGTCAAAGTGCCCCAGCAGCGGAAGGTACCGGCTCACGCCCGACTCGAGGTAGAAGGTCCACACGGCCTTCTCCCCCAGCCGGGGTCGGGCCTGGCCGGTCTGGAACGAGTTGGTCCGTTCCGACCCAAACTGCGCCCGCAACCCACCCGACAGGCGGAAAGTGCCGTTGCTGTAGTCGTCCAGGACGAGCATCCGCCAGTACGGCGTCACCGGAATCTGCGACTGATCCGACACGTCGACACTGAGGGCGATCGAAGTGTCGAGCTGGATCTCGGACACGTCCCCGAAACGGATCACGTCGGTGAAGCCCGACTTTGCCTTCTTCGTGATGAAGCGATCGAGAAACATGCTGTTTTCGATCTGGAACCGCGGGATCGCGAGGAACAGCAGCGCGGAAACCCCGACCACCCCGGCAAACAGGGCCGCCCCCAGGCCCACCACCCGCCAGTCCGTGACCTCCTGCAACCGCCGGAGCAGGCGGCGCCAGTCCGTGTGCCGCGCCCAGGACGGCGTTTCCCGGATCGGCTGGGCCGGCTCCGGCTTTCCCACCTGGGCCGCGTCGCCCAGCGTGATCACGAGGAGCATCGCCAGCGAGCAGGCCGTGTACACGAGCAGATGCCCGGCAAAGGTCAGCGACACGGTCAACACGCCCGCCACGATCACGAGGAAGAGCCCGAGCACGATGATCTGCAGGTCGTCGCGGCGCTGCCGGTAGCTCAGGTTGCGATAGATCAGCAGCAGGATGTCCAGGCGCACCATCGCCGGCAGCAGTTCCATCTTCAGCCAGAGATCCCCCGCGAAGAAGGCCGCGATCGCCGGAAAGGCCAGCGCGTGCACCCAGCGCGGGACGCGCCCCGGCAGTTCCGGCCGCAGCAGCGTCGCGAGCGTCGCCGCCACCGTGAGACCGGTCAGCACCCACGCGTCGATGTCCATGTACAACACCGTGCCCACGCCGAGGAGCGTGAGCAGGCCGCCGAGCAGCCACTTCAACTGCTGCAGTTCATCCGGGCTGAGCTGCGGTCGGCGGGCAACCGGGGTCGTCATACCGAAGCCGCCTTTTGCCCATCGACGTACGCCACCACGCCCCGCACCCCGTCCGGCACGAACGTCATCACGTTTTGCCGGGCCACCGTCAGCTCCCCGGGAATTCGGTCGGCGTGCTCCGCCGGCCGCACGGTCGCGAGCTTGTTCAGCCACCATTCCAGATCGTGCACCCGCCGGACGGGCATCGGCGGCTCCGCGTTGATCGCGACGTCGCGCAGTTGTCCGCCGCGGAAGAGATCCTCGCTCAGGGTCGCGACGAAACTGATCAGCAACTCGAACTGCTCGGGCTTCGGCCACAGGCCGGCATCCGTCAACAGCCAGATCGCGTAGCCTTCCGCGCTCTCGGCGGCGAATTGCCGCACCAACAGCGTCCGCGTCCGCGCGCTCGCCTTCCAGTGGATCAGCCGGTGCGAGTCCCCGCTGATATAGCGGCGCAGCGCCAGCAGATCGCCGCCATGACCAGCCCGTGCCACCCGTTCACCACCCGCCAGCCGCCGTACGGCCGCGACCCCGTGCCGGCGGTACTCGACCGGGGCCGGCCAGACCACGGCGTTGGCCGTCAGCCCGGTACCGATGTCCTTTCGGAGGAAACCAAAGGGGAACAGGGAGCCCACGCTCACCAACTCTATCCGCAGGTTGCCCCGCCGCTCCGGGCGCAGGACCCACTCCACCCGGGTTTCGCCGCCCGGATCCAACCGGCCTGCCAGCGGGACCCGGCCGCGCAACTCCGCCGCCTCCGCCTGGGCCAGGGCCGCCCGCACCTCGGCACCCTTTGCGGTCAAGGTCGACTCCGCCCGCAGCCCCGGCTCCGCATCCGCGGGTCGCGCGGCGAATTCGAACCACAGTCCGTAGGTCGGCACGAATCGGTTCCGGCTGCGCAGTTCCAAGGCGACGATGGCATCGTGCCCGACCCGCAACGGCGGCGCCAGGCGCAACCGCCACCGCACGCCCCGCAGGTTCAGCCAGGAGAGGACGCCGCTCAGGATCAGGCAGGCGAGCAGCAGCGAAAGGGTGATGAAGAGGATGTTGCTGGAGGAGTTGTAGGCCGCGGTCCCAATCCCGAACGAAAGGGCGATCAGAACCACCCCCGGCACGGTGGGCAGAATCCGGTGACCGCGCTGCGGATACACCAGCGCCCACACGAGGCCGCTCCAGGTAAAGCGCTCCTTCCGTGCCGCTCCTCCCGGACCCGACCACGCCTCGTCCCCCTGCCCCCCGGGGTCATCGACATCCGGCGCGCGGTGGAGGAGGGAAACCATGGGGACAGGTGTTTCGCCGTTGCGGACGGGCGCCAGGGGTACGGGAGACCGCCGAAACCGACGTTCAGGACGGCGTCGGAATCGAGCCCACGATGCGTTTCAGGGCCGCAGTCACCGCCCGGCGTTCCTCCAGGGCGTCGCTCGTCTGCCGCGCCAACGCCAGCCGGTGGGCGAAGATCGGCGGCACGAGATCCGTCACATCCTCGGGCAGCACAAAGTCCCGCCCGCGCACCAGGGCGCGCGCCTGCGCCGCGGTCCGCAGCGCCACGCCGCCGCGCACGCTCACCCCGCTGCGAAACTCCGCCTCGGTCCGGGTCGCCGCCACGATGCGCAGGAGGTAGTCCAGCACGCTCTCCTCCACGAACACCTGCGGCACCATCGCCTGCAGCGCGAGGATCTCGCTCCGGGTCGCAACCGGGTTGAGCGCGATCGCATCATAGCCTCCGCGCGCACTCCGCAGAATTTCCCGCTCGTCCCGGGGTTCCGGATATCCCATCCGCAGCCGCATCAGGAAGCGGTCCATCTGGCTTTCCGGGAGCGGAAAGGTCCCCTCGTAATCCACCGGGTTCTGCGTCGCAAATACCATGAACGGCGCCCCGACCGCATGCGCCTCGCCGTCGATGGTCACGCGCGCCCGATCCATCACCTCGAGCAGGGCCGACTGGGTCTTCGGCGTGGCGCGGTTGATCTCGTCGGCCAGCACGATGTTGGCGAAAACCGGTCCCCGCTTGAACACGAACTCCTTCACCGTCTCGTCGTAAATCGCGACCCCGGTGACATCGCTGGGGAGAAGGTCGCTGGTGAACTGCACCCGGGAAAAGCTGCAATCCATCGACCGCGCCAGGGAATACGCGAGCGTGGTTTTCCCGACGCCCGGCAGGTCTTCGAGCAGGAGGTGTCCGCCGGCCACGAGACACACCAGCACCTGCTCGATCACGTCGTCCTTGCCCCGGATGGTCAGGCGCATGTTCGCCTGCAGTTTCGCCACCGCCTGCTTGGCGTCGTTGAGCTGGGAGGCCGCGACAAAATCACTCATCGCCCGGAAGCTACGACGGCTTCCCCGGCGCGCAAATCGGATCTTCTCCGGCGGGCGGCGGGGTCTCCGGATCGGCCGCCCCGGCCAGCACCGCCACAGCCCCGCCGGTCAGGCCGGCCGCAAGCAACCAGGTGACGGCCTCCCGCGCCATCGCCCAGCCGAACTCCAGGTGAAAGGGAGCCCAGAGCACCACTCCAACGGCCCCGAGCCCCCCACCCGCCCAGGCCCGCATGGCCGGAACCTCCCAGGCACGCCATAACCACGGGACACACAGCAGGAGGAACACGAGCCGGTAGGACCAGTTGCTCCCGAGCAGGAAAGTTCCGCCGTAAATCAGGGCTCCGCCCACGAACCAGGCCGCCGCCGGCCCGCGTGGAGGAACCAGTGCCGCGCGGCGCCGCCCCTTCCAGCCGATCACGGCCGCCACCGCAAAGGCCGCCACGCAGCCCACGAGGCTCGCGTTCATCGCCTCCCGCAGCCACTGCTCCGCCTCCGGCCGGCCAACCGTCGGCGCCACCCGCTCCACGTAGTAGCGCGAGCCCGCCGTCATGCGCCCGTAGGCCGGTTCCAGACCGCGCGTCGTCTTGCGCAGAATCAGCGCGATCTCCCCGGTGCTGGTCGCCAGCCAGAGGGCGAACAGGGCGAGCCCTGCGACCGCCGCGAGCCTCCCTCTTCCCCGGCCGAACCACGCCAGGCCCGCGAAGGCCACGAACGGAAACAACTTCACCAGCGCCGCCGCCAGAACGAGGCCGCTCCCTCCCACCCGCCCCGCCCAGCCGCCATTGGGACGCCCGAACCACGCCACTCCGGCGATCACGAGCACCAGGGCCCAGGCATCGAGGTTGGCCCGTTCCAGCAGGAGCAGGATCGGAGGCGACACCACCAGCGCCACCGCCATCAGCGCCTGCCACCTCTTCTCCGGCCGGAGCAGGAAAACCAGCGCCGCCAGCACCATGCCGGCCATCATCACGCCGGCCACTTCCAGCGGCACCCGGCCGGCACCGAGTTGCGCCCCCAGCAGCACGGACCGCGGGTAATTGAATGGCTCGTCCGCCGAGGCCAGCGGGTCCACCCCCCGCTGCCAGGCCTCCCACCCCTGGCGTACGACCTGCCAGTCGTGGAAGAGGGGCGAAAGCATCCACGGCACCCGGGAACGCGCCGCCGCGTGAAATTCCGGCAGCGTCGCCAATCCCACGAAGCCACACCAGACCACCAGGGCCACCGCGAGGGGCCATTTGCTCCAGACTGGGCGCCGTCGTCCGGCTCCGGCCGCCACCGCCTGGGACGAGGCGACCATCGGACGTCAGCCAAGAATCTCCAGCAGCCGCGCAAAGAGCCGGTTCACGCGCGTCTGGTTGTCCTTCACCAGATCCTTGAATTTCACGAAGTCAATCTCGGTGCCTTCGAGGCCGTTCGAGAAATTGTCAATCAACGCGAGGCTGTTGTAGTTCAGGCCGGCCTCGGTGCACAGGTCCGCCTCGTGGGCCGCGGTCATGCCGATGACGTCGCCCCAGTCCTTCACGATTCGAATCTCCGCCTTGGTTTCAAAGCGGGGCCCGCGCATCTGCACGTAGACCTTGCCGGTCTGAATCATGAACTCCGGCGCCAGTTCCGCCACCAGTCGCGGAATCAGGTTGTTGGGAATTCCCGGCGCGCCCCCCTTCAGTTCGGTGTCAAAGAAGGTCGCCGGCCCCTGCTGCAGCCCGACGTAGTCGCTGCACGACACGAAAGTCCCCGGCGGCAGTTCCTTCTTCAGCGACCCGACGGAATTGAGCGACACCACCTCGCGAAAGCCGAGATCGGCGAGCGCCGCGATGTTGGCGCGGTAGTTGATCGCGTGCGGCGGCAGCGGGAAACCGTAGCCGTGCCGGTTGATCAACACCTGTTCGCCCCGCTTTTTGTAGGTGACGGGCCCGAATTTCGTCTCGATCGTCGCCACCTCCCACTCCGCAAACAACGTGGAATTCACGATGCTCGTGCCACTGATGAACGCGACTTTCATCCAGGAAATCACGCTGCGTGCCCGGGCGATGACAACGCGAAAACTCACACGCCTCCCCGGCGTGGCACTCGCGCTGGCCGGCCTGGCCCTGTCCGGCTGTGCCACCCGCGGCGCCCTGCACGTCTACGCGGTTTCCGCGGGGCCGGCGCAACCGATCCTCGATGAAGGCCCTCCTGGCGCCCAGGAAGTGCCCAGTTTCCTCGAACCCGACGACACCCTCACTGGCTTTGCCTACGACCCGTTCACGGATCATTTCTTCCTCCGACTGGCGCCCGGCAACCGCATCCGTGTCGTCGATCGCCCGGCGCGCGCCATCAAGCGGGAGTTCACGGTTGACGGTGCTCCTCCCGCCGCCGGCGACCTCGCCGTGCGCCCGCGCGACGGACACCTCTACCTCCTCGGTGCGCGGACCGGCGAAATCATCGAGTGCACGCGATTGGGGAAACTTGTCGGGACCTTTTCTCTCGACCAGATCTCCGGCCATCCGATCGGCCTGGCCCTTGACGCCACGAACGACCAGCTGCTCGCCCTCGGTCCCGACGGCCGGCGCGTCACCGTGCACGATCGGCGCGGTCGTTTTCTCCGCGAGTATCGGCTGGAGAGCCAGGCCGGGCCCGCCCTGGCCTTCGACGCCGATCGCGGCGAGTGCCTCGCGCCGCTCGCCGGTCGGAAGGGCGAGATTGGTGTCTTCGACGCCGCGGGCCGCCTCACCCGCACGCAGGTGCTTCCCGGGGCCACCCCCCTGGTCGACGCCGGCCCCCGCTCCTTCCTCCGCGTGTTCTGACCTCTCTCCCCGCGTCTCCTCGTTTCCCCCAGTCTCCCCATCGTCCCCGCCTCTCTTCCCCGTCTCCCAAGTCTTCCCGTCTCCCCCCGTTTTTTCTTTCTGCCATTTCCCCCGATTCATCTTTTCTCCCTGTCCCCCGTTTCCCACGTCTTCCTCTCTTCCACGTCTTCCACTCTTCCCCGTCTTCCTCTTTTCCGCTCCATGCCACTGATCGACCTCCCCCTCGCCGAACTCTTCCGCTATCAGGGCCGCAATCCCCGGCCCGCCGACCACGACGCCTACTGGGCCGCGGCCCTGCGCGAACTCGACGGCACGGATCCCCGGCCGGAGCTGCGCCCGGCCACGGTCGTGCAATCGAGCCGCGTGGAGTGCTTTGAACTCTGGTTTACCGGCGTGGGCGGAGCGCGGATTTTCGCCAAGTACCTTCGCCCCAAGTCCGCGCCGGGCACGCGGCATCCCGCCGTGCTGCAGTTCCACGGTTACTCCGGGCACAGCGGCGACTGGCTCGACAAGTTTGGCTGGCCGGCGGAGGGCTTCTGTTATGCGGCGATGGACTGCCGGGGCCAGGGCGGACGCTCGGAGGACAATGGCCAGGTCAAAGGCACGACCCTTCGCGGGCACATCGTGCGGGGGCTCGATGACCCTGATCCGGCCCGGCTGCACTTCCGTCAGATCTTCCTCGATACCGCGCAACTTGCCCGGGTCCTGATGAGCTTCGCCGAAGTGGACCCCGCGCGGGTCGGGTGTTTCGGCGCCTCGCAGGGTGGCGCCCTCTCCCTCGCCTGCGCCGCCCTCGAACCGCGCCTCCGGCGCTGCGCCCCGGTGTTTCCATTCCTTTCCGATTACCAGCGCACCTGGGAAATGGACCAGGCGCGCGAAGCCTACGAGGAACTGCGCCTCTACTTCCGCGCCTTCGACCCGCGCCACGAACGGGAGGAGGCGGTGTTCACCAAGCTCGGGTACATCGACGTGCAGCACCTCGCTCCCCGAATCCAGGCGGAAGTGCTGATGTTCACCGGCCTGATGGACACCATCTGCCTGCCCAGCACGCAATTCGCGGCCTACAACAAAATCACTTCGATGAAGGACGTCGTGATCTACCCGGACTTCGTCCACGAGTCGCTGCCAGGCCAGATCGACCGCACCTTCAACTTCATGCGCGGGCTGTGACCGGCGCGGGCTTGGACGGCAGGAGTGGCGGTTCCCCAACCGCCACCTGAATCGCACGAGAGTTGGTTCGGCGCGGCGCCTTTCTCGTCACGGGCGGGAATTCGGAAGACACCCCGTGTCGGACCGGGTCGCGAAGCCGGCTTGTCAATCCCCCCGCCGGCACCCAAGGTCCTGTCGACCCATGTCCGCTCCCGCTGCCCAGGCTCCCGCCCATGTCGCCATCATCATGGATGGCAACGGTCGTTGGGCCACCCAGCGGGGACTCCCGCGCATCGAAGGCCATCGCCGGGGAGTCGAGACGGTGCGCACGACCACGTTCGCCGCCCGGGATCTCGGGGTGCGGATGCTGACCCTGTATGCCTTCTCGATCGAGAACTGGAAACGCCCCGAGGAGGAGGTGGGCGCCCTGATGGGTCTGCTCGAACTCTACCTCAAGAAGGAACTCGACACCTTCGTGCGGGACCGCGTGCGCCTCCGGACCATCGGACGCACGGAAGAACTGCCCGCCGGGGTCCAGAGGGTCCTGCGCACCACCATCGAGGAAACCAAGGGTTTCACCGACTACACGCTCGTCCTCGCCCTCAACTACGGCTCCCGCACGGAGGTGGTGGACGCGGCCCGCGCGTACGCGGCCGCCGTGGCGTCCGGGCGCGAGAAGCTCAATGACGGTTCCTGGGCGACCTTCAGCCGGTATCTCTACACGAGTGACATGCCCGAACCGGATCTGGTCATCCGCACCTCGGGTGAGACCCGCATCAGCAATTTCCTCCTCTTGCAGGCTGCCTACGCCGAGTTCGTCTTCACCCCCGTGCTCTGGCCGGATTTCACCAAGAGCGATCTCGCGGCGGCGATTGCCGATTTCAACCGCCGCGAGCGCCGTTTCGGCCGGACGAGCGCCCAGCTCAAGCCGGCGGCCGCCAAGTAGTCCGCGTCCCCGCCCGGCCTTCCATGGGAAAACGCATCTTCAGCACCGTGCTGCTGTGGACGATTGTCGGGAGTGTGCTGTGGTTCACGCGCACGACGGGAGCGATCGTGCTCACCACGCTGATATCCGTCCTCACCCTGCGGGAATTTTACGTGCTCATGCACGGCGCGGGCTACGACCCGTTTGACAAGTTCGGCATGACCTTCGGCGCCGCCATCACGCTGGGTCCGTGGCTGCACTCGCGCTTTGGCCTGCCGGCCGATCTCTTCCTCGCCTTCTCCACGGTGATCTTCGCGATCCGCCTCCTCGGGGAACGAACCCCCGAGACCCGTGTGGAGGCGCTCGCCTCGACGTTGTTCGGCATCATCTACGTGCCGTTCATGCTGAGCTACCTCGTCGCCATCATCACCCCCCTGCCTGGCGACACCCTCACCGCGGACGGGCGCCTCCTGCTGGCGCTTTGGCTCGTGGCCGTCGCCAAGTTCTGCGACACCGGCGCCCTGCTGACCGGCCTCGCCATCGGGCGCCACAAGATGTCTCCGCAGATCAGTCCGAAGAAGACCTGGGAGGGCGCCGCCGGCGGCATTTGCACCTCGATGGGAGTCGGGGCCCTGATTGCCTGGCTCGCCCGGGACCACTTCCCACCGCATCTCACCCCGGGGGTCGCCGCGCTCCTGGCCGCCCCGATCGGGGCTGTCGCCATCGTCGCCGACCTGATCGAATCCGTGATCAAGCGCCGCGCGAACATCAAGGACTCCGGTTCGACCATCCCGGGGATTGGCGGCATGTTCGACCTCAGCGACAGCATCATCCTTGTCGCCCCGCTCGGCTACCTGATCTTCCGCCTGCCGTGAGCCGGACGCCTCGCCCCCGCCCGCGGGTGCTTGCCGCCGCGCCCTCCATTCCTGCATGATGGGCAGTTTCGTGGCCTCCTCCACCTCTCCTTCCCGCAAACGTGTCGTCCTGTTGGGCGCCACGGGTTCCATTGGCGAAAACACCCTCCGCGTGATCGCCGCGCACCCCGACCGCCTTGAACTCGTCGGCGTCGCGGCCCGCGCCAACTGGGAAAAACTCGCCGCCATCGCCCGTCGTTTCGGCGTGCGCCAGGTCGGGCTGTTCGATCCTGCGGCCGTCGCCGCCGCCCGCGCCCATCCCCAGGCTTTTCCCGACGGCACGCGCCTCGTCGAGGGCCTGGCCGGCCTGACGGAACTCGCCCGCCTCCCCGAGGCCGACACCGTCCTGGTCGCCGTGGTCGGCACCACCGGCCTGGAACCCGCCCTGGCCACCCTTGCCGCCGGCAAGGACCTCGCCCTCGCGTCCAAGGAAATCCTGGTCCTGGCCGGCAAGTTCGTCATGGCCGAGGCCCGGCGTCATCGCGCCCGGCTCCTTCCGGTCGACAGCGAGCACAACGCCGTCTTCCAGTGCCTCGAGGGCCACCGGCACGCCGCCGTCCGCCGGGTCGTGCTTACCGCCAGCGGCGGCGCGTTTCGCGACTGGCCGGCCGAACGCCTGGCCCGGGTCACCCCGGCCGACGCCCTGCGCCATCCGAACTGGGCGATGGGTCCCAAGGTCACGGTCGACTCCGCCACCCTCGCGAACAAGGGCCTCGAACTCATCGAGGCCCAGTGGCTCTTCGGCCTGCGGGCGGACCAGTGCGCGGCCGTGCTGCATCCGCAGAGCATCGTGCACTGCCTGGTGGAGTTCGCCGACGGCGCCATGCTCGCGCAACTCTGCCCGCCGTCGATGACGTTTCCCATCCAGCACGCCCTGCTGCATCCCGATCGGGCGCCCGGCGTCGACTCCGCGCTGGATCTCTCGCGACTGCTGGAGCTCGAGTTCCGCCCGGTTGATGAGGGGCGCTTTCCCCTCCTGCGACTCGCCCGGGAAACCATGCGCTCGGGCGGGGTCGCCCCGGCGATCTTCAATGCCGCCAACGAGGTCGCGGTGGCCGCCTTTCTCGACGGCCAAATCCCGTTCCTTGCGATTCCCCGGGTCGTGGAACACACTCTGGGCGCCATCACCAACTTCGAGCCGGAGGACCTGCCGGCGGTCATCGCCGCCGACATCGAAGCCCGGCACCGCGCCCAAGCCCACCTGACCCACCATCGTCTCTAACCCACGCCCGCACCCATCGTGGCTTACGAACTCCTCCAATCCCTCCTGTCGAACGTCTGGTCGATCTTCCTCGTCGTGCTGTTCTTCGGCGGATCGATCTTCGTCCACGAACTCGGGCACTTCCTCGCCGCGCGTCGGCGGGGCGCCGTCGTGGAACGCTTTTCCATCGGCTTCGGGCCTGCGATCTGGTCCTGGCGCGGTCGCGATGGCGTGGAGTACCGGATCGCCTGGTTCCCCCTTGGCGGTTACGTGCTGCTGCCCCAGCTGGCGGATCTGGGCGCGATCGAGGGGGAGAGCACCGCCGACGTCAGCAAGCTTCCCCCGGTCAGCTATGCGACCAAGATGATCGTCTTTGTCGCCGGCGCGGCCTTCAACGTCGCCTTCGCCTTCGTGCTCGCCTGCCTCGTCTGGGCGATGGGCCAGCCGATCAGCAGCGACATGGTCTCGACGCGCATCGGTTATGTCGCCCGCACCCTCGATCTGCCGGACGGCACCAAGGTGCCAAGCCCCGCGGCGCAGGCCGGCCTGCAGATCGGCGACCTTATCCGCCGCATCGATGGGTCCCCGGTGGAGAACTGGAGCGACATCCAGAATTCCCTCGTCCTCGGCTCCGGTCGCACCGCCTCGGGCGAGCGCCAGGTCACGTTTTCGATTGAGCGCAATGGCCAGCCCCTGGAAATCCAGGTCAGTCCCCGCCTGGCCGGCGAGGAGAAGATCCGTCGCGTCGGGATCGGGCCGGGCTTTGAGCTCATCGTCCAGGCCGTTCCGCCGGGTTCGCTGGGCGAGCGGGCCGGCTTCAAGGTCGACGACGAGATCCTGACCTTCGACGGGCAGATCATCATCAACGACTCGACCTACCGCCAGCACCTGGAGACGCACGCGAATCGCGCGATCGCGGTCACCGTGCGCCGGCACGGCCAGACCGTCGCGCTCACGATTCCGCCGCGCCCGGAGTCCCGGAACGGTCCGCCACTCGGCCTGGCCCTGCGCACCGGCTACAAGATCATCCACGTCTCGCCGTTTGAGCAGATCGCCGATGTCGCGCGCTGGACCGTCCGCACCCTGCACAGCCTGATCAGCCCCAGTTCCGACATCGGCCTGAACAAGATGTCCGGCCCGGTCGGGATCGTGCGCATCCTCCATACGGCCGCCGAGGTGGGCCTGCGCGCGGTCCTGATGATCACCATCCTGCTCAACGTGAATCTCGCGATCTTCAAACTCCTGCCGCTGCCGGTGCTCGACGGCGGGCAGATGCTGTTCGCCACCCTCGCCCGCCTGCGCGGCAAGGCCCTGCCCGTGAACGTCATCATGACCGCCCAGAGCGTCTTCTTCGTCCTCCTGCTCTCGATGGTGGCCTACGTGACGATCTTCTCGGACGTGCCGCGCATCGTGCGCGACTACAAGGCCGATCGGGCCGCCGAAACCAAGGCCGCGCCGCCGCCGTCGACTCCGCCGCCGGCCCCGGCGAAGTAGATCCTCCCTCCGCGCCGCCGTCCGGCCTCCCCGCAGGGGCGGTCGGCGATGCCGGATCCGGCGCCCTCCACCGCTTCCTGCTCCCGTCGCTCTCCATGTCCTACTGCGCCTCGCGATTCCACACCGTCCGCCGACCCACCCGTGAAGTGCGCGTGGGGTCGGTCGGCATCGGCGGCTCTCACCCGATCCGGGTCCAATCGATGACGACGAGCGACACCCAGGACGTCGCCGCCACGCTCCAGCAGTCGATCGCACTCGCCGAGGCGGGCTGCGAGATCGTGCGCATCACCGCCCCCAACGTGCCCGCCGCCCGGTGCCTGCGGGAGATCCGCGATGGGCTCACCGCCGCCGGCTTCGGCCACGTCCCGCTCGTCGCCGACATCCACTTCCTTCCGGCCGCCGCGATGGAGGCGGTCGAGCACGTCGAGAAGGTGCGCATCAATCCCGGCAATTACGCTGACAAGAAGAAGTTCGCCGTCCGGGAATACTCGGATTCCGACTACGATGCCGAGTTGCAGCGGCTCCATGACGCCTTCTCTCCGCTCGTGCGCCGGTGCCGCGAGCTGGGCCGCGTCCTCCGCATCGGCACCAACCATGGTTCGCTGAGCGACCGGATCATGAATCGGTATGGCGACACGCCGCTGGGCATGGTCGAAAGCGCCCTCGAGTTCCTGCGCATCGCGGAGGCCCATTCGTTCCGTGACCTCATCCTGTCGATGAAGTCGTCGAACCCGAAGGTCATGATCCAGGCCTACCGGCTGCTGGTGCAGCGCATGGCCGAGGAGGACATGCACTACCCGCTCCACCTCGGCGTCACCGAGGCGGGCGACGGTGAGGACGGCCGGATCAAGAGCGCCATCGGCATCGGCTCCCTCCTGCTCGACGGCCTGGGGGACACCATCCGCGTTTCGCTCACCGAGGACAGCGTCCATGAGATTCCGGTGGCCCGTGCCATCGCCGACAAGGTCATGCGCCGCTGGCACGGGCCCGCGCCGGTCACCACCGCGCCCGATGCGATCGATCCCTTCGCGTTTTCCCGCCGCGCCGCCACGCCCCTCGAGCTGAGCGGACGATGCCGCACGGGCCTCGAACAGCCGCCCCGGGTGATCGTGCGCCTGCCGTCCGTCTCCGCGCTCGCGGCCGCCGCCGCCGAACTCGCTTCGCCGCGCTACAAGGATACGCCGGTCGAGGGCCTGTTGCTGCCGATTGGGGGCACCGGGGACCTCGCGGAACTGTGCACCGTCGCCGCCGGCGTCGCGCTCCCGGTCGACTTCCTCGTGCTCGAGGTCGCCGCCACCCTCACGCCGGACGTGCTGCAGCCCCTGCTCGCCCTAAGCCGCGGGCGTCTGGTGCTCGCGCGGTCCTTCGCCGTCACCGAGCGGGACCAGCTGGTGGCCTTTCTCGATCTTGTGCAACGGCACGGCCACTTCCTGGCGTGCGAAATCCAGCCCGACGATCTGCCGGCCTTGCGGGAGTGCTTCCGTCCGGACGATGCCCGCCACGTGTGCTTCACCCTGGCCGGCGCGCCGTCCACCGAGCCGACACGGCATGCGATCGGCGCCTACCGCCAGTTGGCGGAGGCCCTGCGCGTCGCCGGACTGGCTTCCCCCCTCTGGGTGCGCAACACCGCCGCGACCGCGGTACACCATGAAAACTCCTTCCTCTCCCGCCTGCTCGAGGCTTCCTTCCTCACCGGGGGCCTGCTCTGCGACGGGCTGGGCGATCTGGTCAGCATCGAGACCGAGCCCGACCTGCTCCGCGCCACCAAACTGACGTACAACGTGCTCCAGGGCGCCGGCGCCCGCATTTCCAAGACCGAGTTCGTCGCCTGCCCCAGTTGCGGGCGGACGCTGTTCGACCTGCAGTCCACCACCCAGCGGATCCGCGCGCAGACGGGGCACCTCAAGGGGGTGAAGATCGCCATCATGGGCTGCATCGTGAACGGCCCCGGCGAGATGGCCGACGCGGACTTCGGCTACGTCGGCGGGGCGCCCGGGAAGATCAACCTCTACGTCGGCAAGACCTGCGTGCAGTACAACATCCCCCAGGCGGAGGCCGACGCCCGCCTGATCGCCCTCATCCGCGAGCACGGCAAGTGGGTCGACCCGGATCCCGCGCCGGTCTGACCCCCGCCCCGCGTATTCGAAAAGTCCCTTCCCGTCACTGTATCGTAACCTTCCACACCCCCGGCGGACGGCTTCCCAAGCCTCCCCGCGGGCGATGTAATTTCTCGAAAACTACGAAAAAGCCGGGGACCCGCGGAACGCCTAACTGCCACCGGTTCTGGCAACGAAAAAATGAAAAAACTTATGCTCAAACCCGGTGTGAACAAGTTGTGGGAAAGTTGGCCTTGAAATGGTTTTTTGGTTCACAGTTACTCCGCCCTCCGCCAGTTGTCAGGACCGTGTCGTTCGTTCTTTCCCATGTCGCTCGAGCCTTAGCCCAGCGGCCTCTGCAGTAACACCTCCCTTAGACCACAGTCATCAGCGTCTTACGGATTCGCCCTTGAATCCTCCCTCTGCTCGGTGGCTGACCACGAATTTCGTTACGGCAAGACGGCGCGCGGACGGCCTGAACGGCATGCCTAGGAGCACCGGCCCGGCGCAATGTGAATAAATCCGCCTCCACCCGCCCGTCCATGCCCTCTTTGACCCTCGCTC
>JACRQG010000012.1:225391-249069 GCA_016222805.1 Verrucomicrobiota bacterium | reverse complement strand
CCGGCGAGCGCGCCGACGCCATCGACGAGAAAGTGGCCGCCTATTTCCGGCCGTTTGAATTCGAGTTGGCCACCCTCGCGCCCGACGGCAGCCAGGTCGCCCTGGCGCGCCACGGCCGCGAAGGGAATATCGGCATCCTGATCGTCGACGTCGACGGCCGCTCCAGCCGGCAGCACGCCATCGCCAACGGGGTCGAACACGCCCTGCAACAGCTGCTCTGGCTTTCACCGAAGCTGCTCGCATTCACCACCCGGAGCCGCGCCGTCGGCGTGCTCGACCTGGCCAAGGGCGAAATCAAGCCGCTGTTGCTCAGCCGCGATTTCGATTCGTACCAACCCGACCCGCAACTCGGCGCGCGCAACCGCAACGTGATGCAGACGCCGGACATGGAAGCCGGTCCGTCGCCCTTGCCGGCCGGTCCCCTCGAGCAGCGGCGGGAGATGTCCATGCAGGAAGCCCTGGCGCTGGCCCACGTAAGCGGCGACCTTTTCGGCAGCGAATCCACGCGCGACGGCGGCCGTTCCCTGCGTCCTTACCTCCTCGGATCGAAATCCGGTTCCACCACCACCGTGCTCCTGGAAGTGCGCAGCGACACCGAGCTCTATCGACGGGGCGAACGCCGGCAGATCACGGTGCCGGGGAACGTCTATGTGTTCGATCGCTCCAGCTCGATTCCCGCTTCGCGCGAGGAACTCGGCTCTGAAACCGCGCTGTCCGCGTACGCCTCCTACGATGTCGACTACCTCCCGCCGCCCCTCGTGGTCCTGGAACTGGATACCAGCAAGGGTCGCGTGAAGGAGATTCTCCGGGAGGACAACTGGCGCCGCGTCTGGCTGGATCACAAGGGCGAGCCGCGCCTGGCCCTCGACCAGCAGGGTCGGCGCTACCGCTACCTGCACCGTACCACCGGCAGCCAGAAATGGGTGCCACTCGAGGCGCTGGCCAAGACCGCCACCCCCCTCGGCTTCACGGCGGCAGCCGAGAGCCTGCTGGCGCCGCGCTCCGTGCCCCTCGGCTTCGACGCGAACGGCAGCGTCCTGTACATCGCCACCAATGCCAGCAGCGAGAACTTCATCCTCCGCGCCCTCGACCTGACCACCGGACAGTTGAATGCGGTCGAAATCGGACACCCCCGCTATGATCTGATCGAACCGACCGCGCTCACCGCCGGCGACGTGCTGCGTTTCGACCGGCACACCGGGGCGCTGGCGGGCGTACACTTCGCCGCGGCCTCTCGCCTGACCCAGTGGTTCGATCCGCGCCTGGCCGAGTTGCAGGCCGTCCTGCAGAAGAAATTCGCCCCCGCCCGCTGCGAGGTCCGGGAATGGAACCGCGAACGCACGCGTTTTCTGGTCGAGCTGTCGGGTCCGGACGACGCCGGCCGGTTTGTCGTGGCGGATCCGGCGGCGGGAAAACTGGTCAACTGCGGGGAACGGGCCTCGTGGCTCCCGGCCGAACAGCGCAACTCGACGCACGAGTTCGACTTCGTGGCCGAAAACGGCCGCCGGCTCGCCGGGTTCATCACCCAGCCCCGCCAGTCGCGCCTCAACCCGGCGCCCCTGCTGATCTACTTTCACGACGGTCCGTGGTTCTCCGATGCGCCCGTGTTCAACCGCGGCGCCCAGGCGCTGGCGTCCCTGGGCTTTTCCGTCCTGCAGCTGAACCACCGCGGCTCCAGCGGCCTCGGCCGCACCCACCTCCGGGCCATTGACGGCGGCCTGGATCGCGCGGTGCTGGAGGACGTCCAGACCTTCCTCCATCGCATCGGGCACTCGACCAAATCCGGTCCCAACTCCCGCCTGGTCGCTGCCCTCGGCAACGGCGTCGGGGGCTACCTGGCCGTGCGCATGGCGCAGCTCGCCCCGGAGACGTTTCGGTGCGCCGTGGCCATCAACGCGCCGGGCGACCTGGACGCCTGGCTCTCGCACCCCGACGAGACGCCCACTCTGCTGGCGGACCTGCGGCGGCACTTTTTCGGCAACGACCGCGCGGCCCTCCGCGCGGCCTCCGCCATCGCGGCCGGCGCGGGCACCAAGGTGCCGGTGCTCGTCGTGCACGGCACGGGCAACGCCTACGTGCCCTACTCGATGGGCCGTGAGCTGTTTCAGGCCCTGAAGCACAGCTCGGACGAGACCGCCTTCCTCGAGTTGCGCGGCGCCGGCCACGGCGGGTGGTCCGACACGGAGACCGCCCGGCTGTTCGCCGAACTGGGCCGGTTCTTCAACGCGACGATCTACCGCTATGACGTGAAGATCCGGACGCCCCAGGTCGTGCCGGAACGCGCCTCCGGTTCGGAGTAGCGGTTCCCCGGCTCCCACCGCCCGCCGCGCCGCACCGTGACCTCTCCTCGGACCGGCCACGCTGGCACTTCGCGGGCCCCTCCCCCGCGGGGCCGGAATTTGGCCTTGCCAGCTGATAATTATTAAACGAACTTGGGCCCCGCGCCCGATCGCCCCTGATGACCCCCTACGACTACGCCGTCCTGGTCTTCTACTTCCTCTACATGCTGGCGATCAGCTGGGTCTTCCGGCGCTTCGTCACCAACGTGAGCGACTACTTCCGGGGCGGCGGCAAGGCCGTCTGGTGGATGGTCGGGGGCTCCGCCTTCATGGTGGCCTTCAGCGCCTGGACGTTCACCGGCGCGGCCGGCAAGGCCTACGTTGACGGTTGGCCCGTCGCCATCATCTACGTCGGCAACTCCCTGGGCTTCCTGATCAACGCCCTGCACTTCGCCCCGAAGTTCCGCCAGCTCCGGGTCATCACCGCGGTGGAGGCCATCCGCCAGCGTTTCGGGCGCGGCAGCGAGCAGGTCTTCACCTGGCTCCAAATCCCGCTCGGCACTCTCCAGGCCGGCATCTGGCTCAACGCCCTCGGGGTGTTTTTCTCCGCGGTCTTCGGCCTGGACCTCTCCGCCACCATCATCGCCACCGGACTGGTCGTGCTGCTGATGGCCCTGGTCGGGGGCAGCTGGGCCGTGCTCGCCAGCGACTTCATCCAGGTCCTGATCCTCATGCCCGTCTGCCTGGCCGTCACCGTCCTGGCCTTGATCCGCCTCGGCGGCGTCGGGGGGTTCCTGAACCAGTTGCCCGCCGCCCACCTCGACCCGGGCCAGATCTTCTCCGCCGACTTCCTGGGGCTGTGGTGCCTCGCGATGATCCTGAAGCAGGTCAACTCCACCAACAACCTCTTCGACGCCAGCCGGTACCTCTGCGTAAAGGACAGCCGGCATGCCCGCTGGGCCGGCTATCTCGGGGCCGGGTTGTTCCTCCTCGGGATTGTCATCTGGTTCGTCCCGCCGATGGCGGCCCGGGCCCTGTTCCCGGATCTCCGTCCGCTCTTCCCGCAGCTCAAGAACCCCGAGGAAGCCGCCTTCATCGCGATCTCCCGCGCGGTCATGCCGGTCGGGATGATGGGCCTGCTCGTGAGCGGGATCTTCGCCGCCACGATGTCCTCCATGGACGCCGGCCTGAACAAGAATGCGGGCATCTTCCTCAAGAATTTCTACCAACCTCATTTTTGCCCGCACGCGGAGGATCGCCACCTGCTGAAGGTGGGCAAGTTCGCCACCGTGGTGCTCGGCTTCATCGTCATCCTTGTCGCGCTCAAGATGAGCACGCTGAAGGGCCTCGGGCTCTTCCTCCTCATGCAACGGGTGAGCATCCTGGTCGGGATCCCAATCATCGTGCCGCTGTTGCTCGGCCTGATGATTCGCCGCACGCCCCCCTGGTCGGCCTGGAGCACCGTGCTGGTCGGGTTCGTCTGTTCGCTCTTCATCAGCGATTATCTCACCCCGGAGTGGGCCGCCCGGACCTTCGGTGTCACCGGCACCCTCACCGCGGCCTCACGCGAGTACTGGACCCAGGGCATCCAGTTCTTCGGCAACGTCGTGATCGGCACCGCCTGGTTTGTCGGAACCAAGCTGTTCTGGCGGCGGACCGACGCGGCCTACCAGGCCGACATCGAGACCTTCTTCGTCCGCCTCAACACCCCGGTCGACTTCGCGCGCGAAGAGGGCGCCCAGGCCGCCAACGACGACCGCCAGTCCCGCGCCATCGGCTGGCTCTGCCTCGCGTATGGCGGCTTCGTGATCCTCCTGGCCGCCATCCCCAACCCGCTCCTCGGCCGCCTCGCCTTCCTCGGCTGCGGCCTGCTCGTGTCCGTCATCGGCTGGATCCTCGTGCGCCAGTCGCAATCCGTCCGGAAACCCTGAATCACCATGAAAACCCTCCGTGCCTCCCGGCTGCTCGCGTTGTTCCTCGCTGCCTGCGTCCTGGCGGTGCCCGGCCGCGCCCAGAACCCGGCCGCCGGCACCACCGCTGCCGACGAGGTGGTGACCCTCGGTGAATTTCGCGTCAAATCGAGCCCGGTCAGCGAGTACCTCGCGGCCGAGTCCGTGACCGGCACCCGCGTCGCCACGCGCATCCAGGACCTGCCGTTTGCCGTCAACGTGGTCACCGCCGAGTTCATCGACGACTTCAACCTGATCGAATACAAGGATCAGTTCTCCTACGTCAGCAACATCGGGCCCTCCGAGGTTCAGTCACCGGCCTACACCATCCGCGGCTTCACCGCCGATGCCCAGCTGCGCAACGGCTTCCGCCGGATCGGCCTGATCGACAAGGTCAACGTCGATCGGATCGAGGTGATCAAGGGACCCGCCGCCTCCATCTACGGCGCGGTTGTGCCCGGCGGCGCCGTCAACGTGATCACGCGGCGCCCGCTCGCCCGGCCGGAGCAGCGCGTGTCGTTCTCCACTGGCAACCTCGCCACGAGCCGCGCCCAGCTCTCGTCCACCGGACCCGTCGGCGGCAGTGACCGGCTCTACTATCGGTTCGACGGCGCCTGGTACTCGCGGGAGTTCAAGACCAAGTACCGCCAGAACGAACAGACCACCGGCGCGCTGCAGCTCCTCTACAAGATTTCCCGCGACACGAGCGTGCTCCTCGAGGTCGAGCGACTGCAGCGCAACGAATCCGCCAACACCAGTGCCACCATCCCGTTCATCGTCGAGAGCCGCCCCATTCCGTGGCAGCCGACCCGCACCTACAACCACTACGTGCGCCTGGCGGATCGCGCGATGGCCTTCACCGGCTCCAATGGCGTCACCTACCAGATTCCGAGCCTCTTTTCCTTCAACACCCAGGGGCCCGCGACGTTTACCAACCGCTGGGTCAACAACGCCAACCTCACCTTCGAGCACCGCCTGAACGGGACCTTCTCGCTCCGGACCGGCGCCAACCTCTTCCGCCGCGACGCCAAGCGCATCGAGGTCGGCAGCCGCGATCAGTACAATCCGATCACCGGCGCCGTGCAGCGGGGCACCGCCCGCTTTCGCCCGACCCCCGAGGAGGGCGGCGGTGTGCAAAACGACCTGCTCTCCGCCTTCACCGCCGGCGGCGTGAAGCACAAGGTGCTTTTCACCGTCGACTACCAGCAGCAGAGCGAACACCCGCGGCGCTGGAATAACACCAGCAGCGCCTTTCCCACGGCGGTCCAGACCGGCGGCTTGAGCGTCGCCAACCCGGACTACTCGTTCACCTCCTATTACCAGAACGCCGCCCTCTACACCATGGACGAGGACGCGCACAACACGACCGATGTCGTCGGCCTGTTCCTCAGCGAGCGCGCCACCCTGCTCGAGGAGCGCCTCAATCTCATGCTCGGCCTCCGCCACGACCGGGTGAAGACCCGCAACCGCAACTACCTCGTCGCGCCCGCCGCCGTCCAATCGCTGCGCAGCCGCGAGACCACCTATCAGGTTGGCGCCAACTACCGCGTGCTTCCGGCCGTCACTGTCTTCGCCAGCACCAGCACGTCCTTCCTGCCGCAGCCTGGCACCGGCTTCCGCATTAACTCCGCCGGCACCGGGGTCGACACCTTCGGCCTCCCCAACGAGACCGGGCGTGGCTACGAGGCCGGTCTCAAGCTCGGCCTGCTCAACCAGCGTCTCAATCTCACCCTGAGCGGCTTCGACATCAAACGCACCGATGTCGTGCAGGCCAGCGTGAGCATCAACATCGGCACCACGGCGCAGACGATCACCCCGATCAACACCGAGTCCGCGCGCGGGATCGACCTCGACTTCAACTACGTCCTCACCGAGGAGTTCCAGATCTTCGGCGCGTACGGCTACAACAACGCCGAGGTCCGCGATTCCGACTTCTCCCGTTGGCTCATCGGCGCCCGCCTGCGCCGGGCGCCCCAGCACAACGGCGGCATCGCCTTCAAGTACGAGTTCAAGCACGGCGCCCTCCGCGGCTTCTTCTGCAACGCCGGCTTCAAGTACTACGGCGATTCCCAGGCCAACCCGGGCAGCGGCCAGGCCGTGCGTCCCGCCGACGTCACCGCCGCCCGGCCGTTCCTCAACCTGAAACTACCCAGCGGCCTCCTGCCTTTCCCGCAATTCCCCGAGGGCGCGTCGCTCACCTCCATTCCGTATACCGTCACCCTGCCGAGCGGACGTGAACGCGTGCTCAACGATGCGTATCACGCCTTCGACGCCGGCCTCGGCTACAAGTGGAAGCAGGGACGTTTCAGCCACCGAGTGCAGGCCAACGCCAGCAACCTCACCGATGAACGCTTCACCTACGGATCTTCCGCCGCCGGAGATCCCTTGATGTACTCGATGACCTACGAACTGCGGTTCTGACCCGGCGATGCCTGTCACCTCCCTTCTGCCCGATCCATCCGGTGGGCGAGGCGCCCTCGGTCCGCTCGCCTTGCCCCCATCTCCGGGAGCCGCGGGGCGGGCCGCCCCTCCGACACTGGAATGAACGAGTCTGACCGCTCCTTCCTCTCGTCGTCGCCATGACCCATCGAGGCCAACTGATTCTCCTCCCTCCCACTCGGGTGTGGCGGACCTACCCCGGCGGGCGCACGCTGGACCAACTGGCGGGAATTCCGTCCCCCGCCGACACCCACCTCGCCGAGGATTGGATCGCGTCCACGACCCGGGCCGTCAACCGCGGGCGGGAGCATCTCAGCGAAGGAGTTTCCCAGGTGCTAATCGGGGCCGATCCGGTGCCCCAGGACTTCGCCCAATTGCTCGCCCGCGACCCGGAGTACTTCCTCGGCGCAGCCCACGTCGCCAAGTACGGGGCCCAACCCCAGGTCCTGGTAAAGTACCTCGACAGCGGCACCCGCCTGCACTTCCAGGTGCACCCCACTCGCGAATTTGCCCGTCGCGTGCTCGGCGCGCCCAGCGGCAAGACGGAAGCGTACCACGTGCTCGGGGTGCGCGCCCCGGGCGCGGCCGCGTCGCCGTCCGAGGCCGTCGGCTACATCTACGTCGGCTTCCAGCGACCGCCTTCTCCCGCGCAGCTCCGTGATCTCATCCAACGCCAGGATCTGGCCGCGATCGAAGCGTGCTTCGACCGCATTCCGGTCCAGGCTGGCGACACGTTTATCATCCCAGGAGGCACGCCCCACGCCCTTGGGGCCGGGGTGTTCATGGTCGAGATCCAGGAACCCAGCGATCTTGTCGTCCGGTTCGAGTTCGAACGCGCCGGTTACGTGTTGCCGGAGGCCGCACGCTTCATGGGCCGCGACCTCGATTTCGCCCTCACGCTGTTTGATTTCAAACCGCTCACGCCTCCTGAACTCGACGTACGCGTGCGCTGCCGTCCGCGCCGGAGACGTCCCCTCGGCCCGGACTGCTATCAGGACGAACTCATCGGGCCGAACCAGACCGACTGCTTTCGCGTCTACAAGTCCTATCTTCGCGCTCCGGTCACCAAGGAAGAAGGTGGCGCCGTGATCGCCCTGGTCACGCAGGGCGCCGTCACGGTCTGCGTAGGTGGCCGGCGCCACCGGCTGCGGACCTACGACAAGTGCTTCCTCCCGGCGCAACTCGGACCGGTGACCTTCCTTCCGGAGCCCGAGGCAGAAATCCTCGAATGCCTGCCCCCGCTCTGACCACCGCCTCCCGCTCTCCCTTCGCTCCTTTCCTTTCCGCCTTTGCTTCACGCGTCCCGCCTTCTTCTCCGTGAAAGACCGTCCCTCGTTGCTCCTCGCCGCCCTGACTCCGACCGAACTGCGGGAGTTTTTTCCTGAACCGCTGCTCGGCCACCTGCGATCCCTGGTGGCGGACTGCCGCTTCCTCGATCCCACGGGCCTCTCTGCGGACGCCTTCGCGACGGAGCTCTTCGAAACCAATCCCGACATCCTGGTTGGCTGCTGGAAAACTCCCCGTCTTCCCGAGGCGCTGCCGCAGCGCCTGGCCTACGTCTGCTACCTCACCGGTTCGGTCAAACGCCTGCTGACGCGCGCCCATCTCGAGCGCGGCCTGCTGGTGACAAACTGGGGCTCCTCCATCAGTCGCACCGTCGCCGAGGCGGCCCTCTTTCACATCCTCGCCTGCCTGCGCAACGCCTCCCACTGGGCGGTGGCCATGCATCAACCCGGCGTCGCTTCCTGGAAAAACGGCCTCACCGATGCCCGCTCGCTCTTCTGTCGCAGCGTGGGCATCCACGGCTTCGGGCCCGTGGCCCGCGAACTCGTGACGCTGTTGAAGCCGTGGCACTGCCGCGTCAGGGTGTGCGCCCCGGACGTGACCCCGGACCTGGCGGCGGCCCATGGCGTGGAACCCACGCCGGCGCTGGAGACCCTGTTCGCCGAAAACGAGATCATCGTGGAACTCGCCCCGCTCATCCCGTGCACGACCGGCATCGTGACCGAACAACTTCTGCGGCTCATCCGACCGGGAGGCGTTTTCGTCAATGTGGGCCGCGGGGCCGTGGTCGATGAAGCCGCCCTGCTCCGGATCGCGCGGGAGGGGCAGATCCGGATCGGCCTCGATGTCTACACGCACGAGCCCCTGCCGGCCGACAGCGGATTTCGGGCGCTGCCGTCGGTAAATCTGACCCCGCATACCGGTGGACCGACCATCGACCGCTACCCTGATGCGGGCGCGTTTGCCGTCCAGAACCTCCGTGCCCACGTGGAAGGCCGAATGCCCGAGGCCATCGTGACACCCGAAATCTACGACCACTCCACCTGAAACGACGGGGAGTTTCGGAGCCCCCGCCAAACGCCGCCTGCCTCCATGCCTCTCCCCGACTCCTACCTGCACTGGCAGCTCGCCGCCCGCCGCCTTCTCGAGCCGCTCGCCAGGCTGATGCAGCCCGGCCGGGCCGATCTGCCCATCTCCGGCCCGGCGAGTGACCACGACGCCCAGGCCGATCGGCTGGAGAGTTTTGCCCGCCCCCTGCTTCTCGCCGCCTTCTATCTGCAAAGCGAACTCGAGCCGGCGGCGAACCTCGCTGGTACCAATTCCACCGCGAATCGCGATGACCCTGGCTTCCGCGACCGTGTCGCCCAGTGGTTCCGGGCCGGGCTCGTGCTCGGTGCCGATTCTGCGTCGCCCCAGTATTGGGGACCCGATGCCAGCTACCACCAGCACCATGTCGAGATGGGCCTGATGGCGATCGCCCTCCAACTCGCCCCCCGGCAACTCTGGGATCCGCTTTCTTCCGTCCAGAAAGAACTCGTCGCCGGCTGGTTCGCGACCTGCCGGGGCGGTGGCATCGTCAACAACAACCACCTGTTCATGTCCGTGCACATCCTGGAGTTTCTCGGGAAGCACGGATTCGGTCACCGGACTGATCGCGCGGTCATCACCGCCCATCTCAACCAACTGGAGACGATGCACCGGGGCGACGGCTGGTTTGAGGACGGCATCAATCAGGCCTACGATCACTACAACGCCTACGCGTTTCACTTCTATGGCTTGATGTGGGCCCACCTGCACGGCGGAGCCGCCCACGCCCACGGGGAACCCAACCGCGCCGCGCGCGCCGCCCGCTGGCGCGAGTGGGCCCGGCGCTTCGTGCGCGACTACCAGTATTTCTTCGCGGGCAGCGGTGAGCACCCCGCGTTTGGACGTTCGATCTGTTATCGTTTCAACTGCCTCAACGTCTTCGGGCTCGCCCTGGCCGAAAATTGCACGGAACTGCCTCCCGGGCTGCTGCGGCGCCTCTGCACCCGCAACCTCGACTTCTTCCTGCTTCGCCCCATCGAGCAGGAACAAGGCTGCCTGAGCCTCGGCTTCACCGATCGCTGGGATCGGATCATGGAGCCCTATTCGTGCGCCGCCTCACCCTACTGGGCCGCCAAGGGCTTCACTCCGCTGCTCCTGCCTCCCGCGCATCCTTTTTGGCACGCTCCCGAACAGCCCCTGCCCGCCGAACGACCGGGAGGTTTCGTTCATCTCATGCGCACGCCCGGCCTGGTGACGCGCAGCACGCCGACCGGAGACGTCGAGATTCTCAACGGAGGTTCGATGGTCGGCAACACGCAGCTCCGCTACGGCGCGTGGAAATGGAGCAAGCTGAGCTACCGCACCGGAGTCCACTTCACCTACGCTTTCCCTGAGATCTCGAATTTCTCCCTCGATAGTGCGCTGACCCAGCAGGTCGACGACGGCCGCATCTTTGGCCGCCACTCCACCGTTGTCGTGGAAATGGACGAACTGCACCTGGGCTACAGCTACAACCTCGGCTTCAAGACCGGCCAGGTGAACACGGGGGTTGAAACCTACCTGTTTTGGAACGGCGGCTGGCTGCTCCACGTTCATGTGGTGGACCCGCGCCAGCCGGTGGTCCTGCGGCTGGGAGGGTTCGCCCTTCCTCTCAACCAGGAACTGGCCGAAGTCCTGCGGCGGAAACCGGAGGCCCTCCAGCGAACGACCGTCTCGTCAGCTGCGCCATCGGCCTCTTTGCTCGCTCCCGACGGTCGCGGCACCGTCCTGCAGCCGCTCCTCGGCTTCGCCGCGCTCGAGTGGGATACCCGCCTCGATCCTTCGACGGAACGCCGCCATGTGGCCGCGCCGTTCCATGCCACACCCGTAGCGGCCACCGCGCGGGTTGGCGCCGGCCGCCGCGTTCTTCTCGCGGCCCTCTCCTGGAGCGGACGCGGGCCGGCGGAGGCCGCCCCCTGGCGGGTCGACGCAGGCAGCGCAGGCTCGTGGCAACTCACCCACCCACGGCTGGGCACGTGGCCGATCTCCCATTGGTCCCTGCCGGCACTTTCCTGATTCTCGCACATGCCCTTCCGCCTGCTGATCCTCCTGCTCCTCTCGTTTCCCTCGCTGCCGGCTTGGTCCTCCACCGCCGTGCCGTCAGTGCCGGACCGCGCGCCCCGAACTTCGATCCTGGCCGGACGCGCCGAGGCATTTCGCGCCTACTGCCTGACCGGGGAAGGAGCCAAAGCCTTCGCGCGAATCCGGGCTGATCTCGATCGCGAATACGACGGTTTTGTGGTGCCGCCGGAACCCGTGACCTATGGCGATCCGTCCCCGTCGAAACGCACCTCCGACATGGCCGACCTTTGGCGGGGCCAGCAGGATGTCTGCGGCCGCATCACCGGAGTCGCCGAAGCCGCCACCCTGTGCTGGATCGTCACGGCGGAGGAAAAGTACCTGCAGCGAGTGCGCACCATCCTGCTCGCCACAGCGCGCTGGACCTTGGGCCCGGAAGGCAAGCCGGTCGACTGGCGGTCCGGCCCCGTGCCGGGGGCCGCCGATATCTACTACAACGACGAAGCGCACTTCCGCCTCTGGCGAAAGCTCCCCTGGATCTACGACCAGGTGCGCGACCGCCTCACTCCGTCCGAACGCGCGACGATCCTGGCACATTTCCGCCATCGCGGCAACCGATCGGTCGCCTGGATCAAGAAACAGGGCGACATCGAGAAGATTCGCCGCAACTCCATCGAAGGCGCGGAGCTTTCGTCCCACCCCATCCGCTTCATGCCGATGACCGGCCTCGCGGGTCTGGCACTGTGGGACGACCTTCCCGAGGCCCGCTCATGGTGGGAATTCGCCTACCGGTTCTATCGCGATCAATTCAGCCCCTGGGGCGGAGACGACGGTGGTTGGGGTGAGGGCAGCGCCTATTGGCGCGGCACCTTCGAGCACGCCACCTTCCAGGACGCGCTTCTCTCCCTCGGGGATCCGCTCGCGTATGCCTCTCCCTTCTGGCGCAACTCCCCCTACTTCTGCCTCTACAACGTCCAACCTTACCTTCACACGATTTTCGGCGACGCCTCGAACGCGGGCCGCTTCAACCTCGAACCCGCCACGGCGGACTACTTCGAGTACATGGCGCGCGTGCAGCAGAACGGACACTTTCTCTCCTACGCCGCGCTGTGCACCGACCAACGCACGCGCCCGATCGACAAGGGGCTCTCCGGCCTCGATCGCGGTTATCCTGTCGCCGCCGAGTTCCTCGTGCGCAATTTCAACGTCGCCGGCCGGCCCCTGCCTTCCCCGCGGCCGCTGGCGGACCTGCCCCCCTTCCGTCACTTTGCGGATGTCGGCTGGGTTTCCCTGCACCGGGCGTTGGGACATCCCGCCGACGACATCCAGGTCACCTTTCGGGCTTCCCCGTACGGATCGTTCAGTCACAGCCACGCGGACCAGCTCGGTTTCATCCTCAACGCCTTTGGCGAGGGGCTCGCCATCAACTCGGCGTACCGGGAGTACCACAATTCGCCGCATCACGATCAATGGACGCGCCAGAGCCGTTCGAAAAACGTCCTGCTGATCGACGGCGTTGGCCAGCTCGCCAAGTCCAAAAAGGCCACGGCGCGAATCACCCGGTTCGAAACCACGGCGCGCACCGTGTGGACGACCGGAGACGGCACGGCGGCCTACCAGGCGGCCCAATCCACGAAAGGCCGGGTGCGGCGCGTGACCCGCGACCTGGTGTTCGTCGACCAGCGGTACGTGGTGATCCGCGACCGCGTCAACCTCGGTACGCCTGGACGCCTTTCCTGGCTGCTCCACGCTGAAAAACAGCTCCAGTGGGATCCCCTTCGGTCCGCCGCCTTGATTCGCGGGATGGAAGGCAAGGCCTCCCTCGCCGTGCGTTTTCTCGCACCCGGCAACTGGGAGGGTCGGGTGACGACGGAGTTTCCCGTGCCGGTCGACCCGAAATACACCAACTCCACCGGATCGGCCTACGTCACCGGCACCTGGCACAACCACGCCCACCTCTCGATCGACTCCGTCGAAGCCCGGCCGGAGTTCACCCTTTTTGCCGTCCTCTGGCCGGAACGCGGCAGCCAACCCGCCATGCCGGAGGCCACCTTCGACTCCGACGGATCGCTCGTGATCAAGCGTCCGGACGGCCGCACCGATCACATCCGCCTGACCGACGATTCCCTGACTGTGCGGTAACTACAGGGTCCGTCTCCGGGAACTCAGCGGTCTGCCGGCTGAAGGCCCAGCGTCTGCGGATAGGGAATCGAGGCCAGGGTGACCACGTGCGCCTGCACCGTGCGGAAACGCACGCGCCCATTGTAGGAAACCCGCGCCTCCAGATTCACCCCGCGGCGCAACACCGCGTCCTCCACCTCGAACTCCACTTTGAAGGGCACGGGCCCGCCCGCAACGGTCGCGAGGACGTTCACCTGCTCGCCCAGGATTCGTTCGGTCGCACCCCCGCCCTGCCGGTTGACCGGAATGTCAGGGCCCGATCCCGAATCACGGATTCCTGCGCCAGACTGAATCACCCGGACCAGGATCTCCGCACCCACCGGAAGCGCCACGCCGGGATTCAGCGTGCCCGTGACCACGCGATTTCGCGCTCCCTCCGGGGCCAAGTCCATGTGGCCGCACCCGGCAACCAGACCGACCAGGCAACACGCCATCAACGAAAGTAGCGGCAGGGGCTTCATGAGATTACTCCGGCAGGCGCCGGACATGGAGACTCTCGGCTCGAGCGTTGAACAGCGCGAGCAATTCCGTGTTTTCCCGCGCCTCCCTTCGATTGCCACGCACCAGTCCGCGGGCGAATGGCGGTTGTTCGTGCGGGCCATCTTCCCACTGGCTCCAGAGGTACCCCGCGACCGCCGGATGCCTGGCCGTACGCTCAAGCTGGGCGCGCGCCCGCCGGAGCATCAGTTCCAACGAGGTCAACCGACGATCCCGCCCCTCCAAGGCCGGACGTTTGAACGTCTCGTCCGCCCAGTGCACTTCTCCCGCCAGGATCGGTTGCGCTCCCATCGCCGAGCCCGGTGCGGGTAAGTCGCGCCAGGCCGGCATCGCCACATCGACAGCGGGATAGGTGCAGGCGCCGAGCACCTCCGCCCCCTCGTCCCCGCGGAATCGGCATCCCAGGACGAGATGGTTGGGATCCACCGCGCGAATGGCGGCCGCCGCCACCGAGAAGTAAAGGCGCGCGAATTCCCGCGTCCAGCGCGCGTGATCCCGGACATATCCGCGAGTCGAGATCCCCTGTTCCCGCCGCGTCAACTCCCGCACCACTTCCTTGTTGGGCAAAGGCGTTTCCCAGGCCCGCGCCACCGCTTCGAACCGTCCGCCATGCAGGGCGAGGACAAATTCCCACGCGGCGTGGTAGGCCGCCGTGCTCGGCTCAAAACTGAGGCAGTGCTGCAGCAAGGTGGGACGACCGTCGGTACTTCCCTGCCCCCACTGGAGCGTCTCATCGGTGACCCAACCCACCAGGTCCGAGTCGTTCCTGGCTGACGCACACCGCCAGACCGCCCGGGTCGCCGCGCGCTCTGACCACTCCGGTGCGAACACATCGGGTAGGCGCACTCCCGGTGCCGTCAGCTTCACCGCGGTCTCCGCGAAGCCCACCAGCCCCAGGTAGGGCACGCCCGCCCGGGTGATTGGCGCGTCGGAGACCCCTAGGGCATTGAATCCCCACGACCGCAATCGCGTCAGCGGGTCGCCCTCCTCTCCGTGGCCCTCCTCTGCCTGAAGTCCCTGCTGCACGCCATGCACGGCGCGCAGGAACCACGGCCGCCCCTTTGCATCGAGTAACCACCAGCAACCATCACGCTTCCTCGCCACCCGGACAAATCCCTCCCGTCCTCGAACTAGGCTCATCCCCGCCTCGGCTGGTGCAGTCTCCACGGCGGAGGACCGATCACTCCGTCACTTTCCTTTGGCCCCGCCGCGTTTGGCGTCACCGTCGTTGCGCCCTCCTCCTCCGCCGACGGCAAGGATGGTACCGGCCAGCACCCCGACCGCAAAAATCCCGAAGTAGATCAGCGCCGCCGAGGTGCGAATCGGTTCCTTCACGGTCACGCCCGCCACCGGAAAATGGAAGTCGATCACGTGCGTGTTGTTCATGCCCACGTAGAGCATCACAAAGAGGATCGCCAGCAGGGCGATGGTTTTGACAACGGCTTTGATCATGGCGAAAGGGAGAAATCAACCTGGCGAGTCAGCGGTACAGGCCGGAGTAGTCCGGCGCAAACGGAAACCAGCGCCCTGTCTCGTCTGATCCGCGCGGTCAACCTTCCTTGCCCGTCAGTTCATCGAACGCCACGCCCAGGTTGAGCGGCAGCCGATTCTGCGGCCCAGGTGCCACATGGAAATCCGGAAAGCCAGGCAGGTTGTCCAGCGCGACAATCCGCTCCTTTGGCTCGCCAGCCTGAATCCGCTTCTCCACGTGGGCCAGCAGGCCGGCGAGATAGTCGCGCAACACCAGCAGGTCATCCCGTTTGCCCGTCACCCCGAACTTGGGGTTGCCGTGTCCGAATATGAACACGGTGTCTGCCGCATAGGCCTTGGCCACCGCTTCCAGCACGCCAATCCAGCCGCGGATCCTCGCCCCTCCCGGACGGTCAATGACCGGGTACATGCGATTGAAGACCAGATCGCCCATGTGCACGACATTGGCCCGTTCGAAATGAGCCACGACATCCCCGCCCGTGTGCGCCGGGCCGTGATACTTCGCGGAGACGATCTCGTCCCCCACATCCTTCCGCCAGGACTCGGCAAAGGTCGTGTCGGCGTAGGTCTGGCGCTCCAGCGTGTTGTCGCGCTGCGCCCGCTCGCGCTGCAGACGCGGGACGTTCACGTGCGCCACGATACTCCTCGTCACGGGCTGGAAGACCCCGTTCCCACCCGTGTGATCCCCGTGGTGATGCGAGTTGACTAGGACGTCCAGCTTTCGCCCGGAGCGCCCCGGCAACCCTTCGAGGAAGAGTCGCGCGGTTTCGGGAAACTGCGTGTCGACCGCTGCGACCGCTTGCGTGTTGACCAGCCAGCCAATCGTGCCGCCCCGGGCCGTGAAGTACCCTGTCCCCCGACGAAGGGGCTTGAACTCGGGCACCACCGGCGGCTGAGCGGACTTCGCCGACTGGGCCCGGCCGATTGACCGGACGCCCAATCCGAGGCCCAGCCAGGCGGAGGTTCGGAGGAGGAAGGTCCGGCGAGTCGGGGTGTTCATCCCCGACCCCTAGTGGATCCACCCCTGAAATGAAGCCCAATCCGAATTCCCACGTCCTTGACCGGCTCTCACGTTCAGGTCAGGCGGGAGCCGGTGCGCCAAACCCTGTAACCAATCGCAATCCCGCCGGTTATTGTGGCGACACCCATTCACCGTGTTGCCATTGTGTTTGCCGCCCTTGCTACATCCTCCGCTGCCACGTCCGCAACCTCTCCGGCCCGGACCCGCCTGCCGCTATCGCCTCCGCCGGAGGCGGCCAAACTTCGACCACACCTCGCTGCTGGCGCTGTGAATTCCACCCTCCCCATCTCTGATCCGCGCACGGATCACACGTTGATGCTCGCTGTCCGCGACGGGGAGTTGAACGCGTTGGGCGAGCTCTTTGAGCGACATCACGGAAGGTTGTATGGTTTTCTACTCAAACTCACCGGCGACCGGAGCACCGCGGAGGATCTTACTCAAACGGTCTTTCAACGCATGTTGAAATACCGCCACACCTACCGCGATCAGGGTAACTTCGCTGCCTGGATGTACCATCTCGCCCGGCGCTGCACCGCCGACCATGTCCGGCGCAGTTCAGCTGCACCCCGGCCCATCGACCCAGCCGACCTCAACCTGCATGCCGATGACGCGCCCCACGCCGCCGGGCAGGCCTCGGTCCACGACGACCACCGCCTTCTCTATGCTGCTCTCGCCCTCCTCGATCGGGACGACCGCGAGGTGCTACTCCTTTCGCGGTTTCAGGAACTCTCATTCGCCGAAATCGCCGGCATCCTCGAATGCTCGGTCGGCGCCGCCAAGGTCCGCGCTCATCGCGCCCTTCGCGAATTGCGCGACGCCTTCTTCCGCCTGCAACGCCCCACTCCCCCTGTCTCTTAAGTTTCTCGCACCATGGATGCCACTCCGCAGATGACCTGCCAGACCGCCCGGGAGGCGTTCCCTGAGTTTCTCGACTTCCGCACCGCGCCTACCGCTCGAATGGCCGAGCGTAGCCATCTGGCAGTCTGTCCCGATTGCCAACGGGAGTTTGCCACCCTGACTCGGATTGCCACCGCCTTGGATGAAGCTCCTTCGGCCCTTCCCTCAGGCCGAATGCGCCAGCGATTCTATGCCATGTTGGAAGAGGAAAAGCACTCTGCCCGGAGTATCCACCTGGCCGCGGAGCGGGAGCATCATGCGCGAGGCCTTTCGCTCTGGCGCCGGCTGGGGTTGCCGCTGGCCGGCTGCGCATTGCTTGCGGCGGGCTTTGTTGGCGGCACCCGCTTCTCGGCCCGTTCGCCAGAGTCGCAGGACCACTCGGATCCTGAGGCCCGGCGACAACTGGCCGACCTGCAGCAGAGGGTTAACGCCATGGGCCAGTTGGTCGGATACTCCCTGATTCAGCAGCGGCATAGCCCCACCGTCGATCGTCTCCAGGGAGTACTCACCTCCGCGAGTCGGGAGAACCCCCCTCCGCAGGTCATCAACGAGCTGATCAGCGCCCTCGCCCTCGACCCTTCCGCTCACGTTCGTCTCTCGGCATTGGATGGGCTGGCTGCACATCTCGAGCAGGAAGTCGTCCGGGCCGGGGTGCTAGCCTGTCTGGCCCGCGAAGAGAATCCCCTCGTCCAGGTCTCCATGATCGACCTGCTCGCGACCGCACGCGACGCCAGCGCTCGTCCCGCCATCGAGAAACTCTCCACGAACGTCACCACCGACCGCAATGTCCGTGACGCCGCCCGCCGGGCCCTGGCTCAACTCTGATCCCTTTCACAACCACGACTGGTCCACAACGAACGAGGTCGTCTCCCCCCATCACCGCCATCAACCACCAATCCTCCCATGTGTTGTCTCATTCTTCCGCGCCCCTTCCTCACCAGCGTCGTCATGGTCGCAGCTTCTGTCGGCACCCTGCCGGCAGAGGAAACAGCCACCACCGCCCGCTACTCCCGTCCCGAGCTGCCCGGCACGCTCAAGGTCCTGGTGGGCCGGGGCACCCTCGATATCCAGGGGACTGATACCCAGGAGATCCGGGTGCGCTCCAATACTTCGACTCCACCCAAGGCCGCGCGCAAGGACGGCCTGCGGGTTCTCACCGCCACCTCCAGCCCCACCCTCTCCGAAAAAGACAATGTCGTGACCCTTGATGCCACCGGGGAAGGATGGCCCGCCGCCGGGGGCACCTTTGTCGTCGAGGTCCCACGGCAGAGTTCGGTTGTTGTTCAGAATTCATGGGGGGGGGACATCAAGTGTCGCGACGTCGCGGGCGACGTCGAAATCACCGGCATGAACGGGACGATCGACCTGGGCGGACTTTCCGGCGGGGTTGCCGTCTCCACCATGAATGGCGAAATCCGCGCGGAGATTCGCGCGTTGCGGGAAGGAAAGGCGCTCTCGTTTCAGTCGATGAATGGTGAAGTCACCCTTCGCCTTCCTGAAAACGCCAAGGCCAGCTTCAAGGTGCGCACTCAGAACGGCTCCGTGTTGACTGATTTCGAGGAGAGCGTCCTTGCTACCAAGACGGAGAATCTCCGAGCGGCGGGCGCCAGCCATGTTCAGGTGAGTTCCGGCTCACATAGTGTCATTCCGCCTGAAGCCCGCGAAGCCATTCGCGAAGCTGCCCGCGTCGGCGCCGAAGCGGTACGGGAGGCCGCGGTGGCTATCCGGGAGGCTGCAGAGGCAGCCCGGGAAGGTGCAGAAGTCTCCCGTTCCACTGGCACAGCTCCAATCCCTCCCAAGGTTCCGGTTAGTCCACGCGCCCCCCGCGCGCCAAAAATCGTCACCATGCCCACGATCACCGGCGGAAAACTCGTGACGGGAAGTTTGAACGGAGGCGGAACGGAAATCAGTGTCGCGACGATGAACGGAGACATCATCCTCAGGCGGGCTCGGAACTAGAGGGCGCGCCGTGCCAAAAACGGCCAACGCCCCCCTGGCCGTGTGTTGGTCGTCTTGCAGAACGCTGGAGGGGGGCGCGCACGCCGCCGGCGATGCGCGCTTACTGACTTCCCTGGGGAGCGCCGACGAAACGCTGATTTGGAGTTATGCCGCGGCCCGTCGAGACCAAAAGAAAAGCCCGGTTCCTCCTTTTGAGGAACCGGGCTATAAATCTGGCAACAACCTACTCTCGCGGGACCTTACGTCCTACTACCATTGGCTGCTCGGGGCTTAACGGCCGTGTTCGGGATGGGAACGGGTGGAACCCCCGGCATGTGGTCACCAGAAAGGGAAACCCGGCATAGCCGGGTAATCTTTTCGAAGTTTAGGATAAAAGAGCAAGTAGGTGAAATAAACGCCTAGAAAAGCATGTGAGGCTGCATAAACCGGAAAGGTCATTAGTACCAGTTAACTCAACGGGTTACCCCGATTACATTTCTGGCCTATCAACCGGGTGGTCTACCCGGACCTTTCACCCCTTGCGGGGATTGTGATCTTATCTTGGGATGGGCTTGGCGCTTAGATGCTTTCAGCGCTTATCCCTTCCGAACATAGCTACCCGGCGCTGCCGCTGACGCGACAACCGGAACACCAGAGGTTCGTCATTCTCGGTCCTCTCGTACTAGAGAATGAACCCCTCAAATCACAGACGCCCACAGCGGATAGAGGACCGAACTGTCTCACGACGTTCTGAACCCAACTCGCGTACCACTTTAATCGGCGAACAGCCGAACCCTTGGGACCTTCTCCAGCCCCAGGATGTGATGAGTCGACATCGAGGTGCCAAACCGCGCCGTCGCTGTGAACGCTTGGGCGCGATCAGCCTGTTATCCCTAGCGTACCTTTTGTCCTATGAGCGATGGCGATTCCACATTCAACCACCGGATCACTTGAACCTGCTTTCGCAACTGCTCGACTTGTTGGTCTCACAGTAAAGCTCCCTTATACTCATGCGCTCTATAGCCCGATTACCGACCGGGCCGAGGGAACCTTCGTAATCCTCCGTTACTCTTTGGGAGGATTCCGCCCCAGAAAAACTGACCTGCTATCACTGTCCCACGACCAGATGATGGTGCGAGGTTAGACGCCTAACCAACAAAAAGTGGTATTTCACGTTGTGACTCGACCCGATCCTGGAACCGGGTTTCGCAGTCTCCCACCTATTCTACGTATTGAAAGTCAAGCGACAATAACAGCTTACAGTAAAGGTGCATAGGGTCTTTCCGTCCTGCTGCGGGTAGGCGGCATCTTCACCGCCACTACAATTTCACCAGGCCTCCCTCCGAGACAGTCGTCAACTCGTTACACGATTCGTGCGGGTCGGAACTTACCCGACAAGGAATTTCGCTACCTTAGGACCGTTATAGTTACGGCCGACATTCACGGGGGCTTAGATCCTGAGCTTGCACCCAAGACTTTCACCTTTCCGCATTGGTCACGTGTCACACCCTATACGTCGTCTTGCGACTTAGCAGAGTGCTGTGTTTTTGCTAAACAGTCGGTTGACGCAATTAACTGCGGCCCCTTGCGGGGCACCCCTTATACCGAAGATACGGGGTTAATTTGCCGAGTTCCTTAGAGAGATTTAACCTGCGCGCCTTAGAATACTCATCTATCCCACCTGTGTCGGTTTACGGTACGGGCACCCTGCACACTAACTGCGAAGTTTTTCTTGGAAGCCGAGTATCATGCGATCCCCATCGGCCGTGGCCTCAAGGTCCCGTCGTTTTTCGGCCTTACCTGGTATTTTATCCCCAAGCAGCCTACGAACTTGGACGACGATTCAACACGTCGCCGCATTAACTTTCTCCGTCACTCCTCAGATCGAACGTATGCAAAGTGGTGCAGGAATATTAAACCTGCTTGGCATCGACTACTCCTTACGGCCTCGTCTTAGCACCCGACTAACCCTGGGCGGACGAACCTTCCCCAGGAATCCTTGGGATTTCGGCGAGCCGGATTTCAACCGGCTTTATCGTTACTTATGTCTGCATTCTCACTCCCAAGCGCTCCATGGTCGGTTACCCCTTCCACTTCGCAGCACTTGGGACGCTTTCCTACCGCTCGCCTTGCGGCAAGCCCACAGCTTCGGTATATGGCTTAAGTCCCGATCATTTTCGGCGCAATTTCGCTCGATGGGTCAGCTGTTACGCACTGTTTAAATGATGGCTGCCTCTAAGCCAACATCCCCATTGTCTAAGCAAAATCACATCCTTTTTCACTGAGCCATATTTTGGGACCTTAACCGATGGTTTGGATTATTCTCCTCTCGACTATGAAGGTTATCCCCCACAGTCTGACTGCCGAGCTACACTCTACGGTATTCGGAGTTTAATTAAGTTCAGTACCCCGGTAGGGGCCCTAGCTTATTTAGTGCTCTACCTCCGCAAATCAGCGCTCGACGCTATACCCAAATATATTTCGGAAAGAACCAGCTATCACAGGGTTTGATTAGTCTTTCGCTCCTAACCACAGCTCATCCGACAACTTCTCAAGGTTGACCAGTTCGGACCTCCACCCGGTTTTACCCGGGTTTCATCCTGGCCATGGTTAGATCACCTCCGCTTCGGGTCTATTGCCAGCAACTAGGCGCCCTATTTGGACTCGCTTTCGCTGCGCTTACACCGGTGACCGGCTTAAGCTTGCTACGGGCAATAACTCGCAGACTCATTATACAAAAGGCAGGCGGTCACCGGACAAGCCGGCTCCCACTGACTTGTTAGCAATTGATTTCAGTTACTGTTTCACTCCCCTAACAGGGGTGCTTTTCACCTTTCCCTCGCGGTACTAGTTCGCTGTCGGTCTTCATCGAGTATTTAGCCTTATGCCGTGGTCGGCATGAATTCACACCGGATTTCACGTGTACGGTGCTACTCAGGATACCACTAGAGCCACTTTAGTTTTAAGCTACGGGACTGTCACCCGCTATGGTCACACTTTCCAGAGTGTTCGCCTAACTATCATGGTCTCACATCGTGGTCCTATTACCCCGCCGGGATAAATCCCAACGGTTTGGGCTGTTCCGCTTTCGCTCGCCACTACTAACGGAATCGATTCTCGTTCTTTTCCTGCGGATACTGAGATGTTTCACTTCTCCGCGTATTGCGCGGATGATCCTATGAATTCGGACCATCGCGACACCGTATGAACGGTGCCGGGTTTCCCCATTCGGAAATCTTCGGATCAAAGCGTGCGTGCCGCTCCCCGAAGCTTATCGCAGCTTGCTGCGTCCTTCGTCGCCTGATGAAGCCAAGGCATCCATCAATTGCTGTAACTGGTTTATGCAAACGCTCACATATTCTAGGCGTTTATTTTACCCACTTACACTTATACTACCCTAAACTTTCAAAGAACAAAATTGTCTTTACTTCGCCACGCCCGCCGCACCACCGAACTTCTCGGAATTGGTGGGCCCAGATGGACTTGAACCATCGACCCCGCGCTTATCAAGCGCGTGCTCTAACCAACTGAGCTATGAGCCCATGATGAGAAAGCGCTGGCGACCACGGGAGGCATGGCTTGGTGGAGCCGACCGGATTCGAACCGGTGACCCCCTGCTTGCAAAGCAGGTGCTCTACCAACTGAGCTACGACCCCCCAGACAGGTCAGAAATTCTGCGAAAGAACACTCGATAAAATTTACTTTGTGCGATCAACCGGGACCCAGAACCAGCAGGTTTAACCCTGAAGGTTCCTTCGACCATCGGTCAGGTCGGTTGGCCGACGAGACCGTCTCCTTAGAAAGGAGGTGATCCAGCCGCAGGTTCCCCTACGGCTACCTTGTTACGACTTCGTCCCAATCACCAGCCTCACCTTAGGGCGCCGCCTCCATTGCTGGTTGGCAAACGCACTTCGGGCGAAACCGGCTTTCATGACGTGACGGGCGGTGTGTACAAGGCCCGGGAACGTATTCACGGCGCCGTAGCTGATGCGCCATTACTAGCGATTCCAACTTCATGTAGTCGAGTTGCAGACTACAATCTGAACTGGGCCCGGTTTTGAGGATTTGCTCCACCTCGCGGTGGGAACGTATTCACGGCGCCGTAGCTGATGCGCCATTACTAGCGATTCCAACTTCATGTAGTCGAGTTGCAGACTACAATCTGAACTGGGCCCGGTTTTGAGGATTTGCTCCACCTCGCGGTATTGCTTCCCTCTGTACCGGGCATTGTAGTACGTGTGCAGCCCTGGCCGTAAGGGCCATCCTGACTTGACGTCATCCCCACCTTCCCACCCCCAAAGAGGGTTTGTCTCCCTAGAGTGCCCAACTTAATGATGGCAACTAAGGACAGGGGTTGCGCTCGTTGCGCGACTTAACGCAACATCTCACGACACGAGCTGACGACAGCCATGCAGCACCTGTGCAGCAGCCCCGAAGGGAAGGCGCCTTTCAGCGCCGGTCTCCTGCATGTCAAGGCCAGGTAAGGTTCTTCGCGTTGCATCGAATTGAGCCACATACTCCACCGCTTGTGCGGGCCCCCGTCAATTTCTTTGAGTTTTAACCTTGCGGCCGTACTCCCCAGGCGGCTTACTTAACGCGTTAGCTCCGGCACGGAAG
>JACRQG010000012.1:0-225364 GCA_016222805.1 Verrucomicrobiota bacterium | reverse complement strand
CTTGTGCGGGCCCCCGTCAATTCCTTTGAGTTTTAGCCTTGCGGCCGTAGTCCTCAGGCGGCACACTTCACGCGTTAGCTGGGGCCCTGGCGGGGTCGAATCCGCCAAGACCTAGTGTGCACCGTTTAGGGCGTGGACTACAGGGGTATCTAATCCCTTTTGCTCCCCACGCTTTCGTGCCTGAGCGTCAGCAATTGTCCAGGTAGCCGCCTTCGCCTCTGGTATTCCTCACGATATCTACGCATTTCACTGCTACACCGTGAATTCTGCTACCCTCTCCAATGCTCTAGCCGTGTAGTTTGAGGTGCAATTCCGGGGTTAAGCCCCGGGCTTTCACACCTCACACACATGGCCGCCTGCGCACCCTTTACGCCCAGTGAATCCGAATAACGCTTGCAGTCTCTGTATTACCGCGGCTGCTGGCACAGAGTTAGCCACTGCTTCCTCTCCGGGTTAAGTCAGGCTTTGAACTATTAGCTCAAAGCGTTTCTTCCCCAGTGACAGAGGTTTACAATCCGAAGACCTTCATCCCTCACGCGGCGTCGCACCATCAGGCTTTCGCCCATTGTGAATGATTCGAAACTGCTGCCACCCGTAGGTGTCTGGACCGTGTCTCAGTTCCAGTGTGGCTGATCATCCTCTCAGACCAGCTACCCGTCTTAGCCTTGGTGAGCCGTTACCTCGCCAACTAGCTGATAGGCCGCGAACTCCTCTCCTAGCGTCAGGCCTTGCGGTCCCTGACTTTGGTTCAAGGCTCATGCGAGCCCCGACCACATGCGGTATTAATTCGCCTTTCGACGAGCTATTCCCCACTTGGAGGTAGATTGTTCACGTGTTACGCACCCGTTCGCCACTGCTTTCACATCAGGTTGCCCTTCAATGAAAACCGTTCGACTTGCATGTCTTAACCACGCCGCCAGCGTTCATTCTGAGCCAGGATCAAACTCTCCGAAAAGAAGAGTTATGAACCTAGTGATTCATGAACTACTAGTGTGATTCCGACGAGGAGTCGGAATCGTTTTTGAATTTTGATTGGGGGTCCCAATCAATCGCACAAAGTAAATTTCAAAGAGCGAAATAGTACGGAAAGAGTTCGATGCGAACTTTTTAAGTTTCGTTCGTCAACCTTTTTCTTCGAAATCTCCGAAGAATCTGAGGTGACTCCCAAAAGAACCCTAACCTCCCTCCGATTCCCGTGGCGCTATCTGCCATCTCTGGAGCTAGCACTCGGCCGGCGGGAGGGACGACGGTGCAAATGCCCACGCATCCTGCAAGAACTTTTTTGAGAAATCTTTTGGGCTCATTTGCTCGGCCTTTTCCAACTATTCCGGCACCAGAATGGCCAGGTGTCGGATCCTACGGTGTTAGTATTGTGGATACGTCTTCGTCGGGCAGAATTTCGCACCTGTATCTGAATATCAGATGCGGTCTTCGGTGCAGGCGAGCGCTGGGTGCGCAAGACCAACCGGCGCGGGAGGTCGGACACCGGCAGGCGGAGGGCCGGACCACCGCGATGAGCACCCCTCCCCGGCGACCTCATCTCGAGCCCTTCGCGCGCAGGGCAGGCGACCGTGACAGGCTCCTTTCCGCAGAATCCAGACGAGCCGCCGCAAGGGACTCCGACAGAGACGCGCTCAGCGGAGGATAGCTGACCAATCAGGGCAACCTAGTAGGTTCGACCAGCCCAGTAGATTCGGGCCACGATCGAGACGCTTTGCCCTTTAGGGTTATCAGGGGCTCTCCCCCTCGTGTTGCAGGAAACAGGGAAGGAGTGCTGCCTCTAGGGGGATGGACCCGCGCCGTTCCGATTCCGCATGACAGAGCCGCAACTGACTACCGGCGATCGTTTTGCGGCTGTCCAACCACGCCCGCACCGCGTCCGTCGGCACCGTGCTTTTCATTGTCTCTCTCCGACCGCGTCCCACGTCACCCATTGCCTGCCGGGTCAGCGCCAGGACCGGGCGGAGGACCAAGGGCGAGAAGGGTCGTTTCTTGTCCTGAGAATCGAGTTGCCGCCAGTCGCGGTTCTCCTCCTCGGCCGCCGCAATGGTCGCCGTGAGCCGATCCCGCACCAGCAACACCGCCATGGATCATTGCCGCGGCGATCCAAGTTTCGCGGTAGATCCGCTCACGTGAACCTCGGCGCCTGAAGTCGGCGGCGGACGACTGGGGCGAATCCAGCCCTACTTCCATCGCCAAACGCATTCAGAACCGCTTCCCAGAGAAGCGAAAACTGGGCCACCAAGTCCCTTTGGAAAATCTCCGAGTTCCGTGCCCGGGTCGCCACACCTTCACTCTTCGCAAGACTAGCCTAGCCGCCAGAAAGGCCGCTGCCTTTAGTTGGCAAGACAGCGGCCCGATCTGAAAAGTACGCTCTAATACCCTCTACATCCGACAGATAAGCAACTCACGCTCAAAGATCATCTCCTTGGGGAGATGATCGTGCAAGTCCAGGAACAACTCTTCATGCCCCATCACTTCGGTGCGCCACATCGGGCGATCAAAGTGCTGAAGTTCATCGAATTTCTCTTGTGAGAACTCCAAACCGCTCCAGTCGAGATCTTCGTACCTGGGCATCCAGCCAATCGGGGTCTCGCGACCCAAGGCCCGGCCGCGGGCCCGGTCAACGATCCACTTCAGGACGCGCATGTTCTCGCCAAAGCCCGGCCACAGGAACTTGCCATCCGCTCCCTTTCGGAACCAGTTCACATGGAATACCCTCGGCGTCTCGGACAGCCTCTTTTGCATGCTGATCCAGTGACGGAAGTAGTCGCCCATGTGGTAGCCGCAGAATGGCAACATCGCCATAGGATCGCGCCGTACTTTGCCAATCGTGCCGGCAGCCGCAGCCGTCATTTCGGATCCCATCGTGGCCCCAACGTACACCCCTGAGGTCCAGTTGAACGCCTGGAACACCAGCGGCATCGTGGTAGCGCGGCGTCCACCGAAGATGATGGCGCTGATCGGGACGCCATTCGGGTCCTCCCACGCCGGGTCGATGGTGGGACACTGAGAGGCTGGCGCGGTGAAGCGAGCGTTCGGGTGTGCAGCCTTCGCGCCCGTGGCCTTGGCAATCTCCGGGGTCCAAGCATTTCCCTGCCAATCCGTGAGCATCGGCGGCGGCTCGTCGGTCATCCCCTCCCACCAGACTCCACCATCGGGGGTCAAACCCACGTTGGTGAAGATGGTGTTCTTGGCGAGCGAGGCCATGGCGTTGGGATTCGTCTTCTTCGATGTCCCCGGAGCGACACCGAAGAATCCGGCTTCCGGATTGATCGCTCGAAGCTGCCCGTTCGCGTCCGGCCGAATCCAGGCGATGTCGTCACCCACGGTCCAGACCTTCCACCCTTTCTTCACGAAAGGTGCCGGGGGAATCATCATCGCGAAGTTAGTCTTGCCGCACGCGCTGGGAAACGCCGCCGCGACATAGGTCTTCTCTCCCTTGGGGTCTTCCACTCCCAAGATGAGCATGTGTTCGGCCATCCATCCCTCGTCTCGCGCCATATTGGAGGCGATGCGGAGGGCGAAGCACTTCTTCCCGAGCAGCGCGTTGCCGCCATAGCCGGAACCATAGCTCCAGATTTCCCGCGTCTCCGGGAAGTGGACGATGTACTTCTCCTTGTTGCAGGGCCACACGACGTCTTTTTGCCCCTTGGCAAGCGGAGCTCCCACTGAGTGCACGCAGGGCACCACCCGCTTTTCTCCCTTCTCGATCTCGCGGAGCACGGGGAGCCCGATCCGAGCCATGATCCGCATGTTGACGACCACGTAGGGCGAGTCGGTCAGTTCGACTCCAATTTGGGACATCGGAGAACCAATCGGTCCCATGCTGTAGGGAAGCACGTACATCGTCCGGCCCGCCATGCAGCCGGAGAACAACTCGCGCAGACGTTTGCGCATCTCGAACGGATTGACCCAGTTGTTGGTCGGTCCAGCACCCTCCTTGGAGTGGGAGCAGATAAAGGTCCGGTCTTCCACCCGCGCCACGTCGCTGGCGTCGCTCCGGGCATAGTAGCAGCCGGGCCACAGCTTTTCGTTCAACTTCGTAAATGTCCCGCTCTTAACCATCTGCGCGCACAGCGCATCGTATTCGCTCTCAGAACCATCCACCCAATGGATTGCCTCTGGTTTGCAGAGTTCAGCCATCTTCTCTACCCACTTGAGAAGGGGCTCGTTGCTTGTGAGCGGCTTGCCGGCGATTTGTTTACTCATGGAAGGAATAGGACGCAGTTCGAAATCGTATTAAAGCAGCAAAACACGCCCGGTCGCTGCGTGAAATTGGAGTTTCACTGCGCAGAACTTGTGCGCAGGCGCCCGAAAGTGGCGCCTGCCGCCCCAAGCCCCTTCCGCCCCGCTCCCTACGCCTAGAACCGCCGCGTGATCTGCAACGAATAGATCCTTCCGCGCGCCATGGTGTTGTAGAGTCCCACATCGTAACCGCGGGTATCGGAGGACAGCGGCGGCTTCGCGTTGAGAACGTTGTTAACGCTTACGCGGATGTCGGTGCTCTTCAACCACCCTGCCTGCTCCCCAAACCGGTAGCTCGCGTTCACGTTGTAGGACTTCGAGTCGTGGACCACGTAGCGATAAACGTAGGACCCGTTGTTGTACACCTCCTGGATGTAGCTTGGGTTGCCCAGCGAATCCCAAGTAGCCTTGGTCGTCGTGGCCCCAGTATCGGTGTAGCGACCGATGTAATAGAACCCAACTCCAGCCCCCCACTGCTTGCGTCTCCAGCTGACGGTCGACGCGCCGCGCCAGACCGGCGTGGCGCCACCGACCTGGGAAAGGTTCGTCTCACGCAACAATGTCCGCGGAGCACCCGCTGAATTGTAGGCAAAGAACGCATTCAGCCGGCTCCATGTCGTCTCGAAGGAGATCGAGCCGATTGGCAGCTTCGGCAAACGATAGGTGAGGTTGTAGTCGAAACCGTTCAGGAACTGCTGGGCCTTGTTGAACGTGGAGGGGAAGATCAAGCTGATGGCACCGACCACGGCCCGCTGGTTGGCCGGCGTGCGAGTGGCATTGTAGGCGGCAAAGAAGTCGCGGTCCGCCTGCGTGACTGGCAAGCGCAACACCTGCGTGGTGCCCTTGTAAGACGAGGTTCCGGAACCGAGATCGATCTGGTCGAGGCGCTGTCCGGCGGCCAACGCCGCCTGAGTCGCCGCCAGGAGGGCATCGCGGTCGTCATTCACCAGTTCACCCGAAGTCGGGGCGGTGATGACATCTCTCTGCCGGATTTCCCAATAGTCGGCCGAGAGTGAGAGCCCCTTGACCCACGGAACTTCAATCACCACTCCGCCTGATCGGCCGGTGGACTGTTCCGGACGCAGATTGGGATTGCCGGAGTTGATCGTTCTCCGATTGGACGATCCATCGGTCGGGAGGCCGGTCACGGCACTGCGATAGGAGTCGGTGACCCCGGTGGCGGTACGCACATACTGCCCGGTGAAGAGCTGGGCGAGATTGGGGGCGCGGAACCCCTCGTTGTACGAACTCCGAACCATGATCCCGGCTACCGGCTTCCAGTTCACCCCGTACTTCGGCTTGGTGGTCTCCCCGAAATCCGTGTAACTTTCGTGCCGCAGCGAGGCGCTGATTTCGAGCGACTGCACCAGCGGAGCGGTAAACTTCCGCCCAAACACCGGCACGACAACCTCGGCGTAGGCCGCGGCCACGTGGCGATTGCCGTGTGTGTCCGAATTCGGGGAGAATCCGAGAAAGTCATTTGCCTGTAGATCCATGCCGGAACCAGGGGGATTGAGTCCGGCATAGGGCGGACGATAATCGTCGTACGTCTCGTACCGGAACTCGCCGCCGAAGGCGCCGCCGATCGTATTCCCGCCCCAGATGGGATAAACGTCACCGGAAGCGCGGAAATCCCCGCTACCGAGTTTGGTGATACCGCTGCGGATGAAGGACGACGTAAACGTCGAAGTCACGCTCGCGGGGTTGCGGTAGTCCCCCGTGACGACCAACTGGCCATTCTGGACGGCAAAGGTGCGGGTGAAAGGATTGAAAGCTCTGGTGCTATCCGTCTGGTTGATCGCAGCGATGAGCAGGCTCTTCCGCGAAGGTCCTTCCTCGTTCTCGATGACCCGCGCGCCCGAATAGAGGAAGGCACCTTCCCAGGTCCAGGTCCGGAACAGCTTTCCACGCAGGCCAACCACGCCGCGGTAGACCGAGTTGTCGACCCAATCGGTCCGATCCGGCAAGTCGAGGAGACGCTTGTTGGTAATCGAGACCGCCGACGGTGTGCCGGTGAGCCGGGGGGTGCCATCGGTGTTGGGAGCGCCGGTCGGAGACCAGAACCGAGTACCAAACGGATTCCACGGATTCGTCGCTGGCACGATGATGTAGCCATCCGTGCTCTGGGTGATGCCATCCGGCTCGCGATAGGTCACGGACTCCGCCCGGTACATGCTGGCATCCAGGAACGCAGTCACCCGGTCATTCAGATCGTATTCCACACTGGCATACACGTTGGTTCGCGCCGATTTGGGCTGGATGACCCGATAGGGGTTATTGTTCCACCAGTACTCGCGGGTCGCGCCGGCGCGGCTGGGTGTGGCGGTGGCGAAGACGACGGAGTTGTTCGGTCCCGGAGCCAGGAAGAAAGTGCCCGAGGCGGCCACCATCGTGGTGGGCACCCCGGCGGGGCGCGCGCCGGCGAAGGTACTGACTGCGCCATAGGCATCGGTGCCCGTGATCGTGCCGGTGATGTAGCCTCCGTAGGCGCTCGTGGCCGACCGACCGAAGAAGCTCGTATCCACCAGCGGATTGTTCCATGGCGCCGGCGCCCGGTTGGTGGTGTCGGCATCCGCGGCGAACGGACGGGAGCGCACGAAAATGGGGTTTCGGTGATAGAAGTCGGCGACCAGCACCGCGCGACCCCGTCCTTTGGCAAACCCGAGCCCGTGCGTCAGCGTCGCGCGATAGTCCTGACCGTCGTGGTATCCGGTCTCGCTCAGCGTCACCGAAAGTTCGGTGCCGCGCCGGTCCTTCTTCATGATGTAGTTCACCACACCGGCGACGGCGTCGCTACCGTAGATCGACGACGCTCCGTCACGCAGCACCTCGACACGCTCCAGCCCGCGGTTCGGCAGCTGGTTGATGTTCGGCGTCAGTGCCGGCACGCCCGCTTCCCCCTGGCTGATGGGGTGGGGCACGATTCGACGGCCGTTGAGAAGGATGAGAGTGTTGCCTGACGGGATTCCACGCAACGACACCGACGAATTGTCGCCGCGGGCAGTGGCCCCCAGCGTGGCGGTTTCGTTTCCGGGGAGGCCGGTCACCTCGGGCAGCGCCGTCAGCAGTTCCGCCGGCTGGGCGGCCGCACGGATTTCAATCTGCTCCATGTTGAACGACGTGATCGGAAGCACCTTTTCAAAATCCAGTCGTTTGATGTTCGACCCGGTGACAGTGAAGGCCTCCAATTTGACCGCCTCATCGCGACCCGGTGTCGGCCCCCCGGTCGTCGGGGCCGCCTGCGAGAAGACCAAGACCGGAAGGGCCAACAGCAATCCGCCCAGCCAGACGGGCGAACAACGAGGGGAGTAGGTTTGCATGGGATGGAAGGTGTTTGAGGATAAGCAGGGCGACCTGCGCACCGCAAGCCACCGTCCGCCGATGTGACGTCCGCGAGGCCAGACCGGATGAGAATCACCCATCGCGAGGGATGGTCCGGTGCTCCCGGACGAGACTGCGCCTTCCTCCGGACCGCAGAACACGCGAGACCTGTGCGAGCGGAACCCGACGTTGACCACCCTCTCACGGCCGCCCATTTTCCCTCTGATGGCCGCGCAGATCTCGATGTCGTCCCACGACCCGGTGAAGCAATTCTCAGTCTTCGCGGAAAACCGGGTGGGCCGCCTCTACGACCTCACCGCCCTGTTTCGGGAGCACAATGTGCATATCATCGCCTTGACCGTCATCGATACGACCGACAGCGCAGTCGTACGCGTGATTGTCGACGATCCGGACAAAGCCCGCGAGTTGATGGTCAACAATGATTTTCCCTATACCGAGGGTGACGTACTGGCGGTGGAGGTCGTCGACGAATCGGAGCTTCACGGCGTGCTGGCCGCCCTCTTCGAAGCCGAGATCAACGTCTACTACGTCTACAGCTTCATCAAGCGCCCGGAGGGACGCGGTGCCCTTGCGATCAAGGCGGAGGACTCCGACATCGCCGCCCAAGCCCTGAACAAACGGGGCTACCGCGTCCTTACGCAAAGCGAGATTGCCCGCTGAACGGGGCGCAGCCTGTTCGGGTCGACCCGGGGGACTCCGCTGTCCTCAGCCCTGAACTTCCCCCATCTTCTCGCCGTCGAGCTCGTAGAGGCCGGTCATGTAGCCGTTCTCGAACATTGCCCCGACCTTGAGCTGCCCGAAAAACGCGACTGGGACATCCATCAGCGGTGGCACACCCTTCTTCATTCTGACGACCACCCACTCGTTCATGTTGGGAACGGTGCCAAAGCAGCACGCCATCGTGTTCCGCATGAGCAGAAACTCGGTCACCAGTCCCTTCTCCATCTTCACGGGGACCATGTAGCCGGTAATCACGGCCTTCTTCCCGTTCCACGATTTGACGATCGGCGGAATCTGTTCCTCGCCGGTCGGCGGCTTGGCGTTGGGATCGGCAGCGGGATCAAACGGCGGCGGGTTGAACGGGTAGGACGCCAGCTGCTCGAAGCTCAGTTTCAAGTAGCCGTTTTCAACCGGAGGCTGATCCTTGACCGGGGGCGCGGGATAGGGTGCCGGGGTGTTGGAGGCATCCGCGCCCAAGGCCCCCTGCGCCAGCAAGCATCCGACGCCAAAGAGGAACCACGGCAAGCGAGAGGGGAAACGCATGTTGCCGGTCACCGTATGTGCGCCCCTAGCTTCGTCAAAAGAGATTTTCCGCGCAAACCGCGGGAAGCGAACGGGGTGCTCAGGACAGTGGCGCGAGCGTCTCGGCCACGGGAGTGCGGTAGGCCTTCAGCGCGGGAACCACTCCCCCGAGTGCGCACATCAGCACCATGGCCAGAGGACAGATCCACAACACGGGATGGCCGGCCCCGACTTCCAGCACCACCCCCGTCTGCGCCCGAATCAGGTGGGCCACGCCGTAAAACAGGCCGCCATAGACGGCAAAGCCCACCACCGCCCCCAACGCGCCAATGCACGCGGCCTCGGCCAGCACCGCCCCGAAGATGGTCCGCCGGCGTGCCCCCAAGGCGCGCAGGATCGCCAGATCGCGCCGGCGCGCGCTCATCGAGTTGTAGATGCTGGCCAGCACCGAACCCGCCGCCACCAAAGCGACCAGGTAGGCGACCAGCGCCAGGACCCGATCAAACCACGCAATCTTGCTGAAAAGCTCAGCGACAATCGCACCGACCGGATACGCGAAGGTCAGGCGATTGCCCTGCTTATTGTACATCGTATCCAGCATGAAACCACCGGTGGGAGCCCGGAGCTGAATCAGGACGGCGCTGACGTCGGTCGCTGCCTTGGGATCATGCCCACCCAGGGTCTGCAGACCCCGCAAGGGAATCCACACCACCCGATCCATGGGCGTGTTGGTGGGCGCCAGGATCCCGGTGACCACAAACTCGTCAGCGTGCTCCGCCCTGGGATCAAAGGACAAACCGTGAAACGGGCGGAAGATATCGCCGACCTTCAGGCCCAGCCGCTGGGCGGCAAAACTTCCGGCCACCCCCTCCTTGGCCTCGGGGACGAAGAACCGCCCCCCCGGCTGCAGGGCAAACTTCCGCCCGGGCGCCAACTCCACCTGCGTGAACAACTCGGGCACCGTACCGACCAGGCGGAACCCCCGGAGATTGTCACCAACCGCAATCGGAATCGCCGACTTCACCATCGGATGCCGGCGGATCGCCTCGGCGTCCGCGGCGGAGATGTTGCCGGGCGAGGCCTCGAGGTGGAAAATCGCGTTCAGGACCAGCTGCAACTTGGACCCACGGGCGCCCAGGACCGCGTCGAATCCCGTCGTGGTTTGGGTGAAGGCGGCCTGCGACTGGGTCTTGACCATCCAGACGCACATCAGCAGCCCGCTGGCCAGCGCAATTCCCGCCGCCGTGATGAGGGTCGAGAGGGCGTGCTGCCGCAGAGAGCGGTAGACGATCAAGGGCAGAGTCATCTTCCCGCCTCCCTGGTCGCTTGGTTGACCTCGGCAAAATCCCGCCTCACCTCGAACTGCGCCAGAGCCTCCTCGTCGTGGCTGACGAAGAGCAGTGCCGCCCCCTGCTCCCGACACACCTCGCGAATCAGCAGGAGCGCATCCCGGGCGTGTTTGCGATCAAGGTTGCCGGTGGGTTCGTCGGCCAGAACCAGCTTGGGGTGATTCGACAGGGCCCGCGCCACCGCCACCCGCTGCTGTTGTCCGGTGGAAAGCTGGTGGGGAAAATGGTTCAGCCGATGTCCGAGACCCACCCGCGCCAGGATCTCCCGCGCGTGTCGGCGGTCGGCACCCCGTGGACCGAAGGACATTCCAAGCAACACGTTTTCCAGGACCGTGTACCCCTGGAGGAGATTGAAGGTCTGGAAAATGTACCCGAGCTTCTCCGCCCGGAGCCGGTCGCGCCGGGGTTCGGAAAGGGCGGTCATTTCCACCCCATCGATCCGCACGCTGCCACCATCGGCGGCGAGGATGCCCGCGATCAGGTGCAGGAACGTCGTCTTGCCCGAGCCACTTTCTCCGCGCAGCGCCAACTGCTCACCCGTCCCCAGGGCAAAGTCCCGCACATCGACAATCGCCACCGTGCCCCCTTCGGGCGAAACAAACGACTTGGTGAGGTTCTGGACCGAAAGCATCTCGGGGATGGAGTCCCGAGCAGAACGTACCGGCAGGGCGAAAACAACTCGTCTTTTCAGCCCGGTTGCTGCGACCGTCGGCAACCCCGCCGACCCATGTGCTATCTTTGCCTGCTGCCTCCCGCCCCGAGCGAACCGCTGTCCGCCGCGGGGAAGCTCGCTGCTCAGAAGGCGAAGAAGCGCCGCGCCGTGGCGGTGGAGACCGCGGTGAGTTCTTCCAAGGGAACGGCAAAAACTTCCGCCGCCGCGAACTCGGCGGTGCAACGGAGGAAGGCCGGCTCGTTGGCCTTGCCCCGGTGTGGCACCGGCGCGAGGTAGGGAGCGTCGGTTTCGAGCATGAGACGTGCGAGGCCCTGGACCCGGGCAGCCGCACGCACCACCTCCGCGGTCTTGTAGGTGAGGATCCCGGTGAAGGAGCCGTAGCCACCCCGACGCGTGAGTTCCGCCATTTCGGCCTCGCCCTCGGCGAAGCAGTGAAAGACCACCCGCGTCCAGTCCACCCCGCTGGCATCGACCAGTTCCACGCATTCGCGAAAGGCCCCGCGCGAATGCACCACCACCCCGCATCCGAGCCGGCGCGCGATCGCGAGCTGCGCCGCAAACGCGGCACGCTGCCAGCGGAAGATGCGCTCCGCCTCCTCGGGATTCTTCGGCAGGTGAAACCGATCCAGCCCGCATTCGCCCAACGCGACGGGCTGGCGCCCCTGCCAGTAGGATTCGATCTGCTCCACCGCCACCTCCCAGCGCTCGTCGACCGAACACGGATGCAAGCCGACAGTGTACTGCACCAACCCGTCGCTGCCATTCGTCTCCACCAAGTCGCGATACATCGCCCAATCGTCCGGGCCCGTGCCAATGGTGACCAGCGCCTCCAACCCGGCGGAGCGCGCCCGCGCCAGCACTTCGGGCAGCACACCGCGCCGCACAAACGACTCAAGGTGGGTGTGGGTGTCGATCAGTCCCATGGTGGAAACAAGGAAGAGACCGGACCGGGTGCCGCGCAAATCATCAATCCCCGGCGACACCCGCGACGCCAGGCCCCGTCCGCCGTTCACCCCCGTCCGGATTCGCGCAAAAAATCTGGCCGGCGCCCCTTCCCCGCCCACTCTTCCGGGTGTGCAGCCCCTCACGCGCCCCCTGAGGTACCTGGTTCTCCTGGCGGCCTTGGTGCCTCTGGCGTTTGCCGCGTTCACCGGGCACGCCTGGGAGGATTACTTCATCACGCTGCGGTCGAGCCGAAATCTCGTTGAAGGCCATGGCCTCGTTTTCAACCCCGGGGAGCGCGTTCATACTTTCACCTCTCCGCTTGGGGTACTGATCCCGGCAGCCTGTACTTGGGCGGTCGGGCCCGACCGCGAAGAAGCTGCCCTCTGGCTCTTTCGCCTTGTCAATGCCGGTTGCCTGGCGGCAGGCACGGTCCTTCTCGGACGTCGCGCCCTCGCGCTCGGCCTCGGGCCCGCGGGACAACTCCTGCTCGTCGGCTTGCTCGTCTTCGACGCCAAGTTGGTCGACTTCTCCATCAACGGGATGGAGACCGCTCTCCTCCTGTTCTTCCTGATCCTGCTGTGGAGCGAGCTGGCTTCGTCCGAGCCTCCGCGGGCTGGGATGATCGCGACCGCCGTCGCCGGACTGATGTGGACACGGCCGGACGCCTTCGTGCTCGGAGGCGTGTTGATTGCCTCCCGGATCTTGATTCGCGAACCGGGTCCGGGCCGGCCTCCGATACCGTGGGGTCCCCTGGCTCGCGGTCTTCTGCTCGGCGGCCTGCTTTACGCGCCGTGGTTTGGCTGGGCGTGGTGGTATTACGGCACGCCGGTGCCGCACACCGTGCTGGCCAAATCGGCGTTCACACCGACTCCGCAGTGGAGCACGCTTCTGCAGCTACCCTGGCAGGTTCTCACGGGGCAATCGATGCTCCTCGATTTGTTCCTGCCTGCCTACTGGAACTTCGGTGGCTGGCCCCCTGTGCTCGTCCATCTCGCCCATGCCCTGTCCGGAATCGCCGCCTTCGCGTGGCTGGTGCCAACGCTTTCGGTCACGACCCGCCGCGCCTCGCTGGCGCTCTTTTGTGGCATGTTCTACGTATGCTCCATCCTCCTGTTCCCGTGGTATGTCCCCCCTTGGAGCGCCCTCGCGATCATCGCCCTCGCGTTTCTGCTCGGCGATCTTCATTCGGCCGCCGCTTCCCTGGGGCGTCACACCGTGGTGCGGGGCTGCCAGATCGCCAGCGTCGGACTCGTGACGCTCCAGGCGCTGGTGCTCGTCGCCGTCGCTTGGCAGATGCGCATTGAGCAACAGGTGGTGGAAACCGGCGTGCGGAAGGAAATCGGCAGGTGGCTCCGCGAACACGCCGCGGCAGGGCAGACCGTGTTTCTCGAACCTCTCGGTTATATCGGGTATTACTCGCGGCTGCGCACCCATGATTTTCCCGGGCTGAGTTCACCCGAAGTCGTCGCGGCCGTGCGCACGGGAGCACGGCGCTACGCGGAGGTGATCGCACGGCTGGCCCCGGATTGGATCGTGCTCCGACCGAGTGAGGCGGCGCGCTCCGAATTTGCCGCCACCCGCGTGCTCGATGCCTACGAAATGGTCCGCTCGTGGGACGGCGTGCCCGCCCTGGACCAAGTCCGCCTGCTTCCAGGCAGGGCTTGGGTCGAAGGCGAAGCTCGCTTCCTGCTTTTCCGGCGCCGCGTTCCGCCGCGCGGCCGCTCGCGCCCGCTCAGTCGGTTTCGTCCACAAGAACCAAGCCGCTCTTCAAGGTCACCGAACCGCCACTCGCCCGCAGCACGACGGCTGGTCCTCCTCCATTGATCCGGCCGGAGAGCGAACGTCCGCCGACGTTTCCGCCCTCGATCTCCATGGAAACATCGGAACTGACTCGTCCCCACGACGCGGCAGCCTCCACGCGGCACGCCGTACGGCCGTGGAAGGCTGCCACGATGTTTCCGGCGGCCGCCGTCAGCTTCGAATCCGCGGTCAAGCCCGGCGCGAATCCCACTCGGATATCTCCGACCTGCGCCGCGGCCCGCAGCGACCCGCGCACTGCCATGACCTCGATACCCCCCGTATCGTTGGTCAATTCCGCCGCTCCGCCGACGGTCCCGAGGTAGATCTGCCCCCTTCGCAAGCGGGCCGTGACCGCGCCAGAACAGCGCGACAGAACCAGATCCCCTTGCTCGAGTTCCACTGTTACGGAGCCGTCGATTCGCCGGAGGGAAACGTCCCCCCTCCCCAGCTTCACGCCAATCTGCCCGGCGAGGTTACCGATCCTCACGATGCCTTCGTTGGCCCCGACCTGGACGTCACAGCGTACGGGAACCAAGAGGCGGATCCTGAGTTCCGTCCTTTCCTGCTCCCGCCAGGTTGGACGCAGGCCGGTTTCACGGGGGTTGCGGATCGACACTGCGACCTGTTGGCCCTGCGCGGAAGTCTCGACGCTTACGCCCGCAATCAACTCCTGCGCCGCCGCGGCATTTTCCGCCTCGGCTTCCACCTCTACTTCCAAGCCCACCTCACGGTTCTCGTTCTCGTCGATCGAGATGTCGCCGCGATAGGTTTCGAGTTTCACGATCGCGGCGGTTCCGACCGGAAATGTCCGGCGGAACTCCCGGCTGGCCGCCGGCAATGAGCCGGCGGCCAGAATCACCGCCGTGACGGCAATCGCGACATGGGAGAAGGTGGACATCAGGGTGCAGCACGCTTGCGGGACACTCCGAGTCCGCAAGCCGAAGCACCCGGGAACTACTACGGAGGGAGAGGGGTGGCCGCCCCCCAGCCTACTCAGCCCTGATCGAGACGCCGCCGCCGCTGGACCTCAACTTCAACACCGGTCCGCCACCATTGACCTCGCCGGCGAGCCGGTCCCGGCCCCGACCGGATTTTTCAAGTTTCAGTGTGAGGCCGTCCGCGTCGACATGGCCCCCGCTGGCGGAGGCATCGAGCCGAAACGCCGCGGTCTTGTCCACCGTCACTCGCACACCGCCTCCCGAGGTACTCAGGGAGCAATCGGCGGTCACCGGCCCGCGGAGGCCGGCGCGGACGCTGCCACCGCTGGTATGCGCCCGCAAGGGAGCCTGGGCGGATTCCACCTTGATGCTGCCACCGGACGTTGAAAGGTCAGCAGGGCCGGCGATTTGACCCGCAGTAATGCTCCCTCCGGAAGTCTTCAGAACCACCGCACCTGCGGCTGCACCGAGGGAAATGCTGCCGCCGGAGGTGTGCGCTTCCACCGGACCACCCATTTTACCCAACGAAATGGATCCACCGGACGTTCGTGCCCGGGCTTTTCCCTGCAGATCTCCCACCGTGATGCTGCCGCCGGACGTGCGGAGGTCGGTGGCGAAGGTCGCGGGAACGCTCACCTCAAAGCTCACTTCGACCGGGGGCCAGGAACCGAACGAAAAGCCGGACGGACGCCGCTCGTACTTTGCCACCGCGCGGATATCCGCCCCCTGCTGCTCGATCACCAGTTCCAACTTCCGGAGCAACTCGTCGGCTTCAGCCTCGGAGTCGGCGCGGATCCGCTGTCGGGCCTTGACCCGCACCACGGCATCCGGCGTCGTGGTCACGCGAATCGAACCCCCGGAGGTCTCGGCGAAGAGAGCGCCCGGGCCGGCGACCGGGAACTGTTTCTCCACGACACGCTCGATGCGAGCCTGCGCCAACGACGCGGCCCCGCAGATCATTCCAGCAGCCAAGGACAGACGAAGAAGGGTCTTCATGCAGGTGACGCCTCCAAAACCCGGCCGACCGGCAAAAGTTACAGGATTTGCCCCTTGGAGAGCGCGCCACCGCCCCCCAAGGCTAAACCTTGGCGCTGTTGTCGCACTTGAAGTGCACCTGGGAGCGACGCAGGCCGTGGGTGCGCAAGGCGGCAGCCTGTGCCGGGTCCTTGGACTGAATCAGAAAACGCGCCTGTTCCTGCGCCTCGTCCGCGGCAGCCAGCGCCGCCACGCAGATCATCCCTTCCGCCGCGGCGGAAAGGCGCCGGTTGGGAAAACCCGCGTGCCGCCCCAGCCAGAGGACAACCGCTCCCAGGATCCGTTGGTCTTCCCGGTTCATGCGCTGCGCAACGCCGCCCCCCAAGCTGCCGCATCAAATCCCACCCACGCGACACCCGGACCCAGCACGAAAGGCCGCTTCACGAGGTTCCCATTTCCCGCCAACAGGGTGAGAGCCTCGGCCTCGGACATGCTCGGTAGCCGGCGTTTCAGATCCATCTCCCGGTAATCCCGGCCCGACGTGTTGAACAACCGGTGGAGTTCGCCGCCCAGGGCGGCCCGCATCGCGCGTAACTCCTGAAGTGACGGCGGAGTCTCCCGAATCGGGCGCTCGGCAAAGGCGACGCCCTGCTCCCGCAGCCAACGCGTGGCGGCGCGGCAGCGATCGCAGTTGGCATAGGTGTATATCGTGAGCATCGCGAAGCCTATTTCACCCAGCTGGGATCCTGGATGATGAACTGCCACCGCTCCCGGTACTGTCCCAATTCGCCGTAGAAGCGCAGAGTCGCACCTTCGGCGTGGTCCGACCGAAGCCGGTTGCGCAGCGACTCGTCGTAGCTCCAAACGTCATACGTTGAACCCAGAAACTCGACCGCGAGCCGGCTGCTCCCCGTCACCCGCCCTTCCACCCGGAAGATCCTCCCTTTGTACTCCGGCGTGCGAATATCCGTCCCGGGCGGCAAGGCGGCCGCTGAAATCGCCAGTTTGGCCAAGTCCATTTTGGCATAATCGACCGTCTTCACGGCCTTGCCGGAGGATCGTCCATCCGAGGCGTTGCGGAGCGCGACGTAGCGATCTCGCCGTCCGTCCGTTACGGTGACGAAACGCGCCGCGATGGGAAAGTGATCCGAGAATCCCGCCCCAGCCGGCCCTTCGGAGGTCCATCTCACCGGCAACCCCTGGTCGTCGGCATTCAGGCCGGGAAACTTCGCCACCGTGAAGGAATTGTCGACGTACTGGACGCCATTGTGATCGTACAGCCCTCGCGAGATGATCAGATGCATCAAGGTCCCCCATTCGCCGCGAAAGGTGTCACTTCCGCGCTGCTCCGGGGGAAGTTCGAACCAAAGGTTATAGAAGGGCCGCTCCGGCTGTCGCACGGCCAGTTCGTTGCCCTGGGACCCCAGCACATCGTTGATTCCCGTCACCTTCATCTCCGGATAACGCTGCTTCTGATTGTACTGCGAGTTCAGGTCGCCGCCGATGATGATGTCCGCGCTGGGATCCTCCCGGAGGATCTCGTCGAGCCGTGCCCGCAGCGTCCGCGCATTGGCCACCCGCATCGGCTCCGTCGCCGGATCCCCGGCCCCGGACTTCCAGTGGTTGGCAAACAGGTAAAGGGGCGCCCCGTCGATCTCGACTTGGACTTCGAGAATCGCGCGGGCGTTCAACGTCGGATGCGAGCGGGTCGATTTCACCGGGAAACGGGTGAGCACGACACATTTGATCTCCTGCTTCCGCTCGGATTCCGACGCGGTGACATTGTCGCCCACCACCACGCGGTAGCCGCGGATTCCCGCGTCCGCCAGCGCCTTGAGCAAGAGTGCTTCCGCGGGAAGGTCGGCCACCTCGGGATTGAACTCCGTTCCCAGCATCCGGTCGAGCCGGGTCCCGGAATACCGGGCGAGGATGGCTTCGTAATCCACCGGGGACTTCGCCGGCGTCGCATCCACCTCAATCTCCGCCAGCAGGAGCACATCCGGCCCGCGACCGTCGTCGAATTTCGCCACGACCTTTGCGATATTCTGCAGCTTGGTCCGGGCATGCGCCGGCGTGTACTTTGCCTTCTGGTACTCTTCGTAGCCGGACACCCCGTCGAGGTCGAAAAGGTTCTCCACGTTGTAGGTCACCACGGTGAAAGGCCGGGATTGGACCGCCGTCGCCGTCAGCAGGGCGACCAGGAGGAAGACTGGGCGGGAAACGCGCATGAACCTCCTTCTGAGGCCTGCAGTTGACCGATGCAATCCCGCGCCCGCACACTGTCGCCGGCATGCCGCCCATTCTCGAAGTCTCCGGCCTCCGCGTGGAACGGGGCCGCACCCATCTCCTCCACCGGATCGACTGGCGGATCGAACGAGGCGAAAACTGGGTTATCCTGGGTGCCAACGGTTCCGGCAAGACCTCGCTCTTGAAGGCGCTCACCGGCTTCCTGTCACCCACCGCCGGGGAGTTTTCGGTCCTTGGGCGCCGGTACGGAGCCGCGGATTGGCGGGAGTTGCGCCTGCAAATCGGCGTCGTGACGAGCACCTTCGCGCTCTCGATTCCCCCGTCGGAGGTCGCCCTCGACACGGTCATCAGCGGGAAATACGCCCAACTCGATCTCTGGCATGCCGGAAGTCCCGCCGACCGCAAAGTCGCTCTCCGCCTCCTCCGCTGGGTGGGCATGGGGGCGCTCGCTGGACGCGAGTGGGCGTACCTTTCGCAAGGGGAACGGCAGCGCGTCCTGATCGCCCGCGCCCTGATGGCGCGGCCCCGGCTGTTGATTCTCGACGAACCCTGTGCCGGCCTCGACCCGGTCGCCCGGGGACATTTTCTCGCCTTTCTCGACCGACTCGCCGCTCGACGATTCGCCCCCGCCCTGGTCCTGGTGACGCACCACGTTGAAGAGATCACCCCGGCCTTCTCCCACGCCCTCCTCCTCCGTTCCGGCCGCGTTCTGGCGGCGGGCCCCTGCCGGAAAGTGCTGACCTCGGCCAGCCTCTCGGCCGCCTTTGGTGCCCGCCTTCGCCTGACTCGGCGTGATCAGCGCCTGGCGCTCACTCTGTGAGGCGGCACTCCTGCCCGGGCGGGGGAAGGGCCGCGCCGTCGCGCGCGGGGCATCAGCTGTGCAGCCCGCCGGCGATGTAATTCTTCAGGTACTCCGCTTCGGCCCGGTGGTGATCCGCCACCCACCGCGAGATATCACCGATTGAAATCAAGCCGACGAGCCGGTCGCCGGAAACGACGGGCAGATGACGACACCGCTTGTCGGTGAACATCTGTGCCACCTCCTCGACCGTCGCCTCCGGCGCCACGGTGATCACGTCGGAAGTCATGACTTCGCTCACCCGCACCGCCTTGGGATCGATGCCCGCACCGAGCACGCGGCGCAGCGCGTCACGTTCGGTGAAGATCCCCGCGAGTCGGCCGTCATCGAGAATCACGATCGCACCGATACGCAGACGATTCATTTCCGCGACGGCGTCATAGATGCTCAAATGCGGAGCCACGCTATGCACCACCGCTCCCTTCCTCTGCAGCAGGGCCGAAATCGGAACATTCATGGGTAACCTGGGGTTGGCGCGCAGCATGGGCCCGTGCCGGTCTTGGGCAACTCGAAAGCCCAATCACACCCGGCAGGGCGAAGGTCACCGACCCAGGAGACGATCGAGGGAGCCGAGGTCCTTGAGCGGCGCGAGTTTCTTGGCTCCCACTGGTGCCGCCACGATGGGTTTCGGGGCAGGAGGCAGCGGCCTCGCCACACCACCCGGTGAGTCAGCCCGCAGGGCCGCCAGCGCCCGATCGAGTTTCACCGTCGACACCGGTTCCGCCGTGCCGAGTTCCTGGGCGAAAAGGCTGACGCGAAACTCTTCCACGAGCCAGCGAAAGGCCCCCGAGGCTTCGCCAGGAGGAAGCCTCCGACAGGCGGCCAGATAAGGCGCCACCTGCGCTTGCCGCTCCGCATCCTTCCCCTGATTCTTCCGCGCCCGTTCGGCCCGGAGTTTCATCCCCTTCAGATAACGCGGGAAATGTGCCAGCCGGGCGTAGGGCGTCACCTGCAGAAAGTCCGGTGGCAGGAGGGCGGCCAAATCCGAAGCCAGAGCCGGTGGCGCCCCGTCCAGCACCTGCAGTTCCAGGCGCAGCCGCAGGATCTCCCGCAGCAACTCCAGGAGTCTCGACGGCAGGCCACGCAGGTCGTTCCTGGCGCGCTCCAAGGCAGACTGAAAACTCGCCCCGTCCAGGGGCAGCACCGGTCGCTCGGTGACCCACCGGCGGATCGAGGCGAACGCCTGTTCCTGCAGGACATCGATCGGCGCCAGGGTGGCGGCCAGCGGCCCCAGTTCACGCAAGGCGCGAAGGTCACGCTGCGTCCACATCAACTCACGACTGAGCTGGCGTTCGAAGAGGGCCGCGAGGCCGTTTCGGGTCGCCCCGACCGCTTCTTCCGGTGTCCTGAAAAGTCGCCGCGCCACTCCCTCCCGGCCCACTAGGAGTCCGGGAAAGGCGTAGACCGGCGCACCCGACTGCTCGGTCACCAACACGCGCTCCGGCATCGGGTCGAAGCTCCACGTGGTGCATTCGGGCGTCTCCCACTGCGCCCGGGCGGCGCGCCAGGCCGCCGGATCCTCGCGGGCCACGGCCACGCTCGCTTCCCGGGACTGGCTTAACAGGGCTGCGCGCACCTCCTCCAATTCGCGGCTGGCGGCGAGTTCGCGGCCAGCCCCATCCACCACCCGCACGCGCACCCGGAGATGATCCGGTGGTGGCTTGGTGGCCCAGACCGCCGGGTCGAGGGCGAGCTGATGGCGTTCCCTGATGACCGCCGCCAGCGCCTCTGGCAGGGCCTCGCGGCGTCCGGTGAGTCGGTCTCGCGACGCCACCGCAGTTGCCAGGGCCGCGGCTGATTCCGCCAGCGGCACGAAGACACGCCGCAGTTCCTTCGGCAAAGCCCGCAGGTAGTGCTCCACTTTTGCCGCAAGATGTCCCGGGACTGCCCAGTCGAGTGCCGCCGGGGTCAGCGCCTCCGCCTCCCGCACGCCGACCTCGATTGTCACGCCATCGTCCAACTGGCCCGGCTTGTACGCGTAGTTCAGGGGCAGCACCCGGTTCTGCAGCGGGATTGCTTCGGGAAACGCCTCCACATCCTTGGCGATGGACGCAGGATCATGGAGGTCCGACGGCTCCATCATCAGGAAACGAGGTTCCGCCGCGCGTCGCTCCCGCACGAGGGCGACCAGTTCACCCACCGAGGTCACTCCTGGATTCGGCCGGCCAGGTGCGGAAGCGCCAGCCTGCCGGTTTACCTCGGGCAGGAGTCGACCGGCGTAGAACCGGTAGACCGCCTCGTCGAGGTTCAGAAAACCGGTGTCGCGTGCACGCGTGAGCAGGTCACCCAACTTCTCCCTGACTCCTCGGTTGTGAGAGAGGAAATCCAGCGGAAACGTGATGGTGTCGTTCACCAGCCCCTCGCGGATGAAAATCTCGGTCGCCCGAACAGGATCGATGCGCCCGTAGCTCACTGCCCGGCTTTCGATCTCGAGTCCGTAAAGCCGGGACCGTTGCTTCACCATCACCCGGCCTTTTTCAACATCCCAAAAGGGTTCGCTATGGGTGATGCGCAAGAGATGGGTTCCCAGTTCCAGGGCCCAGAGAGGATCGAGCCGGGCACAGGTTCGCGCATAAAGGCGGGAGGTCTCCACGATCTCCGACGCCATGATCCAGCGGGGAAACTTTGGTCCGCGCTCCGGGTTCGGGCGCGCCCCTGCGTCCGCACCGCGCTTGCGTGGTTCCTCCCGGCGGAAAAGGACCGAACCAGGAAAAAGATTCACCCGCCGATCATGGGTGGCGCGGTAGTTGCCGTTTTCCTCGTCCCGATGCGCGATGTTGCCCAGCAACCCGGCCAGAATGCTGCGGTGAATCGCCGCATAAGGGGGCGTGCCAAAACGCGTCGCCGGCTCGTCCACCACCTTCATCCCGTCGAACGCCGAGGTGAGCCTGAACTCCTTCCTTTGTTCCAGCGTCTCGAGCAACTGGGCATGGATGTCACGCCACTCCCGCATGCGCGTATAACTCAGGAAGTGCTCGCGGCAAAACCGGCGCAGCTTGGCCTGCGTCAAGTGCTCCACCTCGTCGTGAAAGGCGTCCCAGATGTTCAGCAGGGTGAGGAAGTCGGAGTCGGGATGCGCAAACCGGCGATGGGCCGTATCCGCCTGTTGCTGACGGTCCAGGGGACGTTCCCGCGGGTCCTGGATCGACAATCCCGCGGCAATCACCAGGACCTCCCGCACGGCCTTTTCGGCGCGGGCCTGGAGGATCATCCGCCCGACGGTGGGATCAACCGGCAGACGGGCGAGTTCCCGGCCCACCGGGGTGAGTTCAATCGCCGTCACCGGAACCGGACCGGCCGGCGCCGCTGCCAACTCGTGCCGGCTGGCGCTGGCTTCCTCCCTGCCGCCCGCCTGCAACGCGCCAATCTCCTCCAGGAGCGCATAGCCGGCCCGCACGGCCTTGGCGGAAGGTTGGTTGATGAACGGAAACCGCTCGATGTCACCCAATCCGAAGGCCTTCATGCGCAGGATCACGTCCGCCAGGTTGGCGCGCTGGATCTCGGGCTGGGTAAACCGTGGGCGCTCCAGGAAGTCCTTTTCAGAGAAGAGCCGGATGCACACGCCCTCCGCCACTCGCCCGCTGCGGCCCTTGCGCTGTTCCGCGCTGGACTGCGAGACCGGTTCGATCGGCAGCCGCCGCGTGCGGGCCTGCGGCGAGTAGCGGCTCATCCGCACCAGGCCGGTATCGACGACGAAACGGATTCCCGGAATCGTCAGCGAGGTCTCCGCGATGTTGGTCGCGAGCACGATCTTGCGCCGCGGGGTCGGGGCAAAAACCCGTTGTTGCTCGGCGTTGGAGAGCCGGCCGAACAGCGGCACCACCTCGCAATCGCGCCCTCGCCGCCCTTCGAGCAGATCACGTAGCTCGCGGATATCCCGCTCACTCGGCAGGAAGACCAACACGTCTCCCGCAGTGCTCTCCCGGACGATGCGCTCGACCGCTTCCACGGCCCCGTCGATATAGTGCAGGGCCTCCGCCCGGGCCGACGCCACCGCCGAGGAATCGGCCTTTTCCTCGTTCTCGTCGTCCTCCGCATAGTCGCGCCCCAGGGACTCGAGGGGCGCGTAGATCACCTCGACAGGGAACATCCGGCCCTCCACCAGAATCACCGGCGCGCCGTCAAAGGCCGCGCTGAAGGCCTCGGTGTCGATCGTCGCGGAGGTGATGACGATCTTGAGGTCCGATCGTCGGTGGCGAAGCGCCCGCAGATGTCCCAGCAGAAAATCGATGTTCAGCGAACGCTCGTGCGCCTCATCGATGATGAGCGTGTCGTACTCCCGCAACAAGGGATCTCCCTCCATTTCCGCCAAGAGCATGCCATCGGTGACAAACTTGATCACCGTCTGCGGACCCGTGAGGTCGTTGAACCGGACCTTGCAGCCAACCTCCCGCCCCCACTCCACCCCCAGTTCCTCCGCCACCCGGCGCGACAGGGACAACGCGGCCACCCGGCGCGGCTGCGTGCAGCCGATCCGCCCCCGCATCCCCCGGCCTGCCGCGAGGCACAACTTGGGAATCTGGGTCGTCTTCCCGGAGCCGGTTTCCCCGGCCAGCACGATCACCTGATGGGCTTGGATGGCTGCCGTGATTTCCTCCGCGCGCGCACTGATTGGCAGCTCGGGCGGGAACTCGAGGCGAAATCGGAAAGAGGAGGGTGCGGGAGGCGGCGGCACAAAGAGGCTTGAGCTTCGTGGCCTCCGTCGGGATGACAAACCTTCGATGCAGCAACCACCACTCCTGCCTGAGGAAACCCTGGTCCGCGTCCTTCGCGTCGCGCGCTTCGACGGCTTGGGTGTGCTGATGCTGGGAACGGTGTTCGCCGTCCTCGCCGCCAGCGCGGGCGACGTGCCGTTTGCAGTCATCGGCCTGCTGGCCGCCGGCGCCGGGGCGACGGAACTCCACGGCGTCGCCTTGCTGCGGGAAGGGGAAAGCCGCGGCATGAACTGGCTCGTCGGCAGCCAGCCCTATCTGCTGTTGGTGATCTGGTGCTATTGCGGCCTGCGGATCCTGCACTTCGAAGTGCCCACCCTGCCCGAAGGGATGGGCGAACTGGCCGTGCTCAATGCCCGGCAATGGAACATGTCCGTCGAGGCCTACTTTCGCACCCTTAATGCCATCACCGTCGGGGTTCTGGCCGTGGTCGCGCTGGTGTACCAGGGGGCCATGACGATTTACTACTGGCGCCGACGCGATCCGGTCGCCCGGGCCCTCGTCGGAGAGTAAAGCGGAGATGTCGGGGTACTTGCGCCCGAGATCACGCCCGCTACCGTCGTCTCCATGGCAAAAGACCGTTACGTCGCCGCGAAGCAGGCATGGGCAGAGAAGCAACGTGCCCGTGGGGCGGCACCCCGCCCCACGCGATCCGCTGACCGACTTCCGCCCGGCCAGAAACTCACGACAGGCTTTCCGGTGCTGGATCTCGGCGTCCAGCCGGAAATCCCACTCGCGGATTGGCGCCTGAAAATTGACGGCGCGGTCGAACGGCCCGTGACCCTTACCTGGGAGGATTTCTCCGCGCTGCCGCAGGTGGAAGATGTCAGCGACTTTCACTGTGTCACCACCTGGAGCAAGTACGACTGCCGCTGGGGGGGGGTGGCGTTCGTCACCCTCTACGAACTCGTGCAGCCCAGGCACGAGGCGAAGTTTGTGTATTTCACCAGCTACGACGGTTACTCGACCAACGTCGCCCTGGAGAAGTGCCTGGATGACGACGTGCTCGTCGCGACGCGTTTCGAGGGGGCCCCGGTGTCCAGGGAACATGGCGGGCCGGCACGCGTGATTATTCCGAAGCTCTACGCGTGGAAGGGCGCGAAGTTTATCCACGGCATCTCCTTTCTCCCCGAGGACAAGCTCGGATTTTGGGAGGTGCGCGGCTACTCCAACACGGCGGACCCGTGGACGGAAGACCGCTACGCCTGACACAGAGAGGGTAAACTCCGGCAGACGCGGGCACCCGGGATCCCCTCTCCCCCGACAAATCCCGTTCGACACCCAGCCCGCGGCCCCGCACGTTCGCGGGCGCCGCATTTTCCCATGGCCAGCCCTTCCGACCCCCAACTGGCAAATCGCATCCTTCGCGGGCTGGTGTTCGGGCTCATCGCTGGCGTCGTGACGCTCGCGGTCGGCCGATTCTGGCCTGCCGCACTCTCCGCGGCCCAGTCGGTTGCCAGTTCGGTGCTCGAACCGTTCGGCCAGGTGTTTCTGCGCCTGCTCTTCTTTGTCATCATTCCCCTGGTGTTTGCGTCGCTGGCCGCTGGCGTGCTCCAACTTGGCCGCCCCGAGAAGCTCGGCCCGCTCGCCGGACGCACGTTTCTTTTCTTCTTCCTGAATATGGCGATCGCGGTCGCCCTCGGGCTCCTGGTGATGAACATCGTCCAACCCGGCAACTTCATCACCAGTGAGACCAAGGAGGCGGTGATGGCGACCTACGGCGGTGCGGCCCAAAAGCACGTCGCCAACCAGCAACAGGCCCAGTCCGGACTCACACTCATGAGCCTGGTGGAGATGTTCATGCCGCGAAATCTCTTCGGGGCCTTCGTGGGCAACACCCGGACTACGCTGGGCGACGTCCTGCCCCTGATCTTGTTTGCCATTCTGGTGGGAGCGGCCGGCACGACACTGCCGGCTGAACGTCGCATCCCACTTCTCCATGGGCTCGACACGGTCAGCGCCCTCATGACCCGCATCGTGCATTTTGCGCTCCGGCTCGCACCTTACGCGGTGCCCGCGATGATCTACAGTGTCGTGGTTCGCGTCGGCATCGAGATTGTGATCGCCCTGGGTGTCTTTGTGTTCTGCTGCGCGGCGGTCATGGCGCTTCACCTGTTCGGGACAATGTCCGTCTGGCTCCGACTTTGGACTGACTGGCGACCGCGGGCCTATTTCGCTGCGATCAAGGACGTGCTCGTGACCGCCTTCTCGACCAGTTCGAGTGCCGCGGCGCTGCCCGCGGCCCTGCAGAATGCCACCGAGCGCCTGCGAGTGGCGCCGAGCACGGCCGGTTTTGTCCTTCCCCTTGGCACCACGATGAACATGAGCGGGACCGCCCTCTACGAAGGTTGCGTCGTGCTGTTCGTGGCCCAGGTGTTCGGAGTGAACCTCGGTGTTGGCCAGCAGCTGACGCTGCTGCTGCTCGCCGTCCTGAGTGCCGTGGCGGTGGCCGCAGTTCCCGGAGGAGCCCTGCCACTGGTTGCCGGTCTGCTGGCCACCTTCGGCATCGACCCGGCCGGCATCGGCATCATCCTCGGCGTGGATCGCCTTCTGGACATGTGCCGCACCGCCACCAACGTCGGCTGCGACATCACCACGACCGTGGTTGTGGACTCTCTGGTGAAGAAGTCGGAGGAACGGATACCGGACTGAAGCCGAAATCCTCGGGACGGGGCGGCGAGGGGAGAATTACGGACAGCGGAAACGGTTATCCTCAATCGACATCCCCGGCGGGACCAACCACCCTATCTGCTGCTTGAGAGTGGAGTTGGCATGCAATTTCCATCGCAAAACGAACTGAGACGATGCGCTCCCATTCGCAGGTGCGACGGCATGACCATGGCCGAAGTCTTGATCGCCGCCGTGCTACTTGGGTTTGTAATCATGTCGAGCCTGACGGCGCTTTCCCAATCGTACGGGTTTGTCCGCCATGCGCGAATGGTAACTCTGGCGAGCCAGATCCTCCAATCGGTCATGGAGGACCTTCGCCTGCGCAACTACAGCGAACTCAAAAACAACGCCGCGCAGACGCAGCCCGTTGACATGACCTCGGTCCTCACCACGGAGCGCTTCGCCTCGAACTTCACCTCCGGCTTCGCGATTTCAGCGCGCTACACCACCCTTGTGGCCTCGGGCCCGTCCCAACCCGGCAAGCTGACGGTCGAACTCACCGTCACTTGGACGGAGAACGGCAGCCCTTTTTCACGCAAGACCGTAACCTACTTCGGCGAACAAGGGATGAGCGACTACATCTATGTCGGGTGGGCGCCGTAGCTTTCACCGCCGTGAGGCGGGCTTTTCGCTCGTTGAGCTCCTGATCTCGCTGTCGCTGATCATGATGCTCACGCTGGCCCTGCTGACCTCGTACGTCTTCATCCTCCGCGGAGATCAGTCTCTGACCAACTATGCCGGGATGAACGCGCAAGCGCGGCAAATGCTGGAGATCCTCGGCAGCGACCTGCGCACCGCCACCGATGTCACCAACTTCACTGCCTCCAGCCTCACCATCTCGGTGCCAACCACCGCGGCCGCGACCACCACCCACGATGTCGTCTGGGAATACGACGCTGCCGCGGGCACGTTTTCCCGGCAGGACTCCTCCGGCACCAAGATCTACGCGCGCGACGTCAGCACTTTTTCCTTCCTCTACTACAACGGCAACAACGTCGCCACGACCAGTCTGGTGGAGGTGAAACAGGTGCAGGTCAGCCTGCGCATGCTTCGCCTGGTGGCGTCGGCAGTCACTTCCGAATATGTCATCTCCGCGCAGTTCACGATGCGGGCCAAGTCGACCGCGCACTGAGCGCGGCAGCGCCGTCATCACCGTGCTCGTGCTCGCCGCGGTCACGGCGGTGGTCACGGCCAACCTCCTTTTTCGCGCCGCGCAGGAAGCCAAGCTGGCCACTCGTTCGTTGTTTCAAGCCGTAGCCTTGAATCTCGCGGAAGCCGGAATCGAGGAAGGCTTGTTTGCGCTGAATACGAGCGGCTACACCAGTGCCAACGGCTGGAGTGTCGCGACCGATAGCAGCACTTCCTACGTCAAGACCATCAGCGGAATCAACCTGACCCAAGCCACCGGGAATATCTACGTCCGCATCGACGCTCCGTTCGGTGTGAGCCCGGTGGTCATCGCCGCGGGCGAAATCGTGATCCCGCAACAGCCTCGAATCGTCAAACAGGTCCGGATTGGCACGGCGCGCCGCCGCCCCTGGTCGAACGGCATGGTCGCCAAGAATGACGTCACTTTCTCCATTGCCAGTTCCGTGGACAGCTATGACTCGAGTCTGGGAACCTACAACTACGCCACCAACCGCAGTGACCGCGCCACGATCGCAACGAACTCCGCCGCAGTCGGTGCCGTCGAACTCACCGGAGCCTCCAGCATCTACGGCTATGTCGCCACCGGCGGTGGTGACCCCGCTATCGCGCTCGGCCGGATCTACGGCGCCACATCCCCGGCCGTGCCCGCGGCGCCGGCTGCGTATGTCGACCCAACGCGGGTGCGTCGCGATTTTGCCACGAACCTGCCCAATATCGCAGCCCCGGCCGGAACGGCCTACTCCCTGGGCGCACTTTCGGTCGGTTTGCTTGGTGTCACCAATCTTCCCCGCACCGGCGACCTACCCGGAGCGAATGGCCGATACCTTTATACGGCCTCCTCCCTCACCGTCGCGCTCCTCGGTACCTTGAACATCAAGGGGCCCGTGGATCTGGTTGTCACCGGTAACACCACCGTCGCGCTCGGGGGCCAGCTGAACGTGGGCGGCTCCGGGGCGGTCAACCCTTCGCTCAATCTCTACGCTGCCGGAAACGTGACGTTATGGGGATTTTCGAACGCCACGTCATCGCCAGCCCCTAATCCCGCGAAAGCCACAATCTGGGGCACCTCGACCACGAGCCAGACCATTACCATGTCCGTCCTCTCTGCCTTCACGGGGACGATTTACGCGCCAAACGCCACCCTCAATCTCGCGCTGGGAGGCGACATCTACGGAGCGGTCGTCGCCAAGGACATCAATGTCTCGGTCTTTGGGCAGTTTCACTGGGATTCGCAACTGTTGAATGTTGAAGCGGAAGGCTTTGGCTATCGCCTAACCGCCTGGGCGGAACTGACGTCCGCTCCTGGCAGCGGTGGTGCCTTCGCCCGGGACAGCCGCCCTCCCTTTTCCACGCTCTTCTAAGGCGCCCTGCTGAGTGGTGAGGGCGGGCGGAGTCGAACCGCCGACCTAGAGTTTAGGAAACTCTTGCTCTATCCAGCTGAGCTACGCCCTCACAAGCATGCTTCCAACTTGGAGAAAGTGGCGATCGCAGTCGAGCCCACGCTCCCGAGAAAATGCCGATTGACTCGCCACCGGCACTCCCCACGCTCTCCCTTCCTTTTCATTTCATGAGTACCAGCGAGCAAAAGCAGCAGACACCCACTCCGGCGGAAATCCCGTTCACCACTCCCCAGGCGATGTCACGTTATGTCACCGATACCGGCAAGATCCTGCCGCGGAAGTACACCGGACTCTCCGCCAAGCATCAACGGGCGGTGACGCGGACCTTGAAGCAATCGCGCAACATGCTGCTCGCCCAATAAGGGGACTGCGCATCGAAGACACCATCAGGCCGGACAACTCGTCCGGCCTTTTTGCTGCCCGGTGAGCACGGCCGCGCCCACCCTCTGTGTCAGGCCTACTTTTCCTGTTCGGTATTCTCCTGTTTCGCCATCACGACGTAGTAGTCCTTGTAAGACTTGTCGTAGTATTGGGCGTAGTAGTATCCGGAGACCGCTAGGTTCAACCCGTTCAAGACGGCGCCAAAGTTTGGCACATTGGCCTCGAGCAACTTCTTGGCGCTGAACTGCGCGGCCTTTCGCCGCACCTTGTTGAAGAAAATGGTGAAGATGGAGCCATCCACCAGCGGCAGAATGATGAGCGCATCGCTAACGGCAGCCAGCGGCGGCGTATCCACAAACACTCGATCATACCGCTTGCGCAGTTCGGAGAGCATCAGTTCGAAGCCCTTGCTGTTGAGAATCTGCGTGGGGTTCTTCGCCCGACCGCCGGCCGGAATGACATCGAAATTGGGATGCACGTTGCGAATCACCACTTCATCGATGGTCGCCTTGCCCGCCGAGACGTCGATCACGCCCTTCACGTTCTCGAGGCGCAGCGACTTGTGGACGTTCGGTTTCCGGAGATCACAATCCACCACCACCACGCGATCCCCATGTGCCGCAAACGTCAGGGCGAGGTTCGTGGTGACAAAGTACTTTCCTTCTCCCGGGATCGTGCTCGTCGTGAGAATGCACTTCGCGTTCTTGCTCTCATCCTTGAGACGCAAACTGGAGTGTAGCGTCAGAAACGCCTCAGCTACCTGGCGATCGGCGTTGTTCGCAACGATCTGCGCCTTGTCGGCGGCCTCCATGCGTTTGATCTGGGGGATGATGCCGATCAGCGGCAGCCCTACGACACCCTCGATATCGTAAGAACTCTTCACCCGATCATCGATGAAGGCCACGAAGAACGCAAACGCGAGTCCGAGCCCCAACCCGCCCACCACCCCGAGGCCGAGGTTCAGCGGCACGTTTGGCGAGATCGGCTTGTTCTCCGGAGCGGGAGTGGCCTGATCAACAATGCGGGCGTTTTGGGTCGCGAATCCACTCGTGATGGTCGTTTCGGTCGAGCTAGTGGCGATGCCCTGGAGAATCTGGTTCTGGGTGAGGTACTCGCGTTCGAGTTGGCTATATTCGACTGCGATGCGATCAAGTTCGAGTACCTCCGCCTTGTGTCTTTCCAACTCCTGCTGTCGCGCCTTGTAGTTGACCGACGCGGCTTCGTACTCCGACTCAACCTGCCGGCAGATTGACTCGACGGCACGTTCGAGTTCCAGCTTCGTCTGATTGTACGAGCGCGTTGCCGCGATCATGTCTGGGTGCTTGTCCCGGATTCGCTCCTTCAACTTGACGAGTTCGATGTTGCGAGCCGCCAGCAACTGGGAGAGTTCCTCGACGTTCTTTTGGCCCGAGATAAAGGCGAGCCCCGTGAGATCGGTCCCCCGCGCCCGGAACTCCTTGATCTGGTTTAGGCGCCCCTCTGCGGTCTGAAGAACCACTCCGGCTTGCTGCGCTGCCAGATTGGCCACCTTCAACGACTCGCTGACGATGTCCTTTCGTTGATCAAGCGAGACTGTCTTGTTGCGTTCCTTGTAAGCTTGGAGGTTCCGCGCGAGCTGGTCGACCTTCTTGCGTTGGTCGTCCACGGTAACCTGGAGATCCTTCACGGCATTCGAAAGGTCCGCATTCCGCTGCCGCTGATTGTGGTTGAGGTACTCTTCAACAAACAGGTTGGCGATTTTCGCTGCTACAAATCGATCGGGATGCTGGTAGGCAACGGTCACGACCAAGGTCAAACGTTGGGGCACGACCTTGCGGTTCTTGGCGATCTTTTCCGCCACCCAAGTGATATCTGCGGACGTACGGTCATAAGGGGCGAGAAACGCGCGTAAGTCATCGCCTTTGACCCGCTCCGCCACCCGCATGATGATCGTCGCGCTCTCGATGACCTTGATCTGGGTGTTGAGGTCTTCCGCGGACCGGATGTCGTTTTCCACCACCTGTTGAACCCCGGGCATTGGAGTCAAGTCGCGGCGGAGGATCTGAAGAGTGGCCGAGGACTGGTAAATCTTCGTGTCGCTCAGCGTGTACACCAACGAACTGGAGAAGATGACCAGGAATACGACCACAATGTACCAAATCCGTTCGCGCAGGATGAGCAGGTAGTCCTGAAACGTCCGTTGAACATGGCCCCCTCCCTCACCTCCCTCGCCATACCCGATTGCCGAATACCCGGCGTAATTTCCACCGTAATTATAACCGTATCCGCCGCCCTCTGACGGCTGTTTTGTGCCGGATTCCGTAGGCATGAATGGTCGAATTAAAGGATCCGTTCCGGAACGAAGATCACATCGTCCTTCTGAAGTTGGACCGCGTCGCGGCCGCCCCGCTTCATCAGCGCGTCCACATCAATCTCCATGACTTCGGTATCTCCGTTCTCTTGTTTCCTGGTCAACTTGACCTTCTTCAGGTCGGCCAGTCGGGTATGGCCGCCGGCCAAGGTGATGGCTTCGAGGATGGTCAGACCTTTCTCCGGGGGAAACAGAACCCGGTCGGGTTTTCCAACCTGCCCCAGAACGTTGACGCTTCGTTCCGCATACTTCACCACGATTACACTCACCTGTGGATTCACCAAATAATCGCGGTCAAAGGCATCCCGAATGATCTGTTCCGCTTGTCGCGTGGTCTTTCCCTTCAGCTTGATGGTCTGAACAAGGGGAAGACTGATGGTGTGTTCGGGAGAGACCTGCACCGCCTCCATCTGCTTGTTGAGGTCATCGTGTTGAAACACGAACACCTTGAGCACATCCATCGGCTGCAAAATGTAGTCAGCTGCCGATCCGGATACAAAGCGCCCTCCGCCCGCATCGGAAGTCTCCCGCCCCGAGATTTCAGGTCGTCGCGATCCTTCAGCCGCAAATCCAACGGCAGCCAAGCAACCGAGCGTCAAAATGACGGCAAATATCCTGCGATAATGGTACGCTTTCATCCAAAAAAAGAAGACGGAAGAAGACCAAAACGATCCTCTTCCGTCAGGAAACTAAGCAACACTCGTGAAGCGGACCTCAGTAACGGAAGTTGGCCGCAACACTGAAGACGTTGTTCTTGAACTCGTTCGCCGCTACGTCCGAGGAGTAATTCCGGTACACATACCCGCCGACGATCTTCACGTTCGCATTGACCGTGTACGCCGCTCCCAAGGTACCTTCGAAATAGTCATCCGTGCGGGCACCATAGTCGATCGAACGGTAGTTCACTCCGACGTTGGCCGACCACTCTTCCGAAAGCTTCGTGTTAATCGTCCCGAAGAGAATGAAGTTCTTCTGCTGGGCACCCTGCGGACTCGTGCCGAAGTCGTTTGAGACACCAAAATCAAAGGACGTCTTGGGGGAAATCTCGTAGGTGAAGGCAGATTCAACACCGAGTTGAGTATCATCACCACCGCGGTCCAGCTTCCGGGTGTTCAAACCAACCGCAAACCGGCCCTTGAGCTTCGGGGAGAACTCACCACGGGCACCCACATTGAAGAAGTGGTCCGTTGAGTCCGAACCGAGATCAACTCGGTAATCACGATAGCGATAGCCAAAGCTCAGGTCAGTCTTCTCCGTCCACTTGTAAAAGAAATCAATCGGAACGGTCAGGCTATCCGAATCCGTATAACCACGGCGCTTGTAATTCTCGTGATTGAACACCACTCCGGCACCAACCTTCGACAGCTGCGAGATTTCAACCTCGGTATTTGCACCCGCGTTAAAGACATCACGGCGGGTCAGACCACGAATATCGAATGAGTTTTGGTTCAGTTCCGTGTAGGAGACATTGAAGCCCAGCTTCAACTTCCCGTCATCGAAATTCGACTTGAAGGCACCGGCAAACAGGTTCGTGTTCAGCCCGCTGTTATCGGAGTAGTTGGAGAAGGTATCGACCAGGGTCAGCGACCCTTTCAATTGGGCGTTCTTCCCGAACACAATATCAACTCCCGGGGCGATGTCGAAGATCAAGTCGCTTTCGGTATTACGGGAGAGGAAGATGTTGTCATCGGAGCGAATTCCGAGAGTACCCGTCAGGAACAACTCGGCACCGTCGCCGATCGCCATGAATGGCGCCGCAACACTACCGGCAGCAAGCGAAGCCGAGAGTAAACTGATTCGAATGAGGTTCTTCATTGTCATGCGATTAACGGTTCGACCGGTGAGTTAGGCAAAGAGTTTCGTAACGATCAGAAAGTGGAGTGTCGGCAAAGGCCGGAGACCTTTCGACGCCGCACGAATCCATCTGGTTTCGCACGTGCGCTAGAAATACCTCCAAGCGGACGACCGTTAAACGACATGTGAAAACAAGGTGCAAGCGTTTTTTATTTCCGTCATCCTCCTCGTTCACGCAGCCCCGATGCGACAGGGCTGACGACTCACCGTGACGAGGGATGGAAAGGCAAGAGGATTGCTTTTGCCCCCCGCATCCGACTGGAACGACACAAGACTAGGCAGCCCGCGAGAGCCGTGAGTCGACAGACGTTTCGCTCAACCAAGATGCCCGCGGCGGGAAAGGAACCGTCCCATCTCGGCAAGGATGCGTTCGTTTTGCTCGGAGGAGCCCACCGTTATTCGGACCCACTCCGGGAGACCATACGAGCCTACCGGGCGCACAATCACACCCGTTCGCTGCAGCGCCCCGAAGACTGCGGCACCGTTTCCAACACGCACCAAGAGGAAGTTGGCCTCGCTTGGCACCACCTCCAATTGCATCGACCGAAAACCACGCTCAAGCTGTTCCAGGCCCCGGCGGTTTTCCTGCACGCACCGGTGGACAAACCCGGTATCCCCCAGGGCCGCCACAGCAGCAGCCTGACCAATTGCATTCACATTGAACGGTTGCCGCACCCGCTGCAACAGGGAGCACAGCGCCTGCCCCGCGTAGCCGTACCCCACTCGAAGTCCCGCCAAACCGTAGATCTTCGAGAATGTCCGCAGGCAGATGACCTTCCGGCCTTCCTTGATGAGCGGCCTCAGGTCTGCCGGCCTCGCCTGGTATTCCACATAAGCCTCGTCGACGACGGCCAGAACATGATCAGGCAAAGCCCGGAGGAAAGAGACCAACTCATCCGGCGGCGTCGCCGTTCCCGTGGGATTATTGGGCGAGCAAACGCAAATCAGCTTGGTGCGCGGCGTGATGGCGGCACCCATCGCCGGCAGGTCGTGATGCCAGTTGCGTAAGGGGACCTCGACCGCCTTTGCCCCAAAGAGAAGCGTCACCAGCTTGTAGACGACAAACGCCGGATTACCCATCACCACTTCGTCCCCTGGGCCGAGGAAAACGTGGCCCAGGAGTTCGATGAGCTCGTTGGAGCCGTTTCCAATGACGAACTGCTCCGCCTCCAGGCCCAAGTGCGAAGCGAGGCGTCTCCGCAGCTCGAAGCAGCCGCCGTCAGGATAGAGTTCGCCTTGAACCAAGGTCCGGTTCGCCGCCGCAACGGCCATGGGAGAGGGGCCGAAGGGGTTCTCGTTCGAAGCAAGCTTGATGATCCCTGCGACATCCAGGCCCAGTTCCCGTGCGACATACTCGATCGGCTTGCCCGGTTCATAGACGGGCTGGGTCAAAACGGAGGGCTTGGCCAGCGACTCGATGTTCATCGGTCTACTCGAATACCATTCCGTGAACCCCTGAAAGTCCGAAATCCCGTCCCAAGCCGCTGCCCGAACGCCATCGGCCGTGGATTCCCCCACTCACTTTCGGCGGCTCGGCACCCGCACCCACTTCATACCCGCCGCCTCCGCCGCCCGCATGCCCGGTTCCGCGTCTTCAAACACCAGGCAGTCTCCGGGCCTCACCCCCATGAGTTTTGCCGCGAGCAGGAACATGTCCGGCGAAGGCTTGCCATGCTCCACGTCATCCGCGGTCACCACGACCTTGAACAAGGGTGCCAGCCCTGAGAGCTCGAGCGATCGCCGGACAATCTCCCTCGGCCCGCCGGAAGCAATCGCCACGGGATGGGTAGCCGCCACCCGCCGGGCAAACTCGACCACCGGCCCAATCAAGCGGGCGTCACCCTGCAGTTCCTGAAACACGCTCTCTTTGTGGTGAAAGATGGCGTCTGGATCTACCTTCAGGCGGTAATGGGCGGCGATGAGCTCTGCGACCCGGCGGGTTGGGACCCCTCCCAGGGAGTAGAACAGATCCTCGTCGAGGGGGCACGGCAGGCCGGCTTGGCGCATGGCGACATCCCAAGCGCGGAAGTGGAGCGGCATTGTGTCCACCAAGGTGCCGTCGAGGTCAAAGATGTAGCCGGCAAAGGTGCCGCCCGGTATCTCCAGTTTCATAAGGAGCGGTCACGCTGCCGCCCCCTCAATCCATGGCAACTGAATCCTCGCCTCGTTCGGCCGTCGGGAGGAATGGCACCGACCGCGGGAGCGCCCGTGCCCCCGACAGTCCCTTAGCGCCGGGCTCCCCGATGCAATCGGCTCGCCGGCTTGGCCGCCGCGGCTGCGGTTTCCGCCAGCACCTTGTCGTCGAACAACGCCGAGTAGATGTAGGGAAAACCCTCCACTTTCTTGCGTTCCACGCCGATGCCCATGAACCGCTCGATCGACCGCGCGTCGCGCACATCGTCCTCCGTCACCAGCGTGAAGGCGTCGCCGGTGTTTTGGGCCCGGCCGGTCCGCCCAATGCGGTGCACGTAGTCCTCCGGGTTCTCCGGGACGTCATAATTGATCACGTGCGACACCCCCGCGATGTCGAGACCGCGGGCCGCGATGTCCGTCGCGACGAGCACCTCGTACTTGCCGCTGCGAAACCCCTCGAGCGCCTCGATGCGCTCCCGCTGGTTTCGATCCGAATGCAGCACCCCCACCGTATGCCCGCTGTGCTTGAGCCGGTGAGCGATGCGATCGGCCCCCATCCGCGTGCGCGAAAAGATGATCACGCTCTTGAACTCGGTGCGCTCCAGCAGCAGCTGCAGCAAATCGAATTTCTGGGACGCCACCACGGGATAGAAGGCGTGCGATACCGTCTCGGCCGGCGACCGCTGCCGCCCAATCTCGACCTTGACCGGATCCCGCAGGGCCCAGCTTGCCAACTGCTCGAGTTCGGCCGGAAGCGTCGCGGAGAAGAACAACGTCTGCCGTTCCCGCGGGCACTTCTGCACAATCTTGCGGACATCGGGAAGGAAGCCCATGTCGAGCATCCGATCGACTTCGTCGAGGACGAGCACGTCGACCTGATCGAGGGTGCAATTGCCCTGCTCCAGATGGTCCAGCAGGCGCCCGGGCGTGGCCGCGAGGATGTCCACCCCCCGGCGCAGGTCGTCGGTCTGCTTGCCGTAGCCCACCCCACCGTAGACGATCGTGACGCGCAGGTCGGTGAACTTGGCGAACTTTTGAAAGGCTTCTTCAACCTGGAGCGCCAGTTCCCGGGTGGGCTCCAGCACCAGGCAGCGAAGGCGCCCGTGCTGGCCGAGCCGCTGGATGATCGGGAGAGCGAACGCCGCGGTCTTGCCGGTTCCAGTCTGCGCGGAACCGATGACGTCGCCTCCCTTCAGCACGACCGGGATGGCCTGGGATTGGATCGGCGTGGGATTGACGTATCCCATCTCCTGCACCGCAAAGGCCAGCGCGTCGCTCAGCCCGAGAGCCGAGAACGGCGTATCCATCTTGGGAACATCGACCGGCGCCACCGGCTTCACGTCCCCGCTGCGCGGGTGATCGAAAGTCTTGTCGATGACCGGGCGTTCATGCCCCCCCCGCGGACCGCGATGTCCGCCCCGTCCGCCTTCGCCGCGACCATGCCCGTGCCCTCCACGACCGCCGGATCTCCCCTCCGGACCGCGCTCCTCGCGCCGGGCGCGAGGTTCGTGGTGTCCTCCCCGGGGCCCATGTCCTTCGCCGCCGGCTGCCGCGTGGCGGGCTCCCGCCCCCGCGCCGCGGCCGCGACCATGGCCATGGCCGGAATCGTGTTTTTCGGAACGACTGTCGCCTCGATGGGAACGAGGCTGGGAGTGGGAAGCAGACTTGGCGCCGGCGTCGGCTGGTTTGGCGGAACGCGAAGGCGTGATCTTCTCGCGCAGCTTCGCAAAGATTTTCTTCAACATGACAAAATGAGCCGCCGAGCGTTCGTGAACGGACAGGGTTTGCAACCCCCGATATGCGCGGTTCGCCAAGGAGAAGTCCTTCGCCCGGCTCCAGCCGGGTGAATCCGGTCGCTCCGCTTGACCCGGAGTAGAACCCACCCTCCTTGCACTTCCCTCCGTGGCGAAACTCCTCCCGACCGCAGCAGAACCAACCCTGGAACCGCTTCGGACGCGGCCCCCGGAGGCGCTCCCGTGAAGAACTCCCTCCTGTTGGCTGGCATCAACTTGCGAGTTTCAGACCTGGGGCGAAGCGGGGAGTTCTACCGACGACTCGGTTTTGTCGAAGTGGCGCGGGAATCAGGGTGGTCGAGGTTTGCGACGTCGGCTTCCGGCCCGACCTTGCTCACCCTCACGGACGGTTGCCGGGCAGGCCAGCCCACCCGGGACGCGGCGGGGCTGTTTCATGCAGCCCTGTTGTTGCCGAATCGCCCGGCACTCGGCGCCTGGCTGCGGGCGGCGGCAGCCCGGGAAGTCGAGCTCGACGGACTCTCCGACCACGGCGTGAGTGAAGCGATTTACCTCTCCGACCCGGACGGAAACGGCCTGGAATTCTACGCGGACCGACCGAGTGATCTCTGGCCGCGCAATGCCGAGGGTCTGGCCATGAACACCCGGGCATTGGACTGGCGGGACCTCCTCACCGCAGCGTCGAACGAGGATGGCGGGATCCTGGAGGGCTCACAATGGGGTCATGTGCACTTGCGGGTCACCGACCTGGAACGCAGCGAGCGCTTTTACTGCGAGCACTTGGGGTTGACCGTGACCCAGCGATCGTATCCGGGCGCTCGGTTCCTGGCTGCGGATGGCTACCACCACCACGTCGCGATCAACACCTGGGGCAATCCCCGATCTCCTTGGCAACCGGACACACCCGGATTGGGCGAGGCGGTCATTGGCCTCGCCGGCCGCACCGCGGGCGAGAGGGTGGTCGATCCCGACGGCATCCCGCTCCGGCTGGAACCGATCGCTGCCGGGAAATCCTGAGCAGGTCTTCCGGGCGCCGTCCGCGCACCGCGAATCAGAGGCTGGCCTTGATCTTGTCGAGAATCGCGATGGACACCGTCTCGTCGCCAAACACGCCGACGCGGATCTTCACCTTGGTCAAGTTGTCCCCGGCCCGCTCGAGACGCACTTCGATGCGCTTGTCGGCGGCGTTGCGCGCCACGAGGATTGCCTGCAGTGCGTCCTGATTCTGGCTGATCCGTGCAAACTTGAGTTGGTCCAGCGCCACTCCCGCGGCTCGCGCGGCCCGGTCCAGACCGGCACTGACCGTCGTTTCGAGGTCGCCCCGGAGGTAGGCAATGGTGCCCGCACCTGCGCCCGCGGCCACGACGGCCACGCAACCCGACTGCACCAGTGCCGCCACGGCGATCAGGCCAGCACCGGCAAGGGTCACACCGCGGCTTCGAACAAGGTTCAGGAAGTTCATGGGGGCAGAAGAGACCGCAAGCTGTCGCGGATGTTCACGGGAGCGCACGGACCGGCTTCACGCTTGGCTTGGAATGTGAGGCTGCGCAAGCTCGCGCCCGGATGTTACCCACCCGCGTATGACCGACGACCTTCGCTGGCTCGCCTACCTCGGCATTGAGCAGAAACTCCTGACCCGGGCGCAGTGCCTGCAGGCCCGCGCGGTCGTCGGAACCACGGTGGACCTCATGGCGTTCGCACAGGAGTTGATCGACAGCGGCGTGGTGACGGAGGTGGAGCGGCTCGAGGAACTCGCAGGCGCGGCGATCGCGAAGGCCGCAGAAGGCCCCCCGCCTTCCGACCCGTTCGCGGAGGGGGACGACGAGGAGGAGTTCGTGCAAACCGGACCCGGCGCAGCCGCGGCCGTTGGCCGGAAAACCACCGCGGCGACCGAAATCGGCCGGGCACTCGATTTCCGCCGGTTGCGCGAGCTGGATGATCACGCCCTGGCTGAAGGCATGCGGAACCTGTTGCGCGCCACTTCGGCGTCCGGCGCGAGCGACCTGCACCTTTCCACCGGCGCACGACCTTTCATCCGCAAGGCCCGCGCCCTCTCCTACATCGCCGAGGAAGCCTTGACCGCCGACGACGCGCTGCGCCTCAACACCGTCCTCCTCTCCGATGGCCAGCGGCGAATTTTCCTCGAAAGGAAGGACTACGACTACGCCTTGGCGCTGAGCGGCGAGGACCGCTACCGGGTAAACCTGATGTTTCACAAGAACGGTTCGGCCGGAGCGTACCGCATGGTCCCCGCCGAAACCCGCTCCCTCGAGGCTCTGGGATTCGCGAAGAACCTCGAGACGCTGAAGAAGATGCTCTCCTACCACAACGGGCTCATCCTCATCACGGGGCCCGTCGGTTCCGGCAAGACCACCACCCTGGCCTCCATGGTCGCCTACCTGAATGAGACCCGTAGCGACCACATCATCACCGTCGAGGATCCCATCGAGGTCGTGCAGCCGGCGAAAGGGTGCAACGTCACCCAGCGCGAGGTGGGCCCCCACACCCGCTCCTTTGCCTCCGCCCTGAAGGGGGCCCTGCGTGAGGACCCCGATGTGATCGTCATCGGGGAACTCCGCGACCTCGAGACCATCGAAATGGCGATCAGCGCCTCCGAAACCGGCCACCTCGTGATCGGCACCATGCACACGAGCGACGCGGCCACGACGTTGAACCGCCTGCTCGATGTCTTCCCTCCTTCGCAGCAAACCCAGATCCGCGCCAGCGTGGCGGAGTCACTCCGGGGCATCGTCTGTCAGCGCCTGCTGCCTGGCCGGGACGGGCATCTCGTGCTCGCCTGCGAGATCCTCGTGAGCAACACCGCCATCCAGAACCTGATCCGCGAAGGCAAGTCCGCCGGGCTGAAGAACACCATGGAGACCGGCGTGAAGGAAGGCATGTGCCTGATGGACAATGTTGTCTTCGGCCTCTGGCAGGAAGGCCGCCTTTCCGCGGAAACCGCCCGCGCCAACATTCCCAATCGCGTGCTCCGCCAGCGCATCACCGGATGAACTCTCTCGACGAAGAAATCGCCGCCACCGAGGCCGCCTACCGCAAGGCCCTGTTCAAGCTCCTGTTCCAACTGGGGTTCATCGTCATTTGCTGCATCGTCGCCACGGGCGTCCGCGGCATGTTCGGCCTCCCGCCGGCCCTGCTCTCCGCGGTGCTGATTGTCGCCCTGCTGCTCTTCAGCCCCGAAATCTTCCGCTTCCTGAGCCTGCGCAACCAACTCCAAAGCCTGCGCAAACAGCGCGGAGATTCCTGACCATGGCCGCCATCGACCAACTCCTGCGGACCATGCTCGAGAAGGGCGGGTCCGACCTCCACCTCACCGTCGGCCTTCCGCCGAAGTCGCGCATCTCCGGCTCGCTGCAACCCATCGGGGACCAACCGCTCGACGCCACCACGATGGAGGCCCTGCTCCGAGAAATCTGCCCCGAAAAACGCTGGAACGAGTTCCTGGAGCGCAAGGACCTGGACCTGGCGCACGAGGTGCCGGGCCTCGCGCGCTTTCGCGGCAACTACCTCTACAACCACTGGGGACAGGCGGCGGTCTTTCGCCAGATCCCCGCGAAGATCCTCTCCTTTGACGACCTCAAGCTTCCCGAGGCCCTGAAGAAGCTTTGCCATCTCGATCAGGGCCTCGTGGTCGTCACCGGTCCGACGGGCAGCGGCAAGTCGACGACCCTCGCCGCGATGATCGACTACATCAACTCGAACCTCTCCCGGCACATCATCACGATCGAGGACCCGATCGAGTTCGTGCATCCGGTGAAGAAGTCGGTGATCGTCCACCGCGAGGTCGGCGAGCACACCCAGTCCTTCGCCGCCGCGCTGAAAGGCGCCATGCGCCACGATCCCGACATCCTGCTGCTGGGCGAAATGCGCGAGATGGAGACGATCAAGCTCGCCCTCGGCTGCGCCTCGATGGGCATGCTGGTCTTCGGCACCCTGCACACCAACAACGCCCCCAAGACCGTCGATCGCATCATTAACACCTTTCCCGCCGACGAGCAGAACCAGGTGCGGGTGATGCTCGCGAGCTGTCTCGCCGGGGTGGTCGCCCAGCTGCTCTGCAAGCGCATCCCCAAGGGTCGCTGTGCCGTGCACGAGATCCTGCTCACCCATGAGGCGCTGCCCAACACCATCCGCAGCGGCCAGATTGCGAACATCAAGACGATCATCGAGAGCGGCGGGGCCGACGGCATGATCACGATGGACACGAGCCTGATGAACCGGGTGAAAGACGGCACGATCGAGGCCAAGGAGGCCTACATGAAGGCCGCCAACAAGGCCCTCTTCGCCCCGCTGCTGAAGCCCGGCGATCTGGACGGCGGGCACTGAGCGCCAAAAGCCAGCACCGAGAGTCCGGCAGACCGGATAGCTGCCCCGCCCCGGAACTCTGGGGCACGCCTATCGTCGCCGCACCCACCCGCGCCCGCGGGCCCACAGCGCCAGCACGGCGCCCGCGACGAATCCACCGGCGTGTGCCCACCACGCCACCCCGCCCTCCGCGGCGTTGCCGTTTACCAGCGAGCCCACGCCGTTGTAGGCCTGCATCACGAACCACAGCACGAGGAAGACCACCGCGGGCACCGGCAGGATCGGCACCACCCAGGGCACCAACGTCCAGACCAGCGCCGTGGGAAAAAGGATCAGGTAGGCGCCCAGCACCCCGGAAATTGCCCCGCTCGCCCCAACCATCGGCAACGCCGAAGCCGGACCGGCGGCGACCTGCACGCCCGCCGCAAAGGCCCCGGTCAGCAGGTAGAACACCGCAAAGCGAAAGGCGCCGAAGCGATCCTCCACATTGGCGCCGAAGAGCCAGAGGAACCACATGTTCCCAAGGAGGTGCAGCACGCCGCCATGCAGGAAAAGATGGGTGAACACGGTCCGCCACTGGTCTTCGTCGAGCGGATGGTGCACGATCCGTTCCGCCACCAGCGCGTGGTGATCGACGAAGCTGGCCAGCGCCCGCCCGCCGGGCGAATACGCCAGCCACGCCTGCCAGCCGAAGACCGCCACGCAGGCCACGATGACCAGCTTGGTGACGACCGCTGGCCCCTTTTGTTTGGCGGTGTCAGCCAGCGGGAGCACGGCCCGAGCTACGCCCCGTCCCCGCCGGCAGTGCAAGCCCCCAATCGCGGCTGACGTCTCACGCGCCCCAGGGGTCGCGGCCGAGGAGGAGTTCGCAGAGGCGCACCGCGCTCAACAGGCCATCCTCGTGGAATCCATAGCGCTGCCATGCGCCGGCAAAGTAGGTCTCAGTCGTGCCCCGAGCCGCCGCATTGAGACCCGGCAGTTCCTCCTGCGCGCGCACCGCCCCGAGACTGAAAAGGGGGTGTTCGTACTGAATCCGCCGTCGCACGCGCTCCGGGGCGATCGCCTCCGGTCGGTTGATCGTCACGAAGTAGTTCTCCCGTTCCGACACCCCCTGCAGCGAGTTCATCCAGTAATGCGTCGCGGTGGAAACCCGGCCCTGCTGGTCACGATTGATTTCGTAGTTCCAGCTCGACCAGGCGAGCCGCGCACGGGGCATGACGCTCGCATCCGTATGCACGGTGGCCACGTTGGGTTGATAGCGAAACTCCGCCAGCAGGCGCCGCTCCGCCGAAGTCGGCCCTTCGATCAACCGCAAGGCCTGATCCCCGTGGCAGGCGAGGATCAGCCGGTCAAACGTGCTCGCCTCGCCGGTGGAGGTCATCACGGTCACCCCGCGCGGGGTGCGCACCACGCGCGTGGCCGCGCGGTTGAGCTGGATGCGATGGCGAAACGGCGCCGAGAGTTTCTCGACATAGGTCCGCGCGCCTCCCTCTACCGTCCACCAGGGGTGCTGCGTGTGGAGGCCGAGGAATCCATGGTTGTGAAAGAAACGCAGCAATGTCGTGGCGGGAAAGGCGAGCATCAGCTCCGGTGGCGTGCTCCACACCGCGGAGCTCATCGGCACGAGGTACAGGTCGAAGAAATCCTGCCCATAGCCCCTCCGCTTCACGTAGTCGCCCAGCGTCTCCTCCCGCGCGGCGGGGTCGTCAAGGGCGGCCACGGCCTCGGTGTTGAAGCGGTTAATCGCTGTCAGCAGGCGGTAGAATCGCGGCCGGAACAGATTGCGGCGCTGGGCGAAGAGGTGGTTGAGGGACGAACCCGCAAACTCGAGCCCGCTGTCCGCGTGGCGGACGCTGAATGACATCGACGTCGGCTTGATGGGAACGCGCAACTGCTCGAACAGGCGCGTGAGGTGCGGGTAGGTGACCTTGTTGAACACCATGAAGCCCGTGTCCATCGACACCTCCCGGCCTGAAGCCGGCTCCGGGACCGACACGGTGTTCGAATGCCCTCCCACATAGTCGTTCTGTTCGAACAGCGTGAGATCAAAGTGGCGCTGCAGGAAGTGCGCGCAGCCGAGACCGGCGATACCGGTGCCGATGATGGCAAGGGAGGGCATGGAAGGGCGGAGGATAACGGTGCGCGGTCCGGCCCAACCGGGCGCCGGACCTCACCACTCCTCCCTCCTACGCGGCGAACGCCGGTCCGGACGCATGCCGCGCCTCGATTCCACCAGTCCCGTGGCCTGGAATCGGAACCCACTCGATCCCGGCAATCTCCCCGACGTTATTTCCCGGCTTTCGGCTGATCCGCCGGTTTCTGGTCGTGCGTGAGCTCTGCGACGTTCTTGTGGATGCCCGGCCCTTCGGACTTTTTCGGCAGGTTGGATTCCGAGGCGGTCGCGGTGGCGACGGCGATGGCCGCGGCCGCGGGCACCACCTTCTTGAGCGTCGCGGCGTCGAGGTTGCCAGTCGAGGCCCGTTGCGCCGCCGCGATGGTGGCCAGGTGGTCGGCGCGTGCCGCCTCCTCCATGATCGACTTCGGCACCGGCTTGAGGCCCCAGATTAACCCGGTCCACGACAGCAGCTTCAACCCGTAATAGGTGATGTCGATTTCCCACCAATAAAAGCCGTTCCGGGTGCAGGATTGGTAGCGGTGGTGATTGTTGTGCCAGCCTTCGCCAAGGCAGATGATGGCCAGGATAAAACTGTTGCGGGAATCGTCGGTGGTGTTGAACCGCCGCCGCCCCATCAGGTGCGCCATCGAGTTGATGCACGAAGTGCCGTGGAAGAGGAACGTGGTGCTGACGAAGAAGCCCCAGACGAGCATTTGCCACCGATCGGTACCGAGGCCCGGAGCCCAGGTTTCCAGCGCCGCCCCGAGGCCAAAGATCGACAGCGCAAAAAGCACGGGCACGACGGTGTCAAAGCGATTGAGCCAAACCAGCTCGGGGTACTTCGCGAGATCCTTGATCGTCGAGTAGTCCGTCGGAAAATTGCGCCGGCTCGTGATCCAGCCGATGTGCGACCACCAGAAACCATGGACATGCGGGGAGTGGGCATCCTCCGGCTGGTCCGAATGCTGGTGGTGGTGACGGTGGTGATAGGCCCACCATAGTCCCCCGCGCTGCACCGTGGTGCCGCCCCAGATCGCCAGCAGGAACTGCCCGAAGCGCGACGTACTGTAGGTCTTGTGGGAAAAATAGCGGTGATAGATTCCGGTGACCGCAAACATCCGCACGACGTAAAGCACCACCGCGGACCACACGGCAAAGGCACTCGCGCCCACCCAAATGATCCCCAGGCAACCCGCGTGCAGGACGATGAACGGGATGCACCGCACCCAGTCCACCTTGTCGGGCTCGTTGCGCATCCTTTCCGCGCCCCCGGGAGTGTAATCGGAATCAAACCACTGGACGACGGCCGCAAAAAAACGCCGGAGCGGCGTGACAGACGGGGAGGCAACGGAATCAGGCATGGCAGCGAGGGCGTGGAGCAGAGGCACCGGAGGGGTCGCGTGCAAGCACGCCTTTCCAAAAAAAAGCAGCCGGGTGGTCACGGGCCGATCTCTCCGCCGCCGACGGCACCCGCAATCCACGGCGAGGTCGGCATGGCTCCTGCTTGAGACGAGGTGCTTTCGAAGAACCTCCAACGCGTTCTTTGATCTTTCGCGCCGGGGTGTGGACGAGTTTCACCCCGGCGCGCGGTTTCCCCAAGACGGCTCCTTTGGCGGCAGCGCCCCGACCGGGTGCTGCCGCCAAAACACCACCCAACTGCGGTCCCGGATCACCCTTGGAACGCAGGCAAGTGTTCCCACCCGAAAGAGAAAACCAAACTCTCCGCCTTATCCGCGGAGTTTAATACCATGAAAGCAGTTCATAAACTCGTCGTCCTCCTCGTGGGCGTGTTCCTCGCGGTCGCCGCTTCGGCGATGACCGCGGAGTCCGTCTACCTCGAGTCGTGCCGCAAGGAGCCCGGAGTTCCGGTGCCCGTCACGGTGGTCGCACCGTCCGTCGGGCCCGAGCACGAAGGTTCCACGGTCCAGCTCGAGTTCGTGGTCGACGCCCAGGGCATTCCCGCCGAATTCAGCTTCCGGTCCGCCACGGATCCGGAACTGGCCACGGCGGTCGTGCAGGCGGTGAAAAAATGGCGGTTCCAACCCGCGGAATCCAACGGTGTGCCGGTAGCCACGAAAGTGCTGCTGCCGATTCGCATCGTTGACCCGCTGGAGTCCGGCCTGAAGTTCGCCGTCAATCGCTAGTCGGTCAGTTCTCCACCTGAAAACCAACCAGGGGCGCCCTCGTTCGCGGGGGCGCCCCTGCTTCTTTTCCACTCCAGCGCCCCGGTTTTTCCGCCCTTCGCCGCCGTTCTGATTCCCGGGCTTGCGCGCGTCGCGAAGCGTCCCAAGCTGAACGCCCCTCATGCCCCCTCCCTCCCCCGCCCACGACGACGTGGTGCACAGCGAGTCGTTCCTGCGTTCGCTGATGCGCCGGCAACTCGCCCTGTCGATTCTTTGCGGTGCGACCTTTCTCGCCGCGCTGCTCGGGATGCCGCTCCTGAACTACTTCGCTCCCGAGCTCATGGCCACCCGCGTGGCCGGCTTCACCCTCAGCTGGCTGATCTTGGGCGTGCTGTTCTTCCCGTTCGTGTGGATCATCTCGTGGTTCTTCATCCAACGCTCGATCGCCCTCGAAGAGGTGGAAGTCGACCGCGCCCAGGCCGGAAAGGAGCCGCGCTGATCCATGGCTGCCGCACCTGTGCTCGCCCAAGCTGCCAGCGTTGATCCCTGGATCCTGGCGTTCTCGCTCGTCACGGTCGCCGTCACGATCTGGATGGGCTTCCGCTCCCGGAAGACCTCGAAAACCGCCTCTGATTTCTTCGTCGCCGGCCGCTCGGTGTCGGTGGGCTGGAACGCCTCCGCGATTTCCGGCGAGTACCTGTCCGCCGCCTCCTTCATGGGCGTGGCCGGCATGGTGATGTCGAGCGGCTACGACGCGCTGTGGTACCCGGTCTGTTACGCGTGCGGTTACCTCTTCCTCCTCCTCTTCATCGCGGGCCCGCTGCGGCGCTTCGGAGCCTACACCATCCCGGACTTCGCCGAAGGGCGCTTCGATTCGCCGCTCTTCCGCAAGATCGCGGTGTGTTTCGTCCTCTTCATCGGTTTCTTCTACACCATGCCGCAGATGAAGGGCGCGGGCGTCACGCTCGCGTACATCTTCCCCGGCATGCCATACTGGGGTGGCGTCGTGCTGGTCGGCGCGGTGATCACCTTCAACGTCGCCCTCGGTGGCATGAAGGGCATCACGCTGGTGCAGGCGTTCCAGTACTGGGCGAAGATGTTCGCGATCAGCGTGCCCATCTTCGTGCTGATGTCGGTGCTTGGCTTCTACAACCAGCACGTGGGCGCCAACCGTGCCCCCGGCGAGACCGCGGCGCCGGTCTCCGCCATCACCCGTAAAGCCACCCCGGAAAAGGCCCCGAAGGACGAGGCGTGGATCGCACCCTTCGGTCCGCTCACGACCAAGGCCGTCAATGCCGCGGCCGCCGCCCTGCCGGTGGAACAGCGCGCCGCCTACCTCGCGGAACACCAGCGGCCCTACTCCCTCCTCTACACCTATTCTCTGATCATCGCCCTGGTCTGCGGGACCGCGGGCCTGCCACACATCCTCGTCCGCTTCTACACCAACCCGGATGGCGTTGCCGCCAAACGCACGACCATGTGGGTGATGATCCTGATTGGCGTGTTCTACGTTTTCCCACCCGTGTTCGGCGTGATCGGACGCAATCTGATGCCCGAACTCTACGCCGGCGTCGGCGCGAAGGGCACGGACAAGGTCGTCCTCGAACTGCCGACGCTGCTCAGCGCGCGGGGCAGCGTGCTCGGTTCGGTCCTCAGCGGCATCACCTGCGCCGGCGCCTTTGCCGCCTTCATGAGCACGTTCAGCGGCCTGCTCGTCTCGATGACCGGCGCGCTCGCCCATGACATCTACGGCCGCATCCTCCGGCCGCAGGCCAACCAGAATGAACGGCTGTTCGCCTTCAAGACCTCGGCCATCCTTGTCGGCTCGGTCGCCATCGTCCTCGGTTGTTTCGTCGAGCCGCTCGAAATCAACTTCATGGTCGGCCAGGCCTTCGCCATCGCCGCCGCCAGTTACTTTCCGCTGCTGTTCATGAGCGTCTGGTGGCGCGGCATGACGATGCAGGGCGCCGCCACCGGCATGCTCACCGGCGGCCTCTGCGCCCTCGGCGCCGCAGCCCTGACCAACCTCGGCACCCTCGCGCTCGACAAGGGGCCGATGGGGAAGATCTTCGCCGGCTTCGCCCCGCTCAACGCCTTCTGGGCCCAGCACCCATTGCTCCGCATCCTCTGTGAGCAACCCGCCATCTGGACCGTGCCGCTCGCCATCACCCTCATGGTGATCGTCTCCAAACTCACGGCGACTGCGGTGCCCGGGGATATTCGCATGAAGATGCTCGTCCTCCACGCCCCGGAAAAACTGGGCCTCAAGCAGGAGTACATCCAGGAGCACCAGGCCGGCGCGGGGCATTGAAAGGACGCCGCGTCCCGCGGAGCATGGCTCAGCGCCGGTCAGTTCACCGCCTGCCTGCAGCCTGGTCGTAAACGACGCGAAGGCGCGGCCGCTTGAGGACTACGTTGTCGCCGGCCGGCCGGCGGAGGGCTACGCTTCAACGCGGCTACCCTTCCCTTAAGTCAGCTCTGGCGCCCGACGACCCGCCATGCTGCCTCCACTTCCGCTCGTCGCGGAATCGGTGTCTGCGCCCCGGCGCCCAGCGTCGAGAGCGCAGCAGCCACGTTGGCGATCGCGATGGCCTCGCCCCACTCCGTCCCCTCGGCCAGTCGTGCGGCCAGGGTGCCGGCGAAGGTGTCGCCTGCCCCCACCGTGTCGCGCGGAGTCACGGGGTGCGTGGCGATGCTGCGCACGCCGTCCGCAGACACGAAGAGCGTGGGCGCCGCCCCTTGCGTCACCACCAGGTGGCGCACGCCCCGGCGGGCCGGCGCGGTGGCCTCGGCCGATCCGAAGATCTCCGCGCACTCGTGTTCGTTCACGATCACGGTGTCGATCGGCACCTCTCCCCAGGGAAACTCCGGCACGACGGGTGATGGGTTGAACAAGGCCCGGACGCCGGCGCGCGCGGCCGCCCGCAACGCCGCCACGGCCACCGCCAGCGGGCACTCCAGGCCGACCAGAAGAGTGTCACAGGAGGGCAGCAAAGCGGCGAGAGCCGCTTCCGCCTGCGCCACGGTCAGTCGGCCGTTGGCACCGGAATCGACCAGGATCTGGTTCTCCCCACCGCCATCGACGCAGATGAACGCCGCCCCGCTTGCAACCCCGGACAACGCCGCCACCGCGGCCTCCCCCACTCCCTCCCGCCGCAGGTGCTCCCGGTACAGGGCGCCGTCCGCATCCGCCCCGAGGGCGCCAATCATCGACACCTTCGCCCCATGCCGCGCGGCGGCGACGGCCTGATTGGCCCCCTTGCCCCCAAACTCCAGTCGCGTCTCCGTGGCAAAGACCGTCTCTCCGGGCCGGGGCAGACGGGCGACGCGCCAGATGCGGTCGACATTGAGCGAACCGACCACGGTCACGCGGCCGGCGGAGGATGGAAAAGCAGACTGCATGAAAGAAGAACGGGGCTCGGAAGGTGAGGCGTCGCCTCTGATCGTCAGCGCGCCCTTCGGGCCGCCAAGTCGCAGGTTCATGGTGCCTCAAAGTCCCCCCTGCCGGGCTCGCCGCGCCGCGATCCGCGCCCGGATCGACTCGGCGGCGACGGCGCCGACAATGACCACGCCAGTGACCACCCGTTTCATGGGTTCGGACACGCCGAGGTGCGCCAACCCGGCCTCCAACGTCGCGATGATCAGGACACCGATAAAGGTCGCGAGCATCGAGCCGCGCCCCCCCATCAAGCTCGTTCCTCCGATCACCGCGGCGGCGATCGCGGACAACTCCAGGCCGGATCCGGCGTTGGGATCGGCGGCGCCGAGCCGCGCCACGTGGCACAACCCTGCCAGTCCGGCCAGCAGGCCGGAGATTCCGAAAACGACGGCGCGCACCCGCGTCGGCGACACCCCGATCAGCCGCGCTGCCTCCTCGTTGGTGCCAACCGCGACGAGGTGACGGCCCAGCACGGTCCGCGTCAGCACGAAGTGCGCAGTGGCGGTAAGCGCCACCGCGAGCAGAAACGCCACGGAGAGGCCGCCCACCGGGGTCGCCTGCAGCAGCGCCAGCCGCTCGCCGAGATACTTGGTCTGCGAGTTGGTCACCAGGTAGGCGAACCCTCGCGCCCCTTCGAGCAGGCCCAGGGTGACGATGAACGAGGGCATGCGCAGCGCATTGACCAGCGCCCCGTTGATCACGCCGCAGACCAGCGCCGCACCCAAAGCGGCGCCCGCGGCCACGGCCACCGGCATCCCGCGATCGGCCACACACCAGCCAAACACCGCACCGGCTACCGCGGAAACGGATCCGACCGAGAGATCGATGCCCCCCGCCACAAGGACGAACGTCAGGCCCAGCGCCGCCAGCGCGAGCGAAGGAATCCGGTTGGTCACCGTCTGCAGCGTGCCCAGCGACCAGAAGTGATCGCTCAGCAGGCCGAACAACCCGACGAGCGCCGCGAGCAGAAGCGCAAGAAAGAGGAACTCGGAAAGACCGCGGGAACGAAGCATGTCAGGAGCGGGAGGTGGCGGTACCGGAGAAGCCGTGAAAGGCGGCGGCGAGAAAGGCCGCCGGGTTGAGCGTCGCCGGCGTGAATTCGCCGGCCACGCGGCCTTGGGACAAAACGACGATCCGATCGCAGAGCGCAGCGAGTTCGTCGTAGTCGCTCGAGGCGACCAGCACGCCGGCGCCGCTGGCGGCCCGCTCGCGCAGCAGCGCGTAGATGGCCCGCCGGGCCGAGACGTCGACGCCCCGGGTGGGTTCGTCGAGGAGCCAGACCCGGATCTCCCGCCGCAGCCAGCGCCCGATCACGACTTTCTGCTGGTTGCCGCCGCTCAGTTCGGCCACGGCCTGACCGAGATTCGAGAAGCGCACCTGCAATCGGGACAGCAGTTCTCCGGCCTCCGCTGCTTCCGCGACCCGATCCAGCCAACCCAGCCAGCGCCGCCGCTGCGGCCAGCGGGCACAACTGGCATTCCATTGTACGCTCAGAGGGGAAAACAGCCCGTGCTGTTTGCGGTCCTCCGGAACAAACGCGAAACCGGCGGCCAGGGCGGCCCGCGGAGATCCGGGGGCAACCGGAACCAAACCGGGCCCGAAGCGGACCTCGCCGCCGGTGGCCCGATCCACCCCGAAAATCGCGCGCAGCAACTCGGTGCGCCCCGCCCCGACCAGACCACCGAGGCCCACAATCTCGCCGGCATGGACGGCAAGCGACACCCCGCGCACCGCGGGGCCAGCCTGAAGATCCCGCACCTGCAGCAGCACCGGTCCGATCTTCCCAGCCGACTGTGTTGCCTTCGCCTTCTCGCCGGCTTCGCCCGCCATGAGGGTGATCAGTTGGTCCCGCGAAGTCTCCCTGGCCGGCAGGGTGGCGATCAACTGCCCGTCGCGGAGAACGCTGACCCGATCCGCGAGTTCACTGATTTCATCGAGCCGATGGCTGATGTAGAGGATCGAAGTTCCCCTGGCCCGCAGGCTGCGCAGGAGCCCGAACAGCGTCTCGATTTCCGCCCGCGTCAGCGCGGCGGTCGGCTCATCGAGGATCAGGACGCGGCACTCCTGGGCCAGCCCCGCCGCGATCTCGACCAGTTGCTGGTGACCCACGCCGAGGGTCGCCGCCGGGGTTTCCGGATCAAGCCCCGACAGACCCACCCGGTCGAGCGCCGCCCGGGCCTGGGACGCCAGCCTCGTCCGGTCGATGATGCCCGCGCCACGCGTGGGGAGCGCGTGGAGAAAGAGGTTCTCCCCCACGTTCAGCGTGGGCAGCACGCTCAGTTCCTGCAGCACCATGACGACCCCGGCTGCCTGGGCCGCACGGCGATCTCTCGGAGCGTAGCCCGCGGCATCGAGGCTGATCTCGCCCCCATCCCGCGGCAGCAGACCCGCGAGGATCTTGGAAAACGTCGACTTGCCGGCCCCGTTGCCTCCGATGAGCGCGTGAATCTCGCCGACAGCGAGATCGAGATCCAACCCGCGCAGCACGGTGTTGGCGCCGAAGGCTTTTGTCAGGCCGCGAACCTGGAGGCGTGAAGCGGTCATGGCGGTGCTGCCGGCCCTGGAACGAAGATGTGACTTTGCCGCGCCGTCCATTCGACCCAACGCCGGGGTCGCCGACCCCGGCTACACTGGTGAGGAGGGCTCACTTCACCGTCCGATGAGATCCACCGGGGTGGCGCGATCCGCCGTCTTCTTGGTCCGCAGCATCTCGCGCGCGGCGTCGATGCCGAAGACCGCAAGCTGATCCGCATGCTGGTCAGCGGTGGCGACCACCGCGCCGCTGGCGAGCAGCGGTTTGATCGCGCTGATGTTGTCGAAGCCGGCGACCAGCACCTTGCCCTCGCGGCCAGCGGCCTTGATCGCGGCCACCGCCCCCAGGGCCATGTTGTCATTGCCGCAGAAGATCGCCTTCAGGTTCGGATGAGCATTGAGCATCGAGGAGGCGACGCCGTTGGCCTTCTCCATCTCCCACTGGCCGCTCTGGGTCGTGACCAGGTTGAGGCCGGCTTCCTTGATCGCATCCTCGAAGCCGAGCCGGCGCTGCCGGCCGTTGTCGGCGGTGGGAATACCCTCGATGATCGCCACCGGGTCACCCTTCTGGAGCTTCTTCGCGAGCGCGCGCCCAACGGCGGCCGCACCGGCGCGGTTGTCGGGCCCGACAAAAGGTATGGCGATGCCGGCCTCCTTCAGGGCCGCCGCGTCGAGGCGGTTGTCGATGTTGACGACCACGATGCCGGCGGTGAGGGCGCGCTTCAGCACCGGAACCAGCGCCTTGGAATCCGCGGGAGCGATAACGATGGCCTGCACGCGCATCGCAATCATCTGCTCCACCAGCGAAACCTGCTCGGCGAGGTCGGTCTCGTTCTTGATGCCATTCACGATCAGATCGAAGTCGGCGGCGTGGGCGGCGGCGTGCTTCTTTGCGCCCTCCGCCATCGTCCCGAAAAACTCGTTGGCGAGGGACTTCATCACCAGGGCGACGCGGGGCTTGGCCGGTGCGGCGGCGGCACTGGACGGCGAATCGGACTTTGCACAGCCACCGAGGAGGAGGAGTCCGGCTGCGAGACCAAGGAGAGAGAGGCGGTTCATGGCAGGTGAGTAGAGAAACGGTCAGCGAGGAAGTTTGGCCGGCGGTTCCACGCAAAGCTGGACGATGGCCTCGCGCACCCGGGCCGCCTGCGCCGGACTCATCACGAGATAACGGTGCTGCCCCTTGCCGTCGCGCCCGGGCCGGAACCAGGTCGCGCCATTGTCCTCGACGGTCACGGTGCCGGGCGGGGAGAGATCAAAATAACCGCGATCCGGGTAGACCGCGTAGAGCAGCGCTGTGGGATCCCAGGTGGGGCGATCGTGCGGCGGGGGATTGTAGGCGTAGTACGATTCCTTGAGCGGATGGTGCTTCACATACTCGAAGTCGCGTTCGATCGAGACGTGCGGATAGGCCGCGGCCACGCCGATCTCAAAGCCGCTCCAGATCACGGGCGTCGGCCAGCGCTTCGCCAGACCCTGGGCGGCCGGGATGTCCTTGATCACGTTGTACTCCAAGTGCCGGGTGTTCCAGTTCACCGTCTGGAAGGCGCCGGCCATGATGGAGAACACCTTGACCTTCTTCGCAATCAGCTCGCGGCCAGCGAGGGGCGAGTGGGCATCGGGCTTGGAGTCGAGCAGGCGCGCGAAGTTCGTGAAAAAACCCACCTGCACGAGCGCGACGCTCGCATCGGGCTGGGCCGCGAGAATCTTTCGGATGAGCCCGACCGCTTCCGGAGCCTGCTCGCCGCTCCGCAGATCATGCGGATACCGCAGGGAACCGTCGGGGTTCGTGGCATCGGCCACCTGGTTGAACTTGCCCGGCTCCGGGGTGGCGCCCTGCCGCACGACGCCGATCGGCACGTCCGGCCGGCCGTAGAAGGTGTTCATCGCATCGACAAAGGCCGCCGCCTTGGGGTGGTCCTTCGTGATCGTGACGGCGAGAAGTTCCACCGCCCCGCGCTTCTGCAGGCTGTGGATCATCGCCAGGGCCATGGCGTCGTCGACGTCGTTGCCCATGTCGGTGTCGAAGATCAGTTTGACCGGCGCGGCCTGGATCAAGCCTCCGAAGAGGAGGATCAGCGGGAAGGTGCGGAGGAGGCGCATGGCGATGGCAGTCATGAAGGAAAGGGGAAGAGAGGTTGCCGGCTCAGAGCCGGCCGCTGACGCCGACGTTGAGGCGGGTGCCATTGAATTCATCGGTCAGGATGAAGCGAGGCTTGATGACATAGGTCTTGGGCGCGGCATCGAAAAGATTGATGACGTCGATGAAGAACGTGAAGCGAGGCGTGGCCTGGTACTGGAGGTTGAGGTCCACGGTCCGATCCTCCGTGCTGTAGGTGCGCAGGGTGGGATCGGCATTGAAGGAAACGAGCCCGCCCGACTGGTACTTGTACGAGACGCGCACGAGGCCGCGCTGGTATTTCACCACCACTCCGGCATTGGCGAGCATCGGCCGGAACCCCGGCAGGCTGCTGCTGCCGTCCGGAAACTGGCCCGCGGTCTCCATCCACGTGAAATTGCCGAAGACCGAACTGCCCTGCAGGGCCCGCGGCAGGAAGGTCAACACCTGGGAATAGTCGAACTCCATCCCGCGGATCTCCGCCGAGCTCAGGTTCTCCTGGGTAACCAGGTCGTAGCCCTCGTACTGGCCGCCGAAACCGTTGCCCGGGCCCGCCCCGACGAGGGTGCGGCGGGAGTTGATGAAGTCCTTGATCTTCTTCTGAAACCCGCCCACCGCGACCATGCCGACACCCTTGAAGTAGTATTGCAGCCCGAGATCGTAGTTCTGGCTGAACATCGGCCGGAGGTTGGTGTTGTTGGCGTTCACGGTTCCAAGTCCCGTGGTGGCATTCGTGTTGATGGTCGTCGTCGGCAACTGCTGGCTGATCGCCGGCCGCCCCACCCCGGTGGACCAACTGGCCCGCACCAGAAACTGCGGGGTGAGTTCGTAACGCAGGTGGGTTCCAGGGAACCACTGGGTGTACCTGGCCTCCCGCGTGGTGAGTGCAAAGACCGGCGCGTTGTTCAAACGCAGGCTTCCGGTCGCCTCCACGTCTGTGCGTTCGGCGCGCAATCCGGCGAGGACAGAAAACCTCCCGAGACGCGTCTGGCCCATCGCATAGGCCGCAGTTACGTCCTCCTCCAACCGAGCCTCGGGCAAGGTCACGTCGGTGGCGAGTTGCACGAACTGGTTGCGCTGGCTCGCAAACAGCGCCGCCGCCCTGCCGACCACCAGCGTGTCGAAACGGGGATAATAGCCGTCGAACATCGCGTTGGACGGACCCCGGTAGAATTGCGCCAGATTGTCGTCGTTCAGTCCGGTGGCTGCATTGCGGCCGGCCACCCCGTCGGAGCCAACGAAGTTAAACGTCCGGTTGTTCGCCAGGGTACGGTAGTCCTTCCCGCGGTAGGCCAGCCCGGCCTGCAGACTCCATGGCAGTCGCGAACCGGCAAAATCGCGGTGCCAGTCGGCGCGCACCTCGTCGGTGACATCGTGCACGTTGGTCGGGGTGAAAAGGTACTGGGCCGTATAGCGCGAAAGATCGGCGCCGGCGAACACCGTGGGACCGTAGAGCTGGGTGACCCGCGGACGGTTGCGATGCTGCGTCGTGTCGAGCGAGTAGCCGAAACCGCCTCCGGCCGTCGTGAAGATCTGGTGGAGAAAGTAGTCCGACTTGGAGGCGTTGTGGCTGGCGCGTAATTCCAGCCAGCCGTCATCCCGCCGCCAGTGGGTCCGGAACCCGATCTTGTACATCCCGTTCGCGCGGGTCTCGTCGGCGATGAGGTATTGGTTGGTGGCGTTCAACACTTCCTGAAACGCATCCGTGAATCCCGGCGCGAGTGAGGCCGTCTGATTCGACGTCGTGCGCGCCACGGTCCCGGCGAAGATGGCCTCCCGGCTGACGCGCGCATAGTCGGCCACCCGGTTGATGCCGCTCAGGCGGTAGTCGCTACGGTCGAGGGCGTAGGTCGTCCGGGTGACGATGGCGTCGAGGCTCAGCGTCAGGTTGTCGGCGGGCCGCCAATCTAGCTTGGCGCTCCCGCCGCTGCGCACGCGCTCCACGATGTCGTCGAGGAGGCGCAGCCGCGTGTTGACAATGACGGCGGTGTCCGGAGCGAACGCCAGGGTGTTCTGGAGACGGTCGCGCGTGTTGGTGGCCTCCGAGTGGCTGCCCGTGATGGCCACACCGAGTTTCCGCTCGCGGCCGAAGGTATCGAGGAAGGTCAGGGAGGCCGTGGGCGTCCAGGCGGTGTTGCCCCGATAGAGGTTGTTGTTGAGGCCGACCCGGTAGCTGATGCGACGCCCCGCCACTTCGAGGGCGGACTTGGTCACGAGGTCCACGTTGCCGCCGAGTGAGTCGGCTGGCATGTCCGGCGTGGGGGCCTTGGTCAGCCGCACGGTTTGCACCAGTTCCGCCGGCAGGTTGTCGATCGGGTAGGCGCGGTCGCCGATCGAACCCGAGCCGCCGTTCGCGGCCGATAGCACGGCGCCGTCAACCGAGACCGTGCTTAGAGTCTGCGGCACGCCCCGCACGCCAAAGCCGATGATGTCGCCGTTGCTCCGCGTCTGGTCGACGCCGGAAAGACGCTGCACGAGATTGCCGATGTTGCCGTCGGCGATGTTACCGTAGGCGTCGGTGGCGATGATCGTGGCGAGGTTGGGCGCCTTCTTCTGCGCCGTGATGGCGGCGGCATTGCCTTCGCGGTCAGTCGTCACCACGAAGGCGTCGAGCTGATAGACCGCCGAAGTGAGGCCGATGGCCAACGGGGCCGGAGGACGTTCCTCGCTGACCTCAACGGTGGTCTCCTGCGGATCCAGCCCGGCGTAGCGAAAAACCAGCCGCTGTCGTCCGGGCGGCACGCCGCGCAACTGGAAGCTCCCGCTGCGATCGGTCACCACGGTCACGCCGCTCTCGATCAGGGTGACCTCGGCGCCTTCGAGATGGGCGCGGGTGCTCTCGTTGCGCACTGTCCCGGAGATCGTCGCCGCCGAGGCGATGCCGGAAAGGGCGGCGGGAGATAAAGCAACCAAGAGGAGGAAGCGGTTCATGGGGTGCAGGAGAGGAAAGCCGAGGTCGGTCGAGGGAGGCAGCCTTCAGGGTGCGACGGCCGCCGCAGGGGCCAGGGAGGAGAAAGGAATGCGCGTCACCCCTATCCGCTCCTTGCCGATGCTGTAGAAGACCCACAGGGCGTTGCCGATGGTGAGGACGTGCGGGTATTGCGGGCCGCCGCGCGGTGGTTTGGCGAATCCCTCGCGCCACGGTTCATTGATGTGCAGGACATGCCAGCTGCGATCGAACGTCGTGCCGTCGTCTGACAGGGTGAGGAAGAAGTCGAACCGCCCGATGCTGTTGCCGAGCACCCAGACCCGGCCGTCCGGCAGTTCACCGGCGGCGGGCATTACATCGCCGTAGAGGTTGGTGACGACGGCCGGCGGGTAGGCTTCTCCCGCGCGGGCGGCCGCCGCGTAATAGTGCCCGCGGCGGGCGAGGTTGTCGCGCAGGATGACCCACGTCCCGTCGCGCCGGCGAAACTCCGCGCGGTGCGCCAAAGCGTTCCGACCGTCAGCCGCCAGCGGGGAGGTGCCGGGGGCATAGTGGGGTCGGGCGGCTTCCGCCGGCGGCACGCGCTCCAGGAGGGCCCGCAGGGCGGGTGCGGCCTCGGCCACTTTCGGAGCCTTGCCATACGGCGGCAGCAGCGCGGGCAGGGCGAGGCGCTGGGTGGCCGTCAGCGCCAGCGAGGCCGGTGGATCCGTCTGCAAATGGAGAGCGGAAGCCGGCACGAGGGCCCCGCCGGTGAATTCCCAGAGCTGCCGAAAGGTCGGTCCAAGCGTCCAGAACATGTCGTAGCGGTAGATCCGCTCGCGGGCGTGGGCCTCATCGGCGTCGGGCACGGCCCGGAAGCGCTCCTCCGGAACTGGTTCGCCCGCGCGCATACGGAAGCGGGGATCATCAGTCCACCCCTGGTTGAGCATGAAGCCACCGTCGAAGCGCAACCGCCCCTCGATCACCCGGAGGTCGCCGCGGACGTAGCGGCGATCGAAGCCGGTGGCCTCCAGTGGCACGCGCCGGTGCACCGGGACCGGAGCGGAAGCCAGTTCGACAGTGCGCGCCGCCGGGTCGCCCCAGTCGATGCGGCCTTGAGCCGCATCGAGGATACCCCACCGCGCCACGATCCGCTGGCCCGGACCGTTTTCGTCGTCGCTGTGATTGGTCCAATAGACGATCACCTTGTCCCCGAAACGGACGGCCCGCGTGTGGTGGTTGTACGTGCCGTGCAGGGCCGATTCATAGCGTCCGTCGCCGCCGGATTCGATCGCCGCCCGCGACGGAACCGGGGCGTAGATGACCTCGTGGGAGACGCCGGGGAGCGCGGGCAGGCCGAGCGCCGGCCGCTTCGGATCGAATCCGGACGGAACCACCCAGCGCACCGGTGGCTCGGCAGCGCCGAGCGCCAGGGAAGCCACCACCGCGGCGGGCAGATATCTGCGCAGAAACGTCATCGGGACGGCGGGGCGGATGGGCGGACCACCGGTGGCGCCACGCAAAGCTGCACGATAACCTCGCGCACCCGCTCGGCTTGTTCCGGACTCATGACGAGGAAGCGATGGGGTCCGCGCCCGTCCCGCGCCGGCCGGAACCAGGTCGCGCCATTGTCCTCGATCGTCACGGTGCCGGGCGGAGAGAGGTCGAAATAGCCGCGCTCGGGATACACCGCGAACAGGAGCGCGGTCGGGTCGTAGGTCGGCCGGTCGTGCGGCGGGGGATTGTAGAGGTAATAGGCTTCCTTCAACGGGTGATGCGCCACGTAGTCGAAATCGCGTTCGATCACCTCGTGCGGAAACGGCGCGGCCGTGCCAATCTCGTAGCCGCTCCACACCACCGGTGTCGGCCACCGCTGCACCATCGCCTTCGCCGCCGGCACGTCGATGCGGACATTGTATTCCAGGTGGCGGGTGTTGCCCCGCACGGTCTGGAACACCCCCGCCATGATGGCGCAGAGCTTCACCTTCTTCGCAATCAGGTCCCGTCCGGCCAGCGCAGAGTGCACGTCGGGCTTCGAGTCGAGCAATCGGGCGAAGTTGGTGAAGAACCCGACCTGGACCAGCGTTACGCTCTGGTCCGGCTGGGCCGCGAGGATCTTGCGCAGCAGGCCCACCGCCTCCGGCGCAGTTTCGCCGCTTTTCAGATCGTGCGGATAGCGCAGCGAACCGTCGGCCTGGGTCGCATCGGCGAGCAGGTTGAACTTGCCCGCCTCGCGGGAGGGGCCATCGCGCACGACGCCAATCGGCACCTCGGGATAGCCGTAAAAGGTGTTCAGGACGTCGACGAAGGCCGCCGCCTTCGGATGGTCCTTAGTCACGGTGACCGCAAGAAGCTCGACCGCGCCCCGTCGCTGCAGGGCATGGATCATCGCCAGGGCCATGGCGTCATCGACGTCGTTGCCCATGTCGGTATCGAAGATCAGCTTGACGGGAGCGGGCGGGACCGCCGCCGCGAGCGCCCAGCACCCGGAAAGGAGGGCAAGGCTCAGGGACATCAAGATCCGCCGGGCGGCGGACGGCAGGTGGCAACACACGGAGAGGTTCATGGCGTGGTGGCTCGCACGAGCCAGATTTCACTTACGTGGCAGACGCCGCGGATGCTGGCGAACGAGGGGTCACGCTCCCATTTCAACTCCAGACGGCCGGAGGCGGTGATCGCCCGGGGCAGCGCGAAGGACTGCACGGCGGCCGGTGAAGGGCCGCGCTGCAGGGGATGAACCTCATGGGTGCTGTTGGCCGTCAGGCGCACGGGGCCGTTGAGCTTCGTGTCGCCATACACCACGCGCAGTTCGTAGGCGGCGGAGGGGTCGAGATTCTCATAGGTGAAGGTCAGCGGCGTGGCCCCGAGCGTGCCTACATGATCCATCCACGCGAGGCGGTGGGTGGCGAAGTCGCCGCTGCGGATCCAGGATTTCATCTGTTGGGCGCGGCCCTGGCCGGCGGGAGCGGAGGCCCAGGGATGCTCCGGACCGGCGCGTGATTTCCAACCGGGGCGCCCCGGGTCGTCGTAGATTCCTCCCGGTCCGGGATCCGTCCAGTGCGCGATCACCTCCAGTCGTCCCAGGCGCGACGGCTCGTCCGGCAGGCGACGGATCGCGGCAAACTGGCTCTTGAGCCAGGCGCGGTTGTTGAGGGGCCAGTCGGCCGAATCGAGATTCGCGCCTCGCGCGACGCTGGTGGCCCGATGCTGCGCGACACTGAGCTTCATGCCGATGGACTGGAACAGCGCTTCGCCCAACTGGAACACGCGGGTGCGTTCCGCGGCCGCGACCGGCTGCCGGACCGCCCGGTCCAGCAGGGTCTCCGCCTCGCGCATCGCAGCTTCAGCTCCGAGTGCCCGCGCCCGGGCGAGCACGGCGGTGGCCTCGGTCTCCGCCCGCGTCTCGTGCACGAGGCGCTGCTGGACCCAATGGTCGTAGGTCGCACGGTAGAGAGCGGAGAGAAAGCGCCAGTTGCGGCGCGTGGGCAGGTCGGCGCGCTGCTCGAGAGCCTGGAACCGCGCGAAGGTCGCCGCCACCTGTTGGTTGTCCGCCAGCGGCCCCTGCCAGTTTTGCTCCAGCAGGGCGAGACCGGCCGCAAACTCCTCCCCCAGCGCCGGACCGACGAAATAGCGGCCGTAGTCCTGCAGCACCGTCGCCGGCGCGACCTCCGGATTCCAGTTGAGCTGGAGCCACACGGTCTTGTTGACGTCGTCCGTGACCCCGTCGGAGTACGCGATACTGCCAATGGTCTGGGGCAGTTCGGCCCGGGCGATGGCGGCCATCGCGGCTGGCCGCGGGCACACCGGCTCGCGCCCTTGCGTGATGGCGAACGCCAGATCGAAATCCTGCGCCGGGTACATGCAATGGAGCGTGTGTCCGATATCGATGCAGGACCGCAGCGGATAGCGGGCCGGCGTCCGCTCACGCAGCTGCGACACCGTGAGATCCGTCCACGACGACTGGATCACGCCCGCCAGCCACGCCGGCTGCTTTTCCTGCAGGTGTCGAAAAAACGAGTCGAGCTTGGCGCGGTTGAAACCCTGCACGGAAATCCACACCCTGGCGTGCGGGTGATACCGGCGCAGGAGCGCGGCCTGCTGCTCGGCCAGCGGCAGAAGCAGCTCCGGCGGAGTCTCCCCGGGATCCCCGCCAGGCACGTAAATTCCGTCGAGCCGCGGCAGCCGCCGAAAGATTTTTTCCCACTCCGACAGCGTGCGGGCGACTGCCGCCGGATCGGAGTAGTCGTGCTCGCGCGCAGGCGTCCACAGCCAGACATCGAGCCCGTAACGGGCGCACAGTGCGGACACCCCGGCCATGTTCTCGACCGCCGGCATCGTGAGCCGATCGGGTGCCTCCCGATCAAAACCCGCGACAAGTTCGATCGCATTGCACCCGAACACCGCCAAGTCCCGGATCTGCTGCTCGAACTCCGCGAGCGTCCAGTTCCCGTAGGTGTTGGACATGGCACGGAACCCGAGCTGCATGCCGCGCAGGGGATAACGAGGAGCCGTCGCCACCTGCAAGGGGGTGGCGAGTCCCGCCCGGCCAGGCGCGAGTTGCAGCTGGCGCAGGAGGTGCCCAATCCCGAAAAGCAGCCCCCGATCGTCCGCCGGCGTCACGGTCACCCGCGTCGGGCCTGTCCGCGTGGATATCTCGTAACCCTCCGCGGCCAGCGCCGCATTGCGGGAACCGAGGACGATGGCCGGACGATCCGGCGCCGCCTCCGCCGCGACTTCCCATCGTCGCCCGGCTCGGCGGGCGGACTCCGTGATCAGGACGTCGACCGCCGCGCGGGCCACCGGTGAGAGACCGGCCGGAGCCACCACCACGGCGTCGCGGAGATCGATTGCCTCCGCCGCCACCGAGGTGGCCGCAGTCAGGAGCAACAGGAAGATGCCGCTTCGGAGGTCCATCTCAGAACCGACCGCTGACACCGACATTGAGCCGCGCACCGTAGAGCTCACTCATCTCGATCAGCCGGCGGTCGCGCATGTACCAATCGGGCGAGTTGTTGAAGACATTGATGTAGTCGACGTACACCGTGAGCCACGGGCGAAAGCGGTACTGGAGATTGAGGTCGACGGTCGGATCGTCCGTCACCCGGCTGCCGGCGTTGGCCGCGCCGGCGGTGTAAAGGTAGTCGCTCTTGTAGTTGTAGCGCACGCGAAGCTGCCACTGCCGCCAGTCGTAGGTGAGGCCCAGGTTGTAGGTGGTTGGAACGAAGCCCGCCAAGGGGCTGCTGCCGGTGGCGTAGGCACCGGACGTATTGAGCCGGGTGTAGTTCGCGAAGAGGGACAGGGTCTCGAGCGGCCGCGGCAGAAAGCGCAGCCGCTGGCTGTAGTTGAGCTCGAGGCCGTCGACCCGGGCCTGACCGAGGTTGGTCTTGGTATTCAGCAGGAACTCCGCGTAGTCCCCGCCAAAGCCGTTGCCCGTTCCGTCCGCGATCACCGTCTGGATCGGCGCGATGAAATCGGTGATCTCCTTGCGGAACACCCCGGCCGAGAGCACGCCGGCGGGTTCGAAGTAGGCCTCGATCGCCACATCGTAATTTTCCGAGTACTGCGGCTTCAGGCCGGGGTTCGCTGAGGTGACCGTGCCCAGGCCGGTGGTCGCATTGTAGGACACGGTGGTGTTCGGCACGAGGTCGGCCAGTCCGGGCCGCGCGCTGCCGGTGGAATAGCTGCCGCGCACCACGAAGGCGCGGCCCGGAGTGTAGCGGAGATGCAAACTGGGAAAGGCCTTGCGGTAGTCGCCCGACCGCTGGATCGACGTGCGGCCGGGATTGCGGGCGTCCGCCAATGACCCCCGGGTATCGAGCCTGGTCTCCTCGAGGCGCGCCCCGGCGAGCACCTGCACGGGCCCGAGTGTGGCCGTGCCTTGTCCGTAACCGGCCAGGACACGTTCACGGCCAATTCCTGGCACCGGCGAAAAGGCCACGGTGGTTCCGGACGGCACGAAGTACTCGGGATGGTCGCGGAACATCGCCTCGGTGCGACCGAGATCGATCACGTCGAACTGCGGATAATATCCGTTGAACAAACCGGCGCCCGGCCGGCCGGTCACGAATTGGGCGAGATTGTCATCATTCACCCGCGTGGCGGCATTGAGCCCCTGGAGGCGATCGGCGCCGCCGTAGAGCCAGATGGGCCGGTAGGTGTTGAGGAACCAGCGTTCCTGGAGCCGGTGGTCGAGGCCGGCCTTCAACCGGACCGGCACGCCAGCGATGCGCAGCGTCCGGTCCAGATCGACGCGGACATTGTCGATCTCCTCCGTCGTGCGATCGGGCTGCTCGAATCGCTGGGCCAGGTAGCCGCTGAAATCACTCCCGAAGCCCACGGTGGGCCCGTAGGTTTGCCGGAAGATCGGACGCGTCGTCTCGCGGGACTGGTCAATCGCCATGCCCACGCCCGTGCGCGTCGTCGTGAAGCCGAAGAAGTTGTTCGCGGCCGAAGTGGGGTTGTGCGACGCCACGAAGGTCAGCCGCGTGTCGCCCCATTTCTTCTCGGCCCCGACGGCAGCCTTGAACTGCCGCTGGCGGCGCGTCTCCCGCGCGGCCTGGTTGGTCCAGGTGGCGCCGAGCAGCTCGGTAAACGTCGCGGTGAAGCCCGGCGCGATGCCAGCGGTGGCATTGGCCGAGTCGCGCGGCTGGGTGCCCGCCTCGATCGCGGCGCGGCTCACCCGCGCATAGTCGGCAATCCGTCGTCCGCCGCCGGCGGATGCCTGCCGGTTGTGGCGGCTGAGCTCTGAGGCGTAGTAATTGACATTGAGGTTTAGCCAGACCCGCGCCGAGGCATCGAAGCGCCACTCGAAGTTGCCGCCGGCCCCGGCCCGAATCCGTTCGGTGGTGTCATCGAGCAGGCGGGCGCGGCTGTTGCGCACGTCGGGATCAAGGTGCGACATCTGCACCCGGTCGCGCGTGTTCGTGGTTTCGGTGTAGCTGGCGGAAAAGGCGACTCCCAGCCGGCGCGCGAGGAAGGTGTCCATGAACGTCGCCGCCAGCGTGGGCGTGATCCGCATCCCGGAGCGATAGGTGTTCTGATTGGCCCCGGCACGATAGGTGACGACGCGGCTGCGGTAATCGAAGGCCGACTTGGTCACCAGGTTGACCGATCCACCCAGCGAATCCGCGGGATTTTCCGGGCGGTTGCCCTTGGTGACCTCGATTTCCTTGATCGCCTCCGAGGGAATCTGATCGATGGCCATGGCGCGATCGCCCTGCGGGGCATAGCCGATGACAGGATAGGCCGAGCGCGTGCCATCGACCGTCACGGCATTCAGTTCGGGGGGCGTGCCGCGGAGCCCGACGCCGACGATATCCCCGCCCTCCTTGTTGGCCGCGATGCCGGGCAGGTTCTGGAGGAAGTTGCCGATGTTGCCGTCGGCCACATTGCCGTAGGCGTCCATTGACACTACGTTCACGACATTGGGCGCCGCGCGCTGGGACATCAGGGCCGCGGCATTGCCCTCGCGCTCGCCGGCGACGACGAACTGTTCGAGCCGGTAAACCTCGGAGGCCAGGGCAACGTCCACGACGGCGGCCGCCGCGGTGCCGACCGTGACCACGCGTTCGACCGCATCCAGGCCGGTGTAGAAAACGCGAATCCGGTGAGTCCCGGGAGGGACGGGTTTCAGCAGGAAGCTGCCGTCCCGCTCACTGACGACCGCAACCGCCGGATGCTCCACCAGGGAAATCTCGGCGCCGGCCAGGTAGGCACCGGTCCGGTCGTTGCGAACGGTGCCGCGGATATCATCCGCACCGAGCGGGCCACTGCCCGCCGCCCAGGTCGCGAGAATGAAGGCAAATGCACGTGTAGGATACATGGGGTCGGGGTTGCCTCAGATTTGGGTCAGGTCGGAACTGAGGTAACAGGAAAATGAGGGGCCACGGGGGTGAACGTGAGGGGGAAAAACCGAAGCCGGGCCCCGGACGGCCCGATGTCGGCGCAAACGTTTGCGGCGAAAACACACCTCCGTCAATGCAAACGTTTGCCTAAACTTCGGCAATCACATAAAATCTTATTGTGAAATCCCTAACCTAACTTGATCGCCGGACAATCAACTCGGGAAGCAGCACTAGGCTCGTCGGCGGCCGCGCGGGAGTTTCGAGGCGCTGGAAGAGGAGTTCAGCAGCAGATCGGCCAGCGTCATAGGCCGGCTGGCGAACGACGGTCAGCGGCGGATTAAAGACAGCAGCCAAAGGCAGGTCGTCGAATCCGACCAGGGCCACCTGCTCCGGAATCCGCAACCGCAACGCGTGGATCGCCTCGATCGCCCCGATCGTCATCAGATTGTTGGAGACAAACAGGGCAGTCGGGGGCTCGGGCAGCGCGAGCAGATCCGCGGCCAGGCTTCTCCCGCTCTCCTGTTTGTAGTCTCCGTAACGGATGAGGTCCGCCGTCAGCGCCAGACCGGCCTGCTCCTGGGCCTGCCGGCAACCGGCCAGCCGCTCCCGGCCCGTGGAGGAATCCGCCGGGCCGGAAATCACCCCGATGCGCCGGTGCCCGCGTTGAATCAGGTGGTTCACGGCATCGAAGGCGCCGCGTCGGTTGTCGATTTCCACCCGATCGATCGAGGCGTCGGCGAGCGACCGGTCGACACAGACCACCGGCATGCCGCTCCGGACCACTCGCCACACGGCCGGATCCTGCTCGTGAATCGGCGGCAGGATGATCCCATCGACCGATTCCTGCTGCATCACGTCGAGGTAAAACCTCTCCTTGTCGGCGTCTTCGTCGTAATTGCAGAGGAGCACGGCGTAGTTGTTGCGGAAGGCGACGTCCTCCACACCCCGCGCCAGGTCCGCGAAGAACGGATTCTGGATGTTGGGGATGATCAGCCCAAGCAGGTGACACTTGCCGCCCGCGCGCAGCCGGCGGGCGACCCGGTTCGGCTTGTAGCCGAGTTCCCGCATCACGCGGCGCACGTGTTCCTGCGTCTCCTGGCTGATCTTGCCCGTCTGGTTGATCGTGCGGGAAACCGTGGAGATCGAGACCTTCGCGCGCCGGGCGACTTCGACTAGGCTGGAGGAGCGTTCCATCGTGGCAGTTCCACCAGTATCGGCGATCCTCCCCTCACCTGACGATGCCGAAAGCGCTCCGACCGCTCAGTCTTCGCCACGGCCCGCCGCCTTCTTGGCCTTGCCCGGAGGCGGGGTATACTCCGGGCGCGCGGGGTTGTAATTGGGATTGGGGGTGGCCATCTGCGCACCCACCTGCTTCTGCCACGCATGCAAGCGCGCGCGCAGGTCGGCGGCGCGCTGAGGCTCGGCCCCGGCGAGGTCGCGGGTTTCACCGATATCCGCACGGATATTGTAGAGTTCGATTTTCACGTCCTTCAGGTCGTTGTAGAACTCGATCAACTTGAAGTCCCCGGAGCGGATCGCGGCATAGGGCATCGCACCCCCGAGTTGATAATGCTGGTGGTGGGGATAATGCCAGAAGAGCTCCTGCCGCGCCGGTGGCGCCCCGCCCCGCAGATGCGGCACCAGACTGACGCCATCGAGGGCCGTGCGCGTGGAGGACACCGGCAGGCCCGCCATCTCCACCAAGGTCGGAAAGAGGTCCATCGTGATCACCGGGGCGTCCGACACACTTCCCGGCCGCGTGACTCCCGGCCAGTGGACAATCAGCGGCACCCGCACCCCACCCTCGTACGCGGAGGCCTTACCGTAGCGCAGCGGGACGTTGGTGGTCGTGCCCTGGGTGATGCGGCCGCCGTTGTCGGAGGTAAACACCACGATCGTGCGCTCCCGCAGCTTCAGCTCCTCCAGCTTGGCGATCACCCGACCCACCGCGCTGTCCATACTCTCGGTCATCGCGGCGTACGCCGCATTGCGGTGGCGCAGGCCCTCCCGGATCTTCTTCTGGTACTTTTCGACCAGGTCCGCGCGACCCTGGATGGGCGTGTGCACGGCGAAATGCGGCAGATAAAGAAAAAACGGCCGGTCGCGCATCCGCTCGATGAACTTCACCGCTTCTTCGCGCATGCGATCAGTGAGGTAGTCCCCCGGCTGCCCATCCGGCACGAGCGTCGGGATCTTCCAGGGAGCATGATAGGTCGGCGGCTGCGGCTTGTCGGTGCCGGCGATGTTGACATCGAAACCCTGCTTCTCCGGGTAATAATCCTCCGTGCCGAGGTGCCACTTGCCGATCGAACCGGTGGCGTAGCCGGCGGCCTTGAACACTTCCGCCAGCGTCGTCTCCTCGAGCGGGAGATGCTTGGTCCAGTCGGGCACCAGCAGCTTCGGGTTGTCCGGCATCGCGCCGGGGATCCAGTCGGTGAGGTGCAAGCGCGCCGGATACTTGCCGGTCATCAGGGCCGCGCGGGTCGGCGAGCAGACGGTGCACGCGGAGTAGTTCTGCGTGAACTTCATCCCCTCGCGCGCCAGCCGGTCGAGGTGCGGGGTCTCGTGGAGATCGCTGCCGAAGCTGCCGAGGTCAGTCCAGCCAAGGTCGTCGGCGAGGATGACGATGACATTGGGCTTCGATGGAGCGGAGGCGGCCGTGACGGGCCCGGCCGTCAGCGCCAAGGTAAACGCCAGCAACGGCAGGATGCGCAGGGAAAGTTTCATGAGGAAGAGTCCGGACGTGAAGTGGTGAAATCAACGGTGGTTCGGGAACATCGTGCGCACCGCACCGCCCGAGGCGCCAATGGAACCATAGGGCTGGAGGATCACGTTGCGGTGGCCGGCGGCCGTGAGACGCCAGCGCGGCAGACCGTCATCGCGGGCCGGCGTGACCGGCCGAAGCCAGGCGGCGGGGTCCGCGTTCTTTTCGTCCAGCGCGAGCACCACTTCGGGTTGGTCGACCTGCCGGACGACGTCCTGCGCGAGCGTGAGCGGGCCCCAGGTAAAGGCGACCCAACGCACGCCGTCCCGTCCCGTTTGAAAGTGGGCCCGCAGGGGAAATTCGAACCTCACGACCGCCTTTTCACCCGGTCGCCATGTCCTCTTCAGCTCGAGGTACCCAGCCGGCGTCGGCCGCAGCGCTTGCGGCTGCCCGCCCACGACCACATCCATCGCTGTGACTCCCGCTGGCAGACGGAAGTGCAGGGTCAGTTCCGCCGGCTGCGTCAATTCACCGCGCAGGGCGGCCTGAGGTTCGAAGGGGTAACGGCCCTCGATGACGAAGCGTCCCGCCGCACCCAGCTTGGAATCCAAACCCACGACCGCAGGCAGATAGCTGTTCACGACCAAGGCACCGGATCCTGTTGCCGCGAGATGACGCGCGTACAGCTCCAACGCCCGCGGGCCGCTCGAGGCGCAACAGGTGATGGCACTCTCGTAACCCCGGCTCGGGGCGTTGGGCATGGTGTGGTAGGCCCAGTCCGTGCCGTTGGGCGACTGTGCGCCGACAAGGTGATTCAGCATCGCCCGCTCCGCCTCCGTCGCAAACCGGGCCTCCCCGGTCTGCCGCCACAGCCTCAGCGAGAGCTGGACCCACGTGGTCGTGGAGCAGGTCTCGACACAATTCGTCGGATGAAAGAACGAGGGCGGCGCAAAGCACTCGGCATTCTGCGCCGGGACTGCCGCATAGCTCCACGGTCCGCCCGTCACGTAGGTGTGATGCTCCCGAATCTGTTCCCAGACCTTGATCGCCGTCTCGAGGTAATCGCGGCGCCGGGTGTGATGATAGAGCTCCGCATAACCGAGCATCACGGCCATCAACTGGTAGGCCTTGCCGTCGCCGCAAACCGTCACCCCCAGGCCTTCGCGCATCGCGTCCGTCGGGCGCAGCGCCGGATTGCGCTCCACGCCTTCGGCCAGGTGCTCGGCCAGCCTGAGGAACCGTTCCTCTCCAGTCCGCTCGTAAAGCATCACGATCGACTCGAGCACGGTGGCCGAGGACAGGCCGGCCCGGGTGCCGACTTCGTTCAGGGCACGTGCGCCGGGCCCAAACGTCCGCAAGAGGAGATCGCCGATCCGGACGCATGCCGCCACGGCGTTGGGATCCGGAAAATGCCGGTCGTACACCAGCAGTCCGTAGAGAACGTAACGGTGCGTCCACACATCCCAAGAGCCCCGGGCCTTGGGATCGCGAGGGTTGTCGAAGCGGTTTGCCGGAAGATAAGTGCCGAGATAGCCATCCGGTGCCTGGGTGGCGATCAACCTTGCCACCGTCTGGTGCAGGAGAGCCTGCCGTTTGGGATCAGGAGCCGCGACGCAGGCCAGCGTAGTGGCGTGGATCCACTTGCCCACATGTTCTCCCTGCCAGACGTGCTGGCCCGGAGGACGTTCGAAGCCCTGCAGCAGAAACGCGTCCTCCCCCACCCGCGGCAGGCGGTGCGTGCGCCAGAGATCGAGACGCTGGCCCAAAAAACCGCCCACCGTGGCAGGAGCCATGGGCGCAAGCTGGTCAGGCACGCCAGCTCCCTGCGCCAGCGAGAGTCCGGCGCAGCCCGCGAGCACACCGCAAATCCCGGCGGACAACCACGGCCGCTGCGCTGGAGAGGAGAGCTGATCCGAATCGAGGCGCTTTCGAAATGAGGTTCGCTTCATGAAGATTCCCGCGCGGTTCCACGGTTGGCTCCGTTCAAAACGTGCCTTTCACGCCAAAGGTCCAGAGCGAGCCGAAACGCTCACGCTGGCGGAACTGCGCGTGGGCCGGGGTGCTGGGACCCGCCGCCTCGAAATCGTCCGGCGTGTCGTAGAGGTTGCGCAGATTCGCAAAAACCGCGAAGCGCTTGCGGAAGTAATACTCGCCCAGGACGTCGGTGTAAGTCTGGCGCGCGCCCCAGTTGTAGGTCCCGGGTTCGATGCTGCTGCCGGCGGCCACCTCGGCCCGGCGCTGCCGGCCGCGATAGTTGTAGTTGAGACGGACGTTCCAGGCGGGGCGCGTGACGCTGAAACCGGCGCTGCCGCTGCGCGGACTGTAGAACGCTCCGGTGAAACTGCCCAGCCGCGGGCCCGTCGCCCGCTGGGCGCTGCCATTGGCAAACACCTGCACGCCTCGGGCCCACACCGGCAGGAACGTCAAAGCCTGCCGATAATTCAGCGAAATCCCGGTCAACCGCACCGTGCCGGCGACATTCGCCTGCGTCGCCACCTCGTAGCCGTCGTAGACGCTCGGGCTGAGATCATACAGGGCGAGGAACTCCGGCGTCGGCACAAAGGTGGTGCCACCGAAGAAATCCTGGATGTCGCGCCGGAACGCCGTGGCGGAGATCTGCCCGACCTTCTCGAAATAGTACTCCAGCCGCACGTTGGTGCTGCGCGCCCGCCAGGCCTTGATCCCGGCGTTGTTCACCGTGATCCGGTTGTTCGGGCTCGGCGGCGCCCCGAGGTCCGGCAGGGTCAGACCACCGGCGTACTGGTTGTAGTCGGGACGGCCCACCGAATAGAAGTGGGCGGCGCGGACGACGAGGTTCTCGCGGAGATTGTAGCTGGCGTTCAGGCTCGGAAACAACCGGAGGTACTCCTTCTCGGTCTCGCTGCCGCGGCTGAGAAAGGTGAGCCGGGAGATGCCCAGCGGGTCAGAAGTGATGAGCAGCGGACGGCCATTCGCGCCCAGGATCGGCGCACCCTGGGCAGTGCGCTGGAAATTTCGGGTTGGATCCGTCAGCGGGCCCCAGGCCGAAATGTTGGTCTGCTCCGCACGCAGGCCGCCGGTCAGTTTCAGGCGACGGTCCAGCAGCGCCACATCTCCGCGGAGGTATGCCGCCGAGACAATTTCCTCCGCCCGCTTGTTCGGCGCGATGAGGTCGCGGTACTGGGCGTTGGCATCGAGCTGGAAATGGGAGGGGTTCGCCTGGAAATACTCCCAGAGCCGCTCGTTGCTGACCCACTCGATGCGCGGAAAACCCCACGGGGCGGTGCGCTGCGAGTAACTGGCATCGAGGAAGGGCGTCGCCCCGTCGTCGCCGCCCGCCGGCGTGTTGCTGGTGCGGCCGTCGCGTCCGACAAAGGTGTGCGGCAGGGTCCGATCCGCCCGCAGGTCGCGGATGCCCTGCCGCACCTCGAACCCCGCCTTGAGCGAGATCGGCACGCGCCCGAAAAAGTCGCGGCGCACGTTGGCATAGACACTCTTCTGGTAGTCGTCGGAGTCGTTCTGGGTGTCATCCACCGACGTCATTGCATAACTGGAGATCTGGTACGGATCGATCGGCGCGCCAGTCGCATCCGTGGTGGTGACCACCCCCGGCCGCAAGGAGCCGACCTCCGCGAAGGAAACGGTCACGCCGCCGCGGGTGGCGGTGGAGTTGCGGAACGCCCCCGAATCGGTGCCGCGGTTGTGGTTGATCGCCTGCGAATAGGCGGCACCGGCCTCCGCCTTCCAGACCGGACCGTCGTGGCGCCAAGTGAGCGTCGGCATCAGGGTGCGGTGGGTGCGGTTGTTGCCCGCGTTCACCAGGGTGAGGTTGCCGGCGCCGGCCACGCCGCGCGTGTGGGTCGGCGAAAAGTCACCCGCCACCACCCGCACGGTGTTGAACGTCAGCGTGCGGAACATCCACTGTGCGTCGAACGTGGACATCGAAAACGCGAACGCCAGGCGATCGTTGGGCGCGAGCCGGAAATCCGCGGTGACCCCGAAGGAGTTTCGGGTCGTGTATTTGGCTCCGTCGCGCACCGCGTAGCTCGAAAGATACGGCCGGTCGAAGGTCGTATGCGGGAACGCCACGCCGTTGGTCGCCAGGGTCGTGCCGCGCCAGAAGTTCTGCATCAGGTCCAGCGAGGAGTAGTTGGTGGAGCTCGAGGCCGAGAGCGTGAACCCGAACCGCTTGTTCACCGGCACCACTGCCGACACCTCGAAGCCCGGGTGCACCTTGCGCGTGGGATCCCGCCGCGGCCCGGGAGTTCGGTGGAAGTCCCGCGCGTCGTCGCGCAGCATCAGGAACACACTCCCGCTGAATACGGGGCGCGCACGCTCGAGCGAGCTGCGGGGCACCATGTTGACCGAGCCGGCGAGCGCGGAACCCTGGGATTCCGGCGTCGGCGAGTAGTTCACCTCAATCCGCGACATGTTGTTGATCGAGACCATGTCGAGGGCGACGGTGCGGCTGGTCACCGCCTGACCCGCGCTGGCGAGGTTGAAGCCGCCGATGGTCACCGGCACGTTGGTGGCCGGCACCCCGTCGATGGAAACCTCCCGGGCGTTGCCTCCGCTGTAGCTGATCGTAACGCCGGCGAAATTCTTCAGGAACTCCGCCACGTTGCCGTCGGCCACACCACCGAACTCGTCGGTCGAGTGGACATTCTTGAGGTTGGGCGCAAAGCGCTGCTCGTTGATTGCGAGGGCGGCGCCCTCCATCTCGCGCGAGGTCGCCACGACAAACTCATCCATGCGCACGGCCTGGCCCGTGGCGACGGGGGAACCGGCGAGTCCCACGAGCTGGAAATCGCGCTGCACCGTCTGGCCGGCGGCGACGTTGACCGTGGCCGCCGGCGCGGTGCCAAGGGTGTGGAACAGCTTCAACGTCACGAGGCCGGCCGGGACGTTCGTCAGGCGGTAGGCTCCGGCCGCGTCCGAAAACGCCTCCAGGTTTGCCCCTTCGATCGAGAGACGCGCGCCTTCGATGAATTCGCCGGTGGCGGGCAGGAGCACCCGGCCTTCGATAATCCCGGTTCCCGGATTCTGTCCGTGGGCGGCAGCCAGAAGCAGCACCGCCCCAGCCACGATGCCCCGGCCACGATCTCCGAGGCGAAAGTTGCAGGGCCACGGCAGACCATTCGACGCCAAGCGCGTCCACAACAGCAGGTGCATGGGGTGAGATCGGGGTTCGAGAAAGCAGCCGGGTCTTAACTCGGCGCAAACGTTTGCGCTCGCCTGTTTACAGCGTCAAGCCCGTCGTGGCTACACTGCCGCCCCCGTCCAGCAGGACGGGTCACCTCGACTCGCGTTTCAACTCCCGGGTCATCAGCGCCGCCAAGGCCGCAGCCGGCTGTTTCCCCTGAAACAGGATCGCGTAGGTCTCCCGCAGGATCGGTGCATCGATACCCCGCTCCATGCAAAGCCCGGCAAAGGACTCGGTCGTGCGATACCCCTCGACGACGGTGCGGCGGCGAACCAGCAGCTCCGCGGCGGCGCGTCCCTCACCGATCTGCCGGCCAAACTCGTGATTGCGGCTCCAGTCGCCATAGCACGTCGCCACGAGATCGCCAAAACCGCCGAGCCCGTAGAAGGTGTCCGCCCGGGCACCGAGCGCGGTTCCCACCCGCACCATCTCGGCCAACGCACGCGTCAGCAAGGCAGCCTTGGTGTTGTCGCCGAGTCGCAACCCGTCGCAGCAACCCGCCGCGATTGCGTAGATGTTTTTGAGGCAGCCGCCGTACTCGACGCCGGCCAGATCCTCGCTGGTGTACACGCGCAGGGTGGGTCCACTGATGGCGGCCTGCAGTGCTTCCAGGGCACCGTCCGCCCGGTCCGCCGCCAGCACCATGGCCGACGGATCCCCGCGGGCGACCCCCAGCGCATTGGTCGGGCCGGAGAGGGAGCACACCCGGGCGTCAGCCAGCATCCCGGCAATCACCTGCGAAGGGCGGAGATGCGACCCCGCCTCCAGCCCCTTGGCGAGGCTCACGGCCACCCGCGCGCCCTGCACCCGGGCCACGGTCTCCCGCAGGGCCTGCGCCGGGCACGCGAGCAGGACCACGTCGGCCGCGGGCAGCACCGCCCGCAGATCCGGGGTGACCTCCACCCCGGAAGGCAACGCAACCCCGGGCAGATACTCGACATTCTCGCGCGCCGCGCCCAGCGCGATCGCGTGCTCCGGCCGCCGGGGCACGAGCACTGCCCGGTGTCCCGTCCGCGCCAGATGCACGGCGAAAGCCGTTCCCCAGGCACCAGCGCCGACCACGACAAAGTTCATGCGCTCGGATTAACCACGAAATATTCGAAACACACGAAAAAGCCGAACCCATCCTCCTTGGAACGACTGACGCCGGTCGGGGGGTTTGGTGTGTTTCGTGCCTTTCGTGGTGACCCAACCCCTACTTCAGGAACGCCGGCACCTTTTCGCCGGCGATCATCTGTTCGAAAGTCTCGCGCGCGTTGATCAGCTCGAAGGCGCTGCCCCGCACGAGCACTTCCGCCGCCATCGCCCGGGTGTTATAGCGACTGGCCATGGTGTAACCGTAGGCTCCCGCGCTCATGAAGGCCACGAGCTCCCCCTCGCCCACTTCTTGGAGCTGGCGGTCCTTCGCGAAACAATCGCCGCTCTCACAGATCGGCCCGACGACGTCGGCCACCAGCGCCCGGCGCGAGGAGTCGCGGTGCAGCGGAACGATCTCGTGGAAGCTGTCGTACATGGCCGGCCGCACGAGGTCGTTCATCGCGGCGTCGACAATGAGAAAGTTCTTTGCGGCACCCCGCTTCAGGTGTTCGACGCGGGACAGGAGGACGCCGGCGTTGCCCACCATGAAGCGCCCGTGCTCCAGCAGGATCTTCAGCCCCAGGGGCTGCAGCAGCGGCACCAAGGCGGCGCCGTAGCTCTCCGGGGTGAGCGGCCGCTGCTCGGCCGGCTGGGCCTCCCACCACGCCGCCTGGCCGCTGGCCAAGGCTTCCCGGTAGACGATACCCATGCCCCCGCCGATCGAGAAATAGCTGATGCCGTACTTCGCCTTGAGGTCCGCCGCGAACGGCCCGACCTTGGTCACCGCCTCGACGAACGGAGCGACCGACGTGAGCTGGGACCCGATGTGCATCTGTACGCCCTTGATCTGCACGTTGGGGTACTTCGCTGCCGCCTCGTAGGCCGCCGCGGCGTATTTCAGCGGTATCCCGAACTTGTTGTCGCTCTTGCCGGTGGTGATCTTGGCGTGGGTGTGGGCGTCGACGTCGGGATTGACGCGGATGGCAATCGGCGCCTTCAGGCCGAGCTTGCCGGCCACATGGTTGATCCGCGCCAGCTCCGGCTCGCTCTCGACGTGGAAGGAGAAGATCCCGTGCTGCAGCGCGAGGGCGATCTCCGCCTCAGTCTTGCCGACGCCGGCAAAGACGCTCGACTTCACGTGGCCGCCCGCAGCCAGCACCCGCCGAATCTCGCCGCCACTGACGAGGTCGAATCCGGCCCCGAGGTTCGAAAAGTGCCGCAGAATCGCGAGGCTCGAGTTGGCCTTCGCCGCATAGCAGAGTTGCACGTCGAGTCCGGCGAGACTGCGCTGCAGCCGCCGGAAGTGATCCTCCATCGTCGCCGCACTGTAAACGTAGGTGGGCGTGCCGTAGAGCTTGGCCACGGCCGCCAGGTCAACGGATTCGCAATGCAGGTCGGAACCGGAATAGTGAAAGTGGTGCATGGGCGGACAGGTCAGAAAAAACGAGTCAAAGGCGCGACGCTAGAGGGTTTCCGCTTGAAAAAACCACCCCAAACTTCGTGAGTCGCCGCGTGCTTCGCGCCTGGCTCAATTTTCTCCCCCGCTGGGGTTCGCGCCGCGAATATCATCCCGAATTGCGTGGCCGCCTCCGCAACCCGCGGTTCGTGAGTTTCATGGCGGAAAACAACCGGCGACGCGTGGACACCGACCTGCGCGACGCCGTCCTGCAGGGGCGCAAGTACGTCAAGTACCTGCTACGCCTGGCGGTGTTGGGTGGTGGCGCCTGGGTCGTGCTCGAGAGCGCCCGCGCGCTTTCCACCTTCTAAAATCGAGCGCATTCCCGGCCGCGTCCGGACCCAGCGGCGGGGCCGTTCGCCACGTTCCGCGGTCCTGACCCGAATTCGGGACGGAGTGGAACCGGAATCGGGAGAAGCGAGGAGGTCGGTGCGGCTTGCGCACGGGACACTCCGTTGTGGAACAAGCGGTTAGGCGCTTCCAGGTCCTCTGGCACGCAAACAGCAATAGCCGCGCGCCAAACTCCTGATCCCACATGAAACTGTTCCGTACTCTTTCCTCCGCAGCTGCGCTGCTCGGCGCCTGCCTCCAAACTCCCGCCCACGGCGCGACCGAGCCGCTCCGGCTCGACCGCGTCGGAGTGGTGCGTTTCACGCCAAGCGGCACCGAGCAACTCGTCCGTACCGAAGGCGTGCTGTTCGACGACGGCCGGGTCGCCTGGGGCGCGAGCCGCGAGGTCGTCCGCCCGAACGGCGTGCCCGACTGGGCCCTCGGACGCCTGCTGATTCTCCGCGAAGCCTGGCTGGCGTATCGCGCGCTCGGCTACGGAGCCCTGGCCAATTTCCAGCTCGGCTCCGGGTCCGTGCTGATCCCGGTCGGTGACGTCCATTACTGGGCCATCGAGCCCAACCCCGACGCCCGCTATGCCAGCGGCAAAGTGATCAACCTCTCCACCCGCGCGCGGCTCGCGGGTGCCGGCGACACCCTCATCGCGGGATTTGTGATCGAGGGCCGGCCCCGGTGGGTGCTCGTTCGCGGCGTGGGCCCGAGTCTCGCCGCCCTGGGCGTGAGCGGTGCCCTCGCCGATCCGTTCGTCAGCATCCGCCGCGGCTCGACCCCTTTCCTGATGAATGACGACTGGTCGAGCCGCCACGACGCCGCCGAAATCCAGGCGGCGGCCGCCCGCGTGGGCGCCTTTCCGCTCGCCGAGGGCAGCAAGGATGCCGCGCTGCTCGTCGAGCTTCTGCCCGGCGCCTACACCGTCACAGTCGAAGCCGCCGGGCCGGCCATTGCCGGTGGCGAGGTGCTGGTCGAGATCTACAGCGTGCCGGAACCCGAGTAGAACGGCCGGGGCCCGGTCGGGTGCGCTGCCCGGAGGTTCGCGGTTTGACGTGGTCGCGCTCCGCCGCCAGACCACCGGCACCCACCCCGATGAATCCTCCCGCCCGTGGCGCCTCGTGTCCCCTGATCCTGTCGGTCTGTTCCCTCCTGGTCGCCGCGCCCGCGCCCACCGCGCTCGGCGCGGCACCCGCCGCCAACGAACCGCACAAGACCGCCGTCCTCCGCGACGTCGAGTCGATGCGCAAGCAGACGCAGGTGATGATCGACATGATGTTCAGCTTCGCGGAACTCGGCTTTCAGGAAGTCGACACGTCCCGCTATCTCACCACCTTGCTGGAGAAAGAGGGATTTCGGGTGCAACGCGGCGTCGCCGGCATGCCGACCGCCTGGGTGGCGACCTGGGGTTCAGGCCGGCCGGTCATCTCCCTCGGCTCGGACATCGACTGCATCCCGCAGGCCTCCCAGAAGCCGGGGGTCGCCTATCGTGACCCCCTGGTACCGGGTGCTCCCGGGCACGGGGAGGGACACAATTCCGGCCAGGCGCTGAACGTCACCGCGGCCCTGGCGGTGAAACGCTGGCTGGAGCGCGAACGGCTTCCGGGAACCCTCCAACTCTGGCCGGGTGTCGCCGAGGAACAGTTGGGCGCCAAGGCCTACCTCGTGCGCGCCGGGATCTTTCGGGATGTCGACGTGGCGGTGTTTTCCCATGTCGACAGCGACTTTCGAACCACCTGGGGCACCGCGGCCGGCACCGGCCTCGTCTCCGTCGAATACCGCTTCACCGGGGAAAGCGCCCACGCCGGAGGCGCCCCGTGGCGCGGGCGCAGCGCGCTCGACGGCGTCGAGCTGATGAACATCGGCTGGAACTACCGGCGCGAACACCTGCGGCTGCAGCACCGCTCCCATTACGTCATCACCGACGGCGGCGACCAGCCCAACGTCGTGCCCTCCACCGCCGCGGTCTGGTACTACTTTCGCGAACTGGACTACGATCATATCGTCCGCCTGCGCGAGATCGGCGACGCCATCGCCCAAGGCGCGGCGCTGATGAGCAACACCAGTGTGGCGGCGCGTGTCCTGGGCTCGGCTTGGCCGCAGCATTTCAACCGCCCGGTGGCACAAGCGCTCCACGACAACATCCAGCGGGTGGGCCTGCCCCGCTGGAGCGACGCCGACGTGAAACTCGCCCGCGCGCTGCAGGGCGAGCTGAAGGCACCGGTGACCGGCCTCGCAGTGGCGCTGAAGGGGCTGCAGGGATCGGTCCCGGATCAGGAACGCATCGGCGGTTCCGACGACATCGGCGACGTGTCCTGGACGGTGCCGACCGTCGTCCTGCGCTATCCCGCCAACATCCCCGGCCTGCCCGGCCACAACTGGGCGAACGCCATCGCCATGGCCACGCCGATCGCCCACCAGGGCACCACCGCGGGCGCCAAGGCCCTCGCCCTCACTCTCGTGGACCTCTTCACGCGCCCGGAACTCGTGCAACAGTCCTGGGAGTATTTTCGCGGAACCCAGACCAAGGACAGGAAGTACCAGCCGCTGATCGGGAAGGACGACCAGCCGGCCACCTGGCTCAACGCCAAATCCATGGCCGAACACCGCGACGCCCTGCGCCGGCATCACTTCGATCCGACCCGCTTCGACACCTACCTCCAGCAACTCGGCATCGAGTATCCCACCGTGCGGACCGCGGGGTCCGGCGGAGCGAAGAAGTGACGTCGGAGACCCGTGGACGCTGCGCTACTGCGCAGTCACACTGCCATTCTCTCAACCCTTCGGCGCGGTGGCGATGGTGAGGTCGGTGACCGGCCGGCCGGAAGGTCCGGTGAAACGCACGCTGCCCTGCCAGTTGTTTTCCTGGTTGATGACTTTCAGGACCAGCACATTCACCCCCTTCTTCAAGGTCACGCCCGGAGCCTTGTCCTCCGCGTCCTTCTCGAGCGTGCGCGTATCGGTGAACTTCACGATTTCGCGCCCGTTGAGGTAGACCTTGCCCTGGTCATTGCTGTTGAGATGCAGCGTGAGACCCGACTTTTCCTCGGATGAGGTGACGTAGGCGACCGCCCAGGCGGCGACGTTTTCGTACTGATCCGGGTGCAGGACGCGGAAATCGAGGAAGAACTCCTTGCTCGTGACCTTGCGCCACACGAGTTCCTTGTCGCCGATCTTCTGTTTCCCTCCGGCGCGGGCGGCCGGCTGGGCCTCGTCGGCGAACTGCTTCTTGTCGATTTCCTCTGCGCCACTTTCGGCCGGAATCGCGAAGGGTGCGAGGACGAGCCAGTCGCGAATGAAGCCCTCGCGGTCGGGCTTGCCGTCCTGGGCGAAAACGGCGGCGGGGAGGACAATCAGGAGGAAGGCGAGGAACCGGGGTTTCATGGAGATGAGGGGTTTCAGAACCGCACGTCGGCCGAGAGGATGAAACGGCGCGGGGCCTGCAGTCCATAGTTGTTCCCGTTGAACACGACCTCGCCGGTGGACGTAGTGACGGTATTGAAGGCCGTGTAGCGTTTGAATTGCTCGTCGAAAAGGTTCTCGACGTTCAGCTGGAAGTTGACCGGACGCTCCCACACCTTGGTCCGGTACCCGGCGGTGAACGAGAAGATCGCATAACCCCGGGTGTCGAGGCGCTGGAAGGACCGCGGATCGTTGGCGATACGCTGCTGGTAGGTCAGGTACCGGTCGCCGCGAAGGTTGGCGCCGCCGCCCACCCGGAGACCCCGGAGCGCTCCCGTGGCGAATTCGTAGCTCGTGAAGAGATTGGCGGTGTACTTGAGGGTACCGGAGAGCGGGAGGCCGTTCGCCACTGAGGCGATGCGGCTGTCGATCGCCTGGAGGTTGTTCCGAAAAGTGGTCGCGCGCGCGTCGTTCGTGGCCACGAGGGTGTCGAGCGTGCGCTGCCATTCAGGGCGGTTGCGATTGTAGTACTCGATCGTGCGATTGTACCCGCCCTGCCGCTCGGTGTCGGGGAAGGAGAGGTTGAACATCGCCCGCCAATGGCGCGTGAGGTTGGCCGTGAGTTCGAGTTCGATGCCGGTGCCCTGGTAATCGATCACCTCGGCCGGTCCGGTCGGAATCTGGCGGGGGCTGGTGGCGACGTTGTCGACGACATTCCACAGCGCGTTGATTTCGTTGCGGGGGAAGGTCACCCCGGTGTTGTTGTCGTTCGTCTGCTCGTTCCGATACCAGCCGATTGAACCGGCGAGACGGTTCTCCAGCAGCGTGAACTTCACCCCGAACTCCTGGCCCTTCGATTCCTTGGCCGGCAGCGGGGCGTTGGGAATGCCCGTCACCGGGTCGAGGAGGAAGCCGACGTTGGAGGTGTCGTAGCCCTCGGAATAGGCGGCGTACGGGGAGAGCCAGTTCACGAGCTTGTACACGGCGCCCGCGGTGCGCGTGATGACCGGCTTGAACTCCTGGAGACTGCCGGCGCCGGAAAGCCCAGGCGCGGCGGGGCCGATGTAGCGCTCGAGATATTCGACGAACTCGCCGGTCACGGGATCGACGCGGGCGACCGTGGCCTTCTTGCGCAGCTTGTCGTGGCGCACGCCCAGGAGGGTCACGAGCCGGCGATCATCGAACCACTTCGACGAAGCGGCAAACTGGCCGGAATAGAGATCCTTATCCTCACCCGGGAAGAAGTTCCAGAGACCCTGCTTCACGCCCGTGGGCAGCTGCTGCTCGATGCCACGGTACTGTTCGTAGATCCGCAGGCGCAGGGCATTCGGATTGGCGAACGGGTTCTGGAACCTCGCGCCGGGAACGTCGAGCATGACCTGCTTCGTGTAGTCGCGATAGGCGTCGCGCCGGTAGCCGGTGCCCAGAAGCAGTCGGTGCTCGGACCACGTGCCGAGCCGGGTGAGGTAGGCGGCCGTGGCCCGGGCTTCATAGAGGGTGTTCTGCTGGGTGGTGAACGAAAACTGGCCGGTCTCGGTGTAGCGCCGCCCGAAGTTGGGGTTGGTGGCGCCGCTCGGCAGGTTGCGGTTCACGTCGATGGAAACCCCTTCCGCCGCCAGTTGGTACTGCTCGCGCTTCTGGCGCGCGAAATTCCCGGCGACCTCGAGAAAGAGGCGATCGCCGACCTTCTGCTCCACGAAGAGGGCCGCGGTGCGGTAGTTCATCTCGACGTCGTTGCCGTCGCCGAGGCGGATGTTGTAGCCGCGATAGGGCAACGTCGGGACGGTCGACGGCAGGTGCGCCGGGCGGTAGGTGTCGAGTTGGTAGCCGGTGCCGGCAGTCTGCCCCCACCCGGTCCAGTCAACCACGTTGAGACCCGTGCCGGGCATGAAGACCTTGTAGTTGGCGCCGACACGCGAAGTGCCGGAGCCAGTCACGATGGTCTGATTGGCCGCGGTGTAGCCGGTCACCCCATCCCAGAGGCCGAGGTTGTCGCGCAGGACCGAGCCGAGCCACGGGGACGACTGGTTCTGGCGGTACCGCTCGGCCTCGAGACGCACGGTGGTGTTCCGGAAGGGCACCCAGGTCGTGGTCGCATACGCCCCCTGACGCCGGATGTAGGTGAAATCGACCCAGTCATTCTCGTCCTGATACAGCACGCCGGCGCGGACGGCGACCTTGTCGCTCAGCTTCAGGTTGGCGTCACCGGTGGTGCGGCCAAAGCCGCCCTCGCTGTTGAAGCGGTACGACAGCTGGGCAAAATTCCGGAACTTGGCCTGCTTGGTGGAGAGATTGAGCGTGCCGCCGGCTTTGGTATCGCCGAAGACGAGCGCATTCGGCCCGCGCGCGGAGTCCAGGCGCTCGGTCACGTAGCTGTCGGGGTTGACGTAACTGATGAAGAAATTCCGGTACAGGAAGCCCGAGGGGAAGCCGCGCAGGCTCACGGCGTAGTCGTTCATGCTCGCCGGATTGCCGGACACCGCGTTGGGGAAGTAGTTGGCGGCGGTCAGCAGATCGGTGGCTGCGATGTCGTCGAGGAACTCGCGCGTCAGCACCGAGACGGAGCTCGGCATTTCCTGCAGGGGAGAGGTGAGGCGGCCGCCCGCCAGGGAGTTGGCGGCGGTGTAGCCGGTGTCCTTGGCGGACGTGACGTTGAAGGGCGAAAGCTGGATGATCTCCGGGTCGGTGGCGGCGGCCTGGGCTCCCTCGACGGGAGGCGGAAACGAGACGGCGAGCCAGCCGGCGACGGCGGAGAGGAGGGTACGGGATTTCATGGGAGCAGAGATGGCGGGAGGTGCGGGAGGATTGACGGTGGCGCGCGGCGCGGCACGGGGCGGTCCTTCCGGGAGGGTTTTCCCCGGACGACTCACCGTGATCGCGCCGGTCCGGACATCGACGATCACGACCAACCCGGTGTTGGCCACCAGGCGATCCAGGGCCTCGCGGGCGGACATGGCGCCCTCGACGGCGTTGGTCCGGACCCCGCGCACGAGGTCGACGGGAAAGATGATCTGCTCGCCCGACTGGTCGGAAAAGCGCTTGAGCGTGACCGCGGCGTCACCGGCGGGAATCTGAAACGACCGGCGAGGCGCCGGGGCTCCGGGAGACCAGGAGGCGCAGAGGACGGAAAGCAGCAGGCTGAGCGCGTGCTGTTCACGTCGCCGAAGAGGGATGGTTCGGGGTTGCAGGGGTTTTGCCGGTTTGCGTTCAGGACTAGCGACGAACCAGCGAAGAACTTCCGTTAGAAATTTTTTCATCATTCGCGGTCCTCGCAGACTTCGGGCGGAACCGGGCCACATCCACGGGAACGGGAGGTCAAAGGGGCGGGCCGGGTACGGCGCCGCGCGCCGGGAGCCGCGATCGCGCCGCGCCGCTCGGCGGGGCGCCCCATGGGATCAGCGGGCGCGCCGGAGGACCAGGGTGCCATCGGCGCGGGATTCAGCGACGACCCCGAAGCTGGCCTCGAGGAGCCGGGCGAAGCCTTCAACATTGTCGGCGCGGAAGCTGCCCGCCACGCGAAGCCCACCGATCGAGGAATCGCCGATGATGAACTGCCGGCGGTTGCGAAGGTTGAATTCCGCGACCACGGCCGCCAGCGGCAGCCCGTCAAAATCAAGTCGTACCCCCTGCCAGGCGAGGGCGCGCTGGATCTGGGCGGGCGTGAGGGCGACGACCGTCGCGGCCGCGGTGGGCTGCCCCGAGTCAAACGTGGCCTGTTCCCCAGCCACGACCGGCGTCGGTGCCGAAGCGGCGGTTCCCTTGCCTCCATCCAGGGTGGTTTCGAGCTGCACCTTGCCCTCGGTCACGATCACATCGATGACCTGCGCCGCGCGCCGCACGTTGAAGGCGGTGCCGACCGCGCGCACGGCGACGCCGCCGACCTCGACGACAAACGGTCGGGACGGATTGGGAGCGACCGTGAAATGCGCTTCACCCTCCGCCAGGCGCACCCGTCGCTCCCCCGCGGTGAAGGCCGGGGTGAACAACGCCCCGCGGTTGGCTTCGACGACCGAGCCATCGTCGAGCACGACCCGCTCCGGGGCGGGAATGACGCGCACGCCGGCGGACATCGACGGAAGGGAGTCGTCCGGACGGCGCACCAGGAAGACTCCCAGCGCCAGACAGGCGGCCAGCGCGGCGGCGGTGCCAAGGACCCAGAGTCGCGCATGCCGTCGGATGGGACGGCCCTGCGCCAGGAGGTCGGGATTGGGTTTGGTGCTGTGGGCGGGGCGCCACTCGGCCAGCAGGTCGAGGTGTCCCCAGGTTTGCTCCAGCCGCTGCAACTCGGCCCGGTGGCGGGGATCGGCCGCGAGCCACTGAAAGAACTCATCCTGCTCCCGCGGGCCGAGGCCCCGATCGCGGCGCGCCAACCAGTCGGAGGCGCCAACGGTGATCGCGGCGGGATCGCCGGAGGGGGAGGAAGGGGTGGACATGGGCGGAGGCTGCCGGCGGGGTTTCACGGCAGACCGTGGCGGGCCAGGAAGGCGGCGCAGCGGCGCACGCCGAGGCCAACCTGAGCCTCGACGGTGTGTTCGGAAATTCCGAGCTGCGCGGCGATCTCCTTTTGCGAGAGACCGTAAATCTTCCGCAGGGTGAGCACCTGGCGGCAGCGTTCGGGGAGGGTCTGGATGGCTTCGGTCAAGAGTTCGAGTTCCTGACGGCGGCTGACCATTTCGCCGGCATCGGGTCCCGCCTCCATGACGAACGGCTCGGGAGTTTCCGTTAGGGGCTCGAAGGAGAGGACCTGCCGGCGCCGGATCTGGTCGATCGCCAGATTGCGCACCGTGGCGAAGAGAAAGGCCTTGGTGGACGAGATACCGGCGCCAGGACCGGCGCGCAGGATCCGGGCGAATGCCTCCTGCACCAGATCATCCACCTCGCAGGACGGCCCGAAGCGCGCCACCAGCCAGGCACGCAGCGCCGGCTCGTGGGGGAGTACCTCCTCGGCGAACCAGCGGGGCAGGTCGTCTTTGGCCGGATTCACGTTCTCTGGCTCCGAACCGAGCCAACCCGGCGGGAAAACTCAAGGAAGGACTCGCCCGGCTCGTCCCGAAGGGCGCGCCTCCCAGTCGGCGAGAGCGACCCGGATGTAGCCGAGGCATCGGTGCCGGCCCGGCCTCACCGCGGCCGGCTACAACCACCAACCACGAGAGGCACCTGGACTCGAACGGCAGCCAACGGGCAATCGGCCCCGCGGGATCCGTCAGGCGCCGCCGCCCCCCGCGGCCTGCGACTCCGGCTGGAAGGCCGAACGCACCACCGCCCCGAGGTAATCGCGGTTCATGCGCGCGATGAAGTCATGCGAGATGAGTTTCGGGCAGGCCGCGCTGCACTCGTACTGGTTGCTGCAGTTGCCGAAGCCCGCCTCATCCATCGTCTTCACCATCGAGAGCACGCGCCGATCCCGCTCGGCCTGGCCCTGCGGCAGCAGCCCGAGGTGGCTAACCTTGGCGGCGACAAACAGCATCGCGCTGGCGTTCTTGCACGCGGCCACGCAGGCGCCGCAGCCAATGCACTGGGCGGCGTCCATCGCGAGGTCCGCCGCGCCCTTCGGCACGGGAATCGCGTTGGCATCGCAGGCGGAACCCGTCCGCGCCGTGATGAAGCCGCCCGCCTGCTGGATCTTGTCGAAGGCGCTGCGGTCCGAGATCAGGTCCTTGATCACCGGGAACGGCTTCGCGCGAAAGGGCTCGATCGTGATCGTGGCGCCGTCGGCGAAGCTGCGCATGTAGGTCTGGCAGCTGGCGATGCCCCGGTGCGGACCATGCGGCTTGCCGTCGATGACCAGGGAGCACGTCCCGCAGATGCCCTCGCGGCAGTCGTGGGCGAACGCGATCGGATCCTCGCCCTTGCGCTCCAGGTCGTCGTTCACGACGTCGAGCATCTCGAGGAGCGACATGTTCGGGTTGAGGTTCGCCGCCTGGTATTCGACGAATTTGCCGGCCTGGCCCGGGCCGGCCTGGCGCCAGACCCGGAGGGTGACCGAGATGAGCTTGGAGGAGGATTCGGCGACCATGAGTGAAAGAGGATTTCCGATTGGGCGATGGACGAGTTACGATTTTGCGGGCCGCCGGTTCACTTGTAGCTGCGCACGCTCATCTTCACGAACTCATAGGCGAGGGTCTCGACGTTGCGAAGCGGCGTCTGGCCTTCACCCTGGTACTCCCAGGCGGCGACGTGGCCGAACTTCTCGTCGTCGCGTTTGCACTCGCCGTCCGGATACTGGTACTCCTCGCGGAAGTGTCCGCCGCAGCTCTCCTCGCGGGTCAGCGCATCGCGGCACATCAGTTCGCCCAGCTCCATGAAGTCGGCCACGCGGCCGGCGCGCTCCAGCGCCTGGTTCATGTTGTCGGCTGAACCCGGCACGTTGACATTGGCCCAGAACTCCTCGCGCAGTTTCGGAATCTCCTGCAGCGCCTTCTCCAGGCCCTCCTTGGTGCGCGCCATGCCGCAATAGGTCCACATCAGCTGGCCCAGCCGCTTGTGGAAGTGATTGACCGGCTCCTTGCCCTTGGCGGACATCAGGCGCTTCACGATCGCCGCAACATTTTCCTCGGCCTGCTTGAACTCGGCGGCCTCGGTCGAGGGCTTGGCGTTCGGCTTCTGGCCGGCGAGGTAGTCGCCGATGGTGTACGGAATGACGAAGTACCCGTCCGCCAGGCCCTGCATCAGCGCCGAGGCGCCGAGGCGGTTCGCGCCGTGGTCGGAGAAGTTGGCCTCACCGAGCACGAAGAGACCCGGGACGTTGGACATCAGGTTGTAGTCCACCCAGAGCCCGCCCATTGTGTAATGGACGGCCGGGTAGATGCGCATCGGCGTCTTGTAGGCGTTCTCGTTGGTGATCTCGTGGTAGATGTCGAAGAGGTTGCCGTAACGCTCGCGCACGCCGGCCTCCGTCAGGCGCTTGATCGCGTCGGATAAATCCAGGTAAACGCCCAGGCCGGTCTCGCCGACCCCGCGGCCCTCGTCGCACATGCGCTTGGCGGCGCGGGACGACACGTCACGTGGGGCGAGGTTGCCAAAGCTCGGGTAAATGCGCTCGAGGTAGTAGTCGCGATCCTCCTCCGGGATCGTGTTGGGATCCTTCTTGCAGTCCTCCTTCTTCTTCGGGACCCAGATCCGGCCGTCGTTGCGCAGCGACTCCGACATCAGCGTGAGCTTCGACTGGTAGTCGCCCGAGACGGGGATGCAGGTCGGGTGAATCTGCGTGAAGCAGGGGTTGCCGAAGCACGCGCCGCGCTTGTAGGCGCGCCAGATGGCGGTGGCGTTGGAACCGCGAGCGTAAGTCGAAAGGTTGAAGACGTTGCCATAGCCGCCCGTGGCGAGGATCACGGCGTCGGCCGAGTGACGCACGAGCTTGCCCGTGACCAGGTCGCGCGTGATGACGCCCTTGGCGTGGCCGTTGACGATGACGAGATCGACCATCTCGTGCTGGGTGACGAGCTGCACCAGCCCCTGTCCAACGGTGCGCGACAGGGCCGAGTAGGCGCCGAGCAGGAGCTGCTGGCCGGTCTGGCCGCGCGCGTAGAAAGTGCGCGACACCTGGGCGCCGCCGAAGGAGCGGTTGGCGAGCAGCCCGCCGTATTCGCGCGCGAAGGGCACGCCCTGGGCCACGCACTGATCGATGATGTTGACCGACACCTCGGCGAGGCGGTGGACGTTGGCCTCGCGGGCGCGGTAGTCGCCACCCTTGATCGTGTCGTAGAAGAGCCGGTAGACGCTGTCGCCGTCGTTCTGGTAGTTCTTGGCGGCGTTGATACCGCCCTGGGCGGCGATCGAGTGCGCCCGGCGCGGGCTGTCGTGAAAGACGATGCACTTCACCTTGTAGCCGAGCTCGCCGAGGGTGGCGGCCGCCGAGGAACCAGCGAGGCCGGCGCCGACGACGATAATCTCGTACTTCCGCTTGTTGGCCGGATTGACGAGCTTGATCTCAGCCTTGTGCTTGCGCCACTTGTCGGCCAGCGGGCCGGAGGGAATCTTGGATTCGAGTTTGGCCATGGCGGGAAGGTCAGCGTTGGACGACGGAGGGTGAGGCGACGGCGGCGGCGGCGAGTTTCTTCGCCGCCACCGTGCCGGCGGCTGGTTTGGCCATCCCGGTGAGGATGGCGCCGGGGATGGCGAGGTTGCCGAGGAAGTAGGCGAGGCAGTAGACGATGGTCAGGCGCCGCAGGCAGGCCGCCCACTGGTGGTTGCGCAGCCCGAGGGTCTGGAACATCGCGTCCACCCCATGCAGCAGGTGCAGGCTGAGAAGGCCCACGGCCACGATGTAGAACAGGGACACCACCGGGTGGCTGAAGCCCAGGAAGATCATGCTGTAGACATCGTGCACCGCCTGGCCCTTGGCCACGATCGGGAAGCCCAGCAGATGAAAGTCCCCCTTCATCGGGTACTCCGCCAGGGCCGTCTTGAACGATCCCGCCTGGGCCCAGCCGACGGTAAAGTGGGCCAGATGGTAGACCAGGAATCCGAGGATCACGATGCCCGAGTGCTTCATGTACCGGGACGCCAGGATGGCGCTCAGCCACTTGTTGACCCCATAGGCTTCCGGACCGCGCGCCGCCGAGTTCTCCACGGCGAGGGTCACGGCGGCCCACACGTGAATTACGACGCAGGCCAGCAGGAAGAGCCGGATGCCCCAGAGGGCCGGCCCGAGTGACTGCAGGAAGTGCGCGTAGCCGTTGATCTTATCGGGGTGGGCAAAGATCTGCAGGTTGCCCACCAGGTGTCCGGTCACAAAACCGACCAGCACCAACCCGGTGACAGCCATAAGGATTTTGCGGCCGATTGAGGAGCCGAAGAGTAAGCAAACAAGGTTCATCGCAGGAGTTCGCCGTGGGGTGAAAGCGGAAGGCCGGGAAGGAACCACGACGGCCCTTTGGAAGTAAAGACAGGCGCAGGGCTTGGCTCGCTTATTAGCGAGCCTAACCGCCGGGAGAAGGACGCGCGAAGCGCCGGGTAATCCCCTATCGCAGAAGGGGCTTCAGCAGCGCGAACTTCCCGCTCGCCGCGGGGGCGATGAACTTCCGGCGAAATGCGTTCACCCGCGACCCGCCCCCGAGCATGGCGGCCAGCGCCGTCTCTACCCGGCCGTGTTCGACCGTGTGATCCGCCACATAGTGGAAGTCCCAGCGAGTCTCCCCCGTCTGGACCAGCGAGTAGTGCCAGCACGCGAAGTCGGCCGGCAGGGCGGCATCGATGTCCGCCGGCGAGACCAGGGAGCCGTCGGGGCGGAAGTAGAGGTTGCCTTCGCGCCCGAGCAACCGGAAGCCACTGGGGAACCGCTGCACAATGTCGCCCGTGTGGTAACGCAGCAGGGGCATCGCCTCCCGGTCGCGTGTCGTCACGTAGATTTGGTAGACGTCCGGCAACTCCGCCCGCCACGGGACCAGTTCGATGAACGCATTGGCGTCGATCACCTGGGAATCGTCGCGGAACGCTTCGCCCACAAACAGGTAGCCCGCCTCGGTCGATCCATACAGGTCAACCTGCGCCGCGGGGAACACCTCCGCGATCTGCCGGCCATGCTGGGTGCTCGCCTTGCCGTAGGTGAGGATCACCGCCTTGACGCTGGGCACCCGCACCCCCCGCCGCTGCGTTGCCCGGGCGAGCAACGAAAGATACACCGGTTCGCCCTCGATGACCTCGGGCTTGGTCGCCTGCAACTCCAGTACGATGCGGTCCCACTCCCCTTCCGGAAACGCGAAGGGGTCACTCGAGAGGTTCAGGTAGACGGTGCCGTCGAAATACCGATGGGGAAACGGATGGTCCTCGTACGGGCAGAGGTTGCTCGAGCATCCCACCGGAGCCAGCACGCACTTGCGATAGGGCCGGTCCGCAAACTCCCGCAGCAGGGGCGACGCCCGATAGGCCCGGGCGGTCTGCGCATTCCACCACCCTTCCTCCATGATCACCGTCATGGGCGCCTGCGTCGTGCCGCCGGTGCTCTCGTATTCGTAGCGCTTGGCCTGCAGGCCGCGCTCGATCGCCGCGTAGTCGGCAAAAAACGCCTGGTGCCCCTTCTCAACGATCTCCCGCTTGGACAGCGCCGGGATCTCCCGATAGCAGCTCCATTCCAGCGGCTCCGGATGCAGCGGGAAGCGCCGGCCATAGAGCGGGCTCCGCGCGTAGATCCGGCGCACCTCCTGCTCCAGCACCGCGGGCACAAACCCGTTGGTCACTGGACCCAGCGACTCGGTCGGATTGGCGAAAAGCGGTGCAGGCATGGGAAAGTGGATGCGGCAGGAAACGGCGGCGATCCGCGAAGTCAAACGTCGGCGCGGCCTCCCTTCACCCGCTCGACGGCTTCCGCCGCCAGGCCTCAAAGAGCATCAGCGCGTTGAGCACCAGGCCATGCGTGATGCCACCCGTGCGGGCCAGTTCGAGGACCTCCTCGGCCGGCCGGGTCTCGATGTGGATTTCCTCATCCGCATCCCATTCCAGCGCATGACTGCGCGTCGCGCCGGTCACGAGGACGAGATGGCAGCGATTCGACTGGATCGCCGGGTTGGGATGCACGGTGCCGAGCAGGTGCGCCCCCGTGCCGGCAAATCCCGTCTCCTCCCGCAACTCCCGCTGGGCCGCGACCACCGGATCCTCTCCCGCCTCCATCACCCCGCCGGGGATCTCCAGCGAAAACCCATCCAGCCCGAAACGAAACTGCCGCACGAGCACGACCTGCTGCTCCGGCGTCACGGCGACGACATTCACCCAGTCCGGGGCGCGCACGACGATGAACTCGCGCTCCGTCCCGCGTCCGGGATGCCGGTAGCGCACACCGTGCACGTCGAACACCCGCGTGCGCAGCCGCACCTCGTGGCCGAGTTTTTCCCACCGGGCGGGCCCATGGACACTTTCGGTACCAGTCTTCATCGCTTGTTGCTCGGAGGCATCGAGTCACGGCGAGCACGGAATTGCAACCGGGAGGGTCAGCGCAGACCGACGGCCCCGGTCCCGCACTGAAAGGGGTGCATCGGCCGTCGGTGGCGAGGGCCTCCCAAAACAAAAAGCCCCCCGTCCGCGAGGACGGGAGGCATGCAAAAAATTGCTTCGAAGGCCGGTTATTTCTTCTGCGGCACCTTCAGCTTCTGGCCGACCGACAGCTTGTTCCAGTTCACGCCGGGGTTGACGGCCTGCAGCTGCTGGATCGACACCCCGAGGGTGCGCGCGATCTTGGTGCCGCCGTCTCCCGCCTTCACGACGTATTCACCCGGACCCGCCACCACTTCGCCACCGCCCGCGCCCTTCTTGCCCGCCGGGGCCGGAGCCGGTTTCTTCATCGCTTCCTCGATCTTGGTGATCGTTGTCTGGAACTCACCCAACTTGCCGCCCACCGCGTTGAACGCCTCCTGCGTGGAACGGGTCAAATCCCGCACATCCTTGGCCGCCTTCTCCGCCACCGAGGAAGCGCTGCTCACCTGCGTCTCCAGGGCGCCGACCTTCTCGATCGCCGGCTGGTGATCCGCGACTCCCTTGTTCGCCTTCGATGCCTGGGCGAGGGCGATGCCACCGAGCACGACGCCGACCAAGCCGACGAGGATGCCACCGATGGGAAGCATGTTGTTGTTTTCGCGAGAAATGGTGTCCATGGAGGGAGGGAGAGAGATTTTCGACAACAAGGCCGATCCCCAGTCGACGCAAGCAGAGATTGTTCACAATGCCCGGGAGCGGCGCGCCCCGTCACCCGAGGGGGATTCTGCGTTTGGTCGCACGCCACTCCGACAACTCCCCGCCGGCGGAAGATGAAGAATCGGGGCGGCGAGATTCGAACTCGCGACCTCCTGGTCCCAAACCAGGCGCTCTACCAGGCTAAGCTACACCCCGGACCGAACCGCCACGCTTGCACCCGCCGCCTCCGTGTCAACGGCGCTCTCGCCCGAGCCAGGCTAGGACGGATTGGTCACCCGGCCCAGGAACAGGCAGGCCCCACTCGCCCGGTGCTGGATGAGAAAGAGAAAAGGACGGTCGACCCGCACCTCGATCGGCGGGGGCGGCACCGACGTCACCCCGACAATGACCATGGCGGTGGCGGCAGCCGCCTCCGTCCCGCCCTCGTCGAGCGCGATGAAGGTCTGGTGATACACCTCGGCCATCGCCAGGTACTCGTCCGGTCGGCGCGGCGCGATCCGCTCGAAGTTGGCGCTGCCGCGTGGTTCGTCGAAGGCCTGCCGGATCCCGAGCGCGCGCAACGCCGTCCCCAGCTTCACCGTGGAACCCCGGACCTGGAACTTCGGCAGGCTGAGCGCGACCTCGCGCCGGCTTGTCTCGCGCAATCCGGACCATCGGGTGAAGTGCCCCGTGCCGAGCCGGGCGGCGAGCGCCTCCACGGCCACGCCCTCGTCCGGCAGGACGATCACGAAGTGCAAGCCGCTCCCGAGGTAGTCGAGCGTCACCACCGTGCAGCCCTCCTCGCGTGCATAGCCCATCTGCCCGGTGCGCTGCAGGGTCGAGACGTCGCGGACGGCTCCCGTGGGGGAGCGGAACGGCCGCGGCACGGTGGCCGATTTTTCAAAGGGTGTCTCCCAGGGCGCCTTGAGATGAAGGGCGTTGACGAGGACGAGCCTCGTTTCCTCGGCAATTCCACCCGCGGGGATGAGGTCGACGATCCGCCGGCGCGTCTGCTCCTCGACCCAGGCGTTGATTGCCCGACGGGGAGGCTCGGGGTTGGACCTGAAGTCCATGGCCTCGAAAGGCGCGGCAAAGCCGTCGCGCATCAGGGCGAGAAACGGTTCGCGAAACGTGTAGCCACTCTGGCTGAAGAGCCGGTTGGCCGCGCTCCACTCGAGGGGATCCGTGGGGGTTCCGGCCTTGGTGCGCGCTTCGGCGAGGCGGCGGGAATCGGCGGCCACCTGATCGAGCGCCGTCCGCAGCCCGGCAAACCCGACCTGCAACGCAGCATCCTCGGCCGGCAGGCGCAGCACGCGGGCCATCTCCGTCCGCGTGGCGCCGTCCGCTCCCGCATACGCCAGCGCGAGCGCGCTCTCGATCGAGTACGGTGACACCACGAGGTTCTGTGTCGGCTGCACCGCGGCGAGTTGCCGGTAGAGATCGAGCCCGACCCCGTTGACCGCCCCGGCCGCGTCGAACGCGCCCCGGCTTACCTCGTGAATCTCCGCGAGCGCGAGGCCGGTCGAGGCGGCGTTTCCCCGCACCTGCAGCGTGTAGGTACCGGCCGGCAGCGACACCAACAAGGCGGCATCACCGGTGCCCGCCAGGGCAAACGCACCCACGGTGCGCTGTGCCTCTTCAAGGCGCGCCAGGTCGGTCGCGGCGTGATCGCGCCAGTTGTCGTTCGTGGCGAGACGCTCCCCTCCCGCATGGAGTTCGATCACCGGATCACGGAGGAACCCCGTCAACCCCAACTGCGCCAGGCCCGGACCGACTCCGCGCAGCAGCAGGGTCACCCGGCCTTCGCCGGCGATCACAAATCCAGCCACGAGGAGGGCCTCGCCCTCCTCGACGCGGGCGCGGGCGGAGAGATTGACGAAGCGCGGCGCCGTTTCGGCCGGAGCCGCCGAGGCGTCGTAGAATTCAAGCAGCGCCACTCCAGCCGCGCCCCCCGCCGCCGAACAGTGCGCGGTGAGCGTGCCTCCGGAAGCCTGGCCGAGCAGGGCCGCGTCGCCTCCCGCCCATCCGGGCGGGCTCTCCAGCGGAGGAAATGCCCCCACGTAGGCCGAAGCGGCCGCCACCCCCGGACCGGTGGTGTTGGTCTGGGCGGCGAGCACGGTTCCACGGTAGATCTCAAGCCGCGGTTCGCGCAGGGCGCCCGACACCCCGAAGCGGGCCAGGCCGGGACCGACCGCGCGCACCAGCAACGGCACGCTGCCCGGGCCCTGGAGGGCGGCCCCGGCGATGAGGGTGTCGGCACCGGTGCCGGCACGGGCGCGCACCGAGACGTTGGTCAACCGGGCGGTACCGGCAAACGAACGCGCCCGGTTGATCTCCAGCCCTGTGGCCGCACTGCTCCAGGAGGAGTCGTTGATGACGACTTGGGCCGCCGGCGGGTTGACGGGCTGTGACCACAACAACGTCGTCGCCAGGGTCGTGACAGCAACAGCAAGGGCCAAGAGGCGCATCGCTCGAGTTTAGCCAAGACCGCGCCAACCACAAGAGCCGAGGAACGCCCCGTCCTCCGTATCCGACCTCCGCCACGGCCCGTCCCGGCGGTTGCACCTGCTCCCGTGACCTGCCGCCGCCCGCCCAGGCCGGTAGACACGGCCGGATCTCCCTTTCTTCCCCAAAAATCCTCCGACCCGATCCGTCTGCACCCCTCCCTGCGCAAGAAGGAGTGCCGATGAACCCGAAGTTTCCCCCTTCCCTGCGGAGGATCCGCACGCTCGGAAGCGCAGCGGCTGCGCTCATCTGCAGCGGTCCCTCTCTCTTCGCGGTGGCGGGAGCCTCTGTTCCTGCCGACATGAAGCCCGTCATCACCACGCAGCCCTCGAGTGTCGCTGCCGTCCAGGGCAGGCCGTTATCCCTCAGCGTCGCCGCCACCGGCTACCCCGAACCCGGTTACCAATGGCGCAAGGACGGGAGCAATCTTTCCGGCGCCACGAACTCCACCCATGCCATCGCCGCGGCGCAGGAAAAGGACGCGGGACTGTACGAGGTCGTCGTCAGCAACCGCGTCGGTCACGTCACCTCCTCGACCGCGCGGGTCACCGTCACTCCCGCCACGCCGCCGACCGTGATCCGTCAGCCCCTGAGCCAGACCGTCGCCCTGGGGACCATCGCCCGCTTCGAGGTCATCGCCACCGGTACGCCGGTGCTCACGTATCAGTGGAGGAAAGACGGCGTGACGCTCTCCGGCGCGACCCAACCGGTGCTGCTCGTTTCCGCCGCCCGGCCTTCCGATGAAGGGCGATACGACGTGCTGGTATCCGGACCCACGGGTGGCGTGCTCAGCCAGGCCGCCACGCTGGCCCTGGTCACCGCCCCGATCCCGCCCACGACGACGGTGCCCCCGACTGTGACCACCCCGATTCCGCCGCCCCCGGCCGGGACGGCGGCGACCGGCGCCGGTTCCCTCCGCATTCTCGCCAACCCCGCGTCCGTCACCGTCGCTCCGGGCAGCCCGGTCCTCCTCCACGTGAGCGCCGCCGGTACCAACCTCTCGTATCAGTGGAAGAAGCACGGTGTTCCGGTTCGCGGCGCCACCGGCGCCGCCTACGCGCTCCGGTCGGCCGCGGCCGAGGACATGGGCTTCTACACGGTGGCCTGCAGCGACGGGGAGACCTCCGTCGAATCCGCGGTCGCCGTGCTCGCAGTCGGCGCCCCGCAGACCAGCCGGCTGGTGAACCTCGCCGTCCGCGCGTTCCTGTCGCCCGGCGAGGTGCTCACCGCCGGCCTGGTCCGGAGCGGCGACGGCGACAAGCAACTGCTCCTCCGTGCAGTCGGCCCGACTCTTGCGCGTTTCGGGGTCGCCGGTGCACTCCCGGATCCCGCGCTCGAGCTCATTCCCGCCGGCGAGCGGCTTCCCCTCGCCGGCAACGACGACTGGTCATCCGTCAGCGCCCTGCCCCGCTTGCTGTGCGCCACCCTGGCCTCCGGGGCCTTCGCCCTCGACGCCGGATCCAAGGACGCCGCTCTCGTCGCCCAGCTTCCCGCGCGACCGGCCGGCAACGCCACCGTGCGCATCCGCTCCACCGTCCCAACCGAGGGCGGCCAAGTGCTGGCTGAAATCTACGACGCCGATGGCGCCGCGGCGCCGGGCCGCCTGGCCGGCCTCTCGGTGCTCGGCTTCACCGGCCCGGGGGAACAAGCCCTCCTCCCCGGATTCACCATCGCCGGCTCCGCGCCGAAGCGCGTGCTCCTCCGGGCCGTCGGTCCGGGTCTCGCCACCTTCGGGATCGCCGAATCCCTCTCCGATCCCCAACTGACGCTCTTTGCCAACGGGCTGACCGCCCCAGTCGCGGAGAGCGACAACTGGACGGACACGCCGGAATTGCTGGCGGCGGCCGCCTCCGTTGGCGCCTTCGCGCTGCGCCCCGGCAGCCGCGATGCGGCCATGGCGATCACCCTGCCGCCGGGAGGCTACACGGCCTCGATCCGCAGCGGGTTTGGCACCACCGGAATCGTGCTGCTCGAAATCTACGATCTTGATCCCTGAGCGGACCATCCCTCGCGCGCCCCACCCCCCGACCGGCTTGAATCCCGGAGTCTCCGACGCCCCGCCCGGATTGCGGACCGCCACGTGCCCCTCCGCGATCCCTTTGCCTTCCCTTCCACACATGGCCCGATGCCGATGTCGTTCCGCCGTCTCCTGTCTCGTCCCAATGCCGGCTCGACGCCTGGGAGCTCCTCGCTAGGCTCCCCGCCGTCGCCGCTCCGGCGAATCGCCTCCCCTCCCGCGCCGCTCACGTCTCCCGATGAGTAACCCCGACAACCTGCAGGAGACGATCTTCAACGCCGCGATCACGCTGCCCACGGCGCAGCGATCCGGCTACCTCGACTTCGCCTGTGCCGGCAATCCGGAGCTCCGCCGGCGGGTCGACTCGCTTCTGCAGGCGATCGAACGGGCCGGGAGCTTCCTTGATCCGGGCGAGGACCCCATCGCCACCTCCCACTCGCCTTTCGCCGCCCCCGCCGAGGAACAGCCGGGGGAGAAGATCGGCCGGTACAAGCTGCTGCAGAAGATCGGCGAGGGAGGCTGCGGCATCGTCTACATGGCCGAGCAGGAGGAGCCGGTGCGCCGCCGCGTCGCCCTCAAGGTGATCAAGCTGGGCATGGACACCAAGGCCGTGATCGCCCGCTTCGAGGCCGAGCGCCAGGCCCTGGCCCGGATGGAACACCCCAACATCGCCCGCGTGCTCGATGCCGGCGCCACCACCTCGGGGCGCCCGTTCTTCGTCATGGAATTGGTGCGTGGGGTGCGCATCACCGATTACTGCGATCAGAACAACCTCACGACCGAACAACGGCTCCAGCTCTTCATCAAGGTCTGCCAGGCCATCCAGCATGCGCACCAAAAGGGCATCATTCACCGCGACATCAAGCCGTCCAACATCCTCGTCACCCTGCACGACGGCCAGCCGGTGCCCAAGGTAATCGACTTCGGCATCGCCAAGGCCACGCAGGGACGGCTCACCGAACAGACCCTGTTCACCGCCTTCGAACAGTTCATCGGCACCCCGGCCTACGTCAGTCCCGAGCAGGCGGAGATGAGCGGTCTCGATATCGACACCCGCTCGGACATCTACTCGCTGGGGGTCCTGCTCTACGAGCTGCTCACCGGGCGCACGCCATTCGAGACGCAGGAGCTCCTTGCCTCCGGCCTCGATGAGATGCGCCGGCGGATCCGGGAAAAGGAGCCACCCCGCCCCTCCACGCGCCTGCGCACCCTCGATGATCTCGACCGCACCACCGTCGCCCGGCGCCGCGGCACCGACGCCCCCCGCCTGGAGTTCGAGCTGCGGGGCGACCTCGACTGGATTGTCATGCGCTGCCTCGAAAAGGACCGCAGCCGCCGGTACGAGACGGCCAATGGCATCGCGATGGACGTGGAGCGGCACCTGAACAACGAACCGGTCACCGCCCGGCCGCCCAGCACCACCTACCTGTTCGCCAAGCTCGTCCGCCGCCACCGGCTCGCCTTTGGCGCCGGGCTGGCGATCACGGGGATTCTGGCGGCCGGGCTGGCCGTCGCCACCATCCTCTATCTCCGCGAACGCGACAGCCTCGAGCGCGCCCGCCAAGCCGAACGCGAGCGCGCCACAGCTCTCGCCGCCGCTCTCCAGCAGAAGAACGCCGCGGTCCAGGCGCGGATCGAAGCCGAGGCCGGCCGCAAAAAGGCCCAGGACGAGGCCGCCCGCCGCGCCGAGGTCGCGGCCCTCATGCTTGCCAGCCTGAAGGACATCGCGATGAACGCTGCGCTGTCACCCCACCAGCAGGTGCTGCGCGATCTGGTTGGAAAGGCCGCGGAGCTGCGCCGGCAGTTCGCCGATCAGCCCCGCGTTCTCGCTGCCATCGACGAGACGCTCGGTGGCGTCTTCGTCAAACTCGACCGCTTCAAGGAGGCCGAGGATCTGCTCCTGGCCGCCCTGCAGCTGCGCAAACAGGCCCAGGGCGAATCGGCCCCGGAGGTGGCGCAGACGCTGAACTACCTCGGCCACCTTTACAGCCGCCAGTCGCGCTGGAACGACGCGTACGAGCAGCACACCGACGCGCTCACCCGCCTCGAGGATCGCCCGCCCGGCGACAAGCCCGAGGCCGCCCACGTCCTCGAGATCGCCCGGACAATGAGCGCCATCGGCTGGGTCCGCGCCCAGCAGGGCGAGCTCAACGAGGCGCTGAACTTCCTCCGCCTCGCCCTGGGCAAGCAACGCCAGTACGCCGCGCTGGCCGATGTCGCGGCCACGCTCATCCGCATCGGATCGGTCCTGACCCACGAGGGGCGGGTGGCCGAGGCCGAAGAGGCGCTGCGGGAATCCTGGCGGATCAACGAGACGGTCTTCGGCGCGATTTCGCCGCAGGTGGTGAGTTCCCTCCAGTCGCTGGCCGTCACCATTGCCGTCACTCAGATTCGACTGCCCGAGGCCATCCAACTCTACCGCCAGGCCTTCGAAATCCGGGAACGCATCAACAATCCCACGTCGGCCGACGAAGCCCGCGAGGTGAGCACGCCGGCGGCACCCCCGAGCCTCGAGGAGGTCATGACCAAGCCCGGGATGCTGGCCGAAGTCGAGGCGGCGTTGCGGGACGCCCAGCAATACGCGGTGGCGCTCTACGGGCGCGACAGCTGGGAACAGGCCTTTTACCACGCGCTGCGGGCCTGGGTCTTGCTCCAGGAGAAGCGCTACGTGGAGGCCGAGCGCCTAGCGCGGGAATGCCTGACGATCCGCGAATCCCTGCGCCCTGAAGATTGGAGCACCCACCACGCCCGCCACATGCTGGGCGCCTCGCTCATCGGCCAGGGTCGCCGAGACGAAGGCATGGAACTTCTCCTGCTCGGCTACCGGGGCATGAAGGAACGCGCCGGCAACATCCCCCCGTTTCACAAGTCCCGGCTCGGCGAGGCCGCCTGGCGCATCCGTGAAATCTACGCGTCGCTGGGGCGGGTCGACGAAGTGACCGCCTGGACCGCCGAGTTCAACAGCCTCGACGAGGAAGAGCGCAAGGTGCTGATGGCCCGACCGGCCAAGTAACCGGACGGCGGCCTTCGTTCGCCCCCCACCGGCGGTCATGGTCGCCCGCGGACCCGGCCGGTTCCCGCCTCCCCGGGAGGATCGCGACTTTTCACCGGCGCCCGATCCGTTCGCGCGCGGATTTGCGCACATTGGGGTGCGGTTGCCCCGCCCTCCATGCGCCCCGTCTGTCCTCCCCGTGCCCCTCTGCTCCTCCCGTGCGCCGGCGCGGCCTTCCTCTCGCTGCTGACCGGCTGCACCACCTTGAAGCACACCGCGGTCGACCGACTCGGCGACGCTCTCGCCGCCGGCGGCACCACCTTTTCCGCCGATGACGACCCGCAGCTCATCGCGGATGCGGCCCCCTTCAGTCTGAAGTTGATGGAGAGCCTTCTCGCCGAACGCCCGCACCACCGCGGCCTGCTCCTCGCCACCGCCAGCGGGTTTACGCAATACGCCTTCGCCTTCGTCCAGCAGGACGCCGATGAGGTCACGGAAAAGGACTTTGCCGCCGGCGCCGCGCTGAAACAGCGGGCCCGCCGCCTGTACCTCCGCGCCCGGAACTACGGTCTGCGAGGCCTCGAGGTGGCGCACCCGGGCTTCGGGGGCCGCCTCCGCATCGATCCCGCGCGCGCCGTGCAGGCCGCCACCCGCGGCGACGTGCCCCTCCTCTACTGGACCGCGGCCGCGTGGGGGGCCGCCATCGCGGTGGCGAAGGACGATCCCGATCTCCTCGCCGACCAGGCGATCGTCGAGGCCCTGATCGACCGCGCCCTGGCCCTCGACGCCGACTTCGATCACGGCGCCATCCACTCGTTCCTGATCACTTACGAGATGGTCCGGCCGGGTGGCACCGGCGAGCCGGCGCAACGCGCCCGCACTCACCATGCCCGCGCCCTCGCGCTCTCCGCCCGCCAGCAGGCCGGACCCGATGTCGCCCTCGCCGAGGCGGTCGCCCTGCCGCGCCAGAACCGCGCGGAGTTCGAGTCCCTGCTCCGGCGCGCCGTCGCGATCGACCCTGATGCCCGCCCGGAATTCCGCCTGGTGAATCTCGTGATGCAACGCCGCGCCCGCTGGCTGCTTTCCCGCATCGACGAGCTCTTTCTCCCCGCTCCCACCGCCCTCCCATGAAAGCCCGCCCCCGCTCCCCTTCGCGCCGACAACCGCCTTCTTCCGGCCGGCGGCCCGCGCCCCTCGTGTTTGACCTCCTGGTGGCCCTGCTGGCGCTGCTGGCGGCCGCCGTCGCCGCCCGCGCGGCTGAGCCCAACCGTGGCCTCGAGGTGAAACTCGCCACGATCCTGCCGCTGGGCACCTCGGGTTTCGATCGGTTGCTCGAACTGCGCGACGCCTGGGGCAAATCCGCCGGCGGCGCCGTCGTCTTGAAGCCGGTCTCGGCCGCGCACGAGGGCGAACGCCAGATCGTCACCCACCTGGCGGCCGGCAACTACAAGGCGGCCCTCCTGTCCACGGTCGGCCTGAGTGAAATCGACAAGTCCGTTACGTGTCTGCAGCTCATCCCCATGCAGTTCCGCGACTGGGCGGAAGTGGATCACGTGCGCGAGAAGATCCGCGGCGACCTGGAGCAACGCCTCCGCGCCAAGGGTTACGAGGTCCTCTTCTGGGCCGACGCCGGCTGGGTCCGCTATTTTTCCAAGACTCCCGCGGTGCGCCCGGCGGATTTCCAGCGGCACAAGCTCTTCGTCTGGGCCGGTGAACCGCAGCAGATGACCATCCTCCGTTCGCTCGGTTACCAGCCGGTCAGCCTGGAGACCGACACGATTCCGACCTCGCTCGCGAGCGGGATGATCACCGCCGTGCCGGTGCCTCCGTTCCTCGCCAACGCCATGCAGTACACCAAGTGGGTTCACCATATGGTCGACCTCAACTGGGTGCCGATCGTCGGAGCCGCCATCGTCCGTCGCGAGGTCTGGGAGCAGGTTCCCGCCTCGCTCCGCCCCGGACTCCTCGCCGCCGCCGCCACGACCGGCGAACGCATCCGCGCCCGCGGGCGCGAGGAGGATGAACAGGCCATTGTCGCCATGAAGAAGCGCGGTCTCACTGTTCACGCGGTCTCGCCGGAAGTGGCCGCGGAATGGCAGGCGATGGCGGCCAGGGTCTATCCGCAAATCCGCGGCCGGATGGTCCCGGCCGACCTGTTTGACCGCGTCCAGTCAGAAGTCGCCGCCTACCGCGCCAGCCGGGAAGGAGCCACCCGGTGAAGGTCGCAGCCGCCGCCCCCTTGGCCCGCGCCGGAGGTGATTCTGCCCCGGGGGGTCCCTGGGCGACCCTCGAGGATCACGCGGTGGCCCTGCTGCTGGGGGCGATGATCGCCCTGCCCCTGGTCGAGATTCTCCTACGCCAGTTTTCGGTGGGGATCCCAAGTGCTCCCGATTTCCTGCGCCATCTGACGCTGCTGGTCGGCATGGCGGGAGGAGCGCTGGCGGCTCGCGAAGGCCGGCTGCTCGCGCTGGCGGGACCGGCACACTTCCTGCCGGCCCGGGGAGCCGCCGCCGCCCGGATTCTGGGTGCGGGCACCGGCGCTGCGGTGGCCGCCCTGCTGGCCCAGGCCGGTCTCCAGTTTGTGCTCCAGGAACGCGCCACCGGCGGCACGCTCGCCTATGGGATCCCGCGCTGGACGCTGCAACTGGCGCTACCCGTGGGGTTCGGGGTCATCGCCCTTCGCCAGGTCTGGCACGCGGGTGCAACCCTGCGGTCGCGCCTCGCCGCTCTCGCCTTGGCTGGCGTCCTGGGTGTCGCCGCCCGCCTGGCGCCTCCCGTGCTCTCCCTGGGAGGCCTGCTGCTCGCCACCTTTCTTGGCGCGCCGATCTTCGCACTGCTGGGCGGAGCGGCCCTGGTTCTGATCTCCGGGAGCGGCGCCCCGCTCGCTGCGATCGCCATCGACCACTACAGCCTGGTCACCAACCCGGCCCTGCCCGCGATCCCGCTGTTTACGCTCGCCGGTTACTTCATGGCCGAGGGAGGAGCGTCCCGCCGGTTGATCCGGCTGTTCCAGGCTCTCAGCGGCTGGGTGCGCGGCGGCCCGGCCATCGCCACCGCCCTGATCTGCGCCTTCTTTACAGCCTTCACCGGCGGTTCCGGCGTGACCGTCCTCGCCCTCGGTGCGCTCCTGCTGCCCGTGCTGGTGGGCGCCCACTTTTCCGAACGGCACGCGCTTGGACTCATCACCGGCGCCGGCTCCCTCGGCATCTTGCTCCCTCCCTGCCTGCCGGTCATCCTGTACGCGATCATCGCCAAGGTGGACATCAACACGATGTTCGTGGCCGGCCTGGTGCCCGGAGTGCTGCTCATCCTGCTCACGGCGGCGTGGGGAATGTGGGTCGGGCGGCGCGCTCCACGGATCGAGGCCCGGCCCGACCGGGCGGAGATCCTCGCCGCCCTGTGGGCGGCCAAGTGGGAACTGGCCCTTCCGGTCGTGGCCCTCGCCACGCTCTTCAGCGGCTGGGCGACGCCCGTCGAGGCCGCGGCCGTCACCGCCGGCTTCGCGTTTCTCATCGAGGTCGTCATTCACCGCGATCTCCATTGGCGGCGGGACTGCCCGCGCGTCATGGCCGAAGCCGGCCTGCTCATCGGCGGCATCCTGCTCATCCTCGGGGTCGCGCTGGGCCTGACCAACCACCTGATCCACGAGGGCGTGCCCGAGGCGCTGGCCGAGTGGAGTCTCACCCACGTGCAGTCGCGCGGACTCTTCCTCCTGGGGCTGAACGTCGTCCTCATCCTGGTCGGCAGCGTGGTCGAGATCTTCGCCGCCATCGTTGTCGTCGTGCCCCTGCTGGTGCCGCTCGGCCTCCAGCTCGGCGTGGATCCGGTGCACCTCGGTATCATCTTCCTGGCGACGATGGAGCTCGGCTTCCTCGCGCCCCCCTTCGGGCTCAACCTCCTGCTCGCCGCCTCGCGCCTGCGCCGTCCCCTCGGCGAGGTCGCCCGGGCCACGCTGCCCCTGCTCGCCGTGATGTTCCTCGGCGTGCTGCTCATCACCTACTGCCCGCCGCTCACGACCTGGCTGCCGGGCGTCCTCCTTTCCGCACCATGACCGCCACCTGCCGCCACGAGGGCCATTTCGCCCGCCTCTTCCGTGAACGCTACCTGCGTTCCCTCGACGACTACCGGTTCTTCTACGACGATGTCGACGTCATCGGCGACGCAGCGGGCGCCGAGCACGTCTTCTACTTCGTGCCCGGCATCAACGGCACGCCCGGGCAGGTCCGCTTCGTGCTGCCGAGCCTCACCCGCGTCTTCGGCCGGCGCCTGCAGGTTCGCTCGCTCCACCTGCCCGAGTTCTCCGCCCGCCGCCCGACGTGGATGAAGTACACGCTGGCCAACGTCGACCGGAAGCTTGACCGCCTCCAGGCGGATCTGGAGCAGCTCCTTTCGCGGCACGAACACGTCGTCGTCATCGCCTCGAGCAACGGCTTCTACGATTTCGCCGCGGCCGCCGGGCGCCTGCCGGCCGGGACCATCCGCGACCGCGTTCATCTCGTCTGGGGTGCCTGCGCGCCGGATCACTTCGAGCCAACGGCCTGGGAGCGGGTCTTCTATCCCCTCAACGGCTTCGAGTACGACGGCCACCGCTGGTTCGCCTATCCCAATCACAACGCGTTCAGGTGGCTGAACCCCGATACCAGCCACTCCCACGCCTGGAGCGATGGCCCGCAGCACCGGCGCTTTCGCAAGGCAGATCTGGAATCGCGCTTCCGGCTGTTCGGCCTGGAATGGGACTACGTCTCGCCCAGCCAACTCGGTGCCGCGACGCGGCATGTGGTCCGCCAGATTCGCGCCCCGTTATCCTGCCCGACCTATGCTCTCGTCGCCGCCAACGACGGCTACTGGCAGGGCAAGCCGCGTGACCTGGTCGAGCGCACCATCCGCCGCTACGCCCCGGATGCCTCCATCACCTTTCAACCGGCTTCGCACCTCTGGGTCGTCACCCCCAGCCATGTCACGGCGCTGCTGCGCGAGGTGAAACGGGATCTGACGTACGCCTCGCTCCCGGCCGCGGCGCACGAGACCGCCCAGCCCCCGTCATCCCAGCCGCGTTCGCTGGAGCGGAACAAGGGCGCCAATTCACTCGGCACCTGGGCGCAGTCCCTGCCGCGGTGAGAAGATTGCCTTCGGGCCGGTGACGCGGCGTGACCGCCGCTTCTCTATTCCCTTGGCGCGCCCCCGTCGCCGGTCGTACGCTCCCGTCGCTGCGCCCGCGCAGCCTGCCCTGGACCAGTTCGAAAACCGGCGCACTTCCCGCGTCCCCTGCCTCCCCATGCAACGCTCCCTCCTCTCCCTGCCGCTTGCCTGGTTCGCCATCATCCTTTGCGCCGTGTCGCGCGCCGGAGCGGCCGACGCGGCCACGGGTGCCATCAGCGGCCGGGTGCTCAACGTCGCCACGGGCCAGTATCTCGGCAACGCGCGCGTCGCGGTCCGCGGCACCGATCTGGTCGCGTTCACGGATCAGACCGGGGCCTTCCGTCTTCCGCGGGTGCCCGGCGGCACGGTCACACTCGACGTCTTCTACACCGGACTCGATCCCCAGCAGGTCCCGGTGCAAGTGCCGCCGGGCGGCACCGTCGAACGCAACATCGACCTCACCAGCATCGCCCGCTACGGCGAAACCCACCAACTGGACGCCTTCACGGTGGCCGCCGCCCGCGAGACCGACAGCGAGGCCATCGCGATCAACGAACAGCGGTTCGCGCCCAACATCAAAAACGTCATCCCGGCCGACGCCCTCGGCGATCTCATGGATGGCAACGTTGGCGAGTTTCTGAAGTTCCTGCCGGGGCTCGTCGCCGAATACGATTCCGAGGGCGGCGGTTCCGTCTCCTCCATCTCAGTGCGCGGCTTCCCCACGGCGATGGCGGTGGTGTCGAGCGACGGGGCGCAGCTGGCGAATACCGGCAACGCGACCGGCAGTTCGCGCGTGTTCCAGTTCGGCCAGGTCTCGATCAACAACGTCTCGCGTCTCGAGGTGACCAAGATCCCGACTCCCTCCACCCCGGCGGGCTCGATGGGTGGGTCCGTGAACATGGTCACCAAGAGTGCCTTCGAGCGGAAGGACGCGCGCCTCAGTTACAGTGTCAGCCTCTCCGCCAACCACGAGGATCTCGCCTTCGGCAAGCAACCGCACGCCTCCGACGAACGCATCTGGAAGATCCTCCCGAGCTTCGCCTTCGACTACACGCTGCCCGTCACGCGCAACTTCGGCCTCGTCGCCACCGGTTCGAGCACCAACCGCTTCACCAACCAGCACCGGGTCCGCAAGATCTTCAATGCCGGCGGGACCAGCACCGGCGCCTCCTTCGCCCGGCCCTTTCTGCAGACGCTGCACCTGACCACCGGCCCGCGCGTCAACAACCGCCACTCCGCCGGCCTGCGGGCCGACTGGCGCCCGCACCGCAACGGCGTGCTTTCCGCCACCCTCGAGGTCGGCCGCTTCGTCTCGGACCGTCCTTCGCAGAACATCAACTTCGGCACGGGCACCAACGGCACGCCGACCCCGGCCTCCGGTGTGCCGATGAGCTTCGGCGACTCCTTTACCCAGGGCGCCACCGGGCGTGGCTCGGTCGCCATCCTCGGCGACACCGCCGTCGTGCAGCAGCTCCTCACCACGCAGGCGGGCAAGCTGCGCTACCGCTTCGACAACGGCGACTGGCGGATCGAGGCGGGCGCGGGCGCCTCCATCTCGTACGGCGGTTACCTGGATTCCGCCAACGGCACGTTCCGGCAATTCGGCATCGCGATGGCCTCTCCCGTGCGCGTCACTCTCGCCGACTACGACGACGTGCGCGCCCGCACCATCCGCGTCTACGACAACAGCAACCGCGAGGTCGACCTGTACGACCTGCGCAACTACCGCCTCAACACGGCCAACATCCAGCCGCGCGACATCGATGATCACCTGCGCAATGCCAAGCTCGATGTGCGCAAGGGCCTCGGCTTCCTGCCGTTTCCCGCCGCCGTCCAGCTCGGCGGCGCCTATCGCGAACAGACCCACGACGTCCGCCGCTACAACACCACGTGGAATTACACGCCACCCGACGGCGATTTTTCTCCCGCGCGCTTTGCGACGACCAACTACGTCAATCGCTACGATGGCTTCGGTTTCCGCAACCTGCCCTGGATCGCACCCGCCAAGGTGTGGGCAGCCTTTCAGCAGAACCCGGCCATCTTCACCAAGACCGCCGCCCAGACCGTCTCCGAGGAGTCCAACCGGATTCAGAACTCGGAATGGCTCAATGAGGCCGTGACCGGCACCTATCTCCAGGGCGAAGCCTCCCTCTGGCAAAACCGCCTGCGTCTGCTCGGCGGCGTGCGCTTCGAGACCACCACCGCCGAGGGAAGAGGGCCCTGGTACGACCCTGCCGCGGTCTGGCTGCGCGATCCGGACGGCAGCTTCACCCGCGATGCCCGCGGCCAGCGCATCCGCCGGCCTGACGCCGGCGCCACCGGCTCCATGCAGGAGCTGCTGCTCACGCGGGCCGAGCGCAAGGCCTACGGCAAGCGAACCTACGACGGCTATTACCCGAGCCTCCACTTCACCTTCCAGATCCGCGAGAATCTGCTCGGGCGCGCCGCCTACGCCCAGACCTACGGGCGGCCCGATTTCAGCAATATCGTCCCCAACTCCACCATCGACGAAGTCGATCTCGATGCCGACACCGCCGATCCCTCGCTCGTCCGCGGCCGGATCAACATCCGCAACACAGGCCTCAAGCCCTGGACCGCGCACAATTACGACGTCTCGATTGAACACTACTCCGAGCACGGCGGCCTCTTGAGCATCGGAGGGTTCCTCAAGGAGGTGCAGGACTTTTTTGGCAGCGGGGTGCGCACCGCCACCGCGGAGGATATCCAGGCGCTCGGTCTGGACCCGCGCTACACCGGGTGGGAGCTTGCCACCCAATACAACGTGCCCGGCCGCGCCACGGTCCGCGGCCTCGAAATCAACGTCCGCCAGCCCCTGCGTTTCCTGGGAAGTTGGGGCAAGCACTTCCAGGGCTTCGCCAACGCCACCAAGCTCAAGCTGGGTGGCGACCGCAACACCGACTTCTCCGGTTTCATTCCGGAGACCGCCAACTGGGGCCTCAACTTCAGCCGCCGGCCCGTCAGCCTCATGGCAAAGTGGAATTACCGCGGCAAACAGCAGCGCAGCCCCCAGACCTCCGTGAATGGCTACGAATACCAGCTCGCCCGCCTCACGCTCGATCTGAACGCCGAAGTCCAACTTCGCCGCAACCTCTCGGCCTACGCCACCGCCCAGAACGTCTTCAATCACTATGACACGTGGCAGCGCTACGGCCCGCTCACACCCGAGTACGCCAAGACCTACGAAACCCGCGGCAACGGGGTCCAGTTCATGGTCGGCGTGAAGGGCACCTATTGAACGCGGCCGCCCGCGCGTAGCCGCCCGGCGGGAGGGGTCTCCACCGCGGGCCAGTTCCGAGCGACTCGCCTGCCGGTGCCGACCCCAGGGCTTGGTGAGGACCTCCCCAGCAGGCCGGCCGAGGGCTCTCCCACCGCCCACCTGTGCTCCTTTTGCCGCGATCTCGCGATCCAGCCATCCGGCGATTTCCGCATCTCTCCCTGCCCACCCACCCAACGCCTGCCTCGCCCTTTTCCCACGCGACGCCCTGCGCCTTCGCCTCTCGCTCACCGGATCCCCCCTAACCCGTTCTTGCCGCCTTCCCCGCGCTCGCCAACCTCACCTTGTCCACCCCATGTCTGAAAACCGCCGCGCCATCTGGTCCTGGGCCTTCATCGACTGGGCCAACTCCGCGTTCGCGATCGTGGTGATGACGGCGTTCTTCCCTATCTTCTTCAAGGACCACTGGTGTCAGGGCCCGGGCATGACGGCGGAAAAGAGCACGTTCTACCTCGGGCTCGCCAACACGATTTCCAGCCTGGTGGTCGCCGTCGTCGCCCCGCTGCTCGGCTCCATCGCCGACCAGGGCAACGGCAAGCGCCGGTTCCTCCTCGGCTTCACCCTCCTCGGCAGCACCGCCACCGCCCTGCTGCCGCTCGCCGCCCAGGGCCAGTTCACCCTTGCCGCCACGCTCTACGCCATCGCCGCCCTCGGCTTCTCCGGCAACAACATGTTCTCCGACGCCCTGCTCACCGATGTGGCGGAGCCGGCCCGCTACGATCGGGTCTCGGCGCTGGGCTACGCGCTCGGCTATGTCGGGAGCGGCGGCCTCTTTGTCTTCTGCTCGTTGCTCGTGAAGGAACCGGCGAAGTTCGGTCTCTCGGGTCCCGTGCCGGCGGTGCACCTGGCCTTCTGGCTCACCGCCGGTTGGTGGCTGCTCTTCACCCTGCCGGCCCTCCTTTGGGTTCGCGAGGCCCCCGGGGTCCCGCCCGCCGGGGCGGGGTCGGTGCTCACCCGGGGCTTCCGACAGTTGGTGATTACCTTCCGGGATCTCCGCCGAGATCGGCGGATTCTGTACTTTCTCGGCGGCTACATCCTCTACATCGACGGGGTGAACACCGTGATCAAGATGGCGGTGGATTTCGGCAAGGCGATCGGGCTCGATTCCGGCGGGCTCCTGCTGGCGCTGATTGTCACGCAGTTCGTGGCGTTTCCGGCCGCCATCGCCTTCGGGCGTATCGGCGAACGCTTCGGCGCCCGCCGCGGCATCATGCTGGGGGTCGCCGTCTACGCCGGACTCTGCCTGTTCGCCACGCGGATGGACTCGCAGCGCGAGTTCTTCGCCATGGCCGTGGTGGTCGGGCTCGTGCAGGGCGGCGTGCAATCGCTGAGCCGCTCCTATTTCGCACGGTTGATCCCGGCGGACAAGGGGGGCGAATACTTCGGCTTTTACAACATGGTGGGCAAGTTCGCCGCCATCCTCGGCCCGACCCTGATGGGGGTGGCCGCGCTGCTGACCGACTCGCGGACGTCGATCCTGTCGTTGTTGCTCCTCTTTGGTGGCGGGCTCTGGCTCCTCTCGCGTGTGCGTGAGGACGCGCCGCCGACCCACTCCTGATCCATGCATGTTTGGCCCTGGTTCGTCGTGCCCTTCGCCTACCTGCTCGGTGGCGTCTCCACCGGCTATTGGCTGGTGCGGGCGCGCACTGGCGCGGATCTCCGCACCCAGGGAAGCGGCGCCACCGGCGCCACCAACGCCGGTCGGGTTCTGGGCGCGCGGGGCTTCATTGCGGTCCTCGCCGGGGATGCGGCCAAGGGGGCCGCGGCGGTGTTGCTGGCGCGGGTGGCCGGGCTGCCGGCAGCCGGAGCCTTCGCGGCCGGCCTCGCCACGGTGGCCGGCCATGTCTGGCCGGTGCAACTGCGCTTCCAGGGCGGCCGGGGGCTCGCCCCGCTCCTCGGGGCCTGGCTGGTGCTCACGCCTTGGGCGATGCTGGGCTGCCTGCTCCTGGCCGGCGCGACCTGGGCGATCACCCGCCGCCGCATTCACGCCGGGTTGCTCGGCGCCCTCGTGTTGCCGGCGGCCGGATGGTTCGAAACCCGTTCCCTGCCCGGAGCCATCCTGACCGTCGGGGTGTTTGCCATCGTCCTGTACACCCACCGATCCTATCTGACCAAGTCCGGCGCCCCGAACGCGCGCCCGACCCACCCACCCGCTTCCCCTTCGCATGAAAACCCTGCCGCCTGAACTCCAGCTGAAGATCGCCACGGAGCCGTGGGAAATCGAGCAGATCCACCGGCTCAACTACCGCACCTTCGTGGAGGAGATTCCCCAGCACGCCCCCAACCCCGAGGGTCGTCTGGTCGATCGTTTCCATGCCGAGAACACTTACGTCATCGCGCTTCAGGACCGCACCCTGGCCGGCATGATGGCGCTCCGTCCGCAGCGCCCTTTCTCCCTCGACGCCAAGCTCCCCAATCTCGACACCTACCTGCCGGCCGGCCGCCGCCCCATCGAGGTTCGCCTGCTCGCGGTGGCCAAGGAGTTCCGGAAGACCTCGCTCTTCCTCGGCCTCTTCGAGTTCGCCGTCCGGCGCTGCCTTGAACAGGGTTTTGACATCGCGCTCATCTCCGGGACCACGCGGCAGCTCAAGTTGTACCGCCACCTGGGTTTCATTCCGTTCGGGCCCCTGGTTGGCACCGCGGAAGCGCCGTACCAGCCGATGTACCTCACGCTGGAGGCCTTTGGCCAGACGCTCGAAAAGAGCGTCGCGCTCCGCGAGAAATTCACCGCCGAACCTCCCCCCGTCCGGCCCCTGAACCTCCTCCCCGGCCCCGTCCGCACCGCCCCCGAAGTCGACGCCGCCCTGGCCTCCCCGGCCATCTCCCACCGCGGACCCGCCTTTCTGAAACAACTGGCCGCGCTCCGCTCCGACCTGTGCGCCGCCACGGGTGCACGCGACGTGCAGATCGTGCCGGGGTCCGGCTCGCTCGGCACGGCGATGGTTGCCGCCCAGCTCTCGCTCCACGCCACCACCGGCCTCGTCCTGTCCAACGGCGAATTCGGCGAACGACTCGCCGCCGAGGCCCGGCGCGCCGGCCTGCGCTTCGACTGGCTCCGCCTTCGCTGGGGCGACGTATTCGACCTCGAACAGGTTGCCGCGTTTGTCGCCCGGGTGCCGCGCGGCGGCTGGGTCTGGTGCGTGCACCACGAGACGTCCACGGGCGTGCTGAATCCGCTCGATGCCCTGAAGGCCCTCGCCGTCGACCACGGCCTGCATTTCTGCGCCGACTGCATCAGCTCCCTCGGTGCCGTGCCGGTCGACCTTCGCGGCGTGCACCTCGCCACCGCCACCAGCGGCAAGGGCCTCGGCGCCTTCCCGGGCCTCGCCCTCGTCTTTCACGACTACGTCACGCGCCCGGAACCCGATCGCCTGCCCGGCTACCTGGATCTCGGCCATTGGGCCGCCGGTGACAGCGCCGCCCACACGCACCCTTCCAATCTGGTCGCCGCGTTGGCCGCCGCCGTGCGCCTCGCCACGCCGGAGCGCCGCCGCCGCATCGCCGAAAACGGCGCCTGGCTCCGGCATGCCCTCCGCCAGCGCGGTTACACGGTGGTGGCCCCGGAGTCCGCCGCCTGCCCCGCCCTGGTCACGCTCGCGGTCGAACCCCCGGGGCAGGCCGCCCTGCTCGGCGAGGAGTTGGAACGGCGCGGTTTCTGGCTCAACTTCCGCAGCGCCCATCTGTTGTCGCGCGGCTGGGTCCAGGCTTCCCTCCTCGGCGATCCACCCCGCGCGGACCTGGAGCGCTTCCTCCACACGCTGCATGTGATCGACAACCGGCCGCAGACCGCCTCGTCCGCACCGCTCCGCGAGCGGCAGGCTGGTGGCTGAGGCCATCGGGCGGCGGCGCGGCGGGGCAGTCTCGATCTCCAGGAAAGGCGCGGCCTCCGCTCTGCGCCGAAATCCGGCCGGTAGCAGCTGCGGTTTCTCAACCGCCGGTGGGGCCTGGCGGCGCTTGGGAGAGCGCGACTCCGCCACATTCAAATTCCGGATCGAAGCCGACCCGATCGAGGTTGGCTGGATCGGGCCACGCATCGCAGGATGGTAGGGCCCCCACGCCGCGGCGCGATGAATGCAGACTAATGGCCACCCGAAGCCGGGCAACTGAACCGCTTGTTCGGTGAAGTTGACCTTTAACAGAGGCGGTAGAGGACTACATTCAAATCATCGTTTGATGATTGTTTCCTTCTTCCGCCTCTTCCATGCCTGAGCTTTCCCGCCGTCGCTTCCTCAAGATCTCCTCCGCCTCGATCGTCACGGCCGGGGCAGCCGGGAGCTCCCTCGCCGCCTTGGCTCGGACTTCCGGGGCGACCGGGGAATCCGGCCTTCGCCAGGTCCCCACTTTTTGTGACATTTGCTTCTGGAAATGCGGCTGCATCGCGACCGTGCGGGAGGGACGCCTGTGGAAGCTGGAAGGCAATCCCCTCGACCCACTTTGCCGGGGTCGCCTCTGCCCACGGGGAACGGGCGGAGTTGGCGCCCTTACCGACCCGGATCGCCTGCGCACGCCGTTGATTCGCACGCAGGAACGCGGCGCGGAGAAGTGGAAGGAGGCCACCTGGGAGGAGGCCCTGACCCATATCGCCGAGAAGATGAAGAAGATCGCCGCCACCCATGGGCCGGAGGCGATGGCGCTGTTCAGTCACGGCATCGGTGGCACTTTTCTGAAACACACCCTCAAGGCGTTTGGCTCCCCCAACATCGCCGCCCCGTCCTTTGCGCAGTGCCGCGGCCCGCGCGACGTCGGCTTCCGTCTCACTTTCGGCGAGGACATCGGCTCCCCGGAACGCACCGACATCGAGAACGCCCAGTGCCTCGTCCTGATCGGGTCCCACCTCGGGGAGAACATGCACAACACCCAGGTGCAGGAGTTCGCCACCGCCGTCGGCCGTGGCGCCTCTCTCATCGTGGTTGATCCCCGCTTCTCCGTTGCCGCCGGCAAGGCCAAGTATTACCTGCCGATCAAGCCCGGCACGGACCTGGCCCTCATCCTGGCCTGGATGAACGTGCTCGTGACGGAGAAGCTCTACGACGTCGAGTACGTCACGAAACACGGGCATGGCTTCGAGGCCTTCGTGGCCGCCCTGGCTCCCTGGACCCCGGAATGGGCCTATCCGGAAACCGGCATCAACCCTGCCCTCATCCGCGCCACCGCCCGCGAGATGGCCCGCTATCGACCGGCCACCCTGGTCCACCCCGGCCGCCACACCAACTGGTATGGCGACGATGCGCAGCGCAGCCGCGCCCTTGCCCTGTTGAACGCCCTGCTCGGCAGCTGGGGTCGCAAGGGAGGTTTCTACGCGCCGTCGACCATGGCCGTGCCCGACTATCCCTACCCGGAATACCCGAAGGCGAAGCGGCCCAAGGTCGACAACCCCGACCACAAGTACCGCTTCGCCCACGAGACCCTCACGACCGGCATTCGCGAAGCCACCCTCACGGGGCAGCCGTACCCCATCAAGGGCTGGCTCGTCTACGCCACCAACCTCCTCCAGGCGCTGCCCAGCGAAGCCGAGACGATTCGCGCCATCCAGCAACTCGACCTGCTCGTCGTCATCGACGTGGTGCCGAGCGAGACCGCCGGCTGGGCCGACGTCGTGCTGCCGGAGTCCACCTACCTGGAGCGGCACGATGAGCTGAACGTCGAGGTGTTCAAGGAGCCCTTCGTCGCCCTGCGCCAGCCGGTCATCGCGTCGCCGCACGACCAAAAACCGAACTGGTGGATTGCCCGCCAGCTCGCCGTGAAACTCGGCCTCGAATCGTATTATCCCTGGAAGGACATCGAGGAGTACCTGGGCGCCCGGGTGAAGGAGGCCGGCCTCGATTTCGCGGAACTGAAGAAGCACGGACTCATCCGGGGTCCGCGCGAACCGCTTTATTTCGAGGACGGTGCTCCAGCCGAGTTCGGCACGCCCTCCGGCAAGATCGAATTCTACTCCAACCAGCTCCAGCAAGCCGGATTCGATCCCGTTCCGAAGTTCACCCGGCCCGAGGCCGGCCCGCCCGGGTCGTTCCGCCTGCTCTTCGGACGCGCCCCGGTCCATACCTTCAGTCGCACCCACACCAACCGCGTGCTGAGCGACATGATGAGCGAGAATGCCGTCTGGGTGAATGCCGCCGCCGCCCGGCGCCTCGGCCTCAAGAGCGGCGACCGCGTGCGCCTGCGCAACCAGGACGGCGTGCTCAGCCATGCGGTTGGTGTCAAGGCGACGGAGAGGATCCGCCCCGATTGCGTCTACCTCGTCCACGGTTTCGGCCATACCGCCCGCGGCCTCCGGCATGCCTTCGGAAAAGGAGCCAGCGACGCGCAGCTCATCACCCGCTACAAGGTCGACCCGCTCATGGGCGGCACCGCCATGAACGTCAATTTCGTCACCCTCGAACCCGCGGAGCGGGCCTGAACATGCGTTACGTCATGGTCATCGACACCCGTCGCTGCGTCGGCTGCATGGATTGCGTCGTCGCCTGCAAGACGGAAAACAACGTCCCGGAAGGCTACAACCGCGACTGGATCACCGAGGAGGTGCGCGGCGCCTACCCCCAGCCGCGGCTCGAAATCCGTTCCGAGCGCTGCAATCACTGCGCCCGGCCGCCGTGTGTCTCGTGCTGCCCGACCGGCGCCAGTCGCGTCCACCGAGGCGGTGTCGTCCTCGTGGCGCACCGGCAGTGCATCGGCTGCAAGGCGTGCCTCGCCGCCTGCCCGTACGATGCGCGCTTCACCCATCCCGACGGCTACGCGGACAAGTGCACCTTTTGCCATCACCGCGTGGACCAGGGCCAGCTGCCGGCCTGCGTCTCGGTCTGCCCCACGCACTGCATGCACTTCGGGGATCTCGACAACCCGGAGAGCGAAGTCAGCCGCCTGCTGCGTTCGCGTGCCCACCACGCGCTCCTGCCCGAGGCCGGCTGCCAGCCCCATGTCTTCTACCTCACCTGAGCCCGCCTTCCGCCATGCCGATCGAACTCACCACCACCCGCCATAACCCCGGCATCGATCCCACACTGCATGTCTGGGGCTGGGAGATCCCGGTGTACCTTTTCCTCGGCGGCCTCGTCGCCGGCCTGATGATCATCGCCGGGGTGCGCCTGGTGCTCGTCCAGCCCCGCGAACGACAGGCGATGGTCTGCTGCACGATTGGCCCGCTGGTGGGACTGACCTTGCTGAGCCTCGGGATGCTCGCGCTCTTTCTCGACCTCTCCCACAAGCTCTACGTCTGGCGACTCTATCTCACTTTCCAGATCACGTCGCCGATGTCGTGGGGATCGTGGATCCTGCTGCTGGTTTACCCGGCCCTGCTCGCCAACGCCCTCACGCACCTGCCCGAGGCGATTCCCTCGGTCGCCCGACGGTTTCACGCGTTTGTCGCGATCAGTGACTTCATTCTCGCCCGGCCCCGGGTGGTGATCGGCATCGGCCTCGCCAACATAGTCGTCGGCGTGGCCCTCGGTCTCTACACCGGCATTCTCCTCAGCGCCCTCCCCGCCCGCCCCCTCTGGAACACCGCCATCCTCGGGCCGCTCTTCCTGTTCTCCGGGCTCTCGACCGCCGCCGCCCTGCTCCACGGAATCCTCGTGCTGTCCTTCAAGGATGGCGAGCGGCCGGCGTTTGCCGACTTCCTGCTCTCCTCGCTCGCCCGCTGGTCCGAGGGCCGCGCCCCCGACACCCGCATCGCCCCGCTGCTCACCCAGGCGGACAACAGTTTTCTTACCGTCGAACTGGGCCTGCTCATCCTGTTCCTCCTCGGCATGGTGAGTTCCACCGCCGCCAGCCAGCAGGCCGCCGCGCTGCTCCTCACGGGCCCCTACGCGGCCCCGTTCTGGGTCCTCGTAATCGGCAGCGGCATCCTGGCTCCGCTCACGCTCCAGTATCTCGAACTGCAGAACCGCATCCGCCACACCCTCGCGCCCGCCGTGCTCGTCCTGGTCGGCGGACTCACCCTGCGCTTCATCCTGGTGTTCGCCGGCCAGGAAAGCCACTGGGCGCGCGTCGCCTCGCTCCCGTAAGCCCAGCCCCCTCTCCCTGTCTTCCTTCCCATGTCTGCTCCTTCGGCGCCTCCCAAACCTTACCTCAATCCCTACCTCGCCGGCTTCGGCCTGGGTCTGGTGCTGCTCTCGGCGTTTGTCATCATGGGCCGCGGCCTCGGGGCCTCCGGAGCCGTGACCACCACGGCGGCCGTCGCCGTCCGGACGGTCGCCCCGGCGTACGCCGGGGCCAGTCCGTTCTTCAGCGACTATCTCGGGGACGGTTCCATCAGCCCCTTCAAGGACTGGCTCGTGTTCCAGGTGATCGGGGTCTTCGTGGGCGGCCTCCTTTCGGGGGCCTTCGGCAATCGCCTGCGCGTCACCGTCGAGAAGGGTCCGCACTTCTCCACCCCGCGTCGGCTCCTCCTTGCCTTTGTCGGCGGAGCCATCCTGGCAATGGGGGCCAAGCTCGCCCTCGGCTGCATGAGCGGGCAGGCGCTCACCGGCGGGGCGTTGCTCAACGCCGGCAGCTGGGCGGCGATGGTCTGCATCTTCGGCGGGGCCTACGGCTTCGCCTGGTTTGTCCGGAGGCAATGGCTATGAACGCCCCCTTCTTCCGATTTGGCGCCTTCAACGACGAAACCTCGCTGATCGTCGCCTTCGTCATCGGTCTCGCCTTCGGCTTCTTCCTCGAACGCGCCGGCTTCGGCAGTGCCCGCAAGCTCACGGCGCAGTTCTACTTCAAGGATCTCTCCGTCCTGAAGGTGATGTTCACCGCCATCCTCACGGCGATGACCGGACTGTATGTCGTCTCGCGCTTCGGGCTCGTCGACCTCTCGCTGGTCCACCTCACCCCGACTTTCCTCGTGCCGCAGCTCCTCGGCGGGGTGCTGCTCGGGATTGGCTTTGTCATCGGCGGCTACTGTCCGGGCACCTCCGTCGTATCCGCCGCCACCGGACGCCTCGACGCCGTGGTCTTCCTCGGCGGCATGTTCGCGGGCACCCTCGCGATCGGCTTCGCCTCCCCGGTGCTCGCACCCCTTGCCTCCCTCACCGCCTTCGGCGCGCGCACGCTGCCGGCCGTCCTCCACCTGCCCCATGGCGTGGTGGTGCTGGCGGTCGTGGTGCTGGCAATCGGTGCCTTTGTCGCCGCCGAATGGGCGGAACGGAAGCTCGGCGGCGTCGAGCCGGGACCCGGATCGCTCCTCGGTTCGCCGCGTCCCTTGAATCCCGCCCGCGGACTCGTCGCCGGTCTGCTCGGACTGGGCCTGGTCGCCGCCGTCGCAGGCAATCCCTATCGCGAGGGACGCGTCAGGCTCGACGCCCGCCGGCTCGCCGAACTCGCCGGATCCGCCGTCGATCAGGTGACGGCCGAGGATCTGGGGGCCTGGATCATCGAAGGCCGCGCCGACTTCGTGTTGGTCGATCTCCGCAGCGAAGCCGAGTACGCCCGACACCGGATTCCCGGCGCCCGCCACGTACCGCTGGCCTCCCTGGACGACACGATCGTGCCGCGAACCGAGAAGCTCGTCCTTTACGCCGCCAGTGAGGCCCAGGCCGCCCAGGCCTGGGTGCTCCTGAAGGCACAGGGCTTCAAGGCCGTCTATACCCTTGCCGGAGGACTCGACGCCTGGAATCACGAGGTTCTTTTTCCGGCCGCCCCGGCGGAGGAAACTCCATCCGCCAACGCGGCGTTTGCCCGGCGCGTGGCCGTGGCCCGCCACCTGGGCGGTTCCCCCCGCGGCGCCGCGGTCGGGACGCCGGAGCCTCCGTCAAACCTCGGTCCCCCGCCGACACCCGCCACCACTCCCGGTAGCAAATCCGCCGCCCCGGTCGCCAAGAAGAAACGCGAGGGGTGTTGATCGTCGCTTTATCGTTTCCGGGTCCACCGAACCACCATCGCCTCCGGACGCACCATGCCGCTGACCTCCGGACGCACCACTGGAATCGAACGGCACCCGAAGGGTGCCTGGTTGCGCCAGGCGTGGACGCGCGTGGCCGGGGGCAGCGCCGGGGAGGTGGCGGCCGCGTCCCTTGCCATTTGCGCCCTTTCCGGAATCGCCCTGCACAGCGCGTATGACGCCCGCCGCGCTCCCGCCACGATCGCACTCTGGCTCCTCGGGGATCCTCTGCTCCTCCTGGCACGCAATCTCCACGCGTGGTCGGCGCTGACCGCAACGGTCGCCACCGCGTGGTTCACCTGGCGCCGACTCCTGCCGGAGAACGGCATCCGGCCCGGAAGCGCACTCCGGGCTGTCCTCGTGCTGGCGGTCCCGCTCGCCGTCCTGCTCCAGCTTTCCGGGTTCCTCCTGCGGGGTGACGCCGATGCCCAGGCCTCCCTCCCGCTGGCGACACAGTTGATCGCGGAGCTGCCGGTCGTGGGTCCGCCCGTAGCCGCCCGCTGGCGCGACTCCGTTGAGGACCTCACGCCGGTGTTATTGGGCCATGTCTGGGGCGGGGTGATTCTCGTCGGGATTGGACTGGCTGCGACGGCCCGCCCGCACCGCCCCCGCCTCACTCCGTTGATCAGCACCGGCGCGCTGACGCTGCTCGTGGCGATGCTCCTTTCGCCGGGCCTGAACGACGGACTGGACGGGACCGTGTCAGGACCGTGGGTGCTCGCGGGAGTTGGAGCCTTCCTGCACCTCGTGCCCTCGACCTTCCTGGCGGTTACGCTGGGGCTCGCGTTCCTCTGGTGCTGGTGGGCATTGCCCCGGTTCGCGGACCGGACTCAGGCCCGAGTGCGAGGAACCCTGCTGGGCCTGGCCGCCGGCCTGCTTGCCCTCGTCATTTGGGGAACTGTGGCGCCGGGTCCACCCGACACCCGCCGTTGGCGCTGGCCGGTCGACCGGGGAGACTGGCGACCCGGCCTCATCGCGGCGACATTTCGAGCCGAAGCACCGAACCCTCGCGGCGTTCCCGAGGCTCGAGGCCGGCCGGAAGGCTGTCTCGTCTGCCACAGCCGCGTCGCAGGTCTCGGTGTCTCGCACCGCCCCGAAGCCATCGGCTGCGCCGTTTGCCACGCCGGCGACACCACTTCGCTCGATCCCGAACGCGCCCACGCCTCCCTGATTCGCGTTCCGGGAAACCTCGCCGACGCCCCGCGCACGTGCGGCACCACGGGTTGCCACCCGGAGGTCGTGCGCCGCGTGGATCGCTCGATCATGGCGACGTTCTCCGGCGTGATCGAGGTCAACCGCCGCATCTTCGGCGAGACCTCCACCCCGGACGACTCCGTCCCTCACGTGCAGCGACTCGGTCACAGCGCCGCCGACAGCCACCTCCGGCAGCTCTGCGTTTCCTGTCATCTCGGCCAGGACAAGGTCACCTGGGGGCCGATCACCCAGGAGTCCCGCGGCGGTGGCTGCAATGCCTGCCACCTCGTGTACTCGCCCGCCGCCCAGCAGGCCCTCGATCGGTTCGAGTCCGCACCGGCCGGACAACGGCAGGCATCGCTTCCCGGCGAACACCCCTCCCTCATTCTCAATCCGGAAAATGGGCACTGTTTCGGCTGCCACAGCCGCTCGGGTCGGATTTCGACCAGCTACGAAGGGTGGCACGAACTCCGGGAACCTCCCTCCGCCGCCGCGCTGGGTCGCGACTCCAGCGTCTCGCCCCGATTCCGGCTCCTGGACGACGGCCGCCATTTCATCCGCGTCTCGCCCGACGTGCATCACGTGCGCGGGCTCGATTGCATCGACTGCCACACTCCCACCGAGGTCATGGGCAGCGGCCGGATGGTCCGGCGCAAGTCCCAATGGTCGCTGCCACCGGGCTTTCGCCTGGGCAGCACGCAGGCGGGATCGGCGCTGAACAACGTGGTGGTCGCCCCCGACGGCACCGGCCAGCTCCGCCGCAAACGCACCGGCGACTTCCTTCCCTTGCGGGCGCCGTCCGGCGCGTGCCGGGCGGGAAAGGGACACGACCGGCTTTCGTGTGCGAGTTGCCACACCGCGTGGGCTCCGCGCTGCGTCACCTGCCATACCCAGTTCGATCCGACGCAGACCGGCTTCGACCACTTGAGCCAGCAGGAGGTCCGCGGCAGCTGGGTGGAAAGCTCCGGTCCCTTCGAAGCCGCACCTCCCACCCTCGGCATTCGACGGATGACCGGGGACCCGGCGTCGCCCGCCGAGATCGTCGACACGTTTGTCCCAGGCATGATCCTCGAACTTGATCGGAACCGCGAGGCCGGTGCCCCGCGCGACCTGATCTTCCAGCGGCTCTACGCCCATACCGCCGCGCACACCATCAGCCGCGAGTCGCGTTCCTGTCAGTCGTGCCACAATGACCCCGCGGCCCTCGGTTATGGCCAGGGGGACCTGCGGCTTGATCTCACTTCCGGTGCGGCGCGCTGGTCGTTTTCCCCGGCGAACGCACGGACCGCCCACGATCAGCTTCCCGGCGATGCCTGGACTGGGTTTCTGCAAACCCGGACTGGTCTGGTGTCCACGCGCGACGATGTCCGACCCTTCAACGCCGCGGAGCAACGTCGCATCTTGACGGTTGGGGCGTGTCTGACCTGCCACGACGGTTCCTCGAACCTGATGCAGGAGGCCATCGCCGACTTCGCGACGGTACTTGGCCGCCGCACCTCCAGCTGTCGCGTGCCTTCCTGGCCGGATTGAGCGCACCCGGGAGATGTGTCCATTTCGTCGGGGAGCACGGAGGAGCCCCATCATCCCGGGCGGCGAAGCCTCGGGAAAACCGGAGGGCCATCGCCCAGCACAGGGAAGACTGCGGCCGCGCAGAGGCCGTGTCGCGTCGCCGCGCCCGCAACGGCACGCGGGCGAGGAGTGGCCGCGGTTCGGCGCTGCGGCGGCGCCCGACAGTGGGCGAGGAGCCACGAGGGAGGAGGGCCCCCCTGGGGTGAGGAGAAATCTGCGGGAGTGAATCCAGATTGGTCCATGGGCCGCAACCGAGGGCGGTTCGGCACCACGCGATTCGCCCGATCAAGCTGTTCACTGCGCCCTTGGTGATGATTCCGGAATGGGCTTATTTCAAGTTTCGCTTGATTGTTTGTTTAATAGGAGAATTCGTCCCGAAAAACGGCATTCCGGAATGAACCCGCCCCATACGCGGAGGAAGGTCGCGCACACCACCGCGGCAGGAAGTGGAGCCCGCATCTAGAGATTGGTCCGACAAACCCGGGATTAGCATGTTATCCATATAAAATTAGTAACAATCTACTTAAGACTACTCTTAACACACACATCTAATCAGATTCTCTTGTTTTCTGCTTGCGATTCATAAGCCTGACTTTCCCACAAACCCTATAAGTATGATAGATGAGAAGGCGTCCTGGATTCACATTGTCTTACATTCAAACGATAGTTGTTTTTGTGTCGGTGAACGTCCGTCCTGCCGATGCCGCCCGTCGACAAGCCGCCTTCACCTCGGGCCCGTCGCCTCCTCTCGCGCCAGGCCTCCGAGACACCACCCCTGGGGCGCAAACTACCGCCAGAACATCCATGAAACCGCTTCGCACCCAACTCGCCGCACTCGCCGGCTTCGCCATCCTGTCGGCGCCCCTGCCGTCCTCCGCCAATATCATCGAAGGCAACATGATCAGCCTCGAGGTGAAACTCCGGGGCCAACTCCTGGCCGAAAACACCGACTACGGCTCCGGCACCGCGTTTGAGGGCAACCGCACCGACCTCCGCTTTGCCCGTTTCCGCCTCACCCTCACCGGCATGATGGACGAGACCTACGGCTTTCAAATCAACACCACCAGCATCACGAGTTCCACCAAGACCGGCTCGACCGGATATGGCGTTTCCGCCCAGGACACGGACTCGAACGACGGCGACATCCGCCTCCACGACGGCTACTTCATCGCCAACTACACCGACTGGCTGAACTTCAAGATCGGCCTCACCAAGATCCCGCTGACCCGCGGCAACCTCGATGGCTGCTTCGATCCGCTCGGCATCGACCGTTCCGCGTTCATCTTCTCCGCGTACGGCACCGTTCCCGCCAAGACCAGCCGCGACATCGGAGTCACGTCCTGGGGTCGCCTCGCCGACGGCCGGGTGGTCTATCAGGCCTCGGTCTTCCAGGGACGGGAGGGCGTCACCCGCATGACCCACCCCTTCACCCTGGCCTCCGTGACCTCCAGCCCGACCCCGAATGAGAACTTCATGTACGTCGGCCGCGTGCACTACTCGTTCCTCGATAAGGAGGCCGCCTCCGGCTACGAAGGCTCCTACCTCGGCGAACTCAAGGTCCTCACCTTCGGCATCGGCGGCATCTACGAACCCTCCGCCGTGTACCGCAACGTCAGCTCCGCCGGCGTCGTGCTGAACAAGGAAACCGTCGACTACACCGCCTTCACCGCCGACGTCCTGTTCGAATACCCGACCTCCACCGGCACCTACACCCTCACTTCCGCCTACCTCAAGAACCACTTCGACGACGCCTACCGGACCAACTTCAACCCCGGCGACCGGCTGGCCAACATCGGCGGCCTCAACGGACAGAAGGAAGGCTGGTACGTGCGCGGCGGCTACATCCTCCCGATCACGATCGGCAAGCGTGGCAAGCTGCAGCCCTACGCCTACCACGAGGACTGGGACTTTGCCCAAATCTCCGGCGTGACCGAGCAGAACATCAAGCAGCGCGCCGTGGGTTTCAACTGGTACATCACCGGCAACAACAACGTCCGCCTCACCGTCGAGTACCAGCGCAACAAGTTCGCCAAGCCGACCGCCTTCGCCAACGGCACCGTCACCTCCTCGGTCGGTACCAACACCGCCAATACCTCCCTGCGCACCATGTTCCAGGTCGCCTTCTGATCTCCCCCTCCTCTCCACCTCCCTCCAACCAACATCACCATGATCAAAAAACTGTTCGCCCTCCTCGCCGCCGCCCTCCTCGCGCTCGCCCCGCTCCCCGCCGCCGACGCGGCCAAGGGAGAGGAAATCTCCACCGCCAAGGTGACTGCGGTCACCGGCAGCACCGTCAAGGTCGAGATCAGTGGCGACCTTGCCTCCTGGCTCAAGAAGGGCGCCTACGTCCGGGCCGTGTCGGAGAAGGGCACGCTCGTGCTCCGCGGCGCCAAGGTCACCGCCATCGATGGCAAGGTCGTCACGATGCAGTCCGCCATGGCCAAGGACATGAAGGCAGGCGAATCGTACAAGCTCAGCAAGGGCAAGCCCACCGCGGGCTGCTGAGTCCACCGGTGGCGCGCCGCGCCACCCATGCCAGCTCCCGGGCGCGGCGGCTCCGCCAACGGACGCCCCGCGCCCTTTGCTTTGTCTGCGCCGGCCGCCGCCGGTCCGAACGAGCGTTTGACGTCGCCTCCGAATTCTCCGCTGATCCTCCGCCACCTGCATGAAGACCGACGATCCCCAGGCTCCCTTCGACCTGATCGCGACCCTGGGACACGTCCTCGCCAGCCCCCATCGCCTCCGCCTCCTTCATCTCCTCTGCCAGTGTGATCGCACGGTGGAGGATCTGGCCGAGGTCATGCAGCAACCCGTCGCCAACGTCTCCCATCACCTGCAACTGCTGAAGAAGGCGAACCTGGTCGCCACCCGCCGGCTGGGTCGCCATGTCGCCTACGGGATTGCCGACGAGTCGGTGAAGACCTTCTGGCTGCAGTATCGTGACTACAGCGCCACGCGTCTGGCCGAACTCCAGCAGCTTTACGCCGGCCTCGCCGCCCAGCGCAGCCAGCGCGGCGGCACCATCAGCCGCGAAGCGCTGGCCGACCTTCTCCAGAAGGGCTCCGTGGTGCTGGTCGACGTGCGACCGCGGGAGGAATACGATGCCGATCACCTACCCGGCGCGATTTCCATTCCTCTCGGGGAGCTGATCGAGCGCGTAGGCGAACTGCCACAGGACAAACTGGTCGTGCTGTACTGCCGCGGGCCCTATTGCCTGCTGGGTGACAACGCGCAGCAGCAGCTCGCCGCCCGCTCGATTCGCGCCCTGCGCCTAAACGAAGGGGTGAAGGACTGGGCCGCAGCCGGCCTGCCGCACAGTCGATCGCCCGGCCACCAGCCCCTGGTGCAGTCCCGCCCGGCATGAGCTCGCCGGCCTCCGACCTTCCCGGACCGCCACCGCTCGTGGTCGAGCGTCTCTTCCTGTCACCCGGCCACAATTTCTTCGGCCACCACGGCGGCCCCGCCGGCACGCAACCAACGGTGGAGGTGGACCGCCTCGAATGCGTCGCCGGCCGCGGCATCCGGGGGGATCGCTTCTTCGACCACGCGCCCGACTACAAGGGCCAGATCACTTTCTTCTCCCGCGAGGTCCTGGAAGCCCTGCGTCGCGAACTCGGCCTGCCCGAGGCCCGCCCCGAGGCGGCCCGTCGCAACGTCCTCGTCTCCGGCGTCGATCTCGGCGCCCTCGTGGGGATGGAATTCCAGGTCCAAGGGGTGCGGTTCCTCGGTACCGAGGAATGCCGGCCCTGCTACTGGATGGACGGCGCCATCGGTCCCGGCGCCAACGCCTGGTTGCGCGGCCGGGGCGGCCTCCGCGCCCGCATCCTCACCGATGGCTGGCTGACGCGCGCGACGCCACCTCCCACGTCGCCGCTGCCGCCGTGAACCCCGGGCCGCAGCCGCCGTGGACCGCGGCCGTGCTCGCAGGCGGACGGTCAACGCGGATGGGGCGGGACAAGGCCTTCCTGCCCTTTCCCCCGCGACGCCTGATTGACCACCAGGTGGCGACGCTGCGCGCCCTTGGCCCGGCGGAACTGCTGATTTCTGGTCGTCCCGAAACCGATTACGCGGTGGCGGAGGCACGCGTCGTCTTCGACGACGTGCCGGACGAGGGACCCCTCGGGGGGCTGATCGCGGTGCTGGCCGCGGCCACGACTCCCCTTGTGCTGGTCCTCGCCGTGGACATGCCCGCCATGACGCCGGCGTTTCTCGGCCGCCTGCTGGGAGGTGCGTCGCCCGGCGTCGGCGTCGTCCCCCGCTGCCAGGGCCGCTGGGAACCGCTGGCGGCGGTGTATCCGCGGGGGCTGCTCCCCCGTGCCCGATGTTATCGCCAGGAAGGAAGTCGGGCCTTGCAGCCCTTGCTCCAAGCCGCGGCGGAGGCCGGCGCCATTCTCCCGTTGGAGGTGCCGGCGGCCGACGCCGGTATCCTGGCGAACCTCAACTCGCCCACCGATCTTCCGCCCGCGAGCACATCCTGGCGCTGAGCCAACTCGGCGCCGAGGTCATCGCCCGGCCGTGGCCGTCCCGCGGACCCGCCGCGCTCAGTCCGTCCCGAACGCCTCCGCCTGTCGCACCGCCTGTTTCTCGAGGGAGCCGCACACCAGCTCGCACAACCGGTAGATCGACGGATCCGCGATCGAATAGAAGACCTGCAGGCCCTCTTTCCGCCGGGCCAGCACGCTGGCCTGCGTCAGGGTCTGGAGGTGCCGCGAAATGTTCGCCTGCGTGCCACCCGTCGCCTCCACCAGCGCGTTCACGTTCTTCTCCCCCTCGAACAGGTTCTGGATCAGCCGCAGCCGCATCGGCTCCGCCAGCACGGCGAAGCGTCGTGCCACCATCTCCAGGGCATCGTCGGACAAGGGAAGCTTCTTGGCCATGCGGGACAGCAAACAGGCGCTTGACATAGTTTCAAGTATATGAGTATATGCGCATGTTTAGTCAACCACAAATCCCTCCCATGACCACCAACGACCTCGTCCGCCTCCTCGCCGGCACCGTCACGCTGCTCGGCGTCGCCCTCACCCACTTCGTCAGCCCCTGGTGGCTGCTGCTCCCCGCCTTCGTCGGCCTCAATCTCATCCAGTCGGTCTTCACCGGCTTCTGCCCGCCCTCCCTGCTCCTGCGCAAGCTCGGCTGGGTCGACGACCGCGACGTCATCCACTGGGGCGGCCGCAAACCCGGGGTTTGATTCACGACCGATTTCCCACTATGCACTCCCCGCTGCTTCGTTTCGCCCTTACTGTGCTGGGCGGCGCCCTCCTCGGGGCCCTGCTCGGCACCTTCGGCCAATGCACCTCCGGCACCTGCCCTCTCACCTCCACCTGGTGGCGTGGTGCTCTCTATGGCGGCACCCTCGGCCTCCTGGCCGCCTTCTCGTCCCGTTCCGCCTGAAGCACCGCGTGCCCTCCCCGGTGACCTCGCCCGATTCGAACTTCGTCATGATGCCTTCGCCCCGTCGCCTGCTCCTCCTCGCCACCTGCCTCCTGCCTTCCGCGCTTCCCGCCGAGACCTGGACGCTCGATCGCGCCGTTGCCACCGCCCTGGAACGCAGCCCCGACGCCCGCGTCGCCCGCGCCCGCCTCGAGGGCGCCCGGGCGCTGGTCGACCAGGCCCAGTCCGCGTGGCGCCCGCAGGTGACGCTGTCCGGCCGGTACACCAATACGAACAACTCGATGGCGGCCTTCGGTGCCATCCTCAACCAGCGCGCCTTTGACTTCGGCCTGGACTTCAACCGCCCCGGGCACGTCGACAACCTCAATGCCACGGGCACCGTCGCCTACAATTTGTATGCCGGCGGTCGCTCCTCCGCCGGCCGCTCCGCCGCCCGCGCCGGCGCGGAGGCCGCCGACCTCGACCTGCGGACCGCCCATCATCGGCTCGCCGCCGAGGTCGTGCGCGCCGCGCTGAATCTGCGCAAGGTCCGCGAGGCCGTCACCGCGCTGGAGGGCGGGGTCCGCGCCTACGAGGCCGCCGTCGCCGTCGCCCGCGCCCGCTATGATGCCGGGCAGTTGCTCAAGGCCGACCTGCTCAGCCTGGAGGTGCAACTCGCCCAGACCCGCGAACAGCTCTCCTCCACCCGCCACGGAGCCCACCTCGCCGCCCGCGCCTTCCACTTCGTGCTCGGCCTCGAACCAACCGTGGCCGCCGTGGAACTCGTGGACGATGACCCCGCACTCGCCCGCCTTACCGTTCCCACCGAGGCTGACTTTTCCGCCCGCCCGGAACTGCACGGCCTCCAGGCCCGTCTCCGGGCCGCCGAAGCCCTGGTCGAGGCCGCCCGCGGCGCCCACCGGCCCACGGTCAACGCCTTCGCCTCCTACCAGTATGACCACGGCTGGAAGACTAGCCGCTCCGGCGACGGCTGGCTCGCCGGGTTGTCCGTGGATCTCAACGTGTTCGACGGCGGCCAGACCGCCGGGAAGGTCCGCCAGGCGACCGCGGCGGTCACCGAGTTGAAGGAATCCCTCCGCAAGACGTCGCTCGGCATCGGCCTCGAAGTCGAACAGGCGCGCCTTGCCCACGCGGATGCCACCGAACGCCTCGCCGTTTCCTCCCGCGCCGTCGACCAAGCCGCCGAAAGCGCCGCCCTCAGCCGCGCGCGCTTCGAAAAGGAGGCCTTCCCGCCCTCGCCCTCGTCGCCGGCTGCGGTCGCCCGCACTCCGCCGGAACGGCTGCCGATCCGGCGGCCTCCCTTCCCCCGGCCAAGGTCCGCGCCGGCACCATCCGCGCCGAAACCATCGCCGCCACCGCAACCCTCACCGGCACCGTCCGCCCCGTCCAGCGCGCCCAGCTGGCGACAAAGGTCATGGGGACGATCGAGGAAATGCCAGTCGTGCTCGGTCAGATCGTCCGCGCCGGCGACCTGCTGGTGAAGATCTCCGCCGGGGAAATCTCCGCCCGCGTCGCGCAGGCGCAGTCGCAGCTCAACGTCGCGCGTCGCGACCTCGCCCGCGAACGCGACCTGCTCGGCAAGGGCGCCAGCACCGCCGATCTTGTGCGCGGCCTCGAGGACCGGGTGGCCCTCACCGAGGCCCAGGTCCGCGAAGCCGAGGTCATGCTGGGCTACGCGACACTCCGCGCGCCGTTTGCCGGGGTGATCGCCCGCAAACACTCCCAGGCCGGTGACCTTGCCGCGCCCGGCCAGCCCCTGCTGGAGCTGGAGGGCGGGGATGCTTTTCAGATCGAGGTCCCGGTGCCTGACTCCTTCGCGGCCCCGCTTTCGCCCGGCGCCTCCCTGCAGGTCGAGATCCCCGCCACCAGTCGCGCGTTCGCCGCGACCGTGGCCGAGCTCTCCCCGGCCGCCGATCCCAATGCCCGCAGCGTCCTGGCCAAGCTCGCCGTCCCCGCCGGCACCTCGGTTCGCTCCGGCCAGTTCGCCCGGGTCCAAGTGTCCGGTCCGTCCCTGCGGGTGGTCCTGGTGCCGGCCGCCGCTGTCTCGCCGCTCGGCCAGATGGAACGGGTGTTTGTCGTCGGCGATCAGAATCGCGCCGTGCTCCGCCTCGTGAAGTCCGGCGCACGCCGCGGCGACCGCCTCGAGATTTCCTCCGGACTCGCCGACGGCGATCGGGTGGTGCTCGATCCTCCGGCCACGCTCCGGGAGGGCCAGTCACTGGAGGTGCAGCCGTGAGCGAGCCCACCGCCTCCGCTCCCACCGACGCCGGCTTCGCCGGCCGCGTCGCCGGGATGTTCGTCTCGTCGAAACTGACACCGATCGCGATCATCGCGTCGATCCTCCTCGGGATCTTTGCGGTGTTCATGCTCCCGCGTGAGGAGGAGCCGCAGATCAAGGTCCCGATGGTCGATGTCTTCGTCGGCATGCCCGGGGCCCTCGCCTCCGAGGTCGAGAACCGCATCACCCGCCCGATGGAGAAGCTCCTCTGGGAGATTCCCGGGGTCGAGTATCTCTATTCCACCTCCAGCCCCGGCGGGGCGCTGGTGATCGTCCGGTTCAAGGTCGGCACCGACATCGAGGACGCCCTCGTCCGCCTGAACCAGAAGCTCCACGGGAACTTCGATCGCATCCCGGCCGGTGTCAGTCATCCGCTGGTCAAGCCGCGGACCATCGACGACGTGCCGATCCTCGCCCTCACGCTGCACAGCCGGCAGCAGGATCACCTGACCCTGCGCCGGCTGGCCGCCCAGGTCGACGATGCCATCAAGTCGGTGCCCCAGGTGGCTGAAACCGTCGTGATTGGCGGTTCCCGCCGCGCGGTCCGCGTCCAGCTCGATCACGGCGCCCTGGCCGCCCGCCAGCTTTCCCCCGGCCAGTTGGTTCCCGCCCTCCAGCAGTCCAACCGGCAACTGCAGAGCGGTTCGCGGCCATTCGCGAACGCCGAGATCCTGCTCGAGACCGGCACCTTTCTTCGCGACGCCACGGATGTCGGCAACGTAGTCGTCGGCGTGCACGCCGATCGCCCCGTGTACCTGCGGGACGTCGCCGTCATCACCGACGGAGCCGAGGAGGCCGCCACGTACGTGCTGCACGGCGACGGCGCGGCCCACGCCGCCCGGCCGGCATCGCGCCCGCCGGCGGCCGCGTCCCGTTCCGTCGCCACCGAGGAGGCGGCGGTCACCATCAGTGTCGCCAAGCGCCCCGGCGCCAACGCCATCGACGTCGTCAACGACGTGCTGGCCAAGGTTGACGGTCTCAAGGGCCGGCTGATTCCCGCCGACGTCGATCTCGCCATCACCCGCGACTACGGCCACACCGCCGCGGAAAAGAGCAACGAGCTCCTCCTGCACATGGGCATCGCCGTCTTCGGCGTCGCCTTGCTCATCCTCTTCTTCCTCGGCTGGCGGGAATCGCTCGTCGTGCTCCTGGCGATTCCGTCGACCCTGGCGCTCACGCTCCTGGTCTTCTACCTTTATGGGTACACGCTGAACCGCATCACGCTGTTCGCGCTGATCTTTTCCATCGGCATTCTCGTCGATGACGCGATCGTGGTGGTCGAGAACATCGTCCGCCACGTGCGCCTCCCGGGTGCCGCCCGGAAGTCGCTCAACCAGGTGGCGCTCGAAGCGGTCAACGAGGTGGGCAATCCCACCATCCTCGCCACCTGGGCCGTCATTGCCGCCATCCTGCCGATGGCCTTCGTCGGCGGACTGATGGGGCCTTACATGCGGCCCATCCCGATCGGCTCGACGGCGGCGATGCTCTTCTCCCTCGCCATCGCCTTCACCATCACGCCGTGGGCTGCCATCCGCGTCCTCCGCCGCCGTGCCGAATGCGAGGAACAGCTGCCCGAGGCCGAACGCTCCGCCCTCACCTTTGAACACGAACACGCCCCGGAAGACTGGTTCACCCGCCTGTACCACCGCGTGATGGACCCGCTCCTCGGCCGTCCCATCTGGCGCTGGGTCTTCCTTGCCGTGATCGTGACCCTGCTCCTGGGCTCCGTGGGCCTCGTGGGGCTGGGCAAGGTGCAGGTGAAGATGCTGCCCTTCGACAACAAGTCGGAATTCCAGGTCATCATCGACACCCCGGAGGGCACCACCCTCGAGCAGACTGCGCGGGTCGCCCGGGAAATGGCCGCCGCCCTCCGTACCCTGCCGGAGGTGCGCGATTACCAGGTCTATGTGGGCACCGCTGCCCCCTTCAACTTCAACGGACTGGTACGCCACTACTATCTCCGGCGCGGACCCAACGTCGCCGACATCCAGGTGAACCTCGTCGGCAAGGGCGAACGCTCCGACCAGAGCCACGCCATCGCCAAACGCGTGCGTCCGCTCGTCACCGCCATCGCCCGCCAACACGGGGCCGCGGTCGCGGTCGCCGAGGTGCCGCCGGGACCGCCGGTCCTGCAATCGATCGTGGCCGAGATCTACGGACCCGACGCGGAGAAGCGCATCGCGCTGGCCCGCGAGGTGCGACAAATCATGGAGCGGACCGCGGGCGTGGTGGACATCGACTGGTACGTCGAGGATCCCCAACCCAAGGTGCGATTCGTCATCGACAAGGCCAAGGCCGCGCTGCACGGCGTGAGCGAGGCCGCCATCACCGAGACCCTGCACCTGGCCACCCAGGGGCAGGCCGTCGACCTGCTGCACCTCGCCGACGAACGGGAGGACGTGCCCATCGTCCTCGAACTGCCCGCGGCCGCCCGCAGCCAGCCCGAAGCCCTGCTCACCCTGCAGGTGCGGGCGGACCAGAACCCGGCCGCGCCCCTCGTGGCGCTCTCCGAACTCGTGCGCATCGAACGCACGATCGGCAGCCCGAACCTCTACCGGAAGAACCTCAAGCCCGTCACCTACGTGACGGCCGATGTCGCCGGAGCGGTCGAAAGCCCGGCCTACGCGATGTTCGCCATCGATGCCGCCCTGCGGAAGCTCGACGCGCGCCAGTTCGGGGGCACGACGCCGGCCCTGCCAATCTACCACCTCAACCTGCCGGCGGATGACTTGTCGCCCGCCCTGAAATGGGACGGCGAGTGGCACATCACGCTCGAGGTGTTCCGCGATCTCGGCCTCGCATTTGCCGCCGTTCTCGTCCTCATCGCCATGCTCATGGTTGGCTGGTTCCGCAGCTACGTGACTCCGCTGGTGGTCATGGCCGCGATCCCGTTCTCCCTCATCGGCATCCTGCCGGCCCACTGGGCGATGGGCGCCTTCTTCACCGCCACGTCGATGATCGGCTTCATGGCGGGCGCCGGCATCGTCGTGCGCAACTCGATCATCCTCGTCGACTTCATCGAACTCCGGCGCGCCCACGGCCTGCCGCTGCGCGAGGCTGTCGTCGAGGCCGGAGCCGTGCGTTTCCGCCCGATGCTGCTCACCGCCCTCGCCGTCGTGGTCGGAGCCAGCGTGATTCTGGCCGACCCGATCTTCCAGGGCCTGGCGATCAGCCTGATGTTCGGCGAAATCGCCTCCCTCCTCATCAGCCGGATGGCGGTGCCCGTCCTCTACTACATGGCCAACGCCCGGGCCGAACAGCCGTAGCGGTTCCGGAGGCCCGGCCCGCACACTCGAGCGATCGCGGCCCTTTTATATCCATATATGCGCAAATGTACAATAGGTGCGAGCCAATCGCCAACTGATGCGCAGCCGCTCGGCCCGGGATCGTGGGAGAGTCAGGCTAGCGCCGGTCTTGCCGGCCGGCGTGAGCCAACCGCTCCCATGAAACTCCTCCGCCCCCTGTCCCGCACCGCCAGCGTGCTGCTCGCGCTTCTCGCCGCGCAGCCCTTGTTCGCCACCAACGGCATGAACCTCGAGGGCTACGGCCCGATCGCGGCGGCCATGGGCGGCACCTCGCTCGCCTTCGACAACGGCACCGCGGCGGTGATCAACAACCCGGCCACGCTCGGCCTGATGGCCAGCCGCGCCCGTCTCGACATCGCCGTGGGCCTCCTTGGCCCCGACATCACCGCCACGAGCCCCACCGGGGTGCCCGCGGACTCCAGCGCCACCGCCTTCTACATGCCCGCGTTCGGGTACGCCGTGCGCCGCGGCGACCTGACCTTTGGCTTCGGCGTGTTCGGCCAGGGCGGGATGGGGTGCGAATACGACCGGAATTCGTGGCGCGGCCTCGGCTTCGGCCTGACGAACCGCACGGAAGTGTCCGTCGGGCGGGCCATCGTTCCGTTGTCCTGGAAGGTCAACGAGCGCTTCCACCTCGCCGCCACCGTCGACTTCGTCTGGGCCGGGATGGATCTGCAGATGGCGATGAGCGGGGCCCAGTTCATGGACCTGGTCACCCCCACCAGCCAGCAGTTCGGCCGCGCGTCCGGCTCCATCGTGCAGACCTTCGGCCAGGTGATGCAGCAGATGCCCCGCGGCACCAGCGTCGACTACACCTACTTCAACTTCTCCAACGGATCCGATTTCACCGGCGCCGCCCGCGGCTACGGCTACGCCGGCAAGGTCGGCTTCGTGTACCAGTTCGCCCCCACGGTCACCCTGGGCGGCGTCTACCACTCGCAGACCCGGCTGTCCGACCTCAAGGCCCCCGGCCACTCCATGGCTTTCCAGATGAACGTTCCGGGCATGGGCCGGATGGCGCAGACGCTCGCAGGTGACATCAAGGTCCGCGACTTCGAGTGGCCCGCTCTCCTCGGCTTCGGCGTCGCGGTTCAGGCCGCGCCGGACTGGCTCCTGGCCGCCGACGTGCGCCAGATCTTCTGGTCCGACGTGATGGCGCAGTTCAACATGAGCTTCAACGCCGCCAACACCGCCGCGAACGGCAACTTCGCCGGACAGTCCCTCGAGTCCGTGCTGTTCCAGCAATGGGATGACCAGACCGTGATCCAGCTGGGGGTCGCGTACACGGTCAGCCCGGCCCTCACCCTGCGGGCCGGCTTCAACTTCGCCACGGATCCGATCCCGGATCGCTACCTCAACTGCCTCTTCCCGGCGACCATCGAGCGTCATCTGACCGCCGGCCTCGGCTGGAAAATCGATGCGCGCCAGTCCCTCGACCTGTCCGTCGCCCGCGGTTTCGAGGTGGCCAAGACCAATGGCGGCGGCGTGCGGGTGAGCCACAGCCAGGTCAACGCGCAGGTGATGTACAGCTACCGCTTCTGAGCCGCACTCCACCTCCGCCCCCTCCCTGCCATGAAGAAACTCCTCATCCTCGGTGCCGGCACGGCCGGCACCATCATGGCCAACAAGCTGGCCGGCGTCCTGTCCCGGGACGAATGGCAGATCACGATCGTCGACCGCGACGAATCCCACCACTACCAGCCCGGTTATCTCTTCATCCCGTTCGGGATCTACACCCCGCGCGATGTGGTGAAGCCGCGCCGCGACTACCTGCCCCGCGGGGTCGAGGTCGTGATGGGAGGCATCGAGGTGATCGAGCCGGATCAGAACCGGGTCCGCCTCAGCGGCGGCCGTGTCCTCGGATACGACTTCCTGATCATCGCGACCGGCGCCCGGCCGGTCCCGGCCCAGACCGAGGGCCTGCTGGGGGAGGAGTGGCACCGCTCGATCTTCGACTTCTACACCCTGGAAGGGGCCTCGGCCCTCGCGCGCCGGCTGCAGCACTGGGAAGGGGGTCGCCTGGTCATCAACATCGTGGAGATGCCGATCAAGTGCCCGGTCGCGCCCCTGGAGTTTGCCTTCCTGGCCGACTGGTTCTTCACCGAGGCCGGCCTGCGGCCCAAGGTCGAGATCGAGTACGTCACCCCGCTGCCCGGGGCCTTCACCAAGCCCCGCGCCGCCGCGATGCTCGGCGATTTCCTCGACAAGAAGAACATCCGCCTCACGGCGGAGTTCGCCACCGGCAGCGTCGATGCCGGCGCCCGCAAGATCGTCTCCTGGGATCAGCGCGAGGTCGCGTACGATCTCCTCGTCACCATCCCCACCAACATGGGCGACGAGGCGATCGCGCGCTCCGGCTTCGGCGACGAGCTGAACTTCATTCCCACCGACAAGCACACGCTGCGGTCAAAGGTGAAGGACAACATCTTCGTCCTCGGCGATGCCACCGACCTGCCGGCGTCCAAGGCCGGTTCGGTCGCGCACTTCCAGGCCGACATCCTTTTCGAAAACCTGCTCGATGCGATCGACGGACGTCCGCTCCGGGCCCACTTCGACGGCCACGCGAACTGCTTCATCGAATCCGGCTTCAACAAGGGGCTGCTGATCGACTTCAACTACGAAACCGAGCCGCTGCCGGGCAAGTTCCCGCTCCCCGGCATCGGGCCCTTCTCCCTCCTGGAGGAGACCAAGATGAACCATTACGGAAAGATGATGTTCCGGTGGGTCTACTGGAACCTGCTCCTCCGCGGGGCCGAGCTGCCCATCGAGGCGGAGATGACCATGGCGGGCAAGCGGCGCTGACCATGAACGCCCCCGATTCCCCCGCGCTGGTGGAGCGTCTCGAGGCGCTCGATCGCAAGCTCGATCTCGTCCTCGCCGAGGTCGAGGAGGTGCGGCGCATCCGCCGCGAGGTCGAGGAGCTCAAGGAGGACCTGGCACGCGTCGGCAAGGACGTGTTCCGCTCCGTCGTCACCGAGCTCGACGAGGTCTCGCCCTTCGTGCACACCGGCGACTTCGCCGCCCTGGGCAAGCGCCTGATCCGGAACACCAACACCCTGCACGACCTGCTCGTGCAGCTCGAGAGCGCCCGCGAGTTCCTGCAGGATGCCACGCCCCTCGCCCGCCAGGTCTTCACCGACGGCCTCGCGAAGCTCGATGAACTCGACCGCAAGGGCTACTTCGCCATGGGGCGGGAACTCGGCCGCGCCCTCGACAACGTCGTCACCCATTTCACGCCGGAGGACGCGCGCCGCCTGGCCGACAACATCGTCGTGATGATGGAGACCCTGAAGAATCTCACCCAGCCCGAGATGCTCCTCGCCGTGAACAACGCCATGGAGATCTACCGCAAGCTCGACTTCCAGAAGATGCAGGAGGTTTCGCTCTGGGGCGCGTTCCGCGAACTCAACCAGCCGGAAATGCGCCGCGCGCTGGGCTTCCTCCTTTCGTTCCTCCGCAACCTCGCGGAACACCAGGTTCCGCCGACCACCCGCCCGACTTCCCTCCAACCTCAACCCTAACTGACATCCACCATGGCCGTCCGCACCCTCAACAACAAACCCATCGAGTTCGACGCCGAGGGGTTCATGACCAACTACAAGGACTGGGACCTCGAGGTCGCCAAGGTCATCGCCGCCGAGGAGGGCATCGCCTCCCTGAATGACCGCCACCTCGTGGTCCTCAACTTCATGCGCAAGGAATTTGAAGCCAAGGGCGACGGACCGAGCATCCGCAAGCTCACGAAGGAAAGCGGCGTTCCCACCAAGGAGCTCTACGAGCTGTTCCCGGGTGGCCCCGCCAAGAAGGCCGCCAAGATCGCCGGGATCAAGAAACCGCACGGCTGCATCTAGGGCACCAGGGACCGAAGGACCACGAGACCAAGGGACCGGGGGCCTCCGCCCCGTCCTCCCTTCTGTCTCCTCTCCCTCTCCCTCGTCGCCTATCTTCCCCGTCTTCCTCCCTCCTCCGACTTCCTCTCTCCCATGTCTTCGACCTCCTCCCCAGAAAAGATCAAGAAAGTCTCCATCATCGTCTCCCGTGGGTCGCTCGACGGCGTCTACCCGGGCCTGATCATGGCCAACGGTGCCCGCATGGAGGGCATCGAAGCCAACCTGTTCTTCACCTTCTTCGGCCTCTACGCCGTCCTGAAGGAATACCAGGACAAGATCAAGATCGCCACGGTCGGCAACCCCGCGATGCGCGTGCCGGACGCCAAGGGGTTTCCCCTCCCGACCCTGCTCGGCGCCCTCCCCGGCATGTCCGCGTTTGCCACCAAGATGATGCAGAAGGAGATGGAGAAACTCGACATCCCGCCGGTGAGCGAGTTCACGCAGATGATCGCCGATGCCGGCGGCCACCTCTACGCGTGCAAGGCGACCGTCGACATGTTCCACCTCACCCCGGACGATTTTGTGCCGCACATGGAGCGCGTGCTGACGGTCGGCGACTTCTACGAGCTCTCCGCCGGCGGCCAGATCATCTTCACCTGATTCGAACGTGGCATGAGTTTTCTCAAGATCTGCAAGGCCCTGTTCTCCTCCGCCCCGCGACTCGCCCCCCTCGACTGCGCCCATCGCGTGCGTTCCGGCGAGGCGGTGCTCATCGACGTGCGCGAACCCGGGGAATGGACGTCCGGGGTGGCCGAGCGCGCCGTCCTCCTTCCGCTCTCCGACCTGACCGGCCGGCGAACCCAATGGCAGCCGTTCCTGGCGGCCAATGCGGACAAGGAGTTGCTCGTCTACTGTGCTTCCGGCGGTCGCTCGGCCATCGCCGCGCGACTCCTCACCAACGACGGCCACCGCGCCGCCAACACCGGCGGTCTCGGGGAGTGGACCAACGCCGGCTGGCCGGTCACCCGCCCCAAACCCACCCGCAGGTGACGGCCCACCCCGCCCCGTCGCGCTCCCTTTCCCCATGAACCCACCTCTCCGTCTCGTCATCATCGGTGGCGTCGCGGCCGGCGCTTCCGCCGCCGCCCGCGCCCGCCGCCTCAGCGAGTCGGCCGCGATCACCCTGATCGAACGCGGACCCGACGTCTCGTTCGCCAATTGCGGCCTGCCCTACTTTGTCGGTGGCGAGATCTCCCAGCGCGACGCCCTCGCGGTGCAGACCCCGGCCACGCTCAAGGCCATGCTCGCCCTCGACGTGCGCACCCACACCGAGGCGATCGCGCTCGATCGCGCCGGCCGGCGTGTCCAGGTGCGCCACGTCGCCGCGGGCACCACCGAGTGGCTGCCCTACGACCGGCTGCTCCTCGCCCCGGGCGCCGTCCCCCTCCGTCCCGAACTTCCCGGCGTCGACGACCCGCGCATCCTTACCCTCCGCTCCCTCGCCGACATGGATCGGCTCAAGGCCGCCGCGGACGCCGCCCGGCGCGTCGCTGTCATCGGCGCGGGTTTCATCGGCCTGGAACTCACCGAGCAACTCGTCCGGCTCGGCAAGCAGGTGACCCTCGTGGAACTCACTGATCAGGTGCTGCCGCCGCTCGATCGGCCGATGACGCGCCTGCTCCAGGACGAACTGCATCGTCGCTCGGTCGAACTCGTGCTCGGCGATCGCGTGACCGCCTTCGTCCCCGGCGCCGCTGGCGGAAACCTCACCTGCCGCCTCGCCTCCGGCCGCGACCTTCCCGCCGACCTCGTCGTGCTCAGCGTCGGCGTCCGCCCCGAAACCGCCCTCGCGCGCGAGGCCGGCCTCGCCCTGGGCCCGCGCGGGCATATCCGCGTCAACGCCTTCATGCAGACGAGCGACCCGGCGGTCTACGCCGCCGGCGACGCCATCGAAACCGAGGACTTCATCTCCGGCGACGCCCTCGCGGTGCCGCTGGGCGGTCCGGCCAACCGCCAGGGCCGGCTCGCCGCCGATCACATCTTCCGGCCCACCGAAACCAAGCCGTATCACGGTTCGCTCGGCACGGCGATCGTCCGGGTCTTCGACGCCGCCGCGGGCCTCACCGGTTGGACGGAAAAGCGCCTGCGCGCCGCCGGCCGCGCCTACCGCACCGTCACGGTCAACGACAACCACCACGCGGGCTATTTCCCCGGCGCCAAGCCGATCCTGCTCAAGCTGCTCTGGGATCCCGCCAATGGTCGCGTGCTCGGCGCGCAGGCCACCGGACTTGCCGGTGTCGACAAGCGCCTCGATGTCATCGCCACCGCCATCGCCGGCGGGCTCACCATCGACGACCTCGCCCAGCTGGAGCTCGCCTACGCCCCGCCCTTCGGTTCCGCCAAGGACATCGTCAACCTCGCCGGCTTCACCGCGGGCAACGCGCGCGACGGCCTGGTCACGCCCGTCGACAGCCTGCCGGCCGATCCTTCGGTGCAGGTGCTCGACGTGCGGCCCCCGCCGCTGGTCCAGGCCCACCCGGTGCCGCACCCCGGAGTGCGCAACATCCCGCTCGCCCAACTGCGCGGCCGCCTCGGCGAACTGGACCGCACGCGTCCCGTCATCACCGTCTGCGCCCTCGGCAAGACCGCCTACTTCGCCGCGCGCATCCTCGCGCAAAACGGCTTCCAGGCCTCGGCTCTCACCGGAGGCATCCGCGCGCACTTCGATCCCCGCAGCCCGGCCAAGCTGCCGACGCCCTGACCCGCCGCCATGTCCCTCTTCCGCTCCTGGAGATGGCTCCTGCTGCTCCTGCCGGCCGGAGTGGCGGTGTACTTCCTCCGTTTTGATTCCGCGCCCGCGGTTGTCCACCGCGTGGCCACCGCCGAGGTGAAGGGCGAAACGCTCGGCACCGGCACGCTCGAAGCCCGCTACTCCGCGTCGATCAGCCCGCGCCTCACCGGTCGCCTGAGCACGGTCACCGTCGACCAGGGCGATCGCGTGGAGGCCGGCCAGCTCCTCGCCACCCTCGACGACGCCGAGGCACGGCGCCACCTCGAGGCCGCCGAAACGGCCCACGCCGCCGCCGCCGCCACGGTCGAACGCATCCGCACCGACGAGGCGCGCGCCCAAGCCGTGCTCGCCCGCGCCCGGATCGAGCACACCCGCGCCGTCTCGCTGGCCGAGAGCCGCACTCTCGCCGAAGCGGAACGCGACAAGGCCACCGAACAACTCCGCATCGCCGAGGCCGAACTCGCCCGCGTGCATGCCGCCATCGCCGAGGCCAGCCAGGCCCGGGCCGCGGCCGCGAGCCAGATTGCGCTGCAGCAGGAGTTGTTGGCCCACACGCGCCTCACCGCGCCTTTCTCCGGCCTTATCCTCCGACGACACCGACATCCCGGTGACGTTGTTTCTCCCGGCGGCGCCGTGCTCGAACTGGCGGCCACCGACCAACTCTGGGTCTCCGCCTGGGTCGATGAAACCGCGATGGCCCGGCTCGCCCCGGATCAGCCGGCCCGCATCGTCTTTCGCTCCGAGCCCGAGAACCCCTTGCCCGGGCGCGTCGCCCGCCTGGGCCGCGAAACCGATCGCGAGACTCGCGAGTTCCTCGTCGACGTCCTAGTCGACCGGCTGCCGGGCCGTTGGACCATCGGCCAGCGGGCCGAAGTCTTCATCGAATCCGGCCGCCGGTCCGGTGTCGTGGCGGTGCCGCCGGCCTTTCTCGCGTACCGTGACGGCGCCGTGGGAGTCTTCCGATTGCAGGGCGGCCGAGCCCGCTGGCAACCGGTCGAATCCGGGCTGCGCGGCAAGGATCTGGTGGAGATCCGCGCCGGCCTGCAAACCGGCGACCAGGTGGTGCGGCCCGCCGCGCCGGGCATCTCGGTGGAAGGCCGCCGGATCGCCGCCCGATGAATCTTGCCGCGCAGGACATCCGCCACAATGGCGGACGTTTCGCCCTGACGGCCGCCGGAATCGGCCTCCTGCTTATGCTCGTCCTCGGCATGGGCGGCATCTACTCCGGCCTGGTCCACGAGGCCACGCTCCTCGTCGACCGCCTCGAAGCCGACCTCTGGGTCGTCCAGCATGCCACCCGCGGGCCCTTCGCGGAAATCTCGCGCGTGCCCGCCAACCTGGTTTCCCGGCTCGAGGCCGTGCCGGGTGTCGCCCGCGCCCGCCGGTTCGTCTTCCACACCATCCAGCGCGAACGCCACGGCCAGCCATGGCGTTTCTCGGTGCAGGGCCTCGACTGGCCGGGCGACCCGGGCACCTCCCTGCCGCTGATCGCCGGCCGGCCGCTCGCGCACGCGCACTACGAGATGATCGCCGACCGCTCCCTTGGCCTGCCCTTGGGCGAGAAGGTCCGCCTCGGCAAGGAAACCTACACGGTGGTCGGCCTGACCCGCGGCATGGCGTCTTCCTCGGGAGATCCGATGGCCTTCTTCACCTTGCGGGATGCGCAGGCGGTGCAGTTTGATCTCCCGGGTGAAGCCATCCGGCTCGAACGCGCCGCGCGGCAGGCCCGGGCCGCCGCCGGCGACCTCGGCCGCCAGCAACCCGGGCTCCTCGATCGGGCGGACCTGCCATCCGCGGCTCTGCCGGCGCTGGGCCCTCCCACCGTCAGCGCCCTCCTGATCTCCCTCGGCCCCGGGGCCGACGCCGCCACGGTGATTCGCACCCTGGCTGGCTGGCCCGACATCTCCGTCTACACGGCGCAGGAGCAGCGAGACTTTCTCCTGCGCGGCAACGTCGATCGCGCCCGCCGCCAACTCGGGCTCTTCCGGGTGATCCTGGTCTTCGTCTCCGCCATCATCATGGCGCTGATCATCTACACCCTGACCCTCGACAAGGCCCACGACATCGCGATGCTCAAGCTGATCGGCGCCCGTAACCGCGTGATCGTGGGCCTGATCCTCCAGCAGGCGTTGCTGCTCGGCGCCGTGGGTTACGCCATTGCCTGGGCCCTCGGCGAATGGCTCTTCCCCGCCTTTCCTCGCCTGGTGCTCATCACCGCGACCGATCGGGCCATGCTCGCCGGCATCGTGATCCTGATCTCCGTCGCGGCCAGTGGACTCGGCATCTGGAAAGCGCTGCGCATCCAGCCCAACACCATCCTCTCGTGAACCCCGCCGCGACGCCGCCCTCCCTGCATCCGCCCGCCGGCGCCGAACTGGCCGCGGAGGTTGCGGGCCTCACGAAGATCTACGGCAGCGGCAACACCGAGGTCGTCGCGGTGCGCGACGCGAGCTTCGGCGTCGCCCGCGGCGAGGTCGTGGCCCTGCTCGGTCCAAGCGGATCCGGCAAGTCGACCCTGCTTGCCGCCGTCGGCTTGATCAACCCGCCGACCGCCGGCCGCGTCGCCGTCGCCGGTCAGGCCGTGATGGACGGACCCCATGCGCTCGTGGAACTGCGGGCGTTCTGCCGTCATCACCTCGGCTTCGTCTTCCAGAAGGCGAACCTAATCCCGTTCCTCACCGCGCGGCAGAACGTCCAGGTCGCCCTCGAGATCAACGACGTCGCCCCGCGCACCGCCCGCGACCGCGCCGGGGAACTGCTGGCCTACCTCGGGCTCGGCGACCGGCTGCACAACCTGCCTTTCATGCTCTCGGGAGGTCAGCAGCAACGCGTCGCCATCGCCCGCGCACTCGCCAACCGCCCGGATCTCATCCTCGCCGATGAGCCCACCGCCGCCCTCGACGGCCGGCTCGGCCGCCAGGTGATGGAGCTCTTCCGCCGCGTCGCCCACGAGCAACGCGCCGGGGTCGTGGTGGTCACCCACGATCATCGCGCCCTCGACCTCTGCGACCGCATCCTCGAGATGGAGGACGGTATCCTCCGCGCCCACCAACCGGCACCGAGGGCGGCGTGAATCCCGCCGCCCGGCCTCAGGATCCCGCGCGTCGCCACCGCGACCATGCCAGCGTGAGGACGCCAGCAAGGAACACCAGTACCAGCGGCAGCGGCGCCGCCAGGTCGTCGGCGAAGAAGCTCAGCCCGTGCTGCACCTTCGCGGCCACGTTCATGTAAGCCACCCGGTTGTAGGTCGCGAAGATCTCGTCGTACGTGCGCCCCGGCGCGAACCACCGATCCCAGGCCAGGTTCTGCACGCCAAAATGCAGGACTAGGCCGAACACCCCGTCGATCACGGCGCCCGCCGCCAGCAACCACCGCCACCCCCGCGACAGGAACGCCACCCGCGCCGCAAGCGCCGCCAGCCCGGCCAGCACCAGCGGTTGCAGGCAGATGTGCGCCAGGCCCCAGGTATCGCGCGCCCCGTGGACACCCACCCCCAGGAGCACGATGGCCGCGCCGGCACCGAACCAGACCCACCGCCCCGATCCCGCCTGCCCCGCCCCCGCGCCCGCCAGCGCCCGCCCTAGCACAAGCCAGCCCGTGGCGCCGAAGGCCAACACGAGATTGACCTGATAGCCCTGGAAGAACCAGTCGCGCCAGCGTCCCCAGGGACTGGACTGGGCAATGAGATCCCCGTCCATCGGACGGAGGAAATGAGGCACGATCGTGTCGCGCAGGTTGAGCCAGATGCGGGTGAATTGTCCGCCGGAAGCGTCCGCAGCCTGCACACTGGTGTTGGCCAGCAGCGTCCCCCGCCACCCATAAACCGAAAGGGCCCAGCCGAACCACAGCGCCAGCACCGCCAGCCCGATCGCCAGCGCCAGCAGGCTGGCGCGCCACCAGGCCGCTTCACTCTGCCGCCTCCAGGTCCACCCGAGCCACACCGCCGCCAGGACGACGGCATACGGACCCGCGGAATAGTGCGCCAGGATTGCCGCCGCGAGGCTCGCGCTGAACAGCCCGGCCGGAATCCGCGGATCCTCCGCCTCCAGGGCCCGCAGGAAGAAATATCCCGCGGTGAGCACGAAAAACGCCGCCGGCAGCTTCGTCCACGCGAAGGTCGCGTTCTGCACGAAGAGCGGGTTGAGGCAGAACAGCACCGCCAACGCGGGCACCGCCAACGCCCCGCCCCAGCGTCGCGCCAGCAACGCGGCCGGCGCGAAGGCGAGGCTGCCAAACAGCGTCGACGCCAGCTGGAACGCCGCGAAGTCCACCCGCGTCAGCGCCAGCACCGCCCCCACCGCTGCATTGACGAGCGGGGGTCGCGCCGTCAGCCCGGCGTGATCGATGAAGACGACGTCGTGCGTTCCCCGCGCCAGCAGATGACGCGTGCGTTCCCAATGCTCGTACCAATCCGCCGCCCACCCTCCACCCGAGTAGGTCACCACCGTCGCGAGCCAGCCGAGGCACCACGCCGTGACCAGCGCCTGCGCGATCAACAGCTCCCGCGCCTCGGGATCGCGCACGACCGCCGCCAGTTCCCGGCGCCGCCACGCCAGGCCCGCGACCGCCAACACCGGCAGGACCCAGGCACTCACGAGGGGCCAGTGCCAAACGAATCCCAGCCACCCGATCAGGAATACACCGAGGAGCGAAACGGCCGCCCCCGCCACCAGCCGCTCCGTCGCCGCAAGCGGCAGCCGGGCCACCACCGGCCAGCCCAGCCCGGCCACCAGCACCCCTCCGACGCCCGCCACGCCAAGAAGCCCTAGAAGTTCGGAGGCCATGGCGCACCCAGGTGATGCTTCGCGTCAGGGCATGCGCCCCGGCGGGCACCCTACCGCAGGAAGTTGTATTTGAAGATCGCCCACAGCGCGCGGAAGCCGTCGCGCCAGCCGATCTTCTTCCCCTCGGCGTAGGTCCGGCCGTAGTAGCCGATGCCCACCTCGTAGATCGTCACCCCCAGCTTCGCCACCTTGGCGGTGATCTCCGGCTCGAAACCAAAGCGGTTTTCCTCGATCGCGATCTTCTGAATCACCTCCCGGCGGAACAGCTTGTAGCAGGTCTCCATGTCCGTGAGGTTGAGGTTGGTCGCCATGTTCGAGAGCAGGGTCAGGAACTTGTTGCCGACCATGTGCCAGAAATACACCACGCGGTGGGGTTGGCCGCCCTGGAAGCGCGAGCCGAACACGACGTCCGCCTTGCCGTCCAGGATCGGCTTCAGCAGGTTCGGGTATTCGCCGGGATCATATTCCAGGTCGGCGTCCTGCACGATCACCACGTCGCCCGTCGCCGCCTGGAACCCCGTGCGCAGCGCCGCCCCCTTGCCCTGGTTCACCTCGTGGTAGATGATCTTGTCGACCAGCGGCGTGATCTGGGTGCGGAGCAGATCCCGTGTGCCGTCGCGGGAGCAGTCGTCCACGATGATGATCTCCTTGTCCGAGACGGGCGAGGCACGCACCCGGTCCACGATATTCCGGATGGTCCGGGCCTCGTTGTAGCAGGGAATGACGATGGAGAGCTTCATGCGGGCTGACGGCGCGACCGTAGCCGCCCGCCGGGAAGGGGGAAGCCTTTTTCCCCGGCCCCGTGGCGTCCTTGACCGCCCCTGCCGCCGAACCCATCGTCCGCCCGCATGCAGCACGCGGCGGAAGTCATGGCCAGTCCCGGCCTGCAACGGGCCGCCGCCAACCTTGGCTGGCTCTTTGCCGAGCGGGCGGTGCGCCTCGTGCTGGGCGTGGGCGTCGGGTTCCTGGTCGCCCGCCACCTCGGCCCGGAACAACTCGGCGGCCTGAACTACGCCATCGCCCTCACCACGCTTGCCGGCGCCGTTGTTTCCCTCGGAGTCGAGTCGATCGTGAAACGCGACGTGTTGCGCGAGCCGGCCCGCACCGCGGAGATTCTGGCCAGCGGAGCTTGTCTGCGCCTGCTGGCGGCCCTCCCCACCATCGGAGCCCTCCTCGGCTTCGCCGCCCTCGCGCCCGGGGCGGAGGCCCCGCTGCTCGCCCTGCTCGCCGCCACGCTCCTGCAACCCGCGCTGCTCCTGCCGGAAGTCTGGCTACAGTCCCAATTGCTGGCGCGTCCTGCCACGGTGATCCAAACCGCCGTCCTGGGCGTCGGGGCCGCGCTGCGCCTCTGGCTGATCGCCACCGCCGCACCGCTGGCCGGCTTCGCCGCGGTGCTGGTGCTCGAGGCGGGGCTGGCCGCCGCCGGGCTTCACTGGGCGGCTCGCCGCGCCGGCTGCCCGTTCCGCTGGTCGGCCGCCACGCGCAGCGAGATGGGCCGGCTGCTCCGGGAGTCGTGGCCCCTGCTTTTCGCCAGCCTCGCCGTGGTCCTGTACATGAAAATCGACGAGGTGATGCTGCGCCACCTCGTCGGTCCGGCCGCTGTGGGCCTCTACTCCGCGGCCACGCGCCTCACGGAGATCTGGTACTTCATCCCCACCGCGCTCGCCTCCAGCACCCTTCCCGCCCTGCTGCGCGCCCGTGAGCGGGGATCCGAGGCCTATCACCTGCGCTTCCAGCAGTACTTTGATCTCAGCGCCGCCGCCGCCTACGCCCTGGCCGTGCCGGTGGCCCTGGCCGCCCCGTGGATCGTGCGCCTGGCTTACGGACCCGAGTACTCCGCCTCGGCCGGAATCGTCGCGCTGCACGTCTGGGCGAGCGTCTTTGTCTTTCTCGGCGTGGCCCGCGGCCAGTGGCTGGTCAACGAGAGCCACCAGCGCTTCTACCTCGTCGCGACCTCCGGGGGGGCGCTGCTCAACATCGGACTCAACCTCCTCCTCATTCCCCGCTGGGGCGGCCTCGGCGCCGCCCTGGCCACCGTGATTTCCTACGCCGCCGCGGCCTGGCTCTCGTCGTTCCTGCACCGCTCCGTGCGGCCGATCGCCCTCCTGCAGACCCGCGCCTTGTTGATTCCCTTCCGCGCGTGGGGTTACCTCCGGCGATCATGAGGCTCCCGTCGCGGTTCCGCCAATCCCTGCTCCGGCTTCGCCGCCGCGGCTGTGAACGTCTGGGCATCCTGCGTTATTCCCGGCCGGCCCTTCACGACCTCGACCGCAAACTCGAACGCCACCTCGACTTCGACCACGGCGTGTTCATCGAGGCCGGCGCCAACGACGGCGTGCGCCAGAGCAACACCTACTACTTCGAGAAGATCCGCGGCTGGACCGGCCTCCTGATCGAACCCGTGCCCGAACTCGCCGCCGAATGCCGCCGCAACCGCCGCGCGCAGGTCGCCGCCTGCGCCCTCGCCGCCCGCGACGAGCCGGGCGCCACGGTCGAGCTGCACTTCGCCGGCCTGATGTCGACCGTGCGCGGCGCCCTCGGGGACGAAGCCGCCACCGCTGCCCACGTGGCCGCCGGGCTGGCCGCCCAGGGGCTGGCCTCCTCCCGCCGGCTGACGGTGCCGGCCCGCACCCTTTCCGCCCTCATCGACGAGGCCCGGATCGGCGGGCGCATCGATCTGCTCAGTCTCGACGTGGAAGGCGCCGAAATCACCGCGCTGCAGGGTCTCGATCTCGCCCGCCATGCTCCCCGGTTCATCTGCGTGGAGGCCCGCGACGCCGCGGCCATCACGGCACTGCTGGCGCCCCGCTACCGCCTGTTCGAAACGCTCACCGATCTCGGCACCCGGGCCGATCTGCTCTACCGTCTGCACTGAACCCATGCCCGCCCCGATCCCCGTCGTCCTCTTCGCCTACGCGCGCCCCGCCCTCCTCGCGCGCGTCCTCGAGGTGCTGCGGGAAAATCAGGCGCCGCTCCTGTGGGTGTTCAGCGACGGCGCCAGGGACGCAACCGATGCCGCCGCCGTTGGCGCGGTGCGCGCCCGGTTGCGCGCGGTGGACTGGTGCGATTGCCGCGTCGTGGAGCGCCCGGCCAACCTCGGCCTCGGCCGCAACGTGCGCAGCGGAGTCGACGCCGTCGCCCGCGAACACGAGGCCTTCATCGTCTGGGAGGACGATCTCATCGCCGTGCCCGGCACCTACGCCTGGATGTGCGCGGCGCTGCACCACTACGCCGCGGACGAGCGGGTGCGCAGCATCAGCGCCTGGACGCACCCCCGCGTGACGCCGCCCGGCATCGGGGCCGCGCCCTATTTCGATGCCCGCGCGGACTGCTGGGTCTGGGGCACCTGGGCCCGCGGCTGGCGGGGCATGACGGAGGAGACCGCCCTCGCCAAGCTGGGCCGGGCCGCGGAGCTCGGCCGACCCGTCGAGGCCTACGGCGCCGATCTCCTGCCGATGGCGCAGGAGGAAACGGCGCGCAACCTCTGGGCCGTGCGCTGGCTCTGCCACCACTTTGCCGATGGCGGGCTGTGCCTGCGGCCGCCGTGGAGCATGGTCGAACACCTCGGCTTCGACCGCGACGCCACCAATGCCGGTGCCGCCACCGACTGGGCGAACCCTCCCCTGCGCCCCTCCCCACCGATCCCCACAGTGTGGCCCGAGCCCACCGAGCATCCCGCCTGCCGCGATCTCTGGCAGGCGGCCAACCCTGGCGGCTGGCGCCGGCTGCTGCGCCGGATCCGCGCCCGCCTCGCCCGAATGCGATGAACTCGCCGCTTTCCCGTTTCGCCCAGGCGTGGCTGCCGCCCGCGCTCGTCCGAAGTCTCCGCCGGGCCTTTACGCCGCCCGTCTTCACCGGCGACTTTCCGACCTGGGAGGCTGCGCGCGCCGCCGCCACGGGTTACGAAGCGCCCGCGATCCTGGAGAAAGCCGTCGCCGCCACCCGCGCCGTCCGCGACGGCCGCGCGGCCTACGAACGCGACACCGTCCTTTTCGCCACTCCGGAATGGCACGCCCCGCTGCTCGGCGCGCTCCTCCGCCGCGCGGCGGCCGGAAACGGCAACCTCGACGTGATCGATTTCGGCGGCGCCCTGGGCAGCACGTGGTGGCAGCACCGCCGCTGGCTCGAGGGCCTGCCCCGCCTCCGCTGGACGGTGGTGGAACAGGCGCATTTCGTCGCCGCCGGCCGTGCCGAATTCGAAACAGGTCCGCTGCGCTTCCAACCGACCCTCGACGCCGCCGCGCCCGACGCGCGCAACTCCACCCTGCTGCTGTCGAGCGTCCTGCCCTACCTGGAGAATCCCCACGCCCTTCTCGCCGATGCCGCCCGGCGCGGTTTCGGCGCCATCATCATCGATCGCACGGGGTTTGTCGCCGGTGGACGCGATCGCCTCACCCTCCAACGGGTCCCGCCGTCGATCTACCCCGCGAGTTATCCCTGCTGGTTCTTCGATCGCCCGCGGCTCCTGCAACCCCTGCTCCCCGCGTACCGCGTGACCGCCGAGTGGCCGACCTTCGATGTCGCCGACATCGCGGCGGAGTTCCGCGGCCTGCTTCTGGAACGCACCTCCCCATGAACGCCCTCCGCCGACGCTGGCAGCAGGAACAATTTGATCCCGGCTGGCTCGGGCTGTTCGTCAACCCGTTCTACTTCGCCCGCCGCGGGCTGGCCCGCGAACTCCGTCCGCTCCTGTCCCGGTTGACCGGCGAGGTGGTCGACATCGGGTGCGGTCGCCAGCCCTACCGCGCCGCCGTGCCGGCGAGCCGCTATGTCGGCGTCGACATCGACACCCCGGTCACGCGCGCCCTCGCCGCCGCGGAGGTCTTTTACGACGGCCGCACCCTGCCCTTTCCGGCGGCGAGTTTCGACGGCGCCCTTTGCTCGCAGGTGCTCGAACACGTCTTCACGCCCGACGACTTCCTGCGCGAGATCGCGCGCGTGTTGCGACCCGGCGGCCTCCTCGTGCTGGCCGTGCCGTTCGTCTGGGACGAGCACGAACAGCCGCAGGATTTCGCCCGCTACTCCTCGTTTGGCCTGTGCGCGCTCCTCGAGCGAAACGGCTTTGCCGTCGAGGTGCAGCGCAAGGCCACCGCCGACGCCCGCGCCCTGGCGCAACTCGCCGCCGCCTGGCTGTACAAGGTGACCCGCTCCCGGCACCGCAGCCTCAACCTCCTCGCCCAGTTGCTCCTGGTCGCACCCGTCAACCTGGTCGGCGCCCTGGCCGGGGCCCTCCTGCCGGCCCACCCGGACTTCTACCTCGACAATGTCGTGCTCGCCCGGAAACGCCCGGCATGAAGCCCGCGTTTCCCATCGCCGGTCTGGCTGGTCTCGCCGGGATGCTCGCCGCCCTGCTGCCGGGCCGGGTGCTCGTCCGCGGTGACGACTTTGGCTACCTCGAGACCGTGGTGGAAACCGTCCGTCGCGGCGCCTGGACTCCGAGCGACTGGCTGGAGCCGTTCAATCTCCCGCTCCCGATTCTCAGCCTCGGCCTCCACGCCGTCACGGGCAACCTCTGGCTCGCCACCTTCGGCCTCAACGCGGCGATCTTCCTGTCCGTCTACCTCCTGCTGCGCCGCTGGCTCCGTCCCGCGACCGCCGGCGGGGAACTCGGGCTCCTGGCCCTGGCGGTCTTCCCGGTCTGGCTGAACAAGGGAGTTGAATACACCGGGGTGCCTCTCGGGGTTGCCCTCACGCTCGCCGCGCTGCTGGCCTGGCGCCGCGGACGCCACCGGTGGTTCTTCGCCGTCGTGCTCCTCGCCGTCGCGAACCGCCAGAGTGCCGTCTGCCTGCTGGCGCTCCCCGTCGTCGAGCTCATCCGCTGCTGGCGGACCGGGCGCGGCCTTTCCCGCGAACTCGCCGCCGGCATCGCCCTCACGGCCGGCGCCACGCTCGCCCTGGCCGGCTGGTGGCCGGTGAATTTCGCGCGTGTGGTCGCCGCCGCGCGCTGGCGCGAGGAGTTCAGCGCCACCCGGCTGGCCGGCAACCTCGTCCTGGGTGTCGTGATCCTCGCCGGGCTCCTCGCCTGCTGGCGTGGCTGGCACGGTCACTCGTGGCGCGCGGCCGTCCGCGCCAACCTCGCCCGGCCGGCCCTCCCGCTGTTGCTGACACTCGCCGGCGCCTGGCTCGTCCTCGGTGAACCCGTCGTCCTCGCGTGTGAAACCCCCGGCTGGGAGCGTGCCGGATCGCTGCTGCTGGTCGCGGCGACGTTTCTGGGCGCCTGGGCGATTTCGTGGCGTTTCCCGCTCGAACCCGGGTTCGTCGCCTGCGCGGGGGCGTACGTCGCCCTCGTGGCCTTCCGCGGACAATGGTGGGACTACTATTTTCTGGAGCCCGCCGTCGTCCTCCTCGGTGCCGGCGATGCCGGAACCGCCTCCCCTTCGCCGCTCACCCACTGGATTCGCGGCGCCGGCATGGTCGCCCTCGCCGTCGCCGCGGTGTTTCTCGGGCGCTTCCTCCAACGAACGGAACAGCAGATTGTCGCCTACGAAAGCGCGTTGCGGGCGGGAACCGTGGCCATCACCGAAGCCTCCGACGCTCCGTTCGGCTACCTCGCCTGGAAGCTCTTTCCCACCGCCCGCGCCCATCCTGAACCCCAGCCGCGGCTCACGGATTTCCTGCGATACGTCGAAGGGGGACGCGGCCGCGTCGTGGGCGATTCCATCGTCGTCGACCGCGAGGGCGGGCGCCGCTCCCTGCATCCTTCCCGGGAAAAACGGCCCTTGCCTCCGGCGTGGCGGGGGCGCGAGTTTCCCCTTTCCGCGGCCGAATGGCGGCAATACCTCGAACGGGTCTCGGCGCGATGAACCACTACTGCACCTATTTTGATCGCGGTTTCCTCCTGCCCGGTCTCGCCCTCTGGCGGTCGCTCGCCGTCCACGACCCCGCGGCCGTGCTGTGGGTCCTCGCGCTCGATGACTTCACCGCCGACCTCCTGAAGGAAAGGGCAGAACCGCGCCTGCAGGTGGTGCCGCTGGCTGAACTGGAGCGCGCGGATCCCGCCCTCCTGGAGGCCAAGGTCAACCGCGCGCCGGTCGAATATGTCTTCACCTTGTCACCCTGCTGGCCGCGCTGGCTGTTGACCAGCCACCCGGAGATTTCGCGACTCACCTATCTCGATGCCGACCTGTTCTTCTTCGCCGCGCCGGACCCGATCTTCGCCGCGATGGAGGCTGCCCGCGCCAGCGTGCTCATCACCGCCCACCGCTTTCCGCCCTGGCTGCGCCACTACGAGCAGCACGGTCGGTTTAACGTCGGCATCCTCAGCTTTCGCCGCGACGACGCCGGCCGCGCCTGCCTCGACGACTGGCGCGAACGCTGCCTGGCGTGGTGCCACGATCGCGTCGAACCGGGCCGGTACGCGGACCAGGGTTACCTGGACGCCTGGCCGGCCCGCCTCGGCGCAGCCCTGCTCGTGCTCGAACATCCAGGTGTGAACCTCGCCCCGTGGAACTGGGATTCTCCAGAGGCGGCTCCGCCACCCGGTGGAAATCACCCCGAGCCCATCGTCTTCCACTTCGCCCGCTTCCGTCCGCTCTGCGGCGACTGGTGGTGGCAGTCCGGGCAGCTCGACTACGGCGTCATGCCCTGGACTCTCCGCCAGCGCCTGTATGGCCCTTACTGGCAGGCCCTCGCCGCGGTCCGCACGGAGGTTGCCGCCCGCCGGCCCGGGTTTGATTTCTCGCACCGTCCCGCGCGGCTCGGTCGCGCCTTCTGGCGCGCGCTGCCGCTACGAGTCCTATTCGGCGGCGACTGGCTGCGCGTGGGAAATCGGTTCTGGAACCTGCGCCTTGGCCTCGGACGCTGGTCCGGCCGCAGCCTCGCCTTCCTGCGCCGCGCGCTTCGCTGAGGCCGAAAACTCCTGCAGGCGCGGCGCCCCCGTCGCGCGGGCTGACGCATCGGCGGTGGGCCATGGCGGGGCGAGGGCGCCCCGCCCACAAGGCTGACGGTCAGTGAAGCTCTTTCTTCAGCGAAGCTGTCCCCCTTGCCATCACGGCGGCCGCTTCTCCGGCCCCAGACGGTGCAAGGTCATCTCCCCGCTGCGTCGCACCGCGATGAGCGACCAACCCGGAGGTGGCAGGCCGATCCCCCCTGGGACAGGAGACTCGATGCCACCCGTGCCCACGAGAAAGAGCGGAGCGTTCCCGGCGACCTGATCGAAGGGGACAGGCCCGGCAAAGGTCTCGAACCGACCGGTGAAGCGGTTGAAGAACAGCCGGCCGGGGTGCAGTTCCGCCAGGGGTTCGGCAAACAACCTCCACGCCGTGCCGTTGCCGAAGTGCAGCGCGAAAGCCACCGAACTGCTGCGGTAGTAGTCGACGTGCCGCCCGCGGGCCGCGAGGTCGTCCACCTCCCGGACAAACGACAGCTGCCGATCCCGCAGGCCGCGGAGTTCCTGCGCCAGTTCCCGCCCGTCGCTCCACACCAGGATCGTCCCAACCAGTCCGAGCCCAAGCACCCCGCGCCGGATCCACCGCCCCCCTGGCCGGGGCCCGACGCGTCGCACCAGGTCGGCCAGCAGCACAGCGTTGAAGGCCGCCGAGATCGCCACGGGGACGAGATAGCGGGGATGCGGATGCTTGGCGACGAGCAGCACACCCAGGATCTGCACCCCAGCAGTCAACAGGAGGAGGCGCCGGTGCCGCGCCCGCACCACCTCGCCGCCCCACCAGCGGCCCCCGGCCCCGCCGACCACCACCGCGACCACGGCCAGCACCAGCAACACCCGATCCGCTAGCACCATCGATCCGATGCCCGACAGATACCTCGTCGGATCGACGAACCCTTCCGCGCCGGTGCCGTAGGTTCCGGTGTGGGTCGCCAGTCGCTCGAACCACCGCAGCATCCGCGGCACCTCGGAAAAAGCCGGTGCCAGCGCCCCGGCCGTTCCCGCCCCCATCGCGCCCAGCGTCCAACCGGCCTCGCGCCAGGTACGCCGGGTGAGCAGCGCCAGCAGGCACAGCGGCGCAAACGTGATCTTGGTGGCGAGCCCCACCCCGGCCACCAGCCCGAGGACCGGAGCCAGCCAGCGGTCGCGCCGGGGCGCCTCCGCGCCCTCCGGCCCAAGTTCGCCCATGACTAGGAGCGCCACGAGCAGCACCGCCAGCGGCACGAGCAGCGCCTCGGGATCGACCCACAAGGTCGACCGATACGTGCCGACCTGCAGCAGCGGCGTGAGCTGAACACCCAGCGCCAGCCACCACGAACCGGATCGCGCCCATACCAGCCCGCCCGCCAGCGCCAGCGCGACCACGGCTCCGGCCAGCAACGTCCGATGGATCCGGGCCAGTGCCGCCTCGGGATCCGCCAGCACCGCACGCATCTGCACCTCGCCCTCGCGGCCCGGCGTCGTGGCCTGCAGCACCGCCGCGCCGAGGCTTTGCAGGGGTGTGCCCGGGTGGTCGACGTGACACGGCGGGTGGCCCAGCCGCACGAGCAGGGAGTTCAACAGGTACTGGTAGCTGGGATCGCTGTTGGAGCCCAACCACCACGGCCCCCGATCCCGGTCGAGCCGGAGCGCCACGACCGCCAGCACCACCGGCAACACCAGCAGCGTCAGGCCCTGGGCAACCCGGCCCATCCGGCTCATCGCCGCTGGCGCCTCGCACCGCGCACGAACTGCTTTCGCCCCCACCGCAGCACCGCCAGGGCGTCCCAAGGCAGGCTCCGGGCCACCGAGAAATACCGGTGGCGGACGGTGATCTCCTCCCGGTACACCCGCCAGTCTCCCCCATCGCTCACGCCGCCGATGCCGCACGCGGCCACCCGCAGTGGGATCGGCTTGAAGCGCACGCGGCCCTTCCAAAGGCGCACGTTGAAGTCGTAGTCGGCCTGCACGGCCAGGCTGGCGTCAAAACCGCCGTTCTCCTCGAACAGCGTCCGCCGGTAGAAGGCGCCCTGGTGATGCACGAAATTCCGCGCGATGGTGTTGACCTGCGAGCGGAGCTTGTAGATCCGGCCATCGTCGAACGCCGCCTCCCCCACCACCACGCCGGCCTCGGTCTTGCGCATCCAGTTTCCCACTTCGCTGAGGACCATGTCGCCCGCGAGCCGATCATCCGAGCCGAGAAAATACACCCATTCACCCGTCGCCCGCGCCACGCCCTTGTTCATCGCCTCGTACACGCCACCGTCCGGTTCGGAGACGAAGGCTCCCAGCCGCGCGCGCCGCGCCTCGAGCCAGGCCACCGTGCCGTCGGTCGACGCACCGTCGATCACGATCACCTCCGGCGTCACGTGACGCTGCTCCCATACGCTGTCGAGCGCGCTGGCCAGGCGGGGGCCCGGGTTGCGGCAGACGACGATGACGCTGAGGGTCGGCGCGGCGGACATTGCGTTGGCGAGGATGTTCACGCAGGGTCCCCGGGTGTCCACGCCGGATTTGCCGCTGTTGTCGGTGGTGATCGTCGCCTACAAGTCGCGCGACGAGATCGGCCCGTGCCTCGCCTCCCTGCCCCGGCGGCTGCTGGACCGCCCGGTGGAGGTCTGCGTCGTGGACAACTCGCCCGGCGACGGGGCCGGGGAGTGCATCCGCCGCGATTTCCCCTGGGTCGACTACGTCGCCGCCGAGACCAACCTCGGCTTCGGCCGCGCCAACAACCGCGGCTATTCCCGGACGCACGGCGAGTACGTGTTGTTCCTCAATCCCGACACCATCGCCAACCCCGAGGCCCTCGCCCACTGCGTGGGCCGCCTGCAAGCCGACCCGGCGATCGGGCTGATCTCCCCGCGGCTCGAACTGGCGGATGGGTCGATGGACCTCGCCTGCCGCCGCTCGATCCCGACGCTATGGGACGGCTTCTGTCGCGCCAGCGGCCTCGCCGCCGCCTTCCCGCGCACCGCATTCTTCGCCGGGTACAACCTCACCCATCTGCCGATCGACGGCACTTACGACGTCGGTGCAATCAATGGCGCCTTCCTGCTCGCCCCGCGCCAGGTGCTCCGGCAGGTCGCGCCGGATGGCGCGGTGTTTGACGAGCGGTTCTTCATGTACGGCGACGATCTCGATCTCTGCCTCCGCGTCGCGGCCGCCGGACGGCGCATCGTCTACGATGGGCGCGTGCGCCTCACGCACCTGAAGGGGCTGAGTGTGGCCAAGGACTACGACGCGATGGCGACGGCCATCTTCGACGCCAACCGCGACGTTTACCTGAAGCACTTCAATCCGCGCAATTCGCCCTGGGTGCGCTGGAAATACCGGATCGCCTTCGGACTCTGGCGCTGCGTGGCGCTCGCCCGCGCCCGCTGGCGCGGCCACCGCCGCGTGCGACCGGTGTAGGCGCCCCGCGCGCCCGCCTGTAGGCGGGGCGACCCCGCCCCGCGCGCTGGCTTCGTGGGCCGGGGAGTTCGCGGGACGGGGTCGTCCCGCCCACAGGGCTGACGGTGGTCGAATCAGAGGTAACCGGAGACGGCGACCCCGGCCGCGGCTCCCCTGGAACCCTCGATTGACGCCACCCGCAAACTTCTCGAAGCTGCGCGCCCGTTCCCCACCCGTGCGCACCCACGCCGCCATCCCCGGAGCCTTGCTCGCGCTTGTCGTTGCCCCTGCGGGCGCCGCCACGCCTCCGGCAGCGCTCGGATCCTTCATCGAGCGCCACTGCGCCGGCTGTCACGACGACATCGAAAAGAAGGGCAACCTCGATCTCACCAGCCTCGCCTTCGCCCCGGGCGATCCGAAGAACTTCGACCTGTGGGTGAAGGTGCACGATCGCGTGGCCACCGGGGAGATGCCGCCGAAGTCCAAGGCCCGCCCCGCCGCCGCGGACGTGAAGGCCTTCCTGGGCGAAGTGGCACAACCGTTGACCGCCGCGGAACGCGCCCGGGATGCCACCGAGGGCCGCGCCACCCGGCGGCGCCTGAACCGCCACGAATACGAGAACGCCGTGCGCGACCTGCTCCAGGCCCCGTGGCTCCAGGTGAAGGAGTGGCTGCCCGAGGATGGGGAAGCCCATCGCTTCAACAAACTCGGCGAGGCGCTCGATGTCTCCCACGTGCAGATGGCGCGCTACCTGGGCGCCGCCGAGTATGCGCTGCGTGAAGTCGTCGCGCACCAGGTCGCCCGTCCGGAGCCGAAAACCGTCCGCTACTACGCCCGCGAACAGCGCAGCTTCGTCGGGCCGATGAAGTTCTCGGTCTTCAACACCGCGCCGGAGCGCGCCACCTTCCCGGTGCTCGACCGCACCGCGCAACCGGACGTCCGCGCCGGCAAGGCGCCCGCGACCGTCGGAGCCAGGGACCCGGCCACCCGGGAACTCGAAGGCGTGGGACTCGTCGCCAGCACGTACGAGCCGCTCGAGCCGAAGTTCAACCAGTTCAAGGCCCCGCACGGCGGCCGTTACCGGCTGCGCTTCCACGCCTACTCCGTCTGGGTGGGGCCCGGCAAACCCGTGCCGGGCAAACCCGATCGCTGGTGGATTCCTGATCTCGACGACATCTCCGCGGGTCGGCGCGACGAGCCGATTACGATCTACTCGGAGATTCCCCCGCGCCAGCTGCGCCGCCTCGGGGCCTTCGACGTGACGCCCGAGCCTTCCGTGCAGGAACTCGACGTCTGGCTGCTTCCCGGCGAGACGATCCGGCCGGATGCCGCCCGCTTCTTCCGCTCCCGGCCCGGCGCCGGGCGCTGGCAGAATCCCCTCGCCGAGAAGGAAGGCCAGCCGGGCGTGGTGTTTCGCTGGCTCGAGGTCGAGGGACCGATTTTCGTGCAATGGCCCACCGCCGGACACCGGCTGCTGTTCGGTGATCTGCCGCTGCGTGCGGCGGCCGGCGGTGGCGTCGAGGTGATCTCGGATCACCCGCGGGAGGATGCCGCCCGCCTGCTCGAGGGTTTCCTCCGCCGCGCCTACCGGCGTCCGGTCGCCGCCGGGGAGGTCGCGCGATTCCTGCCCGTCGTGCAGCACACCCTCGCTGCCGGCGGGGCCTTTGTGGACGCGATGATCGCGGGCTACACCGCGGTGCTGTGCTCGCCGGAGTTCATCGGGCTGGAGGAGCGTCCCGGCCCCCTCGGGGATCACGCCCTCGCCACCCGGCTCGCCCTGTTCCTGTGGAACACCGCTCCGGACGCCGCGCTCCGGGCCCTAGCCGACCAGGCGAAACTGCGCCGGCCCGAGGTGCTCCGCGCGGAGACCGAGCGCCTCCTGCAGGATCCGCGCTCCCGGCGTTTCACGGATGCGTTTCTCGATTACTGGCTCGACCTCCGCAAGGTCGGCGGCACCGCACCCGACGAGAACCTCTATCCCGACTACTATCTCGACGATCTGCTCACCGAGTCGGCGCTCGAGGAGACCCAGCAGTTCTTCCGGGAGTTGCTTCGCGCCGACCTTCCGGCCCGCCATCTCGTGGCCTCGGATTTCGCGATGCTCAACGAGAAGCTCGCGCAGCACTACGGCCTCCCCCCGGTGTCAGGGGTGGCGCTGCGGAAGGTGCCGCTCCCGGCGGACAGTGTGCGGGGTGGGCTCCTGACGCAGGCGGCGGTCCTGAAGGTGACCGCCAACGGCACCACCACCTCGCCGGTCCTGCGCGGTGTCTGGATCATGGAACGCCTGCTGGGCGATCCGCCCCCCAAGCCGCCGCCCAATACGCCGGCGGTCGAACCCGACATCCGGGGCGCCGCCACCATCCGCCAGCAGCTGGACAAGCACCGTTCGGTGGACAGCTGCGCGTCGTGCCACGTGAAGATCGATCCGCCGGGTTTCGCGCTCGAGAGCTTCGACGTCATGGGAGGATTCCGCGATCGCTACCGTGCGATGGGCGAGACGGCCAAGGCGGCCCCGGGCCTCGGACGCGGCGGGCAGAAGTTCGCGTTTCACTACGCGCTGCCGGTGGACTGCACGGGGGAGATGCCCGATGGTCGGCCGTTCACCGACATCCGGGAATTCAAGCGCCTGCTGCTGGCGGACGAGGTCCCCGTCGCCCGCAACCTGGTGCAGCAGCTCGTGACCTACGCGACCGGTGCGCCGGTGCGTTTCAGCGACCGCCCCGCGGTCGAAGCGATGCTGGCCCGGACCCGCGCCAGCGGCTGGGGCGTACGCTCCTTGGTTCATGAAGTGGTCCAAAGCGAGCTGTTCCGGAGGAAATGAAGATGAGGAGACCCGGAGACGCGGAGAGGCAGAGAGCCTTCACATGAGCATCGAACGAAAGAGCACGATCCGAACGCATGCCGACCTGGAGGTGTTCCAGCGAGCCTTTGAAGCGGCAATGATCTGGTTCAATGCCAGTCGCCACTTCCCCGTCGAAGAGCGGTACGCCCTGACCGACCAAGGTCGCCGTTCCTCGCGCTCCGTCTGTGCCAATCTTGCTGAGGCATGGCGGAAGCGTCGTTATCCCGCCGCCTTTTTGAGCAAACTCAACGAATGCGAAGGCGAAGCGGCTGAAACCCAGGTGTGGATCCAGTTTGCCGTGAAGTGCGGTTACCTCACGCCACCGGAGGGACAATCTCTGATGGCCGAATACGATGCGATCCTCGGCATGCTGGTCGCGATGATCCGTCGTCCTGAAGCCTGGCACCTTCCCTAAGTCGCACCGTTATCTTCCCCCATCCCCGCGTCGCCGCTTCCTCCTATCCCTCTTCCACCCCCATGCCTCCCTCTCTCCCCTTCCCCGCGTCCCCCGCTCCCCTGTCTTCCGCCTCCGTTCGCGTCGCCACCCGGCGGGCGCTGTCGCGGCGGCAGTTCCTCCGTGCCACGGGCGTCGCAATGTCGCTCCCGTTGCTCGAATCGATGCTGCCGGCCTTCGCCCGCGCCGCCAGCCCGGCGCCGGCCAAGGCAAAGCCCCGGCGCTTGCTCGCCGTCTGCAACAACCTCGGCCTCCTCCCCGACCAGTTCTTTCCCAAGCAGACCGGGCGGAACTACGCGCTCTCCCCCTACCTCGAGACCCTGAAGGAGCACCGCGACGACTTCACCGTGTTCAGCGGAGTCTGGCACCCCGACGTCGATGGCGGGCATCCCGCCGATATCTGCTTCCTCACCGCCGCGCCCCACCCCGGCAGCGGCGGTTTCCGCAACACCATCTCCCTCGATCAGTACATCGCCGAGCGCATCGGCCACGAGACGCGATTCCCGTCGCTCACCCTCGGCGTCAACGTGCAACAGGGCGTGCGCAGCCTCTCCTGGACCGGTTCGGGTGTGCTGATCCCGTGCGAGGAAAAGGCGGCCGACGTCTTCAAGCGTCTCTTCGTGCAGGGCTCGCCCGCGGAAATCGAGGCCCAGCTGCGCAAGCTGGCCCAGGGGCGCAGCATCCTCGATGCGGTCGGCAGCCAGGCGCGCGATCTGCAACGCAGCGTCGGCAGCCGCGACCGTGATCGCCTCGACCAGTACTTCACCAGCGTCCGCGAACTCGAGCAGCGGCTCCAACTCGCGAAGGAATGGGAAACCCGTCCCAAGCCGCGCGTCACCGCGCCGGTGCCGCTCGATCCCGAAAGCCCCAAGGCCTACATGGACAAGGTGAAGTTGATGTACGACATGGCGCGGCTCGCCTTCGAGACCGACTCGACGCGCTCGATCTCGCTCCTCCTCGACAGCGTCAACTCCCCCACGATTGACCTCGACCACGAGGTGAAGATCACCGACGGCTACCACAACCTCTCGCACCACGGACGCTCCGAAGCGAAGATCGCGCAACTCAAGGCGATCGACCAATGGCACATGCGCCTGCTCGCCGGGCTCTTCAACGACCTAAAGGCCGTGCGTGAGGACGGCGAATCCCTGCTCGACCGCACGATGGTTCTCTACGGCTCAAACCTCGGCAACGCCAACACCCACGTGACGACCAACCTGCCGACCCTGCTCGCCGGCGGCGGCTTCCGCCACGGCCAGCACCTCGGCTTCGACAGCGTCCACAATTACCCGCTGCCCAATCTTTTTGTCTCGATGCTGCAGCGCCTGGGCATCGAGGCGGACAAGTTCGCGACCTCCACCGGCACCATGCGCGGCCTCGAGCTCGCGTAGTGCGCACGCGGGGCGGCTCACGCAAAGCCACGCAGGGCGCGAAAGGGCCGCAGCGGAGAGAGGACTCTGCCCAACGTTCCCCTCTCAAGGTTTCCCTGTAGGCGGGACGACCCCGTCCCGCGGGGATGGACGTCGAAGCCCGCGCACGCGGGGCGGGGTCGCCCCGCCTACATTCAATCCGGGCTCGCGCAAAGCCACAAAGGACGCGAAAGGGCCGCAGCGCAGAGAAGTCTCCGCCTAAGTTCCCCCCTCGAGGGGGGTGGCGCGCAGCGCTGGGGTGTGATTCGGAGAAGCTGCGAAACGAATCGTGTCTCGAGGTTCAGAACACCGCACCCTTGCCCGTTCTCCCTGTAGGCGGGACGACCCCGTCCCGCGGGGATGGACGTCGAAGCCCGCGCACGCGGGGCGGGGTCGCCCCGCCTACCTTCAATCCGGGCCCACGCAAAGCCACGAAGGACGCGAAGGAGCCGCAGTGGAGAGAAGTCTCCGCCAAAGTTCCCCCTTCGAGGGGGGTGGCGCGCAGCGCTGGGGTGTGTTTCTTCCCCCCGTCCGCGCACCTCACCGCCATTGCTCGTCGAAGAACCCGGCGTCGACAACCCTCCCCGGCCAGCGCTCGCCGGGCGGCTCGCGCAGATCGATTACCGCGTAGTCCGGCAGCTTTGGCACCTGCAGCGAATTCGTGCCGTAACCGTGCTCCCGGAAATCGATGCCGCTGTTCAGGACGACGTAGCGGTCCGGGTTCAGCGGATTCGGGAAGATCAGAATCAAGGCGTGATAAGCGGCGTCATGCCCCTGGCCACGAAACTGCAGCGTGCGGCCGTCCCAGACCACCGGCAGGCGCGGCAGGATCCGAGCCAGCAGCCGGTTCGACGAAGGGTCGCCCCAGAGGACCACGTTGGCGGACGCGAGGTCCGCGTCCGTCACGGCGACGTCGTCCTTCACCGGAGCCTCGGCGCGGTAGAGATCGCGCCACATCTTGGTGGCGTGGGCGTGTTCGCCGCGCGTCCACGTCCCCACCCGGTCGTTTAGTGCCGGTCCGGTCGGGCGGACGAAGAGAAAGCGCCCCATGAAGGCATCGTCGATCGGCCCGGTCAGTCCCGGACGCTTGCGGAGTCCTCCCTCCAGGCGTCCCAGCTTCCAGGCCTCGCCCGCGCGATGCGCCGCCACCTCTGCCGCTCCGGCCGGAACCTCCAGCGTTTGTCCATCGAGGGACACCCGCCGCAACCCGGGGAGTTGCACATTGAGCGCCGTCACCCCCTCGGTCGTGATCTCCACCGCGTCTCCGGTACGGCGCCCGATCAGATCGGCGCGCTCCCAATGCCGCACCAGCCCCTCCGCCCGCAGCCACGAACTCCCGGGATACCGCAGCGTGTAGGTGGTGACTCGAACCTCCGGCGGAGCGGGATCCCGTCCGCGATCGGCGAGTGCCTCGAGGCGCGCGGTCAGCTCCTTCTTGGTCTCGGGATGGTACTTGTGTGCGGTCTGCGGACCCACCAGGTGCGGGATCGACAGCCCTTCGGCCGCGAGGGAGCGAATCATGATGTCGGCCGCCTGCTTCTGCGGATCCATCTCCCCACTGTACGCAATTGTCGGGCAGTTGAAGAGGTTGGCCGCGTAGTCGGTCGCGTTGTACCAATGGTACAGCTTCTGTTCCCACCCGGTCGGCGGCTCCTTGCCTCGGGCGAAGACCTTGGCGTAGACGGGGGTCTCGGCGAAACCGGCTCCCGGGGCGGCGAAGCACCACCGGCCCGCGTGATGCGCAGCGAGGTGCCACGTGCTCGCGCCCCCCATCGAAAAGCCCGCCACGCCCATCCGGTTCGCATCGATCGCGTAGCCGGCTTGCACCGCGGCGAGTGCTTCGAAGACATCCACCTCGCCGGCGAACTTGGTTGCATTGCAGAAGCGTCCATACGGCACCAGCACCAAGGTGTCGCGCGGCGTCAGCTGGGGCGGACCCGCCTCGCGTTCGGCCAGGAAGGCCAACTCCGTGCGCTTCTCCCCTCGCCCGAGCAGCCACACCAGCAACCGGCCGGGTTGATCCCTTCGCCAACCTTCCGGCACGAACAATCCGTAGGGCTGAATGGAATCGTCGAGTTGCGAACGATATCCGCGAACCACCAGCCCCTTCGCCTCCAGCCACGGTGCCCGACCAGCCCGCAGGGCGGCCGTGCGTTCCCGCCCGGCGGCCAGAAGGCGGCGCGCCACCGCCACCTGCTTCGCGTCGAAGAACTCATCGTAGCGCAGCGCCCAATCGACCGCCTTGTGGTAGATCTCGGCATCGGGCAGGAGAGAGACCAGGCGGTCGTTTCGCGCCGCGGCGAGTTCCCGCGCCGCCGCATCGAGATCGGCGCGCAGGGCGGCTGCGCCCGCGAGCAACTCGGCCCGAGCGGCGGCCGGAATCGCCACCCCAGCCGGAGGCAACCGCTTCGCCGGCGGAGGTGGCGTCTGGGCAACGAGGCCGCCCATGAAGGCGGCGAGCAGGAGCGGAAGCGCGCGGGGCAGGTTCATGACGGTGTTTGCCAGGGAAGAGGTTCGCTTCGGAAGACGGACTTTGTCTCCGCAATCCAGGGAGATCCGCCCCTCATTTCCACTCTTCGTCGAAGAATCCCGCCTCGACGATCCGCCCCGGCCAGCGCCAGGTCGGGGCGGTGCGCAGGTCGACGATCGCCCAGTCGGGCAGCTTCGGCGTCTGCAGCGCGTTGTTAGCTGAGCCTTCGGCGCGAAAGTCGAGCCCGCTGTTGAGCACGACATAGCGGCGGGGATTCAGCGGATTGGGAAAGACGAGGATCGGCGCATGGTGCGCCGACTCCAACGTCCGTCCCCGGAACCGCAGGGTCTTCGCGTCCCATTGGAGCGGAAGTTTCGCCAGGATCTTTCCGAGCACCGCATTGGAAGAGGGATCCCCCCACAGCACGAGGTGCTTCGAGGCGATGTCGTCTTCCGTGACCTCGCGATCCGCCTTCACCGGCACGTCGCCCCGGTAGACGTCGCGCCACAGGCGTCGCGCGGCGGTCAGCTCATGCTCCACCCATGCCGCGACGTCCGCCTGGAACGGCCGCCCGGTGGGACGCACAAACACAAACCCCTCCATGAAGGCGTCGTCGATTGGCCCCGTCAGCCCGGGACGCTTGCGCCGCCCTTCCGCCGGCGGCTCCTGCCGCCACGTTCCCCCGCGCCGCCCAAAGGCAAGGGGGCGGTCGCCGGCCACTGCGAGTCGTTGACCATCGAGAGTCACGGACGTCACCGGGATGCCCACCAGCGACAGCGCCGTGACGTTCTTCGTTTCAACCGTCACCGCCCCTCCGCTCTCGGCCAGCCGGGCGCGCACGTCGGCGCGTTCCCAGTGTTTCTCCAGGCCCTCCACCCGCACCCAGGCGGAATCGGCGTAGCGCAGGGTGTAGGTGGTGAAGCGGATCTCCGCCGGCACGGCCGGCCGTCCACGCGCGAGCGCCTGCTCCAGCAGCGTCGTGAGTTCCGCCTTGGTCTCGGGGTGGTACTTGTGCGCAGTCTGCGGACCGATCAGGTGCCGCAGCGGCAGTCCCTCGGCGGCGAGATACTCGGTCATGATGTCGGCCGCCTGCTTCTGTTTGTCGATTTCGCCGCTGTACGCGACGGTGGGCACGTTGAAGAGGTTGCCCGCCGGCGGGGCCGCAGTGCAGGTACCCCTCTTCGGCGGTTCCTTCCCTTTCCCGGCGTCCCGGGGTCGGCGGCGCGGCATCGCGCCCCGGCGCCAGCGCCTGGGTGAACACGGGCGTCTCGGCGAAACCGGCGCCGGGAAACGCCGCCGCCCAGAGGCCCGGGTAGTGGGTCGCCAGGTGCCACGTGCTGCCGCCGCCCATCGAGAACCCGGCCACGGCGATGCGTTGCGGATCGACTTCATACTGCTCCCTGACCGCCGCCAGCGCCTCCATGACGTCGATCTCGCCCGCAAACTTGGTCGCGTTGCAGAACCGTCCGTAGGGCACGAGGGTCAGCGTGTCGCGCGGCGTGAGCTGCGGCGGCCCGGCCTCGCGCTCGGCCAGGAAGGCGAGCTCGGTTCGCTTCTCCCCGCGGCCCAGCAGCCAGACCAGGAGTTGCGGTCGCCCGGCCGGACGCGCCAGGCTCGGCGGCACCACCAGGCCATAGGGCTGCACGGAGCCGTCGAGCCGCGACCGGTAGCCGCGGACCACGAGCCCCGTCGCCCCCAGCCACGGCGCCTGGCGCGCGCGCAGCTGCGCGAGGCGTTCGTTCCCTTTCGCAAGGAAACTTCGCGCGGTGGCGACCTCCTTGGGCGCCATGAACTCGTCGTAGCGCAGCGCCCAATCAACCGCCTTGTGGAAGATCTCCACGTCGGGCAGCCGCGCCAGCCAGCGGGGTTCGCCCGCGAGTTCCCGCGCCAGCGCCGCGAGATCGCGACCGAGGGCGTCGGCACCCGTCGTCAACTCGGCCCGGTCGCGGTCGGTCAGCGTGAAACCAGGAGGAGGGATCTTCTTCGGGGGAGCAGGGGGCGGGGTTGGTTCGGCGGCGACAGCCGCCACAGCCAGGAACACGAGAAGGGTAACGGGGCGCATGAGGGGACGAAACAGGCGGTGGGATGGCGCGGCCGGGGTCAAGTCGCGTTGCAGGCCCGTCCGCGCGGACGGGACGACCCGATTCACCGCCACGCGGCCGAACGCCGCCAGTCCAGGGGTGGCTGCGCTGGAACGGAGTGAAAGCGTGGCCATGCAAGGACCCCGTTGGCCCCCGCCCGACAGCGGCACAGTGACGCTCCCGTCCGGAGGACGGAATCCTCGTCGTCGGTCAGTAGCGTTTGCGGAAGACCTCGTTCTCCGCGTTGGTGAACAGGAGAACGTTGTCGTACGCGTCGACGCCCATGAAGCGCAACGCCAGCGCCCGGTCGATGATCTCGCCCCGCTTCACCAGCAGGCCGTTCAAGAGGATCCGCGGCTCCGGGCCTTCCATGACGCCGCCAATCACCAGGCGCTCCACCGCCGCGCGGCAGGCGTCCGCGGTAATTCTCCCGGTGGTCTGCCGATTCGGGGCGGCACTCGGGCGGGCCTCCGCAACGGGCGCCGCGGCGGGGGCCACCGGGGTCGCGGCTGCCTTCTTCGCCTCGGCCTCGGGATCGACGATTGAATTCAGGTAGGCGACATTGGCGTCGTTCTTGGCCACCACGGCCCGCGTCTCCTGCAGCATGCGCACCGCGGTCGGGGCGTCCGCTTTCGCGCCAGCCGCGGGGGGAGGCGTCGGTTGCTGGAGTTCCTTTATCACCGGCATCACGAAACGGAGGAAACCAAACGCCCCGCCCAGGAGCATCGACGCCACCAGCGTGAACTTCAGGACCAGCGCGACAGCCCGGATTCGTCCGGGAGCGCTCGACCCTTCCAGCAACGCCTCGGAGGCCGGCGCTTCGCCGGCGGGCAACTCGTTCGCCGCCGGAGCCGCTGCGGCCGCGACAACCGGGGGCAACGGCGTTGGCGGAACCACCGCTGCAGGAAGCTGGGCCGCCCGCCGGGCCAACAGCGCCGCCCGGTCGCCGTCGAACGCGGGTTTGAACGGCACGGTCGCCTTGGGATTCGTGGGAAGTTGGATGTGAACAGCCATTACGCGGCGGGACTGGGCGGCAGGATGCTCCGGTAAATTCGCCGTCAAACAAGTCGCGGCGAGGACGGAAAACGCGCACACCCCCGGGGTCCATTACGCACCCGCGATCGGCGCGCCTCCCCGTAATCGGAGACTCACTTTCCCGTAGCCGCCTGTCCTTCCAGCGTCGTCCAGCGTTCGTAGGCTGCGGCGACCTCCGCCTCCAATTCCTGCAGCCGTAAGGTCGCGCGGGCCACCTCTGCACCAGCCGTCTTGAAGAACTGCGGATCTCCCAGACGCGCCGTCAACTCGGCCTGCTCGGCTTCGAGGACTTCGATCTGTTTCGGCAGCGCCTCCAGCTCGGCCCGTTCCTTGTTCGTCAGCCGGCGCGGCTTGGTCGCTCCGGCCTTCTTTTCCAATTCGGCGTTTCCGACCCTCGCCCGGGCCGGCGTGGCGCCATCGTCCCTTGCTCCCGGGGCGGCCTGACGCACAACCGCCGCCTGCCAGTCGTCATAGCCCCCGACGAACTCGGTGATCCGGCCTTCACCCTCGAACACCAGCAGGCTGGTCGTCACCTCGTTGAGAAAGGCCCGGTCGTGGCTCACCAGCAGCACCGTGCCACCGAACTCCACCAGGAGGTCCTCGAGCAGTTCGAGCGTTTCCGCGTCGAGGTCGTTGGTGGGTTCGTCGAGCACCAGCACGTTGGCGGGCTTGGTGAAGAGCCTCGCCAGCAGCAACCGGTTGCGCTCCCCGCCGGAAAGCGCGCGAATCGGCGTCCGCGCGCGCGCCGGCTCGAAGAGGAAGTCCTCCAGGTAGGAGATCACGTGGCGCGTCCGGCCGTTGATCGTCACGGTGGCATTGCCGTCCGCCACCGCATCCTGCACCCGCATCGCCTCGTCGAGCTGCGCCCGCAACTGGTCGAAGTAGACGATTTCGAGGCGGGTGCCATGCTCCACGGTCCCCGCCTGCGGGCTGAGCTGGCCGAGCAGGAGGCGCAGGAGCGTCGTCTTGCCGGCGCCGTTCGGCCCGACGATGCCGATCTTGTCGCCCCGCTCGATCCGCACGTCGAGGTCCCGCACGATCCAGCGATCGCCGTAACGGAAGCTCGCGCCCGCGCAGCTGATCACCTTGAAGCCGGAGCGATCCGCCTCCTGCGCCGTCAACCGGGCCGTGCCCGTGCGTTCGCGCCGCGCCGCCCGCTCGGCCCGCATCGCCTGCAGGGCATGGATGCGGTTCTGCGCCCGCGAGCGCTGGGCCTTCACGCCGCGGCGAATCCACTCCTCCTCCTGGGCCAGCTTCTTGTCGAACTGCGCCCGTTCGACTTCCTCGGCCTCCAGCACCGCCTGCTTGCGCACGAGAAAGGTGTCGTAATCGCAGGACCAGCCAATCAGCCGCCCGCGATCGACCTCCACAATCCGCGTCGCCAGCCGGCGCAGGAATGCGCGGTCGTGGGTCACGAAGAGGAGCGCCCCGCCCCACTCGAGCAGGAAGTCCTCCAGCCAGCGGATCGAGGCGAGGTCGAGGTGGTTGGTCGGCTCGTCGAGCAGGAGTAGATCCGGGGCGGTCACCAGGCCGCGCGCCAGCAGGACGCGGCGCTTCTGCCCGGCGGAGAGCGCGGCAAACTCCATCTCCGCGGGCAGGCCCATCCGCTCCATCAGTTTTTCCACCCGATCGTGTCGCTCCCAGTCGTTGTGCACCTCGTACGCCCCGCCCTCGCCCTCGATGACCGCCCGCACCGTGCCCGCCAGGCCGGCGGGAACTTCCTGCGGCAGCGTCGCGATCACCGCATCCGCCGGGGTCCGCATCGCCTGCCCGGCGTCCGGCGTCATTTCCCCCGCGATCACCTTCATCAGGGTCGACTTGCCCGCCCCGTTGCGCCCCACCAGGCAGACGCGCTCGCCGCGCTCGATCTGCAGGTTGACGCGATCGAGCAGCGGCGCGCCGCCGAAGCTGAGGCTGACATCAAGGAGACTGACCAGGGCCATGGGAAACCACCAGCGTCGCGAGCCCGCCGCGCGAAAGCAAGGCGCCGCCGGGGCCGCGACACCTCGCTCGTCGCACGGTGGTAGCCGGCCGCGGCGAGGCCGGCGCGGCAGGACCGGCGGTTGCCCAACCGCCGGGGTCGCCGCCCCCGGCTACAACCCAACCCTATCGTCCCGATACCCGGCACGTGCCCGATCCTTGTAGCCGGCCGCGGCGAGGCCGGCGCCAGGGCCGCGAACCGTTCCGCAGTTGCGGGTTCGCGGCCGCCCCCGTCTACTGCGGCCACCGATGGCGCCACCGCCTTCCAGTCCCCCGCCGGAATCCCCCGCCACCGCCGATTCTGTTCCGCCTCGCTACAACGTGATCGGCTTCGGGATCTCGGCGCTGACCTTCGGCCAGGCACGGGAACTGATCGTGGCCCAGCGGGGCCGGGTGCGGCGGGGTTATGTCTGCCTCGGCACCGTCCACAGCCTCATCGCCGCCGGCGACGAGCCCGGGCTGCGCCGAATCTTCAACACCTCGTGGCTCACGACGCCCGATGGCATGCCGCTGGTCTGGCTGGGGCCGCGCGGTGTCGAACGGGTTTACGGTCCGGATCTCCTGCTCGCCGTCTGCGCCACCGGCCGCGCCGTCGGTCTCCGCCACTATTTCTACGGCGGAGCACCCGGGGTGGCCACAGAACTGGCGGCGCGGCTGGTCGCCCGGTTCCCGGGCCTGGAAATTGTCGGCACCCACACGCCTCCCTTCCGCCCGCTGGAACCGGCGGAGTTCACCGCATGGCGCGCGGAAATCGCGCGGCTGCGGCCCGACGTGATCTGGGTCGGCCTCGGCTCACCGAAACAGGAGCGTTTCATGGCGGCGCATTGGCGGGATCTCGACGCGGGGGTGCTGATCGGCGTGGGAGCCGCCTTCGATTTTCACTCGGGTCGTGTGCCCCAGGCGCCGCGCTGGATGCAGCGCAGCGGCCTGGAGTGGCTGTTTCGACTGGGCACCGAGCCCCGCCGCCTGGGCCCGCGCTACCTGCGCGCCAACCCGTTGTTCCTGCTCCGCCTCTTCGCCCAAAAAACGGGCCTCCGCCGCTACCCGCTGGAATCCCCGGGACCGGACCCATCATTGTGACTCCTGGCTTGGTCCGTGGAACGTGCCATGAGGTTGCGGTTACGGGGTGCCCTCCACCAGGCGCTTCCGTCGATCTGCGTTTGTAGCCGGCCTCGTTGAGGCCGGATGGCTGAATCGATCCGAGCCGATCCCCGGGAGGTCACCTCACACGCCGAACAGCTCGCGTTGCTGGAGGGCGTCGCGACGGCGCGGGTCGAGGGTGCTCAGCGCCAGCAACTGCATCGTCGAGAGGGCGGCCACCTGGGGATCGCGGGCCAGCGCGGCCAGCAGCAATGCCCCGGCCAGGGCATCGTACAGCGCGGCGTGGTAGCGCCGCCGGTCCGCCGGGCAGTGCTCCGCCGCGAGGGTGTCGAGCTCCGGCTGCAGTCCGGCGGCGACCACCAGCGCCTCGAGTTGCCCGCTGGCAAAGCGGGGATGCAACTGCTCGTACAGCCGAGCCGTGTCGACCCAGGGTCCCCAGTCCACGAGGCGTTCCCCGGGCCGGGCGAAGTCCGGCACGTTTCGCGGGTAGGGCCAGACGGACTTCAGCAGGCCGTTCTCCACCCCGGCATAGTGCGCCGCGAGCGGACCGAGCTCCCGCAGGCTCAGGAAGTAATTCCACTCGTCCGCAAAGGGTGCCAGCGCCACCAGGGACTCGAACCGCAGCCCGTGCACCGCGGTGTCCTCCTCCCGCACCCGACCGACCGGGCGGCACAGGCGCGTGCGGGTCGACACCACCTCCCCCCGGAGTACCTCCGCCACGCCAAACTCGAGAATCCCCGAGGCGCGGCTGCCTTCAAAATCCACGAAAAAGATCGGTTGCTCGGTCCAGGTGTTGCCCACGGAACACTCGGAACATACGGAAGCCACGGACCCAACTGTTTTTTCCGTGTCTTCCGTGTCTTCCGTGGGCCAAGCTCCGCCCGTGAACCTCGAAAGTTACCGTGCGTTCCTGATCGAGCTCGCCCGCGAGAGCGGCGATTTCATCCGGCCGCTTTACCGGCAGACCTCCGTGGTGGTCGAGACCAAGGCGGACCAGACTCCGGTGACCGTCGCCGACCGGGGGGCCGAGGAGTTGCTGCGTCAACGCATCTCCCGCCGGTTTCCCACCCACGGGATCATCGGCGAGGAGTTCGGCAACGATCGCCCCGACGCCGAGTTTGTCTGGGTGCTCGATCCCATTGACGGCACCAAGGCCTTCGTCACCGGCCTGCCGCTCTGGGGCACGCTGATCGCGCTGCTGCACGAGGGCCAGCCGATCCTCGGCTGCATCCATCAGCCGGTCCTCAACCAATTGCTGGTGGGCGACGGCACCACGACGACCCTCAACGGAACCGCCGTGCGGTGCCGCCCGACCTCGCGCCTCGCGGAAGCGACGCTGCTCTACAGCGATCCGCTGAATATCGCCACCTATCAGGACGGCCCGGCCTTCGAACGGCTTCTGCGTCGCGCCCGCCTGGTCCGCACCTGGGGCGATTGCTATGGCTACCTGCTCGTCGCGAGCGGCTGGGCGGATCTGATGTTCGACGCCATCGTCAACCCCTGGGACATCGCCGCCCTGGTGCCCGTCCTGCGCGGGGCCGGCGGCACGATCACCGACTGGCGCGGCGGAACCCCGTATCCCGCCGAGTCCACGATTGCGGCCGCCACCCCGGCCCTGCACGCCGAGGTGATGCAGGTGCTCCACGGGTAGTCGGACTCCGCCGGGCGGCGATCCCGGCCGGCGCCTTCGAGGTCCTGGTGCGGCCGGCCTCAGCGAGGCCGGCTACACTGGGTCGGGTCCTGTGGGCGGGGCGACCCCGCCCCGCGCGAACCGGACGCCGGGCGAGGTCGCCCGGCCCACACGGACAAGACAAGTCAGGCGTTGGGTGAAGCAGCCCCGCCTCGTCCCGACCTCCGTCACTTCTTCGGGGTCGGCGCCGGAGCCGAGCCGCCGCCCACGGCGATGCCCTTCGCCTTCTGCTCGGCCGCAAACTCCGCCCCGAGCTTCTGCACCCGCGGCATGACCTCCGCCATCTTCGACTGCATCACGACCCCGAGCTTCTCCTGGATGGCCGGCTGCCGCGTCGAGAGCATCTCCCCCAGCGGCGTGGAAAAAAACGAGCTGAGCTGATCGAGCTCCTGCTTGCTGAAGACCTCGCTGTAGATGCGGGAGACCTCCGACTTGAGCTGCTTGGGATCGAAGATCCCGAAAATTTCGTCGGTCAGCTTCTTTTGAAAGGCCGCCGCCGCCTCGGGATCGACTCCCTGCGCGGTCATCCGCGAGACCATCTGCTGAAACTGCCCCGCGATCATCTTCTTCTGCTGCGCGAGCGTGCGTTCAATCATCTCGTCGAAGTGCATCTTGTTCAGCACGGCCTCGGCGTCGGCGATCGTCGCCGGCACGGGCGGCGGCGGCGCGTCCTTCACCGCGGCTTCCGCCACCAGGGTCACCGGGAACACCTTGCCGTCCCGCTCCAGCTGGAGCACCCCGGTCTTGGCCTCGTAGGTCTTGAGGCGATAACCCGCGAAGGTCTCGCCCAGGGACAGGAACGAACTCGCCTTGCCCTGACCGTCGATGAGGACGAAGCGATGCTCCTTGCCGATCGAAAGCGTCGCGTTGAATTGCGGGACACTGTCCGCCGCGGACAGGAGGGACACCCCGAGGCAGGCCAGCAGGAAGAGGCGCGTTTTCATGCGGCGAAGAACCTGCCACATCGGCAGGTCAAGGGCGAGTGCATTGCCCGCGAACGGTTCGAAGCCGGGACGAGCGGTCCGCGACCGCCTTGGAACTAACCCGGCCAGGCCCGTCTTGGCCGCTCCCTGTCCGCGGGGCGACCCCGCCCCGCACCCTTCCGTGGCGGCGTCCGGTCCGCGCGGGGCGGGGTCGCCCGCCTACAGGGACAAAGGATACGGGTGAATCTCGGAAGACTAGGCTCGCCGGCGGCGGCGGCCCGTCGGCTTCCACTCCGCCGTGATGCGCGAGCTGAACCCGCCCCGGGCCTTCCAGTCCGCGATGATGGTCAGCGCGCGCGGACGCAGGGCCTTGCCCAGATCGTCACAGATCCGGTTGGTCGCGGCCTCGAAGAAGATCCCTTCGTTGCGATAGGCGTGGAAGTAGAGCTTCAACGACTTGAGCTCCACGCACACCTTGTCCGCCACGTAGCGCACGGTGATGGCGGCGAAATCCGGATGCCCGGTCATCGGGCACACGGAGGTGAACTCGTGGTGGGTGTGCTCGATCACGTAGTCGCGCCCCGGCGCGGGATTGGGAAACGTCTCGAGAATCTTCGGGTCGGCCATGTTTCACCACGAAACACACGAAATACCCCAAAACGGAATTCCAAAATTCCCGTGCGCCACGGGCCACGCCTCGACGCGATGAACCCCGGGTTCGTCTCCGGCCCGCTTTCGTGCCTTTCGTGTCTTCCGTGGTGCGCCCCTAGGTCGCCGTTTCGGTGAAGCGGCTTTCGCGGATGACGGTCACCTTGATCGTGCTCGGATACTGCAGCTCGGTCTCGATCCGCTTGCGCAGGACCCGCGCAATCTCCCGCGCCCGATCGTCGGTCACCTCCGTCGGCGACACCACCACCCGGATTTCGCGGCCCGCCTGGATCGCAAAGGCCTGCTGCACACCCTCGATCGAAAGCGCCAGTTTCTCCAGCCGCCCGCGCCGCTGGATGTAGCCGGTCATCGAGTCGGCCCGCGCCCCCGGCCGCGTGGCGGAGATCGTGTCGGCCAGGATCACCAGGCCCGCATAGATGGTCTCGGGCTTCACCTCCTCGTGGTGCGCCGCCACGGCATTCACCACGATCGGGGTCTCGCCGTGCCGCTTGATGAACTCCGCGCCGATGGTCGCGTGGCTGCCCTCGAGTTCGCCCGGCACGCCCTTGCCGATGTCGTGCAGCAGGCCGGCGCGCTTGGCCACGTTGGGATCAAGGCCGATCTCGCTCGCGATCAGCGAGGCGAGGAACGCCGTCTCGACCGAGTGATCGAGCACGTTCTGGTTGTAGGAAAACCGGTACTTCAGGCGGCCGAGGAGCTTGATGATCTCGGGGTGGAGGCCGTTGATGTTGAGCTTGGTCACCGCATCCTCGCCGGCCTGCGTCGAGACCAGCTCGATCTCGTCCTGCGCCCGTTTCACGTACTCCTCGATCGAGGCGGGGTGGATGCGGCCGTCCTTCACCAGGCCGTCGAGGGCCACGCGCGCCACCTCGCGCCGCACCGGATCGAACGACGACAGCAACACCATCTGCGGCGACTCGTCGATCAACAGCGTCACGCCCGTGGCGGATTCGAACGACTTGATGTTGCGCCCCTCGCGGCCGATGATCCGGCCCTTCATCTCCTCGTTCGGCAGCTGGATGATGGTCGCGGTGAGGTCGTTGTTCGGCCGGCTGGCGATGCGCTGCATCGAGGCGATGAGCACGCGCCGGGCGTCGTTCTGCAGTTCCTGCTCGGACTTCTCGATCGTCGCCCGCCGCAGGGCGCGGAATTCGTCCTGGCACTCGAGCAGCACTTCCTCGCGGAGCTGCTTGCGGATCTCCTCGGCATCGAGCTGCGACACCCCTTCGAGCCGCTTGCGCACGCTCTTCGAGAGCGAACGGATCGCGTCGCGCGCCTGCTTCAGGGCCGCCGTCTCCCGGTTCAGGCGCTCCTGCCGCTGCTCCAGCTGGTAGTCGAGCAGCGCAAGGGACTCCTCATGGGCGCGAATCTCGCGCAGCCGCACGTCGCTCTCGATCTCGCGGCGGTCGAACTCCCGGTTCAGCTCCGCGCGTTTCTCCTGGATCTCCACCTCCGCCTTCTGCTTGGTCTCCTCCGCCGCCACCGCCGCCTCGCGCCGGGCCACCTCGATCAACTCCGCCGCCTGCTCGTGCGCCACGCGCCGCGTGTGCCGCGTCAGCATCCAGACGATCAGGAAGCCGATCCCACTCCCGACCACGACAAACGCCACCGCGAGCGCCCAGTCGAAATACTGGTCGCTCTCGGCAATCAGAAACGCGAAGTCGGCTGCGCCCACTGATGTCAAGTGGCTCGAACCGTACGCGCCCCACTCCCCAAATCTCAAGACTAAGGTTTACCCTCGGATCGCAGCGGGCGCATCTCCTGGTTGGCGGTCATCTGTCTGGTGTAGCCGGGGGCGGTGACCCCGGCGGCCGGCCTCGCCGCGGCCAGCTACAACCGCCAACCGACAGATGCGCCCGCCCGGAGCTGCGGGGCGAAGACCGGCAGGGTCTCGTCGATCACCGCCTGCAACCGGCCCAGTGCCGCCGCCTCCCCGTCGGTCGCGTCGGTCTGCATCAGGACATACGCCCAGCGATCCACCCGGCCGCGAGTCACGCGGTTCCAGGAGTCCAGGGCCACCCGGGCCCAATGGGACGCCACGACTTCGTCGCCGCCGATGAACCAGTACGCGACCAACTGCGGCACCACCACGGTTCCCTTCGGCGTCCGCACCTCCCGCCGCACGCGCAGGAGCGCCGCTGGGAAGTCGCGCCTGTTGCCTGGAACCGCGAATCGGTGCCGCGCCGTCTCCGCAATCGTCCATCCCTGCCCGACCAGGCACAGCTCGGGCCGGTGGATCGACGTGCGGTCCCGTCCGCTCAGCACGATCGACAGGAACACCTGCCGCCGCGGATCCCCCACCGCCACGTACAACTTTCTCGAATACCCCGTATCCGCCGGCAGCACCTCGCGCTCCACCGCCGTGACCTCGGCCCTCCGGCCAATCCACTCCGTCCCGAGAAAGGCCGGCAGCTCGACGGGGTTCAGGCCGTCCGCCGCCAGGGCCACTCCCGCCGCCCCCCGTGCCGGCTGCCGCGAAAGATACCGCAGGCCCGCCATCTCCGCTCCGACGAGAAGCACCACCGCCGCCGCCACCAGGACCGGTCCCCGCCCCCGCCGCTCCTCGCGCCCCACCCCACTCTCCGCCAGGCTCGTGTCACCGATTGGGTGACCCGGCCGATCGGGCGTCGCACCGCCGACGGGGGGAAGGGCGGCGGGGTCGGTTGGCGTCGAGGCGGCTGGGATGGCGCGGCCCGCCTCGGGTTCGACCGCCTCGGGCCACCAGCGGCGCAGCAACGCCGCCACTCCGAGTACGCCGCCGAGCACGATGACAAACACCCCGTAGCCCATCACTTCATGGGCCCAGTCTCCCCAGTTGGGGCCGCCTGCGGCCGCCGCGAGGATGATGGCGACAATCCGGGCCACGTTGCCGAGATACACCAGCGGGAAGCTCGCCAGCAGCACGAGCGCCCGGCGCCGCACTGTCCGGAACTCCAGGTAGCCGATGAGCAGCGAGAGCGCCGTCAGTGCCACGAGCGAGCGCACGCCGGAGCAGGGCGCGGCCACGTCGTAGTTGAACTTCCCGTCCGGCGAGAGCAGCTGCGTGCCGCTGCGCAACACCTCGATGCCGCAGGCGTGGGCGATTTTCTGGCCGGCGGAAGTCACGGCCATCCGCAGCGGCAGCCCGACCTCGTCGATCATGTTCAGCGGGATGGCGAAAACCAGAAACGCCAGCGGAAACACCGCGGCCGCCCCCCAGCGCCGCCCGCCGCCGAGCCGCAGCACCCCCCACGCATACAGCAGCAGGGCCACGATCGAAATCCGGGCCTGCTGGCCGATGAACCCCACCGCGTGCAGCGCCAACCCACCCATCATCGCGACCAACGCCGGCCAGACCTGCCCGGCCCCGCCTCCCGCCGCCGGCTCCGGTTGCCCCGGCCCGCTCCGCCGCAGGTTACGCCACAGGAGCCAGCCGCTCAGGCCCAGGATCAGCCAGCCGTGTTCGGTTTCCGCCACCGGATCGATCCACTGGCCAACGCACCACCAGAAGACCGAATCCGTCTTCAACCAGCCTTTCGAGGCGTTCCCAAAAAAGTGCCACAACAGCAGTCCCGCGGCAGCACATGCCAACGCGGCCCACGGGGCCCGCACCTCAGGCACCGGGGCTGGTCTACCAGCGGGCGTGTTGCTTGTCATGGACGACAGACAAGACTTAACTCTCCGCGCTTGGCAAAACCTTCGCCGAACCTCACCCCACCGCCGCAGCCGCACCTGCTCGTGCTCGAGCTCTGGGGGATCGGAGACCTTGCCCTGGCAGTGCCATTCCTGCGTGCGGCGGCACTCCACGCCCGCGTCACCCTTGTCGGCCAGCCCCATGCCGCGCCGCTGCTGGCCCGCTTTGCACCGTCCGTGGAATTCATCCCGCTGGTGGTGCCGTGGACACGTTTCCGGGGGAAGTACCGCCTGCATCGCTGGCCCTGGCGGGAACTCTGGCAGGCGACCCGCGCGCTGCGACAGCGGCGGTTCGACTGCGGCACTTCCGCCCGCCCGGATCCCCGGGATCACCTGCTCCTGGCACTTGGAGCGGTGAAGCGGCGGGTCGGGTTTTCGCGCGCCGGCTCAGGGGTCCTCCTGCAGACGAGTGTGCCGCGCCCCGCTCGCCCGCACCGGGCGGCGCACTGGGCGGCCCTCGCCAGCGTTTTTGGTTGGGAATGCCCCCCCCTTCAGGTTCGTGACCCCGGCAGGGCGGGAAAACACGTCGTAATCCACCCCGGCGCCGCCCAATCGGTCCGACGCTGGCCGCGCGCTCGCTTCGAGGTGCTGGCCGACCGGCTCCGCAGCGCCGGCTGGCGGGTAACCATGCTCGCGGAAGAAACGACCGACCTCGAGCAACTGCTCGACACGCTGGCGTCGGCGACGCGCTTCATTGGAAATGATTCGGGACCGGGCCACCTCGCGGCCCTTCTCGACGTGCCTACCTTCACGATCTTCGGCCCCCAGCTCCCGGAGCTGTTCGCTCCGACCCACCCGACCGCCGCGTGGATCGAGGGGGCCCCCTGCCCCCACAAGCCCTGTTTCGACCGGTGCCGATTTGCCGAACCGCACTGCCTGCTTCAAAACGAGGTTGATGCCGTCTGGTCCCGCGTGGCCGCGTGGCTCCCGGCGCCTGCCGCCCGATGAACCTGGTCATCTTCAAGACGAATGCCCTCGGCGACAACGTCGTCTTCGTGCCCGTCGTCCAAGCGCTGCGCCGCCGTTTTCCGCAGTGGCGCATCGGGCTGATCACGCACCCGCAATTGCGGGAACTGTACGCCCCGGAGATTGCGGACGACGACCTGCTGCTGGTGTCGCCGGATGACATGCGCCTCGCCTGGAGGTATCCCTGGCGCGTTCGCCCGTGGCTCCGCTTGGTGCGAAACCTACATCCGGAAGCGATTCTCCTGAGCTACGACCAAAGCACCGTGGCGCATCTGTTGGGACGCTTCTCCTCGGCTCGCCTGCGGGTCGGAGCCCGCTTCGGCATGCCGTTTCGACGAGCTGGACTCACCCACCCGGTCGAGTGGCGCCAGGGATGGAGCTTCGCCCAGTGGCACTGGGAAATGGCCCGCACGCTCATCGCCGGATTGGGCCAGGGCGAGATTCCGGCTCAACCGCCGGCACCCGATTTGACGCACCTGACTCGTGGCACGGTCCGCGTGCCCGGGCGCGTCGTCATTCATCCCGGAGCCAAGACGGAAATGAACCGGTGGCCGGCGGAGCGCCATGCGGAACTGGCTGCCCGCCTGGTCGGACACGGTGCCGAGGTGATCTGGGTGAAGGTGACGGAAGCTGCCGTGCCAGTGGCCGCCGGGGTGCAGACGATGGCCACCGGGACCGTGGGCGACCTGGTCCGTCTGCTGGCAAGTGCCTCGCTCTTTGTCGGCAACAACTCCGGCCCCCTGCACCTCGCCAACGCCGTCGGCACGCCGGTCGTGGCAGTCACGGGCCGGGCGCCCTCCGAATGGGATCCGGCCTGGCACCGGGAACACGTCCGGGTGTTGCGCCAGCCGGACCTCCCCTGCCAACCCTGCGAACGTTTCGACTACCTGCCCCGGACGTGCGCCAACACCACGGAGCCACTCGCCTGTCTGCGGCGGTGCGGCGTCGATTCGGTGGAGGCGGTGTGCCTCGAAATGCTCTCGCCGCGGGCCGCCCAACCGCATCCCCTTTCCTGACGTGGACGAGACATCCAAGAGCAGGCGACATTGGGGGCCGCTGGAGATCGGCATTCTCCAGGGTTCGGGCATCGATATCGGCTGCGGCCCCGATCCGGTGACGCCCACGGTCAGGCGTTTCGACGTCACGGACGGCGACGCCAACCAGATCACCCGCTTCGTTTCCGAGCAGTTCGATTTCGTCTACTCGTCGCATTGCCTCGAACACATGAAGGATCCGCCGGCGGCGCTGCGCGGCTGGTGGAGCCTCGTGAAGCCCGGCGGCCATCTCTTCTTCATCGTGCCGGACGAGGACCTCTACGAACAAGGGGTGTTTCCCAGCCGCTTCAACCCCGACCACAAGGCCACCTTTACGATCGCGAAGGCCCGGAGTTGGTCTCACGTCTCGTTCAACGTGCTCGATCTGGCGCGGGCCCTCCCGGGAGGCGAGATCGTCCGCCTGGAGCTTCAGGATCAGGGCTACGATCGCCGGCTGCTGCGCCACGGCGAAAACCGGCCGATCAGCGCGGCGCTTCGCTTCGCGTTCCGCGCCTATCACTCCCTCCGCCACCGCGGGCTGTTCCGGATCGCGCTGTTCGAGCGCTGGCAGGCGCGCTTCGTGGCGATCGATCAGACCGCCCGACCGGACGCCCTGGCCCAGATTCAGTGCATCGTGAGGAAGACCGCCGGGCCATCCCGCGGATCCTAGTCTGGGGAGTTCACCGTTCAGAGGGGGGTGGACCACGCTCCCCGTCGCGACGATTCGATTGTAGCCAGGGGCGACGCCCCTCCCTGGCATCTTCGAACTCGAGGCCGGCCTCACCGCGGCCGGCTACACCATGCCACGATTCGTCTTGGGTCGGGGCGCTGAGCCGCGGTGCGAGTTTTTCGGGCTAGGTGACCATCCAGCGCCGGACCACCGGGAGTTTCACCCCCACGGCGTTGGCGAGGACCCGCCATTCCCGCCAGCCCCCGGCGCCCAGCAACGCGCACCCGCGGGAGAGCAGCGGCACCCACTGCCCCTGATGGTACTTGGTGAAGGCCACCAGCGCCCGCAACAGCAGGACGCGCCGGGCCTGGCGCGAATACCCGCCGGACCAACGGGTGATGAGCAACCGCTGCCCGCGGTAAAACCGCTCGAATCCCCGATTCGCCCGCGCCCCGGTGTGCGCCTGGTAGATCACCAGCGCTTCCGGCACATTGGGCACCCGCTGCAGCTTGAACCGGGCGACCAGGGACTGGAAGAAACAGGCATCATCGACGGTTCCGACTGTCTCATCCCACCAACCGTCCGCCACCCGTCGGTGGAAGATCACGTTCGTGTCGGGCACGGCCCGCAGGAGAAGATCGTCCCCGGCAAAGGAATTCTCCCCGGTCTGCCGCCGGCGCCGCCGCGAACGCACCTGAATCTCCATCCCGCAGAGCACAACCGGACTGCCGCTCGCCTCCGCCAACTGGAGCTGACCGCGCACCTTGCCCGGGAGATAGGTGTTGTCGTCGTCGAGGTAACACACCCATTGGCCTCGCGCGGCCCGCAGGCCGGCGTTCTTGGCCGCGGCACAGCCCCGCCCCTGGCCAAACGGCACTCGCCGCACCCGGGGATCCGCCAGGCACGCCGCGATCTCCGGCGCCCGGTGCCATTCGGCCCCATCGACGGCGTCGTCCACCACGATCACTTCGTACGACGGGAAATCCTGGGCGAGCGCACTCCGCAACGCCGTGAGGAGGGACTGCCGCCGGCCCTGCGTCGGAAGGATGATGCTGACCAGCGGAAGCGTCACGACGGGAACGGCCGCAGGCGCCGGAGCCGGCGGGCCACCTTGTGCCAGATCCGATGGGCCGAGTGGCGGAACATGATCCGATGCATGGCTTCCTGAGCCGCCGTCACCTCCAGCGGTCCGGAGCGTGGTTCCGGCCGCAGGACCGCCAGGGCGAACCCACCCCAGAGGCTGCGCGCGAACGCCCCGCCCTGGGGAGTGAGATGGAAGCCACCGGCCACGTAATCGAGTTCCACCGCGTGAACGAACGGACACTCACTCCAGCGCACCCGCCGCATCCCGGCCCGGCAGTCGGGATTGAAGCTGTCATGCATCAGCACCTGCAGCGGCGCCCGCGGACGATACTGCAGCACCGCCTCGATGTCCGCCTGCACTCCGCGGGCGGTGTGATCGCCATCGATGAGCACGAAACCGAGCCGGGCCTCGTCGCGTGCCAGGTTGCCCAGAACTTCCGGAATCTTCTCGCTCGAGGGTCCGGTATGGAATTCCGCCCGGGGAAACCTCGCCTCGAGCTGCGTTCGCACCCCGGGATCGAGGTCGATCGAGATTACTCTCGCGGAGTACGCGGCCAGCACCTGCAGGCTGCCGCCGAAATGCGTGCCGATCTCCAGCGCGACCTCGGGCCGGTGCCGCTCCAGCAGGCCGACGAGGCAGAATTGCTCGGCCACCGACATTTCCCAGGGCAGCGGGAATTCAGGGAAAAGGGCGGCAGGCGGTGTCATCGGGCGGCGGCAGGGCGCGCCTCACGCATTGGCATCGGCTTCGGAAGGGCTCAAACTTTTCCGCGTGCCGCGGGTGATTTCCTGGCTTGTCTCGGGCCCGCCGTCGCACGGACGTTCTCCCTGCTCCATGACCGCCGCCCACCGGCTCCGACGACTGATCGCCGCACCGTTCTCGCGCCGGCCCTTCCTGCTGCAGCGGCTCCGCTGGCCCAATCCGTTGTCGCCCCCGTATCGGCAGAAGGAGATCGTCCTCTACCGCCCTGGAGAACTGGGAGACGTGGTCATGTGCCTGGCGGTCGTCCGGGCGATTCGGGAGCGCAACCCGCACGCCCACCTCACGCTGGTGACCCACTTTCACGAGCTGCTGGCCGGCCATCCCCTGCTTAATCGGGTGCTTTCTCCCGACGCGGCCGATCAAGCGACCCTTCGGCGGATGATCTCCCTGCGCTACGAGGTCTTCATTCCGCTCCGGTGGCACGTGATCGATTATTTCGCGGGCTGCGTCGGGCTGACCGACATCGCCCACGACATCCCCCTGCCGGATTTCGGCGCCGAGCTGGGGGAGCTCGGCGCGCACCTGCAGGATCGCCGGCCGCGGATCGCCGTCTGCCGGACGGCCGGGCCCTTCACGCCGAACAAGGACTGGCCCGCGGAGCGCTGGGATGAACTGATCCGCCGGCTGGAACAATTCGCCACCGTCATCGAGCTCGGAGCCACCGCGCCGGCGGCCGGCGGGTCCCGCGGTCCGTTGGACTGGCGAGGCCGGACCACCGTGCGCCAGTACTGCGCCGTAATCGCGCGCGTCGATCTCGTGATCACGCCCGTCTCGAGCGCGGTGCACATCGCGGCGGCGTACCGCGTGCCCACCCTCTCCATCCTCGGCGGTTATGAGCTGCCGCTCAACACCGCGTACCCGCGGCATGTCGCGCTCGCACGATCGCCTTCCTGTTCGCCGTGCTGGCGGCGCGAACCCTGCCCGTTCGACCGCGCCTGTCTGCGCGAGATTGGCGTCGACGAGGTCGAGGCAGCCGCCCGCCACCTCCTGCGTGGATCGCGTTGAGCTCCGGTCGCCCGCCCGGCCGGTTCCGCATGATGGCTCGACAAGGATCGCGCGGAGTGGAACTGCATAGGGTGTGCCCGCCCTCTCCAAACGCTGCGAACACCTCCTGCCGCTGGCGGGCGTGCAAGTCGTTGGGCTGGTGTGCGGTCTGATCGGCGTCCGGTGGTCGTCCACCGTGGTGCCACCGGAGGCGATGGGGGTCTTCGGACTGCTCCTGACGGCCCAACTCATCGCGTCCACGGTCACTCACCATGGGCTGATCAAGCACGTCCAGCAGCACTGGACGCGGCACACTTCCGCGCGGCAGTACGGACGGTTCCTGCTCACCGCGGCCCGTCAACCGTTCGGCTGGCTCGCGGCCGCCTTGGCGCTGGTCACGGCGTATTTTACCTGGACGGGCGAGCTCACCCAACCCGTGGCGTGGTGGGCTTGGCTGCTGGCGGCCAACCTGCTGTCCGTGGTGGCCGCGACCGCGCAAGCGGCCCTGCAAGCCGAGGAGCGCTACTGGGCCGGCCTCGCCGTGGCGACCGTAGGAAGCGCGTCGCGCTCGTTCCTTCCGCCCCTCTTGGTCACGGTCGGCGCCGGGGCGACCCTGCCGTTGCTCGGAACGGGCTTCCTCCTCCACGCCGCCGTCTTCGCGCTGGTCGCGGTTGCCTTCCTCCGCAGCGCCTGGCATCGCCCGGCCGCGAGCGCCGGGGTGGCGGCCTCCCCGGCCGCGCCCCTGGTGCACACCTTCATGCAGGTGGGGCTGTATGGCTGGGTCGCGGCGATTGCACCCCGTTGGTTTGCGGCCCGCCTCCTCGATGAAGCGACGACCGGTTACTTCATGCTCGCGATCAACCTCGCGATGATCGCCCCGGCGGCGGCCAGCATGATCACCCAGAGCTACAGCTTTCCGGTGCTGTTCGACGCCAGCCGCCGCGGGGCCGGCCCGGCGGAACTGGCCCGTCTCACGCACCGGCCGGTGCTCGTGATGCTCGCGGCGGCGCAGGTCGGCCTGCTGGTGCTGGACTGGGTGGCGCCCCGCCTGGTGGGAATCCTGATCGACCACCAATACGCTCCGGCGATGGCGTGGATCCTCGCGGCTGGCGGCAGTATCATCGCCACCCTGAGCACGCCCCTTTTCTGCAACCTGCTCGTCGCTCGGGGCCAGGCGCAGGCCTGCGTCGGCCTCAGCGTGGCCTCGGCGGCTCTCCGTTTGCTCCTCCTCGGGGCACTCGTCGCGTGGGGTGACTCCGAGATCTTCCGGCTCGGATTGTGCCTCTTGCCGTGGCCGACGGTTGCCCTTGAATGGTGGCTGGCCCACCGTTGGGCCAAGTTGGACACGCCGTGAACGGAAACCACCCCATGTCTCAGGGGATTCACCCCGCAACGTGAAAACCAAACCGCCCCTGTCGTGGAATCCGCCAGCACGCGCCGCCTAGTCATCGCCATCGCCGGCGTGATCTGTGCTCCGGTGGTGGGCTGGGACATTGCCCAGGGAAACCTGCTCCTGCCGGCACTCTTCGGCGGCGCACTCCTGCTGGGCATCCTCGCGCGTTGGGTCGGCGTCCAAGCCGGAGCCCTGCTCTGCAGCGTGCTGCTGGTCGGCTACCTCGTGGGCAATCGCGGTTTCGCCCAACTGAACGCCCCGGGAATTCCGCTCCTGCCGGGCGAGTTGGTCGTCGCGGTCAGCGTGGCCCTGGTGGCCTGGCACGCCGCGCGGACCCAGCGGCTCCCGATTCAGCGCGATGCGATCAACGGGTTGGTTCTGCTCTGGATTCTGGTCGGGGTCTGTCGGATTCCGTTTGATTTTCGCGACTATCGGATCGTGGCGCTGCGCGATTTCGCGATGATCTATTATGCGGTGTTCTTCTTTGCCGCGCAGTCGTGGGCGGCCATGGCCGCGGAACGCCGCCTCCTCGAACGCGCACTCACCCTCGGGCTCGCGCTCTGTGGTCCCGTCTTCTATCTGTTTGATCTTCGCCAGGAGTGGTTCACCTCCAACCTGACCCTGGGCGGCGTGCCGCTCATCTTCGTGAAGAGTGACGTGGCCGGTGGCTTCATGGCCGCCGCGGTCATCTGGTTCGCCGACCGCCATGCGGCCACCCGCAACCTGGGGTGGCTGGTCGTGGCCGCCGCCGCCCTCTTCTCCACGGTGGTTTGCAACAGCCGGGCGGCGATCGTCGCCCTTCTCGCCGGCCTGCTCTGGCTGGTGCTGGTGCGCGCCTGGCGGCAACTCTGGACGATTGGCGCGCTGATCGCGGTCGGTCTCTTCGTCCTCGGCGTCCACTCGGCCGTCGATCGTCGGCCGTTCAGTGAGTCTCCGCTGTTCCGGATCTACGAGAGTGCGACCTCCATGGCCGACATCCAGGGAACCCGAACCTACCAGACCGCCAACCTCAGCGACAAACCCGACAACAACCAATTCCGGCTGGTCTGGTGGAGAACCGTGATCGACGAAACCGTCGCGAGTGGCCTGTGGTTCGGACTCGGCTTTGGCCGCGATCTGGCCGCCGAGTTCCTGCGCGCCTATTACGCTGACGCGATCGACGATTTCACGGCCCGAAGTCCACACAACATCCTGTTCACGGTGTTCGGCCGCATGGGGGTGGTCGGTTCGACGGTTCTCCTGGCGCTGATTGTCGCCCTCGCCAACGCCACGTGGAAGGCCGGCCGGCACGCCCTCACCGTACCGTACTCCGTTTCCCGATTGCGACTCTGGCTCACGGTTTGGACGTTGCTGGTCAGCGCGTGCTTCGGGGTCGTGCTCGAGGGACCGATGGGCGCGGTCGTCTTCTGGACCGTGCTCGGCATGGCCAACGCCCAACTGGCGACTCCGCCCGAGCCTTCCGCCGCGACAACGACGCCTACATCTCCGCTGCAGGCGACCTCTCCCTCCCCGGCTTGAACCTCCCCGCGCCCACCGTTCTCCTCCGCGCCTTCCGGCCGGCCACCCGGTCGGACTGGGACGTCGTCACGCCGCTCGCGCTCCTCGCCCTCGGCGCCTTCGGGGTCGCCTTCATCTACTCCGCTCAGTTCTCCGTGCCCCATGCCGCCGGCTCCGGCCTCGCCGTCTGGCTGCGGCACGACTGGTTCAAGCAGATCGTCTTCCTCGGCCTCGGCGGTGTCGTCTACCTGGTCGTTTCCCTGATCGACTACCGTTTCTGGCTCAGTGTCGCCCACTGGTTCTACGCGCTCTGCCTGATCCCGCTCTTCATCGTGCTCATCCCCGGCATCTCCGGCGAGGCCGCCTCGCGCTGGGGCGCCCAGCGCTGGATCCCGTTGGGGCCGTTTTCCTTCCAGCCGTCGGAAACCGCCAAGATCGCCGTCCTCCTGATCACCGCCAGCATCCTCATTCACTCGAAGATCGGCACGGTCACGCAGTCGCTCGGCACCCTCGGCAAATTGGCCCTTGCGGTGGGTGCGCCCATGCTCCTTATCCTGCTTCAGCCCGATTTGAAGTCGGCGATTGTCCTGCCCCCGATGGTGTTCTCCATGCTCTACGTCTCCAAGCTGTCCGCGCGATTCTTCGTCGGGGCGCTGGGGGCGTTCCTGCTCCTGCTGGGGGCGGTGACGTGGGACATGGTGCGCTACGTCGACTACATGGAGACGAACCGGAAGTCGTTCTCCCGCGACAAGGGCGCCTACGAGGAGTCGACCTGGCTGCGCCTGCCGCTCCACGATTACCAGCGCAACCGCCTGCTTTCCTTCGTCAACCCCGACAAGTACGACCCCAACGGCATCGGCTGGAACCAGCGGCAGTCGCTGATCTCGGTCGGGAGCGGCGGGCTCACCGGCAAGGGGTGGACGGAGGGCACGCAGGCCCAGCTCGGCTACCTGCCGCGCTCGGTCGCGCACAACGATTTTGTCTTCGCGGTCATCGCGGAGGAAAAAGGATTTCTGGGAAGCCTCACGGTCCTGGGCCTGTTTGGATTGGTGTTGTTCAACGGCATACGCATCGCCGGTTCCGCGAGGGACCGGTTCGGCGCCCTCCTCGCTCTCGGGGTCACGGCGCTGTTCACGGTGCATGTGTTTGTGAACATCGCCATGACCATCGGGCTGGTGCCCATCACGGGCATACCGCTTCCCTTCATCAGCTACGGTGGCTCCTTTGTGCTTAGTTGCTGCATGCTGCAAGGACTGGTCCAGAGCGTCTGGCGCTTCCGGAGGGACTTCGTATGAAGCTCGCTCCCCGCGTCATCGACCGCCCTGCCGGAATCTCCTGCGCCGCACCTTCCGCACCCGGGGGCGCCGTGAAACCAACACACGACACCCGCCATGAGCGAACAATCGCAACCGCAACCCGGCGTTCCCCCGGATCTTGCCCAGAAGTATGACGAGGAACTCGTCAACCCGCCTCCTGCCGCCGAAACCAAGCCGATCAGCACCGACGAACTGAAGGCCGGCGCCACCGAACGCGCCAAGCAGCGCCCGCTGCTCCAGAAGATCCTCGCGGTCTTCCAGAAGGACAAGGGCTCCTACCGCGAGCTCATCATCAATTCCGAGCCGCTCGAGAAGCGCGTCGCCCTCCTCGTCGACGGCCGCCTCGAGAAGTTCGAGATCGAGCGCGAGTCCGACCACCGCATGGTCGGCGCGATCTACAAGGGCCGGATCAAGAACCTCGACCCGGGGCTCAAGGCCGCCTTCGTCGACATCGGCTACACCAAGAACGCGTTTCTCCACTACTGGGACATGCTGCCCGCCGCCGCCGACTCCTCCGTCGAGGTCGTGCGCGTGAACAAGCGCAAGAACGCCCCCGAGCGTCCCGCCGAACCGACCGTCAAGGACATCCCCAACCTCTATCCCCCCGGCAGCGAAATCGTCATCCAGGTCACCAAGGGCCCCATCGGCACCAAGGGTCCCCGCACCACGACCAACCTCTCCATCCCGGGCCGCTACCTCATCCTCACGCCCTTCAGCGACGGCTGCGGCATCTCCCGCAAGATCGAGGATCCCCAGGAGCGCAAGCGCCTGAAGCAGCTCATCAACGAGCTCACCCTCCCCGAGGGCGTCGGCGTGATCGTCCGCACCGCCGGCGAGGGCAAGAAGGCCCGCTATTTCGTGCGCGACCTGCACATCCTCCTCAAGACCTGGGAGGACATCCAGGCGAAGATGAAGAGCGAGCGCTCGCCCGCCTGCCTCTACCAGGAGCCCGACCTCGTCGAGCGCACGGTGCGCGACTTCCTCACCGAGGAGGTCGACCGCGTGCTCGTCGATCGCAAGGAGGACTACGAGCGCACACAGAAGCTCGTCGGCCAGATCTCCAAGCGCAGCGCCAGCAAGATCGCCCTCTACAAGGACAGCATCCCGATCTTCGAGCGCTTCAACATCGAGCGCCAGATCGAGCAAACCGGCCAGCGCAAGGTGCCGCTCCCGAGCGGCGGCGAAATCATCATCGACGAGACCGAGGCCCTCATCGCCATCGACGTCAACACCGGCTCCCACAAGAACAAGGGCGGCGACGAGAAGAACGTGATCTACGCGGTCAACCTCGAGGCCGCGGCGGAAATCGCCCGCCAGATCCGGCTGCGCAACCTCGGCGGCCTGATCATCATGGACTTCATCGACATGAAGGAGCGGCGCCACCGCAACGCCATCTACGAGAAGATGGTCGAGCTCATGTCGACGGACAAGGCCAAGAACCACATCCTGCCCATCTCGCAGCTCGGCATCATGCAGATGACGCGCCAGCGCCAGCAGGAGTCGCTCTCGTCCAACCTCTACACCGACTGCCCGTACTGCCGCGGCCGCGGGATCGTGAAGAGCGCGACCACGATGTCGGTCGAGCTCCAGCGCAAGCTGAGCTCCGTCGTGCGCCGCCTCCAGCTCCGCAACGACGGCAAGGAGTACTCGCTCCGCGTGATGGTGCACCCGAGCATCCTCGAGCGCCTGCGCAGCGAGGACGCCGATCTGCTCGTGCGGATGGAGAAGCTCTTCGGCGTGAAACTCGCGTTCCGCGCCGACCTCAACTACCACGTCGAGAACTTCAAGATCATCAACGCCCTCACGGGCGAGGAGTATCGGTGAGGATCCCGCTGCGGGTTCCTCAGGAAGTTCTCACGCAAAGGCACGCAGCCGCGAATCCGCGCCCTGGCGGATTCGCGCGCCGTGGTTCCTCATCGGTCGCATCCGCTCCGTCTCGTCGCCAGCGCGCCTCCCCCTGTAGGCGGGGCGACCCCGCCCCGCACCGGCGAGAGAGCGACTGTGCCATTCCGCTGCGCACCGCTTCCGCGCCACGCACCGCCGCAAGCCACCCAGACTCCGCGGTCGCCAAGCCCAATCTTCAGGAAGGCCTCCTCCCGAATCGCACCGCCTTCGCCACCCAGCAGTCCGTTGCGACGACAGCGGTACGCATGATTGTTGCCCGCGGACTGTTCCCGTCCAGCGGCCTTCTCCCGGGAAAGGAACCGAGCCAATCGGGCCAAGCCGGGTTTGCGCGCCAAGGCGCGAAGCCACGAAGCAAGCCTCCGGTCGCCTTTGCGCGCTTTGTGGCGTCGCGTGCAACCGGCTCGCTGGCCCCAGAGGGTTCAGGCCGCTGATTCGACCGGTCGATCGCCGCCCGAGCCGCAACCGATGGTCCGCCAACGGAGCATTTGGTCCGCTGACTTGGTTCTCCCGACGCCTCCCTCACGCTACCGCAGTCACTTTATGGGGCCAACGGCAGTTCACTCGGAAACACCAAACAACGGCCTGACCCATTTAACCCGTGGGGCGACTGGCTCCGCCCCGGCTGCAACCAGCGCCTCGTTCAGATACTTCATGGTATCGTCATACATTCTCGCTGCCGGCACCTGCCTGAGAGACTCGATCACCTCGGGCCGGATGTGCCGGTGGACGATGCACTCTACCACTGCATGCCACGACAGCGGATCCCGGAGATCGACTACGCGGCGGCCCGGCGTCACCGCCGTTTCATCTGCTCGAGCCACGCGATGGTCTCCTTGATCGGCGGGTTCGACTGTTCCGCCGGAATCACTGGTTCTTCATCCGGATGAATGCCCATTACATCGGGATCGTTGGGCGGAATCTCCCAAGCATGTCGCACGTGCAGCGCGCGCTTCAGGATGAAGTTGTCTCCGGTAGGCACGAACATCTCGCCACCCTCGGGCTGGGCTGCGTGGCCGAGGTAATACGCGCCGAACCGCTCGTAGTCGGCCAAGAATCGCCGCAGGTTCTCGTCTGTATTCGGCTCCATTGTCTGCTGCCGCGATACGAACATGAACCGCTTTGACTCTGCCCGGAGCTTCGCCGCCTCGAAGTTGGTCGAGACCAGCACGCGATACCAAAACGGGTGCTGCCGCGAGATACCGAGGAGGACCGTGATCCGGATCAGATCGTCCTGATCCGTGGCCCCGAGTTCGCGCCGCCAGTGCGAGAAGATTTCGGCGCCGGCAGCGCCATCGCGGAAGATCAGCGCGAGCAGCGGCGGCTGTCCGCTGCCGGCGGCTCCCATGAAACCGGTGCCGCTCCAACGGGCCCGGTCCCACAGCTTGATGCGGATGACGGACACTGCCTCAATTTCATTGTGTTTGACCGGATTATCCCGCTCCTCGGCCTCGATCTTCGCGAGGTCCGGCGTTCCCTTGCCGCGGATGAGGGGGCCCTGCTTGAACTTCCTGGCCTGCTGCTCCACTCGCTCGGCATGGTCCCACTCTTCGGAACGTGCTAAGTGATATGCTGGGTCCTCCTTTTTGGTCCAGGCCCCGATCGAGTGCTTCGGCTGATAGCCCATCACGTTGCCCAAGGTCACGAAGCTCGCGGTAAAATTGAGCGCCCGCTCCAACGCCAGATCGTCCCGCATCAATTGGGTCATCGTCTTCTTAACGTTCCGGACGAAGTAGGCCCGCGAGATGATGGCGACGAGGAGTTCCGACAGCTTGCCTCTAGTCTGCCCCTGCTCGGCGACGGTCAGTGCGTGTGGGTTAAACTCCTTGCAGGTGATCTCAAAGTGCGGCCGGCCGTCGACCTCGTTGGTCACGAATTCCAGTGGAAACGGTGCGAAGTCGCCTCGCCTCACCGTGACTGTCACCTCTGGCTCGCAGAGATTGACTTGGTCGAATCCGCAGGTGGCGAGAAACGACTCCAGGGCTGCCAGCAGCGACTCCGCCACCTCGACGCAGGGGGCCATGTTCTGGCTATTCACTGCAATGCGGCAACCGAGGACCCGGGTGGAGAGTTCGACATTCGATTGTTCGTAGGTCAGTGGCGCCTCGGGCAGCATCGTGTCGTCGCCTTGGTCCCGCCATTTCACAAACAACTCGTGCAGTTGCTTCGCATCCTTGCCGGCCTTCAGGTCGGCGGGAATCTGCGCCTCGACGCCCAACGCCTGGCAGAGGCCTACTGCGGCGTAATCGAGCCCTAGGCGGATGAGTGCCTGAGGCAGCAGCGTGAGTTCGCGCAGCGTAGCCAGATCAGCCCGCAGGAACAGGATACCCAGCATTGCGCTGAACTGGTGTTCGCCCCACCACACGCGTTCCGCGTCATGGCCCTGCTGGAGCAGGAGCCGGCGCACAGCCCTGTCGACCTCATGCCACGCGAGCGCGTGGGGCACCCGCCCTAGCATGAGTTCGACCCACTTCAGGCGTTGGAAACACGCGGCCTGCAGCGATGTCACGTCGGAGTGAATCCAAAACTCGCGGGTCGCAATCGAAGCGGCGCACAGCAGCGACCCGCGCGCCGCCCACAACAGGCCGACTTCTTCGTAGGCCGCCGCGCACAGCCCGAGTGCATGCACCAAGTCAGCCCGGCTCTCATGCTTATAGAGTTGTCGCAGCGCCCGCCCCAGGGTGCGGATTGCCTCGTAAGGTTGTCCGCCAGCCAGTTGGTCGGTTCCGCGCTTGAGCAGCAACCGCGCCGCCGAGATTTCGCCGTCACGTTTCCGCGACACCTCCACGGCCACCTCGAACAACTCATCGTATTCCGGAAGATTGCCGAGCAAGGCGCCGAGTTCGCTGAAAACTTCCACCAACGGCGCCACTGGGAAACCTATGAGGCCCTCCGCCTCACGCACTACGGCCTTTAGTTTCTTGAGGACGCCGCCCAGCTTCGCACTGTCCTTGGCCCGGGCGTGCTCAAAGAGCTCCATCTGGAGCCGCAGCGCCCGCGCGTGTAGGGAGGCGCTCGGACGCCCCTCGCCCTTGCCGAGGCGGGCCAGTTCCCGCACGAGAAAGGCGGCGCGCGCTTTGTTCTTTTCCTCCGGCACCGTCAGCAAGCCGTGAGTCTGCGCACCCGACAGCACCATCCACAGCGTGTGCAGCATCTCCAGCTCGTGCGGATTCTCGGTCCCTGTCGCGAATTTTTCTACATCGTCGTAGTGCGCCTCGATCGCGCCGAAATCCTCGTGCCACCAGTAGTTGGTCCACGCCTGCAAGTAGGAGACGACGATTTGCTGGTGGTCGGTGCCGTGCTCCTTCGCCGCCCGCGTGGCCCGCGCGAACCGGCCGTCCGTCTCCGTGCGCGGCCGCTCGAGATTGCGCGACAGCTTGGCCGCCTCGATGCAGTCCGTGACGAACTGGAGGTTTAGACTTCCTTCCTCGGTCGCCCGGGTAATGCGACCCTCGGTCTCATCAAGCGCTCGCTCGGCCTCGAGGTCCTGCGCACCTTGGCGGACACTCGTCCGCAAACCCGGCGAAAGCTTCAGCTCCTCGATCACGAGGGCGATGTGCCCGCCTGCAAACACCCGATCGAGTATCCATTGCCGGTCGAGTATGCGGACCTTGAGTTTGTGCTTCTTCGTCAGCTCGTCCTCGATCTGAGCCCGCGCCTTGTCCGGTATGAACTGACTGGATACGAAGAAAGCCCTCTTGTAACCACGTTTCGTGCCGGCGATCTTCCGGATGTCGTCTTTCACCTTTCCTCGCCAGGCTTCTTTGGCACTGAACGCGAAGGCCCAACGTTCCTGCGCCGCGCCGCTGCCGACGCCCACGTGCCACGCCAGTTCCAAGGCATCCGCCACCGGATAGGTCTCCGTGTCCACCTTGCTGTCCCCGCCGCCGGTGGGCCCCGTGTGCGGGATCAGGTTCGGGCAGATTTCCTTCTCGGCCAGCCGTCGCGCGAACCGCTCAAAATCAGCTTCCTGACTCCGCTTCGTCAGGCTCTGGAGCTGATATTCTAATAGAGAACGGTCTAGGGCCCCCGCTTGCTCGATGACGGAGTCCGAGAAAAGCTCCGGCCGGCGCGACCGCAGGAAGGCCTTGGGCGAAAACGCGCTCTCGGTGGCGGACATGGCATCGTATCACTGATCTCCTCCAACGTTTTGAGCGAGAGCGACATCAATCTTCCTGCAGATTTCAACGTAAGCAACATCACGCTTACCGCGCATCCGCGCGAGAGGTACCTTGGTAGGAAAAGCTGCTTGGAACTCCCTCAAGGGAGAGTCCTGCCAGAGGCAGTCCCCAACGAGAAACCAAAGAATGCTCACTTGCCCGGTGTCTGCAGCACGTAGGAATGGCGTTAGCTCATGCTTGATGATAAACTCGGAGCTAAGAAAATCTCTGGATACCATAAATACCGCGACTCTGGCGGACGCCACCGCCTTCTTGATTCTTCTTAACCAACGCACACCGGGTTTGAGCTCTTGGTCCGTCCATGCATCGACGCGATTATTCCTGCCACTTGCCACAAGATGGGTAAGAAGCTCGTTAAGGAAGGGTGTATCCTTGTGGCTGTAGCTGATGAAGACTCGGCTTCTCCGATCCGTCCGCAAAGGTCTCTTCTTAGCTTCTTTTCGCTTTGCGGGTTGAGAGGGTATCTCGCCTGCGTTTCCGAAATAGACAGGGGCCGTTTCTTTCGTGCCCTTGTCATCGTAAAATCTGGTCATGAGCAGGCGGTCGAGAATTGAGCGGAAAAAGACGACCTCATGTACCGGAAGCTGTGAGATCGACGATTCACCCGCGGGCCACGTCAGCAGGCGACGTATGAGTGGCTGCACCGCCGGCGGCAGAGGGCCGACGGTCCGACCTCCGCTGAGGAGCGCGAAAGCCATCCGGACCGAGAGCGAAAGCGAAGAGATGCCTGACCCGTCAAACGACGAATTCGGATCCGCTCGAATCGTACCGTCGCGATTCACAAGCCGCATTAGGTGCCGACGAACCTCGGAACTGAACGATAATTCCGTGCCGAGCACTTGCGTGCCTACCAAGATCAAGGGGGCAGTGTCAGTAACCCGAGCCGTGTGGTACTTCCAGTTGTGCCTGTTCCAGTGTCTGCGCAGGAATGCAGCTAGTTTGCCCTGCGTCTGGTTCGCGAGCGACGTAAAGGTTTTCCAGTCTTGGACTACCTCAGCGCCATGCCGGTTCAACAGGTACTGCAGGAAACAATAGGCATAGGAGGAAGTGTAGACGCATGGCTCAGCCTCTTCGTCCGCGAACTCCCGCAGGCCGCCCACGTGCATAATTTCATCGGCATCCTCGACTAGACGCCACGCAACACTATTCACAATGGGTTGGACGATTCTGTTTAGTTGAGCGTCCAAATGCGGCAAGCTGTCGGCTACCTGCTGCAAAATGTGAGCGCCCTTGATAGTGTGTCGGATGGAGCGACGCGGCCTTCTCATCTCGTGTTCACCATCCTGAATAATGATCCAGCCAGCCCCTGGCAGATGCGATTGAATTTGTTCCGCCAACGGAACGGCCCATTTTTGGGCGTCATCGGGTAGTAACCGGGGCACTATTTGCCATCCCCAATATGTGAACCAGTAGGGCGGCGCTCGTAACAAGATTGGCGACCCCTCATGCGGAGCGCGAAGCGCCTGCTGTTGAGCACCTACTCCGAACAATCCCCGTCCACTAGTGATCAACTCTTGGAGTCGCAACGTCAACAGGTCAGCTAGCTCCGCGATGCGATGCAAACTGTCGTGATCAGAAACGATCTGCCTACCCTCCCTTGGGGGTAGCCAACGAAGATTCGGCCACGGCGTAGCGAGCGCGATGCCGACGTTATCGGCGGCTGCCTCCGCGTTTAGCTCTGTCACGGCCCGGTCCTTGATTCGCTTCGTAGCAACGCCGGTGGCGGTTAGGCATGGGATCGACAACTCTCGGGCGATAACCGCGGCGTGGCAAAGGATACCGCCCTCGTCGGTAATCACTCCCGCGCATCTTTCCAGCGCTGGCATGAAATCAGGTGTCGTCATGCTCGTAACGAGAATATCTCCGCCCACGACCGTTCCTGCGTCTTTTGCATCCATGATCACTCGCGCCCGTCCGGCAATCGCACCTTGGCTGGCGACGCGTCCGGCCAGAAGAATCGGGCCGTCTCCGTGTTTACGGCTGCGTTCGAGCTCCCCTGCGACCGTCTGTATTCCGGCCGCTCCGAGATATACAGCGAAACCGCGCCGCTGGCGGCTCCTAATCTCTGCAAGCAAGGCGGACGCCGGCATTGACTGTTTGAACAGTCGGTCGACTTCAGCTTCCGTCAACCAGATCAAATCCTCAATGTTGAGCCGGAACTTCCCAGCAATCTGCTGAAAGAACGGCCGTGCGGCGGTGAATGCCTGGAGATGCACGGCGATGCGGTCAAACCGCAATGCGATTAACGATTCCAGTGTCTCGACCAATGCGGCGAGCTTTGGTGTCGGCGCCGCGCCCACCAACTCACTCAACGCCACTTTTTCTTCAGGCTCCGGGTGTGCGAGGGCTTTCTTAGCCAGGTTCCGGATGCGATGAACCAAATCTGTCTCGCTCATTGGATCGAGACGATAGCCGTGGGTCAAGATCCAGCCGAATTTCTTGGCGTGGGTTCTAAGTCTGCCTGCGAGGTGCGGTGCGCGCTGCCGGAGTAGCGCCAAGAACTCCTTGGCATCGAGCTCGTCCAGACTCGACTTGAGGTGCGCATCGGCCGCGATCTCCTGGGCGAGGCCATGGCATCCCCTTATCTCTTGAATGGTCTCATTCCGTGCCGAGTGGCTCTGCAGCTCGGAGATGATCGCGTTGATCAGCTTGGGGTTTGCGCGCAGTCGCGGATATTCGCTCAGTGCAGCACGCAACTGTTCCTCGAACAGACGCTCGATCCGTACCGTCGTGAGAAGAAACGGAACCATGTTCTTCGTCGCCGTGGCGAAGCATCGCCAACCGTTAGTCAACGCCGCTCGTGAAAGCTTGCGACGGCCTCGACTCGCCAACACGTCACCCACCGCCGCCAGTCTGCTGGCCCGGGCGCGGCACACGCTCACATACCAAGGATAGAAATCGGCCCGCGATTCGATGGCGCCGCGAAGTGCCAGGTCGAGCCGCCTGGCATCGTGCACGGAAATCTGGTGCTCGCCGGATTCGTATTTGTAGCTCCCGACGGCAAAGTCGAGATTCAGCGCCGTACGAAAATGGCCGTGAAAGCCTGCGATAATCAGGGAAACGAACAGTGGAGACTCCCGTCGAGCGACTAGCGAAATGAATGCTGGCGACTCCGACGTCATGAGCGTGCACCGATCTTGGTCGAGATGGGCCGGGCCTGTAAAAGATAGAGACGACCTCGGCGTTGTGCCCACTCAATATCCAAAGGCATCCCCCACTGCTTCTCGAGTCGAAGGGCGACGCGAACTAACCGTAGAATCGATCTTATTCCTAACGAATATTGTTCGCGCAATCTCGTCGGAGTTAATTCAACCGTCAGTCCTTGTTTCTTTGATAATCTTGAGACTCGCTCTTTCGAACCAATCTGTCGCGCTACCAACGCGCGGGACTTTCGCTCTATTACGAAGTAGTCGGGAGTGATTGCACCCTGAACCACCAAGTCTGGAAATCCGAACGATGACTCAATGATGAGACGACTACGACTGTGGGATACCGGGTCGCGCGTAAAAAGCACGCCAGCGGTATCTGGAACGACGAGCCGTTGGACAATGACAGCAAGAGCACCACTTGCGGGCAAGCAGTGCCTCGAGCGGTAGGCGGCCACACGCGCTGAATCGGCGGAACGCAAACAACGGATGATAGCTGTTTCCAGTGCAGCTTGACCACGCACTCCGATCACGGAGTCGTATTGGCCTGCAAATGAGTGAGAGAGCGAGTCCTCTTCCGCGCCCGACGAACGGACGGCGAAGAGTTGTGGCCCTGTTGGTGCGAGGTATCGAACAGCCTTTCTAATCGCGGTCCGGCACGCAGGGGTGGCCATCCATTGCATAATGCCGGCCTGCTGAGTAACGGGACCCGTCGCGTTGGCTGCGGAGTTTGGTAGTGCACTAATCGGCAAGACCACGAAGCGAGGAACTCTTGCGCCACATCTATTGCCACGAAGCGTGGAAAGTGCGGCAGCTTTGCCCCCAATTTCACCTAGGGTATCCGCAGTAAGCTGGTGATCTTTCAAGAACACAGTGCCCAAAACATGCTATGTGGTTTTGCCACTCCTGCCTACACTTTACAATTAAGAACTGCGGAAGCCGGTACAGGATCATCCTGAGGTTACCCTGATTTGACTGACACAGGTTTGGGGAGCAATCGAAAGGCACCCCATGAAGAGGTATCCTGATGGGGTCAGTCCGTGATTCGCTACTCCGTCGGTTTCGGGGTCGAGATGTGAAATGAGGGGAACGGACGGTGTCAGGCCGTTGTTGGTTGATGCGACGGGTAGCTCGCGCCCAGGCCGCAACCCATGGTCCGCGAGCTGAGCGCTCTGTTCGCTGACTTGGTTCTCCCCACCCCTTCATCACGATCCCGCAGTCATTCGACGGCGCCAACGGAGCCAGTGGGAGTTCACTCGGAAACAGCAAACCACGGACTGACCCCAATGTCGCTCCACGGTACACACGATTCTTGCCCGCGGACTGTTCCCGTCCGGCGGACTTCTCACGGGGAAGGAACGGAGCCAATCGGGCCAAGCCGGGCTTGCACGCCAAGGCGCGAAGCCACGAAGCAAACCTCCCGCCGCCTTCGCGAGCTTGGTGGCTTTGCGTGCACCCGGCTCTGGGCCCCAACGGTGTCAGGCCGTTGTTGGTTGATTCGCCGGGTAGCTCGCGCCCAAGCCGCAACCCATGGTCCGCGAGCTGAGCGCTCTGTCCGCTGACTCGGTTCTCCCGACGCCTCCCTCGCGCTACCGCAGTCACTCTCCGGCGCCAACCGGGCAGGCCGACGGGCACTCGAAAACAGCCCACCACGGCCTGATCCTTTTGGCCCGTGGCGATCCTGCGGTCGCGCGGCCGCAATTGCGTCCAGGAAAACACTGGCCGTCGAAATATCCTGTCACCGCCGGCCGGTAACGCGGCACTCAGAGTGCGAAATGAAACTCGCACAACCGAAGTCCATCGCGGCGCACGGTGGATCCTGTCCCACGCGGACCCAGCATCGGGAGGTCCCGGGATTTCGCCGTGGCGCCCTCCCCGCGCCTCCATCTCCTGAGACACTCCTCGTCGCGGGGCGCCCCCGCCCTATCGAGTGGGTCCTCCGCGCCAGCTCGAAACGAGTCCCTTCTCTCCTCTTCCTTTTCGCACTCCTGCTGACACCCGAATCCCCCGCGCAACCGCCCGCTCGCGACGCCGACGACCTCCTCGTCCCGCTCCTTCAGTTGCCGTCCGCCCGGCGCTTCGCCGTTGGCATGACGCGGGCCGAGGTTCTCCGCGCCGCCGGCGCGCCCGACACCAAGCTCGACGCCCACGTCTGGGTTTATTGGGACTTTCACGTCCAGGGAATCTCCGTCGACAAAACCTACGACACGCTGCTCGTGGTCTTCGCCAGCGATCGGGTGGCGTTTTTCAAGCTCTGCGCGCAGGCGCCCGTATTGGCCTTCATCGCCCGCCAACCGGCGGTCGCCCTTGTCCGGCTCCCCGCCCCGGAGTCCCGAACCAGGCCCGGCGGAAGGTGACCACCCACGGGCGATCGCTGACCGCGGGGCCGGTCAGCCGGTCTGGGCCGGCAACTTGCCGCGATCGAAGATGGCTTCGACCGGGCATCCTTCCAGCGCCTCCAACACCCTGGCCGTCTCCTCCGGCGTTGCCGGCTGTCGCACCACATACGAGTAGCCCTCCTGGCTGTTGTGCGAGAAGTGCAGCGGGGCGATTTCGCGGCAGAGGTCGCAGTCGATGCATTGCCGATCGACGCCGAAGCGGCCGGGGACATTCTCTTTCCACACGTCGGCTAGGTCGGGCGATCGGGGTGCGGCGGGCACAGCGGACGCGACGGACGCTGTGGAAGCAACGGGCGCAGCGGACCGGCGCGGCGGCGGACGCCGAAGCAGAAAACCGACTCCGGGTACCAGGGCGAGGAAGAGCAATCCAAACGCGCGCCTTCCGGAAAGGACCGCGGGGGCGGGGTTGGCCCCGCCGGTCGGTTCGGGGGCGACGGGATTGGGCGGCAGGCCATACCACCGGAGGAGATAGTGCGCCAGCAAGGCGAGCGGATAGCCGATCCAGGGCGAGGTCATCAGCGCAGCCAAAGTCCGGAGCGCGACGTGAAGGCCCGCGCGCTCCAGATCAAAATGACCGCGCGGACGGAGGACCCGCGCGATCTCGTCACCGAGACCACAAAGCAGGCTGGCCAGGACGATGCTGACGAAGGGGAGCAGAAACCAGCGTAGACCCTGGGTGCGCGCCAGCCACGGGCGCATGACCCACCCGGTGACGACGACCGCGCCGAAGCCCGACAGAAAATTCAGAGTGATCTTCGTGGCGAAGGCCGCCGTTCCGCCGAAAGCCACCGCGAGGAGAAAGAGTGTGAGCGCGAAGCGGCGGGTGGGTGAGGTGGCGAACGAGGATCCGGCGGAGGTATTCATGCGAGGGGGTGGGGCTGGAACGCGGAAACACCAACTGCCGACACTCCGCGGGCGCGGACGGATGCACGCGCGTCGTGCCGGAACCGAGATATGAAGTGCGGGAAAATGGCGCGGGGGGCGCCAGGGGCTGGCCCGAGCGACGCTCAAGCCGCGCGCAATGACAAGCGCGGACGCAATCCGACGGGGTCCCAGCCTGACCGTTTGGCCCGTGCTGCGGGGTTCGACCGCAGCATTGCGTCGTTGTCTGCCGCAGCCTAGTTCCCGGGCATGGCGGATTCACAGCCACCCCGGCCAGCGGTGCCCAGGTCACGACGTCCACTCCGGTGGGCGTTCGCCGCCGTCGGGCTTCTGCTGTTGCTCGGCTTGGGCGAGCGCTTCCTGTCCTTCTACCTCAGACCCCAACGGGCTTATTCACGCCTGATCCACCGGATGGAACCTTGGATCCGTCCGAATCCAGTGGAGGGCGTGAACACGAAGGAATCCCGCACGATCCACGAGATTAAGCGGGCGCTCTACACGGCTGCCTGCAACCACCGATTCACGCGTTACGAAAATGGGAAAGTGAACTACCTGCTCCCGGAACTCTCCGCCTTGGCGGACGAACTCGACCGCACTCAAGGCGCTGACATGAAGTCCGCCGCCGGGGCTTGGCGGGTTGTGGAACGCTTGGAGGCGATCGCTCCGGCCCTGAAGGAAAACTCCTGGATGGTCATGCTCCGGGAACTCGCCGAGGAAGGCCGGATCCTTCCGCAACCGCCGCGCGGTGGAGCGCAGACCAAGGGACGATCCCCGTGAAGGGAACGGGCCGTGGCTCGTCGTCCTCGTTCCGATCTTGAGGACAACGGCGCTGCTTCGACCAGTTTCAGGCCGCCGCGCCCCCGCCTACTTCACCTCGAACGCGCCCAGATCGGGTGCCGGGCCCTTGAAAGGCAGCTCGACCGGGATGCCGGCGTTGATCAGGCGGCTGCCGGGCTTGGGGCGCAGGAAGGGAAGATCGGGCAGGCGGCCATCCGGCTGGCGCGGGCCGTCGACGCCGTCGGGGACGATGCTCACGAAGTCGTCGGCGGTGACGGTGAAGTTCTCGAGGTTCCACGAGTTGAACTGATCGTCGGGCGGATTGCGCTCGTGCCCGGACATCGGTGGCGCAGCGCCGAGGGCGACGTTGTTGCGCAGCACGTGCGTCACCGGCTTGGTCAACCGCGGCGCCACCTTCAGGTTGAACTGGGTGGGATTGTCGAACGCCGTGTTGTTGTAGAACCGCAGCATGCCCGGGTGGTAGTTGGCATTGAAACCCTCCGCACGGTTGTGGAAGGCGAGGCTGTGCGTGATCGTGTGGGTGGCGATGTGCCCCGGAAACCGCGCGGGATTGAGCAGCCAGCCGCCCATCTTGAAGCCGCCGCCGTTGCCCGCGCGCCGATCGGTGTCGGGCACGAAGCCGTTGCGCCACGCCCAGCAGTGCTCGATGCGGTGCACGCCACGGGCATGGATCAGGTCGTAGCCGTCGTCGCTGTTGGCCCACGCGCGGCAACCCCGGAAGACATTGCCGTCCTGGCGGGCGTGGCCACCGAAGCCGTCGGCGTTCTCGCCGCCCTTGTCGGGATCGTAGTTGTGGTGGGAATCGCAGTTGAGCACGAGATTGTCGCCGCCGTCGGCGATGAAGAACCCCGGGCCCTCGTGGTGGTGCAGGTTGAGCCGCTCGAAAATATTGTGGCTGCCGCCCTCGACGCGGATGCCCCACGACTCGTTGGTGTGGGTCAGGATCTGCTGCACCCCGCGGACTTCCAGGCCCCGCAGGTGCAGCCAATCGGCCCTGACACTGATGCCGCGAATCCGGACCGGCGTGGCGAGCTGGTGGAAATCGAACACCGGCGTCTCATCGCGATACGCCCAGTAGTTGATGCGCTTTCCCGCCGCGCCGCTCTTGGTGAGCAGAATGCCGATCTCGATTTGGGTGCCGCTGAAAACGTAGCGGCCGCCGCGAATCCAGACGGTGTCGCCCGCCGCAACCGCCTCCTGCGCGCGCGTGACCGACGCGAACGGCTGCGCGAGCGTGCCCGGGTTGGCGTCGTTGCCGTCGGGATGGACGTAGAATTCGGCGGCGGGGACGGGCCGACCGGCCAGCAGGGCGATGACGACGAACCACGGCAGGCGGAGGCGGGGTGACATGATCCCGAGGTTGGAGGGTTCGCCGGCCGCCGACGATCTCGCGCGCAGCGGACAGTCTCTTTTGCCCTGGCTTTGGGCGGCACGCGCGCAGGGGAGCCGCGGCGGCCCGCGCCGATGGTCATCGTCATCGACAAAGGCTGCCGTCGTCCTCCATGAATGGCCCGTCCCCATGCACCCCGACACCCGGAAATACAACGCGGACCAGACACCGGACTCGCGCCAGATCTGCGATCGGCTGGCTCGAGAAATCGACCGGACCCTGCCCGAGGCGGAGAACAAGATCTGGCACGCCCATCCGGTGTGGTTCCTGGAAGGCAACCCGGTCGTCGGGTACAGCCAGCTGAAGGACTGCGTCCGCCTGCTGTTCTGGAGCGGGCAGTCGTTCGAGGAGGAGGGACTCAAGCGCGAGGGCAGTTTCAAGGCCGCGGAGGCCCGCTATGTTTCCGCCGCGCAGGTCAACGTGGAGGATGTGCGACGCTGGCTCGGGAAGGCGCGCGACATCCAGTGGGACTACAAGAACCTCGTGCGCCGCAAGGGCCGGCTGGAGCGCCTCAAGTAGGCGGAGGAGGCCGGGTGCAACGGACTGCTCCCCGCGGTCCGGCGCTCAGCGGCACCGAGCCGCCGCGGAAGGAGTGAAGCAAGCTGTCCCTTTCGTGCCCGGCGACGACGATCTGTTCGCGCTCGACCGCGGTTTCGTCCACACTCCTCGGCGACATGGAAACCTCCCCCTCCGTGCGATTGCTCCTCGGGTGGATGGTCGCCTCGCTTTCCTGGGGCGCTCTGGCCGCCGCCGGCGAAGCCGGTGCCACCACCGCGCCACCGGACCCGCTGGCGTGGCCCGCCGCGACGCGGGAAACCCGACCGTGGGCCTACTGGTGGTGGATGGGCAGCGCCGTCGACCGCGAGAACCTCACCCGCGAATTCACCCGCTACCGCGACGCCGGCATGGGCGGCGTGCACCTGGTGCCCATCTATGGGGCGAAGGGCTGGGAGGAAAAGTACCTCGACTACCTCAGCCCACGCTGGATGGAGATGCTCGCCTACGCCGTCGCGGAAGCCGGCCGTCTCGGGCTCGGCGTCGACATGACCACGGGCAGCGGCTGGTGTTTTGGTGGGCCGCGCGTGACCGACGAGGAGGCCAACGCGCTCGCCGTGGTGCAGACCTTTCCCGTCGCCGCCGGAGCCACGTTCAACCAGAAGTTCGCCGGACCGCGCCCGCAGGCCCTGATGGCCTTCGGCCCGGAAGGCTGGAAGGTCGATCTCCTGCCGTTCGTCGGGGCCGATGGCACCCTGACCTGGCCCGCCAATGGCGGTCCCTGGCGGGTGATCGCCGTGGGCCAGAAACCCTCCGGCCAGCGCGTCAAACGCGCCGGCCCCGGCGGCGCGGGCTGGATGCTCAACCTCCTGCACCCACCGGCGGTGGCGCACTACCTCCGAGGATTCGACGAGGCGTTTCGCGGGTATCCCGGCCCGCTGCCCCGCGCGCAGTACCACGACTCCTACGAATACCGTTCCGAATGGGCGCCCGACATCCTCGCCCAGTTCGAGCGCCGCCGCGGCTATCGCCTGCCCGATCACCTCGACGTGCTGTTCACCCCGGGCAGCACGCCGCGCGGACAGCCCCCGGCGCCGGTGGCGCACCGCCCTCCCGCGGAGGCCGATCGCGCCGCCCGTGTGCAGGCCGACTATCGCGAGACGATCTCGGACGTGATCATCGAGGAATCGCTGCCGCAATGGACCGACTGGGCCCGGCATCGCCAGATGCTGACGCGCAACCAGGCGCACGGCTCGCCGGGCAACCTCCTCGATCTCTACGCCCTCGCCGACATTCCCGAGACGGAGATGTTCAACCGGGACCGCAACCCGCTGATCGCGAAGTTCGCCTCCTCCGCGGCCCACGTCGCCGGCCGACGTCTCGTCGCCGCCGAGACCGGCACCTGGCTGCGCGAGCATTTCACCGAGACGCTCGCGGACGTGAAGCACCTGCTCGACGTCCTCTTCGCGAGCGGAGTGAACCACGTGATCTACCATGGGACCTGCTACTCGCCCGACGAGGCACCGTGGCCCGGCTGGCTGTTCTACGCCTCCACGCAGATGAACCCGCGCAACCCGATCTGGCGCGACGTGCCGGCGCTCAACGCCTACGCGACGCGGTGCCAGTCGCTGTTGCAGGAGGGGCAATCCGATCACGACGTGCTGCTTTACTGGCCCATCCACGATCTCTGGCATCGCGAGGGCGCCCTGGAGCAGAAGCTCACGGTGCACCGGACCGAGTGGTTCGAGCGGGAAAGCGTCGGCCGCACGGCGGACTTCCTGTGGAAGCGCGGCTTTGCCTTTGACTACGTTTCCGACCGGCAACTCGCGGCCGCACGGATGAAGGAGGGCCGGGTAGCGGTGCCGGGTGGCGAGTATCGCGTCGTGGTGGTGCCCGCCTGCCGCCGGATGCCCGTGGCGACGCTGGGCCGGCTCCTCGCCCTGGCGGATGCGGGCGCCACGGTGATCTTCGCGGAGGATCTTCCGCGCGATGTCCCCGGTTGGGGCGATCTCGAACGGAGGCGCGCCGACCTGCGGCGCCTGCTCGGCCTGGTGACGCTGGCGAAGGACCAGACCGGGCTCCAGCGCGCCCGCTTTGGCCGGGGCGTCGTCCTGGTCGGCGAGACCGCCGCGGCCCTGGCCGCCGCCTCCATCGCGCGCGAGTCGCTCGTCGACCACCCGGGGTTGCTCTACGCCCGGCGGCGCACCGCCTTCGGCCGCACCTACTTCCTGGCGAACCGCGGCCCGCAGGCGATCGACGGCTGGGTGCCCCTCGCCACGGATGCCGCCTCGGTCGCGATCCTGGATCCGATGAGTGGGCGCACGGGCATTGTGGCCTCCCGAAAGGCGGCCGGGGACCGGACGGAGGTCCGCCTGCGGCTGGCCGCGGGCGAATCGCTGCTGGTGCGCGCCCTGAACGCTGCCGCGCCGCCGGGACCGGCGTGGAGGTGGCACGAACCCGCGGGAAACCCCGTGAGCCTCGCGGGCACCTGGCAGGTGCGATTTGTCGCCGGCGGGCCCGACCTGCCGCCGTCGTTTGCGACGCGCCAACTCGGCTCCTGGACGGATCGCGGCGGGGAGGCGACGCAGCGCTTCGCCGGCACCGCGGTGTACGCGTTGACCTTTGACGCCCCGGCGGAGTCACCCGACCGCACCCGCTGGGTGCTCGACCTCGGCCGGGTGCACCAGAGCGCCCGGGTGCGACTCAACGGCGTGGAGCTGGGGACGCTCGTGGTGCCGCCCTTCCGCCTCGCGTTGCCGACGCTGCAGCCGGTCGGCAACACGCTCGAGATCGAGGTCACCAGCGTGGCGGCGAATCGCATCCGCGACCTCGACCGCCGCCAGGTGCCGTGGCGGGTGTTCCACGACGTCAATCTCGTGAACCTCGACTACAAGCCGTTCGACGCTTCCGGCTGGCCGATCCGCAAAGCCGGTCTCCTGGGTCCCGTGACGCTCGTGCCGGTGGTGGAGTCTTCCGCCCCATCGTCCCCCTGAACGTCCCGGCGGCGGCCCGCACCGCCGCCAAGCGTCAGCGCCCCCGGACGCGCATCCTCGGGCGGGAGTCCGCGGCCCGGGTTGGGAACCAGGACCCGTCGGTCGGGCACGCCGAATAAATAACTGGATTGTCGTCGGACATTTCCCCCGAAAGCTCGCGGGGCCGGGCACACCCCATGCTCCGGACTCACCATGCGCAAGACCTCCCTTGAACTCCTGATCGCCTGCCTGGCCCTCGCGCTCGCCACCACGGCGCCCACGACTGCCTTCGCCCAGACCCCAGCTGCCGCACCGCAGGCCACCGGCGCCATCTCCGGCCGGGTGCAGAACGTCGCCACCGGCCAGTACCTCAACAACGCCCGCGTCACCCTCAAGGGCACCGGCAACACCGTCTTCACCGACAAGGACGGCACCTACCGCCTGATCAACGTCCCCAGCGGTCCCGTCACGATCGAGGTCTTCTTCACCGATCTCGATCTCGCCACCCTCCAGGTCAACGTGCCCGCCGGCGGTGTCGCCACCCAGGACGTCAACCTCACCTCGGTCACCCGATACGGCCAGCAGGGTGACGGCACGGTCAAGCTCGACGCCTTCGTCGTCGCCCAGGATCGCGAGACCGATGCGCAGTCGATTGCCACCAACGAGCAGCGCTTCGCCCCCAACATCAAGAACGTCCTCTCGACCGATTCGCTGGGCGATGTCCTCGGCGGCTCCGTCGGCGAGTTCATGAAGTTTCTCCCCGGCGTCACGGTGGAGAGCGATCTCGCGGACGTCTCCGGCGTCTCCATCCGCGGCATCGGCGGCGGCATGACGTCGATCACCAACGACGGCGCCCCAGCCTCCAACATCTGGACCACCGCCACCCGCTCCGTCGACGTGCGCTCGATGGCCCTCAACGACATCGCCCGCATGGAGGTTGCCAAGGTGCCGACGCCCGCCAATCCGGCGGACTCGCTCGCCGGCTCGATCAACCTCGTCAGCAAGAGCGCCTTCGAGCGCAGCGGCCGGCAGCTCCGCTATTCGCTCAACCTGATCGGCAACCACGAGAACCTCGATCTGAAGCGGACGCCGCACTCCCACGGCGACAAGATGACCTACAAGATCTTCCCCGGCGTGAGCCTGGACTTCACCTGGCCGATCACGAAGCGCTTCGGGATGGTGATTGCGGCCAACCACTCCCGTTCGTTCAACGAGCAGCACCGCACGCTCCAGACCTGGACCTCGATCGTGCCTCCCGGCTCCCCCACCGGCACGCCGATCAACTACGCGAATCCGGTCCTGAACTCCCTCGCCCTGCTCGACGGCCCCCGTGATCTCCGGCGCAACACCCTCAGCGTGAAGGCCGACTGGAAGGTGAGCGACAACGGCGTGCTCTCCGTGGGCCACGTCGCCAGCCGCACCGACACCCGCATCGGTTCGCTCACCTACACCTGGAACACCAGCACGACCGCCACGTCCTCGATCGCCGGCGGCCGCACCCTCGCCTGGGACGGCACCCAGACCCTCGGCGCGACCGGGCGCGGCACGCTGAACAACAACGGCACCAACCAGCTCATCAACCAAATCACCGACACCAGCAACGTCGGTTACCGCTACGACAACGGCCGCTGGCGCGTCGAAACGGGCGTCAGCCGCTCCTGGTCGCAGACCAAGCGCCGCTACTTCGACGCCGGGTTCTTCCTCCAGGCGAGCGCGATCCAGCGCTTCCCCGTGCGCATCAGCTTCCTCGACCTGCAGCCCGGCGCCGCGCTCCCCGGCCGCATCGAGGTCTACGACAACACCAACCAGCTCGTGGACTGGAACAACCCGGCCAACCTCCGCGGCAACACCGCCAACAACTCCAACCTCAACAACCGCAGCTACACCAACCAGGGCTTCCTCAACGTGCGCCGCACGCTCGACTTCCTGCCGGTGCCGGCCGCGCTGCAGGCGGGCGTCCTGGAAAAGCGCGTGATGCTCGACACCAACATCCGGGCCGAGACCTGGACCTTCATGGGGCCGGATGGCGCCTCCGCGACGACCGCGCCGATCGAGCCGTACCTCATGCAGCGTTACAAGAACGTGGATACCGGCTACGGCATGCCGAGCATCAACTGGATGTCGCCGAGCCGCGCCCTGCGCGCCTTCCAGCTCAACCCGCTCCTCTACCAGCAGACCGACGCGCAGAGGGCCTCGGACCGAAACTCCCACATCGATAATTACGAACGAATCAAGGAGAAGGTCCAGGCCGCCTACCTCCAGGCCGACACCCGCCTCTTCCACAATCGCCTGCGCCTGCTCGCCGGCGTCCGCCTGGAAAAGACCTTCGACGACGGCATCGGCGGCCTGGTCGACGCCGATCGCGTCTGGCAGCGCAATCCCGACGGTTCCTACGTGCGCAACGCCGCCGGCCAGCGGATCCGCAAGCCGGAGGCCGGCACCGCCGGCTCCCTGGCCGAGAGCCTCCTGACCCGCCAGCACCGCGCGTACTTCACGCATCGCGAGTACGACGGCTACTACCCCTCCGTCCACCTCACCTACCAGGCCACCGAGAACTTTCTCTGGCGCGCCGCCTGGGCCCAGACCTACGGCCGCCCCAATTTCTCGGACATCATCCCGCGCACGGTGGTCAGCACCAGTGCGACGGATCCCGACGAGGACGACGACCTGCGCCCCGGCCAGTTCCGCGGCACCCTCACCGTCCGCAATCCGGCCCTGCTGCCGTGGACGGCCGACAATTTCGATCTTTCGGCGGAGTTCTACACCGAGAACGGCGGCCTGATCACCGGCGGCGTGTTCCTCAAGGAAATCAAGAACTTCTTCGGTGACGCCTCCCGGCGCGGCACCCCGGAGGTGCTCGAGGAACTCGGGCTGCCTGACCGCTACCTCGACTGGAACATCAACTCCAAGTTCAACGCCGGCGACGCCCGCATCACCGGCGCCGAAATCAACGTCCGCCAGAATCTCCGCATGCTCGGCAAGTGGGGCGGCTATTTCACGTTGTTTGCCAACGGCACCAAGCTCGTGCTGGACGGAGCCCCCGGCGCGGCCTTCACCAGCTTCATCCCGAAGAGCGCCAACTGGGGATTCACCTTCGCGCCCAAGCGCTTCACCTTCACGGCGCGCTGGAACTACCGCGGGCTCGACAAACGCTCGCCGCTCGCCGCCTACGGTCCCAACGGCTACGAATACATCGAGGCCCGCACCGTCCTCGACGTGAACACCTCGTACCAGCTCACGAAGGATCTCTCCTTCGTGGCCAGCGCGACCAACATCTTCAACCAGCCGTACCGCTTCCTCCGCTACGACGACCTCACCCCCACCTACGCCCGCCTCTACGCCGAACAGGAATACGGCATCCAGATGGCCATCGGCCTCCGCGGGTCGTTCTGACCAGCGGAGCACCGGCGCGCTCGCCGCCGTGTAGCCGGGCGCGGTGAGCCCGGCCGCACCGGAATGAAGGTAGGTTAACCTCGACCGGAATCAGACTTCATCCTCCGCCGAAATGCCGCCCTCCGCCTGAGGGAATCCACCCCGGCCCTTCCGGTTCCCCTACGGGGTCGAAGGAACTCAGCGGAAAACCACGAAGAGACACGAATCGACACGAAGCATCGCCTTGCGCGCAATATTCACCTTGGAGTGAGCGGCAGGACGTACGTCTTCGCAGGGTATTCTCCATGCGTGTTGGTTCGTGTCCATTCGTGGTTCGTTTGCAGGGATTCGGCTCGAGAAAGGGATCTTCCGGATCCCGATTTCGTCTGGTCCCCTCTGGAACCGGAACCGAGGAGTCGGGTTGACGCACCTGCGGGACTGCACTGACGAAACGGTGACCTGTGGGCGGGGCGACCGCGCCCCGCTCCGCGACGAGGTCGTCGCGGCTACAGGACGGCGGTTCACCTCGACTTCGACTGCATCGTTCCGGCTCCAGTTGGACCCCGCCACGGGACGTTCGCTCCCCGCCTCCAGGGTTGCGTCATCGCGGCCCGCGGCTTCCTTGGCCTCATCCCCCATGCGACCCTATCTCCTGCTGCCGGCCCTCGGACTCCTGCTCGCCTCGTTCCTCCGCGGCGCCGAACCGCCCCCGGCAATTGATTGGAACGCCCTCGAACAGGAGACGCTCCGCCACTTCCAGGCTCTCATCCGTCTCGACACCAGCGATCCGCCCGGCAACGAACTGCCCGCCGTCGAATATCTAAAAGGCGTCCTCGAGGCGGAGGGGATCACCCCGCAGATTTTCTCCCGCAATCCCCGCCGTCCGAATCTCGTGGCCCGCCTCAAGGGCAACGGCGCCAAGCGCCCGCTGCTCGTCATGGCCCACACGGACGTGGTGAACGTTGATCCGAAGAAATGGCGCCACGGCCCCTTCTCCGCAGCACGCGAGGGCGGCTACATCTACGGCCGCGGCACGGTCGACGACAAAGACAACGTCACCGCGGCCCTGATGACCATGCTCCTGCTGAAGCGGACGCAGGTGCCCCTCGATCGCGACGTGATCTTCCTCGCCGAGGCCGGCGAGGAGGGCGCGGTGCAGTACGGCATCGAATTCCTGGTGAAGCAGCATTTCTCGGCCATCGATGCCGAATTCTGCCTCGCCGAAGGTGGCCGGGTCGTCCGCACCGGCGGAAAGATCCAGTACGGCAGCGTGCAAACCACGGAGAAGATCCCCGCCCGGATCCGGCTCATCGCACACGGCGTCGCCGGCCACGGTTCCGTGCCGCTGCGCTCCAACGCGGTCGTCCACCTCGCCCGCGCCATCGCGAAGATCGCCGACTGGCAGACGCCGATGCGGCTCAACGAGACGACCCGCGCCTTCTTCACGCGCCTCGCCGAGATCAGCCCGCCCGAGGAGGCGGCGCGCTACCGGGCCATCCTGAAGGGTGACGAGTCGGGATCCGCCCAGGAGTACTTTGCGGCCAAGCAGCCGAGCCTCCACTCCGTGCTCCGCACCTCGATCTCCCCCAACATGATGTCCGCCGGCTATCGCGTGAACGTGATTCCGTCGGAAGCGGAGGCCACCCTCGACGTGCGCGCCCTGCCGGATGAGGACATCCCCCGCTTTATGGACGAACTGCGGAAGATCATCGCCGATCCCGCGATCGAAGTGGAACGCGCCACCGGCCACAGCCGGCCCGGCGCGCCGCCCTCGAGCCTGCACACCGAGGCTTTCGAAGTTCTCGAAGCCGCCATCAAGCGACACTACGGGGTCATCACCATCCCGACGATGAGCACCGGCGCGACCGACATGGCCTACCTGCGCGCGGCCGGGGTGCAGTGTTTCGGCATCGGCCCGATGATCGACACCGAGGACGGTCTGAAGGGCTACGGCGCCCACAGCGACCAGGAGCGAATCCTCGAATCGGCCCTGCACCAGTTCGTCCGTTTCAACTTCGACGTCGTCGTCCAGCTCGCCGGCAGGCGGGTGCCGTAGGGCCAGGGTCTCGCCCCGCGGCGGGATCTTGAATGACGTGCCAAGGCCGGCCTCAGCGAGGCCAGCTACACCAGCCACTTTCTGGTCGGTGTCTGCAGCCTTGGGCCGCAAAGGGAAATCCCCGAGGCCAGGCGGCACCGGCCGAGCTTTCGCTTCTATCGCCCCTCCAATCTCGGCCGAGAGGATCGACAAGAGTTCGCGGCACAGCCGGCGAGGGGTTTCCTGGATCCTGCCAATCCACCCTCGGCCGGAAAATCCTCCTTCTTCCAGACTGAATCTCGGCTAGAATCGCGGGACCGCAGGTTGTTTCCCGTTTCGCATGAAGCCCCTCCTCGCCCTCCTGCTCTGCACGTGTCTTGTCGCCAAGGCCCTGGCCGCTGCTCCGGACCCCGAGCGGGACATCACCGCGGCCCTGGCCGAACTGCGCTCGCTCCAGCCGATGCAGCCGCGGCAGTCTTACACGCTTCCGGCTTCCGGTCGAAGGCTCACCGGCACCAACGATGATTTTCTCCGCCGCCGCACGGCCGACGAGATCCGCCAGAGCGGCCTGAGCTGCGGCTGCGGGGACTATGCGCTGGTCTTTCTCCAGGCGATGACCGCCCGGGGTTTCGAGACCCTGCTGGTCGACTCGGCCCAACTCTCGCTGCAATCCCTCGCGAGCACCTTCTCCGGCCATGCCGTGGTGGCCGTGCGCCCCGCCGGCGCGAAGGATGACTCGTGGTGGCTGGTGGATTCGACCGCGCGGCGCGTCCTCTCCCGCGACTGGTCCTCGCGCTCCCCGAGTTTCACGGCCTCCGGACACGCCTACTGGATCGGCTACTGCGGCCCGGCCGCAGACTATCCCGTGCGCACGCCCGTCGAACTGCGCAAGTTCTACCGCGAGACCCTCGCCCGTGTGCCACTCCCGGTCCTGAACGAGACCTTTTGCCGCTTCGTCTTCACGATCGACGACTCGCTGCGCGATGAGCGCGGCCGGCTGCTCAACCCCAACGTCGACCGCCTCCAACCCCAACAGGACCACCTGCTCGCGCAGTACCGGATCCGGCCCACGCGGGAAGTCCCCGTGCGGCTCGTCCGCGGCAAGGCCGACGCCTCCGGCACCCTCGAGAAGGTGGAGGGGCAGTGGGTCGCCCGCGTCGGCCTGCGCTCCGCCTGCAGCCCCAGCTTCCTGGCCTACATGGAGCACATCGTCCGCCGCGAGCAGGAGGCCACCCGCGCACGTTGACGCGACCGCTTCGGCCGGCCCGGCCCACGCCGCCGGGCAGGTCGGACTCCATCGCCCTTCACCGGCTCGAAATCCTGCGCCTCCGGTGGGCGCCCACGATGTCTGGCATAGCGATGAGTTGCGGTTGGCACCTGGTGCCTCCGTGATTCTCGTCCCTGACCGCATGAACGCCGCTTCCACTCAGATCCGCGCCCTGACCGCCGACGATATTCCGGCCGCCCTGGCCCTCTGGTCCGCCGCCGAAGGCGTCGAACTGACCATCGGCGACAGTCCGGACGAGGTGCGACGCTACCTCGCCCGGAATCCCAACCTGAGCAGCGCGGCCCTGGTCGACGGCGCCCTGGTCGCCGCCGTGCAGTGCGGCCACGACGGACGCCGCGGTTTCATCTATCATCTCGCCGTGCGGGCGGACTTTCGCGGCCGCGGCCTTGGTCACGCCGTCATGCAGCGCTCCCTCACCCTCCTGAAGGCCGAGGGTATCGGACGCGCTCTGCTGCTGGTCGCAGCCGACAACGACATCGGCGCGCGTTTCTGGCGCCGCGAAGGGTGGGAAGACATGCCGGGGGCGAAGCCGATGTGCCTCGACCTCTGAGCCGCGTCCCGGCGCACGCCGCGATCGGGCCGCCGTTCTTGCCGGCCACCCTACTCGAGCGCCAGCGGCGGCGAGAGCGGCACGGGTTGATTCCACGTGCGCGTGCCGTCGTACACCGCCGTGAAGAGGTGGGTGATGGCCCCGCCCTCGATGAGGAGCCAGGGCCGTTCGCGGCGGCGCGGCTCGAAGTGCCCACCGTCCGTCCAGCGAATCGTGTGGTCGTAGGCCACCGACTCGGACCACGGTTGCCACCCGCTCACCCCGTCGGGCGACACCAGGTGCGCGCCCCAGCGCTCATGGCCGGTCACGCGACCGGCATTGTCCTCGCAGATCAGGTGGTACCGGCCGCCATGGCGGAACAGGAAGAAATCCTCCAGCCGCGCCCCGGGCCAGGCGTTGCCGTTGGCCAGGGTATACGGACCGCCAAAGTGCCGCGCCGTGGAGACGCACACGCGCAGGTCGGCGGTGCGCCATACCAGCTTCACGCTCCCGTCGCGTTCAAACCAGGCGGAGGGATTGTTGGCATCGCTCGCCAGACCGAGATCGAGGGGCCGGTCCTGTCGCTGCCACGGGCCCGTGATGGCGCGGGCCGTGGCGAAGCCGATCTGCCGATGGCGGGAGCCGATGTCCGAAGCATTGTAGAAAAGCACATAGGTGCCGGCGGTCTCGTAGATCACCGGGTTGTGCGCCATGCCGCTGTCCCACTTCCCCGCCGCCCGCCGGCCAATCACGACCTCCTGGAAAACATACGGCCCCTCCGGCCTCGGGGCCACCGCGCGCACAATCTCGGAGTGGGTGCGGTAGCCCTCGGGAAACTTCGTCGCCTCCGGCCAGCGCGAGGCAAAGAGGTGATACGCCCCCTCCGCCTTGATCACGGCGCCGCACCAGACAAACCATCCCTCCATCGCAAAACCGCTGCCGCGCGCCACCGCATCCATGCGCGGGGCCAGAGCCAGCGGCTCCGCCGCCCGCGCGGGCCATGACGCGAGGAGCGCCACGATCAGCACCGCGAATCCGCTCGCGAGAACCTGCCCGCAGGCTCGGCTGGCCACAGGCGACGCTCCCCGGCCAGCCCCGCGGTGGCACCGCAACGTCTGCACCGTCACCTGCGCCGCCACGAAAACCTTCCGCTCAGGGTTGCGCGACGTAGTCCACCACCAGCACCTTGTCCAGGACCCCCTTGAGCATCGCGCCGAACTTCTTGTGCTCGGGATGCGGCAGGTACTTCTCGAGCTCGGCCTTGGACTTGAAGGTCAGGAAAAAGCAATGCGTGAAACCGTTGGCCAGGCCCTCCGGGCTCACATTGGTCCCCCATTCCAGGCCCTGGATCTGCGGGATCTTCGTCTTCAGCTCGAGGAAGGCCTTCTCGATCTTTGCGACTTCCGCGCGCGGAGCGTCGTCCTTGAACTTGAACAACACGACGTGCCGGTAGGGCGCGTCGGCCGCCTGGGCGGCACCAGCGGAGATGAGGGCAAGAAGCATCAGGGTAAGGGAGAGCAGGCGGTGCATGCGATGTCGGTAAGGGAGGACCCCGCCGGCGGCAAGCCCCGCTCAGGGCTCAGCTGCGAATGAAGCCCCGTTCGATCGCCTCGCGCACGGCTTCGACCCGATCGCTGACGCCGAGCTTTCGGAACAGGCTTTTGACGTGGGTCTTCACGGTCTCCTCCGCAATCCCGAGGACCGACCCAATCTCGTGGTTGTGCAGTCCCTTGCCCATGAGGTCGAGAACCTCGTCCTCCCGGGTCGTCAACCGCTGGTCCGCGCCGCTCTCCGCCAGCCGCCGCTGCACCCCGTGCGGCAGGTAGGTCCGCCCGGCCGCCACCTCGCGGATCGCGTCGATCAACTCGTCCTCCACCACGCTCTTGAACAGGTATCCCCGGGCCCCGGCCCCGAGCGCCTGCTGGATGTCGGCGTCACCCTCGTAGTTGGAGATCATGATGACCCGGGCCTCCGGGAACTCCGCACGGATGGCACTCGTCGCGCGGGCGCCGCTGTCTCCCCGCAGACGCAGGTCCATGAGCACGATTTCCGGCTGCAGGCGCCGGTATTGCTCGATGGCCTCCGCCGCCGTCTCCACGGCTGCCACCGTGGTCATGTCGGACTGACGATCCACCACGGTTGCCATCCCCACCCGCACGAGCGGGTGGTCGTCCACCACCAACACGGTGATTCGGATCGGGTTCATGGGCTTCCGGCCGGCGCGACCACCGGCGGTGCTCCGCCGCCGGCGGACCGGCGGACCGGCGCATCCGGGACCTCGACCACCACGATCGTGCCGGTGCCGGACACGCTCTGCACTTCAAACGACGCCCCCAGGGCCGCGCTGCGTTCCCGCATGCCAGCCAGCCCGAAACCACCCTCCCGAGGCGCCGCCGCCTCCGCCGCGAAGCCGCGGCCGTTGTCCCGCACCTCCAGCCGCCGGCCCGTCGCCGTGCCCACCAACCGCACCTCGATGGTCGTGGCCCGCGCGTGTTTGATTGCGTTGGTGATCGCCTCCGTCGCGATGCCGAGGAGTTCCCGGTCGGCCTCCGGCGTCCCGGCCCGCCCCTCCCCCTCCACTATCACGGACACGCCCTTCATGCCCGAGGCGCGCCACATTTCCCCGAGCCGCCGAAGTTTCTCCGCCAGGGTCTCGGCTTCGTCGCCCGTCGTGTCGGTGCGCAGCCGGCGAATCGCCTCCTGCGCCAGCGCCCGGCTCTGGCGCAGCATCTGCCGCGCGGCCCCGAGCCCGGCCGGCACGCGGTCGGGCGCCTCGTGCTGATCCAGTTCGACGACCTTCAACTGCAGCGACAGCGCCGTCAGCCCCTGCTCGATCGTGTCGTGGAGATCCCGGGCGATGCGACTGCGTTCCTCCAGCACCGCCGCATGCCGTGCCTGCTGATGGATCACCGCCGCCTTGCGCCGGACCTGGCGTCGGAGCGCCGCGATCCAGCCCAACCCGGCGCCGAGCACCACGAGGAGCGCGCCAAGCGCCCAGCCCAAACGCTCGGCGGTCCACCACGGCGGGGTTTCCAGGACCGCGAGATCGGCCGGCCCGGTAAGCAGCAGACTGAAATCCCGGCGCTCCGGCCCGCCGGGCTCCCCGGACTCCCCGGACACGGCGATGCCGGTGGCTTCCACGACACTGCCTTTGGCCGGCAGCAAGGTAGCCGCGGGAGGCTGCCGCCAGACGGCTTCAAACACCGAATCCTCCGCCTGCAGGTAGAGCACGATGTCATCACCGGCTGCCAGGTGATCCACCACGCGGGCTCGCACGGCGACCAGATCGGCGTGGTGGAAACCCTCGCGCAGGCGACTCCACTCCGCGCGCACGGGTCGCGGCGTTTCGCCCGGCCCGCCCGGCCGCACCGTCGCGCTCTCCAGCACCGCCGCCCCCCGCCGCATCGCGGCAAAACCGGTCGCCTCGATTCTCGTCCCGCGGGGGAGATCGACCACCCCGCGGATCTCCACCCGCAATCCGCGATCCCCCTCCCGGAGGTAGACGACGCGTCCCGAGATCTGCCGCGTCACCACGCCTTCGACTCGCACGCGATGCGGGCTCGGCGCACCGCGCGAATACCCGAGCAGGCGGCTGACCGCCACCCGGGGGATCGCTGCCGGGCTCGGAGGCGGCTGCCGCACCGTCACAAAGGCCGGACTGGGCACCCGCAGCACCGGTTCCAGCAACTGCCGATGGCGGTTGAAACTCCCGCTCGCCACGCCGCGGAGGCGCACCGCGGCATCAATCCAGGCCTCCGGTTCGACCCCCTCCATCCGCGCCAGAGTCACGCGCATCCGCCGACCCTCGAACCCGAGCGCGAGCGCGACCGCCGCACTGGCACCGCCATCCGGTTCGACGTCCCGCACCACTCCGTCGACTTCCAGCCACTCCCCATCAAGGGCCCCCGACGCCACCTCGAGGTACGACGCCTGGCGCGCGCCCGGCAGCGGCCCGGTACCTTCCCTCACCACCTCGGCCGGTTCGATGGAGGGGGCGAAGGCGCCTGCGCGCGTCAAGCCCCGGACCCGCACGCGATCTCCCGGAGCCAGTCCCCTGCCGGCCTCCGAGGCGCCCACGTGAATCCCCATCGTGCCATCGTGGAGGAAGAAGTTTCCCGCGCTGCCGGGTGTCGTCACCACCCCTTCAATCTCGACCTTGAAAACCTGCCCGGGCTGTTCGCCGCAGGCCTTGATTTCCGCCACCTGCCGAAGCACGGGTTCCGCCGGCGCGTCCACGGAGACGGGACGCAGCTCGCTGGCGATTCCGATCGCGGCGAGAGCCGCTGCGCCCCCACAAAGCGCCCACCACCCGCCACGGATGGCGCTGGTCCGCCGGGACTCGCTGATTGCTCGGCGGAGCTGGGCGGTAGGGCACCAGGGCGGCATGGCGGCGACGGGTACTGCTGAAGACGTTGCCCAGGGAGGAAGGGTGTCGCGGAAACGAGCGAAACGGGGGCCGCGCCATGTTTCAGAGTTCCGGCGGCCTGCGCCATCCCCCGATCGAGGGATGGGCGAATCGGACCGACTGCGGGAAATTGGCGCCGTCACCTCAAACCCCGTCGTTGCCCCTCCCGTCATGAACCTCGCCGCTCCCCTCGTCCGAACCCCCTCCGCCGCCGGTCTCACCCGGCGTGACTTCCTCTCCACCAGCGCCCGCCTCGGGGCCGTGATCACCGCCGCCCCGCAGCTGGCCCGCGCCGCGGTCTCCTCTCCCGACACGCTGAACGTGGCGATCGTCGGGTGCGGGGCCCAGGGCCTGGTGTTGATGAACGCCGTGCTGCTCATTCCCGGCCTTCGGCTCAAGGCCTTTTGCGACCTCTGGCCCCAGCGCCGGCAGCGAGCCGTCGGCTTGGCGCGGAAGTACGGACACGAAGCCAACGGTTTCGCCGACTACCGCGAGCTGCTCGCCGGCACCGAACACCTCGATGCCGTCATCGTCGCCACGCCCGACTTCCGGCACGCGGAGCACACCAACGCCGCCCTCCGCGCCGGCTGCCACGTGTATTGCGAGAAGCTCATGTCCAACACGGTGGAAGGCGCCCGCTCCATGGTGCTCACCGCCCGCGCGACCGGAAAGCTGCTGCAGATCGGGCATCAGCGCCGCAGCAACCCGTGCTACCTCCACGCCCGTGACCGGCTGTTGCGGGAGGCCCACCTGCTCGGGCGCATCACGTCCGCCTCCGGCGAATGGCACCGCCGGGCCTCCGACGATATCGCGGCCGCGCCCGGCTCGGAGGTTCCGCCCGACGTTCTGGAGCGCCATGGCTTCGCCTCGATGCACGAGCTGCTCAATTGGCGCTGGTACCGCAGGTTTGCGGGCGGACCGATCTCCGATCTCGGCGCCCACCAGATCGACATGTTCAACTGGATGCTCGATGCCCAGCCCCGCGCCCTCGTCGCCAGCGGCGGCACCGACTACTACCGGCAGCACGAGTGGTACGACAACGCCGTGGCGGTCTACGAATACCCGACGCCGCAGGGGCTGGTGCGCGCCACCTACGATGTGCTCACCACCACGAGCGCCGGAGGCGGGTATCATGAGTACTTCATGGGCGATCAGGGCGCGTTGAAGATCTCCGAGAACCCGAGCTTCACCAAAGTCTACCGCGAACCCAACGCCCCTGACTGGGAGCCGCTCCTGGAACGGCAGCTCCTCCGCAATGTCGGCGACGATGGGACCTCCGAGTTGAAACCATGGGAGAAACCGCGCCGGCGCCTCCTCAACACCCTGGCGGCCCGCCCCAAGGCGCCGCGAGACCCGACCGTGGTCGATATCAGGGATTCGCTCCCCGGGTCCGTCTACGAACTCCCCGTCACCACGACCGCCATCCACCAGCCACACCTGGAAAACTTCTTCGCCGCCATCCGCCACGGCACGCCGCTCGCCTGTCCCGGCGAGTCCGCTTTCGCCACCGCCGTAACGGTGCTGCGGGTCAATGAAGCGATCGCCGCGGAGCGGAAGCTCACGTTCGCCCCCGGGGACTTTGTGGTGTGACGCCCGCCGCGCGAACTCCGCACCGAGGCCCCCTCCCGTCTTCCTTCTCCCCATAAAAACCCGAAAAAACCTGCTCCCGGCCCTGGCCGTGAGCCTCCTGCTTGCCGCGGGATTCGCGTTCGCCACCGGCTCCCGCACTGTCCTCAAGGTCGCCTATCCCACCCCTGCGTTCCATGGCACACCGAAGCCGCTGCGTCTGCCCAATCTGGAACCCAAGCCCGCCTCGGCCCCGCAGGTCCTCGTACCGGCCGGTTGCCAGCTGCTCTCCCGCGGCCGCCCGGTGACCTCCAGCGATCCCCAACCGATCATCGGCGAGCTGGCGTATGTCACCGATGGCGACAAATCCGGCATCGATGGGACGGTCGTCGAACTCGGCCCCGGCCGCCAGTGGGTGCAGATCGATCTCGGTGCCCCGGCTCGGATCGACGCCATCGCGCTGTGGCACTACCACTCCGAGCCCCGCGCCTATCACGACGTCGTGGTGCAGGTCTCCCCGGATCCGGCTTTCGCCCGGGACGTGGTCACGGTGTTCAACAACGACCAGGACAACTCCCTGCGCCTCGGCGCGGGCCGCGATCGTACGTATGTCGAATCGCATTTCGGCCGCCTGATCGATGCGCGCGGCGTGACCGGCCGCTACCTCCGCCTCCACAGCCAAGGCAACACCTCCGACGAGATGAACCACTATGCCGAGGTGGAGGTTTTCGGGGCTCCCCCGGCCACTACCAACCGGTAGCCGCGGGGATTCGCATTGAGTCCGGGCCCGTCGGCGCCGAAAACCCGGACCAGCATTCGCTGCCATGCCCCTCCCCTCCCGCGCCGACGCCCAACAACTCCTCGAGACCCAGGTGCAGGACACGTACCAGCGCCACCACGCGCTGATGGTGGCGACGGCGATGGAGGGCTACGCCCCGCAGTTCGGCGGCGACGCCGACCTCTGGTTCCTCACCGGGTTGCTCCATGACCTCGATTTCGAGCGCCACCCGGAGGAGCACCCGGCGCCGTCGCTGCGCTGGTTCCAGGAATGGGGCTATCCGCCGGAGTTGATCCATGCGGTCGAAGCGCACGCCTACGGCTACCACGGCTTCGCGACGCTGCCGCAGACGAAACTCGCCGCCGCCCTGCTGGCCTGCGACGAAATCAGCGGCATCTTCTACGCCTATCGGAAGCTGAATCCCGTGCGCTACGGCGAGATGAAGGCGAGTTCGATTCGGAAGAAGGTCAACGAGCCCGCCTTTGCCGCCAAGGTCGACCGGCGCACGATCCATCTCGGTTGCGAACACCTCGGGGTCCCGCTCGACGCCCACGTGGCCAACCTGATCCGGTTCTTCGCCGCGCTGCCGTAAGGTTGCGCGGTTGCGTTCATGGAAGCGGGGCGGGGTCGCCCCGCCGACAGGGAAGCTGCGGTGCAACTAATCCTGAGACTTTGCGCCGCAGCGCATGACCGCCACGCACCGCCCAGGCAGGGTGTAGCCGGCCGCGTCGAGGCCGGCCGTACCGAGTCGATCTTTCCCGCCGGGGTCACCGCCCCCGGCTACATCCGGACTTCGAACGATTGAAGCCATCACCCCCAAACCCGACGATTGGTCACACCCCTTCCTTCTCGATGACGCGTGCGCTGTAGCCGGCCTCGTCGAGGCCGGCCGTACCGAGTCGATCCTTCCCGCCGGGGTCACCGCCCCCGGCTACAGTCAGGCTCCGGCGACAGCCGGTCGGCGTTCGCGAAACCTCGACCTACGCGCCGGGACCCTTGGGGGCGGCATCCGGTCGACGCTCCATCGTCCAGACCGTGAGCCCCGTGAGATCGCGCGGCGCGCGACGACGCAGGAGGCTGAGGCCGTAGGCCAGGGCCATGAACACGACGTTGACCACGGCGCCGACCCAGTAGCTGTGCACGCCGATCCGCCAGGCCTCCGGCAGCACCTTGAGCGACCCCAGTCCGAGGTAGAGGTTGAGCGCGAGGGCGAAGGCCAGGGCCACGTTGAGCGCCACGCCATCGACGCGCCGCGTGAAGAAGCCGATCAGGTAGATCCCCGTGATCGCCCCGCCGAGCACGCTGAAGACGATCAGGCTCACGTCGTTCATGCTCTCCTTCTCCAGCCGCGAGAAGAACAGCGCCCCGCCCATCGCCACGACGATGGCGACGCCGGTCGCCACGCGGGCCGCCTGCAGATAAAACCGGTCGCTGCGCCCCCGGGCGAGATAGGGTTTCAGGAGATCCACCACCGTCACGGTGGCGATCGAATTGACGCCGGAATCAATCGCGCTCATCGCCGCCGCCAGCACCGCGGCGATGATCACTCCGGCCAGCCCGGCCGGGACGTGGGTCAGCACGAAATAGGGCATGACCTGATCCGCCTGGAGTTTCGCCACCGCCGGATCCGGCGACACCCGGTAGAAGACAAACAACGAGGTGCCGATGAAGAAGAACATCGTCCACACGGGCACCGCGATGCCCGAGAACAGCAGCGTCGCCTTCCGCGCTTCCCAGGTCGATCGCGCCGCCACGTACCGCTGCACGATGGTCTGCTCCGCCGAGTAGATGTTGAGCCAGTTCATCACCCCGAGGATCGCCACGGTCCAAAAGGTGCGCTGCGTCAGATCCCAGTCGAAGCTGCCGAGGCTGAACTTCCCATGCGCCTGCCCGACCTCCACGACCTGGGCAAAGCCGCCGGGCAGTTCGTGCAGCACCCACGCCAGGCAGAGGACCCCGCCCAACACCTTGATCGCCGCCTGCACCGCATCCGCCCACACGACCGTCTCCATCCCGCCCGCGATGGTGTAGAGCCCGACAAAGACGCCCGCGCCCAGAATCACCCAGTCGAGCGACACGCCGGTGAGAAACTGCATCGGCAGCGACATCAGGAAGAGCACCTGTGCGAGGCGAATGAGCTGGAGCAAGATGAAGTTGAGCGTCCCATACACGCGCGCCACCACCCCGAAACGCTCGCCGAGGTACTCGAACGCCGAGGTCTGTCCGCCCCGCCGGTAGAAGGGGATGAAGATCACCACCGCGACGATGGCGACCAGGGGCACCATCAGGTTCACGGTGAGCTGCCGCCAGTCGAGGACGTAAGCCGCCGCCGGCAAGGCGAGGAACGTCGTCGAACTGATGATGCTGCCGAGCATCGACAGGCCGACGAGCCAGCCGGGAAAATCGCGGTGGCCGACGAAGTAGTGCTCCGCCGTCGCGCTGCGCCGCGCCGAGACGAAGCCGATCGCCAGCATCGTCACGAGGTAGGCGATCACCGCCAGGGCATCAGGGAGCCGGATGGAGAGATTCATGCCACAAGCTCAGGATCGGGCGCGGCGCACCCTCGGACGGACCCACCGGGGAGCGCGGCGACAAGGTGGTTTCGCATTACCTTCTTCCTTGTTGTCGGCGGGGCGCCCTCGTCCCGAGGGAAGCAAGCCGTATCCATGCGATTGAACCACGAATGGACACGAACAAACACGAATGAAAATACCCCGCGAAGACGGAGGTCTTGCCGCCCACCCAAGGGTGAACGCGGCGCGAAGAGCCATGCTTCGTGTCGATTCGTGTCCCTTCGTGGTTTTGCTCTGCATTTCTCCGGTTGAACGAAGCCCCGCGCGGAAGCCCGCAGCGCGAGTCTCGAAATCCAAAGCAAGTGCGAAGCTCACAGGACAAGGCTCTACTTCCGTTGCTGTTTTTCCAGCCTCTCCAGCTCCGCGACCTCAACCCTCAGCACCTCCACCGTCTGTTTGGCCGTGGCGAACGCGACGTACAGGTGGCCTTCGTGGTGAATGACGTGCGGGTAGTCGACGTGGCGTCCGCCCACGAGATACCCCATCGCGGTGAAGACGAGCCCGTCACGGCTGACCGCCAGCGTCAACGGATCGCGTCGCTGGGGATGCGGATTGGAGACGAGCACGTAGCGTCCATCCGGCAGGCGCGCGCCGCTGAACTTCGAGGTCGAATCGGGAAAGTTCGTGCGCACCGGGAGCGACCAGGTGCGGCCGTGGTCGGTGGAGAATCCCCGCGTGAGAAAGCCCGAACGCCCGTTGTCGCGGTAGAGGGCCACGATGGTCCGGTTGTCCGGCAACACCCACCAATACGGCTCCTCCGGGCGGATCTTCCCGTCGCGATAGGTTGCCGCCGGGAACGACTGCCACCGGTCGAAGGCCGCGACGCCGCCGATGAGGTAATGCACGTTCTGTTTTCCATCGCGCCGCGACATCATCCACTCGCCGGTCGGGAGCTGCTTCGGCGGGAAGTTGTTCAGGGCATCGTCAAACACGACGCCGAGGTGGCGCCAGCGGGCCGGTTCGACGGAGTCGAGCTGCCAGGCGTGCAACGACAGGCCAGGACCCGCGTAACCCGGCGCCTCGTAGCGGCTCGCCAGCGCCAGCAGCTTGCCTTCGCGCACCCAGAAACCCCGCGCGATCCAGCCGTACCCGGGATCGGGCCGCCCGGTCAGGTTAGCGCTGGCGCCCCAGCGCCGACCGTCCGGACTGGTGGCAAACGAGACGTGTTGATCGGCGCGGTCGTGTCCGGGCACCTTGCCGGCACCGCGCGACTCGCCAGGTCCGTCGCTCCACATCGCCCAGCAGCGTCCCCCGAAAAACACCAGGTAGTTGTGCTGGTTGACGCGGTGCCCGCCGGCGGCGAGCACGTCACTGACGACCGCATGCTGCGAGGGGATCTTCGGCAACCGATCAAAATCGATGCGGTGCGGATCGGCGGGAACCCAAGGTCCGGCGAGCATGACGGGCGAGGCGAAATCGATCGCGCCTGGCTGCGCCGCCAGCGCCGTTGCCATCTCCGCGGCGGCGAACAGAACCCAAGGCCATCGTCGGATCGCGTGTCTTTCGGAGAGATTCATGAGGGTTCGGCGGGTTGGTCAGCGCGCGGAGGAGCGGCCGGAGGGCGCGACGTCCCGTTCCCAGGCGGCCAGCTCCCTCTGCAGTTGCTCGACGATTTCCGGGCGGGCCGTCGCCACGTCGCGCGCCTCGCCCGGATCGCCCGCCAAATCAAAAAGCTCACGACGACCGGCCCGGCTCACCAGTTTCCAGGAGCCGCGGCGAACCGCTTTCTCGTCGGCATCGCGCCAGAAGAGCGTGCGACCGGGCAGCGCCTCACCCCGCAGCAGCAGGCCGCGCAAATCCACCCCATCCGACCTCCAGCCGGCGGGGGCCGCCACTCCCGCGACCGCCAGCAAGGTCGGGAACACATCCGTCGTCATCGCCGTCTCCGCCGTCACTCGTCCCGGCGCAATCCGGCCCCGCCAGTTGGCGATGGCCGGCACCCGGTGTCCGCCTTCGTACAGGTCACCCTTCTGGCCGCGCAGCCCGCCGTTGCTGCCCACCCAGGAGTAGGCGCCGTTGTCGGAGCACACGAAGATCAGCGTGCGCTCGCGCAGGCCCGTTTCCTCGAGCGCCGCCACGATCTGCCCGACGCTGGCATCAGCGGCCTCGACCATCTCGCGGTAGGCGCGCGGAAACTCCGGCTTCGGCAGCGGCCCGTAGCGATCGTCGCCATCCCACTTCCGGCCGGAGGTGCGATGCGGCGGGTCGCGCGGCCCCTGGTAAGGGAAATGCACCGCCAGCTGCGGGAGATAGAGAAAGAACGGACGCTGGCGGTTCTCGCGGATGAACCGCACGCCGTGCCGCGTCACGAGGTCGACCAGGTAGCCCGGCTCATCGGACAACTGCTGGTCCTTCCACCAATCCACCTTTCCATCGCGCGAGACGTGCGAGTGGTAGTCGGGGTTGTTGTTCGAGCAGTGGCTCTCGTGAAATCCCTGGGCGTTGGGCCCGAAGCGGGTCACGTGCCCGAGGTGCCATTTGCCAAAGACGCCGCAGCGATAACCCGCCGGTGCCAGCACCTCGGGGCACATCGTGCGATCGAGAGGTACTCCTTCCTCCAGGGTGAAGCCGATCGCCGCCTCGATCCCATGGCGCTGCGGATACTGGCCCGTCAGCAGGGCGGCGCGGGTGGGACTGCACACCGCGCCGTTGGAGTGAAAGTCGGTGAAACGCAGCCCCTCCGCCGCCAACCGGTCGAGATGCGGCGTCCGATGCTTCGTGCTGCCGTAGCAGCCGAGATCGCCGTAACCCAGGTCGTCGATCAGGATGAGGACAACGTTGGGTCGCGGCTCGGCCGCCTGACCGCGGAGGCCCGGCGCCGCGACGAGCGCCGCCAATGACAGGAGCAGCCGCCCGGCGCTGCCCCGGAGGTCGCTGCCCCCTTGTTTTCCCCTCATCACTCAGAACCGGCCGGTGAGGCCGACATTGAAACGGCGACCGTAGTCGTCGGCGAAGGTCACGCGCCCCTGGTCTTCTCCGGTGTAATTCTGCGGCCAGTTGTTCCCGATGTTGATGGCGTCGAAATACAGGCCGTAGCGCGGGCTGAACGCGTACTTGAGGCTGAAATCCGTCGTCTCATAGGGCCGGAAGCTGCTTTGCGAGTAGATGTTCGCATTGTAGCTCCGGAGCTGCGCGCTGGTGGAGCGCCAGGCGAGACGGGCCTCGAGCTTGCGCCAGCGGAACGTCGTGCCGGCATTGGCCGTGCGCGGGATGAACCCGGCGAGCGCCCGCGCCCCGGTCGCATAAATGCCCTCGGTCTTGAGCGAGGTGTAGTTGCCGAAGATTGCGAAGCCGTTGAAGGGTCTCGGCAGGAACCGCAGCTGCTGCGTGTAGTTGGTTTCCCAGCCCTCGACCTTGGCCTTCCCGCCCGTGGAGGTCGTGTTGAGGGTGAATCCGCCAAAGGCCCCGTCGAAGCCGTTGTCCGGTCCGTAGTCGATCTCGTCGCTCGTGCGCACGAGGAAGCGAGTGATGTTCTTGCGGAAATAACCTACGGAGAACAGGCCGGCGGGTTCCAGATAATACTCCAGGGTGAGGTCGTAGTTGAGCGAGTGCTGCGGCCGCAGCCCCGCCGCGTTCTGCGTCACCGTGCCGAGGCCCGTCGTCGCGTTGTAGCTCACCGTGGTCGTCGGATAGAGGTCCGACATGTTGGGCCGGGCCGCGCCGGTCGTGACACTTGCCCGCGCGGTGAGGTTGGGCCGGACGGCATAGCGCAGGTGCAGGCCGGGAAAGTAGTCGTTGTACGACCGCTGCCGGCGCACGCGAGCGACTGCGGGGTTGCGCGGATCCGTGTTGTTGGCCTCTGCCCCGACGCGGGTCTCCTCGAAACGCACGCCGCCGAGCAGGTTGAGCCGGCCGATCTGGAGGCGGCCCTGCGCGTACAGGCCGAAGATGTCCTCGGTGATGTCGCTCACGGTCGGGGCGGCGCTGACCGACGTGCCCTCGGCGGCGAACCACTCCGGATGGTCGCTGAAGGCCCGCCACACCGCCGGGAAGTTGATGCCGGGCAGATCCGGCCAGACGCCATTGCGCTGGTCGAAGAGCGGATGCGCCGGCTCCGGGAGGATGAACTGCGCCAGGTTGTCGTCATTGACCCCGGTCGCCGCGACCGGTCCGGCGACGCGATCCGCCCCGGTGAAGGTCCAATTCGGCCGCGCCACCCGCAGGGTGCGGTCCTGCCGCCGCCACGCCCCGCCCGCCTTGAACTGCAGGGGCAGCTCCCGGCCGCGGAAGTCCTTCACGTAGTCGAGCGTGGCGTTGAGCATCGTCTCCTCGCTGCTCTCGGGCTGCTGGAGCAGGCGGCCGCGGTAGTTGCGCCAGTCGGTGCCGGGGCCAATCGTCGGGCCGTAGGTCTGCCGGAAGAGCGGACGCGAGCGGTTGGCGCGCGTGTCGATCGACATGCCGATGTTGCCCTGCAGGTTGAGATCGAAGGAGCGCAGGTTGCTCGCAAAGTTCGACGGATTGTAGGTGAAGCGCCCGGTAAGGCTCTGGTCGCCGCCGAACTTCTTCACCGCTCCCAACTCGCTCAGGTACTGCCGGCCGAGCTTCACGTTCCAGGTCGCCTCGTTCAGCCAGGTCGCACTCACCATCTCGGTGAAGCTGTCGGTGAATCCCGGCGCAACCCCGGCCGTCTGGTTGGCGCTGTCGCGCGCCGCCGTGCCCGCCTCGATCTGCGCCCGGCTGACGCGGCTGTAGTCGGCGACCCGCCCGGAACCCGCCACCGAGGCGGCGTACACCTGGCGCGGGCTGTCGAAGTAATAGTAGTTGTATTGCAGCTTCAGGTACACGCTCAAGTCCGCACCCAGGCGGTAGTCGAACTTCAAGCCGCCTCCCATCCGGACACGCTGGTTCACGTTGGACAGGCTCCGCGCCTGCGTGGCGCGCCCATCCTCGAAGGTGCGGGCCGTCTGCACGCGGTCGCGGGGCGCCTCGGTGTCGGTGTAACTCAGCGAGACGGCCAGGCCGATGTCGCGCGCCCGCCCGATCCGCGTCAAATAGGTGAGCGCGGCGTTGGGCGTGAGGTTTTGCAAATCCTCCCGGAAGGCGTTGTAATTGAAGCCCACGCGGTAGGTGAGGACGTCCTCCTTGAAGTCGAGGGCCGACTTGGTGACGAGGTTGGTCGACCCGCCGATGGAGTCGGCCGGCTGGTCCGGCGTCGGCGCCTTGGTGACCTCGACCTCCTTGATGAACTCCGCCGGAATCTGGTCACTCTGCGCCCCGCGATCGCCCTGGGTGTTGAAACCGGAGAAGGCGCCGGCGGCGCGCACGCCGTCGACATTCAGCGCGCTGAACTCGACCGGCGTGCCGCGGAGGCGGATGCCCACGACCTCGCCGTTCTCGAACTCGCCGGTCACGCCCGGCAGGCGCACCATCAGGTTGCCGATGTTGCCATCGGCCACGCTGCCGAAGGCATCGGTCGAGACGACATTGACGACGTTGGCCGCCGTCCGCTGGCGCGTGATCGAAGCCGCCTCGCCCTCGCGATCGGCCGACACGGTGAACGCCTCCAGTTGCAGCACGTTCGAGGTCAGCGCCACCTCCACGGTGGCGGTCTGGCCCGACCGCACCTCCACCGCCGGGGTCGCCACGTCTAGGCCGGTGTAAAACACGCGCAACCGCTGCGCCCCGGCCGGCACTCCCGGGAGGAAGAAGGCCCCGTTGCGATCGGTCAGCACCGGAGTTCCGCCGCCAAGCGACACCTCCGCGCCCTCGAGGTAGGCACCCGTGGCGGCATGGGAAACCCGCCCGGACACGGCGCCGGAACCGGCCGGCTGGGCCGTCACGGGGCAACAAGCCAGCATCACGGTCAGCGCCGGCGGCAGCAGCCACCGCAACAGGGAGGATCTCCAGGAGTTCATGGTCAGCGTGGGGTTCGGGTGAACGGAGAAAAGCGGGCTGGGGCGAAGTTCGCACCGACGGGCAGGCAGGCGACGATCGCCCTGGCGGGCGACCCAACACCCGGGTGGGGCGCCCGGCGCATGCGAATTAGCTAGCAAGAGAGGGAAAAAGGTAGCGCGAAGCAACGCGCGAGGCTTCCGCTATTCCGGCATCCGGATCGCGTCGAGATCCGCGATCCGCACCCGCTGGATTTCCACCGACTGCTTGCCCCCGGAGTGGGCGATGTAGAGGAACCCCTCGTGCTCGAGCAGGTGCGGGTAGTCCACGTGCCGCCCGCCGACGACGTAGAACAGGCGGTCAAACACGAGCCCGTCGCGACTCACCGCCAGCGTGAGCGGGTCGCGCTTCCGGGGATTCGCGTTCGACACCAGCACATACCGTCCGTCCTTCAGCCGGCAGCCGTAGAGCTTGGAGCGCGCATCCGGAAAGTCCGTCGCCACCGGTGAACTCCAGGTGCGGCCGGCGTCGGTGGAGAAGGAGCGAAAGATGTAGCCGCTCTTCCCGTTGTCGCGAAACAGGGCGACGAGGTTGCCATCCGGCAGGGCGTACCAGATCGGCTCCTCCGCCTTCAGGGTCACGTCTCCGCCCGCGCCGCGCACGACCGGCACCGAGGTCCACTGGTCCATCGCCGCCACGCCGCCGATGAGGAACTCGACACCCTTATCCTTGTAGTCGTGCCGGCGCCGCGTCATCGCCCACTCGCCGGTCGGCAGCCGCTGCGGGGCGAAGTTGTTGATCGCGTCCTTCTGCACCACGCCGGCGTCGTCCCAGCGGGCGCTCGACGCGTTCCAGCGAAAGGCGCGCAGCTCGAGGCTCGGGCCAAAAAACCCCGCCGCTTCGTCCAGCGTCACCAGGGCCAGCAACTGCCCTTCACGGACCCATAGTCCCCGGGAAATGTAGCGGAGACCCTCGGGCTTCCGGGTGTTGTAATGCGGCGAATCCGGGCCCGAGTTCGGCGGGTAACCGGTGAGGAACTTCGGCGCCTCCCAGTGCAGCCCGTCGCGGCTCGTGGAGTACTTCACCACCTGCCCGACCATGTCCTCGACGCGCGGGCCATCGCTCCACATCGCCCAGAAGCGTCCGTCGTGGTGCAGCAGGTAGTTGTGCTGGTTGACTCCCTTTTGCGGGCGCACGTCGCTCACGACCACGTGCTCCACCGGCAGCCGGGGCAGGCGGTCGAAATCGATCGTGTGGGGATCGGCGGGCACCCAGGCTCCCTGCAGCATCACGCGGGAGGCCGGGTTGCGCACGGGATGGGGAGCGCCCGTGGTGGGATTCGGATGGGAAGCCGCGGACAGGGTCACCACCGCGGAGAGCAGGAGGGAAAGGGCTTGGGGTCTCATCGGAGCCCATCAGAACCGTCCGCACAGCGGACGCACAGGCGAATAACCTCGCAAGAGGGGGAAAAACGTAGCGCGAGGGCAACGCGGGGATCGCCTTTCCCCGCTTGGTGTAGGCGGGGCGACCCCGCCCCGCACCTTCGCACCGGTCTTCCGACGGGCACGCCGATCGCGAGCCGATCCGGTGCTGACAGCCCCCATCCCATGGGCCCTCGGAATCCACCGAACCGGCGGAAAAGAGAGCTTCCGTGATCTCCGGGTGTTCCGTGGGCGGCGCTGAGTGGTTCCTGAACGACCACGCTTTCGCCTGCGGCCCAAGCGCGGCTAACACGGAGCCGGCCGTGGGCTAGTCCTCCCGGCGCTTGCGGAAGTCGCCAGGCGTAAAACCAAAGCGATGGCGGAAGCAGCGGATGAAGTACTGCACGTCGCTGAACCCGCACCGGCAGGCAACGTCCGTGACGTTGTAGCGCAGGTCGCGCAGGAAGTGCAGGCTGCGCTCCAGCCGGATCTCGTTGACGTAGGTCCGGAAATTGCACCGGGCGTGCGCGTGGAAGAAGCGGGAGAAGTGATTCGGGTGCCGCTGGAAAAACGCGGCCGTGCCCTTGCGGCTGAGCTGCGGGTCCGACCAGTGCTCCGACAGATAATCGCATACGGACTGCCAGAGGACCGTCTGCGACGCGCGCTCGTGTTCCGGCGCCCGTTCCACCAGGGCCGCCAGTTCCGCCAGCAGGATTTCGGTCAGGAGCGAGAAGGTGCGCCCGCCCAGGCGGGCGGCCGGCTCCGCCCGCAGGAGTTGCAGCAGGTGATCCCCCTTGGCGCCCAGCGTCTCCGGGGTCCGCCACTGCGCGAGGTAGCGACCGCGACCCGTCCCCGATCGCGCGCGGATCCTGGCGACATTGGATGCTTGGCTGGCCCGCCCGTCGTCGCGACCGGTCGTGCGCGTGTTGGAAGGGCAGCGACCGACCCATGAGCAACCCGCGTATTTCATGGAGGTGCCGCG
>JACRQG010000044.1 GCA_016222805.1 Verrucomicrobiota bacterium | reverse complement strand
TCCGGAGGTCCACATGGTGCGGCCGACGTTCCACCAGCCCTGTCCGCTCGAGGCTGTCGAGCAGGCCGGTGATGGTGGCGCGCGTCACGCCGGTGCGGTCGGCCAGGTCCGCCGGGGTGAGCCAGCAATCCTCGCGCTCGTCCCGGCGGTGGCAGTTGCCCCACAGCGCCATCAGCACGCCAAAACGCCCCTGCGAGAGCTCATGCTCGGCCAGCTGCGCATCGAGGACTCGAAACGCCTCGTCCCCCGCCCGCAGCAGGTGCAGCAGGACCTCCGTGGCGGACGGATCGAGGTCCGGGAATTCGCGCGAAGCCTCGAGCAGGCATTCGTAACGCGGGAGGTCCTTGAGCAGCAGGTGCGGCATGGTCGATTGGGCAATAAGGCGGCAGATAATTAGGCGGCTAACGACCAAAGCAAGCCGGTCCAGCCACTATTAGGGCTGCCGCTTCCGGAAGCGCCGCCTGCCGCCGTCAACTTATCCCCGCGGCCTGGACTGCGGGGATTTCCACGTGGGATCGCGGTTAGACGGTCTGGGCGGCAGCCTCCACCGCCTCCACGGTAATGCCGAGTTCCTTCATGACCGTGCCGGCCGGGGCACTCAGCCCAAACCGGTCGATCCCGATCACACGGCCATCGAGCCCGACGTACTTGTACCACAAGCCCGTCACGCCGGCCTCGATCGCCACGCGCCGACGGCAGGATGCCGGCAGCACGCTCTCGCGGTACTCCGCCGACTGGCGATCGAAGCGCTGGGTGCAGGGCATCGACACGACGCGCGCGCCGGCCCCGAGCACTTTTGCCGCCGCCACCGCCAATTGCAGTTCACTGCCGGTCGCGATGAGGAGGTGGCTGAGATCCGCGGTTTCCCGCACGGCCACGTAGGCGCCTTTCAGCACCCCCTCACGCCGCAGCGCGACCGGAATCTCGTTCAGCATCGGCACCGCCTGCCGGGTGAGGGCGAGCAGCGTCGGTCCATCCGCACGCTCCAGGGCCGCGGCAAACGCGCCCGCGGTTTCCTCCGGATCCGCCGGGCGGATCACGTCGAGGTTGGGAATCACCCGCAGGCCGGAAATCGTCTCCACCGGCTGGTGCGTCGGCCCGTCCTCGCCCACCCCAACGGAATCGTGGGTATAGACGTAGATCACCGGCAGGTGCGACAGCGCCGCCAGCCGCATCGACGGCCGCGAGTAATCCGCAAACACCAGGAAGGTGGCGATGCTCGGACGGAAGAGGCCGTCGTAGGCCAGCCCGTTGGCGATCGCCGCCATGCCGTGCTCCCGAATGCCGAAGCGGATGTTGCGTCCGGTGCGATTCGCCGGCTCGAAGTCCGTGTCGGCGGCGATGTAGTTCAGCGTGGAGCCGTAGAGGTCGGCGCTGCCACCCACCAGCAGCGGCAGGTGCGCCGCGAGCGGCTGCAGCACGTCGCGCCCCGCCGCGCGGGTCGCAAGCTTCGCGTCCGCGGGGAAGGCCGGAATCTTCGCCAGCAGATCGGCCGCCGCCAACGGCTTGTCCGGTCCGGCCGCATCGAGCAACGCCGCCTTCTCCGGATTGGCCTCGCGCCACGCCTTGTAGGTCTTGGACCACTTGTTGCAGGCGCGGATCAACCGCTGCTTGTGCGCGGCGAAATACGCCCGCACATCGTCGCTCACGAAGAAATGCTGGTCGGCCGGCAGCCCGAGGCCCGCGCGCGCCGTCGCCGCGAACTTCGCCCCGCCCTCGCCGTGGCCCTTGGCCGTGCCCGCCACCTCGGGAATCCCGCGGCCGATCGTCGTCTTGGCGATGATCAGCTGCGGTTTCCCGCTCTTGGTTTTCTTGGCGCGGTTTAACGCCTTGAGGAACGCCGCCAGATCGTGTCCATCCACGGTCTGGACTTCCCACCCGATGGCCTTGAATCGCAGCGCCGCGTTCTCGCTCTGGGTCTTGGCCGCCATCGCGTCGAGCGTGACGTCGTTCGAGTCGTAAACCAAAATCAGGTTGTCGAGCTGCTGGTGGCCCGCGAAGGCGGCGGCTTCCATCGCCACGCCTTCCTGCATGCAGCCGTCACCGGCCAGGCACACCACGTGATAGTCGAAGATCGGATGCTCCGCGGTGTTGAAGCGGGCGGCGGCCATCTGTCCGGCCAGGGCCATGCCGACGGCGTTGCCGATGCCCTGCCCAAGAGGGCCGGTGGTGCACTCGACGCCGGGGGTCTCGTGGAACTCCGGATGGCCCGGAGTCTTGCTGTTCAGCACGCGGAAGCGCTTCACCTCCTCGATCGGCACGTCGTAGCCGCTGAGGTGCAGCCAGGCATACAGAAACATCGACCCGTGCCCGGCCGAGAGGACAAAGCGGTCACGGTTCATCCACCGGGGGCGCTCCGGGTTGTGGGACAGGGCATGTCCGAACAACACCGCGCCAATTTCGGCGGCACCGAGCGGCAATCCGAGGTGGCCGGACGAACATGCATGCACGGCGTCGATGGCCAGGCCGCGGGCCTGATTGGCAGCTTTCCCGAGGAGATGAGTTTGCAGCGTCATGAGAAAAATCCCGACAGACGTAGAGACTCCCTTCCCGGCCGGGAAGCCTGAATTTTTCCGCGCGCCAAACGCCGCGCGAACCCACTGGGCGTAAGGCCCGGTGAGCGCGGCGCCAGCGACGCCCTCATCCGCCGCGCGCGGCGCGAGACAGCACCGCCGCCCCACGGTCACACCGCTCTTCGGTTTTCGCACCCAAACAAAAACCCCGCTCAATCATGCGATTAAGCGGGGCTAAATTGGGTGCAGGGGTTGGATTTGAACCAACGACCTTCAGGTTATGAGCCTGACGAGCTACCAGGCTGCTCCACCCTGCAACAGGTAAGAGGGCGGAACCTTTTCGGTGCCGCTGGCCGTGTCAACGCCGATTTCGAACTTTTTCGAATTCACTCTTGCCAGCGTGGTTTCCGCCCGGTCTGTTGAACGGCTCTTCGTCGGAAAACCCGGCGATTCCAACCAACAACCAAACACTCCGATCGCAAGGCGGCCCCACGGCCGACCTGTGTGTCGTCAGATACATCAGATCCGCATGAACCTCACCGTCACGCCCAAGGACCTGCTCGATGCAGGTGTCCACTTCGGCCACCAGACCAAGCGCTGGAACCCTCGTTCCAAGCCCTTCATCTTCGACCACCGCCAAGGGGTCACCATCATCGACCTGGGCAAGACCCACGAGGCCCTCGTGAAGGCCTGTGACTTCCTTGAGGACACCGTCGCCAACGGCGGCACCGTGCTCTTCGTCGGTACCAAGCGCCAGGCCAAGGAAATCATCAAGGAGTCGGCGACCGCGACCAACATGCCCCTCTGCGTGGACCGCTGGCTGGGCGGCACGCTGACCAACTACGAGACGGTCAAGAAATCGATCGCCAAGTTCAAGAAGTACCAGGCGATGGAGACCAGCGGCGAACTCTCGAAGCTCCCCCGCAAGGAGGAGTCCGCGATCAAGCGCGAGATGACCCGCATGCAGAAGAATTTCAGCGGCATCGCCGACATGGGCGGCCTGCCCTCCGCGATGTTCGTGGTCGACGTCAACCACCACCGCATCGCCGTGGCCGAGGCAGCCCGCGCCGGGATCCCCTGCGTGGGAATCGTCGACACCAATTCCGATCCCACGACCGTCTCCCACCCCATCCCGGGGAATGACGACGCGGTGAAATCGATCCGCATCATCGTCGAGGCAATCACCTCGGCGGTGCAGAGCGGACTCGCCCTGCGGGAAACCCGCCGCGCCCAGCGGGGCGCCGCCGACCTGAAGGCGGCAACGGCCGGGGTCGAGGCGGCAGCGCCCGCGGTGGCGGCTCCGACCGCCGAGGTCGACCTCTCCAAGGTCGAACTTCCCGCCGACGTGGCGGCCGTGGTGGAGGGCGAGACCGAGGAATCCGCCACCGCCCCGAAGAAGAAGCCGGTCCGCGCCAAGCGCCCGGCCGTCAAGGCGGAATAACTCCGGCCCCACCCTCATCTCCATGAGCAACACACCCATCACTGCCCAGGCGGTCGCCGATCTCCGCGAGAAGACCGGCGCCGGTCTGCTGGACTGCAAGAAGGCCCTCACCGACGCCAACGGCAACGTCGAGGAAGCCATTACGATTCTGCGCAAGAAAGGCGCGGCGTCGGCGGCCAAGAAGGCCGATCGCATGACCAAGGAGGGCCTGATCGAGAGCTACATTCACGTCGGCGGCAAAGTCGGCGTGATGATCGAGGTGAACTGCGAAACGGACTTCGTCGCCCGAAACGACGCGTTCCGCGTCTTCGTGCGTGACCTCTGCCTGCAGATTGCGGCCGCCAGCCCGGCCTATGTCTCCCGCGACCAAGTTCCCGAGGCGGAACTGAAGAACGAGCGCGAGATCGCCGCGGCCCAGGTGCAGGGCAAGCCGCCGGCGGCGGTGCAGAAGATCGTCGAGGGCAAACTCGAGAAGTACTACTCGACCGTCTGCCTGCTGGATCAGCCCTTCGTGAAACTGCCGGAAAAGACGGTGAAGGAGATGCTGACCGAGCAGGTCGCGAAGATCGGCGAAAACATTCAGGTCCGCCGCTTCATCCGCTACCAGGTCGGTTCCTGACCCACGCCACGACCTTACAGGCGCCCGCTCCCCCGAGCCGGGCGCCTTTCTTTTTTTCCCATGCGCGTCTCCCGGGGCCAGATCGTCATTCGCGGCCTGACCAACTGCTGTCCGAACTGCGGGCAGAAGACGCTGTTTCGCCGGGGAACGTGGTTTCGTCTCAATCCCGTGTGTCCGAACTGCGGGTTCGAGTTCGAACGTGGCAACGACGAGGGCTTCTTTCTCGGCTCCATGTCGCTGAACTACGGCGTGACCCTCGTCGGCTATCTCGCGCCGGTGGCGCTCCTCGCGTTCTTCAAGGTCATCCGCCCCTCGACAGCGGTGATTCTGGCGGTGGCCGGGGCGGTGGTCTTCCCGATCCTGTTCTATCGGGCCTCCCGCAGTTGGTGGCTGATGAACTACTATTTCTTCTTTCCGCACCATCTGCCGGCCAACGGGGGCACCGGGCGGGCCGGCGAAGACGACAACACGTAGGCCGCGATGGACAGAATCGCGCGAGCCGGTTGTTTTTCTGCTTCCGTTTTGGGAGGAGGTTCCTACGGTCTCGCCTCCCTGATCCGGAGAGGTGGCAGAGTGGTCGATCGCGCCTGACTCGAAATCAGGTGTTGGCTTATACCCAACCGTGGGTTCGAATCCCACCCTCTCCGCCAGTGATAGGGATCTACACCGGATCTACACCAAAGTTTGGGGGCAGCCGATTTTTGGATCTACACCAAAGTTTGGGGGCAGCCGATTTTTGATGGTTGGTTGTTGGGCTAAACTAGCCGCACTGAGCGATGACGCGGAGGCGGTAGTTGTTAAAGTTTCTGAAGCCGTAGGCGCGGCGTTGGATTAGTTTCATCT
>JACRQG010000004.1 GCA_016222805.1 Verrucomicrobiota bacterium | reverse complement strand
CGCGGCACCTCCATGAAATACGCGGGTTGCTCATGGGTCGGTCGCTGCCCTTCCAACACGCGCACGACCGGTCGCGACGACGGGCGGGCCAGCCAAGCATCCAATGTCGCCAGGATCCGCGCGCGATCGGGGACGGGTCGCATGACAACCCTACCTTCAGACCCCCGGCGCATCTCGTGCAAGCCCCCGGTCAGGCCCGCTGCGAATCGGCCCCGTGCACCTCATCCGGTGGGGCGTCCAGGCGGACGGCCGCCGGCACGAGGTCAGCCCCGGCGAGCCGCTCCACGGATCCGTGCCAGAACTTCAGGCGGCCGTGTGTGTCCGCGTACGCGATCGCCGCGCCGGTCCGCGTCGCGGTCACGGCCGGACGCACCGCAGCGTCGGCCTCCACGGAGAGGACCGCGCCTGCTCGCCAGGTCGTGCCGCCGTCGGACGAGAGTTCAGTCCAGAGCGTACCCTCGCGAATCCCCACGCGCAGCTGTCGCCCTTCGTCCAGCGCCACCGCGGCTCCGGCGGCGGCGGTTTCGGGGCCCGGTCCCGTCGGCGCAGTCCAACGTTTTTCCCGCCTCTCCGCGAACCATTGCACCCGCTCCGGGGCGCCGGCCGGACCAGCCTGCCTCCATCCGAGGTGAAAACACGCGTGGCGTCCCTGGGCGATCACCAGTTCACTCCCGCCCGGAGGCTTGCTCCCGACCTCCTCGTGGGCCCACAAGTCGCACCGCAGGTACTCGCCGTAGCCGGAAAGGTCCAGCGACTGGCCGCCCGCCTCTATGGCCGCCTGCAGCGCGGGCACGTCGATGGCCGCGAGTTCGCAGGAGCGCGCGAGGCACTGCCGGGCCGCGTGGCCGGCCGCGAACCCCATCTGGGCCGCCACCGTCATCACGCGAAACGCGCTCATCGCCGTCTGATCCCCGGACGCCCCGCGCCCGGCCACCAGGAGGTTGCGCGCTCCCCGGGGAATGAGCATGCGCAGCGGCAGGTGATGGGGATCCAGCATGTCGGTAACTCCGGTGCCCGCCCGTTGCGCCCGATCCGGCCAGTGAAAATCGATGTGGTAGGTGTTGACCGCCACCGCGTCGGGGAAGATCACCGCGCAACGCGCCTCCGCCTCCGTCAACACATGCTCGCCCAAGATCCGCCGTTCCTCGCGGACTCCGATGCCGCGCGACACCGAGGCCAGGACGTGCGTGTCGAGCCGGCGTCCCCGATAGCCCACCGTCTGGAGATAGTAGATCAGGCCGTGCATCTGCCGTCGGGCGAAGATCTCCGCCGCCGAGCGGCTCAGGCCATCCGCCGCGTCGAAGCCCACGACCTTCATCTTCACCTCGACCTTGCCGGAGGGGAAGCGGTGCAGGCTCGTCATCGGGATCTCGTCGTCGTTGCGCCAGCGCGGGCAACCCTCCGGGAGGACTGGCGTCACGGGCCGGCCGGTGTCCCAAAGGGTGAAATAGAGACTCATCGGCAGCTGCCGGTTGGCGCCCTCGTGCACAACCGGGAATCCGGTCAGGTGCGGCACGATGCAGGCGCCCGAAGCATCGATCACGAACCGCGGAGTCACCTCGTGCACTTCGCCGGCAGTCGCCACCGTCAGGCGTTGTACCCGGCCCCGATCGGCCGCGGCGCCCACCACCCGGCTGTGCAGGAGCACGTCGACCCCCGCCTCGACCACCATTTCCTGGAGGAAGAAGGCGCACCACTCGAGGTCGTAGGCACGGCGATCGGCATTCGGTTGATAGGGCTCGATCAGGCCGTGCCGCGCCAGCCGCCGCACCAGTTCCGCGAACGGCTGGTTAACCCGCACCGAGTCACCACAGAATCCCGCCACCCCGCCCGCGGTGCCCTGCCCGCCGAGGACGTTGCTCGGCTCGATCAGCAGCACGCGGTTCCCGGGCGTCCGGGCCGCCAGCGCCGCCATGACACCGGCCATGCCCCCGCCGACGATCACCAGATCGGGCGACAACGGAGCGGGCGGTGTGAGGGAGGCCATACGCAGGAAACCGCCGCACACTGCCCCTCCCGGCCCGCGCCCGACGAGGGGAAAGACACACTCAGAACGGGAAAAATGTAGCGCGGCGCGGACCCTGCTCCGTCGCCGCGATGGTCCGGATGACATCGCCCCGGTTCAGCCCGCCGGACGGGGAAGCCCGGCCCAACCGGAATCCGGCCCCGGCCGTCACTTCACTGCTTCCAGGTACTCGCAGAGGACGCGCAGGTTCATCAGAAACGCCATCGTCGTGATCTGGGGGCCGTTGACGCGCCGGCCGCCCGGGCCGATCCAGCGTCCCTCCGCGTCCAGCCGGCCGATGATTTCCCGCACGCGCGGCTCGAGGGCCCGGGCCCGCGCCGCCCGGCCTTCCGCGCTCCGGGACTTCGCCTCGGCCGCGGCCCGGCGGGCCTGGATCGTCGCGCGCCCGCTCGCCTTCACGTCCTCATAATGCCGGATCGCCCCCGGCACCCCGTAGTCCCCCTGCCAGGAATAGCCGGTCTGCCGCTCTTCGCTGAGATCCGCGATGCGGTATTTGATCTTCCCGTCGCGGTCCCCGTAGATGGGGGTGTTGGTGCGCAATTCGTACATCCGGGCCCAGACGCCCGGGGAAACTTCCGAGCGCCGGAACCACGCGATCGCCCGCGGCAGCGGCTCCAGGTACTTCTCGTCGCCGGTCTCGAGATAGAGGTCCACCAGCAGACGCATCACGCCGACGCTCTCGCCTGAGCACACGCTCGGCGGCTCGAAGGCCCGCGCCCACGCCGGCTGCAACAGCGGGTCGTACTGCTGGGCCCACGCCGGTTGCGGCTCGGGCAGTTGCGCCAGGATCAGGAAATCGCCCCCGCGCAGCGCCGCCGCCCGATACTCCGGCCGGCCCGTGCGCTGCGCCGCGTCGAGCAGCGTCGTCACGCAGTCACGCTGGGTGTTGTCGTTGAGCGTATAGTGCCCCATGTAATTGGACTTTGGGTACTCACGCGGGTAGTCGGCGGGAAAGGCGGCCGGCCGGACCGGGTACTCCGCCGGGTCGACCGGCGCGCCCGCCCAGCGTTGCGGCCACCCGCCGTTCGGCCGCTGGGCCTCCAGCAGCTTGCGCAAACCGTAGTCCCGCGCCTCGCGGATCCGCCGATCGCGCGGCTCGTCCGCCTGCCCGGCCGCCTCGGCCACCGCCACCAGCAGTCGGAGCGCGCTCTGGGTGTTGTCATCGTCGTAGGTGCTGATGTTGCGGCGCTTCGCCGCCTCGGCGGCGGAGATCCGGCCGACATCGCTGCGTCGGTACCAGCGCACGCTCTGTTGCGGATCAAAGTCCACCAGGTAGTCCCAGCCGCCCGACTCCAGCTGCCCGGTCACCAGCGCATCGGCCGCCGCCTTGGCCGCATCGAGGTACCGCGGATCGCGAGTCACCTCCCAGGCCCGCAGGAAGGCCATGCCCATCGAGGGCGTGCCAGGCGGTTGGACCCAGATCTGGGAGGGCGTGGCGACATTCTCCCCGGCACGCTCCTTTAGGTCCGGAGAATAGCGCCACAGGTAGCCGCCCTCGGTCGCAATCGAGCGCATGAAGCCAGTCGCCCGCGCCATCGCTGTCCGCGCCTGCTCCGGCAGCGGCGTTTCGCCGGCCCGGGCCGCCCCGAGCAGGATCAAGGCGGCGACAAGGGGGGCCAGGGCACGGGACGGGCGGCGGAGGAGGGACATGATCGGAAGGGGTTGACCGGCGGAGACTGCAGGCGTCCCGCGAGGAACGCGAGCAGCAGGACGCACCAGCCCGGGATTCCGTTTCCCTGCTCCCGGCTTGCTTTGTTCCCACGGTCCCTTTCCTTACCGCGTCCTGCCCACCCGGCCGCGGCTTCCCCCTGCCCCGGCTCCTTTCCTCCCTACCCACCATGAAACGTCTCGTCCTCGTCGCGGCGCTGCTCGCCGCTTCCGTCCCCGCCATCGCCCAGGACTGGGCCAAGGCGCGCCTCGAAAAATCCCCGCGCCACCTCGAATGGGTCACCGTCAAGCACGGCGGCCGCGAAGTGAAGTGCTTCCTCGGCTTTCCCGAGGTGCGGAACAAGGCGACGGCCGTGGTGCTGATCCACGAGATCTTCGGCCTCACGGACTGGGTGCGGGGCGTCGTCGACCAGTTCGCCGAGGCGGGCTACATCGCGATCGCGCCCGATTTTCTTTCCGGGGCCGGTCCGAACGGCGGTGGCACCGAATCCCTCGGCAGTGGCGACGGGGTCCGCGGCAAGATCCAGGGCCTGGCGCAGACGCAGATCGACGCCGACCTCGATGCCGCCGTCGCCTACGTGAAGAAACTCGACGCCTGCAACGGCAAGGTGGTGGTCGGCGGCTTCTGCTGGGGCGGCGCCAAGACGTTTCTCTACGCGGTCCACAATCCGGGCATCCAGGCGGGCCTCGTCTTCTACGGCTCGGCGGCGAAGGCCGAGGACATGCCGAAGATACAGGCGCCCATCCACGGCTTCTACGGAAGCAATGACGCCCGCATCAACGCCGGCATCCCGGCCGCGATCGAGGGCATGAAGGCCGCCGGCAAGTTCTACGAACCGGTGACCTATGAGGGGGCCGGCCACGGCTTCATGCGTGCCGGCGAGGATCCCGCCGGGAGCGCCGAAAACAAGCAGGCGCGCGAAGCCGCGTGGAAGCGGATCAAGGCCATCCTCGCGAAGATCTAGCCTGCCTTCATCCCAACGCGGCTCAAGGCCGCAACCCAAGGATAAGACCTCGGATGATGTAGCCGGCCGCGTTCAGGCCGGCCCCGACCAGGAGTTCGCTTCGGTCCAGGCGCGGCCACTGGCAGGCCGTGGTTCCGCCGGCGGGCGGGCTGGTTTGGACCTTTCGACGCCTGCTCAGGCCCCGGCGTGTGCGTTTCCGTCCGATCGTCCGCCCCCTCGACGGCTCCCACCTTCCACCCTCTACCGCCCCACGTCGACCCGCGTGACCTTCACCCGCGGGCGCACGCCCTCGATCGTCATCCAGAACGACCCGAATGTACCCGGAGATATCTTCACCGCCGGTCCCGGGATCGGCGGCGTCACGTAGGGTTCGCCGCCGGTGACCTGCCAGCGCTGGCCGTTCTCCAGCACCAGCACGGTACGCGCCTCCCAGCCGCGAAACTCCCCCGCGATCCGGCTTTCCACCGCCGCCACGTCCACCTGCGTGCCGGGCGCCACGAGCACCCGGGCTCGCTCCAGGAACCCCGGCTCGTCCTTCTTCTCCGCCGCGGCCCGGGCGGCCTTCGCCTCCGCGGCGGCCGCGCGGGACTCGGCCGCCGCCGCCTCCCGGCGCGCCCGTTCCAGGGCGCCGCTCTTGTACTCGCGCACGAGCGCATCCAGCCGCGCCACCTCCTCCGGCGTGAGCTTCGTCAGCCCCGCCGCCGCAAACTCCGCCGGCGGCACCGCGCGCGAGAACGGCGCCTCGGCCGCCCCGATCGGGCCCGCGGCCAGCCCCACCCAGCATCCGCCCAGCGTGATCCAGCGTTTCATCGCGCCAGTGTCCGCCCCGCTCCCGCCGCCGCAACGCCTTTTCCGCCGTCTGCCGGCCGCCGCCGTTTTTGTCCTTTCCTCTTTTCCGGTTCGGCGTTGGCTCTTCGTGCCATGCCCGGCCGCATCACTTCGCTCCTCGATCCCTCGCGTATCGCGCTGCACCTGCACAGCACCAAGCGCACCGCGGCGCTGAACGAGATCGCGAAGCTGCTCGACGGGCACGCCGACGTGGCCAACTTCCCCGGCTTCTACGAGGAGCTGCTCGCCCGCGATCGCCTCGACACCACCAGCCTCGGCAACTCGGTCGCGCTGCCCCACGCCCGCACCGAGCACGTGCGCAAGATCGTCATGGCCGTCGGCCGCGCCGACCACGGGATTCCCTTCGATCAGAACGGGGAGATCGTGCGCCTCTTCTTCGTGCTCGGCACCCCGAAGACCAAGCCCGGCGACTACCTCGCCGTCGTCAGCGCCCTCTGCAAGATCCTGAAGGATCCCGCCGACCGCGCGACCTTCCTGCAGGCCCCCACCCCCGAGGCCTTCATCGCGGCGATCGCCGCGGCCGAAGCCAAGCTCGGCCTGTAGCGGCCGCCTCCTCGCGGCTCGACGCCGCCCCGCTCCCGCCCCAGTCTCGCCGGCGATGATTCGCTCCTTCATCTTCAGCGACGGCCGGATCGTCGGCCAGGATCTCGAGCTCGAGGCGCTCCGGCTGGTCCGCGCCGACAAGGGCCTGGTCCTCTGGGTCGACCTCGCCGATCCCACCCCGGAGGAGACGAAGGCCATCCTCGAGGGTGTGTTCCAATTCCACCCGCTCGCGATCGAGGACTGCGTGCAGCCCAATTCGCTGCCGAAGGTCGAGGACTACGAGGACTACCTCTTCCTCGTCACCCACGCCGTCGACTTCACCCGTACCGAGAAGTTCAATACCACGGAGCTCGATCTCTTCCTCGGCAAGGACTACCTGGTCACCTTCCACACCGCGCCGCTGCGCTCGGTCACGACCCTGATCGACCGGCTGGCCAAGAACGTCGGGGTCGGTCCGCGCGGCCCGGATCGCATCGCCCACACCCTGATCGACCTGCTGGTCGACAACTATGCGCCGGTGATCGACGAACTCCGGGCCGAGCTCGAGGAACTCGAGGAGCACGTGCTGGCCAAGGAGTCGGTGCACGGCGAGCTGGTCAGCGAGATGCTGCATGTGCGCAACGACTTCACCCGGCTGCGCACCATCGTCCGCCCGCAGCGCGACGTGATCGAGCGGCTCGCGCGCGGGGACAACAAGATGATCCGCCCGAAGCTGCTGCCGTATTTCCGGGATCTGCGCGACAACCTCGCGCGCCTCGAGGAAACCGCCGTCGGCTACCACGAACGCCTGCTGATGGCCTTCGACATCTACCTCAACAAGGCGACCTTCGAGGCCAACGAGGGGATCAAGTTCCTCACCGCCATCACCGCCGTGACGATCCCGGTGATGGTGATCGGCACCTGGTACGGGATGAACTTCAAGACGATGCCCGAACTGGAGAACGGCTACTTCTGGGCGCTCGGCCTGATGCTGGCCACGACCGCCATCCTGGCTGTCTATCTGAAGAAACGGCGCTGGTTCTAGGATGACGAAGCCACGTCGCTCCACTTCATCCTGGATTCCGTGTGGGCGGGGCGAGGGCGCGCCGCCCAACGGAGCGTGACACCCTAGCCCCGCGCCGACGCCTTTCCGAACTCCCCACGCTCGCTTTCTTCCGGTCCCTCGGTCTCGCTGACTTCCCACCGCGCCCGCTGGCGCACCCCGCCTTCCCCGCCCCATGCCCTGGTCCCAAACCTATGCCCCGCTCGGAGGCATCGGCCTCTCGGCGCTCGTTGCGGCGCTGCCCGTGGCCGTGCTGCTTGGCCTGCTCGCCTTCTGGCACGTCCGCGCCCATCTGGCGGCCCTCATCGCCCTGGGTGTCGCGCTCGCCACCGCCATGGTCGTGTATGGCATGCCCGCCCCCCTGGCCCTGGCCTCCGCCGGCTACGGAGCCGCCTTCGGCTTGCTGCCGATCGGCTGGCTCATCCTCAACGCTCTATTCATCTACCAAATCTCCGTCGAAACGGGCCAGTTCACCGTGCTGCAGCGGCAGATCGCCGGGGTGTCGGGCGACCACCGCATCCAGGCGCTGCTGATCGCCTTCAGTTTCGGCGCTTTCATCGAGGGAGCCGCCGGCTTTGGCGCGCCGGTCGCCATTTCAGGGGCGCTGCTGATCGGCCTGGGATTCAAGCCGCTCGAGGCCGCCAAACTCGCCCTCATCGGCAACACCGCCCCCGTGGCCTACGGCTCCCTCGGCATCCCGCTCACCACGCTGGCCCCGCTCACCGGCCTCGATCTCCTCGACCTCAGCGCCATGGTGGGACGACAGCTGCCGTTCTTTTCGCTCATCGTCCCTTTCTGGCTCGTCTGGGCCCAGGTCGGCTGGCGTCGCATGCTTGAGGTGTGGCCCGCCTGCCTCACCGCCGGGGCGAGCTTCGGCCTGATGCAGTTCCTCATCAGCAACCTCCACGGTCCGTGGCTGGTCGACATCGTCAGCGCCGCCGTCTCGATGCTCGCCGTCGTCGTGCTGATGCGTTTCTGGCAACCGCGCCCCGCGGGGCGGACCGCGAGCGGAACCAGGGAGGAAACTCCGCTTCCCGCACCCGCGAGTCCGGCCACGCCGGAGCCGGACCTCGCCTCTGCCGCAGCACCGCGCTCCGCGCCGTGGCGGGCCTGGCTGCCCTGGCTGTTTCTCACCGGCTTCGTCTTCGTCTGGGGACTGCCCGGCGTGAAGAACCAGCTCAACGCCTGGTTCGCCCCGCAGATCCCGGTTCCGTTGCTGCACAACGCCGTGCAGAAAATGCCTCCGGTCGCCCCGTCGCCCACGCTGGAGAAGGCGGTCTTCAACCTCAACCTGCTCTCCGCCACCGGCACCGCCCTGCTCCTCGCCGGCGCCGCTTCCATTCTCTGCCTGGGCGTCGGCGCCCGCCGCGCGCTCGCCATCTACGGCCACACCCTCCTGCGGGTCCGCATCTCGCTGCTCACGATCGCGCTCATGCTGGCGCTCGGCTTCACCACGCGTTACAGCGGCACGGATACCACGATGGGGCTCGCCCTGGCCGGCACCGGCTGGCTCTTCCCGTTCTTCTCCCCCCTGATCGGCTGGCTCGGCGTCGCGCTCACCGGCAGCGACACCTCGTCCAACGTGCTCTTCGGCAACCTGCAGAAGGTCACCGCCGAGCAACTCGGGTTCTCCCCGGTGCTGATGTGCGCCTCCAACAGCTCCGGCGGGGTGATGGGCAAGATGATCGACGCGCAGAGCATCGTCGTCGCGAGCGTCGCCACCGGAGGCCACCCCGAAAGCCCGGCGGCCGGCACGATCCTCCGCGCCGTCTTCTGGCACAGCGTGGCCCTCGCCGTCCTCGTCGGCCTGCTGGTGATGCTCCAGGCCTACGTCTGGCCGGGGGTCGTCCCCGGGGTAAAATAAGCGCGAGCTCCGCGGAAAAGAAATCTCCGCACCGCGTGCCGAAGCCGGCGCCTCCGGTGGGCGCGGTGACCCCGCCGCGCGGGCAGCCGCTGCGATGTTACTGCTTTGCCGGCACCGTGCTGTTGCCCGCCGGGCGCATGGACTGCCACGCATACATCCGCCAGGTGCCGCCCTCCTCGCGCCAGACCGCCAGGTAACGCAGCCGGATCTCCGACCAGGTCGGCCCCAGCCGCTTCCGCATCTCCTGCGCCCCGATCACGATCACCACGCCCGGCCGCGGCTCGAGAACCTCGAGGCCGGAGATCTTCACGTCCCGGTACTCCGTGTCGCCGGCCATGAGGTTGCGCACGTAGTCGGCCTTGCGCTCGAGACGGCCATCCGAGTGTACGAAGCGCAATTCCTCCGAGAGGAGGCCGGCCAGGGCCGCCCCGTCGCCCCGCATCATCGCGGCACAACGCGCCGCGTCCGCCTGCCGCACCGCGGCCACGGCCGCCGACTCGGCCGCCCGCCCGCCACCAAGCGCCAGCGCCGTCACCGTGACCAGGAGCCGAATCAACGGGAGCACGCGGTTCATCGGGGGAGAAGTTCTTGCCGTGTCGATCCGCGGGTGGACTCACCCGGCGGCATCGTAGGCATCCCGCAGGATTTGCAGGGTGTGCCGCACCCGCACCGGAGAGCCCAGGCGCGCGAGGTGCACCTTGAGCTGGGTGAGGCAGCCGATGTTGCCCGTCGCCACAACGGTCGCGCCGGTGGCCAGGACGGCGCGCGCCTTCTGCTCGCCGAGCGACTGGGCCATCCCCGGTTGGTCGAGGTTGTAGGTGCCGGCGCTGCCGCAGCACAGGTGGGCGTTGGCCAGCTCGCGCAATTCCAGACCCGGGATCTGCTTCAACAGCGCCCGCGGTTCCGCCCTCACTCCCTGCGCATTGGCCAGGTGGCAGGCGTCGTGGTAGGCCACGACCTGGGTCCCCGGCCCCCCCGCCGGCTTCTCCCGCAGGCCGAGCTTCATCAGAAAGACGCTCACGTCCACGACCCGCCGGGCAAACGACTGCGCGTGCTCCTCGTCCGGGGACCCGCGCAGGATCAGCGGATACTCGTGCATCGTCGAGCCGCAGCCCGCCGCGTTGGTGACGATGGCGTCGACGTCGGCCGGGAAGGCGGCGAGGTTGCGCCGGGCAAACGACTGGGCGGCCGCGTGGTCCCCGGTGTGCCAGGCCAGTCCGCCGCAGCAGGCCTGCCGCTCCGGCACGATCACCTCCACGCCATTACGCGCCAGGACCTCGATGGTCGCCAGGTTGATGTCGGGGTCGAGCACCTGTTGCGCGCAACCCGCCAGCAGGGCGACGCGGGCGCGACGTCCGCCCCGGGCCGTCGTCAAGCGCGGGAGGGTGACGGCCGGAGGCACCTCCGGCGGCGCGAGGGCCAGCATGGGGCGAAGCACTTCCGGGACGAAGCCTTCGACCGCCCGACCCACGGCGGCTCCCCGCAGGGCCCAGCGAAATCGTCCGGGGTGCGGGATCGTCAGGGCCGCGAGTCGGCGCCGCAACTGCTCGCCGGCGGTCCGCTCGGCGGTCGCGGACACCGTGGCCCGGTAGGGGCTGATCAAGTCGCGATAAGGTACGCCGCTCGGGCAGGCCGGCTCGCACGCGAGGCAACCGAGGCACCGGTCGATATGAGGCTGCGCCTCAGCCGCGGGCAGCGTTCCCTCCAGCACCTGCTTCATCAGGATGATGCGTCCCCGCGGGGAATCCATCTCCTGGCCCAGTTCCTGGTAGGTCGGACACGCCGCGAGGCAAAACCCGCAGTGCACGCACGTCTGCACTGCGTGCGCCATGCTCGCGCCCAGCGGGCCGTGTTCCTCAGGTTTGATCGCGTGCAGCATGTGGTTCGGCTGGCCGTGTTTTCCCCCGGGGTGATCGGTCGTTACTCCTCCAGGCCGGGAAAGCGCTTCTCCGGATCGAGCGTGGCCTTCACCGCCTCCTGCACGGCGTAGCTGCGCCGCGGCCCGAGCCAGAGCTCGCCGTCTCCGCGCAGCCGAAGGCCCGGCCACGGGCTCGCCGGCCAGGCGGCCCCCGCCGGCCGGGCCACATACACCACGTTGCCGCCCGCGCTGCACCAAGCCCGCGCTCCTTCCTGCACCCTAACCCACGCGGCCACCTCCGGGAGTTGCAGCGGGGTGATCACCAGCTTCACCAGCGAACCGCCCGGCGGGGCCCAGGCGAACTCGCCCACTGCGCGCCAGCGCTCGCGCGCTTCGTCCGGCGGCAGCTCCTCTCCCGGGAAACGTCCGAGAATTTCCGCCGCGAGCCCGCCGAGCGCCGGCTCGGGGCCCGCGAGCCGGGCGTACACCGCCGGCTCGTCCAGGGCGGCGTCGATCGCGTCGAGTTCCCAGCGTGCGGCGGCGCCGGCCGTGAGGATCTGCACCCGCGCGGCATCGTCGGCCGCCCGCAGGCGCAGCGTCCGCGTCGCGGCCGGCCGCGGGAAGACCTTGAAGGAAATTTCGCCCAACACGCCGAACCGTCCCGCGCTGCCGACGAAGAACTTCGGCAGGTCGAAGCCGGCCGCGTTCTTCACGACCTTGCCGCCCATGCGCAACACCCGCCCGGCGCCATCGACGAACCGCACCCCGAGGATGAAGTCGCGCAGGCCGCCATACCGCCAACGCCCCGGTCCGTTCACTCCCGCCGCGACCGTGCCGCCCAGCGTCGCCCCCGCCTCGCCGAGCATCGGATCAAACGGCAGGTACTGCCCGCGCTCCGCCAGGATCGCGGCGATCTCCCGGACCGGCGTGCCCGCCAGGGCGGTGAAGGTGAATTCGCTCGGCTCGTATTCGATGAAGCCCGTGAGCTTCGCCGTCGAAATCCGCATGCAGGATCCGGCGATCTGCGCCAACCGCGGCTTGGTTCCCGCTCCCACGGCGATGACGCGCGGGGCGCTGCGCACGGCCTCCGCCAGTTCGGCCAGGGTGGCAGGTTGGCAGGGTGAGCTCATCGGGGGTCGGGCGTCGGCCATGGGGCGGTTCACTCCCGGGAGATCACGCCGGACTTTTCCAGCGGATGGAGTCCGGACTGGGCCAGCGCCGGCGCGGAGCTCTCGGGGAACATCTTGCCGGGGTTGGCGAGACCGAAGGGATCGTGCGCCGCGCGCAGGCGGCGCAGCAGGTCGACCTCCTCCGGCGCGAACATCACCCCGAGATAGTCGCGCTTCTCCACGCCGATGCCGTGCTCGCCCGTGATCGATCCTCCCATCTCCACGCACATGCGCAGGATGCGCCCCGCCAGCTCCTCCGCCTGCTGCAGCGCCCCGTCCACGCGCCCATCGTAGAGGATGAGCGGATGCAGGTTGCCGTCGCCGGCGTGAAAGACGTTGGCGCAACGAATGCCCATTTCCCGCGACCAGGTGTTGATCTTGCGCAACGCCTCGCCGAGGCGGCGCCGGGGCACCACGCCGTCCTGCACGATGAAGTCGGGCGACAGCCGGCCGACCGCGCTGAAGGCGCTCTTGCGGCCTTTCCAGATCGCCATCCGCTCCGCGGCATCGCGCGCCGGCCGGATTTCGACCGGCTGGCTCGCCGCCAGGATCTCCTCGAGGCGTCCGCGTTCCACCGCCACGACCTCGCGCGGTCCCTCCAATTCCACGATCAGCACCGCCTCGCACCCGGGAGGATATTCCGCGTGCACCGCCGCCGTCGCGGCCTCGAGGGCGAGCTTCTCCATGATCTCGATCGCCCCGGGGAGCAGCCCGCTGGCCACCACCGCCGCCACCGCATCACCCGCCTGTTCCAGCGTCGCGTAGCCGGCGAGCACGGTGTGGAAGCACTCGGCCCGCGGGAGGAGCTGAAGCGTCACCTCCAGCGCGACGCCGAAGAGTCCCTCGTTGCCGACGAAGAGCCCGGTCCAGTCGGGACCGATCTGCTCCCGGCTCGGTCCGCCGAATTCAACCACCTCGCCCGTCGCCAGCACGGCCTTCAAGCCGAGGACGTGATTCGAGGTCATCCCATATTTCAGGCAATGCGCGCCGCCCGCGTTGAACGCGACGTTGCCGCCGATCGTGCACACGGGCTGGCTCGACGGATCCGGGGCGAAGTGCAGGCCATGCGGCTGCGCCGCCGCCGTCACGGCGAGGTTGACGATGCCGGGCTCGACCACCGCCACCCGTTGCGCCGGATCCAGCCGGACGAGGCGGTTCAGCCGGTTGAGGGCGATCACGATGCCGTCGGGCACCGGCAGGGATCCGCCGGACAGGCTGGTGCCGCTTCCGCGCGCCACAAACGGCAGCTTCTCCGCGTGGCAGAACCGCACGACCGCAATCGTCTCCTCCTGCGTCTCCGGAACCACCACCGCGAGCGGGCGGGCGTGGAACGCCGTGAGCCCGTCGCTTTCGTACGCCGCCAGCTGGGCCGGCCCCGTCAGCACGCGCCCCGCCGGCAGCAACGCCACGAGCCGGCGAAGCACGGGGGAGTATGCGGAGCTGCTCATTCAGACGTCATCTTCGCGCATTTCCCTCTCCGAAGACGAGCGCGGAGTTTTCCCGCGCGCTGCGCCCGTCCGCGACGCTGCAGGTCTCCGCGTCACGTGGGCGGGGCGCCCTCGCCCCGCGCCAGCCGTCTCGTGGTCGCGACGCCGCGGGCGAAAGACGCCGGGCTGCTCCCAGCACAGCCATCCCCGAAGCCTAGCCCATCCGCAGGAATCCCGCCTACAGCTTCGCGTACACGACAAACCACTTGTCGTCGTACAGACGGTACTCGGCCGCGATCCGCAGTCCCGCGGCCGCCATCCACTGGCGCGTCTGTTCCTTGGTGGTCTGCAGCGCCGGCTCATTCCGGTGCGGGCCGATCTCCGGATAGAAATCGATCACCGCGATCCGCCCGCCCGGCTTCAGGTAACCCGCGAGGTGCTGCAGGTATTCCGCACGGCTTTCAATGTGGTGCAGGACGTCGTAGATGAAGGCGAGGTCCACGTCGCGGGCCGGCAGGGCCGGATCGGTGAACTTGCCGAGCACGCCCTGCACATTGGCCAGCTTCGCCTCCCCGGCCTTCTTCACAATGTGGTCGACGAGCCCCTGATCGATGTCGACCGCGTAAACGCGGCCACCGGCCGCCACGGCCTTCGCCAGCGGCAGCGTGAAGGCCCCCGCCCCCGCGCCGATGTCCGCCACGACCGCCCGCGCCGGCAGTTTCAGCGAGGCGATGACGTCGTCGACCTTCAGGCGCAGCACGCGATTCTGCGATTCGAGGGTCTTCAGCCACTGCTCGGTGGAGCGGGCACCGAGCTGGGCCCACGCCGGAGACCCGGCGGCCAGCGTCAAGGCCAGCGCGCCCAACCACCACGCCGGGCGTGAACCCGGCAGGACCGCAATCCGAGGGGTACGAGAATGCATGCCGACAAACGACCGTCCGCGGCGCCGGTTGACAACCTGAATCCTCCCGCTCGCGGGTTCTGTCGGGTCGTTGACACCCGCGACCGGCTGACCTATCGCACTCGGACACTTCCCCGCGTTCATGAAACTCCGCCTCCCCGCCGGTCTTGTTTCCCTCGCGCTGGTTGCCGCCGTGCCGGCCCGCGCCGCCGACGCCAACGCCAGCTGGCACGCCCAGAGCCTCGGCCAGGCCATCGGTTACATGCTGCTGTTTGCCGCCATCGGCATCCTGGCGGCGATCGCCGGCTACAAGCTCTTCGACAAGTGCACGCCGGGTGACCTCCACAAGGAGATCATCGAGAACAAGAACGTCGCGGCGTCCATCGTCGCCGCCGCGGTGATTCTCGGGGTGTGCATCATCATCGCCGCGGCGATGCTCGGGTGAAACGCAGCCGCCGCGTCCAACGCCTGCTGCTGGGCGGCTTCACGGCCGGCCTCGCCGGAACGTGCGCGGCGGCGGCGGAGCCGCGCATCACTCCGGAAAACTACTACACCAACGACACGTTCATCCAGGGCGCGGGCCACTACCACGCCCCCTTCCAGGGCTTCTATCCGCTCCCGTACAACCACTACGACGCCCAACGGGGCCAGTATTACTACGGCGGCCAGTGGGGCCCGGCCCCGCACCGCAGCATCGTCAACATCTCGACGCCGACGCCCAGCGCCGCCCAGGCCGCGCAGGCGGCGCGCACGGATCTCCCGCGGTCCTCGACCCCCGTGGTGGTGCGCGATGGCTTTGGCAGCACGTCGCACTCGCGGTTCACCAGCTCCTGATGCAACGGCATCGCTGTCCGCCCCGGCCCGACTGGCGTGAGAAGGTGGAGGCCATCGGCCTGACCTACCACACTCACGACGACGGACCGTACTGGGATGAGACGGCCTGCTACGAGTTCACCGCCGGGGAGATCGACGTCCTCGAGCGCGCGGCGCACACCCTGCATTACCTGTGCATCGACGCCGCGGAGCAGATCATCGCCCGCGGCTGGTGGGACCGGCTCGCCATTCCCGAGGCTGCGATCCCGGTGATTCTCCGCTCGTGGGAGCGCGACGATTTCAGCCTGTATGGGCGCTTCGATCTCGCCTTCGACGGCCGCGGAGAGCCGAAACTGCTCGAATACAACGCCGACACCCCCACCGCGCTCGTCGAGGCTGCCGTGGCCCAGTGGTTCTGGCTGCAGGACACGCGGCCGGCCGCGGACCAGTTCAACTCCCTCCACGAGCGGCTGATCGAGGCGTGGCGACGCTGGGCGGGCACAACGGTTCACTTTTGCAGCGTGAAGGACAACCCGGAGGACGAGCAGACCGTGCTCTACCTGCGCGACACCGCGCTGCAGGCCGGGGTCGACACCCGGGCCGTGCACATCGAAGACCTCGGGTGGGCCGAAAGCAGCCGGCAGTTTGTGGATCTCCAGGATCACGCCGTCACCCACGCCTTCAAACTCTACCCTTGGGAATGGCTGTGGCCGGAGTCCTTCGGCCAGCACCTCGCGGGGGAACCGGTGCGCTGGATCGAACCCGCCTGGAAGATGCTGCTGAGCAACAAGGGCCTGCTGCCGGTGCTGTGGGAGTTGTATCCGGATCATCCCCACCTCCTGCCGGCCTTCGAAACCCCCGCGCCGCTTGGCACCCGGCACGTGCGCAAGCCCAAGCTCAGCCGCGAGGGGGCCAATGTCACGTGGTTCGAGGGCGGCGTCGCGGTCGAGGAGTCCACGGGCGACTACGGCGAAGAGGGCTTCGTCTACCAGGCGGCGGCCGAGCTGCCGGTGTTCGACGGCCATCGCCCGATCTGCGGCGTCTGGGTGGTCGACCACGAGCCGGCCGGGCTCGGGCTCCGCGAGGACAGCCGGCGGATCACGGGCAACCTCAGTCGCTTCGTGCCACACTTTTTCCCGGGAGGCTGACATGTCCTTCGACAACCCCACTGCCCTACGCATCGGCGCCCGCGGCGCCCTCCACGGCTGGTCGGTCACAGTCGTCGGCCGGGTCGTGCTCGGAGTCGAGCTCGACGGCGAGCGCTACTACTGGAACGAGTTCAACCTCGTCGACGCCCAGGGGAACTCCGGCACGCTCGTGTACGAGGAGACCGAGGACGGCCCCGAGTGGAAACTCTTCCAGGCGATCACCCCGGGGCGATCGCTGACCGCCGCGGAGGCGGCCCGCAAGCGCGTCGGCGACACGGTCGACTTCGGCAGCGGCCCCCTGGAGATCACCCTGGTCGATCGCTCCCGGGTCTACCACATCGAGGGCACGCCGCCAGAGGGCGTGGAGATCGGCGACCTCGCGGATTTCCTCAACGCCGACGGCGGCGAGCACATGTACGTCGCCAGCTGGACCGGGGCCGAGATCGAGTTCTACGAAGGGCGCGACCTGACCGAGGACGCCGTGTCCGCCGCCTTCGGCCTGTCGGCCAGCGGTCCGACGTCTGGAGCCGTGTCGTCATTTCGGGACGCCGCGCAGTCCTTTTCGCGTTCCTCCGGGTCGGACTCGGGAAGTCTCGTGACCAAGTTTGTGCACGGGGCGGTGGCGGTCATCGCCCTCCTGGCCGGCAATTCGTTCTGCTCGTGGCGGAAGGGCGCCGGCTCCTCCAGCCCGACCGTGGTTCAGAAACTCCAGCCGGCGCCGGCCCTGCGACTGCCGATCGGCGCCCGCGGCGAACTGGGTCGCGACACCTACACCGTCGCCGCCCAGGCCCTCGTGGAGATCGGGCGCACCCGAGGACGTTTCGAACGACGGGAATACCAGCTCTCCAGTCGCGAAGGGCGGCCCGCGTTCTTGGTCCAGGGACTTTCGGGCGGCACCCGCCAATGGCACCTGTTTGAAGCGGTGGACTCCCCGGCGACCTTCACGCCGTTTGTCGCCGCCGCGCAGCGCCAGGGCACGATGGTGCAGTTTGGACAAGCCGGGGCGACCATCACGGAGCTGTTTCTCTCGCAGGTGCGCACCGTCGAGGGCGGAGCCGCCGGGGCCGGCCTGCCCGCCGGCCGGCAGTACGGCTTCGTCGCCGCCAGCGGGGCCGACTGGTGGGTGGCCCGCTGGAGCGAATCGGGTCTCACGCTGCAGCGCGGCCGCGCCGTCGACGAGGGCGCCGTTCTCGCCGCGTTGGGCTCGGCCCCGGCCGCCACGAAGTAGCCCGCCTAGAGCCTCGCACGACCGGACCCGGTCCGGGTTCGATACGGTTGGAATGCCGGCGGGACCACTCCGCCCCGCGGCGCGACGAGGCCGTCGCGCCCACAGGAACGCTCCACTCCCCTACCGGCGCACGCGTCGCAGCTCGGCCGCACGCTCGAAATGTTCCAGGGCTTCGCGGGCGCGCCCCACCGCGCGCAGGACCTGGGCAAACTGCTCGTGCCATTCGGCGGCCTCGGGGCGCAGGCGCAGGGCCTCGGCGAACGGCTCCACCGCCTGCGTCACGCGTCCACCGTTGACCCGCGCCACGGCCAGGCGGACCAGCCAATCGGCGTCGCCGGGGCGCAGTCGCAGCGCGGTCTCGAACTGCTCCGCCGCCTCCAGCCAGCGCTGGCTGGCGAAGAGGGCGTTGCCCAGGTTGGCGCGGGCCAGGGCGAAATCCGGCGCCAGCGCGACCGCCCGGGCAAACTCGTCCCGGGCCGCCGCTCCCTCGCCGAGTTGCGCCAGCACCGTGCCCAGGTTGTTGCGGGCCTCGGCCGATTCGGGCGCGAGTTCGACGGCTTTCACAAAGTGCTCCCGCGCCTCCCCCGTGCGGCCCGCCAGGGCGAGCACCCGCCCCGCATTGCCCCGGATACCCGCGTGCCCCGGCCGCTGCCCCGCGGCCTGGCGCACCAGCGCCACCCCCTCGTCGATCCGACCGGCCAGGGCCAGGGTGTAGCCCAGGTCGGAGCGGGCCTCGGCGAAGTCCGGCTTGAGCCGCAGCGCCTCGCGATGGCGGACGACGGCCTCCTCGTATCGGCCCTGCACGCGCAACGCGATGCCGAGGTTGTTGTTTGCCGAGGCACTGGCCGGGGCCAGGCGCAGGGCCGCCTCGAAATGGACCATCCCCTCGGCCGCGCGCCCGAGTTCGGCCAGCTCCGCCCCGAGGTTGCCGTGGGCCTCTGCGTATTCAGAATCCAACTCCAGGGCGCGGCGGAAGGAGCGGACCGCGTCGTCCTTCCGGCCCAAGCCCCGGAGGGCATTACCGAGGTTGTTGTGCATCTCGGCGCGGTGCGGCGCGAGTGCGACGGCCCGTTCGAGCATCGGCCGGGCCTCGGCCGGACGGCCCGCCAGCAGGAGGGCGCCCCCAAGGTCGTTGTAAGCGTCCACCTCTGTCGGGCGGATCCGCGTGACGTGGGTGAAGGTCGCGATCGCCTCGTCGAGCCGCCCCTGCTTGACGTAGGCATCGCCGAGGTTGAGCCAGGCCATGGTGGCCTCCGGGTTCCGCGCCAGCGTCGCGCGCCAGAGGGATTCGTGGCTGAGGTATTCGCGGGCTTCCCGCGCGGTGAGAACTGCGAGCCCGACCAGGATTGGCCCGCCGATCCAGGGCAACAGGCCCGAAAGCATCGAGCCCACCTCCGGTGGGCGCGACGGCCTCGTCGCGCGTGCGGGGGGAGTCGTCGCCGGCTCGTGCAGGGCGGGGTCACCCCGCTGACAAGCCAGCCCCAGGGCAGCCGCCGCCAGTGCGAGCGGCCCCATGCTGGCGAGATACTGGAAATGATCCCCGACGAACGAGTACCGGAAGAAATAGACGCTGAAGAAGCCGAGCACGGGAAACAGCAGGACGACGAAGTACGCGCCGGCGAAAAAGGCGGCGGCGGCCGCCCGGCGGCGGTGAGCCCACCCGAGGGCGACCAGCGTTCCCAGGGCCGCGACCAGGGGAAGGAACGCCGCCACGCTGCGCGCGGAAATCTCCCAGCGCGGGTAAATGAAGATCAGTGGTTCGGGCCACGCGAGTTTGCCGAGGTAAAACCAGATTGCCCGACCGGCGATGACGCAGCGCTCGGGCAGCGTCTGGTTCCAGGCTTCGCCCGCCGCGCCGGAATGATACTTCTGCTCCCAGATGGTCCAGCCGGCCGCCATTGCCGACAGGGCGAAGAACGGCACCAGCGGCAGCAGGTCGCGCCACACCACCCGACGCAGTTGCCACCACGCGATCAACGCAAGCGCCACCGGCAGCATGACGGTCGACGGCTTGCTGAGCAGGGCGAGTACGCCGAAACCCAGGGCCGCGAGATAGGGGCCCGACCGGCCAGCTGCGGGTTGCGCCACCGCCGTCGAACCTCGCGCCTCCAGCCAGCGCGCATACCAGAGCGCCGCGGCGAGGAAGAAGACCGCGGACTGCGTGTTCTTCAGTTCGCAAATCCAGGCGACCGACTCGACCTGCACGGGATGGAGGGCCCAGAGGGCAGCCCCAAGCCAGGCGCCCGGCACGCGCAGGCGAAGCAACACGCGCCACAGCAGCACCGCCGCCCCGGCGTGAAACAGCAACGTCACCACGCGGTAGCCGAACGGCTCCAGCCCCCACGCCGCGTGTTGGAGCCAGAAGTTGGTCAGGACGAGGGGAAAGTAGTTGGCCCGGGAGGTCGTCCAGATCTCCTTCAGGCCGAGGGGACCCACAATCGTCGGGTTGGCGGTAATGTGCAGGTCGTCGTCCCAGAGGAAACCGCCGCCGAGCGATCCCGCGTAGGCAGCCACCACCGCCGCGACCAGCAGGATCGCGCGGGCAAGCGGAGACTGAATCCACCGGGGGAGGCGCTGCACCGGGGCAAGGTCGGTCGTTGCCCCGGCGACTTCAAGCCCGCGCACGGGCGCCGCGAAGCGGGTTTCGAAGCTCAGGGAGCGGGGCGTGGTCGCCCCGCCTACACGAACGCAATCGTCTCATGCTGCACACAGCGTCAGGAGTCCGTGAAACCTGTGGGCGCGGCGACCCCGCCGCGCGAGCCGGCGCGTAGTTGGCGGGAAATGACGGGGCGAGGTCGCCCCGTCCATAGCGCTGAAGGTCGCTGACGATGTCCTCTTAGAACATGCCCTTCACGCCGAAGACCCAGTTGGCGCCGTATTCCTGCATCTGCCGCAGGGCGGGCTGCCGGCCCTCCACCACCCCCGGTGGTGTGTGGTACCAGAGGACCGGCTTGCCGGTGATGTTGCGCACCTGCGTGTAGAGCGTGGCGTGCTTGGACAGGCGCCAGTTCAGCGAAACATCGAACTGCGTGATCTCGCCCTGATACTGGCCGTAGGTGGTGCTGTCCGGGGTGTCCGGGCGCCAGACCATGCCGACTGAACCGTTGAAGCGGCGATAGGCGTAGCCGAGGCGGGAAGTGACGCGATACGGGGCGAGATTGGCGCGGCGGACGTCGGAGTAGGCGCGCGAGAAGGCGACGTTGAAGTTGATGCCCCGCAGGTACTCGGCCGGGAGGAAGCCGAGCGTCTGGTTGTACGCGAGATCGGCCGCCCAGAAGGTCCGCTCCTCCGCGCTGTTGACCGTCGTGCGGAAGGTGTACGGCGCGAAGTCGGGATCCTCGACCCCGAATTCATCCGCGGAGTAGTCGAAGGTCTGGCGGAAATTCGTCGCGCGGTTGTGCGTGAGATCGAGCGTGAGCTGGCCGGGCGAACGGCCGCGGAAGTAGTATGCCAGGCGCGACTGGTACTTCTTGTGGTACTCCGGCTGCAGGTTGGGATTCGGCGCGGAGACGCGCAGGTTGACCTCGTCGATGCCCCACAGACCGGTGACGTTGTCGATCGGCGGGCGCGAGATCGACTTGTTGAAGCCCAGCTGGAATTCGAAGTCCGGCGTGAGGTAGTACTTGAACATCACCGACGGGAAGAAATTCCGGTAGCTCGCCGTCCGGGTGACCCGGGGATTGTGCGTGTACTGGTAGATCATGCCCGGCAGCGTCAGCGCGCGGCCGCCGTTGGTGCCGGCGGCATTCACGGTGTAGCCGGCCGCCAGCACCTGCGCACGGGTGAGCGGATCGAACTCCTTCACCGCGTTCTCGGTCTCCTCCATGCGCACTCCGGTCAGCATCGTGAGCCGCGAACTGAAGCGCACGGTGGCCTGGGTATAGCCGGAAGTGACCGTCTGCTTGAAATCGCGCGGGTTGGCGAAGAACGACGTGTAGTAATTCTCCGGCGTGCCGGTGTGGACAAACTGCCCGGGATTGGACCGGAAGAGCGCCGCGACCTCCTGCCGGTTGACGCGGGGCGGCATGCCCTTCACGCCATTGAGGTTGTAGACCGTGAGGGCGTTGGTCGTGCCGGTGTCGAACGGATGCGGGGAAAGGAACTTCTCCCCGAGGTTGCCCCAGTTGCCGAAGGTGGCGTTCTGCCAGGCGCCGGTATTGGCGTTTTGCACCACGGTGTTGCCGCCGGGCCCGACGTAGGACCAGATGTCCCAGTCGCTGACGACATTGTTGTTGCGGGATTCCTCCGCCCACTTGCCGCCGAACTTCAGGTAAGTGGGAAACTTCTCCAGGAAGGGCACCGCCCACCGGGCGTTGGCCTGGCCGCTCCAAATGGTGGTGATCCAGGTGCGGTTGTCGTTGTTCACCCGGGTGCCGCCCGACCGGGTGTTGGTGTCGACGAAGCTGGCGCGATCGTACCAGTCGTTGCCCGAGGTCTGGCGAATCTCCCACTCCCAGGAGCCGGCGTGTGGACGGGTGGCGATGAAGCCGCTGGGAACGCCGCCGCCCTCGCTGTTGGAGAAGCCGCGCTCGAGCGACTCGTAGTTGTTGACCGAACGGGAATAGCCCATCGCCCCGTCGACGATCCAGCGGCTCGTCTTGTATTCGAACTTGGGCGACAGGGTGCGGGTGTACGTGAGCTTGGCCGAGGTGCCGCCGCCGTTGTTGAGGGTGGCGGCGTTGGCCGTGCCCTCGCGGCGGGCGATGACCGTGAGGATGCCGTCGCCGCCGACCGAGTTGCGGCCGTTGTTGACGTTGGCGTTGTCGTTGGCCGCGACGAAGGTGAAGTTGCGGTTCCAGAACTCACCCTCGGTGTAGGTGTAGATGCCGGTGAGCGAAAGCACGAGGCTGGGCGTGACCTTCCAGTCGGCGGTCAGCGTCATCGCGTCCTTCAGGATGAACTTGTTGCCGTCCTTGAAATCGATCTGCCGCGCGACCATCGGCCGCGGGTCGGTGGCGTTGGGCGAACGGTTGTAGCCGACGCCCATCAGGTACTGCTCGGTGTAGGAGCTGGCGTGGCTCGCCGAGAGGAGGACGCCGAACCGCTGGTTGAAGAACGACTCGGCATAGTCGAAGGAGTAGTTCGGCTTCCACTTGTAGGAGAAGCCGTCGCGCGGGCCGGCGGTCTTGTTGAAGGTGAACTCCTCCGCGTTGAAGTTAAGGCTGGTGTTGTAGGCCACCGTGCGGCCCCGGCGATCAAACGCGCGCTTGGTGCGCATGTTGATCGTGCCGGCGGGATTGTCGGCGTCGGAGTCCGGCGCGGTGGTGCGGTTGACCTCGATCGACTCGATCGCGGTGATGGAGAACCCCTCGAAGCTGGTGGCGCGGGAGTTGGTGCCGCCGCCGCGATTGGCGTCCGCGCTGGCGGAGCGGATGCCATCGAACGACACCCCGACATACTGCGAGTCCATGCCGCCGAGCCGCGGCCCGCGGGCCTCCGACTCGACGTAATCGAGGTCGACGCCCGGCAGGTACTTGAGGAACTCGCCGACATTCCCGTCGGTCACGTCGCCGAAGATGTCCGAGGCCACCGAGGTGGTGATGCTCATGGAGCGGCGCTGCGCCATGATGGCCTTGGAGTTGCCCTCGCGCTCGGAGGAGACGGTGAAGGCCTCGAGCCGGACGACGCCCTCCTTGGTTTTCGTCGCGGCCGCCGTGCTGGTGAGCTGGATCTCGCGCGCCACCGTCTGGCCGGCGGCGACGGTGAAGGAGTCCTTGACCGTATTGTAGCCGGTGTAGGTGACCGTGATGGACGCCGGGCCGGCCGGCACCCCGGTGAAGGAAAAGGAGCCGTCGCCTTCGGAATAGGTCACCTGGTTGGTGCCGTCGAGGCTCACCTGGGCGTCGCGCACATAGTCCCGCGTGGCCGGGTTGTAGACCCGGCCCTGGATGGTGCCGGTAGCAGGAGCCTGGGCTGGGGCCAGGCCGGAGAAAGTCAGCCCGAAAAACAGGCCGACGAGAATTCGGGCTCCCCTCGCAGTGAGGAGCCGGGTCAGGGCGTCTTTCATTGGTGTTGGGGCTCGTCGCCACGCAACAAAAAGGCTGCGGGAACCGACGAGGTTCCCAGCATCGATTCTCCAGCGGGGCAACTAAGAGCGGGCGGAACGTAGAAATGTCCGGCGATCCCGCAAGTCGAACTTCGGTTATGCCATTAACCAGACCGGCGCCGGACGCCGTTTCAGCAGTGAAATCGGTGTTTCCTGAAGATTTTGTTGGAAATCACCGTCAGGGTGCGGCCCAAGCGACCCCAGGTCGCCTCCCACCCCGAATCCTCCCTTGGGGTAGCCGGCCTCGTGGAGGCCGGCCCCAGCCCGTGGATCGGACGCCGCCGCCGGGGTCACCGTCCCCGGCTCCAACCGGACCGCCACACCAGCGGGAGCAACGGGTAGGGACGTCGCCGCTCCGGGAGGTGCCCGCCGCCGGTTAGAAATAACCCTTCAGGCCGAACACCCAGTTGGCGCCGTACTCCTCCATGTGCCGGAGCACGCCCTGCTGGCCTTCCTGCACACCGGGCGGCGACAGGTAGGAAAGGTCCTTCACGTTGGTGATGTTCCGGCCCTGAATGTAGAGCGTGGCCCGCGGATGGAGACGGAAGTTGAGGGTCAGGTCCATCTTGGTGATCGCCCCGAAGTAGCGACCGTAGTTGGTCGTACCCGTCCCCTGCGGCTTGTCGTCTGCCCAGATGATGCCGAGGGAGCTGTTGAAGCGCTTGTAGGCGTAGCCCAGCCGGCCCGTCATGCGGTGCGGTGCCACGCCCGACCGCCGCATGTTGGCGTACGAACGGCTGTAGGTGAAGCCTACGCTCGTTCCCCGCAGGGCTTCGGCGCCCAGGAAGCCCAGGGTCTGGTTGTAATTCCAGTCCATGTTCTTGTACCGCTGCAGGGTGTCGACATTGCGCGTCGACCGGAACGTGTACGTCGAGAAGTCCGGATCATCGATCCCGAACTGCTCGGCGGTGTAGTCCTGCGAGGTGATGAAGTTGGTCGCCTCGTCCTGGATGACCGCCACCGACAGCTGGCCGGGGGAGCGCCCGCCGAAGTAGTAGGCGAGGCGCGACTGGTACACCTTGTGGCGCTCCGGCTTGAGGTTGGGATTCGGCGAGGTCACGCGCAGGTTGATCTCGTCCACCACCCACAGGCCGGTGAGGTTGTCGATGGGCGCGCGGGAGATGCCGCGGTTGACGCCGGCCTGCCACTCGAGGTTGGGCAGGAAGTTGTACTTGAAGAGCAATGACGGGAAGTAGTTCTGGTAGCTCGAAACCCGCGTCACCTGCGGTTGCTTGGTGTACTGGTAAAGCACGCCCGAGATCGACGTCGACCGGCTCGGCGTCACGATGCCCGTCGTGGCATTGCGCGTGAACTGGCTGGCGTAGGGCGAATTCAGCATCTGCGCCGCGGTCAGCGGATCGAACTCCCGCAGCGCATTCTCGGTCTTCTCCATCCGCACGCCGGTACGCATCTGGAGCCGCGAGGTGAGGCGCGCGTCGACCTGGGCGTAGCCCGCGGTCAGCGTCTGGCGGATGTGGCGCTTGTTCGCGATCCGCGAATTGTAGATGTTGTCGACGTTCGCCATGTTGACGAACAGCTCGGGGTGCTGCTGGAAGAGCTCGGCCGGCGCGTTGCGGGAGGCCCGCGGGGGCATGCCGGGGTTGCCGTTGATGTTGATCACGTTGAGCGCGTTGGTGCGGCCGGACTCGAACGGGTTCGGGGAGATGAACTCCGGCCCGACGTTCGCCCAGCTGCCCCAGCTCGTGTTGGTGTAGACCTCGGTGGCCGGGTTGTAGGTCACGGTGTTGCCGCCCGGCCCGATGTAGCTCCAGATGGACTCGTCGTTCCAGTTGTTGTGGTCGCGGGTTTCCTCGTCCCACTTGCCGCCGAATTTCACCGACATCGGGATCCGCTGGAGGAAGGGCAGCGCCCAGCGGGCATTGAGCGTGCCGGTCCACTTCTCGGTCGACCAGAGCTCCGTCCGATTCTGGATCCGCGTGCCGCCCGAGCGGGCGTCGGTGCTGGTGAAGCTGCGCAGATCAAACCAGTCGTTGCCCGAGGTCTGGCGGATCACCCACTCCCAGGACTGCGGGTTCGGCCGCGTGGCGATCCAGCTGCTGGGGACGCCGCCGGCCTCACTGAGGGTGGCAAAACCGCGTTCCAGGCCCTCGTAATTGTTCACCGACCGCGAAATCGCGAACGCCCCGTCGACGACCCATCCGGCGTACTTGTACTCGAAACGGGGCGCGAACTGGCGGGTGTAGACGAGCTTGGTGGCGCCACCGCCGCCGACGTTGAGGGTGGCGACGTTGTTCACGCTGCCGCTCGGCGCCCGGGTCGCGATGATGGTGGTGAGGCCGTCGCCGCCCACGGTGGAGCGGCCGTTGTTGACGTTGGCGTTGTCGTTCGCGGCGACCCACGTGAAGTTGCGGTTCCAATACTCGCCGTCGAAGTAGCTGTACACCATGTTGAGCGAGAGCGTCAGCCGCTCGGTCGCCTTCCAGTCGGCGGTGAGCAGCAGCGAGTCCTTGCGGATGTACTTGGGACCGTCGCCGAAGTTCAGCTGCCGCACCACCAGGGGCCGCGGATCGGCCGCGGTCGGCGCGGCGTTGTAGCCCACATCGGTGCCGGTGAGCTGCTCCGTGAACGAATGCGCCCGGCTGGCCGAGAGCAGGACCCCGAACCGGCGATCGAAGAACGACTCGGCGTAGTCGAACTGGAAGTTGGGCTTCCATTTCTTGTCCTTCTTGTCGCGCGGTCCGTCGGTGGCCTTGAGGGTGAACTCCTCGCTGTTGAAGTTGATGCTGGAGTTGTAGCCCACCGCGCGTCCCTTGCGGTCGAAGGCCCGCTTGGTCTTCATGTTCACGGTGCCCGCCGGGGAGTCGGCATCGTTCTCCGGGCTGGCGGTGCGGTTGATCTCAATCGAGTCGATCGAGGTGATGGAGAAGCCCTCGAAGCTGGTGGCGCGCGAAGCCGCGCCGCCGCCGCGATTCGCATCGGCGCTGGCCGTGCGCATGCCGTCGAACGCCACGCCCACGTACTGCCCGTCCATGCCGCCCAGACGGGGTCCGCGCGGCTCGGACTCGACGTAGTCGAGGTCGACCCCGGGCAGGTACTTCAGGAACTCGCCGACATTGCCGTCGGTCACGTCGCCGAAGATGTCCGAGGATACCGACGTCGTGATGTTCAGGTCACGCCGCTGCGCCATGATCGCCTTGGCATTGCCTTCACGCTCCGACGAGACCGTAAACGCCTCCATCTTCACAACCCCGTCCTTGCCCGCCACCGACCGGGCCGCCGTGCTCGTGAGGTTGATTTCCCGGACTGCCACCTGGCCGGACGCGACCGTGAAGTCCTGCCGTTCCTCGTTGTAGCCGGTGAAGGTGACGATGATGGTCGCCGACCCCGCCGGCACGCCCTGGAACTCGAACGAGCCATCGTTCTCCGAGTAGGTCACGCGGTTGGTGCCTTCGAGCCGGATTTCGGCATCACGCACGTAGGCCTGCGCGACCGGGTTGAAGACCCGGCCGCGGATGGTGCCGGTACTCGTCTGTGCCAGGAGACTGGCAACGGAGAGCCACCAAGCCAGACCTGCGAGCAGAAAAGCCCGCCAAAGCGGCAGGGCGAAGGGACGGGAGGTTTTCATGGGGTTTGCCTGGAAAAAGCCGGCCAAAAAGGAAACCGCGCCGGGCAGACCCGAACGCGGCAGGGAATGAACTGGACCCAGTTTGCCTGACCCCACGGGGAGTGGCTCATCGCTTTTTGTCGTCCACTTCGCGTTTCTTGAGTCGCCACGGGCCTCTGAAGACGTCGGAAGACCTGACATTTCGGTGGGCCTCCACGAAGCCCGGCGATCAGGGCCGACGCAAAGGACATCGGCCTTATTTCTTCCAGCCAGTATCTTAGCCAAGGCACTCCCTCGCCGCGCCGGGTCGGGCACGACAGATGCTAACCAACGCGAATTATCAAAAACCAACCTCCTCCTGTCATGCCAAGGTCGCTTGTCTTCCTGATCGCCACGGTCCTGATGGCGCTGCCCAACGCCAACGCCGCGATCATCAATCTCTTCAATACCGGCGTGAACGCTGTCGGCGCTCCCCTGAATGACAATACCGTCGATCCGCACTATGCGATCACCTACGTCAACGGCGCCACCACTGCCCCCGCGTATGTCGCCACGGCGGCGGGTGGTTATCCCATCGGACCTTGGTTGGGGGACAATACGACCTCCGCGTGGATCACGCCGGCGATCGATACCAACGGCGGCACCAATTGGGTCTACCGCTACACCACCACGTTTGACCTGACCGGTTTGAATCCCCTGACCGCCGTCATCAGCGGTCGGTGGGCGGGAGATGACGGCGGAGGGGCCTCCAATATCTTCCTCAACGGCGTCGCCACCGGACAGCCAGTGGCTGGATTCACTTCCTGGACGAACTTCACCCTGAACTCCGGGTTCATCGCCGGGGTCAACACCCTCTCCTTCCAAGTCCAGAACAGCGGCGGTGGACCCACCGGCGTCCGCGTCGAGATGTCGGGCACCGCCACGGCCAACGCCATTCCAGACGGCGGCTCCGTCCTCCTCCTGCTGGGGCTCCTGCTAGTCGCCGGCAGCATCGCGCCGCGGACGCGGCGGTAAGATTCCGGCGGCTTCTCGCTCGCTCTCGTCGAGGGTGAGGCCGCGATTGCGCCCACGATCGGGCCTGCACGGCTTGCGCCGACCCGGCCTTCCTGCTCGCGGGCGGTCGCTGGCGCGCTGTGAAACGACCGCACCCGGGCCCCGGCAGCGAATTTGCTTTGCCCGCTTCCGAGCCCGCCGGTTGGCTGCGCCCATCATGGCAACCAAGACTGCTCTCGTCACCGGATCCTCCCGCGGTATCGGCCGCGGCACCGCCGTCGAACTGGCCCGCGCCGGCACCCGGATCGCCATCAACTACGCCGGCAATGCCGAGGCTGCCAACGAGACCCTCGCGCTCGTGCGCGCAGCCGGCGGCGACGGTTTCACCCTCCAGGGTGATGTGGCGGTCGCGGCCGATCGCGAACGCCTCGTGGCCGAAACCGTGGCGCGCTTCGGGCGGATCGATCTTCTCGTCAACAATGCCGGGGTCGCCCCCAAGGTCCGCGCCGACCTCCTTGATGCCGGAGAGGAGAGCTTCGACCGGCTCTTCGCGATCAACCTCAAGGGCCCGTTCTTCCTGAGCCAGCTTGCGGCCAAACAGATGCTGCGCCAGGAACCGGACGCCGAGGGCTTCCGGGGTCGCATCGTCAACATCACCTCGATCTCGGTCTACACCGCCTCCGTCAACCGCGGCGACTACTGCATGGTGAAGGCCGGCCTCGCGATGATGACCAAGCTCTTCGCCGACCGCCTCGCGCGCGACGGCATCAACGTCTACGAGATTCGCCCGGGAGTCATCGCCACCGACATGACCGGCGCCGTGAAGGAAAAGTACGACAAGCTCATCCTCCAGGATCAGCCGGGCATCACGCCCATCCGTCGCTGGGGCCAGCCTTCCGACATCGGCCGCGCGGTCCGCGCCATCCTTGAGGATCGGTTCCCCTTTTCGACCGGGGCGGTCTTCGACGTCGACGGCGGCTTCCATCTGCACCGACTGTAGGCCGGCGGCCGCGCAGAGGTTTCCGGGACCGGCGCCTCCGGCGCGGGCGGGATCGACCGAGTCCGCCCCGGGCAGACTGTCCGGCAACCGGAGCGGTGGCGTCAGGCGAAGCGACCCTGTCCACTGGGAGATTCAGAGGGTAATTTCGCGCCGTTTCCCGGCCGGATGCACCATCGGATCCCTGCCTGCCATGAAAAAAACCCTGCCCTCCTTCCGTCTCCGCCTCGTCGTCGCCGTCGGCACCCTGCTCGGCTTCGGCCTCGCCTCGCCGCTTGCGCTGCGAGCGCAGACCGCCACGGCCACGCTCTCGGGACGCATCCTCAACGCCGGCACCGGCGAGTACCTCCGGAACGCCGTCGTCACCGTCGTCGGCACGCCCCTCACGGCCACGGCCGAGGCAGGCGGCGCCTATTCGATCACCGGAGTACCCGCCGGCCCCCAGCGGGTACTCTTTACCTACGTGGGACTCGATCCCCGGGAGGAGACCGTCGCGCTCGCTCCCGGCCAGACGCTCACCCTCGACGTGCGCCTCACCTCCGCCGCCTACGACCAGACCATCGTGAAGCTCGGCCAGTTCGTCGTCGCCTCCGAGCGCGAGGGCAACGCCAAGGCCATCATGGAGCAGAAGCACGCCATCGAGTCCAAGCGCGTGCTCGCCACCGACACCTTCGGCACCATCTCCGAGGGCAACGTCGGCGAGTTCCTGAAGTACCTTCCGGGCGTGTTGATCGACTATGTCGAGGCCGATGCCCGCTCCGTCAGCCTCGGTGGTCTCGATCCGAAGTACACCTCGGTCACCCTCGATGGTTCGCCGATCGCGAGTTCCGGCATGGCTGCGGCCAGCGGTACCGGCGCCAACCGCGCCTTCGAGTTTGAGCAGATGTCGATCGCCAGCATCGAAACCGTCGAACTCAGCCGCACGCCCCAGCCCGAGAACGCGGGCAGCGCCCTCGCCGGCGTCGTCAACCTCCGCAGCAAGGGCGCCTTCGACCGCGCCGGCCGCCTGATCGGCCTGCGCGCCGGCTTCGCCTTCAACTCCATGAGTGGCCAGCCCTGGAAGAAGCAGCCGGGCTGGGACGACGAGGATCACTACCGGCTCCAGCCCAACTGGGGCGTCGACTACTCCGACGTCTTCCTCGACCGCCGCCTCGGCATCCGCGCCGGCTACAACTACTCCTACACCTTCGCCGAGCAGAAGGCCGAGGTCGTCAACTACGCCTTCGACACCGTCACGACGAACAACGACACCGAGATCCCGCGCGTCACCAGCTTCAGCTTCCGCGACTCCCCCAAGCCCACCATCCGCTACAACGGCAACCTCCGCGTCGACTACAAGTTTTCGCCCGACTTCTGGGTCTCCGCCCGCGCCGAATACAACCGCTACCACGCCAAGTTCTTCAGCCGCGACCTCGCCTTCAACTTCGGCACCACCCTCAACGTCCCCGGCGCCACCACCAACCTCGCCCCGGGCGTCGAATACTCCCTCAGCAGCCAGAGCACCACGCCCACCGGCGGCGGCGTCGGCATCCAGCAGGGCGGCGGCGGCACCAACAAGTACGGCTCGACCGCCAATTTCGGCCTCGCCGGCTACTACAAGAAGGGCGCCTTCCGCGCCGACATCGCGACGAGCATGTCGCGCTCGATGACGTGGTACAAGGACCAGCAGTTCGGGTTCTTCTGGTCGATCGAACCCGGCACGCTCTCGAACCTCGGCCTGCGCTTCAACCGCAACGGCCCCGCCGACCCGGCCCTGTTCATCACCCAGACCGCGGGTCCGGACTACCGCAACCTCGCCAACCACCCCAACGGCTTCAACGCCCGCATGAACGATCGCCAGGGCGAGGATCAGCGCTACCAGCTCAAGAGCGACTTCCAGTACACGCTCCAGTCCCGCGTGCCCGCCGTCCTGAAGTGGGGCCTGCACGTCAGCGAGTCGGTCAACAACGCCGACCGCCCGGTGAACAACTACGCCGTCGCCTTCCGCGGTCGCGATGGCATCGCCGCCTCCGCCGACGAGGCTCTGGCCCTCTTCGCCGAGCCGTCCTACCGGATGAACTTCGACCTCGGCGGCAACATCGACGGCCTGCCCAACGTCGACCGCTGGGCGGCCTACAAGATCTACCAGGCCAACCCGGGCGCGTGGGTCCCCCCGACCCCCGCGCAGATCGTCGGCTTCAAGCTCCAGAACGCCCGCGACGCCCAGGAACAAATCGACGCCCTCTACCAACAGACGGTGCTGCGTTTCGGCTCGCGCCTCACCATCGCCCCCGGCGTGCGTTTCGAGCACACCCGCGGACGCGCCGCCGGTCCCTCTGACCTTGGCCAGCGCGAGACCGATCGTCGCATCTTCGGCACCACCGCGCCAACCGGCACGGTCGATCGCACCACCGCGGAGTACCTGATGACCCGCTACGGCGGTGGCCGGGCCTACGCGCGCCAGGACTACAACACTTGGCTCCGCTACCTGCACACCACCTACCGTTTCTCCGACAACCTCGTGCTGAAGACCTCGTGGAACCAGGCGATCTCGCGGGCCGACATGAACCGCCTGATCGGCGGCCTCGTCGTCACCAACGACGACCCCAACAACCCGCAGCCCAACCGCGCCAACGCCGGCAACGCCAACCTCAAGCCCGAGCTCTCCAACACCCTCAACGCCACGCTCGAATATTACACGCGTGGCATCGGCCAGTTCTCCGTCTCCGCCTACCGGCGCGACTTCAAGCAGTTGATCCGCAGCCGCACCTTCCTCGTGCCCGCCGGCGGCACCTGGAACGGCGAAGCCCTGCCCAGCACCGTGTCGCCCGAGGACTGGGAGATCAACACGGTCGACAACGTCGGCAAGGCGCACATGAGCTCGGTCGAGTTCGCCTTCGCCCGCGAGCTGAGCTTCCTCCCGGGTCCGCTCGCCCGCGTGCGCGTCAACGCCAACTACACCCGGATGCGCTACGACTCGTACGAGAACTACTACCGGCCCACCAATGTCGCCAACCTCAGCTGGTACATCCCGTACCGCGCCTTCCGGCTGCAATGGAACACCAACTGGCGCCCGGGCTACCGCACCGAGGTCGAGACCGCGAGCAATGGCTGGCCCACGTTCACCCGCGAAAGCCTCACCCACACGATGGACCTGACGTGGAACGTCCGCCGCAACATGGACGTGTTCCTGAACGCCCGGAACATTCTGAACCAGGATGGCGGCACCTACCGCCTGCGTTCCGACCTGCGCACGCGCTGGGTCGAGACCGGCGCCATCTGGTCCACCGGCGTCCGCGCGGCGTTCTGAGGTCGCACCCGGGCTGCGCCAGCCGGTTGCTGTAGGCGGGGCGCCCTCGCCCCGCGATCCCTCAGCCGAGACACCCTAACGACCGGCCTGAGCTTTTGTGTCGCCGCCGGTCGCGTCCGCGTCAGGGATCGCGTCGCGATGCTCTGCACCTGCCAGCCTGGCTACGAATCCCACCTCGCGCGCGAGCTCAAGGAGCACCACGGACTCGCCGCGGCGGAAACCGGCCCCGGGTGGGTGCGGGTCGACGCTGGCGCAGGGTCCGCCACTACCACGGCGGAGCCGCTCGATCCCGCGTTCGCCCATCTCTCGCTCATCGATCCGGTCGAGGTTCGCGGCGAGTCGGTCAACGCCCTCGCCACCCGCATCAGCGAGGTGTTTCTCACCAGCCTGCGCGGCGAGCGCATCGACGGGCCCTGGCCCAGTGTGTGGTCCGGCCCGGTCGAACTCGTCGGCTTGGGCCGGCGGATCAGCGCGGTGGAGGCGGCCTGGCAGGAACAGCTGCGCCGGAAACTCTCCCGCGTCGCCAGGCTGGCGATCCCGGACCTGCCCCGCCTCACCGGAGGCCGGCGTGTCCGAGGCCTGTTCGTGTTCTTTTCCGACTTCGGCCGCGCCTTGGTTGCGCGCGAAGCCGGCCTGCATGGTCCGCGCCGCATGGCCGACGACGCCCTCGCCCCCTCGCGTTCCTATCTGAAGGTCGAGGAAGCCTACGGCCTCCTGGGACGCGAACCGCAGCCCGGTGAAACGGTCTGCGACCTCGGCGCGGCCCCGGGTGGCTGGAGCTACAGCGCGGCAAAGCGCCAGGCCCGGGTCGTCGCGATCGACAACGGTCCGCTCAAGGGCGGCGCCCTCGGACACCCGGCGATCGAACATCGGCGCGAGGATGCCTTCAAATTTCACCCTTCGGCCGGCGCGGGTTTCGACTGGCTCTTCTGCGACCTCGTCGAAGAGCCGCACCACGTGATGCAGCACCTCGTCGCCCCCTGGCTCGGCCAACGATGGTGCCGGCGGTTTGTCATCAACCTCAAGTTCGGCCGCGTCGATCCCCTGGCCCTCCTGCGCGAAGTGCGCGCACCGGCGTCGCCGTTTTCGCTCCATGCCCCCGGCACCCAGTGCCGCCATCTCTTCCACGACCGCGAGGAGTTCACCCTCGTCGGTACGAGCGGCGGCGCGCCTTCGTGACCGCCAAGGCAAAGGCTCACGCTGACCGACCAACGCAGAATCGGAAATAAGCACCCCTGTAGGCGCGGCGACCTCGCCGCGCGAACCGCCGAAAACCGCAGGGCGAGGTCGCCCCGCCCATGGCGGCATCCAGGCTCCGACGACATTCGGGATAGTCATTCGGAACCGACTGTGTTTCCTCGATCACCCATGATCCGGCTTCTTCTCTGTCTGGCCCTCCTGCCGGCCGTCCTCGCCGCCCACCCCGCCTTCGCCGGCCGCTGGCGCCTCGATCCAGCGCAAAGCACCGCCCTCGATGGCTGGACCGCGGTCGATCTGGTCGTTCGCCTGCAGGGCACCAAGGTCGATCTGCAACACGACATGGCCTGGCGTGCCACCAAGGTCACCGGCACCAATACGGTCGACACCGCCGCTCCGGTGGAGATCCGGAATTTCTTCCGCATCGATCAGCGTCATCAGGCCGTCTACGCCCAGCCGCAAAAGACCGCCCGCACCACCGCGGCCTGGATTGACGGCGGTCGCACCTTGCGCGTCGAGGCCCTCGTACCGCTCGAAATCTCCCAGGGCGATACCACCGTGCGGCACACCCTTGAATACCGCCTGCTCGAGGGCGACAACACCCTGCTCCTGATCGAACTGCGCTCCTCCCGCCCCCGCCCGCTCGTTTACCGCTTCACCCGCGTCAAGGAGGAGGTCCGGCCATGATCTCCCTGTTGTACGACGCCCTGGCTTCTTCCTGTAGGCGGGGCGACCCCGCCCCGCTCTGCAGTACCCGTCAGCCCACGTCCTTCTCCGTTTCGATCCTTCTCCTTTTCTCCAGCCTCATCTTCGCCGCGTCACCGGCCGGCGCCGCCGAGCCGCCCGCCGGACACGCCGCCTGGGTGATGCACTTCGACGGCGACTGGCGGGTCGCCGGCGGGCTCCCCGAGAAGGTCCTGCTCGTCAGCCTGCAGGGCCTCGCCAATCGCGCCGCGCCCCAGCTCTACGTCGTTCATCCGAAGGATTTCCAGTGGGAGATCACCGAGCCGCTGTTCGAGTTCTATCAGCGCAAGCACGGGGTGCGGTTCACTCCCATTCCGACTGTCGACGACGCCCTCGCCCGCTTCGCTTCCGCCGCCAAGGGCTACGTCGTCTGGGAACCCGCGGTCAGCGCCTCGCTCAACGTCGCTTTTACCCTTGCCGGACTGGAGGACGCCGTCGTCGTCACCGCAGAGCAGATCCCGCTCGTCGAGCGCCACGGCCTGCGCCGCCTCGACGACCTGCGCGGCCGCTACACCGGCCGCACCGATGCCGAAATCTACGAGGACGCCCGCCAGCGCTACTGGCACCGGTGCACCAAGGACGCGATCATGCTGATGGGCGGACACGCCGGCGCAGTCCGCCAGCCGGCCGTGGCCGACTGGGGCATCCGCCAGCGGATGTTCTTCCATGATCTCTCGGCCAACCCCGACCGGCATCCCGCAGAGGTCGCCCTTGCCCGGCGCCTGCTGGCGGAGTTGCAGCCCGGGGCTTTCGTCTTCGGCTGGCATTCGTACGCCAAGGACACCGAGGAACAGTGGACGACCTTGCTCTCCACCTACGGTCTCAAGATGGAGGGCCTGCACAATCTTCCGAACCTCAGTTTCAACTGCCAGTTCACGTTCACGCCCGGTTTCAAGTTCGCCAACCACCACCGCGTCGGCCGCGACGACCACCCGGTCGCCGACGCCAAGGTGTACCTTTCCTTCGTGCAGTCCGACAGCATCGGCATCGGCGTGTGGACCAAGCCGGGCCGCGGCAAGCTGCCGTTTGCGTGGCAGGTGACGATGAACTGGACGAAGTTCTCCGCCGCTGCCCTGGAGTACTTCCACGAGAGCGCCACACCCAACGACTACTTCATCGGCGGCCTGTCTGGCCCGGGCTACATGTACCCCAACCACATCCCGGCCGATCGTTTCCCGGGACTGATGCGTGAGGCCAGCGAGCTGATGCAGCGACTCGACGAGCGCGTGCTCGAGATCATGGACAATTCCGCCGCCGACGGAAACGTCGGCAATGCCGACCTGACCAAGGAGACGGTCGACCGCTATTACGCCGCGTTTCCCGACGTGATCGGTTTCATCAACGGCTACGGCCCGGCCCGCACCCGGGATTTGCGCGGCACGCAGGCTTTGATCTCCTACGACTACTACATCGATCCGCGCCGCCCCCGCGAGGAGGTCGCCGCCGACCTCAACGAGTTGATCGTTCTCAACGCGAAACGCCCCTATTTCCTCCTCGTCCACGTGCGCGAATCCAACGACGTCAACAGCCTCGTCGAGGTGGTGAAGAAGCTCGACGGTCCCGTAGAGATCGTGCCGGTGGATCTCTTCCTCAAACTCGCCGCGTCGAAGAAGACCTACACCACCCGTTACCAGGATCCGGACGAACCCAAGCATTTCCGCGGGTTCCGCTGACGCGAGCCGGCGTCCGCAACCTCCCCTCCTCCGCCGCAATCCGCCCGCCTCCCGGCACCGTCTCCCATGCCTTCCCCTTCTCCCCAGTCTTCCAGGCCTACGCCATCTTCCACTTCTTCCCTGTCTCCCCAGTCTCCCACGTCTTCCAGGTCTCCCACGTCTTCCCCGTCTCGCACGTCTTCCCCTTCTTCCAGCACCCGGGCGGAACTCAAGTTGTGCGGGCTGCCCGCGGTCCGGGCCCGCTTCGCCCGCGACTCCGCGTCGATCCAACGCCTGTACTTCGACTACGCCACCGGACGGAAGATCGGCGTGATCTGCCGCACGCTCGCCGCCGCCAAGAAGATCTATCGCTGCGTCGAGCCCGCCGAGTTGGAGAAGATCGCCGGCACCGTGCACCACGGCGGCATCGTCGCGGTGGTTCCACTTCCGCCGTTGGCGTCGCCACAAGCTGCGGACCTGCGCACGTGGGCCACCCGTCGCGAACCCTTGCTGCTGCTGGACCGGATCGGCAACGCCCACAACCTCGGGGCCATCGCCCGGACCGCCGGTTTCTTTGGCGTCAGCCAGATCCTTCTTCCCGATCACCCCTCGGCCGCGTTGCCCGGTGAAGCCGCCTACCGCGTCGCGGAGGGCGGGCTCGAGGTGGTGAAGTTGTGGCGCGTGCCCGACTTCGCCCGCTGCCTCCGTGATCTCGCCGCGGTTGGCTACGAGGTGGTCGGCGCTGCGACGCGCGGCGGCCGGCCCGACGCCGGCCCGCGCACTTCCCGGCCGATTGCCCTGGTGCTCGGCAACGAGGAACACGGCCTGACCCCCGAAGTCGCCGCCGCCTGCACCCGGACCATCACCCTCCCGGGCAGCGGTCGCGTGGAATCGCTCAATGTCTCCGTCGCCGCGGCCGTGCTCCTCTGGGAACTCGTCGCACGCCGGGGCCTGTCAGAAGCAACGCCCCGCCCGGGCGGTGGCGGGGCTCAATAGTGCGTGCGCAGGAAAAAGGTCTTCCACACCAACACCGAGGTCGTCATCGCCATCGCTGAGATCGCGAAGACGAACGGCAACGCCGCCCCCGGACCCACCTTGTAGGCGAACAACCCGAGCGGCACGTTGACCAGCACGATGGCGAGCCAGAACCGGCGCAGCTCGCGCCGGCGTTTCGAGTCATCGAGGTTGTGGAGATCGTAGTCTCCGGCGGCCCTCGCCCGCGCATAGTTTTCCTTCAGCACCGCGTGCACTTCCGTCCGCTCCCGCCGCCCTCCCCCGGGAGTCAACGCCGCGCCTGGCGTCTGTGCCTGCCGACACAAGTCCTTCACGTCGATCCGGTCCGATCTCACCGCCTGTGGCCCGGGATCGGGCCCCGCCGGGATCGCGCCTGCCTCCTGGGACGGCACGCGATCGTTCACCACCTCGAACGCCTTTGGCTTCAGTTGATAGTACTTCCGGGGCGGATCGGGGTCATCAGCCATAGCGGCGAGAGCATGGACCCGCGCGGCCACCCGTAAAGCCCCGACGCGCTCGGTGGTCTGGCTCCGTTTCCCGTTTCTACGACGCGCGCGTGGAGGATTCTCCGGTCGTTCCTTCGCCGGCAAATCGAGCCGGTACTTCACCCGCCCGTCCCTTCATCACCATTTCCAGCAATCCTCGCATCGCTTCAGCTCGCGGGATCGACCGTTCCGCTGCGATCTGGTCCGCCCTCTTGATCAACTGCAGCGCCATCACCTTCGCTTGGGCGCGCGGCGCTCCCAGTCGCTCGCACAGGGCCGTCACCTGGTCGACTTCAGTCACGGCGCATCCTCCACGGTCAGGCCGGCCGGGCCCTCCGCCGCGAGGGAGAGGTCGGTTGCCGCCGCCACCGCCAGGCGCGACACCATCGCAAGCCCCACCCAACCTCCCGCGTTCCCCGCCACGGCCGACCGCAAGTCACCCACCTGCCGCCCGGCCAGAAACAACGGCGCGGGCAGGCCCGCCGGCACATCGCCGGCGCCCTTCACCCGTACCAGCCGGCGCCGGACCTGCCCCATGGATCGCAGCCGCGCCATCACCTCCTGGCCCAGATAGCACCCCTTGGTGAAGGACACCGCATCGGCATCCAAGCCCCCCTCCGCAGGCAGATCTCCGGGACCAATCTCCTGCGGCACGGCTGGGATTCGCTCCCCGATCCGCGCCCGCGCGACCTCCTCTGCAGCCAGGCGCCGGCCGGCCAGCGACGCCGCCATCGCCGCCACACCTGAACCGCGCCGAAAGACGCACTCCAGCGAGGGACCGCCCCCGCGTCTGCCCGGAAACAAGTATGCTTCACCGCCACGGGCCAGGTTCTCTCCCTGCCCGACCCCCGGGCCCCAGACTGTGACCGCCGTCCACCCGGAGGTTTCATCCTCCACCACCACCTCATCCGCCACGATGAAACTCTCGAGGCGCGATCGCACCACCTCCGCCCGGCTGAAATAACTCCCCACCCAATACTCGTCCGTCCCACTTCCACGTACGACAAAACTGTCGGCCAGCACCTTGCCCTTGGTGGACAACCACAACCCATAAACCGCCGGCTCCCCGGGCCGCTCCAGCAGCCGCAGGTCATTCGAAAACTGTCCCTGCAGGAACGACGCGGCGTCCGCGCCATGCACCCGCAGCCAGCACGCCGGATCCCACGCAAAAGCCGCTCCCGAAGTAGAAAAATTGATGCACATTAAGAACCTTATAATTAGCTTTTTATCAAAAAAGTGGTAGATTTTGAAAACTTGCAGTTGACCGGACGAAGAAAACAGGTACCTCTAGCCCCATCAAGTTTAACACTTCTCCCGCCTAGCGGGAGTTTTGGGGTAACTAAGAAAGCAAAGGCCGGCCGCTTAGGGGTAAGCGGCCGGCCACTTTTTTTTCCGGCCGGCGGGAGTCAACCGCAATGCGCCAAGGCGGGCTTGCGCGCCGCTCCTCCAGCCGCCCAATCTGGCGGTTCATGCAGAAGACTTCCGACATCAATGTCGTCGAGACTCGCCGCCTGCCGACACCCGCCTCCCTGCTTGCCGACCTGCCGAAGACCGAGGCCCAGGCCGAGTTTGTCACCCGTTCCCGGCGCGAAATCCACCGGCTCATCTTCACCGACGACAAGCGCTTTCTCCTGATTGTCGGCCCTTGCTCCATCCACGACCTCGAGGCGGGCCGGGACTACGCCCGCCGCCTTGCCCAGCTGTCGCGCGAGGTCGCCGACCGGGTGATGGTGGTGATGAGGGTCTACTTCGAGAAACCCCGGACCACAGTCGGCTGGAAGGGCCTGATCATGGACCCGAACCTGGATGGGTCGAACGACATCGCCGCCGGGCTCCGGATCGCGCGTTCGTTTCTGCGGGATGTCCTCGATCTGGGCCTCCCCACCGCCACGGAGTTCCTCGATCCCATCACACCCCAGTATCTCGCGGATCTCGTCTGCTGGGGAGCCATCGGGGCCCGCACCACCGAGTCTCAGACGCACCGGCAGATGGCCTCCGGGCTCTCAATGCCACTGGGGTTCAAAAACAGCACCGACGGTTCGCTCCAGGCGGCCATCAACGCAATCAAGGCGGCGGCCCAGCCCCAGACCTTTCTCGGCATCAGCATCGAGGGCGCCGCTTCGGCCATCGTGACCCGCGGCAATCCGGACTGCCACGTCGTCCTGCGCGGGGGCGCCAGCGGCCCCAACTACGCCCCGGTCCACATCGCCCGGACGGAGGAACTCCTCGCCAAAGCCGGCCTGCCGAAGTCCATCCTCGTCGACTGCTCGCACGACAACTCCGCCAAGCAGCCGGAACGCCAGCCCGAAGTCCTGCGCGCCCTGCTGGAGCAGATCACCACCGGCAACCGCTCCATCATGGGAGCCATGCTCGAAAGCAACCTCTCCGCCGGCAATCAGCCCTTCCCGCAACCCCGGGAAGCCCTGCGCTACGGCGTTTCCATCACCGACGGCTGCATCGATTGGGCCACCACCGAGCAACTCATCCGCACGCTGCACACCACCCTGGCCCCGCGTTTCGCCTGAAGTCGCCCGGATCACGCGACCCCCACCGGGGGGCACGATAAGTATTTCCTCGAAGCCGCCGTGCTGCAGCTACAACTCTTCGCGCGCCAAACTTCTTCCGTGTCATTCGCCTCGTCCGTGGGCTAGACCAACCCCTTCCTATGAAAACACCCATCCGCGTCGCCGTCACCGGAGCCGCCGGTCAGATCGGCTACTCCCTCCTGTTCCGCATCGCCTCCGGGGCTATGTTCGGCCCCGACCAGCCCGTCATCCTCCAGTTGATCGAGGCCCCAATCGAAAAGGCGCTCAAGGCGCTCGAGGGTGTCGTAATGGAGCTCGATGACTGCGCCTTCCCGCTCCTCAAGGGCACGGTCCAAACCTCGGATCCCGCGGTGGGCTTCAAGGACGCCAACTGGTGCCTCCTGGTCGGCGCGAAGCCCCGCGGCCCGGGCATGGAACGCGCGGATTTGCTCAAGGATAACGGCAAGATTTTCATCGCCCAGGGCCAGGTGATCGACGCGGTCGCCGCCGCGGATGCCCGGGTGGCCGTCGTCGGCAATCCGGCGAACACCAACTGCATGATCGCCGCCTCCCAGGCAAAGCGCCTGCCGCCGGAGCGCTTCACCGCCATGGTCCGCCTGGACCAGAACCGCGCGCAGACCCAGCTGGCGAAAAAAGCCGGCGTCGATCTCACCGAAGTGAAGAACATCTTCATCTACGGGAATCACAGCCCGACCATGTTCCCGGCCTTCGCCCATGCGACGATCGGGGGCAAGCCCGCCACCTCCGTAATCACCGACACCGCTTGGCTCCAGGGCCCGTTCTGCGAGACCGTCGGCAAGCGCGGTGCGGCGATCATTGCCGCACGCGGCGCCTCTTCGGCCGCATCGGCCGCCAACGCGCTCGTGGACCATGTGCGCTCGCTCGTGACCATCGGCGCCGTTCATTCCGTCGCCGTCAAATCGAACGGCGCCTACGGCTTCGACCCGAACGTCTGGGCTGGCATGCCGGTGCGCACCACCGCCCCTGGGAGCTACGAACCGATCACGAACTACTTCCTCGACGACTTCGCGAAGCAGAAGATCGCCGCGACCAACAAGGAGCTGGTGGAAGAGCGCGCCTTCGTGGCCGAAATGATCAAGTGACGGGCGGCACCTTGGCGTCACCCGCCAGGCCGTAGAATTCGTCTCTCCCTTCCCGCGGCGCCCGTCACCTGGGCGCCGCGTTTCTGTTTCTTCCGTAGCCGCGTTTGAGCCGAAGGTGAAAACGTGGCCGCTCAGAGGCTGGTTGTCGTTGGTCCGCCTCCGGTAGGCCGTATTGCGATGCGGCCACGCTGCGACGGCAACCTCGCTAATCCGGAGCGATGCCATCGGAGTCGATGCCAACCGCAGTAGTGTAGCCGCGACGACCTCGTCGCGGAGCGGGGCGTGGTCGCCCCGCCCACATGTCACCGTTTCGTCAGTGGACTCCCGCAGGGGGCGCCAGCCCGACGGAATGGATCCGGCTAATCCGATGTCAGGCCGGCCGTGTTCACCGCTCTGACCCGGTAGCGATAGTTCCGACCCGGTTCAGCGGTGGTGTCGGTGAAGATCATCCTCACGAGAGGTTGCACCGGAGTGTCGCTGTATTGCAGCCCCTGGAAGACGGGCCGGCCGTAGGGGTTCTTCGGTTGCCCCGGCAGGCGCGCGAGTGGCTGGCCGTCGCGCTCGATGATGAACCCCGCCAGTCCGCTCTCGAGGTCCGCTTCCGCCGTCCAGGTTAACTCCCGCCCGACCAGCTGCAGGTTCGTTGGTGCGGGCGGCGGCGTCGTATCGGGCACAACGGTGTCGCGGACGTAGTGCTCCCAGGCCTTTGCGATCGCCTCATTGGGCAGCCAGATTGCCCGGCGGGTGTCGCCGGGAAATTTTCCCGCCGGGACCGCCTCCGTGCTGCCCAGGGCCGCGAGCCAGGCTCCGGTTGCCGGCATGGGGTGCAAACGAGCCCCAGGCCTCTTTGGCAGCCTCACGGTCAGACAGGCATCGAACCAGGGAATGGCCAGGTAGCGCTGGTTGCCGCACTCGTGACTCGTGAGCGGATCGATCGCCACGCCGACCAGCCCCCCCCGCCGGCGCACTGCGGTGAAAAACGCCTCGTTGGCGGGCCACACCGAGGCAAAGCGGTTTCCCTTCTCGGTCACGCCCTCCTTGGTGCCCGGATTGCACATCATCGGCACCTGCAGTGCAGCCTCGGGCACTTCATGTGGGCGGATCGTCGGGCGCGCCGGGTCGGGCTGCATCAACGGAACACCCGAGCGCAGCCACACCGCGGCAACCCGCTCCGGGTAAAGCATCGCCATCCCACCGGCCCAGTGGCCGCCTCCGCTGTGACCCCACAGTGCCCACGGCACCGTCGCCAGCTCGGGATGGCCGGACCGCGCCCCCAAGTCCGCCAGCGCCCGTTGCAGGACCGCCGCGGATCCGTGACGCGGATCACACCACCGTTGGCAGTCCGCAGTCTGCGGCTGCTCGTAGGCCGGCGCCAGCAGGGCGCAATCATGCCGCTTCGCCAACGCCTGCCAGTGCAGATCGAACGCACCCGTGAGTCCCGACTTGCACGAACCTTCCCCACAGCCGTGCTGGTGCACGATCACGCCCCGCAGAGTCCTGACGCCGGGCGGAATCCAAATCGTATGGTTGACCGGGAAGATCAGGTCGCCCGGCTTGTCGGACGCCTCGTAGCGCACCCGGTAATACGGAGGCGTGGCCTCCGGAAAGACTTCATACGGCCCCTGCTGGGCAGGCAGGTGCGTGATGAGGGAAAGGACGACAACGGCGAGGAAGGTGCGCATCGGAGGGAAAGGACCGGCTCAGGTTGGCCACGCGTTCGACGACTCCCGGCAGCACAACCGTCCGCTGTCGAAACTCAAATCCTCCTTCGTCTCACGCGCCCACTCAGCCGAGCATCGTCCGCAGCACGCGGCTGATCTGAAACGCCTCGCGCACCTCCGCAAAGGCCTCAACCAGTTCCGCCGGCCCGCCGGCCCGCGGGAACCCAATTTCCAGCGCAGCCCCGGTGCAACGCACCGTCGCTGCAACCCCTGCCACCGAGATCGTGCACGTGCGACAGTCAGAGGGATAGTCCACCTTCAAGCCACCCTCCCCGTCGAGTGCCTCGATGGCGTCAATCACCGCCTCGACGGCCACACCTTTCCTCAGGCCAAAGAGAATCTCCGAGAACTTCCCCGCGAAGATCGCCCCGAATTCGGCGGTCCGCAGCAATTCCGCGCTGCGCACCTCCCGCAACTCCGTTGTCACCGTGAACTGCCCCGGATCCTGGGGTTCGAGCGCGTAGAGAATCTCCACCGCAAAATCCTTTGCCGCCAGCGTGGCCCGCGGGCTCACCACGCTCAAAGACACCTGCTTCCGCTTGTAGCCCAGCCCGGTGCGCACCTGCTGGAACAACGCCTCCGCCTGCGCCGCCAACTCGCCTTCACAGATCTTCCCGAGAAAGGCCGTCGTAGTCCCATTGACCGCATCCGGGACGGAGTGGTGTCCTTTCCTGAAACCCGCGAGTCCCTTCAAGCCACCCCCGCTGCGGCCGATGAAGCCGATCTCCGCGATGACGCTGTTGGGAATTGCTCCGGACATGCGCCCGAGCAAACCCGCCCGGCCTCCCCACGCCAGCCCGAACAAAAAACCTCCCCGGCCGCAAATCGTCGGTTGAATCCCGTGCGGCGATTCATTCCATCTTCCCGCCCACCCCGCCCGTCTCCCACGTCTCCCACGTCTCCCCCGTCTTCCCCGTCTTCCCCGTCTCCCACGTCTTCCCCGTCTCCCACGTCTTCCCTGTCTTCCCCAGTCTTCCCCGTCTTCCCCCTTTCCCCCATGCCCAATCCCTGGACCGGCAAAGGCAATCCTTACACCCGCGAGGAAGTGCGCGAGCGCCTCCACGCCACCGTTGCGCAAGGCAAGGCGATCATCGCCGCCGGCGCCGGCACCGGCATCAGCGCCAAGTTCATCGAGAAGGGCGGCGCCGATCTCATCATCATCTACAATAGCGGCCGCTTCCGGATGATGGGCCACGGCTCCACCGCGGGCATGATGGCCTACGGGGATGCCAACGCCATCGCCATGGAGATCGGGGAATTCGAGGTCCTGCCCGTGGTCGAGGAAGTGCCGGTGATCTGCGGGGTCCACGCCACCGACCCGCGCCGCCGCCTGTGGCACTGGCTGGGCAAAGTGAAGGAAATGGGGTTCTCCGGCGTAAACAACTTCCCCACCCACACCATCGTCGACGGCCACTTCCGGGGCGTGCTCGAGGAAACCGGGATGTCCGTCCGCAAGGAGTACGAGATGGTCGCCCTCGCCCGGCGCATGGACCTCTTCTCCATCGTCTACGTCGCCACCCCGGAGGAGGCCGTGGAGATGGCCAAGGCCGGGGCAGACGCCATCATCGCTCACGTCGGCACCACCGTCGGCGGCAGCATCGGCGTCCGGAGCGCCGTCGTCAGTTGGGACCATACGCTCAAGGTCACCCAATCGATCATCGATGCCGCCTCCCAGGTGCGAAAGGACATCTTCTTCCTCGCACACGGCGGACCCATCAACACCCCGGAGGACGCCGCGCGCGTCATCGCCCACACTTCCGCCGTCGGTTTCGTCGGCGCCAGCAGCCTGGAGCGCATGGGGGTCGAGGAATCGCTCACCGGTCTCACCCGCAAGTTCAAGTCGCTCACCCTGCCGAAAGCCCCCTGACACCCCGCACCTGAATCGGTCACCGAGACACAGGGCACCCAGGTCGATTCCCGACCCTCCCGGTGCCCCGGGCCCCAGTGGTGCCAACGCCGCCATGCCGCCTTCCACCAATCGCTTTGTCCAAATCGCCGACGTCCTCCGCGAGCCCAACGCCTGGACCAACAACGAGTGGCTGTGCCGCCCGGATCTGGTTGCCGCCGAGAAACTCCTCCTCGTCCGCGCCAACATGGAGGGCATGCACTGCCATCCCTTCCATTACCATCCCCACCGTGAGGAGATTATCTATGTCGTCTATGGGCGCGCGGAACAGTGGGTGGGTAAGGAGTGCCGCCTGCTCGGCCCCGGGGAAATGGCACACATCCCACCCGGTATGGTGCATGCCACGTACAACCCCCACCCGGAGCCGCTCGTGTTCCTCGCCATCCTCTCTCCGGCCCAGCTGCCCGCCGAACTCGCGGCCGCCCCCGACCCGCACGACGTCTCCGCCGAGGAACCCTGGGCCTCCCTGCGCCAGGGCCGTCCCGCCTGCGTCACGCGGTCCGTAACGCCGGACAAACCGTGATCGGTAGGCAGTAGTCCGTGGTCCGTGCTTGGTCACGGCCCCCGGACACGTTTTCCACCAGGCTCTCACTCATCGGCTACCAACTCCTCAGCACCGGCCACTGATCACCGATTACTGACCACCGATTACTGACTCCTGATTACTGATCACCGATCACCGCCACCACCCCTTTCGCCCATGCCCCGCCTAGTTGCCCTCGCCCTTCTCGCCGCGTTGACCGTCACCCAGGCTGTCCTTGCCGCCGGCGAGCCTCCGCTCCGGGTCTTCATCCGCTCCGGACCCAAATCCCACGGCCCCGGGGCCCACGACTACCCGCGGTTCCTTGCCGAGTGGGTGCCGCTGCTCAACGCCCGCGGAGCCCAGGCCACCGGCGCCAACGCCTTCCCCACACGCGAGCAGCTCGCGCAGACCGACGTGCTCATCCTCCACGCCCAGGAGGCGGGCAACATCCCCGCCGCCGAGGATCGCGCCAACCTCCTCGAATTCCTCAAGCGCGGCGGCGGCATCATCGCGATCCACGCCGGCGCCGTCTCGCGCGACCCGGATTGGTTCAAGTCGATCATGGGCGGCTCCTGGCGCTTCGGCACCACCAAGTGGCTCGAAGCGCCCATGCACCTCTATTTCACCGACCGCGATCATCCCCTCACCCGCGATGTCTCCAACTGGGCGATGAACGACGAGATCTACTACGACATGGATCTCCGCCCCGACATCCGCGTGCTGGCCGCCGCTTACACGCCAAAATCCATCGACACCGGTGGCCGCGGCAACCGCGAGGCCCAGGCGCGGGCCGCCGAGGCGGTCGCGACCCGGAAGGGCGTCAACATCTACGACATCCAGCCGCAAATCTGGACCTATGAGCGCACCGTCGAGGGCGCCGCGCGGCCGTACCGCGCGCTCGTCTCCCTCCCCGGCCACCTCTACGTCAATTTCGACCGTCCCAACTACCGGGCCTTCCTGCTGCGTGGCATCGCCTGGGCCGGCCAACGCGCCAACGTTGACGCACTCTGCCGGCCCGACGAACTCGGCGACGCGCTGCGCTACCCACCCGACGGCCCCACCCCACCGGCCAAGGCGGCCGCCCGGCTCGAAGTCCACCCGGAATTCAATCTTTCCCTCGTCGCTGCCGAGCCGCTCATCCACAAGGTCATGAACCTCGACTGGGACGAGCGCGGCCGCCTCTGGGTCTGCGAAACCCCCGAGTACCCCAACGGCCGCCACCGGCCCAACGTCGAGCCGTGGAAGGACAGCGGCTCGCTCCGCGGCGCCCGGGTCGACCGCGACCCCGAAGATCGCATCTCCATCCTCACCGATACCGACGGCGACGGCGTCATGGACAAAAAGCACGTCTTCGCCGACAAGCTCGAGCTGGTCACCAGCTTTGTCTTCCACCGCAACGGCGTCATCGCGGCCGCCGCCCCCGACATCTGGTTCCTCGAGGACACCGATGGCGATGGCGTTGCCGATCGGCGCACCCGGCTCTACACCGGACTCGGCACGCGCGACACGCACGCGGTGATCAACAACCTCCGGTGGGGGCTCGATGGCTGGATCTACGCGACGCACGGTTACTCGCAGGGCGAGGTGAAATCCGGCGACGGACAGAAGGCCTTCGGTACGGGCGGCAGCGGCGTGGTGCGGTTCAAGCCCGACGGTTCCGCCTTTGAGCAGTTCAACAGCAAGAACGGCAACACCTGGGGCCTCGAGGTCACCTGGGACGGACAGGTTTTCTGGACCCAGCCCACGAGTGGCACGGTGTTCTTCCACGCGCTCCTGCCCGAAGCCATACTCGCGCGCGGGAAGATTCCCGGCACGACCTCCTGGAAGGGTATGATGACCAACCAGCGGTCCTTCCCGTTGATGGACTGGCCCGACCAGGCCTATGTGCAGATTGACCAGGTGGGACGATTCACCGCGGCGGCCGGTTGTGCCATCTACGAAGGCGGGGCCTGGCCGGAAAAGTGGAACTACAGTTACTTCACCACGGAGCCCACGCTGAACCTCGTGCACCACCAGTTCGTGCGCCCCGAGGGCACCAGCTACGCCATCGCCAAGGAGGCGGGGCGCGAGGAGACGGAATTCATCCGCAGCCGCGATCTCTGGTTCCGCCCGATCGAAACCCGCATCGGGCCCGATGGCGCACTGTACGTGATCGACTTCTACAACCAGGCGGTGATTCACAACGACACCCGCGGACCCCAGCATGGCCCGGCCAACGCCGCCGTCCGCCCCGACCGCGATCATTACTTCGCCCGCATCTGGCGCGTGCAGCACAAGGAAGCGAAACGCCTCGAGGTGCCGGTCCTCGATCGCACCAACCTGCCCGCGCTGCTCCAGACCATCGACCGCAGCCCCAACGCCCACGTGAAGAAACTCGCCTGGCGCCTCGTGCAGGAGAACCACGGGGCCGCCGGGGCCAAGGCCCTCGCCGGAATCCAGCGGCCGCCGATCGGCAGCCGCGCACAGCAGCGCTACGAATCCGCCCGCGCCGCCACCACGCCGGCGCAGCGGCAGGCGGTGCTCGCCGATTTCGCCGCGGCGAGCGACGACTGGATGCGGTCCGCCCTGGTTGCCGCGGCCGCCGATCGCGCCGCCGACTACCTCAGCCTTGCCCTGGTTGCGCCCAATCCGGTCGCCCTCGTGCCCTTCGCCACCGCGCTGGCCCCGTCGATTCCACTCGATCGCGCCACCTCCCTGCTCCAGGCCTGCGCCAACGCCCCGCTGGCATCCGCGCCGCTCAAGGCTGCCATCCTGCGCGGTCTCAGCCAGCTCAGCGGCGCCCCGGCCTATCTCGACGCCACCACCACGCGCCTGATTCAGCGGCTCCTCGCCGCCCCCGACACCGTCGCCGCCACCCTCCCGCTCGTCGCAAAATGGGATCGCACCGGCACCCTGGTCACGGCCGCCGAACCCTTCACCCGCCAGATGTTGCGCGACCTCGTCGATCGCGCCCAGACCGACACCCGGCGGATGGAACTCGCAGCCAGCCTGCTGGCCTTTCCCAAGACGCGGGCGGAAGGCCTCAAGGCCATCACCGGCCTGCTTGGGGAGAACGTCACCAGCGAGGCCCTGCGCCAGGGGCTGGTGGCCGCCCTCGGCGGCGCGCCGGGACAAGACACCGACGCCGCCTTGGTGGCAGCCTTCAAGGCCACGAAACTGCCGGCCGTGTTTGAGCAGATCGCCAAGCGGCCGGAGTCGGCGCTGGCGCTGCTCGCCGCCCTGCGGAAAGGCGACATCGCGTCGGGTGACGTCGGGCCCACCAATCTCGCGCGCCTGCGCACGCATCCGAACCGCAAGGTCGCCTCCGAGGCGGCGGAGGTCCTCGCCCACCTCAATCCCGCGGCCGCAGAAAAGGACGCCCTCATTGCCCGTCTGCTCCCGGAGGTGTCGAAGCCCGGCAATGTCGCCAACGGCAAGATGCTCTTCACGGGAGCGTGTGCCATTTGCCACAAGTTCGGCGACGTCGGCCTGCGCGACGTCGGCCCGCCACTGGCCGGCATCGGCGCCAAAGGAATCGCCGAACTTCTCACCCACATCGTCGATCCCAACCGACAGGTAGAGCCCAACTACACGCAATGGAACGTCACCTCCCGGAAGGGTGAAACCCACGTCGGGATCATCGTGAACGAAAACAACACGAGCCTCACCCTCCGCAACCAGGGTGGCGACACCGAGGTGCGCAAGGACGACATCGCCACCCGGGAGAACACCCGGCGCTCCCTCATGCCCGAAGGCCTCGAGGGCCTCGGCGCCGAAGGGCTGCGCGATGTGATCGCCTTCCTGGTGGCAGGCAGCGGCCCGGCACCCGCCACCACCAGCCCAACGCAATCCGCCCCTTCGGCTCCAGCCGCCCCTCCCGCCGTCGACGGCCCGAAGGAGGGCGGCAGGAACGACCGCCCGCTGCCGGCCACCGAACCCGTGACGTGGGAGCCCGGCAAGAAGCGCGTGCTGCTGATCGGCGGCGGCAGCTCGCACAAGTTCACCGAGTTCTTCGGTGTCACGGACAGCGCCACGCTGCGGAAGGCTGGCTTCAGCGTCCATTACACCGAGGATCGCGACCAGGCCGCCGCCGCTCTCGCGGAAGCTGACGTCGCCGTGATCAGCGTGAACCGGATGTTCTTCGACATGCCGGCCTACCGGAAGGCGGTCTTCGCCTTCGCCGCGGCCGGCAAGGGCATCGTCATGCTGCATCCGGGAACCTGGTACGCCTACCCGCGCTGGCCCGAGCTCAACGCGCACCTTGTCGGCGGCGGCTCCCGTGGCCACGACAAGCTCGGGCCGTACTCGGTGCACGTGCTCAAGGCCGACCACCCGATCCTGCGCGGCGTGCCGGCGAAGTTCGAGGTGATCGACGAGCTCTACTACATGAACGCCGAGCCGGAGAAGATCCCGCCCGGCACCGCCCCGATCGAGGTGCTCGCGGAAAGCTCGCCCAGCCTCAAGTTCCAGAAACCCCACCCGGTCGTCTGGATCACGCGACACGAATCGGCCCGCATCGTCGGCTTCACGCTCGGCCACGACGAACGCGTCCACGATCACCCCGCCTTTCAGGCCATCCTCGTCAACGCCGTGGACTGGGTGAGCCGGAAGTAAGGCCGTAACCGGCAATCCGAATTCAGTAATCGGTAATCAGTGTTCGGTTGGCTCAAGTCGTCCGATCCACCCACTCCTACACCTGCTACTTCCCGCCAACGACCGGCTTCTTTTCACTGATCACCGACCACTGATTACTGGTCACTGATTTCCGCCCCCCATGCCCACCGTCGCCGTCCTCGGCACCTTTGATACCAAGGGCCCTGAACACGCGTTTCTCGCCGGGTGCATCCGCGCGCACGGCTGCACGCCGCTCCTGATCGACGTCGGCTGCCTCCATCCTCCCGCTCTCGCCCCCGACATCTCCGCCGACACCGTCGCCGCCCTCGGCGCCGAGGACTGGCAGGCCGTCCTCGCCCGCCGCGATCGCGGAGAGTGCGTCACTCTCATGGGCAAGGGTGTGGCGAAGCTACTGTCGGATCTGGCCGCCCGCGGACAAATCCACGGCGTCGTTTCCCTCGGCGGCGGCGGCGGCACCGCCATCGCCACCGCCGGCATGCGCGCCCTCCCCATCGGGTTCCCCAAACTGATGGTCTCCACCCTCGCCAGCGGCCAGACCGCGCCCTACGTCGGCACCACCGATCTCACGATGATGCCCGCCATCGTCGACGTGTCGGGTATCAACCGCGTCTCCCGGGTCATCTTCGAGAACGCCGCCGCCGCGATCTGCGGCATGGTCAACGCCCGCCTTCGCCAAGGCTACGGCGGGCACGGCCCGCTGTCTTCCCAGCCTCCCTCGTCGTCGAGGGTTTCTCCGTCTTCCACGTCTCCCCAGTCTCCCGCGTCTTCCCTGTCTCCCCAGTCTCTCACGTCTTCTCCGTCTTCCACGTCATCCCCCTCTTCCCCCTCCTCCGACCGCCCGCTCATCGTCGCCAGCATGTTTGGCAACACCACGCCGTGTGTCACGGCGGCGAAGCAGGTTCTCGAGGCCGCAGGTTATGAGGTGCTCGTCTTTGCCGCCACCGGCAACGGCGGCCGCACGATGGAGTCGCTGATCGCCAGCGGTCTCGTCGCCGGCGTGCTCGACATCACCACCACGGAGTGGGCGGATGAACTCGTCGGCGGCGTGCTCTCCGCCGGGCCCGAACGTCTCGACGCGGCGGCGAAAGCCAAGGTGCCCGCCATCGTCACTCCCGGCTGCCTCGACATGGTCAACTTCGGCGAGCCCGCCTCGGTGCCCGCCAGGTTCGCCGGCCGCACTTTCTACCCGCACAACGCGCAGGTCACCCTCATGCGCACTTCCCCCGCGGAGTGCGCCGAACTGGGCCGCATCCTCGCGGAGAAACTCAACCGCTACACCGCTCCCGTCACCTTCCTCATTCCGCGGCGGGCGATCAGTGTCATCAGCGCGCCGGGGAAGCCCTTTCACGATCCCGCCGCCGACACCGCCCTGTACGACTCACTCCGCCGCCATCTCCGTCCCGACATCCCGGTCATCGAACTCGACTGCGAGATCAACGCCCCGGAGTTCGCCCGCGCCTGCGCCGAGACCCTGCTCGCGGCCCTGCGACGTTGAAGAAAGCTGACATCCTCCGCCGACCACTGATTACTGACCCCCGCTATTCCCCCACCCCATGTCTCCGCGCCTCCCTGTCTCCCCGTCCCTCCTTCTCTCCGTCTCAATCCTCCTCGTTGCCACCGTCACCGCCGCGCCGACGTCGCTGTTCGACGGGCGCACCCTCGAGGGTTGGGAAGGGGATCCCAAATGGTGGCGCGTCCAGGACGGCTGCCTCACCGGCGGTTCCACCACGGAGAAGATCCCGCACAACTACTTCCTCGCGACCAAGCGTTCCTTCGAGAACTTCGAACTGCGTCTGCAGATCAAGCTCACCGGCGACCCCAAGACCGGATTCATCAATAGCGGCGTGCAGATTCGCAGCATCCGGGTGCCCAACAACACGGAGATGGCTGGCTACCAGGTCGACGCCGGTGACGGCTGGTGGGGCAAGCTCTACGACGAATCCCGCCGCCGCAAGGTCATCGCGGAGCCCATCGATGCCGCCGCGGTCAACGCGGCGGTGAAGAAGGGCGACTGGAACGAATATCGCATCCGGGCCGAGGGGCCCCGCCTCCGCAGTTGGATCAACGGCGTGCCCGCCCTCGATTACACCGAGACCGAGCCCGCCATCGCCCGCGACGGGAAGATCGCGATCCAGATCCACAGCGGCGGCCTGGCAGTCGTCCAGGCGAAGGGAATCACGATTGAGGAACTGCCCCCGTCCCCTGGTGCTCCGACCTGGGCGCAGGTCGGCCTGCCGCCACCACCCGCTCCGAAGGCCAAGGCTGCCAAGAAAAAGGCGGGGTAGATCCCCGCCCGGTTCAACCCGCGGCCCTCAGGTAGGCCGCAGTCCTCGGCAGCACTCGTCCTGCCTCGGAGAGCTTCGCCACCCTCCTACGCGGCCACCACCGGCTTCGCGCTGAGTCGTTTGATCAAGGTAATGATCCCAACGACCACCAGGGCAGGAATCCAGATGGGGGCCAAGGCCGCGCCGAGCGCGACGGCCGCCACCGCGACGACCGCGACGAGGGAGAGTCCCAGCACCAGCAATCCCACGACCAGCAACCCGAGAACGAACCCCAATCCGAGGGTCAGCGGGAGGAGCTTCACCGCCACCAAGGCTGCCACCACCAGCAACGCGATCTTCAGGAAATTGTTCATGCCCCAAAAACCCGGTCGCAGCCGAAAAGTTGCAGCCCGGCTTCCGGAGGTTAATTCGCGGCAAGACCCGAAGCCCGATCCACCGGCCGGCCATCTCGCCCCGACTTCCTGACCGGGTCAGGCTGCCTCTCTCATCTCCCGCAGATCCGATCGCACCATCCCCGCATAGACCGCCAGTTCCGCCTCGAACTCCTCGGGCCGGACCGCCCGGCCCAACTCCATCTCAATCACCCGCCACGCGGGATGCGCTGCAAAATCGCCCTCGCCCGCCTCCAGGTGCGCCCCGCTGAAGCCCAAGCCATGCGCCTTGCTGAGATGGTTGGCCAGGGTCACCAGAGCCACTTCGAAACGGAAGCTCTCCGCCTCTTCCGGCCGATCATGGTGGGCGATGGCTTGCACCGCTACTTCCGGCAGGCCCGCCTGCCGGGCGAAGTACGACCCGGCCTCGCGGTGATCGACCCCGAGCCGCGTGCGCTCCAAATCCTCGAGCCGCCCGCGCTCCTGCCAGGCCGCGGCCAGGATCGCGCGGTAGTCCTCCGGGGCGACCATCGACAGCACGATCTTTCCGACATCGTGCAGCAGAGCCGCGACATGCAACGCCGGCGACACCTCCCGCCTCAACCTTCGGTCAAGCTCGCCAGCGAGTTCGGCGGTGCCAATGGCGTGCATCCAGAGGTGCCGCCAGTCGAAGCCGTCCACCACCCGATTGCCATCCCGCAGCGTGAAAAGCGCCTGGGCTGCGTTGCGCACCCGCGTCAAGCCCAGCATCTGCACCGCCGTGTCCAGGTCCTCGATGCGATTGACCGGGCTGACCAGCACGGAGTTGGCCATGCGCAGCACCCGCACGCACAGGGCGGAATCCCGCTGGACCACCTCGACGACATCCCGGACGTCCGCATCGGTGTTGCCCAGCGTGCGGAGGAAATTCCGCGCAAACGACTGCAGCGCCGGAATCTGCTGGAGTTGTTCGAGCGCCGGAAGGGTCCGCGCGCGCGCTTCCGGATTGGGCGGCTCACGCGGTGGCGGCTCCAGCCGCACGACGGCCATGCGCTCCGCCTCGGAAACCACCACCGGCTCGCCCGAGGCCGCGACCGGTCCCGGTTCCGCAGCCAACACCTGCGTCGGCTGATCCGTCTCCGGCACAGCTGACTCCGCGGTTTCATTGGCCGCGCCCCGATTCCAACGCCAACGCCCCTTTGCGACCCGGCTGAGAAGCCGGGTCCACCAAGAACCCGCAAACATGCCGACGGCGCCAGACATGGACGTACACGCCTACATCGGCACAGTCGCTTTCGGGTTGAGGGGGCATCCTGACCGGCCGGCGACCGCTCTTTTCGCGATCCATTACCCCGGCGTCCTAACCGCCAAACCCAGGTTACCGCCCTTGGACCTGGAATCGACAACCCCTGCCCGGCGGGTATCTGCTCTGCCTGCATGGCCGAGCCAACTTCCAAGGGACCGCCCGTTCCGGTGGTCGCAGGTGTCATCGTTGATGCTACCGGGCGCCTCTTGCTGGCCCAGCGCCCGACCGACAAGCACTTGGCCCTTAAATGGGAGTTCCCCGGCGGCAAGGTGGAACCGGGGGAAAGTCCCCAGGCCGCGCTCACACGTGAGCTTCGTGAGGAACTCGCCGTCGGAATCACTGACCTTCAGCCGCTGCCGCGGTTTCACCATGATTACGGCCGGGTCGTGATTGAGATGATTCCCTTCCGTTGCCGATTGCAGGATCCCTCCACGGCACCGCATCCTCATGAACACGTGGCCTTGGCTTGGGTCACGCTCGCGGAGTGCGAGTCGTACGACCTGGCCCCGGCCGACTGGCCGGTCGTGGCGGCGCTGCGAGCGTCCGAGAATCGGCAGTAATCAGTAGTCGGTAATCAGTGTTCAGAGGTCAGTAATCAGTCGCCAGTCTTCCGAGAGCAACCAGAGTTCACCATCGAGAGCTCCCGCCACCGGCTGCCGCCAACTTCGCCTCTCCACGACCTCCACTCTCCGCCTCCCCGCCCCGTGCCCCTGCCGCTTCACGCCGTCTCCCGTCTGCCCGCACCCGGCGACAACGTCGCCATCGCCATCCAACGCCTCGAAGCCGGCACCGTCATCGACCTGCCGACCGGACCGCGCGCGTTGCCGCACACCGTGCTCGAAGGCCATCGCTTCGCCGTGGCGCCCATCGCCGCGGGTGAACCACTACAGTCCTGGGGCCTGCCGTTTGGCCGGGCGCTCTCCAGCATCGCCCCTGGCGACTATGTGAGCAACCGAGCGATGCTCGAGGCCCTCGCGATGCGGGATACCGGCGGAGCGCGGCTCCCTGCCCTGGCCAACTTCGAGGACTGCCTCGCGCCCTTTCACCTCGACGAGACCTCCTTCCGGCCCGCACCCGCCGTCCCCCGGGCGGACCCTGCCCGTACCTTTGCGGGTTACCGACGACCGGGAAATCGCGGCGTCGGCACGCGCAACTTCATCGCCCTGGTTGGCACCTCGTCGCGCACGGCGAGTTTCGTCCGCCAACTGGCGGCCCGCCTGCAGCCGCTCGCCCGCCTGCATCCCGGCATCGATGGCATCGTCCCCCTCGCTCACACCGAGGGAGGGGATCCGCATGAACCCAACAACTCCCCCGAGGTGCTGCGGACCCTGGCAGGCTTTCTCGTGCACCCCAACGTCGGCGCGGTGCTCGCCGTTGACTACGGCGTGGAGCCGATCTCCAACGCCCGGCTGATGGCATTCCTGCGCGAGGGTCGCTACCCCATCGACGAGGTGCCCCATGCTTTCCTCAGCATCGATCGCGGCCTGGCCGCCGCGCTGACAGAGGGCGAACGCCTGATCCGCTCCTGGCTGCCGGAGGTCGCCGCCCAGCGCCGCACCGACGAACCACTCTCGGGCCTTCGCATTGCCCTCCAATGCGGCGGCTCCGACGCCTTTTCCGGCGTCTCCGGCAACCCCTTGGCCGGGGCCCTGGTGCATGAGGCAATCCGCCACGGCGCCACCGGCGTCCTGACAGAGACGGATGAATCGATGGGCGCCGAGACGTACATGCTGAAGAACGTGCGCGATCTGGCGACCGCCAAGGCGTTCCTCGGCAAACTCGAGCAGTTTCGCGAGAAACTCTCCTGGCACGGGCTCACCGCCGAGAGCAACCCCTCCGCCGGCAACCGTTTTCGCGGCCTCTACAACATCGCCCTCAAGTCGCTCGGCGCCGTCCACAAGAAGGACCCGCGCACGCGCCTCGAGACCGTCATCGACTATGCCCAGCCGCTGCGCGACCTGACGGATCCGGGCTTCACGTTCATGAACGGGCCGGGCAACGACCTCGAGGGCATCGCGGGCCAGGTCGGAGCCGGCTGCAATCTCATCCTCTTTGTCACCGGCAACGGCTCGATCACGAACTTCCCGTTTGTTCCCACCCTCAAGATCACGACCACTACCCGGCGCCACCAACTCCTGAGCCGGGAGATGGACATCAACGCGGGCCGTTACCTCGACGGAGAAGCGATGGAAGCCGTGGCCGCCGACAGTTTTGATGTGCTGATCGCCACGGCGTCAGGCCAACGGACGCGCGGCGAACACGCCGGTCATTCGCAGGTGTCGATCTGGCGCAACTGGCGGCAGACCGACACCTCTCGCCTGCCCGCCCTGCGCGCGCGCACCCCGCCGGATGGCACCCCGTTGCCGGTTCTCCCCGCGCCACGTCCCGGGCCGGAGGACAGTCCCGCCGAGCCTGTCCTCCCTTCGGTGCCTCTTTCCCGCTCCGCGAACGGTCGTCCCGCCACGGAGCGCATCGGCCTGGTGCTGCCCACGAGCCTTTGCTCCACGCAGATCGCCCGACTCGCCGCGGAGCGGATGAACGCCCGGGGCCTCGGTCGCGCCTTCGGCCTGACCCGCGTGGTGGGCTTCACCCACACGGAAGGCTGCGGATTCGGCGGGGAGACGATGTACCAACTGCTCCACCGCACCTACCGCGGTTATCTCACCCACCCCAACGTCGCCGCGGCCCTGCTCCTGGAGCACGGCTGCGAAAAGGTGCCCAACGACGTCATCCGCCACCACCTCGCCGCGGCCGGCGTGAACACGGCCCAGTTCGGTTGGGCGAGTGTCCAACTCGACGGCGGCATCGACCGGGCCTTGGCCAAGGTCGAGGCTTGGTTCGAAGCCCGCGTCGGCCTTCTGCCTCCCGCAGCGCGGGAAAACACGCCGCTCGCCGGCCTGTCGATCGCACTCCAAACCGCCGCCCCAGTCCAGCCCGGCACGGCCCGCACGCTCGCGACCCTGGCCCGGACGGTCCTTTCAGGAGGAGGCACGATCCTCTTGGCGGAAAGTGACTCCTTGCTGGCCGAAGGACCCTTCCGTGCTTCGCTCCTCGGCGCGACCGCACCGCGCGCCACCCTCGCCTACGGCGAACCTCTCTGCCGGCCCGGCCTCCATGTCGTCGCGACTGAAACCGATCACTGGGTCGAAAACCTCACCGGACTGTGTGGCTGCGGCGCCCACCTCGCCCTGACCCTCGTGGCGGATCACGCCCGCCAGGGACATCCCATGCTGCCCGTGCTCCAGGTGGCCGAAGCCGCTCAACGCGGTCGCGTGGCTGCCAGCGACATCGACGCCTTCCTGACCGGCGACGCGGCTGTGGATGCATTGACGCTGTCCCTGCTCCTCGCGGCCACCGTCCAACACGATCGCACCGTGGCTGCCGAGACACTCGGCGCAGTCGACTTTCAACTCACCCGTGGCCTGCTGGGACTGACGACCTGATCCCCGGGTTCAGTCGAAGGCCGCCTCTCGTCCGCAGTTCTCCCTATGCGGCGCAGGGCCGCAACCCAGGACCAAACATTCTTGGTGTAGCCGGCCGCGTTGAGACCGGCCGCCGGGCGCTTGCGCAGCTGGCGCACCCCACCGCACCGGTACTTGCAATCGGCACGCTGTGCCACAAGCTGCCCGGTCCTGTTCTTTGCCTAGCTTGCCCGCCCCTGGCGGGCCGCATTTTCGACGGAATTGCCTGGAGAGAATTACTTTTCTGGGGGTGTTCCGGATTCTACCCTTGGTCGGAGTGCGCTGCTGCCTGTCGAGAGTCGTGGGTCTCTCGCTAATCCCCCTGCGAAACAACAAACGGCAAAACTGAAGAAATGCCCCTTGCTGCCTAATGACAGCCACGTCGGTCTGGTGACACCTGCTAGCTGGAACTGACGTCGACAGCAGGCATGGCGCGTGGAGCGGTCCGCGGACTGCGCGCTGTATCTTCGATCCGGGGACTGGCGGGTGCTCAAGCGCGTGCGGCGGCATGGCACCGGCGAGATCAAAGTCGCACTATACAGGTAGACGCGGCGTGCGAAGGTCAGGGGCACGGGGGTTCAAATCCCCCCACCTCCACCATGCTTGGGCCGTCCGGAACAACTTCCGGACGGCCTTTCTCTTGGCTTCGTCCCGCGAGGAGGCGTGAACAATTTTCCTCCGTCACGCCTGCAGCGGTCGCACCACGGCCGCCATGTCGCTGTCGCCGTGACCCGCGGCCACGGCGGCGCGAAACCGCCCCAGCGCCGCCGCCGCCGTCGCCAACTCGACGCCCACCTGGCCGCCTTCGCCAATCGCATAGCCCAGGTCCTTGGCCATCAGTCGCAGGTAAAAATGCGGCGTGTAGTCGGCCGCCTCCATCCGGGCCGCGATGGTCTTCACGACCGGACTGCCCACCGCCCCGCCGGTTAGCATCGCGATCGCCTGCGCCCGCTCCAGTCCGCTGCGCTCGATCCAGGCCAGCGCCTCGCCAAAGGCCGCCACCTGCACGCCGGCGAGGAAGTTATTGATCAGCTTCATCGTCGCGCCGCTGCCGGTCGGGCCCAGATGCAGCACGACCTTGCCCATGACCTCGAGCGCCGGGCGAATCCGCGCCAGCGCCTCATCCGGACCACCCACCAGGAACTTCAGTTCGCCCGCGGCCGCCGCATCCCGGCTGCCAGCCACCGGCGCATCGACCAGCGTGCAGCCCCGCCGCGCCGCGGCTTCCGCCAGTTCCCGCACCCAGCCCACCGTCAGGGTGCTGCATTCGACCAGCACCGCGCCGGGAGCGACCCCGGCGAGCGCACCAGCCTCGCCGAGCCAGACGGCCCGCGACGCCGCATCGTCGGCCACCATGCTGAAGATCAGATCCGCCCCGGCCGCGGCGGCGCGCGGAGTCTCCGCCACGCGGGCGCCCGCCTCTCCCAGCGCCGCCGCCCGCGTCGGGTTGCGATTATGGACCGAAAGGGAAAAACCTGCGCCGAGAAGCCGGCGGGTCATACCGCCACCCATGATGCCAAGTCCGAGGAACGCGATGCGCGGGGAGTTCATGCGATTCTCCCTAACCGCCGGCAGAGGCGGGGGCCAACCGAAAGACACCCCGCGAGGGAACCGCCCGGCGACCCGGAGCGCACCGTCCATTTCGTTCTGGCCGTCGCCGCCGGTCCAGCGAGCGTGGGAGCATGGCACCCATCGAAATCCTGCCGGAGGTGGCCGCCCTCGCGCGGGCGGCAGGCGAAATCCTCCGCCGCCATTTCGCGGCGCCGATCCCGATCTCGGCCCGCAAGTCCACGCGCTCGGATGTCGTGACCGCAGCCGACACCGAGGCGGAGGCCTTCCTCGTGCGGGAATTGGTCGCACGTTTTCCCGACCATCACATCGTCGGCGAGGAAGGCGGAGGCCAGGGCGCTCCCGCGGACCAGGCTCCGCTGCACTGGTTTGTCGATCCGATCGACGGCACCGTGAACTTCGCCGGCCGGCTGCCGCATTTCTGCACGAGCATCGCGCTCGCGACTCCGGACCGCTCGCCCCTGCTCGGCGTGATTTACGACCCCTGCCGCGATGAACTCTTTTCCGCCGCGCGGGGCGCAGGCGCCCACCTCAACGGTCAGGTCCTGCACGTTTCGGATACGGCGGCGTTGAACGACGCCCTCGTGTCCACCGGTTTTCCCTACGACAAGCACCTTAACCCCGACAACAACCTCAAGGAATGGGGCGCCTTCCTCCAGCACATCCGGGGCGAGCGCCGACTCGGTTCCGCCGCGCTCGATCTCGCCTGGGTCGCCGCCGGCCGGCTCGACGGCTACTGGGAAAAGGACCTGAAGACCTACGACGTGATGGCCGGGATCCTCCTCGTGCAGGAAGCGGGTGGCCGGATCTCCGATTACCGGGGCGAACCGCGTCCCCAGCGCCAGGATCGCGGTCGCTATGTCGCCAGCAACGGGCGCCTGCACGAAGCCATGCTACAGGTGCTGCGGGACGCGGGTGGGCTGGGCGGAGCGTGAGTTTCGCTCGCAGGAAGCTGCATCGTCTGCAGTAAGCCGGTAGCCGCCCGCGGAGCACGTGGTCGCTGCGGGGCAAGACGGATGCCCTTCAACTGAGTCCACTCCAGCAGTGCTTGGTTACGTTCCTGTGGGCGGGGCGACTCCGCCCCGCGCCCTTCCGGAGCGGCGCCCGGTCCGTGCGGGGCGACTTCGCCCCGCCCACAGGGAAACCGAGGCGAAGCAACGCCACGCTCAAACACTGGAATCCTCGAAATCCGGAACTCGCGGTGAACCAGTCAAGTTCTCCAAACCAGAGAACCGCGGAGGGACACAAATGAACACGAATGAAGACCACCCCATCTGTGTTCATTCGTCTTCACCCGCGGTGATCAAAGTCTGAGGTGCTGCCTCGTTAGGTCGATGCCGCGAGTCGCTGGGCCAGCCGTCCGGCCGGCACCGCCAGCGCACACGCGATGGCCCAACCCCACGCTCCGCAGACCGCGAGCGCCACCGCATCCACCAACGGAATGAAGGCCAGCAACCGTCCGACCTGGCGGCCGATCGCCGCCGCGGGCGCACCGGGCCGGTATTCCCGCCGCGCCAGCCAACTCAATCCCGCGATATAGGAAAACAGCACCGCCCGCCAGATCAGCAACGGCCACCCGGCAATCTTCCCTCCCAAACTCGCTACCGACAAGCCCAGCAGCACCCGGCAGCCCGCCATGAGGAGGATCGACCCGGACCAGCGCTTGTGCAGCCAGTCGTACGCGAGGATTGTCGCCGCCAAAGCCAGCACCCATCCCACGCCCGCCCCGGCCGCCACCAGCAGGCCCAGGCCCACGATCATCTCGCCCGCGCCGACCGCCGCCGCCGCACCGCGCGAAATCACACCGCGCGGGATGGCCCGCTCCGGACGATGCCGGGCATCGAAGGCCGCATCGGCCACATCGTTCAACGTCGCACCACCGGCGTAAGTGAGGCCACCGGCCACCACGGCGAGCGCCAGCAGGCCCGGCGACACCGCCGCCTCCCGGCCAGCCCCCGCCAACACCAGCGCCGCCGTCACGTTGCTCGCCACCGACGGCAGGTTGCCGGCCCGGGCCAGATCCCACCACGCGCGCCACCGCTGCTCCGCCCGTCCCGGCCCGGTCGAGTTCACCGCGACGGCTCCCCCGGGATCGCGACTACCTCCGCGGGCGACGCCAGTCCCCGCTCCGCGAGGGCCCGCAGCGTCCAGGCGTATTCGCGCACCAACTGCTCCTCCACGGGCAGCCGCAGGGCCGGCGGGAGCACTTCCCACGTGTAGGTCTCCATCTCGAGGTGCGAACAGGCCGACGGATGATCCCGCAGCCAGTCCAGGGCGCCAAGGAGGTGGTCGCGGGTGTCGGCAAACGGTTCACCCGGCGCGGCGTGCAGCGGCACATGAAAGTGCACGCGCCATTCCTCGTTCTCCGCCATTGGCCCGGGATCGGCCAGCGCCTCCGGCAGGTCGACCCAGCGCCGCCGTACCGTCGGTTCACTCGCGCAGCCCGCGACGACCTGGTGCAGGTAGACGGGCTCGACAAAGGCCGCGAGTGCCGCGCGCCCGGCCGCATCCGGCCGCACCCGTAGCGCCGAGCTGAGGTGGAGCTTGCTGAGCCGCAGGCCGGCGGCCTCGAGCCGATCAAGCGCCCTCCGGGGCGTTTCGAATTCAACGGCCAGGTGGCAGCAATCGTAGTTCACCCCCACCACTCGGCGGAGGTGATCGCGCTCCACGGCGGGCTCCCGCGTGGCCCATTCGGCGAAAAAGGCCACCGTCTCGGCGGTTGTCTCCAGTACACACAGCGGCTCGGGTTCCAGGCCGAGGTGCAGATCGCGACCGGTGCGATCAGCCAGGTCGGCGATCTTCAGGGCACATTCGGTCAACCGCGCGTAGAGCGCCGGGCGCCGGCCGGGGTCTGCTGCCACGAATCCCTTGAACGACGCCGGCACCGTGCTGACGCTGCCGGAAACGCCGGCCGGCAGGAACCGCGCCAGCAGTTCGAAGAGTTGCAGGGTGTACGCAACGCGCTCCGGCGTGGACCAATCCGGCGCATACACCTGTTCCTTCACGCGTGTGCCATGGAAGTTGCCGAAGGGAAATCCGTTGATCGTGAAAACGTAGCAGTCGTGCCGCTCCAGCCAGCGCTGGAACTCCGCCAGCGTGCCTTCGTGGGCGAGCTCCGCCGCCGCCCGCTGGCCGAGCCGCAGTCCGATGGCGTACGGCCGACCGGCCGCCACCCGCCGGCGCACCGGCAACGTGTGCCGCTCCAGCGCCGCCAGCGTCTCCGCCCACGTCTCGCCGCGATGGACGTTGGTGCAATACGCCAGATGGAGATCAGGTCCGAGCTTCATCCGCACAGGTTCTGCCGCCGCGGGAGGGAAACTTCACTCCGGCCGTCCGGCCCCGATCACAAACCGGGGACATTGCGAGAGGAAGCGCACCGGATTGCGGTAGAAGACCGCATCGACAAAGTCCTCGTCATGGCCGCGGCGGCGCATCTCCAGCGCCGTCTTCGGCACCGCGAGGGGATCACTCACGCCCCAGTCGCAGGCGGAATTCAGCCAGATGCGCTCGCGCCCGCAGATCTCGAGCATATCCACCGCCCGCGGCGGCGACGACTTGGAATCCGGATACAAGGTGATGCCCGCCCAGTAGCCGCGATCGAGGACCCGCGCGATCGTATGCTCCTCGACGTGATCAATGATTACCCGCTCCGGCCGCACCCCCCGGTGCGCGCCGAGCACCGCGAGGATCAGGTTGGTTCCCTTGAGCTTGTCCTCCAGGTGCGGGGTGTGGACCAGGATCAACTGATCGTGGCGCACGGCCAGTTCCACGTGCTGCTCGAGGACGGCGAGTTCGTTGCGGGTGTTGCGGTTGAGCCCGATTTCGCCGATGCCGAGCACGTTGGGCCGCCCGAGGAACTCCGGGATCATCGCCAGGACCTCGCGCGCCAGCACCAGATCCTCGGACTCCTTGGGGTTCAGGCAAAGCCAGCAGTAGTGCGGCAGCAGGAATTTCGCCGCCCGCGCCGGCTCATATTCGGTCAACTGCCGGAAGTAGTCGCGGAATCCGTCGACCGAACCGCGGTCGAAACCCGCCCAGAAGGCCGGCTCGCACACGGCCTCGCACCCCGCCGTGACCATCGCCTGGTAGTCGTCGGTCGTGCGGCTCACCATGTGGCCGTGCGGTTCGATGTAGCGCATGGGAGAACGGAGAGGGAAGAGAATCGGCGGGTGGAAGGGCGGGAGAAGCGGGGAGCCCGGGCGAATAGAGGAGGACGCGGAAGCGGAATGCTCCAGCCCCTCACCTCCCGCTTCCCTTCTTCCTGCCCGGTCGCTGCCAGGCCCCCAGCGCCGCTTTTCCGGACGACTTGGCCTCAGGTTTGGTCGTGGGATCACTCAACGCTTCCAGGATGCGGCGCGCCCGCTCGGGCCGGCCATCGATCAACACCGCGGCCGCCGACCGCAGCGCCGTACAACGAAAGTCGTCAGCGATGGCGTACCGCTCGACCCGATCAAGAAAAGCCGCGACTTCGATCAACTTCGCTCGGACCGGCACGAATCCATGATCCACAATCGCCTTGGGTTGAGGCGATGCCGGCAATTGTCCGGAGCTGCGATGGGAGCGGGTGGCGGCCACGTCGACGGAGGGAAACGAGGAGGACGTTGCGCCCCGTTGGCGTCAAAGCAATCCCTGAGGCAGCCCGTCCGCAGACGTGATCCCGGCGGGCCGCGCCGTCCCAGTGTCACCTCGCCACACCCCGGTCGTCTTGCCAGCCTGCCGAGCCCATGCCCGAAGAGTTGATCCTCGTCGATTCCTGCAATCGCGCCGTGGGGCGCGCCGAGAAACTGCGCGTCCACCGCGAAGGCCTGCGCCATCGGGCGTTTTCCATCTTCCTCGTCGACCGCGAGGGTCGCCTGCTGCTGCAACAGCGCAGCCGGGCCAAGTACCACTCCGCCGGCCTCTGGGCCAACTCGTGCTGCGGCCATCCCCGCCCGGGCGAACGAACGCTCCAGGCCGCGCGCCGCCGCCTCGCCGAGGAACTGGGTGCGACCACCCGGTTGCGTTACGCTTTCCGCGCCGCCTACCGGACCTCCCTTCCCGGCGGCCTCACCGAAAACGAAATCGTCTACGTCTACTTCGGCCCCGTGCCAGCCCAGGTCGACCCGAATCCGGCCGAAGTCGCCCGCGTGGCCCGCCAGGATCTCGCGAAACTGGAGGCCGACATCCGTCGCCGCCCGCGGCGCTATGCCTACTGGCTGCGCCATTACCTGAAGAGCCACCTGCCCGCGGTGCGAACCGGGGTCGCCACGCTGCTCCACCGCGGTCGCTGACCGGCGCCGGCTCAGGCGGTTTCCGCTGTCGCCCGCACGTAAGGCTCCTCTTTCAGGTCCGCGACCCGACGGCCGGCCAGCAGCTGCCACCAGACGCGGGCATTCGCCGTCACGACGATGGCGACCAGGACCAGGAACGCCGCGGTGACCACCGCGTCGACCCGGTTGTTGAACAACTGGGCGCCCCACGTCTTCAGCTCCACCGCGGTGCCACCGCCGGCGATCTTCCTTTCCAGTCCGCGCGCGAGATCGAGGAAGCCGATGGGCGCGGGGCTGAAGATCTTCATCAGGCCGGCCGACACCGTGACCGACAGCAGCCACCCGAGCGGCAGCAGGGTCACCCAGATGTAGCGCACCCGGCCCATCTTGATCAGGACCGTCGTGCCGAGGGCAAGGGCGAGCACGGCCAGCAGCTGGTTGGCGATGCCGAAGATGGGCCAGAGGGAGTTGATGCCGCCCAGGGGATCCACGACCCCCTGGTACAGAAACCAGCCCCAGCCGCCCACGAACAGCGCGGTCGCCAGCACTCCGCCCGTGAGCGAACGGGTGTCACGCAGCGGCTCGTGGATCACCCCGAGCATGTCCTGCACCAGGAACCGCCCGACCCGCGTGCCGGCATCGATCGTCGTCAGGATGAACAGCGCCTCGAACATGATCGCGAAGTGATACCACAGGGCCAGCGCCGCCTTGCTGCCCAGGACGCCGGCGAACATGTGGGCCATGCCCACGGCAAAGGTCGGCGCGCCGCCCGTCCTCCCCACCATCGTCTTTTCGCCCACGCTCTCCGCGAGCGCCTGCATCTCGGCCGTCGTGACCGGAAACCCGAGCGCCGTCACCTTGGCGGTCACTGCCTCCGGCGTGCCGGCCATGTTGATCGCGAAATACTCGCCGGGGGTCATCGCGCAGGCCGCAATCAGTGCCATGATGCCGACGCACATCTCCGTGACCATCGCCCCATAGCCGACGATCCGGATGTGCGACTCCCGGGCAAGGAGCTTCGGTGTCGTCCCGGACGACACCAGCGAGTGGAAGCCCGAAATTGCCGCGCAGGCGATCGTGATGAAACAGAACGGAAACACCGGTCCGGCGAACACCGGCCCCGTGCCGTCGATGAACTTCGTGATCGCCGGCATCTGCAGCGGCGGCGCCAGGACCACCACGGCGATGCCGAGGGCGATCACGGTGCCGATTTTCATGAAGGTGCTCAGGTAGTCGCGCGGGGCGAGCAGCAGCCAGACCGGCAGCACCGAGGCCAGGAAGCCATAACCCATCACCCACCACGCGAGGGTCGTGCCCTTGAGGGTCAGCACGTTTTCCAGCGCGGTGCCGTGCAGGAACTGGCCGCCCCACACGGCGAGGAGCAGCCCGACCACCCCGGCACCGCTGATCCACGCCAGGGCCCGGCCATGGTGCCCGGCCGTCTTCATCGCCACTCCCATCGCCACCGCGATCGGCATCGTCATCGCAATGGTGAACAGGCCCCACGGACTTTCCGCCAGCGCCTTCACCACCACCAGCGCCAGCACGGCCAGGATGATCACCATGATCGCCACGATGCTCACCAGCGCCACGGCGCCCGCAAACGGGCCCACCTCCTCGCGCACCATCTGGCCCAGCGAGCGGCCGCCCCGCCGCGTCGAACAGAAGAGGATGACCGAATCATGCACCGCCCCGCCCAGGGTCGCGCCGATCAACATCCACAGCATGCCGGGGAGGTAACCGAACTGCGCGGCCAGCACCGGGCCCACGAGGGGCCCCGGTCCCGCGATCGCCGCAAAATGGTGCCCGAACACCACCCACTTGTTCGTCTTCACGAAGTCGCGCCCGTCGCCGTGCACCTCCGCCGGAGTTGCCCGGAGATCATCCAGGGTCAGCACCTTCGCCATCAGCCACGCGGAGTGGAACCGGTACCCGATGGCGAAGACGCACAGCGACGCCACCACCATCCAGAGGGCGTTCACCGGCTCGCCCCGCGCCAGCGCCAGGACGCCGACAGCGACGGCACCGAGCACGGCGACTGCGCTCCATCCAAGTGTGCGCAGCGTTTTTCCAGAAGACGGGGAGGAGGGAGCAGCGGTGCTCATGGGGCGGAGGAAGGATGCCGACGTTGGTCACCACCCCCACCCGGGGCAAGCGCACAGACCAGGCATCGATTTCGCGTCGGCAGAGCTTACAGATCCCCCCAAAACACTCTAGGTTAGAATGTACCTAGCCTGAAAAAATCGCGCGCTACGTAGTGCCCCAAGCCACTGGAATCCAGCGCCTAGGCTGACGACCGGAGACGGTCCCAGGTGCCCTTCGATCCCGGGCACATGCCATGCTATTTCTGCGCACGATTTCGATGAAAAAGCTCGTCCTTCTGGCATTCTCCCTGGTGTTCCCGTCGGCGCTGTTCGCCGTGCCGCGGCTGCAACTCGACGTGCTCGGGGGAACGTACGTGGGCGGCGGCGACGAAACCGTCTATGCGACCAACGACCCGTTCGTGCTGGTCGCCCTGCTCGATCCGACGACCAATGTTCCCGTGGGGGAGAACTTCGACAAGTTCTACATTTCCGCGGCCATCGTCCCGAAAGTCGGCGAGACGAGCGGGGGCGCCCCAACGGCGGACTTCGGCTCCTTTAGCATCAACGGCACGACTTATTCCTACACCGGGGCGGCCAGCAACATGCAGTACGGCGGCCCGCCGGTCGACAATTCCAACATCTTTCCGACGCTCCCCACCCACGGGATCTACGCCACGTGGTTCGCTGAAGTGCAGTTCTACTTTGGCGCGAACGACCGCGCCGTGGTGTACAACTCCATGGACGATCCAGGCGGGCTCCAGACCGCCGCCAACGGGGGCCTCCTCTACCATTCGTTCCTCGTGGACACGAGTGGGCTGAACGCCGGATTCGCGGTGCACTTCGATCTCTACGACGAGATCATCCAGCAAAAGAAGAACAGCACGAACTACTCGCTGCATTTTGCGCCTTTCTCCCACGACGCCCAGGGCGAGACTCACGCCCACGAGGTTCCGGAGACCGTCTACAACCTGGGCCTGCTCAGCGCTGCCGTCGCGCTGCTGGGCGCGTTGCGCCGCCGCTGCTCCGGTCGCTGAATTCTTGTTACCCGTCTCCACGGACGGGTTGGTGGAAGGGAATCGGACGCCGTCCGGTCCTGTGAGCTGCGCTTGACGGCGGCACCGGCCTTGAGTTTCGCGTCCGCCGGAACCGGCGAACCCTCCCACGCGTCGCCCGCGCGCGGACTGCCTGCCCAAACACCGGGCCCGCTACGCCGGCGCCTTCTCCATCGCGCGGCCGCCCAGCATGTCGCGCAACGCCCCCCACGCCTTGCGCAAGCCTGCTGGCTTCACGCCGCCACCCATGGCATACGCTTTCGCCACGGCCGGCTCATGGCCGTGATAGCGCGGGGGTAGTGAGAAGAGCGTCGCCCCGTCCTCTGCCACCACGTCGGAGAAAAAGAGTCCCTCGCCGATCGCCAGCTGCCGCGGCTCCACCGGAAGGGTCGCCGACCGTTCCGGCAGCACCAGCCACGGGCGATAGCGGAACTCCAGGCTGCCTGCCGCCGGCTTCACCAACCGCCCGTAAGTGCGCACCGGCACCCCCGGGCAGCCGGAACCCGCAAACATCAGGTTCTCGTTCTCCGCCGGGGCAAACCGGTGGCGCCGCCGGGTGAGAAAATCCCAGCAGAACACCGAACCGAAGATGGACAGCCGGAACGCCCAGCCCGCGACGAGGTAAGCGACCACGATGACCACCAGCGAAAGCACGGCTCCCACCCAGGGATTGATCGTCGCCGCCACCGTCACCAGGCCGAGCAGGGCGGTTCGCGCCGCCTTCAGGCCGGCGTCGATCGCGCCCCAAGGGCTGAGGAGGATCAGGACGTTGATCGCGTGGGACCCGAGCCAGACGACCGCGAAGACCGCCAGCCCGAACGGCACCGTCAGCAAACTGAGCAACCACGTGATGTCCGCCGCCGCCAGATGGATGCTCGCCACCCCGCTGGTGGCCAGGATCGGAGCTTCCGCCACCGCCACCGACGTGCCGTCAAAGAGCATCTTCGTCATGGTGTTGACCGCGAAGGGCACGACCGCACCCGCCGCGATCAGGCCGCTGAACTTGTTTTCCACGGTTTCCATCACGTCGAGAGGCTTCTTCAATCCGGGCGGCACCGCCGCTCCCAACGCATCCTTCGCCGCGCATAGTCCCACCAGGAGCAGCGCCGGAACCCAGAACGATACCTGCGCATACCACGGCAGGGCCGCACGCGCCGCCTCGTCTTTGGCGGAAAACCACTGGTACGCCCCGTAGGCCCCGGTGCCGAGCAACGGGGAGATCGCGATGCCAGTCACCGTCGAAACCGCCGAGGCGATGGGTGCCGCGGGCGAGCGATCCGACTTGGCTGAGGCCTGGGCCGGGGCCGCCGCCGCCAGCGCCAGCGGCACCACCAGCACGAGCACGGTCACCAGCAGCAGGGTCCAGGGGGCGAGGCGTTTCATGGGGGCGCAGCTTACGCAGCCGTTCCGCCTTGGAAAGAAATTCCCTCCGCCGGCGCCGCGGAGTCGCGAGTGTCTTCCGGCAAGCCTCGCGGGTGCGACCGGCCGAAGCGGCGCTTTCCCAACCGCCGTCCCGGTCCGGCCCGAAACTCCCGGCGTCAAACTGCGTCCGTCTGACATTCGTGTCAGCAATCCAACTTTCCCTTCCGCGCCTCCGCTCCGTTCCCAACAGTTTCGTTACCAAGTTCCCCGCACCTTTTCGTCCCGGATCCCGTCGTTCCCCATGTGCTCTCCCTTTCGGATTCTCCGGCGCCCCTCCGGTCGTTCCGCCCGATGATCCTCCTCCGGCATCCCGCCACGCTCTCCCGCCACCGCCCCGGCTGGGTCTGGACGTTCCTCGCCCTGATTCCGCTGGTGTACATCGGCGGCTGCATCGTGGAGGCGAGCCGCAACATCGCCTTCCAGGACGAGCTCGACACCGCGATTGATCTCCTGCTGCGGCTGGATGCGGGCGCCGGCTGGCGCGAGACGGTCGACCGTCTCTTCGCGCTCAGCAACGAGCACCGCACCGTCACGAGCCGGCTGCTGTTCGCCGGCAGTTACTGGCTGACCGGCACGGTCAATTTCCACGTCATCGGCGCCATCGGCAATGCGTTCATCGTGGCGGCGGGACTAATCCTCGTGGCCGCGGCCGGCACCACTCCCCGGCGGATCCGCCTGGGGGTCGTGCTGGCGTTCCTGATCTTCCACCTCGGCAATTTCGAGAACTTCCTCTGGTCCGGCGCCTCCATCGATCACTTCCAGGTCGTGATGCTCGCCGTCGGCGCCATCGCCCTGCTCGCCCGGGACACGCGGCGGTCCACGATCGGCGCCGCCGTGCTCGCCGGGCTGGCGACCTTCACCCTCGCCCACGGCAGCGTGGTGTGGATCGTGGGCGCGGCGCGACTGGCCGTCGATCGGCGCTGGCACCGGCTGGCAGGCTGGGGCGCCGCCGCCGCCCTGGCCCTGGGAATCTTCCTGCACGGCTTCGGCGCGAATCCCGGGCACCACATCCCTCCGCTCAGCGTGGCGAGCGGGTTGAGGTTCGGACACTACTGGCTCACCCTCGTCGGAGTCCCCTTCGCGTTCGGCCGCACGGCGATCGCCCCCGCCTTCGGGGTGGTCTACCTCGCGCTCCTCGGCCTGCTCCTCTGGCGGGGCGGACTCGCCCGGGAGCGGGTCGCCCTGCCGGTCATCCTCTTCGCCCTCGGCTCCCTCGGCCTGATCGCGTACGGTCGGGCTGAATACGCCGGCGGGCAGGTCGCCTCGCGGTACATCGTGCTGAGCTGCCTCGCCTGGGCCCTCGCCCTCTTCGTGCTGCTGGAAAAGGCGAGCCCTCCCGGCCGGCCGTACCGCGCCCTCGCCTGGAGCCTGCCGGCCCTGATCGCCTTCAATTTCTGCTCCAACCTCGAATTCGAGCTTCCGGCCGAGCGATTCGTCGAGGCGCGCGACCGCGCCGCCCTGCGTTTCAAGCAGTATGAGTCCGATGGTCGCGGGCAAATCCGCCTTCATCCCAAGGATGGCCATGCCGACGCGCTGCTCCGGGAAGCCGCGGTCCGCGGCATCTACGAACTGCCGCGGCTCTGCTTCGAGATCGACCCGCCTGCCGCCACGCCGAGCCGGCACATGATCGCCTATGTGGACGAGAACATGGTCACGCGCTCGGCGATCTCGCTGGGGGGCTGGGCCATGTTGCCCGGCCACGAATCGGACCGCGGAGAAATCCAGGTGCTTTTCCGATCGAAAAACCGCACGTGCGCCTTCACCACCATCACCGTGATGCGCACCGACGTCGCCCAGGCCTACAAGGAACCCCGCTGGCGGAACTGCGGCTTCCGGCTCGTGATTCTCCGGCATCGCCTGCCGATCGACGACTACCAGGTCGGGCTGGTCATCAATCGCGGGGGCCAGGCGGAGTTCGTGATGACGGACCAGTGGGTGCGGCTGGCGAATCCCGTTCCCGGCGAGCCGGTCCGCTTCAACACGCTGTGAGACCACGTCCCCGCGCCCTGCTTCTGCCAGCATGAGCCCGGCCCTTCCGACGATCCCGGCCACCCCTCTTTCCCCCGTCGCGCCGCCCCGTCGTCGGTTGCGCCCGCCGCGACCCGTGTTCGCCGTCCTCTGCCTGCTCGCCCTGGCCCCGGTGCTCTACGTCTCGATCCGCACCGCCGAGGCCTGGCGCAACATCGTCTACTGGGACGAATTCGACACCGCCCTCGCGATGCTGTTGCGGCTGCGCGAGGGAGTCACGGCCGAGGGCCTGGGGCGGGAGCTTTTCGCCCTGGCCAACGAACACCGGATGGTGACCAGCCGGCTGCTGTTTGCGGCCAGCTACTGGCTCACCGGCACGATCAACTTCTCGGTCATCGGAGCCATCGGCAACGCGACCATCCCCGCCCTCTGCCTGCTGCTGGTGGCGACCGCCGGGAATTCGCTGCGCCGCGTGCGGCTCGGGGTGCTGCTGGCCCTGTGGCTGTTCCAGCTCGAGCACTACGAGAATTACCTGTGGTCCGGCGCCTCGATCGACCATTTTCCAAATCGTCCTGCTGGCGGGCGGCACCGTCGTGGCGCTCGCCCGCGGAACGATCACCGCGGTCGCGGTCGGCGGCATTCTCGCGTCGCTCGCGACCTTCACGCTGGCCCATGGCCTCGTCCTCTGGCCGGTCGGCGCCGCCCTGCTGTGGCGGCGCCCGCACCGCACCGGCCTCGCGGTCTGGGGCGTGTTCGCGCTGCTCGCGATTGGCGGCTTCTTCACCGGCTTCCACGTCAACACCGCGCAGTCCTTCGCGACCTGGACCTTCGCCGGCCTGAAACAGGTGGCCCACTACTGGCTTTCGATGCTGGGCGCCGCCCCGGCCCTCGGCCACCGCGGCGCCGCGCCCTGGCTCGGCGTCGCCCTGCTCGCCCTCCTCGGTTATGCCGCGGCGCGCGGCGGCCTGCGCCGCGAACGCATCGCGCTGCCTTTGGCCGCGTTCGCGGTCGGTGCCATGGCGATGATTGCGGCCGGCCGCGCCGCCGAATCCGGCGGGCAGATCTTCTCGCGCTATTACATCCTCAGCGCCCTCGCGTGGGCCCTGGCCTGCTTCATGGTCATCGAGCGCCACAGTCATCCGCGCCGCCCCTGGCGCCTCTTCGCGGCCGTGCTGCCCTCGCTCCTGGCGTTCAATTACCTCGCGAACCGTGAATTCACCGACGAGGTCGATTCCTGGCTCGAATGCCGCAACATCGCCGTCGCCAGCTACCAGCACCACGGGGTCGACGGCCGGGGCCCGTTCTCCCTGCATCCCACGCCCGGCCGCGCCACCGATCTCCTGCGGCAGGCGGAGGCGGCGGGCCTCTATCGTCTCGGCGCAGTCTGCCGCCCCGAGGCCTTTCCCCGCACCGCCCGCGAGACCAACCGCCTCCACTACTTCGTCGACGAGCTGAGTGTGAACGCCGGCGGCGCCGCCCTTCGCGGTTGGGCCGCGATCCCCGGCCAGCGCTCGCGGCGCGGCAGCCTGCACCTCGTGCTCCGGGCGGCCGACCGCGTCCACCTCTTCTCCACCGTTGCGTTCTCCCGCCCCGATGTCGCGACGTCGCGCCGTGAGCCGGGCTGGACCAGCGCCGGCTTCTACTTTGCCGCCCGCCTCGACGAACTCCCCCGCGGGGACTTCCAGGTCGGCTTCCTGATTGAGAACGGACCGCGTTCCGAGTACATGATGACCGGGCACCGCATGATCCTCGACGGTCCGCGCAGCCGCGCGGTGCCCGCCACACCGTGAATCCCGCGCCTCTGGGTCACCCCCATCCTCCGCTGGCGGAATCGGCCAGCGAGCGTCTGCTGTCCCGCTTCTCGTGGGGCGCCCTCCGGCGGCATCTCGGCCAGCGCCTGCTGAGACGGCGGCGGGGGCGCCTCTCCTGGCTCGCCCTCGGTGCGCTCGCCCTGATTCCGCTGGTCTACGTGCTGCTTCGTACGGCCGACGCCCGGCGCGACATCGTCTACGGGGAGGAGTTCGACACCGCGCTGGCGTTCGTGGTCCGGCTGAAGGAAGGCATGCCGCCCGCGGAGTTCCTGCGCGAACTCGTGGCGGTGAAGGACGAGCACCGGACCGCCACCGGCCGCCTCGTGTACGCCGCGAGCTACTGGCTGACCGGCACCATCAACTTTGCGATCATCGACTGGATCGCCATCGGCTCGATTCTCGCCACCTGCGGACTCCTCCTCTTCGAGGCCGGCTCGGCCCTGCGCCGCGTCCGGCTCGCCGTGCTGCTCTCGCTGCTGCTCTTCCAACTCGAACACTACGAGAATTACCTCTGGCCCGGAACCTCGCTCGAGAACTTCCAGGTGCTGCTCTTCGCCTCGGCGGCGCTCCAGGCCGTGGCCCGCGGCCGCGTGCTCCTGGGGGCGGTATTCGGCGTGCTGGCCTCCTTCACCCTGGCGCACGGCCTCATGGTCTGGCCGGTCGGCGCGGCCCTGCTCTGGCGCTCCAGCCACCGCCGTCGACTGCCGGCCTGGGTCGCCACCGCGGCCGTCACCTGCGGGGCTTTCTTCCACGGCTTTGCCTTCAGTTCCGGGCAGGCCTTCCCCGACCCGTCCTGGGAGGGTGCACTCCGGTTCTGCGACTACTGGCTTTCGCTGCTGGGGGCGGTGCCCGCCCTCGGTCACGAGGCGCTCGAGCCGTTCTTTGGCGCCGCGTTTCTCGGGGCCTTCGGCTTCGCCGTCGCCCGCGGCGCCGTCCGCCGCGATCCCTTCCTCACCGCCCTCGCCGCCTACGCCGCGGCGGCCGCGGCCATGCTGGCGTTTGGCCGCGCCGAGTTGTCCGGCGGCGAAGTGATCTCGCGGTATTTCGTGCTGAGTGCGCTGGCGTGGGCGCTCGTGCTCTTCCTCCTCGTGGAGCGGCACTCGCATCCGCGGCGGCCCCTGCAGTTTCTCGTCTCCCTGTTGCCGGGCCTGATCGCCTTCAATGTGGTCGCAAACCGCGAGTTCCTCGACGAGACCGAGGCCTGGATCGAAGCCCGCGACCGCGCCGCCACCCGCTTCAAGCAGCATGGCGAGGACGGCCGGGGGCCGTTCACCCTCCATCCTGATCCGCAGCACGCCACCCAGTTGCTCCAGCGGGCCGAGGCGCTCGGGGTCTACCGCCTCGGGCCGATCTGCCGCCGTCTGCCCTTCCCCGCCCGCGCCGAAGTGAGCACGCGCCTCGCCTACTTCGTCGATGAGCTCACGGTGAATGCCCGTTCGGTCTTCATCCGGGGTTGGGCCGCCCTTCCGGGCCTGCCGTCGGAACGCGGCCAGATCCACCTCGTGCTCCGCTCCGCCACGGGCGCGGTCCACCTCTTCACCACGGTGGGCACCACCCGCCCCGATGTGGCGAAAGCCACCGGCCAGCCCGGGTGGGAACAATCCGGCTTCCGCTTCGCCCGCCGGCGCGACCGCCTCCCGGTCGGGGAATATCAGATCGGGCTCCTCACCACCGGCGGCGGCCGGCCCGAGTATCTCCTGACCGCCCACCGGGTGCGCCTGGTCGGCGACGGCGAGGCGTTGCTTGCCACCGGCAAGTGACCCGGCCGACCATGCGGCCGTGCTGACCAAGGCCGAACTCCAACGCCTGCGTTCCCTGCGCGAGAAGAAGCACCGCGAGGCCCTCGGGTTGTTCGTCGTCGAAGGCGAAAAGGTCGTGGGCGAACTCCTCGCCGCCGGCTTTCCCCTGCTCGAACTGTACGCCACGGAGGACTGGCTTCCGCCCTCCCGCGCGGCATCCGCCGCAGCGGCAGAGACACCCACCCCCTCCCCGTCACTCGTGCGGGTTTCGCCGGCGGAGATGGCCCGGGCCAGCCACTTTCCCACGCCGTCGAACGTGCTGGCGGTCGGCCGGATCGCGCGGCCCCCGCTGCACCCGCCGGATCTGGCCCGCGGCCTCACCCTCGCCCTGGACGGCCTGCAGGATCCCGGCAACGTCGGCACGCTGTTGCGCATCGCCGACTGGTTCGCCTTCGAACGCGTCCTCCTTTCCCCGGATTGCGCGGATCTTTTCCACCAGAAGGTGATCAACGCCAGCATGGGATCCTTCGCGCGCGTGCGCACCCACGTGGTCGGACTCCCCGCCGTCTTGTCCAACCTGCGCGCCGCGCATCCGGACCTTCCCATCCTCGGCTGCGACCTCGCCGGCGAACCACTCGCCACCGTGCCGATCCTCGCCGCGGCTGTGGTTGTGGTCGGCTCCGAGGGCCAGGGGCTCTCTCCCGCCGTCGCCGCCTGCTTGTCCCGGCGCGTCACCATCCCGCGCCTCGGTGCCGCCGAATCCCTCAACGCCGCCGTGGCCGCCGGCATCGTCTGCGCCCACCTGCGTCGTTCCGCCTGACGCGGTACGCCGCCCCTTCGGATTCGCCCCTTCGCCCGCCAGGCAGACGGCGGCGCCGCCTTGCCAGCGGTCGATCGGCGCCTACGCTCCGGCCTCCCCCATGCACGGATCCCACTTCCTCCGCGCCGCCCTTGCTGCGGTCATTTTCCCCGGCGCCGCGCTCCTGCGCGCGGCCGAAACCGCGGACGACGACGAACCGCCCGTCGCCCGCGGGCGTATCCGCGAGGCCGGCACGCGCCTCGCCGCCCCGGACATCGCGCCGGCCTCCGACGAGGCCGCCCAGGCGCTGAAGCGCATGCAGGTGCCCGACGGGCTCGAGGTGAAACTCTGGGCCGCCGAGCCGATGCTGGCCAATCCGGTGGCCTTCGCCTTCGACGAACGGGGACGCATCCTCGTGGCCGAGACCTACCGCTACCGCTCCAGCGTCCTGGATATCCGCGACTACATGTGGATGCTCGAGGACGAGCTGGCCTGCCGCACCGTCGAGGATCGCGCGGCCCTGATCAAGAAGGCCTTCGGCCCGGCCGGCGAAAAGGAGCTCTCGATCGAAGGCGAGGTCGTCCGCCTGCTGGCCGACACCGACGGCGACGGCGTGGCCGATCGCAGCTCCGTGTACGCCGACGGTTTCAATTCCCCGCTCGACGGCATCGGCTCCGGGGTGCTCGCCCGCCGCGGCCAGGTCTGGTTCACCAACATTCCGAGCCTGTGGCGCTTCCAGGGGGCGGACCGCGCCGAGAGCCGCGCCGAGATCAGCCGCGGTTACGGCGTGCGTTTCAATTTCACCGGGCACGATCTGCACGGACTGGTGTTCGGCCCCGACGGCCGGATCTACTTCAGCAACGGCGATCGCGGTGCGACCGTGACCACCAAGGAAGGGCGGGTGCTCTCCGTGCCCGACGAGGGCGCCGTCTTTCGCTGCTACCCCGACGGTTCGCAGATGGAGCTCTTCGCCACCGGGCTGCGCAACCCGCAGGCGCTGGTCTTCAACGAGGTCGGCGATCTCTTCACGGGCGACAACGACTGCGATCATGGCGACGAGGAGCGCCTGGTGCACGTCGTGGAGGGAGGCGACAGCGGCTGGCGGGTCGGTTATCAGTTCGCGCCGCTCGGCAAGGCCGGTCCGTGGAACCTCGAACGGCTCTGGCATCCACGCCACGACGGCCAGGCCGCCTACCTCCTGCCGCCGATCTGCAACCTCGAGGACGGCCCGTCCGGCATCGAGTATTACCCCGGCACCGGGCTCAACCCCTCGTACCAGGGCCACCTCTTCGTCACCCACTTCAAGGGATCCGTCTCGAGCAGCGGGATCTTCACCTACACCCTCAAGCCGAAGGGCGCCTCCTACGAGGTCGCCACCGCGCAGCCGTTCCTGACCAACGCCCTTCCCACCGACGTGAAATTCGGTCCCGACGGCCGCCTCTACACGTCCGACTGGGCGACCGGCTGGCCGAAATCCAAACGCGGCCGCATCTACGCCATTTCGGATCCCCGGAGAGCACGCGACCCCTTGATCGCGGAAACCAAGGCGCTGATCGGCGGCGACTGGACCAAACGCAGTGCGGAGGAGCTGGCCCGCCTGCTCGCGCATGCCGATTGGCGCGTGCGCCTCGAGGCGCAGTTCGAACTCGCGGAACGCGGACCGGCCAGCACCCCGGTCTTCACCCGAGTGGCCTCCGACCGCCGTGCTCCGCGTACCGCCCGCCTGCATGCCCTGTGGGGCCTCGGGCAGCTCGCGTCCCGTCACTCCGTGGCCATGGTGCCAGTGGCCGAGGCCTCCGCCGACCCCGACGCCGAGGTGCGCGCCCAGGCCGTGAAACTCGTCGGCGAGCACCACCAAGTGGGCTATCCCTCGCCCAAGTTTCTCGCCGATTTTGCCCGCTTCCTGCAGGATCCGTCCCCGCGGGTCCGGTTCTTTGCCGCGCTCTCGCTCGGGAAACTGGCCCGGCCAGCGGACACACCCGCGTTGCTCGCCGCCCTCCGCGAGAACGACAATCGCGACCACTACCTCCGCCACGCCCTGGTGATGGGTCTCGTCGGCGGCAACGCCTCCGCCGCTCTCTCCGCCGCCGTCACCGATCCCTCCCCGGCAGTCCGCCTCGGCGTACTTCTCGCCTTGCGGCGCCTGCGCAACCCGGAGATCGCGCGCTTCCTCAACGACCGTGACCCGCGACTCGTTCATGAGGCTGCCCTGGCGATCAACGACGCGCCCGTGGAGTCCGCGCAACCGGCGCTCGCCGCCTTGCTCGATCGCCCGTCGGCCGACGAGCCGGTCCTGTTCCGGGCGATCAACGCCCACTTTCGAATCGGCCAACCCGCGAACGCCGCCACGCTCGCCCAATACGCCGCCCGCAGCGACGCTCCGCCGCGCGCCCGGGCCGAGGCCCTGGCGCGGCTCGCCGAATGGCCCCGCCCCCTGCAGCGGGATCGGCTCGTGGGGACCTTCCGGCCCCTGCCGGAAAAGACCCGCGATCGCGGACCGGCGGTTGCCGCCCTGACCCGCGTCGCCCCGGCCCTGCTCGCCCCGGGCACGCCGCCGGCCGTGTCAGCCGCAGCTCTGCAGGCCCTGCAATCCCTCGAGGTGGCCGGCGCCGCCGACACGCTCCTCTCCGTGCTCCGTGACGCGAAGCAGCCCGGGGCCACCCGCGCCGCCGCCCTGGCCACGCTCGACCGGATCAAGGATCCGCGGCTCGCCGACGCCGTGCGCTTCGCCGGCGAATCCTCCGACTCCACCCTCCGGCTCGCCGCCCTGCCCATCGCCTCCCGCCTCTCGCCCGACACCGCGGCCCCGGTGCTGGCCAGCCTGGTGGCCCGCGGCACCACCGCGGAAAAAAAGGCAGCCTTCCGCACCCTCGGCTTTTCCCGTCACCCCACGGCCGATTCGCTGATCGCGGGCCAGCTGCGGGAACTCGCGGCCGGCCGCGTGCCCCCGGAGGTGCAGCTCGAACTGGTCACCGCCGCCGGCCGCCGCTCCGATCCGGCCATCAAGGAACTCCTCGCCGCCCGCGAAGCGGCGCTGGCCGCCAGCCCGGACCCGCTGGCGCCGCACCGCGTGGCCCTGGCCGGCGGCAACGCCGAGCGCGGCCGCCGCATCTTTGAAACCCAGCCGGTACTCTCCTGCATCCGCTGCCACCGCGCCGGCGGCGACGGCGGGGAAGCCGGGCCCAATCTCGCGGAAGTGGGTACCCGCTACAGCCGTGAGTATCTCCTGGAGGCGATCGTGAAACCCAACGCGAAGATCGCGCCCGGCTACGACACCATTGTTGTCACCCTCCGGAACGGCGAATCCGCCGCCGGCATCGTCGCGAGCGAGACGGCGGACACTCTGACCCTCCGGAACACCGACAACAAACTGGTCGAGGTGCGCCGGACCGACATCGCCAAACGGGAAAGCGCGCCGTCTGGCATGCCCGAAATCTACGGAACCATCCTCAGCAAGGCCGAACTGCGCGACGTGGTCGAGTTCCTGGCCAGCCTGACCGACAAGGAACCGCGTCTCGATGCCCGGCTGCCCCGCGCGTTACGGGGCCTGCCGCCGCCGCCGAAACCGGCGGAGTGATTCGCCGGCCGGCCGCGGGGCGGGGTCGCCCCGCCCACAGGGGAGCAATCGAACCGCGCTGCGCCGGAAGGTTCCCCTCTGGAGCCGGATCCATGCAATAGAACCACGAATGGACACGAACAAACACCAATGGAAATACCCTGCGGAAGAGGACGTCTTGCCACCCACCCAAAGGTGAAGGCGGCTCGCGGGCCGTTGCTTCGTGTCGATTCGTGTCCCTTCGTGGTTTTCCACTGAATTCCTCCGGCGGGAGAGGGGTGGCTCGTCAGCGCCGGGGTGTGTCGGCCTGGCCTTCGCCGCGAAGCGGAAGGCAGGCGGGTCGGCCCGAGGGCGGGCCCCCCGCCCTCGAGCACCGGTTTAAGGCGACCGGCCCCGAACTACCGGGTGGCGGCGGCGAGCGCCTGGTCGAGATCGGTCCGGATATCGTCGATGTGTTCGAGCCCGATGCTCAGGCGGACGAGTTCCGGCGTGATGCCGCCCGCCCGTTGCTGCGCCTCATTGAGCTGGGAGTGCGTGGTGGTGGCCGGATGGATCGCGAGGCTCTTGGCATCCCCGACGTTGGCGAGGTGCGAGAAGAGCTTCAGCGCGTCGATGAACTTCCGGCCGGCCTCGCGCCCGCCCTTGATGCCAAACACGACCATCGAGCCGCCCTTCCCACGGAGGTACTTCTGGTTCAGCGCGTGCTGCGGATCGCCCGGCAGGCCAGGGAAACGCACCCATTCGACACTGCGGTGACTCTTGAGGTGCTGCGCCACCGCCAGCGCATTTTCGCAGTGCCGCTCCATCCGCAACGGCAGGGTCTCGATGCCCTGAAGGAACATCCAGGAATTGTCGGGCGAGATGCAGGCCCCGAGGTTTCGCAGCGGGACGGTGCGCATGCGCAGGATGAACGCGAGCGGCAGGAGCGGGGCCGGTAGATCCACGCCCCAGCGCAGCCCGTGGTAGCTGTTGTCCGGCGTGGTGTAGAGCGGATGTTTGCCCGCGCCCCACGGGAAACGGCCGCTGTCGATCACGATGCCGCCGATGCCCGTGCCATGCCCGCCGAACCACTTCGTCAGCGAGTGGACCACGATGTCGGCCCCGTGCGCGAGCGGCTGGGTCAGGTACGGGGTTGAGAACGTCGAATCCACAATCAGCGGGATGCCCGCGCCCTTCGCGATCGCGGCGACGGCCTCGAGATCCGTGACCTCCAGCGCCGGGTTCGACACCGTCTCGCAGAACAGCGCGCGCGTCCGGCTGTCGATCGCCCGGGCGAAGTTCTGCGGGTCGTTCGAGTCGACGAACTTCACCGTGATGCCGAGGCTCGGAAGGATGTCGTTGAACTGCGTGTAGGTGCCGCCGTAGAGGTTGCGGGCCGACACGATGTTGTCGCCCGCGGACGCGAGGTTGATGATGGAGTAGAACACCCCGCTCGTGCCGGAGGCGACGCCCAGCCCGCCGAGTTCCGGCGCCCCCTCCAGCAGCGCCACCCGCTTCTCGAGCACATCGGTCGTCGGGTTCATCAGGCGGGTGTAGATGTTGCCGAGTTCCCGCAGCGCGAAGAGGTTGGCCGCGTGGTCCGCGCTCTTGAAGACGAAGGAGCTGGTGCGGTACACCGGCACGGCCCGGGCGAGGGTGGTGGGATCGGGTTGCGTGCCGCCGTGGAGACAGAGGGTTTCGAGTTTCATGGGTGGGAAGGGGCCAATCGTTACGGCCGATTTTCCTCCCAGGTCAACGCGGCAGGTGCGGATGACACAGTCCGTTTCCACCCGGTACCCGCGCCTCGATATTCCGGCGCACGGGCCCAGGCGCCCCGGCCGGCCCGCCCTTAGAACGCCGTCACGCTCAGGTAGGCGCTGCGATCCGCCGCGGACGTGAGTTCGCGCCAGCGGGAAACGCGATAGGGGTTGTTGCCCCCGAAGTTGGCCAGCGACTCGTCGTAGTGGAAGAACGCGTTGCCCACGCAGGTGATGTCGTTGGCCACGATCGAGCCGCAGACATCCCCGTTACCATTGATCTTCACCGAGCCCTGCGGGGCGTAAACCACGGCGCTCAACACCCCGTTGCCGGCAATCTGGATGTCCTGCACGCCGGAGGTCTTCGTGCCGTAGATCTGGCACTTCACCGGCTGGTTGGCCGTCGCCGCCGTCGTGCCGCCGTTCAACAGGCCCTGGCCGGAGATCTTCACGTCGCCGGCCGCGTACACCTGGAGTTCGGCGCCGGCATTCACGTTGAGGGCCCCGCTGCCGCCGCCGATGTCGATCGAGGTCAGCGTGTTGGTCAACTCGAGCACAACCTTGCCCGTGATCGTGAGTGTCTTGTTGGTGAAGTTGATCGAGTCCGCGCGGATGTAATAGTAGCCGTCCGCCGAAACCGTGTCGGCGGCCCGCGGCAGGCTCACCGTCGTGGTGATCGCTCCCCCGTAGAGGTTGTAGGTCGCGGTCGGGGCGGTGACGGGATCGAAGTTGGCCGTGAAGTCGGTGGAGATCCGGTTCATGTCCATCGTGCCGGATGGAGTGCCAAAGGGTCCGACGAGCCCGTTGGAGCCGACCGAAGGAAGGGCCCCGCCGGTGGCGACGAACCCCCAGATGTCGGCCTGATTGATCAGCACGGAGCTGACCGAGACCGAAACGCAGCCGACGCTGCCGTTGTCGTGCCGCACCCCGGCGCTGTACCCGATCGCCGCGGTCGCCGGGTTGTTGTCGGGATCGGAGTTCCAGCTGTCGACCGAGGCGTTGTTGCCGCTGAAGGTGATCGACTGGCGGGCCACGAGGCCATTGGCGAACCGCGAGGTCTTGCGGAGCTGCACCTCGATCCACTTCTCGATCGGGCGCGAAGTGCCACCCCCCAGGGTGACCAAAGCGCGCGAAATGACCTTCGGCGCGGCCGCCCCGGAATAGTTGTACACCACCGCGCGCACCTCCCCGGTGGCGGATGACCCGAGCGGATAGCCGCTCCATTTCTGGCGGGCGTTCGCACCCGAGACTGACCAGCCCGCCCCGGTCCAGTCGTAGCCCACCTTGTTGACCGCGTAGACCGCGTGCTCGAGGCCGTTCTCGGCCAGATTGATGGCGCCGTTGTGGTAGAGCGCCCGGTTGGAGATCTCCATCCCGGTCCGGCCCAGGTTCAGGAAACTCACGATCGAGATGCCAATCACCGCCGACAGCAGCATCGCCACGATCAGCAGGGTGCCGCGGCGGGAACGATGGGGGAATAGGCGCACCTTCATCGTCGTTTCTCAGGCCGTCACGATCTTGTTGCGCAGGATGTAGCGGGCCGAGAGCACGAGGTTGGTGGCGGTCGTGACCGTGCGGGTCGTGCGCGACGCCTCGAGTGACACCTGCAGTTGCTTCGTGCTGGAGCTGGCGGCGGTGAGATTGGCCGTGGTGGCGAGGGGCATCTCGCTGCCGGCGAGATTGTAGCTCTTGAACAGGAACGATCCCGGAGCAATCCCGGTGATCAGGCGGCGGACGTCGGAGCCAATCTGGCGGTAGAAGACACCGGTGGTGCTGTCGTAGGCGTAGACCACCGAGGTGGAATTGACCACCAGGGTGACGGAGGTGCTGGTGTTCCAGGTGATGGCACTCGCCTGCCGCACGTCCTCGGCGAAGACCTCGAGCGCGCGCCGCGCCTGCGTCTCCATGTCGCTGTAATTCCAGAGATTCGCCCCGGCGCGACCCATGAAGAGGAACGTCGAGAGGATCCCGGCGAGGAGGAAGCTCGCGAGGCTGGAGCCAATGATGACCTCGACCAGCGAGAAGGCGGCCCACGGCCGCCCCGCCGCTGCCGGCCTATGGATGCGCGATCGTGTAGTAGTAGTCATACAGTCCCTGTTTGGCGTAGACCGCCGTGAAACTCCGGGAGTGCGTGCGACCGTCGATGGTCCGCCAGGTCGCTGTCACCGTGAGGTCCTTCATCTCCGTGGGGTTGGTGGAGTTGGCGGCCACTGTCCGCGTGATGGTGAACTTCCCGGCGACATCCGGGTTCGCGCTGAAATACGTCGACCCGTCAAAGGTGCTTGAGGCCGGCAGCGCGCAGATGCCCGTCCAGCTCAACATGCGCAGCCGCTCCATCTCGCTTTGGATCACCTGGGCCGCGATGGTCGTGCCCCGCGCCAAGTCCATCTGCTTGTACCCCGCCTGCATCGAGATGATCGAGGTCGCCAGGCCGAAGGCCAGGGCAAACGCCGCCATCGCCACCTCGATGATGGTGAATCCGGCCACGCGGGCGCGGGAGCGGAAGGTGCGACGTTCAGACCTCACACCGGCTCCTAACGGCACAAGGTCAGCCAGACTTCTGGTAAAAGTCGTGAGAAAGAGCGGCGCACATCCCGAACCGCCGGCGATCGCGACAATTGACTTCCGCTCCCATGCTCCCCCCGACAAGCTGAGCACCGGCCGCGCGCCGCGACCGAAGCCTCCGCCTCGGACCGCGGCATCACACCCCGGCCGTACCTTTCTCCATGACCGCCCCGACCAAGTACCGCTTCTCGTTTGGCCCCTGGAATATCAGCGAAGGCGCCGATCCCTTCGGCCCCGACGTTCGCCCCGCCTACCCCCACGATCGCAAGTGGGCGCTCTACAAGCGGCTCGGCTTCGACGGGGTGCAGTTTCACGACGACGACGTCGTGCCGGAACTCGACACCCTCACCCCCGCGCAAATCGCCCGGCGCGCCGCCCGGATCAAGCAAACCCTCGCCAACGAAGGGCTCGTGCCGGAGTTCGTTGCGCCGCGGCTTTGGTTCGCAAAACAGACGATCGACGGCGCCTACACCGCCAATCGCGCCAAGGATCGCGCCTACGCCTGGGAGCGCACGAAGAAGTGCGTCGACATCACCCGCGCCATCGGCTGCCGCGCCATCGTCCTCTGGCTGGCCCGCGAGGGCACCTACGTGCGCGAAGCGAAAGACGCACGCCTCGCCTACCAGCGGCTGCTCGATACCGTCAACCAGGTGCTCGCCTACGACCCCGAGGTCGAGATCTGGATCGAACCCAAGCCCAACGAGCCCACCGATCTCGCCTACGTGCCCACCGCCGGCCATGCGGTCGCCCTGGCTTACGCGTCCCGCGATCCCAAGCGCGTCAAGACGGTGATCGAAAGCGCCCACGCCCTGCTCGCCAACCTCGACCCCAGCGACGAGATGGCCTTCGCCCTCGCGCACGACAAGCTCGGGAGCGTCCACCTCAACGACCAGAACGGCCTGAAGTACGATCAGGACAAGAACTTCGGCGCCGCCAACCTCCGCGCGGCCTTCAATCAGGTGCGCGTGCTGGAAGAAGGCGGCTACGGCCAGCGCGGGGAGTTCGTCGGCCTCGACGTGAAGACGATGCGCACGCAGGCCGGCCGGCCGGTGACGGCCCACCTCGAGACCAGCCGGCGGATGTTTCTCCACCTGGTGGAAAAAGTGCGCACCTGGGACCGCGCGCGCGTCGAGGACTGCCGCGCGCGCCGCGACTACGAGGCCCTTGAGCGCTACACGCTGGAACATCTCCTCGGAGTCTGAATATCAGCAGCCGGTAATCAGTGGTCAGTAATCAGTAACCAGGGATCTGTCATCAGCGCCCTCTTCGCCTCCCCTCCTTCACCTCGGATCCCTGCATCGACCTTCGACCACCGACCACTGACTACTGATTACTGACAACCGATTACCGATCACTGGTTACCGACCACAAACCACCTTTCCCAACGGATCATCATGAGAAACCTGAACCGCCGTCACTTCCTGCAAGCGGCCGCCGCCGCCGGCGCCTGGTCACTGCTGCCCGGTTGCGCCACGACGACCCGCCGTCCGCGCCGGATTTCGCCCAACGAAAAACTGAATCACGCCTGCATCGGCGTGGGCGGCATGGGGGCGCAGGATCTCAAGAACTTCCTTTCCCACTCGCGGTGCCAGGTCGTGGCCCTCTGCGATGTCGACCGCGGCAACCTGGAAAAGGCCGCCGCCCTTGTTCCCGGAGCGCGTCTCTACCGTGACTGGCGCGAGCTGCTCGCCCAGGAGGGCGATCGCATCGACTCAGTCAACGTCTCGGTGCCCGATCACATGCACGCTGCCATCGCGCTGCCCGCGATGCGCGCCGCGAAACACGTCTATTGCCAGAAGCCGCTCTGCCACGACGTCGCCGAGTGCCGCGCACTCACGCGGGTGGCGCAGGAGACCGGCGTCGTTTCCCAGCTCGGCACGCAGCACGCCTCCGGCCCCGGCGATCGCCAGGCGGTGCAATGGCTGCGCGAGGGTGTGATCGGCAAGGTCACGCGCGTCATTCTCTGCTCCAACCGCCCCGGTGCGGTGGAACGTTACCGACTCGTCGGCCCGCGGCCGGCGGAGGCGACGCCGGTGCCCGAGGGACTGGATTGGGACCTCTGGCTTGGCACCGCGCCCGTGCGGCCCTACGCGCCCAAGATCTATCACCCGCAGATCTGGCGCTCGTGGCTCGATTTCGGCACTGGCTGGTCGGGCGACATCGGCTGCCATATCTTCGACGCCGTCTGGAAGGGGCTCGGCCTCACCGCGCCGCTCACGGTGCGGGCGGAGGTGCAGGAGTCGTGGCGCCAGTCGCCCGCGCGGCGCGCCGACACCTGGCCGCAGATGAACCACATCACGTGGGTCTTCCCCGGCAACGCACTCACCGCCGGCAAGGAACTCACGGTCGAGTGGTACGACGGCGACAAGTACCCACCCGAAGAGGCGCAGGCGCTCGCCCGCGCCGATGGCTTCAATACCTACCCGGGCGAGGCGGCGATCATCATGGGCACCGAAGGCGCGCTGCTGCTGCCGCACACCTCCGGCGCCCGCCTCCTGCCGCGCGAGAAGTTTGCGGCGCGCGCACGAACAAACTTCGGGCCGCGCAACCACTATCACCACTTCGTCGACGGCTGCATCAGCGGCGAACAACCCGAATCCCACTTTGGGCAGAGTGGACCGATGGCCGAGGCGATCATCCTTGGCACCGTCGCCATCCGGGTGCCAGGCACGACGCTGCGCTGGGACTCCCCCGGCCTGCGGGTCACCAACTCGCCCGAAGCCAACCGGCTCCTGCGCCGCACCTACCGCCCCGGCTGGGAAGTCGCGGGGGTGTAGGCGGCGATTCGCGCGCGCGGACGAGCCTCCGCGCGTCATTTCCCTCCTTCCTGGAAACACAGCGGCCGGTCTGACGGCGGCCTTCCTTCAGGCAAGAAGAGCGGCACCTTCGGCTGCGACCTCGACCGGGGTTGGGAGCACCCCGACCGGCCAATCATCGGCTACTCCGCGCTCGACGACGGTGTCCCGGTCGGACTCACTCGCGGCACCCCGCACGCCCCACCCACGATGAGGATCTTTCCCTGCTGCCTGGTTTTTCTCGCTGTGTTCGCGGCTCCGGCCCGCGCGCAGCTGGTCTTCAGCGACGGCTTCGAGTCCGGCAGCCTGGCGTCGTGGACGGCCGGCGGCGCCATCAGCACCGGCTTCGGCAACATCAATCCGAAGGAAGGGAGCCAGTACGTGGCCCTGAGCTTTCCGAGCGGCGGTGACGCCCAGACGCTCACCTTCTCGCGGAGCTTCAGCCTCGGCGCCAACGCCCCCGTCACGGTGGAGTTCTTTGCGCAACGGACGGATTTCACCGGCATCAACGACGTCTCCGCGGCCTTCGAGGTGAAAATCGACTCCACCGTGCTGACGACCAGCTTTCCGACCTTTGCCGGCAGCAATGTCCAGGCGGGAGGGTGGACCACCTACCAACTGGTGACGCCTTCGGACCTCGGAGCCGGCCTCCACACGCTGACCTTTACGTTCATCCGCACCGCGTCCGGATTCATGCGGGGTCCCCAGTTAGTGCTGGATGGGATCGCCGTGTCCGTCCCGGAACCGTCGATTGCCGGGTTGCTGGTGCTGGGTGGCTCCGCCGCGTATTTGGTCCGCCGACTGCGACAACGGTCGCGACCGGTCGGGCAGCTTCGCGGGTAACCCCTCGGGGGCCGCGTCCGTTCTCCGCTCCAGATACGATCAGCTCTGTCGGCGGGGCTTACATCCGGCGGGATCCCGACCGAACGCAGCGCCAGACCAGAACTTCTATTCATTTTCAAATGAACAAGTTGGGCTCCACCGCCGGCATCTGGCAGGCGTACTGCTTTGAGTGGCATGACACTTCGGACCGCAACCACCCACGATTTCCGCCATGAACCTTTCTCGCTTTATCGCCCCCGCCTTCGCGCTCGCCGTCACCGCCCAGGCGACGACGATCACCTACAACGATTTCAACAGCACCGCCGGGCTGACGCTGAATGGGAATGCCGCCAGGGTGGGCGACGTTCTGCGACTCACCCCTGCCACGACCGGACAATCCGGCTCGGCGTTCTCCACGTCGACGGTCAATCTCTCCAACAACGCCTCGTTCAGCACGCGATTCCAGTTTCAGATCACCCAGAACGGGTCGTTCGGCGATGGGGATGGTGCCGGCGCCGACGGCCTGGCCTTCCTGGTCCAAAACGTGGCGAACAACGTCGGCGGCGGCGGCGGTGGCATCGGCTACCAGGGACTCAGTCCCAGTCTGGCGATCGAGTTCGACACCTACAACAATGGCGGCGGTGACGCCAACAACGGCAACCACGTTGGCATCAACCTGAACGGGAACATGTCCTCCGTGGCCCTCATCGGGGTGGCGCCGCGCTTCAACAACGGCGCCGAGTGGACGGTCTGGGTCGACTACAACGGTGGCACGCAGTTGCTGGAAGTGCGGTGGGATTCGACGGGGAGCGCCACCCGACCGGTCGCCGCCGGGCTGGCGTACAGCGGCCTCAACCTGTCCTCGGTGCTCGGTTCGACCAACGCGTATGTCGGTTTCACCTCCGGTACCGGGTCGGGCTATGGCAACCACGACATCCTCAACTGGCACCTGCAGGATGATTACGCGCCAATCACCGGCGTGCCCGAGGCGACCCACACCCTTCCCCTTTTCATTCTTGGCGTCCTCGGTCTGATTGGCGCAGCCCGCCGCGGGTCAGGTCGTCGCTGAGCGGCGCTTCCCGCCAGAGTCGCGCGTCAAACCCGCTCCCACGAACCCGGTGGGCGGGAGCATGATTTTCCTGGGCGTCTCTGTTTCGCACGCCCCCAAACACACCCCGGCGCTGCGCACCACCCCTCTCACAGAGGGGATCAGGTCGAAAAGATCCTCTCCGGGAGCGGTACCCGCCAGGGCGAGGTCGGTCGGTTCGCCTACACCGCGTAGGCCTTGCGCATCGGGCGTGCCAACAGGGCGTCGGCCTTGGGATCGTCGACGAAACGTTCCCGGGCCGGATCCCACCGGATGCTCGAGCGCCCGAGGCGGATCGCGATGTTGGCGAGGTGGGAGATCGTGATCGCCCGGTGCGAGGTCTCCGGCGGCGAGATCGGCGCCTTCCCGCTGTAGACGCAGTCGATGAAGTTGTACTCCTGCACCTTGCTCTCGTAGAGCCGCACTTCGCCGTCGCGGATCTTCTCGGTGCGCAGGGAGTCCGGCTTGAACTCGAGCTTGTCGCGTTTGACGAAGATCGACTTCCCGCCCTCGCCGTCGAAGCGGATGCCCTCGGTGTGATCGGTCTGCGGCGGCAGCTTGGCGGTGATATTCTCCAGGCGGACCGGGCCGGTGTTGTCGGTGCCCAGGGCCCACTGCACGATGTCGAGATGGTGCGCGCCCCAGTCGGTGATCATGCCGCCGGAGAAATCCCAATTGTGGCGCCAGTTGAGCTGGAGCAGCGCCGGCACGTACGGACGCTCGGGCGCGGGGCCGAGCCAGAGGTCGTAGTTGAGCTCTTTCGGCGGAGTCTCGGGCTGCTTCCGATCCGCCAGCTGCGACCAGTTGGTGTGGCCGCCCGGCAGTCCGACGGTGACTTTCTGCAGTTTGCCGAGCCGGCCGTTGCGCACGTACTCGCAGGCGGTGCGGAAGTGGATCGAACTGCGCTGCTGGCTGCCGGTCTGCCAGGTGATGCCGGTCTGTTTTACGACGTCGGCGATGCGCCGGCCCTCGTCCACCGTGAGGGCGAGGGGTTTCTGGCCGTAGATGTGCTTGCCCTTGCGCGCGGCGATCTGGGCGACGGCACAATGCCAGTGATCCGGCGTGGCAATGTAGACGGCGTCGAGGTCTTCCTTGTCTAGCATCTCCCGGAAGTCCTCGTAGACCTTCACGCCGCGGAACTTCCCGCCCTTGGCGTGCTCCGCGTAGTAGTCCTCGATCTTCTTCTTGCCCACGAGGCGGCCGCCGCGCAGCTCGCCCTTGTAGCCGTAATTCGGCAGGTCGGAAATGGGATCAGCCACCGCGATCATCTGCACGCGCTCGTCCCCGAGGAAGTTCATGCAGCTGGAGTGGGCGATCGTGCCGAAGCCGATCATCGCCATCGTGACGCGCTCGGAGGGCGCCGGCCGGCGGACCCGCGGCGCCGAGGCGCACGACGGCAGCGAGGGCAGCACCAGCCCGGCGGCGGCCGCGGCGGCGGAAGTTTTGAGGAAGTCCCGGCGGTTCAGGGGTGCAGGCATGGAAGGAAGGAGGGCGCCGGACCGACGTCACGACGGACCGGCGGCGCGAAGATAGGAGCGCCTTCCCGGCACCCGCTTCAAGCCCGGAAGATTCCGTCGCGACCCTGCGGCCACGAAACGCCCATCCTTCGCCAAGAAATGCGAGCCGACGACGCGTTCACTCGCTCCGCCCCGCCCGGCGCCGCCGCCCCATCGCCACCGCCAGCCCTGCGCAACCCGCGAGCAGCGCGTACGTGCCCGGCTCGGGGATCGCCGAACCGGTCACACTCAGGGTGCCGGCGCTGCCCAGCAGGCTGCTGTCCCACGCCAGGCCCGGGGTGAGCGAGGGCAGGTTCACCGTGGCAAAGGCGCCGCTGAAGGTCCCGGCCTGCAGGAGCTGGAAGGAACTCCCGGTGACCGGGCTGAAGCCGTTGATCAGGCTCACGGTGAGCGTGCCATCGGCCGTGAGCGTGCCGCCCACGTTGATCGCATCGTAGCCGCTGCCGCGCGTGGTTCCGCCGAGCTCCATCAGCAGGGCGCTCGTGCCGGCCAGCGTGAGATCGCCCGCCACGACAAAGAGCCCGGCACTGGCCCCGGGAGCAAGGGTGGCTTCGTTCTGCAGCTCCAGGTTGCCGGCCAGGGAGCCCGTGCCGCCGAGCGTACCTTCGATCACCGTGGTCGTGCCCGTGAACGTGTTGGCCCCGTTGAGCAGCAGGGTGCCCGCGCCGGTCTTGAGCAGCGGCATCTCCGCTGAAACCTGGCTGATGGCCCCCGCCACGGTGATCGTGTGGCCGTTGGTGTCGAGGACACCGCCGCGGTCGGAGGAGCTATTTGATCCATCCAACCGGATCGTACGACCCGCCGCCAACGTGAGATCGGCATAGGCGCGGAGGCCGCCTCTCGTGGACTGGGTCGACTCCCCGTCGAAGAAGCTCGACCCGAGGGTGACGACATTGGCCGAATGACCGAGCGAACCATCCGCCACGATGCCGAGCATGGTCGCGCCGAGCGGCAAGTTACCCACGAACGTGTTGGCCGCGTGGGTGAGCCGCACGTCGTACGGGCCTCCCTCCCCCGGAAAGCTGCCGCCGCCAAACTGGATCGGGTTGGAGCCTGTCAACTGGCTGGCGATGACGATGGACTGCCCGCCGGCCACAAACCGGGCGCCGCCGGCGGCAATCGTCAGGTTGGAGGTTCCGTCGATCGTCAGCGGAGTCGGCGCGAGGGTGCCGATCGAGAGGGTGCCGTTGTCGAGGGTCAGGGAATTGCCCGCCGCGCCGAGGGCATTGGAGCCCTGGATCAGGAGAGTGGCGCCAGCCCGGAGCGTGAGCCCGCCGGTGAACGTGTGGTTGCCGGAGAAACTGAAGCCGAGCGAGGTCAGGCCCTCCTTGCCCAGCACGACCTGGCCCGAGCCGGTGATGATGCCCTCCATCGACGCGGCCCGGGTGGTCAGCGTCAGCGTGCCGCCACCGAGCTTGATCTCGCCGGTCGGGCCGACGTTATCCAGGTACATCAGTTCCAGGTTGCGGCCGTTGAGATCGAGCACGGCGCCGGAGGAAAGGGAACTGATGCGGGCCCGGGTGCCAAAGACGTTGTCCGTCCCGAGCTTCACGGTGCCCTGGGCGATGGTGACGAGATTGTCGTCGCTGGTGTCGGTGTTGGCGGTATTCAAGGTCCAGGTACCGGCGCCGGTCTTGGTCAGATCGCGGCCGCTGATCGGCTGGTTGAAGACGATGTTGAAGCCGTTCGTATCGACGGTCATGCCGCGGAAGGTCGTGCTGCGCGTGGCGGCGATGGTGAGATCGGCGGTGGCGCGGAGCGTGCCGGGCAGGATGCTGGCGCCGCTGGCGCGCCCGAGGTTGAGGGCGCCGGTGGAGGCGCCGAGGCGGGCGTCGCTGTCGAGCAGGAGCACGGTGGGGTTGTTGGTGTTGCCGGCGAGGGCGATGCCGCCGGCGTGGGTGTTGGTGCCGCTGAGCGTGAAAGTGGTGGCGCCCCCGAGCGTGAGGAGGCCATCGCCGGTGAGATTGCCCGAGATCGTGTGGGAGGCGCCGGTGGCCCCGGAGATATTGCCGTGGACCGAGGTGATCTCGACGGGACGGGAGAGCGCGGCGTAGCCGGCCGGGAGCGAAAGGGAGCCGCCGGCCAGCTGGATCGTCCCGCCCGCCGCGCCGAGGTTGGCGTCGGTGGAGAAGGAGACGATGACGTTGCCGCCAATCGAAAGGCCGCCGGTGAAGGTGTTGTTGCCCGTGAGGGTGGCGATGCTCTGGTTGAAGAAATTGCTGAGGGCGACGCCGCCGGTGCCGGAGATGGTGGAGCTGACCGTGCGCGAGTTGGCGTTGAAGACCAGCGAAGCGGTGCCGCCCGTGGTGGTGATGGTGCGCGTGAGGTTGCCGGCACCGGTGAATTGCAGCTGGCCGCCGTTGGTGAAGGTCAGGCTGTTGGCCGCGTTGCCGAGGGCGTTCTCGTTGGGGATGATGATCCGCCCGGTGCCGGAGAGGTTGATGGAACCCGTGAACGTGTTGGCGGCGCTGGCCAGCGACAGCAGGCCGCTGGACACGGCGACGTCGCGGGCGCCGCTGACGACGCCACTGATGCCAATGCTGCCCTGGCCGCCGAGGGCGACGGTCAATCCGCCGTCGCCGCCGAGCGCGGCCATCGTGACGCTGCCACCGGTGCCCGTGGCGGTCACGTTGCCGTTGCCAGACACGGCGCCGCCCAGGATGAGGGTGCCACCATTGGGGGTGAGGGCGAGGCCACCGTTGCCACTGATGGTGGCCGTGCTGGTCAGGCGCACGGTATTGTTCGCTCCGCCGGTGGACAGGGTGAGGGTATTTCCGCCCCGGCCGATCGCCCCGCTCACCTCCAACTCCACGGCGTCAAGTCCAGCCCCGGTGGCCCCGAAGGCCTTGATCTCGGCGGCGCCCGACAGCGTAATCGCCCCGGAGTAATAGGTCGACGTGGCCGGGGTGTCAAAGACACTGACCCTCTTTGAGGCTGACGACAGAACCCCGGCCAGCGTGAGCGGCCGATCGATGGTGGTCATGGTTCCGGCATTGGTGCGGATCACCTGGAAATGCGCGCCGCTCTCGACAACAAGGCTCGACGAGGCGCCGAGCGCGCCGTCGCGCGCGCCGCCCAACTGGGCACCGCTCTGGACGCGGGTCTCGCCGGTGTAGGTGGACCCGAAGCCGCCCAGCACGGTGATGCCGCCGACCGCCGTGATTCCGCCGGCGCCAGTCGCAGCCCCAAAGAGAAACAACTGGGCCGGTTCGGAAGGCCCCCCCGTGACGGAAACGGTCGACGACAGTACCAGGGGGGCGTTGACGGTCACATGGCCCGCCGTGGCCTGGTTGACGATGGACGGCGTGGTGCCAGCGAAAGTCAGGGCATTGCCCTCGATCGTGCGCGCTCCGGCATCGGCGCCGAAGGAGAGCTGGTTAAGCGTGAGGCCGCTGCCAATGTTGTTGGTCGTGGCCAGAGTGGTGGCGGTCGTAAACTGGACCACGGTCGTGGTGCCGCTGGCCGGCACGCCCGCGTTCCAGTTGGTGCCGTTGGCCCAGTTGCCGTCCAGAAGGCCGGTCCACACATGGGTCTGCGCCGGCGCTTGGGGACCGGCCAGAAGGAAGACGAGGACCAAGGAACCGGTGGCCAGCCAGGCTACACCTCCTGGGACACGCCATCGATGACCGGCGGCAAAGGGTCGGGGAAGTACGCGGAGGAAGCGGCAAGTCATGGTGCGACGTTTCCTTCTCAGGGAAACCCGGTGCCGGAGTTTCAGAAAATTCGCGCCCGACGGCGCGAAACCTCCCGGAGGCCCCGCACCTGCCTGGCATGCCGATTTCCAAGACCGGGCGCCCTGCACCCGCCGGGCGGCTCACCATGCCAGCTTCCGCGCGGCAAGTTCGCGCCGAAAGGCGGAGAGATTCCACTCGAAGACCCGGTGGCCGGTGCCCAGCACGTACAACCGATCGCCCTCGCGGCTCCAAGCCACGCTGTTGATGTCGACACGCACCGGAGGGATCAGGCGCACCTGTTCGCTCCAATCCCGTGTGTCACGCACCTCCACCTCCCCCATCGGACGATCACAGGCCAGCCACCGACCATCCGGCGAGAACACCGGCGTACCCCAACGACTGCCGTCGAGGGGCCGTTCCCAGCGCGGCCCGGCCTTAAGGCCCGGCAGGGTCCAAGTCTGGAACTCCGTGTCCGTCCCGGTCACCAACCAACGGCCATCCGGCGCGAACGCCGCTCCGGCGTGATGCCGGACCGGGAGAATGACGGGAGGGGCACCGGAAGCCAGGTGCGTCACCCGCACCTTCACCTCCGGATAACCCATCGTGGCGACATACTGCCCGTCCCGGCTGATCGTGGGGCGATCGTACCGCCGGCTCTCTGCCAACGGGCGTTCACGGGTCGGATCGCCCTGCGGCCAGACCACCACCCGCTCGATCGCCTCCCGTTCGATGTACCAATCGCCGTTGTCGCCAAACCCCAGCAGCCGGCCGTGGCGATGGGGCCCCAGCGGCACCTCGGCGCCGAGTTGCAGGGTGGTTCCCCCGCCCGCGGCGGCGACCTCCACCAGCGGACGCGCCAGGACTCCCCGGTTCATCGTACTGTACAGCAGCCGGCCGCCCCGCGGGTCGAACTGAACCGAGGTCCAGTTGGCACCCGTCACCGCGACGCGCGCACACTCCTCGCCCCGCACCGCGTCCCAGACGCGCACCTCCCGGGCATCGGACGTTGCCAGCCAGCGGCCATCCGGGCTCACGGCCAGCTCGTTGCCGCGTTCCCGCGTCAACCCTTCGCCCCGGAACTCCCGCAAGACCTCCTCCTCCGCCCAGACAAACACGCCAATCTCCAGCCAGCGGCGGGCCCCGGCCATCCATCGCCCGTCCGGCGAAAACGCCAGGGTGCGCGGCGGCATTCCGGTCTGGAACAGCAGGTCGCCACTCAGCACCTCCCACAACCGCAAGGTCGAGTTACGCGAGATGGACGCCAGCCGCGGGCGTCCCGGCACAAACTCCAGCAACTGTGGCGGCTCTCCTCCGCCCGCCAGCACGCGCACGACCCGCCCCGTCTCGCCGGCCAGCACTTCAATCTCGCCGCGGGTCGCCTCCGCGACCGCAAGCCACCGGCCGTCGCCGCTCCACGCCGGATCCACGGCCAGCGGCCGGCCCTCGCGGTTCCAGCGCACGTCGCCGGAAACGGCGTCGACCACCACAAACTCGCGCGCACGCAGCACCGCCAGCCTCCTTCCGTCGGGCGAATACCGGAGCCGCACGACCCGCTCTCCCGGAGGCACCAGCACGCGTTCTCCGCCGGCGATCAGGTCCCTCACCCGAACCGCCCCCTTCTCGTCAGCCCAGGCGCAGGCCGGCTCCTGCGGGTGCAGCGCCACCGCCACGCTCAGCTGGCCGCGGGGCGGCACGACCCAGAGCGGCTTCCCGCCGTCGACCGCCCAACACTCGATTCGGCGATCGGCAAACGTGACCGCGAACCTCCGGCTGTCGCCGCTGAACGTGAACGCGAGCGGCTGGCCGGCGCCCTCCGGACGGTAGCGCCGCACGATGCTGCCATCCCGGCTGTCGAGCCGCACGAAGTCCGGCTGGCCGGTGGCGCTGAGGTACGACTGAAAGTCCGGGGCGAACTCGACGGTCGCCAACTCGCTGGCAAAATACGCCCGCAGCGGCCGCTCGAAGCGCAAGTCCGTCCGCGCCAGCGCCGCGGCGACCTCATGCCGCACCTCCGGGGAAGGACGGATCGCGGCCGCGCGGCCCAGCACCTCCAGCGCCTCGTGCCGCTGCCCGCGCTGTCCGCTGGTGCGCAGCAGTCGCGCCTGATCCAGCAACGCCCGGTGCAGGTTTTCCTGCGCCTGCCGCTCCGCCGCCTCCGTCTGGCTCAACGCCCCCCGCAACCGGCGGTTGCTTCGTTCCAGCACCACCGCCCCGCCGAGAAGCGCGATCGCCAGCACCGCGGTCAGTCCCGCGAGTGCCGGATTCCGCCGCGCCCACCGGGCCAGCCGTTCGCCCCCGCCCACCGGCCGCGCCTGAATCGGCCGGTGCCCGAGCCAGGAACGCAGGTCCTCCGCCACCGCCGCCGCCGAGGGCAGGCGTTTCGACGGATCCTTCTCCAGGCAGCGCAGGGCGATGACCTCCAGATCGCGGGGCACGCCGCGCACCAATCCGGAGGGGGCCCGCGGCAGTTCGTCCGCCACCTGGCGCAGCAGTTCCGCGACATTCTCCCCGCCAAACGGCGGCCGGCCGGCGAGCAGTTCGTAGAGGATGGCGCCCAGGCCGTAGACATCGCTCGCGGTCGTGGCGGCTCCCGCCCCCTCCGCCAGGACCTCCGGAGCAAGGTACGCCGGAGTACCCACCACGGCCTGCGAACGGGTGGTCGACGGCTCCGCGGTCGTGAACTTTGCCAGGCCGAAATCGCTCACATAGGCGCGGCCTTCGTCGTCGAAGAGCACGTTGCCCGGCTTCAAATCGCGGTGCACCACCCCGCGGGAATGGGCGTGCTGCACCGCTTCGGCCAGCCCGGCGATCAAGGTCGCGATGTCGCGCCAGCGTCCGCGGTACTGTTCGCGCCGCGCCGTCAGCGTGCCCCCGGCCGCGAGTTTCATCGTGAAGTACGGCAGACCGTCCTTCTCGCCGACAGTGTGGACCGGAAGAATCCCCGGATGATGCAGCGAGGCGATGGTCTCCGCCTCCAGCCGGAAGCGATGCTGCAGCTCGCGAGAGGGCAGGAGCACCGGCGGCAGCATCTTCAACGCCACGTCGCGCCGCGGCTGGAGCTGCCGCGCCCGGTAGACAATGCCTCCGCCCCCCCGGGCGATTTCGGCCAGCACCTCGTGGTCGGGCACCGTGAACAACACCTCGGGCGATCGGGCGGCAGGCTCCTCGATGCCGATCTCCTTCCATGCGCACGCCGCGCAGATCCCGACCAGGGATCCTCCCGGAAGGGAGGCTCCGCAACTGGGGCAGGTCGGCGGCGGGACAGGGGCGGGCATGCGGAAGTTCAACTCCTTCTCAGGAAAACCGCGCCGCGGGTTTCAGGTCGTGCGACCGCCGGCCGCTCCCTGCAACACGCGTCCGAGGTACGCCATCTCGCCATCAATCTCCTCCGGCGAGGCCACGGTCCGGGCCAGTTCCTCCCGCAGGCAGCCGCGAAAGCGCTGGCGCAGCCGGTGGACCTCGGTCTTGAACGCCCCCAGCGTCAGCCCTAGCCGGGCGGCCCCTTCTTCGTAGGGAGGTGGCGCCACCCCGCCTGGCAGAAAGGCGCGCAGGACGGCAAAGTCCGCCGCGCGATCCTTCTCCCGAAACTCCGCGTCCAGACGCTCGCAGGCGAGGGCCAGCACCTGGACCGCCCACTCCCGGTCGAACTCCGCCGCCGCGACCGGTTCGACCGCCGGCCCCAGCGGAGAATCCGCCTCCGCATCCAGGCTCACCACCGGCAGGCCGCCCCCCCGCTTGGCTGCCTGCTCGCGCTCGCGGGCGTCGCGGAGGAAACGGACCAGGGTCCCCAGCAGAAAACTCCGGAACCGCCCCTTCGCCGCATCAGCCCGGGCCAGGGTCGACTTCTCGATCAGATGCAGGAAGAAGTCGTGGGCGAGATCCTCCGCCCGCGACGGGTCGCCACCCCGCCGACGAATGAACGCGATCACCGGCTCGCGGTAGCGCCGGTAGAACTCCGCCAGCGCCCCGGACGCCCCTTGGTCGCCGTGCAGCGTCGCGGCCGCCAGCTGGCTCCAGTGCGTGGTCGGAAACTCCATGAGAATTCGGGCCCGGGATCGAACGACACCCCGGCCCCGGCGTCACGACGAAACACCCACAGCGGCTCCAACCGGGGCGCCCGACGGCGCCCTCCGGCCGCCTACCCCACCAGTGTCTCGCTGCACTTCCGGAAGTGGTGGCCGTAGATGGCCAGCGTCACCGCCAGTTGCACCAGGGTCGGGCGGTGGCAGAGCGTCCAGAGCAGCAACCGCCAGTAATGGAAGCGTTCCCGGCCGATGATCCCCAGGCGCACAGTCGAGTGGGCCAGTGCGAGCACATGCCGCCAGGTGAGCGGCGCGGAAATCTTGGGCCGCTGGTACTCGCGCAGGAAGGTGCGGACCCGCTGGTAGTACGGGCCCGGGGAATAGATGTGCTGGACGATGCGCTGGTAGCCTTCGCGCAGCACGTCGGCATTCATCCGCGAGATGAAGTTGGTCGTGCCATCCGCATTGTCCCCGGTCGACTGGCGCAGCAGGCGCCCCTCCCGTTGCAACCGCGCGTGCAGCCGGGTGTCCGGCAGCGCGTTGAGCAGGCCCACCATCGCCGTGACGATGCCACTGCGCTGGATGAACTCCACCTGCCGCTGGAAAATGGAGGGCGTGTCGCTGTCGAAGCCGACGATGAAGCCCCCCTGCACCTGCAGGCCCGCGCGCTGGATCCGCTTCACATCCGCCACCAGATCGCGGCGCTGGTTCTGCTTCTTGCTGCACTCCGCGAGGCTCGACTCGTCCGGCGTCTCGATGCCGATGAAAACGCCGTTGAAGCCGGCCTCGACCATCAGGCGCATCAGCTCGGGGTCGTCCGCCAGGTTGATCGAGGCCTCGGTGAAGAACGACAGGGCGCGGCGACCGCGCTGCCATTCAATCAGGGCCGGCAGCAACTCGTTCTTCAGCGCCCGTTTGTTGCCGATGAGGTTGTCGTCGACAAAGAACACCTCCCCGCGCCACCCCAGCCGGTAGAGCGCATCGAGCTCCGCGATGATCTGGGCCGCCGGCTTGGTGCGCGGCCGGTGGCCGAACTTCACCGTAACGTCGCAGAACTCGCAGTCGAAAGGGCAGCCCCGGGAATACTGCAGGCTCATCGAGGCGTACCGCCGGAGCTCCGCCAGCTCCCACCGCGGCGCCGGAGACTGGCGTAGATCCGCAAACTCCGTCGTCGCATAGATCCGCTTCGCCTGGCCTGCCGCGAAGTCGCGCAGGAACTCCGGCAGGGTGATCTCCGCCTCGTTCAGCACGAGGTAATCCACGTCGGGAAAGCGCGCGTATTCGCTGGTGAACAACGGCCCGCCCGCGATGATGCGCTTGCCGGCGGCCCGGCACCGCGCGATCAACGCCTCGGCGGAGCTTCGCTGCACGATCATCGCGCTGATGCACACCAGGTCCGCCCAGGCGAGATCCTCGTCTAGCAGCTTGCGGACATTGAGGTCCACCAGGCGCTGTTGCCATTCCTGCGGCAGCAACGACGCCACCGTCAGCAGGCCCAAGGGCGGCAACGAGGCCCGCTTGCGCACGAACTTGAGCGCATGTTTGAAACTCCAGAACGTGTCCGGAAACTCCGGATAGAGGAGCAAGACATTCACTGTCTTTCAGAGCTACTCCTCCTTGCCCGCGGACAACAGCCAATTCGCACCGCAGGTGAAGATCTGTTTTCCCTCCGGTGGTTGTAGCCGGCCGCGTCGAGGCCGGCCGGTCGACCGCGATCGTCCATCGCCGGGGTCACCGACCCCGGCTACATCCGAATCAAGGACCGTCGGCCCCGAGAGGCGCGCGGGCCTGGGCGCGCACGGCCCGCGCCCCGGCGATCAGGGCGGCCTCGTTGGCGGGCAGGCTGTTCGGCTTGTCCTTCAGCAGCTGCCGCAACGTGAGGAGCAGGCCGTCGCGCGGCAGGAGGTCGGTGGCCTCCTGGAGGGCGCCCAGGGCCACCATGTTCTTGGTCACCGGCCGGCCGGTCTGGCGGGCCAGCTCCGCGAACGGCACCGGCAGGACACGCCGTCCCGCGGGGAGCGGCGGCGGCTGGGGCACCAGCGAGGAGTCGTAGAGGATGATGCCGCCGGGCACGACCGCCGGCGCGAACTTCGCCAGGCTCGGCGCATTGAACGCCACGAGGAGATCCGGCTCCGGCGCCGCCGGGTTCAGGACCTCGTCGTCGGCGACATGTACGTCGGCATACGAGGTGCCGCCCCGGCTTTCCGGACCATAACTCGGAATATGCGTCGCATCGAACCCGGCCGCGATTGCCGCCCGGGTCAGCAGCAGGCCGGCCGTCTGGGCGCCATCGCCGCCGGCTCCGGCCAGCTTGATCCCGACATCCCTTGGCGCTGCCGCCCCCGCGCGCCCGTCTTTTCGCGAGGCGCTCGCGCGCCCGCCCGCCGGTTCGGCCCCGGCGAGCGCCAGCACCCGCTCGACGTCGTAGGCCGGCGCGTCCCGGTGGAACCACGGTTCGGGAACGAGATCCTTCTTCACGCCGAGCGGAAACACCGGCACCATCTGGTCGCGCACCCAGGCCTCGGCGAGTTCCGGCGTGAGCTTCAGGTGCGTCGGGCACTCCGCGAGCACCTCGACAAACGCATAGCCGCGTCCTTCCGCCTGCAGGCGGAGCGCCTTCTCGATCGCCCGCCGGGCCTTCACCCGCTGCCGGGGATCGAACAGCGCCACGCGTTCCACATACACCGGGCCGTCGAGACTGGCGATCAGCTCCGCCACGCGCAGCGGACGCCCCATCGTCGGATCGCGCCCACCCGGGCTCGTCGCGGTCTTCTGGCCGAGCAGCGTGGTCGGGGCGAGCTGGCCTCCGGTCATGCCGTAGATTCCGTTGTTGATGAACACCACGGTGAGCGGCACCCCGAGCTGGGCGATCGAGAGGGTCTCCGCGAGCCCGATGGCGGCGAGATCGCCGTCGCCTTGGTAGCTCACGACAATCGCATCGGGGTTGGCGAGCTTGTGGCCGAGGGCCACCGCGGGCGCGCGACCGTGGGCCGCCTGGGTATTGCCGACGTCGAAGTAGTAGTACGCGAACACCGCGCAGCCGACGGGACTCACGAGCACCGTGCGGTCCTTCAGGCCGAGGGCGCCAATCGCATCGGCGAGATCGCGGTGCACCAGGCCGTGGCCGCACCCCGGGCAGTAGTGGGTGCTGTGACCCTTCACACCTTCACCGTGCGCGTGGCGTTCGAAGTGATCGTAGAAGACCGGGGTGTTCATCGCAGGACCTCCTCCGGTACGGCCAGACGCGCGAGGATTTCGTCCTGCTGCGGCAGCAGGCCGCCGAGCCGCCGCACGTGCTCCAGCGGTGGCAACCGGAGCCCGGCATGGCTCACGGCGAGGCGCAGCTCGTCCTCGAGCTGGCCGGCACTGGCCTCCACGACGACGAGGCGCTCCACCCGCGCCAGGAGCGGGCTCAGGGCATCGATGGGGAAGGGCCAGAGGCTGATGGGCCGGAACAGGCCGGCGCGGACTCCGCGCGCCCGCGCGGCCTCCACCGCGCCGCGGGCCATCCGCGCCGGGGTGTTGCAGGCGACCACCAGCACCTCGGCGTCGTCGCACCGGTGGAGTTCCGCGCGCTGTTCGCGCCGGTGCATCTCCGCGTACTTCCGCCCGAGGTGCTCGTTGTGGGCCGCCAGATCCGCCTCCGCGAGCAGGATCGAGTTGATCAGGTTGTGGCGGTGCTCGCGATCGCCCCACACCGCCCAGTCGGGGCGGCCCGGGCGCCGGAGCGCGGCCGGCAGCCGCACCACGCCGGTCACCTGGCCGAGATAGCCATCCCCGAGGAGGATGACCGGATTCCGGTAGCGGAAACTCAGCGGAAACGCCGCCATCGTCAGATCGAGCATCTCCTGCGGCGTGCTGGGCGCGAGCACGATCGCCTGGGTGTTGCCGTGCCCCAGGCCCCGGCAGGCGAGCTTGATGTCAGCCTGCTCCGGGCCGATGTTGCCCAGGCCGGGCCCGCCGCGCATCAGGTTGACAAATACGCTCGGCACCTCGGCGCCGATCAGGTAGCTGATGCCCTCCAGCATCAGGCTGAAGCCCGGGCTGCTGGTGAAGGTCATCGCCGGTACCCCCGCCCCGCCCGCGCCGTACATCATGTTGACCGCCGCGACTTCGCTCACCGCCTGCACGAAGGTCCCGCCCAGCGGCGGGAGCATCCGCGCCATGAGCTCCGCGCCTTCGGTGCTCGGCGTGATCGGGTAGCCGAAGACATGCCGGCACCCGGCGAGCACGGCGCCGATCGCGGAGGCGTACACGCCCTTGATCACAAGCGGGGCGCAGTCCGGCAGCGGCAACTCGGCATCGGGGGCCGGTTCCGGCGCGGTCACCTGCACGCGCTTCCGCCCGAACAGCTTGGCGGGATCCTCGAGCTGGAACCGCCCCTCGAGGTGGGAGACGCCTTCGTGGAGGCGCAACCCGAAGGGCTCCGGGCAGGCCTGCGTACACAGGCCGCACCCATTGCAGTGTTCAAGGTGCAGTTCGACGGGCGCGACACCCGTGCTGGGGTTTATGGCGGAGCCCGGCGTGATGCAGTGTCTCGGGCAGGCCTCGACGCAGCGCAGGCAGCCCTTGCAGTACGCCGGCTCGAGGAACGGCCTCGGCCGATCGTGGAGGGGATTGGACATCGTGGTGCCATTCGTGGCAGGGCGGGAAGCGGCCCGGATGCCCGGCAGAGCGGGCGGCCGCTGCCGTTGATTTTGCGCCAAGGATACTCCCACTCGCCGCCGCCGACCTCGCATGGCTTGGCCGAAACTGCGCGAGCGTTGGCCCCGGCGCCGATCCACCGCTGCGCCGGCCACGGACGGAGCGGATCGTCAACCGCCCGACTGGCGGGCCCGCGCCACCCACATCTCGAACACCAGGCTCGGCTTCGCCCGCTCCCATTCCTCCACCGAAAGCACACTGAGTTCCTCGCGCGCGATCCCGGGAACGTCGACGCCGACCGCCCGCGTACCCCCTTCGCGTTCCTCGGTCGCATAGAGTCGATCCATGGCCGCCCCGGTGCGCTGTGCCCAGGTCGCGATGTGGGTCGTGGGCAAGGGGTGCTCCGGGTCCGCGGTCCAGGCCGGCACGCGCAACTGCCGGCCCAACCAGCGGGCCACCGGTTCGGTCAACCAGTAGGGCCGGTGGCTGGCGGTCGGGGTGAAACCGAAATCGAACACCGTCTGCCTGCTCCCGTGGCGCACCGCCACGCGCTGCTGCAGATCCGTAAAGAACTCATCCTGGGTGTTGGGCATGTTCACCACCGTGTCCGCGCGTCCGTTCCAGATCAGCAGGGGTCCGCGGGCGGCATGCAGGGCATACAGCGCCGCCGCCCGATCCCCCAGAAACTCGAGCGACCGATAGGGCAGACCCTGGCACATCGCCTTGCTGCGATCCCAGTAGCCGCCGATCCCGTCGAGGTTGCCGCCGCCCACCAGCACCACCGCCCGCAGGCGGGGCTCGATCGCCCCAGCCAGCGCAAGCACGAACGAACCCATCGAATAGCCTCCCGCGGCCATGCGGGTCCGATCGACTTCCGGCCGGCCGGCCAACAACGCCACCGCCTGCCGGGCATCCGTGATCATCAGGCCCGCCAGACGTCGGGCCAGGACGGCGTCGCCCTGCAGTCGGTCGTGCTCGCGCGTCCCGGATCGTCTCGTGCTGTTGCGCTCCCCTTCCCCTGCCGGATCGTACGTCAGCACCACGAAGCCGGCGCGGGCGAAGGCGATCCCGGTGAAGTACGCGTACCAGCTGTACTTGTCTCCGCCATGGCCGTTGACCACGACGAACGCGGGGCAGGTCCCGGCCGCCGGCAGGGGATCGGGCCGGTAGAGAATCGCCGGCACGCGCATGCCCAGCTGGGTCGCGTACGTGAGCGCCTCGGCGGCCACACCCGGCGCCGGCTGAAAACGCCGGTGGACCCGCACCGCCAGCTCCGGCAGGGGATCGGGCACGAAGAAGTGGTCGCCCAGCCGGGTTCGCAGGGCCGCCGCCTCCCCGGAAAAGACGATCGGCAACGAGACGGCGAGAAGGGCCACCAGGCAGCATGCTTTCATCGGAGAATCAGCGGGAGGACGATCGCGCCCGGGCCCGCTGCGCCCCGGGGGAATTCGGAGGAACAACGGCAACTTGGGTTCATGGAGGGGCAGCCGGTACGCCCCACGCTGCGCCGCGAGCGAGCGTCTGTCAGCCCCCAAGTCTCCGGCTTCCGCCGATTTCGCGTGAGCCGGCGCCGGCGGTGGCTATGGAGGAAAGCATGCACTTTCGCCCCTTCGGCAAACACGGGTTTGACTGTTCGGAAATCGGTTTCGGCGCCTGGGCCATCGGCGGCTCGTGGGGGGCGCAGTCCGATCACGACTCACTCGCCGCGCTGCACGCGGCCCTCGACCTCGGCTGCAATTTCATCGACACCGCGGCCGGCTACGGAAACGGGCGCAGCGAGCGCCTCATCGGCCAGATCCTCCGGGATCGCGCCGCCGCCGGCCGGAAGGAGCGGATCTTCGTCGCCACCAAAACCCCGCCGGCCCCGGGCATCTGGCCTCCGTCGCCGTACTGCAAGGCCGACGAACGCTACAGCGAAGCCTACGTGCGGGCCAACGTGGCCGAGCGCCTCGCCTGCCTCGGCACCTCGAAGATCGACCTGCTCCAGCTGCACACCTGGACGCGCGCGTGGAACCGCAATCCCACTCCTTTCAAGCTGCTGCGCCAGCTCCAGCGCGAAGGCCTGATCGGCCTCGTCGGCATCTCCACGCCCGAGCAGGACCAGAACAGCGTCATCGACCTCATGCGCGGCGGCTGGGTCGACGCGGTGCAGGTCATCTACAACCTGTTCGACCAGGAGGCCGCGGCCGAGTTGCTCGATGTCGCGAAGGAGTGCGGGGTGGGCGTCATCGTGCGCGTCGTCTTCGACGAAGGCGCGCTGACGGGCAAGTTTACGAAGGACACCCGTTTCACCCCGGATGATTTCCGGGCCAAGTATTTCGAGGGCGACCGGGTCGCCCGCGTGATGACCCGCGCCGAAGCCATCAAGCAGGATCTCGCGGGCTCCGGCTACACCCTGCCCCAGGCGGCGATCAAGTGGGTGCTGGCCCACCCCGCGGTCTCCACCGTGATTCCAGGCATGCGCAACGCTCCCCAGGCCGAGGCCAACTGCGCCGTGAGTGACCTTCCGCCGATGGCTCCCGCGCTGGTGGAGCGCCTCCGCCGCCACAACTGGCGGCGCGGGGTCTGGTACGGCGGCAAGTGACCCCGCCGGTCCGTCTCGCGCTCCTGACCCGCCGGGATTGGTGGTTTCTTCCCACCCTCCCGTCCCGATGCGCGCACGTCTCCAGTCGCATCCATAAAATAGAACCACGGATGGACACGAACAAACACGAATGGAAACACTCTGCAAAGGCAGGGATCTTGCCCCCACCGAAAGTCCACCTGGCACGGGCCGATGCTTCGTGTCGATTCGTGTCCCTTCGTGGTTTTCCTCTGAATCTCTCCGGTTCCAAAGGGAAGCGCTCCGAAACCGATTGCCGGCCAATCCACTCCTGGGAGGGGTGACGCGTCAGCGCCGGGGTGTGTCTGCCTGGCATCCACTCCTGGGGAGGTTGCAGGCGGGCCGCGCCAGAAGAGGCCCGGGCTCCGGCCTCATGCCGCGCCGAACAGGTTCAGCAGTTTCATCCGCCAAAGGGAAATCGGGGGCTTGGTCTTCATCGAGTCCAGGACCTTCTGCTGCTTCTCCGTCGGCGTGATGAACTCGCGCACCAGCCGGTCGGTGACGTCCACGCGATCCTCCTCCTTCACCGACCGCAGCGACTTTTCATCCCACTTCGACACGAAGCGCGCCACGCCGATCTCCCGGCGCAACGCCGCCTCCTTCGACGCCAGCGCCGCCATCGCCTCCACGGCGGGCGCGCTGCTGAAGACCTGCTCGTGCATCTTCTTCTGGTGGTCGGCCAGCGCCTTGCTGCGCTGTTCGTACTCGGCGGTGTTGCCGGCGGCCTTGGCGGATTTCGCCGCTGCGATCGCGGCATCGCGCTCCTGGCTGGCCGGTGAGCTCCAGAAGTGCGCGTAGGCCACCGCCCGCGAGTCGTAGACGCCCACCTTTTCCGCCGCCGCACCCACCGCGCCCGCCGCCAGGCCGAGAATTGCCATCACCGTTTGTCTGGATCGAGTTGTCATCGAGTTTTGAGTTGGTGCGAACATTCTACCCCAAGGCCGACCGAAGCGTTAATCGATAAGATCGATGGCCGCCATCAGCGCCCGCGATGTCACCCGTCCCCCTGCCTGCGTCGCGCGATCCAGAAAATGCCCCGCCCCTTCGCCCCGCGCCCCAGAGAAAGTGTAACCTAATAGGTTACACTTTCTCTGGCCTCGCGATGCGCCGCGGGTGGGCCGTCGGCGGCGAAATGCCGGCTTCTCAGGCGGGACACTCCGGATTAGGAGATCAACGGCGTGCGCCTCTGCGCGTCCCGTCATGCTGAATCCGCACCACCTCGAGCTGTTCTATCACGTCGCCCTCCACCGGGGCATCAGCCGCGCCGTCCGGCACATCCCGTACGGGATCCAGCAGCCGGCGGTGAGCGGACAGATGCTGCAGCTGGAACAGCAACTCGGCGCGAAGCTCTTCGCCCGCACTCCGTTCGCGCTCACGCCGGAGGGCGAGCTGCTGTTCGCCCACGTGCGGCCGTTCTTCGAGAAGCTTCCTTCCCTCGAAGCACGGCTGCGCGCGGGGCTCGCTCCCCAGCTCCGGATCGGCGCGGCCGAGCCCATCCTGCGCGACCACCTGCCGGCGGTCGTGCGTGAGGTGCGGCGCGCCCATCCCACGCTGCAACTGCAGTTGCGCTCCGGTTACCAACCGCAGTTCGAGGCCTGGCTGCTGCAACGGGAAATTGACCTCGCCATCACTGCCCTCGAAGCCCGCCCGGCGATCGGCCTGCAGCACCAGTCGCTCACGCGCCTCGCGCTGGTGCTGCTGGTGCCGCGGCGTTCGCCGGTGCGCGCGGCGGCGGAATTGTGGCGCAACCGCTCGCCGGCCGAACCGCTGATCAGTCCCGCCGCCACCGAGACAATCGCGCGCAACTTCCAACGCGGCCTGGCGCGTCACCGCTGCACCTGGGCGCCAGCCATCATCGCCAGCTCGCTGGAGACCGCCGCGCAGTTTGTCGCCGAGGGTTACGGGATCGGCGTCAGCGTGGCGGGCGCGCCGGTCCACCGGGGTGTGCGAGAGCTCCCGCTGCCCGATTTCCCTCCCGTCGAGATTGTCGCCCTCTGGCTCGGCCAGCCCGCGCCGGCGGTGGCCGCGACGCTGGCCGCCCTGCGCACCTACGCCTCCGCCCACTGGGGAGAGCAAGCCGCGACTCCCGGCCGTCCGGGCTGATTTCAGTTCCGGCCCGCCGCCTACTGGCGCACGACCTCCCACGCCACGCGTCGCAGGTGGGCGGCAAAGTCGGGGGCGAGTCCGGGCGGCACGAACGCCAGTTTCTCCGGCGACTCGCCAAACAGGAAACCGTACCACACCAGCGCCCCGAGATATTCGCCGGCGACGTTGGCATGGTTGGCATCCTTGCCGAGCTTGCCGGCCTTGTCCCAGCGATAGCCGACGTGCAGGGAATGCGTCTGCACCGGCAGCGCCGGCGCCGTCGCCTGCTTGAAATCGAAGGTCGCATCCGGCCGGTAGCCCCACATGGGATCCGAGTCGATCCGCCAGAAGGCATCCCCGGTCGGGATCAGGCGCACCCCGAGTTCAGCGGCGATCCGCCGGTAGGCGGCCCGGGACAGTTCCCACATCTCGCGGTTGCTCCCCGCGTTTCCGCCCCCCGACACCTGGCCGAACTTGGCCGCATCGACGCGATAGGCCCAGGTCTGGTGCAACACGATCTCCGCGCCCGGCTGCAGGGCCTTCAGCCGCTCGACCAGCTGGCGCGCGTAGGGTTGGTAGGTAGAGGGATCGGAGGAATGGAGGGAATACTGCTGGATCGTGATCACCTCCCAGGGGCCGGTGCCGAGGTTTTCGCGCAGGGACTTTCCGGCGTAGATTTTCCCCTTGGGATCGGCCGGATCCGCCAGGTCCGCCGCGAGGGCGTTCCAGTGCCGCTCGAGCGAACAGCCGCCGGTCGCCGCCTTGGCGGTGACCAACTCGTGGCCGCCGGCCCGGACGAGGTCCGGCAGGAACCGCGTCGCGTTGTTGGAAAAACTGTTCCCGATCACGAAGAGCCGCAGGGTGCGGGCGGGGGCTGCGGGCACGACCACGGCCCACACCACCGCCAGCCCGAGCAAGCCGCGCAGGATCCGCCGGCGTGACAGACCTCGGAGCAATTCGACCGGGGGGCGGCAGCAGACACGCAGGGACGACGGAATCATGGTGGAAGGGTGAACCGAAGAACCACACGCCGCCGAACCTTTTTCGCCAGCCGCCCTCATCGGTTCGGCGGCTGCGGACGGCTCGGCGCGCTCCCTGCGACCAACGGCAGCGTGAGGCGGAAGACCGTCTCGGCGGAGTCGGATCGGATCAGCTCCAACCGACCGCCGTGGGCCCGGCTCAACTCGCGAGCGATGGCCAGTCCCAGGCCGTGGCCTGCCACGGCCGCATGATGCTCCGCCCGGTAAAACCGATCGAACACATAGGGAGCATGCGCCGCGGGGATGCCCGGACCAGAGTTGGCCACTTCCAGCCACCCCTCGGCTCCCTGCTCCGCCAACCGCAGCCCCACCCAGCCCCCGGCCTGATTGTACTTCACGGCATTGTGCATGAGGTTGCAGATGATCTGCCGCAGCCGGGTGGCGTCGCCGCGCACGGACAGGGAATCAGGCAGGGTGGTCTGCAGGGCCAGTCCGGCCGCGTCGGCGAGGATTCGGGCATCGTCAAGGCAGTCGCGCACGACCTCGGCGAGATCCAGCGTCTCCAGGTCCAACTGCAGCCGGCCGGCATCCGCCTGCGCCAGCAGCAGAAGGCTGGTGGTGATGGAACCCAACCGCTTGGCGGACTCGAGGGCATTGGCCACCGCCGCGCGATCCGCTTCCACCAGATGGGGCGAGGCAAGCAGTGCTTCCAGCTCGGCGTGCACGAGGGTGAGCGGCGTCTTCAACTCGTGCGACGCGTCGGCGCTGAAATGCTGCGCCTGCCGATAGCTGCCCTCCAGGCGATCGAACGTGGTGTTCAACACCAGCGCCAGCCGTCGGATCTCATCCGGGGGATCCGGTACCGGCACGCGCCGGTCGAACCGTTGGGAGGTGATCTGCTCGGCGGTGTCGGCGATGCGCCGGACCGGCACCAGCGCCTGGCGGGCGATCGCCCGGCCACCCACCACCACAAAGCCGAGCATGAGGGGAAACCCGGCGGCAAAGACCAGCACCAGGTTGCCCAGCAGCTCATCCAGCGGCTGGGTCGGCGCCGCAATCCGCAGGGTGATCCCTTCCTCCTGTACCGCCCCCGCCCGCATCCGCCCGATTGGCAGCTCGAGATAACGGAACCCGGCAAAGTCACGCGGCAGTTGACCCGACCCCAGGCGTGGCGATCGGAAGTAGATCCTTCCTCCTTGCTCGACCTCCACCACGACCTCCGAGCCCGGAGCCGGCAGCCACTCCATGATCTCGTGCTGGTTGCCCAGATCGAAAACGGCCCCGCCGTGCAACCGCCGCTGCTCGAAGAACTGCGCCGCCACCTGTTGCAGCCTTCGATCCAGCTGCGCCACCTCCTGGTGGTAGAGAAACCAGGCGCCACCTCCGCCGCAGACGAAGAGGGAGCAGGCCACCACGACGGCCGACCACACCGTGACCCGCCGCTCCAGCGTGAGGGAGCCGTTCATCCGGAGGGCCGCAGGACGTAGCCGATGCCCCGGACCGTCTGGAGGAGCTTCGGCTCGAAATCATCGTCGATCTTCCGGCGCAGGCGCTGCACGTAGACGTCCACCACGTTGGTGCCCGTGTCGAAGTGGTAGTCCCACACCCGCTCGATGATCTGGGCACGGGTCAGCACCCGGCCCGGTGATTGCAGCAGGCACTCCAGCAGCGCGTACTCCCGCGGGTGGAGTTCGATGCGCCGCCCCGCGCGCGTGACCTCGCGGGAAACCAGGTTCATCACCAGATCCGCCGTCTGCAGCACTGTCAGCCCCCGGCCGCTCGCCCGGCGGGTCAGCGCCTCCACGCGGGCGACCAGTTCCTCCAGGGCAAAGGGCTTCGCGAGGTAATCATCGGCGCCAAGACGCAGCCCCTCCACGCGTTCCGAAACCTCCCCGCGTGCGGTGAGCAGGAGGATCGGGGTCGTAATCCTGCGTTCCCGCAGGAGCCGCAGCACGCTGAGGCCATCGCGCCCGGGCATCATGACGTCGAGGACCAGGGTGTCGTAGGGAGCCAGTTGCGCCATCTCCAGCGCCTCGTCGCCGCGGTGCACGACGTCGACGGTGAAGCCATGCTGCCGCAAAGTATTTCGAATATGGGCGGCCACCTTTCTTTCGTCTTCGGCAATCAGGATGCGCATGGCGGCGGGAGAGCGAGCCGCGCAAAGTTGGCAGATCCCCGCTGGAAGTGCGATTGCGATGATCCGGCCTCCCCGCTACCCCGGGGCGCTTCCCATTGCCGCGTGGCCGCGGCGGAGCGGAACGTCAACGGGGTCCTCGAGCGTCCGCGCCTTCTCCGTCGGTTCACGCGCGGCCGCAGGGGCGCCGACCGCGCCCTACACGAACGAATCCGCGAAGATGTTGTCCGCCCACTGGTACATCTGCTGGAAACCGTCCGAGGTCGGCTCGTGCGCCTCGCCGAGATCGACGCGCTTCATCGCGGCCGTGCCGGGATCATATTGGAAGGAGGCGCTCAACCAGGAGGCTTTCGTCGACGTGATCGGGCTGAAGCACGCCGAACTGGTCGTCGGTGCCGGATCCGGACCCTCGCCATTGAACGCCCGGATGATGGCATCGGCGCAAACCTTGGCCTGGGAGTTCGCCATGTGCCCGGACTTCGGTTGGCCGGTGCCCTGCGAATCCCCGAGGATGTGGATCTCGGGATTGACCACGGAGGCGTAGGTCAGCGGATTCACCAGGGCCCAGCGCCCGCTCGGATCATTCACCAGGCCGGCCTGGGTGACGATGTCGCCGGCCCGCTGGTTCGGAATGTAGTTGAGGACGGTCCCCGTGAAGCTGCCCTGCGTGGTGAGCACCCGCCGTTCCGCTGAAACCACGCCGGTGACCTCGGCGCCCGTGACATAGGTCAGCATGCCACGATAGGTTTCCTTGAACGCGCGATCAAACGTCAGCGGCTCGGCCTGGATGCTCGTGTTGGCGTCAAGGACGACGACCTTCGCTCCCGGCTTCTTGCGCTTGAGGTAGTCGGCCACCACGCAGGCCCGCTCGTAGGGCCCTGGTGGGCAACGGTAGGGCGACTTCGGGATGGTCATCACGAACGTCCCGCGGGAGGTCATCGCCGACAGTTGCTGCTTCAACAGCAGCGTCTGGGGGCCCGCCTTCCAGGCATGCGGGGTCAACTCGGCGCTGTAGGACCCGGCCGCGGGCGTGAACTCGATTCCGGGCGCGAGCACCAACCGCTCGTACGGATACGCCCGGAACCCGGTCGCATCCTGCACCACCACGCACCGCTCCGCCGGATTCACCTCGACGACCTCGGCCTGCACGACCTTGACCCCGCGCCCGGTGCGCAGGCTGTCATAGCCCAGCCGGATTCGGCTCATCGCCAGCTGCCCGGTGACCACGAGGTTGGAGAGAATGCACGCGTAGTGCTCGGCGTTGCGGTCGATCAGCGTGACGTCGATGTTGCCGCCCCACAGGCGGAGGTACTTGGCGACGGTGGCCCCGGCAAAGCCACCGCCCACCACCACGACGCGGGGCGCGGCGGTGGCCGCACGGACGGCGCGGGGCAGGGCGAAGGAGGCGGAAGCGAGACCAGCAAGCTGAAGGAAATTTCGTCGGTTCATCCGAAAATCGGGTTGAGGGTGGTTCACTTCTCCGGGAGGGCACTGGCCGTGGTCGGGAGCTTGGCAAGGTACTCGGCGATCAGGCGCAGCTGGGCGTCGGTATAGCCGCGCGCCTGCCGATCCATGATGTTCTCCGCCGGCCGGTTTTTCATCTCGACCAGCGTCTTGTACATGTCGCTGGCGCTCTTGCCCCGGATCGACTCGAAGCCGGACACCGCCTGGCCGTTGGTGCCGTGGCACTGGGCGCACTGGGAGGCGAGCAACTGGCCCGGAGGCGTGGCAGCGGAACCGGCGAGTGGGACAAGGCCAAGGGCAAGGGCGGCCACCACATCGTGCGGGGCGGCGCCCCGCCGACGTAACGCGGGGGCGGTGGGCTGAGTCATGGGGGTAATTCTACCACCCGGAAATGACACCATCCTGTCGCGAAAATGAAATCGGTGTCATCTGCCCACCCTCACTGCCGCCAGGTCAGGGCCGGGCGCGTGAGGGTCTCGCGCAGCGCTTCCGGCCCGCGCGCGACGCAGGTGCCGGAGCGCTCGTCGCCGTCGAGAAAGGCGACGAACTCGAGCTGTGGGGCGCCCACCGGCGAGGCCCAATGGCGCACGATCTCCAGCGCGGGCAGGGTTTGCCGGCCGAGGATCGGGACGAGCGGAAAATCGAGGAAACTCCCGCAGGCGCGGTACACGAGCTCCGTGCAGACCAGCTTGTCGCCGCTGAAGAAATCGAAGTCGAAGTCGTACGGCTTGCCGGCGTGGCTGAAGGCCCGGGCCAGCACCTCGCGCCGTTGTTCCAGGGTCAGGCGCGGCCGCAGCACGGCCACCGAGTCGGCCTCCCCGATCGAGTGCTCGACGCTGGAAAAGACCACCCCCTCGCTGACGGCCTCGAGGATCACGCGCGGGTGGCCGGCGGCATCGGGCCGCCCAAGGGCCTCCAGGTGCCGCGCCACGCGCGGATCCCGGTCGAGGCCCAGCGCCCGCAATTCGGCGACCGTTCCGATGTACAGGGCGGAATGCGGCCAGTAACCGGGCAGAAAGGCGTTCGAGAGGTACCAATTGCGCCGCTCGATCACGATGTCGCCGGGCTGCAGCCGCGGCCGCACGGTCGCCAGGAGTTCCGGGGTAATTAGCGCCGTCCCCTGGCGGGGCGCCCGAATCCGCGTATCCCCGATCAGCGTCGAGACCACGGAGCTCGCCCGGTACCAGCCGCCGCGGGCGAATTTCTCCAGGTCGGCCGCCGCGGTCGCGAACTTGTAGTGCAGCAGGCGCTCCGCCAGCCGGGCGGTGTTCTCCCCGGCCACCACAATCGCCCGGTGCAGCGTCGCGTGCGGCTCGTCCGCGTACAGGCCGCACGCCTGCCACCGGGTCACCGTGGCGTGGTAGTTGGCCCAGCCGGCTTCGAGCCAGCGCCGGTGGGCCACATGGCCGAGATTGGCGCGGATGGTGTCGTAGGTGCCGGCCGCCAGGTCCCACCGCGGCTCCGCCTCGTTCAGCTTGCGGATCGCGTTTGCCTTGCCGTCAAAAGCCAGGACGAACCGCGCGGCGTAGTCATAAGCCACCGCCGCCGAGGCATAGTGGAGCAGCAGCGCGCGCAGCCGCTCGCGCTCCCCGGTGAGTTCGTCGTGCCGCTGGTAATGCCAGACCGTGCGGAGCAGCGCGGACCGGTAGGAAAGGAAACTCACGAGCATGCGGCGGATCTCGTCGTCGTCCTCCGGCCGGTAGTAGCTGCGCTCGCCGAGTGCCAGCGCCGCCTCGAACCGGCGAAACCGGGCCTCCAATTCCGCCAGCCCGCCGATCACGGCCACGACGGCCCGCTCATCGGCCTCCATCCGCTCCGCCAGCTCGCCCGGCCTCTCCTCCGACAGGGCCGGGGCCTCCTGCCGGAGGAACTCGATCGGGCGATCCCGCAGCAGCCACGCACCCAGCGCCAGCACCACGGCGGCGGCCACCCCGCCCAGCAGCGCGGAGGACCACAGCGGCGGCCGGTAGACCACGCCGGTGGAACGCGGCGCGGAGGCGGCCAGCGGCAGCTTCGCCTCCGAGGCGAACTGCTCCAGCAACCGCCCGACGGCGGCGTGTTCCTGCCGCAGGGTCTCGGCGCGGCGGCGATCCCGGAGCAACCTCGCCTCGGCCCACCACAACGGGGCCGTCCGCCTCAACCCGCGGATCCACGCCAGCGCCAGCACTCCGGCCAGTGGCATGGCCAGCACCCAGGTCCACGCCACCCAGGGCAGGAAGTAGAGACTGAGCCGCCACCAGACGAAGGCGTACCAGGCCGCGTAAATCGGAAGGCTCAGGCCGAGGCGCGTGAGTGCGACCACCATCCGGCCGGATCCCTCCAGCCGGCCCGCCACCAGGCGCACGAGCGCGTACGGGAGCAGGTGATGCAGGAGCCCGGGCAGGCAGCCGATCGCCGCCAGCGCCATGCCCAGTCCATCCCGCAGCATCACCGCGGCGAGGGCCGGCCCGCGCCACGCCAGTACCCGGGCATCCGCCGCGACGCCTGCTTCGCGAAGCGCCGCCGCATGCGCCGCGACACGACGGGCCGCCGCGGCGGCCCGCTCCGGATCGGCCTGCTGGAAATGATTGATGGCGTCCGCCGCCCGCTTGCGCCGGTGCAGGGTCGCCAGGGTGGCGCCGGCGCGCACGCGCCCGAGCCATCCCCGCACTCCCGGGGGCGGCGGCAGCAGCGCCTCCACATCCCCGAGCAGCGGCTCCCAGGCCGCGTCGTTGAGATGCACGACGCAGTGCCGCAACCGGGCATCCAGCTCCTGGGTGAGCGCCCGCATGGCCCGGTGCTCGTCGCCCCCATGCTGGCGCAGCCAGTTCTCCGCGTGGATCGGCCGGCCCACCTTGATCCAGACCGCGGTGCGAAAGCGCTCCTTGCGCTCGTAGTTGATTCCGACCGGCACCACCTGCAGGCCCGGCGCCCCCTGCTGCACCGCCGCCATCGCCAGCCGGGCCGCCCCCGAGCGCACCAGCGCCAGCTGCGGGGCATCATGGCTCCGCCCCTCGGGAAAGATGCCCATCACCACGCCTTCGCGCAGCTGCCGCGCCGCCGCGGCCAGGGACTCGAGGTTCCGGGTCACCTGCCGGCTGTCGTCGGTTCCCCGATACGCCGGCACCATCCCGGCCGCCCGCAACGCCGCGCCGAACACCGGAATGTCGAACAGGGGAGCCTTGGCCATCAGCCGCACCGGGCGGCCGGCGGCGATGCCGAGCAGCACCGGATCGATCAGGGAGTTGGGGTGGTTGGCGGCGAGCAGCACCGGGCCGGTCCGCGGAATCAGCTCGCCCCCCGTGACCTCGATGCGGGGGTAATAGACCTTCACCCACCCGCGCACGAGGGCTCGGAGCAGGCCGGTGTTTTCCGCGGAAGGCATGGGGCGGGGCGGGCCCATTCCGCCAGAAAAACGCCGCCGCGCAAGCAGGCAGGAGCCGGGCTCCGGCGTTGCCAACGGGGAGCAAGGCCGTTCAGTTGCGCCCGTGCTCACCCTCGTCCTGGCCGCGCCGCTGTTCCTCGTCTTCGAGGTCTGGCAACTCGTCCTGAGCGAGCGTTACCTGGGCATCAAGCAGATCGCCCGCGGCGCCGATCCCCGAACCCTCGGGCTGGGCGAGGTGACGGCCTTCTTCTGGAGCACGCTGCTGCTGATCTACTGGGCGTGGATGGTGCTGCTGCTCGTGCCGACCTTCGGCCGCGTCCATGGACTGGCGCTGATCGTGGTGACGATGATCGGTTTTTCGCTCCGCCGCGGGAGCGGCCTGAAATGGGTGCTCGTCATCCTCACTTTCGAGGGCGCGATTCGCATCGGCCTCCTGCTGTCGCTGAGCGTGATGGCGTGGCGGCGGTTTTGAGCGGGCCCCGGGGTACGTATTCGCCCCCGTAGGACTACCACTGGTGGAGGGACCGGACCGGGAGTAACGTGGCGCCAGCTTCGGCTGACCCAAGTCGTCCCGCCCCTTCCCCACCCCGCTCCCTTTTCCGCCATCGCCTTCGCCGTCGCCTCCCGGCACCTGCCGGCCGCGGCGCCGAAGGGCGATGCGCGGATTCCCCTCCAGCGTCACCCATCCCGGGCGCAGCGCCGGACGGCACCGACCGGCCGGACCCTCTCGTCCCCGACGGCCTTCCCGCGGGGCGGACGATCGGGGTGAGGCACATGCACCGGGGGTGGTGGCTGTTTTGCCCTTGAGCCGGTTCGCCGTGCGCCGCACAAACTTCCCGCCGACCGCGTGCCGCGATCTGCTTGTCCAGCGGAGGACTTGAAGACGACTGCCCGCCGCGGTCGATCGCCGACGCCCCATGAACACTTCCGAAAACCGAACCGGCCTGCCGACCTGGCTCTTCGTCGTCACGGATCTCGCGCTGGTCGGCGCCGCCATGGCCATCGCCCTGCGCAGCGCCCAGCCGCTCTCCTCCCCCGCGATCCTGGCCATCGTCGGCTGCGTCGGCCTCGGCGCCCTCGTCGGCCTGGTCCCGCTGGTGGTTCGCTTCGAACGCCAGAAGAACGAGCAGCTCGACGATCGCCAGCGGGCCCTCGAGGGACTGGCGCGCACGGTGAGCGCGTCGGCCGAACAGATCAGCATCGCCACCGGCAGCCTGCACGACATCGCCGAGGTCGCGCAGAAGAACCTCCGGCACATGGAGCACCTGCCGCACAAGCTCCAGGAGAAGATCGCCGAGTTTCAGGCCCATCTCGCCGAGACCAACGACGCGGAGAAGGAGGAGATGGAGAAGGAGCTGAACGAGCTGCGCGCGAGCGAGAGCGAGCGGCTCGAGACCATCGCCACCAAGATTACCAAGACCGCCGCCGACCTCGCCAAGCTCGAGAGCGCCTCGGCGCAGCACCTCGCCGCCGCGACCGACGCCGTGGCCAAGCTCCCGGCTGGAACCGCCGCCGCGATCGCCAAGGCGCAGGCCGACGCGATTGCCGAGGCCCGCACCGCCGCGACCCGCGCCCTCTCTGAGGCGGAGCGTCACGCCACGCAGTCCCTCGCCACGGCCCAGGCGGCGACCGTCGCCGCCTTCGAAGCCAAGCTCGGCGAGTTCGAGCGCCGGCTCGTCCAGGCGTCGTCGGCCGCGACCCAGCAGGCCACGGAGGAGTTCCGCCAGGCCGTGACCTCGGCCCTGCGCACGCTCGAACAGCGTCTGGAGCAGCTCGAGAGTGCGGCCCGCCGACTGGAATCCACCGCGCAGACCGTGCCGGCCTTCCCGTTTCCCGCCGCCGCCGTACCGGCCGAGCCGCCCAAGCCCGCCGAAGACACGTCTCCCGCGCCACCTCCGACCCCCGAGTCCACTCCCGTTCCCGAAGCGCCTCCCGCGACTCCGGCCGCCGAGCCCACCGCCGCACCGCCGAAGCGGCAGCGCCGGACCCGCCGCGAAGAAACCCACGCCCCCGCGGAAGCCCCCGCGCCGGTCGAGGAAACGCCAGCGCCGACCGCAACTCCGGAACCCGCCCAGGAATCCGCGCCCGAGCCGGTTCCCCTGCCTTCCGCCCAGATCCCCGAGGTGGCGCCCGTCGCTCCCGACACCGCGGATCCGTTCCAGAACAAGTCCGCTCCCCCTCCGGCCGAGGAACCCCCGGCTGCAGTGGCACCGCCGCCGGCCGCCGAACCGCCCTCCGCGGAACCGCCTGCCGAACCTCCGCCGACCCCGGCTCCGAAGAAGCGCTCTCCGCGGAAGACGGACGCGCCGCCCGAGCCCTCGCTGGACCTGGTCCTCGATGAAGTCCCGCCCGCCGCCGCGCCCGGCACCATCGAGCGCACGCTGGCATCGGACGGCGCGACCCGCCTCCTCGCCACGGCTTACATCGGGATCGGCAACCGGCTCTTCATCCGCGGGGATGGGCCCGGCCTGAGCTGGGAGAAGGGCGTGCCCCTGCAATTCGTCTCCATCGGCAAGTGGCGCTGGGAAACCAACGAGGCGACCGGTCCGATCCGCTTCAAGCTGTACAAGAACGACGCCCAGGAGTGCACCTCCCTCGGCGAACAGATCCTCGAGCCCGGTCATCTCCAGGAGATGACGGCCGCGTTCTGAGATCCGGCATCAAGGCGGGCTCGCCGACGCGGTGAGCCTGCCCCAGTTCAGGCGAGATCGAGCGGTCCCGCCGAACAGAAGTCGGGTTTGCCGAACACCGGGATCCGATGGCCGACCGCGTGCGCGAGCGCCAGGTGCAAGCGGTTGTGCGGCACCTTGTCGAACTTCAGCGCCCGCCCCATCTGGAAGCCGAAACCGCCGCCGAGCAGCACGAAGGGGATGTTGTCCAGGGTGTGCGTGTTCCCCTTGCCGAGCTCGTTGGTCCAGACGATCAGCGTGTGATCAAGCAAGGAGCCCTCGCCATCCGGCTCCGGGGTCGCGGCCAGGCGCTCGGCGAGATAGCGCACCTCGCCGGCAAACCAGGTATTGATCTTGATCAGCTTCTCCTGCGCCGCCGTGTCGCTGTCGGGTTCATGCGAGAGGCCGTGGTGACCGTCGGAAATGGACAGCCAATTCATGCGCGCGCCACCGACCGACTTGGTGTACTGCAGGGTCGCGACCCGGGCCATGTCGTTGGCGAAGCAATTCACCATCAGGTCGACCTGCATGCGGCTGAGGCGCGGCACATTGTCGTTCTGATCCGCAACGCCCCCCTCGAGCGACGGAGGCTGCGCGCGCAGCGCCTGCGCCGCCGGGTCGTTGAGCTCACGCTCCAGCGTCCGCACCATCGTCTCGTGCTCCTCGAGCACGCGCCGATCCTCGGCGCTCACCAGCCGGCGCACCTTCGCCAGTTCCTCCTTCAGGGGATCGAGGACACTCCGCAGGTGCTCCCGATCCCGCACCTGGCCGTAGAGCCGCTCGTACATCTGGTAGGGATCGGAAATGGGCGCCACGGGCTTGCCCGGCCCGGCATACGACATCCGCGTCCACGGATCCGCCCGATCCTGCACGCCGACGCCAAACTCCAACGAACCGAAACGGGTCCGCGTTGCCGGCTGGCTCTGGAAGAAATTGCGGATCTCCTGATCGATCGAGATCCCGCCCGCCCATCCCGCCGGAATCGACTTGCCGCCACCCTGGATGTTGCCCGGCAAGAGCTCGATGCCGGTGAGCAGGCAGCTCATGCCGCGCATGTGGCCGTCCCCATCGCCGCGCACCCGGTTGGAGATCCCCTGCAGGGTCAGCAGGCGATCCCGAAACGGAGCCAGCGGTTGCAGAATCTCCTTGAGGACGAAGTCGCGGCCGGCCTGGTCCGGCCAGAAGGCGGTCGGGATCGTGCCGTTGGGGGAAAACACCACCACCAGTAGCTGGCGCGGTCGCGCCGGTGCCGCCAGGCCGAGGCTGGGCAGGCCGGCGACAAACGGCAGCACCGCGGCGGAAAGGCCGGCCTGCCGGAGAAACGTACGACGAAGGATCGGGGTCATGGGTGGGAAGGGGTGACGGACGAAGCCGCGAAGGAAGCGGGCGCCGAGGCCGGGAGGGTCGCGGGAGGCAGCGCCGCCAGCGTGGCGATCTCGACCAGCAGGCGGCGGAGGTTCCAGCCGGAGGCGACGAAGGAGCGGCGCAGCGCCGGGAGGGTGTCGGGGCCGTAGGCGAGCACGGGTTGCTTCACGACGTGATGAAAAAGCTGCTCGATGAACGCCTCGGCTGACTGCTCGCTCGTCACGGCCAGCTCCGCGACCTCCCGCGCCCCGCTGAGGCGCACCACCCGCTCGTCCTCCAGCACGTAACTACTCTCCGCCTCGATCGGCCGGCCGCCGTCGGAGCGGCGAAAGCGCCCGGTCGCATCGTACCACTCGAGGCTGAAGCCGAGCGGATTGATGATCGCGTGGCAGCCCATGCAATTCTCCCCCCGGGTGAGCTTCTCCACCTTCTCGCGCATCGACATCCCGGGGGCGAACTCCTCGTCGTTGAACGCCACCGCCACGGACGGCGATCGCAGCGCCCGGCCCACGATGCTTCGCGTGAGGAAAACGCCGCGGTGGATGGGCGAGCTCGATTTCGGATAGGACAGGGCGGCCAGCACGTACGGGTGGGTGATCACCCCCGCCCGCTCCCCCGTCGGAGCCGGCACGCGCACGAAATCCTCCCCGACCGCCGCGGCGTCCAGACCGTAGAACCGCGCCAGCCGCGCATTGGCGTGGAGGTAGTCGGCGCGCAGCAGTTCCCGGAAATCCCCCGCCCCCCCCCATGCCACGTCGTCGAGAAAGAGGTTCAGCGAGGTGCGCAGGTCGTCGATGATCTCCGGCGTGAATTCCGGGAAGCGCGCCGGGTCCTTCCGCAGGTCCTCCACGTAGCGCAGTTGCAGCCAGACATGGAAGAATTCGCGCAGCTTCGCCCGGGCCCGCGGATCGCCGAGCATGCGCTCGGCCTGCGCCGCCACTTCGGCTCGGTTGTCCAACCGCCCGGCGGCCGCCGCCTCGGTCAACGCCCGGTCCGGCAGTGAATCCCACAGGCCGAGCGCCAGTCGCGCGGCACGGCCCGGGGCCGAGTCGCCAGCTGGCGGCAGATCCCCGTAGAGGAACGGCGGCGACTTCAGCGCCAGCAGGACCACGCGCCGCACCGCGGTCGCGGTCTCCGGCGCGCGCTGGAAGATCTCTCCGACGTAGCGTTGCGTCTCCTCGGCAGAAAGCGGCCGGCGAAAGGCCGTCGTCACCAGCCGGACCGCAAACGCCTCGATCTTCCGGGCCCGCTCCGGATCCCCGGGCCGCGTGCCCGCGAGGCGGTCGAGACGCCGGGCGACATGGCCGGACACCTCGAAGGCCGCGCGAGTGGTGGCGTCGTCCCAGGCCTTGGAGACCGCGAGGCCGCGCTCGTAGCCATGGCTGCTGTCATCGGCGGGAAACCGCGTGGCGAGCACAAAGGTCGGCCGCACGGTTTCCGGCGAAAGCACGCGCGCCGGCACCGGCTGCTCGGAACCCAGGGGAGGTCGCCAGCGCAGGGCGATCGCGGGCGGGGGCGCCCCGGCTTTTTCCGGCAGCGCCCAGTAGTCGATCGCGATCGGGTAGCGACGCCCGCCGAGCAGCCGGACGGTCACGCGGTGGTCGGGATGGGTGGGATTGGAAACGTTGACGTCCAGCGTGGCCTCCGCGGGGTTCCCGGGCTCGGTGTTGATCCAGACGCGCACGGTGTTCGGCGTGCGGACGATGAACTCGTACTCGCCCGTCTCCTCGGCCAGGAACGAACCGCGCCACTGAGCCGAGAATTCCGCCGATCCCACCCGAGCCCAGGCCGGGGTGCCCGGCGCGAAGGTCGCGTCGAGGCCCGGATCCACTCCGCGCTGCACGACCCGGCCCGAATCGAAGCGACCGCGCTGGGCCGATCCGTAATAGGTGGCGGCCAGGCCGCGCGTCCCGGTGATCGCTCCCTGCACGGGCTCGCCGCCCTCGAGTTCCCGGAGGAGGTCGGCCACCGCGACGGCGTACTGCCGGTTGGTGAGGTGGGAAAGCTCCCGGCGCGCGGGTCGCAGTTTCGCCTGGGCCGCGCGGGAATAAAACGCGTCGTAGAGATACGCGGCGACAGCCTGCGCTTGATCCGGGGAGAGCGGCTGCGGGCTGTCCTCGGGCATATTCTGCTCGATGTACCGCGCCAACCGCGGCAACGGCCAATCGCCGCTGAGGGATCCCGCGTACTTGCCTTCGACCCCCTGACCCTGGGAGCCGTGGCACTCGGCGCACTGCGTCCGGTACAAATGTTCCCCTTTCGCGGTGACCACCGCGGGTGCCGGCACCCGGGCGCAACGCACCGCCACGCCCGCCGCACCGGCGAACAGCAGGATCGGCAGCAGACGGCGAAGCGGGACCGTGATCATGCGCAGGGGTAACCGCGTCCATCAGACCCGCCACCCCAACGCGGGCAAGGCAAACCCACCTCACCCCTCCGCCCCCACGCCTCACCCCGGGCCGTCTTGTCACCCAATAGGTGACACAGCCGGGGACTCCGGAGGGGTCAGAGGGTCCAGCCTGGGCGGTAGTCGCGGTGGAGGAGGCGGTTGGCGGCCGCGTCGTTGGTGACCTTCAGGTTGGGCCCATCCCAGGCGAGCTTCTTGCCCGCGCGCAGCGCCACGTTGCCCAGCGCGCAGACTTCGCTGAGCAGGCCGGCGTGATCGACCAGATTGGCCCCCGGCGCGGCTCCGCCGCGGCACGCGTTGACGAACTCATGATAGTGGCCCGGCGAACGCGGCAACACCTCCTTGGGGCGGCCGAATTCCTTCATCTTCGTCTCGGGCACGAGGCGGTAATCGAGCATCATCCCCCGATCGCCGATGAAGAGGTTCTGCCCCAGGGAGCGACCCGCCTCGATGCCGGGCGGACGCGGGGGCTTGAGGCCGCCGTCGTACCAGTGGATCGTCACCGGCGGAAGTTCGCCGCGGGCGGGAAACTCCCAGCGCCCCACGACGCCGTGCGGGTAGGCGTCGCCGTTGTCGTAGGTACTGGAGAATTCGGCGCTCGAGGGATGTCCCAGCTTCAGGGCCTTGAAGATCGAGGACATCCGGTGGCAGCCGAGGTCGCCGAGTTGGCCGGTGCCGAAGTCCCACCAGTTGCGCCAGTGCCAGGGAGCGTAGGCCGGGTGGTACGGGCGGGCCGGCGCCGGGCCGAGCCAGAGATCCCACTCCAGGCCATCGGGCACCGGTTCGGCGGGTGGGCGTCCGTCGAACATCGCGTGCTTCCAGAAGCGCGCGCCGATCGGCACATGCACCTCCCGCACCGCGCCGATGGCGCCACCCCAGATCATCTCGCAGGTCAGACGCGCCTCGACCGTGGCCTGGCCCTGGTTGCCGAGCTGGGTGGCAACCCCGGCGCGCCGAGCCTCCTCCGCGAGGAGGCGACATTCCCTGACCGTGTAGGCGAGCGGTTTCTCGCAGTAGAGGTGTTTCCGCTGCTTGAGCGCGGCCATGGCGATGACCGCATGGGTATGATCGGGCGTGGCGACCATGACGGCGTCGACGTCCTCCTTCGCGAGGAGTTCGCGGTAGTCGGCGTAGGCGCGACAGCCGCGGTAGGTGCCGGAGCGCTCGCCCTTGGCGTAGTGTTCGTCGACCAGGCGGCGGGCGGGTTCGCGGCCGGCGGTGTTGCCCGCTTTGCCCTTGTCCCAGTTCCACGAGATGTAGCCGCTTCCCTCGCGGTTGACGTCGCAGACCGCCACGACCTGCACCTCGGGAAACTGGAGAAACGCCTGGACGTTCTGCAGCCCCTGGCCGCCCACGCCGATCGCGGCGAGGGTCGTCTTCGAGTTGGGCGCGACGCGCCCGGCGCCGCCCCGCACGCGGGACGGCACGATCGCGAACGCGGCGGCAGTGGCCGCGGCGCCCTGAAGGAAGTGGCGCCGCGAGGTGGAGGCAGTGTTTGAGGTTGGCATACGGCAGACTTTCAGGTCGGGGGCGGGTGTCTCAGAGATTTGGTCCACGGAACACACGGAAGACACGGAAGCCTGCCTTCCGCGGGTTTCGTGGGTTCCGTGGGCCATGGAATTGATCGAAAGGCAGTCAGTCGGCCGCGAGGCCGGCCTGGGCGAGGGCCCGGCGCAGATGGGCGAGGGCGGCGCGGTAGTCGGCAGGGCCGACGTATTCGAGGATGAGGGGAGCCGCCGGCGTGTGGCGGGCGACGAGTTGGACGAACTTCACGTAATCGAGGGATCCCTGGCCAGCCGGCACGCCCTTCTCGACGTGGACCTGGCGATCCTTGGCGTGCAGGCAGTCGATCCACGGCGCGAGCTGCGCAAACATCTCCTCGAGGTCGTTGACCTCGATCAGGTTGGCCGGGTCGAGCAGGGCGCGCACGCGCGGCGAGTTGACCTCTTCGAGGAACATCCGCAGCCGCTTCGCGCTGGCGAGAAACCCGCGGTAGAATCCCTCCAACAGGACCGTCGCCTGGCGTTGTTCCGCGAGCGCCGCGAGCTGGCGGGCCGTGCCGAGCATCTGGATCCAAACCTCGTCCTGGAAATGATGCGCAATGCGGGGTTCAGGCCCCTTGGGATCAAGATGGTGTCCCGCCTCGGTGATGAAGGTGCGCACCTCCATCGCCGCACCGAGGTCCATCATCGCGGCGAAGTAGTCGAGGTTGGCCCGACGTTCGGCGGCATCGGGATGGATGAGGTTCGTATAGACACCGAGGCTGTGAATCGCGATGCCGGCGTCGCGGTAGATGCGGGCGATTTCGCGGGCACGGACTGCGGTGAGAGAGGAGACATCGGCGCGCCCGTTGTAGCGCCAGAACGGGGTGTCGCTCTGGGCGAGGAAGAGCTGGATGAGGCGAACACCAGCGCCGGACAATTCGGTGGCGAGCTGCGCGTGGGTCAGCTTGGGAAAGCCGAGGGTCGCGACGCCAATCTTCAGCCGGGGGGCGGGAGCGGCCGGATCGCCAAGGGCACGAGTGGCGACTCCGACGGCACCGAGGGCCGCGCCGACCAGGAGTTGGCGACGGGAAAGAGAGGCGGGGAGGTGCATTTTGGGAAGGGGTTGAGGTTCCGGAGCTGGCTGCCGCCTCACTCTTTTCGCAGCCAAAGCACGGCGTCCTGCCCGGGCCAGGGGGCGGTCAGTTCGACGACGCGCCCTCCCGGGAGGGCCGGCGCCACCGCCGTCACGCCATCGTAGGGTCGGAACCACTCGACAGCGAAACGCCCGGGCGCCCCGGTGAGATCGAGGCGCAGGCGCGCGGGTTTCGTGGCGTCGACGCGGGCGGCTCGATCCGCGGAATTCGCGTTGGGATGGTAGATCAGCCACTCCTCGCTCCCGCGGCGCATCGCCCGCGGCGCCTGGGCGCCGGTACGGCCATCGGCGTCGCGGACAAGGACGGTGTCGGGTTCGCACGGCGACAGGTCGAGGTCCCGCGCGGAGAAATAGTCGCGGATGAACCGCACGGAATCGAGGCCCACGAGTTGCCCCGAAAACACGGGCGGCGCGGCGCTCCGGTGCGCGGAGGGAGACGAACGACGGCCGGTCTGCGTGTAGGGGTGCACGACCCACCAGCGGCCGCCGTAGTTGGTGGAACCGCCGGCGAGCAGCCACGTCCAGAACAGGCGTCGCTGGAAAAAGCGCATGTCCTCCGGGTCGAGGTTCGGGCGATCCTGCTCGTAGCGATCCTCGCCGAGGAAGACCGGCTTCGCGACGTCGAGGTAGGTGTCCATCCCGCGGGCGCCGAGGTCGTAGTTGGCCTCAAGGTGCACGTAGGTGGCCCAGGCTTCGCGCTCGAAGAAGAACGGGACGCCGCGGGCCGGCCCCGTCGAGCGCGGGTGGTTCCATGGGTCGTGCCTTTCCAGATACGCGCCGACTTCGCGCACGAAGGCGAGGTTGCGCGGAAACTGCACGTCGGTCCCGGTCCCCTCGGCCTCGCCGGGTCGGGGCGGCTGGCGCACGGGCGCGTAGTGGGCGTCATTCATGATCAACCAGAAGATCGCCGGATACGCCGCGTACCGCGCCACGAGATGCCGGAGCAGGCGCTCCTTCTGCGCCGTCGACAGCCGAGCCCAAAAGATGCCGTCCGCCCGCCAGCGTTCGAGCGGAAAGAGGATGAGCTGCACCGCGATGTCCGGGTGGTGATCGTGCAGCCAGCGCAGCCGGCGATCCGTCTCCTGGAGGCCCTCGAGCCGCAGGCGGCTGAACGCCTCGTCGGCAAAGAACTCGCGCCACCGGTGGTGACCGGCGTTCTGCGCATCGTGGAAGGGCGCCGGTCCGCTGGCGACGAAGCTGCGGAAGGAGGTGATGCCGCGGGTGGTCGCGTCGTGCACGTAGGCGGTGAAGTCCTCGAACGGCACCGGATCGCCTTGGCCATCGTGCGTGCTGAGGAGGAAATAGGCGGTGTCGTTGAGGTTGAGGAACCAGCGCCCGTCCTCGGTCATCCATTGTCGCGGGTTCCGCGGGTGGACGAGCAGCCGGCCGCGGCGGTTAGAGGCGCTCGCCGTGAACTCCCCGCGCCGCTCGTGCAGCGCCGGGACGGCCGGGCATTCGGTCGCCCACGTCCAGCGGCCGGGCTCCGTCAGGTAAACCCGGGCGCGCCAGGTCGAGCCTCCATCGTGGAACGCGCCGACGGTCACGGCATGCGCCGACCCGGAGGGCGGCGTGAAGCGCACCCGGGCCTCGACGTCGAAGGGGTTGCCGCCGATGCCCGGAGCCGCGAGCACGACTTCGTGCACGCCGAACTTCACCGGGGCGCCGACCAGCACGCCGGAGATCGCAGCCACGATCCCCCAAACCTGAGCGAGAAGGGCGAAGAAGCGGACATTCATGACTCCGTGGTCCTCGCAGCATGCCGCAACCGCCGCGGGGCGTCGAGCCTCCCCGCCAGGCAGTCCCGGGGTGATTCCTCCCCGCGAGAATCCGGCACCACCGTTCACCCCTCCTTTTGCCTCGCCGCCCGGTCCGGCGCTCTCTTCGCTCCGGCTGCACTCACCCCCGGTGCCCCACTCCCACGCATTCACGCTTCGCGCCTGCCTCGCGACGATCGGCCTCCTCGCTGCGCCGATTTCCGCCGCCGGGGATGTCGTGGCTCCGTTCCTCGCGAACTTCTGCGCGGACTGCCACGACGCCGGCACCCGCAAGGGAGATTTCTCACTGGAGGGCCTCAACTCCGCAAACGTCGCGGCCGCGGCTGCGACCTGGGAGCGGGTCGTGCGGAAGCTGGAACACCGGCAGATGCCGCCCCGCGGAGAAGTGAGACCGTCGACCGACGAGTACGACCAGGTCGTGGCGACGCTGACCGCGGCGCTGGATCGCGCCGCGGCGGCCAGGCCCCGGCCCGGCCGCACCGAAACGCTGCGCCGTCTCAACCGGACCGAATACCAGAACGCGATCCGCGACCTGCTCGGCGTCACCATCGACGCGAGCACGCTCCTGCCGAACGACGAACCGAGCCATGGCTTCGACAACCTCGCCGTGGGCAACCTCTCGCCCACCCTGCTCGATCGCTACGTCACCGCCGCCCAGAAGATCGCCCGCCTCGCGGTGGGCACGCCCGGCCGCGCGCCAGGCAGCGACACCTTCCGCGTCCGCCCGGATGTCACCCAGGAGGAACACGTCGACGGACTGCCCCTGGGTACCCGGGGCGGAATCCTCATCCCCTACCCCTTTCCGCAAACCGGCGAATACGAGGTGCAGGTCCGCCTCCAGCGCGATCGGAATGAGCAGGTCGAAGGCCTCCGCCGGCCGCACGAGATCGAGGTGCTGCTCGATCGCACCCGCCTCGCCACCGCCACAGTCAAGCCGCCGGGTGCGGACAAAAACGCCGAGGCCGTGGACCAACACCTGAGGTTTCGCATCACCGCCCCAGCCGGAACGCACGCACTCGGAGTGACCTTTCCCAAGGATCCTTCCGCCCTGCTCGAAACGGAACGCGCTCCCTTCGCCTCGCATTTCAACATGCACCGCCACCCGCGCACCGTTCCCGCGGTCTACCAGGTCACGATCACCGGGCCGTTGGTCACCCACGGCCTCGGCGACACCCCGAGCCGACGGATCCTCTTCGGGGACGCGCCCGCCGGCCCGGAATCCGCTCGCCCGCCTGGTTCCGAGCGCTTCGCGGATCAGACGCAGGAGGAGGAGCGCGCCCGGGCCCTCCTCTCCCGCCTGGCCCGCCGCGCCTACCGCCGACCGGTCAACGCGGACGATCTCCGGCGCCTGCTGCAGTTCTTCCGCGACGGCCGGGCCGAGGGCGGCTTCGAGGCGGGAATCGAAGCGAGCCTCACGGCGCTCCTGATCAGCCCGCAGTTTCTCTTTCGCATCGAAACCGACCCGCCGGACGCGGTTCGCGGTGCGGCCCACCGCATCTCCGATCTCGAACTGGCCTCCCGCCTCTCGTTCTTCCTGTGGAGCAGCCTGCCGGACGAGGCGCTGCTCGACGCCGCCCTCCGCGGCGAACTGCGCCAGCCGGCCGGGCTCGAGGCCCAGGTGCGCCGCCTGCTGGCCGACGATCGCGCCCGCAATCTCGTCGACAACTTCGCCGCGCAGTGGCTCCACCTCCGCGGGCTTGAGGCCTTCACGCCGGACGCCCGCCGTTTCATCGATTTCGACGACAACCTCCGGCAGGCGCTGCGCCGCGAAACGGAGCTCTTCGTCGCCGACGTCTTTCGCGCGGACCGGCCGGTGACGGAGCTCCTGAGCGCGGACTATACCTTCCTCAACGAGCGCCTCGCGCGCCATTACCGAGTTCCCCACGTCTTCGGGAGCCAGTTCCGGCGGGTGTCCTTCGCCGGGGATCCGCAACGCCAGCGCGGCGGCCTGCTGCGCCACGGCAGCCTGCTGGCCGTGACTTCCTACGCCACCCGCACGTCACCCGTGCTGCGCGGCAACTGGATCCTCGCGAACCTGGTTGGCGAACCCGCCCCGCCGCCACCGCCCAACACCCCGAACCTCGAGGACACCGTCATCGCGGCCTCGCTGCCGATCCGCCAGCGCCTCGCACAGCATCGCGAAAACCCGCGCTGCGCCTCCTGCCACGACCTGATGGACCCGGTCGGCTTCGCGCTCGAGAACTACGACGCCGTCGGTCGCTGGCGCACCGAGGAGGATCACCGGGCGATCGACGCCCGCGGCGGACTGCCCGACGGCACCGTGTTTGACGGGGTGGCCGGCCTCGAACAGGCGATCCTGGCGCGCCCGGAGCTGTTCGTCAGCACCTTCACCGGGAAGCTCCTGACCTTCGCCCTCGGCCGCGGCATCGAGCCCGGCGATGCACCCGCCCTCCGCGAAATCGTCCGGCGCGCCCGCGCCCACGACTATCGCTTCTCGGAAATCGTCCTCGGCATCGTGCGAAGCGTGCCGTTCCAGATGCGCGAGGCACCCTGAGATCGGGCCGGTGCCTTCGCCCCCTGTCACCCGAGGTTTCCCGCCCCCTTCGCGCTTTCCACCACTCCCCCTCCGCCCATGAGCTTCTTTCTCACCCGCCAAGCCCTGCCCCGCCGCACGTTTCTCCGGGGCCTTGGCGCCTCGCTCGCGCTCCCCCTGCTCGACGCGATGGTGCCTGCCGCCACCGCCGCCACCCGCACCGCGGCCAGACCCGCGCGCCGGCTCGGCTATCTTTTCATGCCGATGGGTTGTGACCAGTCGCGTTGGACGCCGCGCGGAACTGACGACACCCTGTCCACGCTCTCGCCCATTCTCGAGTCGCTGGCCCCCCACCGCGACCACGTGACGGTCCTGACCAACCTGGAATTGCGCAACGCCTACCCCGGCTCACACGCCACCTCCAATTCCTCCTTTCTGTCCTGCGCCAAGGCGAAACACACGGAAAGCAACGACTACTTCCTGGGCACGACGGCCGACCAGCTCGCCGCCCAGCAGATCGGCCAGGAAACCCAGCTTCCCTCGCTCGAGCTCGCGATGGACATGCTTCAGACCACCGGCCAGTGCGACAACGGCTACGCGTGCGTCTACCAAAACAACCTCTCCTGGTCGTCGCCCACCACGCCCCTGCCCTATGAGGCGCATCCGCGGGTGGTGTTCGAGCGGCTCTTTGGCGACGGCGGAACGCTCGCCGAGCGGCAGGCGGCCCTGCGCCGCCGCGCGAGCCTGCTCGACTGGGTCGCCGAGGACCTCGCCGCCCTTCGCCGACGCCTCGGCCCCGCCGACCAGGCCCGGCTCTCCGAGTACCTCGACACGGTCCGGGAAGTGGAACGCCGGATCCAGAAGGCCGAGGCCGACGTGGCGCAGAACCACCTGCCCGCCGATCTCGATCGTCCGCTCGGTGTGCCCGCCGCCTACGCGGATCACGCCCGCCTCATGCTGGACCTGCAGGTGCTCGCCTTCCAGGGCGACATCACCCGGGTCATCACCTTCCAGCTGGCGCGGGAAACCAGCAACCGCACCTACCTCGCCGAGGCCGGCGTGCCCGATCCCCACCATCCCCTTTCCCACCACGGCAACGACCCGGCGAAGATCGAGCGCATGTCGAAGATCAACGCCTTTCACGTCTCGCTGTTCGCCTACTACCTCGACCGCCTGAAGCACACCCCCGACGGTGACGGCTCGCTGCTGGATCACACCTTCCTCCTCTACGGTTCGGGCATCGGCAACCCCAACGTCCACGATCACACCAACCTGCCCACCCTGGTCGCCGGCGGCCGCAGCTTCGGCCTGCGGGGCAATCGCCATCTCCGTTACCGCGACCCCGTCCCGCTCGCCAACCTCCATCTCACGCTGCTCGACAAGGCGGGGGTGCGAATCGACTCTTTTGCCGACAGCACCGGGAAGATGGGTGACTTGTTCCGCCCGCTAACGGTGTGAGCTCCCGTCCTTCCATGCCGCCCCCTGTCCCGGTCGTGCGAAACGCGCCGCTCCGCCTGGCCCGCCTCCGGCGCTGGCTCGCCTGCGCCTCACTGGGGCTCGCGCTCGACGCGGCGGAACCGCCGATCCCATCGCCCGCGCCGGCCCTCCTGGCCGACGCCGCCGAGCGCCGGGATGGATCCGCGGTCCTGTCCCTGATCGCCACGGCGCCGGTCAACGCCGCGCAGGCCGACGGCACCACCGCCCTCCATTGGGCCGCGCGCCACGACGACCTGGCCGCCGTGCGAGCGCTCCTTGCCGCCCACGCCGATCCCAAGGCGCGAAACCGCTACGGCGTCACCCCGCTTTCCCTCGCCTGCGCGAGCGGTTCCGCGGCCGTCGTCGGATTGCTGTTGGAAGCCGGCGCCGATCCCAACGCCGCGCTCCGCGGCGGCGAGACCCCGCTCATGACCGCCGCCCGCACCGGGCACCTCGACACGGTGCAGTTGCTGCTCTCGCGCGGCGCCCGCGTCGACGACCGGCTTGCGGCCGGCGGCCAGACCGCCCTGATGTGGGCGGCGCATGAGGGGCACGCCCCGGTCGTGGCCGCGTTGATCGCCGCCGGCGCCGACTTCCGCACCGCCGTCGATTCCGGTTTCACCCCGCTGCTTTTCGCCGCCCGGACCGGACGCACGGAGGTTGTCCGCACCCTCCTCCGCGCCGGGGCCGACCTGCACGAGGCGACGAAACCCGCCCGCGCTGCCGGCCGCAAAGGCCCGCGCCCGGGCACCAGCGCGCTCGTCATCGCGATCGAGAACGCTCACTTCGAACTCGCCGCCGAGCTGCTCGACCGCGGGGCCGATCCCAACGACCTGCGCTCCGGCTATGCGCCGCTGCACATCCTCTCGTGGGTGCGCAAACCCGACAGCGGCGAGGATGACGGCCAGCCGGTGCCGGACGGGTCCGGTCTCTACACCAGCGACGCCCTCATCCGGAAACTCGTCGCGTGCGGCGCCGACGTGAACCGCCGCCTTACCGGAGGCCCCAAGGGAGGCGGCCGCATCGCCCGGCAGGGCTGCACGCCCTTCCTGCTGGCCGCCGATACCGCCGACACACCGTTTCTCCGGCTGCTGCACTCCCTCGGCGCGGATCCCACTCTCACCAACGTCGACGCCTGCACGCCGCTCATGGCGGCGGCCGGACTCGGCACCCGCTCGGTCGAGGAGGAAGCCGGCACCGAGGACGAGGCCTGCGAGGCGGTCGAATACCTGCTCTCCCTGGGCGCCGACCCCAACGCCGTTTCCAAGAACGGCGACACGGCCATGCACGGCGCCGCCTTCGCCAACTTCCCCAAGGTGGTCCGGCTGCTCGACGCGCGCGGAGCGAAACTCGAGGTGTGGAATACCCGGAACCAGCGGGGCTGGACCCCGCTGCTCATCGCCGAGGGCCACCGCTTCGGCAACTTCAAGCCCGGCTTCTCCACGGTGGCGGCGTTTCACGAGCTCTTCCGCAAGTACGGCCTTCCGATCCCTCCGCCAACGCCCCGCGTGGACGTTGCCGGCTACGAGGATCCCGGCTGAGGGACTCCGCGCCGGGTCGGTGGATGCCTCCCGCCAAAGGCGGCAAACCGGTGCCGCGCCCGCGCGGAGTCCACGCCGGCAAGTCGAGGCTGGCCATGCCCCTGGGGGCGTACCAACCTGACCCTCCCGGAGCCCGCGCCACCGCCGCCGGCTCCACCCTGACCACCCCGCGGTGCCCGCATCATGACCCTGCCCTTCCGTTCCCACTCCCTCGCCTGGGCCGTCGCCGGCCTTGCCTTGTCGACGCTGCTGTCTGCCCAGGTCGCGCCTTCCACGGCGACTCTGCGCCCGACCGTCCCTTCCGCCGACGAGACCGTCACGCTCACCCCCTTCGTCGTCGAGGACACCCAGGACCGCGGTTACGCCGCCACCTCCACGCTCGCCGGCACGCGCCTGCGCACCGACCTGCGCGACGTGGGCGCGGCGATCTCCGTGGTCACCCAGCAGTTCATGCTGGATACCGCGTCGACCAACGTCCGCGATCTGCTCGTTTACACGACCAACACCGAGGCCGGCGGCTTCGAGGGCAACTTCTCCGGGGTCGACACCGGCAACCGCTTCTCCAGCGCCGAGGCGACGCTGCAAAGCCCGCAAAACTCCACCCGCGTCCGCGGCCTCGCCGGGGCGGATCTCACGCGCGACTTCTTCCTCACCAACATCCCGATGGATTCGTACAACACCGAGCGCGTCGACATTTCGCGCGGTGCCAACGCCATCCTCTTCGGTCTCGGAAGCCCCGCCGGCATCATCAACAACCAGCTCAAGACCGCCAACCTCCACAAGTACTCGGCCAGCTACCAGCAGACCTGGGGCCGTTTCGATTCGCACCGCGAGGTGCTCGACTTCAACCAACCGCTCCTCAAGGGCACGCTCGGCCTGCGTGTGATCGCACTGAACAAGTCCGAGAACTTCCGGCAGGAACCCGCCTTCGAGGATGACCGCCGCATCTTCACGGCGCTGAAGTGGGAGCCGAAGCTGATCCGCCATGGGCTCACGCAGCTGCAGGTGAGCTACGAGGGCGGAAGCACCACCTCCAACCGCCCGCGCCCCACCCCGCCCCAGGACGGCCTTTCCGTCTGGTACCACGTGCTCAACAAGGTCGCCGTCGATCCCACCAACCCCACCTCGGTCACGAACAACCCCTTCCTCTTCGCCCACCTCGGCGCCACCGGCCGCGTCTTCGGCCAGGTCGCCGCCGTCTTCACCGATCCCAACTCCGCGGTGCAGGGCGGCGGCAGCGTGCCGCCGTTCATGATCAACCGCGGCGGCACCCCTTACACCCAGTGGTACGCCGTCGGCGCGTTCGGCGCCCAGGGCAACAACCCCAACTTCTACCTCAACCAGCAGTTCGCCCCCGCCGGCCAGGCCTACACCGGCCTCTGGCGGTATCAGGAAATCCGCGACCCCTCGATCTTCAACTTCTACGACGTCCTCCTCGACGGCCCGAACAAGCGCGAGGGCTCCGACTTCCGCGCCCTCAACGCCACCCTCCGCCAAACGTTCTTCCGCGATCTCGTCGGCGTCGAACTCGTCTACGACCGGCAGACCCACAACCGCGACAACTTCGGCGTCTTCGGCTACGACGCCTACACGCTCTTCGTCGACATGAACACCAAGCTCGTCGACGGCACCGCCAACCCCAACTTCGGCCGCCCCTACGTCGCCTCCGATTCGATCGGCAACAACTTCGTCGAGTCCACCCGTGAGGCCAAGCGCGCCACGGCCTACGCCACCCTGGACCTGCGGCGGCGCGACGGCTGGCTCCGGCACCTCGGCCGCCACGTGTTCACCGGCACCTACACCGACCAGCAGAACGCCAACTTCAACCGCTCGATCAACGGCTACTCCTACGGCCTGGACCTCAACGTCTACGCCAACAACCCGACCGCCACCACCTACCCCTCCTACGCCGCGATCCACTACCTCGGGCCCTCCATCGCCAACCTCAGCTCGCCGGCTGGCGCCAACATCTCGGGGATCAGCGCCCTCCACGTGCCCCAGCGCACCGGCACCGCCCTCGTCTTCGACGCCCGGGTCAACCAGATGGTCCGCGTCCCGGTCACCACGATTTCCGCGGACGAACGCGACATCAGCAAACTCTACGCCGGCGCCTCCAAGAACTCCAACACCACCAAGAGCCAGTCCGCCATCTGGCAGGGCTACCTCCTCTCCGACAAGCTCGTTGGCCTCGTCGGCTGGCGAAAGGACAAGTTCGACCTGCGCGACGCCGGCCCCGCCCGCCTCGCCTCCGTCACCGGTGAGACCGATCCCTACAGCCCGGCGTGGACCCTGCCGGCCAGGCCCACGATCTTCGCCGAGGATGAGACCATCAGCTGGAGCGGCGTGCTGCACGCGCCCGACTGGCTGAAGCGTTGGATGCCGCGCGGCAGCGACGTCAGCCTCTCGTACAACCAGGCGCAGAATTTCCGTCCCTCGTCCACCATCGCCGATGTCTACGGCCGCCCGTTCGCCCCGCCGGCCGGCAAGACCAAGGACCTCGGCGTGACCCTCTCCGCCCTCGACCGGAAGTTCACCCTGCGCGTCAACCGCTACCGCACCACGCAGTCCAACGACAGCGCCACCTTCTACAACACGTTCTGGCCGGGCAACGACGTCGTCCGCGCCATGAACGGCATGCGTCAGGCCAACGTGAGCGAAGTGGTGATCAACCGCTGGTTCGGCTTCTCGCCCGGCGACCCGCGTTACCTGCCGCTGCGCGCCAGCCTCACCGATCCGGCGCAGGCCAACAACCTCAACCCGGCCCTCACCCCGGCCGAAACCGCCTTCCGCAACACGTGGTTCACCCAGCGCACCCGCGCGGAGTGGCTCCGCCCGGTCGATCCGCTGCTCGCCGAAACCTGGAACTTCACCCAGGCCGCCAACGGCGGCACGTGGAGCGCCACCCGGCCGCCTAACGTCGGCAACGTGGCCGACACGGTCTCAGAGGGCTGGGAGTTCGAAGGCACCTTCAACCCCACGAGCAACTGGCGAATCTCCTTCAACGCCGCGATGCAGGAGGCGCGCAAGGCCAACGTCGGCGCCGATTTCACCGAGTTCATCAACCGCAACCTGCCACTTTGGAAGGATGGCAACGGCCAACTCGCCACCAACATCCGCCAGATGGAGGGGCTCGAGGACATCACCTACTTCGGGTCCTTCGGCACGTCGCAGCTCGGCAATCTCGCGATCATCAACATGTACGTGCCGTACCTCAACGCCCTCGCGGCCAACGGCTCGCCCGTGCAGGAACTGCGCCGCTGGCGGTTCAACGTGGTCTCGAACTACGACTTCCGCTCCGGCCGCCTGAAGGGCTGGAGCATCGGCGGCGCCGCGCGCTGGCAGGACAAGGTCGCGATCGGCTTCCCCGCCAAGCAAAACGCCGCCGGCGCCTGGGTGTACGATGTCACGCGTCCGTTCTACGACAGCGACCAGATCAACTATGACGGCTGGCTGCGGTACGGCCGACGGATCTTCAACGACAAGATCCGCTGGAGCGTGCAACTCAACGTCCGCGACCTCTTCGGCAGCGAGGATCTGATCGCGGTCACCGCCCAGCCCAACGGGGCGGTCGCCAGCGCCCGCATCCCGCAGCCCAACAAGTGGACGATCACGAACTCCTTCGAGTTCTGATTCCCCCCTGTAGGCGGGGCGACCCCGCCCCGCTACCGCGATCGGTAACCGGGCGCGCCATACCGGCCCGGGAGTGGAGGGATGATCGATCCCATCCCCGCCGGCCTCGACGCGGCCCACTACAACCGGCCCGTCGCCTGGTCCGCCCCGCCACCGCGGCTACTTCGCCGGCCCGGCGTCATAAACAACCGCCTCGCGCAAGGCGATCTCGCGACCCTGGCTCGCCGGGTCCGCATCCGGCCGGGTTATCAGGCGCAGGACGTGCGGTCCGGCCGGGAGCCCAAAAATCCGCCACAGATCATTGTCGTGATTGTCGGGTGCAACGTAGGCATCCGCCACCAACTCCTGCTTGCGACCGTCGACGAAAACATCCGCCCGGCCACCGCGCTGGTTCATCACGCCCCCGAGCACGATTCCGGTGCCCTGAAACTTCAGCTCCGCCTCGCAGCCGGCGGCAGTCGCCAGGCGCACGTCCTTGGCGTTGCGCCACTCACCCCGCCAGGTCCAGGCGGCATGAGCGGTTCCGAGGCGTTGGACCGGGCGGCCAAAGTCGCAGGTTTCGAGCGCCGGTGCCTTTGGGTCCTGCCGCGGCACCTCCACCTCGCGCTCCGTCACCCGGCCGCCGGCGCGGCGAATCGCCTCCAGGGCGCGGCGCTCGGTCGACGCCACGATGTCGTTGAAGGAATAGTCGGTGAACTGAAACTTGCGGTCCGCCAGGGGGGCGAGATCCCGGCGAAAGGCTTCAGGAATGCGCTCATAACCAATCATGGTCCCCAGCACCCCCGCGGCGCTGGAGGGATTGCAGTCGGAATCCTGCCCGCAACGTGTGGCGATTTCCATCGTGCGCATCCAGTCGCCCCGCCCGTACAACAGTCCGATGGCGATGTAGGCGCCGTTGAGCTTGGCGTCGATGTTGTAGGGGGCGAGGGCGCCGACGGGACAACAGTCGTCGACATCCCATGCCTTGGCCAGCCGCTGCCAGAGGGCGCGCCAGTCGTCCGGCAGTTCACGCGACCAGACCAGCACATCGCGGATCAGGCGCGCATAGGCGCTCCCCGGCGGGAGGCATGCGAGCCCCGCCTCCACGACGGCGCGGGGATCCGACTCGAAGTACGCCGCGGCGTACATGCCGCCGACAAACATGCCGCCATAGATCCCATCCCCGTGGTTCATCACGCGGCCGACGCGTTCGCAGAGTTGGTTGGAGGTCTGGGGCAAGCCCGGGCACATGATGCCGATGAAGTCCGCCTCGATCTGGAAATCGATGTCGTCGGCATGGGCGTTGTAGCGCGGATGCCCGGTCCACGGCGGCTGGAGGCCGCGCTGCAGGTTGCGCCGCGCGGCGGCGTTGGCGTGCCACAGGCGGTACTTCGAATCGCGGAAGGCCGCCCCATAATCCGCACTGGTCGCATCGAGGCCGACGGTGTCCATCACGCGCGCGAAGGTCATCTCGACATAAAGATCATCCTGGTTGATCGCGTTGGAGAGAGGTTCGGGCTGGATCTCGGACTCGAACCGCACGCCCTTGGCGCGAAATTCGGTCTTGGCTCCGTAGGCGACGCCGATCATCTGCCCCGCCCAGGCTCCCCGGATACGGTCGCGCAGGGTGTCGCGCGACAGGCGGCGCGGCGCGGCCTCGGCCGCAGGAAGAACCACCGCCGAGGCCAGCAGAAGGGCAGGAGAAACCAGGAACGGAAGCAGACGTTTCATGGGGAGGGGCCCCGCCGCCGGCCGCCATTCGGCAGGCTGCGGAAAACCGCCCTGAGCGTGCCGCCGGCCCGAGGCCCTGTCGACACCTCGCTGCTCCCGCCAGTCGCGCGGACACGGTATTCGCAATTTTGCGAAGCCGATTAGCCAGAACCACGTGCCTTCCGACGCGGCCCGAGGCCGCAACCAACGATGAACATGACAGGAGGCAATCGGCCACGCCGAGGTCGGCCTCGACGACGCGATCGAAGGTGCCGGCCGGGGTCGGCGTCCCCGGCGACCACAGAATCGCGGTGAAGCGAGGCGGTGGGATCCCTCGTCGCGACCGCTCGGCATCGCGGTACGCTCTTTCGAGCCCGACCCACTCCGTCCTGGGATTCCCACAAATGGGACGGGCACATTCCACAATCGATCCTCGCGCCGGCATCCCGGAGACCATCGAATGGCGTTAGTATCTATTCATTATTATCTTATAATTCCTCCTCCGCGCGGCATGGCCGCTGCTAAACCCACCGCAGGAATCTGCTCTGCACCCATGAAAACTGCGCTCGCCTCCCTGCTGCTTGCCTCCGGAACGGTGGTCGCGATGGACCCCGGCACCCACCACCAACGCGGCAACACCGCCCTCGCCGCCTCCGCCGCCGAACCCGTTTCCCCGGCCACCGCCGCGACGCCTGCCACCAAGGCCCCGCCGAGCACGAAACCGACCGCGAGCCTGCCACCCGCCAGCTCTCGCCGCCGGGATTCGTCCAGCACTCCCAAACGGCCAGCCCACCTGTTCATGTGATCGGCCGCGTTCACTCCCACCGAGATGATCTCCCTTCGCCACGTCGACCGCGTTTACCCCCTCAAGGGGGGACCCTATTATGCCCTCCGGCACATCGATCTTCAGGTCGCCCAGGGCGAGTTCCTCTCCATCATGGGGCCTTCCGGATCCGGCAAGTCCACCCTGCTCCACATCCTCGGGCTCCATGATCATGGTTGGGCTGGCGAATACCACCTCCTCGGCGAACCGGTTCACCAGCTCGACAAGCGCCGCCGCTTCGACCTGCAAAAGCGCAACATCGGGTTTGTCTTCCAGAGCTACCACCTGCTCGACGATCTGACCGTCTACGAGAACCTCGAAGTGCCGCTCTCCTACCGCGACATCCCGAAACGCGAGCGCGAGAGCATCGTCTGCGACGCCCTGGATCGCTTCCACATCGTCGGCAAGAAGGACCTCTACCCGTCGCAGCTTTCCGGCGGCCAGCAGCAGCTCGTCGGCGTCGCCAGAGCCCTGGTCGCCAAACCCAGTCTCATCCTCGCCGACGAGCCCACCGGCAACCTGCACTCCGACCAAGGACGCGAGATCATGGAGCTCTTCAAGCGCCTCAACCAGGAGGAGGGAGTCACCATCATCCAGGTCACCCACTCCAACGAAAACGCCGCCTACGGTTCGCGCATCGTCCGCCTGCAGGATGGGATGAAAGTACCCTGAGGGAGCCGTTCCTGCATGACTTCCGCCTCGTTCGCCCGCCCAATCCCGAAGCTCCCGGCCCGGTTTCCGTTTCGCCGCAACCCGTGCGCCGCCCTCCTGCTCGGCCTCTTTCTCGCCCCCGGACTGCCCGCCGCCCCGCTGTCGCTCGACGACGCGATCCGCCTCGCGCTGCAGAAGAACCAGGCCCTCAAGGTGAGCGCCTTTACCCCGGACATCGCGCGGGCCAATGTCCTCGCCGAGGCCGGCCGCTTCGATCCGTCCCTCACCTTTCGCCGCAGCTATGGCGAGGGTGAAACCCCGGTCACCACGACGCCGCTGACCCGTTCGCTCGTCCAAACCGACGAGTACTCGCTTTCGCTCGGCGGCTACACGCCGTGGGGTCTCACCTACAGCCTCACCGCCACCGCCGAAAACCAGCGCGGCTCCTTCAACCGCTTCACCGACAACTTCGTCACCTTCGGCGGCGTCTCCGTCACGCAGCCGCTGCTCCGCGGCTTTGGTTTCGGTGCCGGCCTCGCCGGTTTGCGCCTCGCCCGGGCCGATCGTGGCATCGCCGAGTGGCAGCACCGGCAGACGGTCATCGATACTGTCTCCCGCGTCGTCATCGCCTACACCACTCTCGCCCAGGCCCGCGAAAACGTCCGCATCGCGCGCCTCTCGCGCGACCTCACCGCCCAACTCGTCGACCAGAACGAAAAGCGCAACCGCGCCGGCCAGATCTCCGACGCCGACGTCATCCAGGCCCGCGCCCGGCTCGCCGCCCGCGACGAACAGGTGCTCCTTGCCACCCGCGCCGCCGCCGACCTGCAGAACGACCTCCGCCAACTCCTGGGCGAATCCTCCTTTCCCCCCGATGGCCCGGAACTCGACCTCGTGCCGCTCCCTCCCCCCGCGCCGGCCACCATCGACGCCGCCGCCGATCTCAGACGCGCGCTTGATCTTCGGCCCGACTTCCAGGCCGCCCGCCTCGGGGTAACCAAGCGCCGCACCTCGCGCACGCTCGCCCAGAACCAGCTCCTGCCCCGCGTCGACTTCGTCGGCAGCTATGGCTATACCGGCATGGACCGCGACTTTGGCACCGCCCGCCGCCAGGCGCGGGACCAGGATGTGCGCGCCTACTCCGCCGGGGTCGTGGTGTCCGTGCCGCTCACCTTCGCCGAGGGCCGGGGCCGCGCCCGCGCCGCCGCGCTGGGACTCCGCCAGTCCGAAGCCGATTTGGTCCGTCTGGAGCAGGAGATCGCGGTGGAAGTCGCCGCCGCCGCCGGCCAGATCGAGACCACCCGCCAACGTGTCGCCGCTACCCGGGCGGCCCTCGACCTCGCCCGCCAAGCCCTCGAGGCCGAACAGAAGAAACTCCAGGCCGGCTCCGGCCGCACTCTCGATGTCCTGACATCGCAGGAGCAACTGGCCCTCGTGGAAAGCAGCTTCGCCCGCGCCCTCGCCGACCAGCACCGCGCCCTCGCCACCTACGATCGCGTCACCGGCACGACCCTCGAACGCCGCGGCCTGAAGGTCGACTGATCGCGTCCGCCCCCCTGGTCGGCGGGGCGAGCCCGCCCCGCATCCGATCGGTCGGCCGGCCGCCCGCCTAGCCTTTTCGCCCGGGCGCCGCCGCCACTGCGGCCTTCATGCGCCGCATCGCCTCCACCAGGGTCGCCCGCGGGCAGCCGAAGTTCAGTCGCAGGTAGATGCCACGAGCCGCGCCAAACGCCGCCCCATCGCTCAGCCCGACGCCGTGCCGCTCAAAGTGCGCCACCGGGTTTTCCAATCCCAGCTCCGCCACGTTCATCCAGAGCAGGTACGTCGCCTCCACCGGGGCCTCCACCCGAACGCCCGGCAACTCGCGCGCCACGCTCTCCAGCAGGTAGTCCCGGTTGCCGCGCAGGTAGGCCAGCAACTCCTGGCGCCAGGGCTCACCGTCACGATACGCCGCCTCGCAGGCCGTGAAGCCAAGGCACGTCACCTCCGCCACGATGCCCGCGGTGGCGCGAAGGAAACGGCTCCGCAGGCCCGCTTCCGGGATGATCGCCAGCGACGTGCCGAGACCGGGCACGTTGTAGGTCTTGCTCGGCGCCATCAGGGTGATCGTGCGCGCCGCGATCTCCGGCGAGAGCGCCGCCGTGGGCACGTGGGGCAGCGCCGGGTCGAGGATGAGATCGCAGTGGATCTCGTCGGAGCAGAGCACGAGGTCGTGCCGCACGCAGAATTCGGCCAACCGCGCGAGCTCCTCGCGCCGCCAGACCCGGGAGAGCGGATTGTGCGGATTGCAGAGGAAGAACATCCTCGTCCGCGGCGTGACCGCCCGCTCCAGCGCCTCCCAGTCGATGGCCCAGGCGCCCTCCCGCAGGACGAACGGCACCCCGGTCGACACGCGTCCGCTGTTCCGCGGCGCGGACATGAACGGCGGGTACACCGGCAACAGGGTGAGAATCTCCTCGCCGGGCGCCGCGAAGGCCTGCGCCGTGACATTCAAACCGACCACCAGACCCGGCAGCCACACGATCCACGACGGATCGACCGCCCAGCCATAACGCGCCTGCATCGCCCCGACCACCGCCTCGACGGTGGCCGGCGTCGGTCGCGCATAGCCGAAGACGCCGTGATCCACGCGCGCCTGCAGCGCCGACAGGATCGGTGGTGCCGACGGAAAGTCCATGTCCGCCACCCACAGGGGCAGCACGTCGCGGCCGGCATACTTCTGCCATTTCTGCGAATCGGTGCCGCGACGTTCAGGCGCGAGATCGAAGTTGAAGGTGCTCATGCGAAACAGGGAGGAGATCATGCTTTCCCGCCCCGGGGGCGCAAGAAACACGCTGTGCCGCCTGAAATTCGCCGGCCCTGTGGCCAAACGGCGTCGGGTGCACCTCCCGCCTGGCGGTTGTAGCCGGCCGCGGTGAGGCCGGCCGCCGGGGTCACCGCCCCCGGCTACACCAGACAAATGACCGCCAACCGGCAGATGAGCCACCCGGCTTCCTCCGGCGATTTCCCCGATTGCAGTCCTTCTGCTCCCGCGAGATCATCGAAGCTTCGACAACTCCGCCACCGCCATGTCCAAGCCCGTCTGCTATTCCACCAAGGCCTTCGCCACGCCGAGCGCCACGTCTCCGCTCAGTGCCGCCGTCATTGAACGGCGCGTCCCGACCGCGACGGACGTGCAGATCCAGATCCTCTACTGCGGCGTGTGCCACTCCGACCTCCACTTCGCGCGCAACGAGTGGCACTTCACCCAGTACCCGGCCGTGCCCGGCCACGAAATCGTCGGCCGCGTGACCGCCGTCGGCAGCGGCGTGAAGAAGTTCAAGGTGGGCGACACCGTCGGCGTCGGCTGCCTCGTTGACTCCTGCCGCACGTGCCCCGAATGCCGCTCCGGCCTGGAACAGTTCTGCGGCGGCATGGTGATGACCTACGGGAGCATGGACAAGCACCTCAACCGCCCGACCCTCGGCGGCTACGCCCAGAGCATCGTCGTGACGGAGGACTTTGTGCTCCGGATGCCGGCCAACCTCGACCTCGCCGCCGCGGCTCCACTCCTCTGCGCCGGCATCACCACCTACTCCCCGCTGCGCAAGTGGCAGGTCGGTCCGGGCCACAAGGTCGGCATCGTCGGCCTCGGCGGGCTGGGCCACATGGGAGTGAAGTTTGCCCGCGCTTTCGGCGCCCGGGTCGTGCTCTTCACCACCTCGCCCGGCAAGACCGCCGATGCCCAGCGGCTCGGCGCCCATGAGGTCGTCGTGTCGAAGGACGCCGCCGCCATGGCCGCGCACGCCGGCAGCTTCGACTTCATCCTCGACACGGTCTCGGCCAACCACGACGTCAACGCCTACCTCAATCTGCTGAAGCGCGACGGCCACCTCGTGCTCGTCGGGGCTCCGGAGCAGCCGGTGGCGGTGGCTCCCTTCTCGCTCATCTTTGCACGCCGCTCGTTCTCCGGCTCGCTCATCGGCGGCCTGCCCGAGACGCAGGAGATGCTCGATTTCTGCGGCCGCCACGGCATCACCGCCGACATTGAGCGGATCCGCATGGATCAGATCAACACCGCCTACGAGCGCATGCTGAAGAGTGATGTGAAGTACCGCTTCGTGATCGACATGGCGACGCTCGCCTGAGCCCGCGGACTCCGCCCCGGCCCGCAAACCCGGCGCGGTGTCCCGTCTCCCCGGCCCCGCGATGCACGAAACCCTGGTGCTGGACACGACCGTCTCGTATCGCGACGTCGAGCGCACGGGCGTGCTGTCCCTGCCGGCCGCCTTCAAACTTCTCCAGGAAGCGGCCATCCGGCACGCGGACCAATTCGACGTCGGCGCACGCGCGATGCGGACCCGCGGCGAGTCCTGGATCCTCAGTCGCATCCTGGTGAGGATGGAACGCTATCCGGCCTACGAGGAGCCGCTGCGCGTCGAGACTTGGTCCACCGGCATTCGCAGCTTCAAGGGCTTTCGCGAATTTCGTCTCCACGATCGGCAGGGTGCCACGATCCTGTCCGGCTCCTCGCTCTGGCTCTACGTGAGCCTGCGAACCAAGGCGATCGCCCGCGTGCCGCGCGAATTGGCGGACGCGTTTCCGGTCGGGCCCGGCGCCGTGTTCTGTCCGGACCTCGAGCAGCTGGCCTTCGCCGCTCCCGCCGCCAACGCCTCCACAGGCACGGCGGTTACGCTCCGCTACGCGGATGTCGATGGCAACGGGCACCTCAACAACACGGTTTACGTGGAGTGCGTGCAGACCGCCCTGGCCCGGGCCGGACTCCCGGCGCAGCCGCGCCAGCTGCGCCTCAAGTACCAGAAGGAAATCCCGGCGACGGCCGACAACGTGACCGTGCGGCTGGAGCCCCGCACGGATGCCACCACCTTCTCCATCGAGCACGCCGGCTCCCTCTGCGCCGTGGGAGAAGTCGCCTGAAACCCACCTGCCCCTTTCTCCATGAACTCCCGCCTGCCCCTCCTGCTCCTCGCCATCGCGGCGCTCCTCACCGGTTGCGCCACCACGGAAGAACCGCTCAGCCAGAAGGAACGCGAGCGCCTGGCGCGGGAACAGGAGAAGGCGGACCGCAAGGCCGCCCAGGAGCAGGCCAAGATGCTCCGCGACTCGGGAACGCAGCGGCGCACCTCGCGGTAGCCCGGCTGAGTTACGTCGGTTCGCTTCGTCCTGAATGCCTTGCGGGTGGGGTGCCGTCGCCCCGTGCGCGGCCACGCTTTCGCCTTCGGTTCAGGCGCGGCCGCAGCTTCACCAACCGCGCGCCGGCCCGGGTCGATGGCTTTGCCCGATTCGCGTCTCGTGATTCGACTCCTTCCGGCGTTCCGGTGCGGAGCAGGAGTGCGGCGACTTTTCCGGATGATTGAACTGTCATTCAAATCCACTTGTCGTCAGCCGAACGGGCAGGTGAATCCACAAGGTAAATACTCTCCCTTCGCCCCGCCCGGTTGACACGGAGCATTCGCCTCCTTTCCGGCTGATCCAGCCTGAATCGTCCTGCGCCCTGGCGGAGCTTTGTCACCGCGAAACCACTCCCCTTGGCCCCGGACCCCGCCGCCCTGGTTCCCATCGATCCGCAACCGCCCGCGCGTCCACGACGGCAGGCGGTCCTCACCGCGCTGGCGGCGGCGGCCCTGCTGGTCGCCTATGCCGTTCTGGCCACCATGGCGTCCCGCCGGCAGGGCTTGTCCTTCGACGAGGGTCTGCAACTGGCGGTTGGCTACAACCTGTGGGTGCATCACGACTATCGCATCGAGGGCGCCAACGGCGATCTGATCAAACGCTGGGCCACCCTGCCGTTCCTCGCGCTCCAGCCGAAGTTCGTCGGCCGCGACGATCCCCTCTGGCTCGCCGGCAACGCCTACGAACTCGGCCGGCGCTTTCTCTTCGGCCTCGGCAATTCGCCGGAGCAACTCCTGTGGGTTTCACGCGCGATGGTCACGGTCATCGGAGTGGCGCTCGGCCTGTTGGTCTTCCTGGTGGCACGGCGGCACTTCGGCGCCGCTGGCGGATTACTCTCCCTCACGCTCTTCGCCTTCTCGCCGCACATGCTCGCTTTCGGCAGCCTGGTCTCGACCGACCTCGCCATCACCGCGACCCTGTTCGCCTCGACCTGGTGCTGCTGGCGGCTGCTGCACGTCGTGACGGTGGGCCGCCTGCTCGCCGGTCTCGTGTCGGCCGGCCTGCTCGTGCTGGCCAAACCAACCGCCCTCGTCATCCTGCCAATCGCCGCCGTCCTGATCGCCGTGCGCCTCTGGCGCGGGGACGCCCTGATCCTCCGCCACGGGGCGCGGGAGTGGCGACTGCGGCGGCGCCGGCTGCAGACGGGAGTGATGGCCCTTCTGGTGATCCTGCACGTGCTGGCGGGCTGGGGCGCCCTCTGGGCGCACTATGGCTTCCGCTACGAAGCGAGCCCCGATCCCACCGACCCGCGGATCGCGTTTTTTTCCGCCCCCAGCCGCGACGAGATTCCGGCGCCCCTGGCCGCCACGCTCGGCTGGCTGCAGGCACACCGCATCCTGCCCGAGGGATTTATCCGCGGCATCGAAACCCTGCTCGGCTGCGACGATCAACTCGGCTCCTTCGCACATGGGGAATGGCGGCTGGAAGGAAGGTACTGGTTTTTCCCTTACGCCATCTGGGTCAAGACGCACCCGGCGCTCTTGCTGCTGCTGGCCGCCGGCGTCGGCTCCTGGTGGTGGCGGCGCCGGCAGCTCGGGGCATGGGCCCCGGGACCCGGCGTTTACGAGGCCACCCCGTGGTTCGCCCTCGTCGGCTGCTACCTCGCGGTGGCGATGAGCGAGGACATCAATCTCGGACACCGGCACGTCCTGCCGATCTACCCGGCGTTGCAGGTGCTCGCCGGCGCCGCCGCTCTCTTGATCCGCCGGGCGATCGTTTGGTCGCGACCGGCCCTCGCCGCCCTGGCGGCCTGGCCGGCGTTCGACGCCGTCGCCCTGCACCCCCACTACCTGGCCTACTTCGGGCCCCAAGCGGGCGGCCCGGCAGCAGGCTACCTCCGGCTGGTCGACAGTTCCCTCGACTGGGGCACCGAGTTGCCGGCCCTCAAGCGCTGGATTGACCGCCACAACCCCCGGGGAGAGGTCCCGATGCACCTTGCCTATTTCGGCGCGGACAGCCCGGCCCACCACCGAATCGCGGCCAGACGGCTGCCCGGTTTCCTCGAACGCCGCACCTTCGAACCGTACCCGCTGTCGCCCGGCTATTACGCCATTAGCGCTTCCCTGTTCCAGAGCGTTTACACCACGGCCTTCGGCCCATGGAGCAGGGACTACGAGGAATTGTACCAGCGTCTTCTGCGCCAGGTGATCGCTCTCGAAGAGCAGGTTCCGGATCCGGTTCAACGTGCCCGGCTCGTGAAACGCCCCGAAAACTGCGCCCTCGCCAGCGACATCGACCTGTTCGACAACCTCCGCTTCGCGCGCCTGTGCGCTTGGCTGCGGCAACAGGGCCCACCGCACCACCTGGTGGGGTACTCCATTCTCATCTGGCGCCTGGAGTATGCCGATCTCAAGGAAGCCCTCCTCGGACCGCCCGCCGAACTCACCAACCGGCCCCCGGTGATCCGCCGCTACCGCCAGTTCGTCGTCCGGACGAAGTGAGCCGTCCCGCTAACCCGAGCCGGCGCACCGGAACAACCACGCTGCCCCGGCAAACAGCAGGGCGAACACGGCGTGGAGGCCGAAGACCGCGGCGATCCCGTTGGCAAACGCGGGTGTCCCGATGAGCCACGCGATGGCGGGGACCAGCAGCACGGCGTAGGCGGTGACGAACAGGGTCCGCGACATTCCCCGGGGCTCCAGGCGCCCGAGAAAAGTCCCGATCAAGCCCACCAGCAGCACCCCAATGTACATCAGGTTGGCCGGATCGTCCCCGAGGATACCGCCCACCGCCACGTTCATCCAGACCAGCAACAGGACCGTCAGCAGCGCGAGGCCGACCGCGGCCCGGTACCTCTTGTCGCCGATGCGCCTGATTGTGAGTTCGGAAACGACCGCAACTCCCCCGACCAAGAGCACAAACGCCAGGATCAGGGCACCGGGCTTCCAGTGCCAGCGGGCCAGCAGGAGCAGAAACACGGGGACGAACACGCCGAGTCCAATGCCCCACCCCACGCGCGTGGCCGTTGTCTCCAGGTTTGCGTTGGTCATTACTCAAGTTGCCGTGCCCGTGTGAAGGGACGATGAAGACCCTGCGAAGGGACGGTGAAATCCGGCGCGCCCCCGATGCGCGGGCGCCTCGCGCGCGTGAGGAACCGTGGGCGGGAGGCCAGTCCGGGCCAGGCCAAGGGATCCGGTCGAGAACCACGAACGAACACACCTCCGCCCCGAAGAGCCGCCCTTCGCGCCGGGTTACCTCGACGTGGACGGCGCAGAGATCGGGCTCGCCGCGGGTGTTCATTCGGTTCCTTCATGTCGATTCGTGTCCCTTCCGGGTTTGCCACCGAATCTCTCCGACTAAGAAGACACCCGTTCGCGCGTCTACTTTGGTCCCCCCCATGGGTTCATCCAGCCACTCGTCCCGACTTCTCCGGATCTGGCTGCCCGCCGTCACCTTGTTGCTTGGCGCCTGCACGACGCGCCCGCCACTGCCGCAGATCGAGCTGCCCAAGCCCAGGTCCTCCGCGGGGAGTTTCCCCACCGCACCTCCCCCGGATCTGACCATCAGGCTGTCACCGGACATGAGCGTGCCCCTCGACTGGCTGGAACTGGAGTCCTTCTTCCCACCCGGGGCCAGAAGGGTCGGACCGCGGGAAGATCCGGCCCATCGGCTCGCGCCCGACCACCGCATGCGTTTTCCCAACGCCGAGTTGTATTCCTCTCCGGACAAGGAGTTCACCCTGTTCCACGACGGGATGAAGCGGCCCAAAAGGGAGATTCTGCACTGGTTGATGCTGCACCGGCGAAACGCCTCGTTCCCGCACTCGATTTTTTCCACCACGGCCGCGTTTGACGCGACGTGGGCCCCCGACAGCAAGGCCTTCGCGGTCACCCACTACCTTGGCCGCAATTCGAGTGAGGTGTTCCTCTGCAGCACCTCCCTGATCAAGGAGAACGTCGACGTGAAACCGGCGCTGCGCGAATTCTTCCCGTCGCATTTCCAGGAGGCCGCGCTGTTTGTGAAAGCCTACCGGTGGACGGACGAGGGGCGGCTAATCGTGCGCGCGATCGGACGATCCTGGATCGAACCGTTCGAGCTCTTCGGCCTCGAACTGGTGGCGCAGATCACCCCGGGAGACGGAGAACTGCGCACTCGCTTCCTGCGCGGGTTCATCCGCGACTGAGCTGCGCGACTGGGCTCGGGCCGGAGTCGGATCCCTCTCGAGCCGGATCCATGAAGTCGGGCTGACGCACCTGCGGGAGTCCACTGACGAAACGGTGACCTGTGGGCGGGGCGACCGCGCCCCGCTCCGCGACGAGGTCGTCGCGGCTACATTGCTGCGGTGCACGTCGACTTCGACTGCATGGTTCCGGCTCAAGGCCGTCGGCCGCCGCGAAGAAGGGGCGACGGACCGGCGTTTCCCGGTGCGCTGCCCGCCGGCGCCGGTCGGCTTCCTCCGTCAACTCGGCGCTTTTTTCCGTCGGGCCGTCGCTTCTCCGCGTCGGCCGCCGCGGGCCGTGGGTTCTAGGAGCGAACTCCGTTGTTCCCATGAAAACAAAAACCCAACCTCGTCCGCTCCGCGTCGCTGTCCGCTGCCTGCTGCCGACAGCGCTGCTGCTTGCGTTCACCGGGTGCGTGCATTCCGTGGGCACGCCCTCATCCCTGGAAGTGGCCTCCGTCGCCGCCGAAGACCTCCCGAACGGCTGGACGGCCCCGCGGATCCTCCGCACCGTCGCGCCCGAATTCCCCGTCGATCTCCGACGCGCCGGAATTGAAGGTGAGGTGATGCTGGTCTGCCGGATCGACGAAAAGGGTGCTGTCCGACATGTCGCAGTCGCCGGCACGCCCACCTCCCCGCTGGACGAGCCCGCCATCCAAGCCGTGTACCAATGGCAGTTTGCGCCCGGCAGCCGTCAGGGTGAGCCGGCGGCGATGAACATCCTTGTCCCCATCCGCTTTGCCTTCCGCGATCTGCCGACGCAACCGCGTCCCCCGCTCCGCCTGGTCGCCGCGGAGTCCCATGCGCCATCCGCGGCCAGGTAGCGTGCGCCCGCCGGCGGCGGTCAGGCTGCGCTGCGACCGCAAGGATGGGAGGGGAAGCGAGGTCGATCCCCGAGGGGCTTCGCGTGCGCGGAGTCGTCGCGCCAGCGGGCACGCGATCACCCTCCCTCGCCCTCGGACACGCGGCGATACTCGCTGGGCGTCTTGCCAAAGTGCTGCCGGAACTGGCTCGCGAAGTACTGGCTGGAGGCAAACCCGCACGCATACGCGATGTCGGTCACGCTGCGTCCCGGCTCGCGGCGCAACCAGCGCCCCGCGGCCTCCAGCCGCACCAGGTTGAGGTAGCGCAGCGGACTGTCGTTGGTGAGCCGCCGGCAGAGCTGGCTGAACTGGGTGGTGCCCATCCCGCAGGCTGCGGCCATCCCGGCCAGCGTCCATTCCCGCGCGAGGCTGTTCAGGTTGCACCGCAGATCATCGAGAAAGAGTTCCACCGAGTGGGCGGGGCTGGCGAGCCGCGGTTGCTCGGCGCGGTTCTCGGCCCGCAGCAGATCGAGCACGCCGAGGAGCAGTTCGTTGAGGCCGATTGCCACCCGCGACTGCCGCCGATCTCCCTGCTCCTCCACCACCGCCGCCCGCAGGCGCCGAAAGCTTTGCAGGACTTCCGGCGACGCCTGCCAGACCGCCGTCTCCGTCTGACGGAGCCGGCGCGCCAGTTCCGCCCGATCCGCCGGCGCGAGCAGGACCCAGCGCGGCCAATGCCACGACTGGTCCGGCCGCAACGCCCCCACCGCCAGCGTCGCCCAGTGCAGCCGGCCCGCCGCAATTCGCGGGTCGCCCTGGCGGTGCGCCTGCCAGGGCCGCGTGATCGTCAGGTCCCCGGGCCCCAGCGGGAAGCTCCGGTGATCGACCGCGAACCGCATCGCCCCTGTCTCGAGCAGGCAGATCTCAACTCCTTCATTGCGGTGGAAGTCCATGCCCCAGTCCTGGTCGCCCCGTGCGTCCCAGTATCCCAGGCTCAGCAGCCCCGGCAATTCACCCGTCGCCAGGCGATCCCCCGGGTAATGCCCGCGCCCAAGGCCGTGAAAGTCGATCTTCCCGGCCCGGATCGAGGCGAGCAGCGGTTCATGCGCATCGACGCCAGGGCGGCGCGCTCCCTTCCCGAACAAGGGCGGTCGGCGGACCGGCCCGCACCCCTGGGCTGGTCGGCGGCGGCTCACGGCAGGCCCGTGATCTTGAGGGTGTAGGCGAGGTCGCACGGCCGCTGGTCGGGGAGCCGGACCTCCAGGCCCTCGGCAGTCTGCCGCCACTCGACCCGGCCGGCGTGACCCAGCAGCGCGACTTCGGCCACCGTGCCGGCAGCGGACGCGAGACATGTTACGAGCAGGCGACCGGCGGCCGGCCAGCCCAGCGCGATGGCGTAGAGCGCGCCGCCCTTGGTGGTAAAACGGAAATCCGCCGCGGTGTAGCTGCCAGTGTCACTCAGGCCGCCGAAACGGCCCTTGGCCAGCTTGGTCGGGCCCTCGCCGTGGCGCTTCCACGGCCGCGTGCCGTGGATGGCCTCGCTGTTCACGGCCATCCAGTCGCCCAGATCCGCAATAATCTTCAGCGTGGGCTCATCCAGGGTGCCGTCGGGCCGCTGCGGGAAATTGAGCAGGAGGTTGCCGTTCTTGCTCACGATGTCGGCCAGCATGTGCACCACCTGGGCGGAGGTCTTGTACTTGTATCCCGTCTGATAGTACCAATTGCCGATACAGGTGTCGGTTTGCCAGGGCTCGGGTGCGATCTCCTCGCGCACCCCGCGCTCGATGTCGCGCACCCAGCGGCCGGCGGCGTCTTCCTTGCAGGTGTAGACCGCCTCGACCCGGCCGCCGTGGCGGCGGGCGTCGGCGTTGTAATAGTGCGCCACCAGGCGGCGCCCCACATCGTCGGGGTAGGGCAGAGGACTGTCGGAATAGAGCAGGTCGGGATGGTAGAGATCGACGATTTCGGCGATGCGCCGGTACCAGGCCTCCTTGAAGGAGTCGGGCACGTCCGTGCCGTAGTAGCGGAAGCTCGGCCGGTGGTTGTCCGGCCAGTACAGGTCGGCGTAGCGCGGGTCGTTGCCGTCGTAGGGCACGCCCGCCTTCGGGCCAGTCTTGTCCGCCCCCTTGCTCGGACTGTAAAACCACCAGCTCGCCGCCAGATGCTCGGTGATGCCGAAGCGCAGGCCGTGCCGGGCGGCGGCGCGCTGCCACTCGGCCACGATGTCCCGCCGCGGCCCCATCGCGACGGAGTTCCAACGGTGGATCTTGGAGCCATAGAGGGCGAAGTTGTCGTGATGGATGCCGAGGCTGACGAAGTACCGGGCGCCGGTCCGGGCGTAGAGGGCCATCAGCGCCTCGGGATCGAATTTCTCCGCCTTCCACCGCGTAATGATGTCCTTGAAGCCGAATTCCGACGGGTGGCCGTAGGTCTGCCGGTGAAACGTGTGGACCGGGGAAGGGCCGGTCACCTTGCCCTTGGCGTCGGTGGTCTCGTGCTCATACAGGCGGCGGGCATACCAACTGTCCTTCATCGGCACGCATTGCGGGCCCCAGTGCGACCAGATGCCGAGCTTGGCGTCGCGAAACCACTCCGGAACCTGGTACTGTCGCAGCGATTCGTCGGTGGCTTGGAACCGGCCCTCGGTCATGGGCAGCGAAGCCAGGGCCGACTTGGCCGGAGCCGGGGCCGCGGCGCCCGGCAGGGCGAAGCCCGCGAGGCAGCCGGCGAAGACAGGGAAAACGAAGGAGCGGATCCGGGACATCATGGCGAGCTGGAGAAGGAGCGGAGCGCGATCAGCCTACACGACCGGACGCGCCCGCGGAATCACCAATCTTCGCCCCGCGATGACACCCTTCGCCGCATCGCTCCATCAGGCGGGTGCGCCTCGACGCCGGGCCGGCGCGCACCCCCGCCGAAAAGCGGTGGTCGGCGATGCATGCCTGGAGGGTTGTGCAAATCCCAACGCCGTCAAATAGTGAACGACGACGCTGCTAAGATGGCAGCGCACCTACCCCACCCCGTCCGCCACCCTACCATGGGAACCCCACTCCGTCACCTGTTGGTCTGCGCGTTGCTGCTTTGCCCCGACCCGGCTGGGGCCGCCACCCCGGCGGACACCCCGCCCGCCGCCACCGTCACCGGCCGCGTGAGCAACGCCGCCACCGCCAGCCTCACCGGTCGGGTGCTGAACCAATCCACCGCCCGCTACGTCAACAACGCCCGCGTCGCCGTGAAGGGCACGCCGCTCCAGACCTTCACCGATGACTCCGGCGCCTATCTGCTCGAGGGGATCCCTCCCGGCCCAGTGACCGTCGTCGTTTCGTTTACCCACACGGCGCCGACGGAGAAGACGCTCACGCTCGCCCCTGGCCAGCGCGTGGAACTCGACCTCACCCTGGCCGCCACGGGTGGCAGCGTCGTGCGCCTCGACGAATTCCGCGTGAACGCCGCGCGCGAGGTCGACGCGGAGTCGATCGCCGCCAACGAACAGCGCTATGCGCGCAATCTCAAGAACGTCACCTCGACCGATTCCATGGGCGAGATCACGCAGAACAACATCGGCGAGTTCATCAAATACCTGCCCGGCGTGGGCGTCGAATACCAGGGCAGCGACATCATCCGCATCAACGTCCGCGGCCTCAGTTCCGACAAGACCGAGGTCACCTCCGACGGGCTGGGCGAGGCCTCCGTCTTTGCCGACGAACGCGAAAACACCCGCGCCCCGCGCCTCACCCAGTCGAGCACCGTCGGCATCGCCCGCATCGAGGTGCGCAAGGTGCCGCTGCCGTCCGACAGTGCCAACGCCATCGGCGGCTCCGTCAACATGGTCCGGCGCACCGCCTTCGAATACGCCCGGCGCGAGATCAACCTCAAGGCGTCGTTCAACACCAACAGCTACGACCTCACGCTCCGCCGCACCGGCGGCCCCGGCGACGAACTCACGCGCAAGGTCCGGCCCAGTTTCGATTTCAGCCTCGTCGACCCGCTGACCAGGAACCTCGGCTACACCCTGGGCCTTGGGTACAGCGACGTGATGATGCCCTGGCACTACGCCGTGCCCACCTACAACTACGGCACCGCCGCCACCCTCGCCAACCCCCAGCCGGGCGCCCCGAGCATCTACAACCCGGCAATGACTAACTCGCTGCTCCACCAGTCCTACTCCCGCCGCGTTCGCGTTCCCCTCAGCCTGCGGGTCGACTGGCGGCCGGTGCCCGAACTCACCCTGACTCCCTTTGTCTCCTACACCACCCTCGACTCCCTGCACCGCGCCGATGTGCGCTTCCAGGCCAACACCGGCGCCACCGTCTACAACGACTCCACCCGCGTCATGGGCGCGCGCGGCACCGGCGCCCTGACTTACGTCAACCAGCTCGAGGCCTGGCGCGACGAGTACGCCACCAACTCCAACGCCGGCCTCATCGCCAAGTGGCGGCGTGGCGCCTGGCAGGCCGAGGCCGCCGCCAACGCCTCGCGTTCCGTCTCCGAATTCAAGGACACCGAAAACGGCTTCTTTTCCTCCCCCTCCGATCAGGAGGGCCGCAACCCGCGGATCGCCAACGTCACCGTCAACTTTCTCGACCTCAACTGGCGCCTGCCGGGCCGCTTCGAGGTGCTCGACGCCGGCAATGCCCCCGTCGACTGGAGCCGCGCCGCCAACTACCAACTGCGGGCCGCCACTTCACGCCCGCGGCTCATCCAGGGCGACGTCCAGACCGCCTACGCCAAGCTGAAACGTGACTTCGGCACGCGCCTCCCCGTCAGCCTCGAGTTGGGCGCCAACTACAAGCGGGAAAAGCGGGATCGGAAACGCATGGACCTCAACACCTGGACCTACCTCGGCCCCGACGGCGTGCCCGACTCCGCGGACGACCGCGCCGGGGTCATCGCCGCCGAGGTGTATCAGAAAGCGCCCGACGCGGAGTACGGCTACCCGCCGGTCGAACACCTGAACATGGCGAAGTACTACCAGCTCTACAAAGCCCACCCGGAGTACTTCCGCTACGAGGAGGCGATCTCCTACCGTCGCAGCGCCGAGAGCGTGAACCAGCTGACCGAAACGGTGCAGGCACTCTACCTCATGGGTGACACGCGGCTTTTCGCCAACCGCCTCGGCCTCGTCGGCGGCGTCCGTTACGAGCGCGCCGAGGGCGAGGGCCGCGGCTTCCTCCAAACACCCACCGAGGTGTTCCAGCGCAATCCCAACGGCACCTTCGTCCTCGTCAATGGCGCGCGCGTCCGCAAGCCCGAGACCGGCGCCGCCGGCAGCCTCGCCGAGGCCAGGCTGATCTACCACCGCAATGGCGCCGTGGGGCATGGCCAGCGGGATGGCTACTTCCCGAGCCTGCACGCCTCGTGGAACCTCGCGGAGAATCTCGCGTTCAAGGCCGCCTACGCGAGCACCCAGGCCCGACCGGACTTCGCCACCAGCCTGCTGCCCTCCACCACCGTCAGCCCGAGCAACAACACGGATCCCGCCCTCGGCTCCCTCGGCACGGTTACCATCCGCAATCCCCTCCTGAAACCCTGGACCGCGGACAACTACGATGGGCGCATCGAATACTATCTGAAAGATGGCTACGTCGCGGTCGGCTACTATCGGAAGTTCATCCAGGATTTCGTCGTTTCCCGGGCGGAGCTTCTCGAGACGCCCGAGGAGGCGGCCGCGGTCGGCCTCGAGGCGGAATATGTCGGCTGGACCGCCAGCACGAGTTTCAACGCGGGCAAGGCCATCGTCTCCGGTTGGGAGCTCGAAATGCGGCACTCCCTGGATCCGCTGCTGCCCCGCTGGGCCCGCGGCTTCAGCCTGCGCGGTTCCCTCAACCTCTCCGACGCCGACGGCCAGCGCGGCGGCTGGGGAGCCATGAGCCGCCAGAAGGCGTCGGCGATGCTGAACTACCAGACCACCAAACTCCGCCTCGGCTTCGGCTGGAATTTTGAGGGCCGGATCGACGGCGCGCTCGTCACGCTCGGCGGCGAGCCCGGTCAGAGCTTCATCGAGGAGCGCTACCTCTTCGATGCCACGGCCGAGTACCGCCTCACGCGGCGCATGTCGCTCTTCGCCTCCGGCACCAACCTCTTCAACGCCGGCCGTATCACCGCCCGCGAGTCCGAGCATCTGCCGCGCTGGGCCCGCCTGCAGCAGGCCTCCGCCTTTGGCGCCAATTACACGCTCGGCGCCAAGGCGTCGTTCTGAGCCGGAGTCGGTCGGTCGATGATCGTCGGGGCGCGTCAGCCCAAAGCGGTCAGGCCGTTGCTGGTTGATTCGACGGGTGGCTCGCCGCCCGACCTGCAACCGATGGTTCGCAAACTGGGCGCTTAGTTCACTGCCTTGGCTCTCCCAAGGCATCCATCAAGGTACCGCAGTCACTCTGCGGCGCCAACTGTGCCGGCGGAAGTTCACTCGGAAACAACAAACAACGGCCTGACCCTTTTGAACCGTGGCCCTCGGCGGGAACGCGGCCACAACCACCAGCAATGTCTTCGCCCAAGGCTGGCCAGGAGAAGAGCCTATTTTCGGGAGCTTGGTTCACGGCTGGACGGAGTTTCCGGCTCGGGCACGAGGTTGAGCGCCAGGCGGCGAAAATTGCGCACCCGATGGAAGGTGGCATGATCAGCGTCGTGCTGGTTCGGCGCGTTGATGCTCGAGCGCGAAATCACGATGAGATCGTCGCCGTCGACCGCCAGTTTGCCGTACATGAACGACTGCGAGATCTTGGCTGCCTGCGCGACACAGCCGGCCTGGAACCAATTCAAGGCATCCAGGCTGTAGAGCAGCATGAGGAAGCGGCGGTCGTTCCCGCCGGTGCCGGAGGAACCCTGATATCCCCCCGACTTGGCCCCTTCCTTCCACCAATTGAACACCCCCTGGCCGTCGACCGCGAAATTGGAGGTCGCCCAGAAGAGTCCCGACGCATCATCCCGGATCACACAGAACTTGAGATGGCCGCCCGGGATCGGGTGAAACTGGGTGAAGCTCAGCGCGAGTTCCCGGCCGTCGTCCTTGAGGTCGAAAACGCCGCCGAGATTGGTCGTGGTTTGGCCGTGCGGCTTGACCGTGTTCAAGATGCGCAGGCGGCCATTCACTTCGACGACGTTGCACTCGAGATAATTGCTGCTGCGGTCGGCAAAGCGCAAATTCCGCATCGCCTCCGGGAATCCCGGGAAAGGCACGGGATTGGAGATTCGCCACGCGTCGGGCTGCAGCGGATCGCGCGACAGGTCACCGGCGATCGCACGCGGGCCGCGCTTCTGCATCCCGAACGACAGGTCGCCCATCGCCCAGTAGAGCCGGTTGTCGCGCTGGACCATGCCGGTGTGGCAATTCCAGAAATGGCCCTTGAACAGCGTGACCGGCGCCGACCACGTCCGACCGCCATCCTCGCTGCGGAGGAGCAGCAGGTCGTCGTTGCGAAAATCGGTGCCGGGCTTGTTGGCAAAGAGGTAGAGCCGGCCTTGATGCGTCCACGGCACGGCGGAATAGTACGGCAGTTCAGACGCCGGCTGCCATTTCCGGCCGCCGTCCTCGCTGCGCAGGAGGTGAATCACGCTGCGCTGCATCCGCCTTTCCCGCGACCACTGGCTGCGGGGCACGACCGGAACCGCTGCGACCAGAACGCCATCGTCGAGGCGCACCAGGCCGCAACCTTCGACATACTGCTCTGGATCGGGATTGTGGAAGATGATGGAGTAATCCTGCGCCAGCGGAGTTGCCGCCGCTGCTCCGCTGGCAGCCGCGCCCAGGGTCGCAGCAGCCAGGGCAAATCGACGAACCAGAGACCGGAGCGGTGCGCGGCCGTGGAAAACGGAGAAGTTCATGGGAATGCGGGTCAGACAGGCGGTTCGATGGGCAGAGTCACCGGAAGGCGAGCGCATAGCTGGCGAACCAACTGCGGTGATCGCCGAAGACGCGGCTTGATTTTACGTACTCGCGGTCCAGCACGTTCTTCACATTCAGGCCGAGGGAGTGGCCCAGGCCCGATCTCTTCCACTGGTAGCGCAGGCCCAGATCCATCCGGAACGAGGAACCAACCGTGAGATTTCGCTGGTTGTTGTTGCCAATATAGCGCCGGGTCCGGCTGTCGAAGATCCCACCGGCGGTGTTGGTGACCAGGTAACTCCCGCCGGTGTAGACGCCGCCCCAGTTGCACGAGAAGCCGCGGAGCGCGCCGGATGCGCTGTACTTGCCGGCGAGGCTGCCCTGGTGTTTGGGCTGCCGCGCCGGCGGGCGCCCAACGGCATCGGAATCGCGGCCGGCGTCAGTCTGCTCCGACTGCACGTAGGCATAGCTGCCGAGCAGCATGAGGCCGTTGCCGATCCGCCAGGTGCCGTCGAATTCCGCCCCGCGGGAGCGATAGGCTCCGTCCTGTGTCGTGAACGTGTCGCCCGTGGCCGGATCGACATCGGTCACCGCCACATCGTAGCGGTTGGTGTAGAACCCGCCGAGGGTGAACTGCAGTCGATCCTCCAGGAAGCCGGACTTGAACCCGTAGTCGAAGCCGTTCGAGTGTTCCATCGAGCGGTCGCTCAAGGCGCGTTTGCCCTGCGAATCGGCGTCGAAGGCCCGGCTCCAGTTCACATACGCGGCGACACCGGGCGCGAGCTTGTAGTTGACACCGGCGACCGGCGATTTCTGCGAGAGCCGATAGTGCGCCAACGCTCCCGCCACCGGCGTGCTCGTGTCCCGCTGCAGGAGATTGTACTGGGTGGTGTCGTACCGGGCGCTGGCCATGACGATCAACCGGCGGTTGAAGAAGGCGAACTGCTGCCGCGCGTAACTGCCGATCGTGTCGACCCGGTTGTGCAGCCAGGAAGTGACCGAGGAGTAGAGGACGGGGTCGAACGCCGGCACCCGATAGTCGATCGCGTCGAGGCTCATCGACGTCTTGAAGTAGTACGGGTCGGCTGGGTTGGTGTTGTTGTTGCGGCTGAGTTGCACGGTTCGCCCGAAGCGCCAGTAGGTCGTGTAGTCGAGCGTGAGCGTCGTCCAGCTCTCGACTTTGCCGCCGAACAGAAACGCGCGCCGACTGGCATCGACGAGAGCGCCGCCGCCGTCCTCTCCGGTAAGCGAGAACGTCGGGCGGCCGCGGCCGCTGAGGAGGCGGGTGGCGGGGTTGTATTGGGTGAAGCTGCCGGTGTTGTGGCCCTGATTGGTGCGATGAAACCAATTGCCCCGGGCCCGCACCGACCAACCTGCAGCGAACCGGGTCTCATAGCCGCCGGTGGCGCTGGTAATCGTCCGGTTCTGATAACTGTTGGGCCCGTTATGGCTGAAACGGCGCAGTTCAGGCACCCCCGTGGCCAGCCCGAGATACGTCGTGCCGTTCCACAGGTAGGGAATCGTGTCGGGGTTCGACTGCGCGCCGCGCACCATGTGCTCGATCGTGAGACTCAGCTTGGCGGTGGGCTGCAGATTGTGGGTGAGCGCGAGCGAGATGCTCTTGTTGCGGAGCGCCTTGTACTCGACGTCGAAGGTCCGCTCGTAAAACGCGAGATTCAGCGCGTAGAAGGTGCTCGTCGTGCCGGGGACCGGACCGGAGGCGTTGCCCTCGACGCGGGTCGTGTCGTACGACCCGAGATAGAGTTTCAGCTCCCGGGACGGCGTGGAACGTGGCTGCTTGGATACCACGTTCAACAGTCCGCTCGGTGCGCTCTCGCCATAGGCGGCCGCCACCGGTCCCTTGAGCACCTCGATCCGGTCGATGTTCGATTTGTCCATCATGCCCACGCGGAAGAATCCGTCGCGCCGCATGTTGTTCGCGTTGAAGCCGCGGAGATTGTAGTTTCCGCCCTGATCGAAACTGTTCAGCGAACTCGTGTAGCCGTAGTCGTCGTCGATTTCGAAGAAGGCGAAATCGTCGAGAAAATCGCCGGTGATCACATTTACATTAAACGTGAGGTCCCGGATGGCGGTGGCCACGCGTGTGCCCGTGACGGACTCCGACGCCAGATAACCTCTCTCGCCATCACCTTTGACGGTGAACTCCGGCAGCAAGGTTGGCTGGGAGTCGTCGCCGGAGTCGCGGCGGCCCTGCGCCGACCGCGCCGGGACAATCGTGGCGTAGAGCAGCACGGACGCGACGAGCAAGGATCGATTGAGGGGACAAGGGGTTTTCATGGATCAATCGTGGAGAGTGAACAACGGCGCGGGGCGACTTTCACGGGCACCACACCCCGATCGCTGGCCCGATGGTTACACCGAAGAACGGGCACCATGTTGGACCAGTCGAGGCGAGCGAGGCCCAGCGGTTCAGGCTCGCCAGGGCCGGGGGCGGGCGGCTGCCGCGCGGACGGCGTCGACGGCGATCTTCACATCGTCCGCGATCTCAAAGTCGAACATCCCGGCCAGCACAAAATCGGCGCCGTTCTGGTAGGCGTACTTGAAGGCGTTTTCCGGTGGAATCGCCCCGGCCGCCATCACCTTGAAAGCGATCCACGGCTTCTGCACGTCCCGCATCAACCGGGCCGTTTCGGCGGGCTCGCGGCACCAGAACCCGACCGGGATTTCCGCGTACGGTTTCACCAGCTCTTCCGGTTTCGGCGCCGTCGGATAGTCGTGGTGATGGAAGGTCTTCACGTAGAAATCGACGCCGATGTTGTGCTTCTCGCAGAAGCGCACGACGTTGATGTCGTGTCCGCCGATCCCCGCCGGAAGATCGTTGAGTCGGATGGCTTCGAGGGTCCGGAGGATCGGCGCGGGATCTCCGGCGGCGCACCAGGGGTCGCCCGTCGCGCCGTGGATATACATGCCGGCGACCCCCTCGTCAGCCAGCCGCGCAATCATGGCGGCGTCCTCGCCGGCCTTCGCCGGTTTGCCACTGAGCATCTTGGGCTCCGGGGACACAATCCACTGCAGCTTGCCTCCGCATTCGTCGCGGTGGCGCTTGAGAATGCGCAGGTACTTCGGATCGGCCTGCGTCATGATCGTGTTGATGCCGTTGCGTTCCGCTACCGCCAGCGTCTCGAGGATCTTCTCTTCGGTGTTGTAGTGGCGGTTGAGGTTGTTGACGAACTTCAAGCCGCGGCTGTGGATGTGGAAGGTGATGACGTTGCTGCCGAGAATCAGCCGGCTCACCGACAGTTTGCCGATCTTGCCCATCGGGCACGGGCCAGCCGATCCCTCCGGCGCCTTTCCGCCGGCATCCTCCCGGGTGGGCGGCTGGGCTGCCTGCATCGTCAGTACTCCGCTGGCGGAGGCGAGCAACGACTGGGTGATGAATCGGCGGCGGGGGACGGGAGCGCTCATAGGGTCATCGAAATCTCCGTTCGTCGGTCGGTAAGCCGGGGTCGCGCATCATCTCAATCCCGGCGGGTGCGGTCGTCAGCGCATCGAAGCGGGCTTGGCGCTAGGTCGTCGGCAGGGGCGAGGCCGCCTGTTTGGCCACTTGATCGTCGACATAATAGAGGTGCGCCCGCATCGCGCTGTCGGCGGCGAGCGGATCCCGCTGCATCAGGACGCGCACGAGTTGTTCGTGGAAATCGGGAGGGTGGGGCAGTTGTTGGTTCTTCAACCAGCGGGTGGTTAGCAGGGCGCGCATGGTCATCCGCTTGAGATTGCTCTCGAGCGACGAGAATCCGGTCGTGCGGGCGAGTTTCAGGTGGAACTCGAGGTGCAAAAGCCCGCCCTGGCTGTCGTCGTGCCCCAGTTCGTTCATCCAGCGGTCGATCATCCGGGCGTCCTCGAGCAAGACGGCCAGCTGGGCGTCGGTGGCGCGCTCGGCCAGGATGCGCACGACGTGACGCTCGATCGCCTCGCGCAACACGAACTCATCCCGCAGGCCTTGCGGCGAGAGACTGACGACCCGCGTGCCCACGTTATCCGTGCTTTCGACCAGGCCGTCGGTGCCCAGGCGCCCGAGGGCTTCATTGACGATGGAGAGACTGACGCCGTAGCGCTTGACCAACGCGCGCCGAACCAGGTGCTCACCCGGACGGAAAGTTCCGCCGGTAATCTCCCGTTTGAGCTCGGTGTATATCCGGGCGGACTTCGTCAGCGGTGGCGGAGTGGTGACCATGGCGGCGGAATCTCGGTGGCGGAAGGCGGGAAGGCGGCGGACTATTCGACCTGAGCGGAGAAACGGATACTGGGGCGCTTGGCGGGCCGACTGGTGGCAGCGTGTGCCTACGCTGGAGTTGTGGTCGGGGAGGGAGGTGTCACCCCGGCCCCGGCACGGGCACGGCTGGATCGCTCGGCCTCGAGCAACGCCATCCAGGCGCCCATGTAGTGCCCGTGATCGTGAAAGGTCCGGCCACTCACCAGATTCCCGTCCACGACGCAGGGGGCGTTCACATAAATCCCACCGCAAACTTCGAGGTCGAAACGGCACTTTGCGACCGTGGCCATTCGGCGACCGCGCACACAGTCGGCACGTGCGGGGATTTCGACCCCATGGCACACGCTGGCGATCGGCTTGTGGTGGGCGAAGAACCACCGCGTGAGGCGAAGGAGATCCTCGTTGTCGCGAAGGTACTCCGGGGCGCGGCCTCCGCTGAAGAAGATGCCGCAGTAGTCCTCCGGGTTGACCTCGGAGAAGGCGAGGTCGGCTTGGATCGTGTAGCCTTCCCACTCCTTGGTGATCGTCCAGCCAGGCTTCACTTCGTGCAGCACCATCTGGTAGCGGCGGCGCTCCGGCGCGACGACCACCGCCTGGAAGCCCGCCTCCTGGACGCGGTAGAACGGGTAGAGCGTATCCACCGTTTCTGTCGCATCACCAACGACGATGAGGACTTTCTCCATGATGAGAGAACGAGTTGGAGGGGTTGCTAGAAGGAGACCATCCGGAGCGGCCCGGAGCGCTTGGAGATTAACGAGACAACCGTCTCCAGCGGTCAAGCGTAATGATCGATCATGAATAATCCGAATGGCTCTCACCTGATTTGAAGATGATCTCTAGTAACTAGCTTAACAAAAATAAGCTATGACTGATTAGACAATTCTAAGTCCGTTCGGATCAATCTATCTTGCCAATCGATCAAGATTCCGTCTTATGCGGCTGCGAACCACTGCCCCCTGTGGAACCGAAGTGCAGAACGGATGATCGATCAATCGTAAGTGGCCGCAACGGTGCGCTCATTGCCGCCTTTCTCGGCTGGATGTTCGATGGCCTCGAAATGGGCATCTTCCCCCTGATCGCTCGTCCCGCGTTGCAGGAAATGCAGGCGGCGTCTGGCACGGTTTCCGAAGCTTTTGTCGGACACTGGATGGGGTTCATCACCGCCCTGTTCCTGGTGGGGGCCGCGCTGGGTGGCTTGGTGTTTGGATGGCTGGGCGACAAGCTCGGCCGCGTGAGGACGATGAGCATGGCGATTCTCGTCTACTCGCTGTTCACGGCCCTGGCCTACTTCGCCCAGACGCCCCTTCAACTCGGTGCGCTGCGTTTCCTCGCCGCTCTCGGGATGGGCGGCGAGTGGTCGCTGGGCGTGGCCCTGGTGGTCGAACTCTGGCCGGAAAAGTACCGCCCGATGCTTTCCGGGATCATCGGAGCCGCCGCCAACGTCGGCTTTGTGTTGATCGGCATCGTGGGAGCCGGCTTCGCGATCACTCCCGCCACTTGGCGCTACATCGTCTTGATTGGTGCGCTGCCGGCCCTTCTCACCTTCTTCATCCAGTGGTTCGTTCCCGAGTCTCACCGGTGGGAGCAGGCCGCTTCATCAGGGCGTCTGCGGCCCCTCCGGGAAATCATCGATGGCGGTCACCTCAAGACCCTGTTCGTCGCGGCCGCCCTCGGCGGCGTCGCCTTGGTTGGCTCATGGGGTTCCGTGCAATGGCTTCCGCTGTGGGCCGACAAGCTGGCCGGCGCGGCCAACCCCGACGCGAAGGCTTACACCCAGATCCTCAACGGCCTCGGTTCGGTGGCGGGGTGCTTGCTCGGTGCCTGGCTTGGCCAGCGGATCGGCCGGCGCAGTGCCTACTTCGCCCTTTGCGCCGGCTCGTTCCTCGTCTGCCAGGGGATGTTTCGCGGCTTGCACAGCTACGGCGGGGCCTTCCTCACACTGAGCTTCATCTCAGGTCTGATCACGGCCGCGTTTTACGGTTGGTTGCCCCTTTATCTGCCTGAGTTGTTCCCGACTCGAGTGCGCGCCACAGGGCAAGGCATCGCCTTCAACCTCGGGCGGATTCTCGCGGCGATCGGTGCGGTGCAAATGGGCACCTTGATGGGAGTGTTCGACGGAAGTTACCCGCGGGCTGGCGCCGTCATCACCTTTGTCTACCTCGCGGGGTTGGCTTTGATCTGGTTTGTCCCTGAAACCAAGGGCAAACCTCTGCCGCCCTGAGAACCGCGGAGCTGTGAAGATCGCCTCTTCCTCCGGCCGTCTGTGACCGGGAGTTTTGGATCCCGCCCCAGTGGCTTCCGGCACGAACTCCCCCCTTCTAGGGCCACGCCGATCGGCCGACGCGATTTTTCTCGGATGACCGTCGGCGCCACCACCGCGGCGGCCGCCTCCGCGCCGCGACCGGCGGCCGCACGCCATGCCCGGACAACGGTGGGGCTGACCCTCGGCACCTGCGGAATGAAGGATCTCCCGACGTCCTTCGCGCCATCCAGGCGATCGGCCACGACGGCGTACACCTCGCTCTCCTGCCGGGGCAACCAAAAGGGGGTAGGCCGTTGTTTGTTGTTTCGACGGTAGCTCGCTTCCTAGCCTGCAACCGATCGTCCGCAAACTGAGCGTTCAGTTCGCTGAATTGGCTCTCCCTACGCCTCCATCATGGTACCGCGTTCATTCTGCGGCGCCAACTTTGACGGCCGAAGATCACTCGGAAACAAGAAGCCCCGGCCTGGCTCTTTTGGCCCTCGCGCCCCACGTCTCCTGCCCCGGCGCGGGCGCCGCGCCATCCCAATAATCCGCCTGCTTTCGGCCCGCCGGTTGCATAGAGTCAGCCGAGTCCGACCGGCCGACTCTGAGCTTTCCCGCCCTACCCCTCTCCAACCCCATGCAGCGCTCCACGCGCCCTTCCGTCCTCGCCGCGCTCCTTGTCCTCACCGCCGTCGGCTCGCTCCGGGCCCAGGTCGTGAATTCCCCGCCGACCCACTCCGCGAAGACCGCCGACGCGGCGGTCCAGCTGAGCCCCTTTGAGGTCAACACCGCCCGCGACACCAGCTACGGCGCCCTCAACTCCACCTCGATCACCGCGTTCAACCTGCAGCTCCTGAAGACGCCCGTCGCCGCCGACATCTTCACGGAGGAGTTCATGCGCGACGTCGCCGCCACCACCGTGGAGGATCTGCTCAACGGCTACGGCGCCGGCGTCGGCCAGGTCTTCCCGACGCCGGATTCCAATTCCAACGACAACCAGCCCGGGGATCGCGTGGGCATCGGCCCGATCGGCTCGCGCGGCGTCGCCGGCAGTTTCACGCGGCGCAACGGCTTCGTGGCCAGCGCCACCAGCGCCAACTACACCGACATGTTCGATATGGAGCGGGTCGAGATGATCAAGGGGGCCAACGCCCTGCTCTACGGCTCCAGCGGGGCGGGCGGCGTGGTCAACACGAGCTCCAAGATGGCCCGGTTCGGCAGCGATCGCCGGCCCCTGATCGCGACCACGTTCTCCTCGCGCCACGACCAGTTCGGTTCGCGCCGCTGGCTGATCGACGCCAACTACGGCCTCTCGAACCTCGCCTACCGCTTCGTCTTCCTGAACGAGGACCTGAGCTACCGGCGTCTCTTCATCGGTGCAAAGACCACCGCCTTCTACGGCACCCTCGCCGCCCGGTTGCCCTTCGGCACCACCGTGCGCCTCACCGGCCGCCGCACGGACAACAACCGACTGCTCAACACCACCACCGGCGACTTGGGCTTTACCAACGCCACTCGCGATCCGCGCCATAATTTCGCGCTCCAGTACCTCCTCGCCACCGACCAGGCCGGGGCGACCCACCCGAAGACCGGCGCGCCCTTCCCGGCCGGGGCGATCGCCAACGGCCGTCTGAGCTGGGAGAATGCCTCGTCCTGGGGCGGGTGGGCGCAAAACGAAGACGTCGACGGCGAGAACTACACCCTCACCTTCGATTCGAACCCGACCCCATGGCTCGCCGTTTCCTTGGGCGCGATGTACGATCGCTCCGTCAGCCAACGCGGAGTCGGTGTCACCGCGTTGCTGGCCCCACGCACCTTCAACACCTCCAATCCGTACGACGATTGGGCCAACGGTTCGACGTTTGCCATGAACCGCAACAACGACGCCAACGCCGGCCGCCGCCTCGCCTACCGCGGCAGCGCGGTCGTCACCAGCGAACTGTTCCGCGGGCGCGCCAAAAGCCAGACGGTGCTGGGTTATGATCTGAGTTTCGGTCCGGGCGTGAACGGCGGCCAGGTGAACTACCGCTATTACGAAGCCGATGGAAACTTCCGGCTCTACGACCGCACCTACCCGCGCCCCGTCGAACTCGGCGGCACCACCGGCAGTGATGCGCTCGGTCGAATCCCCCTGGGGACGGTCTACTGGCCCGTCGGCAATGGACCCGTGAAGAAGCCGTTCTTCAAACCCGGATCGCGCCGCATCTCCAATGGGGGGCGAAACTATGTCCTGGAAACCCAGAATCCGCGCAATCCCGACTGGATTTCCCCACTGAACCCGCTGGGGTTGCTCACCCTCGTGCCAGGCTACGCCAGCATCGGCGGCGCGAATCTGGGCGACTACGCCGACGAGGCGAAGAACAGCGGACTCTACACGGCCAACTACACCCGCTGGTTCGAGGACCGCTTCACCACGCTGGTCGGCGTCCGCTACTCGAAGAGCTTCACCCGGGCGCCCAACACCGTCGCCACCGGCACCCAGGCCTGGAACGACGCCGAGCGGCAGAGCAACAGCTACAACCTCGGGCTGAACTACCGGGTCCAGTCCTGGCTCTACGCCTACTACAACGCGGGCCGCACCTTCTCTCCACCCGTCCGCCCCGGCGACTTCTTTGGCAATCCCCCGAAGGACACGATCGGTCTCAGCCAGGAGATCGGCTTCAAGTACGAACCCGCCGGCGCCCGGCTCTCGGGCTCGATCTCCTACTATGTCGCGAACTCGAAGAACGAGACCTTCAACAGCTATTCGAGCTACGCCAACGTCGTGAACCCCGCCGGCCTCAACGGCGCCTTCAACCCCGCGCTGCGCAATGTCTGGGTGAACCTCGACAAGGAATCCCGCGGGCTCGAGATCATCCTCACCGCCGCGCCCACGCGCAGCTGGCGCGCCCGCCTGGGTTTCACGCAGCAGGATGGCCGCATCCGCACGCCGGCCTCGTATCCGATCCTCTGGAACGACGAGTTTCACTACAACAAGGCGACGGGCGGCGTCACCTACTCCAACGGCACCCCGTTTCTGGTCCCCACCGACACCGCCGGCCTCGCCCAGCTGAACAGTACCACCACTCTGCGGGATCCCATCGCCGGCACCAGTCCCACGCAGCTGACCCTCGCGATGATGAACGACCGGAACAGCCCCTACTACGCCTACGGGCAGGGCGGCACCGTGACCGTCAACGGCCAGCTGCCGACCAACAGCACCGTGTATCGGGCGCTCCGGTACTTTCAGATTCCGTCCGGTAGCGAGTTTCTCCAGGCGCGCACGCTCCGCACCGGCCTGCCCCTTTCGGAGATTCCCTATGCCTTCTCCGATCCGGCGGGGTACCAGGGCACGGTCGTGCTCGCGACCTCAGGGGAGCCCACCGTCGGACACCCGCTCTACCGCTTTGTCCTCACCAACACCTACGATTTCCGCGAAGGCTGGCTGCGCGGCACCACCCTCGGCGGCACGGTGCGCTGGGACCTCGCGAAGCGCACCTATTGGTACACCGAGCCCACCAGCACCGGCGGCAACACCCGCCATCTCTACCGCGAAGTGTCGATCAACCCGCAGGTCAGCCCGTTTCTCGCCTACACGCGCAAGTTCGGCCGCTACCTTTACCGCGGGCAGCTCAACGTGAACAACCTCTTCAACCGCTACCAGGTCGAGATCCGACCCAGCGGCACACTGGGCTACACCGTCGAGAACGCGCTGTTCGCCACCTACGTCGGCGAACCGCGTCAGTACGTCTGGACCAACACGGTCAGCTTCTGAGCCGGAACCAGGTCAGCAGCGGTCACCACGAAATCCACCAGACCCACGAAAGCACACGTCGCAAGCCACCCTCAAACGCGTCCGCCCTCCCGTCATGATCACCCGCCGCCAATTCCTCCACGCCGGATCCTCGCTGCTCGCAGGCGCGGCCTGGCCCTCGGCACTCACGCGCGCCGCCCAGGGTGGCGATCTTCCCCGCCGGCCCGTTCCCACGCCGGCCCAGCTCGCGTGGCAGGAGTGTGAAGTGGGCGTGATCTACCATTTCGACCTGCCCACCGCCGCCGGCGACCGGACCGGCAACAACGCCGTCCGCCGGACGTTCGATCCAAATCTCTATCAACCGCGGCAGCTCGACACCGACCAGTGGATCGAGGCCGCCAAGGCCTGCGGCGCGCGCTACGCCCTCTTCACCGCCACACACTTCAACGGCTTCCTGCAGTGGCAGAGCGACCTCTACCCCTACGGCCTGAAGCAAACCTCCTGGCGCGGCGGCAAGGGAGATGTCGTCGCGGACTTCGTCGCCTCCTGCCGCCGGGCCGGCATCAAGCCGGGCCTCTACTTCAGTACGCATCGCAACGTCTACCAGCAGGTCTGGGGTTATTACGCCGACTGGGGTAAGGGCCGGGGCACGCCGGCCCAGGCCGCCTACAACCGGATCGCCGAAAAGCAGCTGGAGGAGCTCTGCTCGCGCTACGGTCCGCTCGTGCAGATCTGGTTCGACGCCGGCACCAAGACCCCGGCCGAAGGCGGCCCCGACATGCTGCCGATCTTCGACCGCCATCAGCCCAACAGTGTCTTCTACCACTGCCGGGATCGCTCCGAGCACCGCTGGATCGGCAACGAGAAGGGCTACGCGAACTACCCCTGCTGGGCCACCATGCCGGGCCAGGTCGGGGAACTCTCGCACAACGCCCCCGCCTGGAAGAACATTCTCGGCACCGGCGATCCCGACGGCACGGTCTGGTCGCCCGGGATGGTCGATGTGCCGCTGCGCGGGGCGAACAAGGTTCACAGCTGGTTCTGGGCTCCGGATCAGGAGCACGCCGTCGAGCCGCTCGACCGGCTGGTGCAGATGTACCTCGATTCCGTCGGTCGCAACTGCAACTTCATCCTCGGGGAGGTTGTGACGCCCGACGGGCTCGTGCCAGAGCACGACCTCCGGAGGCTCGCCGAGTTCGGGCGCGAAATCCGCCGCCGCTGGGGCCGGCCCGTCGCCGAAACCTCCGGTCACGGCGCGGTCGTCGAGCTGACGCTGCCCGCCGCCACCCGGGTTTCGAGTGTCGTCCTGCAGGAGGACATCGCCCTCGGCGAGCGCGTCCGCCGCTACGTCGTCTCCGGCCGCCGCCCCGACGGCGAATGGGCGGAGATCGCCCGCGGCCAGTCCATCGGGCACAAACGCCTCGAGGTCTTCGCACCCCTGGAGGTGACCGCGCTGCGCTTCTCGGCGAACCAATCCACGGCGGAGCCGCGACTTCGGCAGTTTGCGGCCTACGCCGGCACCTGATCGCCTCGGCCTTTCAACCTGCTGCCTGGTGGAGTGACCGCGTCCAACTTGGTCATTGCGCCCGCAGGCCGCCGAGAGAAAGTAACCGCGGTTCAGTCACCCCAATCATGCGGAAAGGAAAAAAGCAGTTGCGCGGCCGATCGGCGAAGAGGGAGGGAGGCGAGACTGCGGGGATCGCCGGACCTGAACTCGCGGCCGGCGGCCTGGTCTGGGATGCCGCGAGCGGCCAGGTGCGCCGGCTGGCCGTCATCCGCCGCCGCCAATACGATGACTGGACACTGCCCAAGGGTCGTCAGGAACCCGGGGAGAAGCTCGATCGCACCGCCGTGCGCGAGGTCAGCGAAGAACTGGGCGGCGCGATCCAGGTGAAGCTCGGATCATTCGCGGGCAAGACCCGCTACACGAAGAAGGGCCGGCCCAAGGAGGTCTCTTTCTGGCACATGCACCTCGCCGGCACGCACACCTTCACGCCCAACCCCGAGGTCAAGGAGGTGCGCTGGGTCACTCCCGGCGAGGCGATCCAACTGCTGAGCCACGACTCCGAGCGCAGGCTGGTGCGCGAAGTCGGTGCGGATACATCCTTGCCACCGTGAGCTGGCTATTCTCCCGCGACGATTTGGAGAAGACGCGCTTCGAGTCCGCGTTGGCGGCCAGTGAAGCCGAGTGGGCGCGGCTCCGTCCCGCCGACACCCCGCCAGCCTGGGCGGTGGCGGCCCGCAGCCTGCTCGACGCCGCCAGGGCCGCGGCCGGCAAGAAGGACGGATTGCAGCAGGCGTGGATGCATCTCGGCGAGGCGCGCCGCGAGCTGCTCGGTGGAGCGCCCCCTGCCGAACTGACGCAGCGGGCCATCGAACTTCGGACGGAATCCGATGCCAAGCTCGACGGGTGGCGGCGCGAGGCCGTACGCAAGCTGCTCAACGACGATCTGCTCAAGCGCGCCGCGGCCGAGCTCCGCGAAGGCCATGCCGGCAGGCCGCCGGTGCCGGAGCTGGGCACGGCGCTGCAGAACGCCACGAAAATAATGAACGAGCGGCACAACTGCGTGCACCTCGGCGTGCAGCTCGCCAGCGCACAACTGACCGTGATTGTTGCCGTGCTGGCAGCCCAGGTCGTCGCCCTGCTCCTGGTGCTGTGGCGCCTGGACGGCTGCGGCTGCACAGGCGACGGCACCGCCGGTGAGCTGCTGGCCGTGGCGCTGATGGGTGGCATCGGCGCGTGCGTCAGCGCAGTATTCCAGCTGTCGCGGCTCGGCCGCACCAAGCTCCCGGATCAACTGCTCCAGTACTCCGTCACCTTCGCCCGTCCGCTCGTCGGCGTCGCGTCGGCATTGTTCCTCTACTGGTTCGTCCGGTCGGGCGTGTTCAGCTTGGTGGATGCCGAAAAACTGACGCGAGCCTTGGCGCTGGCGCTGGGCTTTGCGGCGGGTTTTAGCGAAAAGCTGGTCATCCAAACGGTGGCGGCGGTGCGAAGCAAAACCGGCGAAGAACCCAAGTCCTGACCGCCCTCGCAGAGGCCCTTGGTTCCAGGCGGGCGGGTGGTGGCCAAGGAGATCCGGGAGGGTTCAAACGCCCAAACCGAGCTGGCGCGCCAAGGCGCCAAGCCACGAAGCGAGCCTCCGCTTCCCCTCTGCGCCCGTGACGGCCTTGCGTGCGCCTGGTCGCGTGGCGCGAGGAATCCAGCCCGAGGGACGATGCCCGAGTTCGGAGATTTGGTCCGCTGGGACAGGCCACGAGCCCAATGGGAGGAGGCGCCATTCCGTCCAAGCGGGTCAGAGGTGGCAACTCCTTTGGCGGGTGGCACCTGTCGTGGCTCCTCGCTGCAGTCAGGCGGGCCGCCCTCGGTCGCGCTCCCCCGGTCGCGCATGTGCAAAATCCTACTCCGTTGTTTTGCGAACGACGGGGGCGTTACAATGTCGCTCCAGCTTTCGGCAACTCCGGTTCGTCCGCGCCCGCGCCGCCCTCCCGATTCGCCGCCTCAACCCTCGCTCCCGCTCCATGAACCCCGGCATGTCTCCCGTCGACTGGGCCATCATCGCTCTCTACCTGCTCGCGGTCGTCGGCCTGGGCGTCGCCGCGGGCTTTCTCCGCCGCCGCGGCGAGACCGGCGGCGAGGGCGGCCACTACTTCCTCGCCGGCAACACGCTCGGGTGGGGCGTGATCGGCCTCGCGATGTTCGCCGCCAACATCTCGACCGTCCACCTCGTGAGCCTCGCCGAGGCGGCCTACAAGTTTGGCCTCGTCTTCGGCAACTTCGAGTGGATGGCCGGCTTCACCCTCGTCCTGCTCTCGCTCTTCTTCGCCCCGCTCTACCTCCGCTCGCGGGTCGCCACCCTCCCCGATTTCCTCGAGCGCCGCTTCAACCGCGGCTGCCGCGACGTGCTCTCGGTCGTCTCGCTCTTCTCCGCCATCGTCATCCACATGGGGGTCGCGCTCTACACCGCCGCCTGGGTCCTCCGCGGCATCCTCGGCCTCCCGCCGGGCGCGACTCTCCTCGGGGTCGATGCACTCCTGGTGTTCATCATCGTCCTCGGAGTCCTCACGGGCCTCTACACCATGCTCGGCGGCCTGCTCGCGGTCGTGTGGACCGAGAGCGTACAGACCGTGCTCCTGCTCGTCGGCGCCGTGGTCGTCACCGTCGTCGGCTACCTCAAGATCGGCGGCTGGGGCGCCCTCGCCCAGACCCTCGCGACCCACCCCCACCCGCTCGCTGCCGTGCCCGGCAGCGGCGTGACGTGGGGCACGGGGAACTTCCTCAGCATGGCTCGCGACGCCAGCGATCCGTCCGGGCTCGCCTGGTACTCCATCCTGCTCGGCTACCCCGTGCTGGGCATCTGGTACTGGTGTTGCGACCAGACCATCGTCCAGCGCGTGCTGGCGGCGAAGGATGAAAAGCACGCCCGCCTCGGGCCGCTGTTCTGTGCCTTCCTGAAGATCCTGCCGGTGTTCTTCTTCGTGCTCCCCGGCGTGATCTGCGTCGGCCTCGTGCAGCAGGGCGCCTTCGGCGGCGCCGCCCCCCAGAATGCCGCCGACACCTACACGTTTCTGATCACCCACCTCCTGCCCGTCGGCCTCAAGGGACTCGTCGCCGCCGCCATGCTCGCCGCCGCGATGCAGACGTGCTCCGCCGCCCTCAACTCCACCGCCACCCTCGTCGCCTACGATCTCTTCCAGCGCCACAACCCCACCCTGGGCGATGCCGCCCTCGTGCGGATCGGCAAGATCACCACCGTCGCCGGCACGGTGCTCGCCATCGTGGCCTCGCCGCTCTTCGGGCACTACACGACGATCTTCGAGGGCATCAACAAGCTCATCTCGTACGTCGCCACGCCCATCACCGCGGTCTTCCTCCTCGGCGTCTTCTGGAAAAGGGCCTCGGGCAAGTCCGCCTGGATCACCCTCGTCGCCGGCATGGCGCTCGGCGCGATCACCTTCGTGCTCGATTTCACCGGCGCCTTCCGCGGCGACTTCATGCTGATCGCGTTCCTCCTGCTCGTCGCCTGCGTCGGGATCATGGTCGTGACGACGTGGCTCTTCCCCGAACCCCTCAAGCCGGAGGCCGTCCCGCTGGTGTGGGAGGATTGGCGCGAACCACTTCGCGGCGACGCCGGCGGCCGCGGCCTCGGCAACTACCGCGTGCTCACTGTCGTGGTCCTCGTCGTCTTCGCTGCGCTCTACGTGGTCTTCCGATGAATCAGGCACCGCAATCTACCACCGAGGCACGGAGACACAGAGCAATCTGCCCCAGCCCTTGCGGCTCCTCTGGGTCTCCGTGCCTCCGTGGTTCATCGGGTTTATCCCTCTCATGAAACTCTCCCGCGCGCTTTTCCTTCTCATCGTCTCCCTCGCCCTCGCCGGCTGCGCCACCGCCACCCGCGAGCCCAAGCGCTTCGCCTGGGTCACCGGCCTCAAGCCGGAAAAGGCCGAACATTACCGCCAGCTCCACGCCCACCCCTGGCCCGGCGTGAACCGGATGATCAAGGCCTGCCACATCCAGAACTTCTCCATCCACGAGCGCGAAATCGACGGGAAGCTCTACCTCTTCGCCTACCTCGAGTACACCGGCACCGACTTCGCCGCCGACATGGCCCGCATGGCGGCCGATCCCGAGACGCAGCGTTGGTGGAAGGAAACCGATCCCTGCCAGAGCCCGCTCCCGGACGCCGCCGCCGCCAAGAAGATCTGGGCCGACACGAAGGAGCTCTACTTCCTCCGGTGAACCGCCGCCTCGAACACAAGGTCGCCCTCGTTACCGGCGGCGCCGCCGGCATCGGCGCCGCCATCGTGCGCCGCTTTGTCGCCGAAGGGGCCCGGGTGCTGGTCGGCGATCGCGACCAGCCGCGGGGTTCCGCCCTCTGCACCGAGTTGGGCCCGGCCACCGCGTTCCAGGTTCTCGATGTCGCGGAGGCCGACTCCTTCGCCGCGGCGCTCGACCGGGCGATCGCGCTCTGGGGCCGTCTCGACATCCTCGTCAACAACGCCGGCATCGCCCTGCCGGCCGCCACCGTGCAGGAGACCTCGCTCGACGAGTTCGACTCCCTCGTCGCGGTCAATCTCCGCAGCGTCTTCCTCGGCTGCAAACTCGCGTACCCGCACCTGCGGCGCTCGCGCGGCTGCGTGCTGAACATTTCGAGCATGGCGGGCGTCACCGGCCAGGAACGCCACGCCGTCTACGGCGCGACCAAGGGCGCGATCAACGCCCTCACCAAGTGCACCGCCGTCGACTGGGGCCGCGACGGCCTGCGCATCAACGCCCTCTGCCCCGCCGGCGTGCGCACCGAGACCTTGCGCCAATGGATGCAGGCGCAGCCCGACGCCGCCGGCATCGAGACCTACCTCAACCAAATCCACGCCCTCGGCTACTGCCCGGACCCCGACGAGATCGCCATCGCCGCCGCCTTTCTGTGCAGCGACGAGGCGAAGTTCATCACCGGCCACCTCCTCCCCGTCAGCGGCGGCAGCGAATGCGGCTACAACGTCCACGCCCCGGTTCCCCTCGCCGATCCACAGTCGTAATCCGCTCCCCTTCGCCCGCTAACCACGCCGCTCCGTCTTACCACCTTCCCCATGATCACCCGCATCTCCACCCGGGACGCCCGCTACCCGCTGGCCGGCGGCCACGGCAGCGATGCCATCCACCGCGATCCGACCTACTCCTACGCGGTCACGCTCCTGGAGGATGATCGGGGACGCACGGGCACCGGCCTCGCCTTCACGCTCGGCGCCGGCAACGAGCTCGTCGGCGCCGCCGCCGCCTTTCTCGCCCGCCCGCTCGCGGGCCTTCCCATCGAGGAAGTCATGGCCAACTTCGGCGCCCGCCAGCGCGCCCTGGCCGACGAGCAGCAGTTCCGCTGGCTCGGCCCGCACAAGGGTGTCGTCCAACTCGCCCTCGCGGCGGTCACCAACGCCTGCTGGGACCTTTGGGCCAAGACCCGCGGCGTCCCGCTCTGGCGGCTCCTTCTCGACCTCAGCCCGGAACAGCTGGTCGCAACCCTCGACCTTTCGTACCTCGAGGACGAACTCACCGCGGCGGACGCAATCCAACTCCTGCAACAGGCCGCTCCCGGACGCGGCTCGCGCGAGGGCGTCCTCCGCGCCGGCTATCCGGGCTACGACACGTCAGTCGGCTGGTTCAATTATCCCGATGCCCAGGTGGCGGAAAATTGCCGCCGCGCCGTCGCCGCCGGCTTCACCGCCCTCAAACTCAAGGTCGGCTCCGCCGATCCGGAACGCGACCTCCGCCGCGCCCAGTTGGTGCGCACCGCGGCCGGTTCCGGGGTGCGCGTCATGCTCGACGCCAACCAGCAGTGGACGCTGCCGCAGGCCCTCGCGCTCTGCCCGCGCTTCCAGCCGCTTGATCCCTACTGGATCGAGGAACCGACCCACCCCGACGACGTCCGGGCCCACGTCACCCTTGCCGCCGCGATCGCCCCGCTGAAACTCGCGCTCGGCGAACACGTGCCCAACCGGATCGTGTTCAAGAACTACCTCCAGGCCCGTTGCGCCGGGTTCCTCCAGGTCGACGCCGTGCGCGTGGCCGGGGTCAGCGAATTTCTCGCGGTCAGCCTCCTCGCCCGCCGGTTCGGCGTGCCCGTGGTGCCGCATGTCGGCGACATGGGCCAGCTGCACCAGCACCTCGTGCTGTTCAACCACATCGCCCTCGCCCACGAGGTCGTGTTCCTCGAACACATCCCGCACCTGCGCTCCCACTTCGTCCATCCGGCGGACGTAAGTGACGGCGTCTACCGCACCCCCCAGGAGCCCGGCGCCAGCTGCGATTTGAAGCCATGACGCCTGTCTCCGCGCCCTCCCGCGATCGCATCCTCGCCGCGATCGATCACCGCGAACCCGATCGCGTGCCGATCGATCTCGGCGCGACTCCGAGTTCCGGCATCTCCGCCATTGCCTACGGCCGCCTGAAACGGCACCTCGGCCTCACCGCGGGGCAAACGCGGGTCTACGATGTCGTGCAGCAACTGGCCGAGCCGGAGGAGGAGATTCTCGATTGCCTCCACGTCGATGCCCTCGACGTCGGCCGCACCTTCAACACCCGCGCCGAGGACTGGTACCCCGTCACGCTCTTCGATGGCAGTTCCGCGCTCTACCCGCGCTGGTTCCAGCCGCAACGCACCCCCGAGGGCGGCTGGCGCGCGCTGGCCCCCGACGGCGTCGAACTCGCCGTGCAGCTGAAGGACATGAACTTCTTCGACCAGACGTGCTTTCCCTGGCTCGACGACTACCCTGCCGACCTCGGTGACCTCCCCGCCGCGATGCGCCGGGTCCACTGGGCCGCCCTTGCCCACTCGCCGTGGGACCACGCCGCGGAGCCGGACTTCTGGGATGAACTCCGCGCGCGCACCCTGGCCCTCCGCCAGCGCTCCGACCGCGCCCTCATGATCGTCGTCGGCTGCAACCTCTTCGAATGGGGGACGTTTCTCCGCCGCATCGACGGTTTCCTGATGGACCTGATCGCGGAGCCCGCGCAGGTCGAGCGCCTGCTCGACGCCCTCCTGGCCCTGCACCTCGACACACTCGCCCGCGTCTGCGCCGCGGTCGGCGACCTCGTGGATCTCTGCCGCTTCGGCGACGACCTCGGCACCGACACCGGGCCCTTCATGTCGCCCGAATTCTACCGGCGGTACTTCAAGCCGCGGCACACCCAGCTTTGCGCCTTTGTGCACCGTCACTCGCGGATGCGGACGTTTCTCCATTCCTGCGGCTCCATCCATGCGCTGCTCCCCGACCTCATTGAGGCGGGTTTCGAGGTGATCAACCCGGTCCAGACCGCCTGCCGCGACATGGAGCCCGCCCGCCTCAAGCGGGAGTTCGGCCGCGACATCACCTTCTGGGGCGGCGGCGCCGACACCCGCCACGTGCTCAATCACGGCACGCCGGCCGACGTGCGCCGCGACGTGCTTGCGCGCCTGGAAGTCTTCGCCCCGGGCGGCGGCTACGTGTTCAACCCGATCCACAACCTCCTCCCCGACGTACCGCCGGCCAACATCGTGGCGATGTTCGCGGCGGTCGAGGAGTTCAACCGCGCCGGCGCGTGAAAGCACGGAGGGAATGAGCAATCAGTGGTCGGTAAACAGCGCCACCTGACACGCGATTCCTCTCTCCCGACTCCTTCCTGCCGAAGCCGCCCCTCAGATTTTGTTGCCACCGATCACTCCATTTCCGGCTACCGATTACTGTAAACCGATTACCGCCATGCTCCTCCGCCTCCTCACTGTCGCCCTCCTTATCACCGCGCTGACTTCGACCACCCGGATGTTCGCGGCCACCGACGCAAACATCCCCTGGTGGCGCGAGGCGCGCTTCGGCCTCTTCATCCACTGGGGCCCCGTCTCCCTCAAGGGCACCGAGATCGGCTGGTCCCGCGCCGGCGAACGCCGCGGCTACCGCGGGCCCGGCACCTTGGTGCCAGCGGAAGAGTACGACAACCTCTACCGGCAGTTCAATCCGACGCAGTTCAACGCGGCCGAATGGGTGAAGATCGCGCAGGCCGCCGGCATGAAGTACCTCGTCTTCACCAGCCGCCACCACGACGGCTTCAGCATGTTCGACACGCAGGCGAGCGACTACAAGATCACCAGTCCCCTCAGCCCCTTCCGCCGCGATGTGGTCCGGGAACTCGCCGATGCCTGCCACGCCGCCGGGCTGAAGTTCGGGCTCTATTACTCGCAGCCCGACTGGCGTCATCCCGACGCCTTCACGCCCGACCGCCACGATCGCTACCTCGCCTACCTCAAGACCCAGGTGCGCGAGCTGCTCACGAACTACGGTCGCGTCGACATTCTCTGGTTCGACGGTCTCGGCAAGAAGGCCGAGGAGTACGACGGCGTGGCGGTCAACCGGATGGCTCGCGAACTGCAGCCGCACCTCCTGATCAACAACCGCAACGGCCTGCCCGAGGACTTCGATACCCCGGAGCAGCGCGTGGGCAAGTACCAGGACCATCGCCCCTGGGAAAGCTGCATCACCATCTGCAAGCAGTGGGCCTGGAAACCCGACGATACGATGAAGTCGCTCGAGGAGTGCCTCCAGACGCTGGTGCGGTGCGCGGGCGGCGACGGCAACCTGCTCTTCAATGTCGGCCCGATGCCCGACGGCCGCATCGAGCCGCGCCAGGTGGAGCGTCTCCGCGAGATGGGCGCCTGGCTGCAACGAAACGGCGAGAGCATCTACGGCACCCGCGGCGGCCCGTGGCATCCCACGCGGCAATTCGCGGCCACGCGCCGCGGGAACACGGTCTACCTGCATGTCTTCAAGTGGGAGAATGCCACCCTCGAACTTCCCGCCCTGCCGCGACGCGTGCGGGGGGCGACGCTCCTCGGCGGCGGTCCCGCCACCGTGCGGGAGGACGGCGGCAAGTGGCAGGTCGCCGTCTCTGCCGCGCAGCGCGCCCCCATCGACACCATCGTGAAGATCGAACTCGACGGTTCGGCCCTGGACCTTCCCGCGATCGCGTTCACTCCGGCGATCAAGGCGACGGCGTCCAACGTCTATCACACCAACATGGCGGACTACGGCGCCCAGGAGGCCTTCGACGGCAATCCCTCCACGCGGTGGGCCACCGATTCCGGGACCAAACAAGCGTGGATTGCCCGCGACTTCGAGAAGGACGTAACCGTGGCCCGCGTGCGGATCAGCGAGGCGGTCGCCGAGCGCGTGCGCCGTTTCGAGCTGCAGTACCGCGCGGGCGGCGCCTGGAAGACGATCGTCGGCGGCACGAAGCTCGGCCGGAATTTCACCCAATCGTTCCCGTCCGTGACAGCGCGCGAGTTCCGCCTGAACATCCTCGAAGCCACGGATGGCCCCACGATCAGTGAAATCGAGCTGCTGGAAAAATAGGTGCCACCGACGGGAGTTTTCCCGCCGGCGCTTCTGATTGGCTGGCAGGCGTCGCCTTCCTGGCTGGCCGGCCGGAGCGGCGCCCACTCACCGGCCGGCGTGCGGAAGTTCGATGGAGAATTCATGTGCACCCGTGCTCACCCGTGGTTAATCAGACTCGCCCCCTTTACGCTCCGCGGAAAACCAAGATCCCCCATGCCCCGCTCCCCGTTCCCCGTGCTCCTGCCGCTGGCCGCGCTCCTCGCGGTCGCGACCTCCGCCGCCGCCACGCCGCCCAACATCGTCATCATCCTCGCCGACGACCTCGGCTACGGTGACGTGCAGTGCTACAACCCCGGGCGCGGGAAGATCCCGACGCCCCACCTCGACCGCCTCGCCGCCCAGGGCATGCGCTTCACCGACGGACATTCATCGTCGGGCGTCTGCTCCCCTTCGCGCTATACCCTGCTCACCGGCCGCTACCACTGGCGCACCCGGCTGCAGACCGGCATCGTCGATCTCTGGGAGCAGCCGCTGATCGCACCGGATCGACTCACCCTCGCCGGACTCGCGCAGGCACAGGGCTACCGCACCGCTGCCTTCGGCAAGTGGCACCTCGGCTGGGACTGGCCCATCACCGCCGAGCAACGGCCCCTCGTGCGCGGGCTTGGCGGCCGCCAGGGGCGCGCCCAGGGCACGCTCATCACCCAACCGACGCCGGCGCAGCGCGAGGCGTGGGCCGCGATTTTCGCGCAGCGCATCCGTGGAGGCCCCACGACCCGGGGCTTTGAGCGCTACTTCGGCACCGATGTGCCCAACTGGCCCCCCTACGCCTTCATCGACAACGACCGCACCGTCGGAATTCCCACCGAGCTTCTCCCCGCACGGGAGTTCGACGGCTTTCGCGGCAGCCTGCAGGGTCCGGCCCTCCCGGGTTGGCGCTTCGAGGAGATCCTCGGCACGCTCGCCGATCAGGCCTCCGCTTACATCCGCGAGCGCGCGGCGCGCGCCGAGCCGTTCCTGATCTACCTACCGCTCACGACCCCGCACACGCCGATCGCCCCCAGCACAAAATGGCAGGGGCGCAGCGGCCTTAACAACTATGCCGATCTGGTGATGGAAACCGACGACGCCGTCGGTCGCGTGCTCGCCGCGCTCGATCAGGCCGGCGTGGCTCCGAACACGTTGGTGTTGTTTTCGAGCGACAACGGCTACGAGGCCGGCATCGGCGTCAAACCGCTGGAGGTAATGGGACACTTCCCAAGCGGCCCGCTCCGCGGCTACAAGCGTGACGTCCACGAAGGTGGCCACCGCGTGCCCTTCGTCGTGCGCTGGCCCGGCGTGGTGAAGGCCGGGACCGTCTGCGATCAACTGGTGCACCACGCCGACGTGCTCGCGACGCTCGCCGACGTCCTCGGCACGACGCTCCCGGCGAATGCCGGTGAGGACAGCTTCAGTTTCCTTTCCCTGCTTCGCGGCGGCACCGCCCCGATCCGCCCCCACGCGGTCAGCTGCGCCGCGTCCGGCATGCCGGGTGTGCGCTCCGGTCAGTGGAAACTGATCTACCCCGCCACCGCGGCGGCCGGGGCCGGCTTCGAGCTGTACGATCTCGCGGCGGACCTCGGCGAGACCCGCAACCTCGCCGCCGAGCACCCGGCGCGCGTCGCCGAGCTGAAGGCGCTGTACGAACAGCTGGTGGCCCGCGGCCGCAGCACGCCCGGCCCCACCCAGGCAAACGACGTCGAGGTCCGCCGCTTTCCCCAACCCGCCTCCGTCGGTAAGAAGGCGGCGAAGAAACAAGCCGAGGACTGAAGCCGGGGGACGTGCACCCGGCCACCAGGCAGCGCTCCTTGTCGGCGCGGCGACTCCGCCGCGTGGGTTGCCGCGCCGGGCGCGGGAGGCAGCGGGGTGAGGTCGCCCCGCCCACAGCGTGGGCCTCCGGGGTCACCGGAGGGAAATGGGAGGGCCCGAGTCCCTTCGTGTTCTTCGCGACTTTGCACGATCCCCTGATTTGCTCCCCGACCCGCGCCACGCCGGCGGCGGTTGCTGAACCTGGACTGAAAAGCGTCGGCTTCGTTTACGCTTCGGCGCGAAGCAGGGGGCTTGCTGACACCCATTAGTCCATCTGGTCGGACCTAACGCGAGCCGCCAGGCCCACTAGCGGAGTTTCTTCGCACCTGGACTCTGCGAGTGCCGAGGTGGCACGAGCGATGCAACCAAGAACCGTACCCTTCCTTTCCCTGCGCGCCATGAAGACCTTGCCCTGTCCTTCGCCTCGTCGGAAACGATTCCTCAGCCTCGCCCTGGTGGCGGCCACCCTCGCGACCACCGCCGCCTTTGGTACCATCATAAGTTACACCGTCGGCGGTGTAAGTCAGCAGTTCCCTGGTCCAGTGACACCCCCAGCCAACGCCCCGTGGGGGACAAACGGTTACCCGGGCGACACCGTCGGCTTCATCGGCTACACCGGCACCCTCGATCTTACACCCGGCAGCTACGTGCAGAAGGTCAACACTCTCGCCTGGTCGATCGACTACACCTATGGTGGAACGGCCTCGAATCCCAACGATTGGAGCGATCTCCTCTTCACGTTTACGGCACTCCGCGGTATCACTCTCGGTACGACGACTGGGAGCATCAGCCAGGGAGGCGACCTGGCAGTCACGTGGGACAATGACTATCTCTCGCTCGCCAGCGGCGCCGCCGTGGCGCTCATCGTCGATGGCTACAAAGTGACGATCACGCCCCAGGGCCTCCCCTTGGTTGGCGGGAGCAATTTCAGCGGCGGCAACCCCTGGGAGCAACCGACCCGCGACGTGATGGCACAGTTTGTGGTCGAGGCGATACCCGCCGTACCGGAAGGCGCGAATTCCCTGCTGCTGCTCGGCGGCGCCGCCGCCGGGGTGGTCGCGCTGCGCCGTAGGAAATCCGCCATCTGAGCGGCGTTCAACCTAGCACATTTCGGTCGCGCGGGTTCGTTCGGCGTCTCAGTTCCCGCGGCCCAAGGCACACCGAATCGTCGATCCGGTTTGGCCGGGCTCACCGCGCCCGGCGACAAGCTGGCACAGGCGTGCGCGGTCTTCGGATCTGATCATCTCCGAGATCGACCGAAGGGTCCGCACCCGGGTGGCGCGCCAAGCCGCAAAAGTGCGAAGCCATCCCCGGCTCTCTCATTCTCGCCCTTCGTGGCTTGGCGTGCGCTCGGCCCGGTTCCTCAGGGTGCGGCTGGTGCCGGTTGAGCAAGTTCGCGCGGGATCGAGATCGAGAAGGGGCCGGCCCGGGCCGGAACCAGGAGGCCGTCGCGTCCAATCAGCATCCACGACGGGAAGGTTGTGGAGCCCCACCGGCCGGCGATGTCATCGTGGCCGCGCGGGTTCCATAAGACCGGCCAGGGCCAGCGGCGCAGCGCGACGATCTTCTCCAGGTCGCGGCGCTGTTCGGGCTCGGACGGCAGGCCGTAGGCCCGATTGAACGAGGCGACCTGGAGGATCACCAGCCCTTCGGCCGCGTGCTTCGCATGCAGGTCCTCGATCTGCTCGATGAAGGTGTCGTACGTGACTGGACCGAGTGCCAGCAGGACGACGCGTCCCCGGTAACGGCTGACGTCGCCCACCGCGGGGTCCAGGGCCTTGAGGCGCGCCCACAGCTCGTCGAGCGGCCGGGCCTCGGCCTCGAGCAGCCGGCGGCGGGCCTGGACGAACTCGCGAATGCGGGAATCGGGAAAGCCGGCGCCGGTATGGCGGGTCTCGAGTTCGGCGAGGAAGTCGAGGAGCCAGCGAGGGTCGGCGGCATCGAGCAGCGACGCGAAATCCTGGTAGATGCCGGTCGGAAAGTGGTTCGGCTGCACTTCGCGGCGGTGCAGTTCGAACCAGTGCCGGACCTGCGGGACGGTGGCGCGGGCTTCCTCCCTGGACATCCGGGCGCGGCGGGAGGCGCGGTCGATGAGCTGGCGGATGGCCTCCAGGCGCGCGCCGGAAGAGGCATCGGGCGCCTCGAGGAGGACTTCGAGTTTCGGGAAATAGGCGGCCTCCCAGGCGGCGGCCGATTCCGGAACGGGCACGAGCTGACGGAATCCGCTGCGCGAGACCCGCTCGCGCGTCTCTCCGCCGTACCGGAGGAGCACGAGCACATCCCAGCGCCAGGGAGAAGTGGAATGCTGTTCGAGAAAGGCCGCGCCGCGCCGATGGAGCTCGGCGGTGCGCTGCCGGTACCAGGCGATCTTCGCGATCTCGTCGGCGCGGACTTCGGAGGGAGGTTGCGCGCGGCGGAGCTTCTCCAAGGCCTGATACTCCTGCTGGGCAAGGCCAGCCGGAGCAGCGCCGCAGGCGGCCAGGGGCGCGAGGACAAAGAGAAGAAAGCGAAGAAGCGAGCGGAACGAGCGCATGAGGCGTGGGCGGCGTGGCAGCGCGGCCCGGACGAAGCCAATCCCCTCCCGGACAACTTCACGAACCCTTTCTGCCTCCCTCGACTCCATGGCCGGACGGCGCGATTCGTTTCCCGCCTCTGTTGTAGCCGCGGGCGGTGACCGCGGCTGAATGCGCGACGGATGATCGATCCTCCTCCGCCGGGCTCACCGCGCCCGGCTACAGCTCGACACTGGCACGTTCGCTGAACCCAATCGGGGCATCGGTGTGATCGGCCCGAGTGGGCCCCAAACCGGGTGGCGCGCCAAGCCGCGATGGGCGCGAAACAACCCTCTGCTCTCCCCTTCGCGCCCTAGGCGGCTTCGCGCGAGCCAACGTCTGAATGATAGATAGACCAAGCGCGGAATCTGACTCCAAGCCCGAACGCGCCGGCCGGGTGCGACGTGGACCCGGTCGACGTCTTCGATCGCCGAGGAGGATCCTGCTCTCATTCGTCGGTCGGCTGGCGAGGTTCGGCCGCACGTCGGGATCCCCGGGCCCCCTCACCGCCGGTGATCGGTCATACGCAACAAGCAGACTCCGTTGAATTGCCGTGCAACCAAGAGCCGGGTCCCATCCGCCGACAACCTTCAAGCGGGCACCCGCGCTCCCCGCTTCGTTCCTGCGACAGCGAACAACGGCCTGATTCCGTCCGATCCAAACCCTATCGAAGCCACCTGCCCCACAAGGCGCGGATCTGCCGAGCTAATGGCGGGACACTAGATCTTCACCTTCAGTCCGAACGTAGTTTGACGGTCGCCCTTGTAGTTTGTCTCAGGGTTCGCTCCGTCCAAGTGGGTTAGCCCCACGGAAACGTCCGGATTGATGAAGTAGTCCAGTGTCCACCGGAACAACTTTTGATCGCGGTGATAACGTTCAAACGGACCCGTCTTGTGAAAGTTGTGCCAGCCAACAACGCCCACCGTGACTTGAATCGGGACCTCGCGGATTGGACGAGCGACCAGTGAGAATTCACCTTTCAACCGATACACCTCGCCGCGTTTCTTGTTCGCCTCGAGGTCGTCGCCGTGTTCGGCCTGCACCGCGATCCCTGGAAACCATCCCCAAGGGAACGGTTGGCCCGGTTTATTGGCAATTGGGACGTGGTTTAGGAAGATGTCCTGGTTCTGCACGGTCCCCGACAACGATGCCGTTACACCTTCGCCGTTTTTGATGCGGTCGTTTTTGTAGGCGAGGGACGCTCCCAAAATCTCGCTCCAGGTCGAGCGATCCGCAGTCCAGTAGTAGACGACTCCTGCCGCGTAGTTCTTCACCTCCTTGGACGGTGCGACCCCATTGTCGTTTCGATGATATTCGAACATCGGACCGATGAAGTGGTTCACCTCATCCTTTTGGGGGAGAGACTTTTCGAAGCCTACGGCGATATCCGCCGCCGTGGATCCCGAGTCGTTTCTTGATCGCGTCGTGCCAAATGTCGCGGGTTCGCCGGCGCCAGTCTTGTCGTTGATCGATTTGCGGAGTTTGAATCCGGTCTCGGCCAACTTCTTCTGGGCACCGGCAATTGTATCTCCCCAATTCTTTTCCGCCGCCACTGCTGCGGCCGCGGAGAACAAGAACACGAAACACCATCGAGTTTTCATTTGTGATCAGGATTTCGGTTTCACGGCACCACTGATCGTGGTGCGGAGTTTTTTGATCGAATCATCGGCGATGACTTTCGTGTAATCGCCTTTCCCAAACTCTCGAGTGACCAGGCTGATTCTTCCCGGCAAATTCCTCTTCAGGATATCGAGTTGTGTGGTGTCCATCACGAAGGCCTTGAACCGGTCGTCTCCGCCGGAGTTAACCGTATCGATGATGAGTTGGGTTCCCTCTTTGTCTGACCGGGCAAAGATCAGAGCAGTGACCTTCAGAAACTCAGCCTCAATTGCCGTTGGCTTTGTCCAATCAAGATTCGCCCCCCTGAGGCGCCTTGCCTCCTCTTGGATTGGAACCACCCATGAAGGCGAAATATTCTTCAACGGGGCTGCGCCCGCTGCAAGAGCGACATCCAACTCAAGCGCCTGGAAGGCCCGCGCCCCCGAGCTTGAAGCAGGCTTTGCCACCTTCGCTTTCGAGGCTGTGACGGCCTTTGTCTTTTGCTCTTTCCGCGGCTTTCGGAGCGCAGGCCGCTTCGTCTTAGCCTTTCCCGTACGAAGAGGCGGCCTGGACAACTTGCGGTGTTTCTTCGTCGGTTTTCGCGGGAGCGGTTTTGCCTTGGACTTGGCTGCTGCTTTCCGAGCGGGAGAATTCCGGGCCATGACGGTGGGGACAAACGCTCCGGCTGATTCCGTCGCGTTTAGAGGGTTTGCTGAGAAACCTCTATGCCACCGCCCAAGTCAAGGAGGCGAATTGGAAAGGGTCAGGCTGACCCCGTCCGATTCGTCGCTCCGGAAAGATGCTTGAGAGGCGGCCGTTAAGTTCATCAATCCCCGAACTAGCGTCTGCGCGTTAGCGGCCATGCAATGCGAAATTCGTAAGAGTCTTTGTATTCAGGGAAGGCCTTGGTCCAAGTATAGATCGATCCGTCGCGAACGACTGGCTGAGCCGCCTCGGGCAGGGCCGTGGACCCCTGCCGGTGCTTTACTCCAATCGACTTGGGCCTTGTTGATCGGCTGAAGTCGAACGTGAGGCGACACTCATCCGTCGGCGCCTCGATGGTATAGACCCAAAACTCCTCGCGCTGCACGAAGGTGTCGAAAAGCTCGTAGGCTAGAGAGAACTCGAACGCCCTCCCTCGCACCCGCCGCATCTTGGATTTGAGCAGCAGCTTTTGGTAGTTGGGACTGATCGCCTTCGAGGAGATGACGAACTTGTCACACCGCACCGGTCCGAGCCGTCCGGAATAGAAGATGTTGCGATCAATCCTCGTGAGATCACGCAGGGGCACCGCCACAAATGACTCGCGCACCAGCGTGTGCTCGCCCCGCGCACCGACAAACTCAAGCGTCTGCGAAGTCCGCCGGTAGCTGATTGCCGGGCCGCTCGATTTTGGCAACGGCTTCGGCGAGCTCCGCCGCAACGCGGCAACCAACGCCTGACATCCCGCGGATGCACCACTGCGGAAGTCGACATAGAGATAATCGCGCAGGAAAGGCGGCAGAGTGCATTGCGCGAGAATCACCGGGATGATGCGGAAGTCCTCCTCGGCAAAGCGCCGCTGAACCGCGATTCGCAACTCTTCTTTCACCCATTTCGATCCGGTGGCATGCGGGCTCAGGAGCACCACGAACGCGTCGCAGGCATCAATTGCATCGCCGATCTTAGTGGTGAGTGATTCGCCGGCAAAGAGATCCCACTTGTCCAGCCAGACCTCAAACCCCTGCTTGAGGAGCGTCTCACCGACGAACTCTGCCACAGGCTTGTCTCGGCTGTTATGACTCAGGAATATTTTCACACGGCAATCCAACGAGGGTGAATCGAAAGCATGGGCCCACTGGGATTCGAACCCAGAACCAAAGGATTATGAGTCCTCTGCTCTGACCGTTGAGCTATGGGCCCGTAACGGCCCCGTGTGTCGCCGGACGGGGCGCGGGTGTCAAACCGGACGGCAGCGTGTCCGTGGCCGGCAACTCGCCGCGCATCACGCGGCCCGCCAGTCCCGTCAGCCGCAGGTAGTGATCGCTCGGGAGTCCCTCGTAGGTGACGAACTTCGCGCCGTTGCCGGTCGGGGGCTCGTTGGTGCACTTGAAGATCGCGGTGCCTTCGTCGACCTCGTCGAACATGGCGACATAGAGCATCTCGGCCCCGGCGCGCCGGGCCGCGGCGACCTGCGACCAGAAGAAGCGTCCGCCCAGGCGCGGGATGTCGCCAAGGGGCGCGCCCTTCATGTTGTGCCAGCTGAAGCCGGGAAAGGCGACGGGGAGAAAATCGAGGTGGCGCTCGCGGCACCAGGCGAGATCCGGCTGCCAGACCTCGACCGCGTGGCGCGCCGCCGCCTCCGGGGTGCGGTAGCGTCCCGGCGTCCACGGCGAAATCACGTCGGCCATCCGGAGAACCTCGTGCAGAATGGGGTCCGTGATGCAGTCGCGGCGCTGTTCGCGCCAGAAGCTCGGCACGCCGAGCATGATGGCGACCCCTCCGCCCTCGGGGTCCTCCCGCAGGAAGCGCAGGATCCGGCGCCAGTCCTCCAGCACCGGGCGCGGCTTGTCGTCGTCCTTGAACCCGCAGCCCCACAGGGCGAGCAAGGGCTTGCCGCGGTGGCGCAGGTACTGCGGGTCCCGCGTCAGGCGCGTCTCGCGCACGAGGGTCTTCCAGTCGGCGATCAGCCGATCGGCCTGGCCCGGGGCCAGGCTGCTCAGGTCGTACATCATCGCGTAGACCCGGCCGTGCTGCCGCGCGCCGGCCCGGCAGTGCTCGAGAACGGCGTTGTTGTGCGCGAGGGTGGCGGGCCGCTGGAGGGAGCTGATGAACCGCTGCAGGAACACGCCGTCGATGCCGTGTTCCTCCATCCAACGGAAGTGGCGCAGCACGGTTTCGCGCCGGTAGGAGCTGAAGACCTCGGCGCGCCGGCCGTCGGCATGGAGCAGGTCCGTCGGGTAGCGCTCGTCGGCGGGGAATTCGCCCAGGTCGGGCCAGAGGTCGACGCGCACCGTCCCGGGCGCGGGTCGCACGTTGCCCCGCGTCCAGTGGGTGTAGCCGCGGCCGGCGCCGTCGCCCTCCGCGTTGAACCAGCCCTGGTAGCCGCACATCACCTTGCCCCGGAGGGTGGAGCTGTCGACGGCGCGGCGGGATGGGCTGACGCAGCTCGCGACCAACGCGAGCGCCACCGCCAGCGCCCCGAGCAACAGCGGCCGGCGGCGCAAGCCCCGCGCGCGCGCGGCGGCGGGCAGGTGTCGGGAGGGCGTCAACCGCGGGATCATGGGCTAAGGAAGCGTGCAAAAATAACTCCACCCACCAAGGCGGAATCCTGACATCTTGCCCATCCGGCACCGCAGCACTTCGGTGGGCGCGAATCTGGAGTTATTTTTGCACAAGTCCTAAGGTGACGACGGGAGCCCCGCGGCGGGTTCATGGCTGGTCCTTCTTCTTCGCACGTCCCTCTTCGCGCGCCTTCTGCTTTTCGGCCTTCGACCGCTTGGCGCCGGCGGCGGACGGGCCGCCGGGACGCTTTGGGGCGCCGCTCAGCGGCGGGGCCATCTGGTCGAGCCAGGTGTCGTAGAGCTTGGTCAGTTCGGCGACTTTCGCGGCATCTTTCGGGGCGAGGTCGGTGGTTTCCGCCGGGTCGGCGGCGAGGTTAAACAACTCCACCTTCGTCTGCGCGCGCTGCTGCACGAGTTTCCAGTCGCCGGAGCGCACGGCGAACCCGCCGGCCTGCCCGCCTTCACTCCAGTAGAACGTGTCGAGATGGCGCTGGGTCTTCCCGGTCAGCAGCGGGAGCAGGCTGCGGCCGTCGAGGGGCCGATCCGGGGTCACGCCCGCGGCCTCCAGCGCGGTCGGCAGGATATCGAGCGAGGTGACCGGCGTGGCGATGCTGCGACCGCCGTGGAAGGCCGCCGGCCACGACACGATGAACGGCGTGCGGATCCCGCCCTCGTAGTTCTGCTGCTTGAAGCCGCGCAACGGCGTGTTGACGGCGCTCATCGCCCTCGAGCCCCCGTTGTCGGTGAGGAAGAAGAGCAGCGTGTTTTCCCACACGCCTTCCTGCTTCAGCGTGGCGACGACGCGCCCGACCCCGAGGTCGAGGTGGTGCAGCATCGCCATGAGAATCGCACGCGCCTCGCTGAGCTGGGGAAACTGCTGCCGGACGCGGGCGATGTCCTCCGCCGGAGCCTGGGCGGGCGAGTGCACGGCGTTGTAGGCGAGGTAGACGAGGAACGGTTCCGCCTTCCGCCGCCGGATGAACGCCACGGCCTCGTCGGTCAGCCGCGTCGTCAGGTAGCCCTCGTCCTTGATCTCCTTTCCGTTGCGGTACATCGGGTGGTTGTCCGGGTCCTTCTGCGCGAGGTCGAAGTAGTCGTGCGCGCCGCGGCCGAGGAAACCGTACCACTCGTCGAAGCCGCGGCCGACCGGGCTCTGGTCGAGGGCGAGCCCGAGGTGCCACTTGCCGTAGGCGGCGCTGGTGTAGCCCGCGGGCTGCAGGTAGCGCGGGAAAATCTTTTCCGTCTGGGCCATGCCGGAACCGCCCTCGCCCGCCGTGTAGACGCCGGCGCGCTGCTGGTAGCGGCCGGTGAGCAGGCCGGCCCGCGTGGGCGAGCACACGTTGCCGGTGATGTAGCCCTGGCTGAACCACACGCCCTCGCGCGCGAGGGCGTCGAGGTGCGGCGTGGACACCTCCTTGGGATGATGCGGGTTGAAGCTGATGTCGGCGTAACCCTGGTCGTCGGAGATGATGACAACCACGTTGGGCGGCCGCAGCGCGGCGTCGAGGGCTGCCTGCGGCGAGAGCAGGGTCGCGCTGAGGAGGAGACCGGCCAGGGCGGAGCGGATCGGTTTCATCGGAGACGAGAGTTGGGCTCGCGGCCGCGGAGGCAAGGGCGGCGAAGCTCAGGGCCGCGGTCACCGCCCGCGGCTACAACCGACATGGGAAATCGAATTGCTGCGGAGTGGGACGCGCAAAGGCCCAGGCCGTGCAACCCAATCGCGCCACCTCCTGCTCCGGTTTGCGGCGCATTCTTGGTGGCGCGGGATGCGCGTTGTCATCCGCCGGCCGGCGGCCTAGGGGTGGGCGCGTCATGTTGAACCAACGCACGTCAATTCTGGTGGCGGGGCTGCTCGGGGCGGGTCTGGCGCTGTCGCTGGCGGGTTGTGCCACCTGGGGGCCCGGCTCGCGCAAGTCCGAGAAATCGAGCAGCGTCGTCGACTTCCTCTATCCGAAGCAGGCGGAACCGCTGATCACCCCGGGGGTGCCGGTGCTGCGGCTGCCGCTGCGTGTGGGCATCGCCTTTGTGCCGCCCCCGGCGGGCGGCCGCGGCGGTTATGGCGGGGTGGAATTTTCCGAGGCGCAGAAATCCGATCTGCTCAACCGGGTCGCGGCCGAATTCCGCGCCAACGAGTTCATCCAGTCGATCGACGTGATTCCCACCACCTACCTGCGGCCGGGGGGCGGCTTTGAAAACCTCGACCAGGTGCGCGCGCTCCTCGGGCTCGACGTGGTGGTGCTGCTCGCCTTCGACCAGGTCCAGTTCACCGACCAGAACAAGCTTTCCCTCGCCTACTGGACGATCGTCGGCGCCTACCTTTTCCGCGGCAACAAGAACGACACCCACACGCTGCTCGAGGCGGTCGTCTATGACATCGCAAGCCGCAAGCTCCTGTTCCGCGCCCCCGGAGCGAGCAACATCTCGGCGTCGTCGACGGTCGTGGAGGTGCGCGACCGGCTCCGTCGCGACAGCGCGGTCGGCTTCAACGAGGCCAACAAGGACCTGATCAAAAACCTGCAGGCCGAACTCGCGGCGTTCAAGGAGCGGGTGAAGAACGCGCCGCCGGAAGCCCAGGTCGCGCGCATCGAACACCGGCCTGGCTACAAGGGTGGTGGTGCCCTCGGTCCGGGATTCGCCGGCGCGCTGGCGCTGCTCGGCCTCGTCCGCTGGCTGCACCGGCGGCGGCAGTGATCGACCGATCCCGCTTTCCGTGGGCGACGGCGGCGCTGGCCGGGGCCGCCGCCCTCCTGATGCTCGTGCCGGCGGCGGGGCCGGCGTTGGGCTACGATCGCGCGGCGATTTTCAGCGGCCAGCTCTGGCGGCTGTGGACCGGGCATTTCCTTCATTTCGGGGCCGCGCATTTCGGGTGGAATGCGGCGGTCTTCACGGTGGCCGGGGCGTGGGTCGAGACGGTCGCACCCGGGCGTGCCCGCTGGTTTTACGGACTGGCACCGGCGATTGTCTCCGCGGTGCTGCTCGGATTTGAGCCGGCGCTGGCGCTCTTCGGGGGTTTGTCGGGGCTGGCGACGGGGCTGGTCGTCCTGCTGGCCCTGGACCGTCTGAAGGCCGGCGGACGCGAGCCGCGCGGGGTCTGGCTGGCCGTGCTCGGGCTCGTGGCCGCCAAGCAGATCCTCGAGTGGGTGGCGGGCGCGGAGCTCTTCGTGGTTTTCGAAGCGGGCGTCCGGCCCGTGCCGCTGGCGCACCTCGCCGGCGCGCTGACCGCCGTGGGGGTGTTCTTCGTTACGCAACGACGGCCGCAAAAGCGCTAAGGCGCGGTCCGTCGATCGAGTCGCCCCGGAATGGGTGGCGTGCCAGCCGGTTTGGACCCCTTCCGGCGATCTCGCCTCCGGCCCGATCGGCATCCGTCGAAGATGCCAATGTTGGGTTGTAGCCGGGCGCGGCGAGCCCGGCCCAACAGGATCGAAGATTCGCAGCTCAATCGGCCGCGGTCACCGACCGCGGCTACATCGGAGCTGGCGCGCCCTCAGGCGTTCACGATCTCGCCGGCGTGGCGCTGGATCTTGCGGATGGCCTCGGCGATCTGATCCATGTCGCTGCGCGGACCGAGCAGCATCGTCTGCGTGAAACGCACGTTTTCCGCGCAAAGCCGATCGTTCTGCGGGCACTGCCGGTGCCGCTCGAAACGCTCCAGCGTCTCCTTCGAGTATAGCCGCCGGTAATGGCGGTTCTGCGCCAGCTGGCTCACGTACGCCTCCTTGTTCCACGCGGTGTAGCCGCCCGCCACGTCGTCGATGCCCTCCTTCTTCAACGCCGCCATGAACCGATCGCGGGGCAGGCCGGCGAAGTGCTCCTTCTGGTAGCGAAACGCGTACACGTGCCACGCATTGCGGGTGCAGCCGGCATACTGTTTCTGCACCAAGATGCCCGGGATCTCGCGGAGCAGGCCGCTGAGGTAGGCGGCGTTTTCCTCGCGGTGCTTCGACTGCTCCTCAAGGCGCGTGAACTGTGCGTTCAGGATCGCGCCCTGGAACTCCGTCATCCGCAGGTTGGCGCCGCGCACGCCCGCCGCCACGCCCTTCGGGCCCTTCTTGCGGCTTTGGTCCTGGAAGCTCTCGCACCTGTAGCCGAAGTCGGGGTCGTTGGTGAGAATGGCGCCGCCGTCGCCGCAGTTGAGGTTCTTGCTCGCCTGGAAACTGAAGCAGCCGGCCAACCCCCAGTTGCCCACCATCCGCCCGCGCCACTCGGCGAGGTGCGACTGGCAGGCATCCTCGATCACCGGCACGCCGCGCTTCTTCCCGATGGCGCACACCTGATCCATGTCGCAGACGTTGCCGCCGATCTGCACGGGGATGATCACCTTGGTGTTGGGCGTGATCGCCGCCTCGATCTGCCGCGCGTCGATCTGCGAGGTCTCCGGATCGACATCGACATAGATCGGCAGCGCGTAATGGAGGGTGATGATGTTGAAGGTCGCGATGAAGGTGAATGGCGGGAGGATGACCTCGTCGCCGGGACCGATGTCGAGGGCGCCCAGACAGGTGAAGAGGGCGCTGGTGCCGCTGTTGGTGGCGACGCAGTGCTTTGCGCCGGCGCGGGTGGCGAAGGCCTTCTCGAACGCCTTCACCTGCTTGCCCCCGTAGCGGTTCCATTTGCGGCTGCGGAGGGCCTCGAGCAGCAGTCTGTCCTCGACGTCGCCGCACACCGGCCACGACGGCCAGTCGGCGGTGCGCACGGGCCGGCCGCCGAGGAGGGCAGGTCGGGCGGATTCGGCGGCGAGGCTGCGGGGCAGGTTCAGGCTGGCCGAGACGGCGGCGGAGGCGGCGAGGAACTGGCGGCGGTTCATGGGGAGAAAGCGAAGGGGGCGGGCAGGTCGGACCGGCGCGACGCGCAGCGCGGAGAGCCACGCCCCGGCCGAGGCCGTGATATTTCCGGAAAGGGAGGCCGGAGACAACGCGGAACTGGGCGCCGGCCCCCCCCAGGCCATCCGGGCGCACTGGCGCCAACGACGAAGCCGATGAAGCGACAGGTTGAATCCTCCCGATCCGCACTCCACACTCGTCCTTCGCGGTTTCCCGCCAATCCCCCTTCTCCAATGACCCTGCGCCTTCCCTGCGCCCGCATCCTTCTCAGCATCCTGGGCTTGCTCCTCACCCTGCCACAGCTGTCCGCCCAAGCCGGCACCGGCTGGATCGAAGGGCGGGTGTCCCACCCGGCCACCGGAGAGTTCATCGAGGGCGCGCGCATCGCGGTGGAAGGGACCGGGCTCGAAACCGCGTCGGACGCCGACGGCAACTACCGGCTGGCCGACGTCCCAGCCGGGACAGCCCGCGTCCGCGCCTTTTACACCGGCCTGCCAGTCCAGCTGGCGAGCGTCGTCGTCACGGCGGGCCAGACCGCGACGCTCGACATCCGCTTCGCCCCGCCCCCGGCCGCGGCCGCCGCCCCGGGCAGCATCGTGAAGCTCGAGGAGTTCGTCGTGTCCACGTCGCGCGAGATGACCGCCGCCGCGCTGGCGATCAACGAGCAGCGTTTTGCCGCCAACCTGAAGAACGTGGTCGCCGCGGACGAGTTTGGCGACGTCGCCGAGGGCAATGTCGCGGAGTTCATCAAGTTCCTGCCCGGGGTGAACATCGACTATGCCGGCGGCAACGCCCGCGAGGTCTCGCTCAACGGCGTGCCGGCCGACTACGTGCCGGTGACGATCAGCGGCTTCAGCCTGGCCAGCGCCGTGGGCGGCGGAGGGGGCGGCACCAACCGCGCCGCCGGCCTCGATCAGGTGTCGATCAACAATCTCTCCCGCATCGAGGTGGAGTATTCCCCCACCCCGGATTCGCAGGGCAATGCCCTCGGTGGCTCGGTGAACATGATCCCGCGCAGTTCGTTCGAACGCGCCAAGCCGCTCCTCAATTTCAGCACCTATTTGATGATGCGCGACGATGCCCGCGACTGGAAGCGGACGCCGGCGCCGCGCCACCCGACCCGGAAAATCCATCCCGGCGCGGACTTTTCCTACGTCAATCCGGTGAACAAGAACTTCGGTTTCACCGTGTCCGGCGGCTTCAGCCGGCAGTATTCCGGGGAACCCCAGGCCCAACTCACGTGGCGCGGCACCCAGGCGGTGACCAACGGGAACGCGTACCCGCACACGCCGATCGGCCAGCCCTACCTCACCGCCTTTCTCGTCCGCAACAGCGGCAAGGACACCAAGCGCTCCGCCCTCGGCTTCACGATCGACTACCGGCTGGGGCGCCACGATCGCCTCTCCTTCGGGCTGCAGACGTCCACCTTCGATGTGAACATCAACCACAACGCGCTGACCTTCGAGGTCGGACGCGTCGCCGCCGGCGCCTACTCGCTGCAGCACACCCAGGGAAGCGCCGGCGCCGGCAGCCTGCAACTCGTCACGACCGGCGCCTCGCGCTACAACTGGACCTACATGCCCACGCTGTCCTGGCGGCACGAGGGCAACGTCTGGAAGGCCGAGGGTGGCGTGGGCCTCTCCCGCGCCCGCAACCGCAGCTACGCCACCAACGCGGGGTTCTTCGACACGACCACGTCGCGCCGCACCGGGGTGACGGTGGGGTTTTCGGACATCTTCTACCTGCGGCCCGGGGTCATCACGGTCACCGATGCCGCCGGCCAGCCGGTGAATCCGTATTCGCTTTCAAGCTACGTGATCACCGCCGCGGGCGGGAACGAGCGCGGCACCGACGACACCGAGCGCACCGCCTACGCCAGCCTGCGCCGGGATTTCTCCGGCCGGATCCCGTTCCCGCTGCGCACCGGGCTGGATCTGCGCGATTCGGTGCGCGACCAGCGCCTCGACACGCCGGACTACAACTACGTCGGCCGCGACGGCGTCGCCAGCACGGCTCCCTCCGCCACCAGCGACGACCTGGCCGCGCCGTTCCTTGATCCCAGCTACTCCAGCCGCATTGCCCCCTACGGTTTTCCCGCCATCGAGGGCGTCAGCAGCGAGAAACTCTACGAGCACTTCCTCGCCAACCCTGCGAACTTCAGCACCGCGGCCACGGCCAACGCCAACTACCGCGCCCGCATCACCAACTCCAAGGTGGCGAGCGAGCTCATCTCCGCGGCGTACCTGCGGGGCGATCTCTCGCTGCTCCAGCACCGCCTCAAGCTCGTCGGCGGCGTGCGTCTCGAGCAGACCAACATCGAGGCCTCCGGACCGCTGTCCGACGCCTCGCTGAACGTCCAGCGCGACGCCCAGGGCCGGCCGATCCTCGGGGCCAATGGCCGGCCGCTGCCCCTCGTGCCGGCGAACGACGCCCTCGGCGTCTCCCGGCTCACCTACCTGGATCGCGGCGCCCACACCGAGAAGGAGTACCTGCGCTGGTTCCCCAGCATCAACGCGAGCTACACCGTGCGGGAGAACCTGATTGCCCGCGCTGCCTGGTCGGAGTCGATCGGCCGCCCCGACTTTGCCCAGTACTCCGGCGGCGTCACGCTGCCCGACCCGCTGAATCCCTCCCCGAGCGACCAGATCACCGTCAGCAACGTCGGCATCAAGCCGTGGACCGCCCGTAGCATCAACGTGCGGCTGGAGTACTACCTCCAGGGCGTCGGCCAGATTTCGGTGGGCGCGTTTCGCCGCGACTTCACGAACTTCTTCGGCAGCACCACGCTCGAGGCCACCCCGGAGTTTCTCAGCCTCTACAACCTCGACCCGAACACCTACGGCCAATACCCGGTCGTGACCCAGTACAACGTGAGTTCCACGGTGCGTATGCAGGGACTGAGCGTGAACTACCGCCAGCCGCTCACCTTCCTGCCGTCGTGGGCGCGCGGACTGCAGGTCTTCGCCAACGGCAATTCCCAGCGCATGCTCGGCGACGCCGGTTCCGCGAACTTTCCCGCCTTCATTCCCCGCACCGCCAGCTGGGGCCTGAGCCTGACCCGTCCCAAGTACACCCTGCGGGCCAACTGGAACTACCGCAGCCTCCAGCGCCGCGCCCTGCTCGCCGCCGGCGCGAGCCGCGAGCCCGGCACCTACACGTGGTGGTCCAAGCGGCTCTATCTCGACCTGAACGGGGAATACACCTTCTACCGGCGACTCTCCGTCTTCGCCAACCTGCGCAATGTCGGCGATGCGCCCGACGACGTGAAGGTCTACGGGCCCAGCACGCCCGCGGTCGCGCGGTTCCGCCAGCGCATCCATTTCGGCTCGCTCTGGATGTTTGGCGTCAAGGGCACGTTCTGAGCGCGCGTGGGCGGACGGGATCCGTGCCCCGCGGCCGCAGCGGGGCGACGTACTCAGTAGTGCGGCGGGCGTTCCGGCGCCTCCGGCTCGCCGGCCGCTGCCGCCCCGGGGGCGGCGCGCTCACGCACCATCCTGAGCTCCCGCCGCAGTCGGGTGATCTCCTCCGCCAGCTCGAGCATCGCCCGGTCCTGCTCGGTCACGTGGCGCTCGAGATACGCGAGCTTCTCCTCAAGCCTTTGGATGCGTTCTTGCAACGGGGTGCGGGGGTCGCGACGAAGCCGGCACGCTGGCCCGCAGCTTCTCGAGCTCCGGCAGCACCACCCGGCTGTAGCAATCGGGGCACACCGAGTGGCTGAAGTCGCTGCCGGTGCGCTCGCTGATGTAGCCCTCGATCTGCTGCCAGTAGTTCTGGTCGTCGCGGATTTTCTTGCAGTAGGAACAAATCGGCAGGAGCTCCTCGAGCTGCCGCACCTGCGTGGTGTAGCGCAGGATGCGCTCCGCGACGCGCAGGCGTGTCCACAGTTCGGAGACGTCGAGGGGCTTGGTCAGGAAGTCGTCGACCCCCGCGTCGGCGGCGGCGTTCTGGTTCTCGGGCGACGCATCCCGCGCGGTGAGCAGGATGAAGTAGACGTACTCGAACCCGGTGCGCGCCCGGATCCGGCGGCACAACTCGAGGCCGTCGATCCCGGGCATGATCCAGTCGCTCACCACCACCCGTACCGGATCCTCCTGGACCGCCGCCCAGGCCGCCTCGCCATCCGGAGCCAGGACCACCTCGTGGCCGAGGCGCAGGAGCGCCTTCATCAGAATGGCCCGGGCCACGGCATCGTCTTCGACGGCGAGAATCTTCACGAGGGATGCGCGTTTAAGCGTCACCGCCACTCCCGGCGCAACGCAGAAAATGCCGCCGGGAGCGTCGACCCGGCCCGGCGTCACGATCCCGCCGGCGAGCCGTGCAGGAGGCGCTCAAGCTCCTCGGCCCCGGTCACCGGGGCGCGGCAGGCGAATTCCTCGCAGACGTAGGCGGTCGCCTGGCCCGCGATGGGCCGCATCCCGGCCAGCCAGGGCGCGCGCTCCGCCAGCCACTGCTGGCCCTCGCCGCCATCGGCCGCCAGCACCACCCGCGTGGCACCGAGGCGTTTTGCCACCACGGCCGCCAGTGCCTGGAAGTCCGCACGCCGCGGATCCCCCGCAATCACCACGTGGCGCGGCGGCTCCAGCGCCAGTTCCAGGGCACACACCAGCTGCGGCAACGCCTGCGGCGCCCGCCGCCAGCGGGCTCGGAACGCCTCGATCGTGCGCCGGCCGCGCTCGCCATAACCCGGGGACGGCGCCCCGGCGGACCCCGTGCCGTCGAACACCGCGCCGAGCCGCAGGAGGTTCATCGCCGCCACGCTGCTCGGAGCCGGCTCGGCGCCGTCGTAATCCTCCTTCAGGCGCAGCACGATGCTCGCGTCCCCCGCCGCGGCGTCGAAATAGCCGCCGTGTTCTTCGTCCCAGAAGAGGCGATCCATGGTCGCCTGCAGCTGCACCGCCCACTGCAGCCAGCGAATCTCGAACGACGCCTCGTACAGGTCCAGGAGCGCCTGGATCAGACAGGCGTAATCCTCGGCAAAGGCCTCCGCGGCCCCGCGACCCTCGCGCCAGCACCGGTAGAGCAAACCCCGCTTCGCGTCGTACAGCTCACGGGAGACAAACTCCGCGGCGCGCACGGCCGCGGGCAGCAGGGTCTCGTCCCCCAGCACCCGGTGGGCCCGGGCGAGCGCCGAGATCATCAGCCCGTTGCCGGCGGTCACGATCTTGTCGTCGCGCGAGGGTCGCGGGCGGCCCGCCCGCCATTGCCGCAGGCGGGCCAGCAACGCCAGCAGGCGTTCGTTGGCCGCCTCGAGCGAACACCCCTCCCGCCGCGCCGTCTCGGCCAGCGGATGCCGCTGGGCGAGGACGTTGCGGCCCCGGAGTTCGCCCTGGGGATCCTGGGCCGCGGGGACGTTGCCGTCTTCGGTCACGCCGAAGTGGGCCGCCGCGAGGGCGAAGTCGTCGCCTAGGGCCGCGCGGAGTTCCGCCGCCGTCCATACATAAAACGCCCCCTCCGCGTGCCGCGCCCCGCCCGGTCCGGCCTCGGCGGAGTCGGCATCCTCGGCGGTGTAGAAGCCGCCCTCCGGGCCCGTCAGCTCCCGCGCCACGTAGTCGAAGATGTCGCGGGCCATCCAGGCATACCGTTCATCGCCGGTGGCCTGGCGCGCCTCGACGCAGTTCATCGCAATCTGCGCCTGGTCGTAGAGCATCTTCTCGAAATGCGGCACCAGCCAGCGCTCATCGACGGAGTAGCGATGGTAGCCGCCCCCGACGTGATCGTGGATGCCGCCCCGCGCCATCGCCTGGAGCGTGAAGGTCGCCAGCCGCACCGCCTCCCGGCCCACCTCGCTGTCGATCCCCTGCAGGGCCGCGACGCGGAAGAGAAACGCAAGGTTGGAGGCGCGCGGGAACTTGGGCGCGCCGCCGAAACCGCCGTGGGTCGGATCGTGGGACTCGTAATAGTGCTGGAAGCCGCGCTCGTACGCCTGGCCCGCCGCCTCGACCAGCGATTCCTCCCTCCCCTCCGGCGCTGCCTCGCCGCTGGTCCGGGCGTGGTCGGACAGGAGCCGCACCGCGCGCTCCCCCTCTCCCACCAGTTTTTCGCGCTCCTCCCGCCAGCCGTGCGCGATCGCGCGCAGGATCGTCGGAAACCCCGGCCGGCCGTGCCGGTCATCGGGCGGAAAATAGGTCCCGCCGTAGAAGGGCTTGAGGTCCGGCGTCAGCCACGCGCTCAACGGCCAGCCGCCGTGGCCGGTCATCGCCTGCACGTAGGTCATGTACACCCGGTCGACGTCCGGCCGTTCTTCGCGATCCACCTTGATCGCCACAAAGTGCTCGTTGAGCAGCGCGGCGATGGCGGCGTCCTCGAACGACTCGTGCGCCATCACGTGGCACCAATGGCAGGTGGAGTAGCCGATGCTGAGGAAGATCGGTTTCTGCTCCGCGCGGGCCCGGGCGAAGGCGGCCTCGCCCCAGGGCAGCCAGCTCACCGGATTCTCGGCGTGCTGCAGCAGATAGGGGGACTTTTCGCGGGCCAGGGCGTTGGGCATGGTGGGCGCGGGAAAGAGGCACAGCGCCGCCGGAACCGCAAAGGCGAAACGCGATTTGCCGCGGGGCCGTCCGCCTCGCGGGCCTCTCTCCGCGGGGCGCGGTCGCCCCGCCTACAGGGAATCCGGGAGGAAGCAGCGCATTGGAATCCCCTGCTGGAATGGATGTGGGCGGGGCGACCGCGCCCCGCCGACCCGCACGCAACCAGGCAACCCTAACCCTGGCCGGGAACTCCGCTCTCCGGCGACGGCACCGCGGTGGCCACGGGCGGCGGATGCACCGGCTCTTCGCCGATGCCCAGCCGCGCCAGCTGGGGCAGCATCACCTTCTGGTAGCAGTCCGGACAGATGCCGTGGCTGAACTTGGTGCCCTGCTTGCGGGCGTAATAGTCCTCGATCGCCTGCCAGTATTTCTCGTCGCTCCGGACCTTCTTGCAGTAGCCGCAAATCGGCAGGAACGACTCCAACTGCTGCACGCGGTTGGTGAACTCGATGATCCGGGCGGCGACATGCAGGCGCATCCCGAGTTCATCGGGGTCCACGGGCTTGCGGAGGAAATCGTCGACGCCGGCAGCCAGCGCCTCGGCCTGCCGCTCGCGGGTCACCTTGATCGAGGAAATCAGGATGAAGTAGACGTAGTCGCCCCCCCGGTTGCGGATCATCCGGCAGAGCTGCAACCCGTCGATCCCCGGCACGCGCCAGTCGCTCACCACAATCCGATGCCCGCCAGATTCCAGCATCCGCCAGGCTTCCTCCCCATCGTGCGCCGCATCGACCGTATGCCCCTGGGATTTCAGCACGGCCAGCAACTGCATCGCTGCCACAGGCTGGTCTTCGATCGCGAGGATTCTCATGCCGAGGGGATGGAGTCGAGGAGTGAGGAAGGGGGAAACGAAGACGAAAGCGACGACCGAAGTCGGCCGCGGCCGGAGCTGAGCTGCGGCCGAAGCCTGATTACTTCCCGCCGAGGTGCAGGCGGTCAATCTCTCGTCGCAGGGTCCCGCACGCCTTTTCCAACGCCCGCATGCCAAAATCCACCGCCTCCCAGTCCCGGGTCTGGGCCGCACTCTCGACCTCCAGGGCCAGCTGCCGCACCTGGCGGCCGCCAAACGCCGCTGCCTCGCCGCCGAAGGCGTGGACGAGTTCGGCCAGCTCCCCGGCGTCCCGCTCCGCCGCGAGCTGCGCGAGACGGGCCAGCCGCGCCGGCTCATCCTTCAGGTAGGCGACCACCAGTTCCTGCAGGAGCGACTCCCCGGTCAGGCCCGGCAGGCCACGGGCGTTTTCCAGCGCCTCGAGATCAAAGACCTCGCGCGACGGACCCGCGAGTTCCCCGATCGCTCCGGGATCCGCGGGTTCGAAGCCGCACCGCTGCAGCGCCGCCTGCAGCTCCGAGGCGCGCAGGGGCTTGGAAACATAGTCATCCATGCCCGCCGCAAGGCAGCGCGCCCGGTCTTCGGGCCGGGCATAGGCGGTGAGGGCGATGATCGGCACCCGCGCATTGATCTGGGGCGTCTCTCCCGCCCGAATCCGCCGCGCCGCCTCGTAGCCATCCATCTCCGGCATCTGGCAATCCATCAGCACGACGTCGAAATCGCGCTGGGTGAGCCGGGCGAGTGCCTCCGCGCCGTTGGCCACGAGTTCGGCCTGGTGCCCGAGCTTGCGCAGCAGGAGGGTCGCCACCCGCTGGTTGGCGCGGTTATCCTCGGCGACCAGGACCCGCAAGCCGGCGGGACGTGCCGGCCCGGAGACCGCAACGGCAGGAGTCGGCAGCGCCAGCCCGAAGGCGCGGGTCAGGCTCCGGGCCAGCAGCGCGTCCTGCACGGGCTTGTGCAGCCACGCCACCAGGCCCAGGGAGGACACGGCTTCACCTTCCGCTTCGCCGCCGGCGGAGGAGAGCACCAGCAGCGGCAGGCCGGCCAGGGCCTTCCGGGCCCGGATGACCGCCGCCAGCTGCAGGCCATTTTGATCGGGCATCTGATAATCCAGCAGGGCGGCGTGCCAGGGACCGCTGGCAGGGGCGTCGAGAAGCTCCAGCGCCTCCGCCGCGCTTGCCACCGCAACACCCTCGACCCCCAGGCGGGCCAGCTGTCCGCGCAGGACCCGGCGGTTGGTTTCATTGTCGTCGGCCACCAGCACGCGCCGGCCGGGCGGGAGCGGCGGCACTGCGGGAGCGCCCAAGTGCGGGCGGTGGGTCAGGTCGACCTCGAACCAGAAGGTGGAGCCGCGGCCCTCCTCGCTGGAGAAGCCGATCGAGCCGCCCATTAGCGTCACCAGCTGCCGGCTGATGGCCAAGCCCAGTCCGGTGCCGCCAAACCGGCGGGTCGTGCTGCCATCTCCCTGGACGAAAGGCTGGAACAGGCGGGGTTGCACCGCGGCCGCGATCCCGATCCCGGTGTCGCGCACTTCCACGCGGACCCGGCGCCGCGCTTCATCGCCCTCCACGGGCGCCACCGAGACGCGCACCCCCACTTCACCGCGCTCCGTGAACTTGATCGCGTTGCCGACCAGGTTGGTGGCGACCTGGCGAACCCGTCCGCCGTCCCCGAGGAAGTGCCAGCCTTCGCCGGCGCCGAACTCGCACGCCAGTTCGAGGTGTTTGGCCTGGGCCTGGGGGGCCAGGAGCGCGACCACGTCCTCCACCGCCTGGCGCAGGTCGAATTCCGCCGGCTCGAGCCGCAGGCGTCCCGCCTCGATGCGGGAAAAGTCGAGGATGTCGTTGATGATCGTCAGCAGGGTCTCCGCCCCGCCCCCGACGGTGCGCACCATCTCCCGCTGCTCGTCGTTGAGGGGAGTGTCGGCAAGGAGCTCCGCCATGCCGAGCACCGCGTTCATCGGGGTCCGGATCTCGTGGCTGATCGTCGCCATGAACTCCGATTTCAACCGCGAGGCCTCGAGCGCCTGATCGCGCGCCTGGGCCAGGCTCTCCTCCAGCCGTTTCCGCTCGGTGATGTCGATCTGGATGGCGACAAACCGCACCGGCTGGCCCGTGTCCGACAGCGACGGTACCACCGCGGACGTCACCCAATAATGCCGGCCGTCCCGGGCCCGGTTGCGAATCTCCCCACGCCACACCTCCCCCCGGCTGATGGTCTGCCACAGCGCCCGGAAGTGCTCCGGCGGATGCAGCCCCGAATTCACCACCGACGGCGTCCGGCCGACGATCTCCGCCTCGGCGTATCCCGAGACCTCGCAGAACCGCGCGTTCACGTGCACGATCCGACCCCGCAGGTCGGTGACGACCACCAGGGCGTGAGAATCCAGCGCCGCCTTCAGATCGCTGACCTCGCGCCAGGACTGGCGCAGGGCGAGCTCGGCCTGTTTCTGCGCCGTGATCTCCATCACGGTCGAAAGCTCCTCGAAATTGCCCTCGCCGGGCAGAATCCGCCGCGTCCACGTCACCACCGCCCAGCGCACCTGTCCATCCTCGCACAGGAAGCGCTTTTCCATCGCAAAGTGCGACTGTGCGCCCCGCCGCAGCTGCTCCATGCCCTTCTCCTGCGGTCCGCGATCCTCCGGGTGCGTGCGCTCCAGGTAGGCTCCGGGGCGTTCGGCGTCGGCCCGCGACACTCCGGTGATCCGCTCGTGGGCGGGATTAATCACCGTCTCGTGCCGGCCGCCGAGCCGGCGGACCCAGCGGACACCGATCGGCATCTCGTCGACGACCAGTCGCAACCGCGCCTCCTGATCGGCGAGCTCCCGCGTCATGCGCCGCAGTTCCGTGACGTCCGAGAAGCTCGCGACGACCCGCCGCGAACCGCCCTGCTCGTCGTGCAACGGTTCCACGTTGACGGCGATCCAGATCACGGAGGCGTCCGGGCGCCGGACCCCGACAACCACCTCCTGCTGCCGCTCGCCAGTGCGGAGGGTGATGCGCGCGGGCTCCTCCTCCGGAGGCAGCGGGGAACGGTCTTCCCGGATCAACTGCCATCCCTCGGGCAGGGGGGTGCGGCCCAGCAACTGCCCCCGCGGGAGCCCCAGGATTCGCTGCGCCGCTTCGTTGCATTCCAGCACCGTCCCGGCGGCATCCACCAGCAGGATGCCCTCGGCCATCGAGCGGAAGATGTCCCCCAGCTGCCGCCGTTCCGCCCGCAGTTCGTTCTCCAAGGCCTTCCGCTCGGTCAGGTCGGAGGCCAATCCCAGGAATCCCGTGATGGCACCCGTGGCGTCACGCAGCGCCGTCACCGTGAGCCAGATCGGCAGGCGCGTGCGGTCCTTTCGCAGGTAGGTCCACTCGGCCTCGTCGACGTGCCCCTGGACCGCCCGGGTGGTAAAGACGGTGAAATCCGACGGGATGCGACGACCGCACTCCCGCGACAACACCTCCGCCCGCGCATCCACCTCCCGGGCATCATGGAACAGGAGCGTGGTCACCCGGCCGACCACCTCGTCGTGGGTGTAACCCAGCATGCGCTCCGCCCCCCGGTTGAAGGTCGTGACCACCCCTTCCGGCGTCGTGCTGATGATGCTGACGATCGAGCCGTCGAGCACGGCGCGCTGCAGGCGGTTCGCCGCGAGGAGCTGGTTGCGCGCCTGCTCGAGATCGGCGGTCCGTTCGGCGACCAGTTCGAGGGCCCGGCGGCGCGAAGCCTGTTGCATCGCCACCACGCCGGCGAGCAACAGCGTGGCGAAATTGAACGCTCCGGCGGTGAGCAGGGCCGGCGCCTTTTCCGCCTTGGGGAAGTTCGGCCCCCGGCGCCACGCCAGCTGGTAGGGCTGGCCGGCGATCTCCAGCACGGTCCGGCGCGCAAACCGCGGCAGCGGGCCCTGGGCCTTCACCGAGGCATACATCAGGCCGACCGGTTCCAGCGGCCCGGGCTCGAAGAGGTAGACCTCGAGGGAATCGCGCAGCGGGCCGAGCACACCATCGAGGAAGGCATCCGAGAAGAACTGGGCGTAAACCCAGCCATGGTGCGCGGCCCGCCGCTCCTCCAGGGTTCCGAGCAGCGCGCCTTCGCGATAAAACGGCAGATAAAGCAGAAAGTCCGGCCGGCGCTGGGTGTCGCGCGAACCGCGGATCCGCCGGCGGATCTGCGCCAGGCCGGTGTCGCGTGCCAGATCCAAGGCGTCCCGTCGGCTCGGCTCAGTCCGGATGTTTCGTCCGATCGAGACCTGGTTCCGCTCCTCGGGCTCGCAGTAGGTGATCACGTACTTCACCTCCCCCGGGATTTCCATCGTGGCCGGAAAGGGACGGATCGAGATCTTCTCCAGGCCGTCCGCCCGGGCCCGCGCCAGCCAGGCCTCCTCCGCCCCGGGCGCGACCGGGAAGATCACCCCGATGCCGTTGATCCCCGGGTAACGGGCGTCGATCTGCAGCGACCGGGCGTAGACTTGCCATTCGCGGCGGCTCACGTCCTCGGAGGCCAGGAAGTAGCTGACGCCGCCGCGGAGCGCATGGAGGTAGTCGGTCAACCGCACCTCGATGGCCGCCTGAGCCAGTTCGATTCGGCGGTCCAGCGTGTTGTCATCCCGCCGCTTGACGTCCGAATAGAGCGACAGGAAGACCCACACGCTCACCGACCACCCGAGGAGCAGGACGAGGCCGGGCAGCAGCGACAACTTGCCTCGCCCGAGCGCCGGCAAGACGAGGGCCGTGACCAGCACGGTGGCCATGAAGACCTGCAGTTCCATCAACGCCGGGCCACCCCCCTCCTCGATGAAAGGCCCGATGCCCACCTTGGTCGCGATCAGCAGGGATCCCACCGTGCCGAGCGCCAGCGCCCGGACGCCCGTCCTTCCGAGCCGGGTCGCGGCGAGGAACAACACCGGGAAGATCCCGAGCACCGCCCCGCTGCCCGGCGGCACCGCCACGGCCAGTCCCAGGACGATGCTGCCGAGCAGGAGAACGCCGACCGCCATCCGCCAGCGCCCCCGGCCCCGCTCCTGCACTCCCCGCATCGAAACCGGAATCGCGAGCAGGATCGGCAAGGTCAGCAGGAGCCCGAGCGCATCCGCCTCCCACCAGGTCTGCCACGTCTCCCAGCCGTGTCCGGGAACCTGCTGCCCCGCAACGGCCCCGGCGGCCCACCGGGCGGTGGCCCCCACCATGGCTCCCGCCGCCGCCGTCGCCAGCGCGCCCACCGGCTCGGCCAGGCCCTCCAGCACCTCGAGCCTTCGCATCGTCCATCGCCAGCACCACCGCCCCGCCAGGGCCTCCAGGGTGGCGCCCGCGGCCAGCAGCAGGACACCCGCGAAGCCAACGCCATCGTGCGTCAGAAGAGCGGTGGCGGACGCCGCCACTGCGACCACCGGCCACCACGAACGACCGGCGATCAACAGCCACCAGGTGGCCACTCCCGTCGCCGGCCAGATCGGCGACTGGAGGTCGGAGGCGCCGGGCATCAACCTCCCAAGGATCCCGGCACCCGTGCACGCCGCGGTCGCAAACACGCCCTCCCACAACGCCGCGTGCCAGCGGCGGGTGGCAGGTGGGGCGGGGTCCATGGGGCGGGGTTCCGAAGCGGGGTCGGCCGCGGCGCCGTTTCTCAGCAGGCGCCGGCGCAGCCCGGGGCCATGAGGCTACTGCCCGAGCACCCAGGCGAAGACGAGCGGGGCAACGATGGTGGCATCGCTTTCGATGATGAACTTGGGCGTGCCGGCACCGAGCTTGCCCCACGTGATCTTCTCGTTGGGCACCGCGCCGGAGTAACTGCCGTAGCTCGTGGTCGAATCGCTGATCTGGCAGAAGTACCCCCACAACGGCACTCCGGTGCGCCGCAGGTCCTGATGCAGCATCGGCACCACGCAGATCGGGAAGTCGCCCGCGATGCCCCCGCCAATCTGAAAGAACCCGATCGAACCCTCGCGATTGCGCAGCCTCCGGGCGTTCCGCGTGTACCAGTCGGCCAGGACCGTCATGTATTCGATGCCCGTGCGGACGGTGTGCACGTGCTTCACATCCCCGCTGATCACGTGGCCGGCGTACATGTTGCCCAAGGTGGCATCCTCCCAGCCCGGGACCCAGATCGGCAGGTTCTTCTCCGCCGCCGCCACCATCCAGGAGTTCTTCGGGTCAATCTGGTAGCTCCGCTTCAGTTTCCCGCTCCGCAGGACCTTGTACATGAATTCGTGGGGAAAGTACCGCTCGCCGGCCCGGTCCGCGGCCACCCATTCCTCCAGGACCGCCGCCTCGATCCGCCGCATCGCCTCCATCTCCGGGATGCAGGTATCGGTTACGCGGTTCATGTGGCGCCGCAAGAGGGCCTGTTCGTCCCGCGCCGACAGGTGCCGGTAGTGGGGCACCCGCTCATAGTAGTCGTGCGCCACCAGGTTGAAGATGTCCTCCTCCAGGTTGGCACCGGTGCACACGATGGCATGCACCTTGTCGCGGCGGATCATCTCGGCGAGGATGATGCCCAGTTCCGCGGTCGACATCGCGCCGGCCAGGGTCACCAGCATCTTGCCGCCGGCGGCCAGGTGATCCTCGTAGCCTTTGGCGGCATCGATCAGGGCGGCGGCGTTGAAATGGCGGTAATGCGTGGCGACAAACCGTGAAACCGGGCCTTTCCGGGCCGCCAACGCGGCGTTGATGTCTTCCGGGCGCTTCGTCTGACGCTTCACTTTCATGATACCCCAAACCTGCCCGACTCCGCGGGGGCAAAGAAGCACAAAATGGAGGTTTCCGCCGAAGCCGATTCCTCTCTAGGTTTTTGCGCCGCAGAAACCTGCCAAATGTTCGCCTCCTTTCTCGCCGCCTTTTTCTTCGCGCTGAACGCCACCTGCGCGAGCCACAGCGTCCGCACGCTGGGTCCGGCCCGCGCGAATCTCGGGCGGCTTCTCGTGGCGACCGCCGTGCTGGGCACGTTTGCGCATCTCTGGGGCGGCGGTTTCTCCAGCGCCAGTCTGCCTTGGTTCCTGCTCAGCGGGATCATCGGGATGGGCATGGGAGACCTCGGCGTCTATGGGGCGCTCCCGTACCTGGGTTCCCGCCTCACCGTGCTCATGACGCAGTGTCTCGCCGCCCCGCTGGCCGCCCTCGGGGAGTGGCTCTGGCTCGGCACGCGCCTGACTCCCGTGCAAATCGCCTGGGGCCTCCTGATCCTCGCCGGCGTCGCCCTCGCCATCAGCCCCAGCCGCTCCAGCCCGCCGCGCGTCCGGATCCAACCGATCGGGTTCCTGTTTGGTTTTGTCGCCGCCTGCGGACAGGGTTTCGGCGCGCTGGTCAGCCGCAAGGGCGTCACGGTCGCCGAGGTCGCCGGAGAGGCCGCCCACAACGCGACATTTGGGCTCACTGCCGCCTACCAACGGATCCTCGCCGGCCTGGTCTTCACCGCCGGCTGGTTCCTGCTGATGCACCTGCTCGGACGCCTCCCGCCCCGGCCGTCGATGACGGGCGCCGTCCCTCCCGGACCGGGGGGGCAAACCGCCTGGCGCCAGCGGGCCTTCGGATGGATGGTGGCCAACGGCATGGCCGGTCCGGTGCTCGGAGTGGGCTGCTACCAGTGGGCCCTCGCCACCACCCCGAGCGGCATCGTGCTCCCCATCGCGGCCACCGCCCCTCTTCTCGCCATTCCGATCGCCTTCGTCCTCGAGGGAGACCGCCCGACCCGCCGCGCCCTGGTCGGCGGCGTGCTCGCCGTGGCGGGCTGCATTGCCCTGACCGCCGGACGATAACGGAGCCCAGCCCGCCCCGGCCGCCGGGGCATCCCTGCCGGCGGGTGGATGTAGCCGGCCGCGGTGAGGCCGGCCGGGATCACCGCCCCCGGCCCCACCGGACCGACCACCGCAGGCCAGGAAATGCGCCCTAGCCACAGCGCCGCCAAAAACAGACTCGGCGCGCCGGCCTCCCGCTGTTCTTCTCCCCGGCTCCCATGCTCACGCTGGCCGACGTCTCCAAGTCCTACGGCACCCGCACGCTCTTCAGCGAGGTGTCGCTTTTCGTCGCCCGCACGGATCGCTTCGGCCTGGTCGGCCCCAACGGCGCGGGCAAGTCCACCCTGTTCAAGCTCATCCTCGGGGATGAATCGCCCGACGAAGGCACCCTTACCTGGGAGCGCGGGGCCGACTACGGTTTCCTGCCACAGGAAACCGCCCCGGCCGGCGAAGAAACCGTGCTCCAGCTCGCCCTCGGGCACACGCTGGCGCACAACGTCGATGCCACGCACGACCACTGGTACGACGAGCGCGAGCCGCAGGCGAAAAAGATCCTCGCCGGCCTCGGCTTCCGCGAACGCGACTTCGATCAGCCGGCGCGCACCTTCTCCGGCGGCTGGGTCATGCGCGCCCACCTCGCCCGCCTGCTCGTCGCCGAGCCCGCCCTGCTGCTTCTGGACGAGCCGACCAACCATCTCGATCTGCACGCCCTGCTCTGGTTCCAGGACTACCTGACGCGCTACCCGGGCGGCCTGGTCGTGATCTCCCACGACCGCGCCTTCCTCAACGTCCTTTGCAACAGCATCCTCGAGCTGCGGGGCGCCACGCTCAATCGCTACACCGGCAACTACGACGACTACCTGCGGCAACGCGAGGAACGGCACGCGCAGCAGCTCGCGCAATACAAGAACCAGCAGCGGGAAATCGCCCACCTGCAGCGCTTCGTCGATCGGTTCGGCGCCAAGGCCTCCCTCGCCTCCCGCGCCAAGTCCAAGGAGAAGCAGATCGAGCGCCTGCTCGAGGAAGCGGTCGAGGCGCCCGAGCAGGATCTCAAGAAGATCAATTTCCGCTTTCCCCAGCCACCCCGCTCCGGGCTGCGAGTCGTCACCCTCGCCCATGTGCGGCAGGCCTACGGCGACCACGTCGTCTATCGCGACCTGAACTTCACCGCCGAGCGCGGCCAGCGGATCGTGCTGGTCGGACCCAACGGATCCGGCAAGTCCACCCTGCTGAAAATCCTGGGCGACGTCGTCCCCATCCAGGGCGGCCTCCGCGAACTCGGCAGCAACGTCTTCCCCGGCTACTTTGCCCAGAACCGCACCGACACGCTGCGCACCGACGCCACCGTGCTCGACAACGTGATGGAGCTGCGCACGGCGCAGAACGACCTCACCGAGCAGCAGGCGCGCACCATCCTCGGAGCCTTCCTCTTCCGGAAGGACGATGTCTTCAAGCCGGTCGCCGTCCTCAGCGGCGGCGAAAAATCCCGCCTCGCCCTCGCCCGGCTGCTCGTCAATCCGCCCAATCTGCTGTTGATGGACGAGCCCACCACGCACCTCGACATCCCGTCGATCGATGCGCTGATCACCGCGCTGCAGCAGTACCAGGGCACGCTCGTCTTCATCAGCCACGACGTCTACTTCATCCGGCAGGTCGCGCAGCGGGTGCTCCACATCAACGCCGGGGAGCTCACGCCGTATGCGGGCGACTACGACTACTACCTCGACAAGTCGCGCGCCACCGACGCCCGCGCCGCCGCCGAAGCCGGCGGCTTCACCGATGCGCGGCCCAAGGACCCCGACGCGGACGCCTCGGCGGCAAAGGGCGGCGCCCGCTCCGGACCAAAGACGAAGGAGCAGAAGCGCGCCGAGGCCGAGGCCCGGGCCGCCCGCTCCGCACCGCTCAAGGCCGCCCGTGCGCGCGTGCAGCAATTGGAGGCCGAGATTGCGAAGCTCGAACGCCAGCAGGCGGAACTCACCGCCGCGCTCGAGGCGCCCGAGACCTACGCGGAGCCCGGCAAGGCCCAGCAGCTCAACCGCGAATTGAGTGCGACCGTCGACCGCCTCCAGGCCGCGACCGAGGAATGGGAGCGGGCTGCCAACGAAGCCGCTTCGCTGGAAAAGTAGTCGGAGGACGCCGCCGACGCGGCCGGCGGAGGCCCTCGCCAAGAGGTGCGCAGGAACTCCGGCCAATTTCCGCGCAGCAATTCCCGTTGTGACATTTTCCGGTCGACGATAGGAAAAGGGGCCATCTCCCCGAGGACTGCGACGAGCCGTCGATCAGACACACACACGCCTGCCGTCCAGGCCGCCCGGGAGCACTCCCATGACGAAGAAGCCGCAAGAGACCACCAGCAAGGTTGCGTCGAAGAAGGAAAAGGCCGGCATCGAGATCAAGGATCTCAGCCCGAAGTCGGATGCCTCGATCAAAGGAGGAGCCGTCCTCGTCCTCGGGTGCGCCCACTGCCCCGCCCCGCTGCAACGGAAGTAATCCGGCGCGCGTCCATCGCGCGCCCGCCACCGTCCTCCGAGGCCGCCCGACGCCGGCGGCCTTCGTTTCCGCCCACCGGCGCGCCTTGCCACGGACCGGTGGCGGGGGTGGTTGGCGGGTGATCGGGCCTCCCGACTGCCCTGATGGCTGTTGAACTTCCGATCCCGTCCGCCGGCCCCGATCCGGCGGCGACGGGCCCCGGCGACGTGCGGCTGATCAAATCGCCGCACCTGCAGCTTCTCGTCGTCGACGATCAGATCCTCGTCTACGACGCGCTGGATTGCCGTTGCCTGATCGCCTCCTCCGGCATGGAGGCGCTCCTCGACGCGTGGAGCGAGCCCGCGACCCCCATTGAGTTCCTCGCCACCCATCCGGAATACGAGGACTGCCTCGCCGCGATCCACGGCCTGCGAGACCGCGGGCTGCTGGTGCCGATCGACTACGACGCCCGGCGCCATCACCGCCAGGAACTCGAGGATCACCTCGCCCGGGTGGAACGCGGGGAGGTGTGGGACAGCCTGACGCTCGTGCTCAACGAGCGCTGCAATTTCCGCTGCACCTACTGCATGGAGTACTCGATGATCGCGGGCCACCAGCAGCGCGTCGCCGAACAGGGGCGCGTGATGTCCCGCGAGATCGCCACCACCGCCCTCGATCGCTATTTCGCCCTCCTGCACCGGCGCGGACGCGAGGAGGCTGCGGTGGGGTTTTCCGGCGGGGAGCCGTTCCTCAACTGGGAACTCATGCGCTTCGTGCTCGCCGAGGCCACCGCGCGCGCCCACTCCGGCGCCACCTCGGTGAAACGCGTGTCGTTTGGCCTCAACACCAACGCCTCCCTCGTCACTCCGGCGATTATCGCCGAACTCGCCCGTTACCCCATCGGCGCCCTCACCGTGGGAATCGACGGCCTCGCCGAGGGCAACGACCGCGTGCGCCGCCACCTCGACGGCCGCGCCACCTTCGACGCGATCCTGCGCGGACTCCGGCTGCTGATCGCACACCTGCCCGACACGACGATCTCGGTGAACGCCGTGCTGACCGAGGAGACCGCGCCGTACATCAACGAAGACTTCCTGCGTTTCCTGCGGGACCAGGGCGTGCGGGGAGTCACGATGGATCCGAACCTCGTGCACTTCCCGGCGCTCGGGCACGAGGCGTTGTGCGACCAGATCCTCGCCCTGCGCCGCTTGGGCGAATCGATCGGCGTCAGCGTGCATGGCTTCTGGTGGCAGCCCAGCCGCCGTCTCGACCAGAGCGGTGAACGGCGCGTCCCCTTCAATTGCATGGCACAGGGCGGGGTGAACCTCACGGTCACGGCGACCGGCAACGTCGGGCCCTGCTCGTACATCTCACCGATCTTCGGGCGCGTGGAGGACATGGAGTCGGTCCCCTCCCGGCCGGCGTACCTCGACTTTCTCCGGCGCCGTTTCAATTCCGCGATCGCCTTCTGCCAAGGCTGCGCGATCGAGGGTCTCTGCGCCGGCAGCTGCTACGTTTCCTCGGATCAGGACAGCCAGCGGAACGCCCGCTGCGATTTTCTGCGGGAGATGACGCGCCGGCTGCTGTGCGAACGCGTGCGTGCGGAGTGATCCGTCTGGCCCCTACTCGGACTTCAGTCGTTCCCGCAGGCCGCGCAAGGGTTCGAGCGCCTGTTCCAGCAGGGTCTGCCGGCCGACGTGCACCCGCGCCTCTCCGCCCATGCCCACGCGCACCCGGACTCCGCCCGGTGGCGTGGTCGCCAGGTCCGCCAGCGCGATGAAGCGTCGCTCCGCGCCCATCGTCACCGGCGCGGGACTGATCCAGGCAATCTCCGCTGGAATCGTGCCGTACCGCTGATACGGATGGGAATCCAGGAACAGCCGCACGCGCTGCCCGACGGCCAGCCGCGGCAAGGCCGCCTCCGGCAGCACCAAGCGGGCGCGGGGGCGGGAGTCGGGCCGGGCGAGGTGGCACAGTTCCGCCCCGGCCGCCACCACGCCTCCCGGGGTGCGCTGCGTCACCCGCAGGATCACGGCGTCATACGGGGCGCGCACGCTCTTCAGATCGCCGGTCGTGCCCTGCAACTGTTCCTCCAGCGCGGCGATCTGCACCCGCAACTTCTCGGCTTCCGCCTGTTCGTCCGAGCGCACCCGCGCCCGGGCGGCCACGAGTTCCTGGCGCTGGAAGGCCAGCTGCTGCACCGCCTTCTCCGCCACGACGCGGTTCTTCAACGACTCGGCCTCGTCCAGTTGCCGGGCCAGCAGCTCCACGGGCGAAACACTGCCCGCCGCCGCCAGCCGCTCCGAACGCCGCACCAGGTCGCGAACCGTTTCCAGGTGTTTCTCCCGGAAGCCCAGCTCGCGCTCGGCCTGCACGACCTCGGCATCCTTGATCGCCAGCAGCGCGACCTGCGCCTCGTCGAGGCGCCGCGCCCGTTCCGCCAGCGCCCGGAGATCCTCGGCCAACTGCCGCTCCCGGGCCCGGGCGTTGCGAATCTCGTCGCTCCGCAGCCGGAACAGCTCGGCGCCGGCCTTCACTTCCTGCCCGTCGCGGGCCTCGATCGCGGCCAGTTCCCCCGCCACCGGGGCCTGCACCGGATCCTCACCCTCGGCCGGCACCAGCAGGAAGGGCGCCGTCACCGTCTCCGGCAGCCGGATGGCGACCGCGAAGGCGCCGGCGACGAGCGCCAGCAGGAGCAGCAGCCAGCCGACCCAGCGCGCCGCCCGGGCGGGGGGATCCGCCGGCAGGAGGCCCGAGGGCTCCTCGAAGGCGGAGGGGGAACGGAGAGGAGTGCTCATGACAACCCGAGCTGCTGGCTCGAAAGGTAGAAATACAGGCCGCGCCGCGCCATCAGTTCGTCGTGCGTGCCCGTCTCGGCGATTCGCCCCTGCTCCAGCACCACGATCTGGTGCGCATCGCGGATCGTGCTCAGGCGGTGCGCGATGATCAGGCAGGTCCGGCCCGCCGTAAGCGACGCGAGGTTGTTCTGAATCGCACGCTCACTCTCGGTATCGAGGGCGCTCGTCGCCTCGTCGAAGATCAGGATCGGAGGTTCGTGGTACAGCGCCCGGGCGATCGCGATGCGTTGCCGCTGCCCGCCGGAAATCGCGAGACCGCTCTCGCCAATCCTCGTCTCGTAGCCCAGCGGCAGGCGCTGGATGAACTCGTGGGCATTGGCGAGCTGCGCGGCCCGCAGGACACGATCGAAGTCGGGCTCGGGATCCCCGAAGGCGATGTTCCGGACGATGGTGTCGTCGAACATGTGGTTTTCCTGCAGCACGAACCCGATCTTCCGGCGGAGATCGCGATGGTTCAGCGTGCGGCTGTCGACGCGATCGAAGAGGATGGTGCCCTCCGTCGGTTCGATCAGCCCGGCGATCAGCTTCACCAGCGTCGTCTTGCCGCAGCCGCTGCGGCCGACGAGCGCCACGGTCCGGCCGGCCGGGACCTCGAGCGAGATCCCCTGCAGGATGTTGGGCGCCTCCGGCCCGCCGTAGCGGAAACCGACCTGGCGCAGGACCAGGTGCCCCTCGAGGGTGCGCACCGGCGCCAGCTGCGACCGGTCGCGACCCTGCTCCGGTTCCTGCTCGAAGATGTCGTTCAGGCGGTTCAGCAGCACGCCGACGAACTGCACCTCGTCCCAGACGCCCAGCGCCCGCAGGATCGCCGCGCTGGCCATTGCCATCAGGCTGCTGAAGGCGACAAACGCGCCCACGCTCAGCCCGCCGGCCATCACCTCGCGCGCCCCGATCCAGAGGAACAGGATCGTCGAGCCGAAGCTGATCGCCTGCAGGGCGCTTTCATACGCCATGATCGTGAAGTTCCCGCGGAACTGCTGGCGCGATACCTTGAGGAACTGCGCCAGCATCGCATCGCGGAACGCGCCCTCCGCTCCCGCCGCCTTCACCGCCTCGATGCCGCGGATCGCGTCGATTTGGTGCGAAGCGTACCGCCCGTGCGCCTCCTCGAGATCCGAGAACAGGGGGCGGAGCACGCGCCGCGAGAACCACATCAGCGCCCCGTACAGGGGCGTGAGCAGCAGGAACGCGGCCGCCAGCCGCGGCGAGTAGAGCAGCATCAGCGCGACGCACCCCGTCAGTTGCAGCACCGCCAGCATTCCGCCGACGCCCTGCTGCACCAGGAACTGGCGGACCTGCCGCGCGCCATCGAGCCGGCGCTGGATGTCGCCCGTCCGCCGGGAGTGGAAGTAACTCATCGGCAGCGCCAGCAGGCGCCGGGTGAGGTAGTCCAGCACCGCGCTGTCGATGCGCACCGCGACAAAGCTGAGCAGGTACTGCTGCAGGAGATTGGCCGCGAGCAGGAACCCCAGCACCGCCCCCATGGCGAGCAGGACCACCGTGAGCAGGTCCGGCGCCCGGTCGACGATTACCCGGTCGACCACGAACTGGGTGAAGACGGGGAACAGCAGGCCCAGCACGCTCGCCAGCCCCGCGAGGCCGAGTGCCAGCAAAAGGGGCCCGCGGTGTCCGGAGAAGAACGGACGCACCCACGCGAACGAGGCTGCTCCCTCCGGGGCCTGGGCAAACGCCTCCGTGTAGTCGAACAGCGCGGCGTAGCCCGACCAGCGTTCCAGGAATTCGGCGCGCGGCAGGCGCCGCTTGCCGGCGGAAGGATCGGCCAGCCGCACATGCGTCGACCCCACCTCGTACAACACGAGCCAGTGGTTGCCCTCCCAGTGGCAGATGGCCGGCAACGGCATCTGGTCCAGGTGTCCGGGCGAGACCTTCAGGGCCCGCGCCGCCAGGCCGAGTTCCGTCGCGGCGGCGCAGAGGCCCTTCAGGCTCGTGCCATCGCTCGCCGTGTGGCACAGGGCCCGGATCCGCGCGAGGCTGACCGCCCGGCCGAAGTGCCGGCACACCATCGCCAGGCTCGCCGCCCCGCAATCCATCGCGTCGATCTGCTCGACCCACGGAAACCGGCGAATCCGACCGGGGCGCCGGCGAAACTTGTCCCCTTCCGCGAAGGGCTCCTCCCCGTCCGCCGGGCGATCGACGGCGGTCTTGTCGGCGACACGCACCTCCGCCGGCAGCACTTCCTGGGCAAAGTCGAGCGGAACCTTGGCCTCCTCATCCACCCGGTACTGCGCCAGCCGTTCCGCGAGGAGGCGCGCAAACTCCGGGAACTTCCCCCGCAGCGCCTGCACCGCCCCCGGCGGCAGGGCGTAGAGCTGGCAATCCGCCACGGCTTCCACCGTCGCCGCCCGGGGCGCGCCATTGAGGATCGAGAGTTCGCCAAAGAAATCGCCCGCCCGGTAAAAGGCCCGGTTGACGCGCCGGTCTCCGCTCCCGGTGTACGCCCGCGCCCGGCCCGCCTGCATGATGAACATCGGCCCCGGCGGATCACCCTCGCGGATGATCCTCTCGCCTTTCGCGGCCCGCACCGGCTCGAGCTCCGCCATCATCGCACGCAGGGCCGGCTCGGGCAGGCGCCCGAAGTTGCTGAATTCGTACAGGAATCCGTGCAGCGTCCGCCAGCGGTTGACCAGCTCCAGCGAGTTCCGCAACTCGGGGAACTGCGCCACCAGCGCCAGGAAATCCTCCCGCGCCAGCCGCAGTGTCCCGACTTCCGTGCTGGCCCGCACCGTGACTCCGTGCGCGCCGCCCTCCAGCAGCGCCCCTTCGCCGAACTCATCGCCGGGCACCAGGCGCTGCAGCGCCAGCTCGCCCCCGTCGGGACCCGCCTTCAGCACTCGCGCCCGCCCCGACACGAGCAGATGATACGCGTCCGCAGCCTCCCCCTGCCGGAGGATCACCTCGCCGAAATCGTATTTCGTTTCCGCGAACAGGTCCCGCAGGCGCGGGTAGTGTTCCGCCGGCGTGAAGCGGACGAGCGACGACCGCCGCAGCATTTCCTCGGCCCGCGGCGTCACGATCCCACCTCCGGTTCCAGCAGCCAGCGGATGTGGCGGGCCTCGAGTTCGCGCCGACGCTGATCCTGCAGCAGTTCGTCCAGCCGGGCCCGCACCGCCGGCTCCTCGGCGATCGGGTCGATCCGGCCGGCCACCGCCAGCACGACATGAAGGCCCTCGCTCTCCAGCACAACCAGCAGTTCGCCGGCAGGGGCGCTGGTCAGCCGCTCCCTCCAATCAGGCGGCAGATCCGCCAGGAAACCCTCGCGGGATTCGCAGGGAAACCCGTTCGCGACCGCCACCTCGCGGAGCGGCAGGCCATCCTCCCGGGCACACAACACCGCCTCCCGGGCCGCACTCTCCGAGTCGAACTCGGCCCGGTCGAATCCCACGCGGGTCAACGCCAGCCGCTGACCGGCGAGCAGCCGGCGCCGGCGGTCCTCGGACGCACACTCCGCCATTGCCGCCGTGTAGGCCTCCTCGATCCGGGCCCAGGCATCTGCCAAGGACTCCGCCTCCTTCATCGGTGCCCCGGCCTCGGCCGCGGCGGCGGTGCGCCAGGCCAGGGCGCGGGCCCAGCGCCCGAACGCGTTGGAAAGCAGCAGATCCACCCGCAACTCCCCCTCGTCCTCGCGCCCATCCCCGGCCTCGTCGGCCGGCGGGATCATCGCCGCCTGCAGCCAGCGCATGCAATGATTCTCCAGATCCCCGAAGGTCAGGCCCCGTCGACCCAGCCAGCGTTCGCACTCTTCTCCGGAGATGAGATCCCGGGCGTACCGAAACTCGTTCATCGCCTCCTCGACCGCCGCCGCCGTGGGTGCCAGGCCGGCCGCCGCCGCCGCCCGGGCCGCTGCCCGCCGCCGCCGCCAGCCCGCGAGGAAGGGCGGCATTTCACCGCGGATCTCCGCCGCCCGCAGGACCTCCGTGGTGCAAAAACCGCGCTCCGCGCACTCGAACACCACCGTCGGTTGGTCGGACATCGGGAAGAGGTAACTTCATAAGGACGACCGTATGCCGGCCACCAGCGGCCCGGCCGCGTCCGTTACACTCGAGTCGGTAAGCCCGCGCTTCCCACCCGGCAAGGACAAAGCCCGATTCCGGTCGCGTCGGAGCGCTGCGTGACCCCCTCCCGCCCTCGCCGGCGGCACGATTTTCCGTTCGCCATCGGAGCAGGCGTATCCATAAACACGGACCCTTTGCCGTGAACGAGTCGCCTTCCCCCGCCCCCGCCTCGCCTATCCCCAACGTCCTCGCCGAACGGTACGCCTCGCCCGCCATGCAGGAGATCTGGTCGCAGCACGGGCGCGTGGCGCTCGAGCGCGATTTCTGGATCGCGGTGATGAAGGGCCAGCGGGATCTGGGCGTGCCGATCCCCGCCGAGGCGATCAAGGACTACGAGAGGGTCCGCGGGCAGATCGATCTCGTCTCCATCGCCAAGCGGGAACGGGTGACACTGCATGACGTGAAGGCCCGCATCGAGGAGTTCTCGGACCTCGCCAAACGCCAGTTCATCCACCTCGGCCTGACCAGCCGCGACCTGACCGAAAACGTCGAGCAGCTCCAGGTCTTCCGCGCCCTGAAGCTGGTGCATTTCAAGACGGCCGCCGCGCTCCTCGCGCTGGCGCGCCAGGCGGAGGCGCACCGGGATCTGATGATCACCGGCCGCACGCACAATGTCCCGGCCCAGCCCACCACCCTGGGCAAGCGCCTGGCGATGTTCGGCCAGGAGCTCTTCCTCGCGTACAACCGGCTGGAAGACCTCCTCGCCCGCTATCCGGTGCGCGGACTCAAGGGGGCGGTGGGCACGCAGCTCGATCAGCTCACCCTTCTCGGCGGTGATTCGGGCAAGGTGGATCAACTGGAGACACGCGTGCTGAAGCACCTGGGGTTTCACGCCTCGCTCCAGGCCGTCGGGCAGGTCTATCCGCGCAGCCTCGATTTCGAGGTCGTGTCCGCCCTGCACCAAATCGGCGCTGCGGCCGCGAGCGCCGCCACGACCTTGCGCCTGATGGCCGGCGCGGGCCTGCTCACCGAAGGCTTCCAGGAGGGCCAGGTGGGCTCCTCGGCCATGCCCCACAAGGTCAACGCCCGCAATTGCGAGCGGATCTGCGGTTTCTCGACCATTCTCGGCGGCTACGTGGCCATGACCGGCACCCTCGCCGGTCACCAGTGGAACGAGGGCGACGTGTCCTGCTCGGTCGTCCGCCGCGTCGCGCTCCCTGACGCCTTCTTCGCCATCGACGGCGCCCTCGAGACCTATCTCACCGTCCTGCGCCAGATGGAGGTCTTTCCCGCCGCGGTCGCCGCGGAGAACGAGCGCAACCTGCCCTTCCTCGCGACCACCACCATCCTCATGGAGGCGGTCAAACATGGCGCCGGCCGCGAAACCGCGCACGAGGCGATCAAGGAACACGCCCTGGCGGCCGCGCGTTCGCTGCGCTCGGGCACCGGTCAGGCCGACCTCCTGGGCAGTCTGGCCGGCGACAAGCGCATCGGCCTCGGCCGGCGGGCCCTGCAAGCCATTCTCGCCGAGAGCGTGCGGTTCGTCGGCGCCGCCCCGCACCAGGTCGACGCGTTTGTCGCAGACATCAAACCCCTCGCCAAACGGCACCGGGGAGCCGCCGACTACCAGCCTGGACGGCTGTTGTAGGTGCGAGCGGCATCGCGCCGGGAAATTTGAGTTTGCATCGCCCTCCGGCGACGCGCTTCCTTGCCCCTTCACGTACTGAACCACCTCTTATCTCTCCACACCCATGGCTGAACTCGTAGGCAACGTCTTGGTTGGCCAGTCCGGCGGCCCCACTTCCGTCATCAACGCCAGTGTCGCGGGAATCATTTCCGAAGCGCTGAACCATGAGTGCATCGAGGAGATCTACGGCGCCCTTAATGGCGTGCTGGGGATCCTGCAGGAGGACCTGATCGACCTCGCCGCGGAGTCCCAGCAGCAGATTCGCGCCCTCCGCCACACCCCCGGCGCCGCCCTCGGCACCTGCCGTTATAAACTCAAGAAGCAGCAGGACTTCGACCGGGTGCTCGAGGTCTTCAAGGCCCACAATATCCGCTACTTCTTCTACATCGGGGGCAACGACTCCCAGGATACCGCGGACAAAATCTCGAAGCTCGCCCAGCAGCAGGGCTACGAACTGCGCGTCATCGGCGTACCCAAGACGATCGACAACGATCTGCCGATCACCGACCACACCCCGGGCTACGCCAGTGCGGTGAAGCACGTCGCCACCAGCGTGCGTGAGCTCGCCTGCGACAACGAGGCGATGGGCCAGGGCGATCTCGTCTCCATCATCGAGGTCATGGGCCGCAGCGCCGGCTGGATTGCCGCCGGGGCCGCCCTCGCCAAGCGCCGGGATCACCCGCACGACCCGCCGCACCTCATCCTCCTGCCGGAAGTCCCGTTCAACCAGGAGAAGGTCCTCGAGGACATCCGCCGCGTGCTGAAGCGCGAGAAGTACTGCCTGATCGTCGTCGCCGAAGGGCTCGTCGATCCCGATGGCAATTACCTCGCCGCCGAGGCGCAGACCGACTCCTTCGGCCACGCCCAACTCGGCGGCGCCGGCGACGCCCTGGCCGAGATCATCGGCCAGAACCTGCCCGGCGTGAAGGTGCGTGTCGCCAAGCCCGGCCACCTGCAGCGTTGCGCCGCCCACGCCGCCTCCAAGACCGATGCCGACGAGGCCTTCCTCGCGGGTGAGGCCGCCGTCGAGGCCGCCGTCCGAGGCGAGACCGATAAGATGGTCACCCTCCTGCGCGGTGACGGCGACCACTACACCACCGAGACGGGGCTGGCCCCGCTCGCCGAGGTAGCGAATTCCGTCAAGAAGCTGCCCCGTGAGTGGATCAACGAGGATGGTGTGAGCATGAACTTCCAGTTCCTCCGCTATGCCCAACCGCTGATCCAGGGCGAGGTCGCCGTGCCGCACGAAAACGGCGTCCCGGTCTTCGCCCGGCTCGAAAAGTCGCGGGTGGACAAGGTACTGCCGGCCTACGAAGCCTGAGGAGTGGCCTAAGGGCCGCTCGAGTATCGTCTGGTCGCCGGCCCGCCACCCGCGGGCGGCGCTTCTACGCGGCACCACCGCGACCGAATCGGCTCAAGCGGCGCCCGTTCACGCCAGGCAGGCGCCCAACAGCAGGTCGTGCACCGCTGTGGCCGCGATGGGCTCGTCGGACGGACTGCCCCCCGTGCCGATAAGCACCGGCCAGTCGGCCGGATCCGCCGGGCAGGTGCCGTGTGATCCCTTCACCAGGGAGGCGTCCAGCGGGATCACGTCCATCAACGCCCGGAAACCCAGCTTCCGCCGCAGCAGCGTGCCGGCGATCTTCCACCGGGGAAGCGTGAGCGCCGGATCGAGGAAGAGTTCGACCGGGTCGTAGCCGTACTTGCGGTGGATATCGACGCAGCGCGCAAAATCGGGCGCCCGCCGATCGTCCTCCCAGTAGTAATAGCTGAACCACGCGTCCTCGTCCGCAAAGGCCACCAGATCCCCGGTACGCGAATGCGCGAGTCCGGCCAGCTTCTGCCCGTCGGCGTCCAGCACCCGGGCCACCCCGTCGGTCTCCTCGACGGCCGACCTAACGGAGCTCAGAAGGGAGGCATCATTCACGTAGACATGCGCCACCTGATGGTCGGCGATCGCGAAGGCCCGGCTCGCACCGCAGTCCAGCAACTCCCGGCCGAGCTCTTCCTTCACCACCAGCCATCCCCGAGCGCGAAAAACCCGATTGAGCGCCACCGCGCGGCGCACCGGTGTGAGCCCGTACTCCGAAACCACAATCGGGCGCACTCCCCGGGCCGCGAAGAAATCAAACAGCCGCCCCACCACTCGATCGATGGCGGCCGCTGCCGCGGTCGCGCGCGGATCGGCCGGGCCGTGGCGCTGCAGGTCGTAGTCGAGGTGCGGCAGGTAAACCAGGGACAGATCGGGGCGGTGACGTTCCTCGATCCATTCGGCGGATCGCGCGATCCACTCGGAGGACGCCATCCCGGCCGCCGGCCCCCAGAAGGCCGGAAAGGGAAAGGGCCCGAGATCGCGCCGGATTTCGTCGCGAATCGTCAACGGATGGCTCGTGACATCGAAGATCTTCCGTCCATCCGCCGGATACATCGGGCGCGGCGTAATCGACCAGTCGGCGGTGGAGTACATGTTGTACCACCAAAAGAGCTTCGCACAGGTGAAACCCGGCCGGGCGGCGCGGGCGGTTTCCCAGAGCTTGGGACCCGCCACGAGGTGGTTCGACTGTTTCCAGAAGTGATGCTCCGCCAGGGTCCGATCATACCATCCGTTGGCGACCGCTCCGTGGTCCGACGGCGGCCAGCCCGTCAGGTACGTGCTCTGCGCCGGGCAGGTGAGCGCGGGCAGCACGGGGCGGATGCGCCGCAGCCCGCCTTTTTCCGCCGCCTGCCGGAGCCGCGGCGTGTGCGGCCCCAGGATGCGGGGCGAGAGGCCGACGACATCGAGAAGGGCGAGCCGCTCAGCCATAACGCGTCCGGAGTTCGTCAAAGGCCGCCTTGACCACGGCACCGTCGATCTCGTGCAACTCGAGCCGCACTCCCGGCGCCCGGATCATCGGGATGCTCAGGCGCCCTCCGAGGTGCTCCCGAAACTCCTCCAGGCCGTCGATCATGTCCTGCCGACCGCTGGGGCCGCGAATCTCCCGCACGGGGGCAAACAACTCGAATCCCAATCCGGTGATGACGCCGAGGATCCGCTCCGCCTCCCGCTCCGGGAGAAGCCCGATGCGCCGCGCGTAAATCAGGTCGATGGCCATGCCCACGGCCACCGCTTCTCCGTGGCTCACCCGAAATCCCGACATCTGCTCCAGCTTGTGCGCCGCCCAGTGGCCGAAGTCCAGGGGACGCGCCGATCCGCGCTCGAACGGATCGCCCGCGGTTGCGATGTGCTCCATGTGCTGGCGGGCGCTTTCGCGGATGACGGCCTCGAAGGGTTCGCGCTCGCAGCGGGCCAGCGCCCCGACCCGGGCCGCGATGAACTCGAAGAACGCCGCGTCGCGGATGAGGGCCACCTTCACCGCCTCAATCAGGCCGGCCCGCCGCGCCCGGAGCGGCAAACCCTCGAGGAAGGCCAGGTCGTTCACCACGGCGTGGGGAACCGAGAAGGCGCCGATCCAGTTCTTCTTGCCGAAGAAATTGACGCCGTTCTTCACCCCCACTCCCCCATCGCCCTGGCTGAGGCTGGTCGTCGGCAGGCGGACCAGGGGGATTCCGCGATGCGCGGTGGCCGCGGCGAAGCCCACCAGATCCAGCACCGCCCCTCCCCCGACCGCGATCACGTACGAATGGCGGCAGAGGCCCGCGGCGTTCACGGCGGCCCAGATGCGTTCGACCTGGCTGAAGTCGTTCTTCACGGCCTCTCCGCCCGGCACGCTGACGGGATCCGCCGCCAGTTGCACCCGCCCCCCCTGCGCCGCAAACCACCGCACCACCCTCTCCGCGAGGTTCGGAAAAGCCGCGGCCAGCCCGGCGTCGTGGAACACGATGGCCCGCACGCTCTCACCGGGTTCGCGCGGGACCAGCACCTCGGCCAGCACGCCGTTGTCCGGCGCGAAGACATCACGGGTGAAGATCAGGCGGTGTTCGTGCCGCAGCGTGATCGGAAAGGAGACCGGGTCGGAGGGGACGGCCATGCGGGAACCCGGATGTTTCATGCCGCGTCCCCGGATGCAACCACCCGTTCCCGACGTTTCCACCGCCCGTGCGACTAACGCGCCGGTGCCGCGCGCAGTCGTTCCTTCAGCTCCGCGGGCAGACCGGATTGCGCGAGCCAAGCGGCGGCCGCCGCCGGCGCATTGTCGCGCCACCGCGCGTAGGCCGCAACCACGGCCGCCTCCCGCCCCGCCGTGCTTGAAAGCGACTGGGCCCAGGTCAGGGCCGCAGGTGGGTCGCGTTGCGCGAGCCCCGGCGCAATCGCGGCGGCGGCCACCGTTTGAGTCGCGGCCGGCAACCCGGCCACAAACTCCTGTACCCCGGCCCGATCCTGGAGCAGCCAGTAGTCCACCGCCCCGGCCAGCGCGCGATTTCGCACCTCCGCATCGGCCTCAAGACCGGCCGCCCACGTCGCGGCCGCCCGCGGTTCCCGCTGGGCCCAGGCAGAGGCGATGGCGACCAGTGCGGAGTCGCGCGCGGTGGCGTCCGGCAGTCTTCCTGCCCAAGCGATCGCCGCCGCCGGCTCCGTCGCCCCCCAGACCTGCGCAAGTCGATCGCCGGCCGCGGCCCGGCCCGGATGGTCGGGCAACGTCGCCAACTGCGCCGCCGCCGCCGCGGGATCCCGCCGGCCCCAGGCTTCGATCAACGCCGGCAGCGCCGCCTTGGTGTCGTCGCCGGCCGGCAAGGCGGAGATCCACGCAACCGCCCGAGCGGGGTCCTGGATCGCCAGAGCCCTTGCCGCCTGCACAGTCGCCAGGGTCCGCGTTTCTCCGGCGGGCAGGGACGCCACCAGCGCCGCTGCCCTGGAAGCATCCGCCGTGAGCAACACCTGAAAGGCCTGCCCGACCACGCGCTCGAATGCCGGCCCACCGAGCCACTCCCGCGCCTGCGCCACCGCCCGATCCGGGTCGGCGGCGGCCAATGCCACCAGCCCGGTCTCAACCGCAACACCGCTCTCCGAATCGTTGCTCAGGGCCCGCGCCCATGCGAGAGCGGCACTGGGATCCCGCCGGGCCCACGCATCCATGGTGGCGCGGATCGCCTGGGCGCGCTCCGGGCCCGCCGGGACGCGCGACAGGCGCGCAACCGCCCCGGCGGAGTCCTGGGCCGCCAATTGCGCAAACAGGGCCGCGTAGAACGGGGACAGACCGCGTGTTTCGACTTCGGCAGCCACCGCCAGTGCGCGATCGGGATCGCTGCGTCCCAGCCAGCCCAGGACCAGAAGCCAAGCCTCCGTTTGTTCGCTGCCGCGGGGAAGCGCGCGCACGTAGGCGAGGACCGCCTCCGGTTCGCTTCGGAACCACTCCTCCAGTGCCTGACCGAGCCGCCGGCTGCGCAGCCGGGGATCCCGCTCGGCCCGGGCTGCCGCAACGGCCGCCGGCACCACGATCGATGCCTTGGGCGCCACCGCGGCGACCGACTGCTGGGTCGGAACCTCCTTCGGTGCCGCCGCGGGTGAGTCGCGCCGGCAGCCAGCGACCAAGCCGACCGCCAAGGCAAGCGCGCCGAGCGCAGCGCCGCTAGGCAGGGAACGAACCGTCGCCATCCAGCGCCGGCGGACCGTCCGCCGGCGCCCCGAAAACCGAATCACGGGAGGACTTCTTCGAGCGTGCCACCGCCGTTGATCGTGAGCCGGTCGGCGATCGCCCCGCCGCGCAGCAGGGCGTTGCCATTGATCACCACGGTGCCGTTCGGAGCCACGATCTGGCCGTGGAACGCCGCGCCACCGTTGAGCGTCAGTCCGCCCGCGGCGATCCGGAGTTTCAACCAGTCAGCATGCGCGGCCGACCCGACCACCCCGCCGAGGCTGGCGCCTGTGGCGAGTTGGATCTCGACCGGGCCCACGACTTCGATCCGGCCGCCACCGTTGAGGGTGAGGGACTGCAGCTGGTATACCGCCGGCTGGGTTGCACCGGCGACCCCCAGCACGAGGGTCGAGTTGGCATTGGCGATGAAGGCTCCATACGTGCCCGGCGGCACGGCCACCGCGCCCGCGTTGCCGTTGAGGGTGAGGTTGCGCAGGGTCACGAAGTCACCGGGCGACTGGTTCGCCGAGTTGATCACGACATTGCGGGTTCCCGTCGGCGCCGGCGGCGCGGACACCACGGGCAACGGCACCGCGTCGGTGTGTTGGACAAGGTAACGAAGAACCGCCGAGCCGCCTAGCGTCACGATGTGACCGGTGGGCATGGCCGAACCCGGACCGTCCTTCACCCCGACGAAGGTGGGTTTGCCATTCAGCCGCATGTCGGGGGTGCCGGGAACCAGGAGATCGCCGGCAATCAGCGCCGAGCCATTCAGGGTGATGCTCTCCGGCAGGTTTACCTGCACGGAACCATCGATCTCGCCATTCAAGACCGGCGCGTGCCGGACGAGCACCGTCGTGGAGATCACCAGCGTGCCGGTCGCCGAACCGGTGTAATTGGCGTCGTTGACCGTCGCCACGACCGGGAAGGACCCCGGGCCCACCGGCGCCGCGGTCGAGGAACCGTAGGTGAGAATCACGTCGAGCCCGGAAGGAACGGTCGTCGCCGTGACCACCCGCGGAGTACCCGTGTAGGTTTGCTGGAGACCACTGAGGGCAATTGTGGCGGTCGCCTTCTGGATGACCAGGGTCCCGCTGGCGGCGCCGACATAGTTGGGATTCGATACCACCGCACTGACGCCGTAGCTGCCGGCATTCGCCGGCGCGGACGACGAGCCGTTGTAGGTGACGGCCACGGGCAGGCCGGCCGGAGAGGTGGTCACGGTCACCGGCTTGGGCGAACCATCGTAGGTCGCAGTCAGGCCTCCCAGGGTGACCGTGGCTGGCGCCGGACTGATGTTGAGAGAGCCGGTCGCGCTACCCTGGTAGTTGGCATCGACCACCGTCGCCACCACGGCATAGGCACCCGCGTTGACGGGCGGTGTCGGGCTGCCGTTGTAGGTGAACTGCACGGTGAGGCCCGCCGGACTGGTGGTGGCGGTGGCCGCCTTGGCGAGGCCGTCATAGACCGCCGTCAGGCCGGCGAGAGTCACCGTCGCCGTCGCCTTGTTCACCGTCAGCACCGCGGGATCACTCGGCACGGATCCGGCCAGGTTGCTCACGATGACATCGTAGCTGCCGGCATCGGCGGTGGTGATTCCGGTGAGAACCAGCGACGGGGTGGTCGCGGTCGGATTGCCGACCAGGGCGGTGCCCCCCTTGCGCCACTGGTAAGTGAGTGGAGCCGTGCCGGTGGCCGCCACCGTCAGTGTCACCTGATCGCCCACGGTGGCCGTCGTGGCGACCGGCTGCAGCGTGACGGTCGGAGGCACGGGCAGTTCGGTGGCGAAGGAGAACGAGGCATCGGCCGGCATCCCGATGGTGCCCGCCTGATCCTTGACGTTGGCCGCCACGACCCGGGTGGTGATGGTGTCGCTGTAGTCCCACGCGGCATTCGGCGTGAGCGTGAACGTCGTCGGACCGCCGCTCACGGTGGCCGCCAGGGGGCCGTGCAGCGCACTGGTGATCGTGAACCAGGCCCCGCTCACCGCCACCGGTTGGTTGAACGTGACCGTGATGGACGACGTCCGCAGGACACCGGTCGCGCCGGCCACAGGACTCGTGGACGCCACCAACGGCACCAGCTCCGCGCCCGCGGTGAGCCGCAGGTCGTCGATGCGCCAGTTGGCGGTGTTGATCCCGGGCGAGCCCGTGCCGTTGTAGCCGTAGATCCGGAAGGTCACCGCCTGGCCGGGAACGCCGCGGACTCCGGCAAACGCCGGCGTCTTCAGGCTCCACGACGAGTTGGCGAGCATGGTGCCGCCCGCCACCGGCTGGGCATAGCCATCGACGCTGGTGACGACCGCATACGCCTGCGGTCCGGTGCCGGTGCTCCGCGAGCCGAACTGCAGAGCGGTCGCCACCAGTTGGTAGCCGGCGGCCGGCGTCAGCGTGAACTCGAAATAAGCGGAACCGCCAGCCGCCTGGCTGAGCGGCCCGATGCGCGCGGCGAGGCCCGCGTTGAACGTGCCGGTGGCACCCGTGTAGCCGGAGGAAACCGACACGCTCGTCAGCAGCGTGGTCGTGCCGTTGTTGTTGCCCTGGCTCACCAACCCGCCGGTGAGCGTGGCCGGCAGTCCGCTCGTCGGCGTCGTCGTGGTGAAATCCCATGCGATCGCACCCAGCGTGGCCGTCGTGACGCCCAGGTTGGCCGGCTGACTGGTCGCGAAACCGGCCGCGTTGGTCACAACCACATCGTACGTGCCGATGTTGGCCGCCGAGACACCGCTGAGGCTCAGGCTCGCCGTGGTGGCGCCGGAGACGCCGGCGCCATCTGACAAGGGCTGGCCACCGCGCCGCCAGACGTAACTCAAAGGTGCGCTCCCGGAAGCGGTGACCGCAAACACCGCGGTGCCGCCGACCGTCACGGTCTGTGCCACCGGTTGGGTGACGATGGTCGGCGGTGTCAGGGTGACGGTGAGCGCCGCCGGATCGCTGGTGGCGGACCCGGCCGCGTTGGTCACCACGCAATCGTAGGAACCGGCATCGAGCGGTGTCACCGCCGCCAGGGCCAGCGTCGCGCTGGCCGCCGACGGATTGCCGGAGATCGGGTTGCCTCCCTTGCGCCACTGGTAGGTCAACGGCGCCGTACCGCTCGCCGCGACAGTAAACGAGACCGCGGCCCCATCCACCACAGTGCGGGCCAGCGGCTGCTGCGTGATCGTCGGAGCGATCGGCAGGCCCGTGCCGAACGTGAAGGTGTGGTCGGCCGCCAACGGGACCGTGCCGGTGTCCTTCTCGATGACGTGACCGGCGAGAATCTTCACGGTGATGGAATCACCGAAGGCATAGCTCACCGGCGGGGTGAGGGTGTAGGTGGTGGGTCCGCCGGTGACGGTGGCCGCCATCGGTCCCTGGAGAGCGCTGGTGATCGTAAACCAGGACCCGGCGAACTGGACGGGTTGGTTGAAGGTCACCGTGATGGGCGTCGATACCGCGATCCCCACCGCGCCGTTGGCAGGAGTCGTGGCCACCACCGTCGGCGCCGTGGCTGCCGAGGCCACCAGCGTGCTGGCGCTGACCTTCAGGTCGTCGATGCGCCAGTTGGCGGTGTTGATCCCGGGGGAGCCGGTTCCGTTGTGCCCATAGATGCGCACGGTCACCGGTGCGCCGGTCGTGCCAGTGACGGCCGCGAAACTCGCCGGCGTGATCAGGGCCCAGTTGCTGTTGTTGAGCAGGGTCCCGCTGGCGACCGGGGTCGTGTAACCGTCGAAGCTGGTGAAGATCGAATACGCCTGCGGACCCGTGCTCGTGCTGCGGGCCCCGAACGCGACATTGGTGATCACGAGCTTCTTGCCGATGTCCGGCGTGAGCGTGAACTCAAAGTACGCCGAGCCGCCGGCCGCCTTGTTCAAGACACCGACCCGCGCGGCGGCGCCGGCGTTGTACGAGGCGGAGGCGCCTGTGTAGCTCGACGATGCCGAACTGGTGGTCAGCATCGTCGTTGTGCCGTTGTTGTTTCCTTGGCTCACCGTCCCGCCGGTGATGTCGATTGGCAGGCCACTCGTTGGATCCGCGGTTCCCGGAGCGGCGGTCCCGAAGTTCCAGACGATCGTGGCGGCATTGACCGTGAGGGTCGCCGGATTGCTGGTCGTGTTGCCGACGGAATTGGTGACGACCACATCGTAACTGCCGGAGTCGGCGGCGGTGACACCCGTGAGCGTGAGCGTCGCTGCGGTCGCGCCCGAGATTACGCCGCCATCGACCAGCGGGGTGCCGCCCTTGCGCCAGGCGTAGGTGAAGGGCTGGGTGCCCCGAGCCACCACGCTGAGGGTCACGACGGTGCCTCCCGTGACGGTTTGCGTCGCCGGATGGGTGACGATTGAGGGCGCCGCCGGCACGACCGACACCAGAGCGCCATTGCTGGTCACGCTGCTGACCGGGTTCGTGACCACGACATCGTACGTCGCGATGTCCGTCGCCTGGAGGTTGGCGAGTGTCAGATTCGCCAGCGTCGCCCCAGGCAGGTCGCTGCCCGCCTTGCGCCACTGATACGACAAGGGAGGAGAACCGGCCGCCGTCACCGCCAGGGCCACGGTGCTGCCGGCGGCAGCGGAGACCGCCTGCGGCTGGCCGGTGATGACCGGCGGGAGGCCCGTGATGACCAGGGCGGCCGGCGCGCTGGTGGCGGAGCCCACACCATTGGTCACGACCACGAAGTAGTTCCCGAGGCTGGCGGCCTGGACGTTGTTCAGGGTCAGGCTGCTCGTCGTGGCCCCGGCAATCTCGGCATCGTCCTTGAACCACTGGTAGGCCAGCGGCGCGTCGCCCGTCGCGGTCACCGCAAAGGTGACGCTGCCACCCACCACGGCCGTCTGCGCCACCGGCGGCGTGACAATCACCGGGGCTCCCGTGGCCGTCTGGCCATCGACCTTTACCCGCAGGGCGGCCGCGATTGCCCCGGGCAGTTCGGTGAAGAACGTGTAGCCGGTGTCCGCCTCGAGCTGGGCGGCGGAAGTCAGGTAGTTCTGCCACGGATCGCTGCGCACACCCTGGACGTTGGGGATCTTGATCGCGATGACCCGGGTCGCCGCCGTGATGCGGGAGACGGCGGTCCCGGGGCCCAGCGGCACCACGACGGCAATCTTCCACACGTGACCGGGAATCGCCACGCCGGTCGCGATGGTGGAGCCGGCGAAGCCGCCCGGACCCGAGATGATCAGGACCTCGTTGCCCGCGCTCGCCAGCGAGCGGCAGTAGGATTCGAAGTTGGCCCACACCCCCTGGTTGTTGTCCGGCGCCTGCGGCACCATGTTGGACATGTAGAAGGTGAAATCGTTGTCGGCCCGCGAGAGCGTGCGGTCACCAGAGGGGCACATGTGCCCGCGATCGTAGCCGGAACCGGAATAGTCGCTCGTCAGCACCGCGGTGAAGCCCGCCGGCAGGGTCGTATCGACAAAGAAGTCCGGGGAGCGCCCCGCCGAACCCACATCGGTGGAAGTCAGGTTCCAGCTGACCCAGTTGGGTTCCCGCAGTTCGTCGCTGTAGTCGAGCGAGTACTGCGCCCGTTCAATCAGGTAACGTTGGTGGTTGGCGGGGTTCGCCGTCGCGCCACTGGGGTTTCCCAATTGCGCCTGCAATCCCAGGCCAACGGTGGCCCGCAGCAACGCCGCTGAAGCCAGTGCCAGTACAACCAAAAGAAACGGGGTACGCTTCATGAGAGGTGTAGTTGCCCATGAGCATGTCCGTGCGTGTCCAAAGTCACGCGGGAAAACACGCAGTCACCCGATTGCAGCCTTGTCGGGGACGCGGAGACCTGCTTCGCCCACCTGGACGGCGGCCCGGGCCCGCGCCACTACGGGCTGTCCGCGGCGAGCGCCTGGTCGACGTCTTCGATCAAATCCTCGATGTCTTCGATCCCAACGGAAAGGCGCACCAGCCCGTCGCTGATCCCCGCCTCGTGCCGTTCCGCCGGCGTCATCAGTCGATGCGAGGTCCGGCTCGGCACGCACACGAGGCTTTCCACGCCCCCCAGGCTCAGCGCCGGAAGGACCACGCGCAGCTGGCCCAGGAACCGATCGATTCGCGAGGGAGCACGCAGCTCGAACGAGAGCATGCCGCCAAAGCCCCGCATCTGCCGCGCCGCCACGGCATGGTCCGGGTGCTCCGGCAATCCGGGATAGATCACGCACCGCACGGCAGGATGCTGCTGCAGATGGCGCGCCAGGCGCCCGGCGTTCTCGTTGTGCTGCCGGACCCGGAGCGCCAGGGTCTTCAACCCCCGCTCCAACTGCCCGCAGGCGTGCGCATCGAGCATCCCGCCGAGGTGGGTCGCCACCTCGGTCAGCCGTTGAATCCAGGCGGCGGACGCCACCACCACCCCGGCATTCAGGTCGCTGTGCCCGTTGAGGTACTTCGTGGCGCTGTGGATCACCACGTCGATTCCCAGCGCAAGCGGGTTCTGATTAATCGGGGTCGCAAAGGTATTGTCGATGACCGTCAGCACCCCGTGTCGGCGCCCGATGTCGGCCACCGCGGCGATGTCCAGGCAGCGCAGGAGCGGGTTCGAGGGCGACTCGAGGTAGAGCAGCCGGGTCCGCGGGCGGATGGCGGCGGCAAACTCCTCGACCCCGCGGACGAACGAGTACTCCACTCCCCCGCGGGCGAGTTCCCGGGTTACGAGATGGTGCGTCCCGCCATACAAATCCGCCTGGAAGACGGCGTGGTCGCCGGGTCGCAGTTCCGTCTGCAGGACCGTCGCGATGGCCGCCATGCCGGACCCAAACACGAGCGCCTCCCCGCCTTGTTCGAGGGCGGCCAGCTTACCCGCAATCACCCGCTGGTTTGGCGTGTTGAAGTAGCGGGGATAGATGTTGGCACCGGTCGGGTGGGGAAACGCATACGCCGTCGACGGGAAGATCGGGCTGCACGCGCCGCCCGTGGCGGAGTCGTGATGGGTGCCCGCATGAATGCACAGGGTGGCGGCGCGCCGCGTCGGGTGGGTCGAACTCATGGGAGGCAACTATCCCCGACCGAGGCCTCGCCTCAAGAACACCCCTTCCGGATGACACGCTCAGCGACCACCGTCCCGTCGCGGCACAGTTGCCCGGACGGCCTCGTCGTCTTCGAAAAAATCCGCGAGCTGGCAGGCCGGGCTCGCATAGGCGCGGACCACCGGATCTTCCTTCGGCGGCTCAGGTTGTACCGACGCCTTCCGTCCGGCCCGGATACTGGCAGAGCGCGGCAAAGCCCTCGATTTCCCGCCGCGCGAGGCGGCGGATGACCGTGTTGAGTTCGGCAAACGTGGCATCGCGTTCGCGTGGATCGAGTTCCGGGGTTTCCGCCTGAATCAAGATCAAAGCCTCATGCAGGGCCTGGGTGCCGGCGCGAAAGTACGCGAGATAAGGGTTGGGCGCGCCGGCGCTGTCCGGCACCGGCACCTCCCGCGGGGTCTCTCCCCGGCGGAGGGCGGCGAACACCTCGTCCAGCGTTCCATCGAGCATGAAGAGCATGGTGTTGGGGTTGGCCAGCGGCGAGTTCACCGGTTCGACAAACAGCAGTTCGATCCAGCGCGACCGAATCGCCGCGCGGCGCGCATCCAGGAACTGCAGCACCCGCGGTGACATCAGCCGGCGGAGTCAGGGATCCCGACCCGAGGGAAACCCGGCCGGCCCGCCGGTCGACGGCAGCCTCCAAGGTGGGCGGCGGGGCGGGGAGTTGCGCGCGGCGTCATTTCACCACCAGCTTGCCGCGCATCATCGCGAAGTGCCCGGGAAACGTGCAGATGAACGGGTATTCACCGGGCTGGGACGGGGCTTTGAAGTCAATCGTGTCCGACTCCCCCGGGCCAAGCAGCTTCGTGTGGGCGATGACCTGCGCTTGTTTGGCTGCGGGAATATGGGTGGGGGCCGCGAGAACGGCCGCCGTGCCGAAGGCATTCAACTCGGCCTCGCTGCACGGTTGCAGCAGCACCCAATTATGGGCCATCGCCTGCTTCGGCAGCTTGCCGACGTTGGTGAATACCACCCGCAGCGGTTCGCCCGGTGCCGCGGCCACCTCCGTGACATTGAACTTCATGGTGTCGTCCCCCGTGATCGACACGGTGCGGACCCCGGCGGCGGCCGGCGGGGGAGCGCTGGGCGGAGTCTGGGCGGAGGGCTTTTCCGCCGGACTGCAACCGCCCAGCCAGAGGGCGGCGACGGACAAGGACACGGCAAGGCGAGGCAGCGAAGGGATCATGGGGCTGGGCGCCGGATCGGAACGATTCGAGCCCGACGCGCCACGACCCTAGCGCGGCCCCGCGCCCCTGGCCTTGATTCAGATCAAAGCCGCGCGGAAATATCCAGAACGTCAGCAGTGACTCTGGCCCATGTAGGCGGGGCGACCCCGTCCCGCGATTATCCACCGACGATGCGTTTCACCGCGCGGCAAGATCGCCGCGCCCACAAACGACACCGGTTTCCCGGGCTGTGTGGAGATTTGCCGGATGGCACAAGCGGGCGACCCGCCGCCAGCCGGATCAACGCTTGCCCGTCAGCATGTCTTCCATCAGCGCGAGCGCGGTGGCCTCGGTGATGTCCTGCACGCTGAACTGGCGCACCACCCGCCCGGCCTGGGTGCCGCGACCGACGATATCCGACGCCGCCGCCTGCCCGACGATGGCCGCATCCTTCAGTCGAATCGCCGTCGCCTGGATGTCCGGCACCGGGTAGGTGGTGTCGCCGGCCACTTCCGGCACGACGATCGATCGGCTGGAAATCAGGATCTCGATCGCGATGTCGGCGATGTTGGCCAGGGCCTGGCGGTCCTTCTCGGCCCGATCGCCCACCAAATGGGCGCCCGGCTGCTCCGGCAGCAACGACGCGGCGACGTTCTGATCGGCAAGCTGCGCCCCCGCATGGCGGAAGGCGCGCCCGAACAGCCGCTCGATTTCCCGCACGGTCTGCTGGTCGGCCAGGGTCGGGGAGGCCGGAGCCTTCACCTGATACGCGTTCGTCCCGGTGGACTTCAGAGCTGCTTCGGTCTTTTCAAACTGCTCGCTACGCGCGGTGAGCTTCAGGCCCGAAACCGTGTCGACCAGGGCGCGGTTCACGTAAATCACGACCCGCGGGGCGCTGTCACTCTTGTAGGCGCGCCGGAACCCATCGATGATCCCCTCGGCCGTCGTCCGGGCGATGAGCGTGTCGGCGGTGGGCCCGTAGACCCGCTGGCTGGGCGAAGCCGACGGCAGGCCCGGTGCCGGCGTCCGCGGCAGCGCCTGCGCCACGGGCGGCGGCGGGGGCGGAGGCTCGTTTGAACTCTGGGCAAACAGCAACGGCGCAAGGCCGAAGGCGACCGGACCAAACAGCAGGGAGCGGTTCATGGCGGGAGCGGGGAGGTTTCTCAGCGGGCCTGGCGGACTCGGACCGTGTATTTCTTGGCCTGCGTGTTCATCGCGGTGAAGCGCACGGCCTCGGTGGCAAATTCGGAGAGGATCAGGGTCTGCCACGGCGTCTCGTCTCCCGTGGAGAAACCCTGTGCGTCCTTGAACACACAATTGATCTGCACCTCGATCCGGCGGTTCTCCCGGTTCTTGACGTTGGCGACCACCTCCAGACGGCCGTCACTGAGCGGCACCTCCTGCAGCCCCGTGCAGGTCACCGAGTTCTGCGCCGGCTGATCGAGGAGGACAAAGCGGTCCGAGTTTTCGAGGGTGAATTTGGTCGTGTCCAGCGGCGGAAAGGGTCCGGTCTGGGTGGCGCAGCCGGCGGCGAGCAGGAGGGCGACAGCCGGGACAAGCAGGGAAAACGACGAGGAGTTCATGGTGCGGTGCGCGGTGGTGAAAAGGTGAGACTTGGGTTCAACCGGTAAGTTCGCTGAAAAAAACGACGGTATCGCGCTCGTCGCCCGCGACGGTGAAGGCCACCGGCCGGGTCCGGGCCGGCAGCAGGTGGCCGTCGCGATCGAGGAACTCGATCCGACCGGAGTATTCGCCGGGGGCCAGCTTCAGCGCGGCGAAGCTCAGGCGCTGCGGCAGGTTGTTCCACTGCCGGGTGTCGGCCTCCGGTCGCGTCGCGGCCGCCGCCACCTTGCCAATGACCCCGAGAATCCCCAGCCCGATCGCCGCGGCTTCGGCGTCATCGCCGTCCTTGCCCCGGCGCTCGCGGCGCCGGGATTGGTCGTGCGCGATCGCCGCCCCGGCGAGCGCCACATCGCCGGCCACATCCGCCCCCGCCTTGAAGACCGCCTTGTTGCCGAGGATGTGATCCATCACGCGGCCGCCGCGGGTCGTCGCCTGGTAGCCAAGGTCGTCATAGGGGGGCAATGGCACAATCATCCGGCCCTGGTTCAGCACCAACCGGGCGGTGCGCGAGGGCGAGTCCTCCACATGGAACCGCAGCTGCTCCCCGTAAGGTCCGGCCGCGTATTTGCGGGGGCCATACCCGTACTCCGCGAAGACCAGCACGTTGGCGGCCGGATTGTAGGGCGGCAGGGCCACCTTCTCCCCGGCGTGCGCCTGGGCTCGCGCCCAGGCGTCGCCTCCGTCTGCCTGCAGCTTGGCCGACGCCAGGCCGTCGAGGTAGTCGAGCAGCACGTAGTCCGCGTCGTACTTCTCTTGTTCCGGCCCACTGTCGATGACCTGGCCGGAGCGGAAGCAGGCGCGCGCGTTGTCGGGCTCCCCATCCCGCCAGTACAGGATGCCGCGATAGTAATAGGCCATCACCCGCTCGTAGGGCTCGCCGATGAAAACCTTGGTGCTTTCCGCCGAGAACAGCCCACGGGCCCGGGCCGCGTCCGCATCGTTGGCGATGATGCCGCCGATGCGGGCGATGGCGTCATCCAGCCTTGCCTTCGCCACCTCGTACTGGCCCGTCCGGAGCGCGGTGGCGGCGGCGCGGTACGCGTGCAGGACGCGTTCGCGCTCCGGCACCTCGGGCACGCCGCGACTCGCCTCGGCCCGGGCGGCCCGGCGTCCGTCACGCGCGCGCGGTTCGTCGGGGACGGACTCGCAGCCCGACAGGCCGGCGAGCAGGACGACGAGAAGGAGGGCCGTGAGAGTTCGAGGCATGCTGGACGAAAAGGGAAGCGCCGGGGGAGGTCCACGGCGGGAGAGGCCGGACCATCACGGCGGGACTTCCTCTGATCGATCCGTGCGTCCCCGGAAATGGTCCAATCATCGTTCGCCGGCCCGGTTCAGCGATAGGCGGCGTCTTCGAGGCCCTGTTTCTTGATCTCCGCCGAATCCTCCCAGACGATCCGGCTGGTGCGGGCGTCCGTCAGGCGGAAACTGTAGAGCACATAGTCGCTGGTACCGGCCGTGGTGCGCGTCGTCATGCCGTCCAACTTGCCCGTGAGGAAGTAGTCGGCTCCGCCGAACTCCACCACATTGGGATCGGCACTGGCGGTGACCTGGCCGGTGCGCTTGAGCTCACGCTCCCGCTGGAGCGTCTTCATCATCTCCCGATCCAGGAAGGACACCTGCCCGGCCGCCTTGGAGTTCAACTGCGTCCGAATCCGGGTCAGGAAGATGTCCTTGTTGATCGGAAAGCGGGTGTTGTTGACGACCGGTTCGAGCACGACGCTCGGGGGCGTCTGCGCGCGGGCAATCTGCGGAATGCCCAGAATGCTGCGGGCCATGCGATCGGTGACGGTCACGAGATCCTGGGCTTCAATCCCGGTACCCGCGACAAAGCCGCGTTCATCCGGTCGCATTTCAGTGACGGGAACCCCGGAAGGGTTCTTCACCCCCTCGGTGGTGGCGCATCCGGCGAGGAGGGCGAGGCCGGCCAGGAGGCCGGCTCGGGCAAAAACGGCATTGGTGGTCATGGTGTCAGGCGGAAAGGTGCGGACGAGGTGTGCGGAAGGTTCCACCCGGGAACGACGCAAGCCGGCCGGGTTTTGTCACAGGGGGTCGACCGGCCGGGGGTCTCAGCGGCCAAACAGGCTGTTGGCCCCGCTCATCGGCGATGAGTTGTAGTAGTTGTTGATAATCGTGATCTGCTGCGGGGCTGCCGCCGGTTGCGACACGGGGGCCACAACCGAAGCCGCTGGGACCGACACCACCTGGGCTGGAACGTAGGTGACCGGGCGCCGGTTGGCATCCGCGATGGAACCCAGGAGCCAGCCGACTCCGGCGCCCCAGGCGGCACCGCGCCAGCCGTTGTGGCGGAACTCGCCGCTGTTGTGCCCGATGATCCCGCCGGCGAGGGCGCCAAGCCAGAATCCCGACGACGCCGCACTGCCCGAACCATAATAACCTCCCCAGCTCCCGTAGTACGGGTAGTCGGCACCGTACCCGGGATAGTACCCGTATGCCGGGTAGTACGCCGGTCCAAACCCCACATATACCGAAGGATGGTGCCGATAAACATACCCTCCGCGGGAGTGGCCCGACCAGGAAACGTGCGGCGAATGGCGGGGACCCACATGGCCACGGTCGCCACGGCCCGCGTGTGGACGGAACAACTCAGCCTGAACGGGCAGCGCTACAGCCAGCGCCACGGAGAGGGCAAGGAGGGCTTTCATGGTGAAGGAAGCAGTCTGTCCGACATCGGACCACGCGCAAGGTTTCACCAGAGCTGCCGGCACCTGGCAGTCCGTGATTTGCCGGCAGAAATTCCGCACCGGTTTCCTGGTGGACCCGCCTATTTGGCTCCAGCCGTCACCGTCTCCGACGCCGTTTCGGCGTCAGACAACCGCCGCCGCGTCCGGGCCGTGAACCGATCGAGGTACACATAGATCACCGGGGTGATATAAAGCGTCAGCAGCTGCGACACCACGAGTCCCCCCACCACGGCCAGGCCCAATGGGCGCCGCGAATCCGCCCCCGCCCCGAGCCCGAGTGCAATCGGGACGGCGGCCGCCAGGGCCGCGAAGGTCGTCATCATGATCGGACGGAAGCGGACGAGGCAGGCCTGCACGATCGCCTTTTCCGGGGATGTCTCGCCCTGGGCGCGGGCCGCCAGGGCAAAGTCGATCATCATGATCGCGTTCTTCTTCACGATGCCGATGAGGAGGATGATCCCCACATAACCCATCACGTTCAGCTCCTCCTTGAACAGCCAGAGCGTCGCCAGCGCCCCGAAACTGGCGGCCGGCAGGCCCGACAGGATCGTGATGGGATGAATGAAGTCCTCGTAGAGGATCCCGAGGACGATGTAGATCACCAGGACCGCCATGATCAACAGGAGGCCCAGCCCCTGCATCGAGGAGGCAAACGCCTGCGCCGACCCCTGGAAGCCGTAGCTAAGCGTCGCGGGCAATTCCCGGCGCGCGAGATCCGTCACGGCCGCGGTGGCCTGCCCCAGCGAAAAGCCCGGGCGAAGATTGAACGAGATCGTCACGGCGGGCACCTGGCCGAGGTGATTCACTGTCAGGGGTCCAACATCCCGCTTAAGCTCCGCCACTGCATCGAGCGGTACGACCTTGCCGCTGCGGCTGCGCAGGTAGAGTCGCGACAGCGCCTCGGGTGTCTTCTGAAATTCCGGCGCCATCTCCATGATGACGAAGTACTGGTTCGTCGGGGTGTAGATGGTGGAGACCTGCCGCGAGCCGTACGCGCTGTAGAGGGTGTCCTCGATTTGCTGCGGCGTGATGCCCAGGGCGGCCGCCCGATCGCGCTTGATTTCGACCCGCAGCTGCGGGTTGGCAAGTTGCAGGTCGGAGTTCACGTCCTGCAACCCGTCCAATGCGCGCATCTTCACCTCCATTGCCTGCGCCGCGGCGTATAGTTCCTTCAGGTCACTGCCAAAGAGGGTGAACTGGTACAGCGCCCGCGAGATCGTCCCGCCGAGCCGGATTGGCGGCAACACCTGCGGATACACCCGGAAGCCGGGCACCACGGCAAGCTGGCGGCGCAGCTCCTGCGCCACCACCGCGGCGTGCGCCCGCTCCTTCCGCGGCTTGAGCTTGATGAAATAACGTCCCTGGTTCGCGGTCGCCGTCAGCGATCCCCCGGCGCCGATCGAGGAGTTGATCGCTTCGACAGCGGGGTGCCGGGCGACAATCGCCGCCCCCGCGAGCTGGTGGCGCACCATTTCGGCGAACGAAACGTCCTGTGCGGCCTCGGTCGGCGCGAAGATCGAGCCGGTGTCGTCGGTCGGGATGAATCCGGTCGGAAGCGCGCGCCCCACCAGGTAGGTCAGCACCACCATCGCCGCCGCCACCGCCACCGTGATCCGGCGCCGGCGCATCGCGAGCGCCAGCGTGCGGGCGTAGAAGCTCACCATCCCGTTGAACACCTGCTCCATCGCCCGGTAGAACCGGCCGTGCGCCGCCGCCCCGGGAACCGTCCCGGCCGAACGATGCGGCCGCAGGAACCGGCTGCACAACATCGGCGTCAGCGTCAGCGACACCAGGCCCGACACGAGGATCGAGGCCGTGATGGTCACGGCGAACTCGTGCAGCAGGCGGCCGACGATTCCCCCCATGAACAGCACGGGAATGAACACCGCCACCAGGGACAGCGTCATCGAGAGGATCGTGAACCCGATCTCCCCGGCGCCCTTCAGGGCCGCCTCGCGCACCGGCAGGCCCTGCTCCACGTAGCGCACGATGTTCTCGAGCATCACGATCGCGTCATCGACCACAAAGCCGACCGAGAGCGTGAGGGCCAGCAGCGAGAGGTTGTCGATCGTGAAGCCCGCGAAGTACATCACGATGAACGTGCCGAGCAGCGCCATCGGGATCGCCACGCTGGGGATCACCGTCGCCGTGAGCGTCCGCAGGAACAGGAAGATCACCAGGACCACGAGCCCGATCGAAAGCAGGAGGGTGAACTTCACGTCCTCGACCGACTCGTGGATCGACACCGACCGGTCGAACATCACCTCAAGCTTCACCGAGGCCGGGAGCTGCTGGCGGAAACCGGGCATCAGTTCGCGGACGCGGCGGACGATCTCCACGGTGTTGGTGCCGGGCTGCCGCTGCACCCCCAGGCCCACGGATCGGCTGCTGCCCTGCGGATCGTAGAACCAGCTCGCGATGCGGTTGTCCTGCACGCTGTCGATCACCCGGGCGAGTTCCCCGAGCCGGACCGGCGCCCCGTTGCGGTAGGTCACCACCATCTGGCTGAACTCGGTGCTGCTGGCGAGCTGGCCGGTGGCCACGACCGTCATCGCCTGCTGGTTGCCATCGAGGATGCCGGTCGGGAGGTTGACGTTGTGCGTGACCAGGGCGCTGCGGACTTCCTCGAGGGTGATCCCGCGCCCGGCCAGGGCTCCGGGGTCCAGCTGCACGCGCAGGGCGTATTTCTGGGACCCGAAGATCTGGACCTGGGCCACGCCTTCGATCGTCGAGATGCGCTGGGCCAGGTAGGTCTGGGCGTATTCATCCACCACGGACAGCGGCAGCGTGGGGGAGGACAGGGCGAGCCAGAGGACCGGCTGGTCCGCCGGGTTGGTCTTCCGCAACGACGGCGGCGCCGGCATGTCCGTCGGCAGCCGGCGCTGGACCGCGGCGATCGCCGCCTGGACGTCCTGCGCGGCGGCGTCGATGCTGCGGGAAAGCGCGAACTGAATCGTGATCGTGGTCGAGCCGAGCGAGCTCGACGAGGTCATCGAGTCGATGCCAGCGATGGTGGAGAACTGCTGCTCGAGCGGCGTGGCCACCGCCGAGGCCATCGTCTCCGGGGTCGCCCCCGGCAGGCTCGCACTCACCACGATGGTCGGGAAATCGATGTTGGGCAGGTCGCTCACCGGCAGCAGCCGGTAGGACATCACGCCAAACACGCAGAGCGCCGCGGTGAGCAGCGTCGTCATCACCGGCCGGCGGATGCAGAGGGACGGGAGATTCATGGCTGGGGCCGGGCCGGCGCCGGCGAACCCGCGGGCGCCGCCCCGGTCAGGCTCTTCACCTCGACCCGGGAGGTCGGGGTGAGCCGCAGGTGCCCGTCGGTCACGACGGTCTCGCCGGCCCGCACGCCCTCGGTGAGCACGGTCTCGTCGCCGAAACTGCGCCCCACCTTCACCGGCCGGATCTCCAGCGAACGGTCGGCCTTGACCACGTAGATCTGGGTCGTGTTCTGCCCGATTTGCACCGCCGCCGACGGCACGACGAGGGCATTCCGATCCAGGCCGAGCCGCACCTGCACCTGCACGAACTGCCCGGGCCACAGCACGTGGTCGGCATTGTCGAAGGTCGCCTTGAGCAGGATGGTGCCCGTCGAGGCGTCGACGCTGTTGTCGAAGAAACTCAGGCGCCCGTCGCTGCGGGAGAGGCCCGCGGCACGATCCGTGACGGTGACGACCGCGTCCCGCCGCGTAAGCGCGGCACGGATGTCGCCCAGCGCACGTTCCGGAACGGCGAAGGCCGCGGCGATGGGCGCGAGCTGGTTCAGGGTGACGATGGACTGGCCGGCGTCGTTGGCCTTCACCAGCGCCCCTTCATGAAGGATCCGCTGGCCGGTGCGGCCGGCGATCGGGGCCCGAATCTCGGTGTAGCCGAGCAGGAGTTCGGCATTCGCCACGGCGGCCTCCTTGGCCTGCAGGGAGGCCCGGGTGGTCTCCGCCTTGGTTCCAAGCTGCGCGAACTGCTCCTTGGAGATCGCGTCCTGTTGATCCAGGCGCTGGTAGCGCTCGAGATCGGCCGCCGCCTTGGCCGCCTCGGCCCGCGCATTGGCCAGATCGGCGCGGGCGATCCGGAGCGAGTTCTCAAACGGGCGCCGGTCCAGCGTCACGAGGAGATCGCCCGCCTGCACCTCGTCGCCCTCCTGGAAGTGGATCCGCGCAATCATGCCGTCGACCTGCGACTTCACCGCGACCGTGCGGAGGGCCTGCATGGTCCCGACGGCCTCGATCACCCGCGGCACATCCAACTGGCGGACCACCGCGACCTGAACAGGAACCGGCGGCATCGGTCCGACGGCCGCGGCGGAGCCACCGGCGGGCTTGCAGCCCCCGAAGAGAACGAGGCCCGAGGCGGCGAGCAGGGACGGCAGCAACGATTTCATCATGGCGGAGGGAGGCAGCCGCGAGCGAACGGCGAAAGGCGGACGGATCTACCGGGGCGCAAGACGCTGGCGGGACCCGACGGTTGCAGCGCGCGCCCGGGCCGGCCGCAAGCCCGGAGTTCGCCGGGGCGCCGTCCGCCCGGCCCTTCCGACCGCCGGACCGGTTCGGAGGCCACTGGAAATCCGCGGGCGCGATTGACGCCCCGGCCGGGCCGCATGTGTTGGAGCAGCGCAACCGCCCGCCCCTTCGGACGTCTCGCCTGCCGCCCCCTCATGACGAACCTCCAACTGGCGATTCACTTCTTCCTGCAGATCGCCGTGATCCTGGCGTTCTGCCAGGTGGTGGGGCTGATCGGCCGGCGGTTGGGGCAGCCCCAGGTCGTTTCCGAGATGATCGCCGGCGTGCTGCTCGGCCCTTCCCTCCTCGGGCTGTTCTGGCCGGAGCTGCAGACCCGCCTGTTTCCAGCGGACACGATGCGCGTGCTCTTTCCGGTCTCCCAGCTCGGACTCGCGGCCTACATGTTTGTCGTCGGAATCGAGTTTCGGGTCGACATCGTCCGGAAGCAGATGCGGAGCGCCGTCGCGGTGTCGCTGGCCGGCATGGTGGCTCCCTTCGTGCTCGGCGCCCTCCTCGGCTGGTATTTTCACGGGCACACGAACCTCTTTCCGGAAAAGACCACGCTGCTCGAGGCGACGGTCTTCCTCGGTGCCTCGATGTGTGTCACGGCCTTCCCGATGCTCGCGCGCATCATCCATTTCAAGAAGCTCGCCGGCACGACGATGGGAACGGTGGCGCTCGGGGCCGGCGCCATCGATGACGCCACCGCCTGGGCGCTTCTGGCCGTGGTGCTGGCCAGCTTTGATCGCAACCTGAGCTACGCCGTGGCCAACATCGGGGGCGGCATCGCCTACGTGCTGGTCGTGCTGCTCGTGATCCGGCCCCTCCTCGCCCGCTGGGCGGAAGGAGTCGCGGCGCGCGGCCTGCTCTCCGATCGGGAGTTCGTCGGCTGCATCGTGCTGCTGGCGTTGGGAGCCTGGTGCACCGACGCCATCGGCCTGCACGCGGTCTTCGGCGCGTTTGTCATGGGCGCGGCGATGCCGCGCGGCCTGGTTGCGGATGAGCTGATGCACCGCATCCAGCCGCTCACGGTCGCCCTGTTGCTGCCGCTCTTCTTCACCTATTCCGGACTCAACACCCAGATCGGCCTGCTCGACTCCTGGTGGCTGTGGGGAATGGCCGGGCTCGTGTTGCTGGCCGCCGTGGGAGGCAAGGGCGTGGCGTGCTGGCTCGCCGCGCGGGCGACCGGCCTGGGCAATCGCGAGTCACTCGGCATCGGGACCCTGATGAATGCGCGGGGCCTGATGGAACTCATCATCATCAACATCGGCCTGCAGCGCGGGATCATCTCGCCGGCACTGTTCGCCACGCTCGTGATCATGGCGGTGGTCACGACGCTGATGGCCTCGCCGATCTTCGAGCACCTGGTCGGGCGACACCGGTGACCAGGCCCCGCCGGTCACCGGACCGTCTTCATGAGGCAGCGTCCCGGACTTTCCCAATCACGGACCGCCACGAACAAACACCACGGGACCGACCTTCATCGAGGTCCGGTCGTGTCCATCCATCGTTGAAAAGCCGTTCGGAGAATCACGGCACGATGGAACCGGCCTCGTTGAGGCCGGCCCCGATCAAACGGATCGAGGCTGACGGCCGGGGTCGGCGCCCCCGGCTACAGGAGAGACGTCGCGAAGCGGCGCCGGTGGCTTGAGGCCTCCGCACCCCCGACGCGCAACGGTGGATCAGAGTTCCAGGCAGACGCCGTGCGTGGTGCTGCGCAGCAGGACCTGGCCGCCGCTCAGTGCCGGACTGGCCCAGACCTTTCCTTCGATCACCTTGGCACCGACCACCTCGCGATAGGCCTTCGGGTCGGGCTCAAGCAACACGAGGCGGTCTCCATCGCTCGTCGCGATCAGGCGGTTGCCGGCCATGATGACCTGCCCGTGCCCGAAGCCCGGCTGGCTCCACTGTACCTTGCCCGTCCGGATGTCGACGCATTTGAACGCCGCGGTGCCGTACTCGGCGTACCCATAACATCCGTACATGTACCCCTCGTGCACCACCGGGGTGCTCCAGTGGGCGGCGGTGTCCTTGTTGCTCGGGCTGCGCCAGAGTTCCGTCACCTCCCACTTGCTCCCATCGCGCTTGAGCTGGCAGGCCGCCCCGCCCACGCCGTAGCCGGCGGTGCAGAACACCATGTCGTTCCACACCACGGGCGACGCCGCGGTCGAGACCCGGAACGGAAACGGATAGTGCCACAGTTCGCGTCCGTCCGCGGGGTCAATGGCCACGAGTCCGCGGACCATGAGGAAAATCGCCTGCTGCTGGCCGTGAATCGTCGCCAGCGCCGGCGTCGCATGCGTCGGCCGATCGGTGCCGCTTTTCCAGATGACCTCACCCGTGGCCGGCCGCAGGGCCAGGTAGGTCTGTTTCTCCCCGCCTCCCGCGACCAGCAGGCGATCCCCGACCAGGAGGGGAGTGATCGCGTTGGACCATTGGATGGCCTTGCCGCCATGCTCCTTGATGAGGTCGCGCTTCCAGATCACCTTTCCCGTGTCGGCCTGCAGCGCGTACAGATCGAACTTCGATCCAAAGACAAAGATCCGCCCGTCGGCGAAGACCGGAGTGGCCCGCGGCCCATCGCCGCCGTCGTTGCCCTTGGCTCCGCGATCGCCGCCCTTTTCGTAGGTCGCGATGCCAAGCGTCGTCCGCCACAGCTCCTTGCCGTTCTGGCGGTCGACCGCGATGGCGGTTTCGCGTTTTCCTCCCTCGCCGTCGGCGAGGATCACCGTGTAGGCCCGACCGCCTCCGGTGACAAAGGAACTGAACCCACCGACCGCTGGGGTTTCCCAGACTCGCCGGGGCTGGCCGGCTGTCCAGCGGGCCGGAGCCGGCTCGGCGGCCTTGCGGTCGAGATTCGGGCCCATGAGGTGGGACCATTCGGCGGCGGTGGCGAACGAAAGGCCGGCGCCAAGGCCCGGCACGATGCGGAGGAGGCGGAAGAGCAGTTTCATGAGAGGAGTCGTCGAACTTCGATGTCCGCCCCCGGACGGGACTCCGGTCGGCGGCCCCTGACACCAAGAAAACGCCGCACAATCGACCGCCAGTGCAACGCAATTTGATCACCTCCGACGCAGATCCCCATCTCCGGATTCCGCTCTGGCCTCGGCGCGTGGTCGGGCGCGGGGGTGCTGCCGCCCCACAGACGCCCGGACTTCGGAGTCAGTTCTGCCGCCAACCGCCCCTGGAAGGCGCTGCCAGCTGACCAATCGACCGTTCTATCCAGCCGGTGACGGTGGCCAGCAACAGCGCAGGACCATAGAGCATGGCATTGAGCACGCTGAACACGATGAGCATCTCCTCGTAAGTCTCACCGGTCAGCCCGGGCTGCCCCGCCCACCAGAACCCGCAGGCCACCACCAGGGCAACATGCCAGTAGAACATACGCCCTGCCCGTTGGCGGAAGGTCGGGGGCGGTCGCGGTGGCAGGAGCAGGCGGAATGGCAGCGTAAATAGGTAGATGGCAAAGGTGATGGTCCCCCCGATGGCACCGAGCACCCACGCAACCTCCCATCCGTGATACTCGCCTTGCGGCAGAACCCAGGCCAGGTACCGCTCGTAACCCGCCAGGGACTCCAGCACCCCCTTCGCCGCCTCCCAGCGTGAGCCTCCGTCCCCAAATCCAAATCCCACGATCAGGGCAATGATTAGCAGGGCGGTATAGGACCCGATGAGCGGCAGACGAACCACGCTGATCAACAAGGCCAGTCCCTCGAGCTGTATCCGCCGTCGCCTCCGCTCCTCCGGCGGCAGCGCCGGCGACGGTGGCTGGCGTGGCTCGGCTGGCGTGGACGGCGCTGGGGAGGTCCGCCCTTTCCGCCACTGGCCGATCGCAACATAGATCAGCACCAGTGCCGCCAGGTTGCGGAAGAAATGGGATTCAGCCGCGTTGCGCTGGGCGCGGATCTCGACCGTACGCAGTTCCTGCCATTCACCCGGGGTGACAGAAACCCGGAGCCGATGGGGTCCGGCCTTCGTGACCTCGAATCGGACCAGCCGTGTGACCCTTTCCTCTTCGAGGCGGCGCTGATCGAAGCCGCTTCGACCTGAATCGGGGTCGCGCTCCGGTGCTCCAGTATCGCGTTTGGCCACGGTGCGTCCGTCCGGCGCGATCAGCTCGAACTCGCACCGGGGAGAACCTCCTCCCACCAGCCTTGTGTGGAGTTCCACGAGCACGGGGCTCATTTCGGGGCCGAGCCGCAACGAGACTTCTCCGAGGACGGCATCGCCGTTGGCCTGCCGGGGCACCACGATGGGCGGAAGCGGGGAGCCGGAAAGCCACGCCGCCCAGAGGGCGTGCATCGCGATCACCAGGCTCGCAGCGACGAAGGCCAGGCGCCATCTGCCCGGGGTGAGGACCGACGGCCCAGCGTGACTCGGCTGCGCGGCATTCATGGGTGGGGTGAGGCGGGCGTGACGCCAAGGGGTATTCCGTCGCCGATTCAAGTCTCCGGCGGCGAGGCGGCGACTCAGAAAGCGCCCCGTGCTGGCGCCGGGCCAGCCGACCGATTGCCTGTCCCTTCCGCTCCCGGCAGGGACCTCCCCGGCGGGTTCGGACGGCGAGGGGGATCGACTGGCTTTTCCTGCACGAGAACTTCCTATGCTCTCGCGGGCGATTCGCCTACCCTTCCACTGGCGACCGCGCCGCCCACTCCCCGATGATCCTGGCCCCTCGAGCCCTCCTTCTTGCCTGCTTCTGTGCCGCGCCGCTGGCCGCGCAAACTCCGGCAGGCTCGCCCGGCACCCGTCGGTTTGTCGATCCGGCGCCACCCCGGTCGGTGCCTCCGGCGAGGCTGTCCACCGCGGTGCGACCAGCGCCCAATCCGGAAGTCACTTTCCACGCAGCCCCTCGTCCCTTGCGTGCCGGAGCCAAGGTCTCCGACTGGCCCACCTTTCTGGGCCCGTCGTATAACATGGTCTCCCCTGAAACCGCCCTTCGTCACGACTTCGCGCCGGGGACCATGCAGCCGTGCTGGGAGATGAGGAAAGGAGAGGGATTCGCGGCCCCGGTGGTCGCCGGTGACCGGGTCGTGCTCTTCCACCGCGTCGGCAACGAGGAAGTCATCGACTGTCTCGAGGCGTCTTCCGGCCGCCGGTTCTGGCAATCGCGGCAACCCACCTCCTACCGGGATCGCTACGGCTACAACTCCGGGCCGCGGGCCAGTCCCGTCATCGCCGGCGACCGGGTGATCACCTTTGGCGCCGAAGGTCGCCTGCGCTGCCTCGCCCTCGCCGACGGGCAGGTCCTATGGCAACGCGACCTCGCCGCCGAATTCAGCCTGCGCCAGAATTTCTTTGGCGTGGGCGCCTCTCCCCTCGTGCACGGCCACCGCGTCATCGTCGTGCTCGGCGCGCCCGGTGGACCCGCGGTCGCCGCTTTCCACCTGGAAACCGGGGCGCTCCTCTGGGGCGCCGAAACGAGCTGGGGAGCGGGCTACGCCGCCCCGGTGCCACACGTGCTCCACGGCCGGGAGCGCGTCCTGATCTTTGCCGGCGGCGAGAGCAAGCCGCCGACCGGCGGCCTGCTCTGCCTTGATCCGGAGGATGGCCGGGTGGATTTCCGCTTTCCCTGGCGCGGCAAGCGCTACGAGTCGGTCAACGCCGCCGCACCGGTGGTCAGCGGCTCGCGCGTGCTGGTTTCGGAGTGCTACGGCTCCGGCGCCGCCCTGGTGGAAAGCGAAGCCGGCGGCGGAGTCCGCACGGTCTGGACCAATCCCAACTTCGGCATTCACTTCATGACGGCCCTCGTGATCGGCGGACACGTCTACGGCGTCCATGGGCACGGGCCCCAGGATGCCGAACTCGTCTGCGTCTCTCTGGCCACGGGACACGAAGTCTGGCGCACGCAACCACTCTGGCGCGAGACCCTCCCCGGCGCGCGCGGTGCCCGGGAAATCACCGCGGGGACGTTCCGGTCGTGGCTCGTGCAGGTCGACGGAGGCGTGCTTTGCCTTGGGGAATTCGGACATCTGCTGTGGCTCGATCTCTCACCCGCCGGCTGCCGCATCCTGGCCCGCACCTGGCTGTTCGCTGCGACCGAGACCTGGACTCCTCCGGCGCTGAGCCGCGGCTTGATCTACATCTGCCAGAACACCCCCGATCGCGACCAGGGCACGACGGCCCGTCTGCTCTGCTACGACCTGCGCGGCACCGATTGACTTTGCTTTGGCAGGTTTGTGTGGGTGGGACGACCTCGGCCCGATCCTTGGTTTCGGTGCCCGCCTCGCGCGGGGCAGGTCGCCCCGCCCACCGTGACTTCAGCACAGCCCCCGGGCCTTATACCCAAATTTGGGGTTAACTCGGCCGTGACACCACGACGCCAGCCCGGCTCGAGTGCCCCCCTGAAGCCCCACCACCCCACTCCGCGCCGGCTTGCGCATATCCCACCGGATTCCTCCGTTTTCCCGTGGAAGGACGCCCTCGCCGCCGCCCGCCTTTCCCCCTTCGAACGGGGACGCTACGCGATCGAGATCCAACGCTTCCTTCGCTATTGCGAGGTCCTGGAGCTTCCGGTCGACCCGTCGAATGCCCGCGAATACCTGGCCATCGTGCCGCTGCTGTCGGCCCGCCCCCACGCCCGGCGGGCACTGCGGTGGTATTTTCGAGCCGCCCGCCGGTTTCCGCCGGCGCGCGCCACCGCGCCCCGAGCTCACGACTTGTGGGGCAATACGTCTCCGCGCTCTGGAGTGGCGCAACCAAACGAGGCCAGGGAGATCTCGCTTCGGAAGGACGAGGGCGAAGATCCAGAACCCTGGCTGCGCCTGGCGTGAGCCCGGACGGCCGGCGAAGGGAAACCGGCGGGCACGCCTCCAAAGCCGGCTCGCGTACCACTTGGCGATCGCGCCCCGACCTTAAATCGTCTGTGCTGGGAACGTGATCCGCTCCGCTGCTCCAACGCCGGAAATCCGGCCTCGCTCCCGGTCGATTTCCCGCCGGAACTGGTTGGCTTCAATCGCCGGAACCGCCGGATTGGCCCTTGCCCCACGGTTCACCGCTGCCACCCCGGCCGCCTCCGCCTCGCGACCCGCTCCTTTTATCAACCACTGCCACATCGCCGCGAAGAAGTTTGGCCGCGACACCAGCGGCCGGCCGCATGTCGGCACGGTCGGCGACCTGCAGGAAACCCTGGCGGACGCCGGAGTGGCGGGGGCGGTGGTCTTCGCGCCCTTCGTGGCCCAGGAGGGCCGGGATCCCAACGAGTGGCTGGTGCACACCCTGGCCTCCCATCCCAATCTGGTCGGCTTTGCCGCCATCGATCCCAAACACCCCGATGCGGCCCGCCGGGTCCGCGACTGTGCGGCGATGAAGTTGAAGGGGATCAAGATCCATCCTCCGGTGATGAAGACGGCCCTCAACGATCCCGCCTGCCGGCCGTTCTTTGCCGCCGCGGAGGAACTGCGACTACCGGTGGTCTGCCACACCGGGGCGCATGGCTGGTATCTCAAACACTACCTGCCGCTGCTGCTCGACGACATCGCCCGCGACCATCCCAAACTGCCGATCCTGATCGAGCATGTCGGAGGCATGGCGCTGTTTGATCAGGCCCTGTCCGTGCTCATGAACCACAAGCAGACGACCTATGCCGGCTACACGATGGAGACCGGCCCGACCGGCCGCTTTCCGGAAAGCGGCCTGCGCGCGGAACAAATCCGCACGTTGCGCGACGTCGCCGGCCCGGCTCGCATCGTCTACGGGCATGGGTATCCATGGAACTCGGACAACCGGCGCGCGCTCCGGGACGATCTCGCCGAAATCCGCGCCTGGGGTTTGCCGGCCGAGGAGACGGACCTGGTGCTCGGAGGCAACCTCCGGCGGCTGATCGGCGGTTGAGACTGCCCGCCGGACGCAAGCCGCGTCCCCTTGAACCACACCGGCCAAACGGGGCGCCGACGGTGGCTCCCTTGGTTCCGCGGGCGAGTTTCCCCGCCTTGAAACGAATCGCCACTCGGCCACCGGCAGCGTTTCCGCCACCTCACAGCGCCCGCGTCATCTGCCACTGGGAGAGTTCGCTGCGGGCCAGCCCCGCCGTCGCGAAGACCCCGCCCAGTTCCTCGGGCCAGATCGCGGGAACCTTCCAAGCCTTGCCGGGATAGCGGGCCATGACCGCCCGCAGCACCGCATGCGCCCGCCCCTGCTGGCGCCGTCCATGTTCGGTAATTAGGGCACGGATGGTCACTGCCGCCGCACCCGGATTCACGAGCATGACCCAGGCGCCCTCGAGTCGATACGCGAGGGCGGGCGGTGTCATCTGGGCCAGGGTTTCGCCGGACAGTTGCCACGGCAGATCCGGGAGCCCATCGCGGATCACCAGCGTCGCCAGGGCGCGCGGATCCTCCTCGACGAGCGCGGCCGCCGGCGGGTCGGCCTCCCCCGCGCCCGCGTAGCCCACCAGACGACGCACCTTCGCGAACCCCGTGGCCTCATACAGGCGCACCGCCGGCATGTTTTGCTCGATCACCTCGAGCACCATCGCGCGGTCGCCGCGGGCGCGGGCCTCGGCGAGCAGCTGCTCCATCACGGCCCGCCCCGCCCCGCTTCGCCTCGCCTCGGGCACGACGGCCATCGCCGCCAGCCGGCTCGTCCAGCCGCGCCGGGCGATCAGCGCCACCCCCACCGGAGTTCCTGCCCGCTGGATGACCCGGCTCGCCTGCAGGTCGACACTGTCGGTCCGGGCCAGCTGCACCAACATCGCCGCGGTGAAGGGAACCTTGATGTAGTAGTCGGAGAAACCGCGCGTGAGGACTTCCGCCGCGCGCTCCAGGCCGAAGTCGAGGACCGCCGGGTATTCGTCGTTCATGACCGCAATCCAAGCCCCCCGCGGGGAGCAGACACAATGCCGGATCAGCGCCGCGCGGGCCTACTGCCGGGCCTCGGCCGCCACCTGGGCCGCCAGGGCGCGGAGATCAATCGACTCACCGGCCGGCGGAAAGGGCCGCTCGAGCAGCCACCAATGCTCGGTGAACGCGGCACTCGCCCCGGGGGCCAGCTCGTTGCGCGGACCAATCGGCTCCAGTTCCACCGCGGGCAGGCGCGCCGGATCCGGATAGTAGATCGAAACCGTCAGTCCCGCCACCTCGTTGTAGACTCGATCCGGATACGTCGCGTACCGCTTCACGAACAGCAGATCGTTCGGCAGCTGGTACGCGAACCAGCCGGCGTGCGAATCGAAGCCCAGCTTGGGAAACTGCGGGGGCCCGAGCACCTCGAGAAAGCCCTCGCGAACCCGGATCTTCGGATCCACCGGCCGCAGCAGGATCGCATTCTGCTGTCCCTGCTGGTACATCACATACTGGTGGGGGAACTTCGTGCTCGCCGGCGTCAGCGGCACGACCGCGATGCCGCCGGTCAGCGCAAACGTCCGGCTCCAGTGGCACCAGGCCCGCGGCTCCGCGGACACGTTGCGGATGATCTGGGTGCAGGCGAGATGGGATCCCGTGGGAGCGAGGACAAACTCCCGCACCAGCTGCACACCCGTGGCGCGGTCGGCCTGGCTGATCAGCCGGGCGGCGCGAGGTCCGGTGACTTCCGCCTGCCAGGCGCCCGACCAGAGCACGTCGCGGCGGGGGATGAGGTACTCCGGGCCGATGTCGAACCGCCCCGCGGTGATGACCGGGCGCGAACCGGCGTCACCGGGTTTCCACTTTTCCTCCTCCGGACTCAAGTAAAGCGAGTCCTTGCCCCGCCAGGCGTAGCGCAGCACGCGCCCGCCCGCGTGGTGGCCGAGCACAACCGTGACGTCGGCGTTCGAGAGTTCGATGCAGTCGGGATAATTCAGGAGGCGCACGCGGCGCGTTCCTTCCGGGGCGGCGGCACCCAGGACCCACGGGGCGAGCAGCCACAGGGCGAGCAGGGGGAGGGGTCGCTTCATCAGCCAGGAAGGTGCGCCAACCCCGGGACCGCCCCAAGACGAAAAGCGGTGGACGGCGGGTCTCCCGCCATCACCGCCATCGACAGCCGCGGACCGCGTGGCATGCTTCGCCGGACTTGTCCCATGTCCGGCTCTGCCGCCACCCCTACGTCCGGTCCGCAGGAAGGAACCGCCTTTGCCTCCACGCAATGGAGCCTGGTGCTCGAGACCCGAAGCGACTCCGCCAATCGCCGTACGGCGCTCGAGGGACTCTGCCGGGCCTACTGGCTGCCGATTTACGGGTACCTGCGGCGCCGCGGCCATGCGCCGCCCGATGCGGAAGATCTCACGCAGGGTTTCTTTCTCTACCTCCTCGAGGGCGACTTCCTGGACCGCCCCGATCCCGCCAAGGGCCGGTTTCGCGGCTACCTCATCGGCGCCTTGAAGCACTTTCTCGCCGGGGAATCCCGGCACGCCTCGGCCCAGAAGCGCGGCGGCGGGGCGCAGTTCATCGACTGGGCTTCCCTCGACGCGGAGCGGGAGTTCCTCGCCCAGGATCAGTCCCAGCAGGACCCGAGCGCGGCCTACGAGACGAGTTGGGCGCTCACCGTGATGTCCAACGCCCTCCGCAGGCTGGAAGCCGAGCAGGCCGCCGCCGGCCGGGCGCGGCAGTTCGGCGTCCTGAAGGGTTACCTCAGCACCACGCCGACCCGCGGGGAATACGATGACGCCGCCCTGGCCCTCGGCACCACCCGGGCCACCGTGGCGGTCTGGATCTTCCGCCTGAACCGCCGCTACGCCGAGCTCGTGCGCCTGGAAGTCGCCGCCAGCCTCCAGGACCCCGCCGAGGTGAAGAACGAGATGCGCCACCTCCTGCAGGCGCTCCGGGGCTGATTTCCCGTAATTTCCGGCCGCACTTTCCCCAAACCCACCTGGCGACCCGTCCCTCGGGGTGAAATCTCTCCACCCGGCGCGGCGAAGTCGCCGCTTCCCGTGAACCTCCCCGGGGACACCAACCTAACCACTTTCCCGCCACCTCCGCACCCGCCGCCCGCCATGTCCCCGGCCGCCTCCACCTGTCCCCGCTGCCGCCGCAGCACGCATTCTCCATTCGGGGTCGGTGGTCTTTGCCTGCGTTGCGCCGGTGTACGCGCCCTCGCGATCGATCTGGAGGACTCCGTCGAGCCGTCGCTGGACGTCCCGGTGCCCGAGGTGTCCGCGGCGCCCGCCGGACTGCCCGCCCGGATTGGCCCCTACGAAGTGATCGATGAACTGGGTCGCGGCGGCATGGCGCGGGTTTTCTGCGCCCGCCAGCCGCGGCTCGATCGTCTCGTGGCGCTGAAAGTCCTCGCGGGCGGACCCGCCAACGAGGCGCTGGAGCAACGCTTCCTGCGCGAAATCCAGACGGTCGCCCGCCTTCGCCATCCCCACATCGTCGCCATCCACGACTCGGGCCGGGCCGACGGCTACGTTTACTTCGCGATGGACTACATCGAGGGCGGCGACCTCGCCCACCGACTGCGCGAACAGCCCCCGGCGCCGCGGGAAATCGCGGCCCTCCTCGAGAAAACCGCGCGCGCCCTCGCCTATGCGCATGCCGAGGGTGTCATTCACCGCGACCTGAAGCCCTCGAACATCCTGCTCGATGGCGAGGAACCCCGGCTGGCGGACTTCGGCCTGGCCGCCCAGATCGAGGCCGGTGGAGACCTGACGATGGTCTCGGCCATCATCGGCACGCCGCACTACCTCGCGCCGGAGGCGGTGCGAGGCGGCAGCGCCGCCCTGAGCCCCGCCAGCGACCAGTACGCACTCGGAGTGATCCTCTACGAGGCCCTGGCCGGCCGCACTCCCTTTGCGGGCGCCAGCGCCGCCGAATTGCCCGCCCTGCTCTCCCACGCGGAGCCGCCCGCGCTGCGCCTACTCGCACCCGCCACCCCCCGCGACCTCGAGACGATTTGCCTGCAGTGTCTCGAGCGCGAGCCCACCCGACGGTATCGCGGCATGGCGGAATTCGCGGACGACCTCGCCCGCTTCCTCGCCGGCGTGGAGATTGTGGCCCGGCCGCCCGGCCTCGGGGAACGCTTCCGGCGGTTCGCCCGCCGCCATCGCACTGCCCTGGCCGCCACCAGCGCCGCCACCCTCACCCTCACCGCGGGCATCGTGACCAGCACGACCCTGGCCGTGCGCGCCACGCGGGCGGAGAAACGCGCGGCCCGCGAGGCCGCCGCCGCCACGGCGGTCGTCAATTTCCTCCAGGACGATCTGCTGGCCCAGGCCGGCCCCGAACAACAGTCCGACCCCGACATCCGGCTCCGGACCGTCCTCGATCGGGCCTCGCGCTCCATCGGCCAGCGCTTTGTCGGGCAGCCCGATGTCGAGGCCCCGATCCGCGAAGTCCTCGGCGTCACCTACACGAGCGTCGGCCAGTACCCGGTCGCGCGCGAGCACCTCGAACGCGCCCTGGTGCTCGCCCGGCAACTCTACGGTCCGGACGATTTCCGCACGCTGCGGATCGACAACGAACTCGCCAGCATCCTCGTCTACACGCGAAAGCTCCCCGAGGCCGAGGCCGCCAAGCACCGGCTGTTCCAGCTGCACCGGGATCGCTTCGGGCCCGACCACCGCGCGACCCTCAATACCGCCAGCGACCTCGCCGCGGTCTACAACTACCAGGGCAAGCTGAAGGAGGCCGAGACCCTCCTGCGGGAGACCATTGCCCGGGAGGAACGGGTGTTCGGCCCGAACGATCCGTCCACGGTCAACAGTCGCTCCATCCTGGGAGTAATCCTGACGCGGAGGGGTCGCCTGCAGGAAGCCGCCGCCTTCGTGGAGGAGACGCTGCGCCGCGCGCGGGCCAGCCTCGGCGACACCCACGAGACCACCATCGTCACGCTCACGAGCCTGGCCGGCATCTACGGCCGGTTGGACCAGTACCACCTTGCGATTCCCCTGCTCGACGAAGCCTGCCAATCCGGCCGTAAAGCCCTCGGGCCCGAGCACCCCGCGACGCTGAACGCGATGAACTCGCTCGGGGTCGTCTATTTTCGCGAACGCCGTCTCGACGAAGCCGCCGCGCTGCTCGGGCAGGTGCTGGAGACCCGGCGCCGCACCCTCGAACCCGATCATCCGCAGACCCTCAACACCTCCGTCACCGTTGCCGGCCTCGCCCGCGAGCGCGGGCAGTTGGACGAGGCCATCCAGCTGGCCACCAAGGTCCGGGAAGTCCGCCTGCGCCTGCTGGGACCGACCAACGCGGACACCGCCCGAATCACGGACTTCCTCGGCCACTGCCTCGCTGACCGGGGAAAACTCCAGGAGGCGCTGCTTCGTCACGTCGAGGCGCTCGCGGCCCGCCGGGAGAAGCTCGGCCCCGAGCATTTCGAGACCCTCGAGTCCGTCCGCACCGTGGCAGCCTGCCGCCTGCAACTCGGAGAAGCCGCCGCTGCCGAGGCACTCCTTCGGGAGGCCCTGCCCCACGCGGACCAGGCCCAGCCCGGCACCTGGCAAACCGCCCTGGCCCGCTGCCAGCTCGGAGCAGCCCTGGTGCGACTGGGCCGGGCGCCAGAGGGTCGGATCCTGGTGCAGGAGAACGCCGCGCTGGTCCGGAAAAACCAGGAGAAGATTCCCGCCCTTGGACGTGCCCGGATTCTGCGGGAGGTCGGAGCTTACGCCGCGGAAGCCGAGTCGGCGCGATAGGCGACCGGGTCGATTCCGTCCGCCCGCACCAAGAAATAACCAGCACTCACCGCGTGAGATGCGGGTTCGTTGTTTCGCGAACATCCGCGAAACTCAAACAACAGTTCCTAATGCTCGTCGGCGTTCTCTGACGAAAGTCCTCAGCGAGTGCGGCGGCCGATGTCGCGCAGGAGAAGGCCGACCGAACGCTGATCTGAGAGATCTTGCGTGCCGTTTGACATCTCGGTTTCGTCGTCGCCATTCGTCCGGGCATGATTGCTTCCTCTTCTGAGTTGGCGTTCATTTTCCCCCGGAGAAAACGACGGGTGAATTCGACGATCCTCAAAAGACTCTTCAGCGCGATCCAACAGGGCAGAGACGCCGATGTGGCCCAGCTCTGCGAGAAGATCATCGCGGAAGAGAAGCGACTGGGACACCAGAAAGTCGCGAAACAGCTTTCGTCGATTTTGCATTCCCCTCCGCCGGCCGCACGGCCTCCGACGCAAGGGCACGCGCTAACAACACTGCCGACTAGCCGGCGAGACTCGTCCCCGCTGCTGCAGTCCATCCCACACGAACAGTTGCGCCATCACATGGTGGTGCCAACGGATGTTGAAGCGAGGTTCCTGCGCATCGAGAAGGAATACGCTGCACGCGCCCGCCTCGCGACGTATGGTCTACGACCGCGCAATCGCATCCTATTGCATGGTCCGCCTGGGTGCGGAAAAAGTTTGGGAGCGGAACGATTGGCTTGGGCGACAGGCCTCAGCCTTCAAAAAGTTCGGTTCGACACCTTGCTCTCGTCCTACTTTGGCGAAACTGCGGCTAATCTTCGCAAGATTTTCGATGCGGCGACCACGCAGCCGTGTGCCTTGTTTTTGGATGAATGCGACACAATCGCCCGGGCGCGTGGTGATCGTAACGATGTTGGTGAGGTTTCCCGGATTGTGAACATGCTGCTGCAACTGCTAGAGGAGTTTCGAGGCGATGGGATCGTTATCGCCGCGACTAACTTAGACGACACCCTAGACCCGGCGCTTTTCCGGCGCTTTGACGAAGTGCTTGAGATTCCAAAGCCGGGGGACACTGAAATCGTCAGACTACTTAAGCTTTCCTTTTCCTCATTGGAGACTGAAAAGGATTTTCCGTGGAACCAAGCTGCGGTGGAATTACAAGCTCGGTCATGCTCGGAGATCGTTACGATCTGCCAAAACGCCGCGAAGCGATCGGTGCTGGCCAGCAGGCACGCCGTAACATGGAAGGACTTTGAGGGCGCGATGACGGAACAGCGTCGGGTTGCGTAAACGCGCGGACGACGGTATGCCGGGCGACTTTCCCCACCTCATTCTCGCGGAAGTTCGACACGGTCCAGCGCGCCTTCACGGCGGAGGCGAGAAAAACAATCAGGCTGAGCTGAATAAAGAGAACCGGAAGCAGCACGCGGCCAATCTTCTTCAGGGCATCGGAAAGATCGCCGGGCACGCGCAGAAAGTCAGCGTAGAACGTGCCGCGCAAGGTCTGCCACCCATCCCTGGGGGCACGCCGTTCCTGGTAAAGGTGACAAACGGCCAAATGTTGGAGTTCCTCGCCGAGAAGCTAGGACTAGAAATTGTGGCAGAGTATGAGGACGGCTTTGTCGCTGTGGCTGCGACAGACCTAGACTTCAGACTCCTCAAGGATATGATCGCCTCTTTCACCCAAGAGGAATGGGGCAGCACTCAGACTGCGAACCTGCTCGCCGTTTACGACGACGCCTCACGTGACCGCCTAGAGAAAGTTCTGGCGCCAGCGTTGCTGGCGCACTGGCCCTTCGCTGATGACGCGGTCTTCGTTCTGGACGTGTCGATCCAGACGGCGGGACTCGCAGGATCGTTAGGCACGCGCCCAACGGAGCCGCGGAAGAACGAGTCGCCTGAGGCATTCGGCGCGCGCGTCATCGAATGGGAAGCTCAGCGCGACCGTATTCTGGTGAAATGGGAAGATACCCGTATCGAGCGAGAGGAAGGGTTGGAGACTCTGGTGAAGTTTTACGGCGGAACGTTTCTTTCGTCATTCGTGGATGCGGCCGGCGGAGAAAACGCTGTCGTAGATTTTCCTGACAGCTTTTCCGCACGCATTCAAATGTCGGGGAAGGGATTCAAGGATCTGATCCAGAATTTTCCAAACCTCTTCGAGGTATCCGAGCCAGACGAACTGCGCATACCTGCGGCCGAGGCCGCGAAAGCGAAGGCGGACGGGGATTTCACAGTCACCGCGCCGCCCGCAAACGCACCCGCCGTGTGCGTCATTGATAGCGGCATTCAAGAGGGACACCGACTGCTTCAGCCCGCGATTGATGCCGGGCACTCACGGTCGTTCTTGCCGGGCGTGCCGGCCACGGACGTTGCAGATTACTTTGGTCCCGCCGGTCACGGAACTCGGGTAGCTGGGGCTGTCATTTATCCGCGAGAGATACCCTCGACCGGCACCGCTGAAGCGCCGTGTTGGGTCCAAAACGCTCGGCTTTTGGATAGCAACGGACACATCCCGGCGGCATTGTATCCGCCTGCGGCATTGCGGCAGATCGTGGCGCACTTCCGCAGCACCACGCGGCGAACACGAATCTATAATCACTCGGTGGCATCAAATGGTCCGTGCCGGGTGCGGCGCATGAGCACGTGGGCCGCTGAAATGGACTTGTTGTCTTACGAACACGACGTGCTGTTCATCCAAGCGGCTGGCAATATCTCGGGTTCAAGCACTGTGCCGGGTGCTCCAGGTGTCAGGCAGCATCTTGCTGAGGGCAGGGACTACCCTGCTTACCTGCGGGAACCGTCATCGCGGATTTCCAATCCGGCACAAAGCCTGCAGGCCTTAACCGTAGGGTCCATCGCTGCTGAAGCCTTTGTGAACGGCGACCGGCGTTCAATCGCCGCGGCGCTCGAGCCGTCAGCGTTTACTCGTTCCGGATTTGGGATGTGGGACAGCATCAAGCCCGAAGTGGTGGAATTCGGCGGCGACTACGTTCGGGACGGTGCAACTCCGCCCCTGCTTACTCGGCCACCAGAGGTTTGCCCGGATTTGGTTCGGTCTACCCTTATCGAAGCCGGTCCGGCCCACGCGCGGGACGATGTCGGAACATCCTATGCCGCACCAAAGGTCGCGCATTTAGCGGCAAGACTCGCGGCGCTCTATCCCGACCATTCGAGCCTTTTGTATCGGGCGTTAGTCGTTCAATCCGCTCGCTGGCCGGCGTGGGCAGAGTCGGCACCGCCCAATCAGCGCTTGGAGATTCTTCGGACGATTGGATACGGCGTTCCCGACATCACGCGTGCGACGGAGAACAATGATTTTCGCGTGACGCTCATTACTAACGGCGTCTTTGCGCTTGGCCCTGGGGACGCGGCGATTTTCGAAGTGCCCATCCCAGCGGAAATCAATCGTCCCGGATTGGAGCGGACCATCCGGATAGATGTGACGTTGTCGTATGCAGCTCAGCCGAGACGGACGCGGCGCGCCCGAACGGGATACCTTGGAACGTGGCTTGAATGGATCGCATCCCGTCGCAACGAGCCAGCGGAGGATTTCCGCGCCAGGGCATTTGTTGGAGCCGGCGATCCCAGCGAGGAGGATAACCGCTCCATACCGTGGCAACTGGAACGGCGTCCGCACCACGGAGTGATTCGTGGCGTGTCGCGTAATGGTGGAACAGTTCAGCGCGACTGGGCCTATCTGAAAAGTTACGAATTACCGTCCACTCTTTGCATCGCGGTGCACGGGCACACCGGTTGGGCCAGCGATACGATCGACTCAAAAGCGAGGTTCGTGTTGGTAGTCGGATTCGAGGCGGTTGACGGCGACCTCCCGATTTACGTTCCGGTTCAGACGGAAATCGAAGCCAGGATAAGGGAGCGCAGCACCGTTCGGAGTTCTTAGGATCAACCCCCATCGTCCGCGACCAACGGCATCCCAGCCGCCAGGTGGTTGTAAACAACAACCGAATCGTCGACTACCAACCGGACGCCTCGTAGCGAATGCCGCTGGCGCAATGCACCCTATGCCGGACCTGCCGCCCCACTTGGTTGCCTTTGAACCTGACGCAGTTCGAAGCCCGCCACCAGGGGAGCCAGCAAGCGCGCCGCGAGGATCATCGGCTACGGTTCGATGATCAGCACGGCCTTGCTGCCAATTCGCCGGAAGAGCCCGGTGGAGAGGTCCCCGTCGTCCAACGTGCGATCGACCTCCCGAAGCAGGTCATCCGTCGCCGTGTACTGGTAGACGGAGATCGCGGCCGTGATTCCGTTCTGCTGATAATCCCAATCCCACACGCCCCCCAGCGGAGTGGTGGTCGCGGTGAACACGCTGTCCGGGATGTAACCCCGCAGATTGGCGTGCAGGCCCGCCACGCCGTTGGGAGGAAAGGCCCCGTGTTCCACGGCGTACCGTTCGGCTCCGTCCCGGATCTGGCGCACGTCGTTGACGAAGCGGGCGGCGATCGCCCGCCGCCGCACCCGCTGGAAGGCCGGCAGCGCGAGGGTCGCCAGCAGGCCGATGATCACGACCACCACCATGATCTCCACCAGCGTGAAGCCGCACCAGGTGCGCCTTCCGCTGCGGCAGCCGGGGGAGATCATGCGGGTCGAGTGGCGCCAACCGGATCAGTTGGGCCGTTCGAGCGCCCCGAGATCCAGGGCGGTGCCGACCACCGCGCGCGGGCCGCCATCGGCTTCGGGAACATACGTGGACTCGATCGGCAGGGCCCCAGCCGGCAGCGGCAAGGCCGCGTCCACCAGGGGTGAACCCGCCGCCGGCAGGAAGTCCTTGGCCGCGGGATTCACGAATCCAGGCGCGCTTCCTCCGATGATCAGGCCCGTACCCGTGGCAGCGAGGCCGTTGAGGGTGTAGCCGGCCGTGATCCAATTGCGGCCGAGGGTGACGGTGCGGCCGGACTTGATGACGTTGAAGGGGCCGCCGGCCGCCGAGAGATTCGCATGGTGCAGCACGTTGTTGCCCGCGTGCACCATCGCCGCCGCCTGGGTGACGTCGAAGACCGTCGTCTGCCAGCGGAGCGAGTCCACGACCACGGTGTTGTGGTGGAAGTGAAGCGTCCCCGCGCGGAAGTTCGCCACGCTGCCCCAGTCGCCGCCGTAACGCAGGAGGTTGCTGCCGTCGGTGCCGTAGTCCCCGGCCCCATTGAGGAGCAGGTTGCCGTAAACCTGCGTCACCCCAAACCCGGGGTCGGCGACGATGACGGCCGGCGCCGCGATCGGTTCGATCAAGTCGAGCAACTTGGCGCCCCCTTCGATGCGGTTGAAGCGGACGACGGTGCCGGCGGAGCGATCCTCGATGTTGGGTACATTGGAGCCGTTGAGGCCGCGGTCGAGGCGGTTGAACTGCAGCGTCAGCCCAACGCCTTCCGTCCGCAGGTTGTTCCCGTGGTATTCGCCGCCTTTGCCGGCCTGATAGAGCCAGCAGTACTCGACCGTGACGCCGCGGGTGACCGCTGCTTCCACCGACCCGCTGGCCGTGACGATGCCGTTGGGCACGTCGTGAAGGACGCAGCCGTGGATGACCACGTGTTCCGCTCCATAGAGGAAGATCGCCCCGGTGCCCGAATAGTAGGCCGCACTTGCGCCGTCGGGCTTCACGTAGGTCGGCATCGGCACCTTCGGGCCGCTCATCCGGACTTCGAGGTTCCGAATCACGATGTGGCCGGGCTTGAACGCCGTGGGCTGCGCCGCATTGCGGGCCACGGCAATGACACTCCGCTCCATCACATCGCCATACCAGGGCGCATAGTTGAGTGCCGCGGTGGCGACGGCGCCGGAACCATCGATCACCGGCAACTCCCCGGCCGGCCCCGGCACGCCCTCGAAGATGATGGGCTTGGCTGCCGTCCCACGCGTCGAGAGGAGAATCTTGTTTTGGTAAGGGGTCGCCCGCCAGTGCAGGCGCACCTTGGCGCCGGGCGGCAGGGTCGTCCAGGGCACCTCCGCGGGCGACGCCAGCGCCTGGCCGGGACCGACCTCGTACACCGGCGGCGGGATGTCATCGTCCGCGAGGTTGACCTGCGTCACTTGGTTGGCGCCGTAGGTGGCCCCGCCCGTCAGGTTGTCGAGGGTGACCTTGAAATACTTGGCCGGCTCGGTGACGTCGTCATCGAGAATCGTCACACTTAGGGTGCGGGATGTCGTGTCGCCATCGGCCCAGGTCAGCGATCCGCCCGTGGCGGCGTAGTCGATGCCCGGCACGGCTGAGTACATCAGCGTATAGTAGCTGGCGCCGACCACCCCGCTGGAACCGCCCGTGCGCGTGACGGTGAGTGTGACCGTGGGATGCTGGCCCTCCGTCACACTGTGGGAGGAAGCGGCAAACTGGATCACGCCGGGGCTGCCGCCACCGGGAACCGGATCTCCTCCGGGGTTGCCACCGGCCGGAGTGTCGTCGTCCGTGATCGTCAGGGTGGCCACCGCGGGAGAACCGAGCGCACCGGGGGCGGAAGGCGACGTCAGAGACAACAGGACCGTCTCGCTGCTTTCGGCGGTCGGATCATTGGCAATCGTCACGGGAAAGGTCTTGGCTGCGCTTTCCCCGTCGGCCCACGAGAGGGTGGCGGGAGCCGCCGTGAAGTCCGCGGCGCTCGCCGTGCCTGGGGTCGCCGACACCTGCACCGAGAGCGGACCTTCCGCCCCTCCCGTGCGCACGACGCTGACGACCGCGACGCCCGAGGCGACGTTCTCCGCCACGCTATAGGTGGCCGAGGAGAACTGGACCTTCCCGGAATTGGGTGCCGCCTCGGTGAGGGTCACGGTGGCAGTGCGGCCGGCCTCGCTGACGTAAACGCCCGGCGCCGGCTGCAGCGCCACGACGAGATCCTCCGGGCCCTCGTTCAGGCCATCGGCCACCGGCGTGAGGGTGAAGGATGCCGCTGCCGCTCCGGCCGGAATCGTGATCACCGCCGGCAGGGAAGAGATGTCGGCCGCCGTCGCTTGGCTGGTCTTGGGGTCGAGGGCGATCCCCACGGTCAGCGGCGCGCTCACGTCGCCACTGCGGGCGACAGTAAAGGCGATCGGCGTGCCGGCACTCTCGAGCAGGGAGGACACCGAGGCCTTGATTTCGAGTCGGGGCAGTTCAGCGCCGCCCACCACCAGCACGCCGCCGCCGTCGGAGCAGATCGGAGACACGCCTCCGGTGTTGAGCGTAACCAGCGTGTTGCCGTTGGCGCCGGCACCCAGCGTCACCGTGTAGGGAGAAAACGGAGCCAGGCCGGTGATGAAGTGCTGCGTCACAACCGCCGGTACTTCGTAGGTCAGGGTGGTCACGGCCACCGTCGCTTCGCGCTTGAAGAGGATGGCCCGCACCCCGACCACCGCGCCGTCGTAGGCTGCACCTGAGAGGCTCGCGATCAGTTGCGTGGTCTCCGCTGTCGCCATCGCCGGATCCGCGCCCTGCACGACGTGAAGGAAACGCGACTCCGCCGGAGCACCCGGGGCTTCGACCACGAGGCGGGCCTTCATGTCCTCGCCCGGCGAGGGCTGTCCCGACGAAATGTCGGTGCTGGCCACCGTCGCACCCGCGGGCAGCAGGGAGGAAACAAACAGCCGGGCCTTTACCACTGCCCCTTCGGATGCCGTGGCGGTGGCGACGTTGCCGGCAATCACCGGGACGGACGGCAGGTTCAGGTAGAACCGTTTCCACAACCCGGCCTGGGACTTCGCCCGGTCGTAGACGACGATGGTATCGGGCTTCAGCCAGACGAGGCTGCGACTGGCATGTTCCACCGAGCGTACTTCCGGCCGGTTGTACGAGTTGTAGAGGTTGGTCGCATCGGCATCGAGGTGGATGAAGCCGTTGGCAAATGAGCGCGCGAGGATCTGTGGATCGCCCATCGATTCGTACGCCAGCTGGCTGCCGTGGTTGATCTGGAGCTGCGTGTTGGCCTGGCCGCCGTATTGGTCCGGCGCAGCCGGGCTGTTTTGGAGCGCGGGCGCGTTGCGGTAGTCGGAGCAACCCTGCAGCAACCCGTAACCGGTCATGATCTTGGTCAGCCAGAGGCCGTTCTTCCACAGACCGAAACCCAGGTTGTCGCCCTGCTGGTGGTCGATGCGCCGCCAGCCGATCTGCCATTGGAAATACGTGTCCTGCGGCGCGGCGCCCGTGCGCGCCAGCACCATGCCCATCTTGCCGGCGGGATCATACGGAGCCCAGAACGTCTTCTCCTGAAACGCCGGCCGGGGATCCGCGGGCGCTGGAGCAAAGGGATCGAACAACAGGAAGTAGTAAATCGCGTCCCGGTAGCGGTGCTCGGAGCGCGTGGAGCGGATGCGATCCTCGAGGCGCGAGGCCCCGCCCGGCGCCAGATGCCGCTGGATGTAGCGCACGGCCTGGACGACGGGGCCGGTCGTGCCATTCACCCGCCAGTCGTGCAGCGCAAGCGGCGCCAGGAACTTGATGTTCTGGTCGTTGATCATGGCGTAATTCTCCAGGTCGCCCGTGAGCGGCGGCTGAAAGTGCGTGCCGAGGTAGGTGTAGTTGGGATCTGAATTCACGCGCGGCGTCGGCGTGAGCTGCGCCAGGTAGCCCGGCAGCACGCGCGTCCAGAACGGATGCTGCGCCAGCGCCACCTGGGGCCCCCAACGCGCGGCGTCGTCCTGGCCCGCGCTGTGGAGGGCGGCCATCGTCAACGCCAGCGGCCCGAGACCGTTGGAGGCGTACTGCGTGCCTTCGAGGGAAAGTCCGCCCGCGCCGTCGTGGCGGAGCGCATAGTCGGTCAGATAGAGCCAGGAGCCGGTGACGCCGCGCAGCACACCGGTGTTCTGGTAGACCCAGTCGTTCGGACCTCCCGGGCCGGGCGTGAATCCAGTCAACGCCCCGGCCGGGGCGGCGTCAGCCACCTCCACAAATGCACTCGGTACGTCGTCCTTGGGATCGAACGCCAGCGCGTAGAGCGCCATCTGCCGGAGGTGATTTGCGTAGTGGTTGTTGAGCGCGATGCGGAGGTTGCTGCGCTTCACCGCCTGTTCCGGGGAGTTGAGACCGAGGATCGCGGGATCGTTGATCAGGTTGTTCGGATTGATGGGACTGTAGTACGGCTTCTTCCAGGTGTCGGCCGTCCACAGCAGGAAGGTCTTGCGAATCTTCGCCAGTTCCTGGGGCGTGAAAGAGTCGTAGATCCAGTCGACCGTCAGCCCGAAGGCCTCCTGGGCAAAACTCCGGTCCTGCAATGCGAAACCCGGATGGCGGAACGGCGGGTACTTGCCGTTGACGTCGGGCGCCGGGTGACCAAGCGAGGCCGGATCGATGACCTTGAACAGGCACTCTTTCGCGGCCGCCACATACTCAGCGTGCTGCGCCGCCTGCGCCGGATCGTCCTTGGTCAGCATCGCCATGAACGCAAAGAGCATCGCGTACTGCTCCGAAATCAGGGGCTGACCGCCCGTGTGCGCGCCGATGTCATCTTCGGGGGCCGCCACCCAACCGTTGCCCGTCGCCACGTTGGCGGGGATGATCGTGCCGTCCGGCTCGACAATGTCGCCGGCGGCGTTGCGCGTGCGTTTCCAGTCGGCGAGCGCCTTCACGACGACGTGATCGCGGAAATGGACCCAGACGTCGTTGGAGTTGGTCATGCGCGCGCGCAGGGCCGGAAGCTCGGACGCGCGCACGAGCACGCGAGGATGATCGGTGGCCGGCGCGGCGTTGAGCACGGTCGCCAGGACCGGCACAGCCGGCAGGAGCCAAAGGCAGACACGACGAAGGAAACGAGGGGCAGTGGGAATCATACTGCCCATCAATTGCACCAACGGTGTGGAGAAATTACACGAAACCGGAGGAAAATGCCGCCATCGCGGCGCCGCGGCGCCTCAACATGCTCGGCTTGGAACGGTCGGACCTTCGCGCCCACCCCGCCGTCAGGGGAAGGCCTGTTTCACCGATTTTCCTGCACCCGGGCGATTTGGATCCGATGATGACCAGCATGAAGAAGTGCTGTCTTCTTTTACCCTTGGCTGTGTTCACGAGTGCCGGAGCCGCGCAGACTCTCAACTATACCGGCACCGCACACGCCACCAACTTGACAGCCATCTCGTGGGTCGCCGGCTCCACGATGTGGGGGACGGTGCAAACCGCTGCCTTCACGGGAACGACCCAGAGCGGTTTCACCTCCCTCGCCTCGGTCGACCTTTCGCTGCTCACGTTCAACTTCACCAACCTCGATCTGAATACCTATCAGAGCCCGGGTGGAGCCACGAGCGGGTTCGAGCGGTATACTGCGTCCGGTTCGGCCACGTTCGAGGTCCGCTACAACGGCGCCCTCTGGGCCACCGGCACTCCCGTCTTTCTGCGCACGGAGGTGGACAACAACCTCGATACTCACGCCATCGGGACGGGAAGCGCCTTCCTCACCGGCGCCGGCACCTCCTCCAGTTTCTACGACGAGGTCATGTCGAAAACCAGCGGGAGCGGGATCCTCAACTTCACCATCACGGATTTCTATCCGGTGGATGCCGCCGGAAACTTCGCCTCCGTCGGCAGCATGACGATCTCTGCGGTGCCGGAGCCAGGCGCCTACGCGGCGATCGCGGGTGGCCTGGGATTGGGCTTCGCCACGTGGCGCCGGCGGCTCCGCCGTCCCGGGGCGTCCCGCAGTTAAGCCAAAGTTGTCCCATCGCGGCTCACCGCCGCCACCAACGGGACCTAGCGTTCATTCCCCGGCGAAGCCATGAAACAGGCGATTGGCCAGGTCTCCCTTCTCGTTCGCGACTACGACGAGGCCATTGCGTACTTCACGCAGGTCCTGGGTTTTCGCCTCGTCGAGGACATCACCGTAGGCCCGGGTGGGAAACGATGGGTGGTGGTCGCACCGCCCGGCGCTGTCGACTGCGGCCTGCTGCTGGCGAAGCCGCGCACAGAGGAGGATGCCGCGAGGATCGGCCGTCAGGCCGGCAACCGGGTCTTTCTCTTCCTCCACACGGATGACTTCTGGCGCGACTACCGCCGCTATGCCGAGCGGGGCGTGCGGTTCTGCGAGGAACCCCGCCAGGAGACCTACGGCACCGTCGTGGTCTTCGAGGACTTGTATGGCAACCGCTGGGATCTCCTGGAGCGCAAGAACCCCGCCCTTCCGGGAAACAGCCACGGTTGATCTGCAGGGATCGCACAGTGGTAACGAGGCCGTCACCATAGGCGTTCCCACCCGCGTCTTTCTTCTTCCTCTTCCAAGGTTACCTCTGGGTGATCAGTCGCCCGGATGATGATGTCGTCTTCGATTGGCGGCTGACGCGCCAGCACGGCGAGATCACGAGCCTGTTGGACGGCTTCAAGGGCGTGCTCCAGTCGGATGGCTACGACGGCTACGCCCGTTACGCCGCCAACAATCCCCAGGTAATCCGGGTGGCGTGTTTTGCTCACGCGAGGCGGAAGTTTAACGACGCCCTCGAGACGACGCCGGTGGCCGCAGCGTTCATGCTGCGTTTGATCGGGCACCTGTATGGGATGGAGCGCGAATGGGACGAGCGGAAGATCCACGGCACCGAGCGTGCGCGGCTGCGAACGAGGGATTTTGAACTCACGCTCCGCCTCCTGAAGAAGGCGGCCCTGTGAGTTTTCCGATCTCTGGCAAATATTTGAGTGTGGGTATCGCACCCACTTCTTACGTTTTTGGGAATAGATCCGGCGTAGTTTGGCAAATCCGAGGCAAATTAGAAAACTCGTAGCCTTCGTCGGCTTTTGGCGCCCGCTAGTTTCGTTTTTTTTCTACACGGGGGAAGCCTGCCGTAGACCCATCAGAAGGTGATGGAGCGCGAAGTTTGCGCTTGCGGGAGGTTGCCTTCGCATTCGGACATGATTGCTCACGAAGTGTAATCGGGGCGCCATCGGCGGCCATGCTATCAACTCGCATTTCAACACCGAGGCGATGTTGGTTTGAAAATCCTTCGCATCCGAAGGGAGAACGTAGGCAATCATTCCTCCTCCGCGGGAACCGCCGGAGTATCGACCTGTGAGGAAGCTCTCAGCGATCTTATCGGCATAGGCTTTGGTGTCGTTGATTTGCCGAATGAGTTTCGCGTCAAAGTCGAAGCTGGCTGAAATCCGGTTGTCGCGGGAGAGGATCGAGAAATCCGGAGTGGGAGGCTGACTTCTCGGCGTAACCCGCTTGTCCATGACCGGCCATGATGACTCAAATTCAAAGGGCGAGGCTCGCGGCCAAAGGCGGCGTATCCTACGGCCGAGGTGGGCGTTGAGGCTCCATTCATTGTTCCAGTCAATGTCAGGCGACGGATTTCGAGAAAGATCGTCATAACCCTTCCACACGTTGTTCATCAATCGCGCAAGAGCATCGGGCCTCCAGGTCGAAACCAGGTCGGTAAAGTCGGATGGAAGGACGCTCACTACTGGTGACGCTACACGTGGCCTGATAGGTGATTTAGCCATGTCCGACTAGGACCCCTCGACGATTCCGGTCAGAAAATCCGCCGCGACTTCATCCGCGTCCCGCATCGCCATGCTACGAGTCCAATAACGATGCTGGTCTGGTTTGAGCAGGAAAATCGTAGGTGTCTTATTGCGACCCGTGCCGCTTGAACCATACAATCGAACGATTGCACCGGACAACCAGCTATTCTTTGCCCGCTCCGATTCTCGCGACTGAACTTCCGCGATTTCCGCCAACAGTCGCGGTGTATTGAGAGGACGAACTGAAATATCCTCCCTCGTTCCGGTCGCTCCAAGTTCAATTGCAACTAGTCGCAGTCCTAGTAACTCCTCTCCAGGTAGCTCTTGGTAAATAGTTGCGGTGATTCGTTTGTCTGGACCAAACGCTTCTAAAAGGACCGCAGAAAAGAACTCGAAATACTTCGAAAGTTGGGGTTCGTCCTTTCTGGTAGTCCGACGCCGCCCTGGAGATGTAGCGTCGCCCTTGAAATCGGGCAATGTGTAGTCGAACAGGTCTTCGACTAGACCCCAGTCTTCCCTAGCTAACTCGAAACCATTGCGAACGAGAACATCACAATCAGCCGGCTTACGGACATAATCTAACGCGTCCCCTTTTATTGGTGGCAGGGGAACATTTAGAAAGTCAGCCACTAGCGGTTCTGGCCGATAGGAGGCAAAGCGGCTGCTTGTTAGCAGCAAATGATAAACCGCAAGCTTGCTATTCAGGACGATTGTAGCCGCATCGAGAATCGAGGACTGACCTGCAACGGCATTCGGATCACTAACGGTTATGTAACTCTGGCTGCACAAAACTCCAATTTCGTCCGACTTTTCATAGTCGACCAGCGATGCTTGGAAACGACTCTCGTCAGTCTTCCAACCACCTTTAATGAGCAGTTGCGGACGCTCGAAGGCAGAAAAATCGGTGGAGGCTCGACCATCAGTGAGCGGATCGTCGTTGACCGGTAATTTCCTACTCGAAAGGCGCGGAAACGAATTCGGAGGAAATTCCGTGCCTTCCAGCATTCTCCATCCAACAATCTGCTTCTGCACTTTCTTGCGGTCCCCGCGATTAACCCCCTCGCGCGTCTTGACCTTTTTGTCGGCCTTAAGCTTAGCAATCGAGGGAAAGTGTGAAAGTGAGCGAAGCAAGGAAAGATCCCGTCGCCCACCCCAGCTCAATGTTGTCCACACTAGCGGGTCATTGGCTGCTTCCTTGGGAGAGATCAGATGGATGTCGAAAGGTTCGATCGTCAGAGCATAGTTGTCTTCCGAAGTCTGCCTAGGTTTGACCGTCGCGTATTCAATACGAGGCTCATCCCGCTCGTCAGAAGCTGGTGAGCCTCCATCAAACACGATAAGGCAAGCCGGTGAGATCGCACGCTTCCCAAAGAGAATAAATCTCACGGGAGCAAAGTTTACAACTTTGTGGACGTTGAATTCAGAGAAGAAACGCCGCCTGAATCCATTCGCCGTTTCCGCGCGATTGAACAGTAGCGTCATCGCAGGCTGCAACATCGCCACGCGCCCGTTTCTAGCCAAAAATTGCACGGCAGAAGGAAGAAAAAGTGGACCAATGTTGTGATCAGCAATGGACCACTCTTCCTTTTCCGCCCAAGAAATCGAAACCGGTGTTGCAGTTTTGTCACCCCAAGGGGCGTTGCCGATAACGATATCGAATTTCAGGTTTCGCGGGCGAAAATCCTTTCGCCAGTCCTCTGTAAAGAAGTCGCTCGAGATTAGTCGACTATTGCGTAGCGAAGGAAAGCGAACACGCTCGAGATAATCCTTCGGTTCCAACTCATCGAGCATCGCCAGATAAAGACTAAACGATGCAACATGAATAGCGTGTGCATTCTTGTCCACTCCAAGCAGATTCCGCTCGAGTATTTGTCGAAGAATCGAGGCGACTACGGGACGGCCGCGATTCGCACGCCGCCACCGATGCACTAATCGTTGAAACGCTTTGACGAGGAAAATGCCCGATCCGCAAGCGGGATCAAAAATGCGCATTCGCCATGCGATTCCATGCCACGGCAAGACTTGATCCAATACATAATCTGCAACCCTGCCAGGTGTATAGACAACACCATCATCTCGAGCTGCGCCATCACCAACCTCGTCGCGTGTTACAAACTCCTCGTAGATGCTGCTAATGAATTCGAGCGGAATGGTGTCAAAAGAATACATCCGCCATAACCAGAACTGGCCGGTCTTCGAATCGTCTTTACCCTCAACTAAGCGCGCCAACCAATCGAGGTGTTCTTTTTGAACGAACCGTTGCTCGCGGCGCCAGGCGGCAGTGCGCACGGCCGCCGAGGCGGACTCCTTGCCCGGGAAGAGGTCACCATTGAAGATCCTATCCAGCTCCCGAAAAAGCGCGTAGGCATCATCGCGATGCCGGAGCACCGAGCCAATGCTGTCGTGCTTGTGTTTCAGGATGTTTCGCTCGTGCCATCGAGCGAGCTGATCGGGACACAGCGCAGCATCGCCGTTCGCATCACGACGATCCCAGAGAAACTGCACAAAGATAACCCGAGCCAGGAGATCGTGGCAAATATCCACTGGCATCTTGAGTTCTCGTAATTTGCTACGCACGCGCCGCAAATTTTCGAGCAATGACCGGTCAGCGCGTTGCTCGGGCTTTATCTTGGCGGCGGGAATCCGCTCCCGAATGAATTGACCTGTCGCCAAACTCACCCAGTGCAAAAGCCGCACCGCTTCGTCATCCAGCTGGCTGTCCGAACGAGAAAAAACAACCGCATCTTCGTTTACGAAAAGATCGTTCGATTGCCGCGGCGGCTCGTGCCCGCAATTCCAGATACGAATCATCCCAGGCTCCAACGTCACCAGCAATGGCGCATGGCAAAAATTCCAAGCAAGCCGATGGGTTTCCGTTAGCGTGCTGGCAGACGGAGCGGTAGAAAATTCGCAAACAACTGCTAGGGGGGGCTGAGAATCCGTGGTGTTTGAGTCAGCGTGTAGAATACCAATTCTAAATCGCTCTTGGGCGTATGCACGTTTCAGTGACAAACCAATTTTCGTGCGGGCTTTATCCGCGAACATTGCTGGCCCCGATCCGCGCGGTTTGAGCACGGTGTCCGGCTCGGGCCAGCCCAGTTTCTCGTGTGCGAGAGCTAAGTTCATTTTAGCGCCACACCTGCCTTACCACTTGGTAAACCGGAAAATTCCAGATGACTGAATTTTCTGAGACTTCGATCGGTCGGTAAGCATGATGATAACTAGCAAAGCTGCATTGGCGCACCGATCCATCTTGGCGTGCAGTGAACACTTTGAAAACGATCCCTTCTCGCTCCAGCCGCGCCACCACCAGACTCCCATTTTTGGGCTGATGTGACGGCATAATCACAGCAATGTCGCCTTGGAGAAACTTCGGCTCCATTGAGTCTCCCTCGACCTCTACCGCGAAAGCTTGGTCATCCGGGCAATCTGTCGGAATGGTCCGCTGCCAATCGAAAGGGAGTTCCTCAAAATCACGCCCAATGCCCGCTTGAGCCCAGGATCGCACCGGGATTGCCCTGATTCCGCTTAGAGGGCCAACGACTGACAATCCGTGAGCTCGACAAAGATCCGCAACTTTCCGGGAAAGCTTCGGCGACAACGAGTCGGCCGAATTCTCCAGCTTAGAAAGGTGCTGCCGCGAAATCCCGAGTTTGCGCGCCATCTCCGACTGGTTGAGGCCCAGTCGCTCTCGGATGATGGCAAGCTGACGTGGTTGTTCCACCTGCAACATCTCACAAGGGGTCGGCGATTCGTCGTCCTTGTCAAGCAATGTCGGGCGTGTTTGTTAAAAAGCGACAACAAGAAGACATTTGTCGTCTTCTTTGTCGTCCTGAGTCCAACCAATCGCCTTCCGGGGAGGAGGAGCGCCACAGGTTACATGCGTTTCATCCACGAACGTTTCACGTTGTCCGGAGCCGTGTTTAGCGAAAAACTAAGGTGATGAAGTGGGAGCAACTGCTTTGTGCGGAACGGAAACGGACGACGACCATTGGCCCCGACCATCGCGTCCAATTCGAGCGGGACTTTGATCGCGCGATTTTCTCTACGCCGGTCAAGCGCCTCCAAGACAAGGCCCAAGTCTTCCCTCTGGAACCCTGCGATGCCATACGAACCCGCCTCACGCATTCGCTTGAGGTGTCATCTGTCGCACGAGGTATCGCGATTTCCGTTGGGAAGCGTCTGGAGGAGAAGGGCCATATTCAGGCGAACATGACGCGGCAAATCGAAGCGATCGCCGCTACTTGCGGCCTAATTCACGATCTTGGGAATCCGCCTTTCGGACACGCTGGCGAAGATGCGATTAGATACTGGTTCGAGCAACGCTTTGGCGAGAAAGGGCTGACCGACTTGTTGAAGGAAAAGCAACTCGTGCAAGACTTCAGGGCCTTCGAGGGTAACGCGCAGACGCTGCGCTTGGTCGGAAAGCTTCAATTGCTCGCGGACTTCAATGGCCTCAACCTAACGTTTGGGACGCTCTCCGCGGCATGTAAATACACCGCGGCCTCCCACGAAGCGAACAGCGAACACACGAACCACGCGAAGGCGAAGCCCGGCTACTTTGCCTCCGAAGCAAGTCTTGTCGCATCGATCCGAGAGAAAACAGGGACGGGAGACGCACGCAACCCCATCACATTCTTGGTCGAGGCCGCAGATGACATCGTCTATTCGGTCGCGGATATCGAGGACGGAATCAAGAAGGGGATTCTCACGTGGCCGCAACTCGAACAGATTCTGCGCAAAACCAGCTGCAAAAATGAAGCTGACGAGGCGCGCGCTAACGAATGCTTGCAAGCGGTGCTTTCAAGAAAGGAAGCAATTTTGAAAGCGGGCCGAGATGCTCCGCCAGATAATCTCCCGGACGATGTTCACGGTTCGGCTTTCCGCACAGCGGCGATCGGGCTAATGGTCGAGGCCGTAGAAAAAGCGTTCGAGATCAAATACGATGAAATCATGGGCGGCACGTATCTCGGAGAGCTCGTAAAAGACAGTAGCTACCGGGGCTTCATCGAGAAATTGAAGACCATCGGGAAAACGCGGATCTACTGTACTTCTCCTACTTTGAAATTGGAGCTAATGGGTCGCGCAATCATCACCGACTTGATGGACCTCTTCTGGGAGGGAGCGAAGGTGTTACCGCTAGACGGTAAGGTGAAAACTAACAATTTCCCAGGGCGCATCGGAGCATTGCTCTCGAACAACTACCGCAGCGTCTTCCTCCATTCTGTTCACGATCTGAAACACTTGCCAGAGGCTTACCATCGCCTGCAACTGGTGACCGACTATGTTTGCGGCATGACGGACTCATTTGCGAAGCGACTGCATGGTGAACTCAAGAATGGCTTCAGCCTCGGAAATTGACGGCCTGAAGCGGCTGCTGCGACACGAGGTCTCGCTTTTCTGTCGTCACAACAACCGCCGGTGGAAGCAGGCTATCGCAACCACGGTGGATGAAATCCGAGAAGGACATTGGCCCGCCGTGTTTTTCGGCGGCACACTGCGTTCGCTGCTACTTTCTCGCCTAACTCACAACGTGCTGGGGCGGCCCCGAGACATTGATATCGTAATTCGAGATACACGGTTACCTGACCTTCAGCAGCAGTTTGAGAAATACGTTGCCCGTCGAACTCGATTTGGAGGTCTTCAATTACAACGCGTCGGCTGGCAATTTGACGTTTGGCCTCTGCAGGAGACGCATGCTCTCAAAGAAGCAGGTTTAAGCCATCCAGATTTCGATGACCTGCCACGCTCTACCTTCTTTAATTTGGAAGCAGTCGCGGTTGACGTGCTGTCCCGCGCTGGAAAACCCCGATCGATCTATTCTGCTGACGACCAATTTTTCCGCGGAGTAATTGAAAGAATAATCGAGATCAATCGAGAGGAGAATCCTTTTCCTGGCCTATGCGTGGTTCGATCAGTCGTCATGGCGGGGAACCTCAAATGGAAAGTAGGTCCGCGCCTCTTACGCTACCTGGCGCGAGTGGGTTCGGAAATGTCAGAGGACGAACTCACGAATATTCAAGTAAGACACTATGGGACCGCGCAATGGCCGATCAGCGTTTTTAGCCGCGCCATCGAATTCGCACGACGTCACGCCGAGCAAGGCAATGACGAACCAGAAGAATTGCCGTTGCCCAAGCAGCTAACTTTTTGGCCAGACGAGGACCGTCCCTGGCCAAGGATCAGGCTCGCTGTGACTGGCGGGAAGCCCTCCAAAATAATCAATTTTAACCTCCGCCAATTGCCGTAATTTCGCTCCGATAGCCCAGAGATTGGCGCTTTCGTCGGTCTCCGTGAGCAGCCGCCGCAGGAGCGCGACGTCAGGAGTCACCGGGGCGGGCTTGGCCATGACAATATCGAAACCGTTCCGCGGGAATTGTTCGCGGGTTCGAACCACCGCCGCAGTTCCTCGAACAAGGGCCGCAGGTCGTCGCGACACTGGGGCGGCTCGGATCGCAACGCCTCGATGAGCCGTCCCGCCAGCCGGACCGGTTCCGGCAGAGGTGGGACGGCCACGGCGTCTCGGCGCGACTTCGGCTCGGTCGCGATCCCGAGCCGGAAGTAGGCTTGCCGGAGACTAAGTCCCCGGAGGAAACGGGTGTCCGCGATCGAAGCCGCGAGGCACATGTAGCGTTGGGCGGTCCGGACGGAGCCGTCAAAGTTGGCGTCCAGCCAGTCGCCCCACGCACCATGACCCATTTGCTTCCTCACCCGTTTCTTTTCCGCGGATAGGAGCTGGCCCGCCTTCCAGGCGGCCGAAAGCGCCATTCGCAGGGCATTCCGCGAATCGCCCGCCATCCGGACTGCGACCGCGTGCAGGCAATTAATCTGCTCGATCACCGAGCCGTGGGCGGGGGCCAGGTTCATTACGAAATCCCCGTGGTGAGTCGGAAGCTGTCGGCAAGGGCGTGCACCCATTGCTTGGTCCGGCCGGTGCGGTCGCCGATCTCCTCGAGCGTCGCCGCCGCGATCAAGTCGGGGCGCACGCAGTAGAGGGCAACCGTGGTTCGGAGGCCGCGGTCTTCGAGTGACGGTGCGTCGGCCTGCCAAATGAGGAGGCGAGCGAGGACGGCATTGGCGATGAGCCGCGCGGCGGTGCAAGCGTCGGGCGACTCGGCGAAGAACGGATCGGGATGGTTTGGATTGTTCGTTTTCATTGCGCCGCGACCATACGCCGTCCGGTGCCGCCAAAATTGGGGGCGGAGCGCAGCGCGCGCCGCCGTCGGTATTTTCCCGATGCCGTGCGCTGGCCTCCAAAAACAAAACGCCGCCTCGAAAGGCGGCGTTCGCAGGGGCCGGCGCGGGAGACTAGCGCGGCGCCACTTTGAGCCTCGTGCGGATGTGCAGCGCGACCTCCGACGGGTCGAAGTAAACGAAGTGTCCGACGCGGTGGAAGGGAATGCGGCGAAGCTTGGTCCACTTCCGCAGCGTGCGGATCGAAGGCGCCTTTCCGTCCGGGAAGACGCCGCTCTGGCGGAGGCCAACAATGTCCGTCAGCCGAGTTTCAGTGAGGAGTGTTAGTTGCGTTTCCACGCACCTCGCTGCCGGTCAAGTCAGCGAGGTGCGAGACTGCCTCAGATTGCGACACGGGTGTCGTTTTTCTCCGGCACCGGCATGGCGATGATCTCGCCACGGCCACGAGGCAGGATACCGAAGAACGCCTCCGCTTCCTCCGGCGTCATGAGGTCGAGGTAGTGCTTGCGGATGATGGTTTCCGAATTCCCGGCCTGCAGCGCCGCTTCGCCCATCGACCGGAACTTGCCGACGAACATCGAAATGAACGTGTGCCGCATCACGTCCTTCGTGAGGGGAATCTTCCTCGCCACCTTGGCGCGAAGCGTCTGGAGATTTGGCGGTGCGATGGGGAACTGCTCCAGTGGGTAAGCCCGGAGCCAGGCGGCGAGATTCGGCTGGATCGTGACGCGGCGCTTCATGCGCACTTTCGAGACCTCGGGTTCAACGTGAATCACGCCAGTGTCTAGCCGCACATCGGACGGCTTGAGCTTTATGATCTCGCCACCGCGCACGCAGGGGCGGATACCGGCGAACAGGCAGAGCGCGAAGAACGGCACGAGCCGGCCGCCCTCGTGCGCCTCGACGAACTCCATCAGCTCGCGGCATTGTTCAACCGACAGCGTTTTCGCTGACCCGCGGCGATGCGCGATGCGGTGATAGGCCATTTTCTCGATGGGGTTCGCGGCGATCCAGTCCTGCTGGAAGGCGTATTTGAAAAACGTGCTCAGGATGCCGCGGCGATTGTTAAAGGTCTTGAGCGAGGGGTCTCCGCGCTCGCAGAAGGCCGTAAGCTGCGCGGTCGCGAGCGCCGCGACCGTCGCTTTCGGAAACGCCGCGGTGAGGAGCGCCAGCTCCTTCTTAATGCTGCCGACCTGAACGAGGGAAATGATGCCGCGCTCGGCCTCGCGCTTCTTTGCCGCGAGGTAATCGGCCACGCCATCGGCGAGCGCCTTCTCACGCTCCGGCGCGCGGTAGGTCGTCAGCGTGAAATCCACGCAAAATCCCAGCGTGTGCGCTTTGCCTTCGAGTCGGAGGACTGCGGCTTCGGCGTCCTTCAGCTGCGCCTCGGTGAGCCGCGTGACCGCGCGGCGCAAACCGGTCTCGGCCTGCGTGGCGTCGACTTCGAGGCCCTCAACTTCCGCGCGCGCCTCGGCGCGCGTGTGAAAGTTTTTGCGAACGCGCTTTCCATCGAGCCAACCGGAAACGCGAAGAACGATCTCCCCGGAGGGATTCGTGAATTCAGTAATGACGAACGTTGCTGCCTGCTTCATGGCCGATTTGCCACGTCAACTGGCAAATCGGGAGTAGGAAAAATTAAGTAACGAACTGCCCGATACTTAAATGGCGGAGAGGGTGGGATTCGAACCCACCGCGGAAGCGGGTTCCGAGGTCGAAAACCTGCATGTGGGTTTGGGGCAGTTTCTCGAGAGGGGAATACCTCGGATGCCCCTATTTTATCGCGGCGGCGAGCGAGCCTCGGATGATTTGCCAAAATCACTTTGGCAAACTTCCGCGCGTTTTGCGCTCTTCGGCAAGTGTCCTGAGCGATTAATGCGTGCAATAAAGAAGAAGCTCAGATCTTCTGCGTGATGGCCCTTGGTAGACCCCTGACGAAACTGGTGTTGAGTGCGGAAGAAACCGCGAAACTCACGACGATGGCCCGGCGGCCGAAGTCGGATCAACGCACGGCGCTGCAGGCCGGGATCGTGTTGGATTGCGCGAGCGGACTGAGCAACACGGCGGTGGCGGAACGCTACGAGGTGACGCTGGCGACGGTCGGCAAGTGGCGGCAGCGATTCGTGACGCAGCGACTCGCCGGGCTGGGTGATGCGCCGCGGCCGGGGCAACCGCGCAAGATCACCGACGCCAAAATCGAGGCGGTCGTCACACGCACCCTGGAGAAGAAGCCGGTGGGAGCGACTCACTGGAGCACTCGCTCGATGGCGAAGGCGAGCGGCCTGACGCAAAACGCCATCGTTCGCATCTGGCGTGCGTTTGGGCTGAAGCCGCATCTGCAGGAAAACTTCAAGCTCTCGGCCGATCCGTTCTTTGTGGAGAAGGTGCGGGACATCGTCGGGCTCTACCTCAATCCGCCGGAGAAAACCCGCGCGATTGTCCTGTGTGTCGACGAGAAGAGCCAGATTCAGGCGCTGGATCGCAGCCAGCCCATCCTGCCGCTGCGCCCTGGCCAAGTGGAACGGCGCACGCACGATTACTTCCGCCACGGCACTACCTCGCTCTTCGCGGCGCTGGACATCGCCACCGGCAAGGTCATCGGACGCTGTCATCCCCGACATCGGCACCAGGAGTTCCTGCGGTTCCTCCAACAAATCGAGGACGCCGTGCCCGCGGCGCTCGAGATTCATCTGGTGCTGGACAACTACGGCACGCACAAGGCTCCGAAGGTCGCCGCATGGTTCAAGCGCCGGCCGCGTTATCATCTGCATTTTACGCCGACCAGCGGTTCGTGGCTCAACCAAGTGGAGCGCTGGTTCGCCAGAATCACCGAGCAGCGGCTGCGTCGCAGCGCCTTCCACTCCATAGCCGACTTGGAAAAGGCGATCCGGCAGTATCTCGAAACCAACAATCGCAATCCGACGCCTTTTGTCTGGACCGCTTCCGCCGATCTCATCCTTGGACGGGTTGAGACTCTTTGTTCACGGATTGATCGCTCAGGACACTAGTTTTGCAGACTTAGTTGATTTGATCCATTCCGCCGTTCCTACTTCCCGCGCACGGCCTCCAGCACGATCCCCGGGGTGAGGATCTCCGGAAGTTCCACGGGTTTTTCCTGGCCCGGTTTCCAAAGCAGATTGAAGGGCACGGCCGAGCGCTGATACGCGGCCAGTTCGGCGGTGATGCGCGGATCCTTGTTCGTCCAGTCGGCACGCAAAGTGGCGATCTTCTTCTCGGCGAAGGTGCGGAGCACCTCGTCGGAGCCGAAGACGAGCTTCTTGTTCGTCTGGCAGGTCGCGCACCAGCGCGCCGTGAAGTCGACGTAGATCGTGCGTCCTTCGACTCGCAGCTTCGCCACGGCCTCGGGGCTCCACGGCTCCCACGTAATCGCTGGGACGGCGCCGGGGCCGGTGCCGCCCGCCACCGCTGCCCGCGGCCAGCCCAGCCAGAGCCCGAGCGCACCGCAGACCAGCAGCGCCACCATGCCGAAACGGGCGCGGGCCGGCTTGGCGCCGGGCGCATTCCACCGTCCGTAGAACCAGACCCCGAGGGCGATCAGCACGAGGCTGATGAGCAGATTAAGAAAGCCCTCCTCGCTCGTCTGGGCGGCCAGCACCCACACGAGGTAGCCCACCGTCGCGTAGAGCGGAAAGGCCATGAACTGCTTGAAGGTCTCCATCCAGGCACCGGGGCGCGGCAGCAGCTTCACCAGGTCGGGAAAGATCGAGAGCAGCAGGTAGGGCGTCGAGAGCCCGACGCCGATGCTGGTGAACAGCGCGAACGACTGCAGCGGCGGCACGGCCAATGCGGCCCCGAGCGCCGGCGCCAGGAAGGGCGCGCTGCACGGCGTCGCCACCACGGTCGCCAGGATGCCGGTGAAGAACGACCCCGCATACCCCGACTTCATCTGCAGTTCGCCGCCGACCGACGTCGCCGCCAGCCCAAACTCGAAGACGCCGCTCATGTTCATCCCGAACACCAGCAGGAGCACCGCCAGGGCGTAGACGAAGGGCGCCGACTGCAACTGGAAGCCCCAGCCGAGCTGGTCCCCGCCCGCCCGCAACACCGCCAGCACGGTGGCCAGCGACCAGAACGACAACAGCACCCCGCCAGTGAAGACGAGGCCATGCGCCACGATCTTTCCGCGTTCCTGCCCCGCCTGGCCCACAAAACCCAGGACCTTGATTCCGAGGACCGGAAAGACACACGGCATCAGGTTGAGGATGAGCCCGCCGATGAACGCGAGCGCCAGCGTGCCGAGCAGGGAGCCGCCAGCGGCCGCCGCCGAACCTCCCTTGGCCGGGATCTTCGCGGCCGACGGCGCCCCTCCCACCCCGCCGCCGGCCGCAATCTCCGCGGCCACCGCCAGCCCCGGCAGCGTGCCATCTGCCCGCCAGCCGTTCTTTGCCGTGACCACGCCGACCAGCCGCTTCGCGTCCGCGGGCGCGGAGGTGTCCACTTTCAGGGCCAGAATGAACCCACCCCGCCCGTCGGGAGTGACGGTTTGGGGCACGTCATAGACGATCAGGCCATCCGCCCCAAAAAACCGCAGCCCTTCCGGAACATGCGCGGGTGAAGTCCTGCCTCCCGTCGGTGTGAGGGTGAGTATGATTTCCGCGCCGCGGCGCTCCGCGCTGGCCTTCCAGGCCGGATCAGTCCGCGGCAGCCGGTCCAGGGTGGAACGGATCTTCTCACCCCAGGCCGGGTCCGGCGCTGGCGCCTCAGCCCGCACGGGCAGCGTCAGGCCGACGTCTGCGCCACCGGGCACGCAGATCTCCTCGCACATCAACCAGTCCGCCCGCGCGGCCAGCTCGACAGTGCCGCCCGCCGCAAGCGTCGCGGGAGGAGTGAGGGTCACCGGTAGCAGGATCTCCCCTTCGTATCCCTGACCCACGATGTTGCCGGGCTTGTCCCGCAAGACGATGGGAGCCGGCCATTGGATTTCGCCGGCGGTCCAGCCCGGCGGGAGTTTCCACGCCAGGGTAGTCGGCAGGCCGGTGCCCGGATTGAGCCAGTAAGTGTGCCAATGGGGGTCGTGCACCAGGCGAAGTGCGACGGTCAGCGGTCGTCCCGGCTGCACCGACGCGTCGGCCGCCACCAGCGTCGCCTTGACGCGCTGCGGCGCCGCCCCGTGGCCCAGAGGGGCGGTGCCGGCCAGCAAGGTCAGGACCAGGAGTTGGAAGAGGCGCGAGGGCATGGACATGGTCGGGAGTGTGCCCGAAAGAGGACGCAGCGCAAACGGGGAGGTTGGGGAAAACACCGTGCTTCCGGTTCGGACCCGGGAATTCCCCCACTCGTCGCTGCCCGGTTGATTTTCCGCCCGAAATCCTCCAGCTAGCAGCCCAAAACCATGATCCTTCCCCGTATTCTCCCCTCCACGACGCTGCTCGTCGCCCTGCTCCCACTCGCGCGCGGCGCGGAGGCTTCCCCGAACCAACCCCCGGCCAACCCGGCGTTCAGCGTCAAACACATGGACCTGTCGGTCTCGCCCCGGGAGGACTTCGCGAAGTTCGCCGCCGGCGGGTGGTACGGGCGCACCAGCATCCCCTCCGACAAGTCCCGCTGGGGAGGCATGGATGAGCTGGCGGAGCGCAACTGGGCAAACGTGCGCCGGATCGTCGAGGAGGCGGCGGCCGCCCCCGGCGCCGCCGGTTCCAACACCCAGAAGGTCGGGGACTTCTTCGCGTCGGCGATGGACGTGGCGCGGATCAACGCCCTCGGGACCAAGCCGATCGAGGCCGACCTGGCGGCCATCGCCGCGGTGAAGGACCTCGACGGCCTGATGGAGCTGACCGCGCGGATGCACCTGCAGCTCGGCAACCCGTTCTTCACGGTGGCCTTCTTTCCCGACCAGAAGAAGAGCGACACCTACGGCTTCTACCTCTTCCAGGGGGGCCTCAGCCTGCCCTCCAAGGATTATTACTTCTCGGAGAAATTTGCCCGCGAGCGCTGGGAGTTTGTCGGCCACGTGGCGAAGACCCTGGAACTCGCCGGCACGGCCAAGGCCGAGGCTTACCGGCAGGCTGAAATCGTGCTGAGCCTCGAGAAAGCCCTCGCGGAAAACGCCAAGCTCCCCGTCGAGCTGCGCGACCGCCTGGCCAACTACAACAAGATGAGCATCGCCGAGGCGGTGCAGGCCTACGCCGGCCTGCCGCTGCCGCGTTATCTCAGCGCCCTCGGACTTCCCGCGAGCGTCAAGGACGTGATCGTCGGTCAGCCGAAGTTCTGCGAGGGCCTCGCGAAGCTGCTGCCCGCCCGCCCGCTCGAGGAATGGAAGACCTACGTGCGCTGGCACCTGCTCAGCGCCGCGGCGCCGTACCTGTCGGAGGCGCTGGAAGGGGAGAACTTCCGGTTCTTCGGCACCGTGCTCAACGGCACACCCCAGCAGGAACCGCGGTGGCAGCGGGCCTCCCGCGTGATCAACGGCGCCATCGGCGACGCCCTCGGGCAGATCTACGTGGCCCGCCACTTCCCCCCCGAGTCGAAGGCGCGGATGATGGAGATGATCGAGAACATCAAGGCCGTGCTCCGCGACCGCCTCGCCGGCCTGGAGTGGATGAGCGAGCCCACCCGCCAGAAGGCGCTGGCCAAGTTCGCCCGGTTCGAGGCGATGATCGGCTACACCGACAAGTGGCGCGACTATTCGAAGGTGGAAATCCGTCGCGACGACTACTTCGGCAACCTGGTGCGCGCCACGCTGGCGGACGCCCGCCGCCGGATCGATCGCACCGGCCAGCCGGTGGACAAGCGGGAGTGGAGCATGACGCCCTCGACGGTGAACGCCTACTTCTCGCCGACGACCAACCAGATCGTCTTTCCCGCCGGCATCCTCCAGCCGCCGTTCTTCGATCCCCAGCTCGACGACGCCGTGAACTACGGCGCGATCGGCGCGGTGATCGGACACGAGATCACCCACGGCTACGACGATCAGGGACGCCGCTACGACGCCGACGGCAACCTGGCTGACTGGTGGACGACGGAGGATGCGACGAAGTTCCGCGAGCGCGCACAGCGGCTCGTCGAGCAGTTCAACGGCTATCAGGCGCTGCCGGGGCTGGCGATCAACGGGCAGCTGGCGCTGGGCGAGAACATCGCCGACCTGGGCGGCACCTCGATTGCTTTCGAGGCCCTGCAGCGTTCGCTCCAGGGCAAGCCCACGCCGCCGAAGATCGACGGCTTCACGCCAGAGCAGCGTTTCTTCATCTCCTGGGCGCAGCAGTGGCGCACATCCTACCGCGATGACGCGATGCGCCTGCAGGTGGCCCGGGGCCCGCATGCCCCCGGCAACTTCCGGGCGTACGGTCCGCTCGTGAACTTCCAGCCCTTCTTCGACGCCTTCGGCATCAAGGAAGGTGACAAGATGTGGAAGCCGCCCGCGGAGCGGACGAAGATCTGGTAACCATTCGGCGGAGACCGCCGGTCGCCGGGGGCTCCAGCCCCGGTCGACCGGCAGCGACGGAACCCGCCGTCACGGCGCGTGCCGCTTGGCCTTCGATCGGCCGCCCTTCCACACGTCATACTGTGGATCGGCATGGCGGGCGAAGAAGTCCTCGAGTCGCCGGGAGAGTTCCGCCCGGCGTTCCTCCATGCCGGGCTGGCCGTAGAGGTTGAACCGCTCGCGCGGGTCGCGCTTCATGTCGTACAGCTCGAACGGGCCGTTCGGGAAGCGCGCGACGTACTTCCAGTCGTCGGTGCGGATCGCCCGCGTCGTCTCCATCTCGAAGTAGATCACATTGTCCCACGGCGGGCTGCCGCCGCGCAGGGCCGCGGAAAAGTCGCGGCCGGGCGAGCGCGGAGCGGTCGGCATCTTTGCTCCCAGATCGAGGTGGGCGAGGATCGTCGGCAGGAAGTCGTAGTTGCTCACCAGCAGGTCGCTGGTGCGGCCGGCCGGAATGCGGCCCGGATGGCGGAAGATGAGCGGAATCTGCATCATCAGTTCGTGCGCGCCGGTCGGCCGAAAGTGATCCCCCATGCCCCACATCCCGTTCTGGCCGCCCATCCAGCCCTGATCGGAGGCGTAGACCACCACCGTGTCGTCGCCGAGTCCGAGGCGCTGCAGTGTGGCGAGGATCTCGCCGACGCCGTCATCCACCCCGCTCACCTCGGCGGCGGTCCGCTCCATCGCGAGCTGCCGGTTGTGAAACCCCTTGTTGGCGTTCTGCCACGGGTGCATCGCATCGACCGGGAAGCTCGTGAAGTGCCGGCCGCGGTAATAAGCCGCGTGCCGGTTGCGGGGCGGGTGGTTCATCAGTTGCCCGAGCACGTAGGGTCCGTTGTAGGCGAGGAAGAGGAAGAAGGGCCGCTCCCGGTTGCGCTCGATGAACTCGATCCCCTTGCGCGTCCAGAGATCCGTGGTGTAGCCGGCCTCCTTGCGTACCTTGCCGTCCTCGATCACCTCCTGATCGTAGAATTCCCGTGTGTGCCCGTCGGGCTTGGTCACCCAGGAGGTGAAACCCTCCGACGGCGTGAGGTTGGCGCCGAGGTGCCACTTGCCGCTCAGGCCGCAGACATAGCCGGCGTCGCGGAGGATTTCGCCCAGCGAGGTGAACTCGCGGAGCGTGTTGTAGGCTTCCGGACCCATCATGAACTTGGGGTCGAGGAAGGAGTGCACCCCGTGCTGGGAAGGCAGCAGCCCGGTGAGGAACGTCGCCCGCGTCGGCGAACACACCGGATTGCTGCTCAACGCCCGCGTGAAGCGCAGGCCCTCCGCCGCGAGGCGATCGACATGGGGCGTGCGGATGTCGGGGTTGCCGTAGCAACCCAGGGTCCAGGCGCCCTGGTTGTCGGTAAGGATGAAGATGAGATTGGGCGGACGGGTCGCGGCCGCGGCGGAGGCGGCGAGAGACAGGACCAGGGCAAGGGAGGCGCAGGCGCGGAGCATGGGGCGAATCGGGGTCAGCCATCAATGTCCCGGCCCCGTGCGGATTCCACCGAAAAACAGGTCGCGCTGGAAACGCCCCGGGGCGCACCCGGTTTCACCCGTCACTTTTCGCGGGCGGACGGCACCAACTCCCCTCCGGCCCCGCCGCCGGATGACTTCGGTGTACGCTCCCCAAAGGCCGCCTGCCAGACGCGGGCGGCGTGCTCGCGGAGATCGTCGAGCAGCGTGTAGAACAGCGGCACCACCAGGAGTGTCAGCAGCGTGGAGACGAGCAGGCCGCCAATCATGGTCCGGCCGAGCGGCGCGTAGGGGACGCCGATGATCTTGGAGTTGCCGACCGCCATCGGGATCATGCCGCACACGGTCGTCAGCGTGGTCATGAGGATCGGGCGGAAGCGGTGCCGCCCGGCATCCATCAGCGCATCGAACCGGTTCTTCCCGGCCGCCCGCAGGCGGTTGGTCATGTCGACGAGCACGATGGCATTGTTCACCACCACGCCGACGAGGATGACGATGCCGATCGTCGCCATCATATCGAGCGGCGTCTTGGTCAGGTGCAGGGTCCAGTAGACCCCCAGCATCGAAAATGGCACCGCGATGATCACGGCGAGCGGCAGGATGAACGACTCGAACAGCAGCCCCATCAGCAGGAACACGAAGATGACGGCGAGCGTGAGTGCGAACTGCATGGCCTGTTCGTCACGGCTGCTCTGGCCGAAATAGTAACCCCGGTCGAACCGGTAGCCGCGCGGCATCTCGAAGCCCTCCATCGCCTTGTCGATGGCGACATTGAGCGTGCGATAGTCCTGGCGGGGCACCCGGGCCGTGATCCGCATCACCGTCTGGCGCGACTCCCGGTAGATGGTGCTCATCGCCTTGCTGACCGAGAGGTTCGCAATCGACTCGAGCGGCACATCCATCCCGCTGTCCGCGCCAAAGGCCATTGTCTTCACGTCGTCGATCCGGGTGCGATCGGCCTCGCCCAGCTGCGCGTAGATCCGCACCTCCCGCCCGTCGGGCACCGGCATGCGCCCGACCTCGAGTCCGCGGATGGTGTTGCTGATCGCGTTGGAAACATCCTGCGGGTTGATGCCAAGGCGCCGGGAGCGATCCCGGTCGAGCTGGATGCGCAGTTCCTGGCCGCCCCGCTCCATGTCGGTGTCGACCGACAGCATGCCCGGAATGGTGCGCAGACGGCGCGAGGCCTCCTCGGCGAGATCGATCAGCGTGGAGGTGTCCTCCCCGAAGATGCTGAAGCCGATCACGGTGTCCTGCGGTGCCCCCGCATTGCGCTGGATCGAGCGGCAGATGATGCCCGCGGGCAGCTCGAAGTTGTCACGGATGTGCACCTCGATGTCGTTGCGGTCCATCGGCGGCTTCGCCAGGTCGAGCGAGAGCAGGAGCGCTTCCCAGGCGGCGACATACCACGCGTCGTTGGCCTTCTGGATCAGCTTGAGCTGGATGCGGCCGTTGTTGTTGCGGAACCGGGTCTCGATGCGCTCGATGCCGTAGAGCGCGGCCTTCCCCTCCAGGAAGGCCTCCATCTTGGTGAAGAATTCGTCCGCCTGCTCAATCGTGCTGCCGCTGGGCAGATCATAGTAGAGGTGCATGCTGCGGCCGCTGCGGCCCATCAGGCCGCCTCCGGAGCGCTGCACGTTGCTGTACGGGTACCAGATCGTCCCGACCGCCAGGAGGACGATGATGACGGCATCGAGCCGGTGGGTCAGCACCCAGCGCAGGGCCCGGCTGTAACGCTCGCGCACCCACGCCACCGGGGCGATGTCCTCGTGCCGCTGCCCGCGCGAGAGCCGTTGCGCCGCCAGCGGCACAAACACGAGGGCGATGAACAGGGAGGCCAGCAGCGACACGATCACCGGGACGCCGATGCGCAGCATCCAGAAGGAGAACTCGTGCGACTTGCCCATCAGGATCAACGGCAGGAAGACGACGATCGTCGTGCAGGTGGACATGACGACGGCCAGCCCCACCTCGCCGGTGCCGACGATGGAGGCCTGGGTGCCCTCCATCCCCTCCTGGCGGAGCCGGTAGATGTTCTCGACGATCACGATCGCGTTGTCGACGACCATGCCCACGGCGAGCAGAAGGCCCATCATCGTGGCGAGGTTCAACGACCAGCCGAAGAAGAAGAGGGAGATGATCGTGCAGAGCAGGGAAAGCGGAATGGCCAGGGTGAGGATGCCGGTCATGCGCGGCGCCCGCAGGAAGATGTAGATCACGAGCGCGGCGAACAGCCCGCCCCACAACCCGGCCTCCTTCAGGTGCTCGATGGCATCGCGGACGTCCTTGCCCTGGTCGGAGAAGATTTCGAATTTCACCCCCGCGAGCTGCGGCATGCGCGCCAGTTCCTGCAGCGTGGCGCGGACATCGCGGCTGATGCGATCGATGTTGCCGGTGGAATCCCGGGTGATCTGCAGGCCGATGGCCGGCTGCCGATCCACGCGGTACACCCACTCGCGGCGGGGCAGCCGGAAGGACACATTGGCGACGTCCGCCACGCGGAGTTTCCGCACCGGATCGATGATCAGGCCGCGGATCTGATCCAGCGTCGTGAAGCGGCCGAGCGAGCGGACGTAGATCTTGCGGCCCGCCTCGTAGACGTAGCCCCCGGAGATCGCGATGTTCTGCGAGCGCAGGGCGCTCAGCATCGCCGGCACGTCGATGCGATGGCTCCGCAGGCGCTGGTCGATGAGGTCGAGGTTGATCTCGCGGGACTGCACGCCCCAGATATCCACGTTGCCCACCCCGTCGATGCGCTGGAGGGCGGGCTTGACGAAGTTCTCGAGCCGGTAGGCGGCGTCGTCCATGTCGCGCGGCACCTGCGCGACCAGGTTCATCATCGGCTCCGTCGAGGGATCGTACCGGAGCACGTAGATGCGGTCGACGTCGTCGGGCAGCAGCGGCTTCACCCGATCCATCCGATCGCTCAGCGCCGCATAGGCCTCGCGGAGGTTGATACCGGTCTGGAATTCCACCCGCGTGTACGAATACCCGGGGCTCGCGTAGCTGGTGATGCGCCGCACATCGGGCACCGTGCCGATGATGTCCTCCACCTTGCGGGTGATCTTCTCCTCGATGTCACGCGGCGAGGCGTTGGGATAACTGACGCTGACGTGGAGCTGGGAACCCTCGAGATCCTCGGGGAAGAGGGACAGCCGGACGCGGGTGTAGGCAATATACCCGACCACGACGATGGCCAGGAGCAGCATCACCACCGTCACCGGCCGGGAGACCGAGAAGCGCGGGATGGCGGAGGTGAAGCCTTCGCGGCTCATCTTATTTTCCGAGGGGCGGATTCTCCGGCGCCGTCGCCCCCCCGGTCGCGTCGGCACCCACCGTCACCGGCGGCCGATCCGAGGTGAACTGGGAGTAGAGGATCGGGATGACCACAAGGGTCAGCAGCGTGGCGCTCGACAGTCCGACGATGACCGTGATCGCCATCGGGGCCCGAATCTCGGCGCCCTCGCCGATGCCCAGGGCCATCGGAATCAGGCCCACCACGGTGGTCAGCGCGGTCATGATGATCGGGCGGAGCCGCGCGCGCCCGGCCTCGACGATCGCATCGGCCTTGGGCAGGCCGCGCCCGCGCAGGATGTTGATGTAGTCGATGAGCACGATCGCGTTGTTGACCACGATGCCCACCAGCAGAATCAAACCGAGGAACACCATGATCGTGACCGGAATCGAGGCGAGCCAGAGCACGATAACGACACCGACCATCGCGAGCGGCACCGTCGTCATGATCAGGAGCGGCTGGACGAGCGACTCGAACTGGCTGGCCATCACGATGTAGACCAGGAACACCGCGAGGGAGAAGGCGAGGAGCAGGCTGTTCAGCGAGGTCTTCATCTCCTTGTTCTGGCCGGCCAGGTTGTAGGAGAAGCCGGGGGGCAGCTCCAGGGTCTCCATGGCGTTGACGATGTCGTGCGAAACCGTCGAAAGGCTGCCCCCGCGGAGGTTGCCGGTGATCACGGCGCATCGCTGCTGGTCGACGCGGCGGATCTCGCTCGGACCCTCCGTGACCGTGAGGGTGGCGACGGAGGACAGGGGGATCGGCACCGCGCCGCTGGGATTGACGATCAGCCGCTTGAGTTCCTCCAGCCCGAACCGGTCCTGCTCGCGCAGGCGCACGACGATGTCGATGAGCTGATCCTCCTGGCGGAAGGCGGTCGCGACCCGGCCCTGGATCTTGTTGCGCACCAGGTCGGCCACCGTCCGCAGGTTGAGCCCGAGTTCGGCCAGCCGGTCGCGGTTGTAGACCACCTGGATCTCGGGATGCCCGGCCTGCAAGCTGGAGCGGATGTCGGCCAGACCCGGCACTTCCGCGGCCAGCAGAGTCTCCGCCTGCCGGCAGACCTGCTTCAGCAAGGCGATGTCGTGGCCGCGAATCTCAACCTCGATCGGACTCTTGAAGCTAAAGAGTGACGGGTAGCGCACCTCCAGCTTGAGGTCCGGGAGGTCCACAAACTCGCCGCGGATGCGCTCGATCAACGCGACCTCCTGCGCGGCGGAGGAGTCCGGCACCATCCGCACCGTGAGGCGGGCCGTGTGCTCGCCGCCGTCGATCGCGGTGTTCGATCCTTCCTCGACGCCGACGGTAACGGCGGTGCGGTACACCTCCGGCTCCCGCCGCACCACCTGATCGATGCGATCCGCCACCTGTGCCGTGCGATCGATCGGCGTACCGATGGGCAGGGTGACATCGAGGTAGAACTCGCCCTGGTGCACGACCGGAATCAGGTCGGTCCCCACCCGGGGCAGCACCATCACGCCGGCCACCACCATGGCCGCCGAGGCGCCCCCGAGCACGGCCACGCGGCGGCGGAGGGCCGCGCGCAGCAACACCGGGTAGTTGTTCTGCAACCAGTCGTTGGCCGCCTCGAACCAGCGCAGGCCGGCACTGGTCGCGGGCGATCCCACGAGCACGAATCCCTGAAAGGCACCGATGATCCCCTGTCCCAGCGTCAGGCCGCAGCCCTGCACCAGCGTGCCCAGGATGCGCACCGCCACCTCGGCCACAAATCGAACCGCGAGAAACACCAGGGCGACCAGCGCGGGCGCCAGCCGCAGCGGCAACCGCCAGCGGGGCCGCGCCCAGAGCCAGTGCACCAGTTTGGCGGCGCTTCCCAGGAAATGCGCGGGGGCGCCAAACGCGAGCAACCCGGGCCAGATCTGCTCTCCCGTCCACGGTCCCCACCGATCCGCCATCGTCCACGCCACAAAGCGTGTCCAGGCGCCGGGCATTTCCCCGGTTCGGCCGGAGCGAAAGACGGGATCGAACACCCAGAGCACCGGCCAGACCAGGGTCACCGCCGCCACCCCCACGCCCTTCAACAAGGCGGCGAGAACCATCACTACGCCCAGGCCGGCCCGGCGGAGCACCAGCCCGAGGAGCCGAAACGGATGGGCCAGCCGGGCACCCCGCTCGGCGGGCGCCGCCGGAAACCGCAGGAACTCGCTGGCCCGCCAGGAGATCGCCCCCCCGGCGCCGATCTTCGCCGCCCCGCCGGCCGCCACCGCCGCCAGCATCGGAATCAGGTAAAGGGCCGCGATGAGGGAGGCCACCTGCGAGAACACCACCGCCAGCGCGAGGTCGCCAAACACCTGCCCCGCCACCCCCTCGACGAAGACAATCGGGAAGAACACCGCGACGGTCGTGAGCGTCGACGCCACCACGGGCATCGCCACCTCGCTCGTGCCGCGCACGACCGCCGTGACCGCGTCGTCCCCCTCCTCGCGACAGCGGAAGACGCTCTCGAGCACCACGATGGCGTTGTCGACCAGGTTGCCCACCCCGAGCGCCAGTCCCCCCAGCGAAATGATGTTCAGGGTGATCCCCGAGAGGTGCATCGGCGCGAAGGTCGCCAGAATGGAGATCGGGATGCAGAGCCCGACAATCAGGGTCTGCGTCACGTTGCGCAGGAAGAGGTAGAGCACCACGACCGCGATCAACCCGCCGGAGACGGCGTTGCTCTGGACCTCGTCGATCGAGTTCTTGATGAAGATCGACTGATCGGAAAGGACCTGCAGCGACACTCCCGGCGGCAGTTGGTAGGCGAGGAAGTCAGTGAGGCGCCGGTGGTCGATTACTCTCTGCGCCTTGAGGCGCTCACTCGCCATCAGTTCGGCCGCGGTGGAGCGCCGCTTGCCTCCGGCCGTCCCCGGCCTCGACTTGCCTGCGATTGCTTCGCGCGGCGCCGCCTCCCCTTCCTTAAGCCCGGCGACGTAGGCCTGCTGCTCCGGCGTGCCCAGCAGGACCGCCCGCACCGTCTCCGCCACCACGAGCACGTTGGCGTCGGCCTCCTTGAAGATCTCGATCTCCACGCTCTCCTGCCCGTTGACCCGCGTGATCACCTGGCGGTCCTCATGGAATCGCGTGACCGTCGCCACGTCGCGCAGGCGGATGTCGATGTTGTTCTGCCGGCCGATGATCAGCTGGCCGATCTCCTCGATCGACCGGAACTCGTTCAGGGTGCGGATCAGGTACTCGACCTGCCCCTCGCTGAGGCGACCGCCCGAAAGGTTGACATTCCCCTGCTGCAGGCGGGCGGCAATCTGGCTGATGTCCAGCTTCAGCGCAGAGAGCTTGTTCTCCTCCAGCGCCACCAGGAACTGCTCCTCCAGGCCGCCCTTGATCTGCACGGCGGCCACGCCGGGCAGTGATTCGATGCGCCGCTTGACGTCATGCTCGGCCAGGCGGCGCAGCTCGTAGAGCGACTGCGGCCCGGCGAGCCCGAGGCGCAGGATCGGATCGAGGGAAGGATCAAAATGCAGCAGGAGCGGCCGCTGCGCCCCGTCGGGCAGGCGCAGGCGGTCGATCTTCTCCCGCACCTCCTGCGCCACCAAATCCATGTCGGTCTTCCACTGGAACTCCAGGATCACGTCCGACTGGCCGGCCTTGGACACCGAGCTGATCGAGACCAGCTTGGGCACGACGCCGAGCTGCTGCTCCAGCGGCCGTGCAACCACGTTCTCCATGTCCTCCGGCGCGGTGCCGGGATACATCGTCCGCACCGTGAGCGTCGGGTAGCTCATGTCGGGCATGAGCGTCAGCGCCAGGCGCTGATAGGAGACGAAACCAAAGACGCCGACTGCCAGCGTCACCATCAGGATGGCCACCGGCCGCCGCACGACGAGGGCGTAGTGGGAATCGTCGATCCGGAAGGCGACCCGTTGGCTCATGCGCGGAAGGCGGCCAGCGGTTCAGGGTTTCGGCGGGGAGACGGGTGCCGGCGCCGCAGGAGCGGGCACCGGCGAACCCGCACCGGCCGCCAGCATCGGCTTGTTCACGGAACGGACGAGCGAACCGTCCTTGAGGCCGCTCTGTCCCAGCACAATCACCGGGGTGCCCACCTCGAAACCGGAAAGCGCCTCGACGTTCTCCGGGTCCTCGTACCCGCCCGCGAGCTTCCGCTTCACCGCCCGGTCGTTGACCACCGCGAAAACGTACCGTTCACCGCCCTCGTAGATCACCGCGCGCTTTGGCACGAGCACCGCGGACGGCCGCGTGTCCGTGATCACCCGGACGTTCACGAACAGCCCCGGGGGCAGTTCCTTGGGTTTGTCACCCCGGACCCCGACCGTCACCTTGAAGGTGCCGCTCTTGGGATCGATGACGGGGCTGATCCGCTTGACCCAGCCGGCAAAGGTGCGATCCGGGAGAAATTCGGAGGTCACGGCGGCCGGTTGATTCTCTGCCACGACGGGCAAATAGCGCCCCGGGACGTACACCTTGGCCACGACCTCATCCTGTTTCACCATGGAAAAGAGTTTGGTCCCCGTGCTCACCCGGGCGCCCACCTGTGCTTCCCGCGTGGCGATCACCCCCGCGAACGGTGCCCGCACCGTCGCGTAGGAGTGGCGGATCTTCGCCCGCTCGTAGCGCAGTCGCGCGAGATCCAGGGCGTTCTTCTGGGTCTCGTAGTCCTGGTTGTTGACGAGCTTGCGCTCGTACAGATCCTGCGTCCGCCCGAAATTGCGGCGGAGTTGCTCGTAGTTGGCCTCGCTTTCCTCCATGTCGACCCGGAGTTCGCGGTCCTCAATCTTGAGCAGGGGATCGCCCTCCTTCACGATCCGCCCCTCCTCGACCAGCAGGGCCTCCACCTGGCCCGTCGTCTGCGGGTAGAGATCGACCATCGCCTCCGTCTCGAGCGTGGTGTTGAAGGTCAGAAAGGCGGAGATCGGCCCCCGGGTGACCAGGGAGGTCTCCACCGGCACCATTTCCGCCGCCGTCTGACGGGCCTTTTCCCGATCCGCTTCCGACACCCGCCGCGGCCCGCCCGGCACCTCCCCTGGCGCCCCGGCCTTGGCGGCCACCGGCGCGGCTGGCGCCGGGGTGGCCGGCGTCGCTGCGGCCGTCGCAGTGGCCCCCTGGGGAGCCGCCGCCGGAGCGGGGGCCGCCTTCGGAGCCGGTGGCGGGGGAGGACGCCCGCATCCGGCCCACCCTCCGATCAGGAGGCCGGCGACGGCCGGCGTGGCCCGGAACAGGAGGGGAATCGCAGGGTAACGAAGGATCTGCACGACGAGAGGAGTTAGAAGACCGGAAGGGCGCGCCGGCCCACCGCAAGGTGAATTGTTCAGGTGAAATCAGGGACGGGTCAAAGGTTTCGATCAACGGCTTCCGGGCCTGACCTGAGGGCCCGGAAACCGGGGAATGGATCCTGCGAGACGCCACAGCCCGCACCGCGTTACGGCGCCGCGCCGCACGGCTTCGAACGGCTCCTTGCAGGCCCGCCGGCCCCGCCCCACCGCCCTGGGGCGTCGCTCAGAAGTAGAGGCGGTAGGTCAGGACCCACTCGCGTTCGCCCCCGAGGCGATTCAGGCTGCGCAGGAGGTCCCGGTCGAAGAGATTGCGGACTGACAGGACGAAGCTGTGGGTGATGTCGCGGAGGCGGCGCGAATAGCTGGCGGTCAGGTACACCAGGCCATGGCCGGGGTAATCCAGCCGGTACCGCTGACGATCCTCGTAATAGGCGGTGAAATCCGAGACATACACCCAGCTGCCGCTGACGGCCAGGCCCTGCCAGAAGCCCGCACCGAAGGAATAGCTCGCCGACAGGCTCGTGTTGAAGGGCGGATAGCGGGTCAGCCGGCGCCCCACTTCCTCGGGCAGGTCCGGCGATGCGGTCGTGATGCCGCGGACATACGACCCCAGCAACGAGAACGAAAGCGGAAGGATGGGCCTCCAGCGGCCTTCGATCTTGCCGCCCGTATACTCCTCCTGGCCCGCCGCCACCAACTGCGGCTGGGTGTGGTTCGCATCCTGCACCGGGTCACCGTAGAGAGGATTGCGGCGCGAGATGTCCTGGTTGACGAACGTGAATCCCGACGCGGTGATGGAAAAATCCCCCTCGGCCAGGCGAAGTTTCGCGCCCCCCTCCACGCCACGGGTGGTTTCGTTGCCCTGAATCTGGCCCGTCCGCTGGTCCACCCGCGTCGAGGGGTTGAACGCCGAACTGGCCGTGCCAAAGAAAAGCAAACGGCTCGGCACCGCCTGGACATTCACCCCGAAGTGTCCGGTCAGCTGCCCGGCGGTGTCCTTCACCCGCGCCAGGGCCGGCGCCAGTCCCACCCGGCGATCGTACACGCGCAGGCCGACCAGGTCCTGCCGGATTCCGGCGGTCAGGACCGTGCGCCCCTTGGCGAGGCTCATCCGCTCGCTGGCTTCGATCGCCGTGAACCGGGCCCACTCCCGACGATCCGTGAGGATGCGGCTGTAGGCCTCCTGGCTGTAGGGAAAGAGGGAATAGTCGGGTGCCGCCGGATTGAAGGTCCGCAGGGTCACCGGCAGGGCGTTGCGCAACGCGAGCGACAGCGCCCGATCCTCGCGATAGTAGTCGGTCAACGTGTGGCTGACGGCGAGCATCAGCTTGTGATCGGTCTGCCGGACCGCAAACCGCCCGGTGATGTCCGACCGCACCACCAGGGCGCTCTGCGGCTGTTCCGCGTGCATCGGTTCCCGGATGCCCTCAAACCGTCCCGTGGTCAGGTTGATCAACCCGGTGGTGAACCGGTCCTGTTCGATCCGCCGCCACCAGCCCTCGATCCCGGCCCGCAGCGCCACCTTGGGATGCACCTGCGCGTCGAGAATTGCGCTCGCCACCGCACTGCGGCGGCGGATGCCGGCCTGGGGGCCCAGGGCGTTGAATCCCGCCAATCCCAGGTAAGGCCCCACGATCTTCTGACCGCTGGCCACCCGGTACTCCGGGATGCCCGGTGCCACCGCCCCGCGCAGTTGATAGAAATCCAGCGAGACGAGCGTGCTCGCAAACGAGCTGTGGCGCCAGGTCATCGCGCCGCTGAACGACCGCGTGTCCGTCGCCGTGAAGGTCTCCGGCCCCGTTTTGCGGTTCCAGTCCACCGCCAGCCGGTGCCACGCCTTCTGGGGCACGGTCGGACCGTTGAACTCCGCCGAGAAGGCCTGCCGCTCCAGCGTGCCGAGGGTGTAGGCGACCGTGCGGCTGCGCGTGGCCCGCGGACGATTGCTCCAGTAGTCCTGGATGCCCCCGGGGGCCGCGCGGCCCAGCACCGGCACCAGCGCCCCCTGGATGATCACCGTGCGCCCCACGTTCAGGACATCGATCCCGCCCATGCGAACGAATCCATTGCTCAACAGCGGCGTGGGAAAACCCCGCAGGCCCACGCGGCTGTCTCCCGTCGCCAGATCCACCGCGGCCGGGGTCGCGATCAGCCCAAGTTCCGTCGCCAGCTCCATCGTCCCCGGATCATCTTCCAGCGCATCGACGCTGATCATGTCGTTCGAGAACGGAGCCTCCCGGACCTGGGCCTCGTACGAACCCATGCCCGTGACGTCGAAATGCTCGTCGTCGGGGCGCGCTTGCACATCCACGCGCTCCAGCACCATCGGCCGCTCCTTCGTCTCGCGCTCCGGACGCGTCTCCGGGGCCGGGGTCACGACCGCGGCCGGCGGATCCGGCGGCTTCACCTGCGCCCGGACCGGCGCCGGCCCGGCCGCGAGGCCCAGGGCCAGCAGGCCGCCGACGAGGAGGAAGCTCCGCAGTGCGCCGATCATCGGCCGGCACCGTCGCAAATCAGCCTGCCGCCCGCAATGGAGATTCACTCGGGGCGTCATGATCTTCCCGGTGCTCTCGTCGTGGCGCCCGGCGGACGGCACCGCATCGGCCTCAGTCCTCGCGCAGGAAGTTCGTGTTCGGCCGCGGCAGGTCCATTTCCTTGATCCAGATGTTGCGGAATCGCACATCGTGCCCTTCGCACTGCAGCTTGAGGCCGCCCGGCGTGTCGGTGATGCCCTTGCCGCCATCGTTGCCGCCGTCGAGTCCCGAATTGGCCCCGCCCCACACCTGGTTGATCTCCTGGTTGGCGTGGATCTTCACGCCGTTGAAGTACAGCGTCACCCGCGCCTTCTCCAGCAGCTTGCCGTCCTTGAAGCGCGCGGCGCGGAACAGGAGGTCGTAGGAGTTCCACTGGCGCAGCCCCTTGTAGAGGTAGTAGGGGGAGGGGGTCTCGTTGATCACCGAGCCCATGCCATGCTTGGTGCCATCCCCGTCCTGGATCTGGATCTCGTAGCGATTCTGCAGATACACCCCGCTGTTGCCGCCTTCGGCCATCACCAGGAACTCCACGTGCAGCCGGAAGTCGCGGTACGCCTTCTTGGTCACGATGTCGGCCGCGCCATAGCGCCCCTTGGGGGCCGCCGGATCCCAGCTCATCAGGACGGTGCCCCGATCCACGGGATCCTCGACAATCTTCCACTTGATCGGCAGCGCGGAGGCGAAACGCGGGCCCTCCCAGTAGGTCCACTTCGCGTCCAGCATCTCGCGCGTGCCATCGAAGATCACCTCGGCCCCGGCCAGCGGCTTCGCCCCCACCCCGACGCCGGCCCGCACGGGCAGGGCGTAGACGAGGCCGGCGAGGGCCAGCCGCGAAATCAGGGAGGCGAGGCGAGGGGCGGAGGAGTTCATGGGGGCACGCGCACCAGGAGCGCACCCCATGCGAACGGGCTCGCCCCGGCCCCGTCAATCCCTCTCGTCGGCGCTACCCCTGCGACCGGCCCCCTACTCCTTGCCGAAGCTCAGGAGTTCGATCTCGAAAATCAACGACTGGTTGCGCCCGATCTTCGGGGGCTGTCCGCGGGTGCCGTAGGCGAGCTCCGGCGGGATGATGACGAGCCGCTTCTCCCCGCGCTTCATCAACTGCAGGATCTGATCCCATCCTTCGATTACCATGTCGCGCCGTACCCGGAAGGTGAAGGGCTTGTCGGGTTCGGTCGCCTGGTCGAAGACGGTTCCGTTCAGGAGCTTGCCGACGTAGAGCACGTTGACCTTGTCGCCGGGCTTCGGCATGTCGCCCTGCCCCTCCCGCAGGACGAGGTAGCGGATGCCCGTCACGGTCTTCTTCGCCTCGGGCCAGGTCTTCTCGACAAATTCGAGATCCGCCGGCGGAAGCTTCTCCCGCTGCGCCCGCAGGGTCGGCGCGGCCGCCATGGCGGCCAGTCCCAGGCAAAGCAGGAGTCGAAGGGCGGATTTTGCAGCAAGCACGTTTGGTCCTTTTCGCTATCCGTGGCATTCGTGTAATCCCCGGTCAAAGCGTTTCTCCATGTTGCCCCTCGTTGCCATCCTCTGCCCCCGCGAGTTCAAGTTCACCGATCACGACGCCTCGGTGGAGCGTCCCTTCCTGGCCGACGTGGCCGAACTGCGCACCGTCTGGCTCGACTACGACCGGCCTTTCCCCGAGGAAGTGCTCGAGGCGCACGCGCTCATCCTCTGGCACGGCCCGCAGGTGACCCCGGCGGTCATCGCCCGCCTGCGCCAGTGCCGGGCCATCATCCGCAACGGCGTGGGTTTCGACAGTGTCGACACCGCCGCCGCCGCCCGCGCCGGCATCCCGGTCTGCAACGTGCCCGACTACGGCACCGAGGAGGTCGCCGACCATGCCCTGGCCCTCACCCTCGCCTTGTACCGGCAGATTCTTCCGCTCGACGCGGAAGCCAAGCAGCTCGGATGGAAGATCGCCGTCGCCCCCAAGATGCGCCGCCTCCGGCACCAGACCTTCGGCATCATCGGCCTCGGCCGCATCGGCACAGCCACCGCCCTGCGCGCCAAGGCCTTTGGTTTCCGCGTCGTCTTCCACGATCCGTACGTCCCTCCCGGCACGCACAAGGCCGTCGGCATCGAGCGGGTGGACTCCCTCTCCGAGCTGCTCGCGGTGGCCGACACCGTTTCCATCCACTGCCCGCTCACGGCCGAGACCCGGGGATTGATTGGGGAGCGGGAGATTGCCGCGATGAAACCCGGGGCCTTTCTGATCAACACTGCCCGCGGCGACATCGTGCGCAAGGCCCCGGTGTTCGCCGCCCTTCGCTCCGGGCACCTCGGAGGCGCCGGGCTCGACGTCGTCGAGAATGAGCCGCTCCGCACGCCGGAGGAAGCCGCGACGCCCAACCTCATCTGCACCTGCCACGCCGCGTTCTGCAGTCCCGAGGGCATGGTCGAGATGCGCAGCACGTCGGCTCGCATCGCCCGGGCCGCCGTCCTCGGCCAACCGGTCTGGAATCGCGTCAACTGAGTTCCGCCCGCCGCACGGCTTCGTGCCTGGCCACCAGGCGCAGGGCCCGGGCCAGCAGCGTCTTTCCCGGCTCGATTCGGTGCCATGGCGAAGCCCCTGAGGGATGCGGCAGGGGAATGCAGTCCGCCGTGCGTCCCGCCGCGGTGATCGGGAAACTCCGTCCAATGGTTTCGATCAGCGGGCGCTCCCCAAGGAACCGGGTGATCGCCAGCTTTCCCACCGGCAGGACCAGCCGCGGTTGCAGCAGTTCGAACTCGCGATCCAGCCACGCGGCGCAGGCCGCGATTTCCTCCGGCGCCGGCACGCGATCCCCGCCTTCCGGGCGCTTTCCCGGAAAACAGCGGCACACCGCCGCGAAATAAACGCGTTCCCTCACTTCGTCCTCGGTCCAGCCCAGCGCACCGTGGAACCACTTGAAGAGCGTCTTGCCCGCCGTCCAGGCAAACGGCCGTCCCAGCTTCGGCTCCTTGTCCCCGGGGGCCTGGCCCACGAGCAGAATCCGACTCGGGGTCGGCCGTCCCACCACGACCGGCTTGTGCATGCGCGGACAGCGTGTGCAGGCCCGCAGTGCTTGCAGGTGTCTCTCCAGGGCGGCAATCGTCGGCATGGCGCCGAAGGTGGCGTCACCGTCCGCCCCGCGGCAAGTACGCTCCGTCCGCCGAGCCCAGTCGCATCCGGCAGAGGGACTCGATCGACGGACGACCGCCCGCGCTGGCGGCGACTACCGCCGGCTCCGGAAGCGCCGGAATCCCCCGCGCGGCTGGATCGTCCCGGGCCGCTGGCCCTGGGGCCGGGGAGGTTGCGGTGGTCGGGGAGCCATTGCCTGGTAGTCGAAGCCCTCGAGCCGCATCTCCGGGATCTTCTGTCCAATGAAACGCTCGATGTCGCGGACGTCGCCGGCGTCTTCCGGGGTCACCAGCGTAAAGGCGTCGCCCACGGCCTGCGCCCGTCCGGTGCGGCCGATGCGGTGCACGTAATCCTCAGGGTTCTCCGGAACATCGTAGTTGATGACGTGGGTGACACCTGCGACGTCGATCCCACGCGCCGCGATGTCGGTCGCCACCATGATCTCGTACTTGCCGCTCTTGAAGCCGGCGAGCGCCTCCATGCGCTGGTTCTGCGACCGGTTGGCGTGCAGCACCGCGACACTGTGGTTGGCCGCCTTCAGCCGGCGCGCGATCTTGTCCGCCCCGTGTTTCGTCCGGGAAAACACCAGCACGCTGTCGAAGTTCTCCTTCGCCAGCAGCGCCAGCAGCAGCTCAAACTTCTGCCCAAACCCCACCGGAAAGACCGCATGGTTGACCGACTGACTGACGGATCGATTGGCCCCGACCTCGACCCGCGTCGGCTGGCGCAGGGCAAACGCCGCCACCGCCTGGATTTCCGGGGGTACGGTGGCGGAGAAGAACAGGGTCTGCCGCTGCTTCGGGCAGCGCCCAATGATGTCCTTGACCACTGGCAGAAACCCCAAGTCGAGCATCCGGTCGACCTCATCGAGCACGAGGACCGAGATGTCCCGCAGCGACACCGTGCCATCCTTCAGGTAATCCATCAACCGCCCCGGCGTGGCGACGATGATGTCGACCCCCCGCCGAAGTTCGGCGCGCTGATTGCCATAGCCGACACCGCCAAAGACGGCGACCGCCCGGAGATCTGTGAAGCGGGCGAAGTCGCGAAACGCCGTCTCCACCTGCGCGGCGAGTTCCCGGGTCGGTTCCAGCACCAACACTCGTGCGCCCCGGCCGTGGGCATGCGCGGCAAGCCTGGACAGAATGGGAAGGGCAAAGGCCGCGGTCTTGCCGGTGCCCGTCTGGGCGGAGCCGATGAGGTCACCGCCACCGAGCACGACAGGAATCGCCCGCAATTGAATCGGAGTGGGGTCCTTGTAGCCGGCGGCGTGGACTCCGCGCAGGACTGCGTCGGAAAGTTGGAGCGTCTTGAAAGGCATGTCAGTAGAAACGGGGCGGTGCCGCCCCGAATCCGGGAAGGCACGAGCAGGGGCGTTCACCACGACCCATCTGGCCGGGAACGCCGGCGGAAAAGCGCCCCGCTGTTCCGCCTAGGAAAAAAGAAAAGGACGAGGCTTCATTCGAAGCCTCGTCCTCGAAAACGTTGGGTCGGTGTAGCCGACGCCTGGTTAGCGACGGTCGCCGCGATCGCGGCCACCGAAACCACCCCGGCCGCCACCGCCGCCGAAGCCGCGGCCACCGCCGCCGCCGCCGAAGCCGCCACCCGGACGCTCTTCCTTCGGGCGGGCTTCATTGACCGTCAACTGACGGCCGCCAAGATCGACGCCGTTCATCTTTTCCGCGGCCACCTTGGCCTCCTCGGGGGTGCCCATGGTCACGAAGGCGAAACCGCGCGGGCGGCCCGTCATGCGATCCATGGCAACATAAACATCGGTCACCGAGCCGAACTGACCAAAGGTTGAGCGGAGCTCTTCCTCGGTGGTTTTGAACGACAGGTTGCCGACGTATAGCTTTGAGTTACTCATCTGTGATGTCTCGTAGATTGCCCGTCCGCTGCCAGTCCGTTCCCACCAGTGGGTTTCGAAATCATCACTTAAGCCAAACGCTCAGCCAACGACTCACCAGAAACTGTCATCTAACGTGTTCTCTAACGAAGCCTGATGACCCTGCCTGAGCTTCGTCCCGAAGCAAGGGAATTCGCGCCCCCCCGGTCAGACGCGTTTCAGGGCGGGTCGACTGCCTCCCGCCCCTTGAGGTCTCCCGCCGCCAGCCTCGTCGAGGAACCGAAGGGTGACACCCTCGTCCCTTTCGGCCCTTTTCGTCCCCAGCCGCGCCCGCAGCTAGGCAGGCTAGATCGAGTACTTGGCCTTGACGTCCTCCGGCAACGGCGTGGCTCGGCCCGTCGCCAGGGTAACGAGCGTGTAGTCGCAATGGCCGTCGCAAACCCGCTTTCCGGTTGGGAGCTTGTCGATTTCAAAGCACACGCGACAACCGGTTTCGGTAAAGTGGTCGATCCAGCACCGCACCACCATTCGATCCCCAAGGCCAAGCGGTCGCTTGAAGTGCACGTTGGCGGTCTTCATCCACCACCCGAGCCCGCGCGCCGCAAAAGCCGGCATGGACATCCCGTAGTGCTTCTCCATCTGCTCGAAGCGGGCCGCCAGCACGTAGTCCAGATACCGAGTGCTGTGCACATGCTGGTACAGGTCGATGTCATCCGGCCGGACGGCCAGTTCGGTTTCGAACTTCGAAAAGACGTTCATCACGCGCCGAGCACATCAGGTCCCGGCACCGCGGGGCGACGCAATTCCCGCATCGCCGCGGGTTAGTCGAAGAGCCGGTCCAGGAGGCGGCGGTCCCTCTTTGTGGGCCGGCCGGTGCCTTTCTCCCGCAACAGCGTCTGCTGCACACTTCGCTCCCGCGCCTTCTCCCACTCCTCCGGGGGAGTCAGGTCCGTACAAAACTCCGCTACCCCCTTGGCACCCACCCGCGACCGCGGCACTGCCACCACCCGCAACGTCCGCACCATCAGGCCGAAGCGGACGGCGACGACTTCGCCCGCCCGCACGTCCCTGGCGGGTTTGGCCGGCAGGTCGTTCACCGTCACGCTGCCGGCACGACACGCATCACTGGCCAGGCTCCGGGTGCGAAAGATCCGCACCGCCCACAGCCACTTGTCGAGGCGGTGGGCGGCAGGGGCAGGAGACGGCGTTTGCACCGGCGCCAGACAAGAACCGCCTCAGGTCATGTCAAACCCGGTGGTATCCGGGCCAACGTCTCTTCAGCTTTTTCGCGCCCGGGGGAATTCGCGGCTCAACCAGTCGTCGAGCAGGGCCTTCTCATGCCGCACCGGGTCATCGCGAAAGGCCGACGTGATCTTCATCAGGAACGCCAGGTCCCGCAACTCACGCCGCCCCTCCTTGACGACGTTTCCCTCGGCATCGGTCAGACGGAACGTCAGATCGATGCGCGGCGGGTAGATGTCCTTGACGATGCGCACGTCGGTCCAGCGCGGCCCCAGCCACGGCTCGAAGTCACCCGCCATGTCGATGTCGGTGAAGGTCACGCTCAAGGTATGGCCATCCGGCACGTAGTACTTCGCGCGCTGGAGGAGGTGGTCGCGCAGCTGGTCCAAGTACGTGGTGCGGGTCGCGTCTCCCAGATAACTGTCCTTCACATCGGTGAACTTGTTGGGTTCGAAGAACTCGACGTTGGCGCGCGCAACGACGCGCCCCTCCGCCCCCGCCAGCAGCGCCACCGGCATCAGGGCGAGGGCCGAAATCAAGGAGAGCGATGAGGTGTTCATGATGAGGATTGAGACGGAACCTAGCACAAAAAGGTTCCCGCGCCACCAGTTGCAATCACGCGCGATCCTGCTCCCTTCCCGGCACCCCATGATCACCCATCTCCTGCACTTGGTTTACGGCCGGGCGCCCACCCCTGAGGCCATCCAGTACGCCTTCGTTCAGGAGGTACATGTCGACCACGCCCCGCGCCGGGAGCCCCGGGTCGAACGACTGATCCTCACTTGCTGGCTCCTGATTGCCGCCAAGCACGGTTTCATCCTGTGGGCCTGCCGGCACTACCCGATCCCTTTTCACTCCTTGTGGATCAACTTCCCGACCTGGCTGCTCGGCACCCTCGCCACCGGGATCTACTACGGCCGCCTGTGGCAGCGGGCGTAGCCTGCGTTCCCCACCCTTTCCCCGGCCCAACACTCTCCCAGGCGCCAGGCGCGAGATCCTGCCTTCCCCGCTTCGCCTGGGCTTCGGCCTGATCCGGCAGGAGTGACACCAGGGGAGGGAGGAGTGTTTTCTTTTTTTTTAAGAAACTGTTTCTTCTCGGAGAAAAATCCCGGCTAGCGTCCGTACCATGAGTCCGGTTGCCGCCCGCCGCCTACGTCTCGCCGCCTTGGGCTGCGGTGTACTTTGCGTCCTGATCTTGATCGCCAGTGGCTGGGTCTACGCGCGCATCCGCGCCAGTCTGCCGCAACTTGCCGGGTCGGCGCGCGTGGCCGGCCTGGGAGCTCCCGTCACGGTGGAACGCGACGCGCTTGGCGCGCCCACGATCCGCGGCACCAGTCGCGCGGACGTGGCCCGCGCCCTCGGATGGCTCCACGCCCAGGATCGGTTCTTTCAGATGGACCTGCTCCGCCGCTCGGCCGCTGGCGAGCTGGCGGAGCTCTTCGGGCGCAAGGCCCTGCCGCGCGACCGGGCGACCCGGATGCATGGATTCCGGGCCCTCTCCCGCAAGCTCCTGGCACAGCTTCCCGCCACGGAACGCACGGTCGTCGAAGCTTACGCCGCGGGGGTCAACGCCGGCCTCGGCACGCTCGGGGCTCCGCCCTTCGAGTACCTCCTGCTGCGCACGGATCCCCAGCCGTGGCGCGCCGAGGACTGCGTGCTCGTCAGCTATGCGATGGCGCTGGACCTCCAGGATGCCTCCGGTCGCTACGAACGAACGCTCATGACCCTCCGCGACACCTACGGCGCGGAGTCGCTGGGGTTCTTCGCTCCTTTGCTGACTCCGGCGGATGCCGCCCTCGACGGATCCACCGCGCCCCAGGCGGCGATTCCAGGGCCGGGTGTGATCAACCTCCGCGCTACCAAGGTGGGATGGACCGCGCCGGCGTCCCGGGGACTGGCCGCAGCCCGCGCGGCGGCGCCCGAGGCGGAGTTCCCCTTCGCGCCACGCGATCCCGAGGCCGTTCCGGGCTCCAACGCGTTAGCGCTCGCCGGCGCTCTCACCGCCAGCGGCGCCGGTTTGCTCGCGAACGACATGCACCTCGGGCATGCGGTGCCCAACATCTGGTACCGGGCGATGTTTGAACACGAAGGTCGCCGCATTGTGGGGGCCACCCTCCCCGGGGCCCCGTTCGTGGTCGCGGGCAGCAACGGCCAGATCGCCTGGGGCTTCACCAACGCCTGCGTCGACGTGAGCGACCTCGTGGTCGTGGAGACGAACTCGATTGCCCCCACGCTCTACAAGGCCCCCGGCCATGCCGATTTTCTCCAAATCGAGACCCGGACGGAGATCCTCCAGGTGAAGGGCGAGAAACCCGAAACCGTCGAATACCAATGGACCCTGTGGGGCCCCCTCATCGGCACCAACGATCGAAAACGACCGCTCGCCCTCCGCTGGACAGCCCACGATCCCGCGTCGATGAACCTACGGCTCCTGGATCTGGAAAGTGCCCGTACCACCGGCGACGCGATCGCCGTCGCCCACCGCAGCGGCATCACCCCGGTCAACCTGGTCGTCGCCGACCGGGCGGGCGAAGTCGCGTGGACGCTCGCCGGGCAACTGCCGCGCCGGGTGGGTTATGACGGCCGTCTGCCTGTCAGCTGGAGCTACGGAGATCGCAAGTGGGATGGTTACCTCGGTTCGTCCGAGGTTCCGGTCGTTCGTGGCGCCGACTCGAAGCTGCCGGGTCGGATCTGGTCCGCCAACCAGCGCCAGATTGGCGGCGACGCCCTGGGACGCCTCGGCGACAGCGCTTACGCCCAGGCTGCCCGCGGCGCGCAGATCCGCGACGGACTTGCAACGCTGACCCAGGCCACCCCCCGGGACCTGCTCGCGATCCAGTTGGACAACCGGGCGCTCTTCCTTGCCCCCTGGCACCGGTTGTTGCTCGAAACGCTTTCTCCCACCGTCACCGCGGCACAGGAGGCGCGCGCCCGGCTGCGCCGCCTGGCGGAAACGTGGGAGGGCCGCGCCAGCGTCGAGGCGGTGAGCTATCGGATCGTGCGCGAATTCCGCCAGGCCGTCCGCGTCCGGGTGTTCTCCGCGATCTTTGCCCCGTGTCTCGAGACCATGCCGGACTTCGACTGGCGCCGGCTCAACCTCGAGCCGGCCCTCTGGGCGTTGGTGCGCGAGCGCCCCAGCCATCTCCTCGCGCCGGAACACGCCAACTGGGAGGCGCTCCTCACCGCCGCCGTCGACGACACGATCGCGGCCATCGAAAAGTCCAAGCTCCCCTTGCCGCAGGGCACCTGGGGCGAACGCAATCGCGCCCGCATCCGCCATCCGTTCAGCGGAGCGTTTCCGTTCCTCGCACGCTGGCTCGATCTCCCCGCCGATCCGCTCCCCGGCGACAGCGACATGCCGCGGGTGCAGACACCGACGCATGGCGCCAGCGAGCGCCTGGTGGTTTCCCCGGGCCACGAAGCGGAGGGAATCTACCACATGCCCGGCGGCCAAAGCGGCCACCCCCTGTCGCCTTACTATCGCGCCGGCCATGCCGCCTGGGTGCGGGGCGAACCCTCGCCGCTCCTGCCGGGGGCGGCCATGCATCACCTCACTCTCGACCCGTGACCCGCGGGGCGGGGCGGCGCGCCCCCCGCCGCCACCCGAACGCGCTCTTCCCGACCCTGCTCCCTCCTGCCATTCTCCTGCCCCCTCCCTTCCTGCCATGCCGCTGCACGTCCTCGACCACCCGCTCGCCTCGCACCTGATCACCCATCTGCGTGACAAGTCGACCAAGCCCGCGACCTTCCGGACTCTGGCGCACCAACTGAGCATGCTCCTCGCCATTGAAGCGACGGGGGATCTCGAGATTGAGGACAAACCGATCGAAACCCCACTCGAACGCACCACCGGCCAGGTGCTCGTGCGCCAACCCCTGGTGATCGTGCCCATCCTGCGGGCCGGGCTCGGCATGGTGCAGCCGTTCACCGACCTGTTCCCGGATGTGAGCGTCGGGTACATCGGCCTGGAAAGAGACCACCAGACCGCCCGCGCCCGCAGCTACTACTGCAAACTGCCGCCGCTGCCCGGACGCCACGTCTTCATCGTGGATCCCATGCTCGCGACCGGCGGCTCCGCGGTCCAGGCCCTCGATGTGGTCAAGTCGCACGGAGCCACGGACACCCGGCTGATCTGCATCGTGAGCGCGCCGGAGGGGGTGGCCGAGGTGGAGAAACATCACCCGGGTACGGTGATTCATACCGCCGCGCTCGATCGTGGCCTGGACGACCGCAAGTACATCCTCCCCGGTCTCGGGGATTTCGGCGACCGGTTGTACGGCACCTGATCCGGCAGACTTCTTTGCGCCATGTCCCGCCTCCCGCTGCTCCTTCTCCTCGCCGCCCTCACCGCCGCGCCGCTCCTGTTCGCCACCGAGGCCCAAACCGTGCAGGCGTTTGAACGCACGGTTTCCCGCACCATCGGCTACCGCTATCTGCTGCACCTGCCGCAGGGCTACGAGGCGCAGTCCGGGCGCGCGTGGCCGCTGCTGGTCTTCCTCCACGGTGCGGGCGAGCGGGGGGCCGATCCCTGGCTCGTCGCCAAACACGGCCCGCCCAAGCTGCTCCGCTCCGATTCACCCGCGAGCAAGGGGGAAACCGCCGAGGCCGCGGCCCGGCGCGCGACGGCAGCGCGGCTGCTGGCCACCGAGTTCATCGTCATTTCTCCCCAGTGCTCAACCGGCCAGAAGTGGGATGACGAAGCGGTGCTCGCGCTCATCGAAGAAGTCTCCACGCGGCACCGCGTGGATCGTCAGCGCCTCTACCTCACCGGCCTCAGCATGGGCGGATTCGGTACGTGGAGCCTGGCGCTCAAACATCCGGCAAAGTTCGCGGCCGTCGCCCCCATCTGCGGGGGAGGACTGGCCATTGATTTGATCTTCGGCCTGCGCGAACACAAGGCCGCGACCCAAAGCTTGGGTTTCTGGGTATTCCACGGCGCCAAGGACCCCGTGGTTTTGCTGAATGAGTCCGAACGCCTGGTCGAGGGGCTGCGTAAGGGCGGAGTCAAGGAACTGCGGTTCACCGTGTATCCAGAAGCGCTGCACGATTCCTGGACGGAATCGTACGCCAACCCCGACCTTTACACCTGGATGCTCCAGCACCGACGGAACTAGCGGAGCCGCGTTGGAGCCGAGTCGCCGCGGCGGGCAAGCGGCAACGCGGGCCACGCGCGGCCACGCTTTCGGCGCTGGCCCAACGCGCGGTGGCGGAAGACGGGCGGGTACCCTAAAACGTCCCCTTCACCCCGAAATTCCAGTTGGCGCCGTAGTTTTCGTACAGCCGGACCGCGGCGCCCTGGCCCTCCACCGCGCCGGCCGGGGTCTCCAACCACGTCTGCCCGCCGTTGAAGATATTGCGGCCCTGGAAAAACAGGGCCGAGTTGCGGCCAAGTTTGAACTCCCCGCCGAGATCCAGCTTGGCGTCGTGACGGCGAAAGCGCCCGTAGGTGCTTTCCGGCGTATCATCGCGCCACACCACCCCGACCCGGAGGCGCAGGCGGCGGTAGGCGTAGCCGACGCTGGACGTGACACGGTGCGGCAGCAGGTTGCCGCGGCGCGCATTCGAGTAACTGCGGGTGTAGGCGGAGTTGAGCGTCAGACCGCGCAGCCACTCCTGGCGGAACGGCAGCGACTGGCTGTAGCCAATTTCCAGACCACGATGGCGGCGCGACCCCTGAACATTGAAGGGCGCCTGGAACTCGTAGCTGCCGTATTCGGGGTCATCCCCCAAGCCGAACTCCTCCGCCGTGCCGCGCCGCGTCAGCCGCAGGTTGCGGATATCGTTTTGCGTGACGGTGACCGAGAGTTGTCCCGCCGGTTCGAAGTAGTAGGCCAGCCGCGCCACGTAGTTCTTCGAGTATTCGGGCAGCAGGTTGGGATTCGGCGAGGTGATCAACTGGGCGTCCTCGTTGATCAGCCAGGCCCCGGACAACGAATCGGGCGGTGGACGCGAAATCGCCTGGTTGTAGCCGGCGTGAAATTGCAGGCTGGGGCGCAGGTTGTACTTCACGCTGACCATCGGGAAGAAGTTGTCGTAGGCCTTGCGGCGCGAGATGAGCGGACGGGTGAAGTACTGGTACTGGTAACCGGCGATGGTGGTGGGCCGTGCGGCGGTGTTCACCGGGAAACCCGCCGCGGCGACTTCGCGATTCGTCAGGGGATCAAAGTCGCGCGTCACGTTCTCGGTCTTCTCCCAGCGCAGGCCCGTGCGCAGGGTGACATGCGGGGCGAGCCGCACGTCCGCCATGCCGTAGGCGGCGGAGATGGTCTGCACCAGGTTGCGCCGGGGGGCGATGAAGGCGTTGTAGTAATTGTCCGCCGAGGCGATGTTCACGAAATACTCGGGATGCAGCTTGAACAACGCGCCGAGGGCGTGGTCATCCGGCCGCGGGATGAACTCCGGCCGCACCTGGCCGGTGAGGTCCTTCAAGGTGAGGATGTTGGTGGTGCCGGTGTCCCAGAAGTTACGGTTTGGATACGCCCCCCAGCTGCCGACCGTGGCAATCGCCCCGGTGGCGGGGTTGAGCACATTGCCGCCGGGGCCGATGTATGAGTAGGTGTAGTAGCTGGATTCGTTGCCGTTCTTGCGGTTCTCCTCGTTCCACTTCCCGCCGACTTTCAGGACCACGGGCAGCGGGCCGAGCCGGGCGCTCCACCGGGCGTTGAGTGTGCCGGTGTACTCCTCCGTGCGGGCGTAGCGGGCCTCGTTGCCCAGCCGCGGATTGGTGCGGTTCGAAAGGTTGAACCAGTCGGCGCCCGACAACTGCTGGATCGTCCATTCGTGCGACGTCGGGGAGGAGCGCGTGGCGACAAAGTCGCTGGTGATCGAGTTCACGTCGGTCAGGCGCGTGTGCCCGCGCTCCAGTCCGTCGTAGTTGTTGTCGGCCCGGGAATAAGTCGCCTGGCCGTCGACCGTCAGGGCGCCCAGCCGGTATTCGAACTTCGGCGCCGCCGTCACCGTATAGGTGTACTTGCTCTGGCCGCCCCCGCCGAGGGCGGAGTTGCGCGAGGTGTTGGTCGCGAGCCCGTTGGTTCGCACCGTGGTCAGACCGTCGCCCAGCACGTTGGCGCGGCCAGTGTTGGCGTTGCTGTTGTTCGTCGCCGCATTGAAGGTCACCTCGCGGTTGAACGACTGCCCAAGCGAGTAGTTGTAGATGAGCGTGCCCGACAGCACGAGCCGCGACGACGCCTTGTAGTCGGCGGTGAGGGTATAGGTGTCCTTGGCGATGTTCTTGGGCCCGTCCTTGAAGTTCAGCGCCGTCGTGACCATCGGGCGCGGATCCGCCGCGGTCGGACTCAGGTTGTAGGTGAGGTTGTGCCGGTACTGCTCCGTGTAGGAGTCGACATGGCTGAAACTTGCCACCACGCCGAGACGCTGGCCGAGGAACACGTCGGAATACTCCAGGCTCCAGTTCGGACGGGCCTTGTACTCGGCCTTGCCGCCGGGTCCAAAGGTGCGCTGGAGGTGAAACTCCTCGGAGTTCAGGTTCACGCTGAAATTGTAGCTGATCCGCCGCCCCTTCCGGTCAAAGGCGCGGCGGGTCTTCATGTTGATCGTCCCCGCCGGGGAGTCTGCGCTCGTGTCGGGGCTGGTCGTCCGGTTGATCTCGATCGACTCGATGGAGCTGATGGAGAAGGCCTCGAAACTCGTGGCGCGGCCCAGGTCGCCGGTGCGGTTGGCGTCGGCGCTGGCCACCCGCACGCCGTCGAACGACACCCCCACGTACTGCGCATCCATGCCGCCCAGCCGCGGCCCGCGCGTCTCCGACTCGACATAGTCGACGTCGACTCCGGGCAAGAACTTGAGGAACTCGCCGACGTTGCCGTCCGTGACGTCACCGAAGATGTCCGAGGCGACGGAGGTTGTGATGTCCATGCTGCGCCGCTGCTCCATGATCGCCTTGGCGTTGCCCTCGCGTTCCGAGGTGACCGTGAAGGCGGACAGCTGCACCACGCTGTCGCCGGATGCCGGCGCGGCCGTGAGGTTGATTTCCCGCACGGCCGTCTGCCCGGCCGGCACCTCGAAGGTGTCGCGAACGGTTGGATAACCGGTATAGCTCACGCTCAAGGTGGTGCGGCCGGCCGGCACCTGCAGGAACTGGAAAGAACCATCACCCTCGGTCACCGCCTGCTGGGCCGTGCCCTCAAGCCGGACCTCCGCGTTGCGCACGTACTGCTGGGTGGCGGGGTTGTAGACCCGGCCCTGCACCGCGCCGGTCCCGGTCGCGGGCGCAGCCGTGGCCGCACCTCCGGCCCACAGACCGGCGGCCAGCAGCGCCGCACCCAGGCAACGGAGGACACGGGCGGAAACGACGGACACCGGAGACCGGAACGACCAACCGGCGGTGGCAGGGGCAGGGTAGTTCATAATTATAATTCCAGCAGCCGCCCCGCGGGCCCGCAAGCGCAATCGCCCGTCGCCGCAGGTCGCCTATCTTCCGACCAGCAATCCTGTCACCCCGATCACCGCCAGAACCGCACCGGCGTAATAGAGCCCCCGCGGTCGGGTGCCTTCCAGCCAGGCCGCCAGCGGGATCGTCAGCAGCGGTGCGGCGGCCACAATCGGCTGCACGACGCCGGCCGGGGTCGTGCGCAGGGCCCACTGGTAGAAGGCCACGCCGAGCACCGGACCGGTCAGGGCATTGGCCAGCACCCAGGGCCAGGCGCGCCCGGTCTCGCGGCGCCGCTCCGGCCACCAACGCTCCGCCACCCCCAGGACCAGGGCCGCCACGAGCAGTCCGCCGATCGCGCGCTGGTAGGCCGCCGTCCCGGGGTCCATGCGCTCCTGCGCGGCCGCCACCACGGCGAAAGCCTTGCGGCTGATGACGGCGCCGATCCCCTGCCCCAAGGCCGAAATCATCGCCCACACCAGGCCGACCGCCCATTCCCCCGGCGAAACCCGCGGGAGACTCTTCGGCATCAGCCCCACCGCGACCCCGGCCAGCGTGGCCGCGGCGGCCGCCACCTGCAGTGGCGTCAGTCGGGTGCCCAACCACGCCCACTCCACCGCCGCCGCCACCATCGCGGACAGGCACTGCACGATCAGCGTCGAGAGATTGGATCCGAGCCGCGGCAGAGACTGAAACATCGCCACGCCGCCGATCCCAAATCCCACCACCCCGCCGAGCAGAAACCACCCCAGCGCCGCGCCACCCCAGCCGCGGCCCGCCAGGTGGGCCCAGGCCCCGAGAAGCAAGACCGCCACCGCCAGCCGATAGCAATTGGCATGCAGGCTGCCCAGCCGATGGGCCGCCCGGTTGGCAAACACCGGCGTCGCGGCAAAGAACAACAAGGTCCCCAGGGCCGCGATCATGCCCGCGCCCCCCTTTGGCTCGCGCCGTCGCGACCGGTTGGACCGCCCGGGCGGGCGGCAGGCTTCTCCCGCGGGTATGGGTTCAGCGCTTCCATTCGCAGCCCACGGTGAAGGTCCGGCCAGCCCCGGGAAGAAAGATCGACGTCGCCGCCGGCGCCCGGGCCAAATCGAGCACCCCGGTCGTGCTCGCCACGTGCGCGTGATCGCCGAGGTTGCGGACCGCGGCATAGACCTGCCACGTGCGCCCCCACCGCCACCCGGCGCGGAGGTGCAGGAGGGTGTGGCCTCCATAGGCGAGGCGACCGGCGTGATCCACCTGCGTGCGCCCCGCCAGCCACGTCGCCTCCGCGGCCGCGAAGAATCCGCGGCGTTGCGCGTACGCCAGCTCGGCCGCGCCGACGTGCGGCGGTGCCCCGGCGATCCGGTTGCTGCCATACACGGGGTCCGATTCGAAGGTGAACCGTCCCAGCGTCGAGGTCACGGCCAGCACCAGGTCGTCCGGCCCTTCCACCACCTGCCAGCGCAGCGTGGACTCGATCCCCTGATGGCGAGTCGGCCCGGCGTTGACGGCGCCCCGGGGCAGGCCGTTTGCATCCGCCAGCCGGAGGATCTCCTGGCGCCACCGCCCGAGGTAGGCGGTGCTGCTCCACGCCAGCCTCCGCCCGCCGCCCGCAACCCCCAGCTCCCAGGTGGTGGCCCGCTGCCCCGACAAGTCCCGGCTGCGGAGTCCAAGATTCGGATACGCCCCCTGCACGGCCACCAGGTCGTCGAAGGCCGGCGGCTCGGCGCCCCGCGAAACGGCGGCGCGCCAGGTCACCTCCCGCGGACCGTGCCAGGCCACACCCGCCCGGGGCGAGATCTCCGTCACCTCCACGCGGCGCGAGAGGGGCACCGCGGGACTCGTCGGCGTGAACCGGTCCTCGATCCGCCGGCGGGCCCGCAAGGCGGTCCCTCCCGCCCCGACCGCGAGATCCGGGCGGAGCCAGGCCAAATCCTCGACGCTCACCGCCGCCGTCTCCGCCCGGCCCGTATACGCACCGAAGCGCGGGCCCCGCCGGGCGCTGTCGTTGCGGAACCGATCGACCGCGAGGCGGCCGCTCGAGATGGTCGTCCGGACCAGCGCATGATGATCCTGGCCGGCCACGACTGGCCGCCAGGCGGCCGTCGCATGGGCGGCGAAATCGTCGCTGAGGGCTGCCGTCTCCCCGTTGGGCTGCAGTTGCCGAAATGTGTCGCGCAGCCTCGTCCAAGCCATGCCGGCGGCCCGGTTCGTGCCACCGGCCGCCGCCGCCTTGATTTGCCCGGAAACCCGCACGACCGACGAGTCGCGCTCCGGCAGATCGCGGCGCGCGGCCGGGGAGATCGACCGGGGGCTGGACTGGACCTCGGCGAGCGTCAGGGGGCCGGGCACTTCATAGTCGGCCTGTCCCAGGTACGCCGCGGCTTCCGCCTGGAGGCCAGGGCGGAGTTCGCGCCGGGCCGAGGCCACGAGGGCACCGCGCTGCTGGCGGCTGTGCTCCCGCCAGCCATCGGCCGAGACGAACGACGCCTCGACCCCGAGCGCCGGCGTGGCCGTCCCAGCCTGCGCCCGCCACCAGCCGAAATCGCCCCCTTCGAGCCGGAGCGAGGAGGTGGACGCGGCAGTCGGCGCGAGGGTCGCCGCGTTGATCACCCCACCCAGCACCGCCGGGGTCAGGGCCGCGTGCAGCGAGCCGCGATAGACCTCGAGCCGCGCAAAGAGCAGGGGATCGAAGAGCCCGCTGTGAAAGGAGCCGTCCGCCCGCGCCAGGGGCAGACCGTCCACCAGCAACGCCACCCCGCGGGCACTGGGCGCGCTGTCGAGCCCGGACCCGCGCACCGAGAGCCGGGGCGGCTCGAATCCGCCGAAGCTCTCCTGCAGCAAGAGGCCCGGGATCCGGCGCAGGGCCTCACTCAGGGTGCCCACCGTCCGGCCCGACCAGTCGGTCGCGGCGAGCGCCGTCGTCGACCCCAGGGTGGCGGCGAACCAGTCCTCCCGCGCGGTCGGCGGCGCGCGCAACGCCGCCTCCGCGATCACCCACGGCGGCAGCAGCAACGGGGCCTCCGCCCGGGCCGGCACGAACGCCACCAGCACGAGCGCCGCGGCCAGCCCGAGGCTCCGGGCGCCGGGCCCGCGCCAGCGGGCCCGACCGGGAGCGGGCGGCTTCATGGGCGGGAGGATGTCGACCGGAGGGCAGGCATCGTCCCGCACCATGAAGGGAGGTTCAGCGTTTGTACAGGGGACGTGCCGTGTACCGCGTGTGCAGCAATTCGTGGGCCCGGGCGCCCAGCGGCTTGCCCAGGAAATCATCGTACACGCGCAGGACTTCCGGGTTTTCGTGCGAATGCCGCACGGCGCAGTCGCGGTCATCCTGGTAGAGCCCCGCGATGCGCAGGCGGCGCCGCTCGTTGTCGACCCCATAGGGCTGACCGCCGCCGCCGATGCAACCGCCCGGGCAGGCCATCACCTCGATGAAGTGATAGGGCGTCTCCGTCCCGGTCCGGCGGGCGGTGCGCACCCGCTCCAGCACCTCCTCGACATTGGCGAGGCCGTGGGCGACGGCCACCCGGACCTGGGTGCCGCCGATGTTGAGCGTGCCCTCCTTGACTCCCTGCAGGCCGCGCACGGCCTCGACCTCGACCTTCTCCAGCTTCTTGCCGGTGGCGTAGAAGTGAGCCGTGCGCACGGCCGCCTCCATCACGCCGCCGGTGGCCCCGAAGATCGTGCCGGCGCCGGAATAGTCGCCGAGAATCGAATCCGGCGCCCCGTCGGGCAGGTTGAGGAAATCCACGCCCGACTGCTTGATCATGCGCGCCAGTTCGCGGGTGGTGAGCGCGACATCGATGTCCTTGTAGCCGGAGGCGTACATCTCCTCGGTGCGCGACAGCTCGTACTTCTTCGCCGTGCACGGCATGATCGAGACGACGAACATCTTCGCCGGATCGAAGCCGAGCTTCTGCGCGTAGTAGGTCTTGGCCAGCACGCCCAGCATCTGCTGCGGCGACTTCGCGGTGGAGAAGTTGTCGATGAAGTCGTAGTGCCGCTTCTCCATGTGATCCGTCCAGGAGGGGCAGCACGAGGTGATGAGCGGCAGGGAGCCGCGCTTGTTGACGAACCGCTCGATGAACTCGCTCGCCTCCTCGACGATGGTGACGTCCGCCGAGAAGTTGGTGTCGAAGACCGCGCGGAAGCCGAGCCGGCGCAGCACCGCGTAGAGCTTCTTGGTCAGGTTCGTGCCCGGAGGCAGGCCGAAGGCCTCGCCGACCGTCACGCGCACCGAAGGCGCGATCTGCACGACGCAGATGCGATCGGGGTCGTGGAGCGCCTTCCAGACCTCGGGGGTCTCGTCGTTCTCGACGATGGCGCCGGTGGGGCAGTGCGCAGAGCACTGGCCGCACTTCACGCAGGGCGACTCCGCGAGGGTGATGTCGCCGGCCGGGGCCATGCGGGTGTTGATCCCGCGGTCGAGGAACGACAGCGCCCAGACGTTCTGCATTTCCTGGCAGACCTGGATGCAGCGGCCGCACTTGATGCACTTCTCGAACTCGAGGATGATCGAGCCGGTGGAGGTGTCCGGGGCGACGTCCTTCACGTACCGCTTGATCGACTCCTGCGGGATGTTGAAGTCCGCGGCGAGCGTCTGGAGCTCGCATTCGCCGTTGCGCCCGCAGTTCAAGCAGGCCTGGGGATGGTTGGAGAGGATGAGCTCGAGCGTGGAACGGCGAACCTCGACGATTTCGCGATCGTGCGTCGTGATCTCCATGTTGTTCTCGAGGGGCGTGCAGCAGGCGCGAATGAGGCGGTTGCCGCCCTTGTTGCGCACGATGCAGATGCCGCAGGCGGCGGTGGCGTGCAGATCCTTGTGCTTGCAGAGCACCGGAATCTTCACCTGCACCTGCCGGGCGGCATCGAGGATGCTGGTCCCCTCGGGAACCTCGACGTCGATGTGATTGATGCGCGCTTTGATCATGGCGGGGTCCGGGTTAGCGGTTCGAAGGCGTGGGGTTGACCGGCGGGGTCGTGCCGGTTCGCTCCGGGGCCTTGGCCGGGGAGGCCGAGCCGCGGCTGACCTTACGAGCGTAGCTGGGACCGCCCTCGATGAAGGCCTGGTACTCCTCGCCGAAGTACCGCAGGGTCGACAGCACCGGGTTGGGGGCGGTCTGCCCGAGCCCGCAGAGCGAGGCCCGCTGCATCGCCTGGCAGATGCGCTGGATCAGCGCGAGGTCGCCGGCGGAACCGCGCCCGCGCGAGATGCGGTCGAGGATCTGCAGGAGCTGGTAACCCCCGATGCGGCAGGGGGCGCACTTGCCGCACGATTCGTCGACGCAGAACTTGAGGTAGAACTTCGCCACCTCGACCATGGAGTCCGTCTTGTCCATCACCAGCATGCCGCCGGAACCCATGATGGAGCCCAGCTGCTGCAGGCTTTCGTAGCTGACGCGGGTATCGAGGTGCTGGACCGGAATCACGCCGCCGGAGGGCCCGCCCGTCTGGACGGCCTTGATCTCCCGGCCGTCGAGGACGCCCCCGCAGACTTCGTAGATGATCTCACGCAGGGTGGTCCCCATCGGCACCTCCACGAGCTGGGCGTTGCGCACCTTGCCGGTGACCGCGAAGACCTTCGTGCCCTTCGACGTCTCGGTGCCGAAGCCGGCAAACCAGGCGCCTCCCCGGGTGAGGATGGCCGGGACGCAGGCGAGGGTCTCCACGTTGTTGATGGCAGTCGGCATGCCCCACAGGCCGCGCACCGACGGGTAGGGCGGTCGCGGGCTCGGGCTGCCGCGCCGGCCCTCGATCGAGGCGATGAGCGCGGTTTCCTCGCCGCAGACGAAGGCGCCGGCCCCGAGGCGGACCTTGGCCTCGAAGGAGAAGGTGCTGCCGAGGATGTTCTTGCCCAGGAGGCCCTGCTCGCGCGCCTGGCGGATGGCGCGCTCGATCCGCTCCACCGCCTTGGGATACTCGGCGCGGATGTAGAAGTAGCCCTTGGACGCGCCCATCGCGTAAGCCGCGATCATCATGCCCTCGAGCACCGAATGCGGATCACTCTCGAGCACGCTGCGATCCATGAAGGCACCCGGATCCCCCTCGTCGCCGTTGCAGATGACATACCGCTGCGGCGCGGGTTGGGCCCGCGTCAGCTGCCATTTCATCCAGGTCGGAAAACCGGCCCCGCCCCGGCCGCGGAGGCCGCTGGCCTTGAGCTCGGCGATGACCTGCTCGGGGTTCGACTCGAAGAGCGCCCGTCGCAACCCCTGGTAGCCGGAGGCGCGCCGGAGGTAGTCGTCGAGGCTGTCGGGATCGACGTCGCCGCAGTTGCGCAGCACGATGCGCACCTGGCGATCCGGGGTCTTCCAGAGCAGGTCATCGATGACCCGCCCGCCCTCAATCGACTCGGCCACGATGCGGGCGACGTCGGGGGCCAGCACATTGGCGTAAGTGACGCCGGAGGGCAGCAACTGGATGACCGCGCCCTCCTCGTAGACGCCGATGTCGAGCGCACGCACGACCTGCACCCGCTCGGCCAATCCACGACGCTTGAGCTCCTCGGTGAACGAGAACTGGAAGAACTCCGTCTTGCTTCCGGTCTCGGGGCCGGTGTCGCGCACGAGGAGGTGCGTCACCGGACCGTCGAGCGTGACGGCGCGCTGGCGGGTGGCGATGACGTGGTCGTCGATCAGCCGGCGGTCGCGGAGGTGATCCTCGATCACCTGCCCCACGAGCTCCGGGGTGACGTGCCCGTAGTGGATCCGCGGCATGCCCGGCGCCTGCACCTCGATTACCGGGTCGGCGAAGGAATAACCGATGGAACCGGCGCGCTGCAGGGAGAACAGCAGCTTGCGCTCCTCGCGTTCGTGCGCCAACGCCGCGTGCACGGCCTCGGCCCCGGCGGCGATGCCACCGGTGTCGAGTTGCACCCGGATCCACTCCGGCGGATTGGCGGGGGGATTGGCCGCAAAGTCCTCGAGTTCCTGGCGGGTGAGCGTCTTCATGCGACCGCCTCCTTCTTGGCCCGGAGACCGGCGAGATGGCCGGCGATCTCGGAGGATTTCACGTGTCCGCAGGTCTTGCCGTCGACGACGATGGCCGGTGCCATGCCGCAGCAGCCGATGCACCGCACGGTATCAAGGTGGATCTGCCGGTCGGGCGTGGTCTGCCCCTCGGCGATGCCGAGCTGCGAGCGCAGCTCGTTCAGCAACTCGCCGCTTCCCTTCAGGTAGCAGGCCGTCCCGTTGCAGACCGTGACGGTGTGCGCGCCGGGTGGCTGCAGCTTGAAGTAGTGATAGAAGGTGATGACCTCGTAGATGCGCGCCAGCTTCACCCCGAGCTCCCGCGACAGCTCCATCGCGACCTCCCGCGGCACGTAGCCGTGCTGGTTCTGGATCGCGTGGAGGATCATGATCAGGTTGCCCTCCTCCTCGCGCCAGTGCGCGACGTGCTGCTGCACGTCGCGCCGGATCGTGGTGTCCAGCTGGCTTTGGATGCGGCGGAGGCGCTCGAGCTTCACCTCCACCAACCGGGAGACCTCGTCGGAGACCTCCCGGGGCACAAAGCCGTGACGCTGCTTGAGACTTTCCAACAGATCGAGGAGCGCCGATTCATCATGCGAGACATGCCCGACAGGGGACGCAGGGGCCGCGGATTTCATGGCACTTATCATGCTAACAAAGCCCCGTCGCCCCAGCGGCGCGAGGGTTGGCGAATGGTACGCACCTATTGGCGCCGGCCCGCCGGGCAACCCATGCGCAGGCGGCGGCACCCTGCGGTCAAAAAAAGCCCAGTCTCCCGGGCGCGGACGAACGGCCCGCGCTCCCGTTTGACGCCGCCGGCCCGATTGACACGCTGAAGCCGTGCTGTCCGACGCGTTTGCCGGCCTCCAGAAACTTCTGCTGCCCGACCGGTGGCAGGCGCTGGCATTGGCGGCGTTGCGCAGCGGTCGCGACGTGATCATCGACGCCCCCACCGGGGCGGGAAAGACCTACATCTTCGAACGCTGGGCCGAGCAGACCAACTTCACCCGGCGCGCGCTCTTCACCGTCCCGACGCGGGCGCTGGCCAACGACAAGTTCGCGGAATGGCGGGCCCGCGACTGGAACGTCGGCATCATGACCGGCGATCTGTGCGTCAACCCCGACGCTCCCGTGGTGGTGGCCACCCTTGAGGCGGTGCAGGGGCTGGTGGTAAACCGCCCGGGAATCGCGGCGCCGGGAGCGGCGCCGGACGCGCCCTTCCAGCTCCTGGTGGTGGACGAGTATCACTGGCTCGCCGACGCCCACCGCGGAAACCACTACGAGGGCGTGCTGCTCTTCGCCCCGCGCGAACTGCAGTTGCTGCTGCTCTCGGGGGCGGTGGCCAACCCGGAAGATGTCGCGGCCTGGCTGCGCCGCCTGGGCCGGGCGAGCGAGGTGATCCAGCACCGGGAACGGCCGGTGAAGCTGGAGGAGGTCGAGGTCGACGATTTAGTGCACGGGCTGCCGCGCTGCATCGAGGGCTTCTGGTCGCGGCGGGTGGCGGGAGCGCTGCGGGAGGGGCTGGGCCCGGTGCTGGTGTTTGCCCCGCACCGGGCGGACGCCGAACGCCTGGCGCGGCAGTTTGCGCGCGAACTGCCGCTGGCGGAGCCGCTCACCCTCACGCCCGAGCAGGAGCAACTCTGCGGCCCGCACCTCGCCAAGTTGCTGCGCGCCCGCGTGGCCTACCACCACAGCGGCTTGAGCTATGCCCAGCGCGCCGGGTTGATCGAGCCCCTGGCCAAGGCCGGGCAGCTGCGCGCCGTGGTCGCGACCCTCGGACTGAGCGCCGGCATCAATTTCTCCCTCCGCTCGGTGCTGATCACCGCGGGCAGTTTCCGCCACGATCACTTCGAGCGGGAGATCGCGCCGCACGACCTGCTGCAGATGGTGGGCCGGGCGGGACGCCGCGGTCTGGACGAAATGGGGTTCGTGCTGGTGAGCAGCAGCACCCCGCGGTTGCGCCGGGCCGAACCGCTCCGGCTGAAGCGGGCCACTCCGCTACCCTGGGCGCTGCTGCTCCGCCAGCTCCGCGCCGGCCGGCCCGCCGCGGAACTGGCCGGTGTCGAGGCCGGACGCTTCTTCACCGAGGAACGCCTCGCCCTCGGGCTCGAGGAGACGCCCCCGGATCTCGCTGCCGCGCTGCCCTGCGGCGAGCGGACCGACACCGGGCGCGCCCGCCTGGTCCGGCGCGAGCGCAACGCCTTCGCGGGTTGCCGCGGCTGCCCCCAGCGCAGCGCCTGCCTTGCGCTCCCGCCCACGCCCACGCTGCTGTGGCAGTGGCAGCGCACCGGGGTGCTCGACCGGCAGCTGCAACTGACGGGGCGCGGCGAAATCGTCTCGTTCTTCCTCGGCCCGGAAGGGCTGGCCCTGGCGGCGGCGCTCGAGGATCACCGCTATCCGCTCGACGACCTGGTGTTCGACGCCGCCAACCTGTTTGCCGGTGACCGCTTCTCCGGCACAAACCCGCGGTGGCTCGGCCGGCTCGCGGAAGCCTGCCGCCGCGCCTACCGGCGACTCTCGATCGAAGGCTGGCTCCACGAAGGCGTGCCGGTGCAGTATGGTTCCGGCGCCGGCGAATCGGTGCGCGCTCTCGTGGCCGAAGGGGCGCGGACCCGCGAGGTCCTGGATCAGGTCGAAACCGCGGGGCGCGGCGACATCGACCGGCTCCTGACCGAATGGCGCAGCCTGCTGCGACAGGCGGCCGCGGCCGAGCCATTGCGGGGTGACGGGCAGGCGATGACGGCGCGCGATCATTTCATCGCCGAACGGTGGGACGCCTTCCGGGCCCTGGCCCGCCACTGGTTGCGCGAGGTGCGGGCGGATTCGCTGCCGGATCTCCCCCCGCTCACGGCGGACCAGCGGCGGCCCGTCAACCACAGCGTGCTGCGCAACCCCCGCCCGGCCCCGCCGGGTCGCGCCGGGAGCCCCGGGGGAAATCGGTAGGCCTTCCGAGCCTACGACCGCGGCAACCAGGGCAAGGCGCTGTCGCGGTACAGCTCCACCGTCCCGGCGCCGAGGAGTCCGATCACCCTGATTTCGGTCCGGCGGGCGAGTTCGGTCAGCGCAGCCCGCCGTTGCATCTCAGATCCCTCGGTCGCGAGGATGGCCAGGCGCCGCACCAGGTAGTCCATGCGCGCCCGCCAGAGTTCGAGGCTCGTCGCCAGCGGCAATCGCTGCCGGGCCACCAGATCCGCCATGACCACGAAATCCGACCCTTCGCCCCGCAGCCAGGTCGCAAACAACTCGTCGCCGAGCACACCCCGAATCTCCTCCTGCAGCCGCTGCCGTGCCGCCTCCCGCTCCCAGAGGGCCGTCGGCGTCACCTCAAGGCTCAGCGCAAACCGATCGTCGAAATCCCGCTGCCGCCGGAAGACCTCGCGCCGTTGGGCTTCCGTGGCGGACGTTTCCCCCAGGCGACGCTGGACGGCGCGACCGGTGAGGGAATCGAACAACTCCTGATCCTCGAGTTCGCGGACCGTGAGGACGGTGGCGAGGTCCGCGCGCTTCTCCCGCTCCAACAGCGCGAGCTGGCGCAGGAAACCGTTGAGCCCGCCCGGGAAATCCCGTCCCGCCGCAGCATAGTCGGCCGCCGCCTTCATCTGCAGTTGCTCGTAGTCCCGGCGGATCTTGTCCACCCGGTTTGCCTTTTCGTTCGACAGCCAGAGGGCCGCGGCGGCGTAGTCGGCCGGGGAGGTTTCGCCCTTGCCCCGCTCCCCGGGGGCGGAGGGAGGTTCCAGTCGCGGCGGGCGCGTCTCCACAAGTGGAGGCGGAGGCACGTTGCGGGGGGCAAGCCAGTAGCCCAACGCGGCAAAGGCCGCCGCCACCGCCGCCACCAGGCTCCGCCGCCAGACGGCACTCTTCACGCGTGCCTCCTCCCGCGCCGCTGGCGGCACGCAGTCGAGATCTCCCCGCCGATCCCCGGAACTGCCGGCACCAGGGGGACCGAGGCGGGGGTGCGCTTCATGGCGATGCAGCCTGAACTCCGGGCGGCGCCACGCCAACGCTTGTTTTGCCACCTCCACGCCCCGCCGAACCTCGTCCGTCGCCACCGGTACGCTCCGCCTAGGCCAGCCGCCTCCACCGCCGGGCCGTCCCCTTTCTCGTTGCCCCGCACCCGCCCCGGCCGCAATTCACCGGTTCGCCTTGTGAACGCTGATCACTCCCGCTCCGTCCTTCAACTCGTCGGCGCCGCGCTCTGCTGGAGCCTGGCCGGCGTGCTGATCAAGGCCGTCGCCACCACCTGGCCGGGAATGGCGGTGTCCGGAGGGCGGGGCGCGATCGCGGCCGTGTTCCTGGTCCTGACGAATCGCGGGCTGAAGTTTACGTTCTCCCGGGACCAGCTCATCGGCGCCATCGGCTATGCGGCGTGCACGGTCACCTTCTGCACCGCGACGACCATGACCAGTGCAGCCAACGCGATTCTGATCCAGTACACGGCGCCGGTGTGGGTGGCGCTCTTTTCCGCCTCGCTGCTCGGGGAGCGGGCCACCCGGGCGGACTGGATCACCATCGCCGTCGCCCTGGGAGGCATGGCGCTGTTCTTCAAGGACAGCCTGGCCCTGGGGCACATCGCCGGCGATGCCCTCGCGCTGTTGAGCGGCATCAGCTTCGGGGCGATGGCGGTGGCCATGCGCCGCCAGAAGGACGGCTCGCCGGTCGAGTCGATCATCCTCGGCAACGTGCTGGCGTTCCTCATCGGCCTGCCGTGGATCCTCCCGGCGCCGGCGCTGCCGGCTTCCGGTTGGGCCGCTCTCCTGACGCTCGGCGTGGTCCAGCTTGGAATGTCGTACTGGCTCTACGCCCGGGCGATCAAGCACGTGACCGCCCTCGAAGCGGTCCTCATCCCCGTCATCGAACCGGTGCTGAATCCGATCTGGGTGCTGCTTTTCGTCGGCGAACAGCCCACCCGCTGGGCCCTTGCCGGCGGCTTCATCGTGGTCGGAGCCGTGACCCTGCGCGCCGCGGTCGCCGTGCGCCAGCGCAGTCGGTCCCAGTCAGGCACCGGCTGACGCCATCCGGAGCTCCGCCCTTCCAGACAATTTTCGCCCCCGGCGGCGCTTCCTTGGACCTCCTGTGGAGACTCTCTTCCCGTGAAACCCGCGACCCTCCTCCTGTTCGCCTCGCTTCTCGCCAACCTGGCCCTCGTGGCGGTGCTGGCCACCCGCCCCTCTTCGCCGCCGCCGGCCGCTCCCGCCGCCTCCGCCTCCTCGGGGGCCCGCGCGAGTGCCGAAGGCCGCGCCCCCTCGGAGGCGTTGCGCGCGGCCCTGCTCGCCGGCAATGCCCGGGAACTCGAGGCCGCCGGCCTGCCCGCTGACCTCGCCCGCGAACTGGCCTTGGGACGATCCCTGTCCCGGCTGGTGGCCAAGTACCGCGCCGACAAGTCCGCGCCGGCCGACAAGCGCTGGTGGCGTTCCAACCCCGGCTCCACGCCTTCACGCGAACAGCAACTGCAGTTGCGGCGCGAGATGTCGGATGCCCTGGTGGCGGCCTTCGGGGAGGATGCCGGCCTGCTCGGCGGCGGCGACCCTGGGTACCTCGCTTTCCTCTCACCCGCGAAACGGGAGGCGCTTCGGCGGATCAACCAGGACTACGAGGAGATGATGGCCAAGTTTGGCGGAAGTGGCATCCAGCTGCCGTCCGACCGGGAAAAACTGAAACTCCTGCGCGCCGAGCGCGACCGCGACATCGCCGCCGTGCTCACGCCGGAGGAACAGCTGCAGTTCGAGCTCCGGACCTCCCCAATCGCGGGCCTGATTCGGGCCCGCTACGGCGACGGCATCGAAACCGAGGAGGACTTCCGCAAGATCTACGCCCTACAGAAGGCGTTCGAGGAGAAGTTCCCGACCGAGGCGATGAGCGGACGGATTAATCCGGAGACCCTCCGCGCCCGCAACGATGCGCAGCGGCAGCTCCAGGACGATATCCGCGCCGCCCTCGGGGATACCGCGTACGCCAACCTGCGCCGCGCCAGCGACGGTGACCTGCGCACCGTCGAGGCGCTGGCCAGCCGGCTCAACCTCGCCGCCGGCACCACCGACCGCGTCGCGACCCTGCGGGAGAACCTCGCCGCCGAGTCCCAGCGGATCAACGCCGACGCGTCCGTGCCTCTGCCACAGCGGCGCGCCCAGATCCAGGAGTTGGGCACCCGCGCCCGCGCCGAATTGCAGCAGGCGCTCGGCTCGGAGGCCGCCGACGCCTACTCCCAGCGTTCCCCTTGGGTTGGGATCCTGCAGAGTGGCCTCGCCTATTCGACCACGCCGCCCGCGAATTCCCCCGGTCTCGGGGTCATCGGCGGGCAGAGCGTTTATCCCGTCATGCCTGCCGGAGCCGGCGGGGCCGGTGGCACGCGGCAAATGGTCGTCACCGGCGCCACGCTGACGACCGACGGCGCCGCCGCCCGCGACGTTCATCTCGGAGGAACCGGACCCGTGGTTCGGGACAACGTGCAGGTGATGACCTTCACCACTTCCACCACGGAGGGTCCCGCTCCTGCCGTCGTCGAAACCCCCGGCGGGCAGCGGACGATCATCGTCGCCCCGCCATCGCCGCCGCCTGCCCCGCCGAAGTGAGGTCCCGCCCGGCGCGGATCAGTCGCGCGCCGGGGGTTTGAGTTGCACCACCACGTTGGCAGCGGTGATTAGTCCGCCTCCGGCCAGCAGGGTCCATGTCGCGCTTTCGTTGGGGTAGTCGATGGCGGCCCAGCGGGAGAACCACGCCGGCAACACCAGCGCCATCGCCGACCCAAAGATCGGTTCGATGCAGTAGATGAGCCCGGCCTCGGTGGCGGTGATCTTCGGCTGCCAGGTGTTCATCAGGGAGAAGGCCCCAAGGGTGCAGAAGACCGCCAGGGCCACGGTGAACCCCAGCCACGCGGGCGAACTCCAGGGCACGAGCAACGCCTCCGGTTGCGGCGCGGTCAGTCCCGCCATCGCCCAGAAGATCAACGCCTCGGTGGCAAACATCACCAAGGTGATCCGGTCGGGCCGGTTGCCCCGGAACTCCGGCCGCTCGAGCGCCAGGATCTGCCCCATGAAAAACAACGAACTCAACAGCGTTTCCGCCTCGCCCCGGCCCAGCCGCAGTTCGTGCCAGTCGAAACGGCCCAGGATCGCCACACCGGCGAGCACCATTCCGCAAGCCACCCAGATGCGCCCGCCAGGGTTGCGGCGGGCCCGCACCGCCACCCAGATGGGAATCAGGATGGCGTAGAACTGCGTCAGGAACGCCGACGTGCTCGCGGCGGTGAACTGCAGGCCGTCATTCTGCAGCAGCATCCCGCCGGCGGCGAACAAGCCCAGCATGATTCCCTGGCGCCATTCCGACGCCGTCGCCCGCCACGCGTCGCGGGGACGCAGGACCAGCAGGATGACCACCGCCAGCAGGAAGCGCGGCGCCACCGTGTAGACGGCCGAAAACCAGGTGCCCGCCCCCGGCAGCAACTGGGCATGCAACAAGGTGATCGCCTTGATCAGCGGGAAGCTCAGGCCCCAGAAGAAATTGGCGAGCAGGAGCATCAGCAGGGCGCGCACATGCTCGGCGGAAGGAGTCGGCTTCATCACAGACCTCGCAGGCTGTGGAGTCGCGTTCCAGCCGCGACACAAAAGCCGACGCCGGGTCCCGCCGCCCGCAACGGCTCACCCACGCGGCCGGGAGCGCTCTTCCTGGTAGCGCTGCAACGCGGCCTCCAGCGCCCCCGGTTGCAGCGGTTTCGTCAAATAATCGTTGAGGCCCGCCGCCAGGGCCTCTCTCCGCTGCTCATCCCGGGCGTCCGCCGTCAGCGCAATCACCCAGAGCCCCTGGGCGCGGGCACCCGCCTTTCCGGCCCGCAACGCCGCGAGCAGGGAAAGTCCATCCATCTCCGGCATGTGCAGGTCGAGCAGGATCACGTCGAACGCCTCTGCGCGTTCGGTAAGCAGCCGCAGCGCCTCCTGTCCGTCGGTCACCAGCGCGGGCGTGCATCCCAGGTTCTGCAACACGCGCTCGGCCAGCCGCCGGTTGACCGGGTGGTCCTCGACCACGAGGACGCGCAGGTCGAACTTCCGCGGGAGACCGCCCGGTGCCAACCGCCGGGCCGGGGTACCGGCGAGCACCGCGTACAACGCCTCGTAGTGCACCGGCTTGTTCACGAGTTGATGAAACCGTCGTCGCCAGGCCGCCCTTTTTTCGGCGGAGGTCGCGATGGGCACCAAACCGACGTACCTGGCCACCGAGGTTGCCCCGGGGGAATCCACCGGCTCCGTCCCTTCAGGCACCACGGCCGGCACGATGTCGACGAGCGCGATGTCCCATTCGCCGTTCAGGGGTGTGGCGAGATCGTCGACTTCCCCGACCGCGGCGTTCCACTCCCGCAACCGGGCCGCCCATTCCCGCCGGAGCGCGCCGGGCGCGGCGACGAGCAGGATGCGCTTGCCGCCCAGGTCGCCGGGCGGAGGAGGATCGGCGCAGACTCCCGCCTGCACGGTGAATTCAAAGGTCGAACCCGCCCCGACGGCGCTCTCCACGCGGATGGAGCCGCCCATCAGGCCGACGAGGTTGCGGCTGATCGCCAGCCCGAGCCCCGACCCCCCATGGCGCCGCGTCGTCGAGTCATCGACCTGGGAAAAGGCCCGGAACAACTTCGCATGGTGCTCGGGTGGAATCCCGATGCCCGTGTCACGCACCGTGAAACGCAACCGGCAGCCCTCCTCCGTCTTTCCGGGGGCCGGTTCCCTTTGCTCAAGTGCCACAGTCACCTCCACTTCGCCGCGCTCGGTGAACTTGATCGCGTTGCCGACCAGATTGAGCAGGACCTGGCGCAGCCGGCCCCCGTCGATCAGGATCGCCGCCGGCACCGCGGACTCGACCCGATGCAGCAGGTCCAGGTGCTTTTCGTCCGCCCTGGCCGCGACGAGATCCAGGGTCTCCTCCACGCATTCGCGCGGATTGCACGGGGACGGATCGAGCTTCACCCGGCCGGATTCGATCCGCGCAAAGTCGAGGATGTCGCCGGTGAGCTGGTTCAGCGCCTCCGTGCTCACGCGAATCGTCCGGACATACTCGGCCTGCTCCGGCGTCAGCGGCGTCTCCAGCAGCAGCGTGGTGAAGCCGACGATGCCGTTCAACGGTGTCCGCACTTCGTGGCTCATCGTGGCGAGAAACTGGCCCTTCGCCCGATCGGCGGCCTGCGCCAGCTCCGTCGCCTCCCGCAATTCGGTCTCCCGCCGGCGCACCTCCGTGACATCGTCGAAGATGGCCACAAACCCGGCGATTGCCCCGTCCCGGCGCCGCACCGGGGTGAAGCCGCCGCGCACGGGAAACGAGCCTCCGTCCCCGCGCCGGCAGGTCCACTCTCCTTCCCACGCCCGCCCCGCGCGCAGGCTCGCGGCGATCTCCGCCCCCGCCAGTTCCCCGGCGTCCGTCGCCAGGAGGTGGCGCCAGCCGTGGCCCAGCAGCTGACGCCGCGAGAATCCACTCTGCCGGCACAGGCCGCGGTTGACGTACTCGATCCGTCCCTCGGGATCCGTGATCAGGATCGCCGAGTGACTCTGCTCCATCGCCTCCGAGAGGTTGCGGATGACTTCGTTCTGTTCGCGCTGCCGGCGAAAGACCAGCCAGGTGCCCAGCGGGATCCCGAGGAGGATCCACACCATCACCATGCGCTCCACCCCCATGAGCCAACCGTCGCGGGCCCAGTCGGCGGCGTCCACATCCAGACCGACCAGGTGCCGGATGCCTCCCGTCTCGGGTCGCCAGGTCCCGACCGGAGCGTAGGCCGTCATCCAGGTACCAAAGTCGTCGGCCAGCGGACCCTCCGTGGCCGGCCGGTTGGTCTGGAACGCCGCCTGCAGACCGGGCGACACCGCCGCATGGCGATACTCGTCACCCGGCAGCGACTCATCGCGCGATCCCGGCGGCGCCGAATCCGCCAGGAACACGATGTGCCCGTCCTCCGGCCGCCGGCGAAAGACATACGCGAACCGGACGCGGGCATCGACCGCCTGGAGCCGCCGGAGCTTTTCCTTCAGCGACAGGTATCCGGGCGTGCCGAGGTCGGCCCGCGTGCCGGCCAGGCGGCCGAGTTCCGCTTCGTCCAGGCCCGCGGCGCAGAACTCGGCGTGGTCCGTCAGTTCCTCGAGCCGGACCGTCCCGAGACTGCGCGCCGCCAGCCAGCCGGCCGCCAGGCCGATCACCCCGATGACGAACCACCCGGCCGCGACTTTCAGGTGACGTGAAAAGAGGAGGCCCATGGTGTGTCCGTGCGTCCGCCGACCCGCCCACTCCACCGGCCACCGGCACGGCGCGCAACCACGAACCCGCCGCGCCGCTCACGCCTCGTCGTCGGCCGCGGCTTCCGCCGCCCGGGCCTTGCGACGCTTCTGGACCGCCTGGCGCAGCAGGTACTCCACCTGGCCATTGACACTGCGCAGATCGTCGGCGGCCCACGCCCCCAACTCCTTCCACAGTTCGGGGTCGATTCGCAGGAGAAAGGACTTGCGCTCTTCCGAGGCCATGGCGTCAACCCGGCAACGGCTGCCCGGACGCGGTGCCGCGGACCACCGGCGGTCCCGGCCACAGCCAGTGCAGCGCCAGGGGCGGGACGGACGCGATCGCCGCCGCCCCTCCCTGCCCCGCCGCGGCGGCGAGGGCGGCGACCACCAGCACCGTCAGCAGCGGGAGGGCGCCGCGGGCCTGGCGTATCGATGGAATCACCACGAACATCGGGATTTCCTAGCGGCGCTTGATCATCGCCTGGAAGAGGTGCGGGGTCTTCAACCCGCCCGTTTCCCCCACCGCCACGCCGCCCAGCGGCTCCCAACCATGGGAGATCTGCTCGCGGACCTTGGCGGCGAGCTGCTCCACCGCGGCGGGAAAGTCGGTGCCGAAGGCACCGCAGCACTTCATCACAATGACCTGGTAGTCCATGTTGGGAAATTCCTCCGGGTCTCGCGGGAGGCGGCGGGATTAGTTGTACAGGGTGCCCGTGTTGATGACCGGATGGGCCTCGGACTCGCCGCACAGCACGACGAGCAGGTTGGAGACCATCGCGGCCTTGCGTTCCTCGTCCAGGGACACGACGCGCTTGGCGGAGAGTTCGTTCAGGGCCATCTCGACCATGCTGACCGCCCCATGCACGATTTTCTGGCGGGCGGCGATCACGGCCTCGGCCTGCTGCCGGCGCAACATGGCCTGCGCAATCTCGGGCGCATAGGCGAGGTGCGTCAGGCGCGCCTCCTCGATCTGCACGCCCGCCTTGGACAACCGCTCCTGCAGTTCCCGCGTGAGAGCCGCCGACACCTCGTCGGCGCCGCCCCGCAGGGTGACCTCGTTGGGCTCGCCGTCATCGTAGGCATAGCTGCTGGCCACATGGCGCACGGCGGACTCGCTTTGGATTTTTACGTAGTTTTCGTAGCTATCGACGTCGAACACGGCCTGGGCGGTGTCCTGCACCCGCCAGACCACCACCGCGGCAATCTCGATCGGGTTGCCCCGTTTTTCGTTCACCTTGAGCCGTTCCCCGTTGAGGTTCCGGGCCCGCAGCGAGACCTTGAGCCGCTTGTTGAAGGGATTCGTGAAGAAGAAGCCGCTCTGGCGGACGGTTCCCTGGTAGGCGCCAAAGAGGATCAGCACGGCCGCCTCGTTCGGCTGCAGGGTGAAGAAGCCGCACGAGGTCAGCCCCGCGAGGAGGAAAAGCGCCACGACGCCCAGGGCGAAACCGCCGCCCAGATGGGCACGGATTCCGGCCACCAGCATCGCAATCGCCCCGGCGTACAGCAGCAGGTTCACCCCCAACATCACCCAGCCGCTCATCGGCGGCGCGACGCGTTCCTGGCTGCGATTCTGCGAGGAGGAGGACGAGGCATTCATGTTCGGTATTCTGCTAGCTAAGTGATATCACTTTGCTAGCCAGTCAAGGCAAAAAAAACCGCCGCGGCGTGAACCGCGGCGGCGGGAAAACGAACAGGGCGATCTTACTTGAGGTTCTTCGAGACCAGCTTGGTCATCTCGAACATCGAAACCGCAGCCTTGCCACCGAAGACGGCCTTCAGCTTGTCGTCGGCGTTGATCTGGGTCTTCACCTTCTTGTCCTGCAGGCCGTTCTTCTTGATGTAGGCCCAGAGCTTCTTGGTGAGCTCCGTGCGGGGAAGGGGGGCCGCGCCAACGACAGCAGCGAGCTTTTCGTTGGGAGTGACCGGTTTCATGAACGCAGCGTTCGGTTTACGAGCAGCTTTTTTAGCCATGGTGATTTTTTGGGTTTTGGTGAGTTCCCTCTGGGACAGGGCCACTTCTAGAGGGAAATTTCCACTCTTGCATAGGAAAATCTTCACCGCTCGCCGGGGACATCCGCCCGCTGGCCCCCGCGGCGCGGGGGTTCTCCGCCCTCCCGGCCCGGCTCGTCGACCTGCACAAACTGACGGTGCAGAGCCGCGTAGTGCCCGCCCTGTGACAACAATCCGGCGTGCGTGCCCCGCTCGATCACGCGACCGCGATCGAGCACGAGGACGCAATCGGCGTGCCGGATCGTGCTCAGCCGGTGCGCCACGACGAAGCTGGTGCGCCCCTGCAGGAGCGAGACCAGCGCCCGCTGCAGGCGCGCCTCGGTGAGCGCGTCGATCGCGCTGGTGGCCTCGTCGAGGATCAGCAGACGCGGATCCGCCAGCAGCGCCCGCGTGAAGCAGACGATCTGCCGTTCGCCCACGGACAGGGCGGCGCCCCGCTCGCCCACCTCGGTGTCCAGCCCCCGAGGCAGCGCCTCGAGCAGGTCGAGGCAGTCGAGCCGCGCGGCCGCCGCCCGGACCTCATCGCGGGTCGCCTCCGGGCGCGCAAGGCGCAGGTTGGCGAGCACGGTGCCCGTGAAGAGGAAGTTCTGCTGCGGGACAATCCCGGTCTGGTGGTGCAGCGAGCCGCTGGTGATCGTGCGAATCTCTTGGCCGTCGAGGAGCAGTTCGCCCGCGGTCGGAAGGTAGAACTTCGTCACGAGGTTCAGGAGCGAGCTCTTGCCGCTGCCCGTGTGCCCGACCAGGGCGATGCACTGGCCCGGCTCCGCGGTGAAGGTGACGTCGTGGAGCACGGGGCGCGCCGGGTCGTAGCCGAACGAAACCTGGCGGAACTCCACCCGCAGGCCGCGGGCGACCGGCGGCGGCGACGCGGGCGTGCTTCCCGGCCTTGGATCCGCTTCCTCCCCCGGAACCGGCCGCGCCCGCGGATCCGCCAGGTCGCTCGCCTCGGGAGCGTCCTCCCAGTCCGGCTTGGTGTCGATCAGCCGGAAGACCCGCTCCGCGCCGGCCATCGCGACGAGCGCCTGGTTGTACTGGTTGCCGATCACCGCGATCGGCGCGAAAAACTGATTGGCGAGGAGCAGGAAGGTGATCAGGTCGGCGACCCCCATCGCCCCGTGGAAGACGCGCCAGCCTCCGAACAGCAGCAGCACCGCGACAAAGAACTGGCTGTTGAGCTCCAGCAGCGGCGTGAGGATCGCCGAGGTGCGGGCCAGCGCGATGCTGAAGCGCGAATGGTCGGCGAGCAGCTGCCGGAAGAGGCCCGCGTTGGTCTCCTGCCGGACGAAACCCTGCGTCACCCGGATACCGTTGACCGACTCCGCCAGGGTCGCGGTGACGCGGCTGAAACTGTCGCTGGCCGCCCGCGAGTACTGGCTCAGGCGCCCGCGGAAATGCCGGTTGATCAGCCACAGGACGGGGGCGAGCCCGAGGACCACGAGGAACAACACCGCGTCGGACCACGCCATCACCACGGCGGCAAACACCATCTGGCCACCCTGGATCGCGCTGACAAAGAGCACGTCCTGAATGCCCACCCGCAGCGCCTCGACGTCGCTGGTGACGCGCCCGATGATGCGCCCGAGCTTCACCCGGTGAAAGAAGCTCATCGGCTGTCGTTGCACGCGCGCGAAGATCTCCGCGCGCAGACCATTGACCACCGTTTCGCCGATTTCGAGGGCGTAGCGCTGGCGGAAGTGAAACAACCCGTCAGTGGTGAGGGCGAGAACCGCGTAACCGGCCACCCCGAGGAGAAGCGCCGCGGAGTCGCCGCGCGCGACCGGCCCGGTGATGATGAGCGAGGTGATCCAGACCAGCGCGGGAAGCTGGGCGGCGCGGATGGCGGTCAGCACGCCGAGCGCGGTCACTTTCCCGCGGACTGGCCCGGCGTAGGTGAACAGCCGGCGGATCAGCGACCACTCGAGTGGCCGCTGCAACTCCTCCGGCTCGTCGTCGTCGCCCGACCGCCGCACCAGGCCGACGTCCCGCAGGGGCGGCAGCGATCCGCTCATGGCCGCCCCTCCCCCAGCTCCAGTTGCTGCAGCTCGCGGTTGTCGACCAGTTGCAGGCTCGCGACATGCAGGTAAGGCCCGGGTTCGCGCATCAGCTGATCGTGGGTGCCCCGCTGGACGATCCGGCCGTTCTCCAGCACGACGATGAAGTCGGCCCGCCGCAACGTGCTCAACCGGTGCGCGACGATGAAGGTGGTCCGGCCCGCGATCGCCCGGTCGAGCGCCGTGAAGATCTCCTGCTCGGTCTCGCTGTCGATCGCCGCGGTGGGATCATCGAGCAGCAGGATGGCCGGTTCGAGCAGGACGGCCCGGGCGATGGCCAGGCGCTGGCGCTGGCCGCCGGAGAGGCTGTTGCCGCTCTCGCCCAGGACCGTGTCGTAGCCCCGGGGCAGCTGCACGATGAACTCGTGGGCCGCCGCGATGCGCGCCGCCCGCTCGACCTGCGCCCGGGTCGCCTCCGGGTGCCCGAAGGCGATGTTCGCGGCGACGGTGTTCGAGAAGAGAAAACTCTCCTGGAAGACGACGCCGATGTTGCGGCGCAGATCGTCGAGGTGCAGCTCGCGTGCATCCACGCCGTCGAGGCGCACCGTCCCGGCGGTGGGATCAAAAAAGCGCGGCACCAGGCTCATCAGGGTGCTCTTGCCCGCACCGGTGGCGCCCAGGATTGCGACACAGCAGCCGGCCGGCACGTGCAGATCGATGTCGTGCAGGACGGGCTGACCGCCCTGGTAGGCGAACGAGACGCGTTCGAAGCTCACCTCGCCCCGCAGCCGCGGGCACCGGATCGCCACCGGGAGGCTCCGCACCTCCTCGGGCGCATCGAGGATTTCAAAGACCCGTTTCGCCCCGATGAGCGACTGCTGCACCGAGTTGATGATGGTGGCGACGTTGTTGACCTGGCCGGAGAACTGTTCGAGCAGCCCGGCAAACACCACCAGCCCGGTGCCGAGCGGCAGGCGCCCCTGGATCACGAGCCAGCCGCCGTAGCCCAGCAGCACCATCATGTTGATCCGGGTGAGGAAACCGATCGCCGGCGAAAAGAGGCTCACCCGCCAAAAAATCACCTGCTGCTGGGCCAACACGGCCTGGTTGGCGGCCTCGAAGCGGGCCCGATCCTCGGCTTCGCGCCCGAACGCCTTGGTCACCGCGATGCCCTGCAGGCTCTCGACGAAGACCTGCACCATCCGTTCCACCAGCGTGCGGTTCTGCGCGTACTCCGGCTGGGTTCGCCGCGTGTGCCAGACCGACAGCGCCCAGAGCACGGGCGTCGTCGCCAGGCACGCCACCGTGAGCGCCGGACTGAGGTTCACCATGTAGATCACGTACACCGAGAGCGACACCACCATGATCACGCTCTGGATCATCACCTGGTCGACGAACATGCGGACGCTTTGCACGTCGCTCGTCACCCGGGTGATGATGGAGCTGGTGTTGTTGGCGTCGAAGAAGCGGAAACTCAGCCGCTGCAGCCGGTCATACACCTCCCCCCGCAGGTCGACCACCAGCCGTTGCTGCACCAGCCGGTTGACGGACACCGCGTAGGTGAAATTCAGGTACGCCCGGGCGCCGGCCAGGGCCAGGATCAGCGCCGCCAGCAGGCCCAGCACCTGCGCCGGCGTCCAGGTGGTAGGCAGCAGGAGCGTCAGCGGGGAGGAGGCCAGCGGCGTGCCGTCGACCTGGTGCTTGATGTAGTCGATGCCCACGCCCGTGAGGCTCAGTCCGCTGAGCCCCATCGTCAGCAGGGCCAGCTGCAGCGCGAGGACCTGCAGGCAGTGGACGCGGTAGCGCCAGGCGAGCGCAAACAGCCGCCGGACCAGCGCCCCGTTGGTCGGCCCGGCGCCGGATGGCGCGGGAATGACAGGCGACATCGCGGCCGGCGGGCTAGCCTGCATCCGCGGAGGCGGCGGCGCTTGCACGAGGCGCCAGCGTGGCCGGGAGTGCGGTCGGGATTTCCCCGGGTTTCACCTGCTTCATGCCGGTCCCTCCCGGCTCAGCGGGCCTGCTTGGGCGACACGACGGGCGGAACCACCACGGGGCTGGGAGACGCCGGGGTCCCCTGGCCCACCTGGAGGGTGGCCTGTTCCCGCAACGCGCGACGCCGCGCCACTTCCGCGGCGACGGCCTCGAGGCGCCGTTGCTCATCGGCGGCGGTCGGATTCAGGACCACGCTCTGGGTAACGGCCGGCAGGACGTTGGGGGTCGGTACCGGTGCCGGAACTGGGGGCGGCGCGGGCATCGCGCCGGCGTTGCCGGCCGAGACCACCTTGGGCTCGCGCATGGCGAGGGTCAGGGTCTTCCCCTGATGCTCGACGGTGAGCGTCTTCTGCAGTTCGTCGTGCTGGCGCGCCACCACGTCGAACTCCGCATTGCGCTCGTTCAAGCGTACCCACACGCCGGACTTCCGGGCCGGATCGTGGAGCCGAAACTGCATGCCGTCGCCCAGGTCGACGTAAGCCCGGAACTCCAGCGCCGCCCCGACAGTGGGTGCCGCCGCGCTCGCGCCCGTCGGCGGCAGGAACGGCGAACGTGCCGCCACCTGCGCCCACGCCACGGGCCGCAGGCCGGAAAACCCGACCGCGAGCGCCGCGGCAATGATCGGCAGGGAGCGGGACAGCATGCGCAGGGTCAGGGATCTAGGCCCGGCCGCATCGATGCGTCAAGCGGGCCACCCGGTTTGCCTCCGGGCACCTCAAACGCCCAGCCACGCGAGTCCCGCCTTCAACCAAAGCGGAATGACAAACACTCCGAGGACGGTGGTCCCCAGCACAATCTGCATCGCGGTGCGCGGCTGCCCGCCGTAGAGCCGTGCGATGATCACCGAGACCATCGCGGCTGGCATCGCGGCCTGCACGATCAGCACCCGCTTCAGCTCCACCGAGCAGGGCAGGTAACGCGCGAGAAGGAGGATGACGACGGGCAACACCCCCAGCCGCAGCGCCAGTGCAGCCGTCGACACCCGGGCTTCGAACCAGGCGCTCGCCGTCCCCAGCTGGGCGGCGAGACTGACACCCGTCATCAGCAGGCCGAGAGGGATGCCGCACAACGCGAGCGAGTGCACCACGTCGAGCAGCACCTTGGGCAGGTGAGGCGTGAGCCCACCGAGGTTGCAGGCCACCGCCACCCCGAGCGTGATCACGATCGGGCTGCCCAGCTTGCGCCAGCCTTCGCGCAGGGATTGGCCGCTCAAGACCAGCACTCCCACGGTCCAAATCGCCACCTCGACCCCCACGTTGTGCACCAACAGCAATCCCCGGCTGTCCGGTCCCCACATGCCTTCCATGATCGGAATCGGCAGGAAGCCGTAGTTGGCGATGCCGACCGCGAGGGCAAACGTGCGCAGTCCGGTGCCCACGTGCAGCCCGACCGCCCGCGCCACTAGCAGACCCGCCTGGATGCCAAACCACGTCACCCCGAACCCCAGCAGCGGCGCGAGCAGCAGGTTGCCGGGCTCCCGCAGCGCCGGGTTGCCGGCGACCGATTCGAAGATCAGGCAGGGATAACAGACGTTGACCACGAGCCGGATGAGGCTCGTCTCCGCCTCGCCCTCAATCCAGTGCACACGCCGCACTATCACCCCCACGGCGATGACGCCGAAGACCGGGAGCACCAGCAGCAGAAGTTGGAGATACGAGGGAATACGGAGGAGACGGAATGAGGGACCCGGGCGTAGGGCACAAGATCGGGCCGACACCGCGACCCACCCGCCGCCCCCCCCTCAACCGGGCCCTGCGCCCCTTTCCGCCATCGCCTGACCGGCCAGCCAGCCGGTCGTCCACGCCGCCTGGAAGTTGAAGCCCCCGGTCACGCCATCGATGTCGAGGATCTCCCCCGCGAAATGCAGCCCAGGTCGCAGCCGGCTCTCCATCGTGCGAAAGTCCACCTCGTTCAGGCGCACGCCACCGCAGGTGACAAACTCGTCCTTGAACAGACTCTTGCCGACGACGCGAAACTCCGCCGCCGTCACCTGCCGGGCCAGCGCCGCCAGCGGGGCGTTGCCCACTGCCGTCCAAGGCGCCGTCGGGGCGATGCCTGCGGCCGCCACCAGGCGCTCCCACAACCGCTGGGGCACCGGCACCGGACTCCAGGTGCCGAGCTGCTTCCGGGGATTCCGGGCCCGCACCGACGTGAGTTCCGTCAGAAGCGATTCCGGACGGTGGGCCGGGTAGAAGTTGACCGTGAGCGGAAACTCGTAATTCCGGCCGGCCAATTCCCGCGCGCCCCAGGCCGACAGCCGCAGGATCGCCGGACCGCTCAGGCCCCAGTGCGTGACGAGCAAGGCCCCGCCCTCGCGCAGTTTCGTGCCCGGCACTGCCACGGTCACGTCCTCGACCGCCACCCCCGACAGGCCGACCAGGCGGGCGTCATCGAGATGAAAGGTGAACAGCGATGGCACCAGCGGCTCGATGCCGTGCCCGAGGGCCCGCGCGATCTCGAATCCGGCGGAGGAGCGGTTGCCTCCGGTCGCCAGCAGCAACCGCTCCGCCCGCAGGGCGGAGCCATCGGTGAGGGTGACCCAGAAAGAGCCCGGACCCGTGGCCTCCGCGTGGCGCAGGCCTCGACAGGTTTCCAGCCTCACTCCCGCCTTCAACGCGGCCTGCCGCAGGCAGTCGACAATTGTCTCGGACTCATCCGTCGCGGGGAAAACGCGTCCGTCTTCCTCCGTCTTCGTCTCCACGCCGCGGTCCACCAACCAGGCGATCATGTCGCGCGGCTGCCAGCGGTGAAAGGCCCCGATCAATTCGCGCCCCCCGCGGGGATAGCGGCGCGATAGCTCCCGGGGATCATAACAGGCGTGAGTGACGTTGCACCTGCCTCCCCCGGAGATCCGAACCTTGGCGAGGGGATGGGCCGTGGCTTCGTACAGGGTCACCGTTCCGGCCGGACCGAGTCGCTCGGCACACGCGATCGCGGCAAAGAAACCTGCCGCCCCACCGCCCGCGATGATCACCCGTGTCAACTCAGCCATCGTCGCAGCCTGCGGCTTCGCGCCGCACAGGGAAAGGGAAACCTGCTCGCCCCTCCCCGCTCCGATCGACCGCTAGCGCCGGGCAAAAAAAAGGCCGCCGCGGGCTGCGATCCGCGGCGGCTGATAACACCAACCCCTGACAAATTCTCAGTTGTTCTTCTTGCGGCCACCACCACCGCCGCCGCTGCCACCGCGGCCGGGTTGCGGCATCTCGTCGTACTTCTTCTGCTGCTCGGGCGTCAGCACGGCGCGGACTTCCTTGCGGGTCGCCTGCATGATCTCACCCATCTTCTCCCGGCGTTCCTCCTGCGGGATCGACTGCATCTTCTCCGCCATCTTGGCGTAGATGTCCTTGATCTTCGCCTTCTGATCCGCCGTCAGTGTGCCGACCGCCTGTTCAATCTGCTCGATGCGCTGTTCGGCCGTCATCATTCCGCGGCCTTTCTTCTGTTCCTGCGCGTTGAGGAGGGGAACCGACGCCATCGCTCCCACGGCGACGGCGCAAAGGAGGAGCTTACGGATCTTCATGGAAATCAATTGCTTTGGATTTGAGGTTTGCTGTGGCCCGCTCGGAAAGTTGAGCCGGACCGCGTGCTAGACGGACCATGGAGAAAGGAGTTGCTGTTTTTTTTCGCGGGCTTGCGGGAGTCCCGCCGGCGCCGCACCGTCGCGAGCCATGATTGAGGTGCAAGGCCTGACGAAGCGCTATGGCGACTTCCCGGCGGTGCGCGAACTCTCGTTCGCGGTGCGCCCGGGTGAAGTTCTCGGCCTGGTGGGGCCGAATGGCGCCGGCAAGACCAGCACGCTGCGCTGCCTCGCGGGCATCATTCCCGCCAGCGACGGGACCATCCGCATCGCCGGCCATGAACTGGCGATCGATCCTGTCTCCGCCAAGCGCGCCCTGGCGTTCTTCCCTGACGAACCGCGTCTCTTCGAATACCTCACCGTCCGCCAGCATCTGAACTTCGTCGCGCGGATTTACGGCGTGCGGGACCACGAGACGATCGCCCGCCCGCTGCTCGAGGAATTCGAGATCCTCGACAAGGCGGACCAGCTCCCCGGTGAGCTTTCGCGCGGCATGAAACAGAAACTGGCGATCGCGTGCGGGCTCCTCCACCAGCCGCAGGTGTTGTTCTTCGACGAGCCGCTGACCGGGCTCGATCCCCTGGGCATTCGCCGGATGAAAAACTCCATCATCCGGCGCGCCCGCGCCGGCGCCACCATCGTGCTGAGTTCCCATCTGCTCCATCTGCTGGAGGAGGTCTGCACGCACGTCCTGATTCTCAAGAAGGGCGAGAAGATCGCCGACGGAACCCTGGCCGAGGTCGCCCAGCGATTCAGCAACGGGGAGTCCGGCGTCAACCTCGAGGAGATCTTCCTCCGGGCCACAGGTGGCTCGGAAGATTAGTCGCGCGGATTCCGGAACAAACCGTACCACCCGATGCTCGGCGCCCTGCTCTATCTCCGCCTGACCTCCGCCCGCAACTGGGCGAAATCGCGCCTGCGCCGGTTGCGCCAGCCGAAGTACCTCGTCGGGGCCATTGTCGGCTGCGCTTACTTCTACTTCTTTTTCTTCCGGCACCTCGGCCGCCAGCCCACGCGGCGGCTCCCTGACGGCGCGGTGCTGGATGCGACTCACGCCGCCCTGCCCACCGAGTGGCTGCCGGTGACCACCGCGCTCGGCGCCGTCGGCTTCCTGATCCTCCTGGCGTTGATCTGGCTCGTGCCTTCGCAGCGCGCCGCGCTCGGTTTCACCGAGGCGGAAATCGCCTTCCTGTTTCCCGCCCCCATCACCCGCCGGGCGCTGATCCATTTTCGCCTTCTGAGCAGCCAGCTGCGCAGTCTCGTCGGCGCGGCCGTGATGATGCTGTTCTCGAACCGCTGGGCCGTGCTCGGCGGCAACGCCGTCACGCATGCGATTGGCTGGTGGTTCATCTTTTCCTCGCTGAACCTGCACTTCAGCGGCGCCAGCTTCACGCTGACGCGGCTGGCCGACCTCGGATGGTCCGTCTGGCGTCGTCGCCTGCTGGTCTTCGCCGCGTTCGCCACCGTGGTGGCGGTGTCCATCCATCGCCTGCCCCCGGAGGCCGCCGCTTCGGAATCGCACGCCCCGGGCGATCTCCGGGCCATCACGGCCTGGGTGGTGACCCTGGCGGAAACGGCCCCGCTCGCGTGGCTGCTCGTGCCGGTCCACGCGGTGCTGGGGCCCTTCCTGGCAATCGACACCAGGCACTTCCTGCTCGCGCTGGGTCCGGCCCTCGGCGTCGTGATCCTGCATTACCTGTGGGTCGTGCGGTCGGCGGTGGCCTTCGAGGACTCCGCGATCGCGCAGGCGCAGCAACGCAGCGCCCGCCTGGCCGCCTGGCGCGAAGGGCGAAGCCGGCGGACCGCGACCACCCGGAGCCGGAGGGATCCCTTTGCCCTCGCCGCGACCGGACGGCCGGAGCTCGCGTTTCTCTGGAAGAACCTGCTCTCGACCTGGCCCTACTTTCGCCTGCGGGTATTCCTGGTCGCCGCGGCGATCCTCACCGCCGGCTGTGTGTGGCTGCACCGCCAGCCGACGGCAGCGCCGTTCCTCGCCGGAGTCGGAGTCCTGGCGGTCTCCCTCGGCGCCTATCTCCTGATCCTTGGGCCGCAGTTCGCGCGCCAGGACATCCGCAGCGATCTCGGGCATGCGGATGTCCTGCGAGTGTATCCCCTGCGCGGCTGGCAGATCATCCTCGGCGAGCTCCTCACGCCGGTCTGCATCCTGACCGCTGTGGTCTGGCTGACGCTGCTGGTCGGCGCCCTGTGTTTCTGGCCGAGCACCACCTCCGCCCCGTGGTTGTCGCTGCCGGTGCGGGTGACGGCGTCGCTGGGCCTCGCCCTGATCACCCCGGCCCTGGTCGCCCTGCAGCTGCTGGTGCCCAACGCCGCAGCGCTCCTGTTTCCGGCCTGGTTCCAGGCCACGCGTTCACGGGGCGGCGGGCCGGAGGTCGTAGGCCAGCGCATGATCTTCGTGTTCGCGCAGATCGTCGCGATGGCACTTGCGCTCCTGCCGGCCGCAGCCCTGGCCGCCGTGATCATTGCGGTCGGCCAGTGGCTGTGGGGTACGGCCGTGGCGGTCGGTTTCGCCAGCGTGGGCACACTTGTGCTGCTGGTCGGCGAGGTGGGGGGCGGCGTCTGGTTCCTGGGCACCCGCTTCGAGCGACTCGATCTTTCCGCCGAACCTCCTCCTTCCGCCTGATCCCCTGCATGGACTTCGCCCGTCTCACCCAACTGGCCGCCGATGCCGTCGGCGGAGCCCAGCGGCAACTGCCACCGGAGCTGCGGACCCTGGCTCGCGGCGTGGTGGTCCACTATGAGCGCCGGCCCGCTGCCGACGTGATCGCGGCCGGCTTCGAACCCGACATCCTCGGCCTGTTCACGGGCAATCCCCACGGGCAGGAACTCAACCAAGACAATCCCGCCCCGCCGCAGATCCTCCTCTACCTCGAGAGTCTCTGGGAGTTTGCCGAACAGGACATTGAGACCTACCGGCAGGAGGTGCGCCTTACCTACCTGCACGAACTCGGGCACTTCCTCGGTTGGGACGAGGATGAGGTCGCCGCCCGCGGCCTGGAATAAGAGCGCCCTCCGGCGCAGGGCGCGAGGTACGGTGCGACCCCCGGACGGCGCTGGCGCCTTCGCCCGGAACCCGGCCCACTCCGCGCTTTCCAATCCCGTCGGCGCGTGCCTAGATTGGCTGCGCCTCTTGATCCACCGCTCCGTCATGAAGAAATTCCTGCTCCTGCCACTCCTCGCGCTCGTTGGCGCCGCCGTGCTTCGCGCCGAACCCTCCCGCGCCGATCTCGTGGCCCGTGTCGAATCGTGCGAGGCGATCCTCCAGGAGTTCCAGAAGCGGCCCCAACTCGCCATTCCGCCGCAGGTGTGGCAACGTGCGCGTGCCATCCTGATTCTCAACCAGTTCAAGGCCGGTTTTCTGATCGGCGTCCAGGATGGCTACGGCGTCATCATGGTGAAGAAGCCGGGCGGTCGCTGGAGCCTTCCCGTGCTCATCAATGCCGGCGAAGCCAGCCTCGGTTTCCAACTCGGAGCCAAGTCCGTCGAGAGCATCTTCGTCATCACGGACGACGCCACCTCGCGGCTGTTGTTCACCCAGCGGTTTAACATCGGAGTCGATGCCAAGGCCGTCGCCGGCCCCAAGGCTGCCGAAGCCGAGCGGGTCAACGAGACCCTGCTGCGCACTCCGATGCTGGCCTATACCAAATCGGTCGGCCTTTACGCCGGCGCCACGGTGAAAGCCGGCCACGTCTCCCGCAACGACAAGGCCAACTTCTCGCTCTACAACACGCGGTACACGATGCCGGAACTGCTCTTCAGCGACTGGATCCAGCCTCCGCTCGAGGTGCGACCGCTGATGGATTTGGTGCAGCGCCTGGCGCCCTGAAACGGCGCCGCCCTGTTGCCGGACGGACTCGGAGCCATTGAGGCCAGAGGGGTTTCGCGGATGGCGGACGATCTTGCGTCGCCGGTCCGCGCGACCCACTCCCGCGGCTGATCCCCGGCCCTAGGTCTTCGTCGTGCGCAGCGTGTCGGCGAGCAGCTGAACCGCCGCGTCGGCCACCCGGGATTGCACGTCGGTGCGACCGGCAGCCGGACACTCGATTCGGCGGACCACCTGCACGCGCGGCGCCGCGCCACCACTCCCGGCGACCGCCACCCACGCAAACGGCACCGCCACCCCCGCGGCCGGCGCCGGCTCCGCGTAGCCCGTCGTGGCCACCGCCCAGTCCGCCGCAAACAACCGGCAGGCCCCGATGGCCATCTCGCCTGCCACCTGCTCCGACACGCAGTTCACCGCCGCCGCGTGCACGGGATCCACGCCCAGCAGCGCGACTTTCCGATCGAGTGAATAGGCGGTCACCCCGCCCCGGAAATAGGCGGAGGCCCCCGACACCTCGCAGATGCGCGCCTGCACGCGGCCGCCGGTCAGACTCTCGGCGGCCGCGATCGTCCACGGCGGTTGCCTCCGCCCGACCAGGGACTTCAACTCCGCCGCCGAATTCACTTTGGTGACGCCTCGGCGAGACGCTTCAGTTTCGCCAATCCCTGTTCGAAATCCGGCCCGATCATCCGGTCGATGAACAGGCCAAACCAGCGAAAGAGGGGGCTCAGCCCAAGGTTGCCCTGGTCGACCCAGATCACCTTCACGCCACCTCCGGCTGGAACCAGCGTCATCGTGCCTTCAGAGGAGGTGCCCATGTCGGGAAACTCCAGCTTGTAGACCAACCGGCCCGGTGCCTCAAGCCGGGTGATGGTCATCCGGCCGTTGCCCTGGCTGGCGCTTTCCCAGGCACTCCAGGAGCCGACCGCATTCGACTGCTCGGAGTAGGTCAATTTCATGGCGGGGTCGCGCTCATGCCAGGCACCCCATTCCTTCCAGCGCCGCAAGTCCCCGACCCTGGAAAACACCGCTTCCGGCGGAGCCTGGATGACCGTGGAACGTTCGACGCGATACGTTGACGGTAGGAAGAAGGCGACACCGACGAGCAGAAGGATCAGGGCCACTAATCCGGCGAGAATGCGAAGGAGGGTTTTCATGTGGGGTCCGCGCACGATGTTCATCGGGCCTCCAAAGGCACTCGAAAAGCGACGAATGTCACGTGGCGCCTCACCCGGGCCAGGTACGCGCCTCCTCCCGTCGCGCCTGACTAGCGCAGTTCCACCCCGACCGGACAGTGATCGCTGCCCGTGACCTCCGGCTCGATCCATGCCCGCTTGAGGCGCGGCCGCAGCGCCCCGCTTGCCATCACGTAGTCGATCCTCCAACCGATGTTCCGCGCCCGGGCCCCCGCACGATAGGTCCACCAGCTGTAGTGCCCCGGTCCTTTCTCGAACTCCCGAAACGTGTCGACAAACCCCGCCCCGAGATAGTTACGGAAGCCCTCGCGCTCCTCGTCCGAGAAGCCCGGGTTGCCCACGTTTTCCTTCGGCCGGGCCAGATCGATCTCCTCGTGGGCCACATTGAGGTCCCCGCAGAACAACACGGGTTTCCGTTTCTCCAGCTTTCGGGCGTAGGCGAGCAGGGCGCGATCCCAGGCCTGCCGGAAATCGAGCCGTGCCAACTCCGGTTGGGCGTTCGGCACGTACACGCCGATGACGAAGCAGTCCTCCAGCTCCGCCGTGATCGCGCGCCCCTCCGCATCGTGTTCTGGCGAGCCCAGCCCCAGCCGCACGCTCAGCGGCCGGCGGCGCAGGAACATCGCCGTCCCGCTGTAACCCTTCTTCTGCGCCGGATTCCACACCTTCTCGTATCCCTTCGGCCAGGTGACGTGCTGCACGTCGCCCTCCGCCGCCTTGACCTCCTGCAGGCAGATCACGTCGGCCTTCGACGACTGCATCCAGTCGAGCAGGCCCTTGCCGAGGGCGGCCCGCACCCCATTCACGTTCCAGGATACAAGTTTCATCGCTGGCCAAGGTAGCAGGTGCCGCCGCCCGGTCCGCAATCCGTTTTCCGCCGGCCGCAAGCCTCCCGGTGACACACACCGATGTTGCCACCCGCCCGGCAGGCCCAACTCTCGCCGATCGCCTCCGCGACCTTCCGATGTCTCCCTTTGCCCACCGTCCCCTTGGCCAGCGCATTCCCGGCAGTCCGCATTCCGTGTCGTTCAGCCTGCCGACGATGCGCACGGTGCGCGGCTACGAGGAAAAGGACCCTGACGTCACCCGCCACCTGACCTCCGGGTATCCCCGCTTCGTGGTCCATCCTTTCGCCCGCGAACTGGCCGCTCATTTTGGAGCAACGATCCCGGGCCTGGAAGGGCGCACCTTGTGGCTCGTCACCTCGGAGCGCATGGCCGCGGCCGCCGCCGCCCACCTCGGCCAGGCGCGGGGTGCAGCCGTGTTCTCCCATCAAGGCCTGCACGGAGTTTCCCATCCGGAGTCGGCGGAGACCTTCCGCGCGGCGAAGCTCTTCCTGCAACACCTGGGCGGCTTCCTGTCGTCGCGGGCGGCCGAGGATCACCTGGTCCGCCTCGGCCTGCGCCCGGCCCCGTTTGCCGAGGCGAGTTTCTCCGGCGACGCCGCGGGCGAGATCCGCCGCCAACTGCAACGGGTGCTGCCCGGCACCGCCGCCTCGGATCTGCACATCGCCCCGAGCGGGATGAATGCGATCTGGGCCGCGTTCCGCGCCGCGCAGGAGTTGCAGGCGTCCCGCGGGCGCACGGTCTGGCTGCAACTCGGCTGGCTCTACCTCGACACGATTGCGATCCTCCAGAAGTTCACGGCCTCGCCCGCCGACTACGTTTACCTGCGCGACGTCTTCGACTTCGCCGCCTTGGAGCGGATCTTCGCCCAGCACGGGGCCCGCATCGCCGGTGTGGTCGCCGAGGTCCCCACCAATCCCCTGATCCAGACGCCGGACCTTCCCGCGCTCGCCGCCCTCTGCCGTCGCCATGACGCGTTGTTGATCGCCGATCCTTCCATCGCCTCGGTCTACTGCCTCGATGTCCTGCCGCACGCCGACGTGGTCGTCACCAGCCTCACCAAGTACACCGCCAGCGACGGCGACCTCACGGCCGGCCTGATCGCCTTCAACCCCGCGAGTCCCGCCGCGGCCGACCTGCGCCCGCGCCTGACCGCCGCCCTGGAGCCGACGTATCCGCGCGACCTCGCCCGGCTCGCCGTCGAGATTGGCGAGACCGAATCCGTGCTGGCGCAAATCCACGCCAACACGGCCCGCGTGGCCGCCTTCCTGGCCGCCCATCCCTCCGTGGGTGAAGTGTTCTGGGCCCTGCATCCGGCCGCCGCCGCCAATTTCCGCCGGCTCGCCCGCCGGCCGGACGCCACCGGGGGGATGATCACCTTCACGTTGAAGCGGATTGGCGCCCTGGAGTCTTTCTACGATCGGCTGCGACTGCCCAAGGGACCCAGCTTCGGGATGAAGACGACCCTGATCTGCCCCTTCATGTACCTCGCGCACTTCGACCTGGTGTCGACTCCCGCGGGACTGGCCGAACTGGCCGCCAGCCAGCTCGATCCCGATCTGCTCCGTTTGTGCTGTGGCACTGAACCGGCCGAGGAGATTATCGCCACCCTGGCCGAGGCCCTGGACTGAGAGGGGGCTCCGCATGTCGTCCCACTGCCTGCTGGCCATCAAGGCCATTCCCAACGCCCCCCGACACGAGGTCGTGGGATGGCTGGGTGATGCCCTGAAAGTCAAGGTCCACGCCCCGCCGGTCGAGGGCCGGGCCAATGAAGCCCTGTGTGAGTTCCTCGCCGAAACCCTCGGCCTGCCCCGGCGTGCCGTCACGGTTCAACGCGGCGACACCTCCCGGCAGAAGATCGTCCGGATCGATGGCCTCTCGCTGGCAGACATCCGTCGGCGCTTTCCTGCATCCTGAACCGGCCCTGACCCGTAACACTGCGCCATGCCTCCCACCTCCCTCCGCCTTCATCGTTCCATCTGGGTGCTTTCGTGCTTCTTCGCCTTGCTCGCTCCTACCTGGGCCGCTGGCGCCCAAGGACCGGGTCGCACGCCCATGAACCAACCGTCGCTGCTTCTCGAGGGCGCCTTCACGGGCAACGTCGGGGTCGAGGCCCGCGGGGCCCCCGCCGGCGGTATGGCGGTCGCGCAATACGGCGCGCGACTGTCGGTGCCGCTGCCGGCCGTGGACCAGCGGTGGTTTCCGTCGATCGGCGTCCGGTACCGCCAGCACGACCTCGATCGGGATCCCGGCACTCCCGTGCCCGACACCCTGCGCAGCCTGTCGCTTTCGCTCAACGCCCGTGGCAGCCTCTCTCCGGACTGGAGCCTCTTCGGCAGCATCAGCCCGGGATACGGCAACGCCGGCGGCGGTTTCACGGAACGCGGTTTCGGTGTGGGGGTGATGGCCCTCGCCACCCGCAAGTTCAGCGCCGACGTGAGCGCGGGATTTGGCCTGCGCTATGATTCCCTGGCCCGCGGCAGCACCCGCCTGCTGCCGATCGCGACGTTCGACTGGTCGCCGGCCCCGGGCTGGCGCGCCTTCCTGGGTTTCCCCCGCACCGGGGTGTCGTGGACGATCTCGCCGGAAGTCTCCGCCGAATTCGTCGCCGAAATGGACTTCGGGTCCTATGCCGTGGCCGATGACCCGCTGCCCGCCGGCCGCAACAAGCCGGCGCTCAACCGCTCGCGCCTCGAGTATCAGGCGGTGCGGGTCGGCCCGGCGCTGACGTGGCAGATGGCTCCGGCGTGGCGCGTGCGCCTCGGCGCGGGCATCGTGCCGGTGCTCGAAGCCGAATACGAAAGCCGTGACTACCGCCTGCGCTCCGACGGTACCGCCGGCTTCGCCAGCCTCGAACTCGATTGGAAATTCTGACAGCCGGTCCGCTCACCGCGTGAGCCGCGCAAAACGCACCGTCAGGAAGATCGCCGCGAAGGCCAGCCCGCCGGCGATTCCCACCCAGACGCCGGCGGCGCCCAGTGGTCCGGAAATGCCCAGGCCGTAGCCGAGCGGCAGCGCGATCACCCAGTAGGCGATGAGCGTGATGACCGCGGGCAGCCGCACGTCGGTCACTCCGCGGAGCACCGCCGCTGCGATCACCTGCACGCCGTCGGCGAGTTGAAACACCGCCGCCACGATCAGCAGCTGGGCCGCCAGCGCGATCACCGCCGGATCCGGCACGAACCACGAGGCAATCATCCGTCCACCGACGGCAAACGCCACGGCGAAAAACGTCATCACCGCCAGTCCGAGTCCAATCGCCCCGAAGGCGATCGGCCGCAGCCGCCCGCGCTCCCCGGCGCCCACCGCGTGGCTGACGCGCATGCCGGCCGCCGTGGAGAGGCCGAGCGGGAACATGAACGCGAACGACGCGCAGGTCATCGCGATCTGGTGCGCCGCCAGCGGCACGGCTCCAAGCCAGCCGATCATGATGCCGGAGAAGGCGAACGCCGTGACCTCGAACAGCAGCATGCCGCCGGCCGGCGCCCCCACGTGGAGCATCTCCCGGAAGCGTGCCGCCGAATAACCGCCCCACCAGTGCCGCGGCCACGACTCCCGGACCGCCGGGTAGCGCCGCAACCAAAGGAAGATCACCAGGGCGCCCAGCGTCCGTGAAGTCAGCGTCGAGATTCCCGCACCGGTCAACCCGAGCGCCGGCACTCCCAGGTGGCCGTAGATGAAGACCCAGTTGAGCAGCGCGTTCAGGCCGACGCCGCCCAGCATGATGAACATCGGCACCCACGGGTGGCCCATCGCCTCCGCATACTGCCGCAGGACGAGGTACACCAGGACCGGCGCAATCGAGGCCGCAAACAGGAGGTAAAACGGCGTCACAATCGCCAGCACTTCCGGGGGCTGGCCGAACCGGTGGAGTTGGGTGGCCAGCGCGGCCATCACGAGCATCTCTGCCGCCCCCGCCACGAGGGCCGCCGTCAGGCCGTGCCGCAGGTATTCCGCCGCTTCTTCCGGCCGTTGGGCACCCCGGGCACGCGCGACGAAGATCGAGACCGGAATCATCAAGCCAATCCCGAACACATAAAAGATGTTGAAGATGTTGCTCCCGAAGGCAGACGCCGCCAGCGGCACCGTGCCGGCGTGACCGATCATCGCGCTGTCGGTCACTCCCATCAGCATCTGGCTGACCTGGCCGATCACGATCGGCGCCGCCAGCGTCAGCGTTGGACGCAGTTCGGCGAGGTAGGGAGGGCGGGCCATGGCAGCCGAAGCAGAAGCGCCACCCCGGCGCCAGTCCAGCCCCGTCCCGGGGCCGCGGGATCAGCCGCGCACTTGCAACGACGGCGAGTGTGCCGGCGGCTTCGCCCCCTCGCAGCGGTTGCCAGCCGTGGAACGGCGGATCAACTTCGCCCCCATGTTGCGTCGCTTTCCGCTCTGGCTGGCCATGTTGGTCCAGCTGGTTCCCGCGGCCGCCGAAGAGCCGCCCGCCTACCGCATGCCATCCGCCGCCCTCGCGGCGGTCGTCGACGCCCCGACGCCGCCCACCGCGGTGCTGAGTCCCGACCGTCAGCGCCTGCTCCTGCTCGACCGACCCGAGGCGCCCGGCATCGCCGAACTCGCGCAGCCCGAACTCAAGCTCGCCGGCCTGCGGATCAACCCCGCGACCAACGGCCGCAGTCGCGAATTCGTTTACACCGGTCTCGCCCTGCAGCCGCTCGCCGGAGGCCCGGCCCAACGGGTCACCGGACTGCCGGCCGGAGTCCGCATCGGCGACTACGAGTGGAGCCGGGACGGCCGGCATCTGGCGATCACCCTCGTGCTGGATCGTGGCATCGCGCTCTGGCTGGTCGACGTCGGCACCGCCCGCGCCCGGCGGCTCACCGACCCAATCCTCAACGCCGTGTTCGGCGAGCCGATCATCTGGCTCGACGATGCCACCCTCCTCATCCGCCGGGTTCCCGCCGGCCGGGGACCCGCCCCGCTCGCTCCCGCCGTGCCCTCCGGCCCCATCGTGCAGGAAAACCGCGGGCAACGCGCCGGCGCCCGCACCTACGACGGCCTGCTCGCCAGTCCCCACGACGAGGCGCTCTTCGACTTCTATGGCGACTGCGAACTCGCCCTGGTCACCCTCGACGGCGCACTCCAGTCCCTGCCGATCCGCGGGCTCCTCACCACGGCCAACCCGTCTCCAGACGGCAAGTACATCCTGGTCGAGACCCTCCGCCGCCCGTACTCCTACCTCGTGCCTTCCGGGCGTTTCCCGGTGACGATCGACCTCTTCGATCGCACCGGCCGGCGGGTCCACCGGGTCGCGGAGCTGCCGCTCAACGAGGGCACCGCCACCACCGCCGTCCGCCCGGGACCCCGCAACCTCACCTGGCGGGCCGACGCCCCCGCCACCCTCAGCTGGTCCCAGGACCTCGGCCGCGGCGCCCGCACCCGGGACCAGCGGACCGCCCGCGACGCCTGGTTCACCCTCGCCGCCCCGTTCACGGGCAAGCCCGTCGAGCAGCAGCGCTTCGAGTACCGCATCGCGGGCATCCAGTGGGGGGCGAACGACCTCGCCCTCGTCACCGAGTCCTGGTCCAACACCCGGCTGGTGCGCACCTGGCGGGTGGAGCCAGGGAAACCGGGCAGCGCGCGGACGCTGCTCTTCGAGCGCCAGAGCGAGGATCGCTACGGGGATCCGGGCCGCGCCGCGACCCGCCGCAACGCCCTCGGCCGTCTCGTTCTGGCGCGCAGCGCCGACGGCGGAAAGATCTACCTCCACGGCGCCGGGGCTTCGCCCGAAGGGGATCGCCCGTTTCTGGACGAATTCGACCTGGCCAGCCGCCGGTCCCGCCGCCTCTGGCGCTCCGCCCCGCCCTACTACGAGGACTTCGTTTCCTTCCTCGACGACACCCTCACGCGCGCCTTCGTCGCCCGGGAGTCCGCCACCGAACCGACCCACTTCGGGGTGCGCAATTACGCCACCAGTGAATTTCAGGCGCTGACCCGTTTCCCCAACCCCCTCCCCTCCTTCGCCGGCGTCCGGCAGGAGGTCATCCGCTACCAGCGCGCCGACGGCGTGGCGCTGTCCGGCACCCTGTACCTGCCGCCCGGCTGGAACCCGGAGCGCGGTCCCCTGCCCACCCTGCTCTGGGCCTACCCGCGCGAGTTTCTCGACGCCGAGAACGCCGCCCAGATCAAAGCCACTCCGGAGCGCTTCACCCGGGTCAGCGCCACCGGACCGCTGCCGTTTCTCCTCGCCGGTTACGCCGTCCTCAATGACCCCGCCATGCCCATCATCGCCCGGAAGGGGCAGAAGCCCAACGACACCTACATCGAGCAACTCGTGGCCAACGCCCAGGCGGCGATCGACGAACTCGTCCGCCGCGGCGTGGCCGACAAGGACCGGATCGCGGTGGGCGGGCACAGCTACGGTGCTTTCATGACGGCCAACCTGCTGGCCCATTCAAAGCTCTTCCGCGCGGGCATCGCCCGGAGCGGCGCGTACAACCGCACCCTCACGCCCTTCGGGTTCCAGAGCGAACAGCGCTGGTTCTGGCAGGCGCCGCAGGTGTACGCCGCCATGTCGCCCTTCAATTTCGCTCACCAGGTGAAGACCCCGATCCTGCTGATCCACGGCGCCGCCGACAACAACGCCGGCACGTTTCCCATCCAGAGCGAGCGGTTCTACGCGGCGTTGAAGGGCCATGGGGCCACCGCCCGCTACGTCGTGCTCCCGCACGAAAGCCACAGCTACCGTGCCCGCGAGAGCCTGCTCCACCTGCTCTGGGAGATGGAAACGTGGCTCGGCACGCACCTGAAGAAGTAGCGCGGCGGCGGAACCCGGTGCTCACCTTCACGCTCGCCCCTGCGCTGGTCGGTGGGCATGCTGGGGTCCGGCTCCACCGCCCCGCATGAAATCCCGCCTGCTCTGGATCGTCCTCGTGGCCGCCGTCGCGACCGGCTTCTACTTCGTCACGATCCGCCCGGCCTTGCAGGGTCCTCCCGAGCGGATCAACCGCCACAAGCTCGACCGCGAATTCCGCGCCAACTTCAAGCCGCCCCCCATTCCTCCGCCCCCGCTGCCCGAAGTCGTGATTGCGACCCCGAAACTCGCCCCGCCGCCCAGCCGCCCGCTGCCGGTGGTGGCCCCCCGCAACGACCCCGTGCCCGGCCCGCAAACCGTGCCGATTCAGGATGGCGTGACGATCGACTTCTCCACCGGCGCTCCGATGGTGAAGGGATTCGGCAAGGATCAGGAGGCGCTCGACAAGGCCCTGAAGGAAATGGCCGAGGCGACCAAGGACGTGAAGTTTGCCCCGCCGAAAAAGGAATAACTCCTCCTCCGCCGTGCCCCGCCCTCTCACCCGTCGCTCCGTTGTGAAGGCCCTGGCCACGCTGCCGCTAATCGGCGCCGGCCAGGTTCTCGTGCGCGCCGCCGGTGCCGCCAGCGGCCTCGTTCCCGGCGAGGATCGCCTGAACCGCGACCGTCAGGCCGCCCTCGCCGTCCTCCAGCCGTCGGCCCGCGATCTCGAGCACGGGCTCCGCCTCCATGCGGAGTCCCTGGTCTTCGAATCCTACGGCTTCGCCCCGCGCGCCGCGCTCGACGCCGCGAAGTTCCAGGCCGAAATCGACGCCGGCGCCTCTGACGCGGAACTCACCGATCTGCGCGAGGAGATGTCGATGACGCGCTGGGCCAGCGACTCCGTCGAAAAAAAGGAGTTCCTCGCCGCGATGCGGGCCGCCGGGGTGACCTGCGTGTTTCAGAACACCGGCGAGGAGGGCAGCGATCCGCTGCGGCTGATCAAGCGCCTCTCGCGCTTCACGTATGCGACCGACCTCGCCGCCGACATCTGCCCCAAGGTGGTCCGGCCGGACGACGTGGTCACCGCCAAGCGTCAGGGGCGCCACTGTCTCGCCTTCACGACCAACGGCGTGCCTCTGCGCCAGCAGTGGGAAAGCGTCCGGGACGAACTGCGCCTGATCCGTCTCTTCCACCAGCTCGGCGTGCGAATGATGCACCTGACCTACAACCGCCGCAATCCGATCGGCGACGGGGTCGGCGAGCCGAACGACGGCGGGCTCAGTGATTTTGGGCACGCCGTCGTGGCGGAGCTGAACCGCCTGGGCGTGATTGTCGACGTGGCGCACTCGGGGTGGCGCACTAGCCTGGAGGCCGCCCGGGCCTCGAAGCGGCCGATGGTCGCGAGCCACACTTCCTGCTGCGGGGTCTACACCCATTTCCGCGGCAAGCCCGACGAGGTCATCCGCGCGATCTGCGACACGGGCGGGCTCGTCGGCATCTGTTGCATCTCGCGGTTCCTCGGCGGCGCCGGCGACATCCGGGTCTTTCTCGATCACCTCGATTATGCGGTGAAGAAATTCGGCGCGGACCACGTGGCCATCGGTCCCGACATTTCGTACGTCTCGCGTCACGATGCCACCGAGCGCGCGAAACTGCGGCGCCGCGCCGACGGCCGCCCGGCGATTCCGACCGCCGGTCCGCGGTGGGAGCAACTCTGGCCGGTCGACAACTTCCGGCCCAAACCGCAGGCGGAACAAACCCTCGCGTGGACCAACTGGCCGCTGTTCACGGTCGGCCTGGTGCAACGTGGCCACAGCGACGAGACGATCCGAAAGATTCTCGGCGAAAACACCCTTCGCGTCGCCCGCGCCAACTGGACCGCCTGAGTCGGGAGGGGACGCAATCGCCGGAAACCACGGTCGACAGTCGCGGTCGCCTCCCGGGATCGCTCCAGGTCAGCCTGGGGGCAGGAAGACCCCGTCCCGCGCCTACCTGCTCTCATTTCCGGCCCTCGGCACGGCGCGGCCAACCCGGCGGCCGACACCGCGCGGAGCGGAATCCGCGCCCGACCTCCGACGTGAAGGCGTCGCGGAACGGTGCGAAGGGATCGCAGCCTAGTACTTCCGCGCCACGATGGCGCCAGTGCGGTCCTTGAAGAACAGCTGGCGCTTCACCGGATCCACCCCTTCAAACAGGATTCCGAGGCCGGCATCCACCGTTTCGCCGGTGCGGACGAGGCGGCCATTGATCATCGCCCGCGCCGGACTGCCCTGGAACACGCCGCTCACCTTCGCATTCGCCACGTAGGTGCGGAACTCCATGCTGGCCTCGACCGCCGCGACTTCCAGTTCGGTGGTGGCCGAAACCCCGCGGGTCACCGACTGTTTGGCCGTCGCGGCCTTGGGCGCGGGAGCCTTCGCCACGGGTTCTCCCACAGCCGGGCGGTTGGCGAGTTCCTCTGTGGCGAGCGCGTCGGCGACGTTGCCCTGACCGCTTGCCTGGCGCGCGGCCACGGCGTCCTGTGCCTTGCCAATCGCCTTTGCCGGAGCGTGCGCGAGGGCACTCTGGGTCTCGGAGAGCTTCCCCGCCGCCGCCGGGGCGGGAGCGGTGGGTGCTGCCGCCGGTGGCGCCTTGGCGGCCACGGGTTCCGCCTTCTTCTTAACGGCCGGGGGCGGAGGAGGGGGAGGCGCCGAAAAAAACGTGGTGTACGCGAAGAACGCGACCCCTCCCAACACGAGGACCCCGACGGCCCCGGCGCCAATCATCACGAGCCGCTTCTTCTTGGCGATGGCACCGGGAACCCCGGGCACCGCCTCTGCGGTCGCTTCCGGCAGCTCGGCTTTCACACTGACATGGGGAATCGGCGGCGCGGACTTGCCGGACTTGGGCGGCGCCATCACCGGAAACGGCGGCGGAATCTTCGCTGCCTCAATGGGCGGAGGCGGTGGCACCGGGGGAGGAGGCGCACCCGTCGCGGTCGCCGCCGGGGGAGGCGGAGGAGGTGGGGGTGGCGAGGGAGGGGGTGGCACGGCGCCAGGAATGGCTGCCGGCGGGGGAGGCGCGGCCACCTTGGGCTTCAGTTTGAACTTCCCTGGGGCGTCTGCGGCGGGCGCCCCTCCCGACGCGGCAGCTGCCGCCGGGGGTGGTGGCGGCACGGCGGCTGGCGGCGCTTCCGCCGGTGGCGGCGGAGTTTCCGACGGTGCTGCGGGAGGGGTGGCGGGAACGAGTACCCGCGGCTTCAGCCGGATGAGACCCGGCGCCGGGGCCGCCGGCTCAGGCGCCGGGGCGGGCTCTGCCGCAGGGGGCGTCGCGGAGACTACGGGAGGCGGGGCGGGGAGAACCGGTGCCGGAGCCGGCGCTGGACCTTCGGGCTCGGGAGCGGGTGCCGGGGCGGGGGTGGCTTCGGCGGCGGGTTGGGCCGCCGGCTCGGCGATCAGACGAGGCTTGAACCGGATCTTGGGGGCCGCCGGCGTTCCGTCGGTCGTTGCCGGGGCCACGGGGGCTGCGGCCGGCGGAGCGGGCGGTGGGACCTCTGAGGCCGGCGGTTCAGCGGGAGTGGCGGGTGGCGGCGCCGGGACCAAGCGGGGCTTGAGTCGCAGGGTGGGCGGCGGCTTTTGCTCGTCACTCATGACCGCCACCAAAGCGAAAAAAGCCCTGAGCGCGAAATCAAAATCACCCCTTCCCCCTGCGTACCCACGAAGTGAACCCAAATTCGCCGGAGATCACTGCCACAGGGTGGTTGCAACCGGCCGCAGTGAGGCCGGACCGCGTTTGCCATCCCGGCGGATTCGGGTCGACCACCACCCACGAAAGGACGGCGCCTGAATCCGGCGGGAGCAAAAAGTTTCCCTCGCGGTCAGCCGGAGACATCCCCACGTTGGATCCTCGACCTTCCCATGACCAAGTCCTTCCTCACCGTGGCCATCGTTGCCGCACTCGTCGCCACGACCGGATGCTCCCTCTTCCGGAAATCGAACCGCCCGAAGGAAAGCTCCGCCATTTCGAGTGAAGTCGAGGCGACCTTCCGCCAGCGCTGGCTCGACAAACGAATCGCCGAGCTGACCGCCCAGGGAGTCGCCGCCCCGGCCGCCCGCACCCAGGCCGAGCAGGAGTTTCGTGATCGCTTTGGCTTCGACCAGAAGCCCAAGAAATAGCGGAAGGACGATTCCCGCCGCCGCGTGACTGCCGCCACCGCGAGCCCTGGGCGCGAGGCCCGTCTCGGCGCGGTCGCCGGGATTGTCTGCCATCTCCTTTGGGGGCTCGTACCCCTCTATTGGACCCGGCTCGCCGCCATCAACCCGGTCGAGCTGATCGCCCACCGGCATGTCTGGTCGCTGGGATTTCTGGTGATCCTCATCGGGACCAGGGGAGGACTGCCCGCGGTACGCGACGCGCTCAGCACGGGCGCCTCCGTGGCCCGGCACCTGCTCAGCGCCGCCCTGCTGACGGCCAACTGGCTGGTCTACGTCTGGGGCGTCAACACCGGGCACGTCATCGAAACCAGCCTGGGTTACTTCCTCGTCCCCCTGGTCAATGTCGCCGTCGGACGCTTTGTCCTGCACGAGCACCTGCGCCGCGCCCAATGGATCGCCATCGCCCTCGCCGCGACCGGAGTGACGGTGATGATCTTCCAGGTTGGCCGACCCCCATGGATTGCCCTCGCCCTCGCCAGCTCCTGGGGCGGCTACAGCCTGATGCGAAAGAAATCCCCGCTCGGAGCGCTGCCTGGGCTGACCGTCGAGACGCTGCTGTTGGCCCCGGTCGCGGTGGGCTTTCTCGGCTGGCAACACCTCCAGGGCACCGGCGCCCTCGGCCGGGTCGACGCCGGCACCCACGCCTTGATCCTGAGCGCCGGCGTCATCACGGCGGTTCCGCTGCTGCTGTTCGCGATCGCCGCACGGCGCATCCGCCTTTCCACGCTCGGGCTGCTGCAGTATCTCGCTCCTTCCGTCCAACTCGGCCTCGGGATCTGGGTGTACCACGAACCGTTCTCGCGGGCGCGGTCGTTCAGTTTCGCCTTCATCTGGGCGGCCCTGGCCCTCTACACCGCCGATAACCTGCTCGCCCAGCGACGCCACCCCGCCGCCTGACTTTGCGGTGACGTTTGCCGCCGTTCACCGTCATTCTCCCCGCCTTCCACGCATGAACACCCCCCGCCGCCTCCTCCTCTCCGCCACCCTGCTCCTCGCCACCGCGCTCGCCGGGGCCCAGACCCCGGCCGCGCCGGCGTCCAAGCCCGACGCCTCCGCCGCCATCGAGAAGAACGATCCCAGCGGACGCTTCCGCAAGATGCACGAATCGTTCCTCGCGCGCGCCAAGGCCGGACCCATCGGCGTGCTCTTCCTCGGCGACTCGATCACCCAGGGCTGGACCAAGGCTCCGCACGTCTGGGAGCACTACTTCGGCAAGTGGCAGCCGGCCAACTTCGGCATCGGCGGCGATCAGACCCAGCACGTGATCTGGCGCATCGAGAATGGCGAACTCGAGGGCATCAACCCGAAGGTCGTCGTTCTCATGCTCGGCACCAACAACACCGGCGCCCACTCCGCGGATGAAATCGCCGCCGCCAACCGGAAGATCGTCGGGCTGATTCGCGCCAAGCTCCCGCAGACCAAGGTGCTCGTGCTCGCCGTCTTCCCCCGCGGACCGCGCAAGGATAAGGACGGCTCGGTCAAGCCCGACGTCGCCGCCGAGGCCGCGAAACGCCAGGCCGTCATCGCCGCCCTCAATCCCCAGCTCGCCAAGCTCGATGACGGCGCCAGCGTGCGCTTCCTCGACATCAACGCGGTCTTCCTCGGTCAGGACGGCAAGATTCCCTTCTCGATCATGCCGGATCAGCTCCACCCCAATGCCGCCGGCTACCAGCTCTGGGCCGAGGCGATGCTGCCGACCCTGACCGCGATGATGAAGTAGGCGCGGCGACCGACCCGCGCCAGACGGTTCACTCCTTCCGAAAGACCAGGATGTGCTGCCGAGGCAGCACGGGGAGGTTTTCCTCGAACCGCACCGGATGCACCGCCATTTCCCGGCGCACCTGCGCTGCGGTCATCTTGTGCAGGGGTTTGATCGGCACCTCCGGGTCCTCCCCGCGATACTCCACCAGCACGAGCCGCCCGCCGGGCTTGAGGGCCCGCACCATCGCCCGCGCCATTTCGAACGGGTGATCGAACTCGTGGTACACGTCGACCAAGAGGATGAGATCGCAGCTCGCGTCCGGAAGTCGCGGATCCTGCACGGTGCCCAGCACTGGCTGCACCTGCCCCGCCACGCCGCGGCGCCGCATGTTGGCCATGAGCAGGGCGAGCATGGGCTGCTGGATGTCCACCGCGTAGACCCGCCCCGAGGGCCCCACGCGCTGGGCCATCCTCCAGCTGAAATACCCGCTGCCCGCCCCCACGTCGGCCACCGCATCGCCAGGCTTCAGCTGCAGCGCCGTCAACAGGAGATCCGTCCGTTCCTCGACCTCGCGCTCCGGCCGCTCCAGCCAGCCCGCGCCCTGGTGACCCATGACCTGGGCGATTTCGCGCCCGAAGTAGTACCTTCCGATGCCGTCGCGCGTACGCCGGCCCGACTCGTAACGCGCCTCCGGTGGGCGGCTGGTTTCAACCTCCGGCTGGGCCACCGCGCTCGCCCCGACCCAGACCGCCAGCGCCGCCCCTCGTCCGAGCCAGCACAGGTGACGCAGGCCCTGTTCCCTCCGATCGGCTGAACGAAGGCCTTTGGACGAAACGGAATTTGGCTGAAGGTGCACCGGACTCTGTGAACACATGGGGCAAATGGGTCGGCGCCATTCAAGGCCCGGAAGCTCCCCTTGTCGAACGCCCCGGCAACTCCCAGAATCGCCGCTTTCGCCAAGTCCACGTGCCCGACCCGCTCCAACGCCCCGCTGCCGCCCGCGCCCTGGTCGCCATCAGGGTGGTTCACACCCTCATCTGGGCCCTGCTCGGCAGCTGCGTCGTCGCCATTCCCGTTGCCTCGTGGCTGGGCCACCATCGCCTCGCGGCTTGGCTCGCCGCCATCATCGCCGGCGAAATCGTCGTCCTCGCGTTCAACCGGGGAAGTTGCCCCCTAACTGTGAGTCGTCAGGAGGTTGTCCTCCAAGTAGAGTCTGGAGACGGGTGGTTTGCGTTGTAGCGATCGATGGGGGCGACGCCAGTTGTAACGCTGGAGCCAAGTGGGCAAGGCCGCGTGGCGTTCCGTGGAATGCTGATAGG
>JACRQG010000038.1 GCA_016222805.1 Verrucomicrobiota bacterium | reverse complement strand
GCCTTGGTACGCGGGGTGATGGCCGCCTCGAGTTTGGACGGGTCCATCGTGTAGGTCTTCTCATCGACATCGACGAACACCGGCTTGGCGCCACAGTAGCTGATGGCCTCGGCGGTGGCGATGAAGGTGTGCGCAACCGTCACGACCTCGTCGCCAGGGCCGACCCCGAGCGCCAGCAAGGGCAGCCAGAGCGCGTCGGTGCCGTTGCCGCAAGCCACCGCATGGCTGGCGCCGCAGAACCGTGCAAAGTCTTCCTCGAATTTTGCCACGAAGGGTCCGCCGGCGAAGGCGTTGGCATCGATGACCTCGGAAAAGGCCGCCATGAGTTCGGCGCGGATCGGATCGTGCTGGGCGCGGAGGTTAAGGAACGGGACGTTCATGCGGGAGGAAGCGGGAATTCGGGACAGGGAAAAGAAGGGCGGCCTGGGATTGGGGAATCCGGGACAAAGGGACGGGAGTTTGGTCAGTGAACAGCAATCGCCGGCCGGTTACCAGCCAGCAGTATCCCGGAAACCCGGGGAACCGGGCGGCGCGGAGCGCGCAAGGGACTCCTGACGGCCACGAGGCGTCTGGTTCCGGTCATCGCCTAAGCGCCGGCCTTTCGCATGAGGCGAGCGGGATTGCCCGCCACCACGGCGCCGGCCGGCACGTCCTTGGTAACCACGCTGCCGGCGCCGATCATCGCGCCTTCGCCCACGGTGATGCCACAGAGCAGGGTGGCATTGGAGCCGATCGACGCGCCGCGTTTGACGACCGTCGGGATCACCTTCCAGTCGGCCTCGGTCTGGAGGGTGCCGGACGCACTGGTGGCCCGGGGAAAGAGGTCGTTGGTGAACATCACACCGTGGCCGATGAATACCTCGTCCTCAATCGTCACGCCCTCACAGATGAAGGTGTGGCTGGAGATCTTGCAGCGGCGTCCGATCTTCGAGCCCTTCTGGACCTCGACGAACGTACCAATCTTGGTTTCGTCGCCGATCTCACAGCCGTACAGATTGGTGAAGCCAAAGACGCGGACGTCGCGCCCAAATTTCACCGTGGGCGCGATGAGGCGGAGGGATTCGGCAGAGGGAGACATCGGGAGGGACAGCGAGGGCGCGAGTGCCGGTGATTCGGTACGGCTCAGATTGCTGATTAGCGGCCGGCGGCGGCCGGAGTGGCGGAGGCGTTGGTGGGAGACGCCGGAGGGCGGACCGGACGCGGACTGAACGGTGCGGCCGAATGGCTCAACTGCGGTTCGGTCCAGAGGGCCACCGGAGCGCCGTTCATCCGCAACGACTCGGAGGAGGCTTCGAGGATGCGGACGACCTCCAGTCCGGCTTCGCCGGAGGTCAGGGGCAGGCGTCCCGTCTGAATGCAGTCCACAAAGTGGGCGCACTCGGTCTTGAGCGGTTCGTCCTGCTTGATATAGGGGCTGTAGATATCCCCGTAGTGATACGCGTAATGAAATTCCGCGAAGGAATCATAGTGGGGTGGGCGCTCGACGCGGACGTCGAATACCTTGATCTTCTCCTGGGTCGCGATGTCGTCATAGACGATCATACGCTTGCTGCCGACGATCGTCATTTCCCGCACCTTTCGGGGATCGTGCCAGCTGCTCTGGATAATCGCGGTGCGCTCCTTGGCAAAGGTGAGGCTCATCGAGGTCACGTCCTCGATGCCCTTGGTGATATGCGCCCCGCCGCGACAGTTCACGCTCGAGGGCAGCTCCTGCATGATATAGAGGATGATGGAGATGTCGTGCGGTGCGAGATCCCAGGTGACGTTGATGTCCTTCTGAAACAGGCCGAGGTTCAGCCGGCGGGCGGAGATATATCGCAGGTCACCGATGTCCCGGTTTTCGATGATCTCCTTGATCTTCCGAACCGGTGCCGAATACAGGAAGGTGTGCCCGACCATCAGGGTGAGGCCCTTCTGGCGGGCGATCTCCACCAGTTCCTCGCACTGGGCCGTGGAGGCGGCCATGGGTTTCTCGATGAACGTGTGTTTGCCGGCCAGGAGGCTGGCCTTGGCCATCGGGTAATGAAGCCGCACCGCGGTGGCGATGACGATGGCATCGAGTTCCGGGTCAGCGACCAACCGCTGGAAGTCGGTCTCGCCATTGACCTCCGGGTAGAGAGAGCGAAGGTGCCGGAGGCGATCCTCGCTGAGGTCGCAGATCGTCTTGACGCGGCAGTCGGGGAGAGAGCGGAGGTTTCGGACGAGGTTGGGGCCCCAGTATCCTAGGCCGACAACTGCGGCGTTGAGCGGTTTCTTCATGGGTGGGTAGAGAATGGGTGACGGGAGGAGCCTGGTCACATGACTGCTGCGCAGCTGGGTGCGAGGCAGGCGGGGATCGTGTCCGGGTGGGTAGAACGCCGACTATGGCAACATTCTTGCAGGATTGTCCAAGGCAATTGCGGGCGCGCAAACGGCGCCACCGCTTCAGGTTTCAGAGCGTGCCAGTCGCTCGGGCAGGGTGGCGCCGATGCCGACCTTGAGGTTGGTGCTCGCATGGGCGACCGCGTGGCGGCGCCGACCACGCACCACATCTCCCACCTGAATGAAAAGGGCGACGGGAGTAAGCAGGATAATCCGGAGATCAAGCAGGAGGCTCCGCTTGTGGGCGTAATCGCAGTCCAGGCGGATCATCGCCGCGAAGGTGGTTCGGTTCTTGCCGGAAACCTGCCACAGGCCGGTGAGCCCGGGGTGGCTTTCGCAGCGGCGTTTCTGTTCCTCGGAGTAGTTCTCGTACTCGTAGGGAATGCAGGGGCGGGGCCCGACGATGCTCATGTCTCCCTGCCAGACGTTGAGAATCTGGGGAAGCTCATCGAGACCCGTGGAGCGAAGGAGCCACGCCCCCGGGATCAGGCGGGAGTCACCCCGGGAATCAAGCTTCTGCATCGGGGTGTTGGTCTGCATCAACTGGGCGAAATACTGCTGGTGGCCCTTGGTGTCCGAGCCCGCATGCATCGTCCGGAACTTGTAGATTTTGAAACGCCGTCCGCGGAACCCCACCCGCTCCTGCCGGAAGAAGATGGGCCCGGGGGAGGTCAACCGCATGAGGAGGGCGGCAAAGGCCGTGAGAACCACCAGGAGCGGAAAGGCGGCGGCACAGCAAAGGAGGTCAAGGGCGCGCTTCCAGCCAGGCAGGGAAGCGGCAGGGGCGGAGGTCATCTCGGGCTCGTTGATTGCGACCAGCATGGGTGACAGTGGGAACCTTGGAACGAAAGGTGGGTGGTGACGGCGTTGAGGAAAAACCGGCCGCCACCGTGGCGTCCAGTGTGTGGGCGCGCGGGAAACGCACACCGGGCTTGGGTAGGATTGCGTAGCCGGCCCGAAACGCCGCGACGGGACGGTGGTTACTTACCGCCGGAGGCTCCGGCCGCGCCGTCCCTCTATGTCATCGAAGAATGGATACGTCGCCACCACTGGGCGGCCGCCGGGCGGGAACCGGGGCGGTGGCGGACCTATTCCACCTTGCGGAGCTGCGTCCGGCTGATGGTGGCGAGGGTATTCTCCTGCAGGACCGAAAGCAGCACGGCGACGCGGTCGCGATCGCTGGTGGCCCGGAGGATCACGGCCGACAGCCCCCGGAGGGGGCCGGAGGTGATTTCCACGTTGTCGCCGGGCCGCAAGGGCGAATCCAGGGTGATGATGTCGTGTTCCTGGCCCGCCCAAGCCCTGAGTTCACCGATGAGAACGTGGGGAACGACCGCCGGCCAACTACCGTGGTGGACGAGGTTGAGCGCGTCAGGCGCATACCGGACTGATCGGTAGTCGGTGGTGAGGTCGAAGTGACAGAACAGGTATCGCGGAAACAGCGGGCGGGTAGTCAGGCGACGCACCCGGCGAATTGTGCGGTATTCCCGCAGGCGCGGAAGGTACGTTTCCAAGCCGAGCTGCTCATGGCAGAAAGCGGCGACCTGGGCCTCTTTTTGGGGCTTGGTGTGGATACAATACCAGTTCACGTCCGGCCTTTTTCGATAGGCGCGGCGTTTCTGGCGAGTGCGAAGTTGCTGGGGGCCCACCGGTTTGTTTTAACCCTCGCGGCCCGGAATTCTCCTTCGCTGGGTGCGAGCCCTCGGTCATGCGCGGTTTCCTCCGGGTGAAACCCGGCTACCTGGTTACCTGCCAAGCTCGGATTCGCGTCATTGGGGCATGCTACCGCCATTTCGGTGCCGGAAGACGATCTCTGATTCCGGATGCCGCTGATGGTAAAATGGATAGATTTTCCGTCGAACGTCGCCAAGCGTCACCGGCAGACACCCGGCGTCTGCGCCCCATGGCGCTCAGGCCGGCGGAACCGCCGACCGCCAGCCCGCACTCCGACCGAATCTGCCGGCTGCAGGGGTGGTTTTGCGCAGCACCTGCAGGGCCAACCCGGCAAGAACGGGCAGCCGCGGGTGAAGACGCCGCGACCAACGCGATGTTCTTGAAGTGGTACCGGATGTGGGAGCTGGAGAGGCAGGTGCCACGTGGGAGGGGCGACAGTCCGTCTCGAAACTGGTAGTTGCAAGATTTTTCAAATTACGGTTGGGTCACCGGAAGTGCCGGTGTGCCCGGCACGGCTGCCTCAGTAAAAGATTGCACAAGCGCTAATTCGGCGTGCAGGTCGCGAATAGCGACGACTGCTACTCTGGGCCGAGCGTCGGAATCAGTACGCAGGAATGCGTACTGAAATTTTCACGACGGTAGAGGACCCCGAAACCCCGGAATCCGTCGCGTGGCGCACTGCGCCCAATTCCGCTTTCGTCGTGAGCGGGGATTTACTTCACCGGACCGCGGTGAATCTGCGGTGTCCAGGTGACATAGGAGGGTTCCTCATGCAGGAAAGCGTCCGGCTCATCGCTCCCGCGAAGGAGAGGTGCGTCCAGTGCGCGCGGCATCAACAGGGCGAGGTCGTAGGGGACGCGATCGAAGGGCAGAGGATGGTTGCTCCAGGATCGGAATCCCTCGGGCATCACGAGCCGTCCGCTCAGTCCGGAGCCAACCACCCGGCGCAGCCCCTGACCGACCTGGTAGTGGTGCCAGGAATCCCGACGCGCGTCGGCGATGACGCCGATCTCACCCTGATCCGGCAGGGTGTGCGCGACCAAGGCCAGGCTGCAGTAGCTGAATACGGACGGATTTCCGAGAACCCGCCAGCTTCGCAGGGCGGCGGCCACGGTCCGGATTCCCAAGACAGACCCCGGGCCGTCGCAGTAGATCCACGTGGAGACCTCCCGGGGCGAGATTTCGAGACGGCGCAGGCAGTCGAATACCCCGATTCCCGCCTCCTCCTCGCTGACGCACCAAGTTCCCGTGCCGTCGGCGTTGAGGCGTCCCACCTGGATTCGGGCGGAGGCGGCGTCGAGGCAGACAGCACCGCCGTGGGCGAGCGCTTCGCGAAGGGTTGGCATCCGCGCGATTTCAGCGGGTGTGTCCTCCGCGGCAAGTGCGGAGGAGTGGTGAAACTCCGGCGTGGAGACGGACGCGGCCGGCGGCGGAGAGGGCTCTTTGCCGGCAGCGGGCGACGCCCAGAGAACGGCATTGACCGTGCTGGCACGCGGCGTAGCGTGACCAATTCTTCATTCCAAATTCCCGCTCCTACCTTCCGCTGTGAACGTCCAATCGAACAACGTCTCCGTTACGCGCAAGAACATCGTCGTGTCCCTCGAGGCCAGCGAGGTTGACGCCGAGCACCGGGAGGTGGCCAAGGAGATTGCGGACGAGTTCAAGCAGAAGGTCGTCGCCAAGGCTTATCGCGCGGCGGTGGAGCAGGACAAGGTCGACGTGATCAACATCGTCAAGGTCGAGGAGGGCACCGTTGCCCAGGGGACGGCGGCGAGCGTGACCTTTGTCGTGGACGTCCGGCCGGAGTTCACCCTTCCCGACTACCAGAACCTCCCGACCGAAGTCATGCCGACCGACGCCACGGAGGCGGAGGTTGATCGCGTGATCGAAGGCCTGCGGGCCGACCGGGCTGATTTCAAGACCGCCGACCGCGCCTCGCAGAAGGGCGACTACGTGAAGCTCGCCTATGAGGGAACGAGCGAAGGCAAGGCCATCACCGAGTTGGCTCCCGACAAGCAGCTCTACGGCAAGGTGCCGCAGACCTGGGAGGAAGTGGAAGGCGAGAACGAAGGGGTCATCCCCGGGCTCGGCCGGCAACTGGCGGGCTTGAAGGCGGGGGACAAGAAAGAGATCAAGATTACCTTCCCGGCGGACTTTGCCGCGGTGCCGGTGCTGGCCGGAAAGACCGCGACCTATGCGGTGGAGATCCAGGAGATCCGCGAGCGGGTGCTTCCGCCGCTGGATGCGGCCTTCTTCCAGGCGCAGAACGTCGCGGACCTCGAGGCGCTGAAGAAGAAAGTCCAGGCCGACTTGAAGCTGCAGAAGGAGTATCAGAACCGGGCGGCCCAGCGCCGGCAGGTGACGGAACGCCTCGGGATGATGATTGATCTTCCGGTGCCCGAGTCGCTCGTCGAGGTGGAGACGCAGGGAGTGCTCCGGAATTTCCTCGAGGAGCAGATGCGCCGTGGCGTGCCGCAGGAGCAGTTTGAGAAGGATAAGCGGGAGTTGTTCGAAGGCGCGAAGAAGGCGGCCACCAACCGGGTCAAGCTCCAGCTCATCCTCGCCAAGATCGCCGAGCAGGAGAAGATCGAGGTGACGAACGACGACCTGAACAACTTCATCTACCGCGAGGCGATGCGTTCCCAGCAGAAGCCGGACAAGGTGGCGAAGGTGCTGGCCGGCGATCGGGAACGGCTGCGCTCGGTGCAGCAGTCGATCATTTTCGACAAGGCGGTTGATTTTCTGATCTCCAAAGCTAAGGTCACCGTCGCCGAGCCCAAGGCCTGAGCGGGACGGCGATCCTGCCATTCCTCGTGAGCTACTACGTTCCCATCGTTCTGGAAAACACCGGCCGCGGCGAGCGGTCGATGGACATCTATTCGCGACTTCTGAAGGACCGAATCATCTTCATCGGGACGCCGATCGACGACATGGTGGCCAACCTCGTCATCGCGCAGATGCTGTTCCTGCAGATGGAGGATTCGAAGAAGGACATCCACCTCTACATCAACTCCCCGGGCGGCGTGGTCACGGGAGGGATGGCGATCTACGATACGATGAACTTCCTGCAGTGCGATATCGTGACGTACTGCGTGGGTATGGCGGCGAGCATGAGCACGGTGCTGCTGGCTGCCGGGACGAAGGGAAAGCGGTTCGCACTGCCGAACAGCCGCGTGATGATCCACCAGCCGAGCGGCGGGGCGGGCGGCCAGACGGCGGACATCGCGATTGCGGCGCGGGAAATCCTGCGGTGGCGCAAGACCCTGAATGACGCCCTGTCGCGCCACACCGGCAAGTTGCCGGAACAGATTGAGAAGGACTCCGATCGCGACTACTACATGAGCGCGAACGAGGCGAAGGACTACGGCATCGTGGATCATGTCGTGGTATCGACGCGCGAAGCCCAGGCGGCGGTCCAGACCGCGGCCTGAGCGGCTCGATACCCCGGGGGTGGCGCAGACCCGGCGTTTCGGGAGGTGATCTTCCCCGGGGCGGAAGCGACGGCGGCACTGCGGCCGATCGGAAAGTCTTTCCTCGACTAGGGCGCGACCCGCGGCAACCTTGGGATTATGGCCAAGTCCGCACGCATGACCCTCTGTTCCTTCTGCGGGAAATCCCAGGCGGAAGTGAAGAAGATCATCGCCGGACCAGGCGTCTACATCTGCGATTCGTGCGTCAACGTCTGCAAGACGATCATCGATCGGGAGGTGAAGAGCCCGGCGGTCGAGGCGAGACCGGCGTTCCGCCTGGTCAAGCCGTCCGAGATCAAGAAGACCCTGGATGACTATGTGATCGGGCAGGACCACGCCAAGAAGGTCCTGTCGGTCGCCGTTTATAACCACTACAAGCGGCTGATGTTCGATTCCGGGCAGGCGAAGGACGCGCCAACGGTTTCGCCGGAATTCAGCGAAGTGGAGGTGGAGAAGAGCAACATCCTGCTGGTGGGGCCGACGGGTTCGGGCAAGACGCTGCTGGCCCGGACGCTGGCAAAGATTCTCGACGTACCGTTCGCGATTTCGGATGCCACCACCCTGACCGAGGCGGGCTACGTGGGTGAGGACGTGGAAAACGTCGTGCTCCGCCTGCTGCAGGCGGCGAACTACGACGTCAAGAAGGCCGAATGCGGCATCATTTATATCGACGAAATCGACAAGATCGGGCGGAAGACGGAGAACGTCTCGATAACGCGCGATGTGTCGGGCGAGGGCGTGCAACAGGCGCTCCTCAAGATTCTGGAGGGAACGACCTGCAACGTGCCGCCCCAGGGCGGGCGGAAGCATCCCAACCAGGAGTATATCCAGATCAACACGACCAACATCCTGTTCATCTGCGGCGGGGCCTTCGTGGGATTGGATGGAATCGTGCAGCGACGGATGGGGACGCGAAGCCTCGGATTCTCCTCGATCCGAGCGCAGCAGGAGGCGTCGTTGAATCCGGAGCAGATGATGAAGTCGCTCGCGCCGGAGGAGTTGATCCGTTTCGGGATGATCCCGGAGTTCATCGGACGGCTGCCGGTCGTCTCGGTGCTGGATCAGCTCGCGGTGGCGGATCTCGAGAAGATTTTGCTGCGCACCAAGAACGCCATGGTGAAGCAGTACTCAAAGCTCTTCGCGATGGATGGCGTGCGACTGAAGTTTACGCCGGACGCAGTAAAGGCCATCGCGCAGCGGGCGATCGAATTGAAGACCGGAGCCCGGGCCCTCCGCTCGATCATGGAAGGACTCATGCTCGAGGTGATGTATGATGTCGCGGAGGTGGTGATCGACGCCGGCGTCGTCGGCGGGAGGCGCCGGCCGACGCTGCGCCGCACGAGCAAGGCGGAACCCAGTCAGGACGCAGCCTGAGGATTGGGGCGGCGGTTCAGGGCGCCGGCCGGTCTGTCGTCGAGGTGCGCCGCCGTCGGCGCAAGTACGTGGCCACGCCCAGGGCGCCGGCACCCGTGAGCGCAGCCAACTCGGACGGCTCGGGGATCGCCGCAAAGGCGCCAAAGGTGTACCCGTCGAGGGCAAGCCGGGCATTGATTTGCGAGTAATAGTAAGGGACGAGCACATCGACCGTCTGGTTCGGGGAGACCGAGGTGTTGACGGCCGAGTGCGTGCCGACCAAGGCCAGGCTGCCGTTGACGCTGACGAAACTCGGGCTGCCGGAGTCACCTGCCTGGCCCTGCGTCTGGCCTGACACCGAATCAAAGTCCGTGACGAAAACTACGTTGTCGAAGGTCCCGTTGGGAGAACCGAAAGGCAGGAGATCCGTGACACCCGTCGTGTCGATCGTGTTCGTGCCGGCGCGCTGTCCCTGCCCGAAGGCGGCGACCGTAAGTCCGTTGTAGGCGCTGACCGAACTCAGCAACACGGTGGAGTAGTACGTGACATTGTCGCCGGCGGCGATCGGACTGGTGAGCCGGCCCACGAGCAGGTCGGTCGGGACCCCGCTGGCGTGCTCGATCGTGAAGGTGCTGTCGACCGTGTAGGTGCGAAGCACGCCGGTGGAACTGAGAAACGACACGCTGCTGCCGGGATCGACGTGGGCAGCTGTGACGAAGTGCTGGGGGGAGATCAGGGTGACGCCGAAGTTCCCGGCGCCCCAGCCGATTCCGGACAGATCATAGCTGCCGAGGAAGAACGACGGGTTGGCCACCGGCGAACTGGGGAAGCCGGAACCGAAGCGCTCGTTTGTCGTCGCGGAGTAGCCGAAGACGTCGAGTGCACGCACAGCCGGCACGCCAATCAGCGAGAGCAGCAGAAGGGCGCAGGAAAGCGGGCGTCCGACGATCCGCGAGGCAGCGGCGGTGCGCCCGGTTCGAGAGAAGGGGTGGGGCTGGGGGTGCATGAACGAGCGGGCGAGGTTGGAGACGGCGAGCCGTCGTTACCAGTGCAGGTAGTCGCCTTTTTCCAGACCGCGGGCAAATTCGACGAGCAGCTGGACGCAGCGCTCGACGTCCTCGAGGTCGACGACCTCGCTGGGCGTGTGCATATAGCGAAGCGGGATGCTCACCAGGCCGGTGGCGACTCCGCCGCGGCCCATCTGGATGGCGCGCGCGTCCGTGCCGGTCGGCCGGGGATCCGCCTCGAGTTGGTAGGGGATGCCGAGCTTCTTCGCCGCCTTGAGAAGCCGGTCGAAGACCTTGGGGTTGATGTTGGCGCCGCGGCAGAGGATGGGACCCGCCCCGAGCCGGGTTTCGCCAAACTTGCGGTTGTCGCAATCGGGATGGTCCGTGGCGTGACCGACGTCGACCGCGACGGCGATATGCGGGTCGGCGAGATAGGCGGAGGTGGTGGCGCCCCGCACGCCGATTTCTTCCTGGGCGGTTGCGACGCTGACCACCCGGGCGGCGAGTTTGCCCCGGCCCCGGGAGAGGCGGATGAGGGTCTCGCCCACCACATAGGCTCCGACCTTGTTGTCGAAGGCCCGCGCGGTTCCGACACTGCCCCGAATCAACTCGAGTTCGTGGTCGTAGGTGGCGACGTCGCCGATGCTCACGCACTCCAGCGCCTCGTCCTTGCTCCGCGCGCCGATATCGATCCAGATCTCGTGCTTCTTCGGTACCTTCTTCCGGTCCTCCTCGTCCATCAGGTGAATCGCGCGTTTGCCGGTGACGCCCCGAACCGGTCCCTTGGCGGTCTGGATGATCACCCGGCGACCGGAAATCACGCTCAGGTCGTGGCCGCCGATCGTGTCGAAGTAAAGGAAGCCCTCCTTGTTGACATAGGTGATGATGAGGCCGAGTTCGTCCATGTGCCCCGCCAGCATCAGGACCGGATCCCCTTTGGGATTGAGGGTCGCGAGGCGGTTGCCGAGGGCGTCGCCGGTGTAGGTATCGGCTGCCGGTTTCACATACCGATCGAAGACGGCCTGAGCCTCGGCTTCATAGCCGGAGGGGGAACGGGCGTGGAGCAGATCGGCGAGGAAGGGGGGGACGTGGTAGGAAGACATCGGATGAGCGGGAGACTGGGGAGAACCCGAGACCGGAGGAATACAAAAAACGCCTCGGGTAGCCGGCGTCGCCGAAGAGGACCACGTGGGCGCCCCCGACAGGTCCTCGGGCCTCCCTGATTGGCGGGAGGCGGTTCCGGGGCGAACGCCCTTGCGCCCCGCCGTGGTTTTTCCCTCACTCGCCCGTTCATGACCATCTATCCGGCAATCGACATCAAGGGCGGGCGTTGTGTGCGGCTGCTGCAGGGGCGGGCGGATCAAGAGACCGTCTACGCGGCCGACCCGGTGGCGGTGGCGCGGCAGTTCCGCGATGCTGGCAGCAGTTGGGTACACGTGGTGGACCTCGATGGCGCCTTCGCCGGCGAACCGAAGAACCACGCGGCCGTGCAGGGCATCGTGGCCTTGGGGATGCACGTGCAGTTGGGGGGCGGCTTGCGGACCCGCGCGGCGGTGGAGCGGGCGGTTGCCCTGGGAGTGAGTCGCGTGGTGATTGGCACCCGGGCGGCGGAAAGCGACGAGTTTGTCGGAGACCTGGTCCAGAGCTGGGGAGAGAAGATCGCGGTCGGGATTGATGCGCGGAATGGCCAGGTGGCGGTGAAAGGATGGGTGGCGACGGCCGACCTGACGGTCGACGCACTGGCCCGGCGGATGCGGGCGTTGGGTGTGCGCACGCTCATCCACACGGACATCGGTACCGACGGCATGCTCACGGGTCCCAATCTGGCGGCGCAGGAAGCGCTGCTGGGACTCGGCGGTTTCAACGTCATTGCCAGCGGGGGAGTCAGCCGTCGCGAGGACGTCGTCGCACTGGCGGATCTGGCGCAGCGGCGGGCGAACCTGGATGGCGTCATCGTCGGCAAGGCGCTGTACGAAAAGAAAGTCGATTTGGGGGACCTCCTCCGGATTGGCGCCGGTCGGACCGAATCCACCCGATAGCCGGACCTCGTTGGCAAAGGTCGCCCGCCGGGCGGCGAACGTGCACCCTCAACCCCGGGCGCGGGACAGGCGGCAACGAATGAGCATTTCCGCGCCGGACGTCTACGGATCCAAGTCGTAGACCTCGACCAAGGCGGTGCCGGTGCTCGCGTTGGCGCCGCTGGCCTGGACGGTGAAACCGCCCGGGGGCAGGCGAAGCAGGACCGCGGCGTCCTTACTGCCGGAGGGCAGGGCGAACGCGGCGGCCGCACTGAACGCCGATTGCAGCGCGACCGCCTGGCCGCCATCCCCCCAGTCATTGTTGGAGGCGATGACCTGGGGAAAGCCGAGCGGGACCACGGCGAGTTGGGGGTCGGCGAGGGCGCCGGTAACTCCGAACGCCGCCAGGCCGGGGCCCACCACGCGGATTAGCACGAGTTTGGGCGCGGTGCCGTCGATCACGAAGCCCGGAGTCAGGCCCTCGGCGCCGATCCCGGCAAATCCGAGCGTGGAGACGTTGGCCAACCGCACCGGGGTCGAGGGCGATTCGGTATCGTAGACTTCGGCGAGCGCAATGCCCGTGGCGGACGCACTGGTCGCGGTGATGCGCACGGTGTAGCCGGTGCCGCCGGTGGAGGAGACCGAAGCCAGCAGCGCCGCATCTTTGGACCCGGTGGACGGCAGGGCAAACGCTCCGACGGCGGCAAAGGCATCGCGAAGGGCTTGTCCGACGACCCAGTCGTCGTTGGCAGTGAACGGCGATGACTCGCCGAAGCGGATGACCTCCAGCCGCGGGTCCGCCAGGGCTCCGGCCACGCCGAAGGCTCCCAGCGTCGGCCCAATCGCGCGGATCAGCAGCGACTTGGTGCCATTGCCCTTCAGGACAAAACCCGGGGTCAGCGCCTCGCCGGCGCGGACCAATCCGCGCGTCGAAACGTTCGCCAGCCGGCTGGTGGTTCCCGTGGCGACGGTGAGGATGGCGGGCGTGGACTCAATCGTGCCGACGCGCGACGTGACGGAGACCGTGTAGAAGCCCATGTCGGCGGCGCGGACGTTGGTCAGCGCGAGCAGTGACAGCGTGGCTCCCGGGATTGCTTCACCGCTTCGTTTCCACTGGTACGTGAGGGCTCCGCCGCCCGCATTCGCCACGACGCTGAACGAGGCGGCGCCTCCGGTGCTGACGTGGAGACTGCCGGGCTGGGTCAGGATTGCGGGGGCGGTCGCGGTTCCGGTGCCGGGCAGCGTCAGGCGGTAGACCAGGACCATGGTGTCGATGTTGAGGTCCGCGCGGTAGTTGTCGCCATCCTGGCGGCCGTCGGTGGTCGAGTAGTCGTTGTCGTTGCCGACGAGGAGGAAGAAATCGTCGGGCGCCGCTGGATCGAGGGTGGGGGCCAGCGCCAGGCTCTCCCATTTTTCCGACAGCGTGTTGGAGTTGTCCGACGGTCCATTGTTGAGCCCGAACTTGGACAGCTGGGCGGAGTCGTTGAGGTCGATCAACACGGTGGACGTGGCCGGAACGATGCTGCCGGCCAGCACCCCCTTGGGCGCGGCGGGGAAATTGGGGTTGTCGAACGTGGAGCCGGCCAGGTTGGTCGCCCCCGCGACGTCGTAGACGAGCACCCGTCGGTACTGGGAAGCGGTACGGTCGGCTCCGCGGCCAATGCCGTCGCGGACCAGGACCAGGAACTGACGCCCGTTCAGAGCGACGAAGTCCCCCACCGACGCGACTTGTTGCGTGGTGCCATCGAGGTAGAGCGGAAGCGGCAGAATCCACTCGCTGCGCAGCACCGGAGCCGCCGGGTTGCTGATGTCATAGCCCACCAGGCGCGTGTAGCGCCGCAGGGAGTTGCCGTCCTCGCCCCCGTCCTGCCGGAGGGCGGATTGCATCAGGGCGTAGAGGGTCGTGCCGTCGGGAGAAAGGGTGAGCCCTTCGAAACCCTGGTTGTTCTCGCGTCCGACGGCGGGTTCCGACGGCGAGGGCGAAGGCTGGTCCTTGGCCGGATTGTCGGAGGAAAACGAGTCGCGGGTGTTGCGCTTGGGAACGAACGCCTCCGGTGGACGGATCGATTGGAGGAGCACACCGGCCGCGGAGAACCGGTGGAGGTAGGGGCCATATTCGTCGCTGACGAAGAACGTGCCATCGGGCAGGCGGGCCAGCCCTTCGGCGTCGAGGGAGAGGCGACCGTTGTAGGCCTGCGGGAGGGGAGGGAAGCCGGTGCGCACTCCCGAGACCGTGGGGGAAGGATCGAGGGAGGTCAGCGGCGTGCCGTTGGCCTCCGCGAACAGCACCGTGTCGTTCAGCGAGAACCTGGCCTGCGTCTGGCTCGTCGAACCCGCCGGGGCGGGGGCGAAGGTGAAGGCGAGTTGGTGGAGGCGCGGGCGATAGTTGGTCGTGACCCCGGATTTCACGTAGCCCCGGTCGGGCTGGGAATAGAGGGTGCCGGAGTACGTGCCGTCCGGGGAGCGGCGCCACGTGCGGACGTCGAGGGCGAGTCCGGAGAGCGAACCAAAGGTCTCGTTGAGGCGATCCCGCTGCGAGGCGGGCACGCGACCGACGCCCACGAGTCCCTGGTTGGTGAAGGTCACCCCGCCCAGAGTCGCCGTCTGTCCCCGGGCGGGAACGGCGCCGATCGCCCCGACGGCGAGGCCGGTCACCAGAATCGTGGGCAGGCGGAAAAAGGACATCGGCGGGAGGTTCTGGCGGCGGAGGGCGGGAGAGTCGACGCGATTTGCGCGGGCCCAGTGGCGCGCGTTTTGCTGTTGCGTGTCCGGTGTCATGGAGAGAAGGAACGTCGCCCCCTCCGGAATGAAAATCGACCGCGCCCAACGCCAGCGTCGTGAGATCAAGTACATCATCGACGAGAACAAGGCGATGGCGGTGAGGGCCTTCGTGCAGTGTTACCTGCTGCCGGACGAGAATGCGGAGGGGAAGCCGAACAACTCGTACGAAGTCCACACGCTGTATCTGGACTCGAATCACCTGCGGACGTTTCACGCGGCCAACGACGGCGAGCGCAACCGGTTCAAGCTGCGCATCCGCTACTATGACGATGACCCGCTTTCACCGGTCTTCTTTGAGATCAAGCGGCGGCTGAGCGAGGGCATCGTGAAGCAGCGGGCGCGGGTGAAGCGCGATGCGGTGAAGGCCTTGCTCCTGGGCGAGCCGCCGCGCCGGGAGTTCCTCTATGCGGAGAGCGGCCAGCAGTGGGTCGATCTGCTCGATTTCTGGCAGTTGGTCGAGAAGCTGGAGGCCGCTCCGCGGGCCCACAACGCGTATTTGCGCGAGGCCTACGTGAGTCCCGGCAAGGGCAACGTCCGGGTGACGATCGATCGGGCGGTGCGGATCGAGCCGGAGTTCAGCGGGATCCTCAGCGCCCGGATGACCAATCCGGTGGAGGTGTTCGGGGGCGTGGTGATCCTTGAACTCAAGTTCACGGATCGGATGCCCATGTGGATGATCGAGATGGTCCGCGGCTTTGAGCTGAAGAGCTGCGGGGCGGCCAAGTATGTGCGCGGCGTGGAGATTCTGGGGGTGCACAAGGTGGCCCGGCGGATGACCGGCTTCGAATGGGGCAGCGCGATCACGAACACGCTGACCAGCGCGCCTTGGCTCGACAATTCCGCCGCTTTGCGCGGTGCTCTGGGTCCCAACCGTCAATGAACGCCCTCCTCCAAGGCGACTATGGCCTGGCGCCGACCAGTTTCCAGGCCCTCCTGCTGGCGCTGCTGCTGTCCTACCTTTGTGGGCAGGCGATCGCCTGGGTGTATGTGTTCACCCACTCGGGGGTGTCGTATTCGCGGTCGTATGTCGTCTCGCTGGTGGTGCTGCCGGTCCTCGTCGCCCTCGTGCTGATGGTGATGTCGAACAACCTGATCACCGCGTTCGGCCTGATTGCAGTCTTCGCCGTGGTGCGGTTCCGCAACGTGCTTCGGGACACCCTCGACACGTGCTACGTCCTGGCCTCGATCATCCTCGGGACGGCCTGCGGCACGCAGAAATTCTCCTCGGCGGTGGTCGGGTGTGTGGTGCTGGGGGCGCTGTTCATCTTCCTGTGGGCGACCGCCTCGGGAACCCGCCACCGATTCGACCTGATCCTCAATGTGAAGTGGATGCGGCCGGCGGGGGAGATGGGGGCGCTGGCGCGGTTGCTGCAGCGGCACTGCCTGCGGGTGCACGTGGCCAACCAGCACTTTGGCCAGGGCGTCGAGGGTATCGACCTTTCCTACCGGCTCCTGCTACGCAATCCGGCGCGGGCGGCGGAGATGCTGCAGGAACTCGCGGCGCTGCCGGGCGTCGAGCGGGTTTCAAGTGTGCAGGCAGCCGACGAATCGGAGATCTGAACCATGCCAGACGATCAAGCGCCCCTGCCCCCGATTCCGGTCCCTCCCGCCCAGCGCTGGCGTGAAGTACGGCTCCTGTACCTGCCACGCACGGTCTTCGCCCTCGGCGTGGTCGGAGTGGTGCTGCTGTGGTCCCGCTGGGTGGCCCCCGCGACCATCGTGGCCGAGGCGGAGGCGGTCCAGGCGGAGGTGCGGTCGGCGCAGGCCGGGACGCTGCTGGGGCTGAAGGTCGCCGCCTTCCAGGAGGTGCAGGCCAACGAGGTGCTCGGCCACGTGGCGACGGTGGATCCGAAGCTGCTCGAGGCCACCCTCGCGGTCATCCGGGCCGAGGTCGGGATGCTTTCCTCAACCATGGCGGGGGCGACGGATCGGCTCCGGGTGGCGCTCGAGTTCGAGCGCTTGCAGGTGGAGTGGATGACCGCCCGTGTGGAATTGGCGGCGCTGCGCGGCAAATTGCAGGTCGCGGAAGGGGACCTCGATCGGATGACGCCCCTGCACCGTTCCGGGGTGGTCTCGGAGGAGAACTTTGCGCAGTTGAAGGCCGTTCGCGATTCGCTGGTGGAGCAGGTGGCGGAGCAGACCAAGCTCGTGGCTCGGCTTGAACCGGCGATCCGGAGCTTCGCCGGCGTCGGGGAGGGAGGCGCGGCCACGTCGCCGGACTCCGCGCTGGCGACGGCGATCAAGGTACAGGACGCCAAGCTGAAGCTGGCCGAGCAACAACTCACTCCGGTGCCACTGGTGTCGCCCATCGCCGGGGTGGTGGCGGCAGTCTTCCGGCGCACGGGGGAAGCGGTGGTGGCAGGGGAACCGATCCTGCGGATCACCGCGAAAAAGCCGGATCGTCTCAGCGGCTTCATGCGGCAGCCGCTGCCCTTTGAGCCAAAGGTTGGCATGCCGGTGGAGATTCGTTCTCGCGCGGGGAGCCGACAATCGGCGCGCGCGGCGATCCTGAACGTCGGCGCCGGGATGGAGACGCTCACCCCGTCAATCGTGGCGGCGATGCGGCTGCCCCCGGCCCCGCTGCCCGAACCCGGGCTGCGGATCCAAATCGCGATCCCGGAGGGCTTCGTCGTGAAGCCGGGGGAATTCGTGGACGTCCTCGTGCCGTAGGTCAGCGTCGGAGTCGACCCTGGCGTGGCGGCAGTCGGTCTGGCGTGGCCGCACTGGAGCGCCGCGACGAGGGAGACCACAGCGCGGTTCCCTCAGGAACCGCGCTGCCGGAGTACGGAGGATTTTCCCTGCGAAGCCTGGGCGACAGGCTACGGGGGGACCGCTCCGGGAACCTCAGGCGGTACGCTTCGTGTGGGGAATAAGCAGGACCTTGTCCACGCGGTGTCCGTCGAGATCGATGATCTCCACGTGGTAGCCGTGGTGGGAGAAGGTCTCGCCTTCGTTCGGCACATGGCCGAGGTGCTTCATGACGAAACCTCCAAACGTCTCATAATCCCGTTCGGTCGCCGGGTGCAGCGGAAAGTCCTGCACGGCGTGTTCGAACTCGGCAACCCCCAGCATGCCATCGACGAGCCACGAGCCGTCGTCGCGGCGGACGGCCTTGGGCTTCAGGCGATCGCTCGGTGAAGGAATTTCGCCGACGATGGCCTCCATGAGATCATGCAGGGAAATGAGGCCGACGATCGCGCCGAACTCGTCCGAGACGAGGGCGACGTGCCGGCCTGTGGCCTTGAATTTCTCCAGGAGCGCGCTGGTGGTCAGCGAGGCCGGGACGATCAGCGCGGGAGTGGTGAGATCGCGGACCCGGATCGGAACTCCGGCGGCCAGGTTGGCGTAGATTGCCTTGACGGTGACAAAACCCAGCACGTTGTCGCGTTTCCCTTCGTAAACCGGGAACGTGGTGTGGGCGCTGACGACGATGCGGTGCCAGATGACCTCATGGGGATCGTTGACGTTGATCCAGATGATCTTCGCCCGAGGGGTCATCAGGTCCCGCACGGGCCGGCGGTCAAACGCCATCACGCCCTCGATCATCGCCGGTTCCTGCGGGTGAAAGACCCCCGCCCGCATGCCCTCCCGGACCAGCAGCCGCACCTCCTCCTCGGTCACCTTGAGCTCGGCTTCCGGTTTCACGCGGAACAGGCGGAGCAGGGCATCGGTGGAACGGCCGAGCAGGAAGACCAGGGGAGCGCTGGCCCGCGCGAGTTTGTCCATCGGGCCGGCGAGCAGGCTGGCGACCCCCTCGGGATTGCCGAGGCCGATGCGTTTTGGCAGGAGTTCGCCAATCACCAGGGTGAAGTAGGTGAGGACCACGACCACGACTCCGAAGGCGATCTGGTCGGCGTACGGAGCCAGCCCGGGAATGCCCTGCAACAACACGGAGAGCCGGCTCGCGATCGAAGACCCGCTGAACGCCGCGGTCAGGACACCCACGAGGGTGATTCCCACCTGGACGGTGGCGAGGAACGTGTTGGGCGACTCGGCCAGCGCGAGGGCCAGGCGCGCCCGGTCGTCGCCATCCGTGGCCAGTTGGCGGAGTCGCGCCTTGCGGGCGGAGACGATGGCGATTTCGGCCATGGAAAAGACCCCGTTGGCGAGGAGCAGAATCAGGATGAGGGAAAGTTCGAGGAGGACCGAGTTCATGATCGGCGATGAACGCACCGCGGCAGGAAGAAAAAGCGGCCAGGGAGCGTGTCGAGCGTTCCCGGAGGGTACGACAGAAGCGGAGCGAACGCTATGGCACTTCGTAGATTTCGAAGAGGATCACGCCCTCGGCGTTGGCCTTGCCTTCGACCTGCACGGTGTAGGCTCCGGGAGCGACCGTGAGGAGCAGCGCGGAGTCGCGGCTGGCGGCCGGCAGGGCAAAGGCGCCCACGGTGCTGGCGGCGGAGGCGACCTCGCTCCCGGTCGGGGCGTTGGCCGCGGTGGCGCTCCAGTCGTCATTGCGCGCCACGACTGTCGAACCGGAGAAAAGGGTGAGCACGGGATCGGGCAGCGTCGATCCGACTCCAAACATCTCGAGCGTCGGACCGACGGCGCGAATCAACAGCCGCTTCGGGCCGGGGCCGCTGACGACCACCCCTCCAATCAGGAGTCCTTCGCCCGCCCGCACGCTGCCGCGCGTCGAGAGGTTGACCGTGCGCCCGGTGTTGGCGTCGGCCTCGTAGAGCTCCGCGAGCGCCACCCCGGTCGCGCTCGTGGAACTGGAGATCTGCAGGGTGTACTGACCGTACGGCAGGCGGGTGAGCAACGCGGCATCGCGGCTCTTCTTCTCGAAGGGAAAGGCCCCGACGGATTTCGCGAGATCGGCGATCTCGTCACCATCATTGCCGGAATCCCAACCGGCGTTGCGCGCCACCTCCCGCCCGGCGGAATCGACGATGCGGAGGATCGGTGCGGCCAGGGCGTTGCCGATGCCGAAGGCGCCCAGCGCCGGGCCGACTGCGCGGGCGAGGTAGGTCTTTCCCGCTGTGTCGTTGACCGCCACCCCCGCGATCAGGATGTTCTCTCCAGCCCCGACGAATCCGCGGCTGGAGAGGTTGGCGAGCCGGACCGCGGGAGCCAGCGCCGAGGATTTGGGGCCTCCGACCGGTCCGCTCCACGCACTGGCGGGGAAACGGTTGGGCGGGACATTGGCTTGGTAGCCGCGCGCCTGGACGTCGACAGTCTCGGTAATGGTCACGGGCGCGGACGTTACCCGGGCGGCGAAAGAGAGGCGTCCGCTGGCGCCGCGGGGATCGGTGCCATCCAGGGTGTAGGCCAGCTGGGTTCCCGGTGCCGGGGTGAGGGTGACCTGTCCGGCGGCCCGCGTGACGATCGGACGGGCGGTGAACTGGGTGTCGATCCACGCGACCCGGCGCGTGAGCCAGGACTTCAGGTTGTCGACCTCTCCCTGCCAGGCACCGGGAAAGCGCGGGGTGTTGCCCTGGCCGGCGACGTCGTTGGGCCACCGGGCGGCGTCGCGCGCAGCTGCGGCGGCACCGATCTTGCCGGCGGACGCGTCGACGAGGGCGAGCAGGGCGGGGGTGGCGAGCTCGGTCGCGCGCAGCGACTGCCAGCGGTCAATCCACGCCTGGAGGTAGTCGGGATCGCGGGCGATGATGCCCCACCAGCCGAAGTTCCAGAGGTCCGTGGCGCCGCCTCCGCCGTTCCATTCCTCCGGGGTTTGCGAGCGATCGTCGCCGCCATGCATCGAGCGGTCGTTGTCCCAGATCGACCCTGCTACCATGCGGCCGAGACGGTCCTTGGTAAAGGAGGCGCTGCGGAAGAAGGCATCGACGTTCTCGGTGAGGACGTTGAGGAGATGGTGGTCCACCCACGAGGCGCGGTCGATGTAGTCGAGGTGCGTGCGCTGCTGGAAGCCCGTCGCCTGATCGGCGTGGAGCGCATCCTCCAAGGCTTGGATGTAGCCCTGGATGTAGCTGCGTTGGGAGGGGGCGAGGTCGGCGGCCTTGGGGGAGGCGAGGCAGATTTGCGAGGGAATCGGCGGGTAGTTGCGCGAGGTCCGGAAGCTGAACTCGTCGGCGTCCGGCACATCCAGTTTCAGGAGGTAGCCGCCGGTGATGGATTTGTCGCCCGTGTCGTTAGTCTCGAGTGCGGTGAGTTTCACGCGCTGGGGGTCGACTTCCAGGCGGTCGGTGAGGATGTAGAGGCCGAGGTAGTCGGCGGTATCGAGGTTGCCCCCGTTGGCATTCAGGAAGACCTCGACCAACTGCGTCCGCGGGGCCCAGCGGCCGAGACGGTTGCTCAGTTCATAGGTGAAGACGTTGTGCAGGTAGGTGCGATCGAAGGCCCAGGGACCGATCAACGCCCACGAGGAGAACGGCGGCAGGCCGAAGATCCCGACCGGGGAGGCCTCGCCGTTGGCATCGGTAAACCGGACGGTGTAACTTTTCTTCGGAAACTCGGACGAGGAGGAGCCGCGCACATTGGCGGAACCGCGGCTGGCGACGGCCGGGGCGGTGACAAGGGTGGTGTTGCCGGACGACGGCCGGTTCCACGCGTAGATCCAGGCGGGCTTCTCGCCGCTCTCCTTCTCCAGCGCGCCGGTGCCGTGGGTGTCGATGACCAGAAGGGGAAGCTGGCTGGCAAAGGTGTCGACCCGGGTCGTGCCCGAATTGGCGAGGCGCACATACTGCGCCGATGTGGAGAGACCGCGCTGGGCATCGGTGTCGGAAAACACCGCGGCGCGGATGACCACGGACGAACTGACCGTCAGTGGACCGGTGTACGCCGGCGACGCCGCCGTCGGCTCGGCCACCGCAGTACCGGCGGCGGCCGGCGCCCCGAGGACGTAGCGGATCCGCTGCCCGGCCGCGGCGCCTGCCAGGCTGACGGTGATGGTGCCGGTGAACGTGCCCGGCGCGCGGGAGAAGGTCACCTTCTCCAGCAGGAGGAGGGAGGCCGCGTCGCCATTGCGGGCACCCGGTGTCGGCGTGCGGAAGAAGCCGGTCCGGGCCGTCTCGCCCGCCGTGCGGGGAGAGGTCAGACCGTACGAGATGTCGGCGAACTGCTCCGGAAAGGCCGGGGCAAACTCGCTCGCCACGGTGGAGCCGTCGGGCTTCACGAGCGCCAGGTATTCACCGGAACCCTCCAGCACGAAGTTGGTGTGCAGTGGCTTCGCCGGATCGCGGCGGTTCTGGTTGGAGGCGTAGACGACAAGATAACCGTCGGGGGGAATCGTGACCGCGGGGAACTTCCACTTGTCCTTGTTGGCGGCGTTGTCGGTGAGGTACCAGCCTTCGAGGTTCACCGGCACCGGGTCGGGATTGCGGATCTCGATCCAGTCCGATCGGCGGCCATCGTTGTCGACCAGACCCGTGTCGTTAATTGCGAGAAACTCGGAGATGACCGGATCGGCGCGCAGGGCGGCGGTGGCCAGCAACGGCACGAGCGCACCGCGTCGGACAAGCTGCGACAGGCGGGAGAAGGGGCGCATGAAGGGGTGGGGGAGTGCAGCCAGAACCATGCCGGCTGGCAATCGCAGATGACCGGGACCCGCGGGAGCCGGAGCAGGCCCGCGGTGCCCGTCAGGTCAGTCCCGGCGCGTGAGCCCCGGCCCGAAGGACGCCGAGCCGCCGGCCGGAAGGGTCAGGGAAGTGGTGTGCGAACCGTACCGGACCGGGAGCTGCCTTCCCAGCCGGGAGCGGATCGTCGCCTCCTGCAGCGCGCCGTCGCGCCAGGCAAGGTCGATCTCGAAGCCGCCCCGGCCGCGAAGGCCCCGGACGTGGCCGGTCGGCCAGGCGGAAGGGAGGGCCGGGAGCAGGTGCAGTTCCCCGAGGTGGCTTTGCAGGAGCAGTTCGCAGAGACCTGCGGTAAACGCAAAGTTGCCGTCGATCTGGAAGGGAGGATGGGCGTCGAAGAGATTCGGGTACACACCGCCGCCGGGTCCGTAACGGACGCCGTCGTCGAGGCCCACGGGGCGGAGCAGGTTGCGAACGAGGAGGTGGGCCCGGTCACCGTCATGGAAGCGGGCCCAGAAGTTGACCTTCCAGCCCAGCGACCAGCCGGTGCCATCGTCGCCCCGGAGTTCCAGGGCACGGCGCGCGGCGGCGAAGATCTCCGGCGTGGCCGGGGTGATCTGTCGGCCCGGGTGCAGCCCGAAGAGGTGCGACACGTGGCGATGGTGCACTTCCTGTTCGAGGAAGTCCTCCGCCCACTCCTGGAGGTTGCCACGTTTCCCGATGCGCAAGGGCAGCAGGCGGGCGCGCGCCGTCTCGATCCGCGAGGCGAAGTCGGCTTCGATGCCCAGTTCACGGGCGGCGGCGATGGTGTTGGTTAAGTGCTCCCAGATAATCGAGAGATCCATCGTGGTCGCATGGGTGACGACTCCGCGGACGCCGTCGGGGGTGATGAAACCGACCTCCGGCGAGGCGGCGGGGGCAGTGACCAGGTGGCCGTGGCCGTCCTCGACGAGCCAGTCGAGGCAGAACTCCGCCGCACCCTTGAGCACGGGCCAGGCCTGGCGGAGAAACTCGCGGTCGCCGCCGAAGGCGTAGTGTTCCCAGAGATGCTGGCAGAGCCAGGGACCGCTGAGGGCGTAGTTGGCCCAGACGGGATTGCCGGAGCCGTCGCCCACCGGGGCCGAATGGCGCCACAAATCGGAGTTGTGATGGGAAACCCAGCCGCGGGCGCCGTAGTTGACCTCGGCGGTGCGGCGTCCGTTGGCGGCAAGTTCGGCGACAAACTGGAGCAACGGCTGGTGGCACTCGGCGAGGTTGGCCACCTCGGCCGGCCAGTAGTTCATCTGCGTGTTGATGTTGATCGTGTAGTTGCTGCTCCACGGCGGACGGATGAGGTCGTTCCAGATCCCCTGGAGATTGGCCGGCTGGCCGCCGGGGCGGGAACTGGCGATGAGCAAGTACCGGCCGTAGTTGAAGAGCAGCGTGGCGAGCCCGGGGTCGGCCGCGCCCTTCGCGAAGCGCGTGAGCCGCGCGATCGTGGACAGCGGGCCGACCTCCGGGGTGTCGCCGAGGTCGAGCGACACGCGGCGGTAGAGCGCCTGGTGGTCGGCGAGGTGCCGGGCGAGGAGGTCGGCGTAGGGCCGCGCCCGCGCGGCGGTGAGGGCGGCCCGGGCCAGCGCGGCGGCATCGCGTCCCGGTCGGGCGGGCGGCTGGTCGTAGCCGTTGAAGCTCGTGGCGGCCGTGAGCAGCAGCGTGACGCGATGGGCACGCTCGATGCGCAGGGCCGCGGCTTCGCCCTTGACCGTGCCACCGTCGACCACGGCTTCCAGATGGATCTCGAACCGCATGCCGCCGCCGTCGTCGTAACGGACGGGCTGCGGGGTGTTGCGGATGTAGTTGGGATCGACGTGTGAGGGCGCCCGGCCCCGGAGGACGAGCGCGGCCCCGCCGACTCCGGGCGACTCGTGCTGCAGGAGGGAGTCGAGGGTGGCCAGGAACGACAGGGATCCCGGGCGATCGGTGCCCAGTTGCACCACGATCACCTGGTCCGGAGCGGAGACGAAGACCTCCCGGGTGATGGTGGCGTCACCGACCTTGAAGCGGGTGGTGGCGACGGCGCGATCCAGGTCGAGGGTGCGCTCGTACCCGGTGACCGGGGTGGCAAAACCGAAGTCGAGCCGCAGGTCACCGAGCGGCTGATACGACTCGGTGTACGGGCCCTGCATCTGCTTGCAGAGTTCCCCGGCCTCCTGGTAGCGGCCGGCAAAGACGGCGGCGCGGACCTTGGGCAGGATGGCGCGGGCGCCGGGGTTGTTCCATTCGCGCGGGCCTCCCGACCAGAGGGTGGCCTCGTTCAACTGGAGCCGTTCGCTGGCGGTGCCGCCAAAGACCATGGCACCGAGCCGGCCGTTGCCGAGCGGAAGGGCCTCAACCCACTTCCGGGCAGGCTGATCGTAGCGGAGCAGGTGTTCAGGGGCGGCCAGCGCGACTGGAATCAGCAGGCAGGAAAGGAGCGGAGCGATGAAACGCAGCATGGTGCCGTGGAGCATGGGCGGGGCTCCAGGCAGAGGCAACCACGGCAGCAGGCCCGGGCGCCGCCGGCGATTGCGGCGCGATCAACCCCTCAGAACTGCAGGCCCACGCTCGCGATCAGGGTGCGGGGTTCGCCGTACTGGAAGGTGCCGTTGAGGTAGTGCTTGTCGGCGAGATTGCGCGCGTTGAGGCGGAAGTTCACCGGCAGATTCCCGAAACGGGTGGCGTAGCCCACCATGGCGTCGAGCAGCACGACGCGCTCGCCGACGATGGGAATGGTCCAGCTCGGGTGCATGTAGGTTTCGCCGAGGACGTTCACGCCGCCACCGACATAGAGGCCATCGAGGGCGCCGGAGGTGAAGGTGTACTTGTTCCAGAAGTTGACCGTGTATCGCGGCACCGATTCGAGATGCGAGCCGACCTCGCGGCGCTCGGCGGGGTTGGAGAGTTCGTTCTTCTCGAAGAAGTAACTGGCACTGAGCAGGGCCTGGTAATTGCGCCGTGGCGTCCAGATCCACTCGGACTCGACCCCGCGCGCGCGGGTCCGGCCGGCGGCGACGCGCACGGTGGCACCCGGAAGCTGGAAAAGGACCTGATTGGCGATGTCGAGGTCGAGCTTGGAGGATTCCTCGTTGGAGAAGTAGGTGACGGTGCCGAGCAGCGCGCCGTCCCGGAGATCGATCTTCGCGCCCCCTTCCCAACCGCGACCCAGGAGGTCGGCGGCGAGGAACTTGACTGGAACCACCGCCGGCGGGCGATAGCCGGGCGACAGGGGGTCGCCCTGGCTGGCGCGGATGGCCTCCAGATCCGCGGTCTGCTGCCGCTGCGGGACAAAGGTGCGGCTAATGCTGCCGTAGAGGCTCAGGTGCGGGTTGACGCGGAAAAGGGCGCCGAGCTGCGGCACGACCTTGCTGGTCTTGAAGTCCTCGTCGCGGCCGTCGCGGTTGTCGTCGACCGGCCGGTGATTGGCGATGGCGCGACCGCCGACGAGCGTGCGGAGGCGATCGCCGAGGAAGGAGGACTGGACGACGCCGTACCAGGAGTTGGAGTGGCTGCCGCCTTTCCGGATCACCCCGGGTTCATGGTACGTCGATCCGTACTGGTCGCGCAGGAGTTGCAGCAGGCTGGGAAACGGGCGATCCCCGGGGGCAAACGTGTGGACGCGCGTTGTCGCGACGGTGATCGGGGAGATGACCTCCTTGCCGCCGTCGTGCTGAAAGCCGGCCAGGAAGTCGTGCCGGCCGGCGCGGCGGAGGTCGAGCTTGGCGACCGCCTCGAGGCGGGCGGAGAAGGTGAGACCGCCCGGCTTGAAGTCGGAGATCGTGCTGCGCAGCCGCTGGCCAGCGACGGGCCGGAGGCCGTTGAACTCGCGCCGGAGGCGGTGGCTGTCGACCTGCTGGAAGAGGCCATGGACGGCGAAGAAAGGCGACTGCACCCACTCGGCCTCGAAGCCGGTGTTCTGGTTGCGATAGTTGTCGCGGCCGTCGGGACCGTTGTAGTTGAACGCATCATCGGGGAAGAAGTCCCGCGAGTAGACGCCCGGGTAGGGGGGGACATCGGCGCCGAGCGTGCGGGCGATGAACGCATCGACTCCCTCCGGGGCGGTCCGGCCGGTGGTGATGGGCACGCCGGCGGGGGTGCGGACGGCGCCGTTCTCGAGTTGCGGATAGCTCGCGGGCCGGGGCAGGCCGAGGCGATCGAAGAGCCGGATCGCCTCCCGGTCGCGCTCCTGGAAGAGCGGGTGACTGACCACGGTGTGGGGGCGGCGTCCGGCCTCGCGGTCGAGAAGACTGTACCGGGCGCTGAACGTCAGATTCGGAAGCGGACGCCAGGCCAGGCTGCCGCTGGCAAACTGCTCCCGGGTGAACATCGAGTCGATCGAACTCTCCTCGTCGGTCGTGCCGTAAACGAGGGCGTAGGCCAGGCGCCCGGGCAGGACCGGGGCGGTGGAGCGCAGGACGGCGCGGCGGTGCGCGAAGGAGCCGGCGCTGATGTCGAGGGAATGGCGCGGCTCGGCGAAGGAGGGCCGGAACTTGATCAGGTTCACCGTGCCGCCCGGATTGGAGATGCCGGCGAAGACGGCGTTGGGTCCCTTCACCACCTCGATCCGGTCGATGTCGTAGAGGGCGAGTCCCTGGCCGGCCGGGAGGCCGTTGACAAACTGCGGTCCGGTGTAGCCGCGGATGAGAATCATGCTCTCATCCTTGACGTGCAGGGCGACCGAGCTCGCGGAGCGCAGGACGTCGACGAGCTGGTTGCCCGACTGGTCGGCCACCAGTTCCTGGGCGACAATGCTGATGTTGAGCGGTGTGTCCTTGATCAGGCCGGCGGTGCCGGTGCCCGTGACGGCGGCGCCGGCGCGGTAGCCGTAGTCCTGGGCGCTCTTCACCTCGAACGGACTGAGCACGACGGGCCGGGGGGCCGGGGTGGTGGCTGGTGAGGCGGCGCTGGCGCCGCCGGCCGGGAGCAGCAGGGCGGCAAGCACCGGAAGAACGGGTCGGAGGCGGTTCGGGCGGTCGGGCATCGGAGGTGGGTGGATCGAAACGGGGGCGCGGAACGCACCCGCGGAACGCCGGCTTGTCAAGCCGGGCGGCGATTTCGGGCCGGAAGCCGCGCCGGGAATCCAGGCCTCGGATACTGCCGGGCCGGGCGCGGAGGTGCGGCCGGCCCGCTGGAAGCCCCGACCGGTCTCCCTTCAGGTCGATGGCAGGTCACGCGCCCCACCGGTTGGGCGCGTCGAAGGGATGGGGCGGGGCCGGCGACCGCGCCGAGCCAGCGTCCGGAAGCTATCGCTGCATGTTCAGCGTGCGCGCGCCGCGGCGAGGAACTTGCGTTCGGCCAGCCATTCGTGGAAGCGAGCGAGCCACTCGGCCTGCGGTCCGCGGTTGGTTTCGCGCACGCCGAAGCCGTGGCCCGCCCCGGCGAAAATATGGGGCTCGGCAGTGGCGCCGGCGCGTTTGGTCTTCAGATAGAACTCGGCGAGCCCCTCCGAGATGTTCGGGCGGTCCGCATAGCCGGCGGTGAGGAAGACAGGCGGGGCTTCTTTCGTGAGGGCGAGATCGGTGCGCGAAAGGCCGCCGGGGTAGATGAGTCCGTAGAAGTCGGGCCGTGCCTTCTGGCTGTCGATGGCGTCCGGTCTGCCCTGGGGTGGCAGCGGCGCATGGAGGGCCGCTACCAGGGCGACTTCGCCACCCGCAGAGAATCCGATGATGCCGACGGCGGCGGGATTGACCCGCCATTCGGAGGCGCGGGCCCGGACGAGGCGAAGGGCGCGGTGGGCATCGGCGAGCGAGTCCCGGTCGACGGTATAGGGTTGGGGTGCGCCGGCCGGGGTCGCGTCGTCCTTGGCGAGCCGGTACTTCAGGATGAAGGCGGCGATGCCGTGGCGGGCCAGCCAGGTGCCGACGTTGTAACCCTCGTGGTGAATCGCGAGGCGGGCGTGGCCGCCGCCGGGCGCGACCACCACGGCGCAACCCGTGGATTCCGCAGGAGGCGGAAGGTAGACGAGCAACGATGGGTGATGGATGTTGGAGACATTGGTGCCCGTGACCTTCTCCGGTTCGGTCCGGCGCGCGGCTGAGCCCGGCGCGCCGTCGGGCCAGAGGGGGACAACCTGGGGCTCGGCTGCGGATGCGGCGAAGGTGCCGCCGAGACTGATCACAAGGAGGGCGGTGCTGCGGAGGTTCATGGAGTGGGACGAAGGGAAGCGGGAGGATAAGAAGTGCCAGGCGCGCGGGCCTGGCTGGGAGCGCAGACTGCGGGTACCCTCGCGCGAGGAGGTATCCGGGAACCGTTTCAGCCTACAGGCCGAGTTTCTTGCGGGCCGCTTCCGGGATCGCGACCTTGGCGGTTCCGACCTCGGCAAACTCGGTCGTCGTGGTCAGGTCGACCTCGCGTTCGTCGCCGTTGGGCGTGGTGACCGTGCCCTTTACGCTGACGGCGTACTTGGCCAGCGCGCCATCCTTGAGCCAGAAGCGCGCCGTGGCCGAGGCGTTCTTCACGCCGGGGGCCGGCTGGTTGCCGCCGCGTCCACCGCGGCCAAATGCGAGCAGCCCCGCGGCGTCTTCCGCGGCCAGATCCCCGGTGATGGCGCCGTCGGCGATCTTCAGGTCGCGCAGCTTGCCCGCGAGTTGCTGCGCGTCGCGGGCAGGTTCCCGCATGCCACCGCCGCCAAGCAGGCCGAAGCCTCCGCGACCCGCTCCGCGTCCCCCTTGCCCTCCGCCCGTCGCGCCGCCGGCCCCTCCGCCACCGCTGTTGGGGGCAAACTGCTGCCGGAGTTCCTCCATGGTCATCCATTCACCCTCCCGATTCTGGGTGACGACGTTTTCGCCCTGACGCACGGTCTGGCGCGTGTTGCCGTTGAAAGTCATCGTGGTCAGCGTGCAGCCTCCCTTTTCCGTCACTCCCTGGACGGGCACGGCCGGAAACTGGGAATTGGCGAACTCCATCGTGACCGTCCACGCGTAGGAGGGCGCGGCGGCGACTTTGGCCGCGGCGGCGGTGAGATCCTCGGATGGACCGGCGTGGGCGAACGCGGCGGCAAGAGTCAGGGCGAGGCCGGATAGGGCGGGATGTTTCATGGCGAAGAAAGGGCGGTCGACGGATCAGGGGGCGAGTGGCTTGAAGTGGATCTCGTGATCTCCGACGCGGAGGGAGAATTGGTCCCCGGGGCGCGTCACCACGCTGGGAGCGGAGACCCGCTCGACGCGGTTGCCGGGTCCGGTCTGCTCGAGGAGGATCCGGTACTGGAGGTTGCCGTCGGGGCGGCGCGTGGGAGTGATGCGATAAACGAGGCCTTCCTTCAGGGGAAAGGCGTTCTCCTGATCGTAGGCGAGGGTGGCGCGCTCCACGCGAAGTTTCTCGCCGGAGCCGAAGGAGATCTCCCCGGCAAGCTCGAGCCGCGCCGGCTGGACGGGGGCGCCGTCCTTCAGGCGGATACGGCGGCTCTCGCCGGCGCGCGTGAGTGTCAGGGTGTCGGTGGGGCGATCGTAGGCGGCCACGACCCAGTCGGCGAACCGGCCCTGGAGGGCCACCCAGTCGGTCCGAGGGATTGCCGGATCGCGGAGCGCGAAAAGCGTGCCGCTCGACGTGGCCAGGACGCCGGTGAACTCGGGTTCGGCGCGAACCGCCGCGGCAAGCAGGGCCAGCGCCACCAGCGCAGGGGCGGGGAGATTCATGGCGTTGGGGAGGATGCCGCGGGATCCCGGCGGCGGGCAAGCTCCACGGCGTACGTGTGAGTGACGGCACGTCCGCGCTCATCGCGGGGGCTGTGGAAGTTGCCGCTGAAGATGATCCACTTGCCGTCGGGAGTGAAGGTGAGGTTGGGTTCCACGCCGCGATCCTTGCTGTAGTCGTGCCTGGACATGTCGACGAGGCGTTCGGAGCGGAACTCCCCGATGTCGATCAGCGGACCGCCGTCGCGGAAGGAATTTCCGCGGACCATCACGGGTCGGAACAGGTAGATCCACATCCCGTTGCCCGGTGGGTTGAGGATCTCACCGTCCGGGGAGCGCGCCGCCACGCTGCCGGGGCCGCCGCCGTCGCCGGCGAACAGCTTGCCGTCGGGGGAGATGTTGTAGTGGACGGACCACTCTTCGCGCTTGAGGTGGTACCAGGTGCGGCGTCCGGTCGCGAGTTCGACGCCCGCCAGCCAGAACACCGTGCTGCGGGGAGTCTGCAGATCGAACCAGACCGTCTTTCCGTCGTGGCTGAAGAACTCGTGCCCCCAGATCTCCATGTTCATCGTCCGCTGGTGCAGGGCCCGGGGCGGGCCGCCGTCGGCGCGCAGTGTCCACGTGCGGTTGACGAAGTGCCAGGGTCCTTCGTGGCAGAAGAGGATCTGCTGCGGGTCGGTCGGGGAGCACTGCAGGTGGTTGGTCCAGTCGTTCTCCCGGTGCAGGACGCGCATCTCCCCCGTGCGCACGTTGATGGTATAGATCCTCTTCGGCGTGCCGGCCGCCCACTGGGCTTCGAGGGTGCCGCCCATGCCGCCCGGGGGAGCAGTCCGCGGGACGGCGACGCCATCAGGATCGGGCCCGATGGCCACGAGCAGGGTTTCGTCGCAATTTAGGGCGAACTGCGTTCCGCGGGCCAGGGGCGGGAGTTTCACGACCTCCCGGACGACCTTCGTGTCGAGGTGGACCGCGCGCAGGGTATTGGCTTCGCGGTCGAAGAAGTAGGCCTCGCGGGTGCGCCAGGCGGTGGCGATCGGCGCCGCGCCGGCGAGGACGAGTTCGGCGCGGGGGGCGGAACGGCCCAGGGTGCTGAGGTCGACCGCGAGGATGCCTTCGCGGGAACGCAGGACAATCCGGTCTCCCTCCGGCGTGTAGCCGCGCTGGTGGAAATAGAGGCTGCCGGCCCCGGAATCCGGGGAAAGCCGAATGACGCGATGTCCGGTGCGGGGGTCGATCCAATCCGATGGAAGCGCGTCCGCGGCGGACCGGGCGGTGGAGGCGATGGCGACGCAAGCGACGAGGGGCAGGGCGCGGCAGAGCATGGGGATCGAAGTTCGGTAAACAGTGATCAGTAATCGGTGATCAGGGGTCAGTACCGTAGTCAGGGGACGAGGGACGGGAAGCTGAGGCGGGTTGAAGGTATACACCCCGGCGCTGGCGCGCCACCCCTCTCCGGGAGGGGAACGGTCGAGAAGATCCCCTCCAGGGAGGGGTGCCCGTCAGGGCGGGGTGGTTGAAGTCCGCTCCATCGGGCTGCAGGCGGGACGACCTCGTCCTGCGGGTGGCGGGCTGCGGCCGATCCCTTCTCCAGCGGGGTGCGGCGGCGAGTGGTGGCGGCGGTGGGGAGCACGATCGCGGGGCAAGACGAACGACTTCCTCCGAAGGTGCGCGGGCGAAGGTGGACCGCCCGGAGCGAGGGACGGCGGGGCGGCGCCCGGTTCTGGTCGCGGACGCTCCCGCCTTTGCGGCCCGGGAATCGGGCGCCAGAGCAAGTCGTCAGCGGCGGCGCCGGCGCAGGAAAAGGACGGCGGCGGCGCCCGTTGCGAGCAGGGCGTAGGTGGACGGCTCGGGGATCGCGACGAAGTTCAGCTGGATCACCGAAGGCTGGTAGGTGATCGAGAACGTGTACGGATTGCCGCCGAAGGAGGCGTTGAGCGTGGCTCCGGAGGCGGGAAGGCCTGCGAAGTTGCCCGTGATCACATTCGAACCGGAACCAATCCGGATGAGGTCGTAGGTGGCGGCGGTGGGAGGGGCGAGCAGGGTCAGGCTCAGCGAGACGAGGCCGCTGCCGAGGTTGACGTTGGTCGGGGGATTCTGAAACAGGAGGAGGTCGGAGGTGGCGCCGCCCAGTTCGACCGCGAAGGTGGTGGCGCCGGTGACCGCGAACGTGCTGTTGGTCAGGGTGAGGGTGCCGACGGAGTTTCCGGGGGCGAGCGTGCCGCCGGTGAAGGTGACTCCGCCGCTCAGGGTGCCCGCCCCGGAAACGGTGCCGCCCGGTGCATTGATGAGCACATTGTTGGTCTGCAGGGTTCCACCCTGGACGTTGATGGCACCCTGATTCACGACGAAGTTGCCGGAGGAAGCGCGGAGTTGGACGGTGCCTCCGGAGACCGCGATGGTGCCGCTGGGCAGGTTTGCAAAGGAGGAGGTGCCCGAGTTGTAACCGAGGTAGAGCGTGCCGGCCGTGGCGGTGATGGTGCCGGAGTTGGTGAAGGCGGCGGCGTACAACGACCCGGAGCCGGTGGTGTGGGTGAGATTGCCCTGATTCGAAATGACGGTGCCGGTGGAGCCGTCCGAGTAGAAGTTGAGGGCACCGGTGGCCGTGGTGGCGGAATCCAAGGCGAGCGAGTGACCTGCTCCGACCACGTAGACGTAGGCACTGCTGCCGAGCGTGAGAGACTTGCCGGAGAGCGTTCCCGATTGGTCCCAGTAGATGCCGGCGTTGGAGGCGATGGAGGCGGAGCTGCCCGTGAAGGTCGTGCCGTTGAGGAACCGCACGTAACTGCTGCCGGCGACCAGGGTCAGATTGCCGGAAAGGGTGACCCCATCGAGATAGCCGCCACTGCTCGTGAAGCCAAGGGCGCCGGGGGCGACGGTGCCTCCCGTGAGGGTGCCGCCGGCGAGTTCGAACGCCCCTCCGGTTGGGGCGGCGAGATGGCTGTTGGAGAAGTTTCCGGACAGGAGCGCGCGGCCTCCGGACGCAAGCTGGACGTTGCCGAAGTTGGCGGTGGTGTTGTCGCCATCGAACCGCAGGGCGGCGGAGTTCTGGGCCACCAGGGTGCCGGTGTTCGCAAAGTTGCCACGCAGGTAGACAGTGGTGCCGGAGCCGGTGGCGGTGATGGTGCCTGAATTGGCGGAGTTGTGGGATCCACTGGTCGAACCCAGGAAAAGGGTGCCGGCGTTGGCGGTGATGGTGCCGGAGTTGGTGAAGGTGCCGGCGTAGATCGAACTGCTGCCGCCGGTGTGGGTGAGGGTGCCCTGATTGGTGAAGGCCGTGCCGCTGCTGCCGCTGGGGTAGATCGAGACGTCGCCCGTGATCGAGGACGTGGGCCCAAGCGTGAGGGCGTTGTTGTTGCCGTTGAGGTAGAAGTAGGCGCCGGTGGCAAAGGTGAAGGCTTTGTTGGAAAGCGTGCCGACCTGCTCCCAATACACGCCGGAGTTGGAGGCAAAGCTGCCGGTGGCGCCGGTGAAGGAGGCCCCGCCGGTGAAACGCACGTAGGAATTGGCGGGGAGGTTCAGGTTGTCGTTGAGCGTGGCGCCGTCGAGGTATCCGCCGGAGTTGGTGAAGGTGAGGGCACCGGGGGCGATCGTGCCGCCTTGCAAGGTTCCGCCCGTCAGTTCGAAGATGCCACCGGAGGGCGCGGCGAGCGAGGAGTTGACCAGGGTGCCGGCGAGTTGGGCGCGTCCGCCGGTGGAGAGCTGGACGGTGCCGAGGTTGCCGGAAGAGTTGGTGCCGTCGAACCGCAGGATGCCGGCGTTCTGGGCGGCGAGGGTGCCGGTGTTCGCAAAGTTGCCGCGCAGGTAGACGGTGGTGCCGGAGCCGTTGGCGGTGACGGTGCCCGAATTGGCGGAGCTGTAGGAACCACTGGTGGATCCGAGGAAAAGGGTGCCGGCGTTGGCGGTGATGGTGCCGGAGTTGGTGAAGGTGCCGGCGTAGATCGAACTGCTGCCGCCGGTGTGGGTGAGGGTGCCCTGGTTGGTGAAGGCAGTGCCGCTGCTGCCGCTGGGGTAGATCGAGACGTCGCCCGTGATCGAGGACGTGGGCCCAAGCGTGAGGGCGTTGTTGTTGCCGTTGAGGTAGAAGTA
>JACRQG010000040.1:30660-140686 GCA_016222805.1 Verrucomicrobiota bacterium | reverse complement strand
CCAGTGCGGCATCCGCTCCATCACCTGCGAGAACCCAAACTTGCCCGAGTGCATCACGCCACACGGCGGATGGCGGAATCGCCGTCAAATCGTGAGCACCCCTTCAGTCACGTAGCGCCACTCAAAATAAATCACTTAGGAGACTCGCACACCACTCTGATTGGACAGCATTGGGGGCGACCCCGCCCCGCACCTCAACGCGAAGGGATTGAGACCCACGGTACGCGGTCGCCCCATCCACCGGCAACGTGGGCCATCGCCTCGCCCCGCTCACAGCAACCCCTGGTACGCCAGCCAGAGCGCGCGGTAGTACTTCATCACCCGGACCGGATCCTTGCTCTCGGGAATCTCCGCGAAGCAGAAGCCGGTGAACCCGATCCCGTTGAGCGAGGTGAGCAGCTTCCGGAACGGGTATTCCTCGAGGAAGAGATCCCGCATGTGCACCGTCATGATCTTCTGCTTCACCAGCGCAAAGTTGGCCTCGAAACCCTCCCCCGCGAGGTCCGTCTGGTTCGAATTCCAGCACAGCCCGACCTGCCGGTGGTTCGCATGATCCATGATCGTCTTGCAGTAGGGCACCTGCGACGTGGGATTGCCGTGGATTTCGAGCCGGATCTGCTGGCCGTAGCCCTCGGCAAACTCCCCGAGTTCGCGCAGCGAACGGCCGATCTGCTCCAGCGTCTTCTCGACCCCGAGTTCCTTGGCGATGCCATTCGGACGCACCTTCACGCCCGTCGCCCCCACGTCGTGCGCCAGCACGATGTACTCCTTCGTCGCCTCGATGTCCTTGCGCAGCTTCGCCTGGTCGGCCGTGTGGTAGTCGAAGGCGCTGCCCATGCTCGCGAGCGCCACCGGCGAATCGGCGAACCGCCGCTTAATCTCCGCCCGCTGCTCCTTGCTCAGGCCCACCTCGACCCCGTGTTTGTGCGATGTGCGCAGCTCGACGCCCTCAAACTTCGCCTCGGTGCAGTGCTTGATGATCGTCGGCACGTCCCAATCCATCGCCAGGTTGTAGGTCACCGTGCCCAGCTTCATCTTCGACTTCTGCGCGAAGCTGGCCGCCGGCGCGGCCTTTTCCTTTGCCTTGGCCTTGGGTTCCGCCGCCAGCGCCGAGGTGGCGAGCAGGCCCAGCGAACCGAGTCCGACCGAGGTGGTATGGAGGAACTGACGACGACTGGATTTCATGGGGAGGAGGAAAGCGAGGTTGGCGGGAGACGCCGCCGCGAGATTTCTCCGGCCAGCCGCCCCTGTCGAGGGCGGAAACGCCACCCTGAAGGTGCGGTGTCGGCACTCCTCCTCCCGGCCAGCGCCGCCCAATCCGATCGGAGCGGCGGTTTCCCGCTCACCGCGTGCGCCCGAAGGGCCACGCCACACCTCCGCCTTGCCGCACCTCTTGCCGTCACCGCCGCGCTCTGCCACTCGTCTACCCAGCATGCCGGCCCCGCTTCTCCGTTTACCCCGCGTCGCAGTGCTCTGTGTTCTCGTGGCATCCGCTCTCGGCGGTCCCGCCCCCTGGGCAAAGCCTCCGGGCTGGACGACCACCCAAGGCGGCGCCGGCGGCCGGGTCCTGCGCGTGACCACGCTCGCCGCTCGCGGACCGGGCTCCCTCGCCGAGGCGCTCGCCGCCGATGGTCCCCGCGTCATCGAGTTTGCCGTGGCCGGACACATCGACCTCGGCGGGCGCTCGCTCACGCTTGCCCATCCCCGGGTGACTCTCGCCGGCGAAACCGCCCCCAGCCCCGGTGTGACCCTCATCAACGGCGGCCTGAACATCAACACCCACGACGTCATCGTCCGGCACCTGCGGGTGCGACCGGGCGCCGGCAACCGCCCGAAAAAGAGCGGCTGGGAGGTCGACAGCCTCGCCACCGGCGGAGGCGCCCACGACGTCATCGTCGATCATTGCTCCCTCTCCTGGTCGACCGATGAGAACCTGAGCGCGTCCGGGCCGCGGTTCCAGGGCGCCAACCCCGCGGAGTGGCGGAAAAACACCTCCCACCGCATCACCTTCAGCCACTGTATCGTCGGCGAAGGGCTGCACGACTCGGCCCACGCCAAGGGGCCGCACTCGATGGGCTCCCTGATCCACGACAACGCGAGCGACATCGCGATCTTCGGCAATCTCTACATCAGCAACAACGCCCGGAACCCGCTGTTCAAGGGCGGCGCCCGCGGTGCCGTCGTCAACAACCTCGTGCACAATCCTGGCAACCGGATCGTGACCTACGGACTGGTGCCTTCCGAGTGGCAGGGGCACGCCTGGGAGCGCGGCATCATGGTGGTGGTCGGCAACGTCGCCCGCCAGGGCCAAAGCACCCTGGCGACCGTCGCGTTCGTCGAATCGCGCGGCCCGTGCGACTACTTCCTGCGCGACAACCTCTATTTCGCCGCGGACGGCCGCGCCCTCGACGCAAAGCCGAACCTGCTGGATGTGAAGGGACAGCCGCCCGGAAAGGATCCCGCGCAGGACCCGCGCGTGCTGGACCGGGCACCGTTCTGGCCGCCGGGGCTGGAGGCTCGCCCGGCCGCCGCGATTACGCCTTGGATCCTGGCCAACGCGGGGGCGCGCCCCTGGGATCGCGACGCCGTCGACCGCCGGCTCGTCGAAGAGGCCCGCACCGGCGGGGGCAAGATCATCCACTTCGAATCCGAAGTCGGAGGCCACGCCGCGGCCGCCAGCCGCTGAGCCTGGGGGACCTTCCATGATGCCCGCCGGCTCCGTGCGTTCGCTGATTTTCGTCGGGGGCCTGATCCTCGGCCTGCTGCCCGTCGCGTCCGCGGCTCCCGCCCTCCTCGACTGGTCCGATTGGGAGAAATACCGCGCCACGGTCCAGCATCCGAGTGGCGCCATCAAGGCGCCGGATCTGGTCCGCGCCCGCGAGAACCTCCGCCGCTACCCCTGGGCGCAAAACCACCTGCGCTCCCTCGAGAGCGGCGCGCGCCGCGCCCTCGGCCAGATCTCGCCAGCCTGGCTCGAGACGATGATCCCCGAAACCACGCCCGGGGACGCGAAGTTCACGCCCTGCCCGGCCTGCCGCGCCCTCGGCAAGCCCGTGCATCCCCATGGCCTCTGGTCGTGGAGCGCCGCGCACCCCGACCGCCTGGTCTGCGACGTCTGCACCACCGTGTTTCCCCATGCCGACTATCCCGAGGAAATCACCGTGCGCTCCACCTGGGGACGCCCGCAGACCTTCACGTATGCGGGCGGCGAGCCGTTTGTGATCTTCGGCTACCGCACCGGCCGACCCAGTTTCACCTCCAACCTCCGCGCCCGAAAGGTCGGATACGCGGCCGGGGTCTGCCACACGCTCGCAGAGGCCTTCCTGTTGACCGGAAAACTCGAGTATGCGCGGGGCGTCCGGTCGATCCTGCTGCGCTTCGCCGCGGTCTATCCGCACTGGCTGGTGCACGTCGGCTATGGCGAGTACGCCGATCTGCCTCCGCACGTGGCGGCGCAGGAGATCCAGCAATTGTCCGCTCCTGAACTTTGCCCGCCCCCAAACCGCCCGGATCGCCGCCTGCACACCGGCTACTGGTCCGCCGGCCGCGCCAGTGGCGTCGGCCAGGAGTCCCATTTTGTCCGCCGCATGGTTGAATCCTACGACTACACGTGCACCGCGACGGATCCCACCGGGACACCCCTCTACACCGATGCGGAACGCCGCCAGATCGAGCGCGATCTCCTCCTCGAAAGCACCGTCCTGCTCACGAGCGATCCCGGCATCAACAACAAGTCCGTTGGCAACCGCACGGCCGCCGCGCTGGTCGGACTCTGCGTCGGCCACCCCGGTCTGGTCCGCTTTGGCTGGGACGGCTTCCAGCAGACCATCGACGGCTGGTTCCTGCCCGACGGCACGACCTCGGAGTCGCCCGCCTATGCCAACATGACGCTCGGTAATGTCTGGGACATGCCGCAGGCCCTGCGCGGTTACAGCGAACCTCCGGGTTATGCCGGTCCGGACGGTCGCCGCCGCGTCGCCGCGGATCTCTACCACGGCACCGCCTACGAGCGCATCTGGGAAAACTGCTTCAAGGGTCTCCAGGGCGACCTGACCTATCCGCCGTACGCCGACTCCTACGTCGGCACGCGGCTCGGAACGAACTTCCTCGAGCTGATGGTGGCCAACTACCCTGAGCGGCCGCAGTACCTCACGCTGTTGCGGGAGTCCGCGGGCCTGGAGCTCTCCCGGGGTAGCGCCGCCCTGGCGCTCTATTATCGCGAACCCGGCCTCGAAAGCCGGCCCTCCCCTCCCATCACCCTGCCCGACTGGTGTTCGCCCGAGCTCCGCCTTGGCCATCTCCGCACCGGGGCCGACGGCCGCGAAAGCCTCCTGACGCTCAGTGCCAGCCATTGGGGCAACCACCACCATTACGACAGCCTCAACCTCTACTACTGGAAGCAGGGCCACGAGGTGCTGTCCGACCTCGGCTATCTCTGGGACCATCCCCGGAAGCACCAGGCTTCGCGCACCGTGGCCCACAACACCGTCGTCATCGACGAAGAGGATCAGCGCACGCGCGATCGCGGCGGCGAGGTGCACCTCTTCCGGGTCACCCCCCACGTGAAGGTGATGGAGGCGTCGTCGCGGGCCTACGCCAGCGCCCCGGTCTACCGCCGCACCTCCGCCCTCATCGACCACGGCGAAGGGCGCAGCTACGTCGTGGATTTCTTCCGCGTGCAGGGCGGACGCCGGCAGGACTTCGTCTACCATGCCTCGCACCGGAGCTGCGACCTCCTCGACGTCACCCGCCAGCCGACGACGGAGAAGCTTTACGACTTCGCCCGCGTGCAGGCCGTGCACCCCCAGGGGGCCTGGCGGGTCCGCTGGTCGGCCGGTCCCCAACTCACCGCCGTCGCATGGAACCTCTCCCAACCAGGGGAACGCGCCTACGTTGCCGACGGCTGGGGCCAGCGCGACTGGAAGAACTCGGACCTGGGCGCCACCCTGCCCTATATCGTGCGAAGGACCGAAGGTGACGCGGAACGCCGCTTCGTCAGCGTCTTCGAAGCGCATGCGGGCACGGAGCCCTTTGTCCGGCGTGTGAGCCTCCGGGACGACGGGGTCGTGATCGTCGAAACCGCCCTTGGCACCGATCAGGTGCGGTCCGCCGCCGAACCGGGCACCCTCGCCCTCCCCGGGGGCCGGACGCTGGCCGGCCGCGTCGCCGCCGTCTCGATCCAGGGCGGCCGCGTCGCCTGGGAGTTTGTCGAATGAAACGGGCGCTCCATTCCGGAGAAGCACAGCATTGCCATCGCTCCGCGCGGTAACCACAAGGTTACCTGTCTCCGCCGGTCATCCTCCCTCGCCTTCCGATCCTCCAGCGCTGCCTTCCAACACCGGTCACTCCTCCCCGAACACCGACCACTGACCACCGATTACTGAACACCGATTACTGAACACTGATTACTGATCACTGACTCCTGTTCCACCGTTCCTCCGTCGCCTCTTCTGTCATGACACCCTCCGCCTTCACCACCCGCCGCGCCTTTCTGCAGCAACTCGGCGCCGCCAGCCTCGCCGCGCCGTTCATCGCGCGCAACCTGCACGCCGCCGCGCCCAGTCGCGTGCTCCGCCACGCGAGTTTCGGCGCCGCCGGCATGGCCTGGGCGGACATCCAGTCCCTCACCAGCAACCCGTTCGTCAAGCTCGTCGCGGTCGCCGACGTCGACCTCACGCGGATCAAACAGGTGCGCGAGGCCTTCCCGGACGTGAAGGTCTACCAGGACTGGCGCCAGCTGCTCGACAAGGAGGCGGCCCAGCTCGACTCGGTGAACGTCTCGACGCCGGACCACATGCATGCCCCGATCGCGGCCGCCGCGATGGGGCTCGGGAAACACTGCTATTGCCAGAAGCCCCTCGCCCACAACCTGCGGGAGACCCGGCTGCTCACCGAGCTCGCCCGGGAGAAGAAACTGGTCACGCAGATGGGCATCCAGATCCACTCGTACAAGGTGTACCGGCAGGCCGTCGCGATCGTGCAGAGCGGGGTGATCGGCAAGGTCAAGGAAGTGCACACGTGGAGCAGCAAGAAGTGGGGCGATGCCGGACGGCCGCCGGAGAAGAGCGACCCGGTTCCCGATTCCCTGAACTGGGACCTCTGGCTCGGCGTGGCCGCCGAGCGGCCGTTCGTGAAGGGCTATTATCACCCCGGCAACTGGCGGAAGCGGCTCGACTTCGGGACCGGGACGTTTGGCGACATGGGTTGCCACATCTACGATCCGGTCTTCAAGGCCCTCGCGCTCACCTCGCCGCTCAGCGTCCGTTCGGAAGGTCCGGCCCCCGACCCGTGGAACTGGTCGATCAACGCCCGGATTCGCTACGTCTTCCCGGGCACCGCGTACACGGCGGACAAGACGGTGGCCGTCACCTGGTATGACGGCGACGAGCGCCCGCCCGCGGAAATCCAGGCCCTGATCAAGGACGCGCCGCCGGCCGAAGGTTCCGGCCGGTCCGGCAAGCGCAAGGCCGACCCGGACAACCAGGGCTCAATCGTCATCGGCACCAACGGCGTCCTGCACATCCCCCATGTCAGCGCCCCGAAGCTCTACCCGACGGCCAAGTTCAAGGACTACGTCCTGCCGGACCGGGAACAGGGTCACCACTGGACCGAGTGGGCCGAGGCGTGCATGAACGGCGGCAAGCCGGGGGCGAATTTCGACTATGCCGGACCGCTCACCGAGGCCGTGCTCCTCGGCAGCGTCGCGGTGCGCTTCCCGCAGACCACCTTGCAGTGGAACGGCGCCAAGCTGCAGTTCGACAACGAACGGGCCGCCAACGCCTACGTCGGCCGATCCTACCGTCCGGGCTGGAAGATTCCCGGGATCTGAGGACCTGAACCTGCCGCCAGGCGCCGGGGCATGGGCTCCGGGGCTCCGCCGCGCCCGTCGCAGCGGGCCGCCGTGGCAACACCGGGGATTCCGTCCGAAAGATCGGCGGCGACGCGGAGTTGCGCTTTGGCCCATTCTCGGCGATAAGCGGCGCCATACCCATGCGACCCTCCATCTCCTCCCTCGCGGCGGCCGCCTGTGCCGTCGCCGCCCTGGCCCTGTTTACCGGCTGCACCGCCGAAGCCCGCAAGGCCCGCCAGCTGGAAAAGGCGGAAAAGTACTTCAAGGCGGGCGAGTATGAAAAAGCCCGGATCGAGTACCTGAACGTGCTCCGCGCCGACGAAAAGAACACCGTGGCGATGGAACGCATGGCGACGATGTGGCTCGAACAGGGGACCCCGGTGCGCGCGCTGCCCTTCCTGCTCAAGTTGCGCACTGTCTCACCGGAGAACCGGGCGAACCGCATGAAGCTGGCCACCGCCCTGGTCGCGATCGGCCGCGTGCACGAAGCCCGGCGCGAAGCCACGTCCCTGCTGGAAAAATGGAGCGACTTCGGCGATCCGCTTTACCTCCTTTCGGACACCATCCGCAACGGTCCCGACCTGGAGGCCACGGATCAGGCCATCAAGGCCTTTCCCGACAAGGTCAACGCGCTCTACCTGGCGGCCGCCGCCAACCTCTCCCTGCTCCAGGGGGATGCCGCCACGGCGCGGCGTCATCTCCAGCGGGCCATGAGTGCCGATGCGAAGAACCCGGAAGTGCACGTCGCCTACGCGAAACTGTACCTGCGGGAAGGCGATGCCGCCAAGGCGGGCGATTCCTACAAGGCCGCCGCCGAAAACTCCCCCGTTCGCTCCCAGGCGCGCATGCGCTATGCGGAGTTTCTGACGCGATCCAAAGGGGCCAAGGAAGGCGAGCAGTACCTCAACGAGGTGCTGCGCCAGGCTCCCGACTATCTGCCCGCCCGCCGGCTGCTGGCGACGATCGCGATTGGAGAGAAACGGCTCGACGACGCCGATCGGCAGCTGAAGGAGATCTTCGCCCGCGACAAGGCCAACGTCGAAGGCCACCTCCTGCAGGCCCAGGTCTTCATGGCCCGTGAAGACGTGAAGAAAGCCGTGGAGGAGCTCACCAACCTGCAGAAGCAGTTCCCGAACCTCGGGATCGTCAGCCTCAACCTCGCCCGCGCCCTCCTTGCGGATCGGAATGTGAATCAGGCCGTCGAGGTCCTGGAAAAAGGCGTGAGCGCCGACCCCGAGCATGCGGAGGCGAACCTGTTGCTGTCGGAACTGCAATTGCGCCGGGGCAACGCCGAGGCCGCCGCCAAGCATCTCGCCCTCCTGCTGCAGCAATATCCCGCGCTGCCCGCGGCCCAGGGGATGTTCATCACCGCGCTCCGCGCCATGGGCAAGCTGGACGATGCCGCCCGCATCATCGGCGAGCAGATCAAGGTGGCGCCCAAGAATCCACAGCTACACCTCGTCCTGGGCTCGATCCTGCGCCAGCAAAAGAAACCCGCCGAAGCCCAGCAGAGTTTCGAAAACGCCCTCGCGATCCGGCCGGACTTCCTTCCCGCCATCGGTGAGCTGGTCGATCTCGATCTGGCCGAGAAGCGCTTCGCCGCCGCGATGCAGCGGGCGAACGACCTCAAGACCAAGATGCCCGCATCGCCGGTCGGCCACTTCCTTGCCGGCCGCATTCATGCCTCCCAGAAACAGTGGAAGGAAGCGGAGACCGCCTTGCTGAAGGCCACCGAAATCGACTCCACCTTCTCGGGTGCCTACGACCTGCTCCTGCAGGTCTACGTCGCGAGCAACCAGCTGCCCCAGGCCGTGCGCCAGCTCGAAACCGCGATCACCCAGAACCCGAAGAACGACCGCGCCCTGACCCTCCTGGCCATGATCCAGGTGCAGCAGAAGGATTACGAGAAAGCCCGCGATGCCTATGACAAGGCCCTGGCCGTCCGGCCAGACAACGCCACCGTGCTGAACAACCTCGCCTACCTGCTCAGCGAGCACCTCAAGCAGTTCGACCGCGCCCTGGAACTGGCCACGAAGGCCCGGGCCCTGGAAGGCACTTCGCCCGCCATCGCCGATACCCTCGGCTGGATCCACTTCCGCCGGAAGGAGTATCCCGCGGCCCTGCCCTTGCTCCAGGAGGCCGCGGAAAAGCTGCCGGAAACCGCGGAGATTCGCTACCACTTCGGCGCCGCCCTGCTGGCCACGGGAGACCGTTCGTCCGCCCTGCGCGAGTTTCGCGCCGCCGTGAGCTCTCCGCAGGACTTTCCTGACAAGCCGGACGCCCGCGCGAAGATGGCTGAACTGGAGAAGGACCCCGCCGCCACCGCCGCTCCGGCCCTCACTCCGAAGCCATAGCGAGCCGCGGCGGAAGCGCGCCCCCGCGGTCCCGGGGTGACCCGGCCAAGCCGGTCATTCCGACACCGTCGCTGCGCCGGGCCGGATGGCCGGTGCAGCCGCGTGGGTTAACGCACGACGTTGCGGGCATTCGCCAGGGACACCGCCTCGACGTCCGGGACGGTCTGGGCGCGGAGGCGATGGATCGACACCCCGTCGACATCCTCGCAACGAATCGCCGGGCGATAATCCACGCGGCCGACGCGGAGGTGCACGTTGTCAAAGACCACGCCACGAGCGTGGCGGACGAAGAAGCCGTACGCCGGCAAGGAGCCGCCAAACATCGCCGATCCGGGGTAGGCCTTGATGTTCTCCGGCACCACCCGCCGGGCCTGTTCGCGGGTGCCGCCCCCTTCACACTCCAGGACGACATCGCGCAGCGTGACGTTTTCGATCATCCCGCCGGGAATGCCCGAAATCGCACTGCCCAGCGCGGAAATCCGCCCGCCCTGGATCTGCGAGAACATCACATCCTTGATCGCCCCCTTGTTGACCACGGCGTCGGTCCGGTAAGTGCGATCACGCGCCCCCAACCGGACCAGCAGGGCATCGCCCTTGATGTTGCGCAGGGAGATGTTCGAGAAGCTCACGCGTTCGATGCGGGCGCCGTCAACCGACAGCACGGCGAGTCCCTCGCACCGCGTGTCGAAGACGGTGCAGTTCTGCACCACGATGTCCTCGAAAGCCCCGGCCGACTCGGTGCCGATCTTGATCCCGCTGGCGTTGGAGCTGACGACGCAGTTGGTGATCGCGATATCGCGGCAGCGGCCGGTGGGGGACAGGCTCTTCAGCACGATCGCGTCGTCGCCGGAATTGATGAAGCAATTGGCCACGCGCACCCTTTCGCAGTCCGTCAGGTCGATGCCGTCGTTGTTGCGGCCGCGCACCCGGTAGTAGCGCGGCTGTTCGATGTCGGGGTTCTCGCGGCTCTCAATGCGAAAACCGTCCAGGAGCACGTCCCGGCACTCGAGGAACGAGAGCGTCCAGGAGGCGGAATTGCGGAAGGTGACCCCGCGGATCTGCACGTTCTCGCAGGCCACGAAATGCAGGAGGCGTGGCCGGAAGTGAAACGACGGGGAGCCGTACGGCCCCTCGGCCCAGGTCTCGCCGCCGCCGTCGATCGTGCCGCGGCCCTCGATGCCGATGTTCCGCGCGTCCTCCGCATGCAGGAACATCTTTCCCGTGATCCGCTCGCCGGTGTAGCTTGGATGCACCGACGGGGAGGTCGGAAAATCCTCCAGGCGCGGGCTGGCCTGCAACGTCGCCCCCGCCTCGACGTGGAGTACGACGTGATCCCGGAACCGCAGGGTTCCGGAGACAAAGCGGCCTCCCGCCAGCCACACGGTCCCGCCGCCGGCCCGATGCGCGGCGTCAATCGCCGCCTGGATCGCCGCCGTGTCGTGGGTCCGTCCGTCTCCCTTGGCCCCCTGGTCCCGGACGTCCCACCGGCCGGGCGCAGCCTGGCCAACCGGGACGAACATCAAAGCCGTGAGAATCAGGACCGAGTGCAGCGCGCGCGGATTCATGGAGATGGCAGCCGGGCCCGTTCACCACTCGCCCTTGAGCCCCACTGAAATCTGCGAGCCGAGGTTCTGGTAGTTGGAAACCCGGGCGTAGACCGGGGTGACGGCGCCATAGCGCTCCTCCAGCAGCGGTTCATTGGTGATGTTGCGCGCCAGGGCCCAGAACGCGAGCCGGCGCGAAACCCGGTACTCGGCATTCACGTTGAGCGTCAGGTACTCCGGATTGTAGACGAAGGCTCCCTCGGGCACCCCGGCTCCGGTCAGCGCCCCCAGCCGCTGCCGTCCACGGTAGTTCCAGGTCAGTTTCACCGTATAGCGGGGCCGGACCAAGTTGATCCCCCAGTTGGTGCTTTCGCGCGTGAACCCGCTGAAGTTGGCCGTCGCATTGCCCTCGAGGTGGGTCTTCGTGAGGTTGAAGAAGACCATGAGGCCTCGCGCCCAGGCGGGCAGGAACGTGAGCGGCTGCTGGTAATCGAAATCGATTCCGGAAACCGTGGCATTGCCGACATTGTGGCGGCTGATGACCTCGTAGTCGAGGTAGTCCTCGGAGAGCCCGATCTCGGCCAGCAACTCCGGCGTGGCATCCGTGCGCACCGTGCCGAAGAAGTCCTTGATGTTCTTCTGGAATCCGCCGATGGCGACGCGCCCGCTCTTCTCGAAGTAGTACTCGAGCGAGAAGTCGTAGTTGTCCGCGCTCCAGGGCTTCAGGCTGGTGTTGACCACGGTGATGGTGCGGTTGGCCTCGCTGCTCGTGGGATCGGTCACCGAGATGTTGGGGATGATCTCATTCAAGTTCGGCCGCCCGATGGTGCGGGCAAAGGCAAGTCGGGCCTGGAGATTGGCGGAGAAGTTGAACGTTGCGTTGAGGCTCGGATACAGGCCGTCATAGGTGCGCGTCGAATGGGCGCCCCGCTCCTTGTACTGCAGGCGCGCGAGCTCGACCGCGTTGGTCGTGACCCGCAGTGGCCGGCCGGCGGCGTCCCGAAGCAGGTTGCCCTGGACATCCTGCTGGTAGGTCGCCCGCACGTCGCTCAGGCGTCCCCAGCCTTCGTCCGCCGTCCGCTCGTACCGCGCCCCGCCCACCAGGTGCAGGCGGTTGTCGAACAGGCGCAGATCCGCCCGCAGGTAGCCAGACGACACGGTCTCGGTCAGCTTCCGGGAGTTGCCGGCGGTGGAACTGATGTAACCGACCTCGTCGAGCCGGAAGTACTCCGGGTGCACCCGGTAGAGTTGCCAGAGCTTGTAGGGACTCGGTCGCTGGAACGGCGCGAGGTGAAACGGCGCGTTGGCGGAGGAATAGACGTAGTCGACCAGATCGTAGCGGGAATTGAGGTCGTCGGCCGTGGTCGCCACGCCGTCGGGGCCGACGAAGGTCCAGATCGGATTCAGCTGCCGGATGTCGCGCTCCATCCGCCGCACATCGGTGCCGGCCCGCAGGTGGATCGGAAGTCCCAGGCGGACCTCGCGGCGCGCGTTCAGGTGCGCCCCCAGCACGGTGTCGGAACTGCTGCGCTGGTTGCTCTCCGCGCTCGCCACCGTGTAGGCGGAGAGCGAATGCAGATCCACCGGCACCCCGGCGGTCGTGGTCGCCGTCACCACCCCCGGGCCCTCGCGGACCGTGTTGATGGCGTCGTAGCGCATCGTGAGGTTCCGCACCCGGTTGGTCACACCGCTGAAGAAGCCGTAGTCCTGATCGCGGTAGGAATTGGTGGAGTGCGAGTGGAACCCGCCGCCGTCGAACTTCCACTCCGGCCCGTTGTGCCGGTACTTGGCGCTCCAATGCCAGGTGCGGTCCCGCTTGATCCGGGCGTCGTGCTCGAGCACCGCCGAGGCGGCGCCGGCCGCGCCTTGGGAATAAGTGGCATCGTACCCAATCGGACGGACCGTGGAGGTGCCGGTGAGCGACGTGGTCCAGGTCTCGATCACCTGGTGCATCGCCGCCGTCGTGAACTGGGTTCCCAGCGTGAGCGTGCCGAAGGATCCCACCTTCCAGTCCCCCGTCGTGCCGATCGAGTACCGCCGCCACCAGGTCGGCTGGTCCCGCACGGTGTGGTTGTTGAGGAACGGGTTCTCCGCAGTGCCGAAGTTCGATCCGCCATTGATGGGTCGCCAGAACGGCAGCGACATCTGCGTGCCGCTGTAGCGCTCCGTGTAGAACCCGTTCACCGTAATTCCGAAGGTCCGGCTGAAGGGCGCGATGTAGGAGAAGTCCGCCCCCGGGAGAACGCGGCGGCCGGTCGACTTCGGCATCGCGCCCGGCAGCTCCCTCAGCGTGAGCCAGTTGCTGTTCATGATCGCGCTCAGCCGGTAGGTGAGCTGCGGCCGATTGCGATCGAACGCCCCCTTGCTCACCACGTTGACCGCCCCACCCATCGAATCGGCCGGAGTGTCGGGCGTGGGGGTCTTCGAAACCTCGACCCGGGAAATGTTGTTCATCATCAGCCCGCCCACTTCGATCTCCCGCGTCACCCCGGAGGAGGCGGCGCTCGCCATGCGGTTGCCGTCGACGGTCACGGGCGTCGTGCTCGACGGCAGACCGCGAATCGAGATCGATCGCGCATCGAACGACGAGTAGTTCACGGTCACGCCGGGGATGAACTTGATGAACTCGCCCAGGTTGCCCTCGCCCGCGTCGCCAAAGGCGTCCGCATCGACCACGTTGCGGATGTTGGGCGCGTAACGCTGCTCGTTGGTGGCGATGTCGGCCGCGTTCATCTCCCGGCTCGAGGCCACGATAAACTCCTGCAACTTCACCACCGCGTCCGCGCCCGGCCCGGCGGCGCGCGTGAGCGTGAAATCGCGGGTGACGCTTCCGCCGGCCTCGACGCGCACGGAGGCGCTCTGCCCCTGGAGCCCGGTGAACGTGACCGCGAGCTGAACCTCGCCGGCGGGCACGCCGGCAAGCTGAAACTCGCCCAGATCGTTGGTGAACGCCACCAGGGCGGTGCCGGTCACGACCACGCGGGCATTGGTGAGATAGTTGCCGCTGGTCTCGTTGAAAACGCGGCCGGTGATGATGCCGGTGGCCCCGGACTGGGCGGCGAGCGGCAAAACGAGCAGGACGAGCCCAGCAATGGCCAGGGTGAGGGAGCGGGCCACACGGGAAAAGACGCGACCAGGAGGCGGGGTATTCATTCTCTGGGTAATCGGGGTTGAGAGGGAAAGCAGGAATCCGGCACGACGGCCGCCCGTCCTACACGCCGGCTGAGGCGAGGAAGCCGCCGTCGACCGCCACGGTCTGGCCCGTGACGAACGCCGCGCGCTCGTCGTCGAGGAGCCAGAGCACGGCGCCGAGCAGGTCAGCCGGCTCGCCAAACCGGCGCAGCGGAGTGTGCGCCATCACCTTCTCCCCGCGCGCGCTCAGTCCGCCGTCGGGCGTCAACAGGATCTTCCGGCTGCGCTCATTGACGAAAAAGCCCGGCGCCACCGCGTTCACGCGGATGCTGGCGGGGGCCAGGTAAACGGCCAGCCACTGCGTGAAATTCACGATGCCGGCCTTCGCCAGCGCATAGGCGGGCACGCGCGTCAGCGGCCGCACACTGTTCATCGACGCGAAGTTCAGGATCGCCCCCCGCCCCAGCGCGGCCATCTCCCGCCCAAACACCTGGCACGGAATCACGGTCCCGAGCGTGTTGGCGCGCACAACGTCGTCGAACTTCGCCAGATTCAGGTCGAAGAACCCGCGCTGGCCGGCGGGGCGATCGGCCGCGAGTTCTTCCGGCGAAAACTCCGTCAGCGTCGTCACGGCGTCCGGCTGGTTGCCGCCGGCGCCGTTGACCAGGAAGTGGCACGCCCCAAGTTCGCGCGTGACGGTCTCGCGCGCCCGTCCGACCGCGGCCGCATCGGTGACATCGCACGCCACCGGCAGCGCCGTGCCGCCCGCCGCGCGGATGCCGGAGGCCACTGCCTCGAGCGTAGACTGGGTCCGCCCCAACAACGCCACGCGGGTGCCGTGCCGCGCGAATTCCGCCGCGATGACCGAGCACAGCGTGCCGCCCGCGCCGGTGACGACCGCCGTCTTGTTCGTGAAAATGTCCGGATGCATGAGAGGATCAGAGATTCAAGGCGCGGCGCGCGTTGCCGAAGCACACCGCGCGCACGAGCGCGCCCAGCTGCTCCGGGTCATCAGGCATGAGCCCCGTCCGCGCCTGCCCGGCCAGCCAATCGCAGAACACGCGGCGGAAATACTCGTGGCGCACCATCGAGAGCAGGCTGCGCGAGTCGGTCGTCATGCCAAGGAAGACCGCCAACAGGCTGTGGCTGGCCACGGCGTCGAGGTGCGCGCGCATGCCGTGGGCATGATCGTTGTACCACCACGCCGGCCCGAGCTGGAGCCTGCCCGCCACCCCGTCCTCGGCGAACGATCCGGTGAGCACGGCGAGCGGCCCGAAATCCGCCGGATTCAGCGGGTAGAGAATCACCCGTGGCAGGCCGCCGGCCCGCTCGAGATCGTCGAACCAGGCGCAGAGCGAGGGCACGTCGACCGTCCGTCCCACCGCCGCATAGCCGCCCGCCGCCCCCGCGTGCCGGCGCAGCCGCGAGCTCGTGCGTCGCTGGGCGCTGAGGTGCAACTGCAGGATCCAGCCGCGCCGCGCGTACTCGCCTCCGAGCCACCGCAACAGGCCCGAACGAAGCCGCACGCACTCGGCCGGGCCCAGCTCTTCGCCGGAGGCGCGTCGTCCGTAAAGCGCGGCCGTCTCGGCCTCGGAGGTAGCGACGTAGGCAAACTCATCCAGCCCGTGATCGCTCAACCGGCAGCCGGCCGCGGCGAACGCATCGAGCCGCGCGGACACGGCGGCACGAAACGCCGGGTAGTCGCGCACTGCGCCACCCGCACGCTCCCCCAGCCTTGCCAGCCAGGCCGCGTACTCCGGCGACTCCACCGCCACCACGTCATCCGCCCGCAACGATGGCAGCACGCGCGGTGCGTCTTCCATGGTCGCGAGCGCCGCGTGCGCCGACAGATCGTCCAGCAGCCGGTCCGAAGTGCAGACGGCCGCCACCCGTCGTTGGCGCAGGAGCCCGCGCGCCGTGAATCCCGGCTCCGCCAGCCGCGCCTGCGCCACGCGCCAGATCCGATCCGCCGAGCCGGGTCCGAGTGCCTCCTCAATCCCAAAGTACCGCTGCAGTTCCAGCGCCGTCCAGAGGTGCAGCGGGTTGCCGAGCGCGAGCGGCACCGTCGCCGCCCACGCATCGAACTTCTCCCGGTCGGAGGCATCGCCCGTGATGAGCCGCTCCGGCACCCCCGCCAGACGCATCGCGCGATGTTTGTAGGGATCGCCGATGACCCAGAGCTGCGCCAGGTTGGGGAAGCGGCGATCCGCCGCAAGGTCGCCGGGATCCAGATGGCAGTGATAGTCGAGGATCGGCAGGTCGGCCGCGTACTCGTGGTAGAGACGCCGCGCGGGCGGCGAACCGAGCAGCAGATCAGCGTGGATGTAGGGTGACATGGCAGTGCCTCAGCAGTCGCGGAGCCGTTCCACGCGGCCCACCCAGAAAACGAGGGCCACGCAGGCCGCGAGCGGCAGCAGTCCCACCGCCCAGAACACCGGCGCGTATCCGAACCGGTCGACCACCCGGCCGACGAGGAAGGTGAAGCCCGCGCCGCCGAGGCTTGCCGCCATGAGCGTCGAACCCATCGCGGTCGCCATCGTCTCGGCGGGAAACACATCCGCGTGCAACGCCAGGATGTTGGCGCTCCACATGCCGAAGCCGAAGGTCGCCACGCACACCCACGCAATCGCCACGGCGGCCGAAGGCGCGCCGACCACGAAGATCCCGCTCAGCATCGCCAGGGCCCCGCCGAACATCACGATCTTGCGGGCAAACGTCGCGGAGCGCCCGCGCGCCAGCAGCCAGTCGGAGCACGCCCCGCCGGCCATCTTGCCGAGGTCGACCGTCAGGTACGGAATCCACCCGTAGAAGCCGATCTCCTTCAGCGAAAACCCCCGGCCGGTGCCGAGGTAGTCCGGGAGCCAGAAGACGTAGAACCACCACACCGGCGTCGCCAGCAGGCGCGTCACCATCAATCCCCAGAGTTGCCGCACGCGCAGGATGCGTTGCAGCGCCGCGCCAAACACCGGCGGCTTCGGCCGCGACACGCCGAGCTCGCGCAACACGTCGTCGCGCTGCTGCGGCGTCAGCGCCGGGTGCACCTCCGGCGCGTGGTACACCCAGAGCCAACCCACCAGCCACGCAAATCCCAGCACGCCCGTGACGACAAAGGCCGCCCGCCAGCCCCAGTTCAGGGCCAGCACCGCCACCAGGGGCGGCGCGAGCACCGCGCCCACGGCCGAACCGCTGTCGAACACCGCCATCGCAAACGCCCGGCGCTTCTGCGGAAACCAGGACGCGACCGCCTTCGTGCCCGCGGGCCAGTTGCCCGCCTCCGTCACGCCGAGCAAGGCGCGCGCCACCGCCAGACTGACCGGGCCGGTCACCACCGCATGCAGCGCCGCCGCGATGGACCAGCCGACGATTGAGACCCCAAATCCGATCCGGGTCCCAACCTTGTCGATCCACATCCCGACCGGCACCTGTGCCAGGGTGTAGGCGAGGAGGAAGACCGTGGTGATCGTCCCGTAATCCTGGCTGGTGAGATTCAGCGCCTCGCGCAGCGTCGGCAGCAGCACCGACAGCGCCTGCCGATCAATGTAGTTGATGACCGTCGACAGAAAAAGCAGCCCGAGGATCACCCCCCGCAGGCGGGCCGCGGACCGGGCTGAACGGACGGAGTCGGCGGTCACGTCGTTCACAACGGCAGGGCGGACCTTTCCGCGATCAGCAGGGGTGAGTCATAGATCGGCAGCGCCTTGAACTTCACCCCGGCGCCGGCCGCCTCCCAGCGGTCCTGCGGCACCGCGTAGACGAGGCCCGTCCGCAGGTCGACCACGACGGGCTCCCGGAACTTGCCGGCCGGCAGCGTGACCTCGGCCCGGGTAACCCCCAGGGAGGCGTCCGGCGGGGCGTCGGTAAACCAGTACGCGACCACCTGACCCGCGCCGCCCTGGCGCGCGTAGCCGGTCAGCGCCAGGCTGCGCAGGGCGGTGGTGGTGAAGGGGTACTTCGCCACGCGCCCGAGGCTGCCATCAAAGATCGAAAACACCGCCTGCGCCGCGTAGTACGCCGGCTTGGCGTGCGAAATCGTCTGGTCGGGATTGGTGGCGAGCAGGCCCTTGTAGTTCATGCGCAACACGCCGTCGGCGGACGGCTGGCTGCTCGCCTGCGTGTAGTGCAGGTCCGAAATGGTGAAGAGATTCATCGGAATGTCCTTCGCCCGGTGGGACAGCAGGCGGCGCAGGTCCCATTTCGCCTGCATCGTCTCCGTCCAGGAGAGGCGCGACAGGGCGAAGTTCTCCTGGTACCTCGACGGCGCCCCGGTTTCTCCCTGCCGCAGCTCGATCGCCCGGCCGTGCTTCTTCACCACGTCCCGCAGCTTGTCCGCCAGCGTGGTATCATCGGGGTTCTTCGGATACCCGTGGTAGGTGATGGCGTCGACCAGATCGAGCCGCCCCTTGGCCTTCAGGCCGGCGAGGAACTCATCGGCGTACTCGACTCGGCCCGCCAGGCCCATCGCCCAGATCCGGCCGCGCGGCTGCAGCTCGCGCACCATCGCCGCGGTGCGAAGGTAGAGCTCCACGTACGCCTCGACGGTCGTGGTGCTCTTCTTGCTCAGGTCGGGCTCGTTCCACACCTCCCACTCGAACACGCGGTCCTGGTAGCGCCCGACGAGCGCCCGACACCACCGGTCCCAGGCGGCCAGCGCCTCCGGCGAGGACGGGAAACCGCCGCCGAGGCCGGTGTCCCCGCCGCCGGAATAAATGGTGTTGCCGTAGTTGAACTCCAGCCACGGCCGCACGCCCTGGGCGAGGGATCCGTCGACAATCTCGTCGAGCCAGGCCCAGTCGTAGACGCCTTTCACCTTCTCGCACTTCGCCCAGCCCGCCTGAACGCGAATCGATTTCGCCCCCAGCGGTCCGAGGTATTTCTGGTAGTGCCGGAAGACCGTGAAGTCCCGATCGGTGGTTTCGCCGCCGATCGACCACCAGGGCGAGGCCGGGATATCCTTCGCCTGGCGGGGAGCGATCTTGCCGAGGACCGGCAGATCGATCCCGGTGGTGGGGAGGATCTCCTGGGCCGGCGCCGGGCCGGCGGCCAGGACGATTGCCCCGAGCAAGGACGCCAGACGGAGCCGGCCGGCGGTGATGCCCCGTTGTCGCGTCGCTCCAACGCAGCCACGGGTGGCGAGGCGTGACCGCGCAGCGACGCTCCCCTTCGGTGAAGTTCCGGTCGAATCGATCGATTTCATGGTGAGGAAGTTTGCTTGCCCGGCGACATCGCCCGCAGGCGTTCCAGCGCGCGCGGCCAGTTGGCCTTCTTGTCGCCGGTGTACCAGCCTGCCCACGGCCCGGTCGCGAGGGGAGCCCGGATTTCGAGGGAGCGTTCCAGTTGCCGAATCGCCTCCGTGGGCTCGTCGCGGCCCAGCGCCGCCACCATGCGGTAGAGCGCAGCCAGGTACTGCCCCTGCACGACGTAGTAGTCGCGCGTCCAGCCGCGCCATCGCTCCGGCACCGAGCCGAGCGACGCGGCCTCGCCCACCCGCTCGAAGCGTCCGGCCGCGGCGGTCAGCACCGCGGGATCGACGATCTTCCGCACCGCCGCTGCACGTGCCGAGGGCGTCTGGCCGCGCAAGTAGAGGTTCGTCGCTTCCACGCAGTCGCCATCCTGGAACCAGACTCCGTTCGGCAGCCGCACCAGCGCGGCATGAAACGCCTCGAGGAACGTTCGCGTCGCCCCCGGCGCGAACTCGTCGAGCGTCTGCGCGAGCGGACGCGACGCGCCGTGCCACGCCGTGCGGATGAAGGTGTGCGCACCGAGGACGTGCTCGCGCACGTTCGAGACATTGACGATCGCGTAGTGCGTGTCGCCCCGCGCTTCCAGTTGCCGGAAGACGTCGACGATGCGGGCCGGCGCCACGCCCTGCACGAGGTGCGGACCACGCATCCAGAACGCGACGTGGTAATAGGCGCCGTAGCGGTAGTCCGGCAGACGCGGTGCAGTTTCGAAGTCGCGCTGCATCTCCTGCGAGGGTCCGTGATCGGCAAACACCACCGTGATGCCGGCGGGAAACTTGAGCTCACCGGACGCCATGAGATCGGCACCCTCCAGGAACAACGTGGTGGTCATTGGCGGTTCTGGTCGCGGGTCCACGGTGCGGACGATGGCTGCCTGGTCGCCCATGGCGCGGGAGATGAACCCGCCGCCCGTCGCGCGGGTGATGTTCCGATCGTCGACCCAGATTGGGCGGTCGCCGCGGCCGCGCATGCCGAGCTGCCACACGACCTGGTCGCCCGCGAGTTCGCGCCACTTCGCCGCGTAGTCCTGCCACACCTGCCGCACGGCCTCGGGTTCGGTCGAGTAGCGGAACTCCTTTTGCTGCCCGCGCGCCTTCCAGTAGTTCTCGAAGCCGAAGTGACTCACGCCCATCGGCTCGACGTGGTGCTGCGTCACATACAGCCCGCGCGCCACCGCCCGACGCACCAGTTCGGCCTCCGGCGCGTTCATCACGTCGACAAACGAGGCCGGGATAATCAGGTTCCCCCCCAGCCGCAGCAGCGCCTCGTAGATCCGCTCCGCCATCGCGAGATCGATTACCTGCGCGTAGAACGGATAATCGATGTACCGGGGGCCGGCGCTCGTGCCAAACTCGGTCAACAGATCCTCGTCGTTGATGAACCAGCCGCGGTAGCGGAACTTCGGCGCCGTCGAGGCGAACGTCTGCGGCGCCAGCCCAATGCGCTCCTTCCGCTCCGGGGGCATTCCCTTCCAGAACCAGAGCGGGTCCACGCCGAGGCAGCGCTCGGCAAAGGCGTAGATGCCATAGACCAGCCCGAGCGGATCGCGGCCGGTGATGCGCACGCCGTCCGCCCGCACGTCGACCCGCCACGTTTCCGGTCCGCCGGGCAGGGTCACGTCCAGCGCGAGCGCAATCTCCGCCGGGCCTGTCCGGACCACCTCGGCGGGCGTGCCGAGCACGCGTCCGCAGTCGGCCGCGAGGTCCGCCGCGGCCAGCGCGACCGCCGGTGGTTCGTCCGGGCCGGCGATGCGCAACAGGCCGGTCAGAAGGAGGGCGGAAGCGGCGGACATGGGAGGAGGAAACCAGGCCGGTCGGTCGGAGGACCCTCACTTCAGAACCAGTGCCCTTTCAGCGATCAGCACCGGCGCGTCGTACAGCGGAATGTCCTTGAAGAGCGTGAAGGCACCCGCGCGGGTAATCCGGTCCGTCGGGATGGCGTAAACCCGGCCCGAGACCAGATCGACCCACACCGGCTCCTGCAGCTTCAGATCCTTCATCACAATCTGCGCCGGCCGGGTCACAAACGAATCGTCCGGCGTGCCGGATTGGTCCCACAGCGCGACCAGGTGCTGTCCGGTCGCCTGGTGGCGGTAGGCGTAGCTCGCCGTCGCCTTGCCGTACATCACGGCGACCACGGGCTCCTTCACCCGCTCCAGGGTGCTGTCGAACACCGCCACGGCATTCTGCACGGAATAGTAGGCGAGCTTGATTCGCTCGACCTTCTTGTCCGCCGTCGCCCAGAGCAAGCCCTTGCGGTTGATCTCCCGGCCCGTGTGGTTGAAGTCGCAAAGGGTGAAGACCGCCGACTCCACATCGTGGCCGAGGTCGCCGAGCATGCGCCGCAGATCCCACTTGGCCTGGCTGAACTCCGTCCACGGATGGTTCGGGAGGGCGAACCGCGTTGTCTTCTCCGAGGGGGCTCCGTTTTCGCCCTGCCGCATCTTGGCTGTCTTGGAATACCGGGCCAGCGTCGCCTTCAATTCCTCCACGTTTTGATAGGAGGTGTCGGGGTTGAAGGCGTAGCCGTGGTAGATGAACCAGTGGAACAGATCGACCTTCCCTTTCTCCGCCAGGGCCTTCAGGCAATCTTCAAAGAGCTTGGGACTCGAACTCGCCAGGGAGAGACCCGCGATGCGGGCCTCGGGGATTACCCGCTTAATGATCTCGGCGGTGCGAATGTTGAATTCCGCGATATCGGTGGGTTTGTGCTGTTTGTTGATGTCGGGCTCATTCCACATCGCCCAGTCGCGCACCTTGCCTTTGTAGCGGACAGCCATGGCTTCGACCCACCGGTCCCACGCGGCAAGACCTTCCGGAGAAGTCGGAAAACCGCCCGCCAGATCCCAGCCGCCACCGCCTTCGTAGTTCGGATTGCCGTAGTCGGTTTCCAGCAAGATGTTCAAACCCCGCCCGCGGGCATCATCGATGATCGTGTCGAGCCAGGTAAAATCATACTTACCCTTCATCTTTTCGGTTTTTGCCCAGCCCCCCTGCAGCCGGATGGTTTTGATGCCAAGCGGCACGATGTACTCCTTGTATTGCTGGTAGTCGGCGAAGTCCCGATCAAGGGTCTCGCAGCCCAGCGTCCAGTTGGACCCGGTAATCTCGGTGGCGCTGCGCGGTTTGAGCGTCCCAATCTGGCGCAGGCCTGGATCGAGCGGCGTTTTCGCCCGGTCCGGGGAGGTGTTGATCGGCGGTCCCGCCAAGGTCAAATCGACCGCGGCACCAGTCGCGATCAGCGCCCACCGCGCCAGTTTCCAAAGGGAAGTCTTCATGAAGTTAGAACGAAAACTTGGTTGAGAGCGTGAACTTGCGCCCTTCGGCGATCGACCAGACCGCGACCTTGCCATCCGGATTGATGCCGACGGGCACCAGCTCGTCATGCGTAAGCAGGTTGCGGACGTTGAGCTGGGTTTTCCAGTCCACCTTTCCCTTCAGGATCTTTCGCTGGTAGGAAATCCAGGCGTCGACCCGCGTCTCGGTCGGTCCGAAGTGCGGATTTCTGACATCGGAAATCCGGATGTCACTGGGCAACGCCGGTCCGCCTGCCGGCACCGGCGTGAGGTCGGCGCGGAAGGACGCGACCGGATAGCCAATCGCCGACTTGTCCAGCCAGCGCAGGCCGGAGCCGACCCCGAAGCCCTTCAGGCGCTCGCCCTGGAACTCATAATTGCCCACGAAGTTCGCCCGCCATTTGCGCAGCTCCTGCACCAGCGCCCCATCGCCCGAGATGGCCGTGTTGAAGCGGTTCAGCACGTTCGTCTGGAAGTTGTTGTTCAGAATGTTCACGTCGTTGGTGCCCTCCTTGCCAACGGCGCCAACGTTGAGCGCCACCTGGTTGGCCCAGGGCGCCAGCCATTCGGTCGCGATCGGCTTGCCGGTGGCCGTCGGCGTGCCAAAGAGGAGTTTCTTGGTCGCGGCGCCGGTGTTGCTGCGCACAGACTCCTGCTCTGAGACATTGAGCACAAAGGTGAGACCGCGCATGGCGCGGAACAGGAACTCGAATTCCTTGCCCTTGGTCACAAAGTCGCTCGTGTCCCGAACTCCGGGATCCGTGTAGGTGCCCGTGCCATTCTGGATCCTCCAGCTGAACAAATCGAGGAGCGCCTGCGGCGGAGCGACGTAGTTGACCGGAAAGCCGTTGCCCCCATCGCGAGCGGCCCCGGCCTTTACGGCGTTATAAGCTTGTTGGTGAAGGCTCAGGATCGCCGCGGGAACTCCACCCACGGAGCCGTTGAAACTTCCGGTCTGGGTGGTCTTGAAGAAATTGACGCGCGCCGTGAACCGGCCTTCGAAGGCCTCGAAGTAGAGGCCCTTTTCCTCGGTGATGCCGCGCGGCGGCGCGATCTCCTGGCCAAAGGTGTCAATCGTGCGGCCGCTCGGCGGGCTGAAATTCTCCGACTTACCGAAATAGACGTTCAGCGCCGTGAGCAGCGGGATCCGGCGCAGCCACTTTTCCGGCATTTTGGCCACGCCGCTCCAGGCGAACAGCGTCTTGCTGAACTTCTGCGGCACGATGGCCGGGTTGCTCAGGCTGAAGGTGGGCGCGTCCACCAGCACGAAGCCTTCGCCGTTCGGATCCGCCGGCGCGCTCACGCCGAGAATGGAAGACTCCTCCCGCCTCCAGCCCACGGTCGAGACCACGGTATCCCAGAGCCAGTTGCTCTGGAGCGCGAAGGCCTGCGAGTCCAGCGTACGCTCGTCGAGATTGGCCGAGCCCGCCGTGTGGCTCACCCGCCGGTCCTCCTTCTCCACCGTCAGCGCCTGCGTGGTGACCGCGTAGGCCGGCTGCTGGGCCACCGCGGCGCTGGGGGCCTGCAAACGGGCCAGGACGACGCCCTTGCCATTCACCTCCTGGTGGAAGTTCATCAGATTCTGCTGCAAGCCGGAGAGCTGGGCGCCGCTGGGCGTCGTGGCCGAGGCCAGGGAGGGGCCGAGGTAGACCCAGGCCACGATCTGCTTGCTCTGCGCCGCGCGCCGATTCTGGTCGTTACCGTTGGTCCACCGATCGGCCGTGTAAAAGAGCGAGCCGCCGTTGTGGGACTCCGTGCGCAGCTTTTCCCGCTGCTCCAGCAGGGAAAACACGTGCTTCCCGAGAATCCCGCCCACCTGGTTTTTCCAAATCTCCGCCAGGTTGAGCTCGTAGAAGAGCTTCGCCCGCGAGGTCTCAATCCGCTGCTCATTGTAGCTCGCGGAACCCGCGGTCGAGATAAACGGCCGGCCGAAGTTTGGATTCACTTCGCCGGTCCACATGCGGGTGTTCACATCGATGGAGATGTAGGGATCGCTCTCGGAGAGCAGGTTCTGCAGGCTCTCATCCCAGCGCTGGCGATTGTACGAAAGCTCGATGCCCGCTTTGCGCTTGAACGCCAGCTGCTGCAGGGACAAATCGGCCGACATCAGGTTCGACACGCCCAGCGAATTGGGGCCCACCAGCAGGTTGTTGAAGAAATCAAACGTCGAGGGATCCCGCAGATTCTCCGCGAGGTAAAACGCCTGATCCGGCATGCCGTAATCAAGCCGCACGCGGCTCATCTCCCGGGAAAAGGCGCCCACCGCCGTGCCCGTGAGCCCAGTCGTCGGATAGTAGACGTTGTTCGACACCAACGGGCGCCCCAAGAGCGCCTGACCGGCGGCGGTGGTCGGGACATTGTCCCGTGGCGCAGTCGCATTGACGCTCTGGAAGAAGAACGTGGGCGAACGATTGACGTTGTTGATCACACCGAGGGTGGCGTTGCGCGCGGAGGCGGTGAAGACGTTGAACGGTCCGGCCGTGGGGTCGTAGCTCACCTTCCCGCGCGCCCCCAGGGCCTTGAGGTTGTCCGGGAGCGTGGCATCGAACCAGGACGAGAGCCGGTCCGTCGGCGTCAGCACCCGGGGTTTGTTGGACTCGATCCGGCCGCTTTCATAGGCGGCCCGGAACGTCGTGGAATCAAGGACCCCGCGGTCACGCAGGGGCTTGATCTCCCAGGCCCCGGCCACGTATTTCCGCTCGGTGTCCGAGTACGCGAATTTCTGCTGGAAGCGTTCGTCGCCCTTGACCGCCGAGACGCGGAACGCCACCTCGCCGCGGGCAGGGGCAGCGTTGTAATTCAGCCCAGCGCGCCACGTGCCATAGCTGCCACCGAGAAACTCCAGGCTGCCGAAGTCGCGGCCCAGTTCCGCCGACGTCGTGGACGTGTTGACAATGCCAGCCGGGCTGCCGACACCGAAGAGCAGCGCGTTGGCGCCGCGGTTCATCTCCACGCGATCCGTGTTGTAGCCCTCCATCGGAATGATGCTGCGGAAGAAGTTTCGCGCCAGGGTGGCATCGGCGAGGCCGCGCACCCGCGTGCCGGTCTGGCTGTTGCTCAGCGTGGGCTCGCCGGTCACTCCGCCCTGCGCAGGAGTTACGCCGGAGAAACCGCCGCCAAAGCCCTTCACGTCCATGTTGGCCTGGTAGACCAGCACTTCGCCCAGCTTGGTCGAACCGGTGTCCTCGAGGAACTTCGAGGTGACAACGGAAACGGAGGCGCCCAGATCCGTGAGCTTGGTGTTAAGCCCCATGCCGGCGAGCGTGCGACTGGCCTCGTAGCCGATGTCCTTGCTCGTTTGCACCGTGAAGGGCGACATCACGAGGACCTCCTCGTCCTTCGCTTTCGGGCCCGGTGCCTGGGCGGAAAGCGAGTGCGGCAGAAAGGGGAGGACGGCGACGAGAACCAAGGGCAGGCGGGAGGGCGGGCACGGGGTAATCGGGGACTTCATGGCGGTGAGGTAGGGGAAAAGGTGAAGCCAGACTGGGGTTGGAGCTGAGGGGTGGCGCGGCAGCAGGCGCGACCTCCCTACGTCGGTCCTCCGCCGCGACGGCGTCAATTCCTCTAATTGGCTTTTTTGTCCAATAGAGAATATTGGATTGAGCCCGCCGGGGAGGAGGTCTTGAGTGCGGCCGCCTCCTGCCCTGCCGGCCCCGCCATGCCTTCCTACACGATTCCTGTCCTGCAAAAGTCCATCGCGGTGCTGCGGCTCATCGCGGAAGGTCGCGGCCACACGACGATGAAGGCGCTGGAACAGACGCTTGGGGTGCCCCACTCCACCATGTACCGCCTGCTGCAGACACTCGCGCAGGAGGACTGGGTGCGGCAGGTCGAGGGCGGGCAATACGAACTCTCCTTCGGCCTGCTGCCCCTGCTGCAGCCGCTCGTGCGGCACGAACTGCTGATCGAGACGGTGCGTGATCCCCTCCTCGCCCTCAGCCGGGAGACGGGGCTCACGACAAAACTCTCGGTCCGTCAGGGCAACTTCGACATCACGATCTTCCGCGCCGAATCGCCCCGCTCCGCCTCGGTGCACGTGAAGATGGGCGGCGCCTTCCACCTGGTGATTGGCGCGTCCGGGGCGGTGCTGCTCAGCGCGCTGGATGAGACGACGCGCCAGCAGATCATCGAGGCCGCGCCGCCGGAGTGCTGGAAGTTTCAGACCCGCGTGAATGTCGCCCGCCGGATTCGCCAGGTCGTCCGCACGGGAGTCTGCGCCGACACCGGCAGCTACCGGCCAACCATTTTCGCGATCTCCGCCCCCCTCCGCGATCGCAGCGGTGCCGTGATCGCCGCCCTCACGGCGATCGGTTTCCGCGAGGATTTCGCCGGCGCCCAACTCAAGACCAACCACCGACTGGTGACTGAAACTGCGGCCCGTTGCTGTGCCCTGCTCCATGGCGACCTGCCCGTCGGTTCGGCCGCCACCCGCTGAGCCCGATGATTCTCACGGACTTTCTCCCCCCCCAGCGCGACCGCTCCTGGGATTACGCCCGGCAGGCGGGGGTCACGCATGCCATTGCCCGCTGTCATCCCCGCGACACCGGACTGCCCCCCCCGTGGGACCGCGACGCGCTCCGCACCGTGCAGCGCAATTTTGCGGCGGCCGGGTTCACGTTGCTCGGCTTGGAGGGCGATGAGTTCGACATGCGGCGCATCAAGCTCGGACTCCCCGGCCGCGACGAGGATCTCGCGCTCTACTGCCGCCTGCTGGCCAACATGGGCGAACTCGGCATCGGCCTGCTCTGCTACAATTTCATGGCCACGCTCGGCTGGTGTCGGACGCAGACACACGTGCCGACGCGCGGTGGCGCCCTCACGAACCGCTTTCAGCTGGCCGCACTTGATGCCACGCCGGTCGCGGCCGAGGAACAGGTTGCCGAGGAGAAGCTCTGGGAGAACTACACCTACTTCCTTCGTGCCGTGCTGCCGGCGGCGGAGAAGGCCGGTGTGGCGATGGGCCTGCACCCGGACGATCCCCCGTTGTCGCCGCTGCGCGGGGTCGGCCGCATCTTCACGAACCCGGAGGCCTTCGCCCGCGCGATGGCACTGAGCGATTCGCCGGCGCACCGCCTCACGTTCTGTCAGGCCAATTTTCGCCTCATGGGCTGCGACCTGCCGGCCACCGCCCGCCGCTTCGCGCCGCGGATCGCCTTTGTCCACTTTCGCGACGTCGCGGGCACGGCCAGCGACTTTACCGAGACGTTCCACGACGCCGGGCCGACCGACATGCCGGCGATGCTGCGGCTGTATCATGAAATCGGTTTCCGTGGCCCCATCCGCGTGGACCATGTGCCGTCACTCGCCGGCGAGGAAGACCTGCCGCACGGTTATGCCTACCTCGGCCGCCTCTTCGCCCTCGGATACATGAAAGGCATCCTCGATGCGTCCGGCATCCCCTACTCCTGAGGTCCGCGCTGTTCACCACCGAGGCGCAGAGGCACCGAGGAGTAGAACGAACTAAAGCGGGGAGAGATCACCACGAAACCCACCAAAACCACGAAAGGTATTCCAACCGCGGCGAGGCCGGCTCGCTCAGGCCACACCCGGCATTGAGACGATCACGAATTTCGATCCTACCAGCCAATGCCCGATTTGGGGTGTTTCGTGTTTTTCGTCGTTCCATCCGCTCAAATTCTGCCAGCTCAGACCACCCCTGACCGCTCTCGGTGCTCCGTGGCTAATCGCCCCCTTTACTATCCATGAATCCCGCCACCCAGCCTGCAGGCCTCCTGCAAAAGGAAGCCCAGATGATGAAACTCGAAAAACTGATCGCGGCGCGCGAGAGCGTCTCGACGAAGGAGTTTCCTGTGCCCGTGAAGGAGTTGCTCGCTCGTTACGAGCAACTCTACACCGGGGCGATCAGCGACGTGCTTCGCGAACACGCGCTGCTCGATCAGGGCATCGGTCAGCTCATCCCGCTGCGTCCGGAACGCACAGTTGCCGGCATCGCCTTCACGGTGAAGAGCGCGCCCAACGTGAAGATTACCGGCGAAATGACCTTCCGCACCCAGATGCTCGACGAAATGAAAGCGGACGCCTTTGTCGTCTGGGACACCAGCAACGACGAAAAGGCCACACTCTGGGGCGGGGTGATGACCGCCACCGCGGTTGGCAAGGGCATCAAAGCCGCACTGATCGACGGCGGCATCCGCGACACCCACCAGATCCTCGAAAAGGACTTTCCGGTGTTCTACAAATACCGGATCCCGAATGGCAGTCTCGGCCGCTGCCTCATCACGCACTACCAAGTGCCCATTCTCATCCGCGGCGTCGTGATCAAGCCCGGCGACGTGATTCTCGGCGACATCGACGGCGTGGTGGTCGTGCCGCGCGACATTGCCTACGATGTCCTCGTCCGCGCCGAGGAGATCCGCGCGAATGAGAAGAAGATCTTCGGCTGGGTCGCCGAGGGGCAGAGCGTCCGGCAGATCACCGAAAAGGGCGGGTACTTTTGAAGGGGATCGGGCGGCAGGTCGCTGGCCCGGCTTTTCCTCGGCTGACGTAGCCGCGGGGGAGCGCAACGCGCCGCCGGCGGGCAACCGTCAGCGTGGTCTTACGCCCGACCACGCTTTCGCTGCGCTCAAGCGCAGCCACCTTGCTGGCTTCGGCCAACGGGCGCGCGGGCACGTGCGATTCCGCTCGAAATCGCCAACCCGGCGGCGCGTCCGCCGCGCCGGCCGCACGCCCGCGGTCCGACGCCCCCTGGAGCCAAGTGCCGACCCGTCACGCCGACCCCTCGTGGTTACCCGGGCGGGATCCCGAGTGCGCGCGCCAACACCTCCATCGTGCGCTGCTGGCGCGCCTGCACGACGCGGCGCGCGGCCGCCACCCGGGCCTGGGTCGCCGCGGGATCCGTCACCATCGCCAGCGCCGTCGGGACGAGTCGCGCCACCTCCTCGGGCCGGTCGAGGTCGAACAGCCAGTCGCCGAGGCCGATGTCGCGCCACATGAACCCCTTCGTCGTCTGTTCGACAAAGCGGCAGACGATCGCCGGAATGCCGTTGCCGAGGCACAGGATCGGGCTGTGCATCTCGTTGCTCACGAGCCCGGCGGAGCGCACATAGGTACTGAGCGCCTCGTCGGTCAGCCAGAACTTCTCCCGCCAGACCACCTTCGACCGAACATCGGCCGGCAGCGGGTCGACGAGCAGCTCCCGGCCTGTCTCCATCTGGGTGGAGTCCTCCGGGACCACGAGAAGCTTCAGGGGCGTCTGGCGGGCGATCGCGATCATCGCCGCCCGCAGCGGCGCGTGATCATGCTCCTTCATCTCCTCATTGCGCCGGTGCTTCGCCTCGTCGAAGGGATAGTTCGGCTTCACCTTCCAATAGGGCGCATTGCGCAGATTGGGAATCACACAGACGAACCGCCCCTCCGCCAACCCGTGCGCCGCGAGAAAGGACGTGGCCGCGGAGTCATTCCGCACGTCGGCGGCGAAGGCACCGTCCGGGCCAAACTCCACCACCGGGGCGGTCACGCCCCCGCGGCGCACCACCTCGAGCGAGACGCCGTCGCGCAGGAACACGAAACTCGCCCCGCTGAGAAGTTCGCGCGTGTAGTCGTCCAGCCCGTTGTTCCTCATGATCCGCAAGCCCGGGTCGCCCGCCGCCGCCATGGTGATGCCGTAGACGCCGTACGGCTTCCCGGTCTCCTTGCGCCAGGCCGCCACGTCCCGGTGCGCCGTCAGGTACGGCCCGGAACCGTGCAGGAGGAAGTCACCCGCCGCGTACGCGGCCTCCTTGGTGCGCACGATTCGCAGCCCCGGAAACCGCCGCCGCAACAGTTCCTCGACGCCGTTGCGCACGTCCATCGGCCAGAGGGTGACCTCCACTTCCGGCAGGTGTCGCTCCAGCAGGGCCAGCACGCCCGGCGTGTGCCCGATGTCGCCGATGTTCACGGTTTGCCAGGACGACCGCAGGACGAGCCGCGGACGGCGGCTCTTCGTGGCGGCCGCGAGTGCGGCCAGCATCGGGCTCGCCACGGTGGCGGTGAGGAAACGGCGGCGGTACATCCCCGCACCCTATCGCGGATCCCGCGTCCGAAAGAAGCCTCTTCTCGGCTGGGCCGAGGCTGCTGCTTTTCCGGTCGCCTGCGACACCGGCCGGCCGGCGCCTATTTCCAATTTCTGTTTGCTTGGTTCATGAACACGGGGCACACCTAAATGAAATAAGGCTGACGAAACCGAGCCTTTCCCCACCCTGCTCCCCGCGACTACGCAAAGCGACCCCGTCCTGACGCGGACTGCTCGCCGGTCTCCGTCTGGCCCATACTCCCGCATGAACCGTTCCCCTTCCGCCTTCCTTCTTCGCGGCCACTGGTTTGCCGCCGGCCTGCTTGCCTTCGCGCCCTGCGGGCGCGCCGCTGATATCGTCGGCCAGACGCTCGACAGCAACACCGGCAGTTACCTCCCGAGCGTCACCGTGACCGTCGCCGGCTCCGCGGCTTCCGCCACCGCGGACTCCGAGGGGCGGTTCCGGCTCGTCGGGCTGTCCCCCGGCACCTACCAGGTCCAGGCCAGCTACCTGGGCTACGAAAACACCAGCGCCACCGTGGTGTTGACCGCAACGGGAGACGCCTCCGTCACCCTGACGCTCGGTTCCGAAATCAAGAAGCTCGAGGCTTTCATGGTGGAAGGCTACCGCGAAGGGCGAGCCAAGGCGCTCCAGCAGAAACGCACCGCCGACAACGTCCTGGACATCATCTCCGCGGACGCGATTGGCAACCTGCCCGACCGCAACGTCGCCGAAGCGGTGGCCCGGGTGTCCGGCGTCAACATCTCGCTCGAGCAGGGCGAGGGCCGCTACGTCAGCATTCGTGGCGTCGAACCCAACCTCAATCAGGTGCTGCTCGATGGTGCCACCATGGCCGCGCCCGGAGGCACCCGCCTTGGTCGGGCCGTGCCGCTGGACTCTCTCGGCACCGGACAGATCGCGCAGATCGAGGTGATCAAGAGCGCCACGCCGGACATGGATGCCAACGCGCTGGGCGGCACGTTGAATCTCAAGACCGCCAGCCCGTTTGACCGCAAGGGCCGCCTGATCTCCGGCTCGCTGACCGGCAACCGCAACGAGACCACCGCCAAGAACGACCTCGAAGCCCGCCTTTCCTTTTCCGACACCTTTGGCCCGGGCAACAAGTGGGGCCTCACGGCGGGGGCAAGCTACGAAAAACGCCATTACTCCAACAACTGGGTGCAGGCCTCCGGCTGGAACCTGCGCACCATCGGCGCCACGAGCCTCTATCTGCCCAGCGGGTTCGAAATCAAACCCGAGTGGGGCAGCAACGCCCGCAGCGGCGGCAATCTCTCGCTCGAGTTCCGGCCCGACGCCGACACCCAATTCTACCTCCGCCCGACCTTCAGCCGCACCTCGCGCAAGGAGCGGACGGTCGAAGTGATTCACTCCGTCGACAATTCCGCCGCCCGCACCACGCTAACCTCGCCCACGGCCGGCACGTTTGCCGGCGCCGGCGTGCGCACGGAGCGCCGCGATTTCGAAAGCCAGCGGACCCAGGACTTGTTCAGTGTCGCCGGCGGACTCAAAAAGGTCCTCGGCCGCTTCACCATCGAACCGCTGGCCACCTACTCCGCCGCCAAGGAGGACAACCCCTACACCCGAGTCCTCGCCTTCCGCAATGCCACCGGCGGCACCGGACCGGTCAGCTTCGACATCGGCGACTTCGACTTCCGGCGCTGGGAGGTCGACCCGGCGATCGACCTGCCCTCCAAGTATACCCTGCGGCGCACCCGCGACGATTCCGGTGTCGTCGAAGAAGACACCTTTACCGCCAAGGTCGACGTACGCTGGGATGCCCGCGACTTCCTCCGGCGCCCGGGCTTCCTCAAGACCGGCTTCAAGTACCTCTCGCGCGATCGCGACGTGGACCTCGAATCGCGCCGGCTGGTCCCGGTCGGATCCTGGAACCTCGGCGCCATCGGCGTTGATCCGGGTGTTTCCGTCTATGGCGGCCGCTTCAACAGCGGTTTCCTCCTCAACGCCCCGAATTCCTGGGCCTACATCGCCAACAATCCGGCGCTGACCGTCTTCGACCCGGTCGATTCCAACACCAATTCGATCGAGGATGACTATCGGATCAAGGAGTTCATCTACGCCTCCTACGCGATGGGGCAGGTGAAGTTCGGCGCCCTCACGCTCGTCGGCGGGCTGCGCTGGGAGAAGACCGACGCCACCATCCGCGCGGTGGAGGCCCGCTCCGCCGGCACCACCCTGCTCGGCCGCTTCCCCACCGCGGGCACCACCAGTTACGACAAGCTCTTCCCGAACCTCCAGGGCGTCTACCGCTTCAGCGACCGCCTGCTCCTGCGCGCCGCCATCACCGAGACCATCGGTCGTCCCGCCTACGAGGACGCCCGTCCGCTTGCCATCTTCCGCTACGATCCCCTCGGCAATGCCGCCCTCAATCCCGCCTTCCCCTACATCGGCACCGTCAATGTCGGGAACCCGAAGCTCGGGCCCTACGACGCGATGAACTACGACCTCTCCCTCGAGTGGTATCTCCAGGGCAACGGCATTCTCTCGGTGGCCGCGTTCCGCAAGGAGGTCGACGATCCCATTTACCAGTATTCAGAAACCCAGCGCAACGTGACCTATAGCGGCATCCCGCTCGAGTCGCTCGGCCTCACCAGCAAGCTCAACGCCACCAGCGGCCGGATCTCGGGCCTGGAATTCAACGTCTACCAGCCGTTCAAATTCCTGCCGTCGCCCTTCGACGGCCTCGGCCTCGACGCCAACTTCACCCGGATCACCTCCGAGGAGAAGATTCCCACGCGTCCCGGCGAAAACCTGCCGTTTTTCCGGCAACCCGGAAAGATCGCCAACGTGACACTGTTCTACGAGAAGCACGGCTTTTCCGCCCGCGTCGCCTGGTCCTACGCCGATCGGCAGATTTACACCCTCGGTTCCACCGTGCTCGCGGACATCTACCGGAATCCACGCGGCCAATACGACCTGCAACTGCGCTACCGGATCAACCAGCGGTACTCGGTCACCGGCTCGGTCCGCAACCTGACGCGGGAGAAGGAGCAGTTCTCCTACGGCATCAACGGTCTCGTCCGCACCAGCCGCCTGTTGGACCGCGACTACAAGCTCGGCGTCAGCTTCAACTACTGAACTTGAAGTCCGGCTTCCCCCCTCCCCTGGCCGCACGGGCGGTGTGGTTCCCGGGCCGCCTCCTCGTCGCGCTTGCCGCCGCCGGGCTTCCGCTGGCGCCGGCCGCCACCCTTCCCGGGCCCCGGACGACGACCTTCGACGCGTCGTCCTACGCCGTCATCGTCCATGTGGACGCCGGCCGCGGCAGCGATGCCACGGGCGACGGCAGCGCCGCCCGTCCCTGGGTCTCACTCACCCGCGCGCTCGAACAGACCCCGCCGTCCGGCGGACGCCTCGCGGTGCTGGTTTCGCAGGGCCGGTACCGGCAGCCCACGATCGCCCTGAAATCGCGCGTCGATCTTTTCGGGGGCTTCGCGTCGCCGGGAGGTCCCCGCGACCTTCTGCGGTTCGCGACCGTGCTCGACGGCGACGACGCCCATCGCATCGCCATCGCCGCGGACGACGTGCGACTCGACGGCCTCCAGTTCACCCATGGCCGCGTACGGGGCAAGGGGGCTGCACTCCTGATCGACGGTGTCTCGCCGAAGGTGACGAACTGCGTGTTTGCGGCCAATCGCACCCTGCTGCCGTCCGCCTGGGATCCGCCCCAACTGCACCTCACGGCCCACGACGGCGGCGCGGTGATGTGTCTCAACGCGGCCGCCCCGCTCTTCGAACACTGCCTCTTCTTCGACAACGCCACCGAGTGCGGCCGCGGCGGCGCCCTGGCCTGCGATCGGGGCGCACAGCCGCGAATCCGCGCCTGCGTGTTCGCCAACAACCGCGCCGGCCTCGACGACCCGATGCGCAGCAGCGACGGTGGAGCGGTCTCGTTCTTCGACCGCTCCGGCGGCGAGTTCGCCGGCAACCTGGTCGTGGCGAACCGCGCGCTCTCCCGCAACGACGCCGGCGGGCTCTTCGTCGCCCTCTGGTCCACGCCGCGGATCGCCGGCAACACCATCGTCGGCAACTACGGCGACGACGACGCCGGGGGCCTGTTTCTCGGGGGCCAGGAGCACCGCTATGGCGTGCCGCTCGACGAGATTCCGCCGGCCGACCGCTTCACCATCGTCGTCGAGAAGAACCTGTTCGCCGGCAACGCCAACAGCGCCCGCAACTCGGGCGCGATGCGTGTCACCATGGAGTCGCGGGCCCGTTTCACGGACAACGTCGTCGCCGAGAACGCCGGGGGCTTCTACCTGCAACGCTCCGAGATCGTTGCCGAGCGCAATACCATCTGGCAGGACTGGCGCTTCCTGGAGGACAAGCCTTCACTCGGCCCGAGCCGTTTCGCCGGCAACATCCTCCGCGGCCCGCTTGACCAGCCGATCGGCGCCCGGGTGAGCTTCACCCACAACATGGCCGAAGCCGCCGCCGGCGACGGCATGCTCGAGGTGGCGGATGTCTTCCTCGAGGACGGCCTGGCCGGTCGCATCGCCCACACGCGCTTTGACGCCGCGACCTGCACCACGGTGGTGACCACCGTGGAAGAGCTGCCCGGCGGGACGACCCTCGCCGGCCGGCCGGTGCGCCTCGGCCAGTCGAAGAATGGCCAATGGCGAGTGGTCCGATCGGCCGGGGACCGGGAGTTCACGCTCTGGGGCCGGTTGGAGGTCGAAACCAAGCCGCCCGTCGAATTCTCCGTCCTGCGGACCTTCACCCCCAAGTCCGGGGCCCCCGCCGGACTCGGCGCCCGTTTCCCGTAACATGACATTCCCGATTCACTCCGCTCCGCCCCGTGCGCGCACGCGACTAGCTCCGCCGCCCAGCCGGCACGAATCGCCGGCCCGTCGCCTCGCCGCGATCGCCCTCGCCGCGCTCCTGGTGCCGCTCGGGGCCTTCGCCGCCTCCGCGCCGGCCAAGCCGGCGCGCGTCAACAAGGCCATCGAACTGCTCGCGCAGGATCAGCCGGTCTATTACAGCTACGGCGCCGACGGCTACGAGGCCGGCCGGGCCGCCGCCAAGACGTGGGCCGACATCCTCATGTACGACATGGAGGGGAACTCCATGGACTTCACCGCCCTGCGCGCCTTCATGAAGGGCCTCGTCGAAGCCGGCCCCACCCCCAGCGGCCACCGCACCCCCGCGGTCATCGTGACCCTGCCGCTCTACGGATTGAACGAGGACCAGGTGCTGGCCAGTCACTGGATGATCCAGCAGGCGCTCGCCTGTGGGATTCACGGCCTGCATATCTGCCATGCGCGCAACCCCGAGGCGATCGCGGCCTTCGTCCGCTGCGCCCGTTACGAGATCAACCGCCAGGCCGTCGGCGCCGGCCTGAAGGAAGGCCTGCGGATGTTCGGCACGCATCAGTTCGCGTCGTGGGTGTGGGGAGTCACTCCGAAGGAATACTACGACCGCGCCGATCCCTGGCCGCTCAACCCCCGGGGTGAACTCCTGCTCGGCGTGAAGATCGAGGATCGCGTCGGCCTCGAAAACACCGAGGCCAGCGTGCGCGTGCCCGGGCTCGCGTTTGCCGAGTGGGGTCCGCGAGACACGAGCTACGCCAACGGCTACTTTGACGTCGCGATGGACTACGGCCGCAAGCCGGGCGTGGTCGAACCGCCGCCCCTGCGCGCCGCTGCCGAGCGCGTGACGCAGGCGAGCCGGGCCGCGCGCCTGTTCGTCCTCGACAATGTCCGCCCGGAGGACGTCACGCGCCGACTCGACGAGGGCATCCGCATCTGCGCCGGCGGAATCGAGGAGGCCGCCGAAATCGGCCGCCGTCACACCAAACGCACCCTGCCGTGGAAATGAACGTCCGTTTCGCCCTCCTGCCCTTCCTGGCTCTCGCCGGCCTGCGGGCCGCCGAGACCGTCGCCTTCTTCCCGTTCGACGAACCGGTCGGCCTTTACCCGAGCAGCGTCCTCTCCGACCACGGGCCCGCCGGGATTCCGCTGCTCCTCGGTCCTGGCGGGAGCATTGTGCCCGGAAAGTTCGGCGGCGCCTTTTCCACCGCGCCGCAACCCCCGGTCAATTACCCGGCCGGCAGCGTGCTGTTCGGCCTCACCCCGCTGCCCGTTCCTCCTGGCCGCACCGTCGAACCGCTCCACTGGAGAAACGCCCGCTTCGCCGCCCTGCTCACGGCGGGCGAGACGCACCTCCGCAAGGAGGTCAGCGGCCCCGTTCCCACCGCGACCGGACTCAACCTCGGCGCCTTCGATTGGACGGTTGAGTTCTGGTACCGCGGCGAGCCGGCCAGCCCCGGTTCCACGGATGCCCTCGTCTTCGAAATCGGCAAGGGCCCGCGGGCCGAGAACGACCACGTCACCGCCCTGCTCCTCGCGGCCGACCGCTCGAGCTTCCGCTTGGTCAACCAGCCGAGCGGCACCCGGGCAACGCTGGCCTCCGACCGTGTCGCGCTGACGAGTCCGGCCCGTTGGACCCACCTCGCGTTCGTCCACGATGCCGGCCGGGGTACACTCTCCCATTACGTCGACGGCCGTCCCGCCGGTGCCCCGGTGGCGGTCCGTCTCGCCGCCCTTCCCGCCGGTCCCGAGTCCTACTTTTCCCTCGGCCGCGATGCCCGCTGGGAACGACCGCTGCCCGGCGCGCTCGATGAACTCCGCTTCTCCCGCGGTGTCGTCTACTCCGCGGCCTTTTCGCCTCCCGGCACGCAGGTCGCCCGGCCCGACGCGGGCGCACCGATCCGCCCGCCGTCGGTCACGGAACCTCTGCGCTTCGCAGCGAAGCCCGGCGCGACCTCCGCCGTGGTCGTCGCCCTCGGCTCCGCCAAACACCTCCTGATCGATGACGCGCTCTTTCCCGAGCACACCCAGGTCGCGTTCGTCCCGACGCCACCGCTGCGCATCGATCTCGTTGCCGAAATCACCGGGCGGATGCGCAAACACCTCGTCGCAATCGACGACGGCGCCGGCCTGGTTCGCCTGTATGCCCCGCTCGACGACGATCGCCTCGGCGTCCTGACCTCCCGCAACGGGCTCCACTTTGATCCGCCGCGCCTCCTCACCACCGAGGATGCCGGCACGCCTTCCGTGTTCCTCGATCCCCTCGCCCCGCCCGCCGAACGCTGGAAGATGATCTCGGGCTTTGGTGATCGCGGGATCTTCCTCTCCACCTCGCCCGACGGCTACACCTGGACACGCCTGCCCACCGCCGTCATCTCGGCCCGCTCCGCCTCGCAGTCCAACCTGTTCTACGATGACCAGCGCGGCCAATACCTCGGATACCACCGCACCGACATCGGACAGAACCAGTTCGGCAAGACCGAACGCCGCTTTGTCATGACCGCGACCGAGAGCCTGCGCCCGCCATGGCCGTTCACCCCGCTCACCCAAGCCGACTACGAACGCACCGCGGCGACCCTCCGCCTCCACCGGGAGCGTCCCTGGTATCTCGACAACGGTCCCCTCACCCCCGGCGGCATCGGCCTCGAATGGCCGACCGTGTTCCGACCCCGCGACGGCTTCGACCCTGACGCTACCGACATCTATGTGCCCAAGGCGGTCAAGTACCCCTGGGCCCCCGACACGTACCTCGCCTTTCCCCCGATCTACTACCACTATGAAGGAACCCAGCCCCCGACCCGCCGCGTCCTCGGCGACCGCGGCCGCGCCCGTGGTTCCGGGCCGATCGAAACCCAGCTGATGACCAGCCGCGACGGCGAAAACTGGTCGCGCCATCCGCGGCCGGTCTGGCTCGGCGTGGGTGCGTATCCAGGCGGATTCGATGTCCAGCAGACTTACATGGCCCACGGAATGATCCGGCGCGACGACGAGATCTGGATGTATACCTACAATTCCACCGCGTATCACTCCGGAGGGAAGGAACGCAAGGAGCGGCGCGCGATCTTCCGCACGGTGTCGCGCCTCGATCGCTTTGTCGCCGCGGAAGCCCCGTATGATCGCGAGGCCACGCTGGTCAGCCGGCCGCTGACGTTCTCGGGGAAACAGCTCGTGCTCAACGTCGACACGGGCGCGAGCGGGCACATCCAGGTCGGCCTGCGCCATCCCGATGGTTCGACGATTCCCGGCTTCGGCGTGGACGAGTGCGTCTTCGTCAACGGCAACGAACTCCGATATCCGGTCGAGTGGCAGCCGCACGGCACCGACGTCTCCTCGCTCGCCGGCCGGACCGTGCAACTCGTGGTGCGCCTGCGCGGGGCACGACTCTACTCCCTGCAGTTCGTTCCCTAAGCCGGAGAGATTCAGGGGCAATCTACTTGGGGACCCGAATCGGCACGAATCACCGCCCGGCGCGCGGCGTTCACCTTTCGCCGGGCGGCAGGACCTCCGCATTCACGGAGCATCTCCATTCGTACGTGTCCATTCGTGGTTCTATTGCCTGGATCCGGCCAAGCGCAGCTCCGGCGAAACCAGCCGGGTGGAAACGTCACGGCAGCCGCTTGACGGAATCGCGGACAACCAGGCGCGGTTCCACGAGCACCTGCTGCGTGAGGGGCTCCTCGGGATGCGCGATGCGCCAGAAGAGCTGCTCGACGGCCCGCCGTCCCACCGTCTCCGCGTGGACATCGACGGTCGTCAGCGGCGGATTCAAACCGCTGACGAGCGAGGTCTCGTTGTTGCAGGAGATCACGCTCACGTCCTGCGGAACGCGCACCCCCTGCTCCCGCAGGGCACCATAGAGCTGGACCGCCGTGCGATCCGACGGTGTGAACAGCGCCGTCGGCCGCGTCGCGGCCGGCAGCCGCCGCCACCGCTCCACCAAGAGCCGGACCTTGTCCTCGTGAGTGATTGCGGGCAGGGGCCACACCAGTTCCTCGGGCGGAGGCACGCTGAGCACCGCTGGCTCGGCGCCGAGCTGTTCGGCGGCGTCCACGAATCCCCGCTGCAGTTTCTCGAACTGCGTGTGACCTGGCTTGGGATTCAAGAAGGCGATGCGCCGGTGATTCTGTTCGTACAGGTAGGTCGCCACGAGCTGGCCGGCGGCAAAGGCATCGAAATTGCAGTGATCGCCCCGCGCATTGCGCAGCCGCCCCATCAGCCACACGTGCGGGTACCGCTCGATCGCATGAATCAGTCCACTGGCCTCGGCCGAAGGCAGCATGCCCTGATTCGGACCCTTCAGGATCAGTCCCGCCACACCACCATCGCGCAGAAAGGCCGGCACGAGGTCCCCGCGCGGGATGTTGGCGAGCATCAGGTTCTCGCCGCGCGTCGAAAGGGCGCGCTCGACGCCGTGCAGCGCCGCGCTCACCACCGGCAGATGCACCAGCGTGTCCTCCATGCCAAAGATGAGGACTCCGATGTTGCCCCGGGCCGCCGAGGCCGGCGCGGTGTCTCCTTCCCGACGGTGGTGGCGGATGCGTTTGTAACCGAGGTCCTGCGCGGCCTTCAGCACCTGCGCCCGCGCCGCCTCGTTCACATTCGGATGGTGGTTCAACACGCGCGACACCGTCCCCACGGCCACACCGGCCGCGCGGGCGACATCCACGACGGTGATTGGCTTCGACTTTGGCATCAGCTTCCCACCCCCGCGGCGCGGCCTGGATTCATGCACATCATGGGTTCTGGTCGCCGTATTGGACACCAAGGCTTGACGTGTCAATTTCATGAAACACAAATGAAATAGAAATCCCCATTTCCTGGTGTCGCCCGCATCCGCCAGCCCCGTGAACCCCGAGATCCAACTCACGCAGCCCCGCCGCATCGTCTTCGGCGACGGTTGCGCGGTGCGGTGCGCCGAGGAAGTGGCCGAGCTCGGCCTGCGGCGGGTGCTGGTGCTCACCAGTCCAGTCGTACGCGCCGCGGCGGAACCCCTGCTGCAGGCGATCAGGGCCGCCGGCAGCGAGGTTGAGGTCTATGCGGCCGAACATCCCGAGCCGACCTTCGACCATTTCGCCGAGGCGCTGGCGGCCGCCCGCGCGTATGCTCCGGACGCCGTGATTGGATTCGGAGGCGGCAGCGTGCTGGATCTCGCCAAACTGGTCGCAGCGCTGCACCCCCCGGAGGCGCCCGACGTGCGCAGTGTGATCGGAATCGGCCTGCTCCGGAAACGATCCACCTTCCTCGCCTGCCTCCCGACGACAGCCGGCACCGGCAGCGAAGTGTCACCGAATTCCATCCTGCTCGACTCCGCCGATCTTCTGAAGAAGGGCATTATCAGTCGATGGCTGATGCCCGACTCGGCCTATGTCGATCCGCTGCTCACGGTGTCGATGCCGCCTGCCGTCACCGCGTCGACCGGAATCGATGCGCTGGTCCACTGCATCGAGGCGTTCGCCAACCGCCACGCCCACCCGGCCGTCGACCTCTATGCCCTTGAGGGCGTGCGCCTCATCAGCAGTCACCTGCGGCAAGCCGTGCGCGACGGCCGGGATCGGGCGGCACGGGGGGCAGTGGCCCGGGGGAGCATGTACGGTGGACTTTGCCTCGGCCCTGTGAACACCGCCGCCGTCCACGCCCTGGCCTACCCGCTCGGCGGCGAGTTTCACCTGGCGCACGGGGTGTCCAACGCGCTGCTCCTCGTGCCCGTCCTCCGCTTCAACCTCCCGGCGGCCCCCGGCCGCTACGCCGCCATCGCCCGCGCGCTGGGCGCACCCGAGGGCCGGGACGACGCCGAAGCCGCCGCCCGCGGACTCGCACTGCTCGATCAGCTTTGTACGGACTGCGGTATCCCGCGCCGGCTCTCCACCCTGGGCATTCCCGCCGAGGCCATACCCCGGCTCGCCCGCGGAGCGTTGACGGTCCAGCGCCTGCTCCGGAACAACCCCCGGGAGGTCACCCTCGGTGACGCCGAACAAATCTACCGCGACGCCTTCTAGCTCCGCTCATTTGGCTCCGCTTCTCCGCGGCCTTCCTTCTCGCCCCTCGACCCGTCTGTCCCCGCCATGTCCGTCCCCGCCCGTCCTCTCCTCGCGATCACCATGGGCGACGCCGCGGGCACCGGTCCCGAGCTGATCACGATGGCGCTGGCCGATCCGTCCGTCGCTGCGACCTGCCGTCCGCTCGTGGTGGGCGACGCGGCGTTCCTGGAACGCGCCTTGCGCTACACCCGCGCTCCCGTGAAGGTGCGCGCCGTGCGGGAGCCGGGCGAAGCCGAGTTTGCCCCCGGCACCATCGACGTGCTCGACCTCGCGAACCTTGATCCCGCCGGAATTGCGCCCGGCCAGGTGAGTCCGCGGGCCGGCGGAGCGGCCTACGATTACATCAAGCGGGCGACCGAGCTCGCCCTCGCCGGGCACGTCGGTGCCATCGTTACTTCGGCCATCAACAAGGAAGCGCTGAATCTCGCCGGCCACCACTTCGACGGCCACACCGGGCTCCTCGCCGCGCTCTGTGGTGCGCCCGGTGCCACCATGATGCTCGTGGCCGAGGGCCTGCGGGTCTCCCATGTGTCGACCCATGTCCCGCTCCGCGTCGCCATCGAGCGCGTGCGCCCCGAGCGCATTGTCCGGGTGTTGCAGCTCACCCATGAAGCCGTGCGGGCGCTTGGCATCGCGGCTCCGCGACTCGCCGTCGCCGGCCTCAACCCCCACGCGGGCGAGAACGGCCTGTTTGGCGACGAGGAACAAAAGTACATCGCTCCGGCGATCGCCGAGGCCCAGCGCCTCGGAATCGACGCCCGCGGCCCGTTCGCGGGCGACACCGTTTTTTTCCGCACCCACCGCGGCGAGTTCGATGGCGCGGTTGCCATGTATCACGACCAGGGGCACGTCGCCGCGAAAATGCTCGGCATCTGGCTCGGCGTGAACGTCACCCTCGGCCTCCCCATCATCCGGACCTCCGTCGAACACGGCACGGACTTCGTCCATGCCGGCACCGGCCGGGGCGATCCGCGCAGCCTGCTCGCCGCGATCCAACTCGCCGCCACCATGGTCCGAAATCGGCCGAACGCCCCCGCATGAAGATTTTCCCCTCCCTGCTGGCTGCCGTCCTTTCGGCGACCGTCTTGGGCGCAGCCGAATTGCCCGCCGCGTTCACCAACAGCCTCGGCATGCGGCTGGTGCCCATCGCCCCGGGCACCTTTCGCATGGGGGAGACGAAGCCCACGCCCGGGTCCGTGTTCGGACAGGCCGCCTACCTGCGGCGCGGCGATTGGGACGAGCATCCCGTGCATGAAGTCGTGCTCACGCAGCCATTCCTCATCGGCGAGGAGGAGGTCACGTCCGAGCAGTTTCGCGCGTTCCGAGCCGACTTCCGGGGGGCGGAGGAGTTTGCCCCCCACGCTTCGGGCGTGAGCTGGGACGAAGCAGTCGCCTTCTGCGCCTGGCTGAGTGCGAAGGAGGGCCGAATCTACCGCCTCCCAACCGAAGCCGAATGGGAGTATGTCTGCCGCGCCGGCACCGACTCGTGGTTTTCCAACGGCAGCGACAAGCCTCCTCCCCCCGGCACCGCCAATCGTTGGGGAGTGAAGAACCTGCACACCGGCGTGGCCGAGTGGTGCCACGACTGGCACGGTGAGTACTTGCCGGGGAAACAAATCGACCCGGTCGGACCCGCCGGCGGCTTCGCGCGCGTCGTCCGCGGCGGTGGCCTCGACAAGCTCACGCCGTTCTACGCGCGCGCCGCCAACCGCGCCGGCGCCCCGCCGAACTTCCCGCCCCGGTCGGTCGAGGCGATGGCCGCGATGATCTCGCCCGCCAACAGCCGCGATGCCGCCCCAGCCGGATCGCCGCCGGCCGGCGCCAACACCGCACCCGCCAACCTCAAGAGCGAGATGCTCTACCGGAACTTTGTGCGCAGCACTCCCAATCACCAGGGTCAGCACCCGATCGGCTTCCGGGTGGTCTGCGCACCGCTGCCTGCGTCGAAGCCGACGCCGGCACACACGCCCTTTTCGAACCTCGGCGTCGCGCAGGGCGGCCCGGCGGCCAGCATCGGCCCCACCCCGGCTCGACCGTGGTACCGCAAGCGCTACCTCCTGCCGACTCCCCCCGAGAACACCCCATCGGAACAACTCTCCGCCTTCCGCACCCTCGGTCTGCACCGCGCCTTTCTCCGCCACCAGCACAGCCCCGGCCTCGAGGTTGCGCCCAACGGCGACGTCCTCTTCGTCTCCTTCACCGCTGTCTCCGAAACCGACCCGGATGTCGCGTTGATCACCACCCGGCTGCGCTTCGGCGCCGACGCCTGGGATCCGCCGGACCTCTTCCTCGACCTGCCGGACATCGACGATCACGCGCCGATGTTCTGGAACGATGCCGGCACCCTGTGGTTCACCTGGGGCGCCAACAAGCTCGACTCCGGCTTCCCGTTCCAGTGGCTCACCTCACGTGATCACGGCGCGACCTGGAGCGCGGTCAACTTCCCGCTCTTCACCACCGCCGTCGGCGGCTACTCGGCCCAGCCGATCACCAATGGGTTTCGTGATCGGACGGGCCGAATCCACATCGCCAGCGACGCCGTCGGTCCGGAGTCGGTGCTCTGGCAGAGCGACGACAATGGCGCCACCTGGCGCGATCCCGCCGGGCGCAGCGGCGGCCGGCACACCGCCTTTGTCGAGTTGCGCGACGGCCGCCTTCTCGGGATGGGTGGCAAGAGCTCGCAGATCGACCTATTCATGCCGCGCTCGATCTCGAGTGACGGCGGGCGCACGTGGACCATCTCCAAGACCCCGTTCTGCTGGCTCGGCAGCAACCAGCGGCCGGCGCTGATCCGGCTCGCCAGCGGCCGGCTGTTTTTCGCCGGCGACGTGCAGAACGAAAAAGGATCGCAGCCCGCCGGTTTCACCACCCGTGGCGCGGTTGCCGCCCTCTCGGATGACGAGGGTGAAACCTGGCACATCCGCATCCTTCCCGGCACGCAGCCGCATGAGACTCCGGCGCGCGCCCAGCAGCTGGGCGGCGGCACCCTCGGCTACGCCGTCGCCCGGCAGGCGCCCAACGGCGTCATCCATCTCATCGCCACCATGACCGAGCCGTGTCTGCACTTCGAGTTGAACGAAGCCTGGATCCTGCACGGCGACGAGGCGATTGCCGGCGCGGACGATGCGACGCTCCGCCGCAACCCGGCCGCCCGCCTACGCGACCAGCGCGAATGGACCGAACGTGACGCCGCCGGGCGGATCCGCCTGCACTATGCGGGAGGGATCGCGGATGACGGCCGCTTCCTCCTCCATGGCCGCTGTTCGTGGTATCTTCCCGACGGCCGCGTGCAACGGGAGGCCGACTACGCGCTGGGGGTCCTGGTGGGTCGGGAGACGATGCGCGATCAGGATGGCCACCTCGTCTGGGTGCGCGAACACGGCGGGTCCGCGACCGCGACGACGACCTTCACCACGTACTGGCCGGAGGGGACCATGCGCACGCGGTCGACCTGGCGGGACCTGCACGCCGAAGGCCCGGCCGTGCTGCTGGCCCCGGACGGTCGCGAGGTTCTGCGAGCCGAGTTCGCCCGTGGGCGCGTGCGGTCGATCACCGGTGATCCGGAGGAGTTTTGAACGATGAACTTCCGCCCTCTCCTGCAGTTTCTCCGCACGCTGTCACTCGGGCTCCCCGTCGTCGGCCTCGCCGCGGCGGTTCCGGCCCCACCCAATATCGTCTTCATCCTCGCCGACGACATGGGCTGGAACGAGGTCGGCTACCACGGCTCCACCTACTACGAGACGCCGAACATTGACCGGCTGGCGCGCCGCGGCGTGCGCTTCACCGACGCGTATTCGGCCGCCGCCATCTGTTCGCCCACCCGCGCCGCGCTAATGACCGGCAAGTACCCGGCGCGTCTGCACCTCACCGACTACATTCCGGGCCGGCTCTGGGAGGACAAGCCGCTCGTCACCCCCAAAATGCAGCAGGGTCTCCCGCTGGCCGAACACACCCTGCCGGAACGCCTGCGCCAGCGCGGCTACGCCACCGGCCTTTTCGGCAAGTGGCACCTCGCCGCCGACTATGAATACCGGCCGCACCGGCCGATGGATCCTGAATCGCAGGGCTTCGACACCGTGTTCCACACCCGCAAGCCCGAGGACGAGGATATCACGGCGAAAAAGCCGGACGCCCACAACGCGGTGGAAATCACGGATCACGCCCTGAAGTTCATTCGCACCCACCGCGCCCGCCCGTTCTTCTGCTACGTCGCCCACAATGTCGTGCACCGGCCCTACGGGGAAGACGACGCCTTGGTGGAGAAATACCGCCGCAAGTCCGGCGCGGGCCAGCCCGAGAATCACGCCGTGATGGCGGCGATGATCGAGCGCATGGATCGGCAGATCGGACGGCTGCTCGACGCCCTCGAGTCCGAGGGCCTGGCCGACCGCACGCTCGTGGTCTTCCACTCCGACAACGGCGCCGTCGTCGCCGACGCCTCGCAGGCTCCCTTTCGCGGCGGCAAGGCGACGCTATGGGAAGGTGGCATTCGCGTGCCGCTGGCGATTCACTGGCCCGGCGTGACGCGGTCGGGCGCCGTCAGCAAGGAACCAGTGGTGACCACTGACCTCTTTTTCACCCTCTGCGAGGCGGCGGGCGCACCCACGAACGACCTGCCATCGGATGGAGTGAGCCTCGTCTCCCACCTGCGCACGGGTGCACCGCTCGCTCGCGAGGCCATCTACTTCCACTATCCGCATTACCACCACCTCGGCGACATGCGGCCCGCGAGCGTGATCCGCGCCGGCAGCCTCAAGCTGATCGAGTGGCACGAAGGGGCGCTGCTCGGGCGCGGCCCCGTCGTGAGCCTGTTTGATCTCGCAGCGGATCCCGGCGAGCAGAACGACCTGGCCACGGCGCAGACCGCCCGCGCCAACGAGCTGCGCGGGAAGCTTCGCCGCTGGCGCGCCGCCGTCGGCGCTCAGGAGATGACCGTACGCAAACCTCTACCTCCATCCGCCCCTCGCTGATTCCGCCGTTCCCCGGCCATCCCGACATGAACTCCCTCCGCTGGCTCGATTTCACTGTCATCCTCGTCTACATGATCGGCATGCTCGTGGTCGGGCTGCGCTTTGCGAAGCGCCAGACGACGACGGAGAGCTACTTCGTCGCGAAGCGCTCGATTCCGTCCTGGGCGATGGGCGTGTCGATGTTCGCCACGCTGATCAGCAGCATCACCTTCATCGCCTACCCCGGCGGCGCCTATGCCGGCAACTGGGCCGAGCTGGTCTCCGGTTTCATGGTCCTCGGGGTGCTCGTGCTCGCCGGCTCGGTCATCATCCCGTTCTTCCGTCACGCCGTGGGCATGAGCGCCTACGAGTACTTCCAGCGCCGCTTCAGCTACAGCGTGCGCGCCTACACCTCGATCGGGTTCCTGGTCGGCCACTTCTCGAAGATGGGTTTCGTCTTCTACCTCGTGGCGCTCACGGTCAACAGCCTGACCGGGTGGAACATGGCCGGGGTCATCCTCGTGTCCGGCGTGGTGACGGTGATCTACACCTACCTGGGCGGCCTCGAAGCGGTCATCTGGACCGACGTCATCCAGGGCTTCATTCTGCTTTTCGGCCTGATCATCAGCCTCGCCTACCTGCTGTGGCTTCCTCCCGGGGGACCCGGAGCTGCCTTCGCTCTGGCGTGGGACAATCACAAGATCAGTCTCGGCAGCTGGGACTTCGACTTCTCCCAGAAGGGAGTGTGGGTGCTGAGCTTCTACGGGCTTTTCTGGTACCTGCAGAAATACACGGCGGATCAGACCATCGTGCAGCGTTACCTCGTCGCAAAGTCGGACCGCGAGGCGATGCGGGGCATGGCCCTGGGCGCGATCCTGTGCATCCCGTGCTGGGCGTTGTTCCTGCTCGTGGGATCCCTGTGCTGGTCCTTCTACAAGCTCACTGGCGAAGCGCTCCCCGCGCACATCACCAAGCCGGACCAGGTCTACCCCTACTTCATCTCGACGCACATCCCGGCCGGACTCGCGGGCGTGATCATGGCCTCCTTGTTCGCCGCCGCCATGTCCACCATCTCCTCCGACCTCAATTGCCTGTCGGTGGTCGGGGTGGAGGACTTCTACGCGAAGATCAAACGGGACACCACCGACGCCCAGCGGCTGTTCATGGGCAAGCTCTTCGTCGCGGTCGCCGGCGCGCTCTGCACCGTGGTGGCACTCCTGCTCACGACGTCCGCGAGCAACGCCCTGTCGCTCTACTTTTCCGTCACCTCGATTGTGGCGGCGGGAGTGTTTGGCGTCTTCTTCCTCGCGTTCATGAGCACGCGGGCCAACACCCCCGGCGTCTGGTGCGGCATCATCGCCAGCCTGCTTTTCACCGCCTATGCCACGCTCACCTCTGGCAAGGCCAAGCTCCTCGACCTGGGCGCGTGGAACTACCGATGGCACGACGTGATGATCGCCACGCTCGCCCACCTCGTCGTGATCGTGGTGGGTTACCTCGCCAGCTTCCTGTTCCCCTCGGCGCCAGCGGGCGATCGCCGCATGACCTTCTGGGGCTGGCGCGAACGCCGCCGGGACGCCGCCGAAGCGAAGTAGCGTCGCCGCCAGGCCACCGTCACGGTTGCTGCGCCTTCAGGGCCGCCAGTCGGGCGGTGAAGTCCGCCGGTTTCAGCCGGTCGGCATTATTCTTGCCCACGTAGCGGAAAACTTCCTTTCCACCGCGATCGAGGAGGATCAGCGCGGGAAAATGCACCACCTGGCCATGGAAGTGGTAACCGTCCGGGACACCATAGGCCTTCGCGAGCTTCGCGTCGGGATCCCGATGGACGTTGGGCGCGCCGGCCAGGCCCTCCTCTTTGATCTTCGCCGCCCATGACTGGATTTCCTCGGCACTGTCCGGTTTCAGGAACACGTGCACGACGTCCGGCGTGGTCGCCGCCAGCGCGGCGTAGGCGTGCGTGTGGCGCAGACAATACGGACACTCGGTCTTGAGCAGGAAATGCAGGGCGACGAACTTTCCGCGGTGCGCGGAAAGGGTAAAGCGGGGTCCGCCCACCGCTGATTCGACCGAGAAATCCGCCGGCGGTGCGCCGTGCAGGACCGTTGCCAGGAGAAACAATCCGAGGGTGTGGGAGAGTGCTTTCATGGGGTGGGGACCGAATCGAGCCGCTTTTGGCGCATCCCGGCAAGCCCATCACGCCCGTCCTCCGGTCCGCCAGCTGCCTACTTCTTGAGGGGTGGCGGTGGCGGCGGCGGGTTCAAGTGCACCAGGATGCCCCCGCCGGGCGGAAGGGTTGCGGCCAGCCGACGCTCCGACGGCGCGCGGAGGCGCTCCTCCACGCGGCAGCTGACCGGCCGATCTCCCTCGCGGTACACGGTCATTTCCGCAGCCGTTTCCACCCCGGGCAGGCGAGACCAGTCAAGGTTCACGGTGGCCGGCTCTGATCGGCAGTTCAGCGCCGCCACGTACCATTGTGCTCCCTTCCGGCGCGCCATTACCACCGTCTCTCCCAGCACGGAGCCCGGCAGCACGCGCGTTTCGTCCCACGTCACCGGCACGCTGCGCACCAGGGGCAGCGCTGCGCTCTGCAGGTACGCCTCGGGGTGGTCCGGCCAGCACAAGAAGGGCGTGCTGTAGACCACGATAGAGGCGAGTTGGAACGCGAGGGTGGTGTTCTTCAGATAATGCGCCCGCACAAATCCCGGCAGAAAGTCCGCGTGCCCCGCCGCCATCCGCGTGAACGGCAGCGCGCCATAGTGCGGCAGCGGCAGTTCCGTCCACAGAAGGTACTCCTGCTCGCGAATGCCCTCACGCGTCACCTCGTTGGGCCAGGTGCGGGGCTCCCCGGTCGGTTTGTTTACTCCGTGGAAGTTGACGGCCAGGCGATGGTGGGCCGCCACCCGGAGAATCTCCTCGCGCACGTCGACGAGCGCCCGGCTCTCCGCGTCGAAGAAGTCGATCTTCACCCCCGCCACGCCCGCCTCCCCGCAGCGCCGCAGGAACCGCTCGCGGGCCTCATGGGTCGTCAGACCCGGACCGTCGTTGCGGTTGTCCTTGTACGCATGCCACAGCAGAATGCCGACGCCCCGTTCCCGCCCATAGGCGACCAACTCGGCCAGGCGCGCCCAGGGATCTCCCCCGCCCTTGAGCCAGCCCCATTTCTCGCTCTGCCAGCCGCCATCCACCAACAGGTATTCACATCCGATCGCCACGCACTGATCGACAAACCACTTCTGCTTTTCCCAGGCCCCGCCGTCGTTGCCGAAGACCATCCAGGTGCAGATCGACTTGCCCGGCTTGATCCAGGGCACGTTCATCCCTTCGGGGAAAAGCCCCGCGTCGGGCGGATCACAGAGGGCGGGAATGACGTCGCTGTTGACGAGCCCGTCGAGATCCCGCGCCAGCACCAGCACGCGCCACGGGGAGACGATTTCACCCTCATGATTCCAGCCGTTTGCGTCGTCGCGAAACGCCGCGGCCAGCCGCGCCCCGCCGGCCGGCCGCAGGGAAAGCCCGCTGTAGCGGCGCAGAGCCGCCTCGGAGAGGAGCCCGTAGGTGCCGTCCGCATACACCAGCGTCGCCGGCGGGCCCAGGAATACCGGTCGTTTCTGGCCTTTCTTGTCGGTCTCCTCGGCCGGGATCGCATCGGCCCGCGCCGGCCGATAGGCCTCTTCGTACGAGGTCGTGCTGGTCTGGAACCAAAGGGTCGCATCCGCCGGCAACTCCCACGCCGTCGATTCGCCGGCGATCCGTCGTGTCCCCGCCCCCGGGATCCGGTAGCGGAACGCCGCGCCATCGTCGAACACCCGGGCCTCGAGCACCCAGGCGACGGTCCGCCCCTCCGGAGTGCGCGTCCGCACCCTGACCTCCGCCACCTGGCAGCGGTTGCGCGCGGAGGTCTTGTTGCCGCGCCACGCAAAGGTCTCGTCGATCCCGCGGCGACTGACTTCCCCCAGTTCCACGCCCGCCCCCAAGTCCACCCCGTCCACCTTCGCCCCGGCCGGCGCCGGGTGCAACCGCACGCGGCCATCCGACGCCACCGCGTACACCAGGTGTCCCGCGGCATCCGTGTCCAGGGTGAGTTGCACCCGTGAGTCGGGGCTCTCGACCCGCACCGGCGCCGCCATGGCCATCAGCGGCAGGACCCATATTCCGAACAGTCGAAAGGACATGCTCATGCCGCCAGTGTGGGCCCGGCGGCCGCGGCGCGCGAGCCTCTCCTCGCGCGGTGACTGATCCGGAAGCCGTTTCCGGGGCGGACACCGCGACTGATCTGGCCCGGCGATGGCCGGCAATCCCGCTTGAAGCCCGTCCGCCGCCACCGCCATCTTCGACCCATGCCCAGCCCCGGACATGAAACTTCCGTGCCCCTAGCCCGTACCTTCCTGACCGGCCTAATCCTTGCCTTCAGCGCAACGGCCGCCAGAGCCGCGTCCGCCGCGAAGGACTGGCCTTTCTACCTCGGAGACCAGGCGCGCACGCATTATTCGCCGCTGAAACAGATCCATCGCGGCAACGTCGCCCGCCTGCAGGTGGCATGGACCTTTGACACCGGCGAGAAGGGCGAATTCCAGTCCAACAACCTCATCGTCGACGGCGTGCTCTACACCGCCTCCCCCGGTCGCCACGTGATCGCGCTCGACGCAAGCACGGGAAAGGCGCGGTGGCGGTTCGATCCCCGCCGCGAACACGACGAACCGCTCGGCCGCCGGTTGCGGGGGGTGATGTATTGGGCGGATGGCGACGATCGTCGCGTGTTTTCGGCCGGAGCCACGCGCCTCTACGCACTCGATGCCCGTACCGGGGAGCCCATCCGCAGCTTCGGCCGCAATGGCTCGATCGCCCTCGGCGACGGCTTGCGCACCGCCGAGCCGGCCACGGCTGGCCTCAACACCCCGGGTGTGATCTGGCACGATTTGCTCATCCTGAGCGCCAACGTGGCCGAAAACGTACCTGGCGCCATCCGGGCCTTCGACGCCCGCACCGGCGCCTTGCGCTGGGCGTTTCATACCATTCCGCGCCCCGGTGAACCCGGAGCCGAAACCTGGCCGCCCGACGGCTGGAAGCACAGCGGTGGCGCGTCGGCATGGTCGGGCCTCTCCCTCGATGAGGACCGCGGCATCGTCTACGCCGCAACCGAGACCGCCGGCCCGGATTTCTGGGGCGGCCGACGCTACGGCGAGAACCTCTTCGCCAATTGCCTGATTGCCCTCGACGCCCGGACCGGCCGCCGCCTGTGGCATCACCAACTCGTGCACCATGATCTGTGGGACATGGACCTCCCGGCCCCGCCCACGCTCCTGACTGTCACCCATCGCGGCCTGCGCATTCCCGCGGTCGCCCAGGGCACCAAGATGGGGCGGCTCTTCGTCTTTCACCGCGTCTCGGGTGAACCGCTCTGGCCCATCCACGAACTCCCCGCCCCGGCGTCGCAGCTGCCCGGCGTCGCGACCTGGCCCGCCCAGCCACACCAGGATCTGCCGGCGCCCCTCATGCGCCAGCGCTACACCCGCGACGATGTTTCGCCGATCTCTCCCGCCGCGCACCAATTGACGACCGAGCGCCTGAACCGCGCGGGGGCGTTTGGTTCATTTCCGCCGCCGCGTTGGACCGAGACGATCCTCTTCCCGGGCTTCGACGGCGGGTTCGAATGGGGCGGGTCGGCCGCCGATCCGGATGGCATCCTCTACGCCAATCTGAATGAAATCCCCTGGATCTATCAGTTGATTCCGACCCAGCGCGATGGCGCCGCGATCGCGAACGCCGAACGGCAGTACCTCATCCACTGCGGCCCTTGCCATCGCCCGGATCAATCCGGCGACCCCGCCGGCGGCATCCCGTCGCTGATTGGGCTGCCCAATCGCAAGACCCGCGAAGAGGTCGCGCGCCAGATCGAACTGGGAGCGGGCCGGATGCCCCCGCTGGGCGCCGTACCCGCCGCCCAGCGATCGGCCATTCTCGATTTTCTGTTTGGCGGCCCGGGACGGGTGGCCACCGCGGCTCCGCGGAAAGGCCCGGCCGCGGCCAAGGCCCGCGATCGGGCCGCCGAGGGCGAGACGCCACCCTACACGTTCGCCGGCTTCCGGCGCTGGTTCGACGCCGAGGGCTATCCGGCGATCAAACCTCCGTGGGGCACGTTGAACGCAGTGGATCTCAACACCGGCGAGATCAAGTGGAAGGTGCCGTTGGGCGAGTACAAGGAGCTCAAGGCGCGGGGCATTCCACCCACGGGCACCGAAAACTACGGCGGTCCGGTCGTCACCGCGGGCGGACTTCTTTTCATCGGCGCCACCGCCGACGAGACGTTCCGGGCCTTCGACAAGGACACCGGCAGGATCCTCTGGGAGGCGTCGCTCCCGTTTGGCGGCAACGCCACCCCGAGCACCTACGAGGTCGCCGGCCGGCAGTTCGTCGTCATCTCCGCCGGGGGCGGCAAGTCCGGGCGCCCAGCGGGCGGCAGCATCGTGGCGTTCGCGCTCGCCGAGTGAAGGTGTTTGTCCATCGGGACGACGATGGGTTTGATTCCAGGTCAGGCACAACCAGACTTCCCGACCACCCCAACCCCATGCGTGCGGATGCCAGCTGTCAGGACTTGCCCACTTGGGACGCCCACGCCCCGGGTTGCCGGGGAAAGGCCGAATCGATGAGCGGATCCGGCTCATGAGCAAACGCGGCGCCGTCTTCCTCTCCTACGCCTCCCAAGACGCCGAGGCCGCAAGGCTCCTGTGCGAGGCTCTTCGCGCCGCCGGCATCGAGGTCTGGTTCGATTTGAACGAACTCCGCGGCGGCGATGCCTGGGATGCAAAAATCCGGAGACAGATTGCCGAGTGCGCTCTTTTTGTGCCCTTGATCTCTGTTCACACCGAAGCGAGGCGTGAGGGCTATTTCCGCATCGAATGGCGCCTGGCGGCCCAGCGCACGCACGCCATGTCCGACGACACCGCGTTTCTCCTGCCGGTCGTGACCGACGACACCGGCGACACCGACGCCCGAGTCCCGGCGGAGTTCAAGGCAGTGCAATGGACCCGCCTGGGCGCAGCCGGAGCCACCGAGGGGTTCTGCCGCCGGGTCGCGGAACTCTTGCAGGAGGCCGCCGGCGACCCCGCCAGGAAGGTGCCGGGATCGAGGAAGGAGGCCCGCGATCCAGCACAGACTCGCCCTGGCGTGAGATCCCCGCGCCGGCGCCGCCTCCTGGCGGGGCTGGTCGTCGCGTTTGCCCTCGCCGCAGCGGCAGTCCTGGTTTGGCGGCCGTGGCGGCACGCTGAACCCAGCCCGCCGGGAGCCCCTCGGCCGGCAATTCGCGCCGCGCCGGCCGAGTCGCCGGCCTCACCCGCCCGTGATTTGGTGAAGAAGGCCCGGACCTTGTACGAACCTTGGGACCTCGCGACGGCCGAGGACTTTGCCCAGGCGGAAACGCTCCTGCTGCGGGCGCTGGAACTCGACCCGGGCAACGTGGAGGCGATTGCCTGCCAGGCCATCCTGTCCTGCGGCATGTTCGTCATGCCCCACGATTCCTCTGCCGAGCGACTGCGGGAGGCGCAGACGCGGGCTGAACTGGCGGTCAAGCTGGCCCCCAAATCGGACGAGGCTCTTTTCGCTCACGCCTACGCGCTGCGCTTGTCTCGCGACACGGCCAGTGAAGGCATCCGCCTGCTCCGGGAATTGGTGGCGCGAAACCCGTCGAACAAGATGATGTTGCGCACGCTGGGAGCACCGCTCTCCCGGCAACCGGAAACCGCGCAGGAGGGACTTGATCTCCTGGCGCGGGCAGCCGCATTGCCAGGCGGTGATCCCATCGCCGACTACGTCCGCGGCGAGACGCTTGCCCGGCTGACCACACGTTATGCCGAGGCGCTGGCGGCCTTTGATCGCGCGATCCTCCAGGCCCCGGCGTATACCGAAGCCCACAAGGAGAAGATCAAGACCCTGCTCGAACGTCTCGGCGACGTCGAAGGCGCCCGCAGCGCGCTGGCCCAGGTGCCTAACCTTCTGCTCCGGCAGGACCGCATCCGGGTGATGGGGTTTCGTGTCGCCATGGCACGGAACGCCCCCGATGAGGCCGTCCGCTTCCTCTCCCAAGCCAGCCCCTACCTGACGATGGACATCTTCAGCGGTCCATCCGCCTACCTGAGAGGGCTGGCCCATCGCCGGGCCGGGCGTCGGCCGGCCGCGGAGATCGAATGGCGGGCGGCCTTGCAGGAGATGCAACGCCGCTTGGCGGCAAGGGCGAGCAACCCTATGGGCCTGCGCTGGAAGGCGCTGCTTCACGCCCTGCTGGGTGAGCGCGCTGACGCGCTCGCGGCGTTCGAACTCTACCAGCAGTTTGCTGCCGCCCAGCAGGTGGATCTGTCCACTTCCCTCCCTCACATCCTGATCCGGGCCCTGCTGGGAACCCCGGAGGAAGCGATCACCTTTCTGCAGACGCAGCTGGTGGACCCCTCCGAGGCCACCCGCCAGATGGCGAGCGCAGCCGTGCTCTTCGATCCGGCGCTCGATCCGTTCCGGGAACACCCCGCATTCTCGGCGTTGGTGGAGACCGCCCAGGCGGAGTTTGCGGCCCGCCGTCGCCTCGCGGCCGAACGTTGAACGCCAATGGTGCACTCACGTACCGCTCTCTTTGCTCCTTCGCGCGATCACGCCGTTGCCAACTCCCTCCCGGGGCATGTTCGGTCAGGGAGCCACCAGCGGAGTCACCTCGCCGACTCGCCTGTCACTCCCCGGACATCAGCCACGTAAAGCCCGCGGAAGGGCTCATGGGTCGAATCGAAGCTGACGCGCCCGTCCGGCAGCCACCGCGGGTGCAGGTCGCAGCGGATGTCGATCACCGGCACGACCGGGGAGAAGAACTTCCCCACCTCGTGACCGCGCCGGTTCGCGAGGTCATAGACCCACAGAGTCTGCATCCGCTTCGCATCTGGATAGCTGTCGTACAGGATCCAGCGCCCGTCCCGGGAATAGCTGCAATGCCCGTCGCGCTTGAAGAAGGGGATGTCGAGGGCGGTGAATTGCGGGGTCGGCAGATCCTTGATTTCGTACAGCTGCGCTCCCTGCGGACCATCGCTCCAGAACAGGATCGTCGTGTCATCGCGCCAATGGTAGTGCGACGCCATCCCCGGGGGAATCAGCAGGCGCGGGTCGCTGCCATCGCGCCCGATCGTAAACACGGCCGTGCGCCAGGCCGGTTGGCCCTTGGGCCGCGGCTCCGCCGGTGGAAAGTTGCGCAACAGCAGCACGAGGCGGCTCGCCGAGGGGTTGAAAGTGATGTGGTTGATCAGGACCTTTTCCTGAAAAAGCGGTGAGAGTGCGCGGACCCGCTCCTGCAGGGCCGCCAGGCTCACCATCAGGCGGCTCTGGCCGGACCGCAGGTCGCAAATCCACACCCCGTCGTCCGCCGGGTGCTTCACGCCCGCCCGGGGGTCGTCGCGCAGGGCGTAGCCATAGCCGGGGCGGAAATCGTGCATCCGGTCAAAGTCGATCCCGATGCCCCAGCGACCGTCGCGCGAGAGATTGGCCAGCGCCCGATCGGTGAAACTCCTCACCCCGGTCCTGAGATCGTGCAGCACCCCCCGGTAGTCCTTCCCGTCGGGCCGCACTTCGTTGTAAAACACCCGTCCGGAGCCGTCCCCCAGCCATTGCAGCATCGCCCCTTGCTGGAAGTTCCAGGCCCGGGTCCGGGCAAAGGGCCGAAACTCCCCGCGACCATCCAGAGCGAGGGTGCCTAGCTCCGCCTCGTCCGCGGCCGTCGGCAGCCGATCACGGAACGGCACCCGGTGCGCCAGGTGGAGCTTGGCGGCCGGGTCGGCGGCCGGCACATCGTAGTAGGCGAAGAACACGTGCTGGTCCGCCGCACTCAGGCGCGTCACCGGCACCGTCATCGACGACTGTTCCGCAGCCCCGGCACTGGCAGCCAAAAGCAGTGCACCCCAAGACGGAAAGAGCGGCCATTTCATCGTGCGCCCGATATGGCCCGGACGTCGTCGGGAAGCAACCGAATCACGGCGCGATTCGGATTGTCCCGTCCGCCGCACGGTGCCTCGATCGGCCATGCCCGTCGCACTTCCCTCTGCTCCTTCGCTGCGCGAGAAGATTGGCCAGCTGCTCAACGTCGGCTTCCGCGGATGCCGCCCGGCAGAATGCTCCCTGATCGCCCGGGACATCCGCGAGCACCAGATCGGCGCAGTCGTGCTGTTCGATCAGGAGATGGCCGACGGCTCGGCCCGCCGCCGCAACGTCGAATCCCCCGCCCAGGTGCGTGAACTCCTGACGCACCTGCAGAGCCTGGCCCGCGTCCCCCTCCTCACCTCCATCGATCAGGAAGGCGGCCGCGTGAACCGGCTCAAGACCGACTACGGCTTCCCTCCCAGCATTTCGCACGAAGAACTCGGCCGCCTCGACCAGCCGGCGGAAACTTACCGCCACGCCGTCGCCACCGCGGAGACCCTTCGCTCCGTCGGGCTCAACTGGAATCTCGCCCCCGTGGTCGATCTGGACGCCAACCCGGACAACCCGATCATCAAGGGCAAGCGGCGCAGCTTTTCCCCCGACCCCGACGCGGTGACTCGCCACGCCGTCGAATTCGTCCGCGGCCACCGGGATCGCGGCGTACTCACCTGTGCCAAGCACTTCCCCGGCCATGGCAGTGCCCGCGGCGACACCCACCTGGGTCTCGTCGACGTCACCACCTCCTGGCACGAACGGGAGCTGCTCCCCTTCCGGCGCCTCATCGAGGGCGGCTGGTGCGACGCCGTGATGAGCGCGCATGTCTTCAACGCCCGCCTGGATCCGGAGCGCCCCGCCACGCTGTCGCGCGCCGTCATCACCGGCCTTCTCCGGGAGCAGCTCGGTTTCACCGGCGTCATCACCAGCGACGACATGGAGATGAAGGCGATCTCGAGCCAATATGGCCTGGAGAACTCCGTGCCCGCGGCCATCGAAGCCGGCATCGACATGCTCTGCTTCGGCAACAACCTGAGCTACGACCCCGACATCGCCCCCCGCGCCATCGCGGTGCTCGAAGGCGCCGTGCGCTCCGGTCGCATCCCTGAGTCGAGGATCGACGCCTCCTACCAGCGAGTGCTCGCCCTCAAGCGCCGCGCCGGCCTGGTGGCATAGCCGGGGCCGATTGCTCCGCCCACCCGGAGGCCAGGGCAGCCGCTACCGGGGATTCCAGGATTCCGCACCCGCGCAGTCCCACGCGCGGCGGCTCACCCACGCCACCCCCGCCCGCCCTTCCAGAAGGTCCGGCCCCCGGCAACTTTCTCCCGGGCCAACCGTCCACCCGTCACTTGTCACCCGTGCCGCCACCGTCTAGGTCTCGTCCCCGCGTGAAGATTCGCCTCCTCGCCTTCGCCGTCCTCCTGCCCCTCGTAGGGACGGCGGCCAACGAAACCGAGCTCACCCCGATTTCCCCGCGGGAAATCGCCCAGGGCTTCCGCGACGGAGTCCTGCTGGCCAAGCCGCGCGCGACGCACCGCGCCACTTCCGAGGAGGCCGAACGCCGCGAGGGCTTTCGCGTCCGGCGCCGCTGGGACCGCTTCGACGGCCTGCGTCTCCTGGAACTGCCTGCCGGCGACTCCCCGGCCCGCGCGATCGAACGCCTGCTCGCCTCCGGCCGCTACGAGTACGTCCAGCGCGATCACCTGCTGCGCCCCTCCGCCGTCCCCAACGACCCGGATTTCGCCAGCCGCCAGTGGTCCCACGCCAATTCGGGCGCCGACAACGGCATCGCCGGCGCCGACATCGGCTCCACCCGGGCCTGGGATCTTCGCACCGACGCCCCCGAGGTCGTGGTCGCCGTCATCGATTCCGGGGTGCGCTTCGACCACCCGGACCTCGCCGCCAACATGTGGACCAACTCCCGGGAAATTCCGGGGAACGGCCGCGACGACGACGGCAACGGCTACGTCGACGACGTCTACGGCATCAACGCCATCCTCAACAACGGCAACCCCGCCGACGACGATGGGCACGGCACCCATGTGGCCGGCATCATCGGCGCGGTGGGCAACAACGGCGTGGGCATCGCCGGCGTCGCCTGGCGGGTCAGGCTCATGGCCCTGAAATTTATCCGTCCCGCCAGCGGCAGCACGCCGGCGAGCGGCCTGACCTCCGACAGCATCGAGTGCATCGACTATGCCATCCGGCACGGCGCCCACATCATCAATGCGTCATTCGGTTCGTCCAGTCCCACGACCCAGTTCGACCCGGCGCAGCGCGACGCGATTCAGCGCGCGCGCGCCGCCGGCATCCTCTTCGTCGCCGCGGCCGGCAACGAATCCCACAACATGGAGCTACTCGCGCACTATCCGGCGAGTCACCGCCTCGACAACGTCGTGGCCGTGGCGGCCTCCACCAATCGCGACGACGCCGCGATCTTCACCAACTACGGCCCGGGCACTGTCGAGTTGTTCGCCCCGGGCTTCGACATCTGGTCGACCTACTACACCAACGCCACTCCCTACACCCAGCTGAGCGGCACCTCGATGGCCGCCCCGCATGTCGCAGGGGCCTTCGCCCTGCTCAAGGCCCAGTTCCCGCAGGACACCTACCGGCAGTTGATCAACCGGCTCCTCCGCCACGTCGACCCGATCTCCGCGTTTCGCGGCCGCGTGCAGACCGGCGGGCGACTCAATCTCGACCGCGCCCTCCGCTCGACCGACAATCGCCCGTTCAATGACGACTTCGCCGAGAGGTCGCGGCTGAGCGGTCCCAACATCACGGCCCGCAACTCCAACGTGGGAGCCACCGCCGAGGCCGAGCCGGCCATTGCCGGCCAGGCGAGCCTCGCCTCCCTCTGGTGGGAATGGACCCCCACCAGTTCCGGCCTCGTCCGAGTCTCCACCACCGGCAGCAGCTACGACACCCTCCTCGCCGTCTACACCGGCACTTCGGTCGCGTCCCTGGTGCCGGTGGCCGCCAACGACGATGAACCCGGCCAGACCACTTCGCGGCTGGAGTTCACCGCCCAGGCCGGCACGACCTACCTGATTGTCGTCGCCGGCAAAGGGGGCGCCCAGGGAACCACCCTGCTTGATCTCGGATCCATTCCCGCCAACGACAACTTCGCCGCCGCCCAGGGGATCACCGGCCGCACCGCGCTCATCGAAGCGGCCAACGCCCAGGCCACCGTCGAAACCGGGGAACCGCGCATCCTCGGCTTCACCGGCGGAAAGTCCCTCTGGTACCGCTGGGTCGCGCCCGCGTCCGGACGCTTCCAGTTTGGACTGAAGAGCGACGGCTTCGATCCGCTCCTCGCGATCTACACCGGCACCGCCCTCAACGCCCTTACCCTCGTCGCCGCCAACGACAACGCCGACACCGCCACCGGCAGCACCGATCCCGTGACCACGGCGCTGGTCACCGTCGAGGCCACCGCCGGCACCACCTATCACCTGCAGGTCGACGGCCGCGCAACGGGCGGCACGCCGCCGGCCAACGCCCCATTCCTCCTCACGCTGAATGACACCCTCTGGCAGGGACACACCGGGGACAGCATCACGTCCGCCCCGTGCGTCGGCCCCGACGGGGCGGTCTATGTCGGCAGCACCGACGGCGTTTTCCACGCCTTCAATGCCGACGGTTCCCGGCGCTGGCCGGCGCTCAAGATCGATGGCATGATCGACACCTCCGCCGCGTGCCTCGCCCCGGATGGCACGCTCTACTTCGGCGCCCGCGCCACCACTGCCGCCCTGAACGACGGCCGGCTGTTCGCCTACAACAGCGCCACCGGCGAGAAGAAATGGGAGATCGTCGTCGGCTCCGGCTACAGTGCCAACAGCGCCATCGCCCTCGGGGCCGACGGCACCCTCTACCTCCACGCCGAGGCCGCCACCGCCGCCGCCGCCCGCCTCTACGCCTACGTCGACCAGGGCTCCAGTGCGGCCCTGAAGTGGTCGGTCGCGATCCCGGGCTCCTCCTACGCCTCCCCGTCGATCGGGCCGGACGGCACGATCTATCTCGGATCCGACGACACCGCGACGCGCCATCGCTTCTACGCCCTCAATCCCGCCGATGGATCGGTGAAATGGTCGCTGCCGACGGACAACGCCGTCTACACGGCCGCCGCGATCGACGGTTCGGGTAATGTCTATTACGGCACCCTCAGCTCGGGCCGGCTGTATTCGGTGACCGCCGCCGGGGCCACGCGCTGGACCTACACCGGCGCGTCCGTCGGCACCTCGTCCTCACCGGCGCTCAGTCCCGACGGCACGGTCGTCTACTTCGCCGGCTACGACGCCAAGCTCCACGCCGTGAACACCGCCGACGGTTCCGGTCGCTGGACCTTCGCCCTCGGCAAGGAAGTGCGTGCCTCCTCTCCGGCGGTCGACGCCAATGGGGTGATCTACGTCGGCTGCTACGACGGACTGATCTACGCGGTCAACCCCGATGGCTCGCCGAAGCGGACCTGGTCCACGGGCGACATCGTGCGGTCATCGCCCGCCATCTCCGGCACGCGCCTGTATTTCGCCAGCAATGACCAGCGCCTCTACGCCACCGACATCGGCGCCGGCACCACCGGCCCCTGGCCCCAATACCGCCACAATGCCCGCCGCACTGGCCGGGCGGTCGCCGAGACCTTTGCCATCATCACCCAACCCCGCTCCCAGGCGGCGGTGCTGGGCCTGCCGTTCAGCCTCGCGGTCACCGCCACCGGCAACGGCAACCTGACGTATCAATGGTACAAGGACGGTGAGGCCCTCCCTGGCGCCACCGGAGCCGCCTACGCCATCCCGGCCGCCGCCTTCGCCTCTGCCGGCACGTACACGGTCCGCATCACCAGTTCCCAGGGAACCCTTTCGAGCGAGCCGGCAGTCGTCTCGGTCGAGCCGCTGCGCCCCGGCCGGTTGACCAACGTCTCCGTCCGCACCACCGCCGGCACCGGCGCACAGACCCTGATCGTCGGTTTCACGGTCAGCGGGACCGGCACCAAGCCCCTGCTGCTCCGCGGCATCGGCCCCACCCTTGCCGCCTTCGGAGTCACGGGCGCCGTCGCCGACCCGCAGCTCGCCGTTTTCTCCGGCACCGAGTCGCTCACGGCGAACGACAACTGGGGCGGTGCCGCCCCCGTTGCCGCCGCCGCCGCCCGCGTCGGTGCCTTCGCCCTCGACCCGGCCAGCCGCGACGCCGCCCTGCTGCAGAGCCTCGGCGCCGGCAGTTACACCCTGCAGGTAACCGGCAACGGCGCCACCGGACTCGCCCTCGCCGAGATCTACGATACTGACGATTCCCTCAACGCGGCCAGCCGCCTTGCCAACCTGTCCGCCCGCGCGCAGGTCGGCACCGGCGGCAATCTCCTCATCGCCGGCTTTACGCTCAGCGGCAATGTGCCCAAGCAGGTCCTGATTCGCGGCGTCGGCCCGGCCCTCGCCAGTTTTGGAGTCACCGGCACCCTGGCCAACCCGCGCCTCGAGGTCTATCGTGGTTCCGCCCTGGCGCATGCGAATGACGATTGGGGTGGCGGCGGAGCCCTGTCGGCGGCCTTCACCCAGGTCGGGGCCTTTGCCCTGACGAACACAAGTTCGCGCGACGCGGCCCTGCTGGTGACCCTGACTCCAGGCAGCTACACCGCCCAGATAAGTGGCGTGAATAACGCCACCGGCGTCGCCCTGGTGGAAGTCTACGAGGTGCCGTAGGCACCAGCCATCACCACCGGGCCTGCGATGTTCGTGCGGACAGTCGGCCTGTCCACCGATTTGGTCCTGGCCTCCGGCCCGCGGCGCCCCCCGTCTGGCGTAGTATCGCTCACACTTCGCTCGGCAATCAGCTCTCATAACTCACTCCCGCGCTGAAACATCGTTGCTGATCCGCCGAAGCCGGCGTCTGCTCCCTCAACCCTCGTGGGCCTTTCCGGCCCGTTGACGGCGTTTCGCACATGCGTACTACCGCGTATCGCCTTGCCCTGCTCTGGTGGCTGGCCCCCGTCCCGCCCTGCCTCGCTGCTTCCTACACGTTCACCACCATCGCAGGGCCGAACAACATCGCGGGCGCAGTCGATGGCACCGGCACCAGCGCCCGCTTCAACTGCCCCAACGCGCTGGCATGCGATTCGGCCGGGAACATCTACGTTGCCGATACGGCCAACTTCACCCTCCGACGGGTCAACCCGGCCGGTGTCGTCACCACGCTCGCCGGCTTCCCGGGCTCCACTGGAGCGAACGACGGTCTCCGCTCGGCTGCCCGCTTCGGGGCCATCTACGGACTCACCGTCAACGCCACGGGAGAAGTCTTCGTTTCCGACTACGACAATCACACTATTCGTCGCATCGCCGCTGATGGCACGGTCACCACCTTCGCCGGGAGCGCAGGCAATCCGGGGAGCGACAATGGCACCGGAACCAGCGCCCGCTTCCGCAATCCGACCGGCATTGTTCTCGATCGGGCGGGCAACCTCTTTGTCGGCGACCGCGGCAACCGCGTCATCCGCCGGATCACGCCCGCCGGGGAAGTCAGCGTCTTCGCCGGAGGGGTCGGCCTCGGGGGCTCGACCGATGGCACGGGAACCGCGGCCCGATTCTCGACCCTGGCCAGCCTGGCCATCGACGCCAACGACAACCTCTACGTCACCGAAAACACCGTGGCCGTCATCCGCAAGGTTACCCCCGAGGGAGTCGTCACCACCCTGGCCGGAACCTCCGGTCTCACCGGATCGACCGACGGCACGGGCCGCGCGGCGCGCTTCGGCTTTCCCAGCGGCCTGGCCGTGGATGCCTCGGGCAACGTCTATGTCGCGGATGTCACCAACCAGGTTGTCCGCCGTATCACGTCCGATGGCGTGGTCACCGTTTACGCTGGTCGTCTTAGCCTGGTCGGGTCCGCCGATGGTCCCAGTCGCTCCGCGTACTTCTGCATGCCCTACGGTCTCACCATCGACCCGGAGGGGAATGTCGTCGTCGCCGACGCCGGCAATCACACGATCCGCCGCATTTCCACTGCCGGTGTGACCAGCGGGCTGGCCGGGCCCGGCGGCAGTTTCGGCAGCGCCGACGGCGCCGCCTTGCAGGCACGTTTCCACATGCCCACCACGGTGGCAGTCACGGAGACGGGCCTCGTTTACGTTGGCGATGCGGTCAACGCCACCGTGCGGCGCATCTCCCTTTCCGGAGCCGTGACCACCTTTGCCGGTCACCCTGGTGAGATTGGCTCTGTCGACGGCACCGGCGACTCGGTCCGCTTCGGCTTTCCGGCCGGAGTTGCCGTCGACTCGAGCGGCCTGGTGTTTGTGGTCGACTCAATTTTTGGCGCCATCCGCAAACTGACGCCGGACGGGGTCAGTTCGACGCTCGCGGGTCAGAACAGCGTTCTGATTAGCGGGTCCACCGACGGGGCGGGTTCGGCTGCGCGCTTCAACCGGCCGCAGGGCACCACCATCGACCGCCGCGGCAACCTCTACGTGGCCGACAATTACAATCACACCATTCGCAAGGTCACACCAGAGGGCGTCGTTTCCACCGTGGCCGGCCAGCCGGGCGTCGTCGGTTCCACCAACGGTGCCGGCACCGCTGCTCGCTTCAACTTCCCCTACGCCGTCGCCGTCGATGCCACCGACACACTGTATGTCGCCGACACCGGAAACCACCTGATCCGGCGCATCGCGCCGGATGGCGCGGTCACCACCCTGGCCGGCACCACCGGCACTTCCGGGAGCAGCAACGGCCCTGGCACCGCCGCCCGCTTCTACTCGCCCCTCGGCCTCACCGTCGATGCCGCCGGCGTCGTCTTCGTCTGCGACACGTCAAACAACCTCATCCGGCGGGTCGAACCTTCCGGTCTCGTTTCCACGGTCGGCGGGCGCGCCGGTGGGTTTCTGGCGGAATGCGCGGATGGCAACAGCGCCACCGTCCGATTCAACAATCCCTTTGGCATCACGGTGGACCCCAGTGGCGCGCTGTACATCGTCGACGCCTTCAACAACCGCATCGTCAAGGGTGTGCTTGATGTGAGTCCCACCATCAGCCGGCACCCGCAATCGCTGCCGGTCACACCCGGATCCCGGGCCACGCTGTCGGTCGTCGCCGCCGGAGGCGGCCTCTCTTACCAGTGGAACCTGAACGGCCAGCCCATCACCGGCGCCACCAGCAGCACCTATGCCCTGGCGCGGGCCCAGGCCGCTGACGCCGGTGTGTACACCGTCACCGTGGCGAACTCCGCCGGGACCCTTACCAGCAACGCCGCCACGCTTTCCGTGATCACCACCACGGATGTGGGTCGAGTCTCCAACCTGGCGATCCGTTCCACCGCCGGTACGGGCGGCCAGACCCTCATCGTCGGCTTCGCGCTCGGTGGTGCCGGAACCTCCGGCCCGAAACCAATCCTCATCCGCGGCATCGGACCCGCCCTTGGCAGCTTTGGCCTCACCGGTTTCCTCCCGGACCCGCGCCTGGAAATCTATGCCTCGGCCACGGGAACGCGACTGTATGAAAACGATAATTGGAATGGCGACGCCCAGGTGACCGCCGTCAGCGCCCGGGTCGGAGCCTTCGCCCTGGCCTCGGCCACCTCCCGCGATGCCGCCGTTTACCTGCCGGAATTCGCCACCGGCAGCTACACCGTGCAGGTCAGCGGCACCGGCCCTGCTCCCGGGGTTGCCCTGGCGGAGATCTACGATGCCTCGCCAGCCGGCTCTTTTGCCGCCAGCACGCCGCGCCTGGTCAATGTCTCCGCCCGCACCCAGGTCGGCACGGGGGGAGATGTCCTGATCGCCGGCTTCTACATTGGCGGCCTCACCGCCAAGACAGTGCTCATTCGCGCCATTGGCCCGACTCTGACCGCCTTTGGCGTCACCGGAGCCCTCGCTGATCCTGCGCTGGAGCTGTTTTCGGGAACGGCCAGGATCAACGAAAATGACAATTGGGGCGGGACCACCGAACTTTCCACCGCGTTCTCCAATGTCGGCGCCTTCCCGCTTTCGCCTACCAGCCGCGATGCCGCGCTCCTGGTGACCCTCGCGCCCGGCGGCTACACCGCCCAGGTCAGCGGAGCCACGGGCGGCAGCGGAATCGCCCTGGTGGAAGTGTACGAGGTGCCGTAGCTGGAGTCCGGCCCCGGAGCCGGGTGCGTCGGATCGAATCTCGGTGGCAGGCCGTGTTTTTCCTCCACCGGGATACGCACGTATGCGTATTTAGGTTTTGAATCAGGTGTATTAGGATGCGGTGTCCAACCGCTTCAGTAAACCGACATGCACCTCCCTTCGTTTCGTCCCTCCCTTCCACTCGGCGCTCTGCTCGCCGGAGTGTTCCTGCTTCCCACCCTCGCCCTCGGCCAGGCTCAATACGCGGGCACCTACATCGGCACGATCAACACGCGCGTGACCGCTCCGGTCATCGGCTCAATCGAATCGGGGGCGGGAGCCTACATCGCCACCGTCACCGCCGACGGTAACATCAGCCTGGCCGGCGTTCTCACCGGCACCGTCTCCTCGACGGGGGCGGTGACCTTCACGGGCGGAACCAGCCTGGCCAGTCTGGGCATCCGCTCTGCCACCATCGCCAACAACCAGCTGAGTTCCAACTATGGCGACGTGGTGGGCAACGGCACCACGCAGTTCCGCCTCAACCCAAGCACCAGTTTCACCGCCGCTTCCGGCGGCGGATCGACGGGTGGAGGTGGTTCCACCGGCGGAGGTGGCTCCACAGGCGGCGGGGGATCAACCGGAGGAGGCGGTTCGGCCACTGGCGACCTCCTCGCCTACTACTCGTTCAACGACTCCGCCAATCTCCTCCGCGACGACTCCGGCCGCGGCTTCACGCTGACGCCGGTTGGCGGCACCGTGACCGCCACCACCGGACGCGTCGGCGCCGGCGCCCTGCGCACCAACGGCGTGCGGCTCCGCGCCCTGGTCAACAACTCCTTCAGCACCTCCGCGATGACCATCTCTGCTTGGGTGCGCCCCAACGGCCCCGGCAACTGGAACCCCCGCCTGGTCGCCATCGGCTTTCCCGGCCAGTCCTCCCATTACTACGGGCTCTTCCTCGACGGTACCTCGACCTCCCGCCGCTTCGCCTTCCTCGCCAACTACCAAATCGCGACGCAGATCAACAGCACCGGCCGGCTCGACAACAACACTTGGTATCACCTGGCCGCCACGTTTGAGAACGGTACGCTCCGACTCTACCGCGACGGCCAGCTCGACTCCACCGTGAGCACCAACCGCGCCCTCACCCCGTTTTCCACGGCGATGATGATGATCGCCGGCTCCGACAACGGCCTGGATCTCTTCCAAGGCGACCTGGATGAGATTCGCATCTACAACCGGGCCCTCTCCGCCGGCGAAATTACGACGCTCCAGACCGGCGGCGCCGTCGGCAGCGCGGTCTCCGGCGTCAACACCGCGGCCGCCATTCCCGCCACCGCCATCGCAGCGCCGTACAGTCTCACCGGGTATCGGAGCCGAGTCGGCCAGTCGTTCGAGTTCACCCTTACCGGCGCCAACAGCGGCACGGTCTGGGGCACCGACATCTATACCGACGATTCCTCCCTCGCCAAGGCCGCCGTGCACGCCGGTGTGATTGGCATCGGGGAGACCAAGACGGTCACGGTCACCATTCTGGCCGGCCAGGGCAGCTACGCCGCGAGCACACGCAACGGCATCTCCACGTCCTCCTGGGGCGCTTGGAGCGGCAGCTTCTCGTTTGCCGGTTCCTCCGGCACGATCGCCACCGCGGGCGCCACCGCCGTCGCTCCGACGCTGCCGGCCGACTTCCGCGCCCCCACCCTGTCCATCATCCCCGGTGGACGGTTTGTGCTGCCGATCACCATCACCGGCACCGGCCCCTTCACCTACCAGTGGTTTCGCAATGGCGTCGCCATCACGGGCGCCACGAGCAATCCGTACGTCCTTGATACCGTGAGCGCCGCCGCCGCCGGCACCTACACGGTGCGCGTCACCGGCGCAGGCGGTACCCAGACCTACACCGCCGGCACCCTGTCCGTCCCGGCTAGCTCGTCGGCCCCGCAGATCGTGCTCCAGCCGTTCGACAAGGTGGTCGCCCCCGGAGGCACCTTTGCGCTCGCGACGTCCGCCATCGGCAGTGGCATCACCTACCAGTGGCTCCGCAACGGCACGGCGCTACCGGGCGAGACCGGAGCGATCATCCTCCGCCAGAACGTCAACTCCGCCGACGCCGGCCAGTACTCCGTCCGCCTCACCGGCGGCGGCAGCACCGTCACGAGCAATGCCGCCACCGTTACCTTGAACCCCGATGCCTCCCGCCTGAGCAACCTCTCCGGGCGCATCGCCATCGGCGGTTCTGACAAAGTCATCCCTGCCTTCTTCATCTCCGGCACCGGGAAGAAACGGGTCCTCATCCGCGCCGTCGGCCCCGGCCTCGCCGCCTTCGGGGTCGCCGGCACCATGGCCGACCCGACTTTGGAGGTATACGACGGCGGCACCCGCATCGCCACCAACAACGACTGGAGCAGCACCATTGCCTCGGTCTTCAGTGCGGTCGGCGCCTTCGGTCTCCCCGCCAACAGCCGTGATGCCGCCATCGTGCTCGAGCTCGACGCCGGCAAGGGCTACTCGATCCACGCCTTCAGCGCCAACAACCAGGGCGGCATCGTCCTCTTCGAGGTGTACGACGCCGGCAATGTCACCGGCGCCAGCAAGTTCACCAACGTCTCCGTCCGCGGCCCCACGGGCTCGGGCGACAGCACCCTCATCCTCGGCCTCAACATCGCCGGCCAGGGCAAGCGCACCCTGCTCGCCCGCGGCATCGGCCCCCAACTGGCCGCCTTCGGCGTGCAGAATGCCATCGCCGATCCGCAACTGGAGATCTTCGACGGCAACAGCCGCTCCGTGCTGCTGAACAACGACTGGAACAGCGCCGATTTCGTGACCGAGATGCTCACGGCGCGCGAGTTCGTCGGCGCCTTCGCCCTCTCCGGTGGTTCCGCCGACGCGTCCACGCTCACGGTGCTCGATCCCGGATCGTACACGATGCAGATCACCGCCGGCAGCGGCACGGCCAGCGGCGACGCCCTCGTGGAGATCTACGAGGTGCCTTGACGCCACTTTTGCCGCAGCCCGAACGGTCGGCGGCAGAAACTGAAGCGAACCCCCGGCGTCCTCGTGGCGCCGGGGGTTTTCGCTTTTTCGGAATGGAGACGCCGGTCGCGGCGCCGGTCGGCTCCCTTCACTCGATCGTCAGGCGCGGCACCCGCACCTCGCGCGAGAAGTGCACTCCGCCCGCCAGATCGACCAAGGCCAGGGTCGCGCCTTCCGCGTCCTTGCCGAGGACCAGGGTTCGCTTGCGCAACTGCACGCCCCCCAGCGCCAGGCTCGACAGCGAGCGCCCGGCCAGGCTGGCCGATCCACCATGCTTCCGCTCGACGACATACAGGGTGTTGCGCTGCACCCAGCGCCCGTGCCATTCGCGCCACAAGCCGGCCACGACCCCCAAGGGCTCCGATTCGATCACAGAAGCCACGGTTTCGGTCTCTCCCCGCGCCAGCTTCGTCACCCGCCACCCATGTCCGGACCGCGCCCCCCAGGAATCATCCGCGACCGGCCGCGGGCCAAACACTTGCGGCCGCACCAGCATGAGCCGCAGGTCGGCCGAGAACTCCACCGGGCCTCCGCGCAATTTTTCCAGGTCCGCCGGCGCCACGGCCAGCCACGATTTTACCACGGCCGTCCGCGTCGCCTCCGGTTGTGCCCCGCTCCGGCTTGCCTCCCGCGCCAGCCGGACGGCCTGCATGCCTTGATTTTCGCCGCCTACACCGTTCTGGCGCACGGGGATCTCCTCGCCCGCGGACGTTCGCACCGCCTGCATCGCATGCCATCCAGTCACCAGGAACCCCGGGGGCACGCCGCGCACGTCATAGTTGGACTCGAGGTGAACAGCGTTGGCCCGCCCCTGCAAAACCCGCACCGACCGCCACGCCACCTCCACTCCGCGAGTCAGATCCAGGCGCTCGTCGTGCACAGTCGCCGCCCGCCCTCCCGCCGTCCGGAACGCGATTGACGCCAGCCACCACGCCGCCGGCGGTGCCAGCAGGACACCGGTCGCCAGGATTGCGATCCCCGCGATCGTCCGGCGCGTGAGGAACTGCCACGTCACCACTCCCGCCAGTAACGGCACCAGCAGGAGGACGAGGACGAAGGACATGCCCATCGGCACGGCCGGACCTTTCGGCCACCATACCACCCAACTCCACACCCCGGCGATTCCGTAGGTCGCGCCGACACCGGTGATCCCCCATACCAGGCAGCGCCCGATCGAGTTCGTCAGACTCGCCGCAGTGAACGCCACCAGGATGAGCCCACCCTGGAACAACAACACCTCGACCGCCGCCGCCCCCATCTGCGCCCCACTCAGCCCGCACCAGAGCCACCACGGCACCGACACCAGCACCGCAGGCAGGACAAGGAACAGCGCTGCCCCCGCCAGCTTCGCGGCGAGCAATCTCACACCGGAAACTGGCCGCGTGCGCCAGAAGGCCGCCGTTCCCGCCACTCCGTCTTCCTGCACCAGCAGCGCCGCCAGCAACAGCGTCAACGCCGCGTCGAAAACCACCAGGCTTCCCACGGCACCCTGCCAGTTCGTCAGAGCCCGATCGGAGAGGTCGCTGGCCACCAACACGCCGAAACCAATCGCAAATTTCCCAACCAGGGCCGCGAACCACACCGCCAGGCGGCCGCGCAGGAACAGGAAGTCCTTTCGGACGAGATGCAGGATCAGTCTCACTGGCCGCCTTTCTCGGACGATCCGGCTTTCGCCACGGGCAGGTCACGGAACTCCTGCACCCAACGCTCCCTCGCTGCGAGTCTCACTTTGATCAGCGTCCAACCCTCGCGCCTCAAATCCACCGCCGGTTCCGCCGTGAGCATCAGGATATCCACCAGCATTCCGCCACTCCCCACGCCGCGCTGGCCCAGGGCGCGAACCCGGCACAACGCTCCCGTGCTGCGTTGCACCAGGACGTAGCGGTCCACTTCAAGGGGATACGTTTGCACGATCGGAAAGGCCCGCGCCGCCCGTCGTTCCTCAACGAGCAGGGTCTCCTTCGCTCCTTCCGCCACTCCCATAACCCTGGTTCGGGTGGCACCTCTTTGTCCAATCGCGCCCGCCTGCACCGGCACCTCGTACCATACCTCGCCTTCAAGGTGCACGAACTCCATTGTTCCCGAGAAAACCGGCGATCGGGAGGCCGCGGGCCGCTCCCACTGGGGGCGCCGGGACACCGCCAGTTCCCACGGCAGGGAGCTGTCCGCCCGCTTCACTCCGGTTAGGAGGCGTGCCAGCTCGAATCCCCACCCTTCGCGCAAACCGAATTCAACCTCGGCCGAGCCTCCTTCGAAGTCGCGAAGCACTCCCCGTCCCTGCCAGGGCGCCACCCAGGGTGGTCCTTTCGTCGGCGGGGTCACGACCGCCTGGATCGCCGCCCCGGGTCGAAGTTCTCCCAATTCCCCATCGGCCGTGAGCGCCACCGCTATCTGCCCTCCCTCCGCACTCATTGCGGGCGGACCTCCGGCGCGACCGCATTCCCAAGTCCACCCCACCCGCACGCCGACGAAGCCGACCAGCGCCGCCAACCAGATCATCCAGCCCGCCAAGGTCCGTCTGGTTCGATACTGCCACGACAAAGCCGCCCCCGCCCCTCCGACGAAGATCCCGAGGATCACCCACGCCTGCGTGCCGATCGCCGCGCGCGTGGCTTCGGTGCGATCGAAAACCGCCGGCACAACCTCGATTGCCAGCACGGAAAGTCCCATCGTTGTAAGCACGGCGAACGCCTGCTGGCCGAGATTCTCGGTGAGGGCCGCCAGCGCCATCGCCACGACCACCACCCCCGCATTGACCAAGCCAAGGTGCCAAGCCACGCGCACGAGTTCCCTCCCATCAAAACCGGCCACGAGCCAGACCGGAAGATGAACCACGATCGGCGCCACGACCAGCAGCCCGCCAGCCGCGATCAGTTTCGCCCGCAACAGGCGCCCACCGGCAATCGGCCGCGTCAGCCAGAACGATTGCGTGCCCGCCACCCGGTCCTCCAACACCAGCACTCCAGCCAGCAGCACCAAGGCGCTCGTCCCAATCAGGGATACGCCGATCGACGCGGACCGCAGCCCGCGCATCCACTCGGCCGCGGCCCCGGGTGTCACCCTTTCCAATTGGCACTCGACCAGCACCACCCCTATGGCGCTGGCGACCAAAAACCCCAGCCAGGCCAGCACCGGCCACGCCATGCGCCGGAGATCCTTTCGGACCATGTGCCACGTGAGATTCACGCCGCCCGCTCCTTGTTCGTCCGCCCCTGCCGCGCCAGGACGAGGAAGATCTCCCGCAACGTCATCGGCTTCGCGACCACGGCGGCATCGACAAAGCGCGTGCGGCACGCGCCCTCGGTCGCGTCGCGCTCGTACCGCGTTTCGACGAACTTCACCACCCGTCCCGCCCGCTCCACTTCGACCCAGGTCGTCGGCAGTCCCTCGAGCGCCGGCGTGACCTCGCCCAACGTCACTTCTACGCGCCGGAATCTCGCCTGGAGCGACTCGGTCCGCTCACACAACGTCCGCCGCCCCTCCTCCAGCATCGCCACGTGATCGGCGAGACGCTCCACCTCCTCGATGTCGTGCGAGGCCAAGAGCACCGTCCACTCCCCCTGCGCCGAAACCTCCAGTACTCCCCGGATGAAATCATCGCGCACCAGCGGATCGAGCCCGCTGAACGGCTCGTCCAATACCAGCAGCTTCGGGCGGTAGGCGAGCGAGGCCAGCAGCGCCGCCTTCATCGCCATCCCGCGCGACAGGTGCGCGAGCTTCCGGTCCTCCGGCAGGTCGAACTGTCGTAGCAACGCCGCTTCCAACTCCCGATCCCAGGTCGGGTAGAATGGCCGGCAGAAGTCCAGCACCTGGCGCACCGTCATCCACCGGGGCAGCTGCTGGTTTTCCGAGACGTACCCGATCTGGGTGCGCGCGCGCGCTCCCAGGCGCCGCGAATCCACTCCAAGCACCGTCGCCACTCCCGAGGTCGGCGCCAGCAGGTTCATCAGCACTTTCAACGTCGTGGTCTTGCCCGCACCGTTGGGCCCCAACAACGCAAAGACACTCCCGTTCGGGACCTCCAGATCGAGGGCGTGGACCGCCTCCGTCCGTCCGTACCGCCGCGTCAATCCCCGCGTTTCGATCTGGTTCATAGATTTTTCTCCCCCCGGGACGGGCAGGCAAGGTGGTTGAGGCTCGCGGGCGCCCTCATTTGCCGCCGAGCCTCCGCCAGTGCGCGGCCACCGCGGCCTGCACATCCTCCAGCCCCAGCCCGAGGCGCTTGGCCTCGACCACCAGCCACTCCACCTCGGCGCCGAGCAGTTCGGTCTTTTCACGCCGACCACCCGGCTCTCGCTCGGCCACCACGCTGCCCACCGCCGGAGTCGTCACCAGCACGCCCTCGTGGACCAATGCGGCCACCACCTTGTGCGCGGTATTGGGATTGATCCGGAGTTCCTGGCTCAGCACCCGCACCGAGGGAAAACGATCCCCTGGCCGGAGTTGCCCCGCGACGAGCGCCTTCTTCACCGCAAAGAGAATCTGCTCGGCCACCGGCAGACCGGGCCTCAGTTCGACGGAGAAGGGCAGCACGCTGTTCTAGTTGCACTAGTACAGTTAGAACAGCAAGCCGAAACGGAAAAAAACCTTTCCACCGCCGCCGCCGGTCGTCAGAAAGAATCTCGGTGGGCGCTTCGAAAACCATCGGTCCGGGGGAGATCGAAGCCGCGATCGCGCGGCTCGCAGCGGCCATTTCGGCGCGCCACCCGGATCCCTCGCGCCTGCTGCTGCTCGGCATCGCCAATGGCGGCGTCGAGCTCGCCCGGCGCCTTGCCACCCGGCTCGCCGCCCCGGCCGGCGTGCTGGATGTCTCCTTTCATCGCGACGACATCGGCCGGCACCCGATCCCGAAAGAGTCGGCTCCGACCGTCCTCCCGCGCGAAATCACCGGAGCGGAAATCCTGCTGGTCGATGACGTGATCTTCACCGGGCGCACCGTGAAGGCGGCGCTCGACGAGCTTTTCGACCACGGGCGGCCCGCCCGGGTGGAACTCGCCGTTCTGGTCGATCGCGGCTGCCGCCGCCTGCCCTTCCTGGCTGACTATGTCGGCCTCGCCATTCCGACGGGCGAAGGCGAGAAGGTGGCGGTGCACCTCGCTCCCGGCGGACGCGGCCGGGACTCCGTCCGCGTCCTGCCGGCCGGCCCGCCGCCGGTCTAATCCCCGCCCGAACCCTGTCCATGCCCTGGAACCGCCGCCACCTCCTCACCCTCGAGGACCTCTCGCTGGCCGAAATCGAACAGATTCACGCCACCGCCTCCGCGTTCAAACGCACGCTCACCCGCAGCATGAAGAAGGTCCCGGCCCTGCGGGGGAAGACGATCGTCAATCTGTTCCTGGAGCCGAGCACCCGCACCCGGATGGCCTTTGACATGGCCGCCAAGCGCCTCAGCGCCGATGTCATCTCCTTCGATGCCGCCAGCAGCAGCACCACCAAGGGCGAGACGCTGCGCGACACCGCGGAGAACATCCAGGCCCTGCAGGCCGACATGATTGTTATCCGGCACGCCGCGGCCGGTTCGCCGCTCTACCTCTCCCAGATCCTCGACGTTCCCGTGATCAACGCCGGTGACGGCGCCCACGAACACCCGACGCAGGGCCTCCTCGACACCTTCACGATGAAGGAGCACCTGGGTTCCTTGCGCGGACGAAAGGTCGTCATCCTGGGCGACATCCTCTTCAGCCGCGTCGCCCGCTCCAACATCCATGCGCTGACCAAAATGGGAGCCGCCGTGACGCTGGTGGGCCCGGCGACGCTGGTCCCGCACTGGTTCACCGCGCTCGGGGTGAAGGTCTCGCACGACCTTCGCGGCGCCCTCGCCGATGCGGAGGTCGTGATGCTTCTCCGCATCCAGCACGAACGCCAGGCCGCCGGCCACTTTCCCTCCCTCGGGGAATACACGAGTATGTTTGGTCTCAACAAGACCCGCGCCTCCTGGCTCAATCCCAAGGCGATCATCATGCACCCCGGTCCCATCAACCGTGGCGTCGAGATCGACAGTGAGCTCGCCGATGGCGAACGCAGCGTGATCCTGGAACAGGTCACCAACGGCATCGCGGTGCGCATGGCGGTCCTTTACCTCTGCGCCGGGGGCCAGCCCGAGCACGTGGCACCGGTCTCCTGATGCGCGGCTCGCCCGCCCTCCCTCCCTTGCGCCCCCTGGCCACCTTCTCCCATGCCTGACCTCTGGATTCAGAACGCCCGGATCATCGATCCCGCCGCCCGGCGTGACGCCGCGGGAGATCTCTTCGTCGCCAACGGACGCATCGTCTCCTCCCTCTCCCCGGCCGCCCGGAAGCGCGCCCGTCGGATCGACGGCCGCGGCTTGGTGGCCTGCCCGGGCCTGATCGACGTGCACGTTCACTTTCGCGAACCCGGCCAGACCCACAAGGAGACCATTGCCACGGGCAGCCGTGCGGCTGCGGCCGGCGGCTTCACCTCCGTCGTCTGCATGCCCAACACCGCGCCCGTCGCGGACAACACCGGTACCATCCAGCTCATCAAGGACGTCGTCAGTCGCGATGCCGTGGTCCGCGTGTACCCGACCGGCTGCATCACGGTCGGCATGAAGGGCCAGTCCCTCGCCCCGATCGGTTCGCTGAAACGCGCCGGGGTGGTAGCCATCACGGACGACGGGGAGTGCGTGCAGTCCAACGACCTGATGCGGCGCGCCGCCGAGTACGCCAAGATGTTCGATCTGCCGGTCATGGATCACTGCCAGGACTATTCCATGACCCAGGGGGCGGTGATGAACGAGGGCCTCATGTCGACGCGCCTCGGCCTGCGCGGCTGGCCCAATGCCGCGGAGGACCTCATCGTCGCGCGCAACGTGATCCTGTCGGAGTACTACGGCGCCCACATCCACCTCCAGCACATCTCCTCCCGGTTTTCCGTCGACGTCATCCGCCGCGCCAAGTCCCGCGGGGCCCGGATCACCGCCGAGGCCACTCCGCACCACCTGGCGCTGACGGACGATGCCCTCGCGACCTACGACACCAGCTTCAAGATGAACCCGCCGCTCCGCACCGAGGAGGACCGGCAAGCCCTCATCGCCGGCCTGCGCGACGGCACCCTCGACATCATCGCGACGGATCACGCCCCGCACACCGATTACGAGAAGGACAAGGAGTTCGACAATGCCCCGAACGGCATCATCGGCCTCGAGACGGCCCTGCCCGTGGTGCTCGACGTCCTCGTCCGCCGGAACCGTTTTTCGCTGCCGAAAGTGATCGACCTGATGACGCGCAAACCTGCCCGGCTGCTGAACCTTCCCGGCGGCACGCTGGCAGAGGGAGCGGAGGCCGACATCTGCCTCTTTGCTCCCGAGGAGACCTGGACCTACGACGCGCGGGCGGGTTGCAGCAAGTCGAGCAACTCCCCCTGGCACGGCAAGGCGCTCACCGGACGGGTCAAGACCACGATTGTCGGCGGCCGCCCCGTCTTGCTGAACGGGAAGATGCTGCGGTGAGAGGTTGAATCCCGCCGCGCCCTGTCCGTAATCAGCCGCGGCTCGAGCCCGGATTTCCGCTGTCAGGCGGGAGGTCCCGGCGCGCCGTCCTTTCCCTGCAATGTCCTCCGTTGTTCCCTACGTGGCGGGTGCCGCCGAAGTGCTCCTGGTTCTCACTGGGACCTTCCTGCTTTGGCGGTTTGTTCTGCGCCCGGAGGCCCGGGCGGCCCAGCCGCGCCCGCCTCTCGCGGAGTGGGAGGTCGCACTGCCCGATTTCTTCGTCTTCCTCTTCCTCGTGGTCACCTGTAGCTTTCTCGGGGCGGCCGGGGCGGGTTTGGCCGGTCGCTGGGCGGGGCTGCGCGGCGACGCCGCAACGGTCGCCGCCGGCGCGGCCGCCCAGTTGGGCATGCTCGCGGGGGCGCTCGCCCACCGCGTGCTCGTGGAACGCCGCGAGTGGTTTGATCAGCCCCCATTCTCGAAGCGGGACTTCCTTTCGGGCGGAGCCACGTTCCTGATCTCTCTGCCGCTGTTGATCGGTGTCGCCAATCTCTGGGAGTTCGTCCTCGTGCGTGTCGGGTTGCCGGTCAGCCGTCAGGATCTGATCGCCATGTTTGCCAACGCGGAGTCCCCCTGGCTGCTCGCCGCGATGATTTTCCTGGCCGTGGTGGTCGCCCCCCTCGCCGAAGAACTCGTGTTCCGCGCCGGCCTCTTTCGTTACCTCCGAACCCGGGTGCCGCGGCTGGTGGCGTTGTTGCTGCCCGCGCTCATCTTCGCGACGCTGCACATCAACTGGTCCAATCTTCAGGGGCTGTCGAGCCTGGCGCCCCTGATTGCCCTCGCCGTGGTCTTCTCGCTCGCCTATGAGCGCACCGGCCGGATTGGCACCTGCGTGGTGGCCCATGCCTTGTTCAACCTGAACACCATTCTGGTGATCCTGACCGGGATCTCCGCCTGATTCGCCTCACCGTGTCCCCATTCACCCGGAAGCCCGCCGAATCCGTCGCCGCTTGGGGCGAAACCCAGCTCATCGCCGCCATCCGGGGTTGGCTGGGTGCGGTCTCCCCGCGCGCGCCCTTTGGCATCGGCGACGACTGCGCGGTGCTCCCGCCGTCCCGCGGACGCCAGCTCGTCACGGTCGACCCGGTCATCTACGGTCGTCACTTCGACGACTCCGTGCCCCCGCGCGAAGTCGGCGCCAAGCTCCTCAAGCGCAATCTGAGTGACATCGCCGCCATGGGTGGTCGCCCGGTGGCCGCAGTGCTTGCCATCACCCTCGATGGCCGCACGAGCCGGCGCTGGATCGAGCTCTTTTACCGCGGCCTCGCCGCGACCGCCCGGCGTTACCACGTGGCCATCGTCGGGGGGGATGTCGCCGAAGGCCGGAACACTGTCGCCGCCAGCCTTACCCTGCTCGGCGAGGCCACCGGACCACGGGTACTGACCCGTTCGGGCGCGCGCCTCGGCGACTGGATCTACGTCACCGGCCTGCTTGGACGCAGCCGGGCCTCGGGACATCACTACCGCTTCTCCCCGCGCCTTGAGGAGGGCGCCTGGTTCGCTCGCCGGCCCGAAGTGCGGGCGATGATGGATGTGAGCGACGGGCTGGCCAAGGATCTCGGCGCACTGACCCCCCGAGGCGCTCGTCCCAGCATCGATACCGGTGTTCTCCCGCGCCGCGCCGGCGCTACGGTCCGCGAGGCTCTGTCCGACGGTGAAGACTACGAACTTCTTCTGGCCGTCAATCATCGCGCCGATCGATCCCGCCTGGAACAGGCCTGGCGCGATCGCTTTTCCCGTACCCGCCTCACTTGCATCGGGCGTTTCGCCCCCGCCGGGTCGCGCGGCCAGGCGTCCTTCCTCCTCGCCGACTACAGTGGCTACGAGCATTTTCGATAAACTCGCGCGAGGAGTCACCGGCGAAACAGCCGGAGCGACGCGCGCCCTGGCCGCGGAGTTCGCCAAGGCCCTCCCGCCCGACTCGACCCTGGCTCTCCACGGGAACTTGGGAGTGGGCAAAACCACCTTCGTCCAAGGCCTGGCCCATGGGCTGGGGATCCGGGACGCCATCACCAGCCCGACCTTCAACATCCTTTCCCTGCATCGCGGCCCGACGACCCTGCTGCACCTCGACGCCTACCGCCTGGAGTCTGCGCAGGAGGTCGAGGATCTTCTCCTGGCCGACTTTCTCATCTCGCCCTGGTGTCTCGCCGTCGAGTGGCCGGAGAAGATCGCGGCGTGGTTGCCCACCGGCACCTGGCATCTCGAACTCGGGATCGCCAGCCCGGGCCGGCACACCATCCGTTTGCTGAACTGGCCACCAACGGGAGCCCGGTCCAGCTAGTCTCCCTCGGGCCCGCGGCAGTCGCCGGCCGCCCCCATGGCGTGGCGGTGCTTAAACACCGTGAACGCGGGGCCCCCGTGAATCCACGTTTCCGTTACACTCCCACGCGATCACGGTGCCCCAACGAAGGTCCCGGGGAAAACTGGAGAGCGAACACTCCCCAGCGGCGAAGCCTTCAGGCGGCCCGATCCCTCAAGCCAGGCAGGAATCCTTGCCGCCTCGGACCGCCGAAGTGCGGTGGCGCAACGGATGCGAGGAGGCAATTAACGCCCCCCGTACGAAGCGGCGCGGCGCCCAGGGGCCTCAGCTTCCCGCGGGCTTCTCGGGACCAGCCGCCGACTCCGGAAGGTCCGGGGTCGACGGAGTCTCAGTCGCCGGGGCCGCCTCGCTGGTCGCGCTCGACGTGGCCGCAGGTGGCTCGGCTGGCGCCTGGACCTCCGTCGTCGCCGCCGTGGATTCTTCCGGTGCTGGAGGCGGTTCCACGGCCGGCGCAGCCGCAGCCGGCGCGGTTGCGGGAGGCGCCTCGGGGAAATTCTCGGGATCGTGCTCTTCGCCTTCGATCTCCTTCTTCCGCGCCTCGACCATGGGAGGCGGGGCAAAGAGACGGCCGTCGATGAACTCAGTCACGTAACCTTCGCGGACAAGCCACATCAGGTCTCCCTGCAGGCGGGAGAGCTTGGCACGATCCTCGAGGGTGAGCACGGCTTCGGGTCGGGCCTCGGCCGGAACCGCCGACACTGCGGCCCCCTCGGACACGGGAGTTGACTCGGCCGCGGGCGGAGTCGTGGCTTCCGCAACCGGCTTCGCGGCGGGGACGTTTGCAATCCCGAGGAACTTCGAGGAGAGCTCGCTGGCGCGCACCATCGGGTTGGCCTCGATGAACGCAATTAGTGCGCCAATGCTGTCGGCAAAGGTCTGGCCCGGCACGCGGAACTTGCGCTTCACCGCACAAACGTACGAGACCCCCTTCGAACCCTTCTTGAAGATCGTGAAGTGCTCGCGCCGCAGGCGGCCGCGCAGGGCGTTGGCGGTATCGAGCGGGAAGCGTCGCTGGCGCTCCAGCGCACCCTCAACGGCCCGTCGCACCTCTCCCGGAGGGATCGTCTCGAGCAACTTCCCGTGGAACCGCGCAGACTCCGTGGTCCGCACCACCTTGTCGCGAGCCTGGGAGAGCAGATAGGTCCGGGCATCCTCCAACGTGTCAAACGTCGGCACGACCGCGGGAGCCGGCGCGGGCGCCGCTTCCGCCGCCCCTTCCGCGGGTGCCTCCACCGGGGCCGCCGGAACACCCGGGACCGCCAGCTTCCACGTGTACCGCGTCGTCTTCTTCATCTTCGCCAGCCACAGGTTGACGACCTCGGGATCCCGCACCGTTTCGATGCGGCTACGGAAGGACTCCATGGCCATCCGGGAGCCGATCCGCGCCGCGTAGTGCTGCTGGACGATTTGGTTGTAACGATGGTAGTTGGGCGGCCCCAACAACTCGCCTGTCACCCCGCACTTGTTAATGACCTGGAAATTGCCCTTGGGCGGGTCGACCTCGACCTCGGCGGTGTCGAAGAACTTGTCGAGATGCTTCCCAAGTACGTGTGCCACCGCCGCATCGTCGGAATCGAAGGGAATGCCGTCCGGCACGGCCACATGGAACACGGGCTTCGGTGACTTCGCCGCTGCGGCTGGTTCTGGCGCTGCCGCGCCGGCCGGCGCGGCGGGCGCAGTTGGAGGACGGTGGCTGAGCACGACCACAAAACGGTCATTCTTCGCCACGACGGTCCGCGCGATCTCAAACAGCTCCACCGTGCGACACGACTTCCGGATGGTCTGCACCAAGGTGTTGAAACTGGAGTCCTCGGGGTAGAACGTCGCGAGATAATAGGGACTCTCGTAAGGGCCCCGCTCGAAACCACCACGGCCGCCGAATCCGGGCTGACTGCCGCCAAACCGCGGGCCGCGTTCTCCCGCGCCTCCGGGGCCACCTTCCCGACGTGGCCCTCCCCGGAAATCCCCTCCCTGCCGCGGCCGCCGCTCGCCTCCGAACTCCCGACGGCCTGGACCACCGGTTTCACCGCCACCAGCTGGCGCTCCGGCTCCTTCGCCTCCTCCAGGTCCCGCGGGCCGACGGAATGCCCGCCGGTCTCTCCGATCCGCCCCAAAACCGCCCCCTTCGCGCCCTTCATCGCGCCGCCCCCGCTCGCCACCCGCTCGGTCTCCGCGCTCAGGCGCCGATGGCTTCTCTTGGGTCCATTGCGTGCCGAAGCTGAAGCCTTGCAGTTGGCTCAGGTCGAGTTTGTTGAAATCCGGCGGCGGATTTTCCTTGGAGGCGTTGTCGTCCATATCGTCCGTAAAAGCGGGCGGGAGCCCGCGAAGGTTGGCTGGGTGTCAGAGGCTCAAACGTGGGGTGCCAGTGTCCACGCGCCGCCCGCGCACTGGCAAGCAGTTTCCCGGCCCCGGCCCGGCGGGTTTTTCAGCCTCCCACCGCCCCCCCCTTGCTGCCATTCCCGCCATCGGCCGCGGCTCCGAATTCAACGCAGCACGTAGATCTCTGCCAGCGCCTCGCCCATGGAGCCCCCCACCCCGGTGACCTGCAAGGTATAGGGCCCCGGATCGACCATCAGGACCATCGCACTGTCTTGGCTGCCCGGAACCAGCGGAAAGGCCGCCACAGAAGCCGCCGCACTCGCCAAATCTTGGGTCAAGCCTTCACTCGACCAGCCCGTGTTCGAACGCAACAACGTCGCTCCCCGGTAAAACTCAATCGTGGGACGTGCCAGGATCCCCTGGACGCCAAATCCCGCCAGCCCCGGACCGACAGCCCGTACCAACAACCGGGTCGGATGCACGCCACCCACCACCACCCCGGCGATCAGCACATCCTCCCCGGTGCCAACGCGGCCCCGGAGTGAAAGGTTCACCAGGTGGCTGGCCGGATCGCCACCGACCGCATCATAAACCTCGAACAGTGCCACGCCGCCCCGGTCGTCGGCCGCACGCAGGTGCGCCGAATACAATCCCGATCGAAGCGGCATGACGAGCGCAGCATCGCGGCTGCCGGGGGGCAGCGGGAAGGCGCCGACGGCGTCCGCCGTATCGACAAGTGATGACCCGGGTTCGGCATCACTCCAGTTGTCGTTCGAGTAGGTGAGCGTCTGCCCGGCAAACAGGTCAAGGCGTGGATCCGGCATGAATCCAGCCACGCCAAATTGCGCCAGCGCCGGCCCGATGCCCCGCACCATGAAGGCCCGGGCGGCACCGCCTTCCACAACGAAGCCCGCGATCAGGGTGTCGCCCCCCGCCACGCGCGCGCGACTCGCCAGGTTCAACAGTCGTCCGCCATTGCTGACATAGACGGAGCGGCCGGTGTGGGCCACATCCCGACGAAACGCGGGCCAGCTGGAAACGGCGGAGAGCGGAGAGGCATTGCCCCGGAGTTTGTACAGACGGCCGTCCAGCGACCCGAAGTAGATTGAGCCGTCCGGCGCCACGAGCGGCGACGACTCGATATAGTCGCCGACACCCGCCTTGGTATCGTAGCGCCACTTCACCGCGCCATCCCGGGGGTCCAGGGCCCGCACGAAACCGTCATCCGCCCCGAACAACACGGTACCGTCACCGCGGACCGCCGCGGTGGAGTAGCTGTTCGTGCTCAGGCTCGTCCTCCAGAGCCGCTCCCCGGTCTCCCCCGAAAGGGCGTAGAAGCTGGCATCCAGCGCCGCGAAGTAAACCGTGCCGTCAGCGCCCAGCACGGGAGAGGCGGCAATCTCGCCGTTCGCAAGAAAATCCCACTTCTTCACCCCGTCCGGGGTAATCGCATACATCCGCTGATCGGCGGACCCGACGTAAATGGTTCCGTCGACCCCGATGGCCGGCGAGGAGTACACCTTGCCACCCGTCGCGAACCGCCATTTCTCCGTTCCGTCGCTCCGGACTGCGTAGACATTCTTGTCCGCGGAACCGAAGTAAATCGTACCATCGGTCCCGACCGCCGGTGACGACTCGACCCAATCTCCCGTTTGGAAAGACCAACGCTCGACCCCGGTGGGCGACACGGCATGCAATTTGGCGTCCCCGGCGCCGAAATACAGGGTTCCATCCGCTCCGATCGCCGGTGAACTGCTGACGAAGGTGCGCGTGTCGTACTCCCACTTGATGGCGCCGTTCGCCGGGTTGAGCGCATAGAGTTTTCCATCGTCGACCCCGACATAAACGGTCCCGTCCGGACCCACCGCTGGCGAGGAATACACCGCCTCCGGCCGCACGACGCTCCACTTTGGCGACCCGTCCGCATTGATGGCGACAATCCGCCCCGCCGTGGAAGTCTCGACCCCGATATACACCGTGCGGCCGTCCGGACTCAACGCCGGCGACGACGAGGCAAAACCCTGCAGGATTACCGACCACTCGAGTGTACCGTCCTGGGCACGGGCCCAGCCTATCCCCGCCCAGCACCCCACCAGCAAAAGTACCCATCGGCCCATGTGGCGGCAAAGCTCATGCACAAGCCAATCAATGGCATACGCCCGGATGGTTGGTCGCGAAATTCGCAGGCTGGGCAGGAATCATGCCTCACGCCCCAACACAAGTCGGAAGCTCGTTCCCTGTGGGCCGCTGCTCACCAGTTCCAGGCGGCCACCCGCCTGTTGCGCCAGCTGCTGGCTGAGCGCCAGACCGAGTCCACTCCCCCCGGACTTGGCGCTCTGACAAGGCTGGAAGAGCCGAGCTCGTACATGATCAGGCAGGCCGGGCCCGTCGTCGGAAACGACGAATTCGATCCGACGGCCCTCTCCTTCTCCTCCGGAGATTCGCACGTGCCCGCCCCGCGAACAGGCCTCGATGGCGTTTTGCGCGAGGTTGCGCAGCACCAGGATCGCCAGGTTGGCCCGCCGGCCCGCAAAGGCCAACTCCGCCGCCCCGGTCCCCTGCACGGTCACACCGCGCGCGGTGGCCTCCGCCTGCACCTTGGCCAGGACGAGCTCCACGACCTCGGCACACGTAAGTTCAAAGGTAGCCGCCGACTGCTCATCGCGCAGCACGCTTACCACGTCATTGACCATCGTACGGAGGCGGCGAGTGAGTTCCGACGCCGCGGCCAGTTCCACGCCGGCATCGCCTCCGTTTCCGGCCGTCGCCCCTGCCTGGCCCGCCACGAACATCTCAAGGCCAGCGATTGGGTTTTTCAGTTCGTGCATCAGGTGGGCGGTCACGGTGCCAAGCGCGGACGTCTTTGCGGCCAGCACGAGTTCCCGGTTGGCCCGCTCCAGATCTGCACCTCTCGAGCGGAGCTCGCGATTCGCCGTTTCCAGACGGCGAAACGACCAGGAGAGCGCTCCGACGATTACCGCCGAACCGGCGGCCCAGCCAATCAGTGCCAGCAGCCAGAGCCGGCGGTCGTGTCCGCGAATCTCGCCGCGGGCCGCAGTCCCCTTCAGCCAAAACTGCGCCGCCCCCAACTGTGCTCCCGTGCGCCCGCTCCGGAGTGGAACCCAGGCCTCGACAAACGCGTCCTCCTCCTGGCCCGGTGGGACCAAAAACAGATCTTCCTGTGGCGGACGCCGGTGCAGTCGGGCGAAGCTCGCCCCTCCGGCCACCCGCCGCCAGTCCGCCGGGGCCGGCGATTCCATTTCGCCGACGATTCCGTCCGACGAATTCAGGACTCCACGCGCATCGAACACCCGCACGGCCACCACATCTCGGAACTTCGCCGTCCGCAGGACCGCGACCAACAGAGCCCCCGGCACTTCGGCCATCGCCACCTCCCCGTACTCCACGGCGCGATTCTCCAACTGCAGCGCCGCGACTGCGGCCAGCGTGCTCGCCTCCCGTTGCAGAATCTGCTCCCGAAGGCCCGTCCGCAACTGAAAGGTCACCGCAAACACCACCCCGGCGAACACCGCCACCGTGAGCACTAACACTCCGGCGTGGGCGAAGCGGGTGGAGTGCGGCGGTGCAACGGGGGGCATCTGGAATCCGGCCCCCTACTTTTCCCAGCTCCACCGCAATCCAAGCAAGCCTTCGTTCACCGTGTAGGAGACCACCTGGTCATTCGATCGGCTCCGCTCCCAAGTGTACCCGGCGCACAGCGTCCAGCGCTCCCCCAGCTTTCGCTCGATTCGCAGTTCGGCTTCGTACTCCTCCTTCAGGCGGGGCGGCGGCGCGATGCCGATCCCGACGGTCTGCACGTCGAACTCGATCCGCCGCGCTTCGCCGCGCACCCGCACGAACCACCGCACGCCTTTCCACTCGACCTCCAGATCCGCGCGGCCTTCCCGCCGATTGAAGTAGCCCGAGCCGTTGTCCTGGTACTGCAGTACGCCGACGCGGGTCACCGTCTTCCAGGCCCCCGCCTCGTCCCACGTGATGTCCGCCCGTGCCTCGCCCTCGGTCTCGCGCACCTTTAGGTGCGTGCCGGGAAGCTCCCGTCCGGCCGCGCTGTACTGGGATCGGGCGTCGAAGTCGCGCCAACGCCTCCAGACCGACCAGCGCGTCTCGACCCTCGACGTCGGAACCCAGCCGAACCGCAGCACCGTTTCATGGACCCGGCTATCGTAGATTCCATCCCGGTACTTCTTCCGGTCCCCCGTTCCCTGGAACTCCACCCACGCCCGTGGATGAAAGCTCCAACGCATCAGTGGCCCCACCATCCCGCCGCCCCCCCGCAGTTCCGCCACCAGCCGCTCCACCTCGGTGTCGGAAACATCGTAGACCTGGTCGAAGTAGTACCCCGTGACCGGCAGCGACACTTTCCAGGAATCCCCCCAACGGTAGCCCAGATCGGACTGCAACCAAGCCTGGGCGACATCGGTGACAGTTCGTCCGCTGAAGTAGTGAGTCTGCGCGGCCTGGGCCAGCAGGGAGTAATCCCAGGGGCCGGACGGTATCCGCATCATCAGCACATCCGCAGAACCGCGGAAAAAGGCACTCCGCTCCTCTCCGGAGGAGCTCAACAGCAGGTTGTCGCGGAAACCGTAACTGCTCTCCACGGAAGCCGAGGCACTCCATTCCGGGATGGTCCACGGCACGCCCGGTCCCGGAGTCGCGGCCACGGCGACCGGTAGGCCGATGTCCACCGCGCCGCCGAGCAGCGTGGCCATCAGCCAGGGGATCTTGCCATAGGGAATCGTCACCGAGGGAATGCCAAAAAAGGAAGACGCAGGGTGTCGTCCGAAGCTGCGTCACTCAAGCCATGTTCGACCAATCAAAAGGGCGGTCGCATTGGCGACCGCCCTTTGACTGACATTACGCTAATATATTACGCCTAAATTCAACGCTTGCCCGGAACTCCGGCCTGCCGCAGCCGCCGTTGTTCGTCCCGGATCTGCTTGTGCAAGGCACTCTGCGCCGCCTCGAAGGCCTTTTTCTGCTCCTGCATCTTCTCCATGATCGCCTTGCGCTGCTCGTCGGTCGCATCCTTCAGCTGCTTCGCGAGCGCTTCGTGGTCGGCGATCATCTTCTCCCGCTGGGAACCGATCTGCTGGACCAGTTTCTGGAGGTCCGCACTTGTGGCGCGCGCCGTCTGCGCTTTCTCGCGCACCGCCGCCCCGCCATCCCCCGTCTGTGCCGCCATCGCACCCGCACCCGACGCGAGGAGCGCGACCAGAACCATCCGGCGGCATTGGAGGTAAAGTGACATTGAAGAGGACTCCTCTCTTATGCAGCGGGCATGCCAACCGTTCTATTGCATCTCTTGTTGTTCATTATGAATAGTTAGAGAATCCACGCCTCGACCCGCCGGGCCCCTGTCCATTGGGTAAGTCCTCCCAAAAAAAGAAACCGGTCGCGGATTATTCCCCATTTCCGGAGGCTCCGCCTGACTTGAGGCGGTAGCGGACCACGTCGCGCGACACCCCCAGGAGGCGTGCCGCGGCCGAGACGTTGCCGTTGGCCTGGCGCACGGCCCGGCGGACCAATTCGTCGATCGCCTCTTCCATCGAGAACCCGGTCTCCGGAAACACGAAGTCGTTTCGCAGGCACTCGGCACTAGCAGTCGACCCGCTGGTGTTCGCCGCTGGACCTCCCCCCAGATGGGGAAAGGTCAATCCGGCATCGCCCCCGAACACGACCGCCCGCTCGATTTCATGCGCAAGTTCCCGGACATTTCCGGGCCAGCGGTGCGCGAGGAGCCGGCGGCGTCCCTCCGCGGGAATCGACAGGGACTTCTGTCCGTAGCGACGGCACACCCGGTTCAACAACTCCTGGGCCAGCACCAGAATATCCTCTCCCCGCTCGCGCAACGGCGGAAGCCGAACGCGAAAGAGATCGAGCCGGTGCCGGAGATCCTCCCGGAAGCGGCCAGCAGCCACCATGGCGCCGAGATCGGCGTTGGTCGCCGCGATTATCCGGGCGTCCACTGGAACCGATCGGGACGCGCCCACGCGGCGGAGCATGTGATCCTCGATTGCGGTGAGGAGCTTGGCCTGCAGCCCCAGCGCGAGGCTCGGGAGTTCGTCGAGGAAAAGCGTGCCGCCATCCGCCGCCTCCATGAGCCCGATCCGCGCCGCCTTGGCATCGGTGAACGCGCCGCGCTCGTGACCGAAGAGCTCCGCCTCCGCCAGTGCCTCCGGCAGCGCCGAGCAGTTGAGTTCGATCAAGGCTTCTTCCGCCCGCGGTCCGTTCCGATGGATCCACCGCGCGATGGCGGTCTTGCCAGTGCCCGTCTCGCCTTCGATCAACACCGGCGGAAGCTGTCCCCCCAATCGGCGGTCCGCGGCGGTGATGCGGGCCAGTTGCTCGCGCACACCGGCGAGGCTCTGGCCAAAAACCAGTTCGCTTTCCTGGCCGCGACGAAACTCGTCGGCCCGGCGGGTCTGCCGCTGGCGTCGCGCCTGCGCAAACCGCACTGTCAGTTCCTCGGGGTCGAACGGCTTGACCAGCTAGTCGGCCGCCCCCGCCCGCAAGGCCTCGACCGCTCCCGCCACACCGCCTTCCGCGGTCATCACGATCACGCAGGTCGTCGGCGGGAACACCTTTTCCCGGAGCAGCTCGGTGCCACGCCCATCAGGCAGGTTCACGTCGATCAGGGCCACCTCGAACGACAGTGACTCGAGGGCGTTGCGGGCGCCGGCAAGCGAACTGACCGCCGTCACCTCGCCTCCCTCCTTCTCGAGAAAACCCGTCAGCCGCCGGCGCAGCAGGACGTCGTCCTCGAGCAACAGCACGTTGAGACCGGCGAGCGGAGATTTGGCCATGCCTGCCAATGTGGCGCCCGCGGCGCGGCGCTCCACCAAAAACGACGCCCCAACCCCTACTTCGCTGGTGCCGCCACGCGCTCGATCAGCGGGGCAAGGCGACTGAGGCGAATGCTCACATGCGGGGTCGAGTCGAACAGCGCGATAAACTTGTTCCTTCGGAGGGTGAGCAGGGCACGCGTCGCATTCTGCTGGTTGGCGTCCAGGCTGTACTCGCGAGTCAGCATCTCCAGCCGCGGGGTCACGGTGACTTTCCAGTAGACCCAGGTCATCGACCGATCCTGTTCGCGCTGAATCTCCTCGTCGGACAGGAGGTCGCGCTTGGCCGCCCGTTTGGCATCCCGCTCCGCCCACCGCTTCTGGCTCGCCAGAAACTTCTCCCGCTGCGCCGGCGAGAGCAGCTGGGCAAACTCCCGGTCAAACTCGCTGTCGATTTCCTGCATCTGGGTGCTGTAGGCTTCGATCTGCGGCCGGAGTTTCTGGATCTCCGCGACCAATTTCGCGCGATCCAGCTGCCGCTCGCTTCTCTTCTCCGCCGGAGTCAGGGCTGGACGGGAGAATTCGCGGGTCAGTGCCGCCGGCGCCGGCGGTACCGTCGGGCGCGGCTCAGTCCACATCCGGGAAAGGTACCCGGCGATGAAGACCCCGACGGTCAGAAGCGCGACGAAGACCCGCTGGCTCATGGACCGCTGGTGTCGATTTCCTGCGCGAACGCCACAATTCGCCGCCATTCCGCGAGGTTCTGTTCGTCCGCCTGGTCAATCCGCCGTTGATGGAAGAACAGCACCGCGCCGAGACATACCGCCGCCGTCGCGGCACTTAACGCGAGCTGGCTGGCAAACGACGGCATCTCGGCGGCCGCCCGGGCGGCCCGCAAGACCCGCTCCGCAAACCCCGGCCGCAGGCGGCGCGCCCCGGATTCCCGCAGCAGCCTCCAGGCCTCGGGCGTCGGGCCGTGGGCAGTCCGCAACACCCGGTCGGCGAAGCCCGCCGACAGGCGCGACGAGGCATGGGCGCGCAGGTCTTCCCAGGCTTGTTTCTCAGGTTTCATGGTCTGGTTGGTAATGCTCCCGAAGATGCTCACGAGCACGATGCAGGCGAGCTTTCACTGCCGCAACACTCGTGGAGAGAACCTCCGCAATCTCCGCGTGACTCCGCCCTTCCTGCACCAGGGCCAGCAGGGCGCGATCCTGGGGACGGAGCTGGCCAAGGGCATGGCGCAAGGCGTCCAGCTCCTCGGTGCCAACCGCGCCCGCCGGTTCCGGGATATTCTCGTGCTCCTCCCCGAAGGGCAGAAAAATGCGCCGCAGCTTCTGCCGCCGCAGTTGGTCGATGCAGGTGTTGCGGGCCAGCCGAAACAACCAGGATTCGAATTGCGCCGGGGCCTGCAGCCGATCGAGCGCCCGGATCATCTTGATGAACACCTGCTGCGACAGGTCCTCCACGTAGTCGCTCCGGTTGGTCATGGCGAAGACGAAGCCGGCCACGCGATGCTGGTAGCTGACAATGAGCTCCCGCTGGGCGACCTCATCGCCCTTTTGAGCCCGCCGCACGAGGTCGGCCAGCGCCGTCGGAGGAGTTGATTCCATGCGTCCTGCATTCGTCTCAACAGCAAGACGGTGGAAACGCCAGAAAGATGCGGCGCGGCGCGTCAGAACCTTGCCTTCCCGGAAACCTTTCCCTCGGCTTGGCGTCCGACGACCTACCCATGACTTCTTCGGCGTTTCCCCACTCCCTTGGACGTGCCGCCACCCTGGTGGCCTGCACCCTGCTCCTCGGAGGCTGCGGCTCCGGTCCCGCGCCCCGTGATCTGATGCTGGAAGAGGCGGCGTCCGGACAGGCGGTGGAACGCCCGGTCGCCATGCGGGGGGAAGCCACGTTTCTTGAAGGGAAGCTGGGCGCGGTCGCCACGGTGAGCCGGGGCTTCGATCGAGGCGTGCGTCGCCCCCCAGGCGGGCGGGGTGGACGCCCCGGTCAGGGACCCGAAGGCGCCTTTGAAGATGGTAGCCGGCGGCGTAAGGACGATGCCGGCGCGTTCACCGAGGTTTATTACATTGGCGGTTACGGCGACTCCGAGGAAGAGCAGAAGGAGGCGATGCAGGACTACATTCGCCAGGCAAAGGCCCGTCGCGCGGCCGGGAGCCCGATGCCTCCGGTCACCCTCAAGGTGGCGTTCGAGAACCGCGGCACCGATCCAATCGAAATCGAAGTGACCGAGGTGAACTCGGATCTCGGCAACTTCGCGGTGCGCCCGCCCAAGCTCACCATCGCTCCGGGTTCCAGTGGCGTGCTCGAACCCATGGTTTCCCAACTCGGGGTCACCAGCGACGAAATTCCCCTCAAGCTGGCTCTGCGCACCGGCGGCAAGAAGGAGCAGCAGACAGTCATTGTGAAGAACGTCTTTGGCGCCAATCTCCGCAAGGAGTTCGAAAAGCTGAACAAGTGACGGGGGCGTCCCCGGCCAGCCCTTCCCGCCGGCCTAGGCCCCGAGCATCCGCACGCGGCGATCCTTGCGCGGGAACTGGAGCGTCACGACGGTCCCGACCCCTTCCTTGCTCTCGATGCCCACCTGGCCACCGTGGTCGCGCATGATCCGCTGGGCAATCATGAGCCCGAGACCGTTCCCGCCGGGCTTTGTCGTGTAGTAGGGCTGGAACAGCCGCACCAGGTCCTCCGCCTTGATCCCACTGCCGGTGTCGGCAAAGAGCAGGAACACCGAGTCGTCGTCCGCGCGGAAGCGGATCTTCAGCCCTCCCCCGGGCTGCATCGCCTCCAGCGCGTTCTTGGTGATGTTGAAGACGACTTGCTTGATCTGGTTGCGGTCCGCCAGCACAAGCGGCACCCGCGGGGATTCCACCTCGATTGCGACCCGCCGATCGGCAAACTCCCGATGCTGGACCCGCAGGACTTCCGCCACGACATCGCTCAGGTCGGTGTCCGCCAGATCGGGCGGCCGCGGACGGATCGCTTCGAGGAAGTTGCTGATGATGCCGTCGAGGCGGGTCACCTCGTCGCGGCAGATGGCAATCGACTCCGCCAGCGAATCCGTGTCCTTGGAGGCCCGGAGTTTCTTCAGCTTTCTCTCCACCAACTGCAGGTGAATCGTCAGGGAGTTGAGGGGGTTGCCGAGTTCATGCGCCACTCCCGCCGCCAGCAGGAGAATGGATGAGGTTCGCTCATTCGCGATCCGCTCCTCGGTGCTCGCCTTTTCGGCGGTGACGTCGGTGAGAATCACGGCGAAGCGCCGGACCTGGCGATGTCCCGAGGCGCGAAAGGGCACCATGTAGAGGCGCACCACGCGCGGCTCCGGGTAGGACAACTCGAACTCCCGCGCCACCACCGGTGCAGCGGCACCGCCCTCGTCGTCCAGCGCGGCGCCGAGCGAATTGCGCAAGCCCGGGACCAGGCGCCACAGCGATTGCCCGGCAAAATCGTCCCCACCGAGACCGACCAGACGTACCGCCGAGTCGTTGGCGTACTCGATCGCCCCGTCGTCACGGATGACGAGAATGCCCTCCTGCAAGGTATTGAAGATCTCCTCGAACAGGCTGCGTTCGCGCGCCAGCCGCTGGACGAGGTTGGCGAGATTGACGGAATCGAGCGTGTCGAGCCGCCCGAGCACGCGATCGAGGGAGGAGTGCTTCTTGCCAGCCATGGGATGAAGTCTGCGCCGCCGTTCAGGAGGGCGGAGCCAAAAAGTCCATTTGCGCGGGGTCCACCCGTTCGGCCAGCAGCTTGCGCAGGAATGCCTCGCGGTGCTCTGGGCACCGGCCGAGGCGCCGGACGGCCTCCCGATGTTCCTCAGTACCGTACCCCTTGTGCTGGGCGAAGCCGTAGCCCGGGTGCTTGGCGTCGAGTTCGACCATCATCCGATCGCGGGTGACCTTGGCGACCACCGAGGCCATCGCGATGCAGAGCGAGCGTCCGTCGCCCTTGACGAAGGCCGTGTGCGGATAGGGGAAGCTCCGCAGGGGCAGTCCGTCGATCAGAATCCGGGCCGACACCACTGGATGAAAGGCCGCCCGCTCCTCCAGGCTCGAAAAGAGGTCCGGCTCCTCGCGCCTGACCTCGAACGCCTCCGGGGGATAGAGCCCCCCCAGGGCGCGCCGCATCGCCAGCTTGGTGGCGCCGAGGATGTTGTGCACCGCGATTTCCTCCACGCTGGCCACGCCGTAGTTCGCGTGAATCCGGCCGTGCGCCGCAAGGGCCTCGAACTCGCTCCAAAGCTCCTCCCGCTGCTCCGGGGTCAGGAGCTTCGAGTCGTTCACCCGCCCGCCGCGCGCCAGCGCCCAACGGCTCTCGAGGAACTCCCGCGTCACCATCACGGCGGCCGCGACCACCGGCCCGGCAAAAGCGCCGCGACCGACCTCGTCCACTCCGATGAGATAGTTGACTCCTTGGATTTGCTTCAGGTCGAAGCCGCGCAACTGGCGGCGTTTCATCCGTGGATGTGAACGAATCGCCGGCACGCGTGGCAAGCCGCGACGCAACCCTCCCGGCGATTACCGTGATGACCACGTCACGGACGCCTCCCCTCCCAGATGACGGTCGCCAGTCTTGTCGTCCAATCGCGACGTAGGTCTCCTCGGCTGGCCATCGTCGGGGATTTCGTCATGGTGCGCGCATGGACTGGCGAGAAACCTGGGAGATCCTGAGCTACATCGTCACGGTGGTTGGCCTGCCGTTCGCCATCGCGGTTTTCATCTACGAGCACCGGCGGGAGCGGAAAAACGAGGAGGAAGAGATTTTCCAGCGACTGTCCGACGAGTATCGCGAGTTCCTGAAGCTCGTGCTCGACAATGCCGATCTGCAGTTGCTGCGGCGCGAAGGCACCCCGCACGAGCTTTCCGAGGAACAAAAGGAACGCCGGCTGGCGATCTTCGGGATCCTGATCTCCCTCTTCGAGCGCGCCTACCTCTTGGTCTACGAGGAGAAGATGGATAAGCAGACGCGCCGCCTCTGGCAATCGTGGGAGGACTACATGCGCGAATGGGTCCGCCGGACGGAGTTCCGCGAGGCGCTTCCCCAACTGCTGGAGGGCGAAGACGCCGATTTCACAGACCATATCCGCCGCCTCGCGGAGGCCGAACGCACGCTCGCCTCCCCGGGGTCCGGCTAGTCCGGCCCGGGCCGCAACTGCGCGCTGGCCCCGCGACCGGTGTCCTGCAGAATTCCGTCTTCCCTGCCCCCGCCCTCCGGCCCCGCTTTCCTGCCGATTCCGACCATGCTCCCGCTCCGCCTGCTCAGCCTCTGCCTCCTCCTGCTCCCCTCGGCTTCCCGCGCCGGCCTCCCGGTAGAGGTGCGCCCCTTTGGAAAACTGGCCGATGGGCGCGAGGCCCAGCTCTTCGTCCTCGCCAACCCCTCCGGCTTCCGCGCGGAGATCACCAACCTCGGCGGGATCATCGTCCGCCTGCTCGCCCCGGACCGCACCGGTCGGCTAACCGATGTAGTGCTTGGCCTCAGCTCCGCCGCCGAGTTCGAGGCCAAGGCGGCCGGCTTCAATGCAATCACCGGACGCTACGCCAACCGCATCGCGGGGGGCCGCTTCGTCCTGGACGGCCGCACCTACACGCTGGCCACCAACAGCACCTCCGGGGGCGTACCGGCGCATCTTCACGGCGGGAAGATCGGCTTCAGCCGCAAGCTCTGGTCTGCCTCGCCGACGAACCAGGAGGGTGCCCCGGCGGTCCGGCTGCGCTACCGCAGCCCGGACGGTGAGGAGGGATATCCCGGCAATCTCGACGTCGAGGTGACCTACTCCGTCACTCCCGAGAACGCCCTGCGCATCGATTACGTCGCCACGACCGACCGACCGACGCCGATCAACCTCACCAACCACGCGTATTTCAACCTCAAGGGCGAAGGCGAAGGTGACGTCCTGGAACATGTCCTCACGCTCGACGCCCGCCGCTACACTCCGGTCCACGCCAGCCTTATCCCCACCGGGGAAATCGCGCCAGTGGCCGGCACCCCTCTTGATTTCACCACCCCGCAGCGGATCGGTGACCGCATGGGAGACAATCATCCACAAATCGGATACGGCCGCGGCTACGACCACAACTTCGTGTTCGACTCCGGCGGAGGCCGCCTCGCCCGCGGCGGGCTGGTCTTCGAGCCCAGCTCGGGTCGGGTGCTGGAACTCTGGACCACGGAACCGGGGGTGCAGCTCTATACGGCCAACCACCTCAATGGCCGGCTCACCGGCAAGTCCGGGCGGCCGTACGTGAAGCACGCCGCCTTCTGTCTGGAGACGCAGCATTTCCCGGACTCGCCCAACCAGCCCGACTTCCCGAGCACGATCCTGCGCCCCGGGGAGACTTTCCGTTCGACGACCATCTTCCGATTCTCCACCCGGTGAGCCCGGGGCTCGCTGCGGTTGCGAGTCTCCGGTGACTCCTACCGGAGCCACTTCACGTCGGCAAAAAACGCCCCGGAAATGTCCTGGCCGGCCGCATCGACGAACCAGGCCTGCAACCGGGCCGGTCCGGCCGGCAACTGCACTCGCAGCGCGATGGACCGGTCGCCCGGGGCCGCCTGGGCCGAGAGTTCCCGACCCGCAATCGCGACACGTGCGCCCGCAATCGGGAGCGCCTTGCTTCCCGGTTGCTCGGCCGCCGACAGAGGGAGGTTCACTTCGGCGGGCCACCGGCGCAGGGTCAGTTCGTACTCCCCGGGCCGCTCCACCTGCAGATTCCACGGCCCGCCCCGGGGTCCGCCCTCGGCCCGCCGCACATGCCCGGCGTTGTCGGCGTACACATCCTGCCAGTCAGAACTGGTCAGAGCCACGACGGGCTCGGCCGGCGCCCCCACGCTGATCCGGACAAACTGCGAGCTGAGCGGCTCCAGGGCACTCCACCACCCTTCGTAGTGCGCACGCATCTGCGCCACGATTTCGGGCCGCTGGAAGGCGAGATCGTGCTGCTGCCCGCGGTCGGTGGCGACGTCGTACAGCTCCTTCCCGTGGACCAGCCGCCATGAATTCCAGACCACGGCGCACTCCCATTTCGTCAGCCGGGCCCGGCTGTACTGGACGACGAACTTCCGCTCGGGGAATGTGGCTCCGGGATTCTGCAGCAAGCCCGCCAGGCTGGTCCCGTCAAACCGCGCGCCCGCCGGCAAGGGGACCCGCGCCAGTTCCGCGAGCGTCGGCAGGATGTCCTGCACTTGCGTGGGAGTACCGACGTCGCGTGTGGCTCCCAGGCCGCCGGCCGGCCAAGTGAACCAACACGGCACACGGTGCCCTCCGTCGTAGAAGGTTGTCTTTCGATCCCGGAGCCCGGCGTTCCAATGCGGGACTCCCGCGGTGCCGCCATTGTCGGTCAGGAACACCAAAATGGTGTTCTCCCGCAGGCCCGTCTCCTGGAGGAAGCGCTCCAGCCGCCCCATGTTTTCGTCGATGTTGGCGATCATGCCGAAGAAGTTCGCCCAGCGGGCCCCTCGATACGGGGCACTGTATTTCTCGGGCACATCGTGCGGCGCATGCGGCGCGTTGGTCGGAAGGTAACAAAGGAAGGGCTCTCCGGCATCCTTGCGCTCTTTCATCCACGCCATCGCCCGTTCAAACCAGAAGTCGGTGCAGTAGCCGGCGAAGTTCTTCGCCACACCGTTGTGAAAATAGCGGCCGTTGGTGAGCGTGTTATTGAACTCGGGAGCCGAGGTGAAGCCCCAACCCAGGTGATAGACGGCCTCCTGGAAGCCGCGGTCCATTGGGCGATGGGGATAATGATCCCCAAGGTGCCACTTGCCAAACATGCCCGTGCGGTAACCGGCGGCGGCGAAGAGACCCGGCAAGGTCGGCAGGCCCGGGCGCGGAAACGAGCGACCGCCGGTCACCGACGTGGCCCCGTTGCGCACCGCGTCGAGCCCGGTCATGAGTTGGCCACGCGTCGGCGTGCACATCGGGGCGACATGAAAGTCGGTCAGCCGCACCGATTGGGACTGCAGGCGGTCGAGATTGGGAGTCTTCAGCGTCGGGTTTCCGTGGCACGAAAAGTCGCCCATGCCTTGGTCGTCAGTGAGCACGATGAGGACATTCGGACGGGCCGGTGCCGCGTGGAGCCCGCGCACCAAAAGCGCGGAAAGAAGGCAGGCGACGGCAAGAAGGCGCGGGAATCGGGTGGAGTTCACAGCAAGGAGGGGGAAACGGGGAGGGATATTACGTAGGTTGCGCTAAAGTTGGGGGGAGGTTGCGCCGAACACGACCCAAGCCATGGTCCAGTGGAACGATAGTCTGCAGACGGGTCACGCCGCAATCGACGCCGACCATCGCCGACTCTTCGGATTGTTGCAGAAGCTTGGCGACAGTCTCCAAGCCCCGGCCGACACCGGCGCCCTGAGCGAGTTGCTCCTCACCTTTCACCGCCACGTCCGTGCTCATTTCGAACGCGAGGAGACGCACATGCTGGAACACGGCTGCCCCGCCTATGCCCGGAACCAGAGCGAGCACCGACGCTTCGCGGCCCTGCTCGACGATTGGGCGACACGATGTGCGCAGGAGGGTCCAACCAAGGCGCTCGCCTTCGATGTTTACCATGGCACGGGCAACTGGCTGAGCGCCCACATCCGCACGACCGATTGCGACCTGCGGGAATGTCTCCGGCGCGTCCCCCTTGAGCCGGGCAGCGGGCATCCGTTTGCAACTGTGCACGCCGCAGCCCGCTAATCGCCCCACCGGACAGGCGATGGATCGCCCCGCCGGGCATCGGATTCCGGCTACCCCTTCTTCTTCTTGGCGGCGACCGGGCGATAACTGGCGCCGCGGTCCGGAGGCATCGAACGATGCCACGCCAGGGCGGCGGCGACGAGGCGTGTCGTCTCCGCCGGATGCGCCGCCGCTACATTGGTCGTTTCCGCCGGGTCGGCCTCCACATCGTAAAGTTCCGCGCGGGTGCCGTCGTATTCGCACAGCAGTTTCCATCGGCCATCGCGGACGGCGAGATCGGGCAGATTGCTGATGCCGGAAAAATCACCCCGGTCCGGCGGACGGCGGAAGAACAAAGGCCGCCCGCGCGAGGCCTGCGAGGTTCCCAGGAGCACGTCGCGCGCCGCCACTCCGTCGAACTCGACGCCGCGCGGAGGCGGCACGCCCGCGACTGCGAGCAGGGTCGGAGCGAGGTCGATCGTCCCCAGCACCGATTGCCGATTCACGGTCCCCACCTGCGGCCCCTTGATCAAACCCGGCCCCCACACGACGAGCGGCGACCGCACCCCTCCTTCGTAGAGCATGCCCTTGCTGCCCCGAAAACGTCCGGCGGAACCGGCACCGGGCTCCGGCCCGTTGTCGGAGCAGACAACGATGAGGGTATTGTCCCGCAGCTTGGGGTCGCCGCGGATGGCATCGAAAAGTGTCCCCAACTGCGCATCCATCGCTTCCAGCACCGAAAGATAGAGTGTCCGTTTGGCGCCGTCTCCCCGCCGCGCCGCCACGGGAAAGAACGGGGAATGCACGTCATCCGGCCAGAGGTTCACACAGAACGACTTTCCTTCCGCCGCCGCCTTTCGCACGAACTCGAGTGCCGCGCCGGTGAAGCTCGCCGTGACCTCCGCGCGATCCTTCCAGGTGATTTCGCCGCGGCCGAGGTTATCCGAGCCGAGGGCATGCTTGCGCGCCGGCTGGCCGTCGTGCGCATCAAGCAGCGGCAGGACCCGCGGGCCCAAGCCCTCGAAGTTGGTCAGCGAGGCGTCGAAACCATACTCGGCGATCAGCGGGGCCTCTCCGACATCGCGCTGCCCGCCCATATGCCATTTGCCAAAGTGCCCGGTGGCGTAGCCCGCCTCGCGCAGGGAGCGTGCCAGCATCGGGGCCCGGGGATCCAGCCACTGCGCCATGCCCCGCGCTTCATTCTCCGCCCGGTTGTTGAGGAACGACGTGATCCGCCAGCGCTGCGGGTACTGGCCGGTCGACAGGGCCACCCGAGAGGGCGAGCAAATCGGAGAGGCGACGTAAAACTGCTCAAAGCGGAGGCCCTCCCGCGCCAGGCGATCGACGTTCGGCGTCTTGGCGTCCTTGTTGCCGAAGCACGAGAAATCCGCCCACCCCATGTCGTCGATGAAGACGACCAAGAAATTGGGCCGCGGGGTGGCCGCCGCAGTTGCGGTCACCACCGCCAGGCCAAGTGTGAGGCAGCGCAGGTAGGTCATCAGCGTTTGCATGGAAAGGTAACCGAATCCCAAGGGAAGAGAGCCTCCCGCCGGCGCGGTCGCGCCGGCGGCCGGACTACTTCGCCGCCTTCTTCTTGGCCGCGCCGCTCTGCCGATGGGCTGCCCGGCCCGTCAACGGCCAGTTGCGGTCCGGCGTGTGTGCGGCGCGCATGAAGCCCTCCGCCCGGGCGACGAGGTCCGGCCGGGTCGCCGCGAGGTTCTTCGCCTCGGCGGCGTCGGAGGAGAGATCGTAAAGCTCGATCGGCCGGTCGTGGCCGTTGCGCACGGCTTTCCATTGACCGAAGCGAACCGCCTGGATCGGTCGCTGTTCGTGCAGCTCCCAGTAGAAATAGTCCCGCTGGGGAGCGCGCCCCCCCTTCAGGAACGACACCAGCGAGTGCCCATCCGGCTGGAAACCAGGCGGCAGCCTAGCCCCGGAAAGTTCCACCGCCGTCGGCAGGAAGTCCCAGAACGCCCAGGGCTCATCCGACACCCGTCCGGCCGGGATCACCCCGGGCCAGCGGGCGATCGCCGCTTGGCGCAGCGCGCCCTCGTAAAGGCCGCGCTTGAAACCGCGCAGGCCGTTGTTCGCCTGCTCGAACAGGCGGCCAAACTCCGATTCCGGCGCGAAGGAAGAGCCGTTGTCCCCTGCCGTCATCACCAATGTCCGATCCTCGATCTTCAACTCGGTGAGCAAATCCAGCACCTGGCCGATGTCGCGGTCGAGCCGCGTCACCTGGGCCGCATAGGCCTTCTGCTGCGGCGTCCACGGCTTGTCGGCATAGGGGCCGACGTCATCGATCTCGTGCCGCCCGTGCGGCAGGGTGATGGCATAAAAGAGGAAAAAGGGACGGTCCTTCTGGGCCCGGATCCAACGCAGGACGTCCTCCTGGATCAGGTTCTGTGCGTACGTCTTTCCGATGCCGACGCCGTCGTTGCCTGGCAGTTCGAAGCGTTGGCCGTCGCGATAAAGGTAGGGAGGAAAGTAGGAATGCGCGTGTCGCTGGCAGTTGTAGCCGAACTGGTGCTCGAAGCCCTTTTTCAGCGGGCTCCCGGTCGTATCGAACATCCCCATCCCCCACTTCCCCATCGTCGCGGTGGCATAGCCAGCCGACTTGAGAATCTGGGCCACGGTGACGGTCTCCGCCGGCAGCGGCAGCTGGCCTTCCGGCTGGATTTCCCAGTTTCCACGAACCGGAGAGTGACCGCTGTGCAATCCCGTCATCAGGGAGGTGCGTGAGGGCGCGCAGACACTGGTACCGCAGTAGGCCTGCAGGTACCGCGTGCCCTCCTTCGCCATCCGGTCCAGCCGCGGCGTCTGGATCAACTTCTGCCCGTAAGCGCCCACGTCCCCCTGCGCCAGATCATCGCTGAGGATGAAGATGAGGTTCGGCGGGGTCGCGGCGAAGGCCGCGGACTCGATCACAACGACCGCAACAGCAAGGAACCGGACGAGGTGCAACATGCCACCTTCCCTAACTTCCCCGCCTGGGATTGTCGCTCCAAAAGGCAGCCTTCGGCTGCCTTTTGGAGTTTTGTACCCAAACAAAAGCGCCTGGAGCCGCCGCTCCCGGGTGCGGCGTTGCGAGACTCACAATGCCGGCAAAGTCGGAGAGGGCTGCCGGCGGCTCCGGACCAACATGCCGGTAATGGGCAGCGTCAGCGCCAGCAGCGTCACCATTCCCTCCGGAACCGAAGCACTGCCGTCGACGAAGGAGTAGTTGTCCGCCCAGATGTCTGCATCCACGGTCGTGTAGAGCGCGAGGCCGGTCGAGACGATATTGGAAAGCTGCAGGCTGGGCATACTCGCCACTTGGGCGAAGATGCTGTCGCCGCCGCTATTCGTCGCAGAGTAGGCCACCGATCCGTTCTGCAAGGTCATCGTAAACGCGAAGGTATCGTACTGTCTCGGAATACCGTGAGTGATGGCCAGGTCGTCCGAGGTGGTTGCCACACCCAACGGACCATGCAGCACCTGCAGAAACGCACTGGAGGTTCCAGGTGACGACCAAACGCCAAAACCGTACTGCGCCATGATGAGGTCCCCGTTGGCAAGCCCCACGTACATCCAATTGGTGTCCCCAAGGCTGCTGTACGCGAGATTGCCCACGTAGCTGACCACAACTTGCGTGGCCGAGGCCGAAACCGACACCGCCCGGGAGATTCCCACGCCGGCATTGGTATGGTACGCATTGAGCCTCCCGTTGGAAAAGTCCGTGGCCCCATAGTGAAATCCGGGCTCGTACGCCCAACCGGACGGCATGACCCCCGAGTCAAACGACTCGAAAAAGGTCACCGCCTTGGCGGCTGGGGTGACAAGAATGAACAGGGCAACGACTCTGCTGACGCTGGGTATTCTCATGAACATTGATGGGATGCGGATTGTTGTTTGGGTCCTGCGAACGAAGCTGCTCCGTACCTTCCCGGCCTTACTGCGACGCCCGTCCAGGCGAGAGGATCGCCAAGGTGGAAAGGCCCAGCCCTGAGGATCTCCCCGAGGCTGGTACGATGTGCTTGCTCCTTGGCTGAAACGGCATGCAAGCGTGGTATTCCACGCCTGCGCGGGTTTCTTACGGAGAAACTGCACCGTTTCCGGATTTCGCCCGCGGCGCAGGAGCGCGTAACCCTGAAACGACGGGAGGTCTGGCAGCGGAGCCGCCCCTCGATTCCTCAGCGAGGAATTCGAGGAAGGCGGCTCATCGCGAAGGGCCGCCCGCCGGTCCCGGCACCGCCACGACTAAGGCCACGCCGCCAATCTCCACGACGTCTCCATCAAAGAGAATTCGCCGACCTTGTATCGGCAGCCGCACGCCGTTCACCCAGGTGCCGTTACTCGAACCCAGGTCTTCGATTTCGAGCGCGGCCAGACCACCATTGAAGCGCCGAATCGCGCAATGCCGCCGCGACAGTCGCGGACTCTCCAGGATGAGATCGCAGCTGGCATCGCGACCAATGACCATCGGCTTTACGCCAGCTGGCACTGCCGCCACCTTCCCATCGGAATCCAACCACCAAAGCCCAAAATGCGACGAGGCCGGCGCGGGCGCCCCGCGCAACATGCGGGCAACCAGTTCCAGCCGCTCGTAGACCTCCCGGGGAGGCGCCACGTCCCCGGCGGTCGCGGGGAACAGACTGACGATACGATCTTCTGTCTGATCTGCCATCTCCACACGGTATTCCAATCGCAGCCGCGGTTCTTACGCGACCGCGAGGTCCGTAGTTGTTCCGCTCATGGCTCCAGCGGGTCTCCCGCGCTTTGCTGGAGACGACGGACCTCGGCCTTCACCCTGCGCAACACGCGATTCCGAATCTGATAGACCGAATTCTCGGTCATCTTAAAGCGCCGGGCCACCTGGATCGCCGGTTCGGCGCGGACCACGTAAGCTTCAAAGACCGCCAGCGTACCAGCTCCCAGGCGGCCATCACACCGCAGCCGCCGGAGCGCCTCTTCGAGGAGGGCTTCCCGCCAGCGCGCCTGAGCTTCGGACTCGCCGCCGCGATGATCTTTGGAGACCTGATTCACCAATTCAGGTGACAGTTCCTCCCACGCAACAGCCGGATTCCGAGCTTCGCGACCAAACACCGCCAGCGCCCGCCGGTGCACGATGGTGAGCAGAAAGTTCCGGAACCGCCCCTTGCGGCGATCATAGACAAACTCCGGCAGCTTCCGCATGAGGACCACCATTGTTTCCTGCAGCACATCCTCGGCCTGATCCTGGCGGAGCCCCATCTTCCTGCCGTAGCGCAGGATTACACCCCAGTAAGCCGCAAAGAACTCCCGCCACGCCTCCTGGGCGTTGTCCGCACGCAGCCGGTCGAGCAGGGATTCGTTGGTCGTGATCATGGTCCGGAAACTCGATGGCGAGAGTCGGTCATCCTCCGCCCCATCTTCAAGCCCGCAATCGGGGCAACCTATTCCAGGGCCAAAGTGGCTCGATTCACCTCTGCGCCCCCGTCCCCGCCCAGAACAATCTCGCGCACCCCCTCGAGTCGGAAACCCTCGACGGCCGCAGTTTCCACAAACTGAGGTACACCGCCGACCACGCTCACCAGACGAAACGCCAGACGCCCGTCCTTGTCGGCCGAAACTTCCACGACTGACCGCACCTCCTGCCCTCCCTCGGATCACAATCGCGCCGCCACCAGCGCACCGGTCGTCGGAGACAGCCGCACCCGCCAGGAAAGCTGCAGGGCCCTGACCGCCCGATCGATCCTCCCGGCGCGGCGAATCTCCGGTGCACCGTTCGCCCGCTCCAAAGATTCGTGGTGCAGCCGCGCCGGAGGGAGCAGCGCAAAGGCCGGGATTCGCATTCCGTACCAGGAACCCAGCGCCAAGGTCAGACCGCCGACTTCTTCGTGCACCTTGAAGTAATCGGGTTTCCGGCCGTCAAACCGGCCGAGAAAGTAATGGCGCTTGTCGTCGAACAGGCGCTGCCGGTCGCGCTGGACCCAGGCGATCTCGTGCGAGGGCGCGAAGCCCAGTTCCTCGGCCAAACCCCAGGCGTCATCGGCATGCCAGCGGACGAGTTCCTTCCAATCCAGCAGGCCGGCGTCCGGTCCAAACTCATCCCTGACGGCCGCCGCCAGGTTCTCCGTGTTACTGTAGCGCCCGCGGGTAAGGACAATTCGCGGTGAAGCCTCTCTCCCGGCGAGCACCGCCAGTTCCCCGGCAGCCAGGTCCCGCGACCAGATCCGGGCGTCGTCGAGGGCTCCATCAAACGCCCACGGAGTGGAGATCGACGGCCGGCCAAACGTCAGTTGAACCGACTCGGACGCCGCCGCGGTCCGCAGCGCGCCGAGCGGCTTGGCGGCCACAAGACGGCCATCCACGTGCAGCAAAAGGCGGGTGCCATCGCTCACCAGCGCAAGGTGGTGCCACTTTCCGACCGGCAACGCCGTATCCGCCTCCACCAGACAATGGTCGGCCACCGATTGCACGCGACGAACACAACCGGCTGGGCGCCCGCGTTGGAATCCCAGCATCCACTCCAATCCGCCGACCGTGGTCGATTCTGTTCCACAGACGTAGCCGCTGAGCGTGGGAGACTCGTCGTTGCGCACCCACAGCGCCACGGTGAACGGCGACTTTCCATCCCACCGAAACCGGGGTGAATCCGGCACGGTAACCCAAGCCTGACCGTTGAACTTCAGCGCCCGATCGATCCGTCCGAATCGATCCGTGGTCGGAACCGCCGACGCCACTTCACCGTGCAATCCCCGGCCGGAGCCATCCCGAGCGTCACCATCAAAGTTCCAGGCCGCAAGCGCCCGGCCGGCGTCGCTCGGGAACTCCACTGGCGAGGCCACCGCGGCTCCGGCGACCGCATGCCCGTGCCACCAGAAAACTCCCCCGGCGACCGCGGCGGCCACGCCGGCCAGGGTGGCTTCACGCCGCGTGGGCAGCCGCCACCAACGGCGCGCGGATGGTGCCGCGCGCTGCAGCCGGCGGATGACTTCGCCCGCAGACGACGGTCGCGCCTCGGCCTCCTTGGCCAGGCACGCTGCGACCGTCGCCTCCCATTCCCGAGAGACCGACCCCGCGGCATGCCCCAGCACCCGGCGCCGCGTCGCGATCGAGTCTGGCCGCCGCTGAAATAACTGCACGCGCACGTCGCCGGTGTGAAAGGGCGGTTTCCCGGTGAGCAACTCATACAAGGTAGCACCGACTGCGTAGATGTCGTCCGCAGGTGAAGGCTCCTCTCCCATGGCCTGCTGTGGGCTCATGTACACGAGAGTGCCGGCGGACATCATACTGACCCGTGAAATCGAATCGGCCATGCTGCGCGCGACCCCGAAGTCGGTCACCTTCAGCCGGCCATCCGTTGTCAGCATGAGGTTGGAGGGCTTCAGGTCGCGGTGGACGACACGCGCCTCTTGGTGGGCGAAGTCCAACGCCGCACACAATTGCGGTAACCACGGGAGAATATCGGCGGGTTCCAGAATCTTGGCCGGCCGCTGCAACCGCAAGGCCGTCAGCGTCTGACCTTCGACCAGTTCCATCGAAATCGCGGCACCGGCGGCATCCTCCACAAAATCGTGAATCCGAACAATATTCGGGTGCGTGAGCTGCCGGGCCCGGCGGGTCTCTTCCTTGAGATCGTCAAAGGCGCCCGGGTCCCAGCGCACCGCGTCGGGCAGGAATTTCAGGGCCACCTCCTCCCCTAAGGTCTCGTCACGCGCCCGCCAGACCACACCCATGCCGCCGCGTCCGAGAATCTCGATTAGCGTGTACCGGCCGAAGACGCGCGCCCCGGCGGATTCGCCGCGCAAGGTTGGATCGGCATCGGAGCTGGAAAGATCCACGGAAGAAACGCTGGCGGAGAGGCATTTCCCTCGTCAACGCCGGAGCCTGGCACTCGTTCGCTTAACGGCTGATTGTCACTTCTTACTCGTATGACCCGAGTTTATTTCGGTCTGCATGCGCATCCCATGCTTGCTGGGCGTACAGTTCCACCCTTCGGCTGGAAACTGCCGTGCCCGGCCGGAATCTATGCCTCCATATCTCCTTCGATTCTACCTTATTGGATTTGGAGCCCTTGCTTCAGTACTTGGAGCGGCCACTTCCGTGCCGACAATTCTACTCTCCCCAATCGAAGTGACGGGCACCCGACTCGGCCGGGAACTCGCGGAAAGCCCCATCAACTACAATGTCATCACTCGGGAAGCCTTGTCGGAAGCCGGCCGGGCTCGACTGGCGGAGGTGCTGCGGGAGCTCCCCGAGTTTCCTGGGAATCAGATCTCAGACTTGGTGGCATTCAATAGCGCGCGTGGAGTCATGGCCGCCGACCTTCGGGGGCTGGGGGCGGGCAATACCCTGGTCCTGGTTAACGGTCGTCGCGTCACCGTGAACGCCAGCGCCTTCGACGTCATCACCACGTTCGTGGACACCAACCGGTTCCCAACGTCGTTTCTCGAACGCGTCGAGATCTTGAAGAGTGGGGCATCGGCCGTTTACGGGGCTGACGCTGTTGGCGGGGTGGTGAATCTTGTCACTCGCCGCCAGCCTCGCGGAGGGGAGTCGGTCATCAGTTACGGAAACTCGGTGCGAACGGATGCGGCGGAAATATCGGCGTCGGTATTCACCGGTACCACCCAAGGCCGGCTTGGCCTTGCCGTTGGGGTGGACTACTTCGAACGGCATTCTCAAGCCCACCAAGATCGGGCCTTTACCCGAACCGCCAACCTGATCCCGGCCTACACCCGATCCTACGACTATTACGCAAGTCTCCCGGCGAGCCAGCTGGCAGGCTATGACGGACGGTCCCTGACCAGCGCAAATGCGCGAATAGTCCCTTCCCCGGGGCAGGTGAACGGACGCAACGGTGTCAACCTACCAACGCTTCCGATAGGTGCCTCCATCTCCACCCTGCCCGGAACCCGGGCCTCTGGGAGCGGTGTCGAATTGACCAGTGCGACTCCGAGTTTCTCTGCTGCGTTCACCGGGGCGACGGGTGGACAGTTCACCCCTGCGGCTGCGGCCTCGTTCGTTGTCCCGGAACTCACCCGCGGCGACCCCGGCGCGCGCAGTCTCTTTGACTTCAACGAGCAGATCTGGACTACGCCCGCCGTTAGCCGAATTGCCGCCACGGCACGCCTCGACCACGAAATTGCCGCCGGGATGGCCTGGTTTGCCGAATTCCAGGGCGGCAGGAATCGCACCCGTACTCAGTACCATCCAAGTGGATTCTCAGCTACGGTGCCGCGCACCAACGCCTTTAATCCATTTGGCGTCGATGTCATCGCCTCCTGGCGCATTCCCGACGCCGGACCGCGGAAATCCCTGACCGAGGACGACCATACCGCCTTGCTGGCCGGCCTCCGGCAAGTCGTCCGCTCTTCGTATCGCTGGGAGCTTGCCACAGCCTACAGCCGCGACGAATTCGTCGACACCACTCGCAACGTGTACGATGCGGCAAAGGTCAACGCCGCATTGGCGGGCTCGCAACCCTCCACTACCCTAAACCCCTTCGGCGGTCGCAACTATCGGCACGATCCCACGCTGATCGATGCCTTGAAAACCGAGGCGTGGTTTGGCGGTACGGCCGACTTGCTTTCGATTGACGCCCATGTCGGAGGTTCTCTCCTACGCCTGCCCTCAGGGGCGGTTCAAGCCGTAGCCTTTGCAGAACAGCGGCGGGAGCGATTTTCCGGAACGAGCGATGAGGCGAGTCGGGCCGGAAACATCCTCGGGTACGGGCAGAGCGGCGCTGACGCTGCCTTTTCGCGCACCGTGCGGGCGCTTGCCGCCGAGGTTCGTGTGCCGCTGTGGAATCCGGAGCCTGCCGGGCTGGAAAAGTCGCGACTCGCTGTCGAAGGGGCGGCCCGTCTCGAGGAATTCTCCGCAAGTTTTCGAAGTGGACTGAAGCCGTCCGTAGGTCTGGTCCTGCGTCCGGCCGAGGGGTTAGTTCTGAGGGCAAGCGGAGCCAGCACCTTCCGGGCACCGAGCCTTCCCCAATTGTACTCACCGCAAGGTGACGGATACACCAACTCAGTCACGGATCCGCGCCGGCCCGTCGCCCTTACTGGCGATGAGTCTGACGGGCCTAACGTGCCCCGGCTCATTCGCCAAGGCGGCAACCCCGACTTGCGCGCGGAGAAAGGCATAACTTACCAGGTGAGTACGGGGTGGACCCTGCGCCGTGTGCCCGGGCTGGAAATGGAAGCCACCTGGTTTCGCTACGAACTCGAAAACGTCATTTCCGGAGTGAGCCCGGTCTACGTTCTGGAGAATGAACTGGGGGGACTCGGAGCGCTGGTACATCGCCAACCGGGATTGGAAACCCTGGTAAATCGCACGGTCAGCCCGATTCCGGTACTGAGCGGTCCCGCCGGTCAGACCACTTTGGTCGCGTCGGGACAGAGCGCGGTCGTACCGGGCCGACTCCAGCGCATCGACACGTTTACCGTGAACCTCAGCCGGAGGCGGTTGATCGGCTGGGATTTCTCTTTGCGACACCGCCAAGCGTTGCCGGTGGGTAGGGTGGGCGCGGCCGCCGCGGTGACCTACACCGATCGCGCGGAATTCGCCTACGACCGTCACTCTCCGATGATCAACAATGCTGGCGGTGTCAGCACACCGCGTTGGCGCGGGCGCGCCTCGCTCGATTGGTCACGCAACCGGTGGAGTGCCGGAAGCACTATCTCCTATATCGCGAGCAGCGGATACCATTCGACTGAAGCGTACTACCAGAAACCCTACCGGGTCGTGCATTTCCGCGCCACCTACTCTTCGCCTCCACAATCCTGGGCGCGTGGTATTCAAATCACCATCGGCCTGGAGGACGCATTTGACGAAACGCCTCCGCTTTATCCCGATCCGCCAATCGGTTTCAACTACGGACAGGTAACCCGCCCACAGGGGCGGTTCTGGAGGCTCTCGGTGAAACGAATGTGGTAAGGGGTCGCAGCTGGACCAGCAGTACCCAATCACGGCCAGGGCAACCAGCCTCCGCCTCACGGAACTTCGTAGACCTCGACGAGGGCGACGCCGGTGCCGCCGTCCGCCCCGCGGACCACCATGGTGTAGCTCACGCCTCCCGCCAAGGTGGCGAGAACCGCGGCGTCCTTGGATCCCGGGGCGAGCCCAAAGGCGCCCACCGACGTCGCGATCCCGGCGAGCGCGGGATCCCAGTTGTCGTTTTCCGCCACCAGTACTCCGGCACTGTTCCGCAGCTCGAGCTTGGGATCCGCCAGCACGCCGGGGACGGCAAACGGCACGCCGCCGAGCGTCGGGCCGACTGCCCGCACCAACACGCGCAGCGAGCCGAAGCCCGCGACGGCAAAGCCGGCAATCAGCACGTCGTCGCCTTCGCCGACGCGATTCCGGGCCGAGAGGTTGACGAGGCGCGCCGGCGCGGGCCCACCAAGTTCGTACGCTTCCACCAGCACCACTCCTGGGCCGGTGCCGTTCACCACGACGCTGTGCGCACCGGAAACCACCTGCTGCATCGCAGCGTCCCGGCTATTGGGCTCGAAAGGAAACGCCGCCACACTGGCAAAGGCCCCGGCCAGAACCGCCGGCCAGTTGTCATTCTCCAGCAGCTTGGTCGACTCGCGGTAGAGTTCCATGCGCGGATCGGCCATGGCGGACGTCAGCCCAAAGGCCGACAAGGCCGGCCCCGCCGCCCGGAGCAGCACGTTGCCGGAGCCGCCACTGACGGCGAAACCGACAATCACCGCCTGCCCGGCGCCGAGCGACGTGCGCACCGACACGTTGCCCAACCGCGCCGATGGCAGCATCACCAGGGTCGCCGACGACGAGGTGACACTGCCCGCCAGATTGGTGGCCACGATCCGGTAGGTGCCGACGTCGGTCGCCTTGACGGCGGCCAGGGAAAGGGTCGTTCCCGTCGCACCGACCAGCGGCACTCCGTCCTTTTGCCACTGAAGCGCAGGCGCAGGCGTACCGGAGACTGACACGGAAAAGGTCGCTGGCTGGCCGGAGATCGCGAGAACGGACGCCGGCTGCAACTGGAACACCGGCGGGATCGCCACACTCAATGTCGCGGGCGCGCTGGTCACCGCGCCCAGGCTGTTGCTCGCCACGACATCGTAGACGCCAGCCTCCGCCACCGACACGTTGGGGAGGGACAAGGTGGCGTTGGTGGCTCCTGCGATGGGCGTCCCGCCCTTGCGCCACTGGTAGTTGATGGCACTGCCGGTCACGGTGACGGACAGGCTCGCGGTGGTGCCCACGGTCGCGGTGGCGGACGCCGGTTGCGCCGTGATGGCCGGCCCGGGCGGCACCAGGCGGGCGAGGCCGTTGCGCACCGCCGAGTCGACGCTGCCGAACGAACCGCCGAGGATCGTGCGTCCCGCCGGCGTGGTGACAATCGCGAGCACGGGAAGCTGATTCGGCGCCACCTCTCCAGACACCGTGAAGGTGTAGTTGGGATCGAGTGTCCCTCCGGGCAAAAACCGCGCCAGGCCGGGGCGGAACTGGTTCTCGACCGACGTGAACCGCCCGGCAATCAGCACCCCGCCGTCCGGCTGCTCCGTCACGTACGACACCGTGCCGAGCACGACGGGACTGAAGGAGGGATCCAGCGAACCATCGGACAACAATCGGGCAAAATCGCGCCGAACCGTGCCGATGGAAAACCCGCTGCCCCCGACGAGAAGTTTTCCGTCGCGCTGCACCCCCACCGTCGTGACCGCCGCCGGCGTCCCCGTGCCCTGGGCATTGAAGGTCTCGTCCAGCGAACCATCGCGGCGGACCCGCCCGAGGCTGGGCCGGAACTGCCCCTTCAGGGCCCCGAACTGCCCGGCCACAATCACGGCGCCATCCGGCTGCAGCGCCAAGGCCAGCACCGTGGTCGAACCACTGGGAAAACCCGTGGCATCGGCGGAAAACTCCGGGTCGACGGAGCCGTCGGGGTTCAAACGGGCGACGTTCTGCCGGGGCACGCCACCGACAAACGAGAAGGAGCCCCCGATCACGATCTTCCCATCCGGCTGCACCACGATGGCGCGGACGATCCCCGTACCGAGATCGGCCGCCAGCGTGGCGTCGACGGAGCCGCTGGCATGGAGACGGACTAGGCGCCCCCGCGACGCGCCGCTCACACTGGAAAAGAGACCACCGACCAGCACCTTGCCGTCGGGCTGAAGGGCGATGGCGTAGACCGTTCCGTTCGGGATGGCGACGCCGCTGACATCGAGTGCCCCGCTGGCGGAGAGGCGCGCCAGATACGTGCGTCCCGTGCCTCCGATTTGGGTGAAGGACCCTCCCACCCAGACCCGATCGTCGGCCTGGACCGCCACGGCGTAGACGGTGTTGTTGGGATTGGGGTTGAAAGTCAGGTCGAGCACCTGGGCGGCAGCGTGTGCGCCCCAACTCCAAGTCAGGAGCACGATCCACCAAAGCCCTCCGCGCCAGTTCGGCCGCCGCGCTCGCGCCCGCGGAATTCGTCGGCCCTCCGGGACAGAACTCCGGTTCGGTGGCGCAGAGCGGTAGAGCATGTTTGAGGGACCTTCGGCGAACGCAGCACCGCCCGCCCGCCCCGGGGAGGAGTTACAGGAGGATGCCTGCAATCGCCGCGTTCAGCAGCGTGGCGACGAAGCCGACAAACAGGGCGCGCAGGCCCAGTCGCGCGAGGTCATGCCGGCGCTCGGGCGCAATGGCCCCGATGCCGCCGAGTTGAATCCCCACCGAGGCGAAATTGGCAAACCCGGTGAGCGCAAACGCCGCCAGCACGTACGAGCGCGGCGTCATGAAGTCGGGCGTGGCCTTCCAGCCCTTCATCACGAGATAGGCGTAGTGCTCGTTGATCGCGAGCTTGGCCCCGAGCAGGGTGCCGACCTTGCCGATGTCCGCCACCTCCACACCCATCAGGAAAGCGGCGGGCGAGAACAGCCAGGCGAAGATTTTCTGTAGCGACAGCCCCTGTCGGACGAAGCCCAGCAGGGCGTCGGCCATCGCGACGAAGGCGATGAACACAATCAGCATCGCCGCCACGTTGAGGGCGAGTTTCAGGCCGTCGCTGGTGCCCGCGGCGGCGGCGTCGATGCCGTTCACGTGGGTCGACTTCGCCTGGTCCGCCTGCACCGTGCCGGCCGTCACGGGCGTTCCGAGTTCCGGCATGTACAGCTTGGCCAGATACAGGCTGCACGGGCA
>JACRQG010000040.1:0-30622 GCA_016222805.1 Verrucomicrobiota bacterium | reverse complement strand
GGCACGTACGGCCGCACGATCAGCGGGGCCTCGGTCTGGCCCATGAAGACGTTGGCCGAGACCGACAGGGTCTCGGCGCCACTCGTGCGCATCAGGTACACCATCACGCGGGCCAGCAGACGCACGATGCGCTGCAGAACCCCGTAGTGGTAGAGCACGGTGAAGAAGGCCGAGACGAAGAGGATCGGCGGCAGCGCCTTGAAAGCGAAGATGAACAGGAACTCCTTGCCGGGGTTGAGCGCGAGGTCGCCCGGACGGGCCAGGTTGCCGAAGACGAACTCGGCGCCCTTGTCGGAGAAATCGATGAAGCTCACAACCACCGCCTTGGCCGACTCGAAGCCCTGCTTCACCAACGGCACCTTCAACACGAGAATTGCGAGCACGAGTTGCAGGGCGACACCCCAGCCGATCGTCCGCCAGTTCACCCGGCGCAGGTTGGCGGAGAACATCGCGACCAGGCCGAAGAAGCAGAAGACGCCGGCGATGGCCTGCCCCCGGGTCCCGATCGCCCCCCGCGCCAGGTAGGCTCCGCCACCCAGCGCGAGGATGCCGGCGCCGATCCCCAACCGCCACCATAGGGGAGTGCGCACATGCTCTTCCGGTTGCAGGGCTGGGGCGGATTCGGGGGGCCGGGTCTCGTTCACGCGCCGCCCATTCGTGCGCCGGGCCAATCGGCCTTCAATCTCAAAACTCGATCCGTCGCACCCGGGCGCGGCGCGGCAACGCCGTCCGGCGAGCGGTTTACCCTCGTACCACACGCGCGGCCCGACCCGGATCCCGGGCCCTCATGCCCCCGGGGCGAGTCCGAGCACTTCCCTCCGCGCCCTCGGTCGTGGGCCACTTTCCCACCGGTTCGCCACCGTCGGCAGTAGTCGCACTCATGCGCGCTGTTTCGATAGGCGAAGCAGGGGCGCTACTGGGCCCGTTAGTAATGCTTTCGGGCAAACCCATTCGGTGAAACCTTGACCCAAATCAAGGCCGCTTGGGCCCGCCTCCGCTAGCCTGCGCACGCGTGAGGCATCGCTACCCCTCTTATAGAAAACCCGGCGTCCTTGGCAGGATCGTCCGCCGCGATTGCGTCGCCCTCTTTCACCGGTTCCGTCGACCGGTCACGGTGTTGGCGCTCGTGTCATTCGCCTCCTGGATCGCCCTCGCGCTGGTGACGATGCGAGGGAGTCGGGCGGGCGAGCCGGCCCAACCTGCCTTGCCCGTGGTCGCACGTCCGCCCGCCGACCAACCCAAGGTTGGCCTCGCCAGCGATGCACACCTGGACAAGACGCCGCCACGCCGGACCGTCGGCCTGGATCTCGTTCGCAACGGCTGGACGTACAATTGCATGGAATGCCACAAGCTGATCCAGGCGCGCTGGCGCTACGACCGGCCGATGAACGAGCACAAGGACGTCAAGCTCGAGCATGGCAACAACCGCTTCTGCCTGAACTGCCACCATCCGACCAACCGCAACGCCTTCGTCGACTACGATGGGGCGGAAATCGCGCAGCGTGACGTCGTGCAACTCTGCGCGAAGTGCCATGGCACGACGTTCCGCGACTGGACCGCCGGCGTGCATGGGCGGCAAAACGGATTCTGGAAAACCGACGCCGGCGAGAAGACGAAGCTGCGCTGCATCCAGTGCCACGATCCCCACCAGCCGAAGTTCGGCGACATGAAGCCGCTCGCCCCGCTGCGTTACCCCACCCGCGGCGCCAACCCGCCCCCGGCCGCGCCGGCCGCCTCCCGGAAACACTGAGCCCCGATGCACCCCGAGCCGCAAAACGAGGTGAGCCCGAAGACCATCGAACAGGTCTACCAACCGCTCACCCGCCGGACCTTCCTCAAGGGCGCCGCCGCTTCGATGGTCGGCCTCGCCGGACTGACAGCCGCCCTGAAGCCGCTGCTCGAGCTCGAATCCGGCGCCATCACCCTGGATGACCTGCTGCAAAAGCACTACCGCGAGCTCAGTGCCGACGATCTCAAGCGGATCATGGCCGGCATCGCCGACAAGACCGAGAAGGAGCACGGGGTGCGCCCCGCCGTCCGGGACCTGAAGCCGCTCGATGGCGTCGAGTTCGGCTACGCGCTGAACCTCACGCGTTGCATCGGCTGCCGCAAGTGCGCCCATGCCTGCCTCAAGGAGAACAACCAGTCGCGCGACGACGCGAACGACATCGAGATGTCGTACATCCGGGTCCTCGAACTCGACAAAGGCGCGATCAACCTCGAGACCTCCAACGTCTATTACGACCCGGCCAAGGTCCCGCAGAAGGACAAGTTCTACATGCCGGTCCAGTGCCAGCAGTGCCGGCAGTCGCCGTGCACGAAAGTCTGCCCCGTGCAGGCAACGTGGCAGGAGAAGGACGGGCTCGTCGTGGTGGATTACAATTGGTGCATCGGTTGCCGCTACTGCATGGCCGCCTGCCCCTACGATGCGCGGCGTTTCAACTACCAGAAGCCGACGATCACCAAGGAGGCGATCAACCCCAACCAGAGTTACCTCAGCAATCGGATCCGCCCAAAGGGGGTCGTGGAGAAATGCACGTTCTGCCTCCACCGCACGCGCGACGGAAAGTACCCGGCCTGCCTCGAGGTCTGTCCAACCGGGGCGCGCGTTTTCGGCAACCTCCGCGATCCAAACAGCGAGATTAACTACATCCTGAACAACAAGCGCGTCTACGTCCTCAAGGAGGAGGTCGGGACGCTGCCGCGCTTCTACTACTTCTTCGACAAATGAGGGACTACGTCACCTTCCTGTGGCGCGTGTGGCGGCTCTCGTGGCAGGGGAGCGTGAAATACTACGCCTGGATGTCGGTGCTCACCGTGCTGGTGCTAATCGGGCTGCACGCGTGGGCGCGGCAGTTTGTGGACGGCCTGCAGGTCACCGGCATGACCAACCAGGTGAGCTGGGGCGCCTACATCGCCAACTTCACGTTCCTCGTCGGCGTGGCCGCCGCGGCCGTGATGCTCGTGATCCCCGCCTACATCTACAAGAAGGAGCACATGCACGAGGTCGTGCTCTTCGGCGAGCTGATGGCCATCGCCGTGATCGTGATGTGCCTGCTGTTCGTGACCGTCGACCTCGGCCGGCCGGATCGCTTCCTCCACATGATTCCGCCGTTCGGCGTGTTCAACTTCCCGGGCTCGATCCTCTCGTGGGACGTGATCGTGCTCAACGGCTACCTGCTGATCAACCTGCACATCGCGAGCTACCTCCTCTACAGCCGCTACCGGCAGCAGCAACCGACGAAAAAGTTCTACATCCCGTTCGTGTTCCTTTCGATCGTCTGGGCGGTGAGCATCCACACGGTCACCGCGTTCCTGTACGTCGGGCTCGCGGGCCGCTCCTACTGGCACCACCCGCTCGTGCCGTCGCGCTTCCTCGCCTCCGCGTTCGTGGCCGGCCCGGCGCTGATGGTGCTCGCCTTCCAGATCATCCGGCGCACGACGCGCTACTGGATCGGCGATCAGCCGATTTTCACGCTCCGGATGCTCATGACGGTCGCGATGATCATCAACATGTTCCTGCTCGGGTGCGAACTCTTCACCGAGTTCTACTACCCGACGCAGCACGCGGCCGCGGCGCACTACCTGTATTTTGGCCTGCACGGCCATTCCGGCCTCGTGCCGTGGATCTGGACGGCGATCACGCTCGATGTCATCGGTCTCGTCCTGCTGGCCTCGCCGGCGAGCCGCCAGATCGCCGGCCTGAACCTCGCCTGCGTGGCCTGCTTCGTCGGCATCTGGATCGAGAAGGGCATGGGGCTGATTATTCCCGGCTTCGTGCCCACGCCGCTCGGCCAGGTGGTCGAGTACCTGCCGACCCTCAACGAGACCCTGGTGTGCCTCGGGATCTGGGCCTTCGGCGCCCTGATGTACTCATGGATGCTGCATGTCGCCGTCCCGATCATGAACGGCAGCCTGCGGGCCCGCCCGGAACTGAGTCCCTCCACCCTCTAATCAAACCAAAGTCGCCCATGAAAACCCCCATCGTCCAAGTGCTCGCAGCCGCCGTCTTCTCGCTGGCCGCGACCGGCACGCTCCGCGCCGGAGGCTTCACCCTCAAGGAGATTTCTCCGCAGAGCGCCGCGTGCGCCGCCTGCCACAAGAAGGAAAGTCAGGTCATCTACGAGCAGTGGGGTGGCTCGAAACACTTTCGGGCGAACATCGGCTGCTTTGAGTGCCACACGGCCAACGAGAAGGACCCCGACGCTTTCGAGCACTACGGTCAGTTCATCTCGACTATCGTGTCGCCGAAGGATTGCGGCCGCTGCCACGAAAAGGAGGTGCAGGAGTTCACCTCGTCGCACCACGCCAAGGCGGGACGCATCCTCGGCTCGCTCGACAACACCCTCGCCGAGGTGGTCGAGGGCAACCGCGGCTTCAAGACCGCCGCGTTCCCCGACGGCGTCAGCTCCGCCGCGGTCAACGGTTGCTGGCAATGCCACGGCAGCGAGGTGAAGGCGCTCAAGAGCGGCCGACTCGATCCCGCCACCTGGCCCAACACCGGCATCGGCCGCATCAATCCTGACGGCAGCGAAGGATCCTGCTCCGCCTGCCACTCGCGGCATTCGTTCAGCGCGGCCCAGGCCCGCTCGCCCGACAATTGCGGCAAGTGCCACATGGGCCCCGACCACCCGCAGATCGAGATCTACAACGAGTCAAAGCACGGCATCGCGTTCCGCGCCAATGTCGACAAGATGAATCTCAACAACCCCAAGTGGATCGTGGGGGAGGACTACAGCGCCGCCCCCACCTGCGCGACGTGCCACATGAGCGCCACGAAGGACCAGGGTGTCACTCATGACGTCGGCCTGCGCATCTCCTGGAACAACCGTCCGGAGATCTCCGTCCGGCCCGAGATCGCCGACGCCAAGCTCGGACTGCCCGGCAAAGACATCCCCTGGGAGAAGCGCCGCGCCAACATGCAGAACGTCTGCGTGAACTGCCACAACGTGAACTACGTCCAGTCGTTCTACCAGCAGTACGACTCCCTGATCGATCTCTACCACGGCAAATACGCCGAACCGGGGCTCGCGCTCTACAAGGCCGCCAAGCCCCTGCTGCCCGGCCCGCAGTTCAGCAACAAGATCGACTTCACCTGGTATGAGATCTGGCACCACGAGGGCCGCCGCGCCCGGCACGGCGCCTCGATGATGGGGCCGGACATCACGCACTGGCACGGCACCTACGAGGTCGCGAAGCACTTCTACTCGAAGTACATTCCCGAACTGCGGGAAATCGTGGACAAGAACAAGGACTCCAGCGACCCCGCCAAGAAGGAGGCCGCCGCGAAGCTGGGCAAGCTCCTCGACGACACGCTCAACAGCGACAACCACAAGTGGTTCCTCGGCAAGATGGACCCCGCCGAGAAGGCCCGCCGCGAGCAGCAAGTGAAGGAGTTCCAGCAACGTTACTCCAAGTAACCCGCCCGTCGTGCCCATCTCCTCCTACGTCCTCCGTTGCGCACCGCAGGATCAGCCGTGGGCGAGGCCGCCGACGGTGGCCTGCCCGTCGTCGCCGACACCGCCTCGACGCGGGCGGCCGAGGAACTGGGCGAGCGGCTGCAACAGGTGCCCGGGGTGAAGTCCGCCGTTCTCGTTTACCACAACTTCGAAGACGTGGCCGATGAGGTCGCGTCCCCGCCGCAGAGCTTCCGCACGAACTGATCCGTCCCTTTCCCCCATCCGCTCCTCCATGCAAACGAACCGCCGTGAATTCCTGCGCCAGGCCGCCCTCGCGTTCGCCTCGAGCGTGCTGGCCGGTGCCCTCCCCCGGAACCTGGGGGCCGCCACCGCCGAGGGCGCGGACGGCCTCGTCTGGCACAAGGCGCCCTGCCGTTTCTGCGGCACCGGCTGCGGCGTGATGGTCGGGGTGAAGGACGGGCGCGTCGTCGCCGTCCAGGGCGACCTGGAGAATCCCGTCAACCGCGGCCTGCTCTGCGCCAAGGGCTACCACGCCGGCGTCGCGCTCTACGGCAAGGACCGCCTCACCACGCCGCTCATCCGCAAGGGTGGCAAACTCACGCCCGCGTCGTGGGACGAAGCGATCGAGACCATCGCGAAGGAGGTCATGCGGAGCCCGGCCACGTTTGCCTTCTACGGTTCCGGCCAGTGGACGATCTGCGAGGGCTACGTCGCGGCGAAGTTCATGAAGGCTGGCCTCGGCAACAACCACGTCGATCCCAACGCGCGCCTCTGCATGGCCAGCGCCGTCACGGGCATGAACACGACCTTCGGCGTCGACGAGCCGAGCGGCTGCTACGACGACTTCGATCTCGCCGACACCGTCATCCTCTGGGGCAACAACCCCGCCGAGATGCACCCGGTACTCTGGTCGCGCATCGTCGACCGCCGCGGCAAGGGCCAGAAGGTCGAGGTCATCGATCTCGGCACGCGCCGCACCCGCAGCACCGAAGAGGCGGATCACTACATCGAGTTCACCCCCCAGGGTGACCTCGCGATTGCCAACGGCATCTGCCACCTGCTCGTCAAGTCCGGCAAGTACGACCAGGACTGGGTCCAGAAACACTGCAACTTCCGCAAGGGCGGCGACACCGAGGGCGAACCGATGTCGTTCGCGGAGTACGCCAAGTGGCTCGAGACCTACACGCCCGAATTCGTCCAGAAGGTCGCCGGCGTGCGGCCCGCGCAGCTCCAGTTGCTCGCCGATCGGTTCGCCGATCCGGGCCGGAAAATCGTCTCGCTCTGGTGCATGGGCATGAACCAGCACACGCGCGGCACGTGGATCAACAACCTCGTCTACAACGTCCATTTCCTCGCCGGCAAATTTGCCAAACCCGGCAGCACGGCGTTCTCCCTCACGGGGCAGCCCAGCGCGTGTGGCACCTGCCGCGAGGTCGGCACCTTCGGCCACGGCCTGCCCGGCGGCCGCCTCGTTGCCAACGAGGAACACCGCAAGCAGTGCGAGGATCTCTGGAAGCTCCCCACCGGCCGGCTCAACGCCAAGATCGGTCACCATGCGGTCGCGATGTTCGACGCCCTCCAGAAGGGCGAACTCACCGGCTGCTGGGTGCAGGTCACGAATCCCGCGCAGTCGATGCCCAACCTCCACGGGCACACCAGCAAGCTGAAGGAGCGCTTCCTCGTCGTCTCCGATGTCTATCCCACGGTCACCACGGACCTCGCCACCGTCGTGCTGCCGAGTGCGCTGTGGGTCGAGAAGAACGGCATGTTCGGCAACAGCGAGCGCCGCACCCAGCAGTGGTTCAAGCTCGTCAAGCCGCCCGGCGACGCACGCGACGATGTGTGGCAGACCGTCGCCGTGGCGCGGAAGTGCTTCGAACTCGGGCACCCGGGCCTGAAGGACAAGAACGGGGACTTCCTCTTCACCTTCAAGGACGCCGCGGGCAAGGTCATCGAGCTCTGGAAGTGGGACGTGTTTCAGCAGGTCAACGCCGACCAGCTGCTCTTCACCGAGTACCGCGAGTTCACGATGATGAAGAAGTACGCCCTCGCTCCCTACGAGGCGCTGGTGAAGTCGCGCGGCATGCGCTGGCCGGTCGTGCAGGACAAGGCGACCGGCGCCTGGCGCGAGACCCCGCGCCGCTTCATCGAGGGCGAGGATCCGTTCGTCGAGCCGGGCCGCGGCGTGGATTTCTACTGGGGCAAGCTCAAGGACCACAAGGCTCTCGTCTGGGCTCGTCCCTACGAGGCGCCACCCGAGGTGCCGGACAAGGAATATCCGTTCTGGCTCTGCACCGGACGCGTGCTCGAGCACTGGCACACCGGCACGATGACGCGCCGCGTACCCCAGCTCCACCGCGCCATGCCGAAGGCCTACGTGGAGTTGAACCCCGAGGACGCCGCCCGGCTCAACATCACGACCGGCGACTCCGTGAAGATCAAATCCCGCCGCGGTGAGGTCGTGCTCTCCGCCTGGATCAACGGCCGTTCGACGCCCGCCCGCGGTGCGGTGTTCGTGCCGTTCTTCGCCGAGGAGTCGCTCATCAACCGCGTCACCCTCGAGGCGCACTGCCCGATTTCGAAGGAACCGGACTACAAGAAGTGCGCCGTGAGCATCGCCAAGGTCTGAGGAGGTCCCCATGAATCTCCGCTCCCTCTCGCTTCTGCTCGCCGCGCTGGCAGTGGCGGGGCTGGCGCGGTTCTCGGCGGCCGAGAACCCCGGCACGGCTTCCGCCCCTCCGCCGGCCTACAACGAACAACGCAGCTTCGCCCAGCCGGTCCGGGAAACGCCCATCGGCGCCAGCCGTCTCGGCGAACGATCGTTTCTCGGCGCGCCGCCGCCGATGCCGCACACGTTCGCCGGTGATCGCGACGGCCGCTACTGCCTCGAGTGCCACGCGCGGGTGACTCGCATCGAGAAGCGCCAGAGCGCCATCGCCCCGGTGCCCCATGCGGAGTTCTCCCAGTGTCAGCAATGCCACATCTCCGGCGTGAACAAGATCCTCGCCCCGTTCCGCGAGACCCTGTTTCTCGGGCTCGATCAGCCAGGCAAGGGCACGCGCGCCCACGCCTACGCGCCGCCCACCATCCCCCACAAGACGTTCATGCGCGAGAACTGCGTCGCCTGCCACGGGCCGTCCGGCAAGCAGAGGATTGCCTCACCGCATCCCTATCGCAGCCAGTGTCAGCAGTGCCACGTGCCCGACGCCTCAAAGAACTACGACCGGCCCCTCCCCTGGGCGAAACTGGGGGGCGAGCTGTAGTGCTCCCCCTTAGGGCGGCCGGACTGTCCCTCCAAGCCCCCCGCTGGCGGTTGCCGCGCCTCCGCGGCGGCACAAAAACGCCCACCCGCTGCGATCTGATGAACGCCGGTGGTGGAACCGAGTGGAGGAATGAAGCCGACACCAACTTCGATCCCGGAACACGGTGAGTCGCATCGAACACCTCTGTCTCTCGATCGGGCACAACTACTTCGGACACCACGGTGGTCCCGCCGCCACGCATCACTGCACCGCCACCGAGGAGGTGGAATGTGTCGCGGGGCGCGGCCTGAGGGGTGATCGGTTCTTCGACTACAAGCCCGACTACAAGGGCCAGATTACCTTCTTCGCGATGGAGGTGCTGGAGGAGATGGGGCGGCATCTCGGCATCGCTGAGATCCTGCCGGTCGCTGTGCGGCGCAATGTCTTCACGCGGGGGGTGGATCTGAACGCGCTGATCGGGCGGGAGTTCGAGTTTCAGGGTGTGCGATTTGCGGGCGCAGAGGAATGCCGACCCTGCTATTGGATGAACCAGGCGGTGGCCCCCGGAGCCGAGGCGTGGCTGCAGGGCAAGGGCGGGCTGCGGGCGAGAATCCTCACTGGCGGTTGCCTTCGCCGCGGGGAGGCAGCGCTGATCCTGGCATGAGCCGGGCGACACCGATTGGGCCCCCTCTGCCCGCCGCAAGGATTCGGTCGCCCTGGCAGCTGCCGGCACAGACTGGAGATGGGATCCCTCTCGAAGGGAGTTCGTGCCCAAACCTTGATCCACATCAAGCATCTCCGGTGGGATCTGCGATACGCTGTCGGCCCGATGCGCCGCGGTCACCTCACGCCCAGCCACCTCCCCGTCTCCGATGACCACGACTGATTTCGTCGCCGAACTCCGCCAGATGTCGGAGGCCGAACTGGAACAGGTGGGTCAACAGAGCCTGCGCAGCCACGTCGTGGCCCAGGCGCAGGTCGCCCGCGCCCGGCATGCGCCCTTCCACGGCGAAAGCCTGGAGTCCTTCCTCCGCGATCCGGAGTGCCTCCGCCACCCGGTCCGGCTGGTCTTCGAATTCGGGGAAATGGCCATGCACCAGTTCGGCCAGCCCGACATCGACTGGCGCAACACCGCCGAGGACGGTCGCGTGTTGTACCTCCGTCCCGTGCTGCGCGACCGCCCGGACCTGATCCTGCTCGCAGTGGCCTATCTCGTTCCCCTGATCAACTACGGCGACGTGGTGAGCGACGAGGCCTGCGTCGCCTATGGCGCGGCTCTGCTGGGGATGGACGAGCAGGCGTTCTACACTCGGATCTGCGCCCTGGCCGATCTGGTCGGAGCTGAATCACGACTGATCGGACAGGCCGGCGACGCCCTCCCGACGCCCGCGGCCCATGGCGGTCGCGGCTGCGGTTGTGGTTGATCCGGGAAAGGGTGCCGCCTCAGCCCGAGACGCGCGTGGAAGGCGTCCGGCGCAACGCAAGCCGCGCGCGACCTACAGCTCCGTGAGGTAGATCTTGCGGAACAAATGCTGGCCGCCACCGGCGACTTCCGACTGCAGGCCAACGTAACCCTCGAAGGGTGCCTCGAGTCCATCGATGCTCCAGGCAGGCCGCCCGTTCACCTCGAGAGTGGCCGTCGTCCCGCGCACGGTGAGTTTCACCGCGTTCCACTCGCGGTCGCGAAAGAGGCCCTTGGTCAAGGTCTCCTTCAGGCCCGGAATGCTCCCTTCCTCGCCTTGGCGCAGGTTCACCTGGTAACGCCGCGGCCAAGGACGCGGCGGCGTGATGGTGTCGTAGCGGAAGTAGATTCCGGAATCCCACTTCTCGGACTTGAGCGCCTTCCACTCGAACTCGAACACAAAGTCCCGGTACTTCCGCTCGGTCTGGACCAAGCCGTTGCCCGCCTTGAGGAAGATCGCGCCCTCCTGCACCTCGGCCTCGCAGGTCACGAGTTTCCACCCTTGGAGCGACTTGCCGTCGAAGAGCGAGATCCGCTTGGCGGCAGCCGCGAAACCGAACGAAGCAACGAGAGGCAGCAGGACGAACCAGAAGAGGAAGCGAGCGCGGGGGTTCATGTCCTGATCCGAACCGGACCACGGAGGAAAACAAACGCAGAAACCGCGCAGATTTTGGCGACTTCAAACCCACCATCTTCCGGCGCGATATCCGGAGACCGACGCGAACCCGTAACCCCGCGCAGGCTCCACCCTCCCCCAGCCCCGACGCCTCTGCTCAATCTCCCGCACGTCTGAACGTCGAGACGCTCGTTCCTTCGCCCCCTTGTGGCCCCCAGGTACGCCCCGAAAGTCCGCCAGCCAGAGCGGCACAAGTTGCCTCTCGCACCGTCCCCCCTCACGCTGGGTTAGGTCCCCTCCCCAACTTGATCCCCATGCGCCTGCGCCTGACCGTCCTCCTCGTTCTTTCCGCCGCCGGACTTTCGGCTGCCGCCCCCACGGCCACCCCTGCCGCCGCCCTGCCGTTCAAAGCCGGCTTCGCGGAGCGCGACATCACCCCCGACATCGGCATGGAACAGCCAGGGGGCTACGGCAAGAGCTACCACCGGACGTTCCACGATGCGTGCAAGGTGCGGGCCGCGGTGTTCGACGACGGCCGCAAGCGGGTCGCGGTCGTCGGCATCGACCTGCTCTTCATCACCCGGGCGCTCGTGCAGGAAGCCCGCACGGAGATCGAGAAGCGCACCGGCATCCCGCGCGAGGCGATCCTCATTGGCGCCTCCCATTCGCACTCCTCCGGCCCGATCGGCATGGGCGAACCCGGCGACTACGAGAACGGCCCTCCGCTCATCCGTGAACTGGCCTTGGAGAAAAGCACGGCCTCCGACCCGGGCTATACCCAGCTGCTCCGGCGGCAGCTCGTCGAGGCCGTCGTGCAGGCCCACGCCTCGCGGGTCGAGGCCAAGCTCGCCGCGGGTTTCGGGCACGAGGACAAGGTGGCCTTCAACCGGCGGCTGCGGATGAAGAACGGCCTCACCTACTCCCACCCCGGCCAGGGCAACCCGGACATGCTCGGGTACGCCGCCCCGATCGACCCCCAGGTGGGCACCATCGGGGTCTGGGACCTGCAGAACCGCCTGCTTGGCGTGCTGGTGAACTTCTCGTGCCACGCCACCACCAACCCGGGCGGCATCTCCGCCAACTGGATCGGGGCGATGCAGAGGATCCTCCGCGGCGCGACCGACAACGCCGCCTTGCCGGTCGTCTTCCTCCAGGGCGCCTGTGGCGACGTGACGCAGGTGGACAACCTCTCTCCCTTTCAGCGCCCGCTGCCCGAGGAGTGGTACGAGCGGGTGGGCGGCCGCGTGGGAGCCGAGGCGTTCAAGACCCTGCTGCTCATCCGGCAGGGGGCGGGGCGTGACATCCCCCTGTATACGCGTCAGCGCGTCTGGAAAGTCCGGCGCCGTGCGCCCGCCGCGGAAAAGGTGGCGCGCGCCCTCGAACTGGTGCGCCAACCGCCCGCCAAGGTCGGAGCCACCGAGTGGACCTTTGCCAAGGAGACCGTGCTGCTCGACCATCTCCTCAAGGTTCGGCCCGAGGTGGAGGTCGAGGTGCAGGTCATCCAAATCGGCCCCGTCGCCCTCGTCTCCAACCCCGCGGAGTACTTCGTGCAGTACGGACTCGACATCAAACGCGGCAGCAAATTCCCGTTCACCTTTCCCGTGGAACTGGCCAACGGGATCGTCGGCTACGTCCCGACCGAGGAAGCGCTCGGTCCCGGAGGGGGCGGCTATGAAACGCGCCTCACGTCGTACTCCAATCTCGAGGTCTCCGCCGGAAGACAGTTTGCCGACACCGGCATCGCCCTTGCCAACGAGATGACACCCGGCCCGGTGCCCCAGCCTCCGCCCGCGCCGCCCTTCACCGCCCCGTGGGCCTACGGCAACGTCCCGCCGGAACTACGATGAGTGGGAGCCAGGCCCGCCCTGACCCGCGCCGATCCCAGCGCCTGCCTTTCCGCCACGGCGAAAAAAAAGACCAGTGCCTCACCCAAAGAGGCACTGGTCGGAAAGAAATTGGCGCACCCGTAGGGAGTCGAACCCCAAACCTTCTGATCCGTAGTCAGATGCTCTATCCAATTGAGCTACGGGTGCGCGAAAGAGGGCGAGAACAAGCAAGGATTCACCGGCGAGCGCAAGCGCGAATTTGAGCGGACTCTCCGACCACGCCTTGCCGCCTGGGGCGAGCGGCGTCGCGTCTCACTGCCTCCGCTCCGGATCGGACAGGCGCCAGTCAATCAACCCCAATTGCAGAAGCTTCCGGTGGTTGAAGTGATTCCACTTCAGTTCCACCGCCAGGTCCACCGCCACGCCGACGGGCGGGCGCCGGTGGGCCATCTTCCAGGCGACGCCGTGCAGCCCACGTCCGCGGCCATCCTCCAGGCGGAACCGGAAATGCTGGTCCTTGAAGACCTCCGGCGCTTGGCGCAGCACGATGCCGCACACCCCGAAGACCGGTTCCGGATTGCCCTGCCCGAAGGGATGAAGCGTATCCAGTTCGTCCATCAGCCGCTCGGTGATCTGCTCCGGGGTGAGCCAGGCGGCGATTTCGAGCCGCGGCTCGGCGATGTCTCCGCCGGCATGGCGCCGCACGGCCTCCGCGAACTTTGCGCGGAAGTCGTCCAGGTGCTGTTTCGGGAGCGCCACGCCCACCGCCATCGGGTGCCCACCCCAACTCGTCAGGTGCTCGCAGCAGGTACCGAGCACCTCCACCAGGTTCACCCCATCAACGCTGCGGCCGGACCCCTTCGCCAGATCCCCTTCGTTGCCGAGCACGACACAGGGCCGGTGGTACTTCCGCGTCACCCGCCCCGCCACCACCCCCACCACCCCGGGATGCCAGCTTTCCGCATACAGGACCACGCCAGCCAGGTCGTGGTACTCCTGTTCAATCAGTCGCTCGGCCTCCTCGGTGATGGTGCGCTCGATGTCCTGTCGCTCGCGGTTGAAGGCGTCGAGCTGCTGGGCGGTGTCGAAGCAGAAGTTGCGGTCCTCGCTCAACAGCAGTTCCACCGACATCGCGGCGTCCGCCAGCCTCCCACTGGCGTTGATGCGCGGGCCGATGCGAAAGGAAATGTCCGTCGGGGTGATGCCCTGCGCCGGTTTCACTCCCGCCACTTCCATCAGCGCCTGGAGGCCCGGCCGTTGCGTCTCCTGCAGGATGCGCAGGCCATGCCGGGCCAGGATGCGGTTCTCCCCCTGCAACGGCACCAGATCGGCGATGGTGCCGAGCGCCACGAGGTCCAGGTGATCCTTCAGCTTGATGCGAAACGCCACCGGGTGATTCTCCGCCCGCAGCTGCTTCAGCAGCCCATGGCACAGCTTGAACACCAGCCCCACGGTGCACAGGTGGCGCCAGGCCACCTCCAGGCCGCTCTCGCCCGCGTGCACGTGCGGATTGATCAGGAGGCACTGGTCGAGCGGGCGTTCGGTGGAGCGGTGATGGTCGATGACGAGCACATCCACCCCCTGCGCGCGCAGATAGGCGGCTTCCTCGTGGGAATTGGTGCCGCAGTCGAGCGCGATGAACAGGTCCGGGCGGCCGCCCTCGAGCGCGCGGTCGATGGCGCTCCGGGAAAGGCCGTAGCCGTCCTCGGAGCGGCGGGGCACGACGAACCGCGGGTTCAGGCCGAACCGGCGCAGCACCATCACCAGCAGGGTGGTGCTGGACACCCCGTCGACGTCGTAATCGCCCAGCACGACAATCTGCTCGCGCTGCGCAATCGCCTGCCGCAGGCGGGTCGCCGCCGCCTCGAGATTGTGCAGCAGAAACGGATCGTGCAACCGCGCCAGCGCCGGCTGGAGAAAGTCCGCGGCCGCCCCGGCCTCACCCAGTCCGGCACGCAGGAGCAACTCGGCCAGAACGCGGCTGACGCCAGCGCGCTTGCTCAGCGCCTCCACCTCCGCGATCGGGAGCGGCGTATGGGTCCAACGCATCGATGGAATCCACGGCGGAAACCAGCGCCCCCAGCGCCCCGGCGGGTGGCGACTGCCACCACCGGCCCGGGCGGAAAAGGACGGGCGTTCCGTCCGGGCGGATTATTCCGAGGCCTTGCTGGTGCCCTGCCACTCGTACTTGGGCGCGACGTCGTGGTGTGCCTCGACGTGCTTCCGGTCGCCCTTGTGCCACCAGTAGAAGACCGGGGTGGCGATAAAGAGCGACGAGAAGGTGCCGGTGATTACACCAATCAGAAGGGTGAAGGCGATGTCGTTCACGTCCCCGGAGGTCGTCAGGATGAGCGTGATGGCGGTGAGGAACGTCGTGCCACCCGTGATGATCGTGCGCGAGAGGGTCAGGTTGAGCGCGCGATTGATGACCTCCCGCAGCGTACCGGTGGGATTCACCTTCAACTCCTCGCGGATACGGTCGAACACGACGATCGTGTCGTTGATCGAATAACCGGCGATCAGCAGGATGGCCGCCACCATTGAGGCGTTGAACTGCCGGTCGAACAGGACAAAGACGCCCACCGTCAGCACGAGGTCGTGCACCGTGGCGACCACGGCGCCGACGCCGTAGCCAATTTCGAAGCGAAACGCGACGTAGAGGAGGATGCCGACCAGCGCCGCGAGGACGGATTTCAGCGCATTCCACTGGATCTCCTGGCCGACCGAGGCGCCGATGCGGGTCTCGCCGGCGGGCTCGAACTTCGCCTGGGGCAGCGCGGTCTGCAGCTGCTTCACCACCTTCTTTCCCTGGTCGAACGACGTGGTGACCTTGAGCACCTCGCGGGTGCCGCCAATCGGCTGCTGGTAGGAGAAGTTGATGTCCTTCACCGCCATTTGCGCCGTCGCCTTCCGCAGTTCGGTCAGTTCGATCTTCTTCTCGAAGTTGAGCGTGACGAGATCACCACCGACAAAGTCGATGCCGTAGATCTCCCGGCCCTTGAAGGCCACCGCGCCAATCCCGATGACGAGAATCACCACCGTGCCGATCACGGCCGCCCGGGTGAACTTGAGGAAGTCGTAGTTGGTGTTCTGCAGCACCGAGAACATCGGCAGCCGCTGGAGGACATTGCCGAAGATCAGCCCCTCCAGGAGGAGTTTGCTGACCACGACCGCCGCAAACATCGTCGTGAAGATACCGATGGTCAGCGTGACACCGAAGCCCTTCACCGGACCGGTGCCGAGGACGATCATGACGACGGCGGTGATCAGGGTCGTCAGGTTGGAGTCGAGAATCGCGGACCAGGCCTTGTCAAAGCCCGCCTCCAAGGCGGTGCCAAGGGTCTTGCCGAGTTTCAGTTCCTCGCGCATGCGCTCGAAGATGAGGATGTTCGAGTCGACCGACATCGCGAGGGTGAGCACGATGCCGGCGATGCCCGGCATCGTCAGCGTGGCCCCGATGCTGGCCATCACGCCGAGCGTCGTGAGCACGTTCACGCCCATCCCGATCGCCGCCACGACGCCACCGATGGTGTAGAACACCAGCATGAAGCCGATGGTGAGGGCGGTGCTGACGATGAAGGCGTTGCGCCCGCTGATCACCGCATCCGTGGCCAGCGTGGGTCCGACCTCGTACTGCTCCATCACCCGCAGTTCGACGTCGAGGGGGTTGTTGAGGACGTTGGCGAGGTTGATCGCCTCGCGGTCGGTAAAGCTGCCGGTGATCTGGGCGGAATCGCTGTTGATCTCCTCGCGCACCGTGGGCGCGGAATAGAGCTTGCCGTCGAGCACGATGGCGAGCCGGCCGAGAGGCCCGCCGCGCTGGCCAAAATCGGCGATCACCCGGGTGACCTCGGCGAAGCGCTTCCGTCCGTCGCTGGTGAACTCCAGGATCACCTCCGGCTTGCCGTAGAGGTCCGGCCGGGCGAACGAGTTTTTGATCATCTCGCCCGTCATCTCGGGAATCCGCTTCACGAACAGCTCCTCGATCCCGGACTGTCCCTGGCGAGTCTCCCACTCGAGGGTCTTGATCTCATAGCCGGCCGGCGTCTCCACGCCGGGTCCCGGGGTCAGGGTCGGGTGCACCTGGCGGAAATCGAGCCGGGCCGGCGCCTTGACCTGATCGACGACGTCCGGGTTGTCCTTGGTGCTGATGCCCGGCAGCTGAATCTCGATGCGATTCTCACCAATCGCGCGCAGGACGGGCTCGGCCACGCCGAGGCCGTTGATGCGGGCGCCGATGATCTCGATCGCCTTCTGCAGCTTCTCCCGGCGCTGGTAGGCATCCGCGGTCTCACCGGGCGTCTCGACCGCCTCCAGCGTGAAGGCCACGCCGCCCTTGAGGTCGAGGCCGAGTTGGAGCCGGCCCCGGGAAAGGCGCAGGAGCTCAGCGAGCAGGATGTCGTTGCGCTTTTCGATGTTCTTCAGCGACTGCTCGAGGCGGATCTGGGGGAAATACTGGGAGAGATCGAGGCGCCGCTCCTTGCCGATCTGTTTCAGCGCCACGAATTCGCTCGGGGCCTGCAGGTTCTTCTTCCGCGCCGCCGCCTCGTCGAGCAGCTTGGCGAACTCCGCCTGCTTGGCCGAGGCATGGGAACGGACGTAGCCGGCAAAGGGCTCGTCCTTGACGGGGATAAGCTGCGAGACGGCCCAGACCACGAGGGCCAGGGAAGTCACGAGCTTCCAGAGGTTGCGTTTAAGCATGGATCGTTTGGGTTGAAAATGAACCGGGCCCGCCACGGCGGGCTCGTCCGGCGGGGTCCGCGCCGCGCGCGGTTCCGGGGATTACTTCTTCTCGTCCCCCGTCTTCTTGAGCACCGTCTGCACGAAGCCCTTGCCGATTTCGATCTTGGTGTTGTCCGCCACCCGCACCACGAAGCGGTCTTCCTTCACGTTGGTGATCACACCGAAAATCCCGCCACTGGTCACAATCTCGTCCCCGGTCTGCAGGGCGGAGAGCATCTTCTCGTGCTCCTTCTGCTTCTTCCGCTGGGGGGCGATCAGGAAGAAATACATCGCGCCGAAGAGCAGGACCATCGGCAGGATCTGCACCCAGGCGGAGGGGGCCTGCGGTTGGCCGGGGGCCGGCGTCTGGGCGAGGAATTCGATGGCGGACAACAGCGAGGACATTTTCGGCATTGCGTGTCGGGTGATTTGGAAAAAATAAAACATGCATCTAACTAATCCGCCTCCGGCAAAAGCAAGCCGGAAGACGGCGAAGTTGGGGAGCCCCGGGGCGGGTCCCGGCGAGCGGAAGCGACCATTCCGCCCGCGGGCCAGCCGGCCCCGTCGCCCCCTGGCTTCCCACCTTCAACCCTCGACGCCCTGAAAACCAAATCCTCCTCCGCCTGGTCGGCGGCCAAATCCGAAGAGCACTACGGCTTCAAGCGCTGGGGCTCCGGCCATATCGCGGTTGACGACGCCGGGTTCGTCAACGTCCAGCCCCTCCTCGACGGACGAGCCATCCGCGTGCTCGATGTCGTCCAGGAGGCACTCGGCATGGGCCTGAAGGCGCCCATGGTGATCCGCTTCCAGGACCTGCTGCGCCACCGGGTCATCCAGCTCAACGAGATGTTCGCCAAGGCGATCAAGGACGAGGGTTACAAGGGCGACTACCGGGGGGTCTTCCCCATCAAGGTCAACCAGCTCCGCGAGGTCGTCGACGAGATCGTTGCCGCCGGCAAGGAGTTCAACTTCGGCCTGGAGGCCGGCTCCAAGCCGGAGCTGATGATCGCCCTGGCGATGCACGAGGGCGCCCAGCGCCTGATCATCTGCAACGGCTACAAGGATCACGATTACATCCGCCTCGCCCTGGTCGGGCGCAAACTGGGCAAGAAGATCATCATCGTGGTCGAACAGCTCTCCGAGCTCGACGACGTGATCCGCCTCTCCCAGGAGACCGGCGTGAAGCCGATGATCGGCCTGCGCCTCAAGCTCCAGACCCAGGGCGAGGGGAAGTGGGCCACCTCCACCGGCGACAACGCCAAGTTCGGCCTCAACACTGCCGAGATCCTCTTTGCCTGCGAGAAGCTCAAGGCCGCCAAGCTCACCTCGGCGCTCCGCCTGGTCCACTTCCACATCGGCTCCCAGGTCCCGAACATCCTCACGATCAAGAACGCCGTGGTCGAGGCCTCGCGGTTCTACTGCCAGCTCGCGAAGATGGGCTTCCCGATGGGTTTCCTCGATGTCGGCGGCGGCCTCGGCATCGACTACGACGGCTCGCGCACCAACTTCGAGTCGTCGATGAACTACTCCCTCGAGGAGTACGCCCGCGACGTCGTCTTCAACATCCGCGAAATCTGCAACGCCTCCGGTGTGCCCGTGCCCGACATCGTCAGCGAGTCCGGCCGGGCGGTGGTCGCCCCCCACTCGATGCTCGTGATCGAGGTGTTCGAACGCATCAACAAGCGCGAGTCCCTCGGCCACCAACACCAGCCCAAGGTGAAGCACACGAGGCCCTCTCCCTCTTCAACCTCGGCTACCTCGACCTCGAGAACCGCGCCGCCGCGGAGTCCCTCTTCTGGCAGATTTGCGAGCAGATCGCCAAGGAGGGCCGCAAGACCGGCTACCAGCCCGAGGAACTCCACGACCTCAACACCCTGCTCGCCGACCAGTACGTCTGCAATTTCTCCGTCTTCCAGTCGCTGCTCGACCACTGGGCGCTCGACCAGCTCTTCCCCATCGCCCCACTCCACCGCCTCAACGAGAAACCCACGGTCAACGCCATCCTCGTCGACATCACCTGCGACTCCGACGGCAAGATCGACCGGTTCATCGACCTGCAGGACACCAAGTCGTACCTCACCCTGCATCCGCTGAACCAGAAGCCCTACTACCTCGGCATCTTTCTCACCGGCGCCTACCAGGACATCATGGGCGACCTGCACAACCTCTTCGGCCGCGTCAACGAGGTGCACGTGTTCCTGGAGGACGACGAACCCAACGGCTTTTACATCGAGGAAGCGCTGAGCGGCAGCCGCATCGCCGACGTCATCGAGGGCGTGCAGTACCAGCAGGAGGACCTCTGCCGGAAGATGAAGACGCAGATCGATGCCGCCACCCGCAAGGATCAGGTCAAACCCCGCGAGGGCGTGCGCCTGCTCGAACTCTACGAGAGCCAGATGCTCAACAAGACCTACCTGAACATCGAGCCCAAGGGCGGTCGAAAGAAGAAGGCGTAGCCGGAGACCTCAGGGCGAGCCCGGCCGCGGCGGGTTCCGCCGGAAACTGGCCAGGTTTGCTTCCTGGGTGGCCTTCGCCCGGACGGCGAACTCGGCGTAGGGCAGGCCCGAAAGTTCCGCGATCACCTCGGTCAGCATGGCCTGGCCGTTGACCCGTCGGCGTTGCTCCTTCTGCGCCAGGAGCCGGTGGCGAATCCGCTCGATCAAGGTGTCCCCCAGGCGCTGGTAGGCGTCGAGCAGCACGAAGCGAAACCCGGCGGGCGTCGCCGGCGCGATTCGGGCCTCCGCTTCCGGGCGATCGACCGCCTCGCGCTTCTCGCCCTTGTTCCAGTTGAGGAGATCCAGTCCCACACCGAGCGCCCGGGGGCTCTCCGCCAGCCGTTTCTGCAGGAGATGCAGGGCGTAGATTTCCTCGGCGCCCTGGAGCTTGACGGTCACCACGTCCGCCAGGAAGCGGGCGAACACGGGGTCGAACCAGTCCCGATTGTCGACGTAGATCCGCTGCGACCGGACGTAGTCGAGGCAATCCTGCGGGTATCCCCCGCGGAAACGCGTGTCGCGGCGCGCCACCCAGCTGAACGGGTCGTAGAGGTAATGCAGGTTGGCGATGAAGGTCTCCTGCAGGCGCCGCAACTCCCGTTCGTCAGCCTGGGTGTCCGAGAAGAAGATCGGGTAGGTCAGGCTCACTTCCTTGAACGCACCGGGCGGGATCTGCACCGGCAGGGCCCGTTCGATGAAATGGAAGCCCCGCTGGGTATCGAGGTTGAGGCCCTGCTCCTTCTCGGTCGCGAAGGAGCTGTTGGGGTTGTTCGGGTGGTTGTAGAAGAAGACATCCCAACGGGCGGTGATGCGCCGTTCCCACCGCCCGGCCTCGGGATCATAGCGGAGGTCCCTCGCGTACTTGGTGTCGGGTTTCTGCGGCGCCATCTGCTTGAGGCGGTCCAGATCCCACACGACCAGCGCCTTGATCTTGAAGAAGGGCTCGCGGATGAGCCGGATGATGATCGCGCGCTCCCGCCTCAGCCAGGTGGCATTGTCGAGGGCAAAACGATCAAATCCGAACAAACCCGCCAGCTGCCCCATTTCCCGCTCGAACTCCTTTCCAAGCTTCACGCGGAACTGGAGGTGCTTCACTTCGTCGAGGACCAGCTTCTGGTGATACCCGAGCAGCAGCTTGTTGAACGTCCCGGCGAAGTTGAAGACCACGTCGTTGCTGCCGGTGTACTCCTTGCCGGTGAAGCCATCGATGAGGGGGATCTTCCCCTTGTAGGCCGTGACATTGAAGGGCTCCAGTTTGACGACCTCCTCACCCGCCGGCTCCTGCGCCCCACGGGCCGGAACGGTCAGCCCGGCCAGCCAGAGGCCGATGAGAAGAGAGCGAAGACCGGGACGGGGCATGGGCGGGAAATCGCGATGAAGCCGGCGGAAAAATGGCGGGCCGCCGGCCGCACGCGAACCCGATTTTCGGGAATTCGACCAGCGTGCCCCGGTTCGCGCGGCCGCCCTGCCCCCGGCCGCACCCTTCAGCGGACTTCGTAAATCTCGATCAGGGCCAGCCCGGCGGCACTTCCTGGTCCGCTCACCTGGACGGTGTAGGTTCCCGGCGCCAGTGAGACGAGGAGGGCCGCATCCGCAGCGCCGTCGGCGAGGGCAAACGCCCCCACCTGCGCCGCCACCCGCGCGATCTCCGCGGCCTGACTTGATTCCGACCAGTTGTCGTTTGCCGCCAGCGGAGCGGCGCTGCCCGCCGCGAAAACCCCCAGCCTGGGATCGGCCAGGACCCCGGCGACGCCAAACACTCGCAGCGCCGGCCCGACTCCGCGGATCAGGACCAGGATGGGCGCGCCACCCGTGATCGCGAAACCGCTAATCACGGGGTCGTCACCACCGGTCGTCCGGGCCAGCGCAGACAGGTTGGTGAGCCGTGGCGTCGAGGTCAGGAAGTCACCGTCCAGCGTGGCGTCGTAGACCTCCGCGAGCACGGTTCCGCCCTCTTCCGCTTTTCCGCTCACCTGAACCGCGTAGCCCCCGGCCTCCGGCGCCGCCATCACCGCGGCGTCCCTCGACGAGGCGCTCGCGAGCGCAAACGCCCCGACCCTGCCCGCCGCCTCTTCGAGCGCCCGGGCACCGCCCCAGTCGTCGTTGGTCGCGAAAACCCGGGTTCCGGCGTGCAAAGCGAGTTGAGGGTCGGACAGCGCATCCCCGATGCCGAAGAGCGCGAGGGTCGGTCCGACCGCGCGAAACAACAGGGGTTTCGTCGCCCCGGGAGCGCCACCGCTGATGCTCACCCCCACGACCAACGTGCCGTGCGATCCGCCGGCCCGCGTCCGGATCGAGAGGTTGGCCAGGCGCGTCACCGGACGCACCGCGACCACCGCCGGAGCCGAGGTCACGGTTCCGGCCGGGTTGGCGATCGCCACCGTGTAGCTTCCCGCGTCGCCCACCCGCAGCACGGGAACCGCCAGCGAATCGCCCGTCGCCCCGGGAACCGTCCTGCCGTCATGGAACCACTGGTACGAAAGCGGCGCCGTGCCTTCGGCCCGGACCGTCAGCGTCAGCGCCTCGCCAGCGGTGGCGGTGACGCTCGCCGGGGCGGCGATTACCCGCGGCGGAAGCAGCACCGGGTTCACCGTGAGCCGGACAGCCGCACTCAAGATCGTTCCTCCGGTGTTGCTCACCAAGACCGCGTAGCTGCCGGCATCCTTCGGAGCGGCCGCGGCGATGCTCAGGGTCGCCTGGGTTGCTCCCGGCAACGGCAAGCCGTCCTTCTGCCAAACGTAGCTCAACCCGCCGCCGCTGGCACGCACCGATAGGACCGCCGGTTCCCCTGCGGCCACGGTGCGAGCCACCGGCTGCTCCGAGATCTGCGGCGGGAGATGCGCCCGGGCCACCGGAAACTGCAGGATGACCGTCCGGTAAATGAGGTGCGCCGACAACCGCCGGGCCACCGGCAAAGTCAGTTCGGCCTGGAGGGCCTCCCCTGGTTCGGTCACCGGGGCGGAGAGGGAAGGAATCCACGCCGTGAACGTGAATGGCGAACTGGTCAGTTGGGCGGACGCACTCAGCACCTGGGAGCCGCCCTGGCGGATCGCCAGACTCGCCCACATCGAGGTGGGGCCGCCGACCGGTACGGGCGACACGGTGACGTTGATCGCATCCCGGCCGTTCCAGCGCTGCACGGCGTCGAGGTTGACGACCCGTGCGTTCAGCAGATCCGGCTCCGAGCTGACCTCGACGGTCGTGCTCCCATTTGCCGCCACGAGCGAATAGGTCCCGTCCGGGAGCACCGCCTCCATCTCCGCCTGGGTCCCGAAGGACCGGAGATACTCGTAACCGGCGGCGGAGACCCGCGGAATTCGCACCACCGTGCTCCCGCGACGGAGTTCGACCTCGTATTCGTTCGGGGCGGACGAGAGCGGAAAAGCGACCTGGATCCGCAACTGGCTGCCGGCGTCCTCCAACGTGTTGGCCGGCGCCTGCCGAAACGTCGACGTCTTGACGATCGACACGGTGGGCAACGCAGGAGTCTGCGCCAGGGTTGCCAGCGGGGCGAACAGGGCGACCGCCCAGTGGAAGCCCCACCAGCGGCGTCGAAATTCGGGAAAGGAGATCATGCTGAGATTCGCAGGCTTCAAGGCAGCTCGTAAACCTCGATCAACCCGGTGCCCGACTCCCCTCCCGCACCGGAAAGGTGGATCGAGTAGCCACCGGCCGGGAGCGTGAGCACCAGCGCCGCATCCCGGCTTCCCGCCGGCAATCCAAACGCCCCCACGCGGGCGAATTCCGCGGCGAGGGCGTCGGCCCAGCCTTCGCTGCCCACCAGCCGCAACGCCCCCGCCGTATAAACGTCGAGCCGGGCGGCCGGCAGCGGCCGGGCGACCCCGAACGGACGCAGCCCCGGCCCCACTCCGCGTACCAGCAACCGTTTGCTGCCGCTCCCGTGCACGGTCAGACCAAGCACGAGCGCATGTTCCGCGGTCCCGGCTTCGTACAACGCGGAGAGGTTCACGATTCGCGCCCCAGGTGCTGGCTGCAGATCGTACAACTCCAGAAGCCCGAGGCCGGCGGAGGTAACCTCCATCTGCGCGGTGGCCGCCCCGGTCACGGCCACGCGCAACGCGGCATCCGCCGAATCCGGAGCGAGCGCAAACGCCCCGACCGCGGCACTCGCCGCGACCAGGTCCGGCGCACCTCCCCAGTCGGCATTCGACGCGATCCGGGCTCCGTCTGGATGCTGTACGATCAAGGAAGGATCGCCGGCGACGGCCGCGGCCCCGAGGAACGAACCGAGGCCGGGCCCGATCGCACGCACGAGGAGCGTACGCGCACCACTCGTCACCCACCCGACCGTCAGCGGCTCCCCGCTCCGCACGCGGGCGCGAACGGCCACGTTGGCCAGCACCGCCGCCGGATACACCACCAAAGTGACCGGATCGCTCAGCACGGAGCCCAGCGGATTCGAGACCCGCAGTCGGAACTGATCCCCGTTCATCGCGAAGGTCGCGGGACGAATCGCCAGCACCGCGCCCGTCGAACCGGACACGCCCTCCCCGTCAATCAGATCGACGAAGGCCCCAGCGCCCGCACTGCGCCGCTGCCACTGATAGGACAGGAGGCCCGGACCCGAGACGCTCGCCGCCACCGACACCGCGTCACCGGCCACCACCGCCGGCACGGCCGGCAGCGGAGCGATCGTCGGCGCCGCTCCCGTGATGGTCAGCGTCGCGACCGCCTGGCCGACATGATCGGTTTCCTGGATCCGAACCTGCACGGCGTACGACCCCGGAAGTACCGGCGGCGTCGGACTGCCATCGTAGGTCACGACATACCTGAGCCCCTCGGGCGCGGTCGACACCGTCACCGGCTTGGCTTTCCCGTCGTAGACCTGATTCAGGCCGGTGATCGCGATTGCCACCGCGGCCCGGCCAACCTCGAGGTTGATGGTCACGGGACCGATCTCCCCGGGAAGACGTGCGGACAACACCACCGGGAAGACTCCGACGGTGCGCGGCACTCCGGAGATGTCGCCCGTGGTGAGATCGATCGTCAGCCCCGGAGGCAGGCCGTCGGCGTAGTAGCGGCCCGCGGCTCCGAGAATTGGCACCGTCGAAAAAACGAACGGCACCCCGACCGCGGCCGTCGGCACGGAGGGGATCGCCGGCACGAAGGCGAACAAGGTTCCCTGGGCGTGCAACCCGCCTCCCGCAGTGGCACCGTAGAGCCTGCCATTGTCCGCCGCCCACAGCTCGCCCCGCGGCGACCCGTCACCGGGTTGAAACGTCCGGAGCAGCAGGTAGGCGCCCGTGGCCGGATCGAGGCGGAACAGCGTGCCGACCTCGCGCAACTCTCCTCCGGCGGTGCTGACGCCGTAGAGGAATCCATCCCTGCCCTCGGTCAGCCCGGCGAACGGCAACTGGCTCGCCGTCGGCGGGGGAAAACTGCCGGCCAGGTGGCGCAGCACCGTGAAACCGGAACCATCCGGCTCCAGGCGGAAGAGCGTGCCCCGTTCCGCGGTGCCGCCCCGGTAAGCCGTGCCGAAGAGCCGCCCGCGGGCCAGGAGGAGCCGGTTGGGCTGCTTTCCCTCCGCGTCGCTCAGCATGCGCAGCACGCGGAATCCCGTGCCGTCCGGATTCAGCCGGAAGATCGTCCCGGCATCCGCGCTGCCACCGGACGCGGCCGTACCGTAGAGCACGCCATCGCCGCCCTGAATCAGGTGAACGCCGGCGCCGCCGTGCACGCCGAAACCCTCGGTCGCCCGCGCGAGCGTGCGCAGGATCCGAAATCCGCTGCCGTCGCGTTCAATTCGGAAGATCGCACTCAGCGGCGAGCGGGTCGCATCCGCTTCACCCAGGCACGAACCAAACAGCACGCCATCCGCTCCCTCCAGCAAGGTGCCGGGGGACCACCCCGTGGCCGCCGATGTGAAACGGTACAGGATGGAAAACCCGGTTCCATCGAGGTTCAGGGAAAACAGCGCCCCAAAAGGACCGGAGCCGCCGGCGTTCGTGATCCCGTACAACCTTCCATCGCGGCTCTGGAGGATGGCCACCGGGTAATCGCCCTCCGCGCGCGTGAAACTGCGAACCACGGAAAACCCCGAGCCGTCCGGCGCGATTCGAATCAAGGTGCCGCAGTTTTCCGCTCCCCCGAACTCCCGCACGCCGTAGATCTGGCCATTTGTCGCCTGGATCAACGGTGCCCCCGACGCAGGATTGGCCCCTTCCGCCAACGTGAAGCTCCGCAACGCCTCCCACCGGCCCGCCGACGGCGTTTGCCCCGGTGCCAGGCTGGCCAGAACACCCGCAATTACGCTGACCAGCCGGATCGAGCGGGCGACCGCGCCAGCCGGTCCCGACCGACGCCCCGCCCCAGGGTCGGCGATCACAGAGATCCGCGCTCCTTCCCCTCCGTCCGAAGACTCGGTCTTTCGCCGTCCAGCATCCTGCGTCCATCGCTGACTCAACCGCCTGCGTGGGTCGAATTCCAACCGGACGGTCAATGCATCTATTATCGGCGATACTGAAAGGGAGTAATGCGCCGGGGCGTGACAGTCGCTCAGCGACCAACCGGACCAGCCTCAAGCCACTCCAGGTTGAACCGCGCCATCCGGATGTCGTTGCGCGCTTCGTACAGACAGAGGACGGTGCCGTCGCCGAGCACGGCAAGGTCCGAGTACGCACTCGGGCCGGCATCGAGGGTCTTGTTGACAGACCAGGTCTTCCCGTCGTCGCGGCTGAGCTTGATGCTCAGCTTCTCGCGGGCGCTTTTGCCACCGGGCTCCGCCGGCAGGGTGTGCGGATTTGAAAACAGCAGGGTGCCCGGGCGCGACGGGTGCGCGACGATGCTTGCCATGCACCGCGGCTCCCAGAGTTGATCGTGGAAGAACGGCTTTGCCCACTGCGTCGCGCCGTCGGGTCCGATGGTGACAACCTTCCGGTTGGCCTTCGAGACGCTGCGCGTCACGAGCATCACGCGTCCGTCGGAAAGCTCCGTGAGCATCGTCTCGTTGGGGCTGCTGAACTCGCCGGCGTTCGGGATCGCGACATCGCCCGCCCGCCAGGTCCGGCCGTGGTCGTCGCTGAAGATCGTCCCCGCGGCCGAGGGCCCGTGGTCGCCGACGCCTCCGTAGGCCAGCCAGATGGGAACGACGAGCCGTCCCGACCGGAGCTGGAGGCCGTGCCCCGGACCGGTGGCGATGACCTTCCAGTCGTAATGGCGGCGGAAGGGCTCGAAGATCGCCGTGATTTCGACCGGGGCGGTCCAGGTCACGCCATCGTCGATGCTCCGCATGGAGAAGCAGCGCGCATAGTTCACGCAGTAGAGAAACTCGATCGCGCCCGTGGTGCGGTCGACAATCGCGACGGGGTTGTTGACGGTCTGCTCGCGCTCGCCGCCCGACTTCTTGCGCGGATTGCCCTCGAGGCGCGGGCCGCGGTGGGCGATTTGCCGCGGGGCCTCCCAGGTGCGACCGCCATCGGTGGAGCGCCGCAGGTGGATTTCGATCTCCCCCCAGTCGGAGCTATTGTTCTTCCGCGCCTCGCAGTACGCGAGCACGGTGCCCTTGGGAGTGACCACCACGCCGGGGATGCGGTGGCGCGCGATGCCGTTGGATTTGGCGGGGAAGACGTCGTTGAACTCGAGCAGCGGCGCGGCGCGGAGGGGCGTGGTGGTCACGGCCAGAGCCAGGGCGAATAACCTCGCGGTGACGGAAGCGGGAGTTGGCATGAGAAAGGTCCTCACATCAGGTTTCGAAAGGGAGGCAGGCGCGGCGAATTCGGCCGCGGTTCCGGATGCAATCGGGCCGCGCTTGGACCGCGGCACCGGAACATGGCAGTATTTCGGCCGGCGTCATCGTTGCAGGAAGTCGCGCAGTTCCCGCCCGTTCAGGAGCCAAGTGAGATTGAAGGTCGCGACGTAGACGGCCTCGTAGCAGTGTTTGTCGCCGCCCTCGTAGTTCAGGAAAATCCTGCCCTCGCTGGGCGTGCCGGCGCGACCAACGCCCAGGTTTGAATAGGCGCTCGGCCCGTCATGCACGAGGCGCTTCACCGGCCAGGTCTTCCCGCCGTCGAAACTGGCCCAGACGGTAATCTTCTCCCGGCCGGCGGAAGTGGATCCACCGACCTTTTTCGGCATGATGCCGGCAGAGGTGTCGAGATTGCTGTAGAGCAGCACGTCCGCACCCTCGATCGGCAGGCGGATCAACCCGCCCATGCAGCCGTAGGAAGTGCCCCGCGCGCCGTCGGGCAGCGTGTCGCTCTGCCACGGGGAGAGCCACAGTTCGCCGCCATCGTGGCTCCAGCCGAAGTAGCGGTTGCCGACACTCATGTGCTCCCGCGAGCTGTAGAGAATCCGGCCATCGGAGAGTTCGGCCAGCGCCCCCTCGCCGGAGCCCAGGACCGGGAACGGCGCGCTCACCTGCCAGGTTGCGCCTCCATCGTCGCTGAAGATCGCGGCATTGTAGTGATAGGGCCTCCATTCGACGTCGTTGGAACCGGTCGGCCCCATGACCCGCGTGGCCATCAGCAGGCGGCCCTTCCTCGGCCCGAACTGCAACGTGATGCCCGGCTGGAAGGCTCCGACCGAGAGCGGCACCGTGTCAGGAGAACCGTGGCCGAACCGGTTGGGGCGAACTTGGATCGTCTCGCGCGACCACGTGCGGCCGTCGTCGCGGCTCTTCCACAAGTAGCCCTTGTCCGCCCGGACGTAGAGGATCTCGCCCTTGATTTCGTTGTAGACCGTCTTGCCGCCGGCATCGCGACCAATCTCGCGGGCCGCCCCCCATGTGGCGCCGCCGTCGGTGCTTTCGCGCAGGGTGTTGCGGTGAAAGGCGAGCACGCTCCCGTTCCGGGCGACGAGCACATCAAGCGCCCCGCGTCCGGGAAAAAGACGCTGGTTCAGGAAAACCGCCCCCCCGAGAAAGGACTCCGCCGGGGCGGCGCGGCTTGCACCGGAGAGAAGCGTGCCACCGACAACCAGGACAGGGAGAAGCACACGGAGGAGCATGGCGTAAGGGTGGGTCTATGCGCGATAGACCCTTCGCGGCCTCCAGGTCTGAATCGCAGGCTCGCCACCGCCTGCCACCCGCAACCGGCGTCGGACGGTTGCCAACCGGGAAGACCGCCCGGCGACGACGAGGGAGCGGGATTGCCAGCCAGGAAGGAAGAGCGGCATGGGAGTTGCGGGGGCTGGTTGGCTCACACCAACCTGCGCCATCAGCGCACGCGCCAGGGGCCGGCGCAACCCCCGATCACTGGTTCCTTCTTGCGACATCCCCGTTCCACCGGTGCGAGTGAAACCCGCCGCGTTCCACTGGACGATTGGCCGCCCGGCGGAGCGTTTTGCGCGAGCCGCCCCGTCGGGATCATCCGCCTCCCAGGGTCACATGCCCGCGACCGGCGACTCCCACCGTCGCCTTCCCGAACGATTTTTTCCGCGCCGCCATCTCCGGGTTTGCATTCCGGCAATGGTGTGTTCACATGAACACTATGAGCGAACCACTCACCGACCGCCAGCAGCAGGTGCTCGATTTCATCCACGCCCATCACCGGCAACACGGCGTCGCCCCCGTCCTCCGCGAGATCCAGGCCCACTTCGGTCTCGCCAGCCCGTTCGGGATCAAGCGCCACGTCGATGCCCTGATCGCCAAGGGCGCCCTCCGCCGCCTCGAGGGCAAGGCCCGGGGCCTGCTGCCCCCCGCCCACCCGCGCCGCGGCGCCCTCGCCGAAATTCCACTCTTCGGCACCATCCCCGCCGGCCTGCCCGTCGAGGCGGAGCAGGAACCCGACAGCTACATCTCCGTCGACACCGCCTCTCTCGGCGTGCGCCCCAACACCCGCCTGTTCGCCCTGCGCGTGCGCGGCGACTCCATGGTCAACGCCAGCATCCTCGATCGCGACATCGTCTTCCTCACGCCGCGCGACCCGCATCCCAACGACATCGTCGCCGCCCTCATCGACGGCGAGTCCACCCTCAAACGTTATCTCCTCCAGCGCGGCCGCCCTTTCCTCCGGGCCGAGAACCCGCGCTACCCCGATCTCCTGCCCGCCGAGGAGCTCGTCATCCAGGGCGTGATGGTCGGCCTGCTCCGGCCGTTGTCGTGAACCTTCCTGACACCGCCTGGGCCCCCGGGAACAGTTCCAGCCAACCGGAATGAGCGGTGCGCAGTAATCGGTAAGCAGTACTCGGTAATCAGTGTTCAGTGATCCGACTGTGGAAAGTACAGGACTTAAATAGTGTTCATTTGTACACCAAGCGGATATTCACCACCAGGACCATCGATTGCCGACCCCTGATCACTGATTACTGACCACTGATCACCGATTGCGCACGCATCCCCGCGCACCGTCCCATCTGCGACTCTTCCGCCTGCGCCACATGCCCGCGCCCGAAAAACTCGCGGAACTTCGTCGTCTGCTCGCCACCCGTTTCCCGACCGAGCCGCGGCCGGCCGGCCGGGTCCTGGGCACGGGCATCCCGGCGCTCGACGCCGCCACCGGCGGCCTGCCGCTGGGAGCCCTCACCGAGGTGGTCTGCGCCGCGCCCAGTTGCGGCGGCCATCTGCTGCTCGGTCAGTTGCTCGCCACCACCCGGAGGGCCCGCCTCCGGGTCGCACTCATCGATGGCACCAACTCCTTCGATCCCTCCTCCTTCGCGCCGGATTTGCTGGCCCATCTGGTGTGGGTGCGCTGCGGCACGGCCGAATGCCCCCCCGGCCCGCCCCCGACCACGAGCCCCCCGCCCCTTTCCGGCCGGAATCGTCCGGAGTCATCGGCGACGGCGACCGCCCTCCAAGCCGCCGATCTGCTCGTGCGCGACGCGAATCTCGGCCTCGCCATCCTCTCGGCAGCCACGCTGTCCTTCCTCGGCGTCGGCATGCCG
>JACRQG010000039.1 GCA_016222805.1 Verrucomicrobiota bacterium | reverse complement strand
TCCTGCGGGACCTGCGCGAAGACCGGCAGTTTCCCGACGGCTGCGCGCCGACCGGCTGGAGCAACGATCTGCACCTGCCGGATCCGCGGTATGAGCGGGGATTCGAGGGCGATGCCTTCATCTCCCGCGCGGACTTCGGGATGTACGCCGCCCACCAGGCCGGGCGGGCCTTTTGGATTCCCTACCGCTGCCTCTACTCGCGCAACATCGAGAACCTGTTCATGGCGGGTCGGAACATCAGCGTGGAGCACGATGCCCTCGGGGCGGTCCGGGTGATGCGGACCTGCGGCACCGAGGGGGAAATCGTGGGCATGGCGGCAAGTCTCTGCCGGAAACACGAGGTGCAGCCGCGGGCGATTTACGCCCGGCATCTGGGCGAACTCCAGGACCTGATGCGGCGCGGTGTCGGCAAGGTGCGCGGACGCGATCTCCCCTATGAAAACGGCGGCCGGCCTCGTCCGCGGGTGGCGGGTGCGAAGGGCGGTGCCGTGATGCTGCCAACGCCTCCGACCTGGTTGGCGCGGGCGGGCGCCAATCTCGCGCGGACCGCCCGGGTGGCGACTCCGGGAGCGACGGCGGGCGGGCTGCAGACCGCGGCGCTCCTGAATGACGGCAATGGCCGGATCGACGACAATTCCGCCCGCTGGGTGAATCGCGCACCGCTGCCGCATTGGGTGGAGTTCGCCTGGGATCAGCCGGTGCGGGTGGGGGCGGCGCGGATCATCTCCGGTTACCAGCACGGTGGCGTGGTGGACTCGCCGGTGCAGGGATTCCGGCTGCAGTGGCACGACGGCTCCGGTTGGCGCGACATTCCCGGCTCGGAAGTGCGCAACAACCGCCAGGTCGACTGGTCCGGGACCTTCGGCACCGTGGAAACGCGGCGGCTCCGCCTCGGCGTCACCGCGACCAAGGATGACACTTCCCGCCTCTGGGAGGTCGAGCTCTACGCGCCCGTGGATCCCGCCGGACGGTGACATCGGGCGGGGCCGGGCCCGGCCGGAGACGGTCGCAGGGTTGAACGCCACGCCGGGTTCCTCGATCATCGGTCCCGATGAATGTCGTCGTTTCCTGGATTCGTCCGATGGATGAGGCCCTCTTTGCGGGGATCTTCTCCGAATTCCCGGGTGTGCGCTTGGTCAACGCCCGGACCGAGCCGGCAGACGTCGGGGCCGCGGCGGCCTTGTTGTTGACGGGCGGCGGCGATGTGGGACCGGGCTGTCTCCATCAGCCCGTGTCCGACGCCTCGCTGATTCGCGGAGTCGATACGGCGCGGGACGCCTGGGAGTTTCCCGCCGTGAAGCAAATCGTCGCAGCCGGGCGCCCGGTGCTGGCGATCTGCCGCGGGCACCAGGTGCTCAACGTGGCGTTGGGCGGCACCCTGTTGATCGACATTCCGGGTCATGGGGAGGCGGAGCAGCGCGACCGGGAGATCCAGCCCCTGCGCCATGCGCCCGGAGTGCCGCCGTCGCGGCGCTTCGCCGCGGTGAACAGCAGTCACCACCAGGCGGTCGAGGCGTTGGGTGAGGGCCTCGCGGCCGAGGCCTGGTGCGCCACCGATGGCATCCTGGAACAGCTGTGCCACCGCACCCATCCGTGGTGCGTCGGCGTGCAGTACCACCCGGAGCGCAGCCCCAGCTACCGGCCACTCTTCCAGTCGTTCGTGGCGGCGCTGGGCTGAGCGGGGTTGCGGGCCTCACGGCTCGTGAGCGAGGAGAGTCTCCGACCTGCGCTACCCAGTTGCCTGACCTTTCTTCGACTCGCGTTTGCTGTGAACGGGGCGACCGCGCTCCGCCGCCACAGACGTAACATTGCCACCCTCCCTTCCGATCGGCGCCGATCCCCGGAGACCGAGCAGAGGCGATTGTTCACGGAACCGATTCCCCGGCCAAGGCTTTCCGCGGCGGCACGGGCTGATGGGTTGCCAGGGGGCGGCCATGCGCCTTCCTGAAGGTCTGAAAACCTCCCTATCGCGCGAAACTCAAGCGTCGCCAACTCCCGTCGTTCCGGCCGTCGAGGGCGACGTCATCAAACTGGAGGGCAAGGTTGTCACGGTCCTCCCCGGGACGATGTTCCGGGTGCGGTTGGCCAACGGCCACATCGTCCTCGCCCACATTTCGGGCAAGATGCGCAAGCACTACGTGAAGATCGCCGCGGGAGACTCCGTGAAGATGGAGATGAGCCCGTACGATACCAACAAGGCGCGGATCACGTTTCGGGTGAAGGAAACGAATCCGACCTACCGTCCGCCCGTCCGCCGGCGCTACTAAACCGCCACGGTTTTCGCGGCGGGCAGGGCGGAACCCGGCATCAGGCTGTAGGGGGCCGGCGGTTACACGCCGAACGGCAGGCACTGAATCAGCGCCGCGGCGTGTCCTGGAGCCACCAACTTGTCGCGGGTCGCGCGACGCTTCGCCGTCGTGCTCTTGGAGCCGAGCAGGTGACGGAAGCCGGGCGTGCGCCGGATCATCTTGCCGGTGGCGGTCAGTTTGAAGCGTTTTGCCACCGACTTCTTGGTCTTTTGCATGGGAATGGGGGAGGTTTGCTGGCGGAAGGCAGGCGCGCGTTCGCAGTCTGTTTCATGGCGCGGTCTTTTGAACCTCCCAGAGCGGAGCTCGGAGCATAAATGCGTCTTTCTCTTGGTTGGCGATGAGGTCGGCCAACGAGGTGGTGTGTTCGCAGTCGGAAGAGGATCGGGCATCGCCGCCAGCGACCGGGCCATTCCGCCCGATGGCCTGGTGCGGCCAGACCATCGCAAACGGGGGAGTGGGACGGGTCGGGTCGTTCATCTTGTGGCCGATGCGCTGAGGAGAGATTGGGAGGATAAAAACGATCTTCCCCGAATACGACGGAATACCCCCGCCCAGCCCGACCGGAGGGTAACTCGTGGCTGGGCCACCCGGTTCTGTCGTTTATTGCGCCACCCGGATTGCCCGCCGGAACGGAAAGCATCCCGCGGCGAGTTTTCGCGTGCGAGCCGCCGCGGAGATCGCCGCCCACGAGCGGCGTGTGTCACGGCGGGATCCCGGGGGCGATCCGCGATGGCCATCGACATTTGCATCGAACTCGGAAACCCTGGGTGGGTTCGATGACAATTCACTGGAGCCTGCTGGTGCCGGGCGTGCTGCTGTTGCTTTTTCCGGCGGACCGGCTGCTGTCGTCGATGATCGACCTGCGCAGCTTCGATGGCTTCCAGAGCCTGGAGGACAGTCCGCGCTATCGGCCGTGGTGGTGGGTGCCGGCCCTGTGGCTTGATCCGCTCCGGGGATTCCTCGGGACCTGGCTGCTCCGGGAATCGCTCGCGCTGACGTCGGTCCGCTGGGAGTTGGCCTCTCCGGCGCCGTATGCGGCGGCGGTGGCGGTGCTCGCCGCGGGAGTCGTGGGTCAGATCCTGACCCGCCGCGGAGATCAAGGGGTGTTGCTGGCGCCCGTGGGCTATGTGGCCGGAGTGGCTGCCGCCCTCACGCCCTGGCCGGTGGCGCTCATCGCCGTCGTCACCGGGTTCGTCGGTTTGTTCGCGTTTCGACAATTCCATGCCTTCTTTGCCTTCGGCGCCGCAACCGTTGCCATCCTGGGATTCGTCCTCGAGACCGAGGTGATGTGGATCGCGCCAGCTGCGGGCGCGTTTGCCCTGCCGAACCTCGCCGGTCTCTTCACCGGGAGTGCCTTGGAGCTGCCGACGCGGAACGCATCCCGTCCGAGTCCTCCCCCGCGTCGGGCCGCCTAGCGAACCGCGATCGGGTCGCCCGCCGTCCGCGCAGACTTTCAAGATGAACCACAACAGCGAATACCTCAACCGGGCCCGCGCATTGCAGGCCGACATTCTCGCAGCCCCAGGCGTGTGGCTGCCCCGCCGGGAGATCCTGCTCGACTGGCTGGAGTGCTTCCTCGTTCGGGCGGCGAGGCCGAAATACGAACTCGAGGAACATGACGCGTCCGATTTGCGTGCGCTGGAGCAGTTCCTGAGGAAGCAGCAGGTTCCGGCAGTCTCCTGACTTGGCGCCGTTCGGCGCCGACGAAGCGGCGGACCACTCCTGCCGTTGTGTAACCGCGGGCTGGCAGATCCCCGCCAGGCGGGGGATCGATCCGCGGTCATTGGCGGCGCAACCTGCCGCCCTGGGCCGGCTTCGCGAGCCCTCGCCGTATTGCATCGCGCCTCGAGCGTCGCGCCGGCAGGGTGGAACCATGGCCAGACCTTTGCGGCGCCGGGTGATTTCGAGGGTCGGACGCGCTTACAGCCGCGATCCCCTCGAACGGGTCGTCTCCATCGGCGGAGTGAATGCGGATCGGACGCGCTGGCTGCTGTCACAGGCGGAAGCCATCGCGCTCATCGAAGCGGGTACGGATGAGTTCTTCTTCCACTCGGGCGGGCAATCGGTGCGGGTCGTCGTGCTCGTGCACAAGGGGGAGAAGTATCTCCAAAGCGAACGCGAGCGAACGCATCCGGACGATTTGCTCGATGTCAGTTCGTCCACCCTGGAAGGGCCAACGCCGCGGAGGGTGCGGGCGGCCAGCGTCGGGTTGCGAAGGTAATCCTCATCCCCGCCGGCTGTGGGCCGCGGCGAGCTGTTCCTTGAAGGTGCTTTCGTCGCGCCGCGCCGATCGTCGGAGCTTCTTGTTGCGGGTCTCGGCGTCAGAGAGTTGTTCGGTGAGCTCGGCATTCCTGCGCTGCAGGCCGGCCACGGTTTCACCTGCGGCCGTCAATTGGATTTCCAGTTCCTTGATTCGTTGTTCAGGCATAAAGGGAGGTCCACCGGTCGCGGGCGGTGGCTGCTGGCGGAAGTCCCGCCGGCATGTTGCCCGCGCCATGGACCGTCTCGCGCCGGACTCGGCCGGGCCGGGTTCTCCTCCGCGGCCGAGGCACCGTTGCCTCGGGATCGAGCGTGTGGCTGAGGTGTCGCAAGTACCCGCTCGTCCAGCCGGGGTCGCCCGGGCGCACGGGGGATCTTCGCTTGTGCATCCACGATTGGGATACCTGGGGGAGGGTGGGAGGCGGCATCACGGTCGGCGGCGTCATTGGATAGGGGAGGGGGCTGTCCGACGCCTGCATCCGCTGCCGCGCTCGTGGGACCAGCACGGCAGGGTGTCGCGCGCCCCCGGGCAACGCGATGTATTCCGGAGCCCCGGCACGGTGCGTGGATAAGCCGCAGGCCGAGCACGGGATTCCAGAGGAGAAAGATGCGCCCACGCCCGGTGATATCCCGGTCGCGTGGGGCTGCCGCCGCACGAAGGGGTCTGTTTCACGACCCTACGCTCTTCTTTTCCCGCCGCCCTTTGACGGATCCTCCCGGCTGACCGATCCTGCAATCCCGATGCCGGAGTACAGCCGACTACGGTTCTTCGTCCGGCGGCGGAGGCACAAAGAATTCAATCTCCCAGCGTGAGAGCCCGTTGAGGTAGAGCCGTGCCACCCGTCCGGCGTGGGAGTCCGTGCCGCCCTCTTCGAGTCCCATCACCTGGGGATAGAAAGTGCTCCAGCCGGGAATATCCCGGTCGCCGAGCACCTTGGTCGGAACCTTCCAAGCCTGGGGCCGGGAAAGATCCGTGGAGTAACTCACGTAAATGCCATTCTGGGACCAGCCCGGTTCTCCCTTGGCGTGATTGACCAGCATGACGAAGCACTGGAGGTGGGTATTCCAGTGGACCGATGGTCCCCAGAAGGAATCGGGATCGGCGTGATTCCAGGAACGTGCGGCGGCGAAGATGGGCGTCACGGCGCCGCCGAGGCCGGGTTCGGTCCATCCCCCTTGGTGGTACTTCTCTACCTTCCCGACCGGCTCGAAGCGATCGTCGAACGCCATGCGTGCGACGCAAACTCCCTGGGACTCCGCCGGGCCGCCGTAGTTGGTGAAGAAGAAATAGAAGTGCTTCCGGTCGCGGTCTAGTACGACCGTGAAATCGCCGTGCCCACCGGTGAAGAACCCGTTTTGGGCCCCGTCGTCGAGGGCATCGCCCGACTCCAGGATGATTCCCAGATCCTGGATGCTGCGACCGCCATCGAAGGAAACCACGGCCCCGATCTTCGGGGCGGTCAGCGACGAGTCAGGGTACATGAGACCGGGTTCATGGTGGTACCAGCCGAAGATCGTGCCGTCGCCATCGACCCACGCTGACTCCACCCAGATGGCCTTGGTGCTGAGGTCGCGCACGTTGACCTTTCGCGTTTCCCACTCGTCGAACTGGCTGTCGGCGACGCTCAGCCGGAGCGGGTGACCGATCGACGTGAAGAGATGCAGCCGGCCATCGAGCCAGAACGAAGGGCTGTTGCCGTCGCATTGCGTGGGAAACTCGATCTCCCGTGCCCGGTGCAGCCGGGCCTCCTGTGCGTGGAGCGGGATCATCCCGGTCCCGGCGAGCGCCAGAAGACTCGTGGCAACGAGTCGGAGCAGGAGAGCGGCGGCAGTCGGGGGAGTGGTCACGGGAAGGCGGCGAAGAGAGGGCATGTGCTGAAACCAACCGGCCTGCCCGGGCGCGGACCCACTCGCACACTGGTCGGCTGCGCGAGGCGGGACCTTCCGGGCAAGAACGAGCGCATAAACGGCCTCGTGCCTAGACGAAAGCGCTCGGGAGAGAAAGCGAAATGGGACTCCACTTCACCAGGCCGGAGTCCCGCGGGTTCTTGCCTGCCACGGTGGCGAAGCGCAGGCTAACCGCCGCTACCATGAGCATCCCTGCTGGTTGGATCGTTGTGGCCGCGGCCTGCCTCGCGCTCGTTGGAGCGGCCGGCCGGGCAGCCGGAAATGGCTCGTTCACCCGGCTCGTGCCGGCCGAGACGCCGAAGATTGTGGCGGCGGCGGAGGCGTTCAGCGCCAGCTATCCGGCGGCCAGCCTGTTTGTGCCGCAGACGGCGGGCGAACGCCGGGCCGAGTACGCCTCGCGCGGCCTGGGTGTGCGGACCTTTGTAGACTTCGACTTCGGGCGCGCCGTGACACTGGGTGGATTTCGCCATGTGCAGCGACGGACCACGGATACCGTGGCGGAGGCGGACCTGCTTTTCAGTGATTCTGCCGACTTCCGCACCGTCCACCGGACGGTCCACGTCGTTCATGTGGACGAACCCGGAGCGGTCACGGTGGTGGCCTTTCCGCCGGTGGCGGCGCGTTACGTGCGCTGGCAGGTGACCACCCTCCGGGAAGGGCGCACGCGCAATCCCGGAGGCCAGGCGGTCGAGTTTTTCCAGCCGGCGGCGACCGACCCGACGCCGGTGGCGATTCGGATCGATCCCCGGACGCCGCAGGTGATCGAGCGACGCGACGGCACCCTCACGCGCCGGCTGCAGTTGACGGTCGACTACCCGTATGCCGAGCCCGCGACGGCTCTCCTGCGGGTGGAGGGGCAGGCTGAGCGCAGCGTCGGGCTGGCGTTCGGCCGACAGGTGCTGGACTACGTCATCCCGGCCGAGGTCAATGCCCGTTCGCTCGCCGTGGAGGTTGCCCTGGGCGGTCGAATGGTGGCGGCACGGACCGTCGCGATTCCGGCGATACGACCCCTGACCGTCTACGTCCTCCCGCATTCCCACACCGACATCGGCTACACCGCGATCCAGACGGATATCGAGGAAAAGCAGATCAACAACCTCCTGCTCGGCCTGGCGGAAGCGCGGCGCACCGCGGACTACCCGGCGGGCGCACGGTTTGTCTGGAATGTGGAGGTGATGTGGGCCGCGGACCTGTTGCTGCAGCGACTGGGGGCCGGGCCTCGCGACGAGTTTTTCGCCGCCCTCCGCCGCGGCCAGATCGCGCTCAACGGGATGTACCTGAACGAACTCACCGGCCTGTGCCGGCCCGAGGAACTGGTGCGCCTCTTCCGGTACGCCGCGGAGTTCGGCGAGCGCACGGGCACGAAGATCGACTCGGCAATGATCAGCGACGTGCCCGGCTACACCTGGGGCACCGTCACGGCGATGGCGCAGGCGGGCATCCGGTATTTTTCGGTGGCGCCGAACTACTTCGATCGGATCGGCACGATTCTGGTCGAATGGGAAAACAAGCCGTTCTGGTGGGTCGGTCCCGATGGACGCAGCCGCGTGCTGGTGTGGATTCCCTTCTGGGGCTATGCCATGTCGCACCGCTACCGCACGCTCTCCCCGCAACTAATCGAGGAGTTTTGCGATGCCCTCGAGGCGCGCCGCTATCCCTACGACGTCACCTACGTGCGCTGGTCGGGGCACGGCGACAACGCGGAGCCGGATGCTCGGATCTGCGATTTCATCCGCGACTGGAATGCGACGCACGTCTCGCCGCAGTTCGTGATCTCCTCGACCAGCGAGGCCTTCCGCGAGTTCGAGCGCCGCCATGGCGCGCAACTGCCGGAGGTGCGAGGCGACTGGACTCCCTACTGGGAGGACGGAGCCGGCTCCTCGGCGGCGGAGACCGCTCTCAATCGGGCGAGTTCGGAACGGCTGAACCAGGCGGAGGCGCTCTGGGCGATGCTCGCCCCCGCGCAGTATCCGCGCGCGCGATTCACGGAGGCCTGGAACAACGTCCTCCTCTATTCCGAGCATACCTGGGGCGCGCACTGCAGCGTCACCCAGCCGGCCAACCCCTTCACCCTGGATCAGTGGGCAATCAAGCAGACGTACGCGACGACGGCCAACCTGCAGTCGCGGCAACTGCTCGGGGACGCCGCGCGCGTTGCGGCCGGCCCCACTGCGTCCCGGCCCACTGTGGTGGTGGATGTGTACAACACCAGCTCCTGGACGCGGTCGGAGGTTGCGCTGGTGCCCCATGAACTCTCCGGCGACTACACGCGGGTGACCGACGATCGGGGCCAACCAGTGCCATCGCAGCGGCTGGCCAGCCGCGAGCTGGCCCTCCTGGTGCGGGACCTGCCGCCCTATTCCGGTCGTCGCTTCACGCTGTCACGCGAGCCGCGGGCCGCGCCGGAAGTGCCGGTGAAGGTCTCCGCGGCGTCGCTCGACAACGGGCGGTTGCGGGTGCGCCTGGACGAATCGACGGGTGGCATCGCCGAGCTTCGGGCCCAGGGAATGGCGGCCAACCTCGCGGAATCGGGGCGGGGCCCGGCGCTCAACGAGTACTTGTATTTCCAGGGTGACGATCCCGGGCTGGCCCAGCGCAGCGGACCGGCGAAGATCGCCGTGCGCGATCGCGGGCCGCTGGTGGCTTCGTTGCTGGTCGAGTCCGAGGCCCCCGGCTGCCATGGGCTGCGACGGGAGGTGAAACTCGTCGCGGGTGCCGACCATGTGGAACTGCACAACACCGTCGACAAGCGCCGGCTCGTCGCCGCCGACTATCGCTCGGGGGCGGGCAAGGAGAGCGTCAGCTTCGCGTTTCCCTTTCATGTGCCCGGGGGCGAAATGCGGCTCGAGGTGCCCTTCGGGGTCTTTCGGCCGGAGCGCGACCAGATCCCCAGCGCCTGCAAGAACTGGCTGACGGTGGGGCGGTGGGCGGATGTGGCCGCGGCCGAACATGGCGTGACCTGGGTGACGCTCGACACACCGCTGGTGCAACTCGGCGGCCTGTCGGCGAACCTGCTAAACTCCCAGACGGATCCTGCGGTGTGGCGCCGGGTGATCGAGCCGACCCAGGCAATTTATCCGTGGGTGATGAACAATCACTGGGGCACCAACTACCGGGCGTACCAGGAAGGGCCGGTGACGTTTCGGTTTGCCCTGCGGCCGCATCGCGGGACGACCATCGCCGAGGCCTCGCGCTTCGCCACCGGTCTCAGCCAGCCCCTGGTGGTCGTGCCGGGGCGCGGGCCGGCGCCGGGGAGCGCATCGCTCCTGCGCGTGCAGCCCGCCGAGGTGCTGGTGACCGCGTTGAAGCCGTGCGATAAAGGCCAGGGCTTCATCGTCCGGCTGTGGAACGCAAGCGAGCAGACCGTCCGCGCGCGCCTTGCCTGGGGCCGTCCGGGGGCGGAGTGGTTCTTGAGTGACACCAGTGAGGGCCGGAGGCAGCCGGCAAATGGCGAGGTGGAGGTGCCGCCGTTTGGCCTGGTCACTCTGCGGGTCGAGACACCGGCGGCCGGAGCGGGAGCGGGTGCCGGGGAGTGACAGGAATCGGGCCGGGTGCGGTTGGGCCGAGGAAAGGACCGGGTGGGGCGACTGCGACCTTCACGTGCGGGTGCCGCAAGGGGCATGCGGTTGTTGGGACGAGCGGCGAAACGGAGAGCCCGGTTCGGCCTCCATCCGGAGGCAACATTTCCGTGGTCAACAAAGCGAAAGCCTCATCCGCTCGGCGAGATGAGGCTGAAATGGTGCTCAGGGGGGGACTCGAACCCCCATGCGGTTAAGCACAGGCTTCTGAGACCTGCGTGTCTACCAGTTCCACCACCTGAGCATGGACTTTCACTTGTTCCCGCGGAGGCCTCGCCGCGGGGCGGTGCTTCCGTTGGAGCGGGCTAACTACGGGGGCGACGAAGGCGACCGCAAGCAGAAAGGTGGGGCGAATCCAACGGGGTTTCCTGCCGCCGCTTTTGCGAGGATCCGACAATCTGGCCCGGGAAGTTGACTCACGCCGGCTTGTTTCTCCTGATCCGCCGCCATCATGGCCACCTCCACACCTCTCGTCGGCGTCATCATGGGCAGCACCTCGGACTGGGATGTCATGCAGCATTGCGTGCAGACCCTGGAACAACTGGGCATCGGCTGTGAACGCCGGGCGCTCAGCGCGCACCGCACCCCGCACCTGGCCATCGAATGGTGCGCCGGGGCCGAGGGGCGCGGGCTGAAGGTCCTCATCGCCGCCGCGGGTGGCGCAGCTCATCTGGCCGGCGTCGCTGCCGCGGTGACCCCGCTCCCGGTCCTCGGGGTGCCGATGGAAAGCGCCTCCCTGAAGGGGCTCGATTCCCTGCTGTCGATGGTGCAGATGCCGGGCGGAATCCCGGTGGCGACGTTTGCAATCGGCAAACCGGGTGCCATCAACGCCGCGCTCTTTGCCGCCGCCATCCTCGCCCATGGCGACGCCCGGATCAAAAAGGCCCTCGAGGACTTTCGCGCCCAACAGACGAAGAAGGTCGCGGAAGCGAAGCTCCCCGGGCAGTGAGCGGGCCGGCGCGCCGGGCGCGTACGTGAGCTGGACTTCCAGTTGGAGGCTGGCCGGCAGGCGGGCCCGCCGGTGCCCCCGAACCTCGTTGTCGCGCCCGGGAGGCGACACCGGCAACCGCAGTCACTTCTTGTCCGGTGCCCCGGTATCCATGACGTACTTCCACGTGCCGTCGGGCTGGCGCTTCCAGATCGTGAGGAAGTAGCCACCGCGGACGATCTCCTTCCCGTCCGGCCCGGGCCGGCGGGATTCGTACCGGCCGTAGTTGTAGCCGAGCGTCCCGTCGGACGACACGTCGGTGAACGCTGGCGACCAGGTGAGTTTCACGCCCGGCTGGTCTTCGCCGAGCCGCTCGCGGACCGCGGCCGGGCCGCGGAACCGCCGGGGATCGGTGTCGATGAACGCCACCTCCGGCGCCGCGAAATGCTGGAACGCCGCCAGCAGGCCCTTCTCCTGCGCCATGGCGTTGAAGGCGTGTTCGACCTGGATGAGTTCGGCCTTGAACCGTTCGAGGTCGGCCGCACGGACTCCAGTGGCCGTCGCGAGCAGGACCAGGGCGGTGAACAGGGTGCGGGGAAATGGGGTCATGGGGAGGGGCGGGTGGCGCTAGCGGGCGAGCTGGGCGGCGGCAAGATCTGCGGGCGTGTCGAGGTCCATCGCCAGTGCAGGCAGGTCGACCGTGGCGACGTGATCGGACCCGGCATTCAGCAGCGTGCGGGCTCCTTCCTCGCCGGTGAGACTGGCCAACGCGGCGAAATGCGTGCGCAGGAACAACGCCGGGGCGCCCGGGCGGCCTGCGTAGCGGGCCGCGACGATGCTGCGGCCCGAGGCAACCTGGGTGGCGAGAATCTTCCGAACCGCCTCGGCGGAAAAGGCCGGCTGATCGCAAAGCGCGATCAACGCCGCGTCCAGCCGGCGGGAAAACTGCTGGAGGGTGGAGATTCCCTCCCGGATTGAGGAGGCCATGCCCTCGGCCCAGGCGGCATTTTCGGTCACCAACAGGGGAAGATGGGCCAGCGTGGGGCGAATCCGGTCGGCGTGAGCCCCGAGCACCACCACGATGGGCCACACCGGGGCGGCCAGGGCCGCTTCCGCGACCCGGACGATCAGAGGTTGCCCCTGAAACTCCAAAAGTTGCTTGGGCGATCCCATGCGCGTCGAGGCACCGCCGGCGAGAATCACCACGCCGCAACGCAGGACAGTGGGCTCCGACGATGGCCGGTGCAGCTCAGCAGGAAAGGCAGGGCTCGCGGGTGGGTTCACGTCAATGGCTGTTCGCAGGGAGCGTGGGGCCGGGCGCGGGGGCCTGGTGAATGGGAAGGGTGCGCATGCGCAGCGGCCGGGCATCGCGTCCTGTCTTCACCGCCTGCACTTCGGCAACGATCGCGAGAGCGACCTGCTCCGGGGCTTCCGCCCCGAGGTCCAGCCCGACGGGGGCGTGCAGGCGGACCCGTTGCTCCGAAGAGATCGGCTGGCCGGCGGCGGCGAGGTCCCCGAGAAGTTTCTCGGCGCGACGGCGCGGTCCGAGCAGGCCGAGGTAGGAGAGGGGACGCGCCAGCAGTTCCCGCAGGAGCGGCAGGTCGTGGACGTAGTGATGCGTCATGATGACGGCGCTGGCGGCGGGGTCGGGATCGACCAGGCGGACGAGTTGCTCCGCGGGACCCGAGAATCGTGCGGTCGCGTCCGGAAAGCGGCTCACCGTCACGAGGGCCGGGCGGGGATCGGCCACGGTCACCCGCCATCCCATCATGGCTGCGAGTCGCACCAGCGAGATGGCGTCCTCTCCCGCGCCAAAGACTGCGAGGTGAACCGACGGAGAGACTTCCTGGACAAAGTCGTGCGGATCTCCGGTGGTGGACGATTCACCGGCGAGGCGGGTACCCCACGTCCGCGGCTCCGACCCGCCGTGCCGCACCGCCAGCCGGGTGGGGAGATAGCGGTCGAGGTTGGCGGCCAGCGGCGGCACCCAATCCGGGAGCGACAATATCGGCTCCAGCAGGACTTCGACGACACCGTGGCATCCGAGGCCGACTCCCCACACGAGATCTTCTTCCGCGGTCGTGTCGTACACCGCCTTTTCCGCCTCGCCGGTGGTGCGGACCCGGCGGGCGCGCACGAGTAGATCTTCCTCGAGGCAGCCGCCACTGATTGCCCCGGTGCGCTGCCCGTCGGCCTCCACGAGCAGCCGGGCCCCGGGGCGGCGGTAGGAGGAACCGCGCGTCGCGACCAGGGTGGCCAACACCGCGGGCAGGGCGGGCTGGTTCAGCAGGCGGGTCACGATCGCCTGGGTTTCCTTCATCGCCCAACATCGACGGCGGGAGGCCGGGGAAAGGCAAGCCCGGGCCGCCCCGTCCGCCGGCCTCCCGGCGAATTTCCCTTGCCGTACTCCGGCAACTCGTCTTGTTGCGCTCCCAACAAACGCGGACGCAGACCGCTTTGGCCCCTCCACAACCAACTCCCAGCTGCACACTATGAACACGCAATCCGTGAGGATTTCGCGGGCTCTGCTTTGCCTTGGCGCAAGCTTGAGCCTGGCCGTGATCGCCAGCGCCCAGACCGCTCCGGGCAGCGCGGCGACCGATCGCAAGGCGGAAGTAACCCTGGAAAAGTTCGTCGTCACCGGTTCCAACATCCCGATAGCGGCCGACGCCGCCGCGGTCCCCGTGACCATCCTCAGCCGGCAGGATTTCGAGGCGACCGGCCTGGACACGAACCTCCTGGAGATCCTCCAGAAACGCATGCCGCTCTTTGCCGGCAACGGCAACCTCGGGGTGTCCAATTCCAACGTCGGCGCCAACAGCACCGCCGGTGGCTCCCAGGTCTCGCTGCGGAATCTCGACACGCTGGTGCTCCTGAACGGGCGCCGGCTGCCGGAAAACGGCTCCAACGCCCGCGGCGGCCGCAGCTTCGTCGACGTGAACCAGATCCCGCTGGCGGCCATCCAGTCGATCGAGGTTCTCACCGACGGCGCCTCCGCCATCTACGGCTCCGCGGCGGTGGGCGGCGTGGTGAACATCAAGCTCCGGACCGACTTCAATGGCGTCGAGGCGGGCGGGCGCTATGCGTTCTCCAATCGCAAGGGCGATTATCGGGAAAAGTCCGGCTATCTCGTCGCCGGCGCCAAGCGCCCCGGGATCGGGCTCACGGTTTCCGGCACCTGGTCGGAGATCACCCCGCTGTACCAGGCCGACCGTCCCTTCTCGACACCCATCGTCGGCCGGACGGCCACGATTTCCGGCGCCATCAGCCCGACCAGCGCCTCCTTCCCGAGCGCCTTTCTCCGGACCGACCTGCTCTCGCCCAGCCGGGCGACGCCGACGGGCACGGCGGCCACCGCGGCGGACATTCCCGCCCTGATTGCCGCGGGAATCTACCAGACGTCGGCGTTCCAGCCGATCGCCGATTCGTTTGATCTCTCCCCGCTCGTCACGCTCACGCTCGAGTCCAAGAAGAAGGCCGCGACGCTCGCGACCTCGATCACCCTGATCCCGGACAAGATGGATCTCTTCATCGAGGGGCTCTTCTCCCAGAGCGACAGCTTCTCGCAGTTGGCGGCGCAGCCGGTGACCGCGACGGTGCCGGTGAATTCGCCCTACAACCCGACGCGCTCGTCGCTCTTCGCGGCATTCCGCTATGTGCCGGCCCCGCGCCAGTTCGTGAACTCCGCGGAACTGAAGCGCATCGTCGGCGGGTTGCGCGGCAAGATCCTCGACAAGTTCCAGTGGGAGGCCGCTTACAACTACAACGCGAACAAGCTCACCAATTCGGTGAAGAACGTGCTCTACAACCCCAACCTGCAGCTGGCGATCGCGGGTGGCTACGACGCCAACGGCAATGCGGTCACGGGGGGGCGATATGCGCGGGTCTTCCGTGACTTCGGTGCACCGGGTGGCCTCACCACCCTGGCGCAGTGGCAGGCGGCGGTCACTCCGGCCAACAGCGTGGTGCAGCCGGCCATCGACATCTTTGCGCGGCCCGGCGGTGTCGACCCGGCGTCGCTGGCCAACATCCTGGGCGCCTCGGCGCTCCAGTTCGATTCGGTCCTCAAGCAGGTCGATGGAAAGATCGCCGGCAATGTCTTCGAGGGTCCGACCGGGCCCATCGGGGCGGCCGTGGGCTACGGGGTGACGAAGGAGATCCTCACGGGCATGCCCGACGCCAACTCCCGCAGCTCCGGGCCCACCGCGGGCCGCTGGAACGGCGCGACGTTCTTTGATCCGTTCACCCGGGATCGCGACATCGTTTCCGCCTATGCGGAGGTTCGCATCCCGCTCGTGAGCGAGAGCATGAACATCCCGGGCCTCCGGGTGCTCGAACTGAGCGCGGCCTATCGCTACGAGGACTACAGCGACGCTGGCACGTCCAAGGTTCCCAAGTACGGACTCCGCTGGAAGCCGATGGGCGAGGATCTGACGCTGCGCGCGACGTACTCCGAGGCCTTCTCGGCGCCGGCGATGTTCTCGCTCTACGGTCCGACCACGCAGGGCTTCACCGCGACCGCGGTCATCCCGAATGTTTTCGGCCAGAACGGCCAGGGGCAGCAGCGCACCGGCTCGAACCCGAACCTCAAGCCCTCCACCGCCGACACCTACTCGCTCGGCGCGGTGTATTCCCCGAAGGGCGTGAAGGGCCTCACGGTCAGTGTCGACTACATCAACATCGACCAGGTCGAGTTGGTGGGCTCCGCGGGCGTCACCGAGATTCTCCGCAGCGTCGACGCCCTCGGCACCGCCTCGCCCTACATCAACCAGGTCCGGATCAACAACTGGCCGACCAACCCCGACCCGCTGCTGCCGGCTGCCCAGGCCATCACCGCTCCCGGCCAGCTCAGCGCCTACCTCCGCGCGGGCAACTCGCCGCAGGGCATCTTCCTCACTGACTCGCTGATCAACATCGCCGGCCAGAAGGTGAAGGCGCTCGACGTCTCGGTGAACTACGAGATCCCGACCCGCGAGTACGGCCGTTTCAACGTCGGCACCACGGGCACGTTCTTCATCGATTACCAGTTCCAGGCCCTGCCGTCGCAGCGGTATTATGAATACGCGGGCCATGTCACCAACGGCGGCACCGGCGCCCAAGGCGTCGTGCCCGGCATGCGCTGGTTCACCACGCTCGGCTGGAACAAGGGGGCCTGGAGCGCCCTCCTGGCCAACACCTACATCGACGAGGTCACTGACATTGGCCCCGGTGGCATCACGTTCGCCACCAGCACGACGCTCACGCGCCGTCCGGTGGAGGCGTACTCGATCTGGGATGCCTCGGTCGGCTACACCTTCGCCAAGGGCGGCACCGACGGCGGTTGGCGCCGGATGCTCGGGGGCATGCGACTGACCGTTGGGATCAACAACATCGCCGACGAGATGCCGCCGAAATCGCCGCAGGCGTTCAACGAGTCCAACGCCGACGTGTCGACCTACAGCCCCATCGGGCGCCTCTGGTACATCAGCGCGCAGTACCGGTTCTGATTGCAGACATAACCTCCGATCTGTTTTTGCGCCCCCAGGCCCGCCGGAACCCGGCGGGCCTTTTTTGTCTCCACAGGCAGAGGTTATGCAAACGACCTGCACCTGATCCAAACATGGCACTTCACCGCATTTGACTTGCGACGCGGTCGCGAATTCCTGTTCGTTCGTCGCAAGCATCTGCGGCGCAAACCGCGTGAGCTGACTACGCAACCACACAACCAACGATAATCCTATGAACATCCGTTCGCGGAAGTTAACGGCTTCGCTTGCCCATTTGGGGACAGCGCTGGCCATCCTTGCCGGATCGAATGCCTGGGCTCAGTCCCAGGTGCAGAAGCTAGATAAGTTCGTCGTCACCGGGTCCTACATCCCCACGACCGAGACGGCGTTCAACGCCGGTGTCTCCCCGGTGGTGAAGATCGACCAAAAGGTGATCGATGAATCCGGCCTGACGAACACAGCTGAGCTCCTGCAGCGCATCACCGTCTCTAACGGTGGCTCGGTGCCGATCTCGAACAACGCCACCGGCTTCACGCCCGCCGCCTCGTCGATTTCGCTGCGCGGTCTCGGTGCCGAGGCGACGCTCGTCCTGATCAACGGCCGGCGCGTGGCCAACTACCCGGTGGGCAACGGCGGAACGACCGCGTTTGTCGACCTGAACTCGATCCCGCTCGCCGCGGTCGATTCGATCGAAGTGCTGAAGGACGGCGCCTCCGCCATTTACGGCGCGGACGCGGTCGCCGGCGTCGTGAACATCAAGATGAAGCGCGGCCTCGATGGCACGCAGGTCATGGTGAACTACGGCAACACGACCAAGAAGGACTCCTCCGAGTTCATCGCCTCCGTCATCACCGGCGCCCAGACGGCCAATGCGAGCGCGATGGTCGGCTTCAACTACTACAAGCGCAATGCGATCTTCAACGCCGACCGCAGCTACTCGGAAATCCCGCCGTTCCTGAGCTCCAACGCCAGCCCGCTCAACCTCAACATCACCCGTGCCGTCGCCCTGGCCGCCGGTGTGCCGGCCTCCTCGCTGCCCGCGGGTACCGGCGCCAGCATCTATGCGGCCAGCCCGGCTGCTTCGACCAACAACGGCACGACGGCGGCGACCGGCTACCGTTTCGCCACCGGCCGTCCCTCGACCTTCAACTTCAACGAATTCTCGATGTCCTATCCGCGGCGTGACAACCGCGGCGTGTTCGCGTTTGCGGACCGCAAGATCCTCGGCACCGACAACATTCGCGGCTACGTCGACGTGAACTACCAGAACGCCGCCACCGAGAATCAGCTCGCCCCGTCGGCCACCGGCAACTTCTCCGGCTCGGGCACCGAACTCGTCATCCCGGCCCGCACCACGAACCCGCTGCCCGGCCCCGACGGCCGCACGCGCGTCGCCCCGGCTGGCGCCTACAATCCGTTCAATCCGTTCAACCAGGACATCACCGGTGGCTCGCGCGCCCGCCTGGCGGAATTCGGCAATCGTATCTTCCGCAACCAGACGGACGCCTTCCTCCTCACCGCGGGCATCAAGGGTGAGAACATCGCCGGCAAGTGGAACTTCGACTCGGGCTACACGCACTCGTCGATCCGCGACACCTCGCTCAACACGCTCGTCTCGTCCTCGCGGTTCAACCGCCTGATGAACGCCAACGACTCGTTCTTCCAGCCCGGCAGCGCCGACTACCTTGGCACCACGGTCCCGTACAATCCGTTCGGCTACTACAAGGTCTCGATCCCGAACAACGCCGCGATCGTCGGCGCCGCGAAGATCAACACCAAGGACCTCAACGAATCGAAGCTGAACATGTTCAACGCGGTCATCTCGACCGGCAGCCTGATGGATCTGCCCGCCGGCCCGGTTGGCTTCGCCTTCGGTGCGGACGTCCGTCACGAGCAGCTGAACCAGTACCCTGATCCCTACGGCGCCACCGGCGACCTGATTGGCAGCTCCCCCAACGCGACCACCCGCGGTCACCGCAAGGCCTGGGGTGCGTTTGCCGAGTGGAGCATTCCGGTGGTGCGCAACACCCCGGGCGCGCACGACCTGAGCGTCACGGCCGCCGTCCGTCATGAGAACTTCATGACCGAGGGCGAGACCACGACGGTGCCGAAGGTCGGCGTGCGCTGGCAGCCGATCGACCAGAGCCTCACCCTTCGTTCGAGCTGGTCGAAGGGCTTCCGTCAGCCGTCCCTCTACGAACTGTATTCCACGCCCACCTCGGGCCTCACCCCGGTCCAGCACCCGATCACCCGGGTCAACGAGCCGGAGCAGGACGTGACCGTGGCCGGCAATCGCCGCCTCGAGCCCGAGAAGACCAAGTACTTCAACGCCGGTGTCATCTGGTCGCCGGAAATCAAGGCCCTCAAGGGTCTGACCCTCGGCGTCGACTTCTGGGACATCCACCGCAAGGGCACCGTCACCAACAACTACCAGGACACCGTCAACCGCTTCTTCGGTCGCACTCCGACCGGCGCGGCGGCCCCTGGCGGCCTGCTCCCGGGTGAGAGCGTGATCCTCTTCGGCAACGGCGACATCCGCACGGTCAACTCGGTGTTCTTCAACATCGGTGAGACCAAGGTGGCCGGCTTCGACTATTCGGCCAACTACGTGCTCCGCACGGACGGCGCCGGCCGGTTCGACTTCTCCACGGTGTGGAGCATGTACTCGCACTACCGCATCCGCTCGGCGCAAGGCGGAGACTACACCGAAGTCGTGAACCAGGCGACGGCCGAAGGCACCGGTTCGGACAACGGCTACCTCCGCAAGAAGGGCCGCGCGCAGATCGAATGGGCGTACAAGGGCTTCACCACCCTGTTCGGCACGACCTACACGGACGGCTTCTGGGACCTCGACCTGAACGGTGATGAGTTCTTCGTCAGCCCGACCTGGATCTACGACATGCAGGTCTCCTACAACCTCGGCGATCGCTTCGGACCCTTCCTGAAGGACACCAAGGTCGCGCTCGGCGCCCGCAACCTGTTCGACAAGGATCCGCCGTACGCCGCCGGCTTCGGTGGCAATTCCACCGGCTACCCGGGCTTCCTCTACAGCTCGGAAGGCCGTTTCGTGTACCTGTCGGTCACGCGCAAGTTCTAAGCGGAACTCCAGCGTTCATCGATTTAGTCCAGCCCGCCGCCTCACCGCGGCGGGCTTTTTTTTTCGCACTCGCCGGGCGCCGCCCGCCGCCGCATTTTCCGGCGCCATGCGTGCGATCCTGTTGACTCTATTCCTGGCCGTCCTGGCGGTCCGCGCCGCGGAGCCGTCCCGGCCGTTTTCGCAGACTCTGACCGCGGAACAGCTCGAGCGACTTGGACTGAAGGGACTGTCGGCGGCCCAGCTGGCCGATCTGGATGCGGCGATCGGCGCCTACGCCCGGGGCGAGACCACCGTGGCGGTGCGCCAGGCGGTGCAACAGGTCGAGCAGCAGAGCGCGGAAAAGGTGCAGGCGGCCGAGAAGAAGGCGCAGCTCGCGGAGCAGAAGGCGGCGACGGCGGCCAAGTCTGCCGTGGTCGAATACCAGAAGAAGCAGGAGCCCGGGGTGATTGCCCGCACGCTGGAGGCGTTCAAGCGCAAGCAGGAGGACGACAAGATTGAGCGCTTCACCGCCCGGGTCGTCGGACCGTTCCGCGGATGGAGCGGCGGTACCTATTTTCCCCTCGAAAACGGGCAGGTCTGGAAGCAGGTCGGCTCGGAGTCCAATGAGATGCCGGTGGTCGCGAACGCGGAGGTGGAGATCTATCAGTCGCGCAACGGCTACTGGCGCCTTCGCTACGGAGGCGCCTGGATCACAGTGAAGCGGCTGCAGTAAGCGGGCCGGCCAAGCGGCTATTTCGGCTGCCCCGCACCCGGCGCCGCAGGCATTTCGATCACTTTCTCCCGCCCAATCTTCACCTGGCCGGCGGGCGCGAGGTGGGTGGCGAGAAACTCATCGAGCTGTCCGTAGAAACCGACGGAGGCCTTTTCATCCCGGAAGCCGTGGCCCTGCTTCCGCTGCGCCACCGATTCGTACGGTTTGCCGTGCTTCTTCAATTGGGCCTCCAGGCGCGTCCAGTGATCGATCTTCACCCGCGGATCTTTTTCGCCGTAGGCGTGCAGCGTGGGGACGCGAATCCGTTCCACCAGATTGATGGGGGAGGTGGCTGCCCGATAGTCGGCGGAGGGTCCGACCCACTCCGTCTGGTAATTGAAGTCGCCAGGCTTGATATAGGCGTCGTCGCCCCGGTGCTTGAAGGTGATTTCGAGGTCGGAGGCGCCCACGTAGTTGACCCCGCAGCAGTAGAGTTCGGGCGTGAGGGTGAGACCGGCGAGGGTGGCGTAGCCGCCGTAGCTCGCCCCGTAGATCGCCACGCGTGCCGGATCGGCAAGGCCTTCCGCGATCGCCCATTTCACGCCGTCACTCAGGTCGTCCTGCATCGCCCGGCCCCATTGGTGCCGTCCCTTGTCCAGGAAGGCGCGGCCGTAGCCCCCGGATCCGCGGTAGTTGGGCTGAAGGACGGCATAGCCCCGTGAGGCGAGGAATTGCGCGTCGGCGTCGAAACCCCAGGAGTCCCGCACCCCAAAGGGGCCGCCGTGCGGATGGACCACCAAGGGCACCCGCCGCCCGGTGGCACCTGCGGGCAGGGTCAGATACCCGTGAATCGTGACACCGTCCCGCGCCTGATACTGGATCGGCCGGCGGGGTTGCAGTTGCGCGGGATCGAGGTTGCGCGAGCGTTTGAAGAGCGCGAGGGAGCCGGCCTTTTCGTCGAGCACGAAGTAGGTCCCGGGTTCACGATCATGGGCGACCCAGATCAACTTGACGTTTTGATCATCGGACTGGCTGGTGATGCGCACCTCCGACCCGGCAAACGTATTTTCCAGCTTGGCCATCAGGGCCGCGCGATCCGCATCGAACCAATGGTAGTGTCGCCGGTCTGTTTCGTACGCGATTCCGAGCAGCCGCTTCCGATCCGGCGTGGTGACAAGGTCGTCATCGAGTTCGCCCGCCGGGGGAACGAAAAGAGGTTCCCCGAGCTGGCCGGTCTTGGTGTTGTAGGCGAACAGTGCTCCCTGGTCGTGCCGCTGGCGGGAGATCATCCACAACGTGACATTGTCGGCGGCAAAGGCCAGCGGCTGCCAGTCTTCCTGGTAGCCATGATAGGCGTGGCGGGCGATTTCCCTGAATGAGTCGCCATCGTTGGGCCGATGCTCCCAGAGGATCTCGCGGCCCACCAGGCGGCCCCGCACGCGCAGGGCGCCGGTGTTGTCGGCGACGAGGCGCACGGTGCGATCGCTGTCCCGGAATTCGAAGACCGTGGATCGGGCGCGGTTCTGCACGTTTAGCCGGGTGACCACGGCCGAACCGCCGAGGTAGAGCGCGTTCTCCACGTTGTCGGTGAAATAACCGGCCACCACGATCCTTGCGGGATCGGCGCGCAGTTCGTCGACGATGGTGGCAAACGTCCCGACGAGGTTGTCCTCCAGCCGCTGCGATTCGGCCAGGCGCAGCACCTTGCGGCCGGTCAGGTCGGTCGCGCCAATGAAGAACGACTCGTTGCCGGCGACATCGGCCAGGAAGACGATTCTCTCCGGGCCCTTCCAGAAGAACGAGAAGATGCTTTCGTCCTCCCCGCGGAGGACCATGTTCGACTCGCCGCTGGAACGATCGAAGACGCCCAGCGCCAGCTTCTTTTCGTGGGGGAAGAGGAAGGCGATGCGACGACCGTCGGGCGAGACCCTGGGCTGGCGCACCTGCGGCAGCCCGAACAGTTGCTCGATCGTGGGCGGTGGCGGCGAGGTCGGCGTGGCGGCGGTTGCCGCTGACCACGACAGCAGGCCGGTCACCGCCCAAGGGAGGACGGCGCCAGCCGCGAGTCGCATTCGGAGGAAGGGGATCATGGAATGGGGGTTCCACTTTGTCGCCTGCCCCGTCCCGCGCAAGTCACCGGCTCAAGCGAGGCTCGCCCGACCGTCTTCCGGCATCTCCGCTGGTGGCATCACAGCTTCCCGCCGCGGATGTCGCACCAAAGGTAAAACCGGCTGCCCGCCCTGCTTCGGCCGAAGGCTGACCTGCACTCCGGCAAGTTCCGCTCCGGCCGGAATTCGGCATTGCCAATCGCGGGGCGGTTTCTGTGTCATAAAGGGTCATCACAACGCCGTCCGGTCCCAAGCCGAATGGTGGACATTCCTAACACAACAAACCAACTATGAACAAACCGCTGCTTGCAGCCGCGCGTGCGGCTGCGCGTCTGGGTCTCCTTGCGTCGTTGGCGATCGGTGTGCTTCCGGCACAGACCGATGCTTCGAAGCAGGAAGCCCAAAAACTCGAGAAGTTCGAAGTCACGGGGTCGCGCATCAAGCGCCTCGACTACGAAACACCCGCGCCGGTCGAGACCTTCACGGTCCAGGACATTGAGGCCAAGGGCTTCACCAACATCGGCGACTTCATGCAGAGCCTGCCGTTCAACTCCGGCACCTCCAACGCGATCTTCCAGACGGCGAGCTTTCAGCGCGGTGCCGCCACCACCAACCTTCGCGGCCTCGGCGCCCAGCGTTTCCTGACCCTGGTGAACGGTCGTCGTGCCGTTCCTTACGGTCTCGTCAGCCCGAACTCGGGCACGCGCCAGGTGTTCGACTTCAACAGCCTGCCGGCCGCCGCCATCGAGGGCGTCGAGTTCCTCAAGGACGGCGCGTCCGCGCTTTACGGTTCCGACGCCATTACCGGCGTGCTGAATGTGAAGCTGAAGAAGAACTTCAGCGGCTTGGCCACGAGCATGTACTACGGAAACACCCTGAAAGGCTCCGGTGGCGACACCGGCGTGCTGCAGGCGAGCGTGGTCGCTGGTGCTGGCACCGGGAAGACCAAGATCATGACGGCGTTCGACGCCAAGATGGCGAACTCGAACTTCCTGCGCGATTACGACGTGACCACGACGGACTTCAGCTATCTCGGCACCAACAAGGGCGCGAACCTGAACTCCACGGCGTCGTTCCCGGCACCCCTCACGCTGACGCGGGCCCAGGCCGCCGCCATCGGCCTGCCGTTCCCGGCCACCGCCACGACCGCCAGCAGCTGGACCTACGTCATCAAGGATGGCGTGAAGACCGCGAACCCGACGCTGTCGCAGTTTGTGCCCGCCCCGGCCAATCCGGCCAACGCGAATGCCGTCCTCCTCGGGAACGAGAACCGCTACAACTTCTCCGAGACCTACCAGATCTACCCGGCCTACGACTACATCAGCAACTACACCACGTTTGAGCACGAGTTCTCCGACCAACTGAAGGTCTTCGGCGAGATCATGTACTCGAAGAACTCGACCTACTACGCGTTCACGCCGGTGCCGATCACCTTCTCCACGGAAGGCCTCGTGCTGCCTGCCAACAACCCGTACAATCCCTTCGGCATCCCGCTCACGACCCTGACCACGCGGGCCACCTTCATCCCGGTGCGCAAGTTCGACACCGAATCCACGTCCGCCAACCTCCTCCTCGGCGTGAAGGGCACCCTGCTCGGCAAGTGGGACTGGGAGAGCGGCGTCAGCTCGGGCTACAGCAATGTGGCGACCGTCTCGCGCAACGCCATCCGCGCCACCACCCTGCAGGCAGCCCTCAACGGCACGACGCGGGCCACGGCGTTCAATCCCTTCGGCCCGTCCGAGCCGGCGGTCATCGCCGGTCTCACGACGGTCTCGCCCAGCACCAGCCGGGCGGATGCCCTGAGCTGGGATGCCAGCATCACCGGCAAGCTCTACGACCTCCCTGCGGGCGCCATCGGTCTCGCCGCTGGCCTGGAAATGCGCAACGAGAAGCAGAAGGTGGATCCGGACACGGCCGCCTACCTCGGTTCCGGCGGCGGCAGCCCGCTTTCCGGCAAGCGCACGGTTTCTTCGCAGTACGTCGAAGTGACCGCCCCGGTGTACAAGTCGCGCGAGTTCGGCTCGGCGGAAGTCCAGTTGGCTGGCCGGCACGAGCACTACAGCGACTTCGGCAACACCACCAAGCCGAAGTACGGCCTGAAGGTCCGCCTGCCCGACACCCGTTATGTCAACCTGGTGCTGCGCGGTTCCTACTCCGAGTCCTTCCAGGCTCCCCCGCTCGGCCTGCTCTACGCCTCGCAGACGGTCTCGTTCACCTCGACGGTGCTGCAGGATCCGCTGCGGCCGCAGGATCCCCCGACCCAGCTGCGCAACGTGTCGGGCGGCAACCCGAACCTCCTCCCGGAATACGGCAAGGTGAAGTATGTCGGCGGGGTGATCGAGTTCCCGAAGCTGCGCAACCTCTCGCTCAGCGTCGACTACTTCGACATCCGCCTGAACCAGTTCATCGTTTCGCCGTCGACCACGTACCTCCTCACGGCGAATGGCATGGCCCAGTTCCCGAACGCCATCATCCGCGACAACACCCTCGGCAACCCGGGCCCGATCCTGCGGATCGAGACCGTCCCGGCCAACAACCCGGCGGCCTACCAGATCTACCGCGGCCTCGATTACGGATTCCGGTATACGCTGCGCAACACCCGCACCGGCACCTACACCGTCTCGGGCATGGCGACCCAGATCATCAAGCGCGGCTCGGACTCCGGCCTCGGAGCGGGCTTCTTCAACAACGCGGGCTACTACTTCGACCCGCGCTGGAAGGGCTCACTGTCCACCGGCTGGAGCTACAAGGAGTACGGCGCCTCGCTCACGGCTGACTACACCCACCACTGGTACAACGACGGCTACACGACCCAGGGTTGGGGTGAGAACCCGCTCACCATCCTTGCCGCCCAGCTGCGCTACTCCGGCTTCTGGGGCAGCACCATCACGCTCGGTGCCTCCAACCTGCTGAACACCCGGCCGCCGATCAATGGCCGCGAGACGACCGGCTTCATGCCGAACATCTCCGGCCCGGCCACCCTCGGCCGCTTCATCTACATGCGCGTCCGGAAGGAGTTCTGATCTCCGGCTCCGACGCCTGATTTGCGAACGTGCCTCCCCTCCGCGGGAGGCACGTTTTTTTTTCCCAAGGTAAGAACGTCCGTCTTGTCCACCATGAGAACCTTCCTCGCGCCACTGGGTTTTGCCTTCGGTGGTTTCGTCCTGTCTCTCTCCGCTGCGGTGCCTGCCGCGCCCGCCGAACCTCCGGTGGAGACTTTCTTCCAGTCGCCGGCGATGACCGCGCTGACTTTTTCGCCCAACGGCAAGTACATCGCCTGCCTCGTGCCATGGGAGCGGCGGATGAACCTCCTCGTGATCGACCTCGAGAAGGGAACGAGGAATCTCCTGACCAGTTTCAAGGACCGCCAGGCGATGCAGCCCTTCTGGGCCAATGACGACCGGATCCTCTTCCGGGTCGACGACGCCGGACGCGAATCGTACGCGCTCTACGCCGTGAATCGCGACGGCACCAAGCCCGTTGTCCTCGCTTCCGGGTACTCGCTCGCCGAAACCACCCAGGAGGTGAATGTGCGGTTTCGCAGCGTGCTCGGCCGGATCAAGGGCGACCCGAAGCACGTCCTCGTCTTGGCCAACCTCACCTACCGGGACTGGTCGGATGTCGCGACTCTGAACCTCGAGACCGGCGAAATGACGACCGTCATCAAGGCGCCGGGCGACGTGCACTATTACCTCCGCGATCACGAGGGGAACGTGCGCATCGCGGTGGTGGAAAAGACCCCCGTGCGCCGGGTGCTGCACCGTGAACCCAAGGGCCGCGATTGGACCGTGCTGGGCGAGCACCACATGGATCAGCCCGGCTGGGAGCCCCTCGCGTTCGACGGCGACAACCGCACGCTTTTCATCTGGTCGGATGTGGGTCGGAAGACGCGGGCGATCTATCGCTATGACACCACTGCCCGCCAGCAGCTGGATCTCGTGAAGGAGGACGACACCTACGATGTCGTGGACGCCAACGCCGTCGCGGCGATGTCCTTCACGCCATCGACGATTTTTGACCCGGCAAAAGGTCGCATTGTCGGGCTTTCCTACGCTGCCGATCGCACGCGCTTCCACTGGATCGATGACGAGATGCGGGAGCTGGAGAAGAAGATGTCCGGTTCCCTGCCGGACACGGTGCACCGCCCGCGGCAGTTCGCGGAGGATGGCTCCAAGATCATCTTTTTCTCCAGTTCCGATCGCGATCCCGGGGTGTACTACCTCTATGACCGCAAACGGCAGAAGCTGAGTGAACTCGTCGCCATCAAGCCGGCGATCGATCCGGAGAAAATGTCGCCGATGCGTCCGGTCAAATTTCCCGCCCGCGACGGTCTCATGCTTCACGGCTATCTGACGCTGCCGGCGGGTCGGGAACCGAAGAACCTGCCGTTGATTCTGCACCCGCACGGAGGGCCGTACGGCATCCGCGACGAATGGCAGTACAATGATGAAGTGCAGTTTTACGCCAGTCGCGGTTATGCGGTCCTGCAGGTCAACTACCGGGGTTCCGGCGGCTACGGGCGCGCCCATGAGCAGGCCGGGTTCAAGCGCCAGGGCCTGGAGATGCAGGATGATCTTTCGGACGGGGTGCGGTGGGCCATTGCGCAGGGCGTGGCCGACCCGGGCCGGGTGGTCATCAGCGGGGCGAGCTATGGCGGTTATGCCACCATGGCCGGCCTGACGTTTTCCCCGGAACTCTATTGCGCGGGCATCAACTACCTCGGAGTGACGAATTACGAACTCCGGATTCCCAAGGAGGCCCCGCCGGATCGCATGTACTGGTGGCACACGCGCATCGGCAACCTGGGCGACGCCACGGACCGCAAGCGCATCCGCGACATCTCGCCGGTGCATTTCGCCGACCGCGTGGTCGCTCCCGTGCTGATGGCCTACGGCAAGAATGACGTGCGCGTGCACATCGATCACGGCTTCGACATGGAGCGGGCCCTCAAGAAGGCGGGCAAGACCTACGAGATGATCATCGAGGACGAGGAGGGCCACGGGTTTCGGATGGAAGAGCGGCGCATCGGGTTCTTCACCGCCGTCGATCGGTTCCTGAAGAAGTACGTGCCGCCCCCTGGAGGCAGCGTCCGGGTGGGACCGGCGAAGGTCGTGGAGATGCCGGCGGCGACGAAGCCCTGAGGCGGAGCGGTCGGGCGCATCGCCGTCTCCTCGACCCCGGGACAAGCCGGCGGTCGGGAAACCGCCGTTCCTGCAGGCCAGCCAGGAACGCGGTGCCGGCAAGAACATGAGAGGCGCCCTGTCCCCGCACGGGCCGGGTTTCGACGTTGCGTTCCTCCTGACGACCGATTCCGCTGCGGTTTCGGTCACCACAACCCGGCTGCGCATCCCCTTGGCGCGGCCGGCGACCGACCCCAGACAACTGCTGCCTATGAACACCCCGCTGCCTGCCGCCGCGTCGGCGGTGCTTTGCCTCGCCTGGCTGACCATCGCCGGTGCCGTCCGGGCCCAGTCCGTGTCCCGGCCCGCCTCCGAACCTTCCGCCGCGACCCAATTGGAGAAGTTCGAGGTCACCGGCTCCCTGATCAAGCAGGCCGAGATCGAGGGGCCGTCCCCGCTCAAGCTCATCACCCGCGAGGAGATCGACTTGTCGGGCATGGACAACCTCACGGATATCATCCGGGAAATTCCCGAGGCGACGAACCTGTTCGAGAACGAGGGCAGCACGACCGGCTTCATCCGCGGCGCGGCGGCGATCGACCTGCGCTTTCTCGGGCCCAACAACACGCTCGTTCTGGTCGACGGCCGGCGCCAGGCCCCGAACGGCATCAGCAACAGCACCGGCACCGTCTTCGTCGATCTGAACCGCATCCCGGTGTCGACGATCGAGCGGGTCGAGGTCCTGAAGGATGGGGCCTCCGCGGTCTACGGCTCCGACGCCACCGCCGGGGTCATCAACATCATCACCCGCAAGGATCATGTCGGCCTGGAGGTGACCGCGCGGTACGGCAACTACTTCAAGACGGACGGGGCCGAGCAGTCGTATTCGATGTTTGGGGGCACGCGGGCCGGGCGCCTGCGGGTCAACGTGAACGCCACCTACACCTCGCGCCACGCCAACGCCGCGAGCGATCAACCGTTCTCCGCCAACGCCGATCAGACGGAGCGCTGGCGCGAATACGACGCCCGGAAGTACGCCAACGCCCTGCGGCCCACCGCCACGGCCATGAGTTCGTTCGACGGCCGATCAGCCACCGGCCCCTACGCCACGGTCGGCGTCCCCACGGCCTCGCAACTCGCCAACAATGGGCTCAGCGCGGTCGCCATCCGCAATCCGCTCACCGGAGCCACGGCCACCTTCCTGCCGGGCACCGGCGGTGTCCCGGCCGGCACGCTCGGCAGCTCCGGCAACTACGCCTCGGTACCGCGGGGCAACAACCCTGCCCGGCCCACGGCCACCGATTTCATCGCGCGGGCCTATCCAGCGGGCGAGTTCAGCAACTCATTCAACTTCCAGCCTTACGTCTGGAACGTGCCCGAACGGCAGACCCGCAACGTCAGCGTCGGCTTCGGTTATGCGCTGCCCTATGGCATCGACTTCGAAGCCGCCGCGATGGCCGGGCGGATCGAGTCGGAGACCCACCTCGCCCCGTCACCCGCCTCCACCTCCGGGGACAACGACATCCTCGTTCCGGCGAGCAACTACTACAATCCGTTCGGCATCCCGGTTGCCTTCACGTACCGGCCCCTCGAGGTCGGTCCGCGCATCGCCAACATTACCAGCGAGTCCTACGGCTACCGCGCCGGCCTGCGGGGCACGGTGCTGGGGCGCTTCGATTGGGACGTCGGCTGGTCCTACACCAAGAACGAATCGAAGGACGTCACGTCCAACGCCGTCAGCGAGAGCAAGCTGCGGGCTGCCCTGGCGAAGAACACCCCCGATGCCCTGAATATCTTCGGCGGTCCCACCTTCAAGAACGACCCGGCCACGATCGAGAGCATCAAGGTGCGCACCGGCAAATCCGGCAACGCCGACACCGCGTTGCTCGACGCCCACCTGACCACGACCGAGTTGGTGGCCCTGCCGTGGGGCCGCCTCGGCGGCGCGTTCGGGTTCCAGCATCGCGTGGAAAACTTCAACTCCACCAACGACGCTCTTTCCACGACCCTGAACGACATCATCGGCCAGGTGCGCCTGGCGGATCCCACCAACGCCGGGCGGACGGTCGACGCCACCTCGGCGGAACTGCGTCTGCCGCTGTTGAAGCAGGGACGCTACCGCTGGTTCTACAGTGCGGAACTCAGCGGCGCGACGCGCTTCGAGAAGTTCAGCGACGGCTACGACAGCGGCTGGAAACCCCAGGGCCGGCTCGCCCTCCGGCCGTTCCGCAGCCTGCTCCTGCGCGGATCCTACAGCGAGACGTTCCGCTCCCCGACGCTTCCGCAGCTTTACGGCGGCGTGCAGGAGGGCTTGGTCAGCAGCCTGCCTGATTTGCGCCGACCGCAGGCGCTCACCGGCGATCCGGTCGACGCCAGCACCTACCAGCGGCTGGTGCGCACGTCGGGCAATGCCAACCTCAAGCCGGAAACCGGCATTACCAAACAGGTCGGCTTCGTCTTCGACGTGCCGGTGCGCCGGCTCCGGGGCTTGTCCTTCGATTTCACCCACGGGATCATCGAGCAGAAGAACCGCATCACCTCGGGCCTCGGCACGACCTTTATCCGACAGAACGAGCTCACCAGCACGGGTGACTTGGTCATCCGCGATCCTCAATCCGAGACCTACACCAACACCACCACGGGCAACATCTCCATCCTCGCGGGCGCCGGAGGGGTGACACGGGCGGTGCGCCCCGGCGAAACCGTCACGGTGCCCGGGCGCATCCGGTACATTCAGGATTCGGCCGTCAACTTGTCGCAACAGATGATCCGCTACTACGACTACGGCCTTCGGTACCGGCTCCGGACGTCCGACTTCGGCAGCTACACTTTTAGCAGTAACTGGACCTACAATGCGTTCTACTCCTCGCGGCGATTCCAGAACGACGCCGTCGTCAGCAGTGTGGGCCGCAGCCTGCCGCGCTATCGGGGGCAGACGTCGCTCTTCTGGCAGCGTCGGTCCTGGGGGGTGAACCTCTCCACCAACTACATTCACCGGCACCGCGATCTCGTCCGCGATGGCTGGGAAGTCGCCCGTTACTACACCGTGGCCACATCGGTGAGTTATGGTTTCGACAAGCGTTCGCGCCTGGGCGACCTGCGGATTACCGTCGGACTCGACAACCTTCTCGACAAGGCTCCTCCCCTGGAAAACAGCAACGTCGGCTACAACCAGGGCCTGGTCGGCCGACCGGGAGGCCGTTTTGGCTATATCAACGTGCGGCGTTCGTTCTAAGCGGCGCCGGGCTCAAGGTCCCTGGGGAGGGGAGGGCGGGCCGCCCGGCCGTCCGGCCTGCTGGAGGTGTTCCCGGACCCAGCGCACCGCGCCGGCTTCATCGCCAAACGCTCCGTCCAGTTGCGCTTCGAAGGCGGCCTCCAGGATCGGAGTAAATGCCCGCCCGGCCGGAAGTCCCAGGGCGAGGAGGTGCCGCCCCTGGAGGATGGGCTTGGGTGCGAGGCGCTCCAACTCCAGCGTGCGAGCGCGGCTCTCCAGTTCCGCGATGCGGGCGTGGATCTCCGGCGTGCGCAGTGGCGGCCGGCCGTCGGCATCGGCGTGCATCACCATGGCGAGATCGTCGATGGTCGCCGGTTGCAGCCGGCGGGCGAGGCGCCGCACCGCGGCGTCAGAGAACTCTGCCTGACCATGATGGTGGGCCAGATGGTTCACCACCAGGGCTCGCACCGAGGGATCAAAGCGCAGCGGCGCGCCGATGCGGCGAAGGAAGGTCTCCGCGACGGGGCCGCCCGCGGCTTCATGGCCGGGACTCAGCCAGCGCATCTCACCGCGCTTTTCTCCGCGTTCCGTCGTCGCCGGTTTGCCGAAGTCGTGAGCCAGTACCGCGAGCATCAGCATGGCTCGTCGCTCCGGCGCGGCCGTTTGCCAGGCCACCTGCTGTGCCAGGGCGTCGAGACAGTGTTGGGTGTGGGCAAAGACGTCCCCTTCCGGGTGCCACGCGGGTTCCTGCGGCGTCCCGCGCAGCGCTGCGACCTCCGGGAAGTGCCGGAGCCAGCCCGTTTCCTCCAGCACGGCCAGTCCCCGGGAGGGGCGCACTGACTTCGTCGCCCACTTTTCCCACTCCCCCCACACCCGTTCACGCGCGAGTTCCGGAAACGTGCCGGCGATGCGGCGACAGAGGGCCGCGGTCTCTGGGGCCAGGTGGAGATCGAACCGAGCTGCCAGTTGAAACGCCCGCAGGACGCGCAGGGGATCCTCGGCGAACGCCGGGCTGGTGTGCCGGAGAATCCTGGCGGCCAGATCCGCCCGCCCTCCGTGCGGATCAAGGATCTCTCCGCTGAAGGGATCGACCGCGATCGCATTCAGGGTGAAATCGCGCCGCGCCGCGGCTTCCGCGTCACTCAGGCTCGGGTCGGGCGCGACGGCAAAGCCGCGGTGTCCGGCGCCGGTCTTTGATTCGCGTCGCGGCAGCGAGAAATCGTATTCCTCGCCGGTCGCGCGACTGCGCACCTTGATGACTCCGAAGCTGCGGCCGACCACATCAGTGGCCCCGAAGGGTTCGAGCGTTCGGTGCAGGGTCTCGAAATCGACCCCGCCGACCTCAAGGTCGAAGTCCTTCGCCGGCAGACCCAGCAGCCAGTCCCGCACGCCGCCCCCGACGATGCGCGGTCGACCGACCGTCCGCACCGCCTCGAGCATGGCGCGTAGATCCGGAGGAATGGCGAGTTCGGCGGGCATGTTGCCCTCACGCGCGGCGCAGTCCCGCGGCGGCGACCAAGCCCCAGCCGATCAGGAAGGCCATTCCCCCGAGGGGAGTCACGGGGCCGAGCCAGCGCGGGCCGCCCAGCGCCAGGCAGTAGATCGAGCCGGAAAACAGCACGACGCCGATCGTCCAGCACCGGGCGGCCCAGCGCAGGTGCCGGTCGACGGCCTCCGCTCTCTCCGGCGCCTGGCGCAGCCAGAGGGCGACGGCAAACACGGCCACGGTGTGCAGGAGGTGATACTTGGCAGCCGTGTCCCAGGAGGCAGCCGTGCCACGCTCGGCGAGCTTGGCCGCCAGGGCGTGGGCACCCATTGCTCCCAAGGCCACGCCGGTCACGCCGAGCACGCCGGCTGCGACCAACAGCGAACCGATGCCCTTCTCTGGCGAATTCATGCGACCACGCTGCCGCGTCTTCGCCGGGCCCGCAAGTTTGCTCCGGTGGCGGTGGATCAATGGTTGGGTCCCAGTGTCGTCCCCAGTGGTCGAAAGGAGCGGCGGTTTCCCCACCGCCGGCTTGGCCCGGGAGCGCTTGGAGAAGCGCCGCTCCCCGCTTCGGACGGCCGGGAGATTGAGTTGCGTCCGGCGAAGCGGGTCCGCCCACCGCAATCTTGACACGTCGCCAGGCCCCGGGCTCTCTCGGCGCCTCGCTTCCTCATGTCCTCCCTCGCCGCCTCCCGCTCGCTCGCCACGCTCGCTCTCGTGGTCGTCGTCGTTGTCGGCGTTACCAACGCACCGCGAGGGAACTGACGCAGCCGCGAATTTCGCCCCCTCCGGTGCCCGCCACCGGAGGGGGTTTTGCTTTGGCCCCGATCCGGTGAACGGATCCCCGGGGGTGGCTTCCTCCCAACCAGCCACCACCACCATGAAATCCTCCGGAGCCCAGATCCTCCGCCACCTGTTGGAACGACAGGGCATCACGACGCTCGCCGGCATCCCCGGCGGGGCCATCCTGCCCTTTTACGATGCGCTGCATGACAGCGGCATCCGCCACATCCTCGCGCGCCACGAACAGGGCGCGGGGTTTATCGCGCAGGGCATGGCCCGGGCCACCGGGCGTGCCGCGGTCTGCGTCGCCACGTCCGGACCCGGTGCCACGAACCTCCTGACGGCGATCGCCGATGCGCGGCTCGACTCGATTCCGCTCGTTGCCATCACCGGCCAGGTGCCGTGCGCCTTGATCGGGACGGATGCGTTCCAGGAGGTCGACACGTACGGCCTCACGCTTCCGATCACCAAGCACAACTTCCTCGTGCGGTCCGCGGCGGAGCTGCTCGATATCGTGCCCCTGGCCTTCGAGCTGGCACAGTCGGGGCGCCCTGGACCGGTGGCTATCGACGTGCCCAAGGACGTCCTGCAGGCGGAGCTGACGGTGGCGCGGTGGCCCGAGCCTGGCCGACCGATTCCGCCGGCTCGCTGCCCGGACCCGGCGATCGATGCTCTGGCACAGGCGTTGCGGCAGGCCCGGCGGCCGGTGTTGTACCTTGGGGGCGGCGTGATCGGCGCAGGTGCGGAAACATGGGTGCGACGGCTCGCGCACCAGCTGCAGGCTCCGATGGTGTCGACGCTGATGGCGCTGGGCGCGGTGCCTCCCGACGATCCCCTGCATCTGGGGATGCTCGGCATGCACGGCCGCAAGGGTACGAACCTCCTGCTCGAAGAGGCGGATTTTCTCTTCGCGATCGGGGCGCGCTTCGACGACCGCGCCACCGGCCGGGCGGTCGAGTTTTGTCCGCGCGCGACGATCGCGCACCTCGACATCGATCCGGCCGAGATCGGGAAGATCAAATCGGTCGCCCATGCCCTGGCCGGTGACGCGGCGGACGTCCTTCGCCGGTTGCTCGACCGCCTGCCCGTCCCCGTGTCGCGTCCGGCGTGGGTGGCGCGGGCGGCGGAGTTGCGGGCTGCGCATCCGCTGCACCGTCCACCCCGGGCCGAGGACCCGCTCCATCCGCTCCATCTTATCGCGGCCATCGCCGGGGCGGTCCCGGCGGATGCCATCCTCACCACCGATGTGGGCCAGCACCAGATGTGGGTCGCGCAGGCGTATCCCTTCCGGCAGGTCCGCACATTTCTCACCTCCGGCGGACTCGGCACCATGGGATTCGGGTTGCCGGCAGCCATCGGGGCTTCCCTGGCCTGCCCGGGCCGTCGGGTGGCCTGCGTGAGCGGCGATGGTTCCATCCTCATGAACCTCCAGGAGCTGGCGACCCTGGCCGAGCTTGATTTGCCGGTCGCCGTGCTCGTGTTCAACAACGCCCACCTCGGACTCGTGCGCCAACAGCAGGAGCTCTTCTACGGCGGGCGCTACGCGGCGTCGCGGTTCCATGCCGCGCCGGACTTGGCGGCCGTCGCCCGGGCGTTCGGTCTGCGCGGTCATCGGTTGGACCCCGACGGCGATCCCCTCGCAGAGCTGTCGGATCTTCTGCAACGGCCGGGTCCCTGCCTCATCGACATCCCGATTCACGACGCAGCCAACGTCTATCCGATGGTCCCTCCCGGTGCCGCCAACCATCGTGCCCTCACGGCACCCGAGCTCGTCGCTGTTTCCGCCCATGCCTGACGCATTTCCGGCTCCGTCTCACCCTTCTTCACCTCTTCCGATGAAAGACCAATCCTCGAACTTTCGACCCGTTCCCAGGCCGTCGCCGGAGTCCGCTCCATCTGCGCCAGGCGGGTCGTCCGATCAACTTTTGACCAAACGGGGTCTCGAATCCTCGCGGAGTGCCGGCGCGGGTGGCATCGTCCTTGAACTCCGGGTCCGCAATCACCCCGGCACAATGTCCCATGTCACCGGGTTGTTTGCCCGACGTGGCTTCAACCTGGACGCCATCCTCTGCGTGCCGCTCGGCGACGGACAGGCGAGTTGCATCCACCTCTTGGTGCCCGGCGAGCCGCGCATCGAACAAGTCGAACGCCAACTCGCCCGGTTGTACGACGTGCTGGAGGTGCGGCGGCGGCCGGACCTCACGGCCGCGGACTTCGCCCGCTTCCTGACGCCCGCTCCGACGGCCTGCCATCCGCCTGGAATTCGCGATTGATCCGCCGATCCGGTTAGGGTGGACCCTGCGGATGCCGGGAGGGGGCGTCGGGTTCCACCGAGTAACCCACCATGGCAATCTTCCAACCGGCGTCCGTCTTGAACAACGTGAAGGCGTCGGTTCCGCTGTGGGAAAATCGGCCGTTGATGTGGAAGTCATAGGGCGTCCAGACGACGGCGATCCGGCCGTCGACGAGGACGGTCGGCGTCCACATGCGTTCGAGCAGGCGATCGGGATTGGCCGGAATCCGCTGGGCATCTTCTTCGGCGGTCCGTTGCCGGAGCACGGGGCCGCCCGCGGTCATTCGCAGCGAGGCGACCTGGGCGCCGGGAACAAACAGGGCCCGCAACGCCTCTCCGTTCTTCGCCGCCATCGCGTCGAAGAACTGCTGCACCACCGCCAGAATCTGGTCGCGGTCCGGGGAACCGTTGGTGGTCGCGGCCGGGGAGGTGGGGGCGGCGTGCAGGAGGGCGGGGAGCAGGAGACGGAGGGAGAGCGTTTTCATGGGGCAGGCGAGACAATGCAGTGGTCCGGGACCGGACGGGGAGCAAGGGCGGAAGCGGGTCCGGGTCCTCCTTGCCCCGGCGGGCGGCTGCGCTTTGGTTGGCGGGGTCGGGCTCGCCGCGACCGCCTTGTGCCAAGGCCAAGCTGCCTTTCCGCCGCCTCATCGATGAAATCTCTGCTCTTCCTGGCCGCGACCGCGCTCAGCCTTGCCGGTGCGACCGGCTCCACCGCGCCGGCCGCGATCGAACCGGAGGTGATGCAGCGGATCCACGAGGCGGTCAGGACGCCCTACAAATACGGCATCGTGCTCCGGGGTAGCGCCGAGGAGATGATCGACTGTCCCAACGTGTTTCGCCACGGGGGTCGTTGGTATATGATGTACATCGCCTTTGATGGCCGCGGCTACGAGACGCGGCTCGCCACGAGCGATAACCTCCTCGACTGGCGTCCGACGGGCGTGATCCTGCCCCGGGCGCGAAGCGGCTGGGATGCGGAGCAGGCGGCCGGCGGACTGGCCCTGATCGATCCGCGGTGGGAAGGCACCTGGGAGCTGCAGCCGGAAGGGGGCCGCTACTGGCTGTCGTACCTGGGAGGAAGCAAGACCGGTTACGAAACCCCGCCGCTCTCGATCGGCCTTGCCTGGACCTCCGACCCTTCGCGGGCGGAAACTTGGCATCGGCTCGACCGCAACCCCGTCCTGTCGCCGGGAGATCCCGACGCGCGGCCGTTCGAGCGGGATACCTTGTTCAAGAGCCATGTCTTCCGCGACGAGACTCGCACGTTAGGGGCGCGGTTTGTGATGTTCTACAACGCCCGCGCCCCGCGCGACAGCGAGCGTATCGGGATTGCCGTGTCGGAGGACCTCCGCGTCTGGCGGCGCCACGGCGACGCCCATGTGCTCGAAAACGAGCGCCCGGCCGGCTCCAAGCGAGGAGTGATCAGCGGTGACCCGCAAATCGTGCGCTGGGGAGATCTGTGGGTGATGTTCTATTTTGGGGCCTTCTGGAAGCCGGGGGCCTTCGACACCTTTGCGGTGTCGCGCGATCTCGTGCATTGGACGAAGTGGACGGGCCCGGACCTCGTGGCACCGTCGGAACCGTGGGATGCGAAGTACGCCCATAAGCCGTGGATTCTCCGCCACGCCGGGGTGGTCTACCATTTCTACTGTGCGGTGGGAGACCAGGGACGGGTGATCGCTCTCGCCACGTCGCGGGATCTGCGGGCGGCTTCGCCCCGGCCGTAAGCCAGCTCCGCCGCCATGCCGCTGTTCGCCCTTTTCGCCGGCCGATTCGGACTCCCCGAGGTGATCCTGTTCGCCGTCATTCTGATCGTGGTGCTGCTGGCGGGCGTCGGTGACCGAGGGGATCGCTGACGCGGGGGACGCCGCGCTGCGCCTTCCACCGGTGGCCGCCAGGTCTTCCGCGCGATTGGCGCGTCCTTCCGGCCCTGGAATGTCGATGGCCGAAGCGGAGTTCTTGATCCCACGGGTGAAAGGCCCGCACACTTCCCGGGTCTTCCATGGATTCGACCTTCCGGAGTTCCCGACCATGCATTCCGCCCAGGCAGGCTTGAAGGCAGCTGGCATCGGCATGGCCGTGAACGTGGTCCTCGCGATCATCAAGATCGTGACCGGCATCATCGGCAACTGCTACGCGCTGATCGCGGACGGGATTGAGTCCGCCACCGACATCGTGAGTTCGATGGTCGTCTGGACCGGATTGAAGGTCTCCTCCCGGCCTCCCGACGAGGATCATCCCTATGGTCACGGCAAGGCCGAGTCGATTGCGGGCGTGGCCGTTGCCCTGGCCCTGCTGGGGGCGGCGGTCCTGATCGCGGTCCAGAGTGTGCGGGAAATCATCACTCCGCACCACGCACCCGCCTGGTACACCCTTCTGGTCCTGGTCCTGGTGATTGTGACCAAGGAATCGCTGTTCCGGTTTGTCCTGCGAGTCGGCAACGAATTGACGAGCACCGCGGTCACGGGCGATGCCTGGCATCACCGTTCCGACGCCATCACGTCGGTGGCGGCGTTTGTCGGCATTTCGATCGCGTTGATTGGGGGCGAAGGTTATGAGTGCGCTGACGATTGGGCGGCGCTGTTGGCCTGCGCGGTCATTCTCTACAACGGCTCGCAGATCCTGCGCACCGCGTTGGGGGAAATCATGGATGCCGCCCAGCCGGATGCCGTGATAAAGGAGATTCGCGGCATTGCGGCGGCGGAGCCAGGGGTCGTGCGCATCGAAAAGTGCCATGCCCGCAAGAGCGGCCTCGGTCTGCTGGTCGAGATCCACGTCGAGGTGGACGGGGAGATTTCGGTCCGGCAGGGACACGCGATCGCCCACGGCGTCAGCGATCGGTTGAAGGGCTCCCGGCTTTCGATTCAGCACGTGATTGTGCACATCGAGCCGGCCGGAGCCGGTCCGGTGTGATCGTGCGACAGTCTCATCCGGCCGCCGGCTCAGCGGTGGGACGCTGCCACCCGCGAAAAGGGATCACGGTGCCGGCCGCGTGGCCAGTTCAAGCGCACTGAGGTACTGCAGCGCCTCGTCGCGGTGATGGCCGCACATGCTCTCCATCGGGCGCAGACTGTTGCACACCGCGGGCCGGTCCGGGTGGCCGAAGATGGCGCAGCGGTAGTCCGGCAGCAGTTGCACGCAAGGGATGCCTGCGGGTTTCCCGTACGGCATGCCAGGGATGGGGGAGGAGAGGGAGGGGGCGATGCAACAGGCACCGCAGCCAGGGCGGCAGTCCATGGCGGCGAAGGCTTGCAGAAGCCGGGGAGCGGCCAAGCGGAATCCGGCCTCGTTCTCCGTTGGAGCGACGCCAGGAATCGTTCCCCTCAGTCTCGCACCCAGCGTACGGTTTGCTTTCCCTCGGCCGGAAGTGACAGGTGACCCTGTGGAGTTGTCCCTGGGTCGGGCCGAAAACCAGCGGCCGCGAGTGCCGCCGCTTGCACCACTGCCGGTGCGCCAGCCGGGCGATCCACCTCCAGCGTTGCCCGTTTTCCGTCGGAGCTCACCTCGAGCCGCAGGGAGAGCGGTCCACGGGCGGTGCGCACCTCCCGGAGGCAATTGACGGCACCTGGGCGCAGCCACTCCGCCGGGACCCCGGCAAGGAGATGGATCGTGTCATCGCGTTCGTAGGCGAGCAGTGAAAGGCAGAGGCGGGCGAAGAGAGAGGCGGCCCAGACGTGCGGTTGGTCCCCGGCGGTCTTGGGGGGCGCAGCCTTCTGCGCCTGTTCCTCGACCCAGCCGCCCAGCGGCGAGGCATGATTGGCGACCGCGTATAGCAGGTCGGCCGCCTTGGCGGGCCGGCCCTGCAACAAGGGAAGATGGGCGTAGAGCGATCCGTAACCGGCCCACAGGCCATCGCGCATCCAACCCACGCTGTGGGGCAAACCTTGGATTTCGGCCGCCTCGAGCATCGCCAGGGTGCCCCGAAGGAGCGTGCTCTCGAGCGGTGTACCGCGGCCGAAAAGGTGGTATTCCAGGACCGCCCATTGCGCGAGCTGGGGAGGATCGTCCGATCGGGCGGGCCCGACGCGGACCGGCAGATATGGGTTTCCCCGCGAATCCGTGCGTTCATCGCGCCGGTGGGCCTGTTCGAAGGCACCGGAGAAGTCATCCGCCAGCCGGGCCATGGCCGTCGCGTCCGCGGGGCGGCCGATGCGGTGGCCGGCGTCGGCGAGGGCGCGCAGGCCGATCATGGCCCAGTACACGGAAGAATACTCCGCGCCGATCTCGGCGATGCCGCCGTCGTTGAAGCCCGCGGGCAGGAGGCCGGCGTTGGCGGCTCCCGGGTTTTGCTGCGTGGTTTCGCGGGCCGTGCGCAACGCCGCCACCGCCCGGAGCAGGTCGGGCCACCGGGACTCGACGGCGGCCCAATCTCCACTGAGCTGCGCGTATCGCACCAGCGCCCAAGCCACCGCCGGGGTCGTGCGATAAAGGAGGAGCGGAGGCATCTCCGCGATCAGCCCCTCGGAATTCTGGAATGAGAACAGGGTGTCGAGGCACTCCCGGGCGCGGGCGAAGTCGCCGAGCAGCGCGGCCAGTTCGATCATGTACACGGCATCCCCGGCCCAGAGACCGCGGTAGAGGCTGAAGCTGGAGTTGAACTGGCCGCCTCGGGGCAGGCGTTCGCGAGCCTGGTAAACCGTCCGGATCGCGACGTCCACCAGGCCCTGGATGCGCGAATCTCCCACGGTGACGCGTCCGAATGGCACCTCGCTGGCCCGCCAGCGGCGGGTCACGGCGTCGGCGGCGGCCGCAAAGTCGAACGACTCGGTGCGCGTCGCCTCCTCCACTTCCACACGGCCGGAGAAGACCAACGCCGTTGCGCAGCGGGTGCCGGCGGGGAACTCCATCTCCCAGCCCTCGGCGGTGGCGTCGATCCGCTTGGCGCGCGGTCGGGTGAACACAAACGGAGCCTCGTCGCTCCAGAGGCCGCCGCGGGAATCCGCGCGAAGGCGACGGCCGGTGCGGACCTTGAGCACCGGGACGCCTTCCTCCGGGAATACCGCCTCCATGGCATCGACGCGCCCGGGCAAGGCCAGTGACTCGGTGCCACACGCGATTCGCAATTCGGCGGGATCCGCGGCGTCCGCCTTTCCCCCGAGGAGAGTCTCACGATCCAGCCGGGCGTCAGCGGCATACACTGCGATCAGGGCAAGCGTGGTGTTGGGGTCGCGTCCGGCCGGGGCTTCGATCCGGATGTCGATCCAACCGTCGCCATCGCCGTCGCCTGCCTCAAAGAGGAAGACCTGCGGCGCGTGCCGCGGAGCCGTGAGGGCGAGATCGGCGGTCTGCGGGGCGGCGCCCTCGACGTGCATGGCGGCGACCCGCTCGTGGAGCCTGGGCTTGTAGCTTTCGCAGAAACCGAGCGCGACGCGTTTGCGGGCGCCGGCGTCGACGCGGACCCGGTAGCGGATCGGCCGGTTCGTGCCCCAGGCGACGTTGCGGAACTCCGGCCCACAGGAAACCGTCGGCCGGGCCCAGCCGAGTGCGCCGGTGATCCCGTCGAGCCGCTCATAGCGCGGAAACGAGGCGCGGCTCGGGGCCGTCTCCCGGGGTGGAACGGCGAGCGTGGTCACGGCCACCGCGGTGCCGCTGGCGGTGCCGAGCGTCGTTTCGACGATGGGCACGCGGGACTCGCGCCAGCGTTGCCCGGTGGGTTGAAGCGGCTGGTCTCTCAGGCCGAACTCGACGACGGTGAGAGGCTGGGCGTAGGGGCCGGGTCCGAAATCGTAGAGGAGGGCGCCGCGCTCGTTGGCCATCGGCTTGTGCCAGTCATCCGGCAGGCCGAGGGCGGCATGCCAGGTGACGGGCGAGTAGCGGTGATCAACCTTTCGCTCGGCGAGGGCGCACGGGAGAATCGAGAGCTCCAGCAGGCCGAGCAAGGCTACCGGCGATCGAAGGAAGAAAGACGGCCGCATCTGCCGGCTCCGCGCGGCGAATTCCCCACTTGCCCTGCCGGAGCCGGTGGGGCGGGCGGCGGCTGAGCCGATCGCGCTCACATCCCGGCGCCGAAAAACTTCAGGATACGGCGCAGGCTCGTCACGAGCTGATCGATTTCCTCCTCGGTGTTGTAGAGGTAGAAGCTGGCGCGGGTGGTGCTCGCCAGGCCCAGCTTGCGCATCAGCGGCTGGTTGCAGTGGTGACCGCCGCGGAGGGCGATGCCGTCCTCGTCGGCAAAGGTCACCACGTCGTGGGCGTGCACGTCGGCGAAGGCAAAGCTCACGAGCCCGCTGCGCTCTCCCCGCGGGCCCAGGACCCGGATGCCGGGCAGCGCGGACAGTTTTTCGAAGGCGAGTTTCCCGAGTGCCTGGTCGTGCCGGGCGATGGCGTCGCGGCCGACCTGGTCAAGGTAGTCGCAGGCGGCGCCGAGGGCGATGGCATCGGCGACGTTGGGCGTGCCGGCTTCGAAGCGTTCGGGTGACGGTTTCCAGCGCGCCCCGGCGTAGTCGACACTCACGACCATGCCGCCGCCGGTTTCATCCGGGGCGAGGGCATCGAGCAGGGAACGCCGGCCGTACAGGACCCCGATGCCGGTTGGGCCGCACATCTTGTGCCCCGAAAACGCGACGAAATCGGCCCCAAGGTCGCGCACGTCGAACGGGCCATGGCCGATCGACTGCGCCGCATCGATGACGGTCACGGCGCCAACGGCGCGGGCACGGGCGCAGAGGTGGGCGGCCGGGTTGATCGTGCCGAGGGTGTTCGAAATGTGCGTGAAGGCGAAGACCTTCACCTGCGGCGTAAGCAGGGTGTCGAGCGCCGCGAGATCCAGCCCGCCTTCCGCGTCATTCCCCAGCACCGGCACATAGCGCAGCGTGGCGCCGGTGGCGCGGGCGAGCTGCTGCCAGGGCACGAGATTGGAGTGGTGCTCCATCTCGGTCGTGAGGATGACGTCGCCGGCCTGCAGGCGTCCGCCCAGCCCGCGGGCGACGAGGTTGATGCTCTCCGTCGTGCCGCGCGTGAAGATGATCTCGGCCGGATCCGCCGCGTTGACGAACCGGGCGACGCGGGTCCGCGCACCCTCGTAGGCCTGCGTGGCGCGCATCGACAGCGCGTGCAGGCCGCGATGCACGTTGCTGTTGTCGCGTTCGTAGAAGTGGATCAGGGCGTCGATCACGGGCCGGGGCTTCTGCGCGGTGGCCGCATTGTCGAGGTAGACGAGCGGCTTCCCATTCACCTGCTGGTGCAGCACGGGAAAATCAGAGCGAAGGTCGCGGCCGGAGAACATGGTGAGGGAGTACGAGGGCGCTGGCCGGTGGGAGGGACGGCGGCTCAGTCGAGGTGGGTCTCGGTCGTCGCCGGCGCGGCGTCGCCCTTCAGGGCGTTTAAGGTGGCATGCCAGCCAAGCGTGGCGCACTTGATCCGGGCCGGAAAGGCATGCACGCCGGCAAAGGCGGCCAGATCGCTGATCTCCTCGGGGGCCTCGCCGGTGGTCACAATCCGGTGAAACTCGTCGTAGAGCCCCTGCACTTCGGCGGCGGTGCGACCCTTGACCTGGGTCGTCATCAGCGAAGCGGCGGCCTGGGAAATGGCGCAGCCGGAGCCGTCGAAGGTGATCTCCGCGATGCGATCGCCGTCGAGCCGCAGGTACACGCTGCACTGGTCGCCACAGGTCGGATTGTCGCCATGGGCGACACGGGTGGCGGTGGGCAGTTTGCCGCGGTTGCGCGGACGCTTGTTGTGGTCGAGGATGACCTGCTGATAGAGCTCGGTGAGATCGGCGGACATGACGAAGACGGCGCACTGTCGGCATCCCCGGCGCGGTTGGCAACTCAGGAGGCGGAATGGGCCGATTTCAGCATCGCAGACGCGGAGCCCGGGCGGCAGACTGCGGGGAGTCGCCCCATGAATGCGAGTACCGCCTGCTTCGGGCCGGACCGTGGTCTTCCACGCCGTGATTTCCTGCGTCTTTCCGCCTCGGCGGCGGGGACCCTTGGTTCCCTTGCCCTCACGCCTCCGGCCATCGGGGCGGCCCCCCGTGCGCCGGAATCAGGGAGTGCACGGGGCCGCGGCTACCTGACGGGGTACGCCGGGGCGGGCCTGAACCGGATTGCCTTTCCTCTCGGCGGGATCGGCGCGGGGATGGTCTGCCTCGAAGGCACGGGCGCGGTGTCGCACGTTTCGGTGCGCCACCAGCCGGATGTTTTCCATGAACCGTGCACGTTTGCGGCGGTGGCGATTCGCGGTTCGGCGCCGATCGCGCGGGTGCTGGAGGGCCCCGTGCCGCCGTGGAAACTTTTCGGCACCCGGGGGACCGCCCGCGGTGCGGCCGGATCATCGTTCGGACTTCCGCGGTTTGCGCGGGCGCGGTTTGCCGCCCGTTTCCCGTTCGGGACCGTGAACCTGGAAGACGAGGCGGTGCCGGTGCGCGTGGAACTCACCGGCTGGAGTCCGTTCATTCCGGGCGACGCCGACAACTCCAGCCTGCCGGTGGCGGCCCTCGAGTACCGTTTCTCCAACCCCGGGGCGGCTTCCCTGGAAGCGGTGTTTTCCTACCATGCCCGCAATTTCCTCGCCCCGGCGCGGTCGACGCGCCACGGAGTGCAGCCGCTGCCGGAGGGGTTCTGCCTATGGGGGGCGGGCTCGGCGGACAAGCCGTGGGAGGAAGGCTGGCTGGCGGCGACCGCGGGCGACCCGGCGGTGAAGGTCAACCACGCGTGGTTTCGGGGCGGTTGGTGGGATCCGTTGACCATGGCCTGGAAGGACGTCGAATCCGGCGCCTGCGTGGAGCGGCCGCCAATCACGGAGGGGGCGCCGGCGCCCGGGGCCTCCCTGTTTGTGCCTTTCACCCTCGGGCCGGGGGAAAGTCGGACGGTCGTCGTTCGTCTCGCGTGGTATGTGCCGCGCACAAACCTCCGCGCCGGCCATGATCTGGCGGGAATGCCGGAGGCGGAACGATCGGCCCTGCCGACCTACCGGCCCTGGTACGCGGGAAAGTTCCCCGGGATCGCGGAGGTGTCCGCGGCGTGGACGCGCGACTACGCGGAGCTACGGCGGCGCTCCGAGGAATTCTCGCGGTGTTTCCACGACTCCACGTTGCCACCCGAGGTCATCGAGGCGGTGGCCGCGAATCTCACCATCCTGAAGTCCCCGACGATGCTCCGGGAAACCGACGGCCGCCTGTGGGCCTGGGAGGGGTGCAACGACGACAGCGGCTGCTGCTTCGGCTCGTGCACGCACGTCTGGAACTACGCCCAGGCGGTGGCCCACCTGTTTCCGGCGCTGGAGCGCACCCTGCGCGAGACGGAGTTCGGCCCGGCGCAGGATGAGCAGGGGCACCAGAACTTCCGGGTGGCGCTGCCCATCCGGCCGGAGCGGCGGCGGTTCCATGCCGCGGCCGACGGGCAGCTCGGCGGCATCATGAAGGTCCATCGCGATTGGCGGATCAGCGGAGACACCGCCTGGCTGCGGACACTATGGCCGCGGGTGCGGCGGAGCCTCGACTACTGCATCGGAGCCTGGGATCCCGAGCGCAAGGGCTGGCTGGAGGAACCCCACCACAATACCTACGACATCGAGTTCTGGGGACCGGATGGCATGTGCACCAGCATCTACCTCGGGGCGCTCCGGGCGGCGGTGGCGATGGGTCGCACCCTGGGCGATGACGTGACCGGCTACGAAGAGCTGGCCGGGAGGGCGGCCCGCCGTCTCGCGACGGAGCTCTTCGACGGCGAGTACTTCATCCAGAAGATCCAGTGGAAGGGACTGCGCGCCACGGACCCCGAGGCGGCCCAGGCGATGCAGGCGGGGTACTCGCCGGAAGCGCGCGCGCTGCTGGAACGCGAGGGTCCGAAATACCAGTATGGAACCGGTTGCCTGGCCGACGGCGTACTCGGGGAGTGGCTGGCACAGGTCTGCGGGGTCGGTCCGGTGCTCGACCCCGGACAGGTGCGCAGCCACCTGCGCGCCGTCCACCGCCACAACCTGAAGCACGACCTTTCCACCCACGCCAATCCCCAGCGGCCGAGTTACGCGGCCGGCGGCGAAGGCGGCCTCCTGCTCTGCACCTGGCCGAAGGGCGGCGCGTTGTCGCTGCCGTTTGTGTATTCCAACGAAGTCTGGACCGGCATCGAGTACCAGGTGGCCTCGCATCTCATCCTGATGGGCGAGGTCGAGGCCGGCCGGGAAATCGTCCGCACCTGTCGCGACCGCTACGCCGGTGACATCCGGAATCCGTTCAACGAATACGAGTGCGGCCACTGGTACGCGCGGGCGCTGGCTTCGTACGCCCTGCTGCAGGCGCTGGGCGGCGCCTGGTACGATGCGGTGGAGCGGGTGCTGCACCTGGCCCCGGCGATCTCCGGCGACTTCCGGTGCTTTCTCGCGACCGCCACCGGCTACGGCACCGTCGGGGTGCGGGAGGGGCGACCGTTCTGCGAAGTGCGCTCGGGTACAATCGAAGTCCGGCGGATCGACTTCCGCCCCGCGCGGTGATGCCGGCGCCGCTGCTCCAGCTCACCGGCATCGGCCTGTCCTTCGGCGCCACGCGGGCCCTCGACGACGTCTCGTTCGAGCTGCGCGCCGGCGAAGTGCACCTCCTCGCGGGCGAGAACGGCGCGGGCAAGAGCACGTTGATCAAGATTCTCGCGGGCATCCATCCGGAGCACGAGGGCACGATCCGGCTCGACGGGCGGGAGGTGCGGTTTGCCACGCCCCAGGCCGCCCGGCGCGCCGGCATCGCCGTGATTCACCAGGAGCTCTCGCTGGTCGACGCGATGAGCGTGGAGGACAACCTGCACCTGGGCCGCGAATCGTCCCGGCTGGGCGGCGTCTGGCTGGATCGCCGGGCGCACGGGCAGCGGGCGCTCGCCCTGTGCCGGGAGCTCGAGTTGGAGCTGACCGTCGGGGATCTCGGGCGCCCGGTCGGGGATTTCCCGCTCTCGGTCAAGAATCGTCTCGAGATCGCGCGCGCGCTCAGCGGCGAGGCGCGGATCATCGTGATGGATGAGCCCACAAGCGCCCTGCACCGGACCGAGGTCGACCGGCTGTTCCGCCTGATCGACGGGCTGCGCGCCCGCGGGGTGGGGGTGATCTACATTTCCCACAAGATGGAAGAGATCTACCGGATCGCCGACCGGATCACCGTGCTGCGGGACGGCCGACTGGTGGGCACGGCCCCGCGGGCGGAATGCCCGCCGGCGACGCTCATCCGCTGGATGATCGGCCGTGAGTTGTCCCAGCAGTTTCCGGCCCGCCCGGCGGCGCGACCGGAAAGGCGGGTGGCCCTGGAGGTGCGCCACCTCCGGGTGGCGGCGACGGACCCGGCGCGGCCGCCGGTCGTGCGCGATGTTTCCCTCACGGTGCACGAGGGGGAAATCGTCGGGCTCGCCGGGCTGCAGGGATCGGGAGCGGCCGAGGTGCTGCACGCGCTCTTTGGCGCCCGGGGTCGCGTGACCGGCGGGGAGGTTTCCCTGGCCGACGGGGCCTATGAACCACGGGAGCCGCGGCGCGCCCTCGCGCGGGGGCTGGTGCTCGCGACCGCGGATCGCAAGGCCACCGGGCTCGTGCTGCCCCTGAGTGTGACCGGGAACATCACGCTGGCGGCGCTGCCCCGCTTCTCGCCGGGAGGCGTGTTGCGGCCGCAGGCGGAACGCTCGGCGGCCCGGGCGCGGGTAGAGGAACTGCAGATCCGGCTCGCGTCCCCGGAGCAGGAGGCCGGTGCGCTCTCCGGAGGAAACCAGCAGAAGGTGGCGCTCGCCCGTTGGTTGGAGACCCGGCCGCGCGTCCTGTTGCTCGAGGAGCCGACGCGCGGCGTCGACGTGGGGGCGAAGCACGAAATCTACGCGTTGCTGAACCGCTGGACGTCCGCCGGGGCGGCGGTGCTGCTGATTTCGACGGAGATGCCCGAACTCCTGGCGCTCTCGGATCGAATCCTCGTGCTCCATCGCGGGGAGGTGGCGGCGGAGTTCCCGCGCGCGGAGGCCACCGCGGAGAAAGTCCTGGCCGCCGCGATGGGCGCGACGTCTGCGGAGGCGACCAAAACCGAATCATGAAGGCGACACGCTGGTTCAATCACCCCGGGATGCGGGCGCTGCTGGCACTCGGGCTTGTGCTGGCGCTGGGCTGCCTCGCCCACGCCGACGGGGCGTTCTTTCGCTGGAGCACGCACCGCGACATGCTGCGGCAGGTGTCGGTCGGTGGGATTCTCGCCTGCGGAATGACCCTGGTGATCATCACCGGCGGCATCGACCTCGCGGTGGGCAGTGTGCTCGGGTTCTGTGCGGTCCTCTTTGCCCAGCTGGCGGTTCACCGCGGCTGGCCCGTGGGCGCGGTCGTGCTCGTGGTGCTGCTGGCGGGGGCGGCTGCCGGCACCGCCTCGGGGGCGCTGGTGGCGCGCCTGCGGGTGCAGCCGTTCATCGCGACGCTGGCGATGATGGTGTTTGCCCGCGGCCTCGCGAAGTGGTGGTCGGGCGGGCAGAAGATCTCGAGCGCCGTGCAGAAGGCCGATGGCACGTACGTGTACGTGGACTTGCCGGCGATCTTCCAGTGGCTCGACGCGCGCCTGCTCGGCGGCAACGTCGCCGCCGTGACCCTGGTGTTCTTCGCGTGCCTCGGGTTGAGCTGGGTGGTGCTCGCGAAGCTGCGTTACGGCCGCTACCTTTATGCGACGGGAGGCAACGAGGAGGCGGCCCGTTATGCGGGCGTGCCCATCGCGCGAGCCAAGCTGCTGGCGTACGGCTTGAGCGGGCTGTTCGCCGCCGTGGCCGGAATCTGCCAGGCGGTGCAGGAGCAACAGGGCGATCCGGAGGCGGGCAGCACCTACGAGCTGACCGCGATCGCAATCGCGGTGATCGGGGGCAACAGCCTCGCCGGCGGACGGGGCGGAGTCGGCCTCACCCTGCTCGGCGCGCTCACGATCGGCTACCTCGAAAAAATTCTCAGCATCAACGCCGTGGCCGAGTCGAATCGGCTCATGCTGACCGGCGTGATCATCGTCGCCGCCGTCCTGCTCCAGCGTCGGCGCGCGGGTTGAAACGAGCGCGGGCCGTAATCCCGCCGAGGGGCAGGCTGCGGCGGTTAACTGACATTTCTGAAAGGTCCCGGAGGAGATTGCGCGGGGTAGGTGTGGCACCCTTGCCTTGTCGCGAGGATCCCGTCTGAAGTTTTCGCTCCATGACGAGCCGCCTCCTGCTGCGCTACCTGCTCCCTTTGCTGGGATGGGCGGCGGGCGTCGCGGTTGCGGCGGTGCCGGAGTTGGTGCCGGCGATGCCCGGGCCGGGAGATCACACGCTGCTGAGCTGGCGGGAGGGGCCTCCGTACGGGACCAACCTCCGGTATGCGGTCGAACGCCGGTTCCTCCGTCTCGAGACCGGTTGGTTCGCCGCGGATTTTGACACCGAGCACATCGCGCTCGCGGGCTTCGCGACCTTTCCCGCGGCGAGGTCGGACGCCGCCGCCACCGCTTCCGCCCTGGCCGCCACGGTCCTGCCATCGGCGCGGTGGCAGTTGGTGGTTCGCGTCGGACCGACCACGTTTACCTGCGTTGGGCGGCGTCCGCTGACGTTCGACAACCACGGCCTGCCCGCGGCACCGCTGGAGTTTCCAGTGCAGGTCATCGAAAGCGGGCGTCTCTTCCAGAAGTTCGCCCTGCACGATCTCGAATTTCACGACTCGGGTGGTCGGCGGTTGGCGGTGCGGGCTCGGCTGGAGGTAACGGCCTGGCCGTCGCGCTGGGCGGTGAGCCTGGTGCTGCAGCCGGAAGGCGTCCTGGCGGAGGCGCGGGTCTTCCTGCGGGTGCAAACCGCCGGAGGCCGGGACGCCAGTTTCACGGAGCCGGCGGCGGTGTGGCCGTCGGGCCGGGAGCATCGGGCCACGCTGACACTCGACGCCGACGGGATGGCGGCGGACCCCGGTGCGCCTTCCGGCGTGGAGGTGAACGTGCAGCCCCTGCGGCCGCAGGACCGGGCGGCGGTGGTGTGGAATCCGGGCGACGGGGCCTATCACGTGCGGTTGGAAAGCGCCGCGTGGCCGGCGCCGGCGGAGGGCATCTATCCCGAGGAGAAACTCGATGCCTGGGAGAGCTACGCCGTGACTCTGCAGAACGGCTCGGCCGCCGAGCAGGAAGTGCGATTGAACTTCGAAGAGAATCCCAGTCAGGCCATCACGGGCTACGTTCCGATGCTGCTGGATGCGCGCGGCGCGCCCACGGGCATTCCGATCCAGATCAGCAAGAACTGGCACCTGGCGCGGGCGGAAGTGCAGCCGGTGCATGCCGGACACTGGCGGCATGGCCGCACGCTCGTGCGCCTCCCTCCCGGTGGCCGGGTCCACCTGCGCCACGGCACCACGTTTGCCCGGTGGGGCGGGGCGCCCACGGCGTCGCTGGCGCAACTGTCGCTGATCGGATGGGGCCACAACGGTTTCTGGGAGCAGTTTGCCCTGGGGAGCTTCGGCGAGTCGTTCTGTTTCCAGCCGGCGCGCGTGATGCGCCGGGCGTTGCTGACGGATTTCCGCCCCCTGGCGCAGCGGGGATTTGCCCGGGACGAACGCTGGGCCTGGGCCACCAATGTCGGCGGCGGGGACACCCTGGTCTGGCACGATCCGCGGGGGCGGTACGTGCCGTTGAAGCGCAATGTCACCCGGCACGCCGCCTCCGGGCCCAACCTGGCGCAACTCGACTACGAGGAGGTTTCCAGCGACGAAGCGGTCCGCAGCCAGGTGACCGTCTGGCTGCCGCAGGCGGAGGATTACGTCCGCGTGTACCTGAAGATCAAGTACGAGGTGCGGAAGCCGGTGCGGTTCTCCCGGCTCGCCTTGTTTCAGTTCGGGGCGGATCTCTACAACGACTGCCAGGCGAAGCGAGTCGCCTGGGGAGCCGCGTCGGGTTTGACGCGGGAACTGGAACCACCCGCCGGGAGCACCCATTCCGAGCGCTGGGAGGGGCGCGGCGTGGCGGCGTGGGTGTCTCTCCACGGCCAAGCGCGCGCGGATCAGGAACGGACCGGGCAGGCCAGCCGGGGCCTGATCGTGCGGGAGTGGCGTGCCCGCCTGGGTGGGCGCACGATCCCGGCGCCGTGGTTCGTGACCACGCGGGGGCAATCCTCCCGGGCGCCGCTGGGCGTGGATTTGATTCCACCTCCGGAGGTGACCGCCCTCCAGCCGGGAGATGGCGTCGAATTGCTCCTGGAGTTGGTGGCGTTCCCGTTGGCTGCGGAGCGCTACTACGGGAGCGACGGGGCGTTTCTTAGGGTCCTGGCGGACGGAGCCAACACCTGGCGCCCGGTGCTCCGGGAGGCCGCCGGACACCAGCCGTGGCTGGAGCGGGCGGACGGATCGCGGGTGGAGGGCTTTCCGTTGACGTTGGTAATCGCGGACGGGGCGGAAACGACGTTTCGCCTACGCGACGCCGTGGGCCTCGTGCCCGTGCGCCTCGCCGGACTCGCCGGGCCGGACGTGCTCCAACTCCGGCCGGTGCGGAGGGATCGAAGCGACCCGGCGGTTCCCGGCTCGGAGGCGCCCCCGTACTGGCAGACCGACTACAATCCCGCCACCCAGCGCTGGACCAGGACGTACTCGCTGACCGCGGCGGACGCCGGCGCGGACTATGAGGTCAGGACCGTCCCGGCTTCTCCGCGAATTCCCGCCGGAGTGCGGTGACTGGCCGCCGCCGTCGGGTGCGCGGCCGAACGGGGCGGTGGACCGGACCGGACGAAGCGGACGGCTCCCGACGTCGGGAACAGCGCTCTCACCGCGGCAGCTTGCGGTCGTGCAGGGGTTCGCCGGCCGGGCGGGGCAGGCTCACCTGCAAGGCCCCGGACTTTTCGAGTGCGTCGAACAACTGGCGGCGGAGGCCCTCCGCCTGCTCACGGAAGGCGGGGACCTGGATCAGGTTGTGGCGCTCGATCGGATCGGTTTGCAGATCGTAGAGGGCATCGAGATCCCAGACCCCGTGGTGATAGATGTACTTCCATCGTTCGGTGCGAAGTGCGAACAGGGTGGGCGTGGCTGGGAAGTTCCACTCCCAATGGTACTCGTAGAGAATGTGGTCACGCCAAGGGACCCGGCGACCCTGCAGCAACGGCCAGAAGGAGGCCCCGTCCATCTTTGGCGTCTGCGGAGGCTGCGGCACGGCGGCCGCCTCGAGGAGGGTCGGCGCGATGTCAATGTTCTGCACGAGTTGCGTGACCACCGTCCCGGACTTGATCCGTCCTGGCGCCCAGGCCACCAGGGGCACGCGGATGCTGGTTTCGTAGGCATCGCGCTTGTCGTAGAAACCGTGTTCGCCGAGGGCGAAACCATTGTCGCCCATGTAGACGATCACCGTGTTGGCGGCGGCACCGGATTTCTCGAGGTGCTCCAGCACGCGCCCGACGTTTTCGTCGATGGTGAAGACCGCCTCGCTATAGCGGCGGAAGAGGTCGGGGAAGGACGGCACCGGATCCCCGTCGAAGCGGCCGGTCTCCATGTGGTCCACCCCGTGGATGCCGTAGCGGCGCTCCCGCACCCAGCGCGGCTGGCTGGCGTAGTTCTCCTCGGTGTTGGCCATGGTCGCCGGGTACCGGACCGGCGCCTGCTCGTAGCGCCCGCGGTTCCGCGGCGCGGGTTCGAACGGGAAATGCGGCGCCTTGAACGAGAGGTAGACAAAGAACGGCCGATCCGCGCGCTGCTGCCCCATCCACTCGATCGCCTGGGTGGTGAGGACATCGGTGCTGTAGCCGGAAAACTGCCGCCGCTGCCCGTTCACGTTGAGGGTCGGATCCTGGTACTCGCCCTGGCCGCGAAAACCCGCCCAGTGGGTGAACCCCTTGCGCGGTTCGTCGCTGTCGTGACCCATGTGCCATTTGCCGAAGAAGGCGGTCGTGTAGCCTGCCGTCTGCAGGTACTCGGGGAAGAAGCGGATTCCTGTCGGTTCCGGCCGCTGGTTGTCGACGACACCATGATGGTGTAGGTACTGGCCGGTGAGGATCGATGCCCGGCTCGGCGAGCAGAGCGAAGTGCTCACGAAGGCGTGGCGCAGGTGGGCGCCTTCGCGCGCCAGGCGATCGAGGTTGGGCGTCTCGAGGAAGCGGGGCGACTCCGGCACGAAGCGCATCCAGTCCCAGCGATGGTCGTCGCTGAGGATGAAAACGACGTTGGGGTGGGAGGGAGCGGCGGGGGCGGCGATCGCGCGGGTACCCACGGTGGCGCCGAGCAGGCTGAGAAGCAGGCAACAGAACGCGGAAGGGCGTGACATCACGGCAGGGGGTGGTTCGAACGCGAGCGTACGGTCGGGCGGATCCCAATGGCAAACGGGTTCGCCCGACACAGGCACACGAAACTCCCGCAGCGGAGGGGATCGCCCACGGCATCGGTGGATGCCGGCGTCGAAGCTCGTTCGGTCGTTTGCGATCCGCTTCCTCCCTCACTCCCTCGCCCCTTGCCCTCCTCCCTGGCATCGCGCCGACCACTTGGCGGGCGCCTTGGTCAGCGGCCTTGAACCGCAGGGCGAGGACCCTGGGTCAGGGAGTGGCTTCGTAGATTTCCACCAGCACCAGACCGGTTCCCGCCGCCGGGGTGGCGTTGGCCGGGCCCCGCACCACGGCCGTATAGGCGCCGGGTTCGAGGAAGGTCAGGATGGCGGCATCGAGGCTTTGGCTGCCAAAGGCGAAGGCGCGGGCTCGCGTGGCGGCGTCGCGAACGAGGGCCGCCTCGGCATCACGGAACCAGTCGTCGTTCGAACGCAGGGCCGTGGAGCCGCGGAAAAGGGTCAGTTGGGGATTGGCGAGGGCGCCCGCGATGTTGAACGGAGCGGTCGCCAGGGTGGGGCCCGCGGCGCGCACGAGGACCCGTTGGGGCGCCGTGCCCGTGATGACGAAACCGGCAATCAGCGGGAAGTCCGGCGTGACGGCACCCAGGGTGGAGGCATTGATCAGCCGGCGACTTCCGGGCGCCTCGTTGGCAGCGGCGACTTCATAGATTTCCGCGAGGACCGATCCGGTGCCGCCGCCGATCAGCACGGAATAGACGCCGGGCTGGAGCGTTGTGAGCAGGGCGGAATCCGCGCTGTTGGCGGCAAAGGGGAACGCCCCGGCGCGGCTGGCGGCGGCGGAGATGGCCGCGGCACCGGCGGCCGGGCTTCCCCAATCGTTGTTGGCTCCCACCACGGTGGAGGCGCGGAACAGCTGGAAGACCGGGTCGGGGAGGGCGGTGGTGATATTGAACGGAGCCCGGCTGAGCGCCGGGCCAGCGGCGCGGATGAGCACCTGCTTGGCGGTGTTGCCGCCGATCACGAAGCCCATGATCATCGGGGCCGCCGGGGAGGTGATGCTGCGAATCGAGAGGTTGGCGAGATGCTCGGTGCCGGCCACGCCTTCGATGGCGCCCGCAATCGTCCCGGTGGTCCCGGCGGGGGTGCGGACCGTGCCGCGCAGCGCCCCGTTGGCGAAGCCGATGTCGATCTCCGTCTGCGTGGCGGTGGTGGCCTGCAGGCGTCCGTTGGCACCGAGCGTGCCGCGCGCCGAGTCCACGGTCGTGCCGGCGGCGGTCAGCAGGAACGCCTGCCCGTCCGGGGCGACGATGACAAAGCCCTGGCCCGTGGCGCTCCCGACCAGGGCAGCGGAGTAGATCCCGGCCGCCGTGAGCGGAGGATCTTGGGGCACCGCCCGCGTCGCTTCGAAGGTCAGCCCGAGTTCCGCCAGCGTGCCCGTCGCCACGCCGGTGACCTCGTTGATTGAACCGGTCAGCGCCACGTTGCGGGGAGATGCGGATACCAGGGGCACGGTCGCCGCGAGGTTGCCGGAGAGGCTGACGCTGGCGTTGAGGGAACTGATTCCCGCTGCGAGCGCGGGTAGATGCGCGAACACAGCGGCGGTCCCGTCGGTTCGCACCACCAGGACCACTTCGCCGGACTGCCCGGCGAAACGGCCGAGGTAGGATCCGGAAAAGTCCCGGGTGACCACGGTGATCGTCGCGGCTGGGCTGGTTACGCTGCCGAGCGCATTGCTGGCAATCACATCGTAGCTGCCCGCCTGCGCGGACGTGATCGCGGCAACACTCAGGCTGGGGCTGGTGGCGCCGGCGATGGCGGTGCCATTGCGACGCCACTGGAAGGTCGGTTCCGGAAACCCGGTGGCTTCAACCGTCAGCGCGGCCGGGGTGCCGGCCGTCACCGTTTGGCTGACGGGCGCCGTGGTGATGACCGGGGCGGCTCGTACCACCAGCCGCGCCGTGGCAGTGGCGGACCCGGCGAGATTGGTGACCGTGATCGAATAACTCCCGGCATCAGTCAGGCTGAGGCTGGTAAAGGCGAGATTCGAGGCCGTGGCGCCCGCCAGGACGGCCCCGTCCTTCGACCACTGATACGACGGTGCGGGCGTGCCGATGGCGGTGGCTCGAAAGGTCAGCGCGGTGCCGGCAAGCGCGGTGGTATCGGACGGGGTGGTCGTGAGGAAGGGGGACAGCGCCCCGGAGACGAACGTGATGGTGCGTTCCACTCCATCTGCGGCGGCGAAGGTGGCGTTGCCCGCCTGTGTTGCCCGCACCACGAGGGGTCCGCCCGTCCCAACCACCACGTTGCCGCTGAGGGAGCCCGGACCGGAGACCAGGGCATAACTGACGGGCAGGCCGGAAGAGGCGGTGGCGGCGAGGGTGATGCTGGTTCCGGAGGGCACCTGTGCTGCCGGGGTCGGGAAAGTAATGGTCTGCGGGCGCTTGGTGACGAAGACCACGGCCCCCATCGTCGTGACGCTGCCGGCGACATTGGTGGCCACCAGATCGTACAGGTCGCTGGCGAAGTTGCTGCCGGCGGGGATCGCTGCGACCAGCGTCAGGTTCGGGTTCGTGGCCCCCGACACCGCGACCCCGTTCCTCCGCCATTGGTAGCTGATCGGGGCGGTGCCGTCGATCGACGCTGACAGGACCACCTGATCGTCCGGATACACCGAGAAACTCGCGGGATGAACGACCACGAAAGGGGCGACCGGCTGGGCAAAGGCGGCGCACACGCAGGCGAGGGCAAGGAGGGCGGATAAGCCGGAACGCATGGCAGAGTTCAACCAAGGTGTAGACGCGATGTCCATGGCGTGGTTGCGCCATTTGCAGCGGTCGGCGGGCGGCACCCGGCCCCCGAGGTGCTGCGGCGGTCCGTGAGGGCGGATGACGGCGGCATGCCCGGAAGGAGGGGTCCTGCCCCCGGGCGCGTCCGGATTTGCACTTCTCTCCCTCGGGGCAATGTGCCACGGTGCCGGGGTTCGCATGTCCTCGCACTCTCCGGCCCAGCGCAATCCCGACCGTACCCGCCGCCGCATCCTCCAAGCTTCGATTCGCCTCTTTGCGCGACACGGTTTCCACGCGGTGTCCGTGGATGAGATCGTGGGGCAGGCGCGGGTCAACAAGCGGATGGTCTACCACTATTTCGGGAGCAAGGACGCCCTGTTCGAAGCGGCCCTGTCGGAGGTCTACCAGCGGATCGAGAAGATCGAGTTTCATGCCGTCGAACGCGGGCGCACGCCGCGGGAGAAGCTCTCGCGGTTGCTGGAGAGCTACTTCGAGTTCCTGGACGATGAGCCGGAATTCACCCGGCTGCTGCAATGGGAGAACCTCGAGAAAGGGCGCCACCTCACCAAGGAGAATCACCTGCTGACCAAGAACCCGTTCCTCGAGCGGTTCCGGGCGATCGTGCAGGATGGCATCGCCAGTGGAGAGTTTCGCCGCGATCTCAACGTACCGCACCTGCTCATCCATTTCATCGGTCTCTGTTTCATCTACCACTCCAACCGGTTTTCGCTCTCGCAGAGCCTTGAGATGGACTTGGGTAACGCGACCGTGAAGGAACAGGGACTCAACCAGGTGTTGAACCTGGTGTTTGAGGGAATCGCGCGTCCATCCCCGGTGGAGCCGGTGGCCCGGCCGCCGGCCTGAGCCACGGTCGGGGGAGAACAATTTTGGCGCGACGCGGGCAGCGGTTCTGTTACGGGTCGGGCATGCCCCTCCTACGTGGAATTGTCCGTCTTGCGCTGTTGGCGTCGGTAGTTGGCGGGATGCCTGGCGTCGCGGAGGGGGCGCGGCTGGAACGCGAGAATCTCCTGCAGTTTCGTACTGCGGATGGCGGCGTGAGCCCGGTCCGGACCCCTGCAGACTGGCAGAAGCGCCGGGCCGAGATCCTGGCCGGTGCCCGGCAGGTGATGGGAGAACTGCCGCTGGATCGAAGGGTGCCCCTGGAACTTTCCGTGGTGCAGGAGACGGATTGCGGAACCTATGTGCGGCGCGAAATCACCTATCGGGCCGAACCGGGCGCGCGCGTGCCGGCCTATTTGTTGCTCCCGAAAGACGTGCGGGATGGCAGGGCGCGACGTCCGGGCGTGCTCGCCTTGATGCCGACCAACAACGTGGAAGGCAACCGCCCGGTCGTGGGATTGGGCTCGGACAAGGCCAAACCCAATCGGAACTATGGCCAGGAACTGGCCGAGCGTGGTTTTGTGGTCATCGCCCCACCGTACCCGCACCTCGCGGACTACAAGCCGGACTTGAAAGGGCTGGGTTATGCGAGCGGGACGATGAAGGCGATTTGGGACAACATCCGCGCCCTGGATGTGCTGGCGGCGACGCCGGGCGTGCGGTCGGAGGGTTTTGGCGCCATCGGCCACTCGCTCGGCGGCCACAACTCAATCTACACGGCCTTCTTCGACGATCGAATCAAGGCGGTGGTGTCGAGTTGTGGTTTCGATTCCTACCTCGACTACTTCCAGGAACGGGGCGGGGCGATGTGGCGTCCGGGGCAAGGTTGGACGCAGGACCGGTACATGCCAAAGCTCGCGGAGTATGCCGGAAGGCTGCAGGAAATTCCCTTCGACTTTCACGAGTTGATCGGCGCGCTGGCCCCTCGGGCCTTCCTGGCGATTTCCCCGATCGGAGACTCCAACTTCAAGTGGCAGAGCGTGGATCGGATCATTGCCGCCGCCCGGCCGGTGTATGCGCTGCACGGAGCAGCCGATCGCCTCGGGGTTGAGCACCCGGAGTGTGAACACGACTTCCCGCCGGCGATGCGGGAGAAGGCCTACGCCTGGCTGGAACGGCATCTTTCCCGGTAGGTGGTCGGGCGGACATCCCCGGACTCAATCGACGGATGCCGTCGGAAGGGGCGCTTCAGGTGGAGTCGTCGCGGAGCGACGGCAGGGGAAGCTTCCCCTTGACGTGTTGCGCGAGGAAATCCGCAAGGCGCCCGGCGTCGATCGCGGCGGAGACGACAATCAACTCACGGCGTTGCAGGACGGCGACGGCGAAACGCTGCCCGGCTTCCTCGCCCGCCGGAGTGTACACCAGCACCTTCTCCCCGCGATCCGCGACACCGACCAACCGGGTCCAGCCGCGGCTCGCCATCCGCCGGTCGGCTTGCTGCATCCAGTCGCCACGGAGTTCGGGAGAAGCCTGGCAGGCGAGGTGATACACGCCTACGCTGGCCGAACGGACGGAAGCGAGGGCGGCCCGGGCTTCATGCACCTTGGGATCGGGGACGAAGGCGAGACCGGCGCGCAGCACCCCCACGGTGATTCGGCCGACGCTGAGTTGCACCCGCGTTTGCCAGGAAACGTTGGTACTCGATTGAACTTCATCGCGAAGGAGCGCGGCGGGCCGGTCGAGCGTCACGAGGCTGGCAACCACCGCGGTGAGGACCAGGAGCGGGGCGACGCAGCAGCCGAGGAACAGCCAGAGCCAGATCCGGCGGCGGCGCGGTCGAACGGTCGGGAGCGCGGCGGTGGGTGAAAGCGTTGTGGACATGGCGGATCGGTAGGGGGACTGAGGCGGGCGGGAACCGAGAGCGAGGCGGGGCGGAGTGGCGGCACTCCGCCCCAGGCTGCGGGCAGTTCGCGAGGCTCAGGATTGCTTCGCGTCCTTGCGCGGGAGCTTCAGTTTGCTCAGGGGCTTGATGTCGAGTTTCTCGCCGAGGCGGGCGAGCTGTTCGGCGCGGATGTTGCCGACGACGTTGACGAGCACGGCCTCGCCCTTGCCCTCAATCACGGTGACGACCACGCCGTGGATCGTCTCTTCGTTGGACATCATGTAGATCGCGATATCGTCGGTGCCGCCCTTCTTGGGCTCCCGGGCGGTGACGATTCTCTCCCAGCCTTTCTTTTCGAGTTCGGCGCGAATCGACTCGACCCGGGCGACGGTGGCGGCGCGGTTGGTCTCGTCGAGACCGACGACGTTGACGCGCACGTGGCGGATGTTGTTCAGCAGCTCGGCCGCGTCCGGCTCCTGGCTGGCCGCGATCTTGGCGGCGAACTTCAGGAGGCCTGATTGGACGTTGACCTCGACGAACTTGGATTGGGGACCGGCGGAGAACGAGCCGAAGTCGACGGCGCCGATTTCGGGAGCGGCGGAGACTGGCAGGGCGGAGGCGAGCGAGAGCGCGGTGGCGGCAAGGGCGGAGCGGAGCAGGTTATTCATGGTGAATCGGGATGAAGGGCGAGGGAACAGACCCAACACACGGGAGGGCGGGGTGAAGTTGCAGGAAAGTGCCGCGTTGCCTTTTGACAGGTGCCGGGAACGCGCGAGGGTGGGACGGTGGATTCCGCGATCGAGACTGTCTGCCGCGCCGCACTGGGGTTGATGATCCTCGGAGTGGCGACCATCGGAGTGCCGCGGCGACGACGGGCGGATCGGGTCGGTGGTCGGATTTCGATTCGCCACGATCCGCCGTGGTTTTGGTGGGGAATGGCGATCGTCGGCCCGCCCGTGGTGCTGGTGTGCGGCCTGTTCCTGCTGCAGCCACGATGGGTCGATGCCTCCATGTTCGCTCTGCCGGGTTGGCTGCGGCTCACGGGCGTGGGGTTTGGGGCGGCTGGCGCCGCGCTCTTCGCCTGGATGTTCCGGCACCTTGATCTCAACGTGACCTCGACGGCGGAACCGCGGGAACGTGCGACGCTGGTGACCAGCGGACCCTACCGGTGGGTGCGGCATCCGATGTACACGGCGGCACTCACTCTGGCGCTGGCGGCGACCTGCCTGACGGCGAACGGGATCGTGGGCGTCGGGGGCGCGGCGATGTTCGGGCTGCTGGCGGTGCGCAGCCGGATTGAGGAAGCGCGCTTGGTCGCGAAGTTCGGGGAGCGTTATCGCGATTACCAGGCGAGGACCGGCCGCTTTCTGCCGCGCTGGCGGAGCTGAGGGCGCTCCGGAGCCTGCCGCAGAGTTTCGCGGTGGTCGCTCAGGCCGCGCGACGATCGGCGGCGAGCTTGCGGCGGATGAACTGACGGCGCCGATGTTCGGTGAACTCCGCGCTGTAGACCTTGGAGGCAAGATCGAGCAGCCCACGACGCAGGGTATCGACCGTGAGATGACGCGGCTGGAACATCACATCGAAGAGCGTGCATTTTTCCCACCCTCCCGGATCGAGCAGCCGACCTTCGCGGGAAAGCCGATCGTACAGGGGAGTTCCCGGGAAGGGGGTCAGAATTGTCAGTTGGATTTCGTAGAGCTCGCTCTTCTGGATGAAGTCCCAGATCCGGTCGAACGACGCCTCCGTGTGCGTATCGAGGCCCAGGACGAAGCAGCCGTTGACGGTGATGCCGTGTTCCTGGATGCGGCGGATGGCCTCCAGGTAGTGGCTGCGCTGGCGGGCCTTCCAGTTGCTCCGCAGCTCCATCCCGTCGGTGCCGTCCTCGGGGTCCTCGAGGCCGATGAGGATTTGCGCGCAACCGGACTTCTGCAGCTTGCGTAACAACGCGGGATCATCGGCGATCGAGATGTCGGTCTCGGTGAACCACCGGATGTGCTCACCGGTGAGCGCGTCGGCGAGGGCGTGACCGTGGCGTTTGTCGGCAAAGGTGTTGTCGTCCGCGAACTCGATGAACGGGGCGGGCCACAGCTCCTTGATGCGATGGAGTTCGGCGAGGATATTGGCGATCGGCTTGGTGCGGTACCGGGGATTGAGCCGGACGGAGGCGGCGCAGAACTCGCAATTCCACGGGCAGCCGCGGGCGGTTTGGATCGTGAGCCGGTTGTACTTGGCGATTTCCAGGAGGTCGAAACGCGGCACGGGCGCCTCGGCCAGATTGTAGGGTGCGGCCGAGGAGTAGCGGGCTTGCAGTCGGCCGGCGGCGAGGTCGGCGAGGACGCGCGGCCAGGCCGGCTCGCCCTCCCCGATCACGATCGCGTCGGCGTGAGCGGCGGCCTCATCCGGGCAAAGGGTGACATGGAGGCCGCCCAGGATGACCTTGGTGCCGGCGGCGCGATACCTCGCAGCGAGCCGGTAGGCCTCCTTGATCATCGCGGTGAAGCTCGAAATCGCGACCACGTCGAAAGGGCCGGGCAATCGGGCGAGGATCTCGGGCGTGTCGACGTCCGGCACTTCCACGTAGCTGATTTCATGTTCATCGGGCGTCAGCGCGGCCAGGGTGAGCAGGCCGAGGCTGGGCAGGGAGGCGATGACCTTGCTGCGTTCGACGAAGCCGGGGAGGTTCAGTCCGACGGTTTGCAGCACGGGATCGACGACCCGGACTCCGGAGAGGGCGAGGAAACCAATTTTCATGGGAGCGAGACCACAAGGCAGAGAATACCGAGCAGGGTGGATCCGGCGGGAATGAAGAAGAGGTGCCGGAAGGGCTTCCTCCAGGCGGAGAGGAAGCAGTTGAGCGGCATGGTCACCATGCCGACCACGAGCAGGAGCGAAGCGGCGTGAAGCGTCCGGGTGGGGGACAGGCCCGCAGTGCTGAGGGCGAAGAGGATGTTGATCAGGCCGAGGCCGAAGCAGGCGATATGACCCAGGCGCAACAGCCGGCGTGACCAGGAGTTATAGCCACCCAACCACTCCTCGCGGTGAAAAAAGAGCCCGATGAGCGCGCCGGTGACGGCGCCGGCGAGAAAACCAATCCATCCGGTCGTGAGGTTAAGCGCGAAAGGCATGGGAGAGTTCACCCTCCCATGCGTGGAAACGCGGCGAACGGATCGGGGGAAGGCCGATGGGCTAGGCAAAGCCCGGCCCGGCCTTCGGCGCTGACCACCAGCGCGGTCTCATCCCCGGCCGCGCTTTCACTCCGGTCAAGCGCGGCTACCGAAAGACCGAGGGCGGGCTAGCGGCCGGTCGCGGGCGCCCCGAGAATCTTCGCTGCTTCGGCGGCGCCGATCTCGCGGAGGAAGACATTGCGCCAGCGGATTTCGCCACCGTGCGTCTGCAGCATGATCGGCCCCTTGGCGGGGAGCGGCTGCTTGCGGTCCCAGTAGTTCTCCATCACGGCGCCGTCCACCACGAGTTTTCCGTTCAACCACACCCAGGTGCGGGCACCGATCTGCCGGATGCGAAAGGCATTCCACTCGCCGAAGGGCTTGTCAGCGAGGACCAGCGGGTCGCGACCGGGAGACTTGGGATCGTTGTTGAACAGGCCGCCCGAGCCGAGTCGCGGACGCCGGTCGGGTCGCTTGGCGTCGTCGGGCTGGTTGATGTCCCAAATCTGCACCTGCGGCGTGCCGCGGAGGTAGATCCCACTGTCGGCCTTCGGGACGGTCTTGTATTCGAGCAAGAGTTCGATGTCGCCGAACTCCTCCTGGGTGGTGGCGTAGGGCCCGGTGCCGGCGTTGACGAGTTCGCCGTTCTCGACGCGCCAGTGCTTGGCGAAGTCAGCGCGCTCCTGCGCGAGTTTCGCGGCCTTCTTTTCGCCCTGCAGTTTGACGACGGTGTGGGGGTTGAGGCCGTACCAGCCGGAGAGATCCGTGCCGTTGAAAAGCGCGCGGAAGCCCGGAGGGGGCTGGGGCGGGGCGGCGTAGGTACTGGCGGCGACAAGCAGGGTGACGAACGCGAGGGGCGAGACGGATTTCATGGGGAGGGGAAAGGGCGCCGGGGCGGAACCGCGGCGTGTTCGCCTCCAAAGAACGCAACTCGCCCGACAAGTCGAGACGCCGGGTTACGGATGGATCGTCACGGCGTCCGCCGCCACGCCTGACCCGGCGACGAAGGCCTTCGCCTCCCCGAGTTGGCATGCGGAGATTCGGATGCCCTTTGACCCGGTGCCTTCGAGGGCCACCAGGACCTCGGTGCGGCCGATCACCTTGGCACCGCGGATCTCGACCTCCTGCGCGTCGGACAACGCGAACACCGGACCCTTGGCGGGTGCAAGGGCGATGTCCCGGAAGGTGACACCCTTGATCCCGTTGGCGACAAACCCCTTGGTCGCGGCGCCCGAGAGATTCTCGAAGGTGATTCCCTGCACGGGCGAGTCGTCGAGGCCCTGCAGGACCACCGCGGCGGGGGCGCCTTCGCCGCGGAGATTGCGCACGTGGATGTCGCGAAAGACCGGAGCCCGCTCGTTGGCGGCTTTGTTCCGATCCGCGCTGTAATCCATGTTCATGATCACGAAGTCGTACTTCATGTTCTTCGCGACCAGGTTCTCCGCCCAGACGCGCTCGACCACGCCGCCGCGGCCGCGGCGCGACTTGATCCGCAGCGCGTGATCGGTGCCGTCAAACTGGCAGTCGTGCATGTAGACGTTGCGCACATCGCCGGACATCTCGCTGCCGATGACGAGTCCACCGTGGCCGCGCTTGCTCGAGCACCAGCGCATCACGACGTTCTCGGTTGGCCGGGCGACGCGCCAGCCGTCCTCGTTGTAGCCGGACTTCAGCACGACGCAGTCGTCGCCGGTGTCGAAGACGCAGTGCTCCACCAGCACATTGCGGCAGGAGTCCGGGTCGATGCCGTCGTTGTTGGGACCGTCGGTGAGGACGTGTACGCGGCGAATGATCACGTTTTCACAATAGACGGGATGGAGCGTCCAGTTGGGTCCGCTGCCGATCGTGAAACCCTCGAAGAGCACGTTGCGGCAATTGAGGAACACGACGAAGTTCGGGCGGATGGCGGCCTCCGGAGTGCCGAAGATTCGCTGCGCCACCGGCACATTGCGGAGGGCGAGTTGGAAGATCTCCTTGGTCTCTTTTGTCTTCCACGGCCACCAGGCCTTGGCGTTGCCGTTGAGCCGGCCCGGACCGGTGATGGCGACGTTGTCGCAATCACGGGCGTAGATGAGCGGCGAGTAGTTGTGCAGCTCGACTCCCCCGACCCGGACCAGCACTGGCGGCAGGTAATCCTCGAAGCGGTCGCTGAAGATCACCTCCGCCCCCTCGGCCAGGTGCAGGTCGATGCGGCTGCGGAGATGGATGGGTCCCGTGAGCCATTTCCCCGCCGGCACGAGCACGCGGCCACCGCCGGCTTCGGCGCAGGTCCGGATCGCCCGCGCGAAGGCCTCCGTGTTCTTGACCGTGCCGCCCACCACGGCGCCGTGGTCGGCGATGCTTACGATGCGGGAAGGAAAGGTCGGCCGGGCCAGTGGCGGCATCGGGAAGGGAGCGTGGATCGGCGCGATCGGGTCGCCTCCCCACGAGGCCGCCGGCTCCGCCGCGAAGGCACTGGAACCGAGCGAGACGACGAGCCAGAGGGTGGTGGCGGGACGGAAACGGCGGCGAAGACGCGGCGAATCCAATGTGGTCGAACGCGACCAGAAGCTCACCTCCCGCGCGGCGGGGGCGCCGCGGCCACCAAAGGCGGAAACCAGATTCGTCCGGACAGGGCAGGCGGAACCGAAGGGGAGGTTCATGGCGAAAGAGGCGCGATCCGGAACCAGTCGAAGTCGGCGAAGGCGGTGGGCGACGGAGCCGGACCGCTGGAGCGCGCAAAGAGGCCGACCTTGGCGCCGACCCACATGCTGGAGCGAGCGATGAACGGGTCACCCACCTCGGTGAACGCGATCCCGTCGTGGCTGAAGGCGAATCGGCAGGCCGCACCCGAACCGACACTGACCTTGAGGTGGATCTGCGCCACGTCGATCGGGAGGACGATTTCTTCCCTTTCCTCGCCGCCGGTCTGGGCGTCGTCGCAGCGGCTCAGGACGATCCGGGTGCGCCCCTCCCGGCGCCGGAGTGCGATCCAGCGGTACGAGTAACCGAAGACCACCAGGCCGGCGGTGACGGCAGCGCCGGGTGCCAGTTCGACGTGCGTCGTGGCAGTGAAGGCCGGGGCAGGAAATTTCTGCAGCAGCAGAGGGGCCGCCGACCAGAGCGACGTGCCTTCCGGCATCGGCATCACCGCGAGGCGCAGGTAGCCCGGCCGCGTTTCCAGCGAGGCCCACCCGGCCTGAGGATTCGCCTGCCACTGCCATTGCCGGCCCAGTGGCGGAAGCTCGAACTCATCCGAAGTGGCGGGGCCAGTCGGACGGCCGCCGACGCGTCGCGGCAGGGGCGCGGAGGCGACGGGCTCACCGGTGCCGTTGGCGTCGATGTTGGTTCCCATCACTGGCCAGTCATCCTCCCAGCGCATGGGCTGCAGGTGCACGACCCGGCCGTAGGCGGGCATTTCCTGGAAGTGCAGGAACCAGTCGCTGCCTTCCGGGGTGTCCACCCAGGCGCCCTGGTGCGGGCCGTTGATGGCGGTGGAACCGCGGGCGAGCACCACGCGATTTTCGTACGGACCGTAGAGGTTGCGGGCGCGAAACACGGCTTGGTAGCCGTCGGTCACACCCCCCGCCGGTGCGAAGACGTAATAATAGCTGCCGCGGCGGTAAACCTTGGGACCCTCGATGGTGTTCCATCCTGGCATCTGATCGCCATCGATGATCACGACGCCGGCATCCTCAACGCCGAGGTTATCGGCGCGCAGGCGGTGGAGTGTCAGCCGGTTCTTGATGCCGGACCGGCTGCGGGCCCAGGCGTGGATCAGATAACCGGTGCCATCTGCGTCCCAATATGGGCATGGATCGATCAAGCCCTTGCCGGCCTTGATCAGCACCGGCGCCGACCAGGGCTCCCGCGGATCGGTCGCCGTGATCACGTGGATTCCAAAGTCGGGGTCGGGATAGAAAATCCAGTACCGACCCTGGTGAAAACGGATGGAGGGCGCCCAGACTCCCTGACCGTGGCGCGGGGTCGAGAAGTGCTCCGCCGGCGCCAGACGCGGCAGCGCGTGGTTGACGAGGGTCCAGTTGACGAGGTCGCGCGAGTGGAGGATCGGCAGACCGGGCACGTGACCGAAGCTCGACGACGTCAGCCAGTAGTCGTCTCCGACGCGGATGGCGTCCGGATCGGAGTAATCGGCGAAGAGGACGGGATTGCGATACGTTCCGTTGCCCTGGTCAGGCAGCCACGGGGAGGCGGCCGGAGCGGAGGAGGCGAGGTGGGGCGGCGTGTCGACCCGGGGGCTCATGAGGTGGTGCGGCGCTGGCCGATCCGCGGCACCAGTAGATGCATGACCAGGAGGGCCGCGAGATACATGGCCGAAGCCGCCGCGAAGATCGACGCGTAGCTGCCGGTCTTCTTGAGGATGATGCCGATGACCTCCGTCATGAAACCGCCGGTGAAGTAGGAGATGAAGCCGCCGAGACCCACGAGGGAACTCACGGCCTGCTTCGGCATCGTGTCGGAGACGAAGGAGAACTGGTTGGCCGACCAGCCCTGGTGTGCCGAGCCGGCGAGGCCCACGATCAGGACGGCGAGCCAGACCGAGGACATGTGTGGCGCGAGGTAGATCGGCACGACGGCGATGGCGCAGGCCAGCATCGTGATCTTGCGGGCGGCATTGACGGTCCAGCCGCGGCCGAGCAGGTGACCGGCGAGCCAGCCGCCGGCGACACCGCCGAAGGAGGCGATGAAGTAGAAGACGGCGGTCCAGTTACCGACCTCGACCAGGGGCAACTGGAATCGCTTCTGCAGGAAGTCCGGGAGGAAGAACATGTAGATGTTCCACACCGGGCCGGCCAGGACGCTCATGGCGATGTAGCCCCACACCGCGCGGTAGCCGAGCAGCGAGAGCCATGGCACCTTCACGGTCTTCTCCTCGGTCTCGGGCTGGCCGGCGCGGATGTAGGCGCGTTCGGCTGCGGAGAGGCGTGGCTGTTCGTCGGGGTTCTTGTAGATCAGCCACCAGGCGGCGAGCCAGAGGATGCCGAGGGCGCCGGTGAGGTAGAAGGTGAGTGGCCAGCCCCAGGCGGCGTACATCCGCGGCACCGCGAACGGGCAGATGATGGCGCCGACGTTGGTGCCCGCGTTGAAGAGGCCCGTGGCGAGGGCGCGCTCCTTGACCGGGAACCACTCCGCGACGGCCTTGATCGCGCCGGGGAAGTTGCCTCCCTCGGCCAGTCCCAGGGCGACGCGGGCGGTCATGAATCCCGCGACAGTCGTCGGCACCACAAAGGCGCCGAGGGACAACCAGGCGAGGGAGACCGTCAGCCTGCCGTCGAGCGGAAGGAACGAGCACAACCCGTGTGCCGCGGCCGCCACACTCCAGGCGGCGACGGCGATCGGCAGCCCGCGACGCACGCCCAACCAGTCCATCATGCGGCCGCCGAAAAGGTAGCCGAAGGCGTAGGCGAATTGAAACGCGGAGGCGATGTGGGCGTAGTCCGTCTCACTCCACCCGAGTTCCTTGCTCAGCGGGCCCTTGAGGATGCCGATGATGTTGCGATCGATGTAATTCAGCGCGACCGAGCAGAAGAGCAGGGCGCAGATCGACCAGCGATAGTTGCCCACCGGGGCGACCGGTGCCGGGGCGGGAGTGGCGGCGGAGGAAGGATGCATGGGGGTGACCTCGGGACGAGGTCCGGCTCAGAACGTGCCGTTGAGGCCGACGCTAAGTGTCGCCCGGTCCCCTTTCGAGGGGTGAATTCGGCAGGGGGCGGGCCGGTCGCGGCACCATTCGCCGGTGACGATGTTCATGGTCAGCTCCATGCCGTCCGGGTCCGGGACGGGTCGCAACGACCCCGGTGCGCGCATTGTTGACTGCATCGACAGGCGGGCGGTCTCGTGCTCTCCTCGCGGGGTGTCGCGCCCGGCCACCTTGCAGGATGTTGCGAAGCGCGCCCGCGTGCACCGCTCGACGGTCGCGCTGGCGCTGCGCGATCATCCGCGGATTCCGCGGGAGACGCGCGAGCGCATCAAGATCATCGCGGCGCGACTGGGCTATCGCATCAACCCGCTGGTTGCCGCCCTCATGCAGGTGCGGAGGCGCGGGGCGGAGTCGCGCCACGCCACGCTGGCCTATGTCACGGCCTATCCCACCCGCTTTGGGTGGCGCCCGCCCCACCATGATCGGCCGGACTTCTTTCCGGGGGCCATCGAGCGGGCGCGGGATTTCGGGTACAAGCTGGAGCATTTCTGGCTGGCGGAACCCGGGATGACCTCCGCGCGCTTCTGCGAGATTCTGGTCACCCGGGGTGTGCACGGCCTGCTCGTCGGCCGGATGCCGCCCGAGCGCCACGAACTCCAGCTCGATTGGGAACGCTTCTCCGTGGTGGCGCTGGGAATGACACTCCGGTCTCCGCGCCTCCATCACGTGACCGAAAACCACTTCGACACGGCCTGGCAGGCGGTGCAGCAGTGCCTGGATCGGGGCTACCGCCGGGTGGGATTTGTGTTTTCCGAAGCCAACGACAGCCCGAAGGTCGGCGACCGCTGGCTCGCCGCCTATCTGCTGCAGCAACAGAAGGCGGCCGTCCGCGACCGACTGCCGATCTGCCCGGGCGAACCGGCAGTCGAAGCCGACTTCCAGGCCTGGTACGGACGAGAGCGCCCCGACGCCCTGCTCGTCACCCACGGTGAGCCCGTGCTGGAGTGGTTGCAGCGGATGGGCGTGCGAGTGCCCCAGGAAGTGGGGCTCGTGGAACTGCAGGACAATCCCGCCTCCGGATCGTCCGGGGTGTACTATGACCCCGCGATGATCGGCGCGCTGGCGGTGGAACTGTTGGTGGGGCTGATGCACCGCACGGAGACGGGCGTGCCCCGCAACCCGCACGAAGTGATGCTGACGGGGGAGTGGAGGGAAGGGGTGACCCTCCCGCGGCGGCAGTAGGCGGCACCGGACGGGGAGCCTCCCGTCATCCGCCACCCGCCAGGAACCTGGGCTTCGCTGGGGCGCAGCCCACCGCGCGCTTGCCTGCCGCCCCAAACGGCGCGAAGCGTTCGGCGTGAAATTCAGCCATTGGATTGTGTGCGGCAGTTGGTTGATCGCGAGCGGCCTCGCCGTTCGCGCTGATGTGAAACGGGACGTTGAGTACGGCCAGGCGGGCGGGGAGCGGCTCCTGCTCGATGTGCACGTACCCGAGGGTGCCGGCCCGTTTCCCGTGGCGATCCTCGTCCATGGCGGCGGCTGGGGCAGCGGGGACAAAGCCGGCAGCGACAAACCCGGCAGCGGCTCCGATATCACGCCCTGGTTCGAGCCCCTGACGAGGGCGAACTACGTCTGGTTCTCCCTCAACTACCGCCTGGCCCCAGCGCACCGCTGGCCGGCGTGTTTCGAGGACGTCCAGACCGCGGTGCGCTGGGTCAAGGCCCGCGCGGCGGAGTACAAGGGCGACCCGAAACGCGTCGCGATCTTCGGCCACTCGGCCGGAGGACACCTGGCGGCGATGATCGGCACGCAGACGAAGGAGGACACGCGGGTGCAGGCGGTGGTCGGTTTCGCACCGGTGACAGATTTCGAACAGGATCTGGCGCAGCGGGGCGGCCTGAGCACTGCCCTGCAGAACCTGCTAAATCGGCCAAAGGAGGTGACGCCCGAGGCGCTGCACGCCCTGCGGGCCATCTCCCCGATTAACCGGGTGAAACCCGGACTGCCGCCGTTTCTATTGCTTCACGGCGACGCGGACAAAACGGTGCCGATCCAGCAGTCGATCAATCTCCAGCGCCGGTTGAGGGCCAACGGGGTCGCCTGCGAACTGATCACCCTCAAGGACGCGCCGCACGGGTTGCTGACGTGGCGGAAGATCGATCCCGGCTACGAGGCGAAACTGCTGGCCTGGCTGGCACAGACCCTGGGTCCGGGTGGTCGGTGAAAGAAGTTCGAGCAAAGCCGGAGGTTGCCTCCGCGTCGGCGGCGCGGCCGCAGCGGAAACGGCGGGGCGCGGTCGCCCCGCCCACATGGCCGGACCTGGTCAGGTCCTTTTCTGCTTCTTTTTCGGGCTGGCCTCGCCTTCGACGCGGCCGGGTTCGCGGCTGCCGGCCCCGGTGCGCTTGGTGAGTGAGTCGCCGAGATCCGCGCGGCACTTCTCGGCGAAGGCCTGTAGCCGGGCGACCACAGCCGGATGGGCCGCGGCGACATCCGTCGTTTCGCTGCGATCGGTGCGGAGATTGTAGAGGGCCGGCGCAGCGAGGCTGACCTGCTCGTACTTCGCGGGGATGCCTTCCTTGCCGCCGGGCTTCCCTCCGAGGGTGCGGTAACGGTGGGGCAGGACGAGTTTCCATTCGCCGTCGCCGCTGACCACGGCCTGGAGTTCGTTCTGCGCATACCAGTTGCCGTAGCCTTCGTGCGGGTTCCGTGCCCCGGGTTGCCGCGACAACAGCGGCCAGACATCGAGGCCGTCGATCGGGTGGGTCGGCAGCGCGGCGCCGATGCGCCCCGCCAGCGTCGGCAGGAGATCGATGGTCATGACATAGTCGTCACTGGCCGCGCCGGCTGGGAGCTTGCCGGGCCAGCGCATCACGCAGGGGACGCGCGTGCCGCCCTCCCAGGCGGTGCCCTTGCCCTCGCGGTGCGGCAGGGCGCTGCCGGCGTGATCGCCGTAGCTGAGCCAGGGACCGTTGTCGCTGGTGAAGATAATCAGCGTGTCGCGCTCGAGGCCGTGTTTTTCCAGCGTACGCATGACTTCGCCGACGGACCAGTCGATCTCCGAGATCACGTCGCCGAAGAGGCCGCGCGCGGTCTTGCCCTTGAACTTGTCGCTCACGAAGAGCGGCACGTGCGGCATGGAGTGGGCGAGGTAGAAGAAAAAGGGCCGGTCCTTGTTCTTCTCGATGAAACGCACGGCGCGCTCCGTGTACCACGTGGTGAGCTGGGTCTGTTTCTCCGGCGTGATCTCGTTGTCGATCACGCGGCCGTTTTCATAGAGCGGCAGTTTCGGATAGGTGCCGGGCTTGGCCTCCGGATGGTGCGGCCACATGTCGTTGGAGTAGGGAAGCCCGAAGGATTCGTCGAAGCCGTGGCGGTTGGGAAGGAAGGGTTCCCGGTGGCCGAGGTGCCACTTGCCTGCCATGCCGGTGGCGTAGCCGCGGGACTTGAAGATCTCGGCCAGCGTCGTCTCAGCGGCATGGATGCCGTGGTTCGAGTTGGGTCCGAGCGCGCCGTGGATGCCGACGCGATTGGAGTAGCAGCCGGTGAGCAGGGCCGCGCGGGAGGCGGAGCACACGGCCTGCGCGACGTGGAAATTGGTGAACCGCACGCGGTGGTGTAGCCCTTCGCGCCGAACACCCCGATGTCGGCGTAGCCCATGTCGTCGTTGAAGATGATGATGACATTGGGCTGGCGGTCGGCGGCGCAGAGGGACGACGCGGCGAACAGCGACAGGGCAAGCCAGGCGGGGAACAGGAGGCGGCGCATGCCGGGATTCTGAAACCCAAGCCTCGCGCGGCACAAGTCCAGCCTCCCAGGCCAGGGAACCACCGGGGAACACGGGGAAACCCGGATGGGTGAGGGCGCACAGACCAATCCAGGCTCACGCCAAACCGCGAAGGCCGCAAAAGGGGCGGAACTTCGCGCGCAGTAGCCGGCCTCGCTGAGGCCGGCTCGACCAGGAGATCAATGGATTTGGCCGGGGTCGGCGCCCCCGGCTACAACACCATCGTCGCGAAGCGGTACGGAGTGGATTGGGAGGGGTGCACTTCGGTTCGCAAAGAACCCGGCCTACCGCGACAGCGGCGCGACGGGCTGCAGCCGCAGAGGCAGGGGCGCGGTGCCTTGCACCCAGCGCAGCGCGGCGGCGAGGGCGGTATCCCGGCCGGCTCGGACGTCGGCGAGGGTGCGCGGTGCCCAGAGGTGTGGCGGGATGCCCAGCAGTGGCGACGGAATGCCGCCGGTGTGGAGCGGATAAGTGCGCGACACATTCAACCGCACGCCACCGGGGAGTTCGACCGTCCGAATCCAGCCGCAGGCCCCACTGGTCGGCGTGCCGCAGGCCAGGGCGCCGGCCTCGATCATCCCGGAAACGAAGTGTTCGCAGGCGCTCATGCTGCCCTCATCCGTCAGCACGGCGACGCGCCCCTCGTAGCTCCAGGGACCGCGCGGTTTCGCCATCGAGACGAACCGGCCAAAGGTTTGCTCCGGCACGCGGCGCTGGAAGGAGATGCTCGCGATCACCGGTGCGCGCAGGAAGCGGCCCATGACTTCTTCCGCCAGGCCGTCGCTGCCGCCGCCGTTGCCGCGGACATCGAGAATCAGGCCGGGTCGATTCCGCCAGCGCTCAAGTTCGGCGTCGAAGCGATCCCGCAGCCCGGTGCCCTCGCGCGTGCCCCAGTGGCTGATGCGCAGCACGGGAACTCCCTCCACCTCGCGGCTCGAGAGTTGATCCTCCACCGGCCGGCGGCCGCGCGGCGCGGTGATCGCCGCGGTTTCCCCCGCGGGCGGATTTGATCCCCGTCGCACCTGCAGGCGCAGCGTCGTGCTCGGCGGCCCCGCGAGGGCGCGATCCAAGGCGGAGCGAAGTTTGCCCGCCGCGGAGGACCCCACGGCCCGCCGCCAGGATTGCGCGAGGGCTTCCGCCACCGGCAAACCATCGATCGCGAGAATCTCATCTCCCACCTGGGCCTCGCTCCCCGCCGGAGCGAAAGTCACGGCGATGGTCAGGCCGTGCAGGGAGGGCATCTCCAGCGGCGGCCGTTCATCCCAGACGGCGCGCGGACCGTTGTTGTCGGCGGAGAGGAGCACGGGCTCGGCGTCCAGGAGGGGTGCGAGCAAGCGTGGGCGGCCGGGCCAGGAGAGGCGGGTATGGTAATCGTTGAGACGGCAGACCAGTTCCTCCATCAGGGCGAAGGCGGCGGCGCGATCCGGAGCGGCTCGGAGGCGGGTGGAGAACTCCTGGACCCAGGCCTCCTTCCAGCCGGTCAGTTCCAGCATCGGGTAGTTCTCGCGCAGGGCCCGGCACAGCGCCGTGAAGATTTCCTCGGGAGAAACCTCCGGTGGCTTCGGGTCGGACGACGGAGGCGACGCGTTCGGCGTGGCGGGCACGGGTGTGGCCGCCGGCACCGCCGCGGGACTGGCGAACAGTGCCGCTGCGACGAGCACACGGGATAGCAAGCGCGCGGGATTCATGGGAATTCCGGGGAGTCAATCGACCGCCACCCATGCACGAGCTCGCCGGCTGGCCCACGCCAGCGGAAAAAGTAGCCGCCGGCACCCGGAGGTTGATCGTGCTGGCGGGAAATGGGAACGCGGGCGAGGTGACAGAAGAGCAAGGCCCCCACGCCGCCGTGCGAGACGACGCACACCGGGGTGTCGCCCGGCGTCGCGCAGGCGACATGGGTGACGGCGCGGACGATTCTGGCTTGGGCATCGACCGCGCGTTCCCAGCCGCGGATGCTGTCGTGGGGATGGGCGAAGAACTGGTCGGCGGTGGCCTCGAACTCGGCCGTGGCCAGGTAGCCGGTGGCGGAGCGATCGTTCTCGCCGAGCTCGGCGTGAGTTTGGAAACGCAAGCCCAGACCCCCGGACAGGATTTCGGCCGCGTCGATGGCCTTCTGCTCGTCGCTGCACCAGACGGCGCCGATCGTCCGCACCCAGGGGGCGGCGAGGAACCGCTGCATCCGCTCCCGTCCCCGCGCAGAAAGGGGCCAGCGCGGCACGGGCAGCTGCGGATCGATCACGACGTCGGGGTGGGTGAGGAAGAGGAAGTCGCGCCCCATGGCGGTCCCCATGCTGTTTGCCCGGCAGGCGGCCGGCGATGGGGAAATGAGGGCGCGGTGGCGTGGCGCATCTCGGATTGACGCCGGACGCCGATGGAACCGGAGGCGCGGGCCACGGACCGGCCTCAGCGAGGCCGGCTGCAGCGGGCTCCAAGAGAGTTGGGCTCGCACGCGACTACGCTTTTCCTTCGGGCAAGCACGGCGACAAGTTTGGTTGCGGCCTTCGGAGCCACGGGCAAAGTGAACAGTGCCGCGGGAGCCTGCTTCCTCTCGCCGACGGTACCCCTCCCGAACCTGTGTCTTGCCGAACACCACCCTGTTTTCGCCGTCCGGACAGCCCTGGGCGGAGACGGATCGTCTCTTGGGGTGTGCTGGCCGCGTCGCTCGTGGCGAGCGCGCAACCGACGGCGCCCAAACGCGGTCCCGACCACAGCGGTCCGGGCCCCTGGGATCAGGATGTGCTGGTCTACCGCGTCGAGGCGGGCGGAAGGAGCGAACCACTCGCCACGTTTGCGCGCGCGGGGGTGCCGACAGTGGCGCGGCTGCGGGACGGCCGACTGCTGGCGGCGTTTCAACACTTCCCGGCGGACGATGACCGGCACTTTGATCGGGTGGCGGTGTGCTTCTCCTCCGACGAGGGGCGCACGTGGACCGCACCCCGGCCCATCGCGGTCGACCGGATGGAGGCTGGCTTGGCGCGGCCGTTCGATCCGACGCTGGTGCCTCTGCCGGACGGCCGGATCCGGATGTACTTCACTTCGAACCGCAGCCCGGATTTCCGTCGCAGCACCCCAGCGATCTACTCGGCGATCTCCTCCGACGGCGTGAACTTCGAGTTCGAGCCCGGGGTGCGCTTCGGGATCGAAGGGCGCATCGTGATCGACTGTGCCGTGGCGTGGCACGACGGCCGGTTTCATCTCTTTGTGCCCGACAACGGGACCACGGAGGAATTTCGACCGGAAGGAGGGCCGAGGCCAAAGGGCGGTCCAGGCAGTCCGCCTCCCGGGCCGGGGGCGCCACGCCGCGAGCCGCCGGGCGGCAACGGTTACCACGCGATCAGCGGGGATGGATTGACCTTTGAGCGGGTGGCGGACGTGAAGTTGCCGACTCCGCGTGACCGCTGGCTGGGCAACGTGCAAAGCGACGATGGCCGCCTGGTGTTTTTCGGCACCGGTCCGGGGCCGTGGCCAAGGGTGAGCGCGGACGGAGTGGCTTGGACAACCAGTGAGGCACCCGTGCGCGTGCCGGGCGCCGACCCGGGTGCGGTGAAACTGCGGGATGGTTCATGGCTGCTGCTTGTGACCGGGCCACCGCGGCCCGGCACGCCGAGTGCACTGCGACGAGGACCTTTGCCCGAACCAGCGGACCGGCGGCCCGCTCCGGGAAAGGGCGGGGATCCCGCGCGGCGCCCAGACCCAGCGGGTGATCGCCCGGAGAAAGGGCGTGAACTTTCGGTGGATGCGGGGCAGGGGACCGGCCGGTTGCGCTCGCTGCTCGGGGTCAATCGCGGCCCCTACACCTGGCCGCGGGAACCGGGTGCAGAGAAGATCAGCCACCTCGAGAGCTACCGCCGCTTCGGCATCGACTTCATCCGCACGCACGACTTCTACGGCCCGACCGACTGGCACGAGATTTTTCCACGGTGGGAGGCCGACCCGACCGATCCGGCGAGCTACGACTTCCGCACCTCCGACGAGCGCATCCGCGCCATCGTCGAGAATGGCTTCGGCTGCTTCTTCCGCCTGGGCACGAGTTGGAAGGGGCGTCGCCCCGGCCCGATCAACGACCCGCCGGGGACGCGGCGCGATGCCGACGGGCGGGTTACGCACGTGGCGGATCGGGAGGACTTCCGCAAGTGGGCGACGGTGTGTGCGCACATCGTGCGACACTACACCGAGGGCTGGAACGAGGGGTTTCGCTACCCGATCGAGTATTGGGAGATTTGGAACGAACCCGACCTCGCCGCGCAGTTTTGGACCGGCACGGTGGAACAGTACTACACCCTCTATGAAGAGACGGCCCGCGCGCTGAAGGCGCTATCTCCCCGGCTGAAGGTCGGCGGACCGGCCTGCACGGGCGCGTTGCGCGAAGCTTACGTGGAGCGCTTCCTTCGCCACTGTGCGGAGCGCAAGGTGCCGCTGGATTTCTTCTCGTGGCACAGTTACGGCGGGCGCGACGACTTCAATCCCCACCAGTTCCGGCGCGATGCCGAGCGCGTGCGGCGGGCGCTGGATGCGACCGGGTACCCGCGGGCCGAGAACATCGTCACCGAGTGGAACGCAGGCATCCAGCAGCGCCTCTTCAGCCACACGCCGCGCGGGGCCGCCTTCTACGCTTCGACGCTGGCGTGCCTGCTCGAGGCGGGGATCGACCGCGCGTTCCAGTACTGCGGGGATCGGCACCCGGGATTGGGCCTGCACGACCTGCGCACCGGAGAACCGCAGATCTCCGCCTGGTCATTCGCGGCCTGGAAGCAGCTGCTCGAAACCCCGGAGCGCCTCGCCGCCACCGGTGGCGATGATCGCGGTTATGCGATCGTGGCCGGTCGGTCGCCGGACGGCGCGCGCGTACAGGTGCTGATCAGTGACTTCCAGTCCAGGGACCGGGGCTTCCGGCTGGCGCTGCGCAACCTGCCGTGGCCGGCCGACACCGTGGTTTCCGTCCGGCGCTGGCAGATTGATGCCGAACACCGGCTCGACCTGATGGAGGAAAGCCGCCTGACCGGCCGCGACCTGGTCCTGGAGCGCCCCTTGCAGGCCGGCATGGTCTGCCTGATCGAACTGCGACGTTGAGGCGCCTGGGCGCGGTCGGCCTGTCTTGTCCGAAGGTACTCCAGCGCGATCAGAACCCGCAACCAACGCGGGAACACTGTCCGCTGTAGCCGGCCTCGCTGAGGCCGGTGTCGACAAGGAGATCGAACATGCCGGACGGAGTCGGAGACCCCGGCACGCCGATCTGGACGCGGCCTTGGGAATCTCAGCAAGACCCGTTCGGAAGCAGTCAAACCTATGCGTGGCGTGCGAATCTCAGCGGGCGCCTGCCGCTCCGGCTCACCATCACCCACGCGACGCCCGCAAGAATGCCCGCGAGGACTGGCATGATCTGCAGCCGGACGAGCGCGTTGAAATCAAAGAACGCGGGAGAAGCAGTTTGAATCAGGCTGACGTTCGAGATCTGTTCCTCCACCGGGAGAGCAAGGTGCGACTCCCGAGGTATCAGCCTGCGAAGCCGGAGGTATTCCCTGAGCACCTCGCTCAGGACGATCGGCACGAGTTCGGCGTTGGGGTGATGAAAGGAGGCGTGAACCACACTTGAATGCGGTGCGCCTGACACCGTCAGACCTCTTCGCACCGCCGCGGCAGCGTGAGCTACGTCGCCAGGTCCACCGAGAATGCGAGCAGCGCCGAGGTTCTCCGCCACGCGCACCGCCAGATCCATACTGGACATGATCTCTACCTCCTGCTGCAGCAAGCTCGCTCTCCGGCCGTCACGGACAACCGGGTCACCCGCCGCGGGCTGCGACTGCGGCGGGCTCCAGCGGAGGAACAGCTTCGCTTCCGACTGATACGTCGCCGGCCGCACCAGGTGAAAATAGGACGCCGTCAGCAGGCCTGCGCCGACACAAAGCAGGAGTTTCCATTGGTGTGCGCGCAGGGTGCCGATCAGGTCGACGCGTCCGGCGCGCGCAAACTCACGGCGCAACGCGCCCGGTTCGCCGATCTGATCGCGCGCGGCGATCCACGCGTCGGGCAACGACGTGCCCGCACGGGCGCGCCGCTCCACGTCCTCGCGGAGATGCTCCTCGAGTTCGGCGAGGATCTCCGGCGCGTGTCCGGCTCCGGACATCGCCTCTCGCCACCATCGCAGTTCACGTTCAAGTTCAAACATGGGCACTTCCTCCAAAGCTCGTGAGCACGCGGTGCACGGCCAGCCATTCCTCACGCTGGGTCTTCAGCGCCTTGAGGCCGCCCTTCCGGATCGAATAGTACTTCCGCTTCCGTCCGTTCTCGATTTCGACCCACCGCGACGTAATCCAACCGTTGTCTTCCAGCCGATGCAGGACCGGGTAAAGCATGCCATCCGTCCACTGAATTTCCTCCCGTGATCGCGCCCGAATCTCCTGGAGGATTGCATATCCGTAGCTGTCGCCCTCGGCGAGCAACGAGAGTATCAACGGCTCGGCCGACGCCGCGACGAGTTCCTTTCTCATACGCACCTGAGTACCTAGCGGTGCTATGTAGGCAAGGACTTTAGTTGGGTTGTGCAGTCACAGAGCGGCGCAAGCGCCAGCCAGCAGGGAAGCCCTCAGCGGAGCACTCCATCGTTCGCGTGGCAGGATCCCCCAAGGGGACTGCTTTGCACTGCAGTTCAGGTTCGGGCGTCAGATCACATTCCGCTCGGCGCTGGGGGTGGCAACCGCCAGCCCGACAACATCCCAACCCGGCGACCTGCGACACGGGGAGAGGGCAATTTTCGATCCCGTGACCGCCCGAGGACGAAAGCCCGGCCGGTCGAAGAAGCGGCCCAAGCGGGCCATGCACAACGCGGTATTTCACCGGGTGCGCCGCGGGTGTGCCTGCCTCCGCCGCCTCGCACCGTGGTTCTTGCGACGCGTTCCGGGGGGATTCCAGCGCCCCGATCCCGCTTCTTCCGGTCCATCGCGCGACCCCGGCACGCCGGTCTGGACGCGGCCTTGGGAATCACCGAACCTCCGCGCGTTGGTGTCTCGCGACTTTTGGTCGTAATCCTGAACCTAGCCCATGAAACACTCGTTCGCGCGGCCCGCGCGTTTTGTTCTCGGAGGATGCTGGCTCCTCTTCGCCACCGCCGTCTGCGGGGCCACGCGGCCCAGCGTGCTGCTGATTGTTTCTGAAGACAACGGACCGGAACTAGGCTGCTACGGGGATCCTCAGGCGCGCACCCCGAACCTCGACCGGCTGGCGCGGGAGGGAGTCCGGTTCGACAACGCCTTCGTGCCATACTCGATCTGCTCTCCTTCGCGCGCGGCGTTTCTCACCGGCCTGTATCCGCACGAGAACGGTCAGATTGGATTGGCGACCCACAAGTTCGCCATGTACCGGCCGGACCAACCCAACGTCGCGACCTACCTGAAGTCGGCGGGCTACCGCACCGGGCTGATCGGCAAGTTGCACGTGAACCCCGAGAGCGCGTTTCCCTTCGATTTCCGGGCGATTCCCGACGCGAACTTCTCCCGGAAAACCGACATCGCGGAATATGCGGTCGCGGCCGCCCGTTTCTTCGCCCAGAGCGAGGGCCAGCCGTTCT
>JACRQG010000002.1 GCA_016222805.1 Verrucomicrobiota bacterium | reverse complement strand
GACACCCGCAGTGCGAATCAATGCGCCCAGGCGAGGTCCGCGTCTCGGCATGTAGGTCCTTCCTTGACCTGGTCTCAGCTCACCAGAAGTGGCCAGTCATCTTCGGGAATTGGCTGACTTTGAATTCTGCGATCAATTGCCGCTAAAATCATTCCGCACCCGGTACCGCACCGCACGGGTCTCGCCCGCGGCCTCGCACACGCCGACCGCGCGCAATCGCGTCAGTCGGCGCGCGACGACCTTCCGCGAAATCCCCAGCGTCCGAGCAATCAGGTTCGGGCTGGTCGGGCCGGCGCACTGCAGGAAACTCACGATCTGGCGCTCCGGATCGTCGCGAAGCAGTTCCAGCGGATTGACCGGTGCTGACGGTGGGTTGACTGATTGTTCCGGCGAGGCCAGGGCCGGGTCAAGTCGCCGACTCTGCAGCAGCGCCTTCGCGAGCAGCGTGCCAATCCGGCGGATGACCTGTTCTTCGCTCAGATGATCGAACTGCCGTGGATCGACCGGCGAGTACCTGCCCGGCGCTGATGGTGGGTTCGACCCTAAAGTCATGCGAAGCGGACTCCGCCAAATCCGACCAGTCGCGTGCGAGAGCCTTCGCGCAACCCCATCCGCCGACGGTTGCGCTGCGCAATCTCCTCCTGTCTGCCGTCCCTCGCCAAGTCCTGGTCTTCTTTGCGGAATTGCCGCTTCAAGGACGCGATTTCTCGATCGGCTCGAGTGAGATCGAGCCGAGCCAGTTTCGTCCTGTAATGCCAGGCATTCACGGGCACGACCGTAGGAGGGTGGTAGCGGGTTCAATTCGCCACGCCGGCCAGAGCAATTTCGACTCAGTCATGATTCGGTATCGGAAAGCTACGCTTGGACGGACTCCGGCCGCAACTGTCGGCGTTAGACTGCAGCGAACACCGCCGCCCGCCCATGTTCGCATTCCGCTCTCCAAGCGCCCACGGCTAGCGCAAACCGGGGAATCGGCCCGAATGCCCGTCGTCGTAGGCCAGGCCCATCTCGGCCCGAAACAGCCGCCCTTCCGAACGCGCCGGTCAAGCTGGACCGCAGCGCAGCGAGGAGGAGCTTGACCGGCGCTTTACCATCGAGCGGCACGGCCGAGATTCCGTGCCCTCCGCGAGTCGCGCCGCGGCGCGCGTCGCACCGCCGCCGGACGAGCCGCGAAGGGTCGGGTCGGACGCGAAGGCCCCTCGGGGCCGGAGCGAGCGCAGCGGTCCGCGCCCGACCTTTTGCGGCCGTTCCGGCACCACCCCGGCCCGGAACACGCTTCCGTCGGACGCAGCCTGCGGAGTCCGGCGGAAGGGTGTTTTTTTGCCGATCCAGGAAGTCCGTCCTTTCGGCGTATCGTCGCTTGTGGTACAATTGCGGCCGTTGCATCCCGTCCTGCCCAACTGCTTCACCTCCTGGTCCCAGGTCCTGACCGACTGGCACGTGTGCGGAGCATTGGCAAAATCTGGGCTGCCGCCCTCGCTGGCGTCGCACCCGGAACTCGCCGCACCGGTCGTGGCGGAGATCGGTCGTGCCATTTGCGTCCAACAGGTCGATCACCAGAGCGTCCAAACCGCATTGGTGCGCGAACGTGTCGTTGAACCGATCTACGATGCCGCCGGCGGACCAGAGTACGTCGCCGTGCGCAACGCGATGGAGGAGTCCCAATACCGGTATGTCTCTTTCTGGCGGAACGGGGCCAAGTTAGCTGAGATCTGCGTGGCGCGGAACGACATGGAGCGTCTCCAGGCCGGCTACTTTGCGATGCGCCAACGCCACACGCGGCGGGTCGCCCAGGCGCAGAGTGAGGCCCTCCACCGCTACTGGTCGCTGAAACCCGGCCGAGGACTGGGCGACAACTTCTTCGCCGACTGTCCGGCGGATTCGATTCCGGCTCTGATGAGCCGCGTCGAACCCGCCTGGTGGTGGCGCGAGTTTTTCCTCCGCCTGCAACGCCGGTGTCAGCGGTTTCACGCGGCTGACGGCGTCTTCCTCGACCATCTGCCCACGATTCGCGCCCGAGTCAGTGTTAAGAAACTGTCGGCGGAAGTCGCCGAATGGTCGAAGGACATGTCGGACCGATGGGGCTGGGACGGTCCCGGTCATTACCGGATGCTTGCCGACCGCGCGGTCGCGAAGGCGCGCAAGCTCCTCGAATGGTACGAGACCTGTGCGCCGGGTTATCTCACCGACGAAGATATCCGAGGTTCCTTCCACTCTCGGTTGAACAACCTGCTGAAGTCCCGCGACCCGTGGAAACCCCTTGTTTCCGGCCGGGTGATCGAAAGCGAACATTGGCGCAATTGAATGTGCGCGGCGGAGGCTCCGCCAACTCGGCCCTTTGTGGCAGGTTGGCGGCATGGGCTCCCCTTCATGCAATAATTGGCCCGCGCGATCTTCGGCCCGCGCCGCCCGGGTTGCGTCCCGGCGGCAGCCGGCACCGGGGCCGGTACGCTACAAATGACGGGACGTGCCGCCATGGTCGGGCTGACCGGACTGGCTTTCGGAGTCGGCGTAACCACGCGCTTCTTCCGCGGTCGGCGACGCATCGGCAGCTTTTCCTTCAAGAACCAGACGCGCAGCGTCTCTTCGGAAATCACCACATCGAGCTTGGCCAGCGACTGCGCGATCAATCGGATCGATGCGCCCGCGCGGCGTTCACTGAGCAGCACGTCGCGGTACGGTTCCAAGGCGGTGAAACGCTGGGACCGCGGTAGTCGTCCTTCCGCGACCAACTGCGCCAACCGCCGGGCGTTCTCGAAGGGCGCCGCAGGGTTGTCAGCGGCACGCGCCGGGGAATCGGTGGCATTCGTCGGGGAGACGGCGGGCGTCTCGCCGTTGACGGCCCGCAGTTCAGCCGGCACGGCCGGGTGGTCGACGGGCACGGCCGTGTGGCCGGCCGGTGGCGGCACGGTTGAGTCCAAGGCGAGAGTGTGTTGTTCGGCGGCGGATGCCGGGGCGTCGGTCGTTTGCATGCCGGTAAAGTACCGGGCAGCGCGCGGTCGCGCAATGGGCACACCCCGGTCTGGATCTAAGCCGGAAGGCTTAGACGTTGGTGTCTTGCCCCATGGTTTTTTTTGGATTCGCCGGGATGGTTGCTGCGATTCTGGGTTACTCCTGACGTGGCGTCTTCGCGTTGAGACCTCTATTGGTGCACGGTCCGTGGTGGGTCGTCGGTTGAGTGCTTGGTTGCGGTCGGCACCCTGTGCTCTGCTGAGGCTTGGGTTAGGGAGAGTGCATCGGGCGATAGACTTGGGTTGCGGTGTGTCGTTATCGCGAGTTTGCCTGAGATTGGTGGGAGGTGGGGCATGCTGACCCTTCGAGTGTGCAAGGCATTCAGTCACGCCCTCGGTGAATACCTCCGGCAGGCGGACTACTATTCGCAGGCCACGCGCGTCGAAGGCGAATGCTTCGGCCGGCTCTGCCGACGCGTCGGGCTGACCGAGTCGGCGCGGATTTCCGATGAACAGTTCGAACGCGTGGCCGGCAACCACCACGCGGAAACGGGCGAACAACTGACGGAGCGCATGGCGGCCGGCCGCCGGTCCGGCTACGACGCCACCTTCAATGCGCCCAAGTCGGTCTCCATCCAGGCGTTCATCGGCGGCGATGAGCGCCTGCTCGCCGCCCACGAGACCGCCGTCCGCGAGGCGCTCCGGGAGTTGGAGTCACTGGCGTGCCGGCAGGATGGGCAGGGCATCAACAAGCGGTACGTTGCCGCCCCGGAAATCGCCGGCGCCGTCTTCCACCACGGCGAGAGCCGCGCCCTCGATCCGCACCTGCACTCCCACGCCTTCGTATTCAACGTCGTCCCGGGAGATTCCGGTTCCCGACTCCTGGCCCTCGAATCCTCAAAGTTCTTCGAACGGAGGGATTATCTTTCCGAGGTGTACCGCAACGTCCTGGCTCGTGAGGTCCAACACCTGGGGTACACCATTGAGCGCCGGCAGCACGGTTTTGAACTGGCCGGGATCAACTCGAACGTCCTCGAACGCTTCTCGAAGCGGGCCATGGAGCGGGATGCCGCCATCGCCGCCCGCGAGGCCGAACTCGGCCGGGAACTTTCCCATGCAGAAATCGCCATTTTGGTGCGCGAGACCCGCGGGCCGAAGTGCTACGAACTGACGCCGGAGGAAGTGCGGCAGGGGCAGTTAGCACAGGTGTCGACGGAGGAGTTGGCGCAGCTGCAAGCGCTTCGCAGCGGGCCTCGCTCGATACCGCGGTCCGCGGTTCCGCTCCCCGTGGCTATCAATCGAGCCGCCGAACACCTCTTTGAGCGCAGAACGGTCGTGCCGGAACATGAGTTGACGGCCGAGGTGATCCGGCAGTCCTACGGCCACCACGAATTGCCGGCCATCAAGGCGGCATTCCAGGAAAAACGCCACGGGCTGCTGCTCGCGGACGGAGAAGTCACGACCGAGGACGCGTTGAAGTTGGAACGAGATCTGGTTGTCTCGCTCAACGCCGGGGTGGGTTCCCGAGACCGGCTTGGGTTCATCGGTGCGAAAGCGGCGCGCGACTTGTCCAGGGAACAGCGGACCGTCGTTCGGGCGCTTCTGCGTTCCTGCGATTTTGCCGTTGTGCTGCGCGGTCGGGCCGGCACAGGCAAGACCCACACACTTGCCACCGCCATTGAGGCGATCACCCGCCTCAACCGGCAGGTGATGTGCTTTGCCCCGAGCACCCAGGCCGTCGCAGGCCTCCGGCGGGATGGCGCCGAGCAGGCGGCGGCTGGCCGCCCGGCCGCCGCTGTGTCGCTGCAACAGGCGCAGACGGTCCAGCGACTCCTGGCCGACCCGGCGATGCAGGCGGCGATGAAAAACAGGGTCATCGTGGTCGACGAGTATGGGCTTCTGTCTTTGAAACAGGTGAAGGGATTGGTTGACTTGGCGGATTCGTCCGGAGCGCGGTTGGTCCTGGTCGGGGACTCCGGCCAGCACAAGAGCGTCGAGGCTGGCGACGGCGCCCGAATCGTCGAGCGGGAGTCGCGCATCACCGTCACGGAACTGCGCGAAGTCCGTCGGCAGGCGGCAAATCGCGCCTACCTGGCGGCGGCGGAGTCCCTCGCCGCCGGGAAAACGGCCAAGGGGCTCCAGCAACTGGATGCCATGGGCGCCATCGTGGAAATCGGCGATCCCACTGACCGCCGCATCCGAATGGTCGAGGAGTGGTACGCAACCTCGCAAGAAACCAAACAAGTCCGCACGAAGGACGGGATGCAGGAACGGGCCAAGACGGCCCTGATGGTCGCACCGACCTGGGCGGAAATCGATGCCCTGAATACGCACGCGCGGGAGAAGCTCCGACGTGCACAGGTGCTGTCGGGTACGGATACTCCTTTCGTCTCGCTGCGGTCAAAGGACTGGACGCAAGCGCAGCACAAGGACGTGCGGCTCTATCAGCCCGGCGATGTCCTCGTCGTGCATCAGGCGACCAAGAACTTTGCCCGAGGTGAGGAGTGGCGGGTCGTACGGAAGGAAAAGCGGCGTTTGGTGGTGGCGCGCGGACCGGCCGAGGTCTCGGTATCGCCGCGCCAGTCGGGCCGAACCTGGACGGTTTGCGAAGAAAAGCCGCTCTCGGTGGCGGTGGGAGAGCGGCTGCGGCTGCGTTCGGTTACGACGGTGGCCGAGCCGGACGGTCGGAAGCGCCGTCTCGCCAATGGTACCGCGATCATCGTACGTGAAATCGACAGCCAGGGGCGGCTGGTGTTGGCCGACGGTACGGTGTTATGCGGCCGGCAGGTGGTTCACGGGTATGCGATGACCTCACATGCGGCCCAGGGTCTGACGGTCGATAAGGTATTTCTGGCCGGAGCCGCGTCACACGAAGGGCTGTACGTTTCGGCCACCCGTGGCCGGGAAGGCGTGCGCGTGTTTGTGGCGGATCGCGAGGCTTTTCTCGAGGGTGTCGGTTTGCGGAGCGAGAGTCGGCTGTCGGCGATGGAGTTCGTTCGGCGGCAGTTGGTCGGTCTCGATCTGCGGGCGCTGTTGGCGCGTGGCTGGCGTCATCTGCAGCGTGTCCGGCAGTTGGCCGCACCGACCATGGAACATGAGGCGCGGAGCACGGTGCAGCGGGAGTGTCCGGTCGAAAAATCGACGCTGCGACCGGCCATCGCGCTTCGGCCAACCGCTGCGGTACCGCGCCCGGCTTGGACCGAAATGCAACCGTTCGCTCCGGTGGAACGACCTGGGATGAGGATCCGGATGTAACGCGCGATGATCGAGACCCATGACGGCACACCCCTACGCCCCCGCCCACATGGCGTCGAGCGCTCGGATTTCCAAGGACTATTCCTGCGTTTCGAGTCGAAGCGCGAACGGATCGCCCTCCCCTACGCCCTGCTCCTGAAACTGGAATTGAGCCTGGACCAGCGAACCCTGGAGCTGGCGTTCGCCACCCATACGGTGACCGTGGGTGGATGGGATCTGCATGAGATCTACGAGATGATCGCGGATGGGCACGCGAGGTGCATCCACCTGAGTGACCAGGAGTCCCCTGGAAACCCAGCCCGACGGAACGACCGCCCAATCGTAGGGGAGATTCGGATCGCGCGAGTGGAATCTGACGATCGGAAAGGTCAGTGAGTTGAGTCGCGCGTAGTGCGGCGACTGCGAGCGCGGCGGGCGAGGCGCAGCGCCGTAGGCGCGGAGTTCCAGGGCGCGGGCACAGGAGCGCCTAGCCGGAACGGTCGGCGACGCGGAGCGTAACCGCCTTCAAGCGGTGGAGCAGAGCGGCGGCGTCCGTGTAGGCGTTCCAGCCCCGACGTGTCGGGGCGGTTCGTCCGGGACTGGTGGTGACCGAGCGCAGCGCCGCGCCCCGGCAAGCCGGGGCGAGCGCGCGGGCACGGCGAGCGCCGGGCCAGGCGGACCCGGCCGAGGCGACCAAAGCGGACGCGCCGGGAGCCAAGCCGCTGGCCGAGGAGCGCCGCGACGAGAGGGCGCGCCGACCCGCCGCGGCGGCACCAAGCGTCAGCGACTGCCGCGGTTCGGGCGGTGGTTGAGGCGCGCCCGGTGCCAGCCGGGCGCAGCGGGGTCCCCGTGGGGCACTCCACGGCGGTCGCGACTGACGGGAGCGAAGCAACGCGAAGCGCACGCCTGACGCGACGGCGGGCTTGATGCCCGCCGTGTTTCGCGTCCGGTCCTTCGGGCGCACGCCGCCGCCCACGGGGCGGGACTCCACCGGACCGGAGCGCAGCGGAAGGAGGAAGCAGGCGCCGTGACAGATCGGAGGAGCTTGCGACGGAGAGCTGGCGCGACGTGTGCCGCTGATTCATCGCTTGTCACTCGGGCGAACCCCAAACCCCAAAGCCAGACCCTGTTCGCTTGGCCCTGTCGGATTTGGCCGAGCGAACCGTAAGGGTTATTCAAACATGATTTCGTCAATGACGCCGTGCGCGATGACCCTCGCCTCTCGCAACTGAAAACGGTCTCCTACCTTGATACGCGGTCGCACGAGATCGGGGCAGAGGAACAACATTGGGATTGTGATCTTTTGACCAGGCCAGATGTCTCCTTTGCCTTCAAGTAAAAGGCGGCAATCGTTGGCCTGCTCGCCATGCTCAAAGATGCAACCGAATACAGGTTGGATTATCGGCGATTCGCGTCCGCCTTTGTCGGTGGGAGCGAAGTGCACCGTTGCGATGATGTCCGGCTTTAACGTCGTCATTTCAACCTCCTCCTGGCGCCCCGGCTCGAACCGGTGATCTTGGCGACACCGGCGTCGCCGGCATCGGTGTAGGCGTAGACAAGGACGGCAACGACCGCGTTGGCACAACCACTGTCGGAATACCTCGATCCACAGTTGCTCGCAACAATGGGCTGTTGACCAACTGCGTCGGAGCCTCGGTTCTGATTATCGTGTATGGCCCCTGATAAAGACCTGTTCCGGCAGTTTGTCTCGCATAGGACGCCGCTCCTACGGCCGTTGTGGAGAAGTATTTTACCTCTGTCCCAAATGGATTCCGTAGCGCGCCAGTAGCGGATATGTCAGCCAGTTCAACCGGCGAAACAGCCCGATAGAGAGGCGTTGTCGAACTTCGCAGCAACGCCGTTGCTGGCGCAAAAGAAACAACCCCAAGCGTCAGATCTACCAATAGCGACGGACCGTCCGTCGCTAGCGAGTTGGCAAAATTCTCGTAGGCTACTGCCGACCGTGCGCTGCCGGTCAATTGACCGAGTCCTTGGAAGCCGAGCGTATTCCCAGAAAAGCCTTGGGCGCTGACGCCATGGCATTCGATGCATGGCTTCCCAAGACCAGCCGGCGCGCCGATCAGAGACCCTGCGTTGTTTGGGGCTACAGCGCAGCCCAGCACGATCGTCACCACCGTGACCGCGTTTTCCTGATGCGTGCTCGTGACTTGCGCAGCGGCTGACCGGGCGCGAGGTGCGGCAGCGGAAGGCAAAAACCCCGACGCGAGTTTTCGGACTGCGGCGCGGTTTCTCTGGCGCGTGTTCTGCCATCGCGACGAGCGGCGGCTTGGCGGCTGTCGCCGCCGCGAGCACGTCGAGCTGGGGCACGTCGTCGCGAGCATCGGGCGCCGATCCTGGGCGGCTAAAGAAGGAGCGGCGAGAGCGTTTTACGCCTCGTCCTCCGCGGCCTCGGCCGCGAGTTCGGCCGCAAGCTCGTCGTCGGCTTCGGCGTCGATCACGGCCGCGGTCGTGGGTGCCTCCGCGGTCAACCGAGCCGGGTGCGTTCGCGTGTGCACTTCCTTCAGCATCCGGATGCTCACCTGGGCGTAAATCTGCGTCGTCTCCAGTTTCTCGTGACCGAGGAGCTGCTGGATAAACCGGATGTCGGCGCCGTTCTCGAGCATGAGGGTCGCGCACGTGTGCCGGAACAGGTGGCAACTCCCCTTCTTGCCGATATCGGCTCGGTCCACGTAGTCGCGCACGAGCTGGGTCAACCGGTTCGCCTCGAAGGCAAGCCCCACGTTCGTCAGGAACACGATCCCGTCGTCAGGCGTAAGTGCCAACTGCGGCCGGGCTTCTTCCAGGTACCGGCGCACCCACGCAAACGCGCGTTCGCCCATCGGGATCATGCGATCCTTCTTCCCTTTGCCCTGGCGGACGAAGATCGTCCCGCGCTCCTGGTCGAGGTCGTACAGCTTGAGCCCGATCAGCTCCATGCGCCGCATGCCCGTCGAGTAGAGCGTTTCCAGGATCGCCCGATCGCGGAGCCCCAGCGGGTCCGCGATGTTCGGCAGCGCGAGCACGTGCTCCGCCTCTGCGGCCGTCAGGACGTGCCTTGGAAGGCGTTTCTCGGCCCGGGGGAGGTCCAGGTCGGCCGCAGGGTTGGCAAGCAGGTGGTTTTGCCGGCAAAGCCACTTAAACAGGGCGCGCACGGGCACCAAGCACCCGTGCTGCGAGCGGAAGGACAAGGGCTGCCCGTTCTTTTTCCGGTAGTGGAAGAGGAACCGCTGGTAGCGCTCCAACGTGGGCTTGGTCACTTCCGACGGCCGCGTGAGCCCCCGCTCCTCGGCCCAGCGGATAAATTCCCGGAGGTGATGCTCGCGGCTCGCGATCGTCGCCTCCGAGTAGTTGCGCACGCGCAGCGCGTCCAGGTACGCCGTCGCGAGCACCGCGAAGCCCTGCGGATCGGTGGAAGCACCGAGCGGACGCGGCGCCCCGCGTTGGCCTTTGCGTGGCATGGGTACGGCGACGCTACCGCTACGCCGCGGCGTGTTGCCCCGTGGTCTCCAGATGTGCGTTTGTGGCCACATCCGGCACGGCCACGGCGTTTTCAGAGGAGGAACGCGGCGATTCCGGAGCCCGACCACCGGCCGACTGCCCCCCGACCACGGGCCGACCGGGGGCCGACCGCTCGCCATTTACCCCCGACCGCTGCGGGTCCGTAGTCATACCGGCGCGGAGTTTCTCGGTGTCCAGGAGCCCCGGCAGGAACCGGCCGCCATCCTTCCCGGCGCCGTCATACACCAGCTCGTAAACGAAGCCCTGGCCGTAGTCGGCGCGGTGCGTGAGCACGTACTCCAGCTCAGCCAACCGGCCCAGGTGGATTTTGAGCTGGGTGTCACCCCAGCCGGTAAAGTCGCGCACCTGCCGCCGCGTGAACAGGACGTCGGACCGCTCCGCCTTCCGAGCGGCGCAGGCCTCCGCGACCATCTTCTCCAGCAGTGCCAGCAAGCGCCGCGTCTGCGGGGGCATTTCATCGAGGCAACGGCCCAGCACCTCGTGCGCGAGCCGGTTTGCGGCCGCGATGTCGTCGAGTGTCGCCTCCACGTAGGCGAGCGACTTGCCGCCGTGCTGCACCGTCCTCACCGGCCGCTGGTACTGGTGGAGCAGCGCGATGGTCCGGATGAGGGCCAAGTATTTCGTGTGATCGCGCCGCGTGCGCGTGCGATCGTCCAGGAAGGTCAGTTTTTCCGCGTAGGGATTCACGACGGCGAGCGGCCGCAGGAGCCGCTGCGCGGCCCGGTGCGTCGCGAGCACCTGGCTCCGTGACTCCTTCCGCAGGAGCCCGGCGAGCGTTTCCCGCTCGCGTTGCATCCGATGGATGGCGGCCGTCTGCTCGCGGCCTTCGTCGACCGTGAGCACGAGGCACCGGTTGAGGAGTTCCTCGTCGATGTCCACGGCCGTCGTCGTCAGGAAGATCATGACGGGACCTTCGACCCGGTACTCCTGCGTGACCATCCGGCCGGTGTGCGGGTCCTTGCCCGTCGACGCGATCGTGAGTTCCCCCTCGGACTGGAGCAGTTTCAGGGCGTAGCTTGCACGCTCGGCGCCTTCCTCCTCCACGATGGCCAGAATCTTGTGCTTTAGGTCCGCGTCCGAGAGGTAGTACAGCGCTTGGCCCGTGAGCGCGGAGTATTTCACGCGATCTTCGGGCGGCACGAACGCGAGCACGGCCTCCATGAGCGCCGTTTTTCCCGCCGCACTCGTGCTCTGCACGATGACGGCGAGCGGCTGGTCGAGCTTGCGCGACACGGCCGCAAGGTAGCCCACGAGCTTGTTGGTCTGTTCGCCGACGACCCCGCACGCCGTAAAGTCCGCGAGGATACGGTCGAGGAGCTTCGGATCGCGGAGCAGCGCAAGCGCCGCGTCCCGCTCCTCCTGCGGCATCGGCCGGGCCGTTTCCGGCTTCGCTTCCACCTGGGCCTTGAGCCGCGCCTCCTGCAACTCCTCCAGTTTGCCCAGCACCTTGCCCAGGTCCCGCTTGAGCAGTTCCGGCTTGAGCGTCGTCTCCATCGCCGCGGCCTCGATAAAGCCCTGGCGCTGCCGGGCGCTGCACAGGTCGAGCGTGTCCAGGTGCCACCGCTCCGCGCATGCGACCCGCAGCGACACGCGGAGCGATTCAAAACCGGTGTTCTTCCCGAGTCCCCGGACGCGGTAACGGCGATCACCGATCGCGAGTTCGATCTCGTCGGGTTCGTCCCTGGTCACCAGGGGCGCGGCCCCTGGACCTGCCGATGCTGCCGCATCGGGTGCGCGTGCCGTCGTTGCCGCCACGTCGGGCATTTCTTCTTTAGCCGCCTTCTCCGGCTCGGTCGTAGGCGTAACCGGCTCCGACGTTTTCTCGGGCGTCGGCACACGTTCAGCCGCTTCAGAAGCAGCTTTAGCAGCTATAGAAGAAGGAACCGGCGCGGGTGTACGCGAAGGGAGTTTGCCCGTGCTCTCAACCGGCACCGCCGAGCGCAGCAACAGCCCGAGGGATTTCTCGGCCGGAGTGACGGCAAGGGCGTAAGCGTTCGCATCCTGGCCATGAGGGAACTGCACCCGGGCACACTCCACCCCGTGCGCCGCAAGCTGCGCCGCCACTTCGGCCGCTCCCTTGTCCCCCGCTTCGTCGCGGTCGAAGGCGATCAGGACGCGGAGGATTTTCGCGGCCAGGATCGCGTCGAGCAGGTCGTCGGGCAGCGCCTTCGCGCTGTAGCCCGTTGTCACGTTGCGATAACCCACCGACCAGAACGTGAGCGCGTCGATGATGCCCTCCGTCAGGATCAGCTCGGAGGAACGCAGCGCCGCCGGGTTCCAGATGCCGCGCTGTGGCCCAGGCAAAAACAAGTGCCGATCGTGTTTGCCGCCGTCATCGATCGCACGGCCGTAAACGGTTCCGATGGCGCCGGATTCGCCGATCACGGGGAAGACGACCCGGCCGCGCAGGTGCTCGTGGCCGGTATCCCGCAGGATGCCGAGCCGCTGCAACCGCTCGCGGATCGCGGCGCCTTCCTTCCGGTTTGCCTGGGGCAGCCGCAGCCCGAGCGTGCGATCGACGAAGCCCAGCCGGAACGTGTCCACCGCCTCGGCCGCGATCCCACGTTTCTGGAGATACGCGAGCGCCACCGGGTTTTGTTTCAACCGCTCGTGGTAGTAGTCGAGCACCTGACGCAATGCCGCCTGGTCGTCCGCGTCGACCGCGACCGGTGCCGGCAGCCGCGGCACTGTGCCCTTCTTCACCGGCTGACACGTCGGCGCCCCGGTGAAGGCGGCACCGTTCTTCAGAAGCTCGTAGGCGTGCCGGAACGACACGCCGTCGAAGCGCTGCACGAACTGGATCACGTTGCCGGTCGCTCCGCACGACATGCAGCGCCACAGCCCTTTGCGGGGCGTGACGCGCAAACTCGGGTCGTGGTCCTCGTGGAAGGGACACAGGCCAACCAAGTCGTGGCCCTGCGGCTTCAACTCCACCCCGCGCGCTCGGATCACGGCTGCGAGGTCGGTCTGGTGTTTTATGCGGTCAATCTCGTCATCGGGTATCATCGGCATGGACCGGCCTTTCCCCAAAACTCCGTCAAGGAGGATTGCATTGCACAGCTCTGTGCAGTGTACTGCACACATGCAAGCCTGTTTTCCCTTCGCCCCGTATACTGCGGCCATGTCTCAAGCCGCCGGTTCACGTTTGCGCGCCCTCCGCGAGGCCTCCGGCCTCACGCTGCGCGAGCTTGCCCGCCAGATCGGGGAGCAGCCCACCAACCTCAGTTACTGGGAGCGCACGGGCACGCTGCCGCGCGCGGACTTGATCATCCCCATCGCCACGGCCCTCGGCGTCACGCCCGAGGAGATTCTCGGCCAGGACAAGCCCAAGCGCGCCGCCGCTCCCGGCGGCAAAGTCCGCAGCGTCTTTGAGCAGGTGCAGAAGCTCCCCCGGCGCCAACAAGACAAGATCGTCGAGGTCGTCGAGGCGCTCCTCAAGGCGAGCTGACCCGTGACACAGAAGAAGCGCACTTACCGTGAGGTCGAGATCATCGAGACCGACCGTGGTTTTTACGTCCCTCTACTCGAACGCACCTTTAGTTCGTTGGCCGACGCTCACACGGCGATCGACGCCTATCTGACGAAGCCCAAGGAGATCGTCGGCGAGACGATCGACCAACCCAGCATTCAGCAAAACGGGATGCCGCTGCTGGAACCGAAGCCGCGGCAGCCCGGCCGACGAGTTCGACACTAACGAGCGCGCGCAAGGCCCGCAGAGCCTCGCGCGCGCGACGGGTTAAAACTCCCGGTCCATGCCACGGGACGGCGGCGTCCGCTCTCGCAACTGCGGCTCGACCTCCTTCACCAACGGGAGATCCCGCCCCTTTTCAAACTGCGCGCGATGCCCCTGCGCCCCGCCACCGTTCGCGGCCGGGCGAGGAACATAGATCGTCACCCACCCGACGGCGTGACCGACCTGCTCCTCCCACTCGGCGCGCAGCTTACGGTGGATCCGGAGCAGTTCGAGGAGCGCCACGTTGGTCAAAGCCGCCGGTTCACGCGACGCGCACAGCCGATACACCCAGCTCCGTTCCTTCGGCCGGACGGCATCGAACGCGAAGGGATACATAATCCCATTGGCGATTTCCACGGTCGGCAGAGGGCACGTCGTGCCCTCGTGATTGATGATCTCCGCATGTTCCACGGTCTTCATGGTCCTATTTTTTTGTTGTTAAGTCCCCCGCTCAACTGAGCGAAGGAAAGTCGGGTTCGCGTTGCCGCTCCTGCTCGGGTGGCAGCGGCTTGCATGGGCGTTCCGGCGGCTCCAGCTCCGTTCGCTCCAGAAGCTTCGTCCTGGCCGCCTCGATTGCCGCGAGTTGCGCGGCCGCGTGCTGCCGCTCGAGTTCCGGCACCCTCCGCGCGTACGCTTCGCGATACGGTTCCAGCTCCGGGCCGAGCACCGCTTCAGCCGCTTCGTCGAGTGCTCGCGCGAGCGCAATGTCGAGCGGCACCTCGCCTTCGCCGTAACGGTGCCGGAAGTTCGCGGCCGAGCGGCGAAGCTGTCGCCTCTTGTCCTCGTTGATCTGCGCCTTGGCCCGCAACTGGCGATCCACGCCCACGCACCAAGGGCCCACGAGACGCAACGCCGGTTCGCCGATTCTCCCGCCTTCGCCATCCTGCCGCGTCAGCGCCAGGTCAAAGTGGAGGTCGTCGGTGTCGCCATGGAACGAGTAGCCAAGGACGTGGCGCTTCCCCTCGAGCAGCCGCTCGACCGTGTCCAACCATCGGTTACGCACCTCCGCGAGTTGCGGCCGCGGATCGCGACCGTCGCGGACGATCGCGGCCACGGCATCCGAGAGCCACGGTGCAAAGGTCGTCGTCAACACCTCCACTGCGGCGGCCACCCGCCGCTTCATCGTCACGGCGACCCCCTTGCGCGTTGTCTCGGCGCGGTACCACCCGCGCCGCTCCGTCTCGCGCTCCAGGTAGTCGGCGTATTCCTCCGGATCTTCGCACCGCCGCCAAGTCTGGCCGTCGTGGATGTACTCGTGGCCAACCAAGGCTCCAAAGGAACGGCGGGGGCTTGGCCGCTCCGGCGCCTCGACGCCGATCCAGGCGGTGTCACGGCGGCGCTCGCCGTCGTGCTTGTCGCGCCGGTGGCTTTCACTGCGACTGGCGGTGTGCCGGATCTGGCGCCGGGTGCGGGCTCGGGTATGCGTGCTCATGTTACATACCTTGGCACGCCTCCGGAGAGGCTTGTGGGTGGGGTTCGGGCGAGGGGCGAGTCGCCCCTCCCCGACGAGGGCAAGTTTGTGCGCATACACCCGGGGCGGGTGTGTGCGCACAAACTTGCATCTCGCAGCGCGCGTGACCGGCTTACCTGCACGAACCTGCCCCGGCCGCCGGGCTGATCCGCGGCAGCGGATAGGCACCGGAATCCGGTGCCGTTGCCCGGCCTGTCGAAAAGGAAGAGTTTTCGACCACGGAGGCGCATGCTCACACCGCCCTGTCCTCGCCGAACGCAGCGCCACACTCACCGTCGATGCCGCGAGCCCAACGGTGCGAGCGATCGCACGCACGCTCTGGCCACTGCCGTGCAGCTCCAGGACGCGCGCCCACTGCTCCGGCGTCACCTTCGGCGGCCGTCCAAGCCGTGCCCCACGGGCACGCGCCGCCGCCAGGCCCGCAAGCGTGCGCTCCCGGATCAACGAGCGCTCAAACTCCGCCACGGCCATCAGCACCCCAAGCTGCAGCCGGCCAACCGGGTTGTCCTCGGACGTGTCGATCCCCTGCGTCGTGCAGAGGATCGGCACCCGCAGCGCCGTCAGTTCGCCCACGATCATCGCCAGGTGCACCAGCGAGCGCCCAATCCGGTCCAGCTTCACGCACACCACCGCCGTCACTTCGCGGCGGCGCACCGCCGCGAGCAGTTTCTCAAGCCCGGGCCGTGACGTCGCGGCGCCGCTCTGCACATCCCGGAAGATCACCGGCGTCCAACCGCGCGCCGTGCAGTACGCCACGAGCTCCGCCTCCTGTCCCTCCACCGTCTGCTCCGCCGTGCTCACGCGCACGTACACCGCCACCGGCCGCGGCGGCTTGGTCGAAGTGGAGGGTGCGGGAGCGACAACGGTCGGCATGTATCACTCTGGCACGTCGTCCGGAGGTGATATTTCAGCCCACAGCGCCCCAGCCGGACCCCAAAAACAGAACGCCAGGACCCTTTCAGGTCCTGGCGTTCGATAATCCCCGGGGGCTATTCGCCTCAGGGTTTCACTCGGAGATTTCTGCCGCGTTCAGGTGTTCGGAAAACGGTCGATTGCCGAGCGGACGCGGGATTCGTTCGTCTATGAAAAACGAAATGCCCCCAGGTACACGAGTTTCGTACTTGGCCTCACATTCACTGCAGCAGGCTCATACTTGAAGTTGTGGAACACGATCATCGTGGTCGCCACCTCGTAACCCATTGCGATCGCCGCAGCACACACCTCCTCACAATACGACGGCGACCACGAGAAGGCGCTGACCAAATCGCGGACGCCAACTGGTTGCGGGGTCAACGAGCTCTCCGGCATGTCGGATTCGTTCAGCTTAAAGCCAAACTCATGCTCAAACTGAGGCGTGCAGTTAAGATAAGCATCAAGCTCGTCCTCCGAATGCAGTAGTCCTATCCAGACGGATACGTAACCGGCACGACGGAAAAACGTGTAGTCTTTCAGCACGCGGATCAATTTAACCTACCATGTGAACTCCCACAAGTGAGATCCATTGCTTCGTGGCAGGCCAGTTCCGAGGTTCGTCCGCGGCAGTTCAGGACGGTATATGTACGGGTCGTTTTGGTAGCTCCGCCACATCTGCCGACTCCAGCCCTGCTCAACAGCCCGAATCTGGGCGTCGATCAGCTTGTTGCCTGGTGTATGCCCGAGTTCCCACGGCTCATCAAACTTGAGTACTTTGCCACTAGGATCCCTCACGAGGCCATCGTTTCCTCTGTTGAGTTCCCAAACCTTCTCTTTGAATCCCGCAGGTCGCGATACGCGTCCATACATCGCTGCCTGCTCGGCCGTAAGCGTTCTTGCTCCAGTTGCCACTTCGGCGTCTACAACTGATCCTCTGCCGCTTCGCCTAAGCAATAGGAGTGTCGCGACGTTGATGGTCGCCGTCACCGGGTTCTTCTTGAAGTTGAGGGGATCAACAAAGCCCACCCTCATCTGCCGCATGAACCCCTTCCATCGTTCTCCGATGGCATCGAAGTCACCCGGCGAAAACGTATCGCTGCTCGGTGCAGGAGCAAAGCCGAGTGCAGCGCTGTGCTCCATCAGCGTGCTGTTT
>JACRQG010000036.1 GCA_016222805.1 Verrucomicrobiota bacterium | reverse complement strand
TACCCGGGACTGGAGATCGACTACAGTGCGAGCTGGTCGAACTCGCAGACCTACTACGAGTATGCGCCGGGCGACCGGCACTTCCAGTCGCGGCCCAAGGGCAGCATCACCTACCGCCTGGCCAACATCGGGTTCATCATCGACCGCCGCGAAAGCCTGAAATGGCCGAAGATCTCGCAGACCACGGGACCCGACATGTACGACCTGAACAACTACGGCACGATGCTGCTCACCCAGAGCGATCGTTCCGGCGAGGACGAAATCCGGACCGCTCGGTTCAACCTGAAGAAGAGCTTCGACCTGGCGGCACCGACGGTCGTGAAGGCCGGCGCCGGTGTGCGGCAGCAGGATCGGGTGCTGGAGAACCACTCCAAACGCTACAACTACGTCGGGGTGGACGGCGTGCAGAACAGCCCCGACGACAACCTCGGGCAGTTTCTCGACTCGACGCCAAAGTGGACGGATTCCAACGAAGGGTACCGTCCGCCTCCGTGGGCCAACCCGTTCGGGGTGGCGCGGCACCAGGCGCTGTATCCCAACCTCTGGCGTGAGGATGCCGCCTTCACCACCACCTCCTTCCTCAACGGCGACCGCCGGATTACGGAGACGGTCTCGACCGCCTACGTGATGGGGCAGACCAAGTTCAGCGGGCTCTCGATCCTCGGCGGCGTCCGGATGGAGGAGACCAAGACCGATGCCGAAGGACCGGTGACCGTCGGCACCACCCGGGCGCGCCTCCGGCGCAAGGGCGAATACACCGACTGGTTCCCGGGGGTGCACTTCCGCTACTCGCCCTCCCGCAACCTGGTGTCCCGCCTCAGTTACTCCAACGGAATCGGCCGGCCGTCCTTCGACCAGTTGATCCCGCTCGATACGGTGAGCGAGACGGCCCAGACCGTGACGATCCGCAACACCGGCCTGCAGCCGCAGTACTCCGACAACTTCGATGCGACCGTGGAGTACTATTTCGAGCCCGTGGGGATGGTCTCCGCCAGCGCCTTCCTCAAGGAACTGTCGGGCTTCCAGTACACCGACCGCAGCCAGTTCGTGTCCGCGGGACAAAACAACGGCTTCGACGGCCAGTACGAGGGCTACCAGATCAACACCACGCGCAACGGCGGCAGCGCGCGCTACCGCGGCTTCGAGCTGGCGTACCAGCAGCAGTTCACCTTCCTGCCCGGCTTCTGGCGGGGCTTTGGCTTCAGCGCGAACTACACGCAGCTGAGCACGAAGGGTGACTACGGCGGGACCGTGGCCACCACCCAGGTTGCGGGTTTCGTGCCCAAGACCGCCAATGTCGCCCTGAGCTACCTCGGGTACGGCTGGAACCTCCGGCTCAATGCCGTCTGGCGCTCCACCTACCTCCTCTCGGTCTCCGCCAATCCGGCCCTGCTGCAGTACCAGGAGCCAAAGACGCAGGTGAACCTGAAGACCCGTTACCAGCTGTCACGGCGCACGGCGGTTTTCTGCGACATCGAGAACCTCAACAAGTCGCCCATCACGGAGGCCTACTTTGCCACCAAGGATCGCCCGTCGCAGACGCGCATCGTGGTGGCCAAGGTGGTCGCGGGCGTGACCGGGCGGTTCTAGGCTGACGTGAACCCCGGGAACGCCGCACTCGGGTCCGTTTGCCTCCGGCGATTCGCGGCGGCCCCGCGGGGCGGCGATCCCCGTGGCCATGCTCGTGGTTTCCTTCTTCCGTCATGAATACCCTCGTACGTTCGCTGCGTCGTGCTCTCTTCCTCCTCGCGGCCGTGGTCGCCCTGCCGGTCTCCGGGGCCGACGGCGGCCTGGTGTTGCGCGTGGGTGCCGGGAAGGCGGACATCACTCCCGGCACGGACGTCCTCAACTGGGTGACGGGCAAACCCTACGGGGCAGTGCTGGACCCGCTGTTTGTCCATGCACTGGTGATGGACGATGGTCGCACCAAGGTGGCGTTGTTGCGCTGGGACCTCGTGGACATCTCGGAGTCGTTGCGGGATGAGGTGCGACAGGTCGTGGGGACTGCGCTGGGTATCCCGGGTGGAAACATCCTCCTGAACGCCAGCCACACCCATTCCGCCCCCTGGGCGCCGTCGTACCGGGGTGGATACCGGGGCCGCGAGCGGGACACCTGGTGGGCCCTGCGCTACATGCCGGCGCAAAATGAGTTTCCGCCCTACAAGCGCTGGATGGAGCGGTTGCTGGTTGCGGCGGTGGAGGCGGCCCGGGCGGCGTCCGGCTCCGCGCGGCCGGCGTCGTTGACGATTGGCCGGATCGCGATGACGGAGTATCTCCACAACCGCCGGCCCCGATCCCCGGCGTGGGGCCTGGCGGACCCGAAGGCCGCCGGCGCGATCGGCTACTCCCATCCCAATTGGGATCCCCAGGTGCTGCAGGGAGGGTCGGCCTTTGGGCCGATGGATCGGACGCTCGCCGTCCTGGCGGTGCGCGATGCCGGCAGCCAGACGATTGCCACCGTTTTCCAGTGTGCCTGCCATTCGGTCTCAATCTACCCCTCGAATCCCGCCATCTCCGCGGACTGGCCCGGCGCGGCGATGGCGGCGTTGAACCAGGCGTTTGGCGGCGAGAGCCTCTTCTTCCAGGGCTGCTGCGGGGACATCAACCCCTGGCGCCGCGGAGCCGCGGCGGTCGCCGAGATGGCGGACGGACTGGCGAAAAAGGCGCAGCAGGCGGTGAAGTTCGGTGTGAAGCTCCAGCCGATGGCGCTGCGCGTCGGGCGCACGACGGTCGACCTGCCACTGCTTCCCGCGGCCCGGGAGCGGACCGGCACGGAGACGGTGACGGCCGAAATCCAGGCCATCGTCTGCGGGGCGCTGGCGTTCGTGACGCTTCCGGGGGAACCCATGACGGAACTCAATCTCGCGATCCGTGAGCGGTCACCGTTCCCGCAGACCCTCGTGCTCGGCTACAGCAACGGCAACGGCGTGCACTATGTGGGCATGCCGGGGGAAAAGGCACGGGGCGGCTACGAGGCGGGGGTGGCCGGTGCCGGCACGGATGACTGCGGGCGGCTGCTCGTCGAGGCAGCGAGTAGGTTGCTGCGCGAGGTCTTCGAGCAGTCGGGTTACCCGGTGAGTCCGTGAACAATCCGCGCCGACGGGAGTTCCTGCGGACGGCGGCGGCCGGAATCGGCTCGCTCGCGGCGGGCGCGGTGCTGCGCGCCGGGGGCGGGCCGGGCGCCAGGCCGGGCGGGTGGCACATCGCCCCCTTTCGCTTCGACGTGACGCCGCCGGTGGGGCACTCGCTTTGCGGCGGTTGGATCAGGCCGGTGGAGGGCGTGGACGATCCGTTGGAGGCGATCGGCTTCGTCCTTCTCGGGGCGGGCCAGCCCATCGTCGTCTGTGTGGTGGATTGGACGGGCCTCTTGAATGAGGCGCACCTGGCGTGGCGACGGGCGCTAGCCGAAGCGGCCGGGACGGTGCCGGAGCGGGTTGCCGTGCACACGGTGCACCAGCACAACGCGCCGCTTGTGTGCTTCGATGCCGAGGAGCTGGCTGGCCGCCAGCCGGACCTGCCGCGGATCTTCGACCGGGACTTTCATCGTCGCTGCCTCGACGCGGCTCGCGGAGCCGTGTCCGCGGCGTTGCGGAGCACCCGGGAGGTGACCCACGTGGCGGCGGGGGGCGCGGTGGTGGATCGGGTGGCCGGCAACCGGCGACTGGCGCGCGATGCCAGCGGGCGGGTGACCAAGATGCGCGGCAGCGCGTGCAAGGATCCCGCGCTGGTGGCAATGCCCGAGGGACTGATCGATCCGCGCTTGCGCACGGTGGCGTTCTTTGAGCGGGGACGAAAGGTGGTGGCCTGCCACTACTATGCGACCCACCCGATGAGTTACTACGGTGACGGGCGGGTGAGCAGTGACTTTTGCGGACTGGCGCGGAAGCGGCTCCAACAAGACGATCCCGAGTGCACGCATCTGTACTTCACCGGGTGCGCCGGCAACCTCGCCGCCGGGAAGTACAATGACGGGTCGCGGGAGGCTCGTCTCGTGCTGACTGAGCGAATGCACCGCGCGATGGTGGAGGCGGACCGCTCGCTGCGCCCGGAACCGCTCGCCCTGGTCGACTGGCGGACGGAGGCGGTGCTGCCTCCGCCCAATCCGGCGCTCGGAACCTCGGCGTTGCGGGAGCTGATCGAGAAGCAGCGCGATGCAGTCGTGTTCCGCCTGCGGCCCGCGTTCAAGCTGGCGTTGGTCCGACGGCTGGAACGCGCCCAGCCATTTCTCCTCTCGTGCCTGCGCCTCAACGAGGCCTCCGTGCTGCACCTGCCGGCGGAGCCGTTTGTCGAGTACCAACTCCGTGCGCAGGGGCGACGCCCGAAGCACGCGGTGGCCGTCGCGGCGTACGGCGACTGCGGCCCCTGGTATGTGCCGACCCGGGCCGAGTTTCCCGCCGGCGGCTACGAGGTGGAACATGCCTTCCTCGATCCCGGGGCGGAGGACCTGTTTGTCTCGGCGATGGATCGCCTGTTGGGGTGAAGCGTTAAAGAGTCGGCAAAACCGGGAGATCAGGTAATCCGTCGCGCCGTCACGGCGGCGGAAAGCGGCGCCGACCCGCGGTGATTACGTACACGGGGACTGCGCAGAAGTCCTAGGGGACTTACCCCGGAATGCGGTTGCGGGAAAACCCCGGCAATCTAGGTTCCTGGCAATCCCCCCCCCGACTTTCAACCCGGCCAACCTCCGCAGATTCGTGCTCCCACACATGAAGACCCGACGGCCACTACTGATCCTCGCGCTCCTGGCGCTTGGTGCAGTTGTACCCATTTTCCCGGCCCGCGCCCTTCCGAGCATCTTTCAATCTCCCCTGCAATTTACCGGCAGCCAGTGGCAGGTCGAATCCCTGATCGGTCCCATCTATCTGGCCCGGCAGGAAGGCGAGACGTGGCGCCAGGTTTCCGTGTTCGACGGGACCAACGGCAAGTACCATCTCAACTGGGCTCATCCGGCCAAGGGCGTTTATGTGGCCATGGACTCGCAAGGCACCTGCTCCACGGCGGTTCGCATTGGCGAGGAAACGGCGCGGCTGAGCCGGTCCGCGGGATTCAAGCACGTCTGCACCCTGCCGGAGTGTTTCCTGCAGCGCTGACGGGCAGCGCAGGAGTCAGTCCTTCGGCCGGCCGGCGGTCGACGAAGCGGCGGGGCGCGCCAGCGCATCGAGTTCAGGGTCCGACCAGGCCTTCTGACGAGCCTGGGTGGCGCTTCGGATGGCGGCGACTTTCGCCGGCTCGACGGTGGCGGCCTGGTTGCCGAACTCGCGGCGGACGTAGGTCAGGATCGCGGCGAGTTGCTCATCCTCGAGTTGGCGCCACGGAGGCATGACGAGGCCGCGTCCGGGATTTTCCTTCCCGTGGAGCACGATGCGCACGAGCGCCTCCTCCCCGGCCTGCAGCCAGCGGGAACCGACGAGCGCCGGGGCGAGCATGGCGAGGCCCGTGCCAGTTTCCTGATGGCAGGGAGCGCAGGTGAGGTTGTACGCGATCCTCCCGGTGTCGAAGAGCCGCTGCGCGGCCTGCTGGCCGGAGTCGGCGGAGTTTCGTTGTTCGTAGGTGGTCAGGAGGGACGCCAGCCGCGGATCCGAGTGCCCCCGGATCAGCGCGAGGTTGGAGGAACTGAGGACACCCGGACGAAAGGTTCCAAGGTTCATGCGCTGGAGCATCGTGGCGGCCCAGGGCAGTTTCTCGCAGAGCTGACGCTGCGCCTGGTTCTGCAGGCGGGGAGGAAGGGAAGGGTAGAGATCCATCACGGCGTGGGCGGCAGTCGGGTCATCGAAGCCACCGAGCGCAGCGAGCCGGCGGGCGCGACGAGCTTCGTTTTTCTCGGTGCGGAATTGTTCGATCAACACGGGCAGGGCCTCCGGGGTTGCCAGGGCCGAGACCAGGTCAAGCAGGAGCTGTTGATCGGTGTCTTTGGTCCGGGAATCGCGGAGACGCGCGACGGCTTCGGAACGGGCGGGTGCGTGGCCAAGGCGGGCGGCAAAAGCCACGAGCGCTGCCGAGTGCGGCGGGCGGGCCCAAGCGGCCGCGACAAACTCCCGCAGCGCACCCGGAACCTGGTCAACCGCGCGGCCCGACAGGCCCTTGGCCATACCCTGAAGGAGCAGGGAGGCGCTCGTTTCGTCGGGGGCCGCACCCAGCAGCCGGGAGCAGAACTCGAGGTTGCGCTGCAGGTACTCAGGGGCGCGGTCGATCCACCAGTCGGAATAGACGCCCTGCTTGAGGGTGTAGTGCTTTCGCGGGCCCTGATCCGCGGTGAAGCGTTGGCCGAGGCGCTCAGCGAGGTGCGTCCAGAACAACGGCGATTGCCAGGTCGCGGGATCCCTCACCAGGGCCAGCAGTTCCTCCCGGCCGGTCTCCGCCTTGCTTTCCAGCGCCCACCACAGGAGCAGCGGCAAGTGCTTGTCGGATACGTCGGATTCCTGGCGGAGGAGGCTCCGCACGATCGGCACGGCCTGCCCCGCCGGCAGTCGCCGGGCGCTGCTCGCCAGCTGGCTGCGCACCTCGGCGTCGGTTTCCCGGGCTGCGAGTTCACGCAACGCCGCGCCGGTGGCCGCCTGGACGAGACCCGCGTCGCCAAGCAGGCGCACCGCCCAGCGGCGAACATGGCCGTTGGGATGCCCGAGGGCGTGGCGCAGGGCGGCTTCGCCCAGTTCATGGCGGAGATTGAGCACCCAGAAGGCTTCCAGCGCGGCCGGTCCGTTGGCGGCGAGGAGCCCCTGCAGTTCGGTTGTGATGGCCTCCGGGCGCGTCGCCAGCAGGCGGCGGGCGTGCTCGCGAAACTCGCGGTTCGGGTGCGCCAGCAAAGCGAGGAGTTCCTTGGTCGACGCGCGGCGCAGGTCGCGCCCGGGCGGGCGCTGAAATCCCTGCGGCACAACGCGGATGATCCGGCCGTTGCTCTTGTCCCAAGTGTCCTTGGGGTTGAGGTGGCTCAGTCGCAGATCGGACCAGTCGGCGAGATAGATGGCACCGTCGGGACCGAGTTCGATGTCGACGGGGCGGAAGGCCTTGTCGTCCGTGGTCAGCAGCGCGACCGAGTCGACCGTGCGGAAAGTGGAGGTGTCGGGCAGCACCCGGCTGGCCTGGACGCGGTTGGTCAGTGACATGCCCACGACAATCTGACCCTCGAGCTCCGGCATCGCTCCGCCCTCATAGAGAAGAAACGTCTGTGGAAAGCGCGGGCTGTAGCCTTCGTGGGCCATGTGCTCGAAGAAGCCGAAGATGAAGGGATTCATTGGCGGCCCGTGCTTGGTCCAGCCCTTCACATACGTGGCTCCCTGCGCGTAGTGCAGGCCCCGCGTGGCGCCGTTGTTGGTGCCGGAGAAGGCGCGGCCGAAGCGATCGAACTCAAGGCTGAACGTGTTCCCTCCGCCTTCGGCGAAGACCTCGAAGACACGGGTGCCAGGGTGGTAGCGCCAGATGCCTTGACCGAGGAGGCGGACACCCTGGATCTCGAGATTGGTGGTGCTGCCGGTCGCGCCGTAGATCCAGCCATCCGGCCCCCAGTGGAGGTTGCTGGCGAGAGAATGGGTATCCTCGATCCCGAACCCGGTGAGATGCACCTCGGGATCGCCGTCGGGCACATCGTCGCCGTCGCGGTCCGGGTAGAACAGCAGGTACGGTGACATCAACACCCAGACGCCGCCGTCGCCGGGCAGGACGCTGGTGGCGAGGTTGAGGCCATCGAGGAAGTCCTTGTGGGTCTCGAAGCGTCCGTCGCCATCGCGATCTTCGAGAATCGTGATCTTGTCGGCACCCCGGAAGTGCCGCGGCGGCGGGGGCGAGAGGCGATCGAATTCCGCGCGAATGTACTGATCGTAGGCGGTGACGGTGAGGCCGGCAGGAAAAGGGTATTGCAGGTATTGCACGACCCAGAGCCGCCCGCGCTCGTCGAACTTGAGATCGATCGGCTGGCGAATGGCGGGCTCGCTGGCCACCAATTCCGCGCGGTATCCCGGGGCGGCCAAGAGACGGCGGACACTTTCTTCCGGTGAGAGGATCTTCGCTTCGCCAGTGAAGTCCTGGCCGCCCGGCTTGAAGTTGCGCACGAACTCGGCGACTTCCGGGGTGAAACGCGGATGATCGGCGGTCGGAGTCGCGGTGGCACAGACCCCCTGGCCAGCCAGCAGGGCGGCGGCCAACCCGGGGATGACGCATCGCAGACGGCGGAGAAAACACGGGATGCAGGGGTGGAGGGACGCAGGCAGTACAGGCATGTGGGACAGGGGCGCGGCAGGCTCGGGGAACGGCGAAGGCGACGCAATCGGCAAGTGCTCAGGAGGAGATTTCAGGATGCGGTGGGACTGGGACGACCGCATCCAGCTCCTGGGCATGCATCCGTCCCGTTCAATGGCTGCGGCATCCCGGCTGCAACCTCCGCCGTGACGGTTGGCAGGAGTGGCGAGCGGATCGGCGGCCAAGAGGGGATTCGACGCCCTGCCAGAAGATCCCTCCCCTGGTGGCGACCTCCGGGCTGCGTGGGGAAATCTCCGGCCTAAAACAGCCGCTCTGCCAGCCGCAGCGTCTCGTCCAACTCCGCCTCCGATCCGAATCCAATCGACACCAGATCAATCGGCTTTGCGTGTTCGGCTACAAAGGGGAGCGCCTCGGACGGAGGCAGGCGGCCGGCCGCGAGTGTCTTCATCAAGATGAACGGCTTCGCCACGCCACGGACGAGATCGATGCGGTCCTTCACCGACTCCCGGCCCGGGTAGCCGGGATAGACGAAGCCAGTCGCATTCAAGGGAAACATGTAAGTGTCGATGGCGTAACCGCGCCGCTCGCACAGTTCGACCGTCCGCACCCGGTGCGTCGAGATGCCGGCCAGCAATCCCGCGGCGTGAATCTGTTCGAGCATCGGTTCGAGGCCCGCGACCGCGTCGGTGTTTTCCGAACGGTCGACGAATTGCGCGTGGATGACACAGACTTCGGCGCGAGTGGCAATCAGCTGCTCCAGTTTGCGGTGATGACTCTTGATCTCCGAGGTTTCATCGATGCGCGTGCTGCCGACGAAACAGACGGGCCGCGGACTGCGCTTCCGCACGGCGGAGAGCACGGCGCCGATTCGGTCGCTGGCCGAAGACTCCACCGTGTTGATGCCTGAGTCGACCGCGCGCTGCACGAGCCGCTCGATGCCGGCCGCGTCGAAGCGCGCCCGGTATTCCGCGTCGCGTGCCACACTGAAGTGCGACCGTCCGAAGACGGCGTTCGTACCGAACAGCACCCGGCTGAATTCGCGGGATCCGATTCGGATAGTCTTCATGCCCAGGGCTTGCCCACGAACGCCAGAACCTCGCCGCCACCGCTAGGGGTGAAGAGGCGCCCACCAGTGCCTCGCACAGGTCTCGCGTTCATCATCCCGCTTGTGCCGTTGGGTCCAACGCACGTCACGACGGAAATGCAGGTGTCGGCACCCACTCGGTCTGGCTGGCGGGAGAGGGCTTCCGGCGCCTGTCAATAGTCCCGGAAGGGGCCGCGCGGCTCGGCGGCGGCCATCTCGGCCTGCCACTTCGCGTAGCGCGCCTTCACCTGGGCGAGGAGTTCCGGCTGGGCTGCGGCAAGGTTGTTCTTCTCGCTCGGGTCCGCCGACAGATCAAAGAGCTCCTCCTTCGCCGGCACCTCGCCACGGCGTCCGCGCGGGACGTAGGAAACCCATTTGTGCTGGCCGACGCGGGCCACCTCGTAGACGGAAGGCCAGTCCCAGAACATCTCCGTGCGGGCGGATTTCGCCTTCCCCTGCAGGACCGGGAGCATGTTGAAGCCGTCGAGCTTCAAGCCGGTGGGCAGGCTTGCGCCGCCCGCGGCGGCGAGCGTGGGAAGGACTTCGAGGCTGGAGAGAAACTCGGTCGTCGTGCGGCCCGCCGGCAGGACCCCCGGCCACCACGCGATGAAGGGCGTGCGCAGTCCGCCCTCGAATCCGCTGCTCTTGCCGCCGCGCAGCGCCACGCCGTCGACCTGGCCGCCGTTGCGCCCGTTGTCCGCCAGGAAGAGCACCAGGGTGTCGCGGTCGAGCTGCAACTCGCGCAGGGTTGAGAACACCTCGCCGATCGCCTCGTCCATCGCCGAGACCATGCCGGCGTACTTGGTGCGGCTGTCCTTGGGGTCGCGATCCGGGTAATACTTCTTCAGGTACGAGGCCGGAACCTGGTTCGAGTCCTTGTCCAGGTTCGAGGCGCTGTGCGGAGCATTGAAGGGGAGATAGAGGAAGAACGGGCGCGCCCGGTTCTCGCGGATGAAGGCCACGGCCTCGCGGCGGAAGATCTCGGTGGCGTAGGTGCCCTTTTCGGCCGTCGTGAGTGAGTTGCCCTTGTACATCGACGGGGCGCCGTACCGTTCGTGCGTGTAATAATCGATGCCGTTGTTGCCGTGGCCGTAGAAGGCGTCGAATCCGCGCTGGAGGGGCAGGAAGCGCCGGGTGGAGCCCATGTCCCACTTGCCGAACACCGCGGTGCGATAGCCGGCGCCGCGCAGGATGTCGCCAAAGGTCTTTTCGCGCACGTCGAGGCCGAGGGTCATCTCGGGGGAGGTGGCATACTCCGTCGGCGTGTAGCGGTGGCCGTAGTTGACCATGTCGTTCCGGATCATCTCGTACGTGCCGTTGCGTTGCGGATAGCGGCCGGTAATCAGACCGCTGCGCGACGGCGTGCAGACGGAGGCGGTGTTGTAGAATTGCGTGGCGCGCACCCCTTCCGCCGCCATGCGGTCGAGGTGAGGCGTGAAAAATTCCTTCTTGCCGAAGCAAGCCAGATCGAAGCCCTGGTCATCGCTAAGGATTAGAATGAGATTGGGCGAACGCGCGAAGGCGGAGGCGGAGAGGAGCGCGAACAGGCTGAGGGTAGTCAGACGGCGGAGGATTCGGGCGGGAGGCATGGGGGGGCGGGCAGGGGGAAAATGGTCCGGAGGCTGCGCACGGACAGGTGCTGGCCATGCCGGAGAGTCTGACGAGGGCCATTCGTCCCGTCGAGGCGGGAGCGGGCAGGGGGAAAGAGCATCCCGTCCCGGGCCGGCCTCGGCGAGGCCGGCTACATCAGGCTGGGTCTTGTAAGTTGGTGGCGGCCTCGAGCCGCATCGGAGGGAAGGCAGGTCCGCGACCACGTGGTTCCTGGGGCGGCCACGCTGTCACTTTGTTCCAGCGCGGCGGCCTCTCGTGGGATGGGCTCCCGGTTGGTTGTGGGGGCAGGTCCTTAAAGCCGGAAGTTGGCGCCGAACATGAACTGCGGGCGCATCAGGTGGGTGGTCTGCGGACGACCGTAGCCGTACTGCGTTTCGCGGTCCGGATTCGTGAGGACGTTGTAGACGTCGAGGTAGAGGCTGATCCGCCGGTTGAGGTTGTAGAGCGTCTTGAGATCAAGGATCGGCCGCGCCGCGAAGTAGGTCGCGCGGGATTCGTTGACGTTGAAACCGGCGAGATACTTGTGGCGGTAGTTGAAACTGGCGCGGAGGTTGAGGCGGCTGCGGATATAGGAGATGCCCACGTTGCCGACGAAGGGATTGAAGCCGGCGACGCGGGGATTCGGCGCGAGGGCGATGGCGGTGCCGGAGCCGTAGTTGCCGCGGGCATTCATCCAGGTGCCATTGAGGAAGACGCCAAGCCCCTGCCAGATGCCGGGGAGGAAGGTAAACTGCTGGTTATAGCTCGCCTCGAAGCCCTTCACCTTGGAATAGCCCCCATTGCGCTGCGTCGTGAGGGTGAAGCCCGAATATTCGCCGTCGAAGCCGTTGTCGGCACCCGAGCCGATGACCACGCCCGGCGCGTTGTAGATGAACTTCCGGATCTCCTTTTGAAAGACCCCGACGGTGAACTGGCCCGCAGGCTCGAAGTAGATCTCCGCGGTGAGATCGAAGTTCCGGGCCCATTGCGGCTCGAGGCTCGGGTTGCTGGTGGAGACGGTCTGGTTGTCGTAGTTGACCGTCGTGCGCGGGATCAACTGTCCGATGCCGGGACGGCCGATGTTCTCGGAAAAACCGGCGCGCGCGAGGAGGTTGGGCGTGAACTGGTATTTCAGGTGTACGCTGGGAAAAATGCTGCGGTAATCGCCGGTCCGCGTGGTCCGGCGGCCGAACTCCTCGATCGCCCGGCGGGTGATTTCGGCATCGGTGAGAGGAGCGGTGCCCCAGGCGGCGCGCCGGGCTCGTTCCTCGGGGGTGACGACCTGCAACGCGCCTTCGCCTTCGGTCCGGGTGTCCTCCACGCGAACTCCGGCGAGCAGGTTGAACTGCCCGAGTTTCACGCTGCCCATCACGTAGGCAGCGCGGATCTGTTCGATGAACTGCTGGTTGTTGACGAGCGCCGACTGGAGGTTGGCCGCCAGCGTCTGGCGCCAGTGCGTCGGATTGGCCGCGATGTCCTGATCGAGGTTGTCGATGCGCCCCACCGCCTGAAACGCGGGAAACGGGAATAGGCCGTACCGGCCCAGTTCCGTGGCCGGAAACGGGCGGTTCATCAGGCCGAACTGCGCGAGATTGTCGTCGTTGCGTCCGCCGTTGGCCGGGTTGGGGCCCATCACGCCGTCAGGGCCGACGTAGACGGTGTTGTAGGGCGTGTTGTCGAGGTCGCGGCCCTGCTGCCGGAAGCGCAGGCCGGTCTTGATGTAGGCAGGGACGGGCGCGGTAAACGTCTTGCGCAGGTTGAGCGCGGCGCCGAGGTAATTGTCCCAGCCGACCATGCGCGCGCTGCTGTAGGCGTTGTCGGTGTAGCTCTCGAGCTTGGTCCAGTCGGCCCCCGCGGTCTGCGTGACGGTGGGGAAGAGCGAGTCGTCGCGGCGGATGGTCCAGCCGGCGTTGCGCAGCGTGTAGGTGAAGGTGTTATTGCCCGGGTAGAGCGCCTTCGATTTCGAGGTGTAGACGTCGTAGTCGAGATTGACCGTTCGATACCGGTGCACCGCGCCGAGGTTCGCGGTCTTGGTCGTGCCGAGCTTGTAGAAGGCCTGGGAATTGATCGCGACCGTGCTGGCGGCCACCGCGCGCACGCGGGTTTCGTAGTCGGTGTAGCCCGGGATGATCCCGTTTGTGCCGGTGAAGTTCCCGGTCGCGTCGGTCGTGGCGACGGCCTGGTTGGTCTGCCACGTGACCTGGCTGTGGTCGGAATGCTCGATGTGTTTGTTGAGCTGGAAATTCACGAAGAAGCGCACCTGGTCACTCCACTTGTAGTCGACCTTGAGCCCGGCGCCGGAGCGGGTGCGGACGTTGCGGAAGTCCTGAAGCGAGTGTGAATACTGGTAGGCGGGCCCGGTGACGTCCACGGGGAGCTGCTGGAAGGCTTGCGTCGACATGTCGATGATCGAGCCGTGCGGCCGGTAGGCGAGGTTGAGGTTGACGCCGACGCGGCCCCAGAAGACCTCGGAATAGGAGAGGGAGGCATTGGGCCGCGAGGGATCCCGCGGATCGGTGGGGCGCCAAATCGCACCGACGGAACCGCGGATACGGCGTTCGGGGGTGCTGTCGAAGGCGCTCTTCGAAACGAGGTTCACCGTGCCTCCGATCGAGTCGCCGTCCATGTCCGCCGTGGGCGATTTGGTGACCTCGATGCGCTCGATGGAGTCGGAGCCGACCGTCTGGAATTGAAATTCACGCGTGGCGCCGCCGGAGCCCGCGTCGGCAAGGCGGTTGCCGTCCTGCGTGATGGAACTCAGGTTTTGGTGCAGGCCCCGGATGCGCAGGTAACGCATGTCGCCGCCGACCGATTCGCCCTCGACGCCGGGAAGGCGCATGGCGAGGTCGGCGGGATTGCCGGCGAGCCCTCCGAAGGCGTCCGCCGAGACGATGTTCTTCACCCCGTCGGAGAGCCGCTGGAGCGTGATGGCCTTGGCGTTTCCCTCGCGTTCGCTGGCGACCACGAAGCTGCCCAGCCGGTAGATGTTGGCGGTGAGGCCGACGTCCTTGCGGGTCTGGCCGGTGGCGCCGATGACGACCGATTCCTCGGACGCGGAGAGCCCGGTGTAGGAAACCACGACGACGGCCGGACCGGCGGGAGCGTCCTCGAAGCGATAGAGGCCGAACGGATCGGAGAAGGTCTCGAGGCTGGTACCCTTGAGGGAGACGCGGGCGCCCTCCAGGGTGGCGCCGGTGGCGGCATTCGTAACCGTGCCCCACAGGCTGCCCTGCGCCGAGACTGGCAGGGCAAGCGCGGCCGCCAGTCCCAGCAGGACGGCGACGCGGGCGGGGGTGCGGCGGGACAACCAGGACAGGCGGAGCGATGCGAACGCGTTCATGGGTGGTGGCACTTCGCCTCAGGGTGGGGCGGCAGTTGGCGGGGTGCGGTAACTGGTCGGTTATGTTCCGGCAAAGGCAAGCGAAATTCCCTGAACGGCACCGGCCGCGGGGCGGGGGGCAAAAGAGGGAACTTGGGCTTGAGTCGGCGGCGAGCGACTGGTTTGGGTACCAGCGCGAACCCCGGGACCCCGCCCTAAAACTCCCGACGACTTCCCGGCCGCGCTTTCATGAACTCCCGCGACTTTGCGTTTGATCCCGCGTACTACGGGCTGCCCACCCGGGAGGATCTCGTGGCGTATCGCATCTGGGATTCGCACTTCCATGGGTTCAACGCGACGGCGACGCCGATGGCGCAGTACCGGGCGAACAACCTTTATGTCGAGCGCATGGGCATCGAGCGTTCGATCACGCTGGAGGCAGGCGGGACTCTGCGCCAGCCCCTGGCGCCGGCAGCGCACGATGCGGAGATGCGACTTCTGCTCGAGCAGGAGCGCAACCGTCTCTCGGGGATCACGCCGATCGATCCCGGGTTTCCCGACGAAAGTTGCGCGAAGATGCGGGAGTGGATCGAGCGCGGCCCCTGCATCGGCATCAAGTACGTCGGCGGCAACCAGCGGGGCATCGTCTGCAGCCATCCGAACAACGATCCGATCATCCGCTACGCGGCGGAACTGGACGCGACGATTTACATCCACACCTGGCTGAAGGTGGGCGGCACCCCGCGACTTCCCGGGCGGGACAACAACCCCGGCGAATCCACGCCGATGGACGTGGTGGCGCTCGCCCGGCGTTTCCCGCAGGTGACGTTTATCTGCGGCCACACCGGCGGCGACTGGGAGTTGGGCGTGCGGGTGGTGCGCCCGCAGCGGAATGTGCTGCTGGAGTTTGCCGGTTCCGATCCGCACTCGGGCGCGGTGGATTTGGCGGTACGGGAGCTCGGCGTGGATCGAATCGTGTGGGGCGGGCATGGGCCCAGCCGCAGCTACGCCACCGAGATCGGCAAGGTGCTGGACGCCGATCTTTCGCGGGCCGATCGCATGAAGATCTTTGGCGGCAACTTCCGCCGGCTCGCCGCCCCGATTTTCCGGCGCAAGGGCTGGCCCATCGAAATCTGACGCTGAAAAACCATGCAGGCGGAAACTTCCAGACCCATGGCACGGCGCGATTTTCTCCGGGGATCGATCGTTGCGGGGACCATGCTGGCGGGAGCACGGGCCGCGTCGGGAGCCGAGCCGGGGCCGGCAGTGGAACCGCCGACGATCATCGACACCAACGTCACGCTGTTCGGCTGGCCGTTTCGCCGGCTGAAGTACGGCGACACCGCGGCCCTGGTCGCGAAGCTTCGACGGCACCGGGTCGCGGAGGCGTGGGCGGGAAGTTTCGAGGCGCTGTTCCACAAGGACCTCGACGGCGTGAACACCCGGCTTGCCCGCGAGTGCCGGGAGAAGGGGGCGGACCTGCTGCGGCCGTTTGGTGCGGTGAACCTGGCGTGGCCGGACTGGGAGGAGGAGGTGCGCCGTTGCCACGAGGGGCACCGCATGCCGGGAATTCGCATCATCCCCGGCTACCAGCCGTTCGACCTGGGACATCCGGAGTTGCCGCGGCTCCTGGAAGTCGTGAAGCAACGGGGCCTGATCCTGCAGGTAGTATTCGGCCTCGAGGATCCCCGCGTGCATCACCCGGTCCTGAATCTGCAGCCCGTCGTGGTGGGACCGCTGGTGGAGGCCCTGAAGGCGGTGCCGGGCGCCCGGGTGCAGGTGCTCTCCTTTGCGGGCAACGCGGCCGGAACCGACCTGCAGGCCCTGATGAAGGACACGACTGCCGCGATCGACATCTCACGTTGGGAAAGCAATGGGATCGTCGGGAAGATGATCGGCGCGGCTCCCGGAAGCCGGGGCGCACGCGTGCCGCTGGAGCGGGTGATGTTCGGATCGCATGCGCCCTATGCCCCGGTGGAGACCGCGGTACTCAAACTCTTCGAGTCGCCACTGACGGCGGACCAAATCGTCGCCATCATGCGGGGCAACGCGCGGCGGTTGCTGCCCGCGGTGTAGCCCGGCGCGGCTTGCGTGGGGGATCAGGGCCTTTGCCCGGTTCCCGGAACCGGCCAGGCCAGGTGTCGATGGAGGAACTCGAAGCTGCCGACGCCGTGAATCGTGTGCGGGCCATCGAAGTACTCGATTGTGGTTCGCTCCGGGATTCGAAGGTGATCGTAAAGCCGCCGGACGCGGGCGTACTCGAAGGACACCCACTCGTCGGTGCCCACGCCATCGGAGTGTCCCCGTTCGACCATGAACGGACGCGGCGCAATCAGCCCCGCCATCTCGGCGTGATTGAAGGCGGCGCCGAGGTTGAATTCGGGCATCTCGTATTCCTTGGTGAAGACGTAGCTGCCCACCCACTCGGTGGTGCAGAGTTTCCAGACCCACTCGTTGAAATTGCCCGAACACACCACCGCCGCATAACGCTCGAGGAGGGCCGGGACACGCAGTGCGGTCGTGCCGCCATAGGAAAGACCGTAGAAGCCGATCCGGGCGGGATCGACCTGGGGAAGGGTCGTGAGCCAGTCGAGGAGGAGCTCGTGCTGGGCGGTGATGAAGGAAAACAGGGTCAGGCCGAGGGGATGGGCCTGGCGTTGCCGCTCGCGAAAACGATCCCCGCGGTACGGATTGTGCGGGGCAAAGACGATGAAGCCGCGTTCGGCGAGCCGGGTGGCAAAGGCCTTGTAGGCCGCAAACGCGCGGCTGGAGGAATCCTCGTTGATCAAATCCGCCGGCAGCCCTTCCAGACCATGCTGGGCCACGACGACGGGGCGGCGCTCGCCTGCCTTCAGATCGCGCGGGAAGAGGAGGTAGCCCCACGCGAACACCTCCGGAGCCACATCGAGCACCACCTCGTAGCCGGTCCACGCGGCGGCCGGCGGCAAGGGTCGAGTGCGGGGGTTCAGCGGGAGTGCCTCCGCCCGGAGGCGGCCAATCACGTTCCCGTAGAAACGCTCGCGGTTGGCCGGCGTCGCGAGACGCCACGCTTCCGGGTCGCGCTTGGGGGCCGGCTGCCAGAGGGCGCGGTGTCGGGCGTCGCGGGACTGGGCGATCAGGGACTGAAGATGCCGGGACCAGTCATCGACGAGTGTCCGCTGGAAGTCGGCCGCATTGAAATTTGCCCGCATCTCCTGCGGAATTGGGCCGGGAGGAGCCAGGGTACGAAACCCCGGATCCAACCGCTGCAGGAATTGCCCCAGCGTGGCCTCGGAGAAGGCCGCGCCATCGGACGCTGGCGGGCTGACGAGGAGCCGCGCGGCTTCCGGTCCGGCGAGTTGGCGGGCCCGGGCGACTTCCCGGTCGACGTCTGCGGGAGCAGGCGTGCGGATCCGCCCCGGGGCGGCGCCGGCGCGAGCCGCGGGACCACTGGTCGGCGCGGGAGGTCCCTCGATTTCGGGCGCCCGGGAAGGCTCGATGATCAGGGTTCGGGGCAGGATGAGGCGCGTGATTTCCGCGTCACCGAAACGGCGGAGCAGGCCGAACACGTTGCGGTAGATCGGCTCGGTGGCGAGATCCTCGCGGGGACCGAAATAACCGCTGACGGCGACGACGGAGAACCGCGGATCGATCGCGGCGGCATGAAACGCCAGCAGCCCGCCTTCACCCCAGCCTGCGATCCCAAGGGGGCTGGACCCGCCCGCGGGCTCGCGGGCCAGCCAGTTGCCGGCGGCGAGGAGCATCCCGAGTTCCAGCCCGATCGGGTGGCGACCTAGCGCAAACGCCTGACGGTAGATGAACTCTCGGTGCGGCTGATTGGTGAAGCGACCGATCGCGGCGTTGGCGGAGTGGGTCGAATTGCGGTCGAGCAGGCGGGGGACGATCACCACGCATCCCTGCTCCGCGAGACGGCGGGCGTATTGGCGTTCCGGCGGCAGGCCGGCGCCGAGGCCGCAGATCAACTCGGGTGTCTGATCGGCATCCGGAATGGCGATGACCCGCGCGCGCGCGGGACCGACCGGCCGCAGGAGGAGGCCGTGACCATGGACCGCGGGACCTGTCTCCCAGGGGATGTTCCAGCGCACGAGGTCGACCGTAAAGCGATCGGTCGCGGCGAGGCGCGCGGGCTGATCTGTCGTCGCAACCAGTTCGAGCGCGACCGGGGTCGACGCGATTCCAGCGGCGCCCAGGCGCCGGGCGAGTTCGAGGCGGAGCGGTGCGAGGAAGCGGTCCCTCGCGGCCAGGTCGGACGGAAGTTGTCGCCAGAAGGTGGCGCGTTCCTCCGTCACGCGGGTGGTTTCGGCCGCGAGATAGCGTTCGATTCCGGCCACCATGCGCACTGAAAGATCATCCTCCCACGTGAGCGGGGCCGTGCCGGGAAGAGTGGGAGGAAGCGCGGCCCGCGCGGCGAGGATTCCGAGCCCAAGGCTGGCGAGGCGGGCAGCCCGGGCGAGGCAGGGTTGGCGGGAGCCGGGACCGAGAGCGGAAACGCGAGGCAGCATGGCAGGGTGGGGCAGTCGGGAGTGTTGGCGCGAACTTGGGGTGTGTCGAACACTCCGGGTGGAGGGAGAGACACCATGGCCGGGGTACCGCGACGATTCGGTGGTAGCCGGGGGCGGTGACCCCGGCGGGTACGAGCGATCTCCTGGTTGTGACCGGCCTCACCGAGGCCGGCTACATCCTGCGAATCTGCTCTCTGGCTTCGACCTGGAGCTACGCTGTGTGACCATCGATCCCTTTCGTGCTGTTCGCGACGATTCGGTGGTGGCCGGGGGCGGGCACCCCGGCGGGTACGAGCGATCTCCTGGTTGTGACCGGCCTCACCGAGGCCGGCTACATCAGGCGATGTCTCGTTCCTGGGTTGCGGCCTGGCGCCGCGAGGCGAAAACCTCGGGCTAGAATCGCGTGGTCAGGCCCAGCTTGTAACTGGTGCCGGCGCCGGAGGCGTAGGAGGGCACCTCGTAGCCGAGGAAATGGGCGAAGTCGTTCGCGCCGTAGTCGCGCGTGAGGTTGTAGACGTCGAAGAGGAGGATGTACCGCTTGCCGAAGCTGTATTGGATCTTCAGGTCCACGAGCGTCCGGGAGTGCTGGTACACCTCGAAGTTGTAGGTGCCGGGCAGGACGCCGGCGCCGGACCCCAGGGTGCCGGTGGCGGTGCTGCGGTAGAACTCGCTGCGATAATTGGCCAGGAGGCGCACGGCGAGACCGCCCGCGGCATAGGTGATGCCACCGTTCCAGGAGTGCGGCGTGAGGTTGGGCAGCTTGGAGGTGTAGCCGACGAGCGAGCCGAAGTCGCCCCAGGTTTCAATGAAGGTGTAGTTGGCGAAGGAGCCGAAACCGCGCCAGAAGCCCGGCAGGAACGTGTATTGCTGCTGGTAGTTCAGCTCGATGCCGCGGATGCGGGCGGAGCCGACATTGCGGTTCTGCGTGATGGTCCAGCCTTCGTATTCGCCGTTGAACCCGTTGTTGGCGCCGGCCGGCACGGTGTCGCGGAATGACCGGAAGTAATTGGTGATTTCCTTGAGGAAGGCGCCGGCGGAGATCTGGCCGATCCCGGAGAAGTATCGTGCGACGGAGACATCGAAGTTGTCCGAAGTGTACGGTTTTAGCGCGGGGTTCCCGGCCGAGATGGTCTGGGCCTCCTCGTTCACCACCATGTTGGGCAGGAGGTTGGCCGGGCTCGGGCGGGTGATGGAGACGTTGTAGCTCGCGCGCGCCTGCCAGTTGGTGCCCAGGCTGTAGGCGAGGTGGATTCCCGGGAAGGTGTTGCGGTACTTGGTGCCCTGGGTGTCCCACTCGAGGAAGTTGGCGCGGGCCCGGGCGGCGTTCTGTTCAACGGGCAGGGTGCCGAGGTTGGTGTTGGTGGCGGCGCTGACCGCGGCGCGCGTGTAGCTGCTGCCGCTGGTCTTGGTTTCCTCGAGACGGATGCCGGTCATCACCCGGAGCGGTCCGAACTTGGAGTTTGCCTGCACGTAGCCGGCGGTGACCCGGTCGGTGAACTCAACGTCGTTCAGGGTGGAGTTGTAGATTGTGTTCCAGACATCGGAGCTTGTCTGCCGCCAGTTGTTGCGGTCGGCCCAGACGTCGCCGGCCATGCCGGTCCTCGGCAGTTGCAGGAAGGGGAAGGGGCCATAGGCACCGTAGGTCATTTTCATGTTGTAGCCGACCCACGGCTTGGTGCCGCCCGTGGCCGGGGTGGTCGCGGGTCCGGCGTACGTGTAGTAGTAAAGGTCGCGGTTCGCCTTCTGGTAGAAATTGCTCTGCTTGATGCCGGTCTTGAAGGTGAACGGGTGGGCGCCGAAGAAGTTCTTCTCGAAATCGGTGCGCCCGCCCCAGCGCATCGCCGGTGCGGAATAGCTGATCAGCTGGGAATCGGCGCGCACGGTGTAGCTGGCCGGATCGCTCCAATCGGCGCCGGCGGTCTGCCGGACCAGCGGCACCCAGGGGTCGCGGCCGCGCCGGTCGAGTTGCCAGCCGACTCCGGTCATCCGGGCAAAGAGCTGGTTGAGCTCGGGGTACATCGTGCGGTTGCGGGAGAAGCTGGCTTCGGCGGTCAACTTCGCGGTGCCGGCCATGAACTTCTGCTCGAGACCGCCGGAAACCGCGGTGCCTTCGCTCTCCCGGATGTAGAGGACCGACTCGAGATCGAGGGTGCCGTTGCGGGCCTCCAGGAGGTCATAGGTGCTGCCGGGGAGGAAGTTGGCGGCGGTGGCGCCGGTGGTGAGCTTCCAGCGGAAGTAGGAAGGGGAGGAACCGCTGCGCCGTTTCACGCGGCTGTAGGTGGTCTTCATGTACAGGACGGTGCTGTCCGTCACCTTCCAGTCGGCGTTGAAGCCGAGGTTGAGGTCGCCACTCTGCTTCGGCACGGAACCCCACTGGCCGGCGCCGACGGCGCGCGCGAGCGGCTGCGGCTTCTCCCCGGCGGCCGGGAGCGGCACGAAAAACCCGGTCTGCGCGGCGGAGGCCTGGCGCGGCCCCACCTCGATGATCGTGCCGTTGCCGATGTTGCGCGTGGCCGACGCGGCGATGCCGACGTTGTTCTTGCCTCCGAAGAGACTGAAAACCTCGGAATAGGTGAGACTCGCCAGATCGAGTTCGGGGCGATCGCGATAGGGCACGGTCGGGTCCTCGTGGTTGTTGGCCCAGGACGTTCCCGCCGTGAAGGTGACGATGCGGCCGCTGCCGCGTTCAAAGGTGCGCCGCGTGCGCATGTTCAGGTAGCCGGCGATGGCGTTGCCGTCCATCTCGGGTGTCGGCGCCTTGATGATCTCGAGCGACGAGATGTTGCCGGTGCTCACCTGACCAAAGTAGACGTTGCCGTTGGTGACGGAGGTGCCGCCGGAGGTGGCGATTTGGTTGCCGTCGACCAGCAGGGAGGAGAAGTCCTGGGTCATGCCGCGCACGTAGACCGCGCCGATCTGGCCGCCGCTGCCGTCGACGGCGATGCCGGCGAGCCGCTGGAGGAGTTCCCCGGCCTGGGCTCCCGGGTTTCCGAAGGTGTCGATTTCGGCGACGGTGCGGACATTGGGGGCGTGGCGCTCCTCGTGAATCGCCGCTGCCTGGCCGGCGCGCAGTGCCCGGACGACGTAGGCGTCGAGTTTCTGCACGGAGGAGACGAGGGAAAAGTGACGCGTGGCTGTCTGGCCCGCGGACACCTCGATCGTCTGCTTCATGTCGTCCATGCCGGCGTAGCGGGCGGTCAATTGATAGGAGCCGGGGGGGAGTTGCAGGGTGTAGGTGCCGTCGAGGTCGGTGGCGGCCGAGACCGGACTGCCGGCGACGGTGATGATGGCATTCGAGAGGGCGTCGCCGCTGGCGCCGTCGGTCACCCGGCCGTTGACGGTCGCAGGGGTGGTGGGCGACGCTGCCTGGCCGGAGGGGAGGGCGGCGAGGAGGGCGGTGAGGATGGCCACGCCGAAGTGGCGGAGGGCGCGGGGGAAACCAAGGGTCGAGGCGGAGTTCATGGTCGGGGTGGAGGAGCAGGAACCGTGCACACGCACCCATCGGCGCGTGTCAATTTGCTCCGTGCATACACCGGAACGGAGTGAATGCTAGCCTGGAATGGTTATTCGTGGCGAAGGTGCGCGGCCGCATCGCTGACGCGGGCCTGGAGACGTTCGGTTGGCCGACGCCGCGGAGTCGATCTCACACGTGCTCGAGCGCCTGCTGCAGGTCCCAGATGAGATCGTCCGGATGTTCAATCCCGATGGACAGACGCACAAGGTCGTCGGTGACTCCCCCGAGCAGTTTGTCCTCGGCCGTCAGTCCGGAGTGGGTCATGGCGGCGGGATGCTGGGCGAGGGACTCGGTCGATCCGAGGGACACCGCCAGGCGGAAGACCTTGAGGTGATCGAGAAAGGCGAACGCCTCCGGTTCCCCGCCGCGCACGTAGAAGGAAATGAGCGAACCCGGCCCCGAGTGCTGCTTCTGGTAAATCGCGTACTCGGGATCGTCCGGTCCCAGCAGTCCGACATAGCAGACCCGGCGCACCTTTGGGTGCCCGACCAGGAACGCGGCGACTTGCTGGGCGTTGCGCTGCTGCTGTTCCGCGCGGAGCTTCAGCGTCTCCAGCGAGCGGGTGAGCAGCCAGGCGGTGTACGGGTTGGGCATGCCCCCGAGCAGCGCGCGGTGATGCGAGATCGCCGTGAGCAGGTTGTCGTCGTTGGCGAGAGCGACTCCCCCGACGACGTCGGAGTGCCCGCCGATGAACTTGGTGGCGGAATACAGCACGATATCCGCGCCCACGCGGGCGGGGTGCGCAAAGACGGGGCCCGCCATGGTGTTGTCGACGAGGATCAGGATGCGACCGGCCCCGTGGCGGTCGGCGATCTCCCGCATGCGCGAAATGTCGGTGAGGCGGTTGTTGGGGTTGGCGGGGCTCTCGATGAAGATCGAGCGGGTGCGGGGTGTCACCAACGGGAGCGCGCGCTCCGGCGCCTCGACACCGGCGGGGACGAAGTGGGCGCGGATGCCGAACCGTTTCAGGAAATGATGAATGAAGGAGTCCGTGCCGCCGTAGACCGGGGCGCACACGATCATCTCGTCGCCGGGTTCGTGCGTGGCCAGCAGGGTGGTGGCGATGGCGGCCATGCCGCTGGAGAAACTGTAGGCGTCCTTCATGCCCTCCCAGAGGGCGATGCGATCCTCGAAGATTTCGAGGTTGGGGTTGTTGAGGCGCGAATAGATCAGACCCATCTCGCGCTTGGCATGGTGCCCGCCCTCGCCGTGGGCCCACGCGAAGAACTTCTTCCCGTCCGCGGCGTGCCGGAAGGCGAAGGTGGAGGTGAGGAAGACCGGCGGCTTGACCGCCCCCTCGCTCAACCACGGATCGAAGCCAAAGCTGAGTGCGAGGGTTTCGGGGTGCAGTCGGGCGGACTCGCCATCGGTGAGTTGCGACATGGTGGTGTTGTGTTGCCACCAGTCTAGGGCCGCGGTGCCGGGGGTGTCGGCACCGGGTTGGGGCGCCGGAGACGTCATTAGCTCCCGAGATGCGGCGCCTCGGGGATGGCTAATCGCGGCGGATGTGGAGGGAAGGGGCTAGTTCCCCGTCGACTCCCGCACGTCCGAAACCGCGAACGGCGTGTCGAGGCCGTTGAAGACCGTGCGGCGGAGGTCGATATCGTAGTGAAATTGTGGCGACGCGCTGAACGTGACCGACCTCGCGACGATGGCGCCGTAGATCGCCTGGCTGTTGGAGACCGTCAGGCTGCTGACCGGCGTGTAGATGACCCCGTAGAACGGCGTGTTGGTCGCCATCCCGAACGAATCGTACGGGTTGGTCGTGGAGATCACGATCAGCTTCTTCGGCAGCTTGGTGTCGTTCTGGATGCCGCCGCCGTTGATCGCGAGGTCGCCGGAGAGGTGCACCCGGAGGGAGCCGCGGGTGGTGATCCGGATCCGGGCGTAGTCGGTGATGTAAAGGTCGCCCGTGATCACCAGTGCGACCGGCCCGTCGACGGTGAGGACCTGCGTGCCGGAAAGCAGCACGTTGGACGCGTAATAGATCGTCTCGGCGGTGGCGCCGGCAGTGCCGATGGTGGCGGTGCCGGAGGGCAGGGTGAGGCCGGCACCGGAGGGACGGACCTCGTCAAAGAGCGGCTGATACGGGCTGCTGCTGATGCGCGACGTGTCGATGTTGGTGCGTGAAGGCGTCGACGGCCCAATCAGCTTGGCGCTGGTCGAGTAGGACGGACCGGTGGAGACGGTGGCGACATAGCCCTTCACCTGGGCGTTCGCGAGCTGTACCGTGGCTGACGACGTCGACGTGGAGCCGGAGCTGAGAATCGCGGAGAATCCTGGCGTCTGGGCGGTGTAGTCCCCGAGGGCGGAATCGTAGCTGTCCACCGTTCCCGCGCTCCGGAAACGCACGCGGCTGGTCGTGGCCGCGACTGCGTTCACGAACAGCGGGGCCCGCGCGGAAGTCGAGGTGACGGTGCGGCTGACCGCGGTGCCGTCGGCCTGGGTGATGGTGCCCGTCGACTGGACCACGCGGGTCCCGGAGCTGCCGTCATAATTCGTGATGGTGAGGCTGACCTGGCCGGTGGCGCCGCCCTCGAAGGCGAGGCCCGTGAGCGTGCGACGCGCGGTTGTGCCGGTGATGGTCCAATCGGTCCAGTTGTTGTGGTTCAGGGCCCAGAGGGCGTCCTCCATGCCGGTTTCCGCCAGCTGGATGCTGCGGCTGCCCTGGAGCGAGCGGTCGCTGAGGGCCAGCGTGCGGTAGCACAGTGTCAGGTAGCTGGATACCGAGATGGCGAGCACCGTGGCGAAACACATCGCGGCCATCAGCGCCGTGCCCCGTTCCGATCGCGGCAGCCAGCGGCGCGGCGCGGAAAGTGGCCGGCCGGAAGGGCGCTGGGGGGATGGGACTGCGCTGGGCATGGGTGGTCGCTGAAGTGAGGAGAACGCCCTAGTGTCCGGTCGTCGATGCCCAGGGAAAGCGGGAAACGCACAGCCGCAGTGGGTGGCACTACGCATTCACCGCGCCCGGACGGCAGCGGATCCTCAAATCATCAGACCCCTGCGCCGGTACGTGAATCAACCTTACTGGTTGGGGTGAGGCAGTCTATGGAAATTGCTCCCGTCGGGGGTGCGTCATTCGGCGGCCGCGGGGGGCTTCTCTCTGATTCGCCATGGCTACGCAGGGCATCCTCCTCTACGGACCAACAACTACCGCCTCCGCGTCATCGCGGCTCTTCATCAAAGAATGGGGACATGCCGCTGAGAACCAGACAGCATGTCCCCTGCGATGTTAGAGCTAACGATGAAGGGGTATCGGACCTTAGGGGTGGTACTCAAGCCTGAGGTCGTGATCGAAGTGGAGCCGGTGG
>JACRQG010000033.1 GCA_016222805.1 Verrucomicrobiota bacterium | reverse complement strand
GAGGCGGGGCAGCCGGAGGATGCGCGATGCGACGCCCAGCCGCGGCGTCGGTGCAGGGATAACGCTACGGGCGGGGTCTTGGCAAAGCCGGAAGATCGGGGAACTCTGGTGCCGAGGGCAGCGAGCGGCTGGGTTCGCGGGTCTGCCGGCTGCGAATGTGCCCGGGAAAAGGTCGGCAAGAGAACGGGAGGGCCGAAGTACTTGGGAATTTGACATCGCTTCGGGCAGGCGGCATTCGGCTCTGCACCCCTCCCCACCCCCTTTCGCCTGCGATTCCCTTCCCGGTTTCGGCGGACCTTGCTCGCGTTGTGCCTGTTGGTTTCGATCGGGTTCGCGCAGTCCGCCCGGTTGGCCAACATCTCCACGCGCGGGCAGGTCGGCGCCGGCGCCGACAATATCTTCGGCGGCTTTGTCATTTCGGGCGGGCCCAAGACCGTGCTCGTGCGCGCCATCGGGCCCGGGCTCGCGGCCTTCGGCGTGCCGGGCACGCTCGCCGACCCGAAGCTCGAGATCTTCTCCGGCCAGGCCAAGGTCGCGGAAAACGACAACTGGAACGCGACCGACGGCGCGAGCTTCTCCCAGGTCGGCGCCTTTCCTCTTCCCGTCGACAGCAAGGACGCCGTTGTGGTCGCGACGCTCCAGCCCGGGGCCTACACGGCGCAGATTTCCGGCAATCCCTCGACGGGCTCAGGGCCGCCCGGCACGGGCGTCGCCATCCTCGAAGTCTACGACCTCGGCGGCGCGGGCCAGCTCGTCAACATCGCGACGCGACTCGCGGTCGGCACCGGCGCCAACGCCGCGGTGGCCGGCTTCGTTGTCGCCCCCGGTGCGGGCACGCGCAAGCTGCTGGTGCGCGGCGTGGGCCCGGCGCTCGCGGCCTTCGGCCTCGGCGGCACGCTGCCCGATCCGAAACTCACGGTGCTCGATGCCGCCGGTGGCGAAGTGGCCGTGGCCAATGCCAATGGCGGCGCCAGTGCACTCACCACCGCAGCCGGTCAGGCGGGCGCCTTTGCCACGACCGCGACCGACACCGCGGTGATCGTCAATGTCGCCCCCGGCTCCTACACCGCGCAGCTGGCGGGCCTGAGCGGCGCGACCTCCGGCGTCGCCCTCATCGAGGTTTACGACGTGACCAACGCCAGCGGCCTGCCGCCGGCCTTCGGCCAGTCGCCCCGGCTTTTCTTCGCCAATCTGCGCGGCAGCGCGACGGGCTCGACCGCCGCGGGCTATGCGACGGTGCTGTTTGATCCCAACACCAACACAGCGATGGTCAGCGCGTCGTTTTCGAATCTCTCCTCCGCGCAGACCGGCGCGCACCTCGTGCTCGGCAGCGGCGCCGGTACCTTCGTGCTCAATCTCCCGCGGGGCCAGGTCAACGGCATCCCGTGGAACTTCCCCGCGAGTGGGCCGTATTCCTCGTCCGCGATCGTGACCGCGCTGCTCAACGGCGAGATCATCGCGCAGATCGACACCGCCGCATTCCCCGCTGGCGAGCTGCGGTCGAACCTCATCGCCGTGCGTGGCTCTACGGTCTTCACGGCACCCGCCGCGCCACCTGCGCTGCCCGCCGGCCTCCTCACGTCGCCCAGCGAGGTCGACGCCGCCCGGTTCCTGATCCAGGCCACCTTCGGTCCAACTCCTGCCACCATCGGCGCCCTCCGGGCCCGTGGCATCTCCGGTTGGATCGATGACCAGCTCGCCCTGCCCGCGACCTCTGCCGTCGCCGGGCTCAACGATGACGTCACCGCCTTTCCCAATCCACCGCGGTCCGCGGGCATCGACTACTTCTATTACACGCACTGGAACTGGCACGCCGCGTGGTGGAAAACGGTCCTGACCGCGCCGGACCAGTTGCGCCAGCGAGTCGCCTTCGCGCTCAGCGAACTGCTCGTGGTCGGCAACCTCAGCGACATCCCCGTCAAGGCCAAGGTGCGCTACTACGACCACCTGGTTTCCGGGGCGTTCGGGAGTTTCCGCCAATTGTTGGACAACGTCACGCTCAGCCCGGCGATGGGCACCTGGCTCAGTCATCGCTCCAACCAGAAGGCCAATCCCGTCACCGGCACGGCACCCGATGAGAACTATGCGCGCGAGGTCATGCAGCTCTTCACCATCGGCCTCGTGCAACTCCAGCCCGACGGCACGCTGATGCTCGACGCCACTGGCCAGCCCATCCCGACCTACAACCAGGCGATGGTGTCCGAGCTGGCGAAGGTGCTCACCGGTTGGCAATTCGCGGACTTTCCCGAGAACCTCACCAACGTCGCCAACTTCACCGCGCAATACTCGCGGCAACCGGACCAGACGCTGCTCTCGGACGACTTCACGTGGCTCCAGCCCATGCGCTACTATGATGCGTTCCACGACAAGACCGCGAAGAGTATCGTGAGTCTGCAGCAGAAGGCGCCGCTCGATGCCCAGGCGACCGTCATCCCGGCCGGCCAGACCGGCCCGCAGGATCTGAAGATCGCGCTCGATACGCTTTTCAACCACCCGAACACGGGGCCGTTCGTCAGCCGACATCTCATCAAAACGCTCGTCACCAGCAACCCGAGCCCAGCCTACATCTACCGCGTCGCCCAAGTCTTCGCCAACGATGGCACTGGCACCCGCGGCAACCTCGGCGCCGTCGTGCGCGCCATCCTCACCGACTACGAGGCGCGCTCTCCCGCCGTGCTCACCCACATCGGTTATGGCAAGATCAAGGAGCCGCTGCTGCGCTTCAGCGCGTTCTTCCGCGCGCTCAACGCCCGCGCGCTCAACGGTCGCTACCTGGATAGCTACTTCGGCGATCCCCGCGCGCCCGGCGGTTATCTCCCGCTCGGCTTCATGTCGTTTCCGATCAATCAGACCGGTCAGCAACCGCTCTACTCCCGCTCGGTCTTCAATTTCTTCTCGCCGACCTATTCGCCCCCCGGTGCGGTGGCCGCCGCGGGACTGGTCGCCCCGGAACTCGAAATCACCGACGGCAGCTACAGCATTTCGATTCCGAACACATTGGTGGATTTCCTCTATCGCGACGTGACGACATTGCCGGCGCCGCCGAGCGGACCGTCGCCGTTTATCGTCCTGGATTATTCCGCTTTCCTGCCGAATGCAGCAAACCCCGTCGCGCTCACTGACCAACTCAACCTGATCTTTTGCGGCGGCCAGATGGCCCCGGGCATGCGTGCGCAGATTCTCTCCGCGTTGCAGGCTTTGGCGCCTGGCACCAGCGACCGGGAGCGGGTCCAGATTGGGATTCACCTCACCGTCGTCTCGCCCTCCGGCGCCACGCAGAAATGACCCCGCCGATGAATAAGTCCGCTTCCAATCTTTCCCGCCGTCGCTTCCTCGGGCAGTGCTGCTCCGCCGTCGGCACCACGGGCATTCTTTCCACGTTGGCGCAGCTTCGCGTCATCGGCGCCGTCGCCGGCAGCAACCTCGACCGCGTCCGGGCCGCTGCACTCCCTCCCGACTACAAGGCCCTCGTCTGCCTCTTCCTCAACGGCGGCAATGACGCCACCAACCTCATCATTCCGTCCGACGTCACGAGCTACGCCGCCTACGCGAAGTCGCGCGCGGATCTCGCCCTCGCGCAGTCCAGTCTGCTCCCGATCACGCCGCGTCGCTACGCCGACGGTCGCGCATGGGGGTTGCATCCCGCGGTGCCCGCGCTGCGCGACCTCTTCGTGCAGGGCAAACTGGCGGTGCTCGCCAACGTCGGCACGCTCGTCCGCCCGACCACGCTCGCCGACTACAACGCCGGCAAGAATCTCCCGCCGCAGCTCTTTTCGCACAGCGACCAGCAGCTCCAGTGGCAGAGCGGCGTGCCGGATAAGCCGTTCGAGACCGGCTGGGGCGGCCGCCTCGGAGACCTCCTGTCTGCACTCAATTCGAGCAACGACATCTCGATGTGCATTTCGATCGGTGGCGGGCAGTCCTTCGAGCGCGGGAACACCGTCTCGAGTTACATTGTAGGTTCTTTCGGCGTCCCACCGATGGATTTTGGTCCCGCGTCGCCGAATCATGGCACGCGCATCGCCGCGCTCCGCAACATCCTCGCCGGCGCGCCGCCCAATCTCCTCGAGGCCGCGTTCGGTTCGATCAGTCACGATGCACTCAACGACAGCGACACGCTGCGCGCCGCCCTTCAATCGGCGCCGGCGCTGAAGACGACCTTTCCCGGCAACGACCTCGCCGGCCAACTGGCCATGGTGGCCAGGCTCATCTCGGTTGCGCCCACGCTTGGTTTGAAGCGTCAGATCTTCTTCGTCGAACTCGCGGGCTGGGACCTGCACGCCGCCCAGATCACCGGCCACGGCCCGCTCCTCGCCGAACTCAGCGGCGCGATGAAGGCGTTCTACGACGCCACCGTCGAACTCGGCGTCGCCAACCAGGTGACGACCTTCACCGCGTCCGACTTCGGCCGCACCTACATCCCGAACGCCGGCGGCACCGACCACGGCTGGGGCAACCACCAGCTGATCATGGGCGGCGCCGTCCAGGGCGGCGAATTCTACGGCACGATGCCCTCGCTTGCCGTCGGCGCCAACGACGACACGGGCCGCGGCCGCTGGATTCCGAGCACGAGCGTCGACGAATACAGTGCCACGCTCGCCCGCTGGTTCGGCGTGAGCGACACCAACCTCCCGGTGGTCGTCCCCAACCTCGGCCGTTTCGCGAAACCCAACCTCGGCTTCATGGGTTGACGACCGATCGCCGCCCGCCCAGGCACGCACCGTATTTGCAGGGGGGACTCGACCGGATCTAAAACCGCTCCATGGCTGGCGGGAGGGCGCCGGCGGCGACAGGAGGCCAGGGCTGGCGCCGTGAACCCGCGGATCAGAACCGGCCGCTGATGCCGCCGGTCACCGTGATGAAGTTGTTGATCGTGGTCTGCATCCGGTCGGGGTTGCCGACGTAGACGCGCTGGGGCTCGTTGAAGAGGTTGGCGATGTCGAGCGTGAGCGACACGGCGGGGCGCAGTTGGTAGACGAGCCCGACGCTCGTGGTCTTGCGGGTGTAGCGGTACAGGTTCAACGCGGGGCTGGTGGACGAGTAGCTTGTGATGTGTTCGCCGGTGAAGTTGTAGAGCACGCGGGCGCTGAAGGCGCGGTGGCGCCAGCTCAGGCCGAGGTTGGCGGCCTTCGGAATGAACCCGGCGACCTCGCCGGTGCGCCGATAGGCGGTGCCGCCGAAGTCACCATGGGTGTCGATCACGGTGTAGTTCGCGGAGCCGCTGAGGCCGCGCAGCAGCCCGGGCAGAAAGGTGAACTGCTGCTGGTAGCTGAACTCCCAGCCCTGCACGACGGCGGTGCCGGCGTTGGCGGAACTCAGGCGGGTGAAGCCCTCGTACTCGCCATTGTAGCCGTTGTCGTTGCCGCCGGGTACCACGCCGCCGACGATGCCGGAGACGATGTAGTCCTTGATCGTCTTGTGGAACCACCCGGCCGAGAGCCGGCCGACGGGTTCGAAGTAGTACTCGAGCGTGGCATCCCAGTTGGTGGCCATCTGCGGCAGCAGGCTCGGGTTGTTCACCGTGACCGTCTGGTTGGTTTCGTTCACGCTTTCGTTCGGCATGAGGTTGGTCATGCCGGGTCGGCCGAAGCTGGTGGACCAGCTCAGGCGCGTCTTCAGGTGGCTCGTGACATCGTGCGTGAGGTGAATGCTGGGAAACGCCTTCGTGTAGCTGCCCTTGGTGTCGCGGCGGGTGTTGGCGTAGTCGCGCTGGGCGGAGCCGACCGGGTCCGCCGTTTGTTGGGCGGTGGTGCTGCCGAAGCGCGCGCGAACCCAGCCGTAGCTTTCCGTGTCGGTGCGTTCCCAGCGCACACCGGCGAGATAACCCGTGCGGCCGCGCCACCCCTCCCGTCCCAACCGGCCCTGGGCCATGCCGTAGATCGCGGAGGCGGCCTCGGTGACACCGCGGCGGCCCGTGAAGAGCGTCTGTTCGGCATAGTAGCGATCCTCGCGCCAGAGTGACGGATCCGCGGGTTCGCCGTTCTTTACGAGCGGGGCGACCTCCCACATCGGGATGTTGAGGCCCGTCTTGTGGGCGTTGTACATCGGGATGCTGGGGTCGTGCGGCAGGGCCGAGGCGCCGAGGTAGCTCCAGCGGCGGGAGAAGTTCTGCAGGTTGGCCTCCTGCTCGCGCCAGGAGAGCCCGGCCTTGAGGGAAAGCGGGAGACCGGTCCGCGGCGTGTAACGGGCATCGAGGCGGGCGTCGCGCACCTGCTGGATGTTGTTCTGCGGCGTGCGGGTGAAGCCGTTGGCAATCGGGCGGTAGTTGGCCGGGTTGGTGACGTCGGGACCGGCCGTCTGGATGAACTTCGGGAAGAGGTCGGATTCGGTGCGGTCGAGGATCCAGCCGATGGCGCTGATGCGGTTGGTGAGGTAGCCGACCCCGGTGCCCTGCCAGAGGTTGTTTTCCGCCAGGCCGGCGGAGTACTCCACCTGCAGGGGGCCCCATTCGTGTTCGCCGCCCGCGTACATCTGATAGGTGCGGACGAGGTAGTTGTTGGGTCCGGAGGTCTTGACGTCGATGACGGATCCGGAAACCGGGCGGACCTGCGTGATGCGATCCGTGAAGCCGGGGATGACCCCGGACGTGGTGGCATTGGGCACCGTGGTGGCGCTGCCGGTGTAGGCGCGCCACTCGTAGAGGCGCCGCCACTTCTCGATGTTGTCGTTGAGCGTGACGCTGACGGTGAACTTCGAGTTGAACGAGAACCGGTAATCGGCCTTCAGGTTCAGGCTCTTTTGCTTCCGGTTGTTGTAGTTGTCCCAGACGCGGTAGCTCCAGACGTAGGCGGGGTCGGCGGGGTTGTTCTGGAATTCCCGGACGGTGCCGTGACCGCCGACGCCGTTCTCGCTGTAGAAGAGGTTGGCGGCGAGGCCGAGGTTGCGGGAGCCGCCGAAGACATCGAACACCTCCTGGTAACCGAGCGTAAGCAGGGGATGCGAGCGGTGCTGCTCGCGCAGCGGCACCTGTTCAAGAAAGGAAGGGGCGACGCGCACGGTGCCGCTGTAGGTGAGCCGGCGTTTCTCGCGCATGCTGAGGGGCGAACGGGTCTTCATGTTGACGGTGCCGCCCAGCGATCCGGCGCTCTTGTCCGGGGTGTGGCCCTTGATCAGTTCCAGGGTCTCGAACATCGCCCCGGTGATGCTCTGGAGCTGGAAACTCCGGCTCGAACCGATGGCGGGCAGCAGGCTGCCGTCGACGGTGACGCTGTTGAGGCCGGGCGCCATGCCGCGGACATTGAACTCGTAGGCGAGTCCCTCGTCGGTGAGGTTGCCGGCAATGCCTGGCAGGCGCATCACGACCTCGCCGGCGCTGAGGTTGGGCAGGTTGCCGAAGGAATCCATCGCGATGATGTTCTTCACGTTGTCGGCATTGCGCTGCTGCGTGATGGCGGCGGCGTCGCCCTCGCGTTCGCCGATGACTTTGAACGTGTCGAGCCGGTAGATGCCGGTGGTGAGGTCGAAGTCGATCGCGGCGCGGCCGCTGGCGGCGATGGTCACGACACGACGCTGCGCATCGAGGCCGACGTACGACGCGACGATCTCGTGGCTGCCGGCGGGGACTCCGACGAGAAGGTAGCGTCCCGTGGCGTCGGTGAGGGTGCGGAGACCGAGGGCGGGAAGTTCGAGCTGTGCGCCTTCGAGCAGGTTGCCGGTGGCGAGATTGCTGACGGTGCCGGTGACGGCCCCGGTGGGCTCGCCGGCGCGGGCGAAGTCGGAGGCGGAGGCGAAGGCGAGGACCAGCAGGGAAGCGACCAGGGCAGGGGTTCGTTTCATGGGGTGGGGGGACCGCGCGGGGTTCGTGACCGGGGCCTCGCTCCGCGCGCTCTTGTTCCGGTGCCTTTTCTCCGCGGGGCGAGGGCGCTCTGGCCACAGGGGAAGCGCCGCTGGCGGCCGAACCAACCGATGCACCCGGCCGCCGAAAGAGGCGAGTGCGAATTCACCGATCAGTTATTTCCCGTTGACGGTGCCGGGCGCCACCGGCGTGATGCGACGAGCGCTGCAACCCTTCCCCGCATGACTCCGAACCTCCCGGCCTGGCGGACAGCAATGGTGGCATGGCTCTCCCTTGGCGTGGCCACGGCCGCGGTGGTGCGGGCCGCGCTTCCGGAGGAGTTGCGGGCTTTTTTTGCCCCGCCCGCGGAGTTAGCCGGCCAGCTGGGGACCTACGCGTCGCCGCTGAAGTTCTTTGACGGGCGGCCGGTGGCGAGTCCGGCCGACTGGCCGGCGCGGCGGCAGGAGATCCTCCGCTACTGGCATACCGAGCTCGGACCGTGGCCGGAACTGCTCCAGCGTCCGCGGCTCGAGCTCGCGGAGAAACAGGACCGCGACGGCGTCACCCAGTACCGGGTGGAGGTCGAGATCGTGTCCGGGGTGACGCAGCACGGCTACCTCCTGCTGCCTCCGGCCCGCTTTGCGGGGCGGCGACCGGCGGTCCTGGTGCCTTTTTACGCGCCGGAAGTGAGTGTCGACTACACGGGCCCGCGGCCGTTGGCCGGGCAGGCGAAGCGGTTCTTCAAGGATGGCCGGCCGGTGCACCGCGATTTTGCGCTGCAACTGGCGCGACGGGGCTTCGTGACGCTGGCGATCGGCACTCCCGGGGACGACGCCTACAAGCCCGTGCTGCATGGCGTGCGCTGCCAGCCCCTCAGCTACTACGCGTATATCGCGGCCAACTGCCACACGGCACTGGCTCAGCGGCCGGAGGTGGACGGCAGCCGGATCGGGGTGATGGGGCATTCCTACGGTGGCAAGTGGGCGATGTTCGCCTCGTGCCTGTACGACAAGTTCGCGGCGGCGGTCTGGTCGGATGGCGGCGTGGTGTTCGACGAGAAGCGCGGCGCGGTCAATTACTGGGAGCCCTGGTACCTGGGGTTGGATCCGGCGGTGACGCGCAAGCCGGGCCTGGTGACAGCGGCGAACGGCCGGACCGGACCCTACCGGCGGATCTTCGAGAGCGGGCATGACCTCCACGAACTGCACGCGCTGATGGCGCCGCGGCCCTTTCTGGTTTCCGGCGGCTCGGAGGATGGGCCGGCGCGCTGGGTGGCGTTGAACCACGCGGTGGCGGTGAACCGGTTTCTCGGGTACGAGCAGCGGGTGGCGATGACGAATCGTCCCGCGCATTCGCCGACGGCGGAATCCAACGAGCAGGCGTTTCGTTTTCTCGAGCACTTCCTGCGCCCGTAACGGGGGCGGACTGCGGGGCGCGGAAGATACCGGGCAAAGTGCGGTCGCGGGGCGCCGGCGCGGCGCTGTCGAAGTTCGGTGCGGGGGTGTTTTTCGCTTTTCCGGCGCGGGTGGCCGGGCAGAGTGCGGCCTTCCTTCCCATGGCGCACGGCTTCTTCGATCTGCAGGTCAACGGGTACGTCGGCGTGGATTTTCACCGGCCGGGCCTGACGCTGGAGGCGATGGGGCGCGTCGAGGCGGCGTTGCGCGCGCACGGGACCACGCGGATTCTCTTCACCCTGGTGACCGACGCGATCGCGACGATGGCGGAGCAGTTGCGCCACGTTGAACGCCTGTGCGCGGAGAGTGCGGGGCTGCGGACGATGATCGCGGGCTACCACATCGAGGGGCCGTATCTCCTGCCGGAGGCCGGCTACCAAGGGGCGCACGATCCGAGGAAGATGAAGGCGCCGGATCGCGGCGAATTTGACCAACTCTGGGCGGCGTCAGGTGGCCGGGTGCGCCTGATCACCCTGGCGCCGGAGTGGCCGGGCTCGCCGGAGTTCATCCGGCATGTCGTGGGCCACGGGGTGCGGGTGGCAATCGGCCACTCGAACGCGGATGAGCGAGCCCTCGAGGCGGCGATCGCGGCGGGGCTGACCCTTTGCACGCACGTGGGCAATGGCGTGCCGCAACAGCTGCACCGGCACGACAACATCGTGCAGCGGTTGCTGGCGCGTGATGAACTCACGGCGGTCTTCATCCCGGACGGGGTGCACGTGCCCCCGGGGACGCTGCGCAACTTCGTGCGTGCCAAGCCGCGGGGGCGGGTGCTCTTCACGACCGATTGCGTGTCGCCGGCCGGGGCGCCGCCGGGGAGGTACACCATCGGGCGGCATGAAGTCGAAGTCGGGGCGGATGGCGTGGTCCGCGAACCCGGCAAACCTCACTTCGTCGGCTCGTCGCTGACGATGGACCGGGCGATCGAGAACGTGCAGCGTTTCCTGGGATGGACCAGGGCGGAGGCCGAATGGTCGTGCGGAGCCGGAGTGGCCCGGGCCCTGGGCCTGCCCGAGTGATGGCCGGGCTGGGTCGTCGCTTCTCGGGAGAGAAGTGACCTACGGTTTCCGCTCAAACACGCCGGCGCCGAGCAGGAGGCGGGTCGGCGTGGCGGAGGCCGTCGGGCCGAGGGGAACGGCGAGAAGGCGTTGCACCGTGCCGTCGGCCTCGATCAGGCGCAAGGAGAAGCCGCGCAGGTCCCACCGACCGGAGAGGGTTCGCCGGAAAGCGTCCGTCCATCGTGCACTGCCGTCGGCCTGCAGGGTGACTTCCCGGGGGCGGTCCGATGGGTCGCCGTCCTTCGCCAGCGGCTCGACGAAGGTTCCCACGAGGGCGGTGGGGGTCGTGACGGGCGAGGCCGGCTGGAACCGGGTGCCGTTCCACGAAAAGCCCTCACCCACTGGCAGGAGCGGGGCGGTGATGACCGTGCCGTTGGACCACGCGATTTCGAGCCCTTGGTTGGTGGGCCGGGCATAACCCTTGAGGCCGAGGGCGGAGGAAAGATCCGTGGCGTCGACGCCCTCGCGGGGGCTTTGGAAGACCCGGCCATCGGGCGAAAAGAACCAGGCCTGCGGGGCGGCGGCGGGAGCGGAGGCGCTGGGCGGGGTTCCCAGGAACAGCCCGCTGGGCGTCCCTCCCGGGGCGCCGCTCGTGGCGCGAATGACCGCTTCGGGAGCGCGGTTTGGAATGGCGAGGGATTCGACGGCCCGCGAGGCGCTGGCGTTGCCAGCCGTGCGGCGGACGAGTTCGGCGAAGCGGGGGTCGGAGCGGAGAGACTCGAGGTCCGGGTCCTCGCTGAGGTGCTTTGCGTCGTTGAAACCCAGCTTCACGGCCTGCTCCAGGGCAGGGAAGGCCTGCTGACGGCGCGTGCCCCCGGCCTTGGCCTCCACGCAGGCCAAGTTGTAGTGGTGAACGGGATTATCGGGCTCCCAAAGGATCAGTTGCTCGCACAGATGCCGGGCGCGGCCAAAATTGCCCGCCTCCAGGGCGGCGATCATCGCCTGCGTGACGGTGGCGAGCGCGAACTCCCGGGAGTTGCGCTCCGCCTGCGCCTGCACCGCGGGTTGCACGGCGAGCGAAAGGACCAGCAGGAGCAGGACGGGCAGGCGGCGCATGTCGGGGCAATTCGGACCTTTTCCGGCGGCAGGGCAAGTCCGGGGCGCAGGGTCGAGTGCGGGTTCCAGAGACCGCCACGAGCCGGCAGGCGGGAGTGGAGCGGGGGTGCGGGCGGTGCCCGCGGCCCGAAGATGACGCGGGCGAGGAAAAGACCTTAGCCCGTCGCGGCTAGAGGCAGGTCCACCCCGAGCAGGCGGCCGGTGTGGACATCGAGCCGGACGGTGCAGCCGCTGGCCGAACGGGTCAGCAGCACGCCGTCCTTCTCCTCGCCAATGGCTGCACACGGGTCGGCGGGGTCATGCCACTCGGCCATCCACAGCAGGCGGAACGCGCCGTCGAGACAGTAGAGGTTGGGTAATCCAGGTAGGAGGCCAAACGTGTGCTCGCGGATGTAGCACCGCAGGGGGGCATGGCGAAATTCCGCCACGCCGGAGGCAATCGGGGTATAGCCCCCGGCTTTCGAGCCTTCACGGGTCAACTGGCAGAGCTTTCCGTCGATGACGGCGAGGGCGGGGAAGTCGGATTTCACAAGCTGGACCAACAAGATGAACAACTCCCTCGGCGGCCGGCGACACTTTTTTCTCGGGCCGGCGTGGGGGCGTTTCGGGCGCGCGCACAGGGCGGAGTGGCACTTCGTGGGCACCTCCGGCCTGCCGGCGGAAGGCGTCCAACGGCGGGATGTCGCCTCAAAATCCCAAGGTGCGCGGTCAGGCGGACGGCTCGCTGCGGACGGACTCAAACCGCGGGGTTGCGGTGCCGCGAGCGGAGACTCATGGTCGCGCGGAGGAGCCTGATCAATGGATACCTGCGTCGTGAAGGGAGATGGCGGCGATGGGAGACAGGGGGGCGTGCGACTCCTGCTCGTGATCGTCGGCACCGCATTGGCGGCTCTTGGCCACGGGGCAGTGCCGCCAGTGCCCATCGTGGTGGGTCCCGGTGCCCCGGCATCGGTCCGCAGTGCCGCTCTCGATCTGGCGGATGGCCTGGGCCGACTGCATCCGGATTCGCGGTTTGAACTGCAGCGGGAACGCCCTTCAGCGGGGCCGGCGATCGTCCTGGGGCGGTCCGATGACACCGAGATCACCTCACTCCTGGGAGCGACCGGACCGTCCGCGCCGGAGCAGTTTGTGGTGGCCGTCCGGCGCGAAGAGGGCCGCACGACCGGGATCATCGCCGGGGCGGACCCGGCTGGGGTTGTCTTTGGGGTGTACGCGTTGCTGGAGCGGTTGGGGCATGGCTTCTATTTGTCCTACGATGCGATGGCGCCCGCTGCCGACCGGCCGTTCACCTTCGAAGGGTGGCTGCTCGCCGACCGGCCGCTGGCGCGCGAGCGAATCGTCTTTGACTGGCACAACTTCCTGAGCGGGTGCTCCTCCTGGAACTTCCCGGAGTGGGCGCGGTGGATCGACCAGGCGCGCAAGCAGCGCTTCAACACCGTCATGGTGCACGCCTACGGGAACAACCCGATGTTCACCTTCGAGTTCGGCGGGCAGGCGAAGCCGGTCGGTTTCCTGACGACGACCGCCAAGGGCCGCGACTGGGGTACGGCGCATGTGAATGACGTGCGCCGGCTGGCAGGCGGGGACTTGTTTTCCGGACCGGTCTTCGGGGCGGACGCAGCGCTGGCACCGGATGCTCGCCGGGTCGCCGAAACCCAGGGCTTGATGCGGAAGGTCTTTGCCCACGCGGCGGAACAGGGAATGCACGTTTGCTTTGCGCTCGATGTGGATACCCTCTCCAGCAACCCGCAGAACATCATCACCACCTTGCCGGAGACCGCGAGGTTCCGGTTGCGGGACGGGACGACTTGGCTGGCCCGGCCGGACCGCCCGGAGGGATACGCCTACTACAAGGCACAGGCTGCGGCCCTGTTGGCGCTTTACCCGCAGATTGACCGCCTGGCTTTGTGGGTTCGCACCGACCGCACGACCTGGACCTCCTTGGGCGAGGAGGACCTGCCGGAAGACTGGCGCGTTGAATTGAGGCAACGGCCGGGTGCCGATCCCTCGTTGAAGCCGCTCTCGCAACAGGCTGGGAGGTTGGGGCTCGGCAAGGTGACTTCGGCCTTCCAACAGGCGCTGCGGGAACTGGGGAGGCCGGAGGTGCGCGTCTGGATGGGAAGCTGGAAGTTCGCCTGGATGAAGGAAGCCGATCCGTGGACCCCGACGGGCGTGCCCTTTTTGCCGCTGGATTGGGACATCGTCCTGGACAAGTCGCAATTCGCCACGCCGGAGGGCCGCGGCGAGGTCCGGACCATGGCAGCCCGCCGCCCGGTGATCCCGATTGCCTGGGCCCATCACGACGACGGCCAGTACATCGGGTGCAGCTACCAACCGCCGGAGCGCTTTCACGACCTTCTGGTGGAATGCGGGGCCGATTCCTTTGGCATCATCCATTGGACCACGCGGCCGCTGGACCTCTACTTCAAAAGCCTCGCGGAGCAGGTCTGGCAGGCGACCTCGAACCGGGAACTGCGGGCGACCTGCGGTGACATGGCGGCGCGGACTTTCGGAGAGACGGCGCGCGGCGCGGGGGGCGAGTTCCTCTTCGAGTGGATCACGCGCGGGCCCATTTTTGGGCGAGATACGAGCGACTACTTCATCGACCGCCCGTTTCCGGAAACCCGCGTCCAGGAAGCACTGGCGGCGGGGCAACACCGGCTGGCCCTGCTGGATCGAATCGATGGCAGGCGGCTTGGGGCGGCGGGACGGGAGCGATGGGAGTATTTCCGGGCGATGGAAGGGTTTTACGCGGCCTTTCACCGGGCGGAAGGAGCCTGCCAGCAGGCGGCCGAGGCCCTGCGGCGCGGGGATGGCGTGGAGGCGCGCCGGCGGCTGGAGGAAGTCGACGCGGCGGAGGTGGCCCGGGCCTATGCCCGCGCCGTGTCGTGCAGTGGCGGGACGCGCGGGGAACAGGGCGTGCTTGTGACGCTGAACCTCAAGTGGGTGAGCTACGTGCGAGCCCTCCGCCAGGCGGTGGGCTTGGAACCGGTTCGGGTCAAGTTCGGCCCGACCCTGCACGAGGAACTGGCGCAGGGAGCGGGCCGGCTGAGCTTCTTCGCGGACCGCGGCGGTGCCATGTGGCGGGTGCTGGGGGCGCGCGAAACCAAGGCGATTGAGTGGACGCTGCCGGAGGCGTTGCCGGTGAAGTTGCCCGGAGGAGTCCCGGAATCGTGGGAGGAGGTGGCGCGGAGCGGACTGGCGACCGATCAGCCGCTCACCTTGAGGGTACAGCCCATCCTGAACCCGAAGGGAGGGCCGGAGTTGAAGGTGCCGGCAGGGCGGCACCGTCTCACGTTGCTGCTGGTGCGTGGCAGGGTGGGCGAGTGGAGCATGGGGAGTTTCGAGGTGATGGTGCGGGCGGGCGGGGAGGGCGTCGGACCCACGGCGAAAGTGGAGCCCTTGCCGGGCCGGGAGCCGCTCGCCGAACTGGAGGTGCGGACTTTCGACCTCGAGCTGCCCCGCCCGGGAGTCGTCGAGGTGAGGCTGCAGCCGCTACAAGGTCGGGCCGCGGTGGCCGGCGCGCTGTTGGAGGCGGTTTCGGTCGGTCGATAAGGGGTCTCCTTCCCCACGAGTCCGAAGGCCGCGGCCAAGCGGAAGAGTGCACTTGGAAACGCGGGCTTGCGAGGGGATCTTGCGCAACCGTAGCCTGCTCGGCTCCCACATGAAGAAAGCGCTGATCACCGGCATCACCGGTCAAGACGGGTCCTATCTGGCTGAGCTGCTGCTCGAAAAAGGCTACGAGGTGCACGGGGTGATCCGCCGCGCCTCGACCTTCAACACGGCGCGCATCGATCACCTCTACCGGGATCCGCACGTCAACGGCGTGCGCCTCATTCTGCACTACGGCGATCTGGCGGATTCGGTGCAGATGGTGAAGCTGCTGTACGAGCTGCAACCCGATGAAATCTACAACCTCGGGGCGCAGTCGCATGTGCGGGTGTCGTTCGACATCCCGGAGTACACCGGGGACGTCGACGGGCTGGGGGCGCAGCGCATCCTCGAGGCGATTCGCGAGGCCGGGCTCGTGAAGAAAGTGCGGTACTACCAGGCTTCCTCTTCCGAGATGTTCGGCAAGGTGCAGGAGGTTCCGCAGACGGAGAAGACACCCTTCTGGCCACGTTCGCCGTATGGCTGCGCCAAGGTCTACGCCTACTGGCTCACGGTGAACTACCGCGAAAGCTACGCCCTACATGCCTCCAACGGGATTCTTTTCAACCATGAGAGCCCGCGGCGCGGGGAGACCTTCGTCACCCGCAAGATCACCCGGGCTGCGACCCGGATCAAGATGGGGCTGCAGGATGCCCTATACCTCGGCAACCTCGAGGCGCGTCGCGACTGGGGCTACGCCAAGGAGTACGTCGAGATGATGTGGCTGATGCTCCAGCAGGACCAGCCGGACGATTATGTGGTGGCGACCAACGAAACGCACAGTGTGAAGGAGTTCTGCGAGGAGACCTTCGGGCTCCTGGGGCTCGATTGGGAGCGCCATGTGAAGCATGATTCGCGGTACGAACGACCGGCGGAGGTCGACCTCCTGATTGGCGACCCGGCAAAAGCGCGTCGCCAACTCGGCTGGGAGCCAAAGGTCCGTTTCAAGGAACTCGTGCGGATCATGGTCGAACACGACCTGGAACTCGCCAAGCGTGAGGCCCAGATCGCAACGCTTCCTCAAGTCTCGAAGACCCCGTTCGCATGAAGCTCTATATCGCCGGTCACCAGGGTTTGGTGGGTGCCGCGCTGGTGCGCCGCCTGAGCCGTGAACCAGATCTGACGTTAGTCTCGCGAACGCGAAGGGAACTGGATCTGACAAGACAGTCCGAGGTTGAGGCCTTCCTGATGACGGAAAGACCGGAGGTGGCTATTATCGCTGCGTCCCGCGTGGGTGGCATCCACGCCAACCAAACCTATCCGGCGGAGTTCCTTTTCGACAACCTCGCGATCGCCGCCAACACGATCCACGGGGCCTATCGCGCCGGAGTCCGTCGGCTGTTGTTTCTCGGCAGTTCCTGCATCTATCCGAAACGGGCGCCGCAGCCAATGGCGGAGGACAGTCTCCTGTCCAGCGCCCTCGAGCTGACCAACGAGGCCTATGCCGTCGCGAAGATCGCCGGTCTCAAGCTCTGCCAATACTACCGGAAACAGTACGGGGTGCTGTTCCACTCGGCGATGCCGACCAACCTCTACGGGCCGGGCGACAACTACCACCCGCAGAACTCCCATGTGCTGCCGGCGCTGATCCGGCGCTTCCACGAGGCCCGGGAGGCCGCGCGGCCCGAGGTGGTGGCGTGGGGAACGGGATCGCCCCGACGGGAGTTCATGCACGTGGACGACCTGGCCGACGCGTGTGCGTTCCTGCTCCGGCTGGAGAATCCCCCGGACTGGCTCAACGTGGGCACCGGCACCGATGTCACCATCCGGGAATTGACCGAGCTGGTGGCAGAGACGGTGGGCTACCGGGGTCGAATTGCCTGGGACACGTCGAAGCCGGATGGCCCGCCGCGCAAGCTGCTGGACGTTTCGCGGCTGGCCGCTCTGGGCTGGCGGGCGCGCACCGGTCTGCGCGAGGGTTTGGCGCAGACGTACGCCAGCTACCTTGCCGAAGTGGCCGACGGTCGCCGGCGCGGATAGCGGCGCGGCGAATTTTGCCAGAAAGGCGCGCTTCGCGGTGCCGGCGACAGCGAAGCCAACTCAAGGCGCCGCGCGGACCTCGCCTGGTGTCGCCGGAAGGGCGAGCGGCGCCACCTTCCTTCCTCTCCACTGCTCGACCTGCCGGGCGAGCCAAGCCATGTGGCCACCCGGTGAGATGTGAGCGAACCACACCTCTTCCGCGAGGGCGGCCACGATCAGATTGCGTCGCTCGGCCAGCCGGCGGGTGACGCGGCGGTCGCCGTCGTCAAAGGCGGACACCAGGAGCAGGCGGCCGGCTTCCACGTGCGGGCGGAGGTCCGGGGTGATCCGGACCGGTAGCGCGCGGGCCGGGCAGAGAATCACGGGCTGGGTTCCGCGCAACAGGAGGCCGAGGCAGGCGCGTTCCAGCGGAGAGTGAAACCCGCCGATGACCGCCCGATTGGCGGCGCGCCACCTGCCGGCCTGATCGTAGGCTCGCACCAAGGCTTCGCCCGGGACCCGCGCCGAACAAAGCAGGGCCGTCATCGGAGCGGCGAGCAGGGAAGGATCGCCCCGCACATGAAGCTGCATGGGCGCCTGGGCTCCGAGGCGCATCGCCAGTTTCCCGGGCCAGGACGGATGAGCCGGCGTCAAAGGGGTGCCTTCCATGGTCGCTCGCCACAGATTTCCGTCACGAGGTGCGATGGCCATCCCGGCGTGTACCCTTTTTCGGGTACACCGGCGGACCGGATTCCCCGGAGCTCCGTCGGGGATTCCGTCGCCGCGATTGCGCGGGACCGGCCCGTCGCCACACAACGGGCCCGTTCAACGTCGGCTCAAGGAGCGTTGCTGCCGAGGGCCTTTCGGATGGCCTCCCGCAGCAGGGGTTCGCACCCGGGGCCGACCCAGCACCAGTCGCCGAGGTTGGTGTCGTTCTCGGCCCGAGCCTGCTCGGTGGGAATGTAGCCGGGACCCGACTCCCCATAGCCCGCCACCACCACGAACTGGTCGGGCCGCAGGCGCTGGGCGGCGAGCTGGAACTCGACGTAGCTCTCCGCGGGCAACAGGAGCAGTTGGGCTGGGCCGAAGTCGATTGCCGGCACGTCGATGGGTTGATCCCGGACGATCCGCTCCCTCCAGCCCAGCCCGAGGGCTGCGTGGTTGCGCTGGGCGGCGGGTCGGGCCGGATCCAGGCGACGCACGAGTTCCGCCTCGGAGAAGGCCGGATCCTCCCGCGGCGGAAGTCGGACCGGGGCGCTGCAAAAAGCGACCTGCCGGAGGGGTTCGCGCCGGGTGGCCCGCCAAGCCTCCGCCATCGCGGCGTGCAGGCGTTCGGCGAAGATTCCGCGAAAGGCGCGCGAGCCGTCGTTGTACTTGCCGGCGGTCACATTGCCGCTGGCGCCACTGGCGTAGATCTGCAGGCAGCCCGGGGTTTCCAGCTGGCGGCGCGCTCGCGCCACTCCCGGGAAATCTGCCGAGACTTCGCCGGTGCGGTAGTAGCTCATCGGATGCGTGGCGTAGGTGCTGAAGGCGACGATCGGCACGTCTCCCTCCCAGAAGCTCAGGGTCCGCAGCCAGGGATCGATCGTGCCTTCGGGCGCTTCGCGGGCGAGGACGTTGATGGCGGCGGCGCTCCCGCGATTGAAGGAGGGCCGTCCGTCCGGCAGCAGGTAGCGGCGGTTGGAGGCGATGCGGTCCACCCGGGCCTCGCCCCTGCCGAGGTGCGTCACCGCGCGGGGGGTGCGGGCTGCCTGTCGCAACGAGTCGGCCACACGCTGCACTGCCGCCTCGTGAAACGCCGGATCGCACACCCCATCCGCCAGGCTCCGTGCTTCCACCGCCCGCTGCGCGGCGAGATCCGCCACCGGAGCCTCGTGTTGGTGCACGGACATGACCAGGACCCGTTCACGGGTCGTTCCCGCCGCGGCGGCGAGCACCTCCCGCCAGCGATCGTAGGCCTCGTTCCGGATCTCGCACCAATCGACGGCCACCACCACGACGGGCCCGTCACCGCCCCACAGCACAAATCCTCGCGCCAGCAAGGGGTCGGCGATCGCCGTCGCCTTCCAGTAGCCGCCCATCATCCCGTGGCCCACCGGCACGGTGACGTCGGCGGAAACGGGGCGATCGCGAAACGCGGCCGCGAGGTGCAGCCGGCGCCCGCCAGCAGGATTCCTCCGAGCAGCAACAGCGGCACGCGGCGCGAGCGGGGCATCCCGCCTTTTTGGGCCGGTCCCCAGCCCGCGCTCAAGCGCAAAGCCGCGAGGTGGTCCCGGAATAACCGGTCCTGAATGCGCACTTGTGCTTTCCCCGTTCCCGCGTTCCCTCAGTCGGGCTCCGTCCGCCGCTGCGGGCGGGTTCTCCTCCTCCCTCCCTTTCCTTCCTCCCATTTCTCATGATCGCTCCCGAGACCTTCAACCACATCGAGAACATCAAGAAGCGCGCCGGCCACCTGTGGAGGTTTCTTTGACTGCGATCAAAAGCAGCGTGAGATCGAGGCGATGGAGGCGGAGATGGGGGCGCCCACTTTCTGGGACAACAACGACCGCGCCCAGAAGCACATCGCCAAGCTCAACGGTCTGAAGAAATCCGTCCTCCCGGTCGTCGCCTTCCGCAAGAAGGTCGACGATCTCGACGTGATGGTCGAGTTGGTCGAGGCGGCCTCCGGCGCCGAGCAGGAAACCTACGCCCGCGAGCTCAACGAGACCGCGTCCGCGATGGTGAAGGAGCTCGATGCCCTCGAAATCGCCTCCTTCCTGACCGGGCAGTTCGACAAGAACAACGCCATCCTCTCCATCCAGGCCGGGGCCGGCGGTACTGAGTCCTGCGATTGGGCCGACATGCTTTTCCGCATGTATTCCCGCTGGGCGGAACGCTGCGGCTACGCGCTCGAAGTCCAGGACGTGCAGGTGGGGGACCAGGCCGGCATCACCAAGGCGACGGTGCTGCTCAAGGGCGAGAACGCCTACGGCTTTGCCAAGGCCGAGCGCGGGGTGCACCGCCTCGTGCGCATCAGCCCCTTCGACGCCAACAAGCGCCGCCACACCTCCTTTTGCGCCGTCGACGTGATCGCCGAGATCAACGAGGACATCGCCATCGAGGTTCCGGAAAACGAAATCCGCGTCGACGTCTACCGCTCGTCCGGCAAGGGGGGGCAGGGCGTCAACACCACCGACTCCGCCGTGCGCATCACGCACCTGCCCACCGGCATCGTGGTCGTCTGCCAAAACGAACGTTCGCAGCTGAAGAACCGCGCGAGCGCGATGAGCGTGCTGAAGGCGCGACTCTACGAAAAACGGCAGGACGAGCAGCGGGCCGAGATGGACAAGTTCTACGGCGAAAAGGGCGAAATCGGCTGGGGCAGCCAGATCCGCAGCTATGTGCTGCAGCCCTACCAGATGGTAAAGGACCTGCGCACGGGCGTCAGCACCAGCGACACCCAGGGAGTGCTCGACGGGGACCTCGATCGCTTCGTCAATGCCTGGCTTCGCGCCGGCTGCCCGCGGCACCGCAACAAGGACATCCAGATGGAGGATTGAGGTTCGTCGCCCGTCCCCGGCGATCTGATACCCGATTGCCCGCCGTCATGACCGCCCTGCCGTTCGAGACCATCCGCGCCGCGCTGGCGGCCCAGCCCTTGTTCGAGGACAAGAGCTGGCGGCTCTCCCCGCAGGCGTGGCCGTTGACGGCGGATCAGGTGACGCAGCTCGAGGCCATCGGCGTCGCTTGCCACGAATTCCAGCAGGCGCTCGAAACCCTCTATCTCCGTTCCGCCAGCGGCAAGAACCTCCTCCGCAACCGTCCGCTCCTCGCCCCCTGGGTCGCGGAGTACCTCGACCGCGGCAAGCCGGCCGCGCTGGTGGCGCATGCCCGCGATCCGCGCAGCCGCGGGGCGTTTCCGCCGGTCCTCCGCCCCGACCTGCTCTGGACCGACCACGGCTTCGTCCTCACCGAACTCGACTCGGTGCCGGGCGGCATCGGGCTGACGGCATTTCTGAACCGGCTTTACGAAGGCACCGATCGCGCGGTTCCGTCGACCGGGCCGGCCGCAGGCGGTGCGGACCCGGGCGAAGGTGCGCCTGCGCCGCGCGGAGCCGAGGTCATCCTCGGTGCGGGCGACCGGATGATCATCCACTTCCACGCCGCCCTGGCGGCCCTGCGCCCCGAGGTGCGCAATCCACTCATCGCCCTGGTGGTGAGTGACGAGGCCGCGACCTACCGGCCGGAGATGCAGTGGCTGGCCCACCAGTTGCAGTTGCAGGGCCGACGCGTCTACTGCCTGGCGCCGGAGGACCTCTTCCCGCTCGAGAACGCGCTCTACTTCGACATCGAGGGCAATCCCGAGCGCATCGATGTCGTCTACCGGTTCTTCGAGTTGTTCGATCTCGAGAACATCCGCACGCAGCGGTTCATCTTCGAGGCCTGGGCGGCGGGCGAGGTGGCGGTGGCGCCGCCGATGCGACCGTTTCAGGAGGAGAAAATCGGCCTCGCCCTTTTCCATCATCATCTCCTGCAGGACTACTGGGCGGAGGCCCTGAGCAGCGCGGCGCATTCGCTGCTGCGGGCGATCATCCCGCCCTCCTGGGTCATCGACCCGGCGCCGTTGCCACCGGGGGCGGTGCTCGATGGACCGCGGGTCGGCGGGCGTGCCCTCAACGACTGGCGCGACCTGGTCGGCGCCTCGCAGAAGGAGCGCGAACTGATCCTCAAGATCAGCGGCTACCATGAGACGGCCTGGGGAGCGCGCAGCGTGGTTCTAGGCAGCGACTGTTCCCGCGAGGAATGGCAGCGGGGAGTCGAGCGGGCGATCGCGCTCGCTCCCACCAACCTTCACCTCCTGCAGGCCTACCGGAAGCCGCGCCGCCTCGAGCATCCGATCTACGAGGCCGGGCATCCTCCGGGCACCACGATGACCGCTGTGCCCAAGGCCGGTCGCCTGCGCCTTTGTCCGTACTACTTCCTCGTCGGCGGCCAGCCCCGGCTCTCCGGGGCGCTCGCGACGTTCTGTCCGCCGGACAAGAAGATCATCCACGGCATGCAAGACGCCGCCTTGCTTCCCTGTAGGGTTTTGTCCTTAAACGAATCCCGTGCCTAAACCGACCGGGCGGAACCGCAGATTCACGATTTCCAGGAGGAATGGTGCCTTGCTGGCCGCGGCGCTGGCGGCACTCGGGGCGGTGGCTCCGGTCGTGCGGGCCCAGGCGGATCTCGCCGCGGTCCGATCCCGGGCGCAACAGGGAGATCCCGAGGCGCTCAATGTGCTCGGCAACGCCTACGCCAACGGTCAGGGCGTGCCGGCCGATCCCGCCGAGGCACTGCGGCTCTACCAGCAGGCGGCGGATCGCGGCCTGGCGGCCGCGCAGTTCAACCTCGGGATGATGCACGAGCTCGGGCGCGGGGTGGCGCCGGACCTTCGCAAGGCATTTGGCTTCTACCTGAAGGCGGCCGAGCAGGGCTTCGCGCCGGCGCAATTCAACGTTGGCAACATGCACGCCAACGGCATCGGCACGAAACAGGACTATTTCGAGGCCGCCCTGTGGTTCCGCCAAGCCGCCGAGCGCGGTGTGCCGGAGGCGCAGTACAACCTGGCGCTGGCCTACGAACTCGGCCGCGGAGTCGCCAAGGACGAGGCTTCGGCCCAACGCTGGTATCGGGCCGCTGCCGGCCAGCGCTACGCCCGGGCGCAGTACAACCTCGCACTGATGCTGGAGGAGGGCCGCGGCTCCGCGGTGGATCTGGCCGGAGCGGCGGAACTTTACCGCGGGGCGGCGACGCAGAACTTCGCCCCGGCGCAGAACAACCTCGGCATCATGTACGCCGAAGGACGCGGCGTGGCCGCCAACTTGATCGAGGCCTACACTTGGCTCGCCCTGGCGGTGGAGAACGGGGCGCGGCCAACCGGGCGCGACATCGTCGCCCGGCAGCTTTCCACCGCCCAGCTGGCGGAGGCCAACATTGCCATTGCCCGGCAGCGGGCGCAGTTGGGAATGAAGGAGCCCGCGCCCGGAGTGGTGCCGCCAGCGCCGGCCACACCGGCCGTGGCGGCGACTGCCCCCGCATCGGCGACCACTGGAGAAGTGGATCGCCTGCGAACCGAGAATGCCCGGCTCGCCGAATCCGCCCGTGCCCTGACCCGGGAAAAATCGGTCCTGGAACAGCGGCTGGCGGCCGCCGCCCAGGCAGTGGAATCCGCCCGCGCCGGTCAGGCAGGACAGGAAAAAGCGTCCCAGCAACTGGCCTCGACCGAAACTGCGCTGAAGGAGGCCCGCGAGGCGGCCCGGCGCCTCGAGTCGGAGAATCAGCGCCTGAAGGCGGAGGCGACCCAGGCCGGGAAGCGCGCGGGGGCCGCGCAGGCCGACGAAGCGGCCAAGCTTTCGACTCGGCTGCAGGCCGCCGAGCGGGAGGTCGCTTCGCTCCGCGCCGAAAACGAGAAGCTCGCCAAGGCTCCCCGTCCTTCCGTTCCTCCGGCGGCCGAGGCCGCCGCCGCGGGCTTGCGCTCCCAGGTGGAGCAGCTCTCCCGAGAGAAGGCGGAGGCCGTGCGCCGGGCGGACGAGTTGGCCGCGCAACTTGCCGCGGCTAAGGCGACGCCAGCGCCCGCCGCCTCGCCGGCCACGGAGGCCCCGGGTACGGCCGAGACGCCGCTGCCCCAGTTGGCGGAGAAGGATCCCCGGCTCGCGAAGTTGCTCGCCGAGAACACCCGCCTCAACGACGAGGTGAAGCGCTCCACGCAGGAATTGCTGCGCCTCGGCCGCCAGCTCCGGCTCGCGCAGGAGCAGCCGTCGCCGGCCGGCTCCGTGGCACCGGCGGACGGCGCGGCCGGCGGCGCCCAGGTGGCGGAACTCACGCGACAGCTCGAGGAACTGCGGTCCGTCCGCGAGAAGCTGGAGACCGAGAACAAGCGCCTCGCCGCAAACGCCGCGGCGGGCGCGGAATCCGCCAAGCTCCTGCAGCAGATCGAGGCGGCCAATACCGAACTCGCCCGTCTGCGCGGCGCGAATGAACAGCTGCAGAAGTCCGCGGCGGCCGCGGCGGAAGTGCCGGCGCTGCAGGCACGGTTGGCGCAGGCGGAACAGGCGGCCGCCGAAGGTTCGCGGCAACGCGAAGCTTGGGCCACGGAAAAGGCGGCGCTCGAGAAGCGTCTGGCCGACGCCGGGAGCAAGCCGGCGATCGATCCCGAGCAGCTCCAGATTATCCGGGCCCAGCTTGGAGAGGCCTTGGAGGAGGGCAACGCGGCGCGACGCACGGTTGAGGGTCTCAAGAAGGAACTGGCGCAGGTGAAGCAGGCCCTGACCGCAGCCGAGGCGGAAAAGTCACGGCTCGCGGCCGCCGCTCCGGCCGGCGAGACCGGGTCCGCTGCCGAGCTCGCCCGAGTGCGCCAGGAATTGCAGGAGGCCCAGCAGCGGCTCGCGCAAGGTCGCGCCGCAGACGAGGCCTCTTCCCGGCAGCTGGCCGAGGCCGGCCAGCGCACCACGCAGTTGGTCCGGGAGCGGGAAGCGCTGGAGGGGCGCGTGGCGGAGATGTCCGCGATGATGGCCCGCCTGCAGCAGGAGCTGGCGGCGGCGAAGCAGGCGACCACAGCCACGGCAGCGCCTGCGACGGAATCCGCCGCCGCCCGCGCCGCGCGGGAGAAACTGGCCTCCGACCTGGATGAGGCGCGGCGGGCCGCGGCTGAACTCGCGGCGAAGAACGAGAGCCTGCTGAAGGACCTCGAGGTGGCGAAGCAGAGCGCAGCGGCGGCGCTGGCGGCCCAGGCGGCGGCGGTCAAGGCGGCTCCGACGGACGCGATGCGCCTCGAATTGGCCACCCTGCAGAACCAGGTGCGGACGCTCGAGGCACAGGGGGACGAGGACCGCAAGAATGCCGCGCGCGAAATCGCGACCCTGGCGGCGCAGCTGCAGAACGTGCGCGAGACCAACCGCTCGCTCACGGAGGCCAACCGGGCCTTCCTGCAGTCCCGCGGTTCCGACGAATCCGCCGCCAAGGCCCAGCTCGAACAGCTCAACGTGCGCCTCAAGAATACCCAGGAGGAACTGGAGAAGGGGCGGGCGGAGCAGGCGCGGCTGACCGCCGAACTCGAATCGCGGGCGCGCGACCTCGAGTCGGCACGTGCCGCCTCGCGAGGTCCGGTGCAGGAACGCGACAATCTCCGGAGCCAGGTCGAGGATCTCTTTACCCGCCTGTCCGGTGCCGAACGGCAGATCGCGCAGCTGAAGAAGACCGCGGAAACGTCGGCCCAGGATGCGGAACAGGCGCGGGCCGAGGTCACCGCCCTCCAGGCGAAGCTGGCCGAGGCGGGGAAGGCCGCGGATCAGCACGGTGCCAGCGTCGCCGAGCTGACGGGCCTCAATCAGCGGCTCGCCGCCGACAAGGCCGCGCTCGAGCAGCAGCTGGCGCAGGTAAAGCAGGGTGGCGAACGCATCGTTTCGGAGGTGGCAGACTTGAAGGCCCGCGTGGCGGCCGGGAGCAAGACGGCCCAGGAGCAACTCGCGGTGATCAACGAACTCGGCGCCGGCAACGAGAAGCTGCAGGCGCAGGTGAAGGATCTGACGAACCAGTTGGCGGGGCTGAAGGCCGACAACGCGCGTCTGGCCGCAGCCGGCGATGGGGCGACGACATTGCGCACCGAGGTTGCGGAATTGAAGACCCGCCTCGCGGAGGCCCAGAAGGCGGCGGAAAGCCAGGGTGCCTCCGTGGCGGAGTTGACCGGCGGCAACGAGAAACTCGCCGCCGAGCTAAAGGCGCTGCAGGCGCAGGTCGGTGAGCTGCGGACAGAGAATGCACGTCTGGCCCAGAGCGACGCGGCCCGCCAGGAAGCCGAAAAGCGGGCGGCGGCCCTGGCAAACTCCGCGGCCCAGCTGGCGGCGGCGCAGCGGGACCTGGCGACGACGAGGGCCGACGCGGCCCGGTTGAACGAGACCCTCCAGGCGCTGGAGCGCGACCGGACGATGCGCATCACCCAACTCCAGCAGGAAAACGCCGCGATTGCCGCGCGGCTCAAGCAGGCGCAGGGCACGCTGGACCAAATCGCTTCGGCAGCTCGGCTGATCAACAACCCCGGAGCCGCCTCCGGATTCGGGAGCTCCGGCTCTGTCCCTGGCCCGGTGACCGCCGCGCCCGTCAGTCCCGGGCCCGTCGTGGCCGCGCCCCGGCTCCACACGGTGGTCGAAGGCGACACGCTCACCCGCATCAGCGTGCGCTACTACGGCACGAGCAGCCGGTGGCAGGAGATTTACGAAGCCAATCGCGAAGCCCTGCGGGGCGAGAACGCCCTCCGGCCCGGCCAGCGGCTGCGAATCCCGTAAAGGGAGGCTTGTGGTTCAGGTCCGCAACCACCGGCGAAACAGGTCATGGTGTAGCCGGCCGCGTTGCGGCCGGCCTCGACCCGGAAATCGAAGGAGCCGGCCGGGGTCGCCGCCCCCGGCTACAACCGAATCGTCGTGAGACGGTGCAACGAGGATCGATACCAGTACACTCCGGCGGTGTGATCCATGAACCTTCCGGGCCGACGCTGGCCCAAGCAGCGTCGGCGCGCGATGGGAGAACTTGTGCTGCACCCCGGCTTACGCGGCGAAGGCCTTGCGCGGCGCCAGCGGGGCCTGCTTGGCCGCTTCCGCGGCCAGCAACGCGAAGTAGGAGTCCCGGCGCTGTCGGGCCACCTCCAGGTCCTTGGTCCCGAGCGAGCGGCGGATGCGCTCCTTGGTGAAGGGCGTGGGATGAATCGTGTAGTGCAGGAACCAGGTCCCGTGGTTGTTCCACAGATGATGGTTCGGGTTCGTCGGGCTGACGCGGATGCCGGTGAGGAGGCTGAGCGGATTCATGATGCGTGATGTACTGGTGGGAGTTGATCGCGCATCAGGGGGAATAAAAAACCGACCTGGGCATCAGGTCGGTTTCGTCTTCGGGAGCGTTCTTGGTTCGAGACCCGGAGGAGTCTCGCACATCCGGGGTTTCCCCCGATCCACCGTGGCCGCTCCCGGCCCGGTTGGCGGAGCCGGCGGGTGAGCGCCGACTCGTTCCTGATGCAGGGGCGGAAGGTGCCGATCTTGCCCGCGCCGTCCAGTCTTTTTTCCGGTTTTTTCCGAGAACCCGCCGGCTCCCTGGGCCGCTACTTCTTCCCGTGGTCGCGCGCCAGGTGCTCCGCCAGCAGATCCCGGCCGAAGTCGTCCTTGAACTCGCGAAACGTGGTATGGAAGTGGTTGGCGCTGTTTTGGAAGTTGTCGAACTCGACCAGGAAGGTCGGTCCCTGGATGCGGTAGTAGCGGGCCTGGGTGCGATCGAGGGCGCCGGCCCAGGCGAAGGTGATGCGATCAAGTCCGGCGGCGGTAATCTTGGCGAAGTTCTCGGCCGCCAGTTCGGGCCGCCACCGGGCGAGGTAAAGCTGCACGAGACCGAGCAGTTTCTCCCGCTGGGCGGGTTTCAGCTGACCGGCCGCGATGCCGGCGGGAGCGAGTGGATCGACGCGCTTCTGGTTTGTGGTGACGATCTCCTTCAGGGCGGTGTCGGCGATCACGGCGATCCGGCGCTGCGCCGGGTCGAGGGAATTGACGAACGCAAGGCCCAGATCGTCCTCCTCCGCGAGCGCCCGCTCGCCGCGGCGCGGGCCGGCCCGGACTTCGGCGGGATTGCTGCCCATGAACGAGGGCGCGAAGAAAACGTGGCGCCCATCGACCACGGTGAAGTTGAACGACAGGTGATGCCCCTCGAAGCGCCAGCCCCAGGACTTCTCGGTGCTCGGCTCTCCGAAAAACGTCAGGAAATAGAGCGTGGGATCCCGCCGGCCCTTGGTGTCCTTTTCCAGCTCCTTCAGCACCAGCTCGAGCTGCATGATCGCCTGGGCCCGCGCCATGCCCGTGTGGCTGAGTCCCGTGCGCAGGAGGGCGAGGCCGAGGGCCTGCTGCTCGGTGGTGGTGCGTTTGAAGGGCAGGCCCTGGCGGGCGATCGGCACGAAATTCCAGTTCTCCCGCTCGGCGTCGGTGAGCGGATAAGTGGCCGCCTGCCGCTGGGCGGAATCGAGGGAGCCAAGAAAGGTCCGGGCGGCGTTGACCATGTCGGTCGCGACCTCGTGGGCGGAAACGGAGGCCAGGGAGGCGGCCAGCCAGAGAACTAGGAGGCGGGTGGGGGTGGGGCGCACGGCGGGACATAAGGGAGATTCGCCGGGTGAGTGCAAGGGCGCAGGCGGCTCGCGGTGGTTCGTCGCCGCCGACTTGCGCCCGGGACTTCTGCCGCCACGCTCCCGCGCATGAAACCCGTGCTCCTCGGCCTTGCGGCCGTCCTCCTCTTCCCGGCGGCGCTCTTGGCGCAGAAACCCCGGATTACCTCCCAGGATCAGTTGCCGCGCTTCAGCTACCCCTACACCGGGAAGGTGACCGACGTGCTGACCGACGATGCCGTCTACGGCAAACTCGCCGAGGCGGTGCGGGCCGATCTCGAGAAACTGCTCCAGGAGCATGAAATCGCGGATCGGTCGACGCTGCAGGATGTCCAGGGCACGCTGCTGGCGCTGGACCTGCACGCGGGGCGGCATGACGCCGCGCTGGAGCGCATCCAAATCATCCGTGGGCTCGATGAAAAGCCGGCGGCAAAACTCACGGGCGGGCTCCTGTCGGAGAGCATCATTCTCGCCCGGCGGAGCGGCGAGTTTCGGGACGAGGCCGCCTTCCGGGTCGCCTTCCAGCGAACCTACGCCGCCAAGCTCGCCACCCTTCCGTGGGAGGTGGTGGGCGACGTGATCAAGCAGACCAAGGGCAACGCGGAGATCATGACGGAGGCGCTCGTGGTCGGAAACCTCTCCAGCCAGTTCCAGCCCGGCATCGACCGCACCGGCGCGATCAGCGGCGACGTGGCGCGCGTTCTCCTGGCCCAGCGGACCAATCTCGCGCATTACCTGCCGCTGAAGGCGGAGCGCGTCGCGGCGCTGGCGGCGTACATCGCCTCACACCAGAAGACCAAGCCCGACATCTGGGCGGCACGCGCGGTGGATCTGGCGGGCGTGTCCGGACTGACCCCGGTCGTCGTGGGGATCTGGGACAGCGGGGTCGACGTGGCGGTGTTCCCCGGGCAGCAGTGGCGGAACGCGGCCGAGGAGGCCAACGGCCGGGATGACGACGGCAACGGCTACGTCGACGACCTCCACGGGATTGCCTATGATCTCAAGGCGCGGCCGGTGCCGGACCTCCTGCTGCCGCTGACCGAAGAGCAGCGGGCCAATTACCCCGGCATGCGCAACCTGACCAAGGGCCTGCTCGACGTGCAGGCGAGTATCGAGTCGCCGGAGGCGAGTGAGCTGAAGAAGGTGATGTCCGGGTTGAAGCCGGAGGCGGTGAAACCGTTCATCGAGAACCTGAACTTCTTCGGCAACTACACCCACGGAACGCATGTGGCGGGCATCGCCGCGGCGGGCAACCCGGCCGTGCGCCTCCTGGGCGCCCGCATCACCTTTGATCACCGGATGATTCCGGACGTGCCGACGCGCGAACAAGCGGAGCGCGACGCCGCCGCGATGCGCGCGGTGGTGTCGTATTTCCAGCAGCAGAAGGTACGGGTGGTGAACATGAGCTGGGGCGGGACGCCGCGGAGCATCGAGGCGGCGTTCGAGGCGAACGGCGCCGGCGGCACGCCCGAGGCCCGCCGCAAAACGGCCCGCGAGTATTTCGAATTGTCGCGCGTGGCGCTGACCGAGGCCCTGCGGGCGGCGCCGGAGATCCTCTTCGTGGTGGCGGCGGGCAACAGCAACAGCGACGCCAAGTTCGACGAGACGATCCCTTCAGGCATCGATTTGCCCAATGTCCTGACCGTGGGTGCGGTCGATCAGGCCGGGGAGGAAACGTCCTTCACCAGCTTTGGGAAGAACGTGGACGTGCACGCCAACGGCTTCGAGGTTGAGAGCGCACTGCCTGGCGGCGGGCGGCTGAAGTACTCGGGCACCTCGATGGCGGCACCCAACGTGGCCAACCTCGCGGCGAAACTCCTCGCGTTGCGGCCGCAACTGACCGTGGCGGAGGTGACGGACCTGATTCAGCGCGCCGTCGATCGGAGCGCCGATGGCCGGATCCAACTCCTCAATCCCCGCCGCAGCGTGGAACTCCTGCGCAGCGCAAACTCCCGCTGATTCCATGCGGGCGGAGACGGGCCGACACGCGGGATCCGTTTGCCGGGACGGTTCGACATGGGTCGGGGGATGTTGCACCGTGGCGGGCGCGTGAAACTCCCCCCCGTTTTTCTCGTGGCGCTGGCCGCCGGTCTGCTGGCCAGCGCGGTGAGCCGGGTGTCCGGCCAGCCCGGACCCCCGGGGCCCTTGGGCGCCCGGCCGGGGCCTCCCGTGGTCGAACGGGTTTCCCCACGCGTGACCGGCAACCCCTTCACGCAGGTCTGGCGGGTGGAGGATTGTGGCGGGGGCGTGGGGAATTCCGGAATCGTCCAGCACCCGGAGTCCGGGTTCATCTACGTCGGCAACAGCCACGGAGTCCTGGAATACGACGGGGCACGCTGGACCTTGATTCCCCTGCCGCACGGCGGGGCCGTTCTGGCGGTGGCCGTCGATGCCGCCGGCTCGGTGTGGGCGGTGAGCGAGAACGAAGTGGCGCGGATCCAACCTGACGCCGAGGGCGCGTGGCAGGCGGACACGGTCGTGTATCCGTTGCCGGAGGGCGAGGCCGGCCTGATGGATCAGCTGCTGGCGATGCCGGACGGCATGTGGGTGCGGGGTCTGCAGCACGTGCTGCGCATCGGTCCGGAGGATCGCGTGTCGACCTGGCGGTCCGAGCAGCGCTTTGGACTCGTCTGGCGGATGGAGGGCGGCGTCCACGTTCGGTTGGCGGACCGCGGCGTGGTGCGCCTGGAGGCGGAGGGCCGGCTTGTGACCGTCGTGCGCGGGGACACCCTGCCGGAGCTTCGCAACCGGCCGAGCCCGTTTCGGGTGTATGCGAGCCGCCAGGTGTCCGACGGGGAATGGCGGTTGCTGTCGGCCGTGGGTCCGGCGGTGTGGCGGAAGGACACCGGGACCTGGCAGCCGTGGCCGCTGGAACCGGCGCTGTTTCGGGAGGCGGAGGCGAGCGCGGCGACGTTCTTGCCCGACGGATCCATGGTCTTCGTCACCACTCGTCCGGGCGTTTTCGTGGTGAATCCCCGGGGCCGCATCGATCGCCTGCTCGATCGCCTTCCCGGCGTGCTGGACCTGCGGATCACGCAGGTGGCCTCCGATCGGGAGGGGGGGCTGTGGCTGTGCACGCGGGACCAGATTGTCCGGTTGAACCTGAACTCCGGGGTAATGCGGCACGAGGGGGCGCATGGGCTGCGGGGCAGCCCACGGCACCTCCTGCGCCATGGAGACGAACTCCTGGTGGCGCACACCGCCGGCGTCTCGCGGCGACGGGACTGGCCCGGGGAGTTTCCTCCGGTGGCGGGACTGCACCACGGAGCCGAGACGCTGGCGGTCGTGGGCGATCGGGTCTTTGCGGCGGCGGCCGGGCTCGTGGAACTGGCGGAGGGTGCCCGGCAGGCGAAGTTTTGGAGCACGCAGGCGTTCACCAGCGTGACCGGACTCCGGGCCGTGCCAGGATCGCTGCTGGGCGGCAGCGCGGATGGTGTCTGGTGGTTCCGGGATGACGGCGAGGGGTGGAAGCCGGTCGGGCGGCTCTCCCGGGTGCCGGCGGGGGTCAGCAGCATCCACGATCGAGGGGATGGCTGGATCTGGGGTGCCACAATCGACGGCCGGTTGTGGCGGGCGGATTTCCGGAAAGGCCCTTCGCTGGAGGCCCCGGTGCGGATCTGGGGACCGGCGGAGGGAGTGGCACCGTTCGGACGCGCCGGGAGAACGACCTTCTTCGATTTGGGGGGGGCTGTCGTGGCGGCAAGCCCCGCCTGGATCCTGCGGCACGAGCCGACGAACGATCGCTTCGAGCCCGAGACGAGGATTGAGGGAATCCCGGCTTCGACGTCGCGGGGTGTGGAAGCCGTCGGCGCCAACCCGGATGGCAGCGTCTGGCTGCGGCTCGCGCCTCCCGACCGGCGGCTGCTGCGGGTGACTCCCGCGGGAACGGACCACTGGCAGGCGACCGAACTCGTCGCGCCGATGATCCGCGATCTTTCGGTTGTGCACCTGCTCGAAGACCGCGACACGTTGTGGGTGGCCGGCAAGGATCTCCTGGTGTCGATCGACCTGCGTTGGCGACCCGCGGAGGAGGTGCCGTTGCACGCGCAGTTGCGGCAGGTAAGGTCGGCGCACGGGCGGATCTTGTGGCGGCAGCGGGCCGGCCGGGCGGAGGCCCCGTTGCACCTGGAGGAGGAGGAAGAGTCGGTGCGCGTGGAATTCGCCGCCGCGAGTTTTGCCGTGGACCATCGCGGCCGATCCTGCGTCCAGTTCCGCTCGTGGATCGAAGGCCTGGACCGCGACTGGCAGGCCTGGTCGGGAGAGCCTTGGCGCGACATCACCCGCCTGCCGGCCGGCCGGTACTTGTTCCGGCTGCAAGCCGCGGATCAGGCGGGTCGCGTCAGCCCGGAGGTGAGCCTGCCACTGGTGATCCGGGCACCCTGGTGGCAGACGCGGATGGCATGGTCGGCGTACGGAGCGGCGGCCTTGCTCGCGCTGGTCGGCGGAGTGCGGCTGCGGACGCGCGCCCTCCGGCGTCGCGCCGAGTGGCTGGAACAGCAGGTTGCGCTGCGGACGGAGGAACTGCAGCGGAGCAACGCGGAACTCGCCCGGCTGCATCGTCTGGAACTCGACGAAAAGGCGGCGGCGCGTCTCGCGGAGGAGGAGGCCCGGCTCGAGGTGCTGCGCTACCAGCTCAATCCGCACTTCCTCTACAACGCCCTGAACTCCATCTACAGCCTGGTGCTGACGGCGCCGCCCGCCGCGGCCAGCATGGTGCTGCGATTGGCGGATTTCTGCCGGATCGCGCTGGATCGCCGCCAGGAGGAGCAAACCACCGTCGGGGCGGAGTTCGACAAGCTCTCGATCTACTTTGAGATCGAAAAGGCGCGCTGGGGGGAAAGCCTGCACATCACCCTCGAGGCGGGGGAGGAGGCGCGGCGCTCCGCGCTGCCACCGTTCCTGCTCCTGCCGCTGGTGGAGAACGCGATGAAGTATGGCGGCGCCACGAGCCCGGGTGAACTGCGGGTGCGGGTGGCCGCCCGTCTTGAGCGACAGACGCTTTGGTTGACGGTGGCCAACACCGGAAGCTGGGTCGACCGCAGCGGCCCGGTGCCGGCGACCTCGGGAATCGGCCTATCCAACCTGCGCCAGCGGTTGCTGCGGTATCATCCAGATGCGCACGAGGTCGCAATCGACACGCGCGACGGCTGGGTGGTGGTCACCCTGGTTCTGCATCTTGACCGCCGCCGGGCGCCTGTCCATGCCCACGCCGTGTGCGGATAGGCCGTTTCCTCCTGCCTTCCTCTCCTTTCCATGATTCCGTGTCTGCTGATCGACGACGAACCCCCGGCTCGCAATGTCCTGCGCACGCTGCTCGCACCCCACGGGCATGTGCGCGTCACCGGCGAGGCCGGCACGGTCCAGGCGGCGCGGGAGCTCCTCGCCCGCGGGGAGTATGCGCTAGTGTTTCTCGACATCCAGTTGCGCGGCGGCAGCGGTCTCGACCTGGTGCCGCATGTGCGCGAAGGCGCGGCGGTGATTTTCGTCACGGCGCACGACGAATACGCGATCCGGGCCTTTGAAGTGAACGCCCTCGACTACCTCCTCAAGCCGATCAAGCCCGAGCGCCTGGCGGCGAGCCTCGCGCGGCTCAACCGGCGGAGAGAGGAAACCGGGGTGCCGCTGCGGGAGGGAACACGGCTGCGACGCGACGACACCGTCTACGTGCGCACCGACTCCGGCGCCCGCTTTCTTCCGGTGGGGGAAATCGTGGCCATCCAGTCGTGCGAGAACTACTCGGAGCTCAGCCTTCGCGCCGGGGAGCGGTTCCTGGTGCGACAGACCTTGAAGTCCTGGGAGGACCAGCTGCCGCTGCCTCCCTTCGCCCGCGCACACCGCCAGGTCATCGTGAACCTCGATCATCTCCAGCGCATCGAGGAGGACCGAGGCGACGCCCCGCTGCTGCACCTGCGCGGGCTGCGCGCCCCGGTGCGGGCGAGCCGCCGCGAATGGACGGAACTGCGGGAGTTCCTGCCGGCGGAAAGCGGCCGGCCGTTGCGATTCGAGACCACGGCGGATCGTCCCTGACGGGGTTCAGGCAAGACGGGAGGCCGGGACGACCGCGGATCAGCCGAGGTTGGGGAACCGCGCCTTCCACCCGGCCCGGACGACCTGAATCGACCGGAAACGCCGCCAGGCGCGACCGGCAAGGTAACGAAGCGGTAACCATTCCCTGGTTGGCTTCGCCGCCCCACTCCTTGGGCTTTTTCCATCCCCCTTCCGATGACCCTGCCATTCGTCACTCCTGCAGCCCCACTGGTCACGCGGCGGTCGACAGGCAGGGCGGCAATCGTTGGAGGAGTTTACGACCGATTTCTTGCCAGGGGTGGTCTCGTACTGCGCCCTGTTTCCAACCAGGTCGCGGCGTAGTGGAATAGGCAAAGCACTGCGCCGCGACCAATTGTCTTCTCTGGCGGAAAGTGGATTCCGCTGTTGCGCCGGTTGGCGTGGCGGATTTGGTGGCCGCCATGGATTCCTCCTCCGCGTCCGACTCCGCTGCCCCGGCTGCGCCTGTGGCCGAGCCGGCGGGTGTCCCACCTCTGCCCCCCGGGGTGCGATGGGGCAGCGAGCAGCTCGTCCTCCTGACCCCGGCAGCCGGAACGAAGGTGCGGAGCCTGATCGCGCGGGAGCAGCAGGGAGACTATCTCCGGATCGCCATCACGGGCGGGGGCTGCAACGGATTGAGCTACAAGATGAAGTTCGTGCCGGAACCGCGGCGGGGCGATCTTCTGGTGCGCAGCGCCGGGGTGACGGTGGTCGTCGACAGCAAGAGTGCCCTCTACCTGAAGGGGACCCACCTCGATTATTCCGCGGCCATGGTGTCCGGTGGATTCAAGTTCTCCAACCCCAACGCGAAGGCGAGTTGCTCCTGCGGCGAAAGTTTCAGCGTTTAGGTTTTTGCAGCGCAGAAACCTGGAGAAATAACCCTTGCTCCCGGGCCCGCTCCGCGCAAGAAGCTCGCCGACCAACCACCAGCAAAAACCTTATTGATGGCCAATTCGTTTCCCTCCGCCTCGGGCGGCCGCCCTGGTTCGTTTCAGCGTCGCAATGTCGACCCCTTCGCGGCGATTCGCCGCAATCACCGCATCAAGGTCCCGCAGGTCCGGCTGATCTCCCCCGAAGGCAAGCAGCTGGGGATCATCGATACGACCAAGGCCATCAATCTGGCGCTGGAAAACGGTCTCGATCTCGTGGAGGTCGCGCCCAACGCCACTCCTCCCGTTTGCCGGATCATGGACTTCGGCAAGTATGTCTACGAGGAGCAGAAGAAGCACTCGAACGCGAAATCCACCGCGAGCAAGATCAAGGAGATCGAATTCACCGCCCGGATCGAGCAGCACGACTACGAAACCAAGCTCCGCCACGCGGAGGAGTTTCTCGACCACGGCAACAAGGTGAAGATGCGCCTGAAGTTCCGCGGCCGCGAAATGGCACACACCGAACTGGGCTTCGAGGTGATGAAACGAGCCGTCGCCGATCTCGCCGGCATGGCCCATCCCGACGCCGATCCCAAGCTGATCGGCCGCAACATTCACGTGATGCTCACGCCGCTGCCGGCCAACAAGCGCAAGCCGAAGTTCCTGCTGCCTGATGAGGAGGAGGTCGAAGAGGCGCCTCCGGCCGCGGGCGAGAACCGCCGGCCCACCCCGCCTCCGGCCGCGCCGCCGGCGTAAGACGGCAGCCGCCATGCGGACGGCGGCGCGTTTTGGCCTTCTTGCCGGATGGAGCCTGGCGCTCTCCGGAGCTCTGGTGATCGCGGCGGAGGCGCCTGCGCGTTCCACTCCCACGCGCCCCGGCGGCGCCGGGCCCGTCGGAGCTTCCGGTGAATCACCCGCCGCCGCGGCACCGGCGATTCGGAAGATTGGCCGGGTGGAGCACGTCGCGGTGGCGGACGCCGCACGGGCCCTGGGGCTGAAGCTCGTCGCGCAGGACTCCGGCCGTCGCGTGGCCCTCACCGGCGGGGGCGTGCGCGCGGACCTCGAGACCGATACCCGGGATATCACGATCAATGGCACGCGGGTCTTCCTCGGTGACCCCGTCGTTGCGGTCGGCGGCCAGCTCCATGTCAGCCGGGTGGATTTCGAGCGGTGTCTCACCCCGATGCTGCGCCCGGGCCATGGACTCGCGGCGCGGCCGGCGACCCGCGTCGTGCTGATCGATCCGGGCCATGGAGGGACCGACCCGGGGAAGATCAACACGAAGCTCGGGATCAACGAAAAGACCTTCACGCTCGACGTGGCCCGGCGGGTGCGCGCCCTGCTCGAGAAAGCGGGCCATCGCGTCGTGCTCACGCGGGAGGACGACAGTTTCGTGGCCCTGCCGCAGCGCGCGGCGATGGCGAGCGTGGTACGGGCGGATATGTTCGTGAGCATCCACTTCAACGCGCTGGCGAACGACACCAAGACCTCCGGCGTGGAGGTTTATACGTTTGCGCCGCGCACGCAGCGTTCGACCAACGCGTGGGGCCTGCTGGAGAAGGACGACACCGAGGACTACGCGTCGCCCGGGAACCGGTTCGACCATTGGAATGTCGTGCTGGCGCACGCCCTGCACCGGCGGTTCATCGGTGACCTCAGGACGCCGGATCGCGGGAAGAAACTGATGCACCTGGCGGTGCTGCGTCCGCTCTCCTGCCCCGGGATGCTGATCGAGTGCGGGTTCCTCACCAGCGAGACGGAGGCGCGGAAGATCGCGACCCCGGCCTACCGGCACCAAATCGCCGGTGCCATCGCCGCCGGCATCCGCGACTACGCTGCCACGCTCGATGGATTGCGGTTGCCGGTGCTGCCCACGCCTGCGCGCACCGCCGGCGGAAAATGACCAGGAACCGATGGCGCGGCGGCTTGCCGGAACGCCTGTGCTGGTCTTCGCTGCGAGTCTCCTCCCCGCCATGAACCTGCGGCTCCTGTTGGCTCGAGCCTGTCCAGCCCGGATGGCCTCCCTCCTCCGGTGGTGCCGCTGGGGGATGGTGGCCGTGGGAGGGTTGGCCGCCGCCGGCAGCCGGGCCGCGGAAGAGCCGCCGGGGGCGCGCGTGCTGATCCTCGCAAACCGGAACGATCCGGATTCGGGACGCATCGCGCACCACTATGCCGAGGTGCGCGGGGTGCCGGCGGAAAACGTGCTGGCGCTGCCGATGCCGGTGACCGAAGCGATCCCCTGGCGGGAGTTCGTCGCGACGATCTGGCAGCCGCTCCTCGATCACCTCGTGCCAGCCGGGTGGATCGAGGCGATTCCCATGGAGGCGACGGATCCGGTGGGCCGCCGCAAGTACGCACCGCACCGGCATCGCATCGCTGCGCTGGTGGTCTGCCGGGGGGTGCCGTTGAAGATCGAGCACGATCCCGCCTTGTACGCGGAAGTACGGCCGTTCACGGCCCGCGGCGAGTTTCGCACCAACGCCGGGGCGGTCGACTCGGAGCTGAGCCTCCTGGCGCTTCCGAACTACCCCATCAACGCCTTCGTGCCCAATCCGCTCCACCAGAATCCACGCCCGTCGGCGCCAGAATTGGCGCAGGTCGTGCGCGTGGCGCGGCTCGATGGCCTGACTGCGGAGGAGGCCAACACCCTCGTGGACCGCGCCGTGGGCGCGGAGCGCACCGGGTTGATCGGCCGGGCATATGTCGATCTCGCCAATCGGGACGCGCTGGGCGACGGCTGGCTCGAAGCCACGGCACGGCAGCTCAATGACCTCGGTTTCGATCTGACCGTGGACCGGGAGAACCACACGCTGCCGGCGACGGGCCGCATCGATGCGCCGGCGCTCTACTTTGGCTGGTACGCGGGGGCCGCCGACGGTCCCTTCCTCCTGCCGGGCTTTCGCTTCGCGCCAGGGGCGATCGCGCTGCACATCCACAGCTACTCCGCCAGCACGCTGCGGCAGCCCGGGTCCGGCTGGGTCGGACCGTTGGTGGCGCGGGGCGTGACGGCGACCGTGGGCAACGTCCACGAACCCTACCTCGCGTTCACGCACGCGCCGCACCTCCTGTTGCGGGCGCTGGCGCGGGGTGCCACCCTGGCCGAAGCGGCCTACGAAGCGCTGCCGGCGTTGAGCTGGCAGGCCATCCTCATTGGCGATCCGTTGTACCGCCCTTTCGCCGTTTCGCTTGAGCAACAGCTGGCGCGCCGCGCGGACCTCCCGCCTCGGCTCACACCGTACGCAGCCTTGCGACAGATGCGATTGCTCGATGCCGCGGGTCGGCGCGAAGAGGCCGCGGCCTTGGGAGCGGCAACCCAGCGGGAGGTGCCCAGCCTGGCGCTGGCGGTGGCCTTGGCACGGCGGGGGCTCGATGCCGGCGAGCGGGAGGCGGCGGGCAACACCCTGGGCTTCGTCCCTCTGCTTTCGTCCTTCGACGCCAACGAATGGGCGCTGGCCCGCGAGGCGGCGCTCCTGCTGGAAACCGCGGGCCGACCCAATCGTGCGGTCGGCGTCTGGCGTACGCTGCTGGGAACCACGACCCTGCCGGTCGCCCTGCGACTCGCCTGGCTTCCCGAGGCCTTGCGAACCGCTTCCCTGGCGGGCGACGCGGCCCAGGCTCGGGCCTGGGAGAAGGACCTGGCGTCGCTGACCAGTCCCCCGCCGGTGAAATAACAGTGGCTCGGTGCGGCCGCCCAAATCCACGGCCTCGACTCGCTCGCACGCGGGGGCACGAACGGACCCGCTTTCGCTCCGTTCCAGCGCAGCTGCCGAGCTTGTCGCGGCCTCAAGCCGCGTCGGGAGGCTCCGGGTTAGACCTTCTCGACGATCGCGTCGGCCAGGCCGTACTCGATGGCCTCCCGGGCGTTGAGGTAAAAGTCGCGGTCGGTGTCGCGATTGATGCGCTCGATCGGCTGGCCGGAGGCGTTGGCAAGGATCTGGTTCAGCTCCGCCCGGAGCTTCTCCATTTCCTTGGCCTGAATGTTGATGTCGCTCGCCGGGCCGATCATGCGACCCGAGATCAGCGGCTGGTGGATCAACACGCGCGAATGCGGATAGAGGAGTCGGCGGCCCTTGGGGGCGGCGCTGAGCAGGATCGATCCCATCGAGGCGGCCATGCCCGTGACCACCACCGTGACCGGCGAGGAAATCAGCTGAATCGTGTCGTACACCGCCATGCCCGCGGTGATCGAACCTCCCGGGGTGTTGATGTAGAACGTGATGTCCTTCCCCGGGGCGGTGGCTTCCAGGTACAGCAGTTTCTCGGTGATGTCCTTGGCCGTGTCGTCGGTGACCGCGCCCCACAGGAAGATCTTCCGCTGTTCGAGGAACCGGCGCTGGATGAGCTGGGCTACCGGCGCGGGCTGCTTCTGGCCGCAGCCCTCCTCGCAAGGCTCGTCGTCGTCATCGTCATCCGCACGCGGAACGGGAGCCGAAAGACCGGGCTGGAGGTTGTCGAAATGCATAGGGGCGGAAGGTTGCCCGGGAGGCGGGGCTTGGCAAGTGCGGTGTCGCGAAAGGACGTCGTCCGGCGGCCCCGCCCGCTCCGGTTCGCGGTCGGGAGGCTACCCGTGGCTGCGGTCGTAGTCGGCGATCTTGGCCCGCACCGCGGCCTCCGCTTCGTCGTAGAGTTCGCGAATCGTCTCGTCGGAAAAGGCGTAGACTCGGTCCTCGAAGCGCGTAGTGGCCAAGCGGTCGAACAGGCGCTGACGGGCGCCCGCGAGATCCTTGCCGTAGATGTGATAGGAATCGGCCTGCCAGTTCATGCGGCCGAGGCGCACCTCGCGCCCGGCCCGGGCGGCGACACCGGCGGCGATGACGTCGCGGTTGAACATGACGAAGCCGAACATGTTCATGAAGCTCGCGCCCCACGCGTCGTTGCTGCGGAAACGCACGTTGCAGTTGAGCCACCATCGGCCGTCCGGCGACTCCAGGATCCGATACCACAGCGACTGCAAGCAGGGCGGATCGTAGCAGTCGAGGTCGAGGTTCGGCATCCAGGTGATCATCTGCGCCTGCCGGGTGTACGGCTGACGGGCGAGCTTCTCGATCACGCGATCGATCTGCGCGACCTTGAACGGGCCGGTTTCGCGGGATTCGCCGCCCGCGGCCTTCTCCCGCCAGACGCCGTAGCCGGCCAGCCGCCCGTGATAGGTGTATTCCCAGCGCGTGTCGGCTGGGTCGTTCATGTTCTTGACCCAGTGATCCTTCGCCCCCTGCAACTCCATCACGTATTCCCGGAGATCCTCGATGCCGCCGGGAAAGGCCTTGTGGATCATGGGCTCGGCGAGCGGGTCGAGCACGGTGGCGTTCATCGTGCAGTCGAGGCTCGGGGGATCGCCCGGCTTGTCGTACTGGGTGCTGAGGCGCGCGCCGTGTTGGTAGAGCGCGAGCAGCGCGCGTTCATGCGTCTCGGCCAGCGACTGGCCCTGGACGGTGAGGACGGGGATGTTCATGGGGATCCCGGCGGAGGGAGTCGACCCCGGGGCGCCGCCGGCGCCGCCCGCCGGACTACTCGGATTTCTTTTCGTTCCAGACCTTGAGCGCGTCGGGTGAACCCTGGGCGCGAACCCCGTTGTCGCTCAGAATCTCCTCGGTGGCGGCGACCATCTCCTTGCGCGGGAACACCAGCGTTTCGAAGCGGCGGCCACCGAAATCAATCACGACGAACTCGTCCTTGGCGTCGCGGAGCAGCGCCACCAGGTGCGCGAGGTTTTTCACCTTCACGCCGTTGATGGTCTCGACGACGCGCGACTGCGCCTGCGAGTAGCCTTTCGAGAGCTTGTGGGGGAAGAAGGGCGATGAGATGACGACGAGTTGCTCCCCGTCAAAGGCCGGGCGATCGGCGCGGCGGATGGAGAGCGGGCTCTTGGCGGCGGACAGGCCGGCGGCGGCGTTGTTCAGGCCGGCGAGAAAAGTCTGGGAAGCGGCCGAGAACACGAGCGGCCCGTAGACGAAGTAGGACGGGTAGGCGCCGTCGAGATCCGGGATCACCATCGGGCGCCGCGGCGAGACCGGTAGCTCGACCTGCTGCTCCTTGCCGGCGCGCACGAGGGTGAGCGGTACCTTCCCATTTCGCGCGACCTTCTGGATCAGGTACTGGAACCGCACGCGGATGTCGCCAACCCTCACCATGCCTTCGTTGTCGATCGGCGTGTCCCCGATGCGAGTGAGGATGTCCCAGGCCTGCAGGGGATAGGACGCATCGGTGACATCGGTTTCGGTGACGATCATGCCCTCGACCTCGCGTCCCACCTTCAGGAAGGGTCGCAGCGCGGGGTTTTCGAAGGTCTGCAGCGAGTCGAACATGGCGGGTTTGCCGTCGTACTTGCCGTCGGCGGCGTCCTGCAGGAACAGTTCCACCTCCTCGATGGGAATGATGTAGCCGATGTTGTCGCCGCCACCGAGTCGGCTGAACGCGACGCCGATCATCTTGTCGTCGGCGACCGCCGGCCCGCCGCTATTGCCCGGGTTGATGGCGGCGTCGATCTGGATGCGCAGGCCCGAGGTCGGGAAATTGTACATCGTGAAATCGATCCGCGAGACGATGCCCTTGGTGATCGACAGGTTGGTGCCGCCGGTGGGGAAGCCGTAAACGTGGACCGAGTCCTTCACGGCGGGCAGTTTGGCCGCGCGCGTGAGGGCGGAGCGTTTTTCGAAGAAACTCTCGTCTTCGAGCTTGAGCACGGCGAGGTCGATCCCCTGCGCGATGGTCTCGACGGTAGCGGAGATCTTGTCGCCCGACTGGTTCGCCTGCACCTGCACCTGGCTGGCGTAGAGGACGACGTGGGCGTTGGTGAGGATGCGCTTGCCCTCGATGATGACGCCGGTGCCGGTGGCTTCCCGCGGGGCCTGCTTGGCCCAGGGTTTGTAGGGGTCGGGAAAGCGGGACGTCGCGAAGATCTTCACGACGGAGTTTTCCACCGCCGCAGGTTTGTCCTGCGCGGGCGCGGGGGCCGGAACGAGGAGCAAACCGGCGAGGCATCCAAGGAAGGGGAGGCAGGGGCGGCGGGGAAACAACATGGTCCCAAGCCGACCGCGACAGCTGCCGGAAGGCCAGAATTAAGTTTGCCGGGGCACCGGTCTCGTGGGTCAGTAGCGCACCTTGTCGGCCTTGGCCTGCCACTCCCGAAAGGCGCCCTGAGCCTCATCGCGCAACAGCGGTTGCATCGCGAGCGTGCGCTGCCCGGGCGGCAGCGGGATCTGCGAGTAGATGAAATCGTCGTCGAAGCCGATGGCTGCGGCATCGGTCCGGGTGTTGCCGTAGTACACCCGCGGAATCCGGGCCCAGTAGATCGCGGCCAGGCACATCGGGCAGGGTTCGCAGCTGGTGTAGAGTTCGCAGTCGTCGAGTTGAAACGTGCCGCGCGCGGCGCAGGCCGCCCGGATGGCGGTCACTTCCGCGTGGGCGGTGGGGTCGTTGGTCGACGTCACGCGATTCTGCCCGCGGGCGATGATCTCCCCGCGTCTCACGATGACGCAGCCGAAGGGACCGCCCCGGCCCTGGCGAAGGCCGGTCTCGGCCTCGCGAATCGCTTCACGCATGAAAACCTCGGGAGTCATGGAGAGGGGGCTGGGGCGGAATCGTTGCCCGGAACGGAGGTGGAGGACAATCCCGCGTCCGCGGTGGACGGCGGCCGCGGGGCGAGCCAGCCCAGGTGGTCGAGCGTGAGGTAGAACAGCGCGATGTGGTTGGCCTGCGAAAACTCTCCCCGGCGGATCAACCCAAAGACGTCGGCGATCGGAAACCAGGCGCTCTCCAGTGCCTCGGCGGCATCGGGTTCGGGTGGCCCGCTGACGACGGCACCGGTGGCGAGGAAGCCATGGATGCGGTTGTTGAGGCGCGCCGGATTGGGATGGGCCGCCGCCACCGGTTCCCACCGGGGTGCGGTGGCGCCGGTCTCCTCCCGGAGTTCGCGCTGGGCGGCCGCCAGGAGTTCCTCCCCCGGATCCGCGATCCCGCCGGGCAATTCCCACGTGAAGCGCCCGACCGGATGCCGGTATTGGCGCACCAACAACACCGCCCCCGTCGGCCCCAAGGCGACGGTGTGCACCCATTCCGGTTCCTCGAGGATGAAGAAGGGATCAAGGACATGGCCCGGGGCAATCTCCACGCGGTCCGCCCGGACCCGCAGCCAGCGGTCGCGGATGACATCGCGGGAGGAGAGTGTTTTCCAGGGTTGGAGGGGCACGGCGGCGTGGAGGAGGAAGGAACGGAGAGGGGCGGACAACCCAAGGTGCGGGAGGAGGAGGGCGAACGACCGCTGCAGGCTGGAGGGGCCCGGCCGACGGCGGCGGGGGAGTGGCCGCGCCGGGAGCTCAGCCGCGCAATTGTCCCGCGCCTTCGACGACGAACTTGTAGCTGCAAAGTTCGGGCAGGCCCATCGGGCCGCGGGCATGCAGGCGATCGGTGCTGATGCCGATCTCGGCGCCGTAGCCGAACTCGAAACCGTCGGTGAACCGCGTGCTGGCGTTCCAGTAGACCGCGGCGCTGTCGACCGCGGCGAGAAAGCGGCGGGCCGCCGCCTCGTCTGCCGTGACGATGGCGTCGCTGTGGTTCGAGCTGTCGCGGTTGATGGTGGCGATGGCGTCCTCGAGCGAATCGACCACGCGGACGGCGATCACGTAGTCGAGAAACTCGGTCGTGAAATCGGCCGGCGTGGCGGGCACGTGGGCGAGGTCCTCGCGCGCGAGGATCGCGGCGCTGGAGGCGTCACAGCGGAGTTGGACGTTCTTCGCGGCCAAGGCGCGGGCAATCCCCGGCAGCAGCCGGTCGGCGACCGCCCGGTGAACCAGGAGCTGCTCGGCGGCGTTGCAGGCGCTGGGGCGCTGGGCCTTGGCGTTGACGGTGAGGGCCTCGGCCATGGCGGGGTCCGCGGCCTGGTCGACATAGACAAAGCACACGCCCTTGTAGTGCTTGATGACGGGAATGGTGCTGTTCTGCGCGACGTAGCGGATGAGGCTCTCGCCGCCGCGCGGGATGACGCAATGGATGAGGGTGTCGAGCTTGAGCAACGTTGCCAGGGCGGCGCGGTCGGTGGTGGGCACGAGCTGAACGGCATCCGCGGGAAGCCCGGCGGACGTCAGGGCACTCTGGACCAGGCCGGCGAGCGCCATGTTGGTGTGGAAGCACTCCTTGCCCCCGCGGAGGATGGCGGCGTTGCCGCTCTTCAGGCAGAGGACGGCGCAGTCGATGGTCACGTTGGGACGCGCCTCGTAGATGATGCCGATCACCCCGATGGGCACCCGCAGCTTGCGGATCCGCAGGCCGTTCGGGCGGGTGGTTTCTTCGAGCACCTGGCCGACGGGATCGGGCAGGGCTGCAACCTCGCGCACCGAGGCGGACAACTGGCGCAGCCTTGCCTCAGTGAGCGTCAGGCGATCGCGGGCGGCCGCGGAAAGGGCCCCGGCTTCAGGAGAGAGGAGATCGCGCTGGTTGGCCTGCAGCAACTCGAACTGCCCCGCGTCGATCAGATCGGCGAGTTTCTCCAGGGCGGCGTCCTTCGGCGCGCGCGGCACGGTTGCCAGCACCAGCGACGCGGCGCGGGCGCGCTGCGCGAGAGACGTGACGAGCTGGTCGAGCGGAACGGACATGGCGCGGTCAATGTGCGGCGGGGCCGCCGGCTGGCAACCGTCAAACGTGGATTCCCCGGGAGGTCGCGGCGACACTTCCGCGGGTGCCAGCAGGGGTGGTTCCAGGAGAGGAGGCTCGGCCGGGCCGGGCGGAGCAGGGGGCGGAGGCACGAGCCAGGGAGTGGCGGCCGGGCTGCGGCGATGAATCCACCACAGGCCGGCGGCCACCAGCAGGAGGCCGAGGACGTCGAACCACCACGGATGAAACAGGGCCCCCTCGATTTCCGGGGCGTGGTTGAAGCCGGTAATCTCAAACGGAAACCACTCCACGCCATACGTCGCCCCGTTGTTGACCGCATGACCGAGGATGCAGAGCCCGAGGGAGCGCGTGCGGTAGTAGATCCAGCCGAGCGCCGTGCCAAGGAGCAGGGCCACCGGGGCCTGGGCGGGGTTGAAGTGGGTGAAGGCGAACAGCGCGGCCGTCGTGAGAATCGCCAGGGTGGGCCGCCAGCGGCCGAGTAGACCGCGCAGGACGAGGCCCCGGAAGATCAGTTCCTCCGTGACCGGGGCGATCACCACCGCCAGCACCGGGCCTTGCCACGAGGCGGAAACGAGGCGATCGAGATCCGGGGCGAAATCGAGGCGATCGAAGAGAAAGGTCGGCAGGAACGCCCGGAGGAGGTTGTCGATTTCCGACAGCGCGATGGTGATGCCCGCGACCAGCGGCACGAAGGCGGCGCCGAGCCACGGGGGGGAGAAACCGAGCCGGCCCGGCGCGCCCCACGATTCCCGGTTCAGCCCGAGGGCCCACCAGGCGACCGCCGCGGTGGACAGCAGCTTGGCCCCGATCACCAGCGTCGCCTCGATGGCATCCTCGTTCGCGGTCCAGACGAGCCAGCCGCGCAGCGCAACCGCGGCGTACAGTCGCCCTACCAGCCACTCCGCCACGATCTCGGCGGCAATGGTGGCGAACACCAGGGCGAAGGCCATGGCAGGCGAGAACCGGACCGGCGCGCTGATGGGACGTGGCACGCCGGAATAAGGCGCAGGTTTGCGCCGCTGCGTCAGGCGAAAAGCGCGGTCGGGCCCACCGGCGGTTCAGCCGAAGATCTTCCCGCGGTTGAAGCGCCAGACGGCGATGGTCATCACGATTGCGGTGATGCCGGCGAGAATGCCCAGGGTCGGCAGCAGCTGAAGCAGCCCATGCCGGGCCCAGAGCACGCCGCTGAAGCCTTCCATCGACCAGTAGACAAGCGTCAGCCGGCTGAATTGCTGGATGAACTCCGGCAGCAGGCTGATGGGGAACCAGGCGCCGCCGATGCCGCTCATCAACATGATCAGGAAGGTCGCCAGGCCACTGGCGGCCTCCGGGGATGAGGAGATCGCGGCCAGCAGCATGCCAAACGACGTACAGGCCGCCGCCGCGAACAGGCAGACCAGCGTCAGCAGCGGAAGGTAGGGGAGGACCTCGATGCCCAGCAGGGAACCCGCGGCGACGAAGAGCACGAGCAGTTGCACGACCCCGAGCGCCACGCCGTAGAGGAACTTGCTCCAGAGGATCTGCGCCCGGGTGACCGGCGAAGCGAGCAGGCGCTGGAAGAGGCCGGCATCCCGCTCCCGAAAGAGACTCGTGGCCGAGGCGCTTAGGGCAAAGAGGAGAAACTGGATCGCCCAGCCGCCCACCAGGCCGGTGGCCTGCGGGCTCCGCACCTTGGCGCCGACGACCTGTTCGGTCTCGATGCGGACGAGCTGCGAAAAAACATCACCCCCGCTCTCGGCCTTGCCGTCCGCGGCGGCTCCACCGGTCCCCCGCCGTCCGCGCATCAGTTCGCCGATTCCGAAGTCACCCGCGGCAAGCTGGCGATCGATTTCCGCCCGGTCGCCGCCAAACGAGGACGACACCACCCCGGCAAGGGCGCGGTTGAACTGGTCGAGGCGGGCCTCACCCAGGAACTTCTTCGCGCGCGCCTGGAGCGACTGTCCCAGCAGTTCCGGTACGTGGGAGAAGATCGTCTTCTGCAGCAGCCCGTTCACCGTCTGGGTTTCGATTTCGTTGCGGGGATTGGAGAGGAACTTGAGATGGAGGCCGAACGACGAGTCGCTCACGAGGTCCGCCGGCAACACGACGGCGAAGCGGAAGTCCGCCCCGGGCTTCTGCATCAGGGGCTTCAGATCCGCCTCCGTCAGGGGGCGCCTGGACTTGTCGGGAAGCACGTACTCGGTGACCACGCGGAAGGAGCGTTCGTTGCGGAGCGCCGCGATCAGGCGATCGCCGGCGGGATTGCCGCTGGCGTTGACGACAGCGAGCGGAATGCCCGACGGGCCGGAGTCCTTTCGGTTCACCCCGAAGATCTGCCCGAAAAGGTAGATCATCGCGAACGGGGTGAGGAACGTCAGCGATACGGCGGCCTTGCTGCGGAAGAAGTTCAGGAAGTCCTTGCGCAGGAGGGCGAGGAGGGGGCGCATGGTGGGAGGGAAAGGGAACGTGAAAGGGAGGAGACGGGCGGGCGGGAGGGTCGGGAATCCTCTCTTACTCGCGGAGGTTTCTCCCGGTCAGATGCAGGAACACCGCCTCGAGCGTCGGGCGCTGGCTGGTGAAGAGCCGCGGGGGAAGGCCCAGGGCCTCGGCGGCGGCGAAGAAGGCGGAGAGCCGGAAGTCCGGGCGAGGGCGGAACCGGTGCTGGTGGTCAAGGGTGGTGAGTTCGCCGTGGGGGCGGATCTGGTCGGCCAGCGGGTCGGTGGCGGGCGTGGCCGGGAAGCGAATCTCCTCCTCGAAGGGCAGGCGCTGCAGCAGTTCCTCCAGGGAGCCGAGCGCGAGGATTCGTCCCTGATCGATGATGCCGATGCGCGAGCAAAGCCGCGTGGCCTCCTCCATGTAATGGGTGGAGTAGATGATCGTCAGGCCTTCGCGATTGCAGCGTTCCAGATACTCGAAGATGGCGAGGCGGGACTGTGGATCCACGCCGACGGTGGGTTCGTCGCAGAGGAGGAGCTTGGGCCGGTGGAGCAGGGCGGCGACGAGGTTGAGGCGGCGTTGCATGCCGCCGGAGTACTGCTTGATCGGCTCGCGGCGCCGCTCGTGGAGCTGGACAGCCGTGAGCGCGTCGTCGATGCGGGCGCGCAGTTCGCGGCCGTGGAGGCCGTAGAGTTCGCCGAAGATGCGCAGATTCTGTTCCGCGGATAGCTCGGGATAGAGGGCGATGTGCTGCGGCACCAGGCCGAGCGCGAGGCGCGCCGTGGAACTCGCGGCGGAGAGGGGCTGGCCGTCGAGCGCAAGGGTACCCGAGTCGGGCTCACGGAGGCCGGCGATGAGCGCCATGGTCGTGGACTTGCCGGCGCCGTTGGGCCCGAGCAGGCCGAAGAACTCCCCCGGAGCCAGGTCGAGGGAGACATCGTGAAGCGCGACCAGCGCACCGTAGCGCTTGGTCACGGAGCGAAGTTGAAGCATGTGGGCCAGTTGTGGTTGGACGGGAGGGAAACCCGCCGCGGGGCGTTTGGTTACGAAAAAACCGCGGTGAGGCAACGGGGAAGCTCGGGGCCGTGCCACGCGACGCTGGCGCCGGACGGTCCTGCGCGCCGGTGATTGCCGGATCGCGTGCCGGGCGGCAGATTGGCGGGCGCCATGCGAATTCGACTCTTCCTTGGACTGGCGGCGGTGGCCACCCCGTGGGTGCCGGTGACCTGGGGGGCTCCGGCGACCGGTCCCATCGATCGGCCGGCCCTGGTCTCCCGGCACAACCCTCGCCTGCGGGCGATGGATCCCTGGGCGCCGCTCTCCGTGGGCAATGGTCGGTTCTGCTTCACCGCGGATGCGACCGGGCTGCAGACCTTCTACGATTATTACCAGAAGAACGGCATCCCCCTGGAGACCCAGGCGCGCTGGTCATGGCACGCGAATCCCAATCCGCGCGGCTACCAGCTCTCCGACGCCAACCGCCCGTTCACGGCCTATGGAAGGACGCAGGGCTACCCGACTGACGAGCGCAGCCCGGCGGGGCAGTGGTTGCGGGAGAACCCGCACGCGATGCCGCTGCCCCGCCTCGCCTTCGACCTTGCGCGAGCGGGCGGCGCTCCGCTGCAACCGGCGGACCTCGCGGAAATCGACCAGGGACTCGACCTTTGGACCGGGCTCCTGTCGTCGCGCTTTCAGCTGGCGGGCGCCCCGGTCGCGGTGACGGTGGTGTGCGACCCAGAGCGCGACGCGCTGGCAATCCGAATCGAATCGGACCTTTTGCGGGCCGGGCAGCTTGGCCTGCGATTGGACCTGCCCCGGGGTTACGACATCAAGGTGAAGAACAACCCGCGGCTCGATTGGTCCGAACCGGACTCGCATCGGACGGAAGTGCAGGCCCAGGCGCGGCGGGAACTGGCGCTGAAGCACACGCGGGACGAGGCGATTTACCATCTGCGGCTTGCCGCCGCGGTCGATCTGCAGGTGGACCGCGTGGGTCCGCATTCCTGGCGGCTGGGGACGGTCGACAGCCGGGTGCTCGAGGTGGTCGTGGCGTTCGGGACGGCGGCGGTGCCGGCTCCGCCGGGATTTGCCCAGGTGCGGGCGGCGGCGCAGGCCCACTGGGCGCGCTTCTGGGGCAGCGGGGGGGTGATCGACCTCTCCGGGAGCACGGATCCGCGGGCGCGGGAGCTCGAGCGGAGGGTGGTGTTGTCGCAATACCTGACCGCGATCCAGTTCGCGGGCGAGTTCCCTCCCTCCGAAAGCGGCCTCACCCACTCCTCCTGGTACCAGAAGCATCACACCGAGATGGTCTGGTGGCACGCCGCGCATTTTGCGTTATGGGGCCGCGAGTCGTACCTGGCGACGAACCTCGACGCCTTCGTGCGTGGCCTGCCACGGGCGCGGGCGATCGCGAGCGAACGTGGCCTGCCTGGGGCGCGATGGCCGAAGATGACCGGGCCGGACTGGCGGGAAAGCCCGGGCGGCAACCCGCTCATCGTCTGGAACCAGCCGCACCCAATTCATCTGGCGGAACTTCTTTACCGCAACGCGCCGACCCCGGCCACCCTCGCGCGCTACCGCGAGCTGGTGCTGGAAACGGCGACGTGCATGGCGGCGATGCTCGAGTGGGACGCCGCCACCCGGCGCTTCAACCTCGGGCCACCGCTCTGGATCGCGCAGGAGATCTACGACCGCGCGACCTCGATGAATCCGACCTACGAACTCAGCTACTGGGTGCGCGGCCTGAAGATTGCGCAGACGTGGCGGGAGCGGCTCGGCCTGCCCCGGGAGGCGGAATGGGATCGGCGCCTCGCCGGGATCGCGGCCCTGCCGCAGAAGGACGGACGGTACGTCGCCGTCGAGTCCCATCCCGACACCTGGGAGAACCCGGCCAGCCGGCACGATCACCCGTCATTCCTGATGGCGCTCGGGCAACTGCCCGGCGACGGGGTCGATCGCGCGGTGATGGCGCGCACGCTCGACGCCGTGCTCAGTTCCTGGGACTGGGAGACTAAAATCTGGGGTTGGGACTACCCGATGATCGCGATGACGGCCGCCCGGCTCGGCGAGCCGCGCAAGGCGATCGACATTCTCCTCAAGAGTGACGGTCCCAACAACCGCTACACGGCCAACGGCCACTGCCCGCAGCGGGGTGACCTGCCGGTCTACCTGCCGGCCAACGGCGCCCTGCTGGCGACGGTGGCGATGATGGCGGCGGGGTGGGACGGGGCGCCCTCGGGGGAGGCCCCGGGGTTTCCCCGCGACGGCACCTGGGTCGTGCGCCACGAGGGACTGCGCCCGCTGCCGTAATCCGCGCCCGGTCGGTCTCCCGTGAACCCCCGAAAAGTGTAACCCAATAGGTTACTTTGGCGCCGAGGTGCAGGTGACTGTTGGGGTGACCTCGCTGGAAAGACTACGGACCGATCGGGGTGCGGCTGATCACCACGTCGTCGATGTAGAGGTGGTGATCGGCGGTGGCCGTCCAGGTGCCGCCGTGGTACAGGTTCAGCCAGACGTTTTCGATCTTCAGCGCGGGGACGTCCCGCATGCGCACGTCCGTCTTCTCGAAGACCAGCCGGCCATCGACCCAGCCGCGGAGGATGCCGTCGCGCTGCCCCGGGGTGTTGAGCCGCACGTACTGCTCGATGCAATACCAGCGGTTGTTTTCCAGGCCGGGGAAACCCTCGCGGCGCCACACCCAGTTGTCACCATACTGGGTGCGCATGTCGGCATGGTAGCAGTAGAAGCCAATGGGCGTGTGGCCGTTCTTCCGACCCTCGAACAGCCCCCGAGCCGACCAGCCGTCGGTGCCGTCGACCTTGCGCCCGCCCCAGCCGGCGCGCCCGTACGTGCCGCCGATGCCGGGGAGTTTGCCTCCGCGCTCGGGGTTCCAGTCGTCGGCCAGCCGGAGGTAGTAGCGGAAGTAGATCTCCTCGGGCTCCGCGCCGGTACGTTTCCGGAAATGGAATTCCAGGCTCGCGCCGTAGTGCCCGCCCCGGTCGACCCGGATGCGCAGAGCCCGCCCTCGATGCGGGGTGAACTTCCGGTCGGGATCGGTCGTCACCGTATCGGTATGGAGGTCCCGGTCGCGGACTCCCCATTCCCGCCACCAGGTGTCGGATTCGAAGTCGCAGCTGAACACCACCGGCGATTCGGCCGCGGTGGCGCCGGGCAGGCAGGCCACCCCGGCGAGCAGCAGGAAGGCGAGCCGGGCGCTCATTGCAGTTCCGCCAGTGGCACGGGGTCCATGTCGGTGAAGATCTGGTTGTCGCCACCCATGGCCCAGAGGAAACGATACGCGCCGGTGCCGGCGCCGCAGTGCACCGACCAGGGCGGCGACAGCACGGCCTCGCGATCGCGAACGACCACGTGGCGGGTCGCGTGCGGGAGCCCGAGGAAGTGAAAGGCGGCCTCCTGGCCGAGATCGAAGTAGAGATAAAGCTCGGAACGCCGGGAATGGGTGTGGGGCGGCATAGTGTTCCAGACCGAGCCCGGCTCGAATTCGGTAAAGCCCAGGACCAGCTGGCAGCTCTTCACGCCGTCGGGATGGATGAGCTTGTGGATCCGCCGGCGGTTGCACTTGGCCGGGTCGCCGGTGGGCTCGGTCCGCAGCTCCGCGTGGCGGACGACGGCCGTCGGGTGTTTCGTATGCGCGGGCGTGCTGACGAAGAAGTACTCGGCCCGCCCCTCGGCGCCGTTGATGAAGCGCACCTCGCGTTCCCCGATCCCGATGTAAAGGCAGTCGAGGTGGCCGAGCGTGTAGGTGGTGGCTCCGGCGCGCACCAGGCCCTCGGCCCCGAGATTGACGATGCCGACCTCGCGCCGCTCGAGGAAGTAGCTGGTGCCGAGCTCGCGATCCGCGGGCAGCGACAAGATGGAGGAGATCGGCAGGGCAGCGCCGAAGACCATGCGGTCCAGATCCGTGTAGTGGGCGGTCACGGCGCCGCGCTGGAAGAGGTTGCCGACCAGGAAGCGGGAGCGCAGCTCCTCGGTGGAGAGCGTGTTGGTGGCTTCCGGGGCGGGCGAATAGTGCAGTTGCATGGCGCGGGTACACGGTAGCCGCGCCTCCGGACAACTCCAGCCTTTGCGGGAGCCGGGGATCCGAGGGGCTTGACGGGGCGGCGCGCCTCGGGAAGAGCGCCGCCGCCGGCCCCGGAAACGGGTCAATACGTGCCCTTGATGCCGATCGTGTACTGCACGCCAAACTCCTCGTGACGGTAGCCCGTGGCGTAGCGGGCGGAGGTCGCGCTGTAGCGCTCGAGCACCTGGGGCTGATTGAGGATGTTGCGGGCGTTGGCGAAGAGGCGGACGCGTTTGGACCAAGTGTACTCGCAGTTCACGTCGAGGTTGAAGCGCGAGTCGTAGTACTCGTAGAAGCCGGCGGTCGCGCCGTACTGGGCGCCGGTCTGGGCCAAGTTCCGCTGGCGGCCGCGATAGTTGAAGTTCACGCGGGCGCTGACGGGCTTGCGGTTCCAGCTCAGGCTGAAGTTGCCGGTCTTGGAGATGAAGCGGTTGAAGTCGGCACTGTTGGCACCCTGGAGGTGAAGGGCGGTGCCGTTGGCGGTGATGGCGAAGTAACGGCCCCACGACGGCAGAAAATCGAGCTGACGGTTGAAGTTGAATTCCGCGCCGGAGATCTTGGCGCTGCCGACGTTGACCTTGGTCACGACCGTCCAGCCGATGTAGGCCTGCTCGATGCCGAGCTGGTTCGCGAGTTCGGCGGTGAGCGGGGTGTTCAGGTTGCCCCAGAAGTTGGCCAGGTTCTTCTGGAAGACCCCGACCGACGCCATGCCGCCCTTGGCGAAGTAATACTCGAGCGAGAGGTCGTAGTTGTCGGCGGTCCAGGGCTTGAGGGCGGTGTTCGAGAGCGTGATGGTCCCGGGCGAGAGTGCCGGGTTGAGGTCCGCGGCCTCGTTGTCGTCGATCGTGGCGGTGGGGATGATGTCGACGTAGTCAGGCCGGCCGAGTGTCCGGGCATAGGCGAAGCGCGCCGTGATGCGGTCAGTGACGTTGTAGTTCGCGTGGAAGCTCGGGTAGTAGCCGTCGTATTCGCGGGAGCCGCGGTAGGCGCGCTCGCGGTTGGTGAGCCGCAGCATCGCGAGGGAGCCGGCGGCGCCGGCTTCGGGGCGGAGCACGCGGCGGCCGGCGGTGTCGCGGACGAAGGCGCCGGCGGCGGTGCGCTGGAAGGCGGCGTCGGGGTCGACGAGCGCGCCCTCGCCGTCGTCCTCGGTCTTTTCGAAGCGGACGCCGGTGACGAAGTGGAGGCGGTTGTCGAGGGCCTTGCCGTCGACCTGCACGAAGGCGGCGGTGATGCGTTCCTGGATCCGCTGGGAGTTGGTGATACGGGCGAGCTCCGCGGGGTAGCCGGGCTCGGTGGTGACGCTGGCGCCGTCGACGGTGATCGTGCTGGTGGTGCCGCGGAAATAGGCCGGGTTCGACTTGTAGAGGTCGGCGAGCTTGTAGGGGTTCATCCACTGGATCGGGGGTGAGCCGAAGAGCGGATCCTGGCCGATGTAGGAGGTGTCGAGGAAGGGGCCGGCGCTGTCGTCGGCGGTGTTGGCCACGCCGTCGGCGCCGAGGAAGTTCCACTGCTCGGTATAACGGCGGTTGTCGCGCAGTTCCTGGCGGGCGGAGACGCCGGCCTTGAGATGCAGGGGCAGCCCGGCGAGGTCGAGGTTGCGCTTGGTGTTGACGAAGCCGCCCTTCATCACCGCCTTGCCGTCGACCGGGCTGTTCTGAAGCGTGTTGAGCCGGTAGTTGGCGAGGTTGTACGGATCAATCGCGTTGCCGGCGACGTCGCGGGCCACCCAGGTCAGGCTGGGGAAGCTGATGTTGTCGGCGCGGACCACCGAGACGCCCTGCAGCTGGGTGCCGACGTTGGAGAAGTGCCCGCGGGCGAGTTCGCGGTACCAGGTCTTGGACTTGGCGCCGTGGAGGCCGGCGTCGGTGTCCCAGAGGTCGCCGCGGAAGGTGTACTTCAGGTTGACGGCCTTGGTGTCGCCGAGCTTGGCGCGGAAGGAGCTGCCCTGGGTGACCGAGGCGCGGCCGGTCGCGGACTGGACGAAGGTCTGGCCCCACTGGAGCGGCGTGCCGGTGGCGGGCGTGGGCACCTGGTTGGTGCCGACGTTGAAGTTGAGGTTCCGGTTGCCGAAGAAGGCGTCGTAGTAGTTATCCTGGACGCCGAGGGACAGTACCTGGCGCGGGGTGATGCGCCAGTCGGCCTTGACGCTGACGGAAGTGCGGAAGGTGTTCTTCGGGCCGTCCTGGATCTGCCACTGCTGGAGGTAGGGATTGGCGGCGGTGGCCCCGGCCTGCGCATAGTTCCAGGTTGGCTGCCAGCGGTGCTGTTCGTTGAACTGGTTCGAGTTCAGGCCGGTGATGACGAGGCCGAAGTTCGGCGTGACCGGAAGGGTGTAGTCGAAATCGAATCCCGGGAGCACCTTGTAGGTCGGCTTGTTCCCCGGCCCCGGCGTCTTCTTGAAGACCTGCGTGTCCTCGCTGTTGAAGTTGAGGGAGACCCGGTAGTTGAGCTGGGCGCCCTTCCGCTCGAAGGCGTTTTTGCTGACCATGTTCACGCTGCCACCGAGCGAGTCGGCGGGGTTTTCCGGCGTGGGCACCTTGGTGACCTCGACGCGCGAGGCGTTGTTGATCGAGACCTGCTCGAACTCGAAGACGCGGTTGGAGTTTCCGGACACGGAGCTGGTGGTCCGCATGCCGTCGATCGAGACGTTGGTGAAGGTGTCGGCGAAGCCGCGCACGGACACGGTGCGCACATCGGCGGCGACGTAGTCGACGGTGATGCCCGGAAGATACTTGAGGAACTCGCCGACGTTACCCTCGGTGACATCGCCGAAGGAATCGGCGGCCATCACGACCTTCACGTTGGGGGCGTAGCGCTGCTCGTTGGTGGCGAGGGCGGCACCCTCGAACTCGCGCTGGGCGGCGACGGTGAACGTGTCGAGGCGGACCGTCTCGTCCTGCCCGTAGCGCGCGGCGCTGGTGAGGTTGAAGTCGGCGGTGGTCGTGCCGCCGGCGGTCACGTTGACGGAGGTGACCTTGGCGTCGAGGCCGGTGTAGGTGGCCCGCACTCGCGCGGGGCCGGCGGGAACTCCGGTGAGCCGGAATTCGCCGAATTCATTGGTCAGCTCCTCGAGGTTCGTGCCCTCGACGGTGATGCGGGCGTTGTTGAGGTATTTTCCCGTGCCGACGTTGAGGACGCGGCCGGTGATGGAACCGGTGGGACTTGTCTGGCCGAAGACCGGAGCGAGGGCAGGGAGAACGGCGAGCAGGACGGCGAAGCAGGATCGCCGCAGCGAGACGACGGTGGGCATGGGTGGGGGAGGTGGGTGCGGGCCGGCGGGGGGGCCGGACCGAGGCAAAGCCCCCGAGCAAGGAAAGGACACGTGTCCGTCGCAAGTGCGAACTGCACCGGCCGGCGGGGGAAAATGCCGGACGGTCTGGCGGCGCGCGGCGATGCCACCCGCGGGGGCGCAGTTTCGGGCCCGGCGCGGTTGCGGGAGGACGGTGTGGCCGTTGGCCGGCCGCCGGCGGGCGGCACGCCCATGCGGGCTACCCTTGACCGGAATCGGCGTTGGGTCGCCGGCGGTCGGCCCGGAGGATCAGAACCGGCCGCGGACGCCGACGGTGAGGTGCGGTTCGCCGAATTCGAAGTACCGATACGGTAGGGTGACGGACTGGTTCTGCGTCAGGTAACCGCGCAGGAACTCCTTGCGCGGCGTGTTGAAGATGTTCCGCACCAGGAAATACGCGGCGAAGTGTTTGTGGAAGGCGTACTCGACCTTGATGTCGGTGGTGAGCTTCTCGTCCTTGTTGAGCGTCAGCCGCGTGTCCGCCGCCGGGTTGGCGGTGTTGGCGGAGCCGATGAAGTAGTTGGTGTTGACGAATCCGCCGTAGAGGCTCTCCGCGACCCAGTTGTTGGTCAGGGTGGTGGAGAAGTTGCGGTAGCGGTAGCCGATGACGCAGTTGAAGGTCTTCGGCGAGACGGCGCGGAGTTGCGAGTACAGGGTGTCGAGCGCGAGGAAGGGATCGGCGTCGGAGGTGTCGACGTCGACGATGCTGAAGTTCCCCTGGATGTTCAGCGTGTCGAAAGGCTTGGGCAGGAACTTCAGGTTCTGCTGGGCGCTGATTTCGAAGCCCTGCAGCCGGGACTTGGCGCCGTTCTGGCGCACCGTGCCGGCGGTGACCCCGAAGTCGGCCGGAAGCAGGCCCTGGGCCGTGATGTAGGCATCGCGCTCGGCGAGCGTCATCGCCCGGGAGACGATGAAGTCCGACACGTCCTTGCGGAACACGCTGGCGGTGATCATGCCCGAGTTGGCCGGGTAGAAGTCGACCGCGAGATCGTAGTTGCGCGTGAAATACGGCTTCAGGCCGGCGGCCGGCAGGCTGATCAGCCCGTCCGTGCTCGTCGGTGTCGAGGGGGCGGTCAGGGACGGGAGAATTTCGGCGTAGTCCGGATGGCCGACGGAGCGGCTGAAGCCGCCGCGGAAGACCCACTGGCGGCGGGGGGTGAACTTCACCGACAGGGAGGGATAGTAGGAATCGTAGGCGAGGTTGGCGGTGGCGAGGCGGGCGCGGGCGGGGGCGCCGGTGCGGGAGACCGCGTCGATGGTGCGTTTCTCCCAGCGCACGCCGGTGACGACGAGGACCTCGGGCAGCAGCTTGAGGTCGCCGCGAAGGTAGACGGCGCGGTTCTTCTCGTCGATTTCGCGCCGGTCGTGGGCGTTCAAGATCGTGGGCGCGGTGCGGAAGGTCTCCCAGACCTTGAAGGGATCGATCGCCTGGTACGGGCCGAAGCCGAGGCCGACGTCCTTGGTGTAGCCCGGGTCGGCGAGGGCGGCGAGCGTGGCCCCGGTGGTGGCGGGGATGTTGCCACGGATATCCGGCCGGTCGATGTAGCGGTGGGTGTCGTCGAGCCCGAAGCCGGTGCGCAGGGTGAGGGGACGCGGGCAGCCGGGTACTTCGAACGCGTAGTCGCCGCCGGCGCCCTGCTTGGTGTCGATCGCGGTCCAGGGTCGCGACTGGAAGTTGGTGCCGGTGGTGTTGCTCAGCGTGTAGTTCGCGAGGTTGCGGATGAAATCGAGCGGGACGGCGGTGGCGCCCTGGGTGAGGGTGATGGTCGGGAGGGTCCCGAGCGTGGTGACGTTGGCGAGGGTGAAGGCGCTGTAGGTGGTGGCGCCGGGGGCGAGGATCGAGGTCGAGGAGATGAACCCCTTGTTGGTGTCGCGGTACTGGCTGTTGGCGCGCGACCAATACGGCGTGACCGCGAGCTTGGACTTGTTGGCAAACTCGTGCGTCGCGGTGCCGTTGAAATGCCAGGTCGTGCCGTACTTTTCGCGGTAGAGCACGTTGTTCTGGATCTGGGCGCCGGTGCCCGACGTGTAGGTGCCGTTGGCGCCGGTGGAGGCGGTGCCGAGGTTGAGCTGCGGCCCGCGCTGGGTGAAGTTCAGGTCGTACCAGTTCCACTGGCCGGTCACCATCAGGCGCGTGCGGTCGCTCAGGCGGTAGTCGAGCTTCGACGCGAAGGCCTCGCGATGGGTGAGTTTCTGTTCGGAGCGGATGTTGTACTGCTGCAGGCGCGGGGCGGCGAAGACGTTGGGGGCGGCGGTCCCGGTGTTCCAGGTGAACTCGGTGCGCGGCGAGTCGTCGTACTTTTCGGAGAAGCGGTAGTTCACGTTGATGCCCACGCGCTCGCCCAGTTTCCGGGCGAAGTTGACGTCGAGGTTCGGCCGGACGGTGTATTCGCGGCCGTGGCCCCAGACCCCGCCCTGCCGCCGGAGGGAGAGCTCGCTGCTCGGGGCGGAAAACGCGAGGTCGTAGCTGATGCGCTGGACGTCCTGGTGATCGAACGCGCTCCGCGTGACGAAGTTCACGAAGCCGGCGGTGGCGTTGGCCGGGATGTCCGGTGTGAGCGTCTTGTAGAGCTCGGTGGTCTCAACGTTGTTCATCGCGATCTGCTCGAACTCGAACCGCCGCGTGTCGTCGGTGGAGGAGCCGCCGGCCATCGTCGTGCCGTCGACCGAGGCGATGGTGAAGGCGGTGCTCATGCCGCGGAGGCTGATGCCGCGGGCGTCGTTGACGTTGTAGTCGATGCTGACGCCGGGAAGAAACTTGAGGTACTCGCCGATGTTGCCCTCGCTGACCGGGCCAAACTGATCGGCCGCGGCGACGAGCTTGGCCTGGAAGGAGATCTTCTGGAGCGCGACCGCCTGGGCCATGCCCTCCTTGGGGGACGAGACGGTGAACGCCTCGAGGACGATGGCGTCCGAGCGAAGGGTCACGCGCACGGTCGCCGTCGCGCCGGCGTCGACGCGCACCGCCTCGGTATGGGGGTTCATGCCCGGGTAGGTGAGGGCGAGGCTCTGCGACCCCGCGGGGACCTCGGTCAGCCGAAACGTGCCGTCGCGTTCGGTGACCGCCTTGAGGGTGGTGCCGGCGAGCTGGACCTCCGCTCCCTGGAGGAACTTGCCGGCGGTGTCGACCACGACGCCGGAGATGGCGCCGGTGGCGGGTGTTTGGGCGGAGGCGACGAGGGACACGAACGCGCCGGCGGCGAACAGGCGGCAGGCGCGGAGAAGGCGATTCAGTGGAGGGCGGGGGTGCATGGCGGTTTTGGGTCGGGTGCAGTGGGCACGGCTCCCGAAAACGCCGGGGGAGCCTGCAGATTCTCGCGGACACGTGTCCGCCGCAAGGGGAATCCCCGGTCCCGGCCGACGATCTTCGCCGGACGGTCCGGCCCCGGGACCCGGCGTTGACAGCCCCGAAGTCGCGGCAGCATCGTGCGGGCCGACACCGTGGCTGCCGCGAAGAAATCCTCCCGACCCGTGGTCCTCCGCTCGACGGCCGAGTTTGCCCGCCATATCGGGCTGGCGCGCACGACGGTGTCGCGGGTGCTCAACCAGCAGCCCGGCCTGCGGCCGAAAACGATTGAACGGGTGCAGCGGGCGCTCGCGGAGACGGGCTTCACGCCGAATGCCCACGCCGTGCACCTGAAGGGCAAGCGCACGGCGATGATCGGGATCTGCATGGAGGATCTCGCCACCCCGCCGGCGGTGCGAAAACTCGCCGCCCTCCAGCGCCTGCTCCGCTCGCGCGGCATCGCGTCGCTGATCGAGGTGTACACTCCCGGGGTCGGGCGCGACGTCGTGCGGCATTTCCAATCGCTGCGGGTGGAGGCGGTCGTGTTCATCGGGCATTTCCTGCGCGATGAGATCGAGGCGCGCCTGACCGAACTCACGCGGCAGGGCACGCCGCACCTGGTGATCGACCAGTTCGGGCTGAAGGGGGCCAACACCGTCGCCCTCGACCGGGCGGCGGGCATGGAACTGGTCGTGAACCATCTGCTGGATCTCGGTCACCGGAGCTTTGGCAGCCTCGGCATCACCAAGGGACCTCCGAGCCGGATCGACCGGCAGACCGGCATCCAGGCGGCGCTGCGGGCCCGCGGCCTGGATCCCGCGGCGTGCATCGTCTCGGTCGATCATCTGCACGAGCGGAGCAACGACTTTGAGTACGGCCGGCTGCTGGCGGGCAGCCTGGTCGGCCTCGCGGAGCGGCCGACGGCTTTTCTCGGCTACAACGACGAGATCGCGATTGGCGCGCTCCGCGGCTTCCAGGAGGCGGGGCTGCGGGTTCCGCGCGACGTGTCGGTCACTGGCTTCAACAACCAGGAAATCTGCGGGATGACCTCACCGGCCCTGACCACGGTGGACCAGAGCATCGAGGACACGGTGGCGACCGCGGCGGAGATCCTGCTCGGCCAATTGGGGGCTGCGCCCACGGCAAAACCGATCGTGCGGACCATCGCGCCCGCACTAGTGGTGCGGGAATCGACGGGCCCGGTACGGGCCTGAGCCTCCGGCCATCGCGCCCGGAGGCGGTCGAGTTCCGGCGCCGCGGCGCCTCAGCCCGGCGCGAGCGCCAGGGCCCTTCGCTCCACAGCCGGCCAGTGCGAGTCCGGGATGATCGGGCCGAGGTGGCTGACGGTTTCGGCTCCCATCAGGGAGGCGAGCTGACCGCAGCGGGGTAGCGACCAGCCGCGGAGATGGGCAAAGAGGAAACCCGCGGCCCAGGAATCGCCGGCTCCGTTCGTGTCGACCACCCGGCTGACCGTCACGGGCTCGACCCGGTGGATCTGGTCGCCGGAGGCGATCCACGCGCCGTCCTTGCCGACCTTGACGGCGGCGAGGACACCGTAGCCGGCGAGCCGGCGCGTAAGCGCCTCGTACGATGTCGTCTGGTCCTGGAAAAGCGCCCGGATCTCGTCCTCGTTGGCGAACACGATATCGAGACCGCGGTGGAACTGGCTGAACAGCCAATCACGGGACGCATGCACGACCTCGAAGGAGGAAAGATCGAGACTGGTGGTGCAGCCGGCGGCGCGGGCGGAGGCGAGGACGGCGTCGGCGAGCGCCTGGTTGAAGACCAGGTAGCCTTCGATGTGGGCGTGCCGACACCCGCGGAAGTCGGCGGCGGAAATCTCCTCCGGCGCCAGGGTCATGGCGGCCCCGAGGCAGGTGCGCATCGTGCGCTGGGCATCGGGCGTGACCAGCGCGAGGCAGCGGGCGTTGGCCTGGGCGCCGTGCTTGAAACGGCTGCCGTCGACTCCGGCGGCCTCGAAGGTGCGCCGGTAGAGGCGGGCGAGTTCATCGTTGCCGAGCTTGCCGAGGAAGGTGGCCCGGAGCCCGAGGCGCGCGGCGTTGAAAGTGGCGTTGGCGGCCGATCCGCCGGTGGAATGCGCGGGCGTGGAGCCGAGCAGGCCCACGATGCGCTCCATTTCCGCCTGGTCGACCAGGACCATGCCGCCTTTTTCCCCGGCGACATGGCGGCGGAGGAAGTCGTCCGGCACGGTGGCCAGCAAATCCATGATGGGGGAGCCTACGCCGATGAGTTCGAAGTCGGACATGCGGAAGGGAGGGAAGGTGAAGGGGAAGGGAGAGGTGATCAGTAATCAGTATTCAGTGATCAGTGGTCAGTAATCAGAGGGCCGTCAGCAATGGTCGGGGACCGGTGATCTGGAGTCGGCTGCCAGTGGGTGCAGCGGCAGGGGTCAGGCCGTGACGGTGAGGCTGGTGGCCAGGATCGGCTCGTCGTCGATTTCGATCAGCAGTTCATACTCGCCCGGCTGGGGAAAGGTCAGGTTGCGGATTTCGTTGATCAGATTGATGCGATGGAGGGGGCTCTGGGATTCGAAGGCGCGCTCCAGCAGCGGCTGCAGGTCGGTGGCGTCGAGCCCCATCGAGATGCGGAGCCGGTGTTCACCCGGCGCGCAGTCCGTGAGGGTGAGAAACCAGATCATGAAGGGGTGCGTGACGGGAAAATCGCGAGCCTGGATGTTGGAGAAGATGCCCAGGATGGTGTGCTTCCCCGAACCGGGATCGATGTGGACACCGTCGCAGGTGAGCCAGGCGAGGAGCTGAGGCTTGGATTGCACGGCGACAGGAGGGCGCGCGCTCCGGTGTGGCGCAAATGATTTTTCTTGGAGTCCCCGCGGACGCGCGGCTTGGTTGGCGGCATGGCATTGGCGGAGGCGGTCCAACACACTTACATCCTCGATTTCTCCGCATACCCACGGTGGCTGGTGATCCTGGTGGCCACGCTGCTGGCGGTGGTGGCGCTCTGGATCGCGATGAAACTCCTCAAGTGGACGCTGTGGATCCTGATCTTCCTTGTCTTCGTGGGGGGACTCGGCTGGGCGGGTTGGGAGCTGCTGCAATAAGCCTCCGGCTGTGGGCCGGGCTGCCGCTGGCGAGGGGGTGCCACGGGTGGGCCGGCAGCGATTTTCAGCAGAATCGCGACGCCGGAGAGCTTAAGCTTGCGCGGTCCTCCCGCCGACCCTCATTTTTGCGTCCCGTGAAATACATTTTTGTCACGGGAGGGGTGGTTTCATCATTGGGCAAGGGGCTGACGGCGGCGTCCCTGGGCGCGTTGCTGGAGATGCGCGGACTCGTGGTCCGCATCCAGAAATTCGACCCGTATCTCAACGTCGACCCGGGCACGATGAGCCCGTTTCAGCACGGCGAGGTCTACGTGCTGGAGGACGGGGCGGAGACCGACCTCGACCTCGGCCACTACGAGCGATTCACCAGCGGCAAACTCTCGCGGCTGAACAGCCTTTCGTCGGGCCAGATCTATGAGGCGGTGATCCAGAAGGAGCGGCGGGGCGACTACCTCGGGAAGACCGTGCAGGTGATTCCGCACGTCACCAACGAGATCAAGGAGCGCATCTACGCGGGGGGGAAGGATGCGGACATCCTGATCACCGAGATCGGCGGGACGACCGGCGACATCGAGGGCCTGCCCTTCCTCGAGGCGATGCGGCAGTTCGCCCTCGAGGTGGGGCCGAAGGACGTCGTGTTCATCCATGTGACGCTGGTCCCCTACCTCAACGCGGCCGGGGAGCTGAAGACCAAGCCCACGCAGCAATCGGTGGCCAAGCTCCGCGAGATCGGCATCCAGCCGCATGTGCTCGTGTGCCGCACGGATCATCCGCTCGATCACGACCTGCGGGACAAGCTCTCGATGTTCTGCAACGTGCCGGTGAAGGCGGTGATCGAGTGCCGCGACGTGGCGCATTCGATCTACGAACTGCCGCTGGCGCTGCAGAAGGAGGGCATGGATCAGCTCGTGCTCGATCTCTTCGGCCTAAAGCACCCGCCGCCGGAAAAGAACGTCTGGGAGGACATCGTCGGGCGAATCCTCAATCCGCGCCACGAGGTGACGATCGGGGTGGTCGGGAAGTACATCGAGCTGCAGGACGCCTACAAGTCGGTCTACGAATCGATCACCCACGCCGGGATCGCTCACCACTGCAAGGTGACGGTGCGGCGAATCGACGCCGAGGATCTGGAGAAGAAGAACGGCCTCGCGCTCCTGCGCGGGCTGGACGGCATCCTGGTGCCCGGCGGTTTCGGGGACCGCGGCACCGAGGGCAAGATCGCCGCGGCCCGCTTTGCGCGGGAGAACCGCGTGCCCTACTACGGCCTCTGCCTCGGGCTGCAGATCGCGGTGATCGAGTTTGCCCGCAACGTGCTCAAGCTGAAGGGCGCCAACAGCACCGAGTTCGATCCGCAATCGCCGCACCCGGTGATCAACCTGATGGAGGATCAGAAGAAGATCATCGACAAGGGCGCGACGATGCGGCTCGGCAGCTACGAGTGCGCCCTCACACCCGGCACCCTGGCGCACAAGGCCTACGGCGTCGACCGCGTCCGCGAGCGGCATCGCCATCGCTTCGAGGTCAACAACGCCTACGTCGATCAGCTGCAGCGCGGGGGACTCGTCGTGAGCGGCATCAACCCGCGGCGGAACCTGGTCGAGGTGGTCGAGCTGAAGGGCCACCCGTGGTTCCTCGGCACGCAGGCGCATCCGGAGTTCCAGTCCAAACCGAACCGGGCGCACCCGCTGTTCGCGGCCTTCATCGGCGCGGCGCTGAAGGAGAAGAAGAAACGCGCGGCGCGTCCGGCCCGACGGAAATAGGCGGGGTCCTTCCGGAGCTTTCCATGTTGTTCGACGCCCAGCGCCTGCTCCTCATCGCCGGCCCCTGTTCCCTGGAAAACGAGGCGGTGTGCCGCGCCGTGGCCGGGGTGCTGGGGCGCGTGCGCCAGGCGCACCCGGAGCTGAACGTCGTCTTCAAGGGGTCCTTCGACAAGGCCAACCGCACCTCCCTCGCCGGCCCTCGGGGCACCGGCCTGGAGGCAGGGCTGGCGCTGCTCGATCTCATCCGGCGCGAGTACGGTTTCCCGGTGCTGACCGATGTGCATGAAAGCGTGCAGGTGCCGCGGGTCGCGGAGGTGTGCGAGGTCGTGCAGATCCCGGCCTTCCTCTGCCGGCAGACCGATCTGCTGCTCGCGGCGGCGGCGACGGGCCGGGTGGTCAATGTCAAGAAGGGGCAGTTTCTCTCGCCCGCCGAGATGGTGCACGTGGTCGGCAAGCTGCGCGACGGCGGCGCGCGCGAAATCTGGCAGACCGAACGGGGCACGACCTTCGGCTACCAGAACCTCGTGGTGGACATGCGCTCCTTTCCCCTGCTGGCGCAGCACGGGCATCCGGTGATCTTCGACGCCACCCACGCGGTGCAGCTGCCGGGCGCGGGGGGCGGCAAGAGCAGCGGGCAGCGGGAGTTTGTGCCGCCGCTCGCGCGCGCGGCGCTGGCGGCGGGCGCCGACGGCCTGTTTGTCGAGACCCATCCCGAACCGGAACGCGCCATCAGCGATGGGCCGAACATGATTCCGCTGGCCGAACTGCCGGCGCTGGTCGCGCAATGCCTCGCCATCTGGCGGGCGGTACGAGGAGGATGAAGCGCAAGCAATGAAGCGGCTCACCCTGCTGCTCTCCTGGAGCGTCGCCACCGTGGCGACCCTTTGCTCCGCCCCGGCGGCCGAGTGGCGGTGGGTGCCGTTTCCGGATCCGCAGCTCGAGGTGCGCGGGCTGCCTTGGTTCAAGGAAAACTCGCCTGAGCTCTGGCGCTTGCCCAAGTCGGCCAAGGGGCGCGTGCCCAACGGCGTGTGGAACCGGGCGATCGCCCCCGACGGCGGCCGCATCCGGGTTGCCGCGACGACCACGCGGCTCGCCCTCCGCGTGCAGGCGGCGACGGTGCCGGCCAAGCCCTGCTTCATCGATGCCTATGTGGACGACGTCCTGGCCGGCTCCGTCCGGGTGCAGACGACCGCGTCCGCGGAACTCGTGTTTTTCGAGGGTCGGGATCGGGCGCGAAAGAACCTTACGATCTACCTGCCCAACAACCAGGAGACGCGCGTGCTGGCCGTGGGCTTTGATCCGGAGGCGCAGCTCGGGCCGCCGCCGCCTTTTGCCCAGACTGCCCCGTTGATCTGCTACGGCTCCTCGGTGCTGCAGGGGACGGGTTCCCATCATCCGGGCACGACCTACCCGGCTGCGGTGGCCCGGCGGCTCAACCTGGACTTCGTCAACCTCGGCTTCGGCGGTGCCGGGAAGGCCGAGCCCGTTGTCGTGGCCCTGGTCAACCAGCTGGAAGGTTGCGGCTACCTCTTCGACCTCGGGAAGTCCTACGGGGATCAGTCAGGCGACGCCTATGTTGCGATGCTGGCGGCGGTCCGCGTCGCGCATCCCGGCCGTCCCATCTTCTGCGTGACGCCGATCTATTCCAGCTTCGAACCGAAGGATGCGAAGTACCTGGCGAAGTCGATCCGCCTGCGCGACATGATGCGGCAGGCGGCCAACGATCGCCGGCGGGCCGGGGATGCCGCCACCCACGTGATCGAAGGACTCGAACTGTTCGGCGCCGGCGATCAGGCGCTGTTGCGCGATCCCCAGCATCCCAACGACGAGGGCAATGAGCTGATGGCACGGCGGCTGGCACCGGTGCTGCGGCCGGTCATCCTCGGCCCGCCGTAGGCGCCGCGGTCTCCGTCCCGCCGCTTGACCGCGTCGCCGCGCCTTCCACACTCGCGGCAACAAAACCTCTGGATGGAAAACTTCCTCATCGACGTGACGATGCCCGCCATGGGCGCGACCGTGAACGAACTCACGGTCATCGCGCTCAAGGTACAGGCCGGCGAGCAGGTCCGGAAGGGCCAGAAGCTGGCCGAACTGGAGAGCGACAAGTCCGTTTTCGACTTCGAATCGCCCTGCGACGGTACGGTGCGGGCCGTGCTTGCGGCCGCCGGCGAAGTGAAGCCCTCGGGCGCGCCGTTCCTGCAGATCGAAACTGCGGACGAATCCCTCCGCCACCTGGCGGCCAAGGGGCCGGCCGCGACGCCTGCGGCCGCGGCCACCAAACCGGCGGTGGCGCTCGTCTGGACGCCCCGGGCGATCAAGCTGGCGCAGGAAGCCGGCCTGGATCACACGACCCTTACCGGCATCGAAGCGACCGGTCCCGGCGGACGGGTTTCCGGCGACGACGTAGCCCGCTACCTGGCGGCGCGGAAATCTTGAGTGGACGTCCGTCCGGACGCCCCTTTCATCGGAACCCGATTGAGCACACATTCCGAGACGGTATGCATCGCAGGCGTGGGGCACGCGGCCCCGGCCACGGTCCGCCCGAACAGTGAGATCCTGAAGGCCTTTCCGCATCGCACCGAGGACGAGATGGTGCGGCTCACCGGGATCAAGGAGCGGCGGCACGCGGCCGAGGACGAATCGGCCACGGACCTCGCGGCGGAGGCGGTGCGGCATGCGCTGGCCCAAGCGGGAATGGCCGTCACGCAAATCGACGGCATCATTCTGGCGACCATCATCCCGGATCAGCCCGTGCCCTCGATGGCCAGCGCGTTGGCCCGGCGGCTCGGGATCCCCCGGGCCCTGGCGTTTGATCTGAACGCCGCCTGTTCCGGCTGGCTCTACGCCCTTGAGGTGGGGCGTTCGCTCATCCTCGCCGGCACCGCGAAGAACCTGATCGTGGTCACCGCCGAGCTGTTGTCGCGGATCACCAACCCGCAGGATCACGAAACGGCCTTTCTGTTCGGCGATGGAGCGGGCGCGGCCATCCTGACGCGGGGGGAAGGCGGCCATCGGCTGCACCGGATGGCGCTCAGCGGCGATGCCGACCAGTTCGAGTCCATCCAGCGACCGGGTGGCGGGGCCCGGATGCCGTTCCCCTGTGGCGCCGATTGCAGCATGGAGCACTTTTACCTACAGATGAACGGCACCTCGGTGTTCAAGCACGCGGTGATCGGTTTCGCGGAGCAGATCGAGCAGACCCTCGCGCGCGAGAACCTCAAGCCCGAGGATATCGCCTGGGTCGTGCCCCATCAGGCCAACGCCCGGATCCTCACCGCGGTGAGCAAGCGCGTGGGAATTCCCTACGACAAGTTCGTCGTCACGATCTCCAAGTACGGCAACACCAGCGCGGCCAGCGTCTCGATGGCCCTCGGCTGGGCAGCGGAGGAGGGCATCTTTTCCGACGGGGATCGCATCATCTTCTGCAGCGTCGGCGCCGGCCTGACGTTTGCCGGCGGCCTGCTGGTCTGGTAGGAAACGGGCGCGCTCGCTCGTTCGATTCCAATCGGCCGGCCTCGCCGCGGCCGGCTACAGGTCGAATTCGGACTGTCGCCGGGGGCGATGGCCCCGGCAATGCCACCGCCGGTGGGGCGATGGCGTCCGGTTACCGCAATTGCTGCAGCAGAAACGTGTAGGCCAGCGCGCTCATGTACGCGGACTGGGCGTTGTTGGCCGCGCCGCCGTGGCCGCCCTCGATGTTCTCGTAGTACAGGACGTCGTGCTTCTGCTCCAGCATCCGGGCCACCATCTTGCGCGCATGGCCGGGATGCACGCGGTCGTCGCGCGTGGAGGTGGTGAAGAGGACACGCGGGTACTTCCCGTCGGGCCGCACGTTGTGGTACGGCGAGTAGCGGCGGATGAAGTCCCACTCGGCAGGTACATCGGGATTGCCGTACTCGCCCATCCATGAGGCCCCGGCAAGGAGCCGGTGGTAGCGTTGCATGTCGAGGAGCGGCACCTGGCAGACCACGGCGTTGAACAGATCCGGGCGCTGGGTGAAGACGGCACCCACGAGCAGGCCACCGTTGCTGCCGCCTTGGATCCCGAGGTGGCGCGGCGAGGTCACCCGCCGGCGGATTAAGTCCTCCGCCACGGCGATGAAGTCGTCGTAGGCACGCTGGCGGTTGGCCTTGAGGGCGGCCTGGTGCCAGGCGGGCCCGAATTCCCCGCCGCCGCGCAGGTTGGCGAGCACGAAGACGCCGCCGCGTTCGAGCCAGGCGCTGCCGACCGCCGCGCGGTAGCCGGGGGTCTGCGAAAGCTGGAAGCCACCGTAGCCGTAAAGGAGGGTGGGGTTCGTGCCATTGGCCGGGAGGCCGCGGCGCGAAACCTGAAAGTAGGGTATCCGCGTGCCGTCGCGCGACGTCGCCTCGTGCTGGGTCACTTCCATCCCATCGGCCGCGAAGTACGCCGGTAGTTGCTTGAGGAGTTCGCGGCCGGGCCGACCGACGTTTCCGAGGTAGAGGCTCGGAGGAGTGAGGAAGTCGTCGACGTTGAGCCAGAAGTCGTCGCTGTCGTCGTCCACGGCAGAAGCGGACAGGCTGCCGAACTCCGGCGCGGGCAGGGGTTGGCGGCTCCAGCGACCGTCGGGCCCCGGCGTGAGCACGTAGAGGCGGTTCCGCACGTTCTCGAGCTCGTTCACAATCAGGTGGTGCCGCGTGGCGCTGGAGGCGGCGAGGGACTTGCGGGGGCCGGGCTCGAACAGCACGGCGAAGTCGCGGTCGCCCTTGAGGAAGCGCTCCCACGGCAGCGCGAGGAGCGCCCCGGCCGGAAACACGCGTCCGCCGACCCGCCACTCCGAGCGCAGGGTGACGGTGAGGTACTCGCGCCAGGTGCCCTGGCGGGCGTCGGCGGGCAGGTCGAGCTTGGTGAATGTGTCGCCCTGCCGGAGGAAGTGCTCCGCGGTGAAGAAGGTGACGGCGCGGCGGGCGAACTCGCGGCGGAAGCCGGGTTCGATTACGGTAAACGCCGAGGCGCTGACGTCCGTGGATGCGCCCTCGAACACGACCGGAGCCCCGGCCAGCGGGGTGCCGCGTTTCCATTCCCGCACCACCCGTGGGTAGCCGGAATCAGTCAACGAGCCCGGGCCGAAGTCGGTGCCGACATACAGGGTGTCGCGGTTCCGCCAGGAAACGCCGCTCTTGGCCTCCGGCAGCGTGAATCCCCCGGCGACGAAGGCCTTGGCGATCGGATCAAACTCGCGGACGACCACGGCGTCGGCCCCGCCGCGGGAGAGGTTAATCAGGCAGCGGTCCAGGTCGGGCTCGAGCCACTGTGATCCCTTCCACACCCAGTTCTCCTTTTCGGCGGCGCCGAGGGCGTCGAGATCGAGCACCGTCTCCCAGGCCGGTGATGGTTTACGGAATTCCTCCAGGGAAGTCCGCCGCCACAGGCCGCGGGGATGCTGCGCGTCGCGCCAGAAGTTGTAGTAGTGCGGGCCGCGTTTGCTGACGTAGGGGATGCGTTCGGTGGAATCGAGGATGGCGAGCAGGCGCTCGCGGATGGCCTGAAAGTGCGGCGACGCCTCGAGTTCCTTCTGCGTGACGGCGTTGCGCTCCCGGGCCCAGGCGAGGGACTTCTCTCCCGCCACCTCTTCCAGCCAGCCATGGGGGTCGGCCGGATCGGGCGGGGGTTGGGCGGCGGGCAGGGCGGTCGTCATGAGCAACAGGGCGGAGAGCAGGACGGGCGGCGGGGCGAGGCGCATGGCGAGACCTTCGGAAGGCGTCCGCAGGATGCCAAGCCCAAGTCGACGAATGCCCGGCGCGCCGGGACCAGCGGGTTCAACCGGCCTGCAATTCGTAGCTAAGGATGCTGAGCGCGTAGATCGCGGCCGTCTCGCAGCGCAAGACAAGCGGGCCGAGGGTAATGGGGGCAAAGCCGTGGGTGCCGGCGAGGCTCATTTCCGCCGGGGTGAAATCGCCCTCGGGGCCGACGAGCCAGAGCACGCGGCGGGGAGACCGGCCCTGGGTGGAGCGGTGGGCGGCGAGGACAGTCTTCAGTGACTGCGCGCCGGGGTGGAGGCTGGCGATCAGCTTTAGATCATAGCCCCGGGCGGCCTCGATGAAGGAGGTGGCGGACTGCACGGGGGTGACTTCGGGGAGGAAGGGGTTGCCGCATTGTTTGGCGGCCTCGAGGGCGGCGGTGTGCCACTTCTCGACCTTGCGATCCGAGCGCTCGCCTTCGAAGTGAACCTGGGTGCGCTCACTTTCGAGCGGCACGATCCGGGCGGCGCCGATCTCCGTCGCCTTGCGCACGATGGCGTCCATCGCGGGTCCCTTCGGCAGCGCCTGCCCAAGGGTGATTTCGTAGGGCAGGGGCGGGAGCTTCTGCTTGAATCGGACCTGGAGGACCGCCGCGGATTTGCGGTCGGTCGCGAGGGTGCAGATCCACTCCGTGCCCCGGCCATCGAAAGCGACGACCGTGTCGCCCACCCGGGCGCGGTTGACCGCGACCAGGTGGTGCGATTCCTCGGGAGAAAGGGTGAGTTCGGCCGGTTCGGCGGTGGCGGGAGAACAGTAGGCGCGGAAGTCGGGCATGGTCGTGGCGCGAGGCGACTTTCCCGCCTGCGGCGAGGGGGTCGAGGGGAAAACAGAAAGGGCGCCGGGAGATGAACCCCGGCGCCCTTGCCGACTTAACTGCAAACTGTGAACTACCTAAAAAGAACGGGTAACCAACGGGACGACAGACGCGCCCGGGCCGGGGACGTTCAAAATTGCCCGCGGGAATTTGGCGTGGACACCGGGAGGGCCCTGCCTAGCTTTTCGCTCCCATCCGTTCGCCCGGGTGGCGGAATTGGCAGACGCAGTAGACTCAAAATCTACCGACGAAAGTCTTGTGGGTTCGACCCCCACCCCGGGCACCAACCTTCGCTCCTCCGCTGCGCTGCCGAGCTTCAGTTGACGCTCTGCGAGCGATGGCGGACTAGACGGCTGGCGGGTCAGTTCACGAAAGTCGGGCAGATGTTGGAAGAATGGACGCAGAGGGTTGCCGCCATGGCTCGACAAAGACGGACGGCGCCGAAAGTCGATCGCACGCGTCGCCACCCGTCGTCGGCCGCGGCCAGTGTGAAAGGAGGGACGGGCCGCGTCGCCGGGTCAGCGTTGCACCAGGACGACGCGAAAGCCGATGTGGTTGGAACGGCGTTCCGGTTCGAAGGGCAGCCGGGCGGCCGACCGGCAGAACCGCGCCTCCTCGGGCCACGCGCCGCCCCGTCGCACCCGCGAATACGAACCATCCCGATTCGGGCTTCCCGGCTGGTCGCGTCGATCCGGATCGACGCCGCCGAGGATCGACCCATGGAAGTAGTCGCGGCACCACTCCCATTGGTTGCCGTGCAGGTCATGGATGCCCCAGGCATTCGGCGGATAGGTGCCCACTGGCGTGGCGGATCCGTCGGGAAAGCCCGGCGGCGCGCCGCGGAACGGGCGCCCGAAGTTCGCCTCGGCCTTGGTGAGGGAGTCGCCAAAGGCAAACGCGCTCGTGGTGCCGGCCCGACATGCGTATTCCCATTGCGCCTCTGTCGGCAGCCGGAATTCCCAGCCGGAAGGCAGTTCCGGAGCCGCCGCTTCGGTCAGGCGCCGGCAGAATTCCTCCGCTTCCACGAAGCTGACCCAATACACCGGCAGGTGGTCGCCGTGCCCCGCGTCGAACTCGCGCGAAATCGACCCCATCACCCGTCGCCACTGCGCCTGCGTCACTTCGTATTGTCCGATCCAGAAGCCCCGCGTCAGCGTCACGTCGACGGGGCCCTCATCACTGCGGCGCCCCGATTCGCCCGTCGGGCTCCCCATGCGAAACCGGCCGGAGGGGCACCAGCGGAGCTTCAGCCCGGCGACCTCGCGCGCGTCGCCGGCCCTCGTTCCGAGGAGGGAACCGCCCGGCGCGGTGACCGCCGCTCGCGGCGGCGTCGAGCCGGCTTCACCCCCGCTTGCTTCAACGAGCCAGAGCGCGAGGATTATCCACGGTACGAGGGCGCATCTAGGAATCACGGAAGGGGTGCACGACAGGTTCAGCCGTTGGGGCCTGGGGTGGGGCGCAGGGGGCACGCTCGAAACCCCAGGCCCCGAAGCCTGGCCCGGTGGGGGTTCTTGTGAAGACGGAAATCCGTCCGCCTTCGCGGCCTTTGCGGCTTGGCGTGCGACTGGATTGGGAGGGCTCACGCAAAGACGCAAAGGCGGGAAGGTGCGAGGCAGGGTCAGGCATTGGGGTTTGGGGTGCGGTTCAGGGGCCCGATCGCAACCCCGAAAACCCAAGACCTGACTCTGTCGGGAATCCGCTGGCCGCGCGGGTCGGTTGACGTGGAGGCAAAGCTGCCAACACTCCCGGACCAATTCGCGCAACCGCATGGCCAACATCGAAAGTCTCTTTGCCAGCAACGCTGCCTGGTCCGCGGCCCTTCGGCGGGAGCACCCGGACTTCTTCCTGAAGTTGTCGCGGCAGCAGAGCCCGGCATACCTCTGGATCGGCTGTGCCGACAGCCGGGTGCCGGCCAACGAGATCGTCGGGCTCCTCCCGGGCGAACTGTTCGTGCACCGCAACATCGCCAACGTGGTCGTGCACACGGACCTGAACTGCCTCTCCGTGATGCAGTTTGCCGTCGAGGTGCTGAAGGTGCGGCACATCATCGTCTGCGGACACTATGGGTGCAGCGGCGTGAATGCGGCGCTGAACCGCGACCGGATCGGCCTCGCCGACAACTGGCTCCAGCACGTGCAGGATGTCCGCGAGAAGCACCACCGTCGTCTCGAATGTGTGCGCGCCGAGGGTCCCGAGCGCTGTGACCGGCTGTGTGAGCTCAATGTGATCGAGCAGGTGGCGAATGTCTGCCGGACCACCATCGTGCGCGATGCCTGGGCCCGCGGCCAGGAACTCGCGGTGCACGGCTGGATCTACGGGCTGAAGGACGGCCTCCTGCGGGATTTGAAGTGCTCGGCGGACGGCACCGCGGTCGCCGCGAAGACGTACCAGGCGGCGCTGGAGGCGCTGGGATAGGCGAATCCGGAAACTCGCCGTGAAGCGGTCGAGGCGTCCCAACCAGGGAACCACGGATCGACACCGATGAACACGGATGCAGGCCGCTCCTCTGTGTTGTCGTCGATCCGTTTCGAAACGACTCGCGTCGATCCTGGTGGAGCCGGGGGCGCCGACCCCGGTCGGCACGTTCGAACTCCCGGTCTGGGCCGGCCTCAGCGCGGCCGGTTACATCGGCAAGGTCTCGTCCGTTGGATGCGGTTCCGAGCCGCGTGGGGATCCTCCGAGTCGATTCGTGATTGAGGAAGTTGAAGGCGCTGCCTTCGCGCGACGTGTCATTCCCATTTCTCCCGGACTCTCCATGAACCCAGCGAAACTCGTCCCCGCAGCACTGCTCCTCCTGGCGAGCGTCATCGGCGCCTCCGCCGCGAGCGTGCGTCCTCCCAATGTCGTCCTCCTGGTGGCTGACGACCTCGGTTATGCCGATCTGGGATCGTATGGCGGCAAGGACATCCCCACGCCGCACCTCGATGCGCTGGCCCGCGGAGGCGCCCGGCTGACCAACGCCTACACTTCAGGCTGCGTGTGCAGCCCGACCCGGGCAGGGTTGATGTCCGGACGCTACCAGCAGCGGTTCGGATTCGATGCCAACGCCGAGGGCCGGCCGGCTCCGACCGATCGCGGTCCGCGGGCCCTGGATTCGGCGCAGGTGACGTTTGCGCAGCGGATGAAGGCGTTGGGTTATACCACCGCCCTCTTCGGAAAGTGGCACCTCGGCGCGGAGCCCGGCTACCGGCCGACGGAGCGGGGCTTCGATGAGTTCTACGGCATCTTGCCCTACGGATTGGCGGCGCAGCCCCCGGAGGGTCCACCGGTTTACCGGGGCACGGCCGAAGTGCCGCGTCCCGCCAACCACATGGAGCAGTTTTGCGCGGAAGCGCTGGGCTTCATCGACCGGCACCAGCGCGCTCCCTTCTTCCTCTACCTGCCTTTTACCGCCGTGCACGGCCCGATGGTCGGACCGGAGCCCTGGCTGGGGCGGATGGCGGCAGTGCAGCCGGCGGCCCGGCGGAAGTATGCGGCGGATCTCGCCCAGATGGACGACATCGTGGGGCGTGTGTTGACACGCCTGCGGGAGCGGGGGCTGGAGGAGAATACGCTCGTGTTTTTCTTCGGCGACAACGGCGGCCCGGGCGGACCCACCAGTAATGGCATCCTGCGCGGCACAAAGTGGACCCTCTGGGAAGGCGGTATCCGCGTGCCGTTCATCGCCTCGTGGAAAGGCCGGATTCCTGCCGGGCAGGTGTTCGAGCATCCCGTGATCCAGGTCGACCTGCTGGCGACCGCACTCGCGGCTGCGGGAGCCGCAGTCGCTCCGGAATGGAAGCTCGATGGGGTCAACCTCCTGCCCGGTCTCACCGGCGCGACCAAGGCGGCGCCGCACGACGCCCTCTACTGGCGCTTCGGCGTGCAATATGCCGTGCGCGAAGGGGACTGGAAGCTGGTGAAGCCGCACGTGGAAAGTGCGCCCCTGTTGTTCAACCTGCGCGAGGATCCGGCGGAGAAAAACGACCGGGCGGCGGCGGAACCGGCACGCGTCCGGGCCCTTCAGGCACGCTGGGACGCGTGGAACGCGCAGAACGAACCACCGCGTTGGATCGACAACCGCTGGAACGGCGACGGCGCCCGTGGAAAGGCGGGCAAGCAGGCGGCGAAGAAGAAAGCGGCGAAGTAGTTTTGCTTGAAGCCAAGTTCCGCGGATCGGCCTCTGCCACGGAGGCGGAAGCCACCCCGGGAGAGTGTGTAATTGTCGGTTCACTACGTACCTTTTCACGACGGTTCGGCTGTGGCCGGGGGCGCCGACCCCGGCCGGCAGCGTCGATCGAACTGTCGAAACCGGCCTCAGCGAGGCCGGCTACCTCCTGTCCGGCTACGCTTTCACCTTTGGCTCAAACGTGGTTACAGACCTGCCGGGCCGGCTAGGCCCTCTCCTCGGGGATGCCTAGTTCACCGAGCGTGCGGCGCAGCCAGGCGAGGGACTTCTCGATCATCGGGCCGCCCTGACCCTCGCACTCGATGCTGAGGACGCCCGTGTAGCCGTTCGCGTGCAGGACTTGCAGGCAGCGGCGGATGTTGTCGGCGTTCACGCCTTCGCCGAGTGAGCACTGGCTCACGGCGATGCCGGTCTGGGCGCCGCGCGTGGCGGCGGCGAGCGATTCGGAGACATCCTTCACGTGCACATGGCTCACCTTGCCGAGGAAGCGGCGCAGGAACTCGACCGGATCCTGACCGGCGATGAAAGTGTTGCCCGTGTCCATGTTCATGCGCAGGTACGGGCTGTCGCAGAAGGCGAGCATCCGCGCCATCATGTCGGGCTTGGTGGTGAAATACCCGTGCGGCTCGACGTTGACGACGATGCGGTGCGCCTCGGCGACCTCGATGATCTGTTCGTATTCGCCCTTCATCAGGTCGAGGGCGGCGGAGTCGCTCAGGCCCTCCGGGGCGTGGAGACCGTCGGTCGTGTCGACGTTGGGGCAGCCGATCTGTGCGGCCCAGGCGATCGACTTCAGCACGTAGGGCACGCCGCGGATCGGTCCGTCCTTGCCGGAGAGGGGAAACGCGGCGTCGACCTGCGAGAAGCGCACCCCGTAGCGATCCATCTTTCGGCGCAGCAGCACGGGGTCCTCGTAGAGGGCGACGTGCGGCTGGTAGCCGAGGCCGTGGATCCAGCTGACTCCGTCGATCAGGCCGCACTCGATGAAGTGCACGCCGTTTTGCTGCGCCCACTGCAGGCAGCCTTCGAAGCTCTTGTAGCTCGAATTGAACGCGTCGGTATGGAAGCCGATTTTCATGGGGAGGAGGAAGGAGCAGGTGCCACTGGCGGCAGACCGGCGGCCCAGGCCACGCCGCGACGGAAAAGTTCCAGGGTGGCCGGACCGAAAGCCTTGACGTCGTGGCCGAGCGGCGAGTGGAAGACGCGGCCCCGGCCGACCTCGAGGACGAACGCCATGGGATGGGCCTGGCGATCGACCTTGGAGGTGGCCTGCGCGAGCACGGTGATCGGCGGGGAGCCGGCGAGGCAGGTGTAGAGTTCGTCGTCGGTGTCGAACGCCGTGAGCCCGCGCGTGATCGGGTGGTTGGGATCCGTGATTTCGACGCGGAACGGCCCGCGCGGGTCGTGACCGCGCCGGCGCGGATCCCAGACGCGGCCGGCGAGCTGCACGAACTCCGGCCAGTCGAGCCAGGCGCCGCAGGCAAAGTGCACCAGCACCAGGCCGCCGCCATTCGTAACGAAGCGGTGCAGGTTGGCCCGGGCGGCCTCGCCCGGGGCCGGCGTGCGCCAGTTCATGTAGTGCAGCACGATGACGTGGTAGCGGGAGAGGGCGGACGAGTCGGCGAAATGGGCGTCCTCGACCACGCGCACGTCGGCGCGCGGATCGGCCCGCAACGCGGCCGCCAGCACCGGTGTCGTCTGGCGCCAGAGGTGGCCCGGGTAGTCACAGCCGGTCAGCAGGAGGACCTGCAGCGGCTTCGGTTCCGGGGCGGGCGGCCCGGGGTAGGGATAGGCGGCCGAGGCCGCGTCGGCAGCCCGCGCGACGACGGCGAGAGCCCAGAGCGACAGCGCGAGGCCGGGCGCTTTCATGTGCCGGCGATCAGCTTCGTCTTGCCGGGAATGGCGATGGGATACTGACCGTCGGGGCCGGGCACGATGGGAGGTGGCGTGGTGAAGTCCACATCTCCGGGCGGCGGGAAGGCAAAGTCCGAGGCGATGGCCTTCTTCCAGCCCAGCTGGCGCCCGGTGTAGCAGACGATCTGGCCGAGCACGGCCACCATGGTGCTGTTGGCCATGTAGGCTCCGGAGTTGAGCGGCTTGCCCGCGCGGATGCCGGCGAAGAACTCGCGCTGCTCCTGTTTGTACGGGTGGGGTGGCTTTGCCGGGAGATCCCAGTTTTTCTCGCCCCGGATCATGTAATTGAGGAGGGAGGCGCGGCCCTTGGTGCCGATGATGTGATCCGAGATGCCGCCGTAGCATTCCTTCTGCGTGCGGCAAAAGGCGTAGAGCCGGGTGCCGTTGGCGTATTCGTAGACGACGGAATGATGATCGAACATGTCGCCGTACACGGGGCCGAACGACGCCGAGCGGCCCCCGAGACCGTGCGCTTTCAGCGGCGGCTCCTCCTTCATCACCCAGCAGGCCTTATCGAGGTTGTGCACCAGCGACTGGGTCACGTCGTCGCCCGAGAGCCACGAGAAGTGATACCAGTTGCGGTACTGGAACTCGATTTCACTCCAGCCCGGCTGGCGTTCGACGAGCACGTAGGGGGCGCGCAGGAAGTTCACCTCCATCGCGACGACGTCGCCGATCTGGCCGTCGTGGATCCGCTGGACGGTTTCGCGGACGCCTTGGTCGAAGCGGTTGTGCAGGCCGGAGACGACGCTGAGGCCCTTGGTGCGGGCGAGATCGGCGGCCTCCTGCGTGGCGCGAATGCCGGCCGGGTCGATTCCGTGCGGCTTCTCGACGAAGACGTGTTTGCCGGCATCCACGGCGGCGCGCAGGTACCGCGGGTGAAAGCGCGAGGCGCAGGCGATGAGCACGACGTCGCTGGCCGCCATCACGTGCCGCCAGCCGTCGAAGCCGGTGAAGGAGTGGTCCGCGTCGACGAGCACGCGTTCCGGAGCGCGGGCCTTGATCTTCGTCAGGGAGGCGGCGAGCCGGTCGGCAAAGAGATCGGCCATCGCCACGAGGTGTACGCCGGGGTCGGCGTCGAGGGCGTCGATGGCGGCGGCGGTGCCCCGGTTGCCGCAACCGATCAAGCCGACGCGGATGCGGTCGCTCCCGGCGGCGAAGACCGAGCGCGGCAGGGCGACCCCGGCCAGGGCACCGGTGGTGAAACCGGCGGAGAGCTTCAGGAAATCGCGGCGGGAGGCAGGCAGGGGGCGGCGGGGCAGGTTGGACGTTGGCATGGGAGGCCGGGTGAAAGCGCGACCAGCGACGTCCCGGTGGTGGGGTACTGCCCTCGTTGACCCTGGCGAGGCGGAAGGGTCGGGGTGAGAGGGCAGCAGCGCGGAGACATGGCACGGACTCCGGCAGGACCGGAGCGCGGGGAGTCTGGCCTCCGCCGCCCGGTGGCGTCAACCCCTCCAGCCGGCGAAGCCTCCGGTTGCGATCCATCGAGAGGCTGTTTCCATGGGCCTTTCGGCAGGCGGTCCCGAGGAGCGGTGGGCCGTCACCGATCCCTTGCGGGTTGTTTCGCGGCGCTGCGGGTGTCGCCGGAGCCTCTAAGTCCGGTCGGTCCCTTCGGTGGACGTGCCGAGGCCGGCCTCGACGCGGCCGGCTGCCTTCTGCCGAACTTCGTCTTTGACGGCAGCTACCGGACGACCGGGGCCCGCACGGTGTCGCGCGCGACGTACCGGGGAAAGATCAGCTCAGGAGCATTCGAGAGATGTCCGCGGTGTGCCATCTGGAGCACGAGGCGCGACAGTCGATGGGACAGGGTCCCATCCGCGAAGGCGTAGTGCGCCACGTAGTCCTGGTAGAGCGGGTCGTGATCGCGGGCGATGAGGGAAAGGTTTTCCGGCACCCGGAAACCCTGCCGCAGCAGGTGCGCGAGCACGCCGATGGTGTGCACCGGCCGCGCGACCAGCAGTGCGGTTGGCGGGCTGGGGGAGCGGAATAGCGCCCCCAGACGCGCCAGGAGGTCGGCCGGCGTGCCGTTGTGGCGGACGAGCGTTGCCCGGACTTCGCCTCCGCCGGGTGGCGCACTGGCGCCTTCCTGGAACCCCGCTTCGCTCACCAAATCGCCCGCGATGCCGAGATCCGGCACCAGGAAGGCGAGCTGGCGGTGCCCATGGCGCCGAAAGATGCCCGCCGCGTGGCGGCAGACGGCGCGGTAATCCACGTCGAGTGAGGGCAGTTCGACACTGGCGTGGCAGGAGCCGAGCACCAGGACGGGGACTTTCTGGGCGGCCAGCCACTGCTGCACCTCGCGGCTGACCGAGGACAGCACGCAACCGAGGACGCGATTCTGGCGCAGGTAGGTTTCGAGCCGGCGAATCTGGGTCGCGGCCGTGCGGCCGCTGCACACAAACTCATCGATGCGGAATCCCTGGCGGGCGAGTTGGGTCCGCATCTCGCTGATGCCCTGGAAGGAGGTATGGGCGAGCTGACTGAGCGGCTGGTGGGACACCAGGGCCACGACGCGGCTGCGCGGCAGGCGCGCCGGTGCCGGGTGGGTGACGAGGCGGATCCGCCGGCCCTGGGTGATGGCGATGCGCCCTTCGGAAGCCAGCTGGCGCAAGGCCGCGCGCACCGTCGGGCGACTGACCTGCAGGAGATCACAGAGGCGCCGCTCGCTCGGCAGGAAGTCGCGCCACAGGTGCCCGGCGATGGCCCGGCGGAGTGATTCCGCGGCCTGGGTGGCCAGCGTCATCCGGCGGGGCAACTCGAGGACACCGGGCGAACTGTTCATGAAATGTGACCACGAGAAGGGACTCGTTTTCCGCGGAAGAACAACTCTGATTGTCGGTGCCTGCGGGCCTCCCCACGAACGCACCGTGCCCTCCGAAGACAACCGCCCAACCGCACCGTCCCCGCTGCCCTACACCGACACCAAGCCGGTCGGTTCGGCGGACTTCTATTTCGCGATCAATGCGACCTTTCGCTTCCTGCTCACGCGCCTGGGCCGCGAGGGCTGGGTGCGTTACCTCGAGGAGATGGGCCGCGCGTATCATGCGCCGGCCAATCGTCGGTGGCGGGAAGGCCGGCTGCCGGCGGTCGCTTCGTACTGGCGGACCTTTTTTGCGGCGGAACCGGGGTCCGACGTGGAGGTGGTGGAGCAGCCCGATCGGGTGGAGGTGCGGGTGCGAGTCTGCCCGGCGATCCGTCACCTGCGGGCCGGCGGCCGGGAAATCGTCCCGGAGTTCTGCCAGCACTGTTATCACCTTGGCCGGGCACGGGCCGAAGCAGCGGGGATGATCATGCGGCTCGCGGGGGGCAACGGAGCATGCTGCCACACCTACGCGGAGCCAGAGGCCGCGCTGCCGCCGCAGGACCCGGCGGCGATCACGACCGTGCCGGCATGAGAGCCGGGCACGGCAAGTCGGACCCAGGAAAGCACCCCCTCTTCCCATGATTGGCTGTTACGATTTCTGCGGACACTACGAGTGGACCTTTGCGTGGCTGGAGCGGCAGGGCGGTCACGCCCTGGTGCGCGAGTACTGGGAGCAGGCCATCTACCGCGACAGCCAGCGGCACGCGCGGGAGCTGATCCAGGGCGAGGGCTTTGCCGGGATGGGAAAATACTGGGGGCACACGCTGACGGAGGAGTCACCGGACCTTGGCTTTGCCATCACCGATCAACCGGGGGTGTTCCGGATCGACATGCACCAGTGTCCCTCCAAGGGGTTCTTGTTGCGCAACGGCCTCGAGCAGTACCGTGACTATTGCGACCATTGCATGGGTTGGGTCGGACCCCTGATGCGCGAGGCGGGGTTCACCATCGACCATGAGCACAACCACGGTGGCCAATGTTGGTGGGAGCTGCGGCCGGCCGGGGAGCGCGGAGAACACGCGGCGCCGGGTTCGGTCGCCGGCGAAAGGGACGTGCGGCGGCGGCCGGACTGGGCGCCGCCCGGAGCGACGTTGGACCGCTACGTGAAGGCGTCGGATCCGGACGCCAAGGAGCGGGCAACTTGAAGAGTCGGCTGCGGGCCTTTGTCGGGGTCCTGACTCGAAGCGGTGGTCGGGGCGTTTCTGCCTCGCCCGGGACGGCGGAGGTCTCCCGGCCGATCGCATGGTGTTCCGGTCGGCTGGCGGCGGCCCTGGCCGTCGCGCTGCCCTTTGTGTTCCTGACCGAGGCCGCCGCGGCCGTGCTTGCGGGGCTGGCGGGCCCGGTCGGCGCGCGGCCGGACGCGAAGCGCGTTTCCCGCCTCGTGATCGATCGACCCGGGGTGTACGAGAACATCCTTGTTGATGGCGAATGGGGAGAGCACGATCTCGTGCGAATCACGGCGGACGACGTCGTGCTGCGCCACTGCACCATCCGGCACGGTCGGCGGGACGGCGTGGAGGTGTACGGCCGCAATGTGCGGATCGAAAACTGCCACATTCATCACCTGCTCCACGGCACCTATCGGGCGGAGAAGAACCTCGACGCTCACGGCATCACCGGGCGTCCGCTCAACCTCACCGTGCGCAATACGGAGATTTCCCATGTGAGCGGAGATGCCCTGCAGTTTGATCCCGGCCGGAAGGTGGAGCCCTGGGCGTGGGACAACGTGCTGGTCGAGCACTGTTTTCTCTGGACGGGGCCGCTGGACCGCGACTGTGCGGATTACCGGCGCGGCGAACGACCCGGGGAAAACGCGTTTGACAGCAAGGTGGCGCCGGCCGGCCCGCGCGCCCGGATCACGATTCGCCACACCTTGATGCTAGGGTGGGGGCACGGGGCGATCGGCAACGGGGCGGCGCTCAACCTGAAGGAGAAGGTGCAGGCGGTGATCGACTCCTGTGTTTTCGTGGAAAACGACATTGCCTTCCGGTGTCGCGGATCGGGCGGGGATCGGGCGAGCGCCTGGGTGACCGCCCGGAACTGCACCGTGTACCGCACTGCGCGGGTGTTTCGCCTGGAGTCGGGAGTGGAAAACGTGCGGATCTTCCACCTCGCGGTGGGGGAGGGAGTAAAGCGCGAGTTTGATCCGGCGCCTGGCCCGGGGGCTGGTCACGAGGTGCACGGTTCGCGTCGGGCACCCGCGTTGGCCGCGTGGCCTTACACTGCCCTGCCAGTCGGCGAGGTTGTCGCGCCGGGCACACCGCCAGCCTCGGCGGACGACGCGATTCCCACCAAGGCTGCGACGGGAGTGCGGGACCCCTGAATTGTTCGCCCGCGGGCGCACCCACCGGGAACCCGCCGGGCGGCTCACCGGCCGAATTCGTTCAGGGCTTCAACGCTGCGTCGACGAACGCGAAGAGCTCTTTCGTGCACGCATCGCCGGGCAGGCCGAGGTTGGCGTTGAGCGAGCTGTGATTGGCCTCCCGATCGCCCACGACCTTGACCGGGATCTTGGCTGCCTTGAGGACTGCGGCGAGGCGCTGTGCCTGGGCGGTGGTGTCGGGGTTGGCGTTGATGTGGAGAATCAGGAACGGCGGGATCCCCTTGTTCGGGGCGACATGGGTGACGGCGGAGTAGTCGCGGTGCTGTGCTTCCGTGCCGAACTTGACGCGGTGGGTGGATTTCGGCTCGGGCTGGCCGTGGGCGCGCCGGCGGGTCTCGGCCGTGGTGATGATGGCGGGAAGATCGAAGGTGTCCCCGTCGACCGGGACGCAGCCCTTCAGCACTGCGAACGGCACGCCATGGGCGCGCAGAAGGCGGTCGTCGGTGCAGAGGAGGGCGGCGAGCTGCGCGCCGGCGGAATGGCCCATGACGAAGATCCGCCGCGGGTCGCCGCCATGGGCGGCGATGTTCCGGTGCACCCAGGCCAGGGATTGGGCGACGTCGCGGAAGATCTCGCCCATCTCGACCTGCGGGAGGAGGCGGTAATTGGTGGAGACAAAGACGAAGCCGCGCTCAACGAAGGCCTGCGGCTTCTGCTGCACGCTGGTCTTGTCGCCGGCCTGCCAGCCGCCGCCGTGGATCCAGAAGACCACCGGCAGGTTTTTCGCGCCGGGAGGCGTGTAGATGTCGAGCACCTGGCGCTCGAGGGCGGGGCTTGCGTACGGCAGGTTGCTTTTCAGGAGGTACGGAGCATCGGCGGCGAGGGCCGGGGCGACAAACAGGGCGGCGAGGGCAACGCCAGCGAGAGCGGGGAATTTCATGGCGGAAAGCGATTCGATTGGAGCCGACCCCTCGACCGGGCGCAAGGCGGCTGCGCGCCAACTGGTGCCTCTCGGATCGTCTCCCGGTTCGCGATCCTCTTGAGCGAGGCAACGAAGAGAACCGGGCCGGAGGTGCCTCAGGGGGGGGGCCGCCAGCGTGGCACGACGCGCGCGACGTAGCGTTGCTCGTGGGCGCGCAGCTCGGCCGCGGTGCGGGCCGGGGCGAAGGGATCGGTCGCCTCGACGCGCACGGCGCCGACGAGCAGCCCGGCGGGATCCCGTGCGGTGGCCGTCGACGCGAAGCGCACGTAGCTGAGGCCATTGAGGGTCTCGTAGCCCAGGGGGACGGAGCCGGCCGGCTGACCATCGACCGCCAGGGCGCAGGTGCCGGCCGTGAGATCCCAGGTGAGGGTCAGCTCGTGCCACTGCTCCGGGGCCAGCGTGACCGTGCCGACCCGCCCGTCGGCGTTGATTGGCAGGCGAAACTGGGCCAAGTCCTGGCCGAGCGACTCGGATGGATCGAAGAATCGGTCGTTCAGGCAGACGAGGCCGCCGGCGGTCCCGCGGGGAAGACGCACCCGCGCCGTCAGCGATCCCTTCCACGCGTTGGGGAAGTTCCACACGCCGACGTCGGCGGGAAGGTCGTCGACCCTGCGCAGCTGCAGGCACCGGGCGGCGGGCTGCGACGGGTCGGGGACGAGCAGGCCGCCGACGGCGCGGGCCCGCCACCAGCCTTTGGCGGGGCCGTGGTGTTTGTAGACGCTCCACTGCTCGAGGCCGTCGGAGAAATCCGTCCGCGCGGTCCGGGCGACGATCCAGTCGGGATCGATCAGGATGGGATTCCGTCCGCCCTGGCCCTGGCCGGCGAGGATCACGATCGAGCCCTCCTTGGTGTACGCTCCGAGGGGATACGCCGTGCCGCGATCGCCGGAGCGGGCCGGATTGTCGTTGCGACGATGATCGAGATAAACCTCCCGGAACCCCCGCCAGGTGCGCCCTTCGTCGGCGGTGACCGCCACGTGGAGAGCGTCGCGACCGCCGTAGACACCCTGGCCCGCGTGGCGGAGGGGCAGTTCGCAATTGTTCCAAGCGAGCAGGAGCCAGCCGTTGGGCAGGCGGAGCAGGTTGGAAGGCCCCGTCGACGTGCTGAAGCGGCTGGCCGTGGCCGCGGTCCACGTCTGTCCGCGATCGACGGAGAAGGTCTCGTAGAGGAACCCGGCCTGCGTGCGGAGCAGCATCCAGAGGCGGCCGTCCGCGAGGGCTTCGAGCGACGGCTCGCAGGCGCCTTCATTGCTGCCATTAAAGCCGTCATAACAGGGGGAGATCAGCCGGGCGGGACTTTCCTGCCAGGTCTGGCCGGCGTCGTCGGAGTACAGGACAACTGTCGCATGCCGTCCGGTCGGCGGAGCGGCCCGCGCATGGGGCTGCATGCTGCCGAAGGGCACGAGGAGGCGGCCGTCGGGCAGTTGCTGGTACTCCATCTGGGATCCGTTGTACCCGCGCCAGATGCGGCGGGAAGGGGCCGCGAGCGCGGGAGTCGCCGAGGTCATCCAGAGATCGAGGTAACGGGGCAGGCCCACCAGCTTCACGGTGGCCGGGTCGAGCGACTCTCCGCGGACCTGGATGCTGATCAGGCGGCGGTCTGGAGTCAGGATCACCTGCGTGTTTTCCAGTGCGCGGCTCTCGCGAATCACCGGACTGCCCGCGAGGTCGGCCGGCAACGAGGGCAGGAGTGATACGGGGACTCCCGCGCGATCGCGCAGCGTGAACGGGGTGGCTTCCGGGCGCAGGCGATTGTAGAAGGCGAAGCTGCCGCCCGGCAGACGCAGGAAGGCCAGGGATTCTCCGGAACCCTGCAGCAGCATGCGAGGCGGCGCTGGTTCGGCCGCGGCCAGGCCGCAGGGCAGGGCCGAGACAGTCAGGGCCAGGCGGCAGCTCCACGCACGCACGAGTCGAACCAGCCGACCGCTCCCGGTCCCGGGGGCCGGGTCGCCGCGGTGCCGGAGGGGAAGCCCGGGCATGGGGGGTGCGAACGTGAGCGGCGCGATCCCGCCCGGATCAGGTTCCGCCCAGGCCCTGGCGCAGGGTCTCGGCAAACGCCGGCATCATCTTCATCACCGCACCGAAATCACTTCCGTGGGCGATGAGGCGCGCGCCCTTCTTGGCCAGCGCGGCGATGTCCTCGGCCGATCCGGAAGGACGACCCCAGGCTTTGCCGTGGCGCGCGGCGGCGGCGGCGACGGCGGCTTCGGCCGCGATCATCTTCGGGTTCGCCCAGTCCAGGGGGCAACCGAGGCGGAGCGAGAGGTCGCCAGGTCCGATGAAGAGACCGTCCACGCCCGGGACGGCGGCGATGGCGTCGGCGGCTGCGACCGCCTCCGGGGTTTCGATTTGGACGATCAGGAAGGTCTCGGCGTTGGCGGCGGCAGGGTAGCCGGCGGTCCCGGCGAGGTAGAAGTTGTTGTCGAGGCCGGCTCCATCCAGGCCGCGCTGGCCCAGCGGAGGGAACTTCACGGCGCGGGCGAGGGCGGCGGCATCCTCGGCGGAGTTGACGTGCGGGATCATCAGGCCGGTGGCCCCGTCCTCGAGCAGGTGATAGAGCTCGGGAGCGTTTCGGCTGCCGGTGCGGACAATGCAGTCGATGTTGGCGAGATGGTGGTGGGCGATGAGACGCTGGAGTTCCCGCCGGTCCCACGTGCTGTGCTCGGTGTCGAGCCAGATGGCGTCGAACCCGGCCTGGGCGGCGTGGGCCGGCAGCATCGCGGTCGGGTAGTAGAGGCACACGATGCGGGCGGCCTGGTCCTGGCGGAGGCGGGAGCGGATGAGCGACGGGCGCATGCAGAGGAAGCGGGTTGAAGAAAGAAGGGCGGAGCGGGCGGTTGCGGCAGCGGAAGCCGGACAGAGGAGCGGCGCGCGGCACGGGCGCGTGGCGGTCACTGAGGCGCAATCGGCAGGGGGGCTCAATGCGGGAAATGGTGGCATATCTTGTGACCAGTGGCTTGCGGTTGCGACGGGGGTGGGCATGGCTGTGCTGGGGTTGCGCCGCGTGGCGTGTCCCGCTCCCCATGTTCCTCCGCCTCCTGGTGCTCGCGTTGCTCCCGACCCTGTCGACCTGGGCGGAAGTGATCCTGCACGACAAGGCCGCCCCGTTGCCGTTCATGCAGCAGGGGCCCTTTGTGCGGCTGGGCGACGGCTCGATCCTGACCATGGACTCCCGGGGGGCGTTGGTTTCCCGGAATGAAGGCCGGACGTGGACGCCCCGGGCGATCTTCGACTCGCTGCGCTTCGAGCCTAGCGGCGAGCGGGCCCTGCTACGCACCCGGGAGGGAGTGGTGCTGTTCGCCTTCCTCAACCTGCGGGAAAAGCGGTTTCTCTGGGACGACGAGAAGGGCGGGCCGCAGGAGGGGTGCCGGATTCCGGTGTACCTGCTGCGGAGTTCGGATGATGGCCTGACCTGGGAGGCGCCGGTGCTGCTCCAGGACGGATGGTGCGGTGCCGTGCGGCAGTTCCTGCGCCTCCGTAACGGCCGGGTTCTGCTGGTGGCCCAGAAGGCGATGGCGAATCCGGGCCGCCACGTGACGATCGTCTACCACTCCGACGACCTCGGCCAGAACTGGCACGCGGGCGACGTGATCGATCTCGGTGAGGCGGGAAACTACCGGGATCCCGTGAGCGGGCTGCGGGCGACCACGCATGGCGGCGGACTCGAGGGCACCGTCCTGGAACGGGCCGACGGGGTCGTGCGCCTCCTGCTGCGCGTGCCGCACGGGTGTTTTTACGAGACGAACTCGCGCGACGGGGTGAAATGGAGCGTGCCGCAACCGGCGCCGATCGAGGCGAGCGATTCCCCGGGAACCCTGGTGCGGCTGGCGAGTGGCCGCGTCGCGCTGGTGTGGAACCGCTTTCGCGACCCGGTGAAACGGCTTGGGCGCCGGGAACAGCTGTCGATCGCCTTCTCGGAGAACGACGGCGTCACCTGGACGGCGCCGCAGGTCTTCGCGGTGCAGCCCACCCCGGCGGGGCAGCGGGAATCAGCCTACTGGATTGCGTACCCCTATGTGTTCGAGGCCGAGCCGGGGCGGCTGTGGATTTCCACGATGCAGGGGCGGTTGTGCGCGGCGTTGAACGAGGCCGACTTCCTGGGGCCAGTCGGGAATCCCCTGGACGGCCCGGCCGTGCGCGTGCTGGCGTTGGGCGATTCGATCACCCGCGGGGCCCGCCCGGGGGTGCTGCCGACGGAGACGTTCAGTGCGCGAGTGCAGGCGGCGCTGCGTGAGGCCGGCGCGAAGGTGCTCGTGCACAACCTCGGGATCGGCGGGGAGCGGACCGACCAGGCTTTGCGGAGACTGGATCGCGACGTGCTGGCCCAGCGCCCGCACCTCGTGCTGGTGATGTATGGAACGAACGACGGCTGGGTCGACGAAGGCCAGACTGCGTCGCGCCTCGGTGAGGAGAGCTACGAGGCAAATCTCCGGGAAATCGTGGGGCGCCTGCGGGCGGCGGGCATCGTGCCGGTGTTGATGACTCCGCCCCGCTTCGGCGAGGAGAACCGCCGGAACGGCCTGGGCGAAGACCCCAACGAACGGCTCGCCCGCTATGCCGGACGCTGTCGCAACGTCGCCCGTGAGACCGGCGTTCCTCTCGTGGATCATTTCGCCGCCTGGACCGAGGCCCAGGAGCAGGGGCAGTCGTTGCAGGGGCGAACCACCGACGGTTGCCACCCCAACGGAACCGGGCACGCGGATCTCGCCGGCCGCATCCTGCCCGTCGTCGCGCCGTTGGTGCGCCAGCTTCTTCCTTCACCATGAAAACCGTGACTACACCAGCCTCCCCGTTGACCCAGGGCGCAATCTCGGAGCTTTCGACGCACCCAGGGCGACCGGCGCGAACCCTGTTTCCAGGCAGATTCCTGCGAGGGACTGCCGGCTGGGGCCTCCTTGCGTTGGGCCTGGTGCTGGGGCCGATCTTCTCCCGGGCGCAGGGTGCGATGGGGACCATCGAGGGCCGGGTGCTGAATGCCTCGAACGGCATCTACCTCAACAACGCCCGGGTCAGCATCGAGGGGACAACGCTGGAGACGTTCACCAACGAAAACGGCGAATACCGGCTGGGCGGCGTCGCCGCCGGCGACGTGCGGCTGCGGGTGACGTTCACGGGCCTCGAGGCGCAGAATTCCACCGTGCGGGTGCCGGCGGGCGAGACGACGCGCCGCGACTTCGAGCTTACGTTGCCCCGGAACCAGACCTCGGCCACGCAACCCGGGGTGTTGCGGATGGAGGACTTTGTGGTGGAGGCCACCGCCCTCAGCGCCGCGGCGGCCGCGATCAACGAACAGAAGTATGCTCCGAACATCAAGAATGTGGTGGTGCTCGACGAGATCGGGGATCTCGGCGACGGCAATATCGGCGAGTACCTCAAGTACACCCCTGGCATCTCGATTGTCGGGGCCCCGCAGACCGCGGGCTCGGCCTCGATCCGCGGCATGCCGGCGGGCGGGGTGATCTTCATGATCGACGGTGCGGAGGTGTCCTCGCCGTCCATCGATCGCAACTTCGACCTCGCCGCCAGCTCCTCCGGCAGCGTCGACCGGATCGAGATCACCAAGGTGCCGACACCCGATCGTCCCGCCAACGCCGTGGGCGGCACCGTGAACATCGTCGGCAAGAGCGGTTTTGCCAACCCGCGCCGCCAGCTGCGGATCAACACCTACGCGGCCTACAACTCGGACCACCGGCTCGATCCCCCGGGTTTCAACACCCGCGTGGGCAGCGATCCCCATTCCAACGAACGCGCGATCCAGCCGGGCTTTGACCTCAATTACTCCCACCCGGTCAACAAGGCCGTCGCCTTCACGATCAACCTCAGCAGCATGCTCCGGGTCTACGACATGGATTACGATTCACCCACGTGGGACCTGATCCGCGGGGTGCTGACGACCTCGACGATCCAGAACGTGCTGCAGACGACGGAGCGGCAGCTCGCGTCGACCACCTTCGACTGGCGCATCAATCGCGAAAACGCCCTGCGGCTGAACGTTGAGCACGTGCAGATCAACACGCCGACGCGGCAGAACGTCTTCGCCACCGCGTGGGGCACGGGCAACACCGGCGGCCCGACCTTCACGCAGGGGGCGGCGGCGGGCAACGACACGGTGCGGCAGACCATGACCTACGGCGACCGCACGCGGGGCACCTCCGCCGCGGTCCTCCGGTACCTCCATGAGGGCTCTCTCTACAAGTGGGACGTCAACGCCAACTTCTCGCGCAGCTGGGATGAACGCAAGGACCTCGAGCACGGTTTCTTTCGGACCATCGGGACCGCCTCGCTCGGCTCGCTGGTGGTGCGCGGCGAGGGCTTTGACGGCATCTACGATCGCTATGCCCCGCGCCTGACGGTGCTGAACCGCGCCGGGGCGCCGGTCGATCCCTACGACAACGCGCAGCTGACCCTCGGCAATCCAACCAGCCAGCCCGAGGATATTCGCACCGACATGAAGAGCCTGTCGGCCAACATCTCGCGGGTCTTCGCCTGGAGCAACCCGGTGGTCCTCAAGACCGGTTTCAACCTCAACCGCCAGCGCAAGGACCGCACCTCGATCCTGCAGACCTGGACCTTTGCGCCGCCCACCGGGGTCAGCCGCCTTGCCGGAAGCTACGATCTCACCAACGAGTCGCTGTCGCGGCAGTCATTCTTCAACGACACCCTGAAGGTGAAGTGGATCAGCCCGGTGAAATACTACGACCTGTTCCAGGCCCACCCCGAGTGGTTCACGGTCAACGAAGCCTCCGCCTACCAGTCGGGCGTCGCCAACTCGCGGTTCTTCCAGGAGACGATCTCCGCCGCCTACGTGCGCGGCGACATCAAGTTCCTCGACAACCGCCTCTGGCTGGTCGGCGGAGTGCGCTTTGAGAAGACCGAGGATGAAGGGGCCGGTCCCAAGGATGACATCCGCGCGACCTACCGCCAGGACGCCAACGGCAACCTGCTGCGCGATGCGACCGGGCGCCCGATCCTCGTCTCCACCGACGCCCTTACCACGGCGAAGCTCCGCTATACGGAACGCGGGGCGACGGCGGAGCGCGCCTACTCCGACTATTATCCCAGTCTCAACGGCACGTTCTACGTCACGGAGAACCTGGTGATGCGCGCGGCCTATGCGAAGACGCTGGGGCGGCCGGCGCTCAGCGAGGTCGTGCCGAGCATCACGGTGTCGGATCCCACCGCGGCCGTGCGCACGGCGACGGTGGTGAATTCCGGGCTGCAACCGTGGTCGGCGGACAACTTCGACCTATCGTTCGAGGGTTATGGCATCCGGGGCGCCGTGGTATCGCTCAGCCTGTTCCGGAAGGACATCAAGAACTTCTTCCTGCAGGTGCGCGGCCCCGCGACCCTGGAGCAGCTCGAGACCTATGGCTTGAACGACGACTACCTCGACTACGAGATCATCACCAAGACCAACGGCGGCGATGCCACGGTCGAGGGCTACGAGGTCAGCTGGCGCCAGAACCTGAACTTCCTGCCGGCGTGGGCAAAGGGGTTCTCGACCTTTGCCAACGCCACGATCGCGAAACTGAGCGGGCCGAATGCGGAGGACTTCACGAACTTCGCGCACAAGAACATCAACTGGGGCCTAAGCTACAGCCGTCGATCGTTCTCGCTCCGCTACAACGTGGCCTACGCCTACAAGGTCCCGGGCGCGGCGGTCGCGGCGAGCGCCACGGTGCCGGCCGGCACGCGTTCCTACGTGGCGCCGCAGATCACGCAGGACTGGTCGTTCGAGTACCGCTTCGCCAAGCGCTTCACCGCCTACGGCGGCGCGCGCAACTTCAACGGCGCTAACAAGCGCACGGAGCGCGCGGGGCCCGGCACGCCCAACTGGACGCGGCCGCAGTCGTACCAGAACTTCGGCACGATGGTGACGGTCGGTCTTCGGACCCAGTTCTGACGATGACAGGGGCCTCCATGCCAGCCTCTCGCGTCCGGGGATCCGGCGGCTTCGGCCCTCTGCCGCTCCGTCGGAGGAAAGGCCGCCGGTACGCGCGGATCGGTGCGCGCGTGCTTTCCCTGGCGCGCGTGGGTCTCCTCGGGTGCTGCCTGTCGGCGTCCGCGGCGGAGGAGATCATCGAGTCGTTCCTCGCGCGCGCCACGACGGAAAACCCGCGTCACACCGAGGCCGACGTGCTCGTATGCCGCGATGGCAGCCTGCTGGCCGCCTGGTCGGAGTTTTACGGCGGTTCCCGCGACGATGCGCCGGCGCGCATTTCGGCGGCGCGTTCGCGGGACGGCGGTCGGACCTGGGAAGCACCGACCACCCTGCAGGAGAACTCGGGCCGCGCCAACGTCATGTCGGTCTCCCTCCTGCGTTCGCGGACTGGCGACGTGCTGTTCTTCTACCTGCAGAAGAACTCGCTGACGGATCTGAAGGTCTACGTCCGGCGGTCGACCGACGAGGCGCAGACGTGGGGTGCCCCGGTGCTCGTCACCGCCGATCCCGGCTACCACGTGATGAACAACGCGCGCGTGATCCAACTGCGCTCGGGGAGACTGCTCGCGCCGGTCGCCAGCACCGCGCGGGTGTGGACGAAGAACGACGATTTCCGCACTTCGGTGTACCTGTCGGATGACGACGGTCGCACCTGGCGGCGCAGCCCAACGTCCGTGTCGGCCCCGAAGCGGGGAGCGATGGAGCCCGGCCTCGTCGAGCGGCGCGACGGCCGCGTGCTGCAGATTATCCGCACCCAGACCGGCTACATCTGGCAGTCGCTTTCGGAGGACGGCGGGGAAACCTGGTCGGCGGCTGAATCGTGGGGGATCGAGTCGCCGGAATCCCCGGCTACCTTGGCGGTGGTGCCCGGGACGGGCGACTGGCTGTTGGTGTGGAATCCCCACGTCGCCTGGGGCGACCCGGAGAAGACGGTGCTGGGGGCAAATCATGGCGGCCCCCGCACGCCGCTCGCTGCGATGCTTTCCCGGGACGAAGGAAAGACCTGGGGGCCGCGACGAAACCTGGAGGAGGATCCGGCCAGCACCTACGCGTACACGAGCGTGACGTTTCACGCCGGACGGGCGCTGTTGACGTACTATCACTTTCCCGTCGGAGGGAAGCTCCTCTCGCTCAAATTCAAGAGCGTGCCGCTGGCGTGGTTTGCCGGGGAGCGACGATGAGCCCTTTCCCGTTGAAGGCGAGGGTGTCATCGCCCAGGCGGGCAACGGACAAATATCGCTTCCGGTCGGTTGGCCGGGCTCTCGGGCTCGTGCTGGCGTGTTGGGTGGGAGCGGTGCCAGTGGCCGCGGCCGAGCCGTTTTCGAATCCGTTCGGGATCCAGCTGCGACCCAAACCGGACGCGATGGCCGCCGTGCGGGCTCCCGTGGTGGTGCGGCCGGCGCCGACCAACGAGATGTGCCTGGTGCGGCGGAGCGATGGCACGCTGGAACTCTATGGCATCGCCAAGCCGGCCAGCGATGCGGTGGAGGTTCGGCGATCGCTCGATGGTGGATTGACGTGGCCGGAGCCGGAGGTCGCCTTTGCGCTCCCGGGCAAGGCGTATTACGCGGTCCAGGTGCTGGAGGCTGCCGATGGAGGTTTGCACGCGGTGGTCCACCTCTACGGAGAAGGGCCGGGCGGATATCGCGGGCGGCTCTACGAGGTGTACCATGCGTCCCGGGTGCGCGCCGCCGCGCGCTGGTCGGAGCCCCGGCGCATCGTGCCGGGCTATGTGGGCTCGATTCGGGGTTTCACCCAACTCCGCACCGGCCGGCTGGTGCTCGCGGTGGCGCGGGCCATTCCGGAGCGGGAAAAACCGCCGGCCAGCGGTCCCGATCATGGTTGGAACGACACCTTCGTGTATCACTCGGACGACGCGGGCCAGACCTGGCGATTGTCGCCGGACACGCTCTCGCTCGCGCTGGCTGGCCCGAATGCGACGCGCTACGGGGCGATTGAGCCGGTGCTCCTGGAACTGCGCGATCGCGTCTGGATGCTCGTGCGCGATCGCGGCGGTCGCCTGTGGGAATCCTCTTCCTCCGACGGACACCGCTGGGCGCCACTGTCGCGCACGGAGTTCATCTCCTCGGATTCACCGGCAGGGCTGCTGCGGCTTCGGGACGGGAGAATCGTGCTCTTCACCAACGCGTGCCAGAACTGGTCCGATCCCCGCAGCTATGCCATGGGAGGTCGGGAGGTGCTCCATGCCGCCATCAGCGGCGACGAGGGCCGGACCTGGCGGGGATTTCGGGAAGTCTGGCAGGAAACGGTGGCGGTGGCGCGCGGGGACCGGGGCACCGCCTATCCTTCGGCGGTGGAAACCGACTCCGGGCGCGTCGTCGTCGTGAGTGGGCAGGGCGAGGGCAAGCGGGCCCTCTTCCTCTTTGACCCGGCGTGGCTGGAGGAAACCGCGGTGCAGGACGATCTTTCCCATGGGCTGGTGGCGTGGACGCAGTATGGCGCGGAGGGTATTCGCGTCGGATCCGGCCGTGAGGGCGGCCGGCGACTGGAGTTGCCCGCCAGTTCCGCGGGGCGTCAGGGAGCCTCCTGGAACTTTCCCGCGGCGACCGACGGGGAAGTTCGCCTGCGGTTGGAAGCCTCAGAAGGTGTGTCCGGCCTGCAGCTCTGCCTGAACGATCACTTCACGCGAGTGGATGACGAGCGGGCGGCAGAGCATGCCGTGGCGACCGTGGCGTGGAACGATCTTGGGCCGAAGACCGGCACGGGCCCGCATGCCATCGTCCTGGACTGGACGGCGCTGGATCGGGCGGGGAAGATCCGCATCGCGGTCGATGGCCGGACGGTGGCCGAGGTTTCGGCCCGGCGACCTGCCCGGCACGGAGTGAACTACCTGCGCGTGGAATTCCGGGCCGAGGCGAAGGGAGCGGGTGTGAGCCTGGCCAGCGTGGAAATGCGGAGGAAGTAATGAGGATCGAACGAACAGCCGGCGGCGACGTGCGGGAACCTGAAACCAGAACCGGCGGGCCGAGCCGTATGCCCGGAGTTTCCTTGGCAGAAGAGGAGACTGACCGTGTAGGCGGGGTGACCTCACCCCGCGAAGGCGCATCGTGGTCACCCTCGCCCGCGCGACGAGGTCGTCGCGCCCACAGGGCGGAGGGTGTTTGGGCGCGGTGGGGCGAAGGCGGGGCCATCCGCTGGGGTCGGGCCGGGTTAGCGATGCTCATCGTGTGGATCCTGGCGGCGGGAGGTGTTGCCGGAGCGGCGGCCTCCGCCCGGCCGCGTCCGGACTTTGGCGTGGTGTTCAATGATGATGCGGATCTGGCGTTCGTGCTGCCGGATCGGGCGAAGTCCGAAGCCTTGTTGCGGGCCAACATCGGCGCGCTCGCCGATACGCCGGTCCGCACGCTCGCCTACTGTGTCGGCATGGGAGGGGATCTGCTCTACTACAACACCCGCGTGGCCAGCCGCGTGGGCTGGCGCAAGGCGCCGGACGAGACCCCGGGCTCGTTGATGGCGAAGCGCATGGAGAACGCCCGCGTGTGCCTCGCGCAGGGAGCCGATGCCGTGCGCACGGCCGGCGAGGCGGCCAAGCGACTGGGCCTCTTTTTCATCCCGAGCATCCGGATGAACGACGCGCACTTCATGGTGAAGCCGGACGAGCATTCGATGACGAGTGAGTTCTGGTTCGCCCACCGGGAGCAGTATACGATCAAGGAGTCGCCGCTGCCGTGGCAGCCGGCGTACGGCAACCTGCTCGACTTCTCGCACGCGGCGGTGCGCCAGCTCCGGCTCGACACGGTCAGTGAGGTCCTGGAACGCAACCGTGATCTCGTCGACGGCTTCGAACTGGATTTCAACCGCTTCCAGGTCTTCTTTCCGAAAGGCAAGGCCGCGGCGGGGGCGCCGCTGCTGACGGAGCTGGTGCGCCACGTGCGGCAGCGGCTGGGGACCCTGGCGCGGGAGACGGGGCGGCGGATGTACCTGTTTGTGCGGGTGCCGCCATCGCTGGCGGACTGTGCCACCGCCGGGCTCGAGGTTGAACGCTGGATGGCGGAGGGCTTGGTCGATCTCGTTTCGCCGGCGCAGATCATGACCCTCGCCTGGGACATGCCGATGGCCGATTTGGTCGCGCTCGGGCGACGCCACCACGTGGCGGTGTACCCGTCGCTCTACCCGCGGACGAGTTGGCGGCTGCCCTTCCCGGCGGGAGGAGTAAAGCGGTATGAAGGGGTGAAGCTCACGCGCGAAGCGACGCTGGAGGAAATCCGGGGTGCGACGGCCGTTTACCGCGAGTTGGGGGTGGAGGGTCTCTACCTCTTCAACTTCTACAATGCGTTTGGCTCGTCGCGGCCCCACGACGACCTGACCTATCGCACCCTGCGCGACGTCGCGCGGCCGGAGAACCTGCTGGGACAGTCGAAGGTCTTCGCCGTGACCAAGAGTTACTACAACGACGGCCCGGGTTCTTACGCGTACGGCAAGCAGCTGCCAGCGAAGGCCGGAGCCGACGGCCGGCTGCGCCTGCGCCTGCCCGTGGCGGAGCGAACCGAGTTGGTGCCGTTTCCGCTCAAGTCCTGCGAGGTGCGCGTCGGCTGGAGGGGCGCGCCGGGCGGTGCCGTCGCGGCGGTCGAGTTCAATGAGCGGCGCCTGAGGGCCGCCGGAGAGGTGGCGGTGCGGGCGATCCTGAAAACGGCACCGCGTCCGCCTGACGCGGCCGAGTATTACGCGCACTGGGTCGTCTCGGATCCGACCGTGATGCTCGCCGGAGACAATGTCGTGGACGTGCAGCTGGCCGCGCCGGGGGCGGGCGCGACGATCACGGATGTCGAACTGCGGTACGACTACGAGAACGACTACCTCAAGCTCTGGCAGCGCGAGCCGGTGGAGCTGAACCGGGTGGATCCCGACGCGGCGGGCGGCCGCAATCCAAGGTAGGACTTGCGGGTTCGTTGTGTGGGCAGGAAAGAGGAGCAGTTCGCGGTGTGCGGGCGGGGCGGCCCCCAATGCTGTCCAATCAGAGTGGTGTGCGAGTCTCCTAAGTGATTTATTTTGAGTGGCGCTACGTGACTGAAGGGGTGCTCACGATTTGACGGCGATTCCGCGATCCGCCGTGTGGCGGGATGCACTCTGGCAAGTT
>JACRQG010000034.1 GCA_016222805.1 Verrucomicrobiota bacterium | reverse complement strand
ATCGAGACGTCGCCCGTGATCGAGGACGTGGGCCCAAGCGTGAGGGCGTTGTTGTTGCCGTTGAGGTAGAAGTAGGCGCTGGTGGCGAAGGTGAAGGCCTTGTTGGAAAGCGTGCCGACCTGCTCCCAATACACGCCGGAACTGGAGGCAAAGCTGCCGGTGGCGCCGGTGAAGGAGGCCCCGCCGGTGAAGCGCACATAGGAATTGGCGGGGAGGTTCAGGTTGTCGTTGAGGGTGGCGCCGTCGAGGTAACCACCGGAGTTGGTGAAGGCGAGAGCACCGGGGGCGATGGTGCCGCCTTGGATGGTGCCACCGACGAGCTGGAAGGCGCCGCCAGTCGGTGCCGCCAGCGCGGTATTGACAATCGTGCCGCTGATTTCGGCGCTGCCGCCGGTGGACAGCTGGATGGTCCCGGAGATTCCCTGGTTGTTGGTGCCGCGGAAGGCGAGTTTGCCGGAATTGGTGGCGGCCAGCGTGCCCGTGTTGGAGACGTTGCCGTCGAGGTAGACGATCACCCCCGAGCCGTTTGCCGTGATGGTGCCGGAGTTGAGGGTGGAGTAGGAGGCGCTGTTGGTGCCGATTTGGAGATTGCTCGCCGTGGCGGTGATGGTGCCGGAATTGGTGAACGACTTGGCGTAGAGTTCGCCGGAGGACGCGTGGTTGTGGGTGAGCGTGCCCTGGTTGGTCAGGACCGTACCCGAGACGCCGCTATCGAGGACGCGCAGGTCGCCGGAGGCGATGGTCGTACCATCGAAGGTCAGGGACCCGGCGGCGACGTTGAGGTAGAGATAGGCGCTGTTACCAAAGGTGACGGTGGCGCCGTTGAAGACCGTGTTGCCGGCGATGGAAGCGTGGGTGTTGGCCGGGAGGTTGACCGCGCCGGTGAGCGTCGTGCCGTTGAGGACGCCGCCGCTGCTGGTGGTGGTGAGGGCATTGCCAGCGATCGTGCCGCCGGAGACCTTGCCGCCGGAAAGTTCGTAGATGCCGGAGGCCGGTGGGTTGAGGGTGCCGGAGATGGTGAGGTTGGAGGAGTGGATCCGGGCCCGGCCGCCGGAGGAGAGGTTCACGGTGCCGAGGTTGGCGCTGGAGTTGTCGCCGCGGAAGACGAGCTGGCCGGAGTTGGTGGCGTTGAGGGAGCCGGTGTTGCTGACATTGCCGTCGAGGTAGACGATCACTCCCGAGCCGTTGGCCGTGATGGTGCCGGAGTTGAGGGTGGAGTAGGAGGCGTTGGTGCTGCCGATCTGAAGGTTGCTGGCCGTGGCGGTGATGGTGCCCGAGTTGGTGAACGTCTTGGCGTAGAGTTCGCCAGACGAGGCGTGGGTGTGCGTGAGCGTGCCCTGGTTGGTGAGCACCGTGCCGGCGACGCCGCTGTCGAGGACGCGCAGGTCGCCAGTGCCGGTGGTCGTGGGATCGAACGTAAGGGCGGCGGCGGTGTTGTTGAGGTAAAGATAGGCGCTGCTGCCAAAAGTGACGGAGGCGCCGTTGAAGACCGTGTTGCCGGCGATGGAGGCGTCGGTGTTGGCCGGGAGGTTGAACGCGCCGGTGAGGGTCACGCCGTTCAGGGTGCCGCCGCCGCTGGTGGTGGTGAGGGCGTTGCCCGCGATGGTGCCGCCCGACACCTTTCCGCCGGAAAGCTCGTAGATGCCGGAGGCCGGTGGGTTGAGGGTGCCGGAGATGGTGAGGTTGGTGGAATTGATCAGGGCGCGTCCTCCGGAGGAGAGGTTGACGGTGCCGAGGTTGGCGCTGGAGTTGTCGCCGCGGAAAACGAGCTGGCCGGAGTTGGTGGCGTTGAGGGAGCCGGTGTTGCTCACGTTGCCGTCGAGGTAGACGATCACCCCCGAGCCATTGGCCGTGATGGTGCCGGAGTTGAAGGTGGAGTAGGAGGCGCTGGTGCTGCCGATTTGAAGGTTGCTGGCCGTGGCGGTGATGGTGCCGGAGTTGGTAAATGTCTTGGCGTAGAGCTCTCCGGAGGACCCGTGATTGTGCGTGAGCGTGCCCTGGTTGGTGAGCACCGTGCCGGCGACGCCGCTGTCGAGGACGCGCAGGTCGCCGGTGGCGGTGGTCGTGGGATCGAAGGTGAGAGTGGCGGCGGCAGAGGAGAGGTAGAGATAGGCGCTGTTGCCAAAGGTGACGGTGGCGCCGTTGAAGACCGTGTTGCCGGCGATGGAGGCGTCGGTGTTGGCCGGGAGGTTGAACGCGCCGGTGAGCGTCACGCCGTTCAGGGTGCCGCCGCCGCTGGTGGTGGTGAGGGCATTGCCGGCGATGGTGCCGCCCGACACCTTGCCGCCGGAAAGTTCGTAGATGCCGGAGGCCGGTGGGTTGAGGGTGCCGGAGATGGTGAGGTTGGTGGAATTGATCAGGGCCCGGCCGCCGGAGGAGAGGTTGACGGTGCCGAGGTTGGCGCTGGAGTTGTCGCCGCGGAAGACGAGCTGGCCGGAGTTGGTGGCGTTGAGGGAGCCGGTGTTGCTGACGTTGCCGCCGAGGTAGACGATCACTCCCGAGCCGTTGGCCGTGATGGTGCCGGAGTTGAGGGTGGAGTAGGAGGCGCTGGTGCTGCCGATCTGAAGGTTGCTCGCGGTGGCGGTGATCGTGCCGGAGTTGGTGAACGTCTTGGCGTAGAGTTCGCCGGAGGAGGCGTGGTTGTGGGTGAGCGCGCCCTGGTTGGTGAGCACCGTGCCCGCAACGCCGCTGTCCAGGACGCGCAGGTCGCCGGTGGCGGTGGTCGTGGCGTCGAGGGTCAGAGAGGCCGACGTGGCGTTCAGGTAGACGTAGGCGCCGTTGCCAAAGACGATCGACTTGCCGCTCAGCGTCCCCGTTTGTTGCCAGATCAGGTTGGAATTGGCGCCGAAGTTCGCGTTTGGCCCGGTGAACGTGGTGCCGGCGGTGAAGGTCGCGGAAGAGCCGGGATTGGTGGCGACATCGCCCGTCAGCGTCGCGGCTACATAGGTGCCGGAAAGGATGTTTGTCTGGGCGCGGAGCGGCGCGCCGGTCGACAGCAGCGCCAGCACGAGGAAAACGACAAGGCGGGCACGGGTATGGGTACGCATCGAGTCCAAGGTCCGGAGTGTGGAGAATCTGCAGATTGCTGGCGATCCCCGAACGCCGGGATTGGGAAAAAAACCGTCAAAAACACCGCAGCGAGGCGGTGTCGCCTCCCAGGGACCCCTCGCGCATCAGCCCCGTGGGGAGGGGGCGGGGCCCGGGCGCAGGTGTCCGGCGGCCACGACCCCCTGGAGCATCTGCTCCGCATAGCGCCAGAGTTCGGCGCAACCCTCGGCGATGTGGCGGTTGCGGGCGACCACCCGGTCGTGGGTGACGCCGTGGCGATTCCAGGCGGCACCTTCGGTGCGACAGTTCAGCAACATGGGCTGGAAGCGATCAACGGCGGCCGCGAAGCGCGCTTCCGGCGTGGCGCGGGCCTCGAACTCGTCCCAAAGGGCGCGGAATTCCCGACCCTGGTCCACCGGCAGCAGGCCGAAGATGCGGTCGGCCGCCTTGGCCTCGCGTTCGTGCTGGTTGGCCATCGCGGCGGTGTCGTAGGCAAAGGTGTCGCCGGCGTCGATTTCGACGAGGTCGTGCAGGATGACCATCTTCAGCACGCGGAGGACATCGAGCCCGGGAAAGTTGGCGTGTTCGGCGAGGACGATCACGCAGAGGCAGAGGTGCCAGGAGTGCTCGGCGTCGTTTTCCGGGCGGCGGCTGCGGGTATTGATCGTCTGCCGGAACACCTCCTTGAGGCGGTCGCACTCGGCGATGAACTCGATCTGCTGGGCGAGGCGGGCGGCGGGAGAAGCGGTGGTGTCCACGGGTTCCACGAAAGGGACGTGCGCGCCCGGAGCAAGCATCGCGGAAGGTGCGGGGCGGCAGGAGGCGGCAAACGCGCGATTGCCAAATTGGCGGGGACGATTCCCCTGTTGGCCCATGCGCAACCTCCGCCACTCGTTCGTCCCTCTGCTGATGCTCACTTCCGCCATGGCCGCCCCGGTTCCCCAGGCCCCCTGGGCCTATCCCGTCTCTCCCGCCGGTCCGGTCGTGGACGACTATCACGGCACAAAGGTCGCCGACCCGTATCGCTGGCTGGAGGATTTGGACGCCCCGCAGACCGCGGAGTGGGTCGCGGCGCAGAACCGGCTCACGCGGGGTTTTCTGGACGCCCTGCCGGGGCGCGACGGGTTTCGGGAGCGCCTTACCAAGCTCTGGAACTACCCCCGCACCAGTGTGCCGGTGAAGGAAGGCGGCCGCTATTTCTTCTCGCGCAACAGCGGTCTGCAGAACCAGGCGGTGTACTTCGTGCAGGAGCGCCTGGACGCGGAGCCGCGGGTGTTGATCGACCCCAACACCCTCGCGCAGGACGGCACGGTGGCCCTGACCGGCACCCATGTTTCGCGCGACGGCCGCCTCGTCGCCTACTCGACCGCGGTGGCGGGTTCGGACTGGAACGAGTTTCGCGTGCGGCAGGTCGACACCGGCGCCGACACCGGGGACGTCATCCGCTGGGTGAAGTTTTCCGGGTTTGGTTGGACGAAGGACGGTCGCGGCTTCTTCTACTCGCGGTATCCGGCTCCGGCCGTCGAGGCCGGCACGGGCAAGACGTTCAGCAAGCTGGAAAACCAGCGGCTTTATTATCACCGGCTGGGCACGCCGCAGTCCGAGGATCGGTTGATTCACGAGATCCCGGCTGAGCCGAGGTGGTTCGTGCGCGCGACCACGACCGAGGACGGTCGGTACCTCGTGATCACGATCGCCCGCGGCTCCTCCTCGGAGAACCTCCTGAGCTATGTCGACCTGGGGGATCCGCGGAGCCCGCGCCTCGACGCGCCGGTGCGGCCGCTGATCACGGCGTGGGACGCCGAGCACGTGCTGGTTGGAAACGACGGTGCCCGGTTCTATGTGCTGACCACGCTCGGGGCGCCGCGGAAGCGGCTGGTCGCGGTCGACCTGGCGAAGCCGGAGCCCGCGCACTGGCAGACCCTCGTGCCCGAGAGCAGCGAGGTCATCGAGTCGGTCGACATCATCGGCGGTCGCTTGGTGGTGAACTCGATGCGGGATGCGAGCAGCCGCCTGGCGGTGTACGCGAAGGACGGCAAGTCGCTGGGGAGCGTGAGCCTGCCCGGCCTGGGCACGGTCGGGGCGGTGAGCGGGCGCGAGGATGAAAACGAGTTCTTCTACAGCTTCACCTCGTTTTCGACGCCCACGACCAACTACCGCCACGATGTGGCGACGAACCGGGGCGCGGCTTTCCAGGCACCGTCGGTGGCGTTTCAGCCGGCCGACTACGAGACGAAGCAGATCTTCTACACGTCGAAGGACGGCACGCGCGTGCCCATGTTCATCACCCACCGCAAAGGTCTGAAACTCGACGGCAACGCCCCGACGCTGCTCTACGCCTATGGCGGCTTCGACATTTCGCTGACGCCGACGTTTTCCGTGGGGAACCTGGTATGGATGGAGGCCGGCGGCGTGTACGCGCTGCCCAACCTGCGCGGCGGTGGCGAGTATGGCCGCGAGTGGCACGAGGCCGGCACCAAGGAACGGAAGCAAAACGTCTTCGACGACTACATCGCGGCGGCGGAATGGCTGGTGAAGAACCAGTACACCTCGCCCGCGAAGCTGGTCCTGAGCGGCGGGTCGAACGGCGGCCTGCTCGTCGGCGCGGTGATCAACCAGCGTCCGGACCTTTGCCGCGTGGCGTGGCCGGCGGTCGGCGTGATGGACATGCTGCGGTTCCACAAGTTCACCATCGGGTACGCCTGGACCAGCGACTATGGTTCGAGCGATGACCCCGCCGGGTTCAAGTACCTCTCGGCGTATTCCCCGCTGCACACGGTGAAGCGCGGGGCGCGGTATCCGGCGGTCCTCGTGACCACGGCGGACCACGACGACCGAGTGCACCCGGGACATTCCTTCAAGTACGCCGCCGCAATGCAGGCCGGGGTGGCGAATGGCCCCAATGCGCTGCCGGTGTTCATCCGCATTGAAACCAAGGCGGGTCACGGCGCCGGCAAGCCAACGTCAAAGCTGATCGACGAGGCCGCGGACAAGCTGGCGTTTGCCGCCCATTTCGTCGGCCTGCGGGCGCCTGCCGCGAAGTAGCGCGGGCCGTCCGAGGACCACGTTGTCGCTTGCCCGCTGCCGGCGGACTGCACTCCCACGCGGTTGCCCTTCAAAATTCAGAACGTCGTATGTGAGCGTCAGCGCGGTGGGCGGGGCGACCCCGCCCCGCGTCAGGGTACGGTCGACGCCTTTGCCCGCGCGACGAGGTCGTCGCGCCTACAGCGCACCGGACTCACGACGCTGTGTATCGATCTCCCTACCGATCGTCATCGTCCCCGTGGGTGACCGCCCACTCGGGGTAGGGTTCGCCGGGACCTTTCATCGCGCGCCAGAGGATGCGGTTGAGGGCGTCCTCCGGGGCCTGATCGACCGCGCGGAAGTTCATGCGGGCGGAGGCCAGGGCATCCCGCCGCCGGGCCGGATCCGCGATGGCCTTCGCGGGCGGGTTCATCTGGTCGAGGGGTACGTTGGCCGGGACGGCGGTGAACGGCGTGAAGTCCGGCGTCTCGGTGAAGCAGTCGGACATCGGGGTGGCGGAGGCGTCGAATTGGTTCATCACGGGCAGGCCGAGGATTTGCTCGATGGTGCGGATGAGGCTGGTGGTGTTGTATTGGGTGCTGACGATGGCGCCCCGCCGAGCGTACGGGCTGATGCAGTACGCAGTCGTGCGGTAGCCGCTCACGTGATCCCAGCCCGCCTGGGGATCGTCCTCGATCGCGAAGATCGCCATCTCGCGCCAGAAGCGGCTGCGGCTCAGCCCCTCGACGATGCGGCCAAACGCAAGGTCGTTGTCCGCCATGCAGGCGGCGGGCGTGGGGGTGCCCGGCTTGGTGCCGCTCGTGTGATCATTCGGCAGGCAGATCAGCGTGAGCGCCGGAAACTCCCCGCGGGCCTCGCATTCCTGCAACTCGCGCAGGAAGAAGTCGGCGCGGAATTGATCCGGCACGCTCATGTTCCAGCCGACATACGCGGTGGGCGAGAAGGGACGCAGCGTTTCCACCATCGGATAGCTCGCAAACACGACCTCGTTCGTGCGATCGCGCCAGGCCCGGAAGCAGGCGGTGAAGTCGGGGGACTCCTTGCGGCCATCGCGCCAGCGGACATCCGGGGCCATGAACTCTCCGTAGTTGCGGATCGTCCGCCCGTGACGCAGGGCGTTGTCCCAGAGGAAACCGGCCGGCGAGTAGGCGAGGGCGTCGTCCTCGTCCGTGCCCATGCCGTCGGGGTAGCTGCGCGGGAAGCCGGCAAAGCTCCGCTCCATGTAATCGGTGGCGAAGGCGGTCGTGCTCCACTGGTGGCCGTCCGCGCTGAGGATCCCGGCGCAGTACGTGTTGTCGAGCAGCACGAAGTCGCGGACGAGCCGGTGCTGGTTGGGAGTGATTTTCTCGCCGAAGATGCAGAGCGAGGGGTCCCCGTTGCCCCGGCCGAGCGCACCGAAGACCTGGTCGTAGGTCCGGTTTTCCTTGATGACGTAGACCACGTGCTTGATCCGGCTGGGCTCGCCGATCCGCTCGGGGATGGCGCGCGGCGGCTGGCCGGGTCGGGGCGGCAGGCGCGCCTGGAGGACGGCGTCGCGGCGCAGGTTGCGCCAGACGGTCTCGGAGAGCTGCGGCAACTCGGCGTCCGCCGGGACCGGCACGAGCGAGAGCGAGCCGCTGAACTGGCGGGAGTTGAAGCCGGTGGCGCCGGCGGTGTCGTTGGCCTTCTGCCGGTTCGCCGGCAGGCCCTTGAGGTTGGCGGCGATCAGCGTGCGGCGCGGGGCATCGAGGAGCAGCGCGGCGGGAAACCAGCCGACGGGGACGAGCCCGAGCAGGCGCGATTCGCGATCGGCGGGATCGAAACGCACGACCGCGACGGCGTTTTGGGTGCCGTTGGCGACATACAGACGGCGGCCGGACGGATCGAAGAACAGGGCGGTGGGGGTGGCCCCGAGCAACTCGCTGGGTTTCGGCTTCACCCAGATCGTCTCGGCCAGGGATCCCGTGCGCGTGGCGATCACGCTGAGGTTGTCCGCCCCGGCGTTGGCGCAGACGACGTATCGCCCATCCGGCGACACCGCGAGGGCGCTGGCGTGCAGGCCGGTGACGAGTTCACGGGTCGGTTCCGCGCCGGCGAGCGGCACGATGCTGACCGAACCCTCGCTGGCGATATGCCGCTCCGGATCGACGCGCACGACGGTCCCACGGCCGGCCGGGCCGGTGAGGTCGCCGGGTGCCGGCCGCCGCCCGCCCCAGTTGCTCACGTAGGCGCGGTCCCCGACGAGCACGACGTCGTAGGGGGCGACACCGGTTTCGAAGCGGCGGAGCACCGTGCCGGTGGTGGGGTCGAGTTCCAGCAGCTGGTTGGAGAGGTTGGCGCAGACGTAGAGGCGGGCGCCGTCGGGCGAGAGGGCGAGACCGCTGGGAATCTCCTCCTTGCGCCGCGGAGCGTTGGCCGGCGGCAGAACCAGGCTGTGGGACGCGGCCACGCGTCCGTCGGCGCCAACGGTGAACACCTTGATGCTGCCGTTGACATTGCTGAGGTAGAGGCGCCGGCCGTCGCGGGCAAAGATCAGGCCCGTGTAGCTCAGCTGGCCCTTCTTGTCGGGCTCGAGCAGGTTGGGGGAAACCACGCCGGGCGTCGGTTCCTTCTGCGGCTCGTGGGGCAGGGGCACGCGCTGGCGCACTTCTCCCGTGGCGGGATCGAGCACGAGCAGTTCGCTGGTCTTGCCGGAGACGATAAGGAGGCGGCCGTCCGGCGAAAGGGCCAGCGCCTGCGGCCGCAGGCCGGGTAGATCGATGAAGCGTCCCGCGGGCGTGAGCACCTGGTTGACCGGTGTGACCATGCGGCCCGCTGCAGGGCGGCCGACGTGCTCGTGGCCTACAGCGGTCGTGGCGGCGACGGCCCGGGGGACTTCCGGCGCTGAAGCGGTCGGTCCGCCGGCGCAACTGGCCAGGAGCGCGGCGAACGCCGCAGCCGGGAACGAAAAGAGGGCGACGCGACCAAGCCGGGGGCGAAAGTGCACGCTCCATTCCAAGGCGGCGTCCACGCCGGCGGCAAGCGCGCTCGAGAAGCCGGACCGGCCCTTTGCCCCTGCCGGGCCCGGCCGAAGGCCGGCGAGCCCCGCTCAGAACCGCACGCTCATGTTCAGCTCGTACTGGACCGGGACGACGTAGCTGTAACGGTAGACGTTGCTGCCATCGTTCATCGTGGTGAAGCTCGTCTTCCGGAGTTTGCCGTTTTCGAGGTCGATGATGTTGCGCACTCCCAGGCGGACCCGGAGCTGCTGGTTCCAGACCTTCTGATCGCGCATGAGGTACCCGTGGACGAGGTGCGTGGCCCCACCGACCAGTTCCTGGCCGTTGGGGGTGCCGAGGAGGTAGTCGTCGCGCCAGCTGCCATTGACGCCCAGGCGGACCCCGCGCAGGGGAGCCCAGGTGTCGCGCTGAAAGGCATAGTCGAAGACCCAGCTCGCCGACCAGGGGGCGGCGCGGGCGCCGGACGGCTTCGTGTCGATGTCGAGGGTGTCGAGGAGCAGCTTGGCGTCGGCCAGGAGCGCCGGCAGTTCGTTGCCGCGTTTGACGGCCGCCTCGTAGTAGCCCCGGAAGCGGTCCAGATCGGGTTCACCCGTGACCTGGGTGCGGGCGACGGTGAAGCGCATCTGCAGGCCGCGGAAGGGGCGGAGGTTGAGGGTGAGATCCGCCCCGCGCGAGTTCTCGGTCGACTTGTAGTAGCGGGAGGCGCTGGCGGTACCCTCCTCGGAGTACTTGTAGCGCGGGTCGCCCGGGAGGATGTCGTTCGGGTTCATCAGGTCCTCGACCTCGGCGGCGTTGAAGTCGACGATGGTGTTCCACGAGAGGGCGACATTCTGGCGGTCGATGTTGAAGACGCCGAGGTTCACGTTGGCCTTGTCCTGCCAGAAGCTGCCCTTGATCCCGATTTCCTTGGTCACGCCGGTGATGGGCGGGAAGCGCTCGCGGTCGAAGGTGCGCAGGCCCTGGAAGCGGAACGACTCGGAGTAAACGCCGTAGAGGTTGAGGTCTTTGGTCAGCATCAGCGTGAGGCCGCCGGTCATGCTGGTGTTCTCCAGCCGCAGCTGCTTGTTCTCGAGGTATTCGCCGGGCAGGGCGTCCTTCCGCAGCGGCGGCTCGATTTCCTCCTTGTAGGGCCCGAAGGTGCGCGTGCCGTTGTACTCGTAGTTGCGGTTCCAGTCGTGGCGCGCGCCGATCAGAGTCTGGAGGCGCCCGTTGAAGTAGCGGCCGCTGGCGGAGAGGGCGACGGCGGACGCCTGCCGCCACTGCGTGCCGTCGGTGGCGCTGGTGCCGGACGGGAAGGAGGCGAGCGACTTCGGCGTGACGCTGGCGCTGGTCGGCAGGTTGGCCGGCTTCATCGCGTCGAAAAGGGCGCGGGAATAGAACCGCGGATCGTCGAAGAACAGGCGCAGGCGGATGCGGTCGAGGTTGGTGTTGATCGCCGGGGCGAGGCCGCGGTCGAAGTTGGCGGTGTTGTAGGTGTTGAAGCGCCAGTTGATCACCTGGTCTTCGCGGTACTCGGCGCTGCCGACGAACAGCTGCTGCATCCACTTCCACCGATCGAACTTGTAGACCACGGTGCCGCGGATGGAGTCGACGACGTTGCCGAAGCGCTTCTCGTCGAGCTCGGACTCGACGTAGGGGCGGCCGTTCACGTCGATGCTGATGGTGCTGGAGAAGAAGTTGTCGTTGCGAATCGCCGTCTGCTTCTGGTGATTGTAGGAGATCTCGGCGCCGACCGGGCCAAAGCGCTGCTCCACGGTGGCGGTATAGGTGTGGAAGGGCCGGTTCTGCCGGTCGAAGGAACCGCGCAGGTTGTAGTGTTTGGGGTAGCCATTATAGCGGCGGGTGCCGATGACGGCGCCGGCGGCATTGCGCATGGTGACGTCGAAGTAGCCGCCCTCGACGAGCGAAGGGGAGCCGCCGGCCGGTCCGTTGGAGCGGTCCGCCGACGGCAGCTGCGCCCGGATGATCCACTCGCCGTCGGACGTGTAGTAAAGACGGTCGCTCGTGTAGGCGCGGGAGCGGGCGGAGATTTCGCGGATGGTCACGCCTCCGAAGCCGCGGACGTTCTCGAAGTCGCCGCGCTCGTATTCGACGCGGATGAGCGTGTTCCGGAAGGGCTGCCAGGTCGTGGTGAGGGTTTCGCCCTCGAGCTGGAAGGTCGAGGCATCCTGGAACGTGCGCTCCTGCCGCCGGACGGCATTGAGGCGGAGGGCGAGGCCGTCGCGGAGCTTGCGGTTGTAGTCGAGTTGGAAGCGATAGGCGCCGTCGTTGTTGTAGGCGGCGAAGAACTGGCCGAAGTTTTTCATCAGCGCGCGCTTGGTGAAGACCGAGGCCTGCCCGCCGGGCTCGATGTCGCCGAAGATGAGGGAGTTGGATCCCTTCCCGAAGTCGATGCGCTCGACGTTGTAGGTGTCGCTGGGAATGCTCTGGTTGTCGTGCTCGAGTGTCGGCGGGGCCCAGGCGTTGGCCACGTAGTTGGCGACTTCGTCGGCAGTGTAGAGGCCGAGGTCCTCCATGAAGTCCGAGGTGATCGCATCGATGTTCACCGGCACATCCTTCAACGCCTGCTTCGTACGGGTGGCGGAGAGCGTCTCGTTGGCCGACCAGCCGGTCTCACGCTCGGTGGAGATGATGAAGGGGGAAAGGGTGACGGTTTCGTCGGCGTTCGTCGTGGTCCGGGTGGCCGGAGCCTGCTGGGCGCGGATCGGCACGAGCGCAGCAAGCACCAGGACAAGTGCGAGGAGATGGCGGGGGAAAGGCAGGTCCGAGGACAGGGTTGGCTTGGTCATGGCGAAGGGGAGTTTGGACTGGCGCCGGCAGTTGCGCCAGGGCTGCCGGGAAGTTGCAACGCGAGTCCGGGCGAGTCAAAGCCGGCCGCGGTTGAATCGTTAAGCGCGGCGGTCCCCGGAACCCTCAGCTCCGAGGACGGCCTCGACCCAGGCACCAGACCGATAGCCCGGCAAGCAGCAGCGGAAGCACGGTCGGCTCCGGCACTGCCGCCACCGTGACGGCGGCCAGGAACGGCTGCCCGATCGGATTGAAACCGGAGCTGGTGAAGCGGATGGTCAGGAGGGTCTCGGTCGCAAACGCGGTGGGCAGCGTATAGAGCTGCTGGTCGATGCGAGCGCCCCCGCTGTCAAAGGCGGGGATGGCATGGGTGCCATCGATGACATTGTTGTAACCGCCGTTGAAGTGATCGCGCACATTGACCCCCTCGACCAGATTGACCGTGAACGTGACGCCATTGGTGGCGAGGAACTGCACGGATCCCACCGTGGCCCCGAATTGCCCCCAGGCGCCGCTGATGAGGGTGTAGGCGTGCGTCACGCCGTAGATCCCGACCGGGATGTCGAGCGTGCCGATGAAGACATTGTTGCCGCTCGGATCCAGAATGAGCGAGAACGGCACCCCGTTGAACGTCGAGGTCCCGGGAAACAGGGGACTGTAGGCGCCCCCGCCGGTCCACGTGCGGAGGTCTGTGTTGACCTGGGGAAGTGGCAGCGGCGTGAAGGCGATCGCGCGGAACGGCGCGAGGCTGGCCAGAAGCAGGAATAACAGGAAGCGGAACACGGAATCCTGGGGCCCAGGGGGAGACCTCGCAGTCCTTCTACGGCCTCGGCCCACCCTGGTCAAATGGGAATCCCGCGGGGTCCGCCGCGCGGGATTCGTCCGCGATTCGATGGCGGCTCGGTCACTCCAGATCGGCGGTCACGGCCAGCTTCCAGGTGTCCCCACCATCCGGAGACAGCATCACCGTGCGCCGGCGGCCGGGCAGGTCGTTGCGATAGAACCAGAAGGTCGACCAATAGTCGTAGGAGACGAAGAGCCGGCCGCGGCGATCGATGGTCAGACGGTGATAAAAGACGCTGTACTCTGAGAACGGAGCCGCCACGAGGACGCGGGGGGCCTCCCAGGGGCGGCCGGGCGGCTTGCGCTGGTAGGCCAGCGTGGCGTGGGTGCTGAGGGGAAACGGGGCCGTCTGGTAGCGCCAGAGGCGAAAGACCGCGTGCAACGTGCCGTCCGGACCGCAGACGAGGCCGATGTAGGTCTGGTTCGTATTCTCGCCCGTGGGCACGGCGGGGCTCCACCCGGCGGCGGAGTTGTTCGGCTGCAGCGACGCGGCGTAGGGGAAGGGTTTTCCATGGGTGCCGCCCAGCGCGTGCAGGAAGCCCGGGCCGTCCATCGTGAGGCTCGGGGAGTTGTGAATGTCATTCGCGGGGGCCCCGTAGCCGAGCACCGTGCGTTCACTCAAACGGCTGCGGGAGCGATCGAAGGTCGCGATGCAGGCGGGCACCCCCGGGACCTTTTCCGCCGGATCCGTCGCTTCACCCCAGATCACGTGCACCTGATCGCCGCGCGAAACGACGGAGGAGGGAATCCCCGAATGCGAGGCGAGACCGATGCACTGGCGGGTGACGTGAATCGGCTCGCCGATGATCAGGCGGCCCTGCTCGAACCGCGGCAGGAAAAGTTCCAGGTCGTTGAGCGAGCGCCAAAACAACTTCTCGTCCTTGGCGGTCTGGGTGTAGCGCAGGATCGGTGGCGGTCCGTCGAGTGGATTGTGGCCGGTGAACTCCTCGAGTTCGAACGCGCGGGGCGGGCGCTCGCGGCGCGGGAGGGGTGTCGCCACGAACGTGCGTCCTCCGTCGGCGGAAACGTGGAGTTCGGTCCCGCCGTCGCGGTTGGCCAGCACGTAGACGCGGCCTTCCCGATCGAAGGTGATCTTGGACGAGGCCGGCGACGTCTTGCCCGGGAGCGAGGTGGACTCCCACCGACCCTGCCGGAGCGTGGCGATGCCGGTGGCCGTGCGCACGAAGGGGCGGTGGTGCGGATCGAAGTACAGCTGGTTCTCCACCGGGAAGTCCGGCAGGTGGCCGAACTGTTCGTTCTCATGGCGGTAGGCCGTGAGTTGCAGGGGCAGGGAAAGGGGGCGGGCCGCCGGCGCCTCGCCGGCCCTGACCGCCAGCGTGGCATAGGTGGAAGAGGACGAATCGTCGGCCGGCGTGGCACGGATATGGACGACCCGGGAACTTCCCGCGGCCGGCACCGCGGCCCGCACCCGCACCGGGCGGGATTCGCGCGGGGCGAGCCGGAGCGACGTCGCGGGCAGGGTAACGTCCCATGCATCGCCTGGGAACTCGAGGCCGAGGCGGATCTCGCGCGGCCGCGTGGCCTCGTTGCGCACCTGGAACTCCATTGCAACCGTCCGGCCCGGCGCGCCGAAGATCTGCCGCCGATACGGCGTCAGCAACCAGCGGTTTTCGGCGAACGGAAACCACGACGACGCCTGCGGGGTCCAGAGGCAGTGGTCCGGCAGGGCATCGCCCTCCTGCCAGCGCGTGACCCCGTCGATCTGCACGGTTGCCTGGGCCGAGGGAAACTCCAGTCGCCACGGCGGATTCGGGCGGGAACGCGCGGCCGGCATTTCGTGGATCGCCTGGCCGTGCGAGTCCGCCCGAAGCGAAGCCACCGGAGTCCCCAGGGAATCGACCAGGCGGATTTCGCCGCCGTCGGCCGGCAGCCGGGAAAGTTCGACGCGAAAGGCCCCGGTCCGCGGTTGAAAGACCACCGCCCCGGTCTTTCCCGGCTGCGCCAGCACGATGGGTTCCTCGTGGCGCGCGTCGCGATGGCCGCGGGCCGTTTCGACGAGGTAGCGGGCACAGTTGGTTCGAAACCGCCAGACCATCTCCTCGCCGTAACGATCCTGGGACACGGTGACGTTGAGCGCGTACACGCCGCGCCGGAGAACGCGGGCGGTGAGGCGGCAGGTCTGTACCGGGCCCGGAGTGCGACCGCGGGGCAGGCCGTCATCCGCGATCGTCGCCTCCTGCAGGACCTCCCGGTCCGGCCCGGCGAGAATCGCCCGCAGTTCGGTGCGGACGTCGCGGCGATTCAGGTCCTTCTTCTCGATTTCAATGACCAGTTCCCCTGGTTCCGCGAGGAGGTAGACGCCGCCGACCCCGCCGATGAACGGCATGTCCGGGGCCGGGCGGGCCTCTGCGGCGCGGGCCGGGACCACCGGACGCAGGAGGAGGGCGGCGGCAAAGGCGAGGAGGCAGTGAGCGGGGCGGGGGAGGTTCATTGGAAGCGAATCCGGTAGGCAAACGGGGACGCGGCGGCGGTGAAGGAGACCTCGTCGCCGGTGGCCGAATACGGCACACTGCCCAGGGGGCGGCCGCTGCGGTCGACGGCTTCGACCGCGGTCACCTGCACGGGGCGGCCCGCCAGGCGGGAGGGGCGCAGGACGACCGCGAAATCCGCCCCGTCGGGCAGGGGCGTCAGCAGCAGATGGTCGGCCGCGACAGTGCAGCGGAAGGCGCCATTGGTCCGCACCGGCCCCAGATCGACCGGGCCGGATCCGGCGGGGCGGGTCGGGCCGACCGGAGGGGGCGGCGGTTCGGCGGGTTCGAGCCGCATCGCGGTAACCTCCTGCGTGCGGCTGCCTTCGATCCGAAGGCGGCCGATGCGATACCGGCGCCGCGGGTCCTCGTGGCCGAGGAGCCGCTCGCGCTGGCCGCGGTTTCTGGGCTCATGGAGCCCGACGAGGATCTCGTAGTCGCCGAGGGGGAAATCGGCGGGAAGCGCGATTTCCCAGTCGGCTCCGGTTTGCACCGCCCCGTGCCAGCGGGAGGTGGGAAGGCCCGGCGCGCCTCCGCCGACAAACTCCGTCGGGGTCCGCCGGCCGGGGGTGGGGCGCGAGAAATGATAGAAGACGGCGCATTCGCGCGGGGTCGGCTGGCGGGCGTCCCAGTTCACCAGCAGGCGGAAGCGACGGCCGCCAAGGTGCTCCACGCGTTCCGCCCGCGGCGTGATCGCGAGCGGGGCGTGGGGGGCGAAGATCCGGCTGTTCGCGTAGTAACGCCCCGGGGCGCGGGCCTGCTCGATCACCGCCCCGTCGAGGCGCTCGACACTCGCTTCGATGGCACCGTGCCGGGCGAGGAAACCAAAGGGTGGCAGCACCCGCCCCTCGATGGTCCAGTCGGCGGCGCTGCGGTTGACGTGCACGACCGCGCCGGAATTCCAGGTGACGCTCACGCGCTGGATGTCGTCCCCCGCAAAGGCGACCGAGCGGATGTCGTCGCGGGCGATGCTCGCGATGAAATCCTGGGCCAGCCAGTACTTGCGCACGGCGCCGCGACCCATGGCGGCGAGATCGATCATCAGGGCATGACCGGTGAGCAGCTCGGCGCTCAGGTAGTCGTCGCTCTCGATCCCATGGTCCTCGCGGCTGCGGCCACCCTGGTAGCGGTCCGAATAGCCGACGCCATGCAGGCTGAACCGCTGGTGGTGCACGGCGTCGAGCCAGGGGACCCGCGACCACTCGCGGCAGGGCACGACGTTGTGAAAACGCTCCGGGCGCGATCCGATCATCATGAACTGGGCGTCGGCCCCGTCGAGCCAGCCGACCAACTGGTCGCTCCCGGCTTCGCTCGTGGTTGGCGCGTCGTCGCCGCAGGCCGCGCGGATGGCGGCGAAGGCCTCGCCCCAGGCGCGCTGGGTCTCGAGCCGCGAGTGCGGCCGGCCGTCGCGGTCGAAGTAATCGAAGACCTGCAGCGAGGTAAACACGTCCACGAATGACGCGGTCGGCCGCAGGGCGGGCACGATCAGGTCGAGGTTGCGCTGGAGAAACGGCCGGATCCGATCGGGCCGGAACTGGTAGCTCTGCGCCTCGCGGCCCTCGTTCAGCCAGGCGCGGCGGGGGGTGCCGTCGGCGGAAAACGTGATGTGGTCATAGCTGAAGCCCGTGGCGTCCGGATAGAAATCGATGTAGTTGTCGTGGAGTCCCCAGAGCACCCCGCGCTCCCGGCACAGACGGCCGAGTTCCTGCAGGTCCGCGAGGGTACCGTAGGCGGGATTCGGCGGAAAGATGTCGGGCAGGCGGTAGTCGTAGCCCCAGCGCTGCCAGTTATGCAGGATGACCAGCGAGTCGGTGAGGCCGTAGTCGAACGCGCGGGTGAGCTTCGCCGCGTTCTCGGCGTAACGTCCGCCCCACAGGTCGAAGACGAAGCGGCCCGCCTTCTTCGCGACACCCGGGGCGGCCGTGCGTCCGTCCAGGGGACGGTAGCGCACCGCGCAGTCAAACGCTCCGCGGAATCCCGGCACAAAGGTCAGCGTGGCGTCCGGATGGGTGTGGAGCTGATAGAGTCGCCGGGCCGGATCGACCTGCAGGTGATCCACCGGCGTGTCGCTGGCCATGACCAGCGCCAGGCCGCCCTCGAACTCGAAGCCGGCGTGGTTGCTGGCGAGATTGTGGCCGCCCGCCCCGGCGCGAAACGCCTCTGGCTCCACGATGCAGTACCCGTGTCCGTAATACACCCGGGGCGCCCGGCGGTCCGCCGGGTTGAGTCCGAGGCCGGTGATCGCGCCGCCACCCTCGACCTTGACGCGCAGGGCGGGGCCTTCGGACCACAGCGTGGCGACGACCTCGACCTCGCCGCCATCGAGCAGGAGGTGGTGCCGGAGTCGGGTGCGCCCGGCGGCATCGCGGTCGCGGACCACGTGGCGAACCGGCAGTCCTGCCGGTCCGCCACCGACGACCTGGTCGCGGACGACCAGGTGCAGGCCGGCGAACTGCACCTGCCGGGTCGCGTCACCAAAGGCGATCGCGGCATCGGCCAGACCGTGGGGACCCGGCACCACCGCCGCCCGGCAGCCCTCCTCGAGGGACCAGACCAGCTCCCCGGCGCCCGGGGACGGGTCCGCGAGGGCGCGTCCGGCGCGGGCGTGCAGTTCCTGGCGCTGCGCGGCGGAGAGGGGAGGCGGGCGTGGCCCGCTGGTCAGGACAGGGTCCCCCCAGAAGGAGGAATCACAGACCGTGTTGGCCCGTGGACCGGGGTGGCTTTCGAGCCGCAGCAGGATCTCGCGGCCGGCGTAGGCGCTGAGGTCGACTTCCCCGGGGACCCAGACCTTGGAGTCGGTGTGGTGTTCGTAGACCCTTTCGCCGCCAGCCCACACGCGGAAGGTGACGCCATCGCTGGCGCCTTCCCGGGGGGTGCTGTCGCGAATCGCCTGGTGAAAGGTGAAAATCACGGGGCGGGTCTCGGGCAGCCTCACGCGGTATTCGGCGAACACCGTGCCGGCACGCGGACGGTAGGGCGGGTGCAACTGCAGGGCCTGACGACTTTCGCCGCCGCGCTGAATGAGGCCGCGGGCCAGATTCGTCCCGGAGTCGGGATCGCTTCCCGACCAACCGGGCGGCATCGAGGTTTCCGGACCGTTCAGATAGCGCCAGGTGACGCGGGGAGACGGGAGTCGGGCGAGCGCGAGGACTCCGCCGGGAGCGAGAAGCAGGGGCGGCGGTTCCGCCGAGGGAGGCGCGGCTACCTTGGCGAGGCGGACTTCGAAGACCCGGATCGCGCTGGCCGTGTGCGTTTCGCTCCCGCTTGGCCAGGAGGCATCGACGCGCACCGGATAGAGCGCGGAATATGTCCCGGGGCCGCAGGAGAAGGCGAAGGTCGCCGACGCGGTGCCGCGGGCCGGGACCCGCACGTGACGGCGTGATTCCCCGGCCACCCGGCACGCGTCGATGAGACCACCCAGGTCCAGCGTCACTTCGAGGGCGGTGTCGCCGGACTGGGACAGCTTCACCTCGAAAGCCTGGGGTTTTTCGAGGGTTTGAACGACCGGAATCTCCCCGAGGGTCAGCGTCAGGGGGCCCGAGGTCACCTGGTGACCGTTGAAACCAACCAGGCTGGCGGCACTGGCGAGGGCGAGCGCGAAGAGGCGGACCGGGAAACGAGAAGAAGGCATGGCGCGGAGCGATGCCGTCGGCCCCGGGACCGGGCTCGCGGCCGGGCATGGCTCGGGACGAGGATTGCGGGAATCCCGGCGCGAGGCGAGGGACGATTTGGCGCCGGGCGGGCCAGGCAGGAAAGAAGGTTTCCGCTCCCGGCCCGCCGGTGTGAGGAGAGCCTTGAAACCGGAGCCAACTTCGTCCTGCGTGTCCGGCCATGAAATCCTATCTTCGCTGGGGTGGTCTGATGTTGCTCCTGGGCCTGACGCGGGCGCTGGCGGCCGATGCCGGGGTCGTCAGCGGCAAAGTCGTCGAGACGATGAACGCGGCCAGCTACACTTATGTGCTGCTTGAGACCGGTTCCAAGAAGAGCTGGGTGGCGGCGGCGCAGTTCCCGGTGAAGGTGGGCGACACGGTCGCGGCAAAGGAGGCGATGCCGATGGCCAATTACCACAGCAAGACGCTCAACCGGACCTTCGACGTGATCTACTTCAGCGGGGCGGTGACGGTAAATGGCAAGGCGCCCGTGGCGGGTGCGGCGACGGATCTTCCGGTCGGCCATCCCCCGATGGGGAAGGGAGCGGCGCCGGCGGGACCCGATCTTTCCGGCATCCAGCGTGCGGCCGGCGGTCAGACGGTGGCGGAGATTCACGCGGGCAAGGCCAAGCTCGCTGGCAAGCCGGTGGCGGTGCGCGGTCGGGTGGTGAAGTTCAACGCGATGATCCTCGGCAAGAACTGGCTGCACATCCGCGACGGCTCCGGCGCCGAAGGGACCAATGACTTGACCGTAACCACCGACACCAAGGTCAAGGTGGGTGACCTCGTGATGATCAACGGCACCCTCGCGACGGATCGCGACTTCGGTTCGGGCTACAAGTACGGACTGATCGTCGAAAACGCCAAGGTGACGGTGGAGTGACGGACGGCGCGGCCTTGGTGCCGCAGCGCGCCCTTGCGGAGCCATGACGTGGCGCCATGCTCGGGGTTGATGCAGTCCAGATGGATTCGTTTCCTGGAGGGCGTGGCCCGGAGGGCGCGGCTGCTGGCGCTGGTGGTGGCGCTGGGCGAGGCGGAGGGCGCGGCGGCTGATCTCCCCGGCCCCGAGAAAATCGCGAATGGTGGTTTCGAGCAGGGGTTCGAGGGTTGGACTCGCTGGGGCAACAACGCAGCGCTGATCACCCTCGACCGCCAGCAGGCGCATGGCGGGGCGGCGGCTGCGCGGATTTCGCACGGCCACAACGCCCTCTATGTGACGTCGGAGTTCGCGCCGGGTGAGGCGTATGAACTGTGCTTCTACTACCGCCTGGAAGGCCGGGGCGCCGCGGGCCAGCTCTCGCTGGGTTACCTGCGGGCTGGAGGGACCCTGAACAGCGCCGGTCGGGAGGTGGTTCGCCTCTCGGGCACAGATAGGGCGGCGGTGGCCGATTGGCGGGAGTATCGGCGGGTGTTCCTGCCTCCGGTGCGGGCGGCGTCCGTCCAGGTGGCGTTCTCGGCCGGCGCCGGCTCGGTCCTGTGGGTCGATGACCTTTCCCTGCGGGCGGTCGCCCGTCCGCCGGGGATCGAGGCACCACCGGATCCCTGGGCGGGATTGGAACGGCGGACGGAGCGCCCGCTCTTCCGGGAGCTCCTTGGAGATCAAGCCGGCGGCTACACGGTGACGAGTTGGACCCATGACTTGATTCCCAAGGGAAGCGGCGGTGGCGAGACCGGGGAGACGGCGGCCCTGCTGCCGGAGCCGGAACTCCGGGCCGTCCTGGCAGAAACAGGATCCTCGCGCCTGGGCTTCATGAACCTGCCCGGTTGGCTCGACCGGCGCACGCCGCTGCGAACGGCGGAGTTCCATCGGGAGCAGTTCGCGCGCTACGGCGTCCGGTACGACGTCTGGACCGAGGGAGGAGCCTCGATCGCGGCGGGAATCAAGCAGGGAGCGGAAGTGCTGAATCCCTCGGCGCGAGCCCTGGGGCGGCGGCCGTCGGTGTCGTGGGTGGACCCGGCCTACGTGGCCGCACAGGAACGCGCGCTGCGGGAGTTGGGCCGCCAGCTGCGGGGTGAGCCGTTTGTCGGGGTCTATTATGGCAAGGACGAACCCATCCTGCACCTGCCGGAAGGCCCCCAGGAACGTTGGGGCGGATACGGTCGCCGGATGGCGCGGGAAGTGATGCAGGGCTTCGGTGGCGGACGGTGGCGCGCGCCCGAACCACAGGAACGGGAGTTCCTCGAGGATCCGGCGCGCGCCCTGCGCTGGCTCGCGTACAACCGCTGGGCGAACGAGCAGTTCATCCAGACGCGGACCCGGCTGGGCGCGGCGCTGCGGGAGGGCGATCCCGGCGCCCGCTACAGTCCCGCGAACTACTGGTTCATGAGCGGATTCGTGCCGTACGACTACGCGCGGCTGGGGGCGATCAGCGATCTCGTGGACCTCGATCCCTATGCGAGTTCGGCGGAGCGCAGCCGGGGGCGCGGGGTATACAATCACGGGTTTGGCGCCAAGTTCATGGCTGACCTCACGGAGAAGCCGGTGCGGATCGTGGCGCAGGCCTTCGACTACGCGGGGTATGCGATGACGCCGGACGACCTGCGGGAGTGGGTGAGCCAGGCCCTGCGGTGCGGCGCCTCCGCCATCACGTATTACACCCTGGATCGCCCGCGGACGACGCGGCCGGAGCGCTGGCGGATGATGCTGCACCTCGCCCGCACCGTGGGGGAAATGCCGCGCCTCCAGTTGCCCGCGCGGCCCGATACGGCGGTCCTCTATACCGTCTACACGCACATGAGCCAGGGCGCCGACACAACCGGCGACCAGCTCTACGCGGCGCACGTCCTGCTCGGCGAGCGGGCCGGCTCCTGGTTCAAGTTCGTGTCGGACACGCAGCTCGAGCGCGGCGAGCGGACACTGGCAGACTACAAGGTCGTCTACCTGCCGCTGGCCCGCTACATCACCGCGGCGACCAGTCGGGGGCTGGAGGAATATGTGCGGGCCGGGGGTGTGCTGGTGTGCGGTGACTTCGGGGCGTTTGCCGCCGACCCATCGGGGACGGACACGACCGCCGTGCGCGAACGCCTGCTCGGCGTGCGCGGCACCGGGAGGAAGGAGGCACGGGAGATGATCTGGGGGACCACCGGGCGGAAACTGCCGCTCTTCGAGATGAAGCTCTGGGAGGTGTCCGCGCCCGGGCTGGCCGCGGCGATGGAAGTCCTGGATCCGGCGGCGACCGTGCTGGCCACGTATCCGGACGGCGCGCCGGCCGCGGTGGAGCGGACGCTCGGGCGCGGCCGCGTGATCACGTTTGCCGCCAATCCCTTTGCGCCGCAGGTGGCGGTGGAGGCGAGTGACTGGCCGGAGGTCTTTCGCAAATTGCAGCAGGCCCGGGGGTGCGCGGTGGACCTGCCGATCTGGCGCTTCCTGCTGCCGGCTCCGCCGGAAGCTCCTGCGGTGTCTCCGTGAGGCCCGGACCCGGTGGTCTTCCCCCGGGAGAGAGCTTCGCGTCCGCGGAATCCCGAGCATGTGGGCGGGGCGACCCCGCCCCGCGGAGAAGGGAAAGTGGCGGCAACGGGTGCGGGGCGGAGTCGTTCCGCCCACAGGCGCGCAGCGGGCCACGAAGCGGAAGAGGCTCGTCGCCCCGCCGCTCCCCATGTCAGCCGGCAATCCTGGCCTCCGCGCTTGCGGAACTGAAAGCCCCGGTCGACTGTGGTCGCCCCTGTGCCACCCACACCTGCACTTTCCGAGGGCCGCGATCCCGTCTGGGATTCCGCGCGCTGGCTGCCGACGACGCGCGACGAGGTCTTGGCGCGCGGATGGGATGAACTGGACGTCATCCTCATCTCGGGCGACGCCTATGTGGACCATCCGGCGTTCGGCACGGCGGTGGTGGCGAGGCTGATTGAGCGCGAGGGCCTGAAGGTGGCGATTGTGCCCCAGCCGAACTGGCGGGACGATCTTCGGGACTTCAAGAAACTGGGGGTGCCGCGCCTCTTCTTCGGGGTGACCTCGGGCTGCATGGATTCGATGGTCAATCGGTACACGGCCGCGAAGAAACCCCGCAGCGAGGATGCCTATACTCCTGGGGGCGCCCATGGCTTCCGGCCGGACTATGCCGCGACCGTCTACTCCCGCCTGCTGAAACAGCTCTTCCCGGACGTGCCGGTGCTGCTTGGAGGCATCGAGGCGAGCCTCCGCCGGGTGACGCACTACGACTATTGGTCCGACACGCTCAAGCCGGGCATCCTCGCGGACAGCGGCGCGGACATGCTGGTGTACGGCATGGGGGAGCTGCCGCTGCTCGAGATCCTGCGCCTGCTCAAGCGCGGGGTGCCGTTCGGTTCGCTTAAGACCATCGCGCAGACCGCGGTGCTGCTGCCCCCGGGAGCCCCGCCGCCCAAGAACCAGAACTGGGACGACTTCATCCTGCACTCGCACGACGAGTGTGTCGCCGACCGCGGCCGGTATGCGCAGAACTTCAAGGACATCGAGACCGAGTCGAACCGGGTGAAGGCGCGGCGCCTGCTCCAGCTCACCGGCGAGCGCCTGCTCGTGGTCAATCCCCCGTTCCCCACGATGTCGGAGGCGCAGATCGATTCCAGTTTCGACCTGCCCTACACGCGCCTGCCGCACCCGCGCTACCGCAAGCGCGGCCCGATTCCGGCCTACGAGATGATCAAGCACTCGATCAACCTGCACCGGGGTTGTTTCGGCGGGTGCAGCTTCTGCACGATTTCCGCGCACCAGGGGAAGTTCGTGGCGAGCCGGAGCAAGGCGAGCATCCTGCGCGAGGTGGAGGCGGTGAAGCAGATGCCGGACTTCCGCGGCACGATCACCGACCTGGGCGGCCCCTCCGCCAACATGTACCAGATGAAGGGCAAGGAGCAGTGGATCTGCGACGAGTGCGTGCGCCCGAGCTGCATCTGGCCCGACGTTTGCCGCAATCTCGACACGAACCACACGCCCCTGCTGGAGATCTACGAGGCGGTACGCGGGGTGGAGGGCGTGAAACACGCCTTCGTGACCAGCGGCCTGCGGTACGATCTCTTCCTGCACCGGCACGCTTCGCCGGAGGAAAAGCAAAGCCACGACCGCTACGTGGACACCCTTGTGGCCCACCACGTATCGGGCCGGTTGAAGGTCGCGCCGGAGCACACCTCGGACGCGGTGCTGCGGGTGATGCGCAAGCCCTCGTTCCAGTACTTCCATGCCTTCAAGGCCCGGTTCGACGCGGCGAAAAAGAAGTTCGGACGGGCGCAGCTCCAGATCATCCCTTACTTCATCAGCTCCCATCCCGGTTCGAAGCCGGAGGACATGGCGCAACTCGCGGTCGAGACCAAGGCGCTCGGCTTCAAACTGGAGCAGGTGCAGGACTTCACGCCGACGCCGATGACCGTGGCGACGGAGATCTACGCCACGGGAGTGCATCCCTACAACCAGCAGCCGGTGTGCGTGGCGCGGACGCCCGAGGAAAAGCAAGAGCAGCGCAGCTTCTTCTTCTGGTACAAACCGGAGATGCGCGGCGCGCTCCGGGCGACCTTGCGAAAGTTGGGCCTCGAGGAGGCGGCGGCGAAACTCCTCGGGGGCGGTACGGCCAAGGAGCGGATGCTCGGTGGGGAGGAACCGGGCACGGCCGGGGGAGGGACGCGACCGTCGACGCGACCGCAGGCGCGGAAGCCGTGGTTTGGGGGCGGGCGGAAACGCTGAGGCGCTGGCGCCGCCTGTGGCTCCGTCCCGATCGCGGCCCGGTGGGCCCAGGGACCGGCCGGTCGGCGGATCAGTTGCGGGCCGGGGTCAGCACGGAATGACGGGACGACTCCACGGGGGCCGTTCGGCCACCTGAAGCGAAGCTGGCCTCCGACGCCGACGTCGCCACCCGCTGGTCCCGGGCGCGTTTGCCGCCGTGCTGGGGTTGGCCGGGGAGGCCGAGGGGATCGTTCTCCCGCTGGCCATTTGCCAGGAGCATCAGTTCGCCGACCGCAGTGGTCAGTTGGTGGGCCTGCTGGTTCAGCTCCGCGGCGCGGGTGGCGGTTTCCTCGGCTCCCTGCGCGCCGGCCTCGGTGATCTTCTCCATCTGGGAGACAGAGACATTGGCCTGGCTAATGCCCTTCGTCTGCTCCTGGCAGGCGACGGCAATCTGCGCCACGAGCGTGTCCACCTGGCGGGCCTTCGCGACAATCTCCTGGAAGTGCCGCCCGACGCGCGACGAGATGTCGACCCCCCGTTCGCTGTTGCCGACCGACTCCTCGATCATCTGAGCGGTCTCCCTCGCCGCCTGGGCGGAGCGTTGCGCGAGGGCACGAACCTCTTCCGCCACCACCGCGAAACCGGCTCCGGCCTCCCCGGCGCGGGCCGCCTCGACGGCGGCGTTCAGGGCGAGGATGTTGGTCTGAAAGGCGATCTCGTCGATCGACTTCACGACCTTGGCGATGTTGGCGGCGGAGGCCTTGATGGCATCCATCGCCTGGCGCATGACTTCCATCTCCGTCGAGCCAGTGTCGGCGGCGGCGCGCGCTTGGCCCGACAGCGTCTTGGCTTCGTCCGCGGCCTGGGCGTTGGTGCGCGTCATGGTGGACATCTGTTCGAGCGTACCCGCCGTTTCCCTCAGGGAGGTTGCCTGCTGGTTGGCACCGGAGGCCGAGGCCTGGCTCGAGGATGCGACTTGGTTGGCGGCCTCGATCAAGTCGCTGGCACCGTCTGACAGGCGGCCGGCGAGCGTGAGCAGTTGCCGGGCGATGGCCCGCACGGTCCGATAGGCGATCACGCAGGTGAGCAGGATCACCACGCTGGTGAAGAGGGCGAAGAACAGGAACTGGCGCCACGCGTCGCGTTTGATCCGGTCGGCATTCGCATCGTAGTCCGCCGCCAGCCGATCCTCGACCTCCTTCATCAGGTTGATGCGGGTGGTGGCGGCGTCGAACCACGCGCTGGCGGCGATGCCGAAGGCTCCGGTGGTCGCCTTGGTGGCAGCGGTGCGCCGCATCTCGGCCACGGCTTCGATGGCGGGTCCCTTGACCTTGTCCTCGAGGAACTGACGCTGGGTGTCCGACGCAAAGGAGGCGAACACGCGGAGAAACGTGTCCTGCCGGGCGGAGACCTGGTTGAACGTGCGCAGTGATTCCGGGGTAAATTCGTTGGCGCTGAAGGCGCCGGAAAGCGTGGCGCGTTCGATTCCCGCCTGTTCCTTGGCTTGGAGGAAATTGACGTAGCCGTAGATCCCGTCGGCCACCTCGGCGTCCTTGCTCAGATGGGACATCGCGACGATCGCTTCGAGGAGACTGCTAATCACCTGCGTGTAGAAGGTCGTGGATTCGGTGGGCGGCAGGGCGAGGGCGTCGACGGCCTTGCGCCGGTCTGGAATCTGCCGGAGGGCCTCCTGCGCGGCCTGGAACTTGCCCGCCACCGAGCCGCCGAACCGGGAGGGATCGAAATGATCGAGCAGGCGGCGCAGGCGGTTCAGGCTGCCGTCGACGGCCTGGCGCTGCTCGGCGAGCTCCGCGACGAACTGCTTGCCCTTGCTGCCGAGGAAGCCGGCCGATCGCCCCCGTTCCTTCTGCAACTCATGCACCGCGCTGCCGATCTGCTGGAGGACGGCGGAGTTCTTCTCCAGCACCTGGTAGGCACGGTAGGTCCCCCACTTGTCCATGGTGCCGCGGATGCCGAAGAAGGAGAGTCCTGCAATGGGGGGCAGCACCAGGATGAGCAGGCGGCTGGAAAGGGATTTCAGATTCATGGGAGGGTGCGGCTCCGCGAGGGGTTGGAGTCAATGGCTGACCTGATGATGATGCGGGACCGGCCGTGATACGTGTTTCTGCAAATGCAACAGGGTCTCATCGGCCCGGTGGGGCGCACCTTGACCGGAAGGGTCCTCCCAAAGACCTTACCTGACTTCCGAAAACCCTGAGTGGGCTGGGGGGAATCCCGAGGCACGTCGGGCGAAACCCGGGAGCGAGTTGCCCTGCCGGAGCCGGGTGCCGGCTGCCGTTCCCGTTCGCAGGACGGAAGTTGTCCGCAGAGCAGGAGGCGCGTGCCGCCCGCTACCAGCCGAAACTGCGCTTGACGCGCAGCGGTTGGTAGAGGTCGGAGGGGAGTTCCTGCAGGAAGCGGCTCGGCGACTGCAGCATCGCCGGGCCTCCCTTGGTGTTCACCTTGGGAAAGCAGAGGTACAGATCGTCGCGGGCCCGGGTGACAGCGACGTAGAACAGCCGGCGCTCCTCCTCGACGTCGCCCGATTCGATGGCGCGGCGAAGGGGGAAGCTGCCGTCGGCGAGCCCGATCAGGAACACTACGGCGTACTCGAGGCCCTTGGCCTGGTGCACGGTGGTGAGCCGCAAGGCGTCGGCATCGGGGTCGACGGAACGATCGCTGGTCTCACTCGCGAGCAGCATGATCTGCGCGAGCATCTCCTGCATCTCCTCGTAGCGGCTGGCGAAGCCGATCATCGACTTCAGATCGTCGAGGCGGCTGACGTAGTTGGCGTAGGCGCCCTTGAGGTAGTCGCCGTACCAGCCGTCGATCGCGATCTCGACGGCGTTGTGCGGCTTCATCGTCCGCATCATCTCCTTCACCTGCTGCAGCGAGGCGACGAACTTGGGCCACTCCTCGCGGGCATCCTTGGGCACCTTGGAGACGACGTCGTCGGTGGCCAGGGCGTCGATGAAGTCCTGCTGCAGCAGTCGCGCATGATCCAGCGCGGCGGCGTGGAGCTTCTGCGCGTTCTTGTCGCCGACCTTGGGCAGGAGGACCGCGATGCGGTTCCAGGCGGCGGTGTCGCTGGGATTGTAGACGAAGCGCAGCAGGGCGACGAGGTCGCGGATGTGGGCCTGCTCGAAGAAGCGCACGCCGCTGGTGATCTGGTAGGGAATCTGGAGCCGGGAGAGCTCGAGCTGCAGATCGAGCGCCTGGAAGTGGGCACGGTAGAGGATCGCGATGTCGCTGAGGGAGCAGCCCTCGTCCATCAGGCCGCGGAGCCGCTGGACGATGAACTGCGCCTGCTCGCGCCCGTCCATGGCCTGCACGAAGTAGGGCTTCTCCGAATTGGCCCGGTGCGGGCGCAGTTCCTTGTCGAAGCCACGCCCCTTGGGCTGCGCCAGCAGGATGCCGTTGGCGAGGGCGAGGATCTGCGGCGTCGAGCGATAGTTGGTTTCGATTCGGTAGATGCGCGTCTCGGGGTGCCGGTCGGGAAAGGTGAGGATGTTTTCGACGTTGGCGCCGCGCCAGGTGTAGATGCACTGCGCGTCGTCCCCGACCGCCATCACCCGGTGGTGCGAGCCAATCAGGTCGACGATCTGCGACTGGAGCAGGTTGGTATCCTGGTACTCGTCGACGAGGACGTGCCGGAAGCGGTGGGCGAAGTACGCCGCGGTCTCGGGGGATTTCTGCAGCAGCTCGAGCCAGAACTCCAGCAGATCGTCGTAGTCGAGGACGTTGGCGGCGCGCTTGGCGGCGGCGTACTGGCGGGCAAAGGCGGGGACGCGATCGGTGATGCCCTCGTGCTGCGGAAAGAAGCGCTGGATCGTTTCGGCGAGGGACAGCTGCGTGTTGCGCGCCATCGAGATGATCTCGTGGAGCGGGCCGGGGCGCGGATGCGTCTTGTCCTTGAAGAAGCCGCGATCGGCGGCGTCGACGGCGTCGCGGAGCACTCCCTCGGCTTCCTCGGCGTCGATGATGGTGAACGTGCGGGGAAGTCCGATGGTCTCGCCGTGCATCCGCAGCGAGCGGTGGCCGATGCTGTGAAACGTGCCACCCCAGAAGCGACCGGGCTCGACGCCGGTCAGTTCGTGCACGCGGTGGAGCATCTCCTTGGCCGCCTTGTTGGTGAAGGTGAGCAGCAGAATTTCCGACGGGCGCACGCCCTGGGAGAGGAGGTAGGCCACCCGGTAGGTCAGGGTGCGCGTCTTGCCGGATCCGGCCCCCGCCAGGACCAGGAGTGGCCCGGGTTCCGCGGTGACCGCCGCGTACTGCTCGTCGTTGAGCTGGGCGCGGAAATCGATCGGCGGAACGCCATGCGGCGAGAGAGAGGGGTCCAGCGGAAAATCCATGAAGATCGTGGGCGAAAGGGAGAGGGCGCCAAAATCCCGGCGAAGGAGCAAGGGGTTTTGCGCGGTCCGCGCAGGTCGCGGTGGGTCCGGGGCCGCGAAGACGCCCGCGTGCGCCCGCCCAGGCGTGGCCTGACACCGCGCGGCCGATCGGCGGTCGGCGGCGGATTCCGTGCAACTCGCGGCTGGCGCGCCGGTCCGGGGTGGATTACGATGAAGACCATGAAGCGACTGACCGCGTTACTGGCCGCCGCTGGCGCGCCGCTGCTGGCCCAACCGGCCTTGACCGTCTACAATCAGGGGTTCGCCGTCGTGCGCGAACGGGTGCCGCTCGAACTCAAGGCGGGTGAGAACGAGGTGACCTTTGCCGGGGTGACGGCGCAGCTCGAGCCGGACTCGGTCGTCCTGCGCGATCCGGCGGGCCGGGTGGCGATCCGCATCCTGGAACAGAGCTATCGGTCCGACGTGATGTCGCAGCCCCTGCTGCTGTCGCTCAACGAAGGCCGGGAACTCGAGTTCCTGGTCCGCGATCAGAACGCGAAGGAGTACCGGGTCCGCGGCAAGGTCATCCGCAGCGGCTACCTCCCCGGCGGGCAGCCGGCGCAACCCATCATCGAGGTGGACGGCAAGCTGCGCTTCTCCCTTCCGGGGGAGCCGTTGTTCCCGGCCCTGGCCGGTGACGGCATCCTGAAGCCGACGCTGACCTGGCGTCTCGGGGTCCCGCAGGCGGCCCGCGTGGAGGCGGAGTTGGGTTACATCACCGGCGGGCTGAGCTGGCAGGCGGCCTACAACCTGGTGGCCCCGGAGAAGGGAGACCTGCTTGACGTCGTCGGCTGGGTGACCGTGAGCAACCAGAGCGGCAAGGTCTTCGAGGGGGCGGCGGTGAAGCTGATGGCGGGCGACGTCAATCGCGTGCAGCCGGCGGCGCCGAGGATGGCGAAAGCCCGGGGGGCGGTGATGCTGGCGATGGCGGAGTCCGACGCCGTGACGGAGAAGGCCTTCGACGAGTTTCATCACTACAGCCTGCCGCGCGCGGTGACGTTGCGCGACCGCGAGACCAAGCAGGTGGAGTTCATGCGGGCGACCGGGGTGAAGGCGCCGGTGATCTACGTCTACGACGGGGCGGCCGACTTCGGACGCTTCTTTGGCGGCATGAACCGGGACCCGGGTTACGGCACCCAGAGCAACAAGAAGGTCTGGGTGATGCGGGAGTTTCGGAACAGCGAGGAGAACCGGCTCGGGTTGGCCCTGCCGAAGGGGCGCCTGCGGTTTTACCGGCGCGATGATGCCGACGGACGGATCGAGTTCACCGGCGAGAACGAGCTCGATCACACGGCGAAGAACGAACTCATCCGGGTGAAGACCGGCGATGCCTTCGACGTGGTGGGCGAGCGGGTGCGCACGAACTTCAATGGCAGCAACCGCCAGGATTTCGCGGAGGAGGACTTCGAAATCAAGGTGCGCAACCGCAAGGCGGAGCCGGTGACCGTGCGAGTGGTCGAGCACCTCTACCGCTGGAGCAATTGGAGCATCACCCAGAAGTCGGACGCCTTCGTGAAGAAGGACGCGCAGACGATCGAGTTCAGCGTGTTCGTGCCGCCGGACGCGGAAAAGGTGGTGACCTACCGGGTCCGGTACGAGTGGAGATAGTCCCGCGGTTCGCGGCGCCGGTCACGCGTTCGCCTTTGGCTCCAGCGCGGCGATGGGAAAGGTCAAAGTGCTCTACAGCAGCACGAGGTCGTTGCGGTGGATGACCTCGAGGCGCTTGCGGCCGGGGTACATGGCGGCGAGTTCGTCGCCGTGCCGCCCGGCGAGTCGGGTGATTTCCTCGCTGGTGAAGGCCACCTTGCCCCGAGCGAAGACCACCTTGTCGGGTCCCGCGATGTTGACGATGTCGCCCACGGAAAAGCGACCCTTGGTGCCGGTGATGCCGACGGCGAGGAGGCTACGGCCCTGTTCGCGCAGGACCGGGACCGCGCAGGCGTTCACCAATAGGGTTCCGGCCGGCCGCTGGAAGTAGGCGAGCCAGCGCTTGCGGGCCTCCATCGGCAGGCCGCTGGGGACGAAGAAGGTCCCCGGCCCCTGTCCGGCGAGGAGACGGCTGGTGATCTGAGGCTCCGCCCCCGAGGCGATGAAGACGCCGCAGCCGGCGCGGGTGGCGAGTTTCGCGGCGGAGATCTTCGACACCATCCCGCCCACCGCCGTCTCGCTCGTGGTGCCGCCGGCCATTGCCTCGATGTCCGGCGTGATCCGCTGCACCACCGGCACGATCCGACCGGTGCCCTTGAAATCGACCAGGCCCGGCGCGGTCGACAGAATGACGAGATGTTCCGCCTGGATCAGGCTGGCGACCATCGCGGAGAGAGTGTCGTTGTCGCCAAACTTGATCTCCGCGGCGCTGACGGTGTCGTTTTCGTTGATGATCGGGACGGTGCCGTAGGCGATCAGCTGGCGCAGGGTCTCCTGGACGCCGAGGAAGCGGGAGCGGACGCGGAGGTCCTCGTGGGTGAGGAGCACCTGGGCGACGGTCAGGCGATGCGGGGCAAATCCGTCCTGCCAGGTGGCCATCAGGCGTGACTGGCCGATGGCCGCGCAGGCCTGTTTCTTCGACAATTCGCGGGGACGGCGTTCGAGTTGCAGGGCGCCCATGCCCAGGCCAACGGCGCCGGAGGAAACGACAATCACCTCGGTGCCGCGCGCGCGGAGGGCGGCGAGATCGGCGCAGACTCCGGCGATGCGGACGGTGTCGAGTTGGCCGACCCCGGAGGTGAGGACCCCGGTGCCAAGCTTGACCACGATCCGCCGCGGGCGGTGGGAGGCGAAGGCCCCCTCCCGGAGGTGAGACGAAGACGAACTCATGCGCCACCAATCAACCGTGGCCCGCCCCCGCCGGGCGAGGCGAAAACGGCCGACCGCCGGCGGGTTGCGTCCCAACGCGGCTACCCCTTGCTTGAACCCGCTTCAGACCGTCAGGAGGTCCTTCTCCTTCTGGGCGAGATGGGAGTTGATGTCGCCGATCGACTTGTCGGTGGCGGTCTGCACTTCCTTCTCGAGGCGCTTTTCGTCGTCTTCGGAAAGCTTCCCTTCCTTCTTGGCCTTCTTTGCGTGCTCCATGGCATCGCGGCGCACGTTGCGCACATGCACGCGGCCTTCCTCGGCGAGCCGGTGCGCGGTCTTGACGAACTCCTGGCGGCGCTCGCGGCTCATCTCGGGGAGCGGCACCCGAATCACCTTGGAGTCGGGGATGGGGTTGAAGCCGAGGTTGGCGTCGATGATTGCCTTGGTGATGACCTTGATCAGCGAGGCATCCCAGGGCTGGATCTGGATGAGGCGGGCATCGGGAGTGGAGATCGCCGCGCACTGTTTCAGGGGCATGGCCGAACCGTAGGCATCGACCATGACCGATTCGACCATCGAAGGCGTGGCCTTGCCGGTGTGGATGGCGCTGAACTCATGCAGCGTGTGATCCACGGCTTTCTTCATGCGATTCTGGGCGTCGGTCAGGATGGGATGTGTCATGGCGGAGGAGGTTGGACGCGGGCGAAAGGGCGGGATCAGTTCTTCACCAGGGTGCCGATCTTCTCCCCGAGTGCGGCCTTCCGGATGGAATGCTCGTCGTTGAGATCGAACACGAGGATCGGGACGTTGTTGTCCATGCAGAGGGAAAACGCCGTCGAATCCATGACGTTGAGGCGCTGCTTCAACGCCTCGATGAACGAAAGCTGGTCGTACTTGACGGCGTCGGGGTACTTCTTGGGGTCCTTGTCGTAGATGCCGTCGACCTTGGTGGCCTTCATGATGATGTCGGCGTGCATCTCGGAGGCGCGGAGGGCGGCGGTGGTGTCGGTCGAGAAGTAGGGGTTGCCGGTGCCGGCGACGAAGATGACCACGCGGCCCTTCTCGAGGTGGCGCATCGCCCGGCGGAGGATGAAGGGCTCCGCGATCTGGTTCATCGGGATGGCGGATTGCACGCGCGTCTGGACCCCGAGTTTCTCCAGGCAATCCATCAACGCGAGGCCGTTGATGACGGTGGCGAGCATGCCCATGTAATCGCCGGTGGTGCGGTCGACGCCGCGTTTTTCACCGTTGAGACCACGGAAGATGTTCCCGCCGCCGATCACCACTCCCACCTGCACGCCGAGGTCGTGGATTTCCTTCACCTGCGAGCAGACGTGAAACAGGGTGTCGCTGTCGATGGGGTCGCCGGATTTTCCGCCGCGCAGCACCTCGCCCGAAAGCTTGAGGATGACGCGCTTGTACCTGGTCTTCGGTTCCGCCGGCTTGGTATTGGGCATGACAACGAGGAAACGAGCGGGAAAAAAGCACGTCAATGCCCGAGATGCCGCAGGGGGCGCGCGGGGCTTCGGTGCGAACCCCATGGCGGCGGGCGTCGCGTCCGGTGCCGGGCGGACCCTCGCCCGGGAAGCGCCCGCGGGGTCCCCTGTCGAACTCGTCGCCCTGGAGCGCGGAAAAGGCGGGAAAGGGAACCCGGGGCGAGGTGCTTTCGCCGCTTGCGCTGCGGCGGGGGAGTCGCTGGATCGACGGCAGCGCCCGCATGATCTCCATCCGCATCCAGGAATTGACCAAACGATTCGGGGACGTGAAGGCGCTGGATCGGCTGAGCCTCACCATCGAGCCGGGGGAACTGTTCTTCCTGCTGGGGCCGAGCGGCTGCGGCAAGACCACCCTGCTGCGCAGCCTGGCTGGCTTCCACCTGCCGGAGGAAGGGCGGATCCTGTTTGGGGAGGAGGAGGTCACGCGGCTGGAGCCGCACCGGCGCAACACCGGCATGATGTTTCAGAGCTACGCCCTGTGGCCGCACCTGACCGTGGCGCAGAACGTGGCCTTCGGGCTGGAAGAGCGGCGGGTGCCGCGAGAGGAAATCCGTCGTCGCGTGCACGAGGCGCTGGACTCGGTGCGGATGGCGGCGCTCGCGGACCGCCGGCCCAATCAATTGTCGGGCGGGCAGCAGCAGCGGGTGGCCCTCGCCCGGGCGCTCGTGATCCGGCCCCGTTGCCTGCTGCTCGACGAGCCGCTGTCCAACCTCGATGCGAAGCTCCGGTTGGAGATGCGCGCGGAAATCCGGCGGGTGTGCAAGGAGTTCCGCCTGACGACGGTCTACGTGACGCACGACCAGAAGGAGGCGCTGTCGATTTCCGATCGCATGGCGATCCTCGATGCCGGTCGGATCCTGCAAGTCGGGACGCCGCGCCAGGTGTATCGGCGGCCCGGGTGCAGAAAGGTGGCGGACTTCATCGGGGAGACGGACTTCATTCCCGGGACGCTCGCGACGCGGGACGGCGAGCGGGCGACCGTGGAGACCGCGATCGGCCGGATGGTGGGGCTGTTGGGGGACCCGGCGGCCAACCCGGCCGTCGGGTCGGCGGTGACCCTGTCGGTGCGGCCGGAGTGCTGGGTGCTGAGCGAGGTGGAACCGCCGGATAACTTCGTCCGGGGCCGGATTGGCGAGGCGGTTTACCTCGGCGAGGTCGCGCAGTACGATCTGATCGCGGGCGGGCAGGACTTGAAGATCCTGGAGTTGAACCCACGCTTTCTGGATCACGCGACCCGGGGAGACGTATTCGCCCGCGCCCTGCCGGAGGATGTGGCGGTGCTGACGGCGTGAAACGCGGGATCCTGTTTGTCGTGCTGGCGGTGATCGTGGCGCTGCCGTTTGCGCTACGACCGCGGCGCGGGGCGGCGCCGGCGGTACAGGATACAGTGGTGATCGTGACGCCCCACAACGAGGCGATCCGGTACGAATACGGGCGCGGGTTCGCGGAGTGGTACCGGGAGCGCACCGGTCGCACGGTGGCGGTGGACTGGCGGGTGCTGGGCGGCACAAGCGAGATCGCGCGCTTCCTGGAGGGCGAATACGTGGCGGCTTTCGAGCAGCATTGGGTGCGGCGCCTGGGGCGGTCGTGGAGTGCGGAAATCCAGGCGGGATTCCAGAATGGGCGCCTCCCGGCGGAAGCCCCGGCGGTGGTACGGGAGGCCCGGGCGGCATTCCTGGCCTCGGAGGTGGGCTGCGGCATCGATGTCTTCTTCGGCGGAGGCACCTATGATTTCGAACGGCAGGCGCTGGCGGGCCGGCTGGTGCCGAGCGGGTTGGAGCGGTTGCGTCCGGAGTGGTTCGAGGACGGCGTCATGCCGCGCGAGTTTGGCGGCGAGGCGTTTCGCGACCGCGAGGGCCTCTGGCTCGGCACCGTGCTGAGTTCGTACGGCATCCTCTTTAACCGCGATTCCCTGCGGCGGCTCGGGATTGGGCGGGAACCGGCGCAGTGGGAAGACCTGGCGGATCCTCGCCTCATCGGCGAGGTGGCCTTGGCGGACCCGACGAAGAGCGGATCGGTGGCGAAGGCCTTCGAGAACATCCTCCAGCAGCAGATGCAGCGGCGCTGGCAGGAACTGCGCGCGGAACCCGGCGGCGACCCCGCGGCGGCGGAGGTGCGCGCGGTACGGGAAGGGTGGAGGGCGGGGCTGGCCCTGATCCAGCGGATCGGTGCGAATGCACGTTACTTCACCGACAGCTCGCAGAAGCCGCCGATCGACGTGGCGGCGGGAAACTGTGCGATGGGGCTCTGCATCGATTTCTACGGGCGGCAGCAGGAGGAGGCGGTGCGACGGCGGGATCGTTCGGATCGGATCGGGTACGTGTCTCCGGCCGGGGGCTCCGCGGCGTCGGTGGATCCCGTGGCCTTGCTGCGCGGGGCGCGCAACCGCGCCGCCGCCGTGGCCTTCATCGAGTACTCGGTGTCGATGGAGGGGCAGAAACTCTGGAACTTCCGGCCGGGGACGCCGGGAGGCCCGGATCGTTTTGCGCTGCGGCGCCTCCCGGTGCGACGGGACTTCTACACCGTCGAGGCGTGGAAACCGTGGCGAACCGATCCGGGCGACGCGCCCTTCGACACCCCGGCGCCGCTCATTTACCGAGAAGCCTGGACCGGGCGGATCTTTCGGGAAATGGCGCTGGTGATCCGCGTGATGTGCCACGACACCCATCCCGAATTGCAGCGAGCGTGGCGGGCGATCCAGGCGGCGCCGGCCGCGCGGCGAGGACCGGCGCTAGAGCGGCTGCAGGATCTCGCCTTCGTCGATTACGACGAGGTGGCCCGGACGGTGAAGGCGCGCCTGGGCGCGAAGAACAAGGTGGAGGAACTCCGCCTCGTCCAGGAGTTGGCCGAGCGATTCCGGGCCCACTACCGGGCGGCCGAAGTGATCGCTACCAGCGGTTGACGGCGGCGATGAAGGCCGGCTTGTCCGGGGCCCGGAAGAACGACGTTCCGGCGACAAAGGTGTCCGCGCCGGCAGCTCGGCATTCCGGACCGGTCGCGAGGTCGACCCCCCCGTCGACTTCGAGGCGGAACGTGAGGCTCCGCTCGCGTCGCCACGCGTCGATCTGCCGGAGTTTCGGCAGCATGTCGCGCCGGAACGCCTGGCCGCCGAATCCCGGCTGGACGGTCATGACGAGGATGAGGTCGACGGCGGAAAGGTGCGGTTCAATCGCCGAGGCCGGAGTGTCGGGATTCAACACCAGCCCGTTCTGGCAGCCGAGTTGGCGGATGCGTGCCAGCGTGGCGGCGTGGTCGTAAGAGGGCTCAATATGGATGCTGATGAGGTTCGCGCCCGCTTTCGCGAACGCCTCCACGTAGCGGTGTGGCTCGGACAGCATCAGGTGAGTGTCGAAGAAGAGCTTCGAACCCGCGCGGCGCAGGGCGGCGAGTGTCTCCGGCCCAAAGGTCAGGTTCGGCACGAAATGGCCATCCATCAGGTCGAGGTGCAGCCAGGAGAGCCCGTGGTCACTGACGACGCGCGCGCTGGCGGCCAGGTTGGCATGATCACCGGCCAGCAGGGAAGGTGCGAGGGTGATGGCGTGCATGGACGGGGAAAGGGAGAAGGCAGCGTCCGGTGCGGCGCAAGGAAGATTGCCCGGATGGACAAGAGGTGAATGGCGATTGGCAAGAGGCGCGGCAGCCTGCCAGGCGGTGGGAGGTCGGGACCCGCCCGGCGTGGTCGGCGCCGCTCCGGGAGGGGATGGGCCGGCCGTTTACCAGGTGTCGAAAGCCGCCCGGATAATATGGTCGGACAGCGATTCGGCGAGGAGCGGCAGCACCTGGTATTCCGCCTGCAGTTGCCCGGAATCGGTGAAGACCTCGCGCGTGGCCGTGAAGGGCCGCTGGTCCCACAGGAGCTGGCCGGTGCGGGCTTCGCGGAGCGTGCACGCCACGGTAAGCGAGACGTTGAACTTGCGGGCGAGCCCGGTGTCATCCGCGCGCACTGCGGCGATGTCCCTCCGGTACTCCGTGATTACCGTGGTGAGGGTGGCGGCGGCGGCGCCGGCGGAGTTCACCGAAGCGGCGCGACCGTCCCGGATGAACCCCTCGCGCAGGCGGATGGTCAGGACCGCCTGGGCCTGCGGAAGCAGGGTGCGGTTGGAAACCGGTTCGACGTACAGAGAGGCGAAGCGCGGTGCCGCGCCCGTGCCGAGGCGGTAGCTGGCGCAGCCGGCGAGCAGCGCGCTTGCGGCGACAGCGACGAAGGCACCGAAAACACGACGCATGGCGCAGCGAGGGGCGGGAGGCGCCCGGCGTCAGAAGAAGAAAAAGCGCTTCTTCTTCGCGGGAGCCGCCTCGCCCGGCTTGGCCGGGGGCGGCTGGTTGGAGGCCTTGGCCTCCACTTCGGCGAGCCGGGCCTTGGCCTTGGCGGCGACGGCCGATTCCGGATACGCGGTGATGGCCTCGTTGTAGAACACCCGCGCCGCCTTGAAGTTCGAGCGCTTGTAGAAATAGAAGTCGGCCATCCGGATTTTGCTCTCGGCGAGCATCGTCTTCATGCCGTCGAGTCCCTTTTCCGCGAGGGCGATGTTGGTGTCGCCGGGGAAGAGCAGCATGAAGTCCGTGTAGTAGGTGATGGACTCCTTCGTGGCCCCCTGATCGTAGAACGGTCCGTCCACCAGCGAGGCGTGGGTTTGCGCGAGTTTGAGGTACGCGTCCGGGGCGAGCAGGCTCTGGCCGTAATTGTTAATCATGCGGTCCAGCGCATCGATGGCGTTCTCGGTGTTGCCGAGTTTCTGGTGGCCGCGCGCGATGTTCATCAGCGAAAGCGGGGCATAGTCGCTGTAGGGGGCGTTGGAGAGAATCGTCTCGAAGAACTCGAGCGCCTTGTCGCGCTGGGTGAAGCCCGGGAGCAGGCCCCAGAGCATGCGGCCCCGGGCGCCGTCGAGCAGCGCGCTGGCGATCCGGTACTGCTCGCCGATGATTTCGTTGAAGCGCCGGGTGTTGGGGTAGCGGCTGAGGACCTGTTGGTAGTCCTCGAAGGCCTTCACGAAGTCCTTGCCGGCGAGGCGCAGGCGGGCGGAGCGGTACAGGGCCTCCGGAGCATAGATCGAATTGGGGTAGCGCTTGGCGATGGCCTGGTAGCTCTTGACGGCGCTGCGGCGGCTGCCGGCTTCCTCGGCTGAACGCGCCTTGTTCATCTGGTCAAGGGCGTTGCGTCCCTCGGGACCCGCGAGCCCGGAAAGGGCGCCGCCCTCGACCCGCCAGCCCGATTCCTTGGTCCACACCAGATCGGCGCGTCCGACGGAAGGGAGCAGCCCGGCCAGGCCGGTGAAAAGGCAGATGACGGCGGACAGCCGGGCGAGGGTGAAACGCATCGAAAAAGGGGTCACCAGCGAATCAGCGCGCTTCCGTACGTCAAGCCCGCCCCAAATGCGACGAGGAGAACCAGGTCTCCGGGGCGAATCCGGCCGGCGCGGCGGGCCTCGTCGAGGGCGAGGGGAATCGAGGCGGCGGAGGTGTTGCCGAAGCGCTCCACGTTCACGTAGAAGCGCTCCATCGGCAGTTCGAGGTACTCGGAAATCGCCTCGATGATGCGGAGGTTGGCCTGGTGCGGAATCACGAGCGAAATCTGATCCGCGCGCACCGCGTGTTGTTCCAGAATATCGCGGGCGGCCTCGTCCATGCCCCGGACGGCGAGCTTGAAGACCTCCTTGCCCTTCATCCGGATGCAGTGATCGCGGGCGGCAATCGACTCGCAGGTGGAGGGGGCGCGGCTGCCGCCGCGGGGAATGCAGAGCAGTTCGGTGCTGCTCCCGTCGCTGCCGAGGCAGGTGCCGAGCAGGCCGCGACCGGGTTCGTCGGAGCAGCCCACCACGACCGCCCCGGCGCCGTCGCCGAAGAGTACGCACGTGGTGCGGTCCTGCCAGTCGACCACCGACGAGAGCTTCTCGACGCCGATCACGAGCGCCTTGCGGTACCGGCCGGAGCCGAGCAGGGCGCAGGCGGTATCCAGGGCGTAGAGGAATCCGGAGCAGGCGGCGTTGAGGTCGAAGCAGGCGCTGTGGGTCGGAACGCCGAGCTTCTGTTGCACGAAACAGGCACAGGCCGGCATCGGGGTGTCCGGTGTGACCGTGGCGACGACGAGCAAATCGATGTCGGCAGGGGTCAGTCCGGCATCCTCGAGGGCACGGCGGGCCGCCGGCACGGCGAGATCGGAGGCGGCCTGGTCGGGGGCGGCGATGCGCCTTTCCCGGATGCCGGTGCGGGTGCGGATCCACTCGTCGGAGGTGTCCACCATGTGCGCCAGGTCATCGTTGGAGAGGATGCGCTCGGGAGCGTAGGAGCCGGTGCCAAGGATGACGGTGGAGCGGGTGGACATTAAGGCGGGCAGACGTTGCCGGAAGGGAGAAGTCGCGGAGGTGGCCGCGTTCAGGAATAGGCGGCGTGGTGCAGGAGTTCGTTGGCGCGGGCGACGTCGGCCTCGATGCGGAGGTTCATGTCCGCCTTGACGATCTCGTCGGCCGCGACGATGGCACTCTTGATCGCGCGGCGGTTGGAGGAGCCGTGGGCTTTCAGGATGTTGCCGTTGAGCCCGAGCAGGGGGGCCCCGCCGTAGCGCTCCGGGTTGATGCGCTCCTTAAGGGCGTTGAACGCTCCCTTGGAAAGCAGGGCGCCGGTGGCGCGCACCGGATTGGCCTGCAATTCCTCCTTCAACATGCTGGAGAAGAAGC
>JACRQG010000042.1 GCA_016222805.1 Verrucomicrobiota bacterium | reverse complement strand
CGGTTTTGCAAATCCTCTCCGTGAACGCGTTTCAGAAAGTACCTATCGTTGAGTTGTTTGCCGAACCTGATACAAGCAAGTCCGATTCCAATACACAGAACCAGCTAACGTTGAATGGGTTCTGATTGGACGCTATTGGGGTCGCCCCGCCCACAGGGCCGCAGGATCGCGGGAGGGGAGTGTGCCCATGGCTGAGGCGTTGAAGCACTGGTTCGATCGCGCGCGGTTCGAGGCGCTGGCCGACCTCTTTGCCGCGGCGAGCCGCGGGTTTGATCGCCGCCTCTTCCTGGCGCGGGCGACCGACGGACTGGAACCCCTGGCGCTGCTCGCCCGGATGCGGCGTGGCACCGAGGCCCTCCGGGCGGCGCTTCCGGGTGATTACGTGGCGACGCTGCCGGTGCTGCGCGCGGTGGCGCCGCGCATCGGGCATTCGTTTGTCGGCATGCTGCTGCCGGACTATGTCGGCCTCTACGGGCGCGAACATCCTCGCGAGTCCCTCGAGGCGCTGCGGTACCTCACCCGGTATTCCTCGGGGGAGTTCGCCGTGCGGGAGTTCCTGCGCCGCGATCTCGAGGGCACCCTGGCGGTGATGACCCGCTGGGCCGAGGACGAGGACGAACACGTGCGCCGGTTGGCGAGCGAAGGTTGCCGTCCGCGGTTGCCCTGGTCGTTCCGGCTCGAAGCGCTCGTGGCGGACCCTGCGCCGGTGGCCCCGATCCTGGACCGCCTGCAGGCGGACCCGAGTCTCTATGTCCGGAAGTCGGTGGCCAATCACCTCAACGACATCTCGAAGGACCATCCGGAGTGGATGCTGACCCGCCTGCGGGGCTGGGGATTGGAGGATCCGCGCACGGCGTGGATCGCCAAGCGGGCGGCGCGGACTCTGATCAAGGCTGGGCATCCCGCGGCGCTGGCGCTGTTTCGGTTCGGGGCGAAGCCGGCGGTGCGGATGGGAGCATTGACCTTGGCGAAGCGCCGCTTGCGCCTGGGTGAGGCACTGGAGTTCTCGTTCCCGATGACGTCGACGTCCGCACGGTCGCAACGCCTGGTGGTCGACTACGTGGTGCACTACGTGAAGCGGAGCGGCGGGCGCACGCCGAAGGTGTTCAAGCTCGCGGAAGTGGAGCTGGCGCCGCGGGCCCAAGTGATGTTGCGCAAGCGGCAGGTGATTCGTGATTTTTCCACGCGGAAGCACCATGCGGGCCGGCATCGCGTGGAGGTGCAGATCAACGGATCCGTCCTGGCCGGAGCGGAGTTCTGGCTCGCGGTATAGCCGGCCGCGGTGAGGCCGACGGCACGACGGGTAGAATTGGGACGGCCGCGGTCACCGCCCGCGGGTAAAAGGAACGGGTGAGTCCCGCTTGGTCTGTAGCCGGCCGCGGTGAGGCCGGCAACGTGACCGGTCGAATGCGGACGGCCGCGGTCACCGCCCGCGGCTACAACGGACGGGCGAGTCTCCTTCGGCGTGTGATGGGCCGCGCCTGCGGGGGAGGGGCGGCCTCAGCCGGGCTTACACCTTCTTCGGCCAGCCGAGCGGAATGCCGGCGGCCGTGAGCTGGCGCTGGAAGTCCGCGAGCAGGTTGGCGTTGCCTCGCACCGCGCGCGGCGAGCGCTTGCCCGCGGCGCAGAACGCCGCCAGCTCCCCGACGGACTCCCCGATGTTCCACTCGACGGGGTGAAGCCGGTAGCAGCCATTGGTGAGGTGGGTCGTGCCGATGTTCTTGCAGGCGGGGAGCAGGTTCTCGATCCGGCGCGGCAGCAGGGCGCCGAGCGGGATTTGGAACGGCCGCGCCCCGAAATCGATGTAGTTGTCGCCGCCGCTGCTCGGATGCAGGTCGATGTTGTAGTAGCCGATCCCCACCGAGTCCTTGAAGTCCTCCGCCGTGACTTCCGTGGCGGACTTGACCCCGGTGGCGTTCATGCGCGCCTCGGTGCCGACGTGAAGTTCGGTGACCGTGAACTCGGCGCGGATCCGCCGGCTCTCGCGGATGTACGGGTACTTGGCGAGTCCGTCCTCCGTGCCGACGATGTCCGGGCGGAGGCGGAGTCCCTTCCAACCGGTGCCGCCGTCGGGTCGCGGACATTCCGTCTGCAGCCAGTAGAGCCAGGAGAGGCTGAGCTGCTTGGCGGCGTCGAGGTGGCGGGCGGCCTCCTCCGGCGACACGTCGACGAGGTTGCCGAGCATGTAGTCGTTCTGGGGCCAGTTCACGAGGGTGACGTCCCCCGCGTAGGTGCCCGGCGCAAACTGGGTGCGGTCGACGATGCGGCGGTACTTGAACAGCCCCGTGCCCTTCGAAGGATCGAACCCCATGTTGAAGGGCTTGAGCGTCCGTGGCTGGGAATAGAACAGGCTGAGCAACTTCCCCGACCACGGAGGCGTGAGCGGCGGCACGTGTTCGCGCCAGAACGCATAGTCGCGGGGCTTCGCGAGCGTGTGGTCCTCGCCCTCGAGGTAGTCCATCGCGAAGCAGCACGTGAACGACTGGTGGTTGCGCGGCTGGGCCTCGGGCTTCGCCCGTGGCTCGCCGGTGTCGCGCTGGGCTTCGGCGCCGGTCACATACTCGGTCTGCGTGAGCGGGAGCAGGTCGCCGAGTTCCGTCGCGTCGACGAAGAGCGGGGCGCGCAGGACGAGCTCGTGGCCGCTTTCCAGGCTGCGCACGCGGACCGCCTCGACGCGGTCGCCCTGGACAGCGGCGGCGACGGGCACGTGGCGCAGGAGCAGTTCGATCCGGCGCCCGGCGATCCATGGGGCGAGCATCTCGTTCAGCGCCGCCAGGGCGACGCGGGGTTCGTGGCAGAGCTTGGAGACGCTGCCGTTGCCGGGATTCAGGAGCTTGTTGGCCCGGGCCGCGTCCGTCAGCGGGAAGTTGCGGGCGTAGTAGTCGCGGATTCGCTGCCGCAGGGCCTGGTAGCTCTTCGTCGCGCCGGTGGTTTCGACGAGGTAGTTCTCATCGGGAGGCACGGCTTGGGACGTGAGCTGGCCACCGATCCAGTCGGTCTCCTCGGTGAGAACCACGCGGAGGCCCCGGCGGGCGGCGGCGAGCGCCGCGGCGCAGCCACCCAGGCTGCCGCCGATCACGACCAGGTCGGCGGCGAGTTCCTTGGCGGCGGGAGAGCGGGTGACGCGGCCGCCGTAGAGGAGCGGGGGTTCGGCGCCCGGCAGGGAGCGAGTGAGGAGCGGGACGGCGGCGGCGAGCCCGGCGGTGCGAAGAAAGCGGCGACGAGTAGGGACGGAAGGCATGCGGAAGGGGGCGGTGGCGGGTTGACTCGAGAGTGAAGCGGGCAGGGTTCCCGCACTACCGGGCGGGGCTCCCGTGGGGCGACGGCGGGGCGAGGTCTCCTGGAAGCGGGGCGGGGTCGCCCCGCCTACAAGAGAAGGGAACTCAGTACGCGCCCTTGATCGCAAACGTCCACGAGACTCCGACCGTCTCGTAGCGCGTGAGGGCGGTGGGGCCGGTGACGAAGCGCTGCATGTTGATGTAAGGCGTATCGAGGATGTTCCGGACGCTGACGGACAGGCTGTAGGTGTTGTTGATGCGCCAGCCGCCACCCGCGTCGAGGTTGGTGCGATGGCGGCGGTAGGTGGTGCCGGCGACGTTGGTGTTCACGTCGTCGGACCAGTTCCAGTTCGCGTAAACGTTGAAGCGGTTGTAGGTGTAGTTGAGCCCGCCGCTGGCGAGATGGGGCGTCAGGTTGGCGCGCGGCACGGCGGCGTAGAGCCGGGTGTAGCTGCCGCGGACCGAGAGCCGCCGGAAGAGTTGCCCGAGGAAGCCGAGGCTCTGGTTGTACTCCAGCTCCATGCTGCGCATCTTGATCGTGTCGGTGCCGTTCTCGGTGGTGACGAACTCGTAGTTCACCAGATCGTCGTCGCCCGTGTAGCCGAATTCCTGGGCGGTGACGCGGTCGGTGATGAAGAGGTTCTTCACGTCGCGCTGGGTGAACGTGACGGCGAGCTGGCCGACGGGCTCGAAGTAATAGGCGAGCCGGGCGGCGTAGTTCTTGGCGGTTTCGGGCTGCAGGTTGGGATTGGGGGCGGTGACGGTCAGGGCGGTCTCGTTGACGATCCAGACGCCGGCGACGTTGACGTAGGACGGGCGTCGGATGGTGGAGCTGAAGCCGAAGTGGGCGTCGAGGTTGCGCGCGAGCTGCAGCTTGGCGGAGGCGCTGGGGAAGAAGTTCTCGTAGCCGCCGGTGCGTTTCACGCGCGGTTGGGAAAGGAACTGGTATTCGATGCCGGGGATGGTGGTGGCGATGCCATTGGTACCGACGGGGAAACCGGCGGCGCGCACCTCGGTCGGCGTGCGGGTGTCGGCTTCGCTGGCCTCGGTGGAGGTTTCCTCCCAGCGCACGCCACCCCGCAGGGTCAGGCGCTTGATGTTGGTGGTCGCCATCAGGAAGGCCGCGTCGATCTGCTCGTAATACCGGCGGCGACGGGCGACGTAGGACTCGTAGAAGTTGGTCGAATTGGCGCCCCAGTTCTGGCGGAAGGCGGCCGGGTTTTCCCGGTAGGCGTCGCCGATGGCGCGCAGGTTGGGCATGAAGACGCCCGCTCCCGAGAGCGAGGTGATGGTGCCGTCGATCATGGCGAGGCTGTAGGGCCAGGGGGAGGGATAGGCGGCCCAGGCCCCGGTTGCGCTGCTGACGTTGTCGAAACGCTTCGCCAGCTGATCGTCCTCGAATTTCTGGATCTGCTGGCGGGTCTTGTAGCCGCTCTTCCAGATGACCGGGAGGGCGGTGGCCGTCTTGAGGGTGCCGATAACCTCGCCGGTGAAGAGCACCGTACGGGCGAAACGGCCGTCGTTGGCGGTGAAGGAGGGGTTCGAATAGCTGGCGCCGCTGGTGATGTCGGCTCCGGCCGTCTGGACAAAACTCCAATCGGGCTTCAACGGGGTCGTGCGCTCGGCGCGGAACGTGACGTTGCTGGCGGTCGGGCTGTTGGTGTCGCGGATGGAGTTGCGGCGGCCCAGCGGATCGTACCAGGAGGTCGAGTCGCTGTAGGCGAACTTGCCCTCGAGGTCGAAGTTGCCGCGCTTGTAGTTGAAGCGGGGCAGCAGGGTGACGGTCTCACCCATCTTCGAGACGGCGACGGGGTTGACCTGCACGCTGCCGTTGGGGGCCGAGGTGAAGCTGGCCAGGGGATCGGTGCCGACGACGTTGGCGCGCGTGCCGGCATTGAAGATCACCGTGCGCTGCGGCGTCCAGAGATCGACGTAGTTGTAGATTGTCACCAGGCCGACGTCGAGGTGGCGGTTGATCTTGTAGTCGGTGGTGAGCGTGGTGGCGAAGCGCTTGTTGAAGCGCGGGGCCCACTGGTAATTGAACGTCGTGGGCACGAGCGGTCGCTGGTCGGTGGCGGTGGTTGCCGTGCTGTACCCAAGGGACGCAATCATCGCCTCCTGGTAGACGTTGGATTCGCTGATGTTCAGGACCACGCCGAGGTTCTTGTCCAGGAACCGGTCGGAATACTCGAAGATGCCGCCCGGTCGGATCTTGAGGCTGCGGCCGTCCTCGTCCGGGCCCTGCGACTTGCGGAAATTAAAGGCCTCGGAATGGGCGGTGACGTTGGCCTGCCAGGAGACGCGGCGGCCGGCGCGGTCGAAGGCGCGCTTGGTGCGGAGATTGATGGTGCCGGCCGGGGCGTTGGCATCGACGTCGGCGCTGATGGTCTTGGAGACCTCGATGGACTCCATGCTGTTCAGCGAGGCCATCTCCATCGTGAACGAGCGGGCAGCGCCGGAGCCGCTGTTGTTGGCGTCGACGGAGGCGAGGGCGACGCCGTCCATTGTCACGGAGGTGTACTCGGAACCGAGGCCGCCGAGGCGCACCGTGCGCACCTCGCCATAGAAGAGATCGAGCTCGACGCCGGGGAGGTGTTTGAGGAACTCACCCACGTTGCCCTCCGGGTTGTCGCCAAAGGTGTCGGAGGCGACCGTGTTGGTGATGTTCATGGAATTGCGCTGATCCATGATGGCCTTGGCGGCGCCCTCGCGCTCGGAGGAGACGGTGAAGGCCTCGAGTTTGATCACGGAGCCGTCGGGTGCCGCCTGCTGGAGGGTGCTGACGAGGTTGAAATCCTGCGTGACGGTGGCGCCAGGGGCGACCGTGACCGTGGCCGAGACGGTCCGGTATCCGGTGTAGGTGACGGTGACCGTGACCGGCCCGGGGCCGGCGGGCGAGAGGCGGTACTCCCCTCCGCCTTCCGAAGTGGTGGCGACGCCGGTCTGGTCCACGCGGACCTGGGCGTTGCGCACGTATTCACCGGTGCCGGGATTGAAGACCTTGCCGACGATCGTCCCGGCTTCGGCGGCTCGGGCGACGGCGCCAGCCAGGCCGGCAAGACAGAGGAGGGCAGGGAGGAGGAGGCGTTTCATGGTGCAGGATGTTGGTCCGACGGCGGGCGGGAGCGGGAACCCGCCACCGGACGGATAGCGACGTGAACCCGGGGCCGAGATCGGGTCAAGCCAGCGCGGCGGGCGTCGTCGCTCAAGGCGACGTCCGACCCGAGAACTCCTGGAGGAGTTCGAGCATCCGCCGGTCGAGCTTGTGGCCGCGCCAGTCCTCGTAGGCGACGTCGGTGCGTCCGCTATCGAGGATCCCGAAGCCGCCGCGGAAGTTCCAGACCGCCCAGCCGAAGCCGGCGTCGCGCCAGAGTTCCAGCCAGTTGCGCATCCAGGCGAGGGCGACGTCGTGCGGCGTACGGTTGAAGCAGCCGAATTCGCCCACGAAGACCTGTTCGCCCTGTCCGGCGATCTTGATCCAGGGCTGGAGATAATCCCGGAGCATCTGGTCCGAGCGGGTACCGGCCGGCGCGCGCAGGGTGCCATCGGTTGCCAGGTCGAGGGTGGTCTGCCGCCGGCCCCACTCCTGGTCCGTTTCCCAGGTCTGTGCCGGCCGGCCGGGCAGCTGCAGGCGGAGTTCGCTGAAAATGAGCCAATCGCCCTCGATGTTTTCCAGGGCCAGTTCCCGTGCGGCGGCGCTGAGGCGCACGGAGAAGAGGCGCTCCCCCACGGGCTCGTGGTAGGTCCACCCGCCGTTGTCCTTCGGCACGGGTTTCCACTGTGCGGCCTGCGTGCGGGGATCGCAGAGCAACTCGCCCGCCGGGAGGGAGTCGGCCCGGACCTGCAACCGGGCCTTGCTGGAAAGTTGGTGGATTCGGATCGCGAGCTCGGTGCCGGCCGGGAAGTCGCCCCGGAGGACGAGCGGCGACCGCAGGTCGGGTTTGGACGGACCGTAGAGGCGGCCGACAACCACCGGCCCGGGCCAGCGCGGGGTAGGCCAGCGGTCCGAACCCTTCACCCAGTTGGCGCGATAGTGCGAGATCGTGCCGGGGTGATAGCCGCGGGTCGCCTGGATGACGTGGGGCAGGGCAACAAACTCGGAGGTCGGCTCGCGGCCGACGTTGTTGCCGTCGACGACCACCGGCCGTCGGGGATCCTCGCGGTGGATGGCTTCGATGGCGCGCCGGTTGACGGCGAGGTAGGCCTCGCGCGTGTTGCGGGTGGGCTCGTTGAGCAGGTTGAAACTGAGGTTCTCGGGCGCGATCGCGCGATAGCGCCGCGCGAGCATCGCCCAGTGGGCCACGAACGCGTCCTGCGCCTCCGGATCGGTCCACAGGTCCTTGGGTTCGGCGGGCGGGTTGATGCAAAACCCGGGGGCGCGGTGCAGGTTGAGGCAGACATGCACGCCGTGCCGTGTCCCATAAGTGATGGCGTCGTCGATCTCCCGGAGGACGCTCTCCTTGAAGTTCAGCCAGTCATCGCGCTCGGTGTAGCAGCGGTAGTCGATGGGCAGGCGGACGAAGTTGAAGCCGAGCTCGGCGATCCAGCGGAAGTCCTCTTCGCGATACGGGGCGTTCTGGCGGAGGGTGAACTTCTCCAGCAGGTTGAAGCCGCGCCAGCGGGCGGGATCTGCCGTGGCGGCGGCGGGAGCCGGCCGGAGAAGGGCGAGTAGCCCGAGCGCCAACGCGCCTGCGAATCGAACCAAGCGAAGCGAGGTCATGCCGACCGGTGATCGTGTCGTCGCGCGGCGGCTTCGGCACAGGGAATCGTCGCCGTTCCCCTGCCAAAGAATGCCGCGGTCCTACTAGGCAGGACCAGCGGTCCGCGTTAGGCTCAGGATCCACCCCTGGCGGCACTACCACGAGACCGCCCGCCATCCCCGCCCCACCTGCAACGCCATGAAGCTCTCGCCCCCCTGGTCCCAGCTGTTTTCGTTCCCGCGGCTCCAGCCGCAGGTTCTTCTCGTCGTGGCCTTCCTGTTCGCGATCGCCGCCGTTCGCGGCGCCGAGTCGGCCACGCTGGCCGGCACGGTCAGCAATGCCGCCACCGGCAATCTACTTGAGGGCGCGAAGATCGAGGTGCCCGCCCTCGCGCTCGCGGTGCTGACCGACACCACCGGCCGTTACGTGCTGACCCCGCTGCCCGCCGGCACCCACGAGGTGGTCGTTTCCTACATCGGCCTGGATCCGGTCCGCCGCCAGGTGACGGTGGGCGCCGGCGCCACCGCGAGCATGGACTTCGACCTCACCTCGGCGATCTACAAGCTCGCGGAATTCAAGGTGGTCGGAGAGCGCGAGGGCGATGCGGCGGCGATCACCGCCTACCGCAATTCGGAAAACCTGAAGAACATCGCGGCGACCGATTCCTTCGGCAACCTGCCCAACATGAACGCCGGCGAGGTGGCGATTCGCCTGCCCGGCATCTATGGCGAACTCGACGCCGGCGGAAACCTCTCGGGCTTCACCGTCCGCGGCATGGGTTCGGGACTCAACAGCGTGACGATGGACGGCGGTCTGATGACCGGCCAGGGCGGGATGGGGCGGTCGATCTTCGTGAACAACATCACCGGCGCGATGTTCGAGCACATCGAGCTGATCAAGGGGCACACGCCCGACAAGGGCGCCGATTCGCTCGGCGGCACGATCAACTTCAAGAGCCGGTCGACCCTCTCGATGCGGGAGCGCCGCCGCCTCACCTACACGCTGTCGGGCCGCCTGGCGCCCTCGTTCACGCAACAGACCCCGCAGCGGGAGGCGCGCCGGCTGCATGGCCTGGCGAATCTCGGCTACCAGGAGGTCTTCGATGCCTTTGGCGGGAGCCGCAACCTCGGCGTGTCGCTGACGCTCTTCAACAGCGAGACCGCCATCGGCTCGTTCTTCACGCAGCGCGATTTCCAGAACACCACGAGCGATCCGGCGTTCCTGTGGAGCTACCGCACGAGCGATCTCTACAATCACCGCCGGCAGAAAAACATCACCGCCAAGGCGGACTACCGGCTCGCGCCCGCGACGAAGCTCTCCTTCCTGGCCACCTACATCGATCATTCCGAGGTCTACCGCCGCCTCTACGAGACGCGGGCCTTCAGCAACGGCCAGGATCAGAACACGGTGCCCAACGCCACCACCACCGCGGTGGTTCCCGGCTATACCTCGCGCATCACCACCTTCCGGCCGGTTGCCGCCTCGGCGATCGACGTGATCATGACGGGGCCGAACAACTTTTTCAACCGGCTGCGCCGGGTCGATGCGGGTCTGGAACACCAACAGGGCCGCTGGCAGATCGAGGCCAACGCCCGCTACACGCAGACGCACATCAACATCGGCAATGGCGAGGGTGGCGTGCTCACCAACCGGATCACCGGCACCGGCTTTATCATCGATCGCACGGAGTCGGATCTTTTTCCGAAGTTTCTGCCGAATGGAGGCCTGGATTTCACGAACCCGGCCAACTACCGCCCGATCGCCAACGGTCTCTCCAACCAGAACGACCAGCAGATTCACGAGGTGACCGAAGGCCGCGTCGACGCCCGCTACACGCTGCCGACGGCGGCGCCGATCTTCGCCAAGGCCGGCGTCCACTGGCGCGAGCAGCACGTGGGCGTGCGCAGTGCCGCCCGCCGCTGGAGCTACGCCGGCACGGGTCCCCTGCCGCATGACCCCAACCTCCTCACGATGGACGCGCGCAAGTCCCCGCGCGGCATCCCGCAGTGGGAGGCTTCGTGGTTCATCGGCGCGCGCGAGGTCATCGACCCGACGCTCTGGCGCGAGGACCTCTACTTCCGGGAGACGACGAAATACACCACGTACCGCGATGTGGTCGAGACCGTCACCGCGCCGTACCTCATGGCGCAGGGGAAGGTTGCCCGCGACGGCTGGCTTTCCCGGGCCGGCTTCCTCGGCGGGGTGCGTTGGGAAAAGACCGAGAATGAGGCCGACGGCTGGGTGCGCGCGCGCTCGCTGAGCACGGCGGCCCAGCAGGCGGCCGACCCGGTCGGCTCCGCCACCCGCGACTACGCCAACAACCGCCGCGTGCTCGAGGGGGACTACACCAAGGCCTTTCCGAGCGTCCACGCCTGGTACGACTGGACGCGCAACCTCAAGACCCGGCTGAGTTGGTCGACCAGTTTCGGGCGTCCGCCCTTCGGCAACCTCGCCCCTGCCGAAACCCCCAACGAAAACAACCGCACCGTGACGATCAGCAATCCCTCGCTGCTTCCGCAGACGGCGAAAAACTGGGACGCCACGCTGGAGTATTACTTCGAGCCGGTCGGCAACCTCACCGTCGGCTGGTTCCACAAGGAGATTCGCGACTACATCGTCAGCGGCATCGACTCCGGCACGATCGGCACCGGGACGGACAACGGCTTCAACGGTGAATACGCAGGCTGGACGATGCTGAGCACGGCCAATGCCGGCACCGCCGTCGTGCAGGGCTGGGAGTTCAGCTACCAGCAGCAGTTCACCTTTCTCCCTGGCCTGCTGCGGACGCTCAGCGGGTTGATCAACTACACCTACCTCGACACCCGTGGCACCTTCGGGGGCGGGGCCCGGCGCGAGACGGGCCAGGTGGCGGGCTTCGTCCCGCGCACCGCCAACGCCAGCCTGACGTGGCGCTACCGCGCCTTCAGCACGCGCCTGCTCGTGAACTACGCCGGCAAGTTCCTGCAGACCTACAATGCGGCGTCGGCGGCGCGCAACGTGTTCCGCCTCGAGCGCAACCTGATCAACCTCGGCTTCTCGTACCAGGTGCGGCCGTCCGTGAATCTCACCGTGGACATCGACAACCTCACCAACGAGCCGCAGCGCCGCTACATCGGTGTCATCGATCGGATGGAGTACTTCAATTATCCGGGCACGACGGTCACCTTTGGCGTCAGCGGCCGGTTCTAGGCAAAGCCGGGCGTGTGGTCGGGGCGACCTCGCCTGCGCGTGAGGGGCTTGGAGACCAGACGTGCGGGGGGGCGTCGGCGGTCTACGCGGTGACTGCAGCCCCAAAGTTCTCGGAGTTTCCGAAGCCGGAATCAAATTCCGGAGCCACGAGCTATCGATTTCAGGGGAGAACGGCTACCGGAATTTCGGGGGGACCACCGGGTTGTCGCTTCGCGGCTCCTGGCTGAAAGTGGGCGGCAGAAGAAGTTCACCTCCGGCATGAGCGACGACCACCATCGCTTCCTAACCTTGCTCGGACACCTGCCGGCTCGCCTAAACGCCGAACAGGCGGCGTGGGTCCTGAACTGCCAGCCGCATGATGTGCCGGTGTTGGTGGCGGCGCGGCTGATCAAGCCACTCGGGACTCCGCGACCGAACAGCGGAAGTATTTCGCGGCCGTGGCTGTCCTCGAACTCACCAAAGAACGGAACTGGCTGGCGAAGGTGACCGATACCGGCAGCCAGCACTGGCGGCAGAAGAAGCAGCAGAGGGCCGCCCGCTCGCGGGTGGAAATCGGTCAGCCAATGGGGTCCGCTTGCCGGCGTGAGCGCGTGTCAGGCGAGGAACAGATCGGCGCTGACGGCGAAGCGGGCGGCGAGCTTCTTGACATGCTCGGCGGTGAGATTCCGGGCCCCCTTGAGGATGCGGTAGGCAATGGACCGGTTGACGCCGAGGATCTCGCCCAAGTCGTCGGCGGTGAGGTTGTTTTCCTCCAGCAGGAATTTCAGGGCCTCGACGCCCTTCACCGGCTTCGGCTCGGGGACGTGCTCACTTTCGTAGTCCTCCACGAGCTTGGCCATAATCGCGAGGTAATCGTCTTGGTCGTGGTTCAGTTTGTGGCCAGCGAGCGCGTGCACGACCTCCACGGCGTTGTCGTAGGTCACCTTGTCGTGGATCGGACGCGGCATGTGTAGCGCAACGAGACCGGAGTAAGTCTTGGGGAGGCGGGCGAAGGTGAGCGTGGTGGCTTTCATAGCGTGTTTTTCCAGGTGTCTTTGTCGTAGTCCGCGTGGGTCAGGAACCGGAGCGTGAAGACCTCCTGGCGATTGTAGTGAATGGCGGTGATGAGGCGAAAATCGTTGGTGAGGTTGAAAACCGTGACAGTCCTGCCGCTCTTGACCGTGATTTGGTCGGCATGAGGGAAGGACTGACGGGTCTGGGCGAGATTCTGCCACTTGGCGGCACGGGTCACGCGGTGCCAGTGATCCAAGGGTGCCCGGGCCTTGGGGTAAGTGACCTTGGATGCTTCAAGGAACTTCCGAGTAATGATTCGCATCGGGTCAGGGGGCAGCTGTGACCAAAATGGTCACAAAGTCAAGTGAGGGCAGTGAGTCCATGTCAGGCAGTGGTGGAGACGGGTAGCGGAATCAAGGGAGCGGTCACCGCGGTCTTTTCGTAGTCTTCAAGCGGCGGCGGTGTTACTTTCGCCGCCTTTGCCTGGGCCCGGCGAACCGCCTTGCTGGTGTGGCCGAGGGCAAGCCGGGCGAAGCGTTTGGGATGACCGACGGTAGACTTTGGCGAGCTGCAGATTCAGGAGCGGATGCTGCTCCGCCTGATTCTTGGCGTTCACGTTCTGCTGCGCGGCATTTTCGTCGTTGAGGCCGAGGCTGGTGCGCTTGCCGGTCTTCGTGTCCTTGCAGCAAAACGTGTCGCCACGGCTGCCGCGGCGGGTGAGACAGTATCGAGCTTTCAGGGTTGGTGGCGCCACCACGACGATAACCCGAAACGGAGCCGCAGGGTTAGCGGGTGGGTTAGTTCCCGTTAGGTCCCGTTCTCCGGGAGTGAAGAATGTGAACACCGGCGTTGGTGTCCGTTTCCGTTTAGGCCTCTCCAAGATTCACCCGCGACGCGGGTTGGAAATTGGAGGTGCGGGGAGGGATCGGCCCGCCGGGAAAATGCGCGCCCCAGGTGGGTGGCGCCATGGTAGGCCCGGCGCGGTGAGCCCGGCGGAGGGAATTCGCTGCCCCATGCGTTTCCTGCCGGGGTCGCCGCCCCCGGCGACAATGGCGGATGCGTTGGAGAAGAACTCCGGTGAGGCACGCGGGCTGACGCGCCGGGCTTGTCTCCCGCGCCGATTGTGGCCGAATGCCCGGGCATGAACCTCGCCGCTCGCCTCCGCCGGCTGCTGCTCGTGTCAATCCTGCCGGGAACTGCGGTCGTCCTGCTGGCCGCCGCCCCGACACCGTCCCGGCCCAATGTCCTGCTGATCGTTTCCGATGACCTGAATACCCGCCTGGGCTGTTATGGCGCGGCGGAGGCGAAGACCCCGAATCTCGACCGCCTCGCCGCCCGGGGTCTGCGATTTGATCGCGCCTACTGCAATTATCCGGTGTGCAATGTCTCCCGCACGTCCTTCCTCAGCGGACGCTATCCCGAGGTGACGGGAGTGCTCAACAACGCCACCAACCCGCGCCTGCGGCTCGGTGCGGACTTCCAGTTCCTGCCGGAGTATTTCCGGGCGCACGGCTACGCCACGGCCGGTTGTGGCAAGATCGCCCACGGGACGTTCAGCCAGGCGGTGGCGTGGGATTACTATTCCGAACCCCAGCGCGGCGGTGAGGAGGACGACGTTGTGCGCGACGGCAAGCAGAAGGGCGCAAAGAAAGGGGGCAAGAAAGGCAAGGCCGCGGCGGCGGCCGCCGCCGGCAGCGGCCCCGCGGTGCCGTTCCCATGGCAGGCGACCACGAACGCCGACGAGGAGGAACCGGATGGCCAGGTCGCCCGCCGGCTCCTCCGGTATTTCTCCGCCCAGCCCGGCAAGCCGTTCTTCATCGCCGCCGGCTTTCACAAACCGCACATCCCCCACACCGCGCCAAAGAAATATTTCGATCTGCACGATCCGGCCCGGATGCCGACGCCGCCGGAACCGCCCGGGCACGAAAAGGACATCCCCGGCATCGCCTGGGCTCCGCGTTCGGAGCGCAATCTCACGATCGAGCAGCGGCGGGCGATCATCCAGCACTACTATGCGGCGGTGTCCTTCATGGATGCCCAGGTGGGGATCCTCCTGGCCGAGATGGATCGGCTGAATCTCTGGGATTCAACCCTCGTCGTCTTCATGAGCGATCACGGCTGGCACCTCGGCGAGCACGGCGGCTTCTATGCCAAGATGAGCCTGATGGACGAGTCGGCGCGCGCGCCGTTCATCGTCGCGGGCCGCGGTGTGCCGCGCGGGGCGGCGACATCCAGCCTGCTCGAATACGTCGACCTGTTCCCGACGCTGGTCGATCTCGCCGGTCTCCCGCTGCACGCGGGCCAGCAGGGCGTGAGCCAGGCGCCGGTGATCCGGGATCCGGCGGCGAAGGCCCGCGAAAGCGCGTACACGATTGTCCTGCGGGGCGGCAACAAGATCGGCCGCGCCCTGCACACCGCCACCCATACCTACCTCGAATGGCCGGATGGCAGCCGGCAGTTGTACGATGCGGTCACCGATCCGCGCGAATACGCCAACCTGGCGTCCCAGGCGGCGCATGCCGGCACGCTGCAGGCCATGACGGCGCTGCTGGCGCAGCGAACCGAGACGGTCAACCGCGGGCGTCCATGAGCCGGCGGCCCTTCCTGTTGGCCGCGGGGTTGCTGGCGGCCTCGCTGGCAGCGGGCGCGGCGCCGGCGGCACCGTCGCCGGACCGCCCGCCCAACCTCTTGTTGATCCTGGCCGACGACCTGGGCTGGTCGGATCTGGGGTGCTACGGTGCCGACCTGCACGAGACTCCGCGCCTGGATGCGCTGGCGCGCGAAGGCGTGCGCTTCACCCAGGCGTATGCGATGTCGGTCTGTTCGCCGACCCGGGCGATGCTGTTGACCGGGCGGCATGCGGCCCGCCTGGGCATGACCATCTGGATCGAGGGCTCGTTGCAGAAGAACCCCAACCGCCGCCTGCTCGACGGGGAGTCGCGCCATGATCTGCCGCCGGTGGAAACGACCCTCGCCACCCAGTTGCGCGGCGCCGGTTACCTGACCGCCCTGGTGGGCAAGTGGCACCTCGGCGACGCCAATCACGCGCCCGAGACCCACGGTTTCGACGTCAACATCGGGGGCACGCATTGGGGCGCGCCGGCGAGCTTCTGGTGGCCGTACGCGAACGCCGAGCGTTTTGCGCCGCAGTACCGGTATGTGCCGCACCTGGAGTTTGGCCGGCCCGGCGAGTACCTGACCGATCGCCTGACCGACGAGGCCCTGCGGGTGATCGATCGCGCCGAGGGGCGTCCCTTCTTCCTCTACCTCGCCCACCATGCGCCCCACACGCCGATCGAGGCGAAGCCCGAACTGGTGACGCACTTCGAAGCGAAATTGCGTCCTGGGATGCGGCACCAGAACGCCGTCTACGCCGCGATGGTGAAGAGCCTCGACGAGAGTGTGGGTCGCATCCTCGATCGTCTCCGGGAGCGCGGCCTGGCCGACACGACCGTCGTCGTCTTCACCAGCGACAATGGGGGCTACACCGGCACCGATCGGAAATCCGGACAGAAGGTCCCGGTTACGAGCAACGCGCCGTTACGCTCCGGCAAGGGTTCGCTCTACGAAGGCGGGATCCGGGTGCCGCTCCTGATTCGCTGGCCCGGGGTGTCGGTTCCCGGGACGGTGTGCGAGACGCCGGTGTCGCTGGCCGATCTCCACCCCACGCTGCGGTCCGAACGTTCCACCGTGCCGCGGGTGGTCCTGGACGGCACGGATCTCCGGCCGCTGCTGCGCCAGCCGGGCGTTCGCGCCGATCGCGGGCCGCTGTTCTTCCACTATCCGCACTACTATGAAACCACCACGCCGGTGAGTGCCGTGCGGACAGGGGATTGGAAGCTCCTCGAGTACCTGGAGGACGGCCGCGTAGAACTTTTCAACCTCGCCGCGGATCCGGGCGAGGCCGAGAACCTGGCCGCACGCGAACCACAGCGCGCCGCCGAGCTGCGGGCGCGTTTGGACGCGTGGCGCCGCGAGGTTGGGGCGAAGATGCCAACGCCCAACCCGGCGTTCCGTCCGAAGAAGTGACGAAAGGGTGGCGCGGATGGGTTTCCGCGCCACGGTACCCGCTCAGAACCAGCCGGGGCGATATTCCTTGGTGATGAACTGATTCGCGTCGGGGACGTTCGTCACCTTCACCGCCTTGGCATCCCACTCAATTCGGCGGCGGGAGCGAATCGCGACATTGGCAAGCAGGACGGCGGCGGTGAACGGCCCCGAGTACTCGAAGTTCGAGCCCGGCTTCGGCCCACCCTTGCAGCCTTGCACCCACTCCGCGAAGTGATCGCCCTTGATGCGGGGGATGGTCTTGGCGGGAAGGCTGGGCGTCATCTCCTTCATCTTCGCCTCGGGAATGATGCGCACCGTGTCGTAGTAGAAACTGCACAGCACGGTCGCCTTGCTGCCAAACAGCAGGGTGCCGGCTTCGCGGTCGAGATCGCGGCCGAACTCGAGCTCCTTCGGCAGGGGCGGCATGAGCCCGCCGTCGGACCAGGTGTACTTCACCGGCGGCATCTGGCCGCGGGCGGGGAAGTAGTTGGTGACGACCGAGGCGAGCGGCGAGGCGACTTCCGTGGCCTGGGTGGACATCGCCTCCACCGCGGTGGGCATCCCGAGGTTGAGGGCCCAGTACGCGCCGTCCATGATGTGGCAGGCGACATCGCCGAACGCGCCGGTGCCGAAATCCCACCAGCCGCGCCATTGCCACGGCATGTAGGCCGGGTCGTAGGCGCGTGCCTGCGCGACGCCCAGCCAGGCATCCCAGTTCAGCCCCTTCGGCACGACCGGGATCATCTTCGAGTGATCGGGCTTCTTGAACGAGCCGATGGGCAGGCGCCACGGCGGGAAGAACGGGCGATCTGTCCAGCTCACGACCTCACGCACCTCGCCGAGCACGCCGGCGTCGACCCACTCCTTCAGGATGCGCGGACCTTCCTTGGCGTGCCCCTGGTTGCCCATCTGCGTGACCAGCTTCGTCTCGCGCGCCTTCTTCGCCAGCTGGAGCGCCTCCGAAACGGTATGGGCCAGCGGCTTCTCGACAAACACGTGCTTGCCCAGCGACATCGCGGTCATCGCCGCCGGAAAGTGCATGTGGTCGGGCGTCGAAACGGTGACGGCGTCGATCTTGTTGCCCAGCTGATCGAACATCTTGCGATAGTCGTTGAAGCGGGCGGTCGAGGCGTGGCGCGCCGCTTCCTCCGGGTATTTCTCGCGAAACGATTTCAGCGAGGAATTGCAGCGGTCCTCGTCGACGTCGCAGATCGCCACGATGTTCTCGTCCTTCATCGCCTGGACCGCGGCTCCGCCGCGGCCGCCGGCGCCGATGATGGCCACGTTGAGGCGCTGGTTGGGTGTCGGGGTGCCGGCCGGTTGGGAGCGCATCACCGCAGGAAAGGCGATGGCGCTGGCGGTGGCGGTGTGCTGGAGGAATTTCCGACGGGTGACGGAGCGTGACATGGAGGTTTTGAGGCTGAGGTTGAGAAAGGTTGACCGGGCGGTGTTCAGTTTGGGTCCGGCGACGGGTGCCACGCAATGTTCGAGTGAAGGAGGGCGTGGACGGGAAGGAGCGTCGGTTCCCGACCGGCGGGTGATCGGTCCGGTCGGGCGACACGCCGGCGAGTTGCACGGGGGGCGCGTTGGTGTTGAAGTGTCGCGTGTCCTCAACGATCCGCCCGGCACCCTCTCGCGACGAAAGCTCGAGTGCCGCCGCCCCGTGGGCGGGCAGGAGCAATCGGGTCACGCGCTCCGCTCCGCCGTGGGGCACGGGCGTCGGTCGGGTTAAAGGCACGTCGCCCGTCCGCTCGCTTCGCGCCTGGACGTCGCTGGGGCTTGTCGTCGCCGGTCTTCTTTCCGGATGCGGGACCGGAGCGGATTGGCGCGAGGCCGAACGGCCCCGGAAGCCAGCCATGCCCTCGTCGAGCTTGGAGGCCCGCCCGCCCGCGGCGGAAACAAGCGAGCCGGAGTGGGTGGCGCGATGGGTGGAATCCGCGCGGGCCGGGAGCCTGGGAGGGCCCCTGGCACCCGTCGACGGACCGGCGGAGCCCCGAGTCCGCGAACGGGTGGCCCGGGCTGCGGCCGCCATCCTGGCGAACGAGGATCCCGCGGCGGCGCACCGGCTGGCGGAGAGCCTGCCTCCCGGTGCACCCCGGGCGGCGGTCTGGGAGGTCATGGTCCGCCAGCAGGTTGATCGCGATGCGCCGAAGGCGGTGGAATGGGCGTTGGGCCTGGCCGACGCCGGCGACGGCGCCACTGTGCGCCGGGTGGTGGCCGAGGAATCGGTGGCGCGTTCCGGAGGGGCAGCGGTGCGAAACCTGGCGCGGTTGAGCCCGGGCCCGGCGCGCGACGAGGTGCTCGGCTACGCGGTCGCCGCCTGGGCGCGGCGTGATCCCGGTGCCGCCCGGGCGTGGATTGAGGAAGTGCCGGAAGGCGAGGGGCGCCGGCGCTGGGCGGCAGCCGCGGGCTTCGAGGTCGCGCAGCGGGAGCCGGTCCGCGCGCTGGACTTCGTGGAACTGCTGCCGCCGGGGCGCGACCGGTGGTTGCTGCTGACGGCGATCGCGCAGACGTGGATCGCGGTGGATGCCTCCGCGGCTTTTGCCTGGTGCCGGGGGCTGCCCCCGGGAGAGGCGCGGGAGGCAGCGGTGGCGGGTCTCGACGCGGGACTCGGCATCGCCGTCGCCCGGCGGATGGTGGCGCCGCCCGAGGCGAGGGGAGCCGGGCGCGGGGCGGGAGGCGGCGGCGGGATCCTGGAGCCGGTAACCGGTGGTTTGGCCGGGGCGTTTGCCGCGTGGCTGGAAGGGCAGCCGGCGGGCCTGGATCGGGAGGCGGCCCTGCTGGCGTTTATCCGACAACGCAGTTCGGCTGATGCCTTGGCGGTGGCGCAATGGATCGAACTCCTGCCCGGTGTTTCGCTGCGGGAACAGGCGCGGGACGCGTACTGGCAGACTCTGGTCGCGGTGTCGCCCGACGAGGCGGCACGGTGGCTGGCGGGCCTGCCCCGCGCCGGGCGTTCCGACCTGCAGGTGGAACGCACGGCGCGCGAGTGGGCCCGGCGCGATCCCGGCGCGGCGGCCGCGTGGCTTCGCGACCAGGCCTGGACGGAGGAGCGGATCGACGGGGTGATCGGTCGGGAAGGTCGGCGGTAGGCGCGGCGACCGCCCCGGGCGACTTGCCGCTTGCGCGACGGTGCGCGCGGACTTGTGTTCACGGCGATGCCCGAGACCACCGTCCCCGCGCTGCCGGCGGCGTCCCCGACGCCGGAACCGGGCACGTTGTCGCCGTGGGCGCTGTTCTGGTGGCGGTTTACCCGGCACCGGCTGGCGGTGGGCTCCCTTTATCTTCTGGTGGTGCTGTACGTGCTGGCGGCAGGTGCGGAGTTCTTTGCGCCCTATTCGTCAGGTTGGCGCGATCTCTCCTACGCGCAGTGCCCCCCGCAGTTGCCGAGGTTTTCCTGGCGCGAGGGCTGGCATGTGCCGGTCATGCGGCTGACGGTCGATCCCCTGACGTTCAAGAAGACCTATTACGAGGACGAGCGGGAGGTGATTCGCCTGGGCTTTTTCGTGCGGGGGCAACCCTACCGACTGTGGGGCCTGATTGCCGGGGAGCGGCACTTCTTTGGGGTCAAGAGGGGAGCGGACGCGGCAGCGAACGGCGGGCCGCCGTTCTATTTCCTGGGGGCGGACAAGTACGGCCGGGATATCTTCAGCCGGTTGATCCATGGATCGAGAATCAGCCTGTCGGTGGGGTTGGTGGCGATTGCGGTGACGTTTGTCCTCGGGATCACGATTGGCGGGGTGTCCGGGTACTTTGGCGGCCCGGTCGACACGGCGATTCAGCGGGTGATCGAGATCGTCAATGCGTTCCCGCAGATTCCGCTCTGGCTGGCCTTCGGCGCCGTGCTGCCGGCGGACTGGCCGCCGGTCTCCACCTATTTTGCCATCACCCTCGTGCTCAGCCTGCTGGGCTGGACGGGGCTTGCCCGGGTGGTGCGCGGGAAGATTCTGACCCTGCGGGAGGAGGACTATGCGATGGCGGCGCGCCTCCTGGGGGCCAGCCATGCGCGGATTCTCTTTCGGCACCTTCTGCCCGGCTTCACGAGCCACATCATCGTGGTCCTGACGATGAGCGTGCCCGCGATGATCCTCGGCGAGACCTCCCTGTCGTTCCTTGGCCTGGGTCTGCGCCCGCCGGTCGTGAGTTGGGGGGTGATGCTGCAGGACTGCCTGAGCATCCAAACAGTTGCGAGCTACCCCTGGCTGCTGATGCCCGTGGTGCTGATCGTCGTGACGGTGCTGGCCTTCAACTTTCTTGGCGACGGCCTGCGCGACGCCGCGGATCCGCAAGGTTAGGTGAGGAGAAACCCGGAGGGGCCGGGAATTTCCTGCCTGCTCGGCAGCTGCAACCCTCGGGGATTGGGGGCGCGGGCGTTTGCCGGTGGTAACTTTCCGCCGGGTCAAGACGGAGGGTTGCGTCGCGAGCCCTGTTCGGTGAAGTAGGCGCCACGTTTCCCTCCCGGACCCTGCGCCGATGCCCCCCGACCTGTCACCCGCCCCTGTCCGCCCGCCGGCCGCACTCCTGGAAGTGCGCAACCTGCGGGTGTCGTTCTTCACTCCCGAAGGGGTGGTCGGGGCGGTGCAGAATGCGTCCTTTGCGATCGAGCGGGGCCGGACCCTGGCCCTCGTCGGGGAATCCGGCAGCGGCAAGAGTGTCACGGCCTACTCGCTCCTGCGACTGATCCAGCCGCCGGGGCGCATTCTCTCCGGGCAGGTGTTGCTGCGGTCGCAGCGCGTCGGGGAGGTGGATCTCGGACATCTCGACGAGCGTTCCGGGCTGCTGTTCACGGTGCGGGGCGGGGTGATCAGCATGATTTTCCAGGAGCCGATGGTGGCGCTGTCGCCGGTGCACACGATCGGCAGCCAGATCGACGAGGCGATCCTCGTTCACCAGGAAGTGAGCCGCGCCGCGGCGCGGCGCCGCACCCTCGAGATGCTGCACAAGGTCGGGGTGGCCGACCCCGAGCACCGCTACCGGCAGTATCCCCACGAACTGTCCGGCGGGCTGCGGCAGCGCGTGGTGATCGCGATGGCACTCGTGTGCCGACCGGAGTTGCTGATTGCCGACGAACCGACGACCGCGCTGGACCTGACCACCCAGGCGCAGATCCTGGGCCTGATCAAGGAACTGCAGCGGGAGATCGGCTGCTCGGTGCTCCTGATCACCCACGACTTCGGCGTGGTGGCTCAGATGGCGGATGACGTGGCGGTGATGCACCGGGGCGAGATCGTCGAGCGCGGTTCGGTGCGCGCGGTCTTGCGCAATCCGCAGCATCCGTGCACCCGCCTGTTGCTCGACGCGCTGCCCGCGCGCCGGGCGGCCGCGGCGGGGCGACGGCCGGACGGAAGGGCGTTGTCGTGATGGACTCCCCGGAGGAGCCGCCGGGCGGAGCGGAGACCCCGCTGCTCCAGGTGCGGGGATTGACGAAGGAGTTTCCCATCTATGCTCCGGGGTGGCCGCGGCGCCAGGTCGGGGTGCAGCGGGCGGTGGACGACGTGAGCTTCGATCTTTCCACGGGCGAGACGCTCGGGCTGGTGGGAGAAAGCGGTTGCGGGAAGTCGACCACGGTGCGGTGCCTGTTGCGCGCGTTCGCGCCGACCGCGGGAGAGGTGCGTTTCGCGCTGCCGGACCAGCGTGTGGTGGATCTGGCCCGGCTGCCGGAGCGGGAGCTGAAGCCGCTGCGCCGGCACATCCAGATGGTGTTCCAGGATCCATTCTCCTCGCTCAACCCCCGCATGACGGTGGGCGAGATCGTGGGGGAGCCGCTGGTGATTCACCGGCTCGCCCGCGGACGTGAACTCGAGGATCGGGTTGCGCAGGTGCTGGAGCGGGTCGGATTGAAGCCGGAGCACCGGCTGCGGTACCCGCATGCCTTCAGCGGTGGCCAGCGCCAGCGCATCGGCATCGCCCGGGCGATCATCCTGCGCCCGTCCCTGCTCGTCTGCGACGAGGCCACCTCGGCGCTGGACGTGGCGATGCAGGCCCAGGTGCTCGACCTGCTCAAGGAACTGCAGCGCGACTTCGGCCTGACCTACCTCTTTGTCGCCCACAACCTCGATGTCGTGCGAGGCTTCTGTGATCGCGTGGCCGTGATGCGCCGCGGGAGAATCGTGGAAGAGGCGCCGACCGCGGAGATCTTTGCGGCACCCCGGCACCCGTACACCCGGATCCTGCTGTCAGCGGTGCCGTCACCCGATCCCGACGTGCCGCTCAACTTCCGCGTCGGCGAGGACCTGGCGCGGCTCGACGCGACGGGCGGGTGAGGGCGGAAAGCGTCCATTCGCGGCCCGGGGTCCCATCGCAAAACGTGGAAGCACGCCGGGGCACGAGCGATTGCCGAGTGGCCCTCCACCGCTTCGGCGGCCGGTCGCGTTTCACGATTTGACCCCGCTCGGCGGCCCTCCCACCCTGCGCGTCCCATGCTCGTCCATACTGTTTACTTCTGGCTGAAACCTGACCTGACCCCGGCCCAACGCGCGGATTTTCGCCGCGGAGTCGAATCGCTCGGTGGAATCAAGGCGGTGGACAAGATCTACGTCGGCACGCCGGCGAAGACCGCCAAGCGGCCGATCATCGATGACTCCTACTCGGTGGCGCTGACGGTGGTCTGCCGCGACGTCGCGGCGCACGACGCCTACCAGGTCGATCCGCTGCACCTCGCGTTCGTCGAGAACTTCAAGACGTTCTGGACGCGCGTGCAGATCTACGACGCGGAGTAAACCGCGACTGTGGCCGGGGGCAGACGTCCGCGGCCAACGGTCGCGGACACTGCTGACGCTCGAACTTCGTTTCGACTGTAGCCGGCCGCGGCGAGGCCGGCCGAGAGTCGGCGCCCCGCCCACGCGGTCTTTCGCCCCGGCCGTTTACTTCACCACAAACGGGGCGAAGAAGGCGGCCTGGGCCGCCGGATAGCGACCGAGCAGGCGCACGCCTTCGTCCAGTTGCTCCTCCGACTGTACGTGACCGACGGCGTGGAGCCGGGCGATGACGTCGTAACGGTCGTGGGGCACGAACAACTCGGTGGCTTCGTGGGCCTCGGCGATCAGTTCGAGGCAGCGCGCCTCCAGGGTGTCGAGTCCCTCCCGGGAGAGCGCACTGACAAACAGCCCGTCCGGGGCGAGCCGGCGCGCGCGGGCGAGCGCGGCGGGAGTGGCGGCGTCGATTTTGTTGAAGACCGTCACCATCGTCTTGCCGGCGGCGCCCAGTTCGCCGAGCACCGCGAGCGTGGTGGCATGGTGGTGCTCGACGTTCGGGTTTGTGACGTCGAGCACGTGCACCAGGAAGTCCGCCACCACCACCTCCTCGAGGGTCGCCTTGAAGGCCTCTACGAGGCCGTGGGGCAGCCGGCGGATGAAGCCGACCGTGTCGGTGACGAGCAGCTTCTGGTTGCCGCGCAGCACGAGCTGGCGCGTGGTGGGATCGAGCGTGGCGAAGAGCTTGTCGGCCGCGAGCACCTGCGCGCCGGTAAGGGTGTTGAGGAGGGTGGACTTGCCGGCGTTGGTGTAGCCGACGATCGAGCAGGTGGGCACGGGCACACGCTGGCGTCTCCGGCGCTGCACGTCGCGATGCTGCACGACACGGGCCAGCTCCGCCTTCAGGTGGGCGATCCGGTCGCGGACGATGCGGCGATCCTGCTCCAACTGGGTCTCGCCCTCGCCGCCCATCGCCCCCTTGCCGCGCTGGCGCGACAGATGCGTCCACGCGCGGGTCAGGCGCGGCAGCGAATACTCCATGCGGGCCAGGGCCACCTGGAGGATTGCCTCCCGTGTGTGGGCGCGATCGGCGAAGATCTCCAGGATGACCTCCTGGCGGTCGATCACCGCCAGCCCGGAGAGCTCCTCCCAGTTGCGCTGCTGCGCGGGGGAGAGCTCCTCATCAAACACGATGACATCGGCGCCGTCGGCCTTCGCCAGCGCCACGAGGGACTCGGCCTTGCCGCTGCCGAGCAGGAGGGCGGGGGTCGCGCGTCGCAGGGTGACCAGTTCCGACCGCGCGACCGTGATGCGGAGGTTCTCGACCAGCTCCTTCAGTTCCGCGAGCAACTCCGCGGCCTCGCCGGCGGCCATGTCGGGCGTCTGCACCCCCACGAGAAAGGCGCGTTCGAGCTTGGCGGGTTTGTCGGTCAGGAAGTCAGCCATGAAGGAGCCCGGGAGCGTGGGACGGCGGCACACCGGCGTCAATGGGCGCGACAGCGGCAGGGAAAGGGGAGGCGCCGCGGGCGCTACTTGACGGCGCCGGATCGCGTCGCCAGCGTGCGCGCGTGTTCCCACGTACCCCGCTCCTCCTGGCTATTGCCATGCCAGTTTCCTTGCTGGCTCATGTTGATTTCACCTTGCCCCTTGGGCAGGTGACCGCGACCCCGCTGCCGGCGGCTCCCCTTGGGAGCGGCGCCTGGCGGTTCGAAGTCGCCGCCGGCTGGGCCAAGCTCCCGGCCAACGTCTCGCTCGGTCCGACGCACGGCGGCGTCGGTGTCGACAAGGCCGGCCGGATCTACGTTTCCACCGATGCCGACAACACGGGAAGCCTGGTCTTCGATGCCTCCGGGAAATTCCTGAAGGCGATCGCGCCGGAGTTCAGCGGCATCCACGGCTTCTCCCTGCGCGAAGAGGGCGGGCGCGAGTACATCTATGCGGCGCATGTCAAAGGCGCGCAGGCGGTGAAGCTCGACCTCGACGGGCGGGCGATCTGGAAGCTCGGCGTGCCGAGGGAGAGCGGTTTTTATGATCAGCCGGCCGACGCCAAGAAGAAGCCGACGGCATACCGTCCGACGGCGGTCGCCGTGGGGCCGGATGGCCGCGTGTACGTGGCGGATGGCTACGGTGCGAGCGTGATCCACGTTTACAGCGCCCAGCAGAAGTACCTGAAGACGATTGGCACGCGTGGGGAGGGCGACGGGCAGTTCAAGACCTGCCACGGCATCGCCCTCGACACCCGGTTCGGCGCGCCCCTCCTGCTCGTGTGTGATCGGGAAAACCGCCGTCTGGTGCACCTCGACCTCGAGGGGAAGTTCGTCCGTACCGTCGCCACCGGCCTGCGCCGCCCGTGTGCCGTGTCGATCCAGGGCGAATTCGTGGCGGTGGCCGAGCTCGAGGGTCGCGTCGTGGTCGTCGACAAGTCCGGGGCGATCGTGGTCACCCTGGGCGACAATCCCGACCAGAAGCAGTGGGCCGCCTTCAAGCTCGCCCCGGAGCTCTGGCGCGACGGCATCTTCATCGCGCCGCACGGGGTGTCGTTTGATCGCGACGGAAACCTCTTTGTGCAGGACTGGAACTTCGCCGGCCGGTTGACCAAGTTGCAGCGGGCCGTCCGGCGCTGACGCGCTTTCCCCGATGAAATCCCCGAAACTCCGCCACCTGTCGTTCCTCCTGGCGGGTGTGCTGTCCGCCGCGGCCGTCGCGGCGGAGGCCGCCCGTCCGAACATCGTCTTCCTCCTGGCGGACGATCTTGGATACGGCGACATCGGAGCGTACGGGCAGAAGAAGATCCGCACGCCGAACCTCGATCAGCTGGCCCGCGACGGCATGCGCTTCACGCAGGCGTATTCGGGACACAACGTCTGTGCGCCGTCGCGCTGCGTGCTGATGACGGGAAAACACCCGGGGCACGCCTACATCCGCAACAACCGCGGCGGCGTCGGACAGGCGGGCAGCCTGGCCGAGGGCCAGGAACCCGTGCCGCCCGGCGAACTGAAGCTCCCGCTCACCCTGAAGGGGCTCGGCTATGCCACCGGGGCCTTCGGCAAGTGGGGCCTCGGGGCGGTCGGCAGCACCGGGGATCCCAACACGCAGGGCATCGACCTCTTCTTCGGCTACAACTGCCAGGCGGTCGCCCATAATTTCTACCCGGTCAGCCTGTGGCGCAACCGCGACAAGGTGCCGTTGGACAACCCGGCCTTCAGCGCGCACCAGCGGCTGCCGGAGGGCGCCGACCCGCGGGATCCCAAGAGCTATGCGCAGTTCACCGGCCGCGACTACGCTCCCGACCGGATCAACGAGGCGGCGCGCCAGTTCCTGCGCGACAACCGCAGCCGGCCGTTCTTCCTCTATTATCCCACGACGGTGCCGCACCTGGCCCTGCAGGTGCCGGAGGATTCACTGGCGGAATACAAGGATGCCTTTCCCGAGGAACCTTACCCGGGCGGCCGCGGTTACCTGCCGCACCGCACGCCGCGGGCCGCCTACGCGGCGATGGTCACGCGCCTCGACCGGGAAATCGGACGCCTGCTCGCGATGGTCGACGAGTTTGGGCTGCGCGAGAAGACGATCGTGATCTTCACCAGCGACAATGGTCCGCTCTACGATCGACTCGGCGGCACGGACGAGGAGTTCTTCCAGAGCGCGGGCGGGCTGCGCGGACGCAAGGGTTCCTACTACGAAGGCGGTTTCCGCGTGCCGTTCCTCGTGCGCTGGACCGGCCGGATCGCCCCGGGGACCACCAGCGAGCGGGTGATCGGTTTCGAAGACTGCCTGCCGACCCTGCTGGAACTCGCCGGGGCGAAGGAAGCGACGCCCGCGGGCATCGATGGCATCAGTTTCGCGCCCACGCTGCTCGGCCGTACCCAACCCGAGCGTCCCTTCCTCTATCGCGAGGCGCAGGGTTATGGCGGCCAGCAAACCGTGCGGGCAGGCGACTGGAAGCTGATCCGCACCGGCCTGCACGGCGCGGGCAAGGCGAAGAAACAGGCGCTCACCGTGGAGCTTTTCAACCTGAAGGAGGACCGCGCCGAGACGCGCAACCTGGCGGCGCAGCACCCGGACATCGTCGTGCGCCTGTCCACGATCCTGAAGGAGCAACACGTGCCGACGGCCCTCTGGCCGATCAGCGGACTCGATGGTCCGGCGGCGCGGTGAGAAAGAAAGACCGGGACCATGCGGAGTAGTGGCGCGCAATACCTTCTGGCAGCGGCCGGCATGCTGGTCGGGAGCGCGCACGCCGCGGCGCCTGTGCCCGGGCGGATCTCCTACAACGAGCACATCCAGCCGATCCTGGCGGAGAACTGTTTTCTCTGCCATGGCCCGGACTCCGGCACGCGCAAGGCCCGCCTGCGGCTCGATCGCGCCGAGTTCGCGACGGCCCGGCGCGACGATCTTCCGGCGATCACCCCCGGCCAACCCGAGGCTAGCGCCCTGATCGAGCGCATCTTTTCGCGCCACGACGACGAGGTGATGCCGCCGCCCGATTCGCGCAAATCCCTCAAGCCCGAGGAGCGCGAGTTGCTCCGGCGCTGGGTCGCCGAGGGCGCCTCCTACCAGGAGCACTGGGCGTTTCTCGCCCCGGTCCGACCGCCGGTGCCGGCCGCCGGCGGAAAATGGGTGCGCCGGCCAATCGACGCCTTCATCGCGGAGACGCTGGAGGAAAAGCGGCTCCCGCCCCATCGCGACGAGGCGCCCGCGCGCCTGCTGCGCCGCGTGACCCTTGACCTCACCGGCTTGCCACCGACGCCGGCGGAACTCGCCGCGTTTGAGCGCGACCCGTCGCCGGCCGCCTACGATCGCGTGGTTGATCGCTTGCTGGCCACGACGGCGTGCGCGGAACACTTTACGCGATACTGGCTCGACGCGGTGCGCTACGCCGACACCCATGGCATCCATATCGACAATTACCGCTCGATCTGGCCGTACCGCGACTGGGTGATCGGTGCCTACCAGCGCAACCTGCCCTTCGATCAGTTCACCATCGAGCAGATGGCGGGTGATCTCCTGCCCGGGGCAACACTCGAGCAAAAGGTCGCCTCCGGCTACAATCGCTGCGTGCCGACGACCAGCGAAGGCGGCGCGATCCCCGAGGAGTACGAGGTGATCTACGCCAAGGACCGCGTCGACACCATGGGGGCCGTCTGGCTCGGCCTGACCACGGGCTGCGCCTCGTGTCACGATCACAAGTTCGACCCGATCACGAAGCGCGACTTCTACTCGCTGGCGGCCTTCTTCCGACACAATACCATGCCGGCGATGGACGGCAACGTGGCCGACACCCGGCCGACGGTCTTCGTGCCGGCCGCGGCGGACCGGGTGAGGTGGACCGCGCTCCAGGAGGAGATTGAGACCCTCCGGGCAGCGCTGCCGCAACGGGCGGCGAAGGCCGAGGTCGATTTCGCGTCGTGGCTGGCGAGTGCGGCGGTGCTGGCGCCTCTGCCGCGTGAGCACGACACGCCGTTGGCCGAGACGCTCCGCCCGCAGGACGCGTCGGGGGTGTCCGGACCGTATGGGCCGGCCCTGCGGGTGGACGGCGCTTCCCGGGTGGTGGGCCCCCCGGTGCCGTTGCGCCGCGAGGAGTCGGATAGCATCGGCCTCCTGGTGCGCATCGAAGGAACACCGAGCGGTCCGCTCGTTTCCTCGCGGGACGCGGGGGAAAGCGGCGCCGGCTGGGAACTCTACTTGGAGAACGGCAAAATCGGCCTGCGGCTGCGCGGGGGACGTCCGGATTTCCAGGCCAACGGACTCGCCGGGGCCGCCCTGCGGCCCGGCGAATGGCATCACGTCCTGTTCACCTTCGACTCTGGAGCCTGGGCCAACCGTGTCATCGATCTTTTTGTCGACGGGAAGTCCGTCGCCAATGCCGGCAATGTGAACAACGTGCCCGCCGACATCGTGCCGACGGCGCCGCTGACCCTTGGTTCGCGGTCGGAGGCGCCGTTGACCGGGGGCTCGGTCTGGGTGCAGGACCTTCGCCATTACCGGCGGGGTTTTGTGGCCGCCCAGGCGAAGACCGCGGGCGCCGCGGTGGAGGCCTTCGCCGCCCTCCAGGTGGCGCCGGAGAAACGCACTCCGGCGCACAGGAAAGTGCTGCGGGAGTTCTTCCTCGCCACCGCCGACGAGCCCTCCCTGGCCCTGGGGCGAAAGCTCGACCGCCTGCGTGCGGAGGAGGCGGTCCTGCGCCGTCGCGGCGGGGTTTGCCTCGTCATGGAGGAGAAAACGGAAGGGGAGCCGTTCGCGCACATTCTGAATCGCGGCGAATATAACCAGCCGCAGGAAAAGGTCGGCGCGGGCACGCCGGCGGTGCTGCCCCCGATGCCTCCGGAGGCGCCGCGCAACCGGCTCGGACTCGCGCGTTGGCTGGTCGCCCCGGAGAACCCTCTCACCGCCCGCGTCACGGTCAACCGGGCCTGGCAGCAGTTCTTCGGCACCGGGCTGGTGGAATCGGCGGGCGACTTCGGCGTGACCGGTTCCCGTCCGACGCATCCGCGGTTGCTCGATTGGCTTGCCGTGGAATTCCGCGAGTCGGGCTGGGACTACCGTCACCTCGTGCGGCTGATCGTGACGAGCGCCACCTACCGGCAGTCGGCGGCGGCGACGCCCGAACTGCTGGAACGGGACCCGGGCAACCGCTGGCTCGCGCGCGGGCCGCGGCACCGACTCGATGCCGAGCAACTGCGCGACCAGGCGCTCGCGGCTTCCGGGCTGCTGGTTTCCAGGGTCGGCGGCCTGCCGGTGCGACCCTACCAGCCCGAGGGAATCTGGGAAGAGGTGGCGATGAAGGAGTCGACCACGCGCTTCTACCGTCCCGGCACCGGCGACGACCTGTACCGGCGTTCGCTCTATACAATCTGGAAGCGCATCGCCCCGCCGCCGGCGATGGACATTCTCAACGCGCCGAGCCGCGAGGTCACCTGCGTGCGCCGCGACCGCACCAACACTCCGCTGCAGGCCCTGGTCACCTTGAATGAACCCTTGTTTGTCGAGGCGTCGCGGCAACTCGCGGCGCGCTCGATGCGCGAGGCCAGCCGCGATGATGGCCGCCTCGATGCGATCACCCTGTGGCTGTTGGGCCGCCGGTTGGGGCGCGAAGAGCGGGCGGTGGTGCGGCGCACGCTCGAGGCGGCGCGGGCCACCTATCGGGGATCGCCGGCGCTCGCCCGCGACCTCCTCCAGGTCGGGGCTTCGATGAGCGATCCCACGCTTCCTCCGGTCGAACTGGCTGCCTGGACCCTGGTGGCGAGCCAGGTCATGAACCTCGATGAGTCGCTCACGAAATAGTCCGCGGCGGCTGCTGCCACCCCTTGTCCGAAGCCGTGCGGCGAAGGCGGCCCTGCTCCGGGTTTCGCGGACCAGGTGGACCGCGACCGTCGGGTAAATCGCTCTCGCCCTTTTCTCTCCCATGCCCCCCGTCCCCCCTGACTGGCTCGCGCCGCTTGACACCCTCAACGCTGCGTTCACGCGCCGGCAGTTCTTCCGGCGCAGCGGCACGGGTCTGGGCGTCGCCGCCCTGGCTTCGTTGCTGGGCGAGCGTGCCCTGGCGGCCGGCACTCCGGCTGCGCCACCGCCGCCGTGGAGCATCGCGCCGAAGGCAAAGCGCGCGATCTACATCTCGCTCATCGGGGCGCCTTCGCAGCTCGACCTTTTCGACTACAAGCCGGGCCTCGCCAACCGCTTCAAGGAAGACCTCAAGGACTACCTGGCTCGCGAAGGCGAGCGCCTGACAGGCATGACCGCGCGGCAGGAGAAGTTTCCGCTGGCACCCAGCATCTTCAAGTTCGCGCAGCACGGACAGAGCGGAGCCTGGATTAGCGAACTGTTGCCGTGGACGGCCCGGATGGCGGACGATCTCTGCATCATCCGCTCGATGAAGACCGACGCGATCAACCACGAGCCGGCCAACCAGCTGATGTACACCGGCACGATGCAGAACGGGAAGCCCTCCCTTGGCTCCTGGCTCGCCTACGGTCTCGGATCGGCGAACCAGGACCTGCCGGCGTTCGTGGTGCTGCACGCGAAGCACACCAGCCCGTTCTCCAATGTTCAGGCGATCTCCGCGCGGCTCTGGGGCTCGGCCTTCCTGCCCGGCAAGCACGCGGGCGTGTCGTTCCGCGGCTCGGGCGATCCGGTGCTCTACCTCAATGACGCGCCGGGCATCCCGCGGGAACTGCGGCGCTCCATGTTGGACGGCATCGAGGCGCTGAACCGCCGCAGCTACGACGCCCTCGGGGATCCGGAGATCCAGACTCGCACGCAGCAGTACGAGATGGCGTTTCGCATGCAGACCAGCCTGCCCGAACTCGCGGACCTCGGCCGTGAGCCGGAGGCGACGTTCCAACTCTACGGGGAGGAGGCCCGGGTGCGCGGCACCTTTGCGAGTTCGGCGCTGATGGCACGGCGCTTGGTGGAGCGTGGCGTGCGTTTCGTGCAGATCTTCCACCGGGGCTGGGACCAGCATGGCACGCTGCCGCGCGACCTCGCGCAGCAGTGCAAGGACGTCGACCAGGCCTGCTACGGCCTCGTGCAGGACTTGAAGCAGCGCGGGCTGCTCGACGACACGCTCGTGATCTGGGGCGGCGAGTTCGGCCGCACGGTCTACTGTCAGGGGACGCTGACGGAGACGAACTACGGTCGCGATCACCATCCGCGTTGTTTCAGCCTCTGGCTCGCCGGTGCAGGCATCAAGGGCGGCACGGTCTACGGCGAGACGGATGACTTTTCCTACAACATCGTGAAGGACCCGGTGCATATCCGCGACCTCCACGCGACCATCCTCCACCTCATGGGCATCGACCACGAGCGCCTGTCGTTCAAGTTCCAGGGCCTCGATCAGCGCCTGACCGGCGTCCTGCCGGCAAAGGTGGTAACCGATATTCTGGCGTAAGCTGCGGGCGGGGCGACCGCGCCCAGCGGTCTTGCGCTGTCGACCCGGCTGGCGTGGTAAGAGGTTCGGAACGATGGGAGCGGGACGAGGGCGTCCCGCCTACATCCTTCGATGCGGGGGAGGCAACGAGCCGCGCGGGTGCTGAACGCGATTCCTGATGTCGCGGGTTGAATTCCGCGGGTGAATGCCTTCACTCGTGCGGTCTTTCCCACCCGCCCCATGCTGCGCCGCTTTCTTGTTCCCGGCTTTGCCGTCGCTTCCGTCGCCGCCCTGTTCGCCCAGGTAGCGCCGACGCGGCCGGCGGCGCCGGCGAAACTCTCCTTCAACGAGCACATCCAGCCCCTGCTGGCCGATCATTGCTACGCCTGCCATGGCCTCGACCCCGGGTCGCGCAAGGCGGAGTTGCGGCTGGATCGCTTCGAGTATGCGACCGCGAAACGCAAGGACGGCGGCCCGGCGATTGTGCCGGGCAAGCCGGACGAAAGCCCGCTGATCCAGCGCATCGAGACCAAGGACGAGAAGAAGGTGATGCCGCCGCCCGAGGCGCACAAGACCCTGCGCCCTGACCAGATTGCGCTCCTGCGGCGCTGGGTGGCCGAAGGAGCGGAGTACGAGGAGCACTGGGCCTTCCTCGCCCCGCGGCGCCCGGCGTTGCCGGCGGTGCTCGCCGCGCGGCCGGCGTGGGGGCGCAACCCAATCGACGCCTTCATCCTCGCGCGCCTGGAACGCGAAGGGCTTGCACCCTCCGCCGAGGCGGACCGGCGGAGCCTTTACCGCCGGGTGGCGCTGGACCTGACCGGGGTCATCCCGACTCCGGAGGAAGTCGACGCCTTCGTGGCGGATCGCTCGGCCGACGCCTACGAAAAGGCGGTCGACCGCCTCCTCGCGAACCCGCGCTTTGGCGAGCACCGGGCGCGGTACTGGCTCGATTACGTGCGCTACGCCGACACCCACGGAATCCACTTCGACAACTACCGCGCGATCTGGCCCTACCGCGACTACGTGATCCGCGCCTTCAACAGCAACAAGCGCTTCGATGACTTCGTGCGCGAGCAGCTGGCCGGCGACCTCCTGCCGGCCCGCTCGATCGACCAGCTCGTCGCCACGGGCTTCATGCGGTGCAACATGACGACCAACGAGGGCGGCACGATTACCGAGGAGGTCTTCGTCAACCAGACCCGCGACCGCGTCGAGGCCTTCGGCGCCACGTTTCTCGGCCTGACCACCGGCTGCGCGGCCTGCCACGATCACAAGTTCGATCCGATGACGATGCGCGACTTCTACGGTCTCGCGGCGTTCCTCGGCAACACGCTGGAGAAACCGTGGGACCTCAACATCGCGGAGCCGCCGCCGGTGCTGCGCCTGCCGAAGGAGGAGACCCGGGCCGCGGCGGAGTTTGTCCTGCAGTCGCGTGCCGCGGTGCAGGAGAAACTCGATGCCCGGCGCGCGCGGGCCCGGGAGCTGACGGCCGCGTGGCTTGCGACCGGCGTGAAACCGAAGCCGGTGGCGACCGACGGCCTGGAGGTGCGGCTGCGGTTTGACGAGGGCAAGGGCGACGTCGTGCGCAACAGCGCTCCGGGCGCCAAGGTGAAGGAATTCAAGGCCGACACCAATCCGCTGATCTGGGGCGAGAACTCCTGGCTCTGGCCCTCGATGCGGATGGACATCCACACGCGGCTCAACCTCGGCGACTGCGCCGACTACGACGCCGGGGACAAGTTCTCCGCCGGCGGGTGGATCATGCTCCGGGCGAAGCCGGGCGGCGGGGTGCGGACCGGCACTGGCAACGGTTCGCTGCTTGCCCGCATGGGCGACGCCAAGCGCCGGGGCGGCGCCGGATGGGATGTATCTCAGGAAGGCCTGCAGATTCTCGTCAACCTCGTGCCGGCGAACGCGGAAGATCCGGCGGCGATCGCGGAGACCGTGGACGCGGTGACGAGCCGGCCGGCCCCCAAGAAGGGAGCGAAACGGATCGCCCCGGCGGCCCCGGCCCCAAAGCGCGGGATCCAGGTGGTGTCGAAACCCGGGCAGCTGCTCCGCGACGAGTGGGTGCACGTCTTCTTCACCTAAGACGGTTCCCGCAAGGACGCGGGCGTGAAGCTCTACCTCAACGGCAAGCCGGCCGAGGTGGAAGTGCGGCTCGATACCCTGGGGCCAAAGGATTCGATTCGCACCGACGCCGCGACCCACGTGGGCCGGCGCGACGACTTCAACCCGATGCGCGAGACGCGATTCCAGGACGTCCGGATCTACCGGCGGGCGCTGGCGGCGGACGAAGTGGCGCGGCTGCCTTTCGAGGATCTGGCGGCGGAGATCGTGGCGCGGCAGCCGGATCCGCGGAAGTGGACGACGGACGCGAAGTTCGTGGCGGCGGATCGGTTCTACCTCGGGGAGAAGGACGCCGAGACAATCAGCCTGGCCTCGGCAGTCGCGGCGCACGACACCGCCTTCGAGGCCCTGACCCGGGACGGGCCGGCGTCGCTGATTGCGATCGAAAAGACCACGCCCGCGTATTCGGACATCCTGAAGCGCGGCGACTATTACGCGCGCCTCGAGCGCGTGGAGCCGGGGGTGCCGCGGTTCCTGTCGAACTGGCCCGCCGGCGCGCCGCGCAACCGCCGCGGGCTGGCGGAGTGGCTGCTTTCCGCCGAGCAGCCGCTGATGGCGCGCGTGTCGGTCAATCGCATCTGGCAGGAGGTTTTTGGACGGGGGTTGGTTGAATCCGCGGGTGACCTCGGGGTCATGGGCGACCGGCCTTCGCACCCGGAGCTGCTCGACTGGCTGGCGGTGGAATTTCGCGAGAGCGGCTGGGACGTGAAGAAGTTCTACCGCCTGCTCGTGACCTCCGCGACGTACCGGCAATCGGCGTCCGCCACTGCCGCGCAGTTGGCGAAGGACCCGGGCAACAAGCTGCTGGGGCGCGGCCCCCGGTACCGGATGGACGGCGAGATGCTGCGCGACAGCGCGCTGGCGGCGGCCGGCCTGCTCGTCGAGAAGATCGGCGGCCCCTCGGTGAAACCTTACCAGCCACCGGGGATCTGGGAGGAGGTGGCGATGCCGGAGTCGAACACCAAGACCTACGTCCCCGACAAAGGGGAGGGCCTCTACCGCCGCAGCGTGTACACGTTTTGGAAGCGCGCGTCGCCCCCGGCGAGCCTGGAGACCTTCGACGCCACCTCGCGGGAGGTGGTCTGCACCCGTCGCGCCCGCACCAACACGCCGCTGCAGGCGTTCGTGACGATGAACGACCCGCAATGGGTCGAGGCGGCGCGCAAGCTCGGCGAACGGGCCTTGCAGGCGGGTGGCCGGATGGAGCAACGGCTCGAGTTCCTCGCGCGGGCCACGCTGGCCCGGCCGCTCACCCCGCGGGAAGGCGCGGCCCTGGTGAAGTCCGCGGAAGCGTTCCGCACCAAGTACGCCGCGGACCCGGCGGCGGCGGCCGCGCTGCTCGCGGTCGGTGAGTCGAAGCCCGATCCGGCCCTCGCCCCGGCGGAGGTCGCCCAGTGGACCCTGGTGGCGAGCCAGTTCCTCAATCTCGACGAGTTCCTGACGAAATGACACCGAACGATAACCCCTTCGCCCGCGATCACGATCTTTGTTCGGATCATTGCGGAGAACACCCGACCGTCTGGGACCTGCCGCACGTGCCGCTCGGCCTGAAGCGGGAGTGGCTTCGCCTGGAAACGCGCCGGCAGTTCCTCGGCAAGGGAGTCCAGGCCCTGGGTTGGGCGGGCCTCGCGACCTTGCTCGGCCGAAACGGAGTCGCCCAGGCGGCCGAGTCCGCGATGGCGACGCGTCCGGCGCTGGTGCCCAACTTCGCGCCGAAGGCGAAACGCGCGATCTACCTCTTCATGGCGGGCTCGCCGTCGCAGTTCGAGACCTGGGACTACAAGCCCATGCTCTACGACATGGTCGACAAGGACCTGCCGGAGTCGGTGCGCGGCGGCCAGGTGCTCACCGGCATGACTGCGAGCCAGGCGCGTTTCCCAATTGCGCCCAGCATCTACAAGTTCGCCCAGCACGGAAAGGCCGGGCACTGGGTGTCGGAGCTGTTTCCGCATACCGCGAAGGTCGTCGACGAACTCTGCATCCTGAAGTCGCTGCACACCGAGGCGATCAACCACGAGCCGGCGATTCTGCAGATCACGACCGGCAACATGTTCCCGGGCCGGCCCTCGCTTGGCTCGTGGCTGTCGTACGGCCTGGGCGCGATCAACGAGGAACTGCCGACTTTCGTGGTGATGACCTCGAAGATGCCGCATCGCACCAACGTCCAGGCGCTGTCGAATCGCCTCTGGTCGTCGGGCTTCCTTTCCCCGGAGCACGCCGCGGTGGCGCTGCGCGCGGGCAGCGATCCGGTGCTGCACCTCAACAACCCGAAGGGCATCGATGGCGACGTACGCCGGGCGATGATCAGCGGGGTCAATGACCTCAATCGCCAGCTCTTCGAGCGGGTCGGCGATCCGGAAATCAACGCGCGAATCCACCAGTACGAGATGGCCTTCCGGATGCAGACCTCGGTCCCGGAGTTGACGGATTTTTCGAACGAACCGGCGTCCACGTGGGATCTCTACGGGCCGAAGGCGAAGGAACCGGGCACCTACGCCTACAACTGCCTGATGGCACGGCGGCTCGCGGAGCGCGGCGTGCGGTTCACGCAGATCTTCCTCCGGAGCTGGGATCAGCACAGCAACCTGCCCAAGAACATCCGGCTGATGGCGGAGGAATCCGACCAGCCGACCTATGCGCTGCTCACCGACCTGAAGCGGCGGGGCCTGCTCGACGACACCCTGGTGATCTGGGGCGGCGAGTTCGGCCGCACCTGCTACTCCCAGGGGACCCTGACCGCGGAAAACTACGGTCGGGACCATCATCCGCGCTGCTTCAGCATGTGGATGGCCGGCGGCGGCATCAAACCCGGCACCACCTTCGGTGAAACCGACGACTTCTCCTACAACATCGTGAAAGACCCGGTGCATATCCGGGATCTCCATGCGACCATCCTCCACCTCTTCGGCCTCGATCACAACCGGCTCAGCGTCAAGTTCGGCGGCCTCGACTCGCGTCTCACCGGCGTGCTGCCGGCCCAGGTCATCGATGCGATCCTGGCGTAGCGAGAGAGCAGGTCCGGCGCGAATGGAGACCGGGGAGGTTTCACGAACGGATTCCTGTGGGCGCGACGACCTCGTCGCGCGTTGGCCGGAGCCGATCGAGACTGATTCCCGCGGGGCGGGGTCGCCCCGCCTACAGGGGCAAAGGAGGCCCGGGGTGATGACCGGCGCCAAGGGCCGGCCTGGCTGGCGTTGGCTGGTGGCGCTGGTGGGCGGGTTCGCCCTGGGTTCCGCGGTGCGGGCCGAAACGACCTTCTACCAGGCTCGTATCGCTCCGATCATGGATCGGCACTGCGTGGTCTGTCACGGTCCGGAGAAGAAGAAGGCGGGCTTGCGGGTGGATTCCTTCGAATGGGTGATGATAGGAGCGGAGTCCGGGGCGATCGTGAAGCCCGGTGATCCCAAGGGCAGCGAGTTGTACCGCCGGATCACACTCCCCGCGACCGAGGAGGAGGTCATGCCTTCCGACGGCAAGCCGCTCCTGTCGCGCGAGGAGATCAAGAACATCGAACTGTGGATCGCCGGCGGTGCTTCAGCGGAAAAAGTGATGGCGGACTTCCCTGGGGCCCCGCCCCTGGCTCGTCCGAAAGCCATCGCCGAGGCGCTGGCTCCGGACTGGACGTCGCGGGCAGCGCAGATCACGGCGTTGGAGCAGGCGCTCGGAGTGCGCCTCCTGCCTCGGTCCCAGGTGCCGACGGACGGCTTGATCCTGCGGACCGCGAGCTCCCCGGCCCGGTGTGACGATGCCGCACTGGCGAAACTCGCGCCGGTCGCCGACCTGATCGTGGAAGCGGAGCTGGCGCGCACGCGCGTGACGGATGCGGGACTCGGCGCGGTGGCGCAGTGGACCAACCTGCGCGCGCTGGATCTGACGCGCACGGGCGTCACCTCGGCCGGTCTCGCGCGCCTGCAGCCGTTGCGTCGACTGGAGCGCCTGAACCTGACCGACACCAGCGTGGACGATGCGGGCGTAGGCCACCTCCGCGCGCTGCCGGAGCTGCGGCAGATCTGGGCCTTTGGTGCGAAAGTGACCGAGGCGGCCGATCCGCGGGTGGTGGCGAAGTAGCGGGGGCGCGAGAACGTGATGGTATCGATTCCGCGGCCCCAACTCCTGTTCCTTCCCGTCCGCTGGGCGCGACGTCTGCGTTGCGCTGGGAGGTTCCCGGCGGACATCCGGCCGAGGGTTCGGATTACTCGACCTTCCGGTGAACCGATGGCGATTCGGCACTGGGGACGCGGCGGACTGGCCCTGCTGCTGGCGGCCTGCGGCGGTGCGCTGGCCGGATGTGCGGGGGTGGCGACGGCCGAGCCGCGCAACCTGCAGATCGCCAAGCGGGAGGTGCGGGCCTACTTCGATCGCGGCGATTATCAGCGGGATGTCGCTGCGGTGGCGCGACAGGCCCAGGAGTGGGTGGAGCGGCGGGCGGCCCAGGGTGGCGCCGGGCTGACAGTGGTGTTCGACGTCGACGAGACGCTCCTCTCGAACTGGGCGTACTTCCTGGCCCAGGACTTCGGCTATGTGCCGGCGGCCTGGCGGCAATGGGTGGAGGAGGCGCGGGCGCCGGCGATCGAGCCCGTGCGGGAGGTGCTGCGGGCTGCGCGCCGTGCCGGACTCGAGGTGGTGCTGATCACCGGGCGAAGGGAGCGGGACCGCGCCGGTACCGAGCGGAATCTGCGCGCCGTCGCGTGCGGGGACTACACGCAGCTCCTCTGCCAGCCGAACGACGGCTCGGACAGCAGTGCCGATTTCAAGACCGCACAACGCCGGGCGCTGGCCGCGCAGGGGAAGGTCATCATCGCAAACATTGGCGATCAGGAAACTGACCTGGCGGGCGGGTTTGCGGAGCGGACCTTTAAGCTGCCGAATCCGTTTTACCTGATGGAATAGGCAAGGAGGAGGGGAAGGACGCCCGGCGGCGGTTCCACCATGCGTGGACGATCAGCACCATTCCGGCCACCGTCGTCACGACGGCCAGGAGCAGGAGGGAGCGTCCCGCCGAACCGAGCCGTTCGAAGTCCTGGCCCTGGCGCAACGTCTCATAGCGCTTTCCGTTCGCGGCCAGCCAGGCGAGTGAAGTCGGCTCCAGGCGGGAGAAGTAGCGGGTTTCATGGTTTCCGGTCCGCACCGTGATCGCGAGGTGCCGCTGGCCGGTTTCATATTCCTGGACCACGACGCGAGCCTCGGGGTGAGCCGCCAGAAGTTGCCGGGCGGCTTCGGGCGAAATGACCTCGCGCCGGCCACCACTGAACAAGGTCGGAAGGAGGAACAGCACCATCACTCCGGTGGTCACTGTGACCCACACCACGGGCAGGGGGCGGAGTTGGGACGTCCCGGTGGGAACGGCGTCCCGGTTCCGTCGCTGGTGGAGCTCCCACCCCGCAATCGCCAGGAACATGACGGCGAGGGCGAAGACGATTTGCAGCCAGAGGTCCGTCAAACTGCCGTTCGGGAAGCCGATGGATCGGGCGCCGCCGATGCCGAGGGCGGCCAGGGCGGCGGCCATCGTGAAGAGGCCGACCAACCGACGCGGCGATCGCGGCGCGCCCGCCTTGCCCCGAACCCTGAGGTGGTTTTCCCACGCCCAGATTCCGAACGGCACGGCTAGCAGGACATAGCCGCCGATGAGGTAGTAGGAAAGTGCGGTGGGCACCCATGAGGCCTGTCGACCAACCAGGAGCAAGAGGGCGAGGGAAGGGAGGATCACCGCAGCCGTCATCAGCAGCAGGCACCGCCAGAAGTGCCCGGCCCAGCGACGTTCGACCTCCGACTGCGCCGCGGTCGGGCGCATCTGCCAACCGATCAGGCCACCGAAGAGGACGAGTCCGCCCCAGAGGAGTCCGCCGAGCCCGCCTCCTCCGGCCTTGGCCGCGGAGGTTCCCTTGGCTGCCGAAACCCCGCCGGTCGCGGCGAGCCCGGGGGCGAGGACCGGCAGCGCGGAAAGGACCGCTCCGGTGAAGGCGTTTCCCGGTCGGGTCTTCTCCAGTGTCCCTTCGATGAACGCGACCATCCGCTCCTGCAGCAGGGTCCGGCCGCGGGACAGCCGCTGCTTTACCGCGTCCTCGCTCAAGTCGAGGGCGCGGGCGACCTGGGCAATCGAGTGGTGTTCGCGATAGTAGAGGACCAGCGGCTCGCGATAGGTTTCGGGCAGGCCCCCGAGGGCCCGCCAGAGCAGCGCTTCCTCCTCCTGCCGGATGGTTTCGTCCGAAGGGGAGTTCTCGCCGGTGGCGAGCGGGTGGGTCGGGTCGAGGGATTCGCCAATCGCGGCGGGCTCGCGGGCGGCCTGGCGGTGGGAGTGGCTGACGAGGTTTCGGGCGATGCCGCAGAGCCAGGCACGGACGCTCGCGGGGTCGCGGAGTTCGCGGAGGCGCCGCCAGCCCGTGACAAAGGTCTCCTGGGCGAGATCGCGGCTCTGCGCCAGGTTGCCGGTGCCGCTGTAGGTGATGGCGCAGATCAGCGACTGGTAACGTCGGACGATTTGCCCGTAGGCATCGCGGTCACCGGCGAGGGTGGAACTGACGAGCCCGGCGTCATCGACGGCGGGGGAAGCGGGAGCGCGGAAAAGGGACATGGCACCGGTAAGTGGCTCTTTTGGCCGTTGAGGTGACAGAATTTCTGCGTCCATGCCGCTCCTGGCCGGCGATTATCCCCCTGCCGGGGCTGTCCGCAATGAAATGCCGGGGCAGCATGGATGTAGCCCGGGGGCGGTGACCCCGGCGGAAGGTGGAGGAAGGATCGAGCCTGCCAGGCCGGCCTCACCGAGGCCGGCTACAAGGGGGCAGCCGACCGGAATGGAGAATTGGATCCCTGTGGTGACCCCGGCGGGAGGTGGAAAAGGGATCGAGCCGAACCGGCCGGCCTCGCCGAGGCCGGCTACAACGGGGCGGTCGACCGGAATGGAGAATCGGATCCCTGTGGGCGGGGTGACCTCACCGCGCTTACGGCGAGAAGCAACGATGTAGCCGGGGGCGGCGACCCCGGCGGGAGGTGGAGGAGGGATCGAGCCGACCCGGCCGGCCTCGCCGAGGCCGGCTACAACGGGGCGGTCGACCGGAATGGAGAATCGGATCCCTGTGGGCGGGGTGACCTCACCGCGCTTACGGCGAGAAGCAACAATGTAGCCGGGGGCGGTGACCCCGGCGGGAGGTGGAAGAGGGATCGAGCCGAACCGGCCGGCCTCGCCGCGGCCGGCTACAAAGGGACAGCCGACCGGAATGGAGCTACGTCCACTACCGGGGCAGCGCGAAGGCGACGTAGGTGTCGCCGCTCGGCGTGCCGATCTTCCCGCCACCGCAGGCGATGACGACATACTGCCGGCCTCCGACGGCATAGGTGGCGGGCGTGGCGTAGCCGGCGGCCGGGAGCTTGGCCTTCCACAGTTCCTTCCCGGTCCGACGATCAAAGGCACGGAGGTGCTCGTCGCGGCTGGCGGCGATGAAGACGAGACCTCCCGCGGTCACAATCGGGCCGCCGTAGTTTTCCGTGCCCGTGTGGCGGAGGCCCTTGGCGGCGAGGTCCGGCCACTCGCCGAGCGGCGTGCGCCAAAGAAACTCGCCGGTGTTGAGGTTGATCGCATTGAGCGTCCCCCAGGGCGGTTTGATCGCGGGATAGCCATCGGGATCGAGCCAGCGGTTGTAGCCGGTGATCGCAAAGGGGATGCGGCCGAGGGCGTCCGCCGGATCCTCAAGTTCCTGCCTTCGCGCGGCTTCGTTGGCGGCGCTTTCGTTGCGCGGATCCGGCGGCGTTTCCACGCCGAAGAGGAGGTTGGCCACCGCGGTGCGCTGGGCTTCGGAGAGAAAGGCGAAGGAGGGCATCATGCCCTTGCCGGTTTGCAACAGCGCGAGGACGTCGGGGAGTTTGAGACGCTGGGCCACGTCGACCAGCGAGGGCACGTTCGCGGCGGCGTTGCCTTTGCGGTCGAGTCCGTGGCAGGCCGCGCAGATCTGGGTGAACAGCGCCTGCCCGCTGGCCGAGCCCACGCCGGCGGCCGCCTTGGCGTCGACCAGCTGCAGGATCCACGGCATCTCGTTGGCGTTGACGTAGAGGATGCCCTCGGGATCGGTGGCGGCTCCGCCCCATTCGGCGCCACCGTCGAAGCCGGGCAGGATGATGGTGCCTTCGCGGCTGGGCGGCATGAACGGCACATGCGGCCGGAGCGTGGCGAACTTCTCGAGGACGGCGCGGTGCGCCTCCGGGGTGCGGGTCGTGATCTCGTCGTAGGTGAAGACCTGGCGGGCGAAAGGTGCGGGCAAACGGGGTCGCGGTTGGGTAGACCACGCGGCTTCGCCCGGGATGTCGGACTTCGGCACCGGCACTTCGTCGATCGGAAAGAGCGGCTCGCCGGTCTCGCGGTTGAAGACAAACACGTGGCCGGACTTCGTGGTTTGCGCGACGGCGTCGATGCGTCGCCCGCCGTGAGTGACCGTGAGCAAGTCCGGCGGCGAGGGCAGGTCGCGATCCCAGAGATCGTGGTGGACAAACTGAAAGTGCCACACGCGTCGGCCGGTCGCGGCGTCGAGCGCGAGCAGGCAGTTGGTGTAAAGGTTCTGGCCGATGCGATTGCCGCCCCAGAAATCGAACGCCGCCGAGCCGGTGGGGCAGAAGACCAACCCGCGCTTCTCGTCGAGGGCGAAGCCGGTCCAGACATTGCCCCCGCCGGTGTATTTCCAGGCTTCGGGCGGCCAGGTTTCGTGGCCGGACTCTCCGGGCTGGGGAATGGTGTTGAACCGCCAGACGAGGGCGCCGGTGCGCACATCGTACGCGCGGATCGGCCCCGGTGCGGCCGGCGCGGGTCCTTCGCCGACGCGCATCCCGAGGATCAGCAGGTCCCGAAAGACGATGCCCGGGCTCGTGACCTGCAACGAGAGATTCGAAGCGTCGCGGCCGAGGCCCTCGTAGAAATCGACCGTGCCCTCGCGGCCGAAGCCCGGCACGCGTTGGCCGGTGGCGGCGTCGATGGCATGCAGCCAGTGGTGGCTGGCGTAAAACAACCGGCGCTGCCGGCCGTCGGTCCAGGTGGCGATGCCGCGGTTCACGCCGACCTTGGTGAGCCCCTTGATGCTGGTGGGGTTGAAGCGCCATTTCTCCCGACCCGTGGCGGCGTCGACGGCGAAGACCTGCAGATCCGGCGTGGTGCCGTAGAGAACCCCGTCGATGACGAGCGGATTGCACTGGATCTGGGTGCGATTCTTGCCATCGAGGCCACCGGCGCGGTAGCTCCACGCGACCTGCAGGCCGGAGACGTTTGCCGGCGTGATTTCGCGCAGGGTCGAGTACTGGGTGCCGGCCTTGTCGCCGAGGTAGGTGTCCCAATTGGCATCCGCGGCCGGGAGGGGAAGTGCCGGGAGCAACCAGAGGGCGAGACGGCGGACGGCGGGGGACATGGAGCGGAAGGCTGGCGGTCCCGCGGAAGCGGGCAAGGACGGGCTGCAGCGACGGCGGCGGTCCTGGGGCGCGCTTCGAGCGCCGCGATTGGGTGCCCGCGAAGATGAAGGAGATTTTGATCAGCTGATGTAGGCGGGGCGACCCCGCCCCGCGGAACTGCGGCTACGAAAGAGAACAGCGGGGCGGGGTCGCCCCACCTACAGGAAATGCGCTATCCGGCAGAAGCGCCTCAGCTCACCGTTCAGCCCGGATGGAATACAACCGATACCCCACTTCTCGGATTCCGGCGATGGTCTCGGGGTAGGGACTGTCGCAGCAATCCACGAAGCCGACCTGGAAGTTTTCGCCATCGAAACGTCCGGTCGTGGCCTGGTCGCCGAACTGGTGCCAGTGGACGCCGATGACGGCGGGATGCCGCAACGCCGACGTCACATACTGGACGTAGGTTCGCCCGCGCTCCTCCTGGCTCGCGAGCTTTACCAGACCCGGATGGAAGAGCCCGCGGTCGAGGGCGCCAAAGTGGAATTCCCCGATCAGGACCGGCCGGTCGATTCCGTCCGGCAGCCGAAAGTCATCCAGGTGCCGGGCGTAGATATTGTAGCTGATGACATCGCAGTACTTCGCCGCGATGCGCACGGCAAACTCTGGGCCGCGGCCCGCGAAGCGGCAGCCGAGGTAGAGTTTGTGCGGAGCTGCGGCCTTGAACTCCTCGCGGATGCTCCGGAAATACGCTTCGGCGATGCCGAGGGAAAACTCCGCGAGGTCCGCCTCGGCCTGACGCCCGGGCCGGCGGGTGGCGGCGAGAAACGTCTCCCAGTCGGCGTAATCCGTGCCCCACGCCGCGTTCAGATCGGCGATCCGGCCGTACTTTGCCTGCAACCGCCGGCGAAACTCGATCTTGGCCGGCTGGTCCGCGGGTGAGGCCAGCGTCCAGGCGCCGAGGTCAGCGGGTCCGCCCCAGCTGAGTTCGTTGTCGACGAAGAAACCGAAGCACCAGGGATCCTCCATTTCCTGGCGGTGCACCTGCATCTGGCGTCGCACCTCCTCCCGGAAGCTTCCGTCGAACGGGTCCCGGAACGGCCACCAACCGTCGTGACTCCCGGCGATCGGGCGGGATTTCAACTCGAAGCGATCCGTGTAGGGGGTGCGGTCCATCAGGCAGATGCGCTTGTCGGAGCTGTTGGCGATGGTGTTCAACCCCCAGCTGCGGAGGCGCACATGCGCCAGGTCGGAAAACGTCTCGAACCAGCGGGTGCCGTATTTCCGGAGGAGATTGGATGCGGAGAAGTCGTAGGTGCGCTGGATGCCGCGCTTCTGATAGTAGGGAAACAGGAGTTCGTCCCGGGTGGTGTAGAACGCGGACGACGGGGAACCCGTCCGGGGCGGCAGCTCCTCGAAGTAGAAGTCGCGATCGTCCAGCGGCGTGATGGCGGTGGACGGCGTCACCCGCACCGGCCCGTGGGACCAATAGAGCGCTCCTTCCGGATCCACCATCCACCAGCGACCCTCGACCTTCTCGACCCGAAAGTGTCCGGTGGCCGTCTGCCGCGGTCCTTTCGACCAGCCGCCAAAGCGACTCCAGTCGCCCGGTCCGGGATGGGCGGCGAGATCCGCCCTCTCGCGTTCCGCCGCCGCGTGCAGATCGGCATCGGCGTGAATCTTTCCCGGCCACTCCTTGTGCTTGAACTGGCCATAGACGTCGATGAAGGGGAAGAACTGGTCCGGCGGGAGGCGCAGCCACGAGGGCACGTCGGCGGGGGGGCCGGTGTGGGCGACGATGCGCTTGATGCCCCAACGCCAGTCCAGCTTCGGTTCCTTGACGTAGACGGCCACGCCCACGACGTGGGCGGGATCGAGGTCGGCCACCACGCCGGTGCTGGCGAGCGGACTACCGCGCATGCCGGTGAGGCGGCGGTTGATCTCGCGGGCCGCCGGTGGGAGGGCCGGCAGCGTCAATTCATGACTGCGGAGGCCCTTCGTGATCGTGACGCGATCGACGAAGACCCCGCGGGACTTCCCAGGGTCGGCACCGGGATTATCGAGCCGCACCGTCAGCGGCAGCTGTCCCTTGGAGTCGCGATGTGCCAGTTCGAGGGTGAGGCGGTTGCAACCCGAGAGATCCCAGGTGCCGCGGAGGAGCACGCCCGGATAGCCGGTGCCGCCCCGGGTCTCGATCTCGAGCAAGCCGGCATGCAGCCGGAACTCGCCGCCGGAGTGCGAGACCACGGCGGGGGTGGGGCTGACGGCGGCGTCGAACAAGACGACCTCCGCGGCTCGGCCCACGCCTGCGGTCACCACGGCAAGAAGGAAAGCGAAGCGGAGCTTCATCGCTTTTCGCTCCTCTCGTTCTTCATGGCCTTCCCAGCGCCTCCTGCAGTCGCAGGATCTCCTGGGCGACGATCCACCGGTAAACGTCGTAGTCCGCCGGCGCCCAGAGGTCGTCGTGTTTGTACTTCGGCTGGACGCGGATCGCGTCCCAGATGAACCGCAGTTCCGTCTCGGCCTGACTGGCGGCGGCGAGGCCGGCGGGGGTGCCGCGCCGCCGCGCCTCGGCGATGAGCTGCTCGGCGGTGTAGAGGTACCGGTAGTCCGTCCAGCCCTCGCGGTAGGCTTCCCACATCGCGACCGGCACCGGCGTGCCGTCGGGCTCGCTGCGATTGAAGAAGTCGCTCGTGTAGCCGTCGAGGTAGTTGGCCGGATCACCGACGTTGTACTGGTAAATCCACGGGATCAGGGTGCGGAATCCGGAACGCCAGAACCCAAAGCCATAGGTCATGCGCGCCCCGCCCACGGGGGTGTGATCGTTTTCGCCGTTGATGTGGTTCGGATAACACCAGTACTCGACGCCCCGCGCCCGACTGTCGGCCAGGACGGTCTCGCGATCAGGCGCGAAGGGCTGGGTGCACCAGACGTCGACATAGGGACGCAGGGGATCGAACTGCTCGTGGGTGGGATCGGCGGTGACGTAGCTGCGGACCCCGGCGGCCTTCACGCCGCGAAGGACCTTGAGCATGAACTTCACGGCCGCCGGGGCCGTGCTCGGTTCGTCGACCGGGTAGATCAGGAACTCGGGCCAGCCGCGGCGGCGACGCTCGGCTTCGATGGACCGTACCATCGCGGTGATTTCCGCCTCAAACTCCGCCGGCGGATCACGGACCTCCCGGAGATGCGAACCATACCGGTGGCGCGTATGTTTTTCATAGACGCTTTCGGTTGGAATCCCGAGCACGACCGGACCGGTGAAGCCGTGCTTGGCCCAGAGGGCGAGTTTCTCGGCGAGGAGATCCCAGTTGAAGCTGAAGTTGCCCTGGGCGTCGGCGGCCCGCCCTCCCAGACTAAGGACGACATTGCGCGTGCCGTGGGCCACCATGTCGGCGTGTTCGAGGTCGGCCTTGCGGCGGAAGTAGGCGCGGGACACCTCGTCGGGCGCGGACGCGGCGAGGTCGAGAGGGTGGCGATAGTAGATGCCGAAGAGCTTGCCCGGGTCTTCGCGAAGCTGGATCGGGAGCACGCGCAGCCGGAGCGGGACGACCGCCCGGCCTCCGTCGCAGGCGAGTGTCACCGTCCCGCGGAAGTCGCCCGCGGGCGTGCCAGGAGGGATGCGCACCGTCAGCCAGAAGCGGGCATTCTCCTGGGCGGGAAGGTCGACCGTCCCGAACCGCTCCAGCGCATCCGGAACCACCCGGTATCGGTGCTGCACCGTGTAGTTGGGGCGCGCGCGGGTGAATTTCGCGTGGCGTACCTCGATGGCCTCCGCCGGGATTGGTCCGACGGCCGAGGCGGTCACGCGGACGCCCCGAAGATCGCGCAGCGGAAAGAGCACGACGTTGGCGGCGATGGTTTCGCCGGGCGGACTGAAGAGGCGGATTTCTGGAGCGAGGTCGGCGGCGGTCGGGCGGGTGTGCGGAAAGATCACCTCCATGGTGGGTCGGGCGTACACGAGAAAGCCGCGGGCGGAATCCCCAGACGAAACGGGCGGCAGCGGGGCCGGCGCGGGTTCAGGTTCGCGCTGCCACTTGGCCCACTCGGCGGGCGGGAGGCGAAACGTCGCCTCCTCGACGGGGGAGATCACCTCGCGCTGGACGCGATCGGCATCGGCGGCGGTCCACGCCACCACGGCATTCAAGACCCACTTGCTGCGCGGCGTGAAGGTCAGCGTGAGGGGCCCCTGGTCGACGCGCGTGCGCAACCGCACGGCGCGAAACCGGTGCGCTCCCTCGATTTGTACCCGGGTGGAAGCCGTGCCGGCGGAAACGGAGAAGTCGAAATACTGGCTGCGCTGAGCCGGGTCGCTCGTGCCGCAGAGGAGGTAGAGTTCGTAGTCACCGGGAGGGGCGGGCAGCACGAGACGGGTCTCCGCCCAGCCGATGATGGCGTCCTCGATGAGGGCGTTGGTCCAGATGGGCGGGGGTTCTCTGGTGCCGCGGGAGCGGTTCTCCACCAGTTCACGGTAGGCCTGGGTTTTCGCGGAGAGTCCGGCGGACGAACTCCATCCGGCGGTGGTCTTCCCCTCCGTAATCGTCGAGGGCGAAATGAGCGTGAATCCGGGCCAAAGCGAGGAGTTCGCCGGCCCGCATTCGTAGAGCAAGGGCGCCGCCGCCACGGCCCACGGGCCCAGCGCGAGGCATCCCGTCGCGACAAGCCTGGCACCGCGAAGCCAACGCCACGATCCCGGAGCCGTGTCTTCGAGAGCACCGGTTCGGGTGTCGCCGGCCGCGGCGAGACCGGCTCGCCGGGAAAGAACTGACCGCCGGCCTTGCGCACCGGCGATTTCAACACGTCGCCACCAGGGCAGGAGATAGCAAAGGACGGGTTTCATTTCCACGGAGTGCTGACAAGCCGGACGCGGGCGGTCGCGGTGGAGGTGCCACCTCCCACGACGGCGCGAAGTTCATACTCGCCGGGAGCGAGCCGATGGCGGTCCAACGGCAGGGCGACGATTTGGCTGCCCCGGGTGCCACGCAGCGTCGCGGCGGCGACCTTTCGCGCCTCGCGGTGCAACTCACAGGCCAGCGCGGTGGCCGCGCCCTCGGGTACGCCGGCGAGGTGAAGCCGCAGGGGGATCTGCGCGGCGTCGGCATACAGCACCGCACTTTCCGGCGCGAAGTCGAGGATCGTGGGCGCGGCGTAGCGCACCAGGGCGAAATCGCTCACTTGGAAGTCGAGCTGGTCGCCGTCCCGGTAGTTCTGTTCGGCGATGTGAAATTGGATCTGCCGCACATCGTGGGCGCGCGGGATCTGGGTGATGGGCAGCTTCAGTTCCACCCACTGTCCCACGCGGAGCTCGGTCAGGGTGCGTTGAAAGGCTCCGGCGCGATCCGGCGTGTGGAGGCCGAGGCCCGCGGGGATGGCCGGGAGCTTATCGCGCGAGGAGGCGACGAAGACCCAGGCGTGCAGGTAGTCCCATTTGGTCCAGTCGCGCAGCGGACCGGCGGGGATGCCGCGGCTGACTCGCGGCCAGCCGATCGGGTATTTGGGTTCGCCCGTCTGGTAATCGACCGTGACGTGCCAGTGCAGCGTCGGCGCGCCGTCGTGCGTGCGATCGGTCGAGACGGCGACCGTGCTCTCGGCGGTCGACCAAGCTTTCAGTTCCGCCGGGGTGAAGAGCGGCATCCGTTCGAGGGCAGGAGGACCGGCGGCGATCGCTGCGGTCGCCAGGACCGGGAGGAGCAACACGGAAACAGCACGCATCATGTAGCTGGGAGTGTATTCTGCGCGCGCATCCTATCGAGCCAGATCCTCGCCGGCGTCAGCCGGCAAACCGAGGTGCAGGACATCGTTCCCATGATGTGGGCGGGGCGCCCGCTCCGCGGGAAGGGCTCGTTGCTGCACCAGGTGCGGGGCAAGGGCGTCCCGCCTACAGGATGAGGAGCGGGTTGGGCGTTCCTCGCCGTTTCCGCTACTGCTCCTTCGCCGGGCGAAGCTCCACCACCACGTAGAGCGACTCTGCGGGCAGTTTCAGACGGAGATCGCTTCCCTCCACCCGCCCCACGAGAGGCGCGCGCGGGCGAAGGTTCTCGTCGAGCACGGTGGCGGAGGTGAAGCGGGCGGTGGCGCCCTTCAACACGACGGAGCCGAGGCTGCGCTCGACCTGCCAGGGCAGTCCCCCGGTGGCCTTGATGCGGTGCCCGGTGTAGTCCGCGCCCTGCCAGCCGAGTTTCACCGGCTCGGTGACGAACCCCGTCGGGCGATCCATCGCGCCGACCTGCAGCAGGATTCTCCCCGAGGCGGCCAGCGGGCGATCATCGAGCGCGATCGCGAGAAGGGCGCCAAAGCGGTTGTCTGATTCCCAGGTGACGTCCCGGAGTTCGATCCGCCCGGCCGCGCGGAGGAAGCCGGTGGCACCCTGGGCGCGCGGGCTATTGACGGTGAACAGCCCGCGGTGCCAGTCGGTGACCAACTCCCCGGTGAACGACGTCACCCGCCCGTTCCGGCGGTCGATGAGCTCGGCCAGGCGCGGGGAAACCTCGTCGGTATCGCGGTCGAGGGTGTGTTCGACCTTGCCGACCATCATGGCCAGGGGGTCGATGCGTTCGGAGCCCGGGCTTCCGGGCGCATCGCGGGTCGAGGCGTCGTCGCGGGTGGAATCAAAGCCGCGCGGCGGCATGATCCGCGCTGGTTCGCGCCGGTAGATCGCCTCAAGCGTGCGACCCTCGCGCACCACCACCGGCGCCTCGGCGACATCGCCGCGGCGGAAGAGGAGGGCGGCGCCGGGAAACTGCCCGAGCACGCTCGGCCGGCCGACCGCCCACTTGGCGAGGGAGTCGTTCCACAGGCGCGTCCCGAGCGCAAACCAGACGGGCAGGTCGAAGTCGGTCAGCGAAAAGTACGCGGCGGCGAGAAGCGGGCCTTCCACGCCGGCCGCATTGTAGTTCACCCACTGAAATTCGGACATCGCGCTGGGGTAGTCGAAGGTCTGCCGAACGTTGGTCGGGCTGGAGGCGGGGCCGACCAGCGTGGACAGTCCCAGGAAAACGTCTCCCACCCCGATCCGGTGTTTCACCTTCTCCTGCGCGATAACCGGGGAGAAGTAGGCGTGGCGGTCGATGATGTCACCCTGGCGGTAGGTGTCGTGTTCGAGATCGAGGAGGATCGTTGGCGTCGCGGTATGCCAGTTGGACGGGGAAACCAGCCCGCCGAATCCGCACTCGCGGAAGAGTGCGGTCATCTCCGCGTGGAACCCGCGCTGCACGTCCCCGAGGAACGCAATCTGTTCCGCGAGCCGGCGGGCCTGCCGGGGGCCGGCGGTGCCCATGGCGCCGGCGTTGAGGAGCTGCAGCACGCCGGAGGAAAGGTCGTCGCCGGGCAGGGGCGGTTCCCAGGTGGCGGTCACGCGGCGCACCGTCGCGGTCGCATCGGCGTCCTCGCGGGCCCGGTGTCGCGCCGCCAGCCAGGCGAAGAATTTGCGTCCGGCCAGCGTGCGCTGCTCCTCCGGCCACGTCTCGGGTTTGAAGGTGTAGAAGAACAGGTTGTCCTCGTTCAGGATCTCAATCACGGCGACGGAGCGATCGCGGCCGAGCGGCGTGCGTTGCGGGTGGTAGGGATTGGGCGCGGTCACGAACTCGCGCAGCCAGCCCTTGAAGGCGGCACGGAAACGGTCGTTGAGGAAGACCAGGCCGAAAGGCACCTGCTGTCCCGGATGGGCGTCGAGCCAGGACTGGGTGTAGCCCTCCAGTCCGTACGATGCCTTCACCTTCATTTCGATGATGAAGAAACTGTTCGAGACAAAGGTGTAGATCCCGGCGGCGCGGGCGGCCACGACGGCCCGGTGCATCTGGTCGATCACGGCCGGGTTCACGGCGTCGAGGCGATCGCTGCGGAAATCGAGCAGGCTCTTGCGCGCGCCGCCGTGGATGCGCACGAGGTTGACTCCGCGCTGGGCGAGATCGCGGCAGAGGCGCTCGAGTTCCGGGAGCGGGGCGTTGCCCGTGGTGTTGACGGCCCAGAAGCGCACCGGCCGGCCGTCGCCGAGGACGAGTTTGTCGCCGCGGCGCGTGACCCAGCCGTGCTGGCCGGCGACGGCTTCGTTGAGGGAGCGCAGATCGACCAGGGGAGCAGGGGCGCCCTCGACGGGGAGTTCCGGGCGCCAGTCCCAGAAATCGGCGCCGTTGGTCTGGGGGTGATCCGGCGGCGGAGGCCACGCGTAGAAGCGTTGGAGCGCGGTTTCCGCCGCGCCGAGGGAGGCTGCGAGGAACAGCCACGCGAGCCAGGTCCGGAAGAGTGCCGCGTTCATCGCCGCCGGCCGTTACTTCGCGTTGGTGTTGATGGGTTTTTCGACGACCAGCGGCGCCGGGAAATCCCCGGCCCGGGTCCCCTCGCGCCCGCGCAGGCGCTTGTTCTGCGAGGCGCCGAGGGGCGGATTGAGGGGGATCTCCATTCCGCCCAGGTCGGCCATCATCTCGTAGAGTTTCTTCTCCATTGTCTCGGCGGTGCGGCGATGCGCCGGTTCGTAAAGGAGATTCCGGGTCTCCCCGGGATCGGCCTGGAGATCGTACAGTTCGTCGGCATCCCACAGGCCATAATAGGTGATGTACTTGAAGCGCTCGCCGCGCAGGGCGAAGACGGTGGGCGACTGCGGGAAGTTCTTCTCCCAGTAGTAGACGTAGAGGAAGTTCTCGCGCCACGGGAGGGTTCGCCCCTGCGCGAGCGGCAGGAAGCTCAGGCCGTCCATGTGCCGCGGGCGGGCCAGCCCCATCGCCTCCATGATCGTCGGGGCGACGTCGATGTTGGCGACCACCTGATCCACGACGCGGCCGCCCGCGAACAGCGACGGACACTGCATCACCATCGGCACGCGAAGCGACGTTTCGTAGGCGACCCGCTTGTCGATGAGGCCGTGCTCGCCGAACATGAAGCCGTTGTCGCCCATGTAGAGGATGAGGGTGTCGTCGTGGACGCCCTGCTGTTTCAGTTCCGCGAGCAGCCGCCCCACGCTGTCATCCACGGCACAGAGGGTCTCGCAGTAGCGTTTGTAGAACTGCTCGACGTCGAGGTCGCTGTGATAGGGAAAGTCGACGCCGTGCCAGGAGTTGCGCTGGTCGCGGAGCCAGCGCGGCTTCAGGTGGTAGTTGGCGGGCGTGTTGGCCTCGGACGCGGGCCGACGGTAGGGCTTGGCCGCAAACTTGCCCTCGTGGCGCGCCGCCGGGGTGAAGTTGGCGTGGACCGCCTTGTGCGAGAGGTAGATGAAGAAAGGCTGCTGCGCGGGCCGCGGCCGCCGGAGGAAGTCGACCGCGTAGTCGGTGAGTTCGTCGGTGATGTAGCCCTTTTGTTTTACCCGCCGGCCGTCGACGTTGAGGGTGTAGTCGGGCGTCGGTGGCAGGTATTCGCCCTGTCCGCGGAAACTCACCCAGTGGTCGAAGCCCGGCTGCGGCTGGTCGCCCTCGCCGCCCATGTGCCACTTGCCGAAGAAGGCCGTGGTGTAACCGGCTTTCTGGAGATACTGGGGAAAGTAGAGGGTGCCGGCGGGGATGGGGCGGTTGTTGTCGATCACGCGGTGACGGAAGGTGTAGAGGCCCGTCAGGATGGAGGCCCGACTCGGCGAGCACAGGGAGGTGGTGACGAGGGCGTTCTTCAGGTGGACGCCGTTCTTCGCGAGCGAATCGATGTGCGGTGTCTCGGCCAGCGGGTGACCGAGGAAACTCATCGCGTCGAACCGATGGTCGTCGACAAGGATGAGGATGACGTTGCGCGGTTTCGCACCCGGCAGGCGCTCGGGCGCGACTTCCCGGGGCACGGGCACGACAGCGGCGGTGGCAGGCAGGAGGGTGCCGAGGAGCAGGAGGGTGGAGAAGAAGCGGAATCTCATGGTGACGGCAGGTCGGAAGCGCAGGAAGCGCGCGCCCGGCGAGTATCGGTTCGTTTCGGGGCGAGCCGCGATGCTTTTTCGAATCCACGTCGGCCCTCGGCGCCCGGGTGGCGGCGGGGTCTCCTACCGGCCATCCGGAGCCGCAGGCACCGCAACGTTGCTCCGGTGCGTCCGTCGTGCCTATCCTACGGTGTCGGTTCCGGCCGTCTCCACTCCCTCCACCATGCCAGATCCCGCCACTCCTCCTCCTCCCGCGGTCCGGGCGGAGAACCTGCACAAGAGCTACCTCCTCGGGGCCACGGCGATTGGGGCCCTGCGTGGCGTGGACCTGACGATCCAGCGCGGGGAGTTTGTCGCGCTGATGGGCCCTTCGGGCTGTGGCAAGACCACGCTGCTCAATCTCATCGGCGCGACCGATTTGCCGTCCCGCGGCCGGTTGGCGATCGACGGCGTCGACCTGGCCGGACTTTCCGACGATGCCCTCGCTGATCTGCGGCGCGATCGCATCGGCATCGTGTTCCAGTTCCACAACCTGATCCCGACGCTGACCGCGCGGGAGAACGTCGAGATCCCCCTGCAGTTCAAGGGAGTCGGCGCCGCCGATCGTCGCCGGCGGGCGGAGGCGCTGCTCGAGCGCGTCGGCCTGAAGGACCGCGCGGACCACCAGCCGGCGGAATTGTCCGGCGGCGAACAACAGCGCGTGTCGATCGCCCGCGCCCTCGCGAATCAGCCGGCGCTGGTGCTTTTGGACGAGCCGACCGGGGACCTCGACAGCGCCACCGGCCGTGAAATCATCGGTTTGCTGCTGGATCTCAACGCGCGGGAGAAGGTCACGCTGGTGATTGCGACCCACGATGCGTCGGTCGCGGCCCGGAGTTCGCGCATCGTGCGGTTGCGGGATGGGCGGCTGGAGAGCGACGGCCCCGCCGCATGAATGCCGCGGCGCATTATGTCTGGCGGAATCTCGGGCGTCGCCGGACGCGGTCGCTGCTCGGCGTCCTGGGAATCGCGCTGACCCTGGCGCTGCTGACGGCGATCCAGATCGGCCTCGACTCGGTTTCAGTCGCCTACACGGACCTCGCGGCGCTGCAGGCCGGCAAGGCCGACGTGGTTATCCAGGCCGAAGGGTCCAGCCCGCTGCGGCCGGAGCCCTTCTTCGATGCGGAGGTGCGGAGCAAGCTGGCGGCCAACCCGCTGCTGCGCGGACTGTCGCCCCGGTTGTTCGGCATCGTCGTGGTTGGGGCGGGCACGACGCAGCACTACGCCGTGCTCATCGGGCTCGATCCCCGGCGGGAGCGGCAGTTCGACCTCTCCGGGCTGGCCCCGGAGCCGGTGCTGGCCGACGGCATGGTCGCGGTCTCGCGGGGGCTGGTGAAACGGCTCGGCGTGAAGGCGGGCACGGACCTGACGCTGCGCTCGGCGCAGTCGACCGAGGGCATGACCCTGCGCCTGGAGGCCGCCATCGATCGGCAGCTGCTGCTCCCGCAGGAGGTGAAGGACTTCGTCGTCGTGAACGAAGGAACGGCGCGCACGTTGCTCAACGAGGCCGTGCAGGTGCACGCGCTGGCGGGCGCACTGCGGGATCCAACGCGGCTGTACGATGCCCGCGATCTGCACGCGAGTGTGCGGCGCCTGAAGGACGCCGGCGAGAGCATCGCGGCGGAACTGGGCACCGGATACGACCTGCGCCTGCCGAAGGCGGCCGCGATTGCCGCCTTCCAGTACTTCACCTCGCCGATCCGGGCCTTTTTCGGGGTGTTTGCGCTGCTCGCCCTCACCATCACGGCCCTCCTGATCTACTCGATCGTGTCGGTCGCGGTAGAGGAGCGGATTCGGGAATATGCGATTCTCCGCACCCTGGGGGGCCGGCGGCGGGACATCGTGCGGCTGGTGCTGGCGGAGTCGCTGCTGCTGTGCGGCAGCGGGGTGGTGCCGGGCGTGCTCGGCGGCGTGGTGCTGGCCAAGATCGGCGTGCGTGTGACGGAGAAGATCCTCCGGGCGGAAGGAGGGCAGATTTCGCTGCACGTTTCGCTGCTCACCCTGGGACTGGCGGCCGGGATCGGTGTGCTGCTCGCGGTCGGGAGCGCGCTGATTCCGGCAGTGCAGGCGGTGCGCTGGCGGATCGTGGACGGGCTGGATCCGTTGCGGCGCGGACAGGTGGCGGAGCTCCCGCGTGGAGGGGAGGGCGGGCAGCGGTCGCTGCTCTTCCTCGGAAGCGCGCTGACCGCGCTGTCGGGGGTGGTGTTCTTCGTGCTGCCGCCGGCGTTTCTTTCCGGGAATCCCTCCCTCATCGGCACCGTGGTGTTGTGCCTGCTGCTCACCATCCTTCTCGGTCTGACGCTCGTGGCGATCGGTCTGCTGCCGTGGGCGGAGCGCGCGGTGCTGGCGGTCGTCGGCCGGTGGTTCGCACCGGTCACGGAGCTCGCGGCGCGAAACCTCGTGCGCCATCGGCGGCGGAACACGACGACGGCGGTGATGTTCATCCTCTCGGTCTCGTGGGTGATCTTCATCGCAAGCCTGGCGGCGCTCTTCAGCCGGACCTCGTTGGCGCTGGTGGAGCACTTCAACGGGGCGGACATCCGGATCCAGGCAGAAGCCTCGTCTCCCGGCATCAAGGGTGAGCTCGCCGGACTGCCGGGGGTCGAGGCCGTGGCAGAGGTCAAGTACCTCCGCGGCCGCTCCCAGGCCGGCATCGCGTACGACGTGGTCATCGCGGATTTGGTGGGCCTGAAGCAACTGTGGGTGGTGCCGTTCGGGGCCGATCCGGATCTGGCGCGGGCCCTCTACCTCGAGCGGGTGAAGTACGTGGAAGGGGGTCCGGAGGCCTGGGTGCGGCTGGCCGAGTTTGCGCCGAAGGAACCGGTCCCTTCCCCGGTGTCCGCCCCCACGGGTGACACCGGGGCCGTGGTGATCGAAAACGCCCTGCCGGCGCCGGCGGCGGCCCCGGTCGCGACGGGGCGCGGTGACGAGGTGTTTCCGGTCATCCTCAGCGAATCGGTGGCACGGTACCTCGACGTGCAGCGCGGGGACCTGGTGCGCCTGTCGTTTCGCCTCGGCGCCGAGCGGCGGGATCGCCGGTGCCGCGTCGAGGCGGTGTGCGGGGCGGTGCCGGGCTTCGACAACTTCCGCTCCCGGGTGGCCCACGCCGTGGGCTCCGGAGTGCTGATGCCGATGGCGGCGTTCGACGCGATGGCGCGACCGGCACCGCTCGAGGCCATGCAAACCCGATTGCTCGTGCGCACGAAACCCGGGGAGAGCGTGCAGCGTGCCGTGGCGCAGAAGATCCGCGACGACTTCGACGTGCGCCACCGCTTCGGCGTGAAGTCGACCGTCGAGCGCAAGGTCGAGGCGCAGCGGCTCTATTGGGCGACGCAGATTCTCTTCGGGCTCCTGCTGGCGGTCGCCATCGTCATCGCGGTGTTCGCCCTCATCGCCTCGATGGCGACCTCCGTGATCGAGCGGCGGTGGGAGATCGGGGTGCTGAAGGCACTCGGGCTGCGGCAGTCGCAGCTATTCCGGATGTTTTTGGGCGAGGCCGTGGTCCTGACGCTGGCCACCGGCCTGGTGGGTGGTGCGATCGGCTTCAGCCTGGCGTACCTGTTCGTGCTGCAGGCGGCGGCGCTGATGGAAGTGCCGGTCGTGTTCACCCTGCCGTACCTCACGTTTGCCGCGACCTTCGGCCTCAGCCTGGTGGCGGGGGCGCTGGCCGCCCATCTCCCGACCCGGCGCCTGCTGCAGCGCCCGGCGGCCGAAATCCTGCGCGGCACGGCGTGACGGGCACCAGATGGTCGGGGAGGCCGGCTCAGCCGGCAGTCTGCCGCTGGATCCAGGCCGTCACCTCGCGATTGGCGGCGGTGAAACCTTCGATGGCAACCTGGTCGGGGGTCTCGTCCGGTCCGCGCAGTCCGCGGTTCCGGACCTTGTTCCTCAGGTAGGCGCCGCAGAGGTGAAAGCCCACGCAGGCGGGCACCTCGCGGAGCCCGAGCAGGGTCTGGCGGTATTTCACGGGATCATTGCGCATCGTGCCGTCCGGGAGTTTGACGCTGCCGGAACTATCGGCCAGCAGCACGGGCTTGCCGGTCAGGGCGGCGAAGCGGGCGAGGTCGGCCCGGATTCGCTCCGGCGGGCCGAAGTGCTGAAAGCTGAAGACGTCCACGAAGGGCCGCGCGGCCAGCAGCACCTCGTCGGGCAGCGGGGCATTCACCTCGTAGCGGTCGCCGAGGATGAGATGGTGGCGATCGTAGCGGCGGACGGCCTCGTGGGTGACCTGATAATAGCGCGTGGCGAGGCGATGAAATTCTGCGCGGCCCGCTTCGGTCTTCAGTTTCTCCGCATCGAAGATCGGGCCCTTCCAGGCGTTTCCCGGGCGCACGTGCACCCAGGTGGGGCAGTCGAGGTAGAAGTAGCCGATCAGCTTCGGATCACCGGCCAGGCGCGCGCACTGGCTGCGCGCCACGTAGTCGCACCACTCCTCGAACTCCCGGCTGAAGAAGTCCGGGTTTCGCGTCTCCATCTCCCATTGGTGAAAATCGGCGAAGGGCAGTTGGTGGCAGTACGGCAGATCGAGCCACTGGTACTCCTCGAAAGTGAAAGTGGGCGAGTGGCGGTGATTGGTGGGGCCGCGGGTGACGACCTCCTGGACCCAGCCGACAGAGTTGAAGCCCCACGCCAGGAGATCGGGGCGCACGGCCGTCTTGATCCAACGCTCCATGCTGTTTCCGTACTTGGCGTGCCAGACGTCGCCGGACTCGGGATAGCGCAGCGGCGCGGCGTCGATGTGGTTCAGGCCGAGGCTGAAGAAACGCGTGCCTTCGGGCGACCGGAACCACGAGCGGCCGGCCTGGTGCATGAGCGAGAAGAAGGAGCCGGGATTGCGCTCGGCGCCACGGGCGCCGAGCGCGAGCGCGGCGCACCCCAGCGAAGACCGCGTCAGGAAGCTCCGTCGGGGAATGGCGAAGCCAGTGTCGAGATGATGCACAGCCGGCACGGTGGGGCTTGGCGGGGAAACCGACAACCCGGATCCGGCCCTGCGGTTTGCGGGCGCGACGGTTACCGTGGTGGTCCATCGTTGGGACAAGTTCGACGCCAGCCTCTGACGAAGCTCAGTGCGGCTAGTTTAACGGCTCTTCATCAAAGAATGGGGACATGCCGCTGAGAACCAGACAGCATGTCCCCTGCGATGTTAGAGCTAACGATGAAGGGGTATCGGACCTTAGGGGTGGTACTCAAGCCTGAGGTCGTGATCGAAGTGGAGCCGGTGG
>JACRQG010000041.1 GCA_016222805.1 Verrucomicrobiota bacterium | reverse complement strand
GCGGCGCGATGGCCATGGCTTTGGGCTCCACAGCGGAGCCATCGCGGCCAAGACTCTCGGCGGCACGCTCAACGTCGCCAGCGACGGAGCCGGCCGCGGCGCCACCTTCACTTTGGAACTACCCGTCCTCCCGCTGCCTCTGTCACCATGAACTCGCCCACGCCGAACCCGTCAAGTCCCGTGCCCGCGCTTTCCTGGCCGGCCGTCCGCGCGCTGGCGATCACGGCCGGCCTGTCGCTGGCCAGCCTGCCGGCGGCGGCGCCCGTCACCGCCGACCAGCTGAAACTGCTGGAACTCGAGGAGCTGATGCAGGTGAAGGTGGTCACGGCGACCCAGATGTCGACGCCGGTCTTCGAGTTGCCGTACCTGGTCAGCGCACTGGGTCGTGCCGACCGCGACCGTACCCTCCCGCGAACCCTGCCGGTCTGGATCGAGGGACAGCCCGGCATCATGATTCAGAAAACCGCCAACGGGCAGCAGTCGCCCTACCTGCGCGGATTCACCGGCTTCCGCACCCTGTTGCTGGTGGACGGAGTCCGGTTGAACAACTCCTTCTTCCGGGAAGGGCCGAACCAATACGCGACGACGATCGACGCGCTGGCGGTCGAACGGGTCGAGGTCGTGAAGGGCCCGGCCTCGGTTCTCTACGGCAGCGACTCGGTGGGGGGCACGATCCACGCGCTGTCGGGCAGCCTGCTCGACAGTCGTCTGGCGGGTTGGGAACGGACGGTGACGACGCGGGCCGGTACCGCCGATCGGGCGGCCGTGGCGCGCGGGGAGTTCGCGGGCCCGGTGGGTGCCGACTCGGCCCTGCGCCTCGGGGCGACCCGGCGCTGGTTCGGGGAACTCCGGGGTGGGGCAGACGTGGGCCGCCAGGGTGGCACCGACTACGACGAGGCGGCCTTCGACCTGCGCTGGGAGTCGCGCCTGCCGGCGGGATGGCGGCTCGTGCTCGCGCACCAGGGATTCGCGCAGGAGGACGTGAACCGGTCGCACAGCACGCCGGAAGGCACAGACTGGCTCGGGCTTTCGTCCGGCTCCGAACGCCGGCGCGACACGGACCAGCGCCGCGATCTGACGTATGGGCGGCTCCAACTTCGCCGGCCCCAGGCGCTCGTGGAGGAGGCGGAGTTCACGCTCTCGCGGCACGGCCAGGAGGAAACGCAGGAACGCGTCCGCAGCGACGGCCGTCGCGACGTGAGCGCCGCCGACGTGGTCACTCACGGCTTCACCGCCCGGCTGCAGGGGTCGACCGGTGCCGGCACCTGGCTGGGCGGCGCGAGCTATCACCGCGACCGGGTCGACACGCGGGCGGAGCGTTACCTGGCGGACGGCGCCTTCGACCGTTTCGAGGTGCAGGGACCGGTGGCGGATGATTCGCGCTACGACCTCTCTGGCGTCTACCTCCAGCACCGCTTCCGCGATTGGCAAGGCTGGCACGCGACCGTGCGGGGACGATTCGATGCGGCCGAACTCCGGGCCGGACGGCTGCTCGACCCGGTGGCCAATGTCCCGGCCTCGTTCTACGGTCGCTGGTACTCGTGGCTCGGGAGCGTGCGGGTGACGTACCAGCGTCCGACTTCCTCGGGCTTGCGCTGGATGGCCTTCGGAGGGATCTCCGATGGGTTTCGGGCTCCGAACCTGTCCGATGTTTCCCGGCTCGACACCGCGGCGAGCGGCCAGGTGGAGACTCCGTCGACCCAGGTCCGCCCGGAAAAGTACCGCGTGGCCGAGGTCGGCCTCCGCCTGCATGGCGCCCGGGGTGATCTGACGGCGACGCTGTTCAACACCGAGATCGACGGCATGATCACCCGCGTGCCGACGGGGCGCTTTCTCGGTCGGCTGGCGGAGTTGACCAAGCGCAATTCCGGGAATGGCTACGTGCAAGGGGCGGAGGCCGAGGGACGCTGGGTGCTGGGCCGGGGTGTCAGCGCCAGGGCCGCCTGGACGCTCCAGCGCGGTGAGATTGACGTCTTTCCCACCGCCAATCCGGCCGACCGGCGCCGGGAACCGTTGTCCCGGCTGATGCCGGATACGACTCGCGTGGGCCTGGAGTGGCGCTCGCCTTCCCGCAAGTGGTGGGCGGAGGCTGGCGTCTCTCTTGTCCGCCGCCAAGCCCGGCTGTCGACCGCAGATCTTGCGGATCGGGAACGCATCCCGCCCGGAGGGACGCCAGGGTACTCGGTGGGAACCGTCCGGGCCGGCTGGACGCCGCGTCCAGGGGTTTCGGTCTCGTTGGGAGTCGAGAACGTGACCGATGCCGACTACCGCATCCACGGCTCGGGCCTGAATGAGCCGGGCCGCAATCTGGTCGTGGGCAGCACGTTCACCTTCTAGGTTTACCACAATGCGCTGCTTCACACTGTCTCAGGCCACCTGTGGGCGGGGCGACCTCGCCCCGCGTGAGACCGGCGCGGGCGTGGAACGCTCCACGCTCTCCCTCCGCTCAAGCGCGCCTGCGCTCTCGATGGCCGCCTTCCTGTCCCCTCTGCGGTCGGCGCCCTAAACCTCTCCTTCCCGGTGAAACTCCGTCTCCCGCTCCTCTGCCTCGCCGGCTTGGCCGGCGTGGTGTGCCTGTTGGGCGCGGCCGCGCCGGCGCCGGGGAGCGGGGCGACGGCGCGAGGGGAGCACGAGGTCAAGGCCGCGTTTCTCCTGAACTTCGCGCGTTTCGTCGAGTGGCCGGCGACCGGCGGCACGGGTGCCCTCGTCATCGGGGTGGCCGGGCCGAGCCCGGTGTTCGAGCCGCTGCAGGCGATGGTGGCCGGGGAGACCGTGCGCGGCCGGAGGATCCTGGTGCACGCCCTCACGGAGAACGAGGACCCGCGGAGTTGCCAGGTCCTCTTTGTGTCGCGCGAAAGCGGTGCCGAGACCGCGGCGCTGGTGCGGCAGGTCGCCGGGCTGCCCATCCTGACGGTGGGCGAGGCGGACACGTTCTGCGCGCTCGGCGGCATGATCAACCTGTTCCTGGAAGGCTCGGCCATTCGGTTCGAAGTCAACCGGACCGCCCTCGCGGACTCGGGGCTGCGGGTGAGCTCCCGGTTGCTGCAGCTCGCCCGAAAGAACGAGTCCGCCCCCGCGCGCCAGCCATGACCACCTTCCGCAACCTCACCATCGGCCAGAAGGTCGGCGTGCTCATCGCCGGCGCCTGCGCCCTGACCGTGCTGGTGGCCGGGCTGGCGATTGGCGGGTCCACGGTGTGGTGGACCCGGAAGCGCGTGGTGGCCGATTTCACGGTGCGGGCCCGGATGCTGGCGGCCAACACCGCGGCGGCCGTCGTGTTCGACGATCGTCGCACGGCCGAAGAGTTGCTGGCGACGCTGCGGTTCGAGCCGCGGGTCGTACGCGCGGTGCTGTTCCGGCCGGACGGGAGCATCTTCGCCCGACACGATCGCGACCCGGAAGCCCGGGAGGAGGAGGTCCGCCGCGAAACCGAACCGATCGTGATCGTTGCCGGCCGCCTGCTCGTCACCGAACCCGTCCGGGTGGAAGAGGCGGTGCGCGGGACCCTGCTGCTCGATGTGGACTACGCGTTGATTCGCCAGGAGGTGCTGCGCCCGCAACTAATCCTCCTCGCGCTCATCCTGCCGGGAACTTTCGTGCTGGCCGTGCTGAGCGCCGCGGTGTTGCGCAACATCGTGGCGCGCCCGCTCCGGGATCTGGCCCGGACGGCGGATCGGATCGCCGTCGAGGGCGACTACTCGGTGCGGGCCCCGGAGACGGGGCGGGACGAGGTCGGGCAGCTCTCGCGGGCGTTCAACACGATGCTGCGCCAGGTGGAGACCGCCAACCGCGAACTGTCGGAGGCCCATGCCCGCCTCTCTTCCGAAATGACGGAACGCCTCCGGCTGCAGGGTGCCCTGGTGACGGCCTCGCGGGAAGCGGGGATGGCGGAGGTGGCGACGGGGGTGCTGCACAACGTGGGGAACGTGCTGAACAGCGTGAATGTGGCGACGAACCTGCTGCGGGAGCGGCTGGATCGGGCGCGGGTGGGGAGTCTGCAGCGGACGGTGGGGCTGCTGCGGGCGCACGAGGGGGATCTGGCGGAGTACGTGGGGAAGGATCCGCAGGGGCGGCAGGTGCTGGGCTTCCTGGAGCAGGTGACGCAGCACCTGGTGGAGGAGAATGCAGCGGTGCGCGGGGAGATCGAGGGGGTGTGCCGGCACGTCGATCACATCAAGGAGATCGTGGCGATGCAGCAGAGCTACGCGAAGCCGGGAGGGGTGCTGGAGAACGTGAACCCGGCGGAGGTGTTCGACGAGGCGGTGCGGATCAAGGAGGATTCGTGCCGGCGGCACCGGATCCGGATCGAGCGGGACTATGCGGCGCTGCCGCCGATGACGGTGGATCGGCACCGGGTGATCCAGATTCTGGTGAACCTGCTGAGCAACGCGGTGACGGCGATCAAGGCGGGGGACAACCCGGAGCGGCGGCTGAGCCTGCAACTGGCGGCGGCGGAGGAAGGCCGGGTGCGGTTCGTGGTGCGGGACACCGGGGTGGGAATCCCGCCGGAGCACCTGACGAAGATCTGCGGCGCGATGGCCATGGCTTTGGGCTCCACAGCGGAGCCATCGCGGCCAAGACTCTCGGCGGCACGCTCAACGTCGCCAGCGACGGAGCCGGCCGCGGCGCCACCTTCACTTTGGAACTACCCGTCCTCCCGCTGCCTCTTTCTCCATGAACCCGTCCCAACCCTCCGCGCCCGTCCGTATCCTCGTCATCGACGACACCCCGTCGATTCACGACGACTTCCGGAAGATCCTGATCTCCCGGGGCAATGACGCGTCGCTGGACGCGGCCGAGGCGGCGCTCTTCGCCGACACCCGCTCCGCGCCGGTGGCCGACTCGTTCGTCCTCGACTCGGCGTTGCAGGGCCAGGAAGGCCTCGCCCTGCTCGAGCGCGCCCACCAGGCCGGGGAACCCTATTCGCTCGCCTTCGTCGACATGCGGATGCCCCCAGGGTGGGACGGGATCGAGACCATCCGCCGCCTCTGGCAGGTCGACCCGGCGCTCCAGGTCGTGATTTGCACCGCGTACACCGACTACTCCTGGTCGGAGACCATCCGCCAGCTCGGGTCCTCCGACAACCTCATCATCCTGAAGAAGCCGTTCGACAACATCGAGGTGCTCCAGCTCGCGCATGCCCTCACCCGCAAGTGGCAGCTCGCCCGCAAGCTGGCCGCGCGAATGTGGGACCTGGCCTCGGAGGTCGAGCGCCGCACGGACGAACTCCGCACGGCAGAGGCGCGGTTCACCTCGGCCTTTGCCGCCAGCCCGATCGCCTCGACCATCCAGTACAACTACAACCACTGCTTCCTCTCGGTGAATCCGGCCTTCCTCGAGCTCACCGGGCAGTCGATGGGAGACGTGATCGGCCACATGCCGGGCGAACTCGAGCTCTGGCCGGAGGGCAAGGCCTGGCTCGATGGCGTGTCGCGGGGCGATCGCCTGCGCAAACATCCCGCCAAGCTGCGGACCCGGGACGGCCGGCTGCGCGACGTCCTCGTCTCGACCGAGCCGATCGCGATCGACAACGATGCCTGTTCCCTCTGGTTGATCGACGACATCACCGACCGGCTGGAACTCGAACAGCAGCTCGTGCAGTCCCAGAAGATGGAATCGGTCGGGCACCTCGCGGCGGGCATCGCGCACGATTTCAACAACCTGCTCACCGCGATCAACATCTACACCGAGGAGGCGCTGCACGAGTGCCAGCCGGGCACCCGGCTGCATGATGACCTGCAGGAAGTGCAGGCCGCCGGCCGCCGTGCGGCGGCGCTCACGCGGCAGCTGCTGATTTTCAGCCGGAAGCAGTTCAGCGAACTCGCGCCGCTCCAGCTGGCGGAGGTGCTCGATCGCATCCTGCCGATGCTCCGTCGCTTGATCGGGGAGGACATCGAGCTCGTCTCCGAATGGGATTCCGGCCTGCCGATGATCCTGGGCGACGAGAACAACCTGGAGCACGTGGTCCTCAACCTCGTGGTCAACGCCCGCGATGCGATGCCGAACGGCGGCGAGATCCGGCTGGCCCTGCGGCAGACGGTGGTCCTGGCGTCGCAGACCGCGCGCCATCCCGAGGCCCGTCCCGGTCAGTTCCTCGTCCTCGCGGTGGCCGACAATGGCTGCGGGATTCCCCTGGAGATCCAACAACAGGTGTTCGAGCCGCTCTTCACGACCAAGGGTTCGGGCAAGGGCACCGGGCTCGGCCTCTCCACCGTCCGGACCATCGTCAGCCAGCACAAGGGCTGGGTGGAGCTGACGAGTTCGCCGGGCGCGGGGGCCCTGTTCGAGATCTTCCTGCCGGCCGCACCGGTGGGAACCGTCCTGGAGGCCACGGGGACGGCCGGGGCGGGTCAGCCGGCCTCGGATCGCCACCGCGGCACCGAGCGGATTCTCATCGCCGAGGACGACGACGTCGTGCGCAACATGCTCGCCGTCCTCTTCCCCCGCTACGGCTATCAGGCGGTGCTCGCGCAGGACGGGCCGGACGCGCTCGCCGCGTGGGAAAAGGGAGGGGGGGCCTTCGACCTGCTCCTGACCGACATGGTGATGCCGAAGGGCATGAGTGGCATCGATCTTGCCCGCGAACTGCAGTCGCGCCAGCCGGACCTGAAGGTGATACTCTCGACGGGCTACAGCGCGGAACTGCTGCAGCAGGGGACCACGCCTCCGATCCCCGGCGCGTCCGTGCTCCTCAAGCCCTATCGTCCGGATTCTCTCCTGGCCGCGATCCGCAACACCCTCGACGCGGCGGCCGCCGCCTCGTGAGGCACCGGCGATGAACGCACCCGAGCCGAACGCAGGAGTCCCAGGCAGCGGCGGCCAGCCGGGCGGTCGTCCCTGGCGCCAGCGCCGAATCGAGCGCTTTCTCGGCCGCGTTACCGAGGAACTGCTCAACCTGACTGACGACGCGACCCGCAACATCGGCAACCTGGCCGCGGTGAGCGGCGAGTTGCTGGAGGCGGAGGGCGTGGTCTACCTGAGCTTCGCGACCCCAGGGCGAAGCCTGCGCGTGGCGGCGCAGTGGGGGTTGCCGGAAGGGGCGCCGATCGGGGAGTGGGGACGGACCGGGATTGGCCGCGCGGTGCTTGAGGAAGGATCGGTGGCGCCCCGGGTTTTCCGGCAGCTCCGTGCGGACGCGCTCCACCGGGAGGATCCGCTGGTCCAGGGGTTCGGATGGGAGACGTGTGTCGGCTGTGCCGTGATCCATGGCGGCGCACCGCGCGGAGTGCTGCTCATCGGCCACCGGCGGGATCGGGAACCGAACGACGATGAACTGCGGGTGGCGTCGCTGCTGGCGGTCGCCATCGGCCAGCAGGACATCCGCTCGCGGGAGCAGGAGACGCTGCGGGTCAAGGACTGGGCGGTGGAATCGACGCTTTGGGGAATTGCGACGGCCGACGTCGACGGGCGGGTCATCTACGTGAATCCGGCCATTCTGCGCATGTGGAGATTTGCGACGGCCGGCGAGGTGGTCGGCCGCCACATTACCGAATTCTGGAAGGATGCGCGGAATTCCGGCCCGGTGATGACGGCGCTGGCGACCTCGGGAGCCTTCGTGGGCGAGCTCGATGCGCTGCGTGCGGACGGTTCCTCCTTCCCGGTGCAACTCATGGCCACGGTCGTGCGCGATCGCGATGGGCGGCCGGTGGCGACCCATGGGTTCGTCATCGACGTCACGGAACGGAAGCGCGCCGAGACGGCCCTGCGCGAGAGCGAGTACTTCCTGCATCGCTCCCAGGCGGTCGGTCACATCGGCTCCTACAAGATGGACATCCAGGCGGGCACGTGGATCTGCACCCGGGAACTGGAGGAGATTTTCGGGATCCCGCCCGACCACCCCAAGACCGTGTCGGGCTGGCTGGAACTGGTCCCACCCGAGGAGCGGGAGGCGATGCGGAGCTATCTGCTGGAGCACGTCGTGGCCGGACGCAACCGGTTCGACCGGGAGTACCGCATCGTGCGGCGAAGCGACGGCGAGTTGCGCTGGGTCGATGGGAGCGGGGTGCTGGAGTTCGACGCGACCGGCCAGCCCTGCCGCATGATCGGCACGATCCAGGATATCACCGATCGCAAGCGGACGGAGGAACGCGTGCGGATCGCGAACCGGCAGCTGCGCATGCTGGGGGAGTGCAACGAGGCGCTCATCCGCGAACATGACGAGACGCGGCTGCTCCAGACGGTCTGCCGCCTGATCGTCGAGACCGGCGGCTATCGCATGGCCTGGGTGGGGATGGCGGAGGACGATGCGGACCGCACGGTGCGGCCGGTCGCGTGGGCCAAGGTGGATTCCGACTACCTGGCGAATCTGCGGGTGTCGTGGGGCGACTCGGATTTCGGCCGCGGCCCCGTGGGTCTCGCGGTGCGCACCGGTCGGGTGCATGTGGTGCATGACATCGCCCAGGAGGCGGGCTTCACCGCGTGGCGGGCGGCGGCGGCGCAGCGGGGGACCCGGGCGGTGTGCGCCACTCCTCTGGTGCATGAAGGCCGGGCGATGGGGGCGATCTCGGTGCATTCCGGGGAACCGCAGTCCTTTGATGTCGAGGAGACCTGCCTGCTGCAGAAGCTCGCGGACAACCTCGCCTTCGGCATCGTCGCGTTGCGGGAACACCGGCAACACGAGCGCGCGGAACTCGCGCGGCGGGAGGCGGAGGGCCTGTATCGGGCCGCCGTGCAGACGTTTCCGGATGGGGTGTCGGTGGTGCAGCCGGACGGCCGCCTCCAATACGCCTCGCCCAAGGCGCTCGAAATCTACGGGGTGGACAGCCTCGAAGCCGCGGTCGGCCGATCCATGCTCGAGTTTATCGATCCCGTGGATCACGGCCGGGCGTTGGAGAATTTCATGCGCCTGCAGACCAGCGGCGAAGTGGAACTGCACGAATACCGCCTCCGGCGTGCGGATGGCTCAACCTTCGTGGGAGAGATCGCGGCGGCCGCGTTGACCGATGCCGAGGGCCGCGCGACCGGCGTGCTGGCGGTGACGCGCGACGTCACCGAGCGGCGGCGTGCCGAGGATCTCCTGCGGCGCATGCAGACCTCCGTGGACCTGGCGCGCGATCCGGTGTTCTGGATCGACCAGGCGGGGAGGCACACCTACGCCAACGAAGCCGCCTGCCGATCCCTCGGCTACACCCGCGAGGAACTCTGCCAGCTGACCGTGTCGGACATCGATCCGAACTTCCCGCGGGAAAAGTGGGCGGACCACTGGGCGAAGTCGCGCGAGCGCGGCGCCTACTCGATCGAAACCCTGCACCGGGCCAAGGACGGGCGGACCTTCCCGGTCGAGGTGGCGATCAACTTCATGCGCTTCGAGGGGCAGGAGTTCCACTGCGCCTTTGTCCGCGATCTCACGGAGCGCAAACGCAGCGAGCAGTCGCGACTGGAACTGGAGCGGAGGCTGCTGCACGCCCAGAAGCTCGAGAGTCTCGGCGTACTGGCCGGCGGCATCGCCCACGATTTCAACAACCTCCTGATGGGAATCCTCGGCAACCTGGATCTCGCGCTGATGGACCTGCCGGAAGACAGCCCGGCGCGGGGGAGCATCGATCAGAGCGTCCGGGCGGCCCGACGGGCCACGGAGCTCACGCGCCAGATGCTGGCCTATTCCGGGCGCGGGGCCTTCGAGGTGCGGGAGATCGACCTGGCGGCGCTCGTCGCGGAGAACGCCCACCTGTTCCGGGCGACCATCCCCAAGCTGGTCACCCTTCGGATCGAGACGGACCCGCAGCTGCCGCGGATCATCGCGGACTCGAGCCAGGTGCAGCAGGTGGTGATGAACCTGATCACCAATGCTTCGGAGGCGATCGGGGATCGGGCCGGCCAGGTCCACTTGCGCACGACGGTCGCGGACTTCGACGCCAAGACGCTCGCGCAGAGCCGGTGCGACGAAATTCCGGAACCCGGCCGCTATGTTGTCCTCGAGGTGACCGACACCGGTTGCGGGATGGACGCCGCGACGCAGGAGCGCCTGTTCGAGCCGTTCTTCACCACGAAGTTCACGGGACGCGGGCTGGGGATGTCGGCCATCCTGGGCATCGTGCGCGGCCACAAGGGCGCCATTCTCGTCTACAGCCGGGTCGGCCTGGGCACCCGCATCCGCGTTTTGTTCCCCGCCGGCCCGGTGGTCGAGCCCGCGGCGCCAGCCACCCCCGTCACCCTGGCAGCCGCTCCCGCGACTCCCGCCCGGAAGAAAGGGACGGTTCTCGTCGTCGATGACGAGGTGGTCGTGCGCCGCGTGTGCCGGGCCATGCTCGAACGCAACGGCTGGGAGACCCTGGAGGCCGGCGATGGCCCCGGGGCGATCGAGATGTTCACCGCACGCGCGGCGGATATCCAGGGCGTGCTCCTCGACCTTTCGATGCCGCGGATGAACGGGCTCGAGGTGTTCCGTGAACTGCGGCGCCTCCGCCCCGAGGTTCGGGTGGTCCTGAGCAGCGGGGCGAACGCCGCCCCCGAATACGCGGAGAAGCTGAAGACCGAAGGCGTCGCCGGATTCCTGCACAAGCCGTTCACCGCGGAGTCGCTGCTCCGCGAAGCGGAGCGAGCCTTCGGAGTCTAGCCCGGTTGCATTCCCACGCGGTGCGAGCCCGCAGCCAACGGACGAGACCCTGCCCGATGTAGCCGGCCTCGCTGAGGCCGGTCTGGATCAGGAGATCGGCCGTGCCGCCCGGGGTCGACGCCCCCGGCCACAGTTGCGTTGCCTCCCCTGTAGGCGGGGCGACCCCGCCCCGCACGGGGCGCGTCCGCATCCAGGCAATCCGGAGCTCGGTGCGCTGCAGGCGTGCGTGGGATTGGCCGAGACGCTTTGGCCGGGGTCGACGCCCCCGGCTACAATGGCATTGCCTCCCTTGTAGACGGGACGACCCCGCCCCGCGCGTAGCGGGTAACGGGGTCGTCCACGTGGTTGGCGATCCGCCTGCGGCGGCGGTCCCTGGCCCGTTCAGGCCACGGCGTGCATCGCCTGCACGGTCTCGGGCGCGACGACGCGGTCGATGTCGAGCAGCGTCTTCACCTGGCCCTTCACCTTGGCCATGCCCAGCAGGTAGGTGGTGTCGACCCGGGTGCCGAAATCCGGCGTGGGTTCGATCTCGTTGGCGTTGAGAGTCACGACCTCCTCCACGGAGTCCACAATCAGGCCCATCTGCACGTTTTGCTCGTTCGGCAGCTTGACCTGCACCACCACGATGCACGTGCGCTCGGCGAACTCGGCCTTCAGTCCGAACTTCGAACGCAGGTCGACGATTGGGATCACGCGTCCGCGGAGGTTGATCACGCCCTTCACGAACTCGGGCATCTGCGGCACCGGCGTGATCTTCTGCATGCGGATGATCTCGCGAACCTTGAGCACGGCGATCCCGTACGCCTCGTTGTCGAGCACGACGGTGAGGTACTTGCCGGCGAGGGAAGTGGTGGCGGAGGTGGTGGTGGGAGCAGGTGCAGGCATGGTGGTGAGTTTCGGGATTTGGTCCGGTTGAGGGTATTTCGGCACCGGTGGGCGCGGAGTTTAGGTGAAAAATGAGGTTAACTTTGCCCCCGTTGGGTCGATTGCAGGGCTTGCGCAACCGCCGTCTTCGCATGCCCATTCCCTCCGACCACTTTACCGCCATCGAAGAGACCCTGAACCGCCTCGCCACCGAGTGTGTGCTGGCTCAGCCCGGCCGGGACGAGGGCTTGGTGCCCGCCTACAGTCTCCTGGGCGAACTGCGCGAGCAGTTCAGCCTCGAGTCCCAGCTGCGGGACCCGGTCTCGGCGATGCACGCCTCCCTCGAGAAACTGCTCGACAGCGCCCATCCCTTCGACGCCGAGACGCTCGGCGCCCTCCGCACGCTGGTCGAGTGGCTGCCCGGAGCCTTTGAGGCGGCCAAGGCCGGCCGCCCGGTGGAGCTCCCGAAGGTCGCCGCGCCGGCGGCGGCCACCGTCGCGGCCGTTGAGGAGAAGGCGGGGGCTGGGGATGTCCTGCTCGACCTGCACCTCGACGAAAACCGCGAGCTGCTCACGGAGTTCCTCGGCGAGGCGATCGACCACCTGCAGCAGATCGAGGCGGCGTTGCTGGCCCTCGATCACGAGCCGGAAAACCCGGAGGCGCTCAACTCGATCTTCCGCTCGTTCCACACCATCAAGGGCAACGCGGGCTTCCTCGGCCTCGTGCCGATGCACACCCTGGCCCACGAGGTGGAGTCGCTGCTCGACCTGGCGCGCAACCACAAGTTGCGCCTCAACGCCGCCATCATCACGGAGATTCTCAAGAGTCGCGACGCGCTGTCCGCCCTCACGCAGCAGGTGGCGGTGGCGGTGGAGCAGGGCAAGTTGCCGGACCGGGTCATTCCGGTCGGGCACCTGATCCGGGCCGTGCGGCTGCTGGCCGCCAATCCCAATCCGATTCGGGCCGTGCCGTCGGAGCCGGAACCGACGGCTGCGGTCACCGCCCCCGCGGCCGAGGCGGTCGCCGTGGCCGAAGCGGCTCCGGTGGCGCCGGCCGCGCCGGCTCCGAAGGCGGTGGCCGAGCTGGCGGCTCCCGCCGCCGACACCGGAAAGCCCAAGGTCGCCAGCGGCAACCAGACCGTGCGGGTGAACACGGAGAAGCTCGACTCGCTGATGGACGTCGTCGGTGAACTCGTGATCGTGCAGAGCCAGCTGATCGAGAGCTCCCGTTCCTCCACCGAGGCCAATTCGCTGCTGCAGCGCAACGTCTCGCAACTCTCCCGCATCACCAAGGAACTGCAGCATACCGCGATGTCGCTGCGGATGATCCCGATCAAGCCCACGTTCCAGAAGATGGAGCGGCTGGCGCGCGACCTCGCGCGCGACTTCGGCAAGAAGGTCAATTTCGTGACCAGCGGCGAGGACACCGAACTCGACCGCACGGTGGTCGAGGAGATCGGCGATCCCCTCGTGCACATGGTGCGCAACGCGCTCGACCATGGGCTCGAGGCCCCCGCCGATCGTGCGGCTCGGGGCAAGGCGGAGACGGGCACGCTGCACCTGACGGCCTACCACCAGGGCAGCAACATCGTGATTGAACTGCGCGACGACGGGCGGGGCATCGACCCCGACAAGATCCTCGCCAAGGCTCGTCGGCAGAACCTGGTGCCGGAGAACGCCACGCTTTCGCGCGAGGAAATCTTCGGACTGCTCTTCCTGCCGGGCTTCTCCACCGCGGAGAAGGTCACGGCGGTCTCGGGCCGCGGCGTGGGCATGGACGTCGTGAAGCGCAACATCGAGAAGTTGCGGGGCACGATCGAGATCGCGTCGGAGATCGGCCAGGGTTCGACCTTCAAGATCAAGCTGCCGCTCACGATGGCGATCATCGACGGGCTGGTCGTGCGCGTGGGGGCGGACCGCTTCATCCTCCCGAGCACCTCCGTGCAGATGGCGCTGCGGCCGACCCGGGAAAACATCTCCACCGTGCACGGTGACGGCGAGGTCATCGACATCCGTGGCCGCCTGCTCCCGCTGCACCGTCTCCACCGGCGGTTCGGCATCTCCGCCCAGGCCAACCAGCCGTGGGAGGGCATCGTGGTCATCGTGGAACACTCCGGCCGGATTTCCGCGCTGTTGGTCGACGAGATGGTCAGCAAGCAGGAGGTGGTGATCAAGAACCTCGGCGCCTTCCTGCAGAACCTCCCTGGCGTGGCCGGCGGGGCGATCCTGGGCGACGGCAGCATCGCGTTGATCCGCGACCCGGGTACCTTGCTGCAGGCGGCGTGAGCCCCGTCCCTGGTCCTGTTTCCCTTCCTCCCTCGCCCCCTTGAGCAACGCCACCAACCCGCCTCCGACCCTCCAGCAGGTGTGCGATCGCGCCCTGCGTCTGCCGTGTTCACCGGCCCTGCTGCCGCGCCTGATCTCCGTCATCTCCGCTCCCGACAGCTCGGCGGAGGAAATCGCGCAGTTGATCATGGTCGATCCTTCGCTGGCGGGCTCGACGCTTCGCCTGGCCAACTCGGCGTACTTCGGAGCCGGGGCCAAGGTCGCCTCGGTGGCCGACGCCGTCTTCCGCCTCGGGCAGAAGGAGCTCTTCCGGCTGGCGTCGCTGGCCCTCGTCAGCCGGTGGGAGTCCGGCGTCGAAGGCCGCGGCGGTCCCGGCGATTTCTGCCGCCACGCCTTCTGCACCGGCCTCGCCGCGGAGGCGCTGGCGGAGATGACGCACCAGGTGGAACCCGAAACCGCCTACACGGCGGGTCTGGTCTGCGACCTGGGGAAGCTGGCCATCGGGCACGCCTGCACGGCCTTTCTTCCGGCCCTGTATGCGCGGTGCGCCGACGGCACCTGCACCTGGCTGCAGGCTGAGCGGGAGTTGCTGGGCTACACCCACCTTGAGATCGGCGCCCGTCTCTTGCGGGTGTGGAATTTCCCGTCCGCGCTGGTCGCGGCCGCGGAGTACTGCGAGCGGCCGTCGCAGGGACCGGCCGAGTACCAGCCGTTGCTGGCCCACCTGCATGCGGCGAAATTCGTGGCGATTTCCTTCGGTCCCGGCGTGCCGGAGGAGGGCTTCCTCTTCGAACTCGATACCGCCTTCCTGACGGAGCGCGGCTTCACCGAGACGATGCTGCAGGAGTCGATGGCGACACTGCACGACCGCGCCAAGGCCCGGCTGCAGGACAAGCTCAGCCACGGCGCCCTGGCGGTGTAGGCGGATACCGCGGTCAGGCGCCACGCTTTCGCCGCTGGCTCATCCTGGAAAACGCAGGTGAACCACGGAGACACGGGGAACACAGAGGCCAACCGGCTGAAGTGATACCGGTAGGTGCACTCACCTCCGGGGTGAACCGATCGTTCGGGCACATTTGGCCTCTGACACCTTCCCTCTGTGTGCTCTGTGTCTCGGTGGTGAACATTGAACTGCGTAATCAAGGCTCCTGGTAGCGCGGCTACAGAATCCCCGAAGGGGACCTCTTCAGCCCGGGTTTCGGGCTTCAGGGACTCGGCTGCCCGACACACCAGGCCATTCGGCGGGCGAAGTCGGCCTGGTAGTTCGGACGCCAGCGGCTGACACCGTGGCGGGGATCCTGGCCGGGTTCCGCGGGGAAGTCCCGGAACCACCCGTCGTCCGCGTGCCGGTAGCGGCCGCCCCAGCCGGGCTTCGCCGGGTCCGCGGGATCGTTGCCGCCCTGCGGCAGGAAGAAGAACCACGAGGGAGTGTCGCCTTCCTTGAGGCAGCCGTGGGGGTTGGGGGCGGTCCAGGTCTTCGTGGGATAGAGGGCGCCGAGGGGGCCGCGGGAACGCACGTGTTCCTCGATCCACGCGCGGCTCGTCAGGGATTCGTCGCCGGTCAGGTACATACCGCGGTAGGTGCCTTCCCGCTTGTCGCGTCCGGCGGGAGCCTGGGCGAGCAGGTACCAGAGGCCGGGAAACTCTGCGTGGATCCAGGTGGCGATCCGGTCCTGATCATTGATGTCGAAAACGCGCAGGCGTTGGGTGAAGTCCTTGAGTCCGGCGACCCCGCGGGCAGTGCGAACGCGCCAGAGCGCCTGGGCCAGATCCGTCTGGCCGCCCCAGATGGTGACGTTGAGCGGGCGATCCGGAGCGCCGGCGTCGACGCGGGAGACGATCCAGTTCGAGCCTTCGGTGTCGTGGCCTTCGCCGATGTGTGGGCGTCCGCGCTGCGGGTTGCCACTCTTGACCCGTTCGAGGAGGGCGGCGGTTTCCGGCCAGCCGGAGGCGTGGTGGATCAGGTTCGGGCGCACCTGTCCGTAGGCCGCCACGGCCTGCCGGATGAGGTCCGGGCGGGTCACCGCCTGCTTGAGTTCCCCGGGCGTGCCCGAGGCGCTCGCGACCAAGCCTTCGATCTCAAACTCGTTGGCGTAAACCAGGAGCCGGATGAGCGACTGCTGGTCATCGGGATCGCCGCCGATGTCGGTGAGCACCAGCAGGCGCGGGCGTTCGGCCGCGGAGGCGAGAGAGGCGAGACCGGCGCCGAGCGCGAGGATGGTACGCCAGCGCCCGAGCCGGCGAAGGGTGGCAGGACGGGCCACGGAGTGCATCGCGGCACGATGGAGATCCGGCCGGGCGCGGGCGAGCGTGGTTTGAGAAGACCGAGTCCGCCGTTCGCGTCTCCGGAATGACGGTCGTTGGTCTGATGTCGGCGGGGGCGGCGACTCCGGTCCGGCCTTGCCGCGTCCGCCTCAGGCGATCACTTCCTGCACCACGTGGCCGTGCACGTCGGTCAGGCGGTAGTCGCGCCCCTGGAAGCGGAAGGTGAGTTTCGTGTGTTCGAGACCGAGCAGATGGAGGAGGGTGGCGTTGAGATCGTGGACGTGCACGGGATCGCGCACGACGTTGAAGCCCAGTTCGTCCGTGGCGCCGTGCACGTGACCCCGCTTCAGGCCTCCGCCGGCGAGCCACATCGTGAAGCAGCGGTTGTGGTGGTCGCGCCCGTCGTTGCCTCCCTGCACCATGGGCGTGCGGCCGAATTCGCCGCCCCAGATCACCAGCGTGTCGTCGAGCAGGCCGCGCTGCTTGAGGTCCTGCACCAGGGCCGCGCTCGCCCGGTCGGTGTCCTCGCAGTTCTTCTTGATCGCCTTGGTGAGGTCACCGTGCTGGTCCCAGGCCTCGTGGAAGAGCTGGACGAAGCGCACGCCGCGCTCGATCAGGCGCCGGGCCAGCAGGCAATTGCGGGCGTAGTTGGCCTGCTTCACGTCCTTGATGCCGTACATCTCCAGCACGTGCGCCGGCTCCTGCGAGAGGTCCATCAACTCCGGGGCGCTGGTCTGCAGGCGGTAGGCCATCTCGTAGCTCTGGATGCGCGCGGCAATCTCGGGGTCGCCGAGGTCGGCGCGGGCCATCTCGTTCAGTTCATTGAGGGCGTCGAGTGAGCGGCGCTGCAGGCGGGCGTCGAAGCCGGCCGGGTTGGAGAGGTAGAGCACCGGATCGCCGGTGCTGCGGAAGGGGATGCCGCCGTAGACCGTGGGCAGGAAGCCGCAGCCGTAGTTGCTCGCGCCGCCGCTGGTGCCCTTGGCACTGGTGAGCACGACGTAGCCCGGGAGATCTTCGCTCTCGGAACCGAGGCCGTAGAGGGTCCACGCCCCGAAGCTCGGCCGGCCGAACTGCTGCGAGCCGGTGTTCATCATGATCTGGGCCGGCGCGTGATTGACGGCGTCGGTCTGCAGGCTGCGGATCACGCACAGATCGTCGGCCAGGCCCGCGATGTGCGGGATGAGTTCGGAAAACTCGATGCCCGACTTTCCGTGGGGCGAGAACTTGTACTTCGGGCCGAGCAGGGCGGAGTTGGGGTTGATGAAGGCAGCGCGATAGTCCTTCAGCAGTTCCGCCGGGGGCAACTGGCCGTCGCGCTTGGCCAGCTCCGGCTTGTAATCGAAGAGCTCGAGGTGGCTCGGCGCGCCCGCCATGAACATGTAGATCACGCGCTTCGCCTTCGGAGTGAAGTGCGGGGCCTTCACGGCCAGGGGATTGGGGGCGGTCGTCCGGGCCCGGGCCTCGCGCCCGAGCAGGGAACTCAAGGCGATGCCGGCCAGGCCCACGCCGCAGTCCTGGAGGAACCAGCGGCGCGAGAGCAGGCGGGCGCGCGCGGTGCGAAGATCGTCGGAGGGCGGGATCATGATTTCGTCAACGTCTCGTCGAGGTTCAGGAGCACCCGGGCCACGACGACCCAGGCGGCGAGGTCGGCGGGCGAGGCGTCGGCCGGCAGATCGGCCGGCTTTGTCAGGGCGGAGAAAGCGATCTCGCCGGCCTTGAGTTCGCCGTTCCGAAGGCGCGTGCGGTTTTCGTCGAGGAGCCGGCGGACGGCGGCGGCCTCCGCCGCGCGGGCCGGCCGGGCGACGCAGAGCCGGTAGGCGAAATCGATGCGGCCGTCGTCGGTCGGCCCCCCCTCCCGCCAGATCCGCAGGGCCAGCGCCTGGGCCGCCTCCACGAAGACGGGCTCGTTGAGGCTGGTGAGCGCGGCCAGCGGAGTGTTGGAGCGGACGCGCCGGGCGCAGGCGAAGTCGCCATTGGGGGCGTCGAAGGTGCTGAGCATTGGATCCGGCATCGAACGCTTGCGGAAAAGGTAGAGCGAGCGGCGGTACCGCTCGGCATCCTGCGGCGGATTCCAGTACGTCGGACGCACGTAATTGTAGGCGAGGACGTTTTCCGGCACGGGCGGGAAGACGCTGGGTCCGCCGACCTTCGGATGCAGGAGCCCGGCGATCGAGAGGGCGGTGTCGCGCACCACCTCGGCGTCCGGGCGGAAGCGGGGGCCGCGCGCGAGCAGGCGGTTGGAGGGATCCCGTTCGAGCAGGGCCGGGGTCACGCGGGAATCCTGCTGGTAGGTGCGGCTGGTCACAAGGGTCCGGAGCAGGTGCTTGTGGCTCCAGCAATTCTCCATGAAGTCGACGGAGAGCCAGTCGAGGAGCTCGCGGTGCTCCGGGACCGGGGCCCGGGTGCCAAAGTCCTCGGGAGTCTCCACCAGGCCGGCGCCAAAGAGGTTTTGCCAGACGCGGTTCACCGCCACCCGCGCGGTGAGCGGGGCGGCGGGGGCGGTCAGCCAGCGGGCGAAGCCGAGCCGATCGCGGGGCGCACCCTCCGGCCAGGGGTTCAGGGCGGCGGGCACGTGCGGGGAAACCAGGTGCTTCGGCTTGTCCCAGGCGCCGCGGTCGAGGAAGCGGGTCGGCCGCACCTGGAGGCCGCGGCGCTCCGCGAGGTGGAGCACCGAGGTTGCGGCGGCCGGGTACTTCTTCCAGGCGTTCTCGGTTTCGGTCTGGAACTTCTTCGCCTCGGGGACCGTGGCCCGCCAGGCGCGGAAAATCACCGCCTCCTGGGCCGGTGTCCGCTGCTCCCGCGGTACCTCCAGGGCGAGCACGGCGGCATAATCGACGGGTGCCGCGCGGGGATCCGGGGCGCGGGTGAGCGAGAGCCGGCAGCACCCGAGCGCCGTGTTGTGCCGCCCGTTGTCGTCGCCGCTGTGGTGCATGCGCAGCAGGACCTTGAGCTTGGTGCCGGCGGGAAATTGGAGCGGCTCGGCGAACTGGACAACCGCGACGGATTCGGTGTTGCGCCGCCCCGGGCCACGGTCGGCCCGCCAGGCGGTGTCGTTGGAGCCGTCGATCAGGAAATCCACCGGTCCCACGATGCGGCGGCGCTCCTTGTCGAAACCGGCCTTCCATTCCTCCTCGAGTCCGCGGGTGGCCTCGGAGTAGTCGGCCGACGGGCGGCACAGGGCGACTTTTTCCCATTGGTCGCTGCCGGGAATCTGGGTGCTGACTTCGAGCTCGGTAAGCGCCCAGGTACCGTACTTGCTGCGCCCGGGTCCGCCGAATTCGAGGTCACCATGAGTCAGGGCCTCGAGGCGCAAGCCCGTGGCCCCGGCGAGCTCCGGGGTGGCGACGATGAAGATGTCGCCGCGCGTCGTCGGATGGCCCAGGGTCAGGATGGAATCGTCCGGGAGCTGAACGGGGTGGTTGAGGCCGCTGGTGCTGGCGAGTTCGATGGCCTTGATCGGCGTCCACGGCAGGCGCGCCTGGCGCAGCTCCTCGGCCCAGGCGGCCAGCTTTTCCTCCCACTGGGGGAGCGCCTTCTTCGCGCGCTCGTCAATGGCGCGCAGATCCGCCCGCACCTGCTCCGCCTGCTGCTGCTGTTCCGCGGTGAACACCCAGGACTGCGCCTCGTGGGTGTTGTTGAGGAAGGCGAAGGTGCCGAAGTACTCCTCCTGGGTGATCGGGTCGAACTTGTGCGAGTGACATTGGGCGCACTGCAGGGTGAGGCCCAGCACCGCCTTCCCCAGGCAGTCCATGCGGTCGAACATGCCCTCGATCCGGAACTGCTCGGGCACGATGGCGCCCTCTTCGTTGATCATGCCGTTGCGGAGGAACCCGGTGGCGACGATCTGATCCTGGGAGGCGCCAGGCAACAGGTCGCCGGCGAGTTGTTCGACCAGAAATTGATCGTAGGGGAGGTCGCGGTTGAAGGCGCGGATGACCCAGTCGCGCCAGGCCCACTGCTCGCGCGGAAGGTCCTTCTCGAAGCCGTTGCTGTCCGCGTATCGGGCGGCGTCGAGCCACACCCGCGCCCAGCGTTCGCCAAAGGCCTCGGAGGCCATCAGGCGTCGTGCGAGGGTGTCGACCGCGGTCGGCAGATCGGCGGCGGCCGCCACGACAAAGGCGGCGACCTCGGCGGGGGACGGAGGCAGGCCGATGAGGTCGAGGTACAGCCGGCGGCACAGGGTTGCGGGATCGGCTGCCGGGGCCGGTGCGAGTCCGGCGGCGCGCAGCTTGGCGGCGACAAAGGCGTCGATGGGGTTCGGTCTTGAGGCGGAGGAAGGGGAAGACGGGGAAGACTGGGAAGACTTGGGAGACGGGGAAGACGTGGGAGACGGGGGAGACTGGGAAGACGAGAGAGACGGGGAAGGCTGGGGAGACTTGGAAGACGGGGACGGCGTCGGGGATGGGGACGGCGGCAGGGGGGGCTTGGCGGGCGGTGTGAAGGCCCAGTGCTGCGCGTACGGCGCGCCGGCGGCGACCCACCGGCGCAGGATGTCCTTTTGCGCCGCGGTGGGGCGTTTGTGCTCCTTCGGCGGTGGCATCACTTCGTCTTCGTGTGGGGAGACGAGGCGCGCGATGATTTCGCTGGCGTCCGGTTGGCCCGGCACGATCGCGGCGACCCCGGACTTCCCGCCCTTCAGTGCCGGCTCTCGAACGTCGAGGCGGAGACCGCCTTTGCGATCCTGATCGTCGGGGCCGTGGCAGTGGAAACAGTGCTCGGCGAGGATCGGCTGCACGTCGCCGATGTAGTCCGGGGGCGTGGCGGCACGGAGCGCCGGCAGGGAGATGCAGGTGAGGGCAAGCAGCGCCGTCGCTCGCGACGGTGCGCGGGAGAACGACGCCAAAAAGGTGCGACAGGGCCGGCCGGTCATGCGGAGTGGGTCCAACGTGGGTGGACCGAGCATGTAAGGACCCGGCGTCCGGATGCGAGTCGGATTCGCGGGAGACGCGAATGACTCCGGGTCTTCGGAGCCGAAGCGGGGACCGGAGTACAGTGGCTTGTGGGCGCTGGCTTGAGCCCGGGGGCTCTTTTCGATGGGGTGAGGGCATGAACTCCTGGCAGCGGTTCCTTCGGATCATGGGTGGGTACCTAGCGGCGGTGGTCACCGCGGCGTCGGCGGCGGAGGTGCGCCGCCCCAACATCGTCTTCATCCTGTGCGATGATCTTGGCGTTAACGATCTGCACTGCTACGGGCGCGCCGATCACCGCACCCCCCACCTCGACCGGCTCGCGGCGGAGGGCACGCGCTTTGCCTCGGCGTATTGCGGCCAGCCGATCTGTTCGCCATCGCGCGCGGCGCTGCTCACCGGCAAGACCCCGGCCCGCCTGCACCTGACCACGTATCTGCCCGGCCGCCCCAATGCGGTATCGCAGCGGTTGCTGCACCCGGAGATCGAACTGCAGGTGGCGCTGGAGGAGCGGATGCTGCCGGAGTACCTCAAGCCGCTGGGCTACGCCACCGGTGCGTTCGGCAAATGGCACGTCGGTGGAAACGGATTCGGGCCGCGGGAGCAGGGATTTGATCACTACCATCAGGGCCGCGCCAACACCGTGCCGTCCGCCACGGAGGGCGGAAAAGGGGAATACGAACTCACGACCGAGGCGGAGGCCTTCATCGAGGCGAACCGGGACCGGCCGTTCTTCGTCTATCTCGCGCACAACACCCCGCACATCCCGTACACGGCCCAGCCCGGGCGGGTCGCCGCCAACGCCGGCGCCTTCGAACCGGTGTACGCCGGGGTGATCGAGACTCTGGACGACACCGTGGGCCGGCTCCTGCGGAAGCTCGAATCACTGCGGCTGGTCGAGAACACGATCGTCATTTTCACCTCCGACAACGGCGGACTCCACGTCCCGGAAGGCAGTCACCGGCGCGTGACCCACAATTCTCCCTACCGTGCGGGAAAGGGCTTCGTTTACCAGGGAGGGTTGAGGATTCCGCTGCTGGTGCGCTGGCCGGGGCACGTGCCTGCCGGCCGCGTGGTGGACGATCCGGTGATCAACACCGACTGGGTCCCCACGTTGCTGGAGTTGATTGGCGCGCCGCCGCCCACCGGGCTCGACGGCGTGAGTTTCGCGGGCTTCCTCACCGGCCGATCACCGGCTCCGGTCCGACGGTTCTTCTGGCATTTTCCGCACTACAACAACCAGGGCGGGCAACCGACCGGGGCGGTGCGCGACGGTCCCTGGATGCTGGTGGACTACTACGACGGATCGAGGGCCGAACTGTATCGACTGGACACTGACGTGCGCGAGACCCGCGATCTGGCGGGAGCGGAACCGGCGCGCGTCGCGGAATTGCGCGCGGCGCTCGCGCGCTGGCGGGACGACGTCGGGGCGCAGACGAACCGGCCGAATCCGACGTATGATCCGAATCGGTTCCGCGAGCTCTACATGGACGTCGATGTGTCTCGCTTCGATCCAGCAACGGCGGAGACCGGGGTTTGGGAACGGGTTTGGGAATGGCGGCGGGGAATGAACGCCGCGGTCGCCGGCAGCGGCAAGAAGGGCAAGGCGGCCCGGTAGGCGGACCAGGTGACGTTGGTTTGGGCGGGGCGATCCCGCCCCGCGAAGCCGCGATCCTGTCGCGAAGCGTGCGGGGCGAGGTCGCCCCGCCCGCAATTCTGTGATTGAGTGCAAAATCTCCGGAATGAGCGACTATGGCCGCAGGGGATCCCGCGTCAGGTAATAGGGCACACCGCCCTTGGTGTGGGTTTCCGTGTAGCCCACGCTGACGGCAAACCCCTTCTCCGGGTTCTCGTACTGCAGCGTCATTGATCCCGACTTCTCACTGTAGCCGCCGCTGCCGATGCCGTAGCTGAGGGAGAAGGACCCGTGGATCTCCCGCTCCTTCTTTCGTTCGGTCGGCACGAGGTTGGGGCGCGGCGAAACGAAGGTCGGCGGGGCCAGCAGCGTCCGCGCGAGCCGCGCGTTCTGGTAACGCTCGACGGCGGCGTCGAGCCGGGCCGACTCGGCGGGCGAGAGGAGGGTGAGCCCCGCGGTGCGCCGTTCGTCGGCCGTCAGACGCTGGGAAAAGACCGCCGCCGCGACCCGGTCCTTGGCGGGGGCGGCGGTGCCACCTCGGGCGAGGGTATCCCGGCGCACGAGGGCGTCGATCACCGCGACTTGGTCGGAACTGAGGCGCGGCAGGCCACAGTCGGCGAGATCCCCCTTTTCCAGCGTGGCGGAGAACCGCAGGTCATTGGCCGCCGCGCCCGGGATTCCCAGCGCCAGCCCGAGGCCCAGCGAAAGGAAGGCGGCCAGGCGGGTGGGGCGGGGGCGGTTCACGGTGGGCGGGGACCACTCAGACTTGGCGGAAGTTCCGGGTTTTCTCAAGTGCCGGGCAGGGACAAAGGGGGAGGGGGCGCGGCTTCCGGGCGCAGCCCTGGTTTGAGGCGGGCCTCGTAGGTCGAGCCGGCGGCCCGCGCAGAATCTGCGGTCCCAGCGTTGCATCGAATGGCAATGTCGTCCGTCATGCTCCGCGCCTTTTCCTCCAGACCGCACACCTCGCCTCTTCCATGCTTCCCTTTGCGCTGACGATCTTCACGGGTGCATTCCTGCTTTTTCAGGTCCAGCCCCTGATCGGGAAATACATCCTCCCCTGGTTCGGGGGCGGCCCCGGGGTGTGGACCACGTGCCTGCTGTTTTTCCAGACGCTCCTCCTCGGCGGCTACGCCTACGCCCACTTTTCCACCTCGCGGCTGACACCGCGACGCCAGGTGATTCTCCACCTCGTGCTGCTGGCGCTCTCCCTGGCGCTGCTGCCGATTACGCCCGGAGACGGCTGGAAGTCGCGCATCTCCGGCGAACCCAACCTGCAGATTCTCCTGCTGCTGATGGCGACGATTGGGCTCCCGTACTTCGTCCTTTCCTCGACCGGACCCCTGATGCAGCGCTGGTTCAGCCAGACCAATCCGGGGGTGTCGCCCTACCGCCTGTATGCCCTCTCGAACGTCGGGTCGTTGCTGGCGCTCCTCAGCTACCCGGCCTATTTCGAGGTGAACTTCTCCCGGCGCGTGCAGGCCAACCTCTGGTCGGGCGGCTTGCTGCTGTTTGTGGCGTTCTGCGCCTATTGTGCGTATCTCGTCTGGCGGCAGGCCCCGGCCCTCGCGACGGCCGCGGTGCCGTCGGCGCCGGATTCCACCTCCACCGGGGAGACGGCCGCCGCGGCCGGCAGCGCGGAATCCGCGGAGGCGGCCACGCCGACCGACAAGTTGATGTGGGTGACCCTGCCGATGATCGCCTCGGTGCTCCTGCTCGCGACCACGAACAAACTGTGCCAGGAAGTGGCGGTCATTCCGTTTCTCTGGGTGCTGCCGCTCAGCCTGTACCTGCTGACCTTCATCATCTGTTTCGACCACGCCCGGTGGTTCCACCGCGGGATCTTCACCGCGTTGCTGATTGTCGGGATGGCGGTGGTGGCGCTGGTGATCCCGGCGGGCACGGATGCGCCGATGCGGCTCCAGATCGTGGCGTACACGGCGACCCTGTTCGTGGCCTGCATGGTCTGCCATGGGGAACTCTACCGCCTGAAACCCGCGCCGCGGCACCTGACGGCGTACTTCCTCTACATCTCCTTCGGGGGCGCGCTGGGCGGCTTCCTGGTGGCGATCGCCGCCCCGGCGATCTTCAATGACTACCGGGAACTCCAACTCGGCTTCTGGCTGCTCAGCTACGTGCTGGGCGTGCTCGCCTTCCGCCATCGCAGCCGCGAGATCACCCTGGCGGCGGCCGCGGGCGCGGTGGCGGTCACCCTCGTGCTGCCGTGGCTGCGGACGTACTTCGATGGCGGCGAAAGCCTGGGAGGGGAGTATCTCGCCTTCTTCCGGGACCGCGCCTACTGGGTCCTCGCCGGCGTGGCCGCGTTCGTGGCTTGCGCCATCGATTTTCGCCGGCGCCGGCTGATTGAGGAGTGGCAGCCGCGGATGGCTTTCTTCGTGATGATCCTGAGCGTAGGCCTCGGCGCGGTGTTTGTCATGACCTGGAACGAACGGTCCACGGTCCAGACCCTCTCCGCCTCGCGCAATTTCTACGGCACCCTCAAGGTGCTCAACTACTACCCCGACGACGAGGAGGACAACTACCATCTCCTCATCCATGGCGCGACCACGCACGGACTGCAGTTCGTGAAGCCCGAGAAGGCGGTGATGCCCACGACCTACTACGCCGATTCGAGCGGCGTCGGCCTGGCGATCAACAACCTGCCGGAGGGGCCGCGCCGGGTCGGGCTGGTGGGGCTCGGCACGGGCACCATCGCCGCCTACGGCCGCAAGGGAGACTACCTGCGGATCTACGAGATCAACCCGGCGGTCGAGCACCTCGCCCGCACCCAGTTCAAGTACCTCGACTACTGTCAGGGCCAGGTCGAAATCGTGATGGGCGACGCCCGCCTGATGATGGAGCGCGAGGTGGCCGGCGGGGCCTCGCAGCAATTCGACCTCCTCGCCCTCGACGCCTTCAGCAGCGACGCGATTCCCGTGCACCTGCTGACGCGGGAGGCGATGGAAATCTACCTGAAGCAGATGAAGCCGGACGGGGTGCTCGCGGTGCACATCTCCAACCGCTACCTCGATCTGCGTCCGGTGGTGGAGAAGCTGGCGGACACCTTCGGGCTCACCGTGTATTGCATCTCCGATGACAACGAACCCAACTGGTGGATCTACGCCACGACCTGGATGCTGCTGACGAAGAACCAGAAGTTCGCCGCCATCGAGGCCATCCGCGACGCCGCCGACGGCCCGGGCGACCGCAAGCAAGCGCCGCTGTGGACGGATGACTTCGCGAGCCTGTATTCGATCATGAAGTGAGGGGGCGGCGACGCGACGAGGCATGGACGTCAGGTCGGATAATGCTGGAGAGTGGGGAACCCGCTCGCGCGTAGGCCGGCGAAGTCGGCTGCGACGGACGATCGCCGCAGGACTCTGCCTGGCCGGCGCGATCCTGGCGACGCCGTACCCCGCCGGGGCCGCGGAGGTCGACCTCGCTGGCGTGCGCGAGGAGCGGCTGGCGCGGCTGACGAAGCCGGACGGGTGGTTGACCCTGATCGGGCTGCATTTCCTGCGGGAAGGACCGAATACGGTCGGGGCGGCGCCGGGGAACGACGTGGTGTTGAAAGCGGGCCCGGACCGGGTCGGCACGGTGACGCTCGAGGCGGGCGGCCGGATCCGGTTTGTGCCAGCGCCCGGGACGGGGGTGCGGGTGGAGGGCCGCGAGGTCGCGGCGGCGGAGCTGACGTGGGCCAGTTCGGCGACGGCGACACGCGTGACCTTCGGGACGGCCTCGTTCTTCGTCATCGACCGGGGGGGCCGGAAGGCCCTGCGCGTGAAGGACAGCGAGTCTCCCCGTCGGACCCGCTTCGCCGGCCTGGAGTATTTTCCGGCGGATCCCGGCTGGCGGATCGAGGCGAAGTGGGAGCCGCTTCCTCCGGGAAGCACCGTGCCGGTGGTGAACGTCCTGGGCCAGACCTCGCCGGAGCCCGCCGCGGGCCGGGCGGTGTTCGAACGAGGCGGCGTGCGCGTGGAGATGGTGGCGATTGACGAGGGCGCGGAGGCGCCGCTGTTCTTCGTTTTTTCCGACGGGACGAGCGGGCGGTCGACCTACGGCGGGGGGCGGCACCTGTATGCGGCGCGGCCGACGGGCGCGACCATCGTCCTCGATTTCAACCGGGCGGAGAACCCGCCGTGTGCGTTCACACCCTATTCGACCTGCCCCGTGCCCCCAAAAGAGAACCGGCTCCCCTTCGCCGTGACGGCGGGCGAGAAGACGTATCAGGGCGGGCCGGACAGCCCGTAGCGCCGGAGCAAGAGTGTCCGCGCGGGCGCGGAACCGTGACGCCGGCGGCGGACTATTTTTTGCCCTCCGCCTTTTTGGCGGCCTTGGCCTTCACAGCCGGTTTCGGGTCGAGGTTGGCCGCGAGGTCGGCGGCGGTGACGGTCGAGACGACCCCGCCGGCAGGAACCTCGACCTTGGCCAGCCAGAGGATCGCGTTGAGCACGGTGCGGCGGAAGTCGTCGTTGCCCCAGTTGGCGTGGAAGTGGGCCCCGGTGCAGCCGAAGCCTCGGCCGCCATCAGGCCGCTCATAGGCCCAGGAAACGACCTGGGCCTCGCCGCGGGCCACGGCGGCGCGCACGGTCGGGTTGCCGGAGTGATGGCCGTCGGGACGCGACGTGGTCGACGCATCGGGCACGGCGACGAGGATGGGCGTCACGCCTTTCCGGCCTTCGACGAACCGCATGTTGAAGTACCACTCGTCGCGGATGGTGAAGGGCTTCACGCCGCGGGTGATCGGGTGGGTTGGGAGCGACTTGAAGTGCGCGTCCCAGTGCGGATTGACCGACCAGTCGATTTCGAAGGCGCCGCCCATCCACTGCAGGAACTCCGCCTGGCCCTTTTCCTTGGTGGGCTCGACGGCGTAGTGCACGCAGCCAATGCCGACGCCGCGCCGGGCGAGGGCGCCGAGCACGGCCAGGCGGTTGTCCGCCAGGGCGAGGTGCTTCACGCCGCCGTCGCAGTACATCACGACGGCGTCGATCCCGTTGAGGGCGGCCGGGTCCTTGGGCCAGCCGTTGAGCGAAACCTCGACCTGCAGGTCCGGCACGCTCTTGAGGCACTTCTGCAGGAGGAGGACGCCGGCATTGTGCTCGTGGGCCCCGGGACCGTGGCTGATGGTGCCGGCGATCAGGAGGACCTTCTTGCCGGCGGCGGCGACCGGGGCGGCGAAGGCGAGCGAAACGAGCAGGGCGAGGGAGAGGGCGCGCATGGGGAGGTAACGTCGTGCGGACCGTTTCTCGCAGGTCCCCTCGGCGAGGCAACCGCGGAGTGGATCACGGCACCGGAAACGCGGGAAGGGGGCGCCCCACCTCCCGCAAAAAAAAGCCCCACGCCGGAGGGCGCGGGGCTCGAAAGGGGAGGGCGACGCGGGGCCGCCCGTCCGGGCTGGTTACTTCTTCGCTTCGGCGATCGCGGCCTGCGCGGCGGCCAGGCGGGCCACCGGCACGCGGAACGGCGAGCAGGAGACGTAGGTCAGGCCCAGCTTGTGGCAGAACTTGACCGAGTCCGGATCACCGCCGTGCTCGCCGCAGATGCCGACCTTGAGGTCCGGTCGGGTGGTGCGGCCCTTCTCGACGGCGATCTTCATCAGCTGGCCGACGCCGGTCTGATCGATCGTGGCGAAGGGGTTCTTCTTCACGATTTCGAGCTCGGCATATTGCGGCAGGAACGAGCCGGAGTCATCGCGGGACATGCCGAGGCAGGTCTGCGTGAGGTCGTTGGTGCCGAAGCTGAAGAACTGCGCGGTCTGCGCGACCTCGTCGGCGGTGAGGGCGCCGCGCGGGATCTCGATCATGGTGCCGACCGAGTAGTTCAGCTTCACCTTCTTCTCCGCCATGACCTCCTTGGCCACGCGGTGGACAATCTCCACCTGCAGATCGAGCTCCTTCTTGAAGCCGACCAGCGGGATCATGACCTCGGGCTTCACCTTGATGCCTTCCTTCTGGACGATCGCGGCGGCCTCGAAGACCGCGCGGCTCTGCATCTCGGAGATTTCCGGATAGCCGATGCCGAGGCGGCAGCCGCGGAAGCCGAGCATCGGGTTGAACTCGTGCAGCTGGTGCACGCGCGCCTCGATCCGCTCCACGGGCACGCCGATCTTCTTGGCGAGATCGGCCTGCTGGTCCTTGGTGTGCGGGAGGAATTCGTGCAGCGGCGGGTCGAGGAACCGGATGGTGACCGGGAAGCCCTTCAGCGCGCGGAAGATGCCGGCGAAGTCGTCGCGCTGATACGGCAGCAGCTTGGCGAGGGCGGCCTTGCGGGCCTCGACGCTCTCCGCGAGGATCATCTCGCGCATGGCGTCGATGCGGTCGCCTTCGAAGAACATGTGCTCGGTGCGGCAGAGGCCGATGCCGGTGGCGCCGAAGGCCATGGCATTCTGCGCCTGGCTGGGCGAGTCGGCATTGGTCCAGACCTGCAGCCGGGTGGCCTGCGAGCACCACTTCATCAGCTGCTGGAAGCTCTTGCACTTCTCAGTTTGGAGCGCGGCGGCGTCACCGTTGATGAGGCCGGCGATGATCTCCGACGGGGCGGCCTTGAGCTGGCCGGCGTAGACCTTGCCCGCCGTGCCGTCGATCGACATCCAGTCGCCTTCCTTGTAGGTCTTGCCGGCGACCGTGACGGTGCGGGCGTGGTAGTCGACCTCGAGGGCGGCGGCGCCGCAGACGCAGACCTTGCCCATCTGGCGGGCGACGAGGGCGGCGTGCGAGGAAACGCCCCCGCGCGCGGTCAGGATGCCCTCGGCGGCGATCATGCCGCGGAGATCCTCGGGCGAGGTCTCGACCCGGACGAGCAACACCTTTTCACCCTTCTCGGAGGCGACGACGGCGCGCTCGGCGTTCAGGTAGATCTGGCCGGAGGCGGCGCCGGGGCCGGCGGGCAGGCCGGTCGCGATCACGGCGGCGCTCTTCACATCGGCGAGGTCGAACACCGGCGCGAGCAACTGATCGAGCTGATCGGCGGGATTGCGCATCACCGCGGTCTGCCAGTCGATCAGCTTCTCCTTGCACATGTCCATGGAGAACTTGAGCGCGGCCATCGCGGTGCGCTTGCCGTTGCGGGTCTGGAGCATGTACACGACCTTGTCCTGGATCGTGAACTCGAAGTCCTGGACGTCCTTGAAGTGCTTCTCGAGCACGCCGCGGATGCGCTCCAGCTCGTGATAGGCGTCGGGGAGATGGTTCTTGAGCTGCGCGACGGGCTCGGGCGTGCGCACGCCGGCGACGACGTCCTCGCCCTGGGCGTTGATCAGGAATTCACCGTAGAACTCCTTCACGCCGTTGGCGGGATTGCGGGTGAAGGCGACGCCGGAACCGGAGTTCTCGCCGGTGTTGCCGTACACCATGGCCTGCACGTTGACGGCGGTGCCCCACTCGGTCGGGATGTTGTACTTGCGGCGGTAAACGATGGCGCGGTCGTTCATCCAGCTGCCGAACACGGCACCGGCGGCGCCGACCAGCTGATCCCACGGGCTGGCCGGGAAGGCCTTGCCCGCGCGCTCCTTCACCAGGGCCTTGAAGCGGACCACCAGTTCCTTGAGGTCGTCGACCGTGAGCTTGGTGTCCTCGATCTCGTGGTTGCCGTAGCGCTCATCCTTCAGCTTGCCGATGACGGTCTCGAACGGCTCGTGGTCCTCGTCCGGGCGCTTCTGCACGCCGAGCACGACGTCACCATACATCTGCACGAACCGGCGGTAGCAGTCCCACGCGAAGCGGGGGTTGCCGGTCTTCTTGGTCAGCGCCTCGACCGTCTGGTCGTTGAGGCCGAGGTTGAGGATCGTGTCCATCATGCCCGGCATCGAATCGCGGGCGCCGGAGCGGACGGACACCAGCAACGGATTTTCGAGATCACCGAACTTCATCCCGGTCTGGGCCTCGATCGAGGCGATACCGGCCTCCATCTGGCTGCGCAGGGCGGCGGGGTAGGTGCGCTTGTTGGCGTAGTAATAGGTGCAGACCTCGGTGGTGACCGTGAAGCCCGGGGGCACCGGCAGGCCGATGCGGCACATCTCGGCGAGGTTGGCGCCCTTGCCGCCGAGGAGCGGCTTCATGGTGCCGTTGCCATCGGTCTTCTTGCCGAACAAGTAGACGTACTTCGGCGCCGAGGTGCTGGCGGATTTCTTCGCTGGTTTGCTGGCTTTCTTTTTTGCGGCCATGTGAGGGAGGATTTGGTTAAAAACGACTCGTCGCGCCCGTGCGCGAAGAGTCCGAGCGAATACGGCGCGGGGAGGGTGTGTCAACGGCGCAGGCAGGGAGCGGAGGTTTCGGAGCGCCGCCAGGCCCCGCCCGGACCGCGGAACGGGCTCACATCGCGCTTCCGTTTTGAAAAAAAACCGCCCAGCCTTTCGCCTCTTCTTTCTCCGTGAGTCAACCCGAGAACCAGCCCAAGGAACCCTATGTGCCCGTCGAGGCGGCTCCGTCGCCCCGGGAGAAACCCATGGGGTTCTGGGAGCACCTCGAGGAACTGCGGGGGACGCTGATCAAGAGTGTCATTGCGTTCGTGATTTGCGCCGTGCTGGCGGGCTATTTCGCCACGGAGTTCATCGACGTCCTGAAGTGGCCCCTGCTCACCGTGGCCAAGGACTACCCGGATCTGGATACCAAGCTGGGCACCCTCTCGATCCTGGAGGTGTTCAACATGATCATCCAGCTGTGCGTGTTCGGCGGCCTGCTCCTGGCGGCGCCGTTCATCCTCTTCTTCGTCGGCCAGTTCGTCTCACCCGCGCTTACCGACAAGGAGATCAAGCTGGTGAAGCCGCTGTGCACCTCCGCCTTCTTCCTGTTTCTCATCGGCGCTTCGTTCAGCTTCTTCCTGTTGATGCCCAGTACGATCCGAATCGCGATCGAGCTCAACAACGCCTTCGGGCTGGAGATGCGTTGGACGGCGGGGAATTACTTCACGACGCTGACCTGGCTGGTGCTGGGCACCGGGGCGGTCTTCGAGTTCCCGCTGGTGATCGTTCTATTGGTGTGGATGGGAATCCTCTCGACCGCATTCCTGCGGAAGTACCGGCGCCATGCGATCGTGGTGATCTTTGTCATCGCGGCGATTGTCACGCCGACGCCGGACCCGGTTACCCAGACCATTTTTGCGGCCCCGCTCTACGCCCTGTTCGAGATTTCAATCCTCGTTTCGGCGCGCATCGAGAAAAAGAAGGCTGCGCTCAGGGAGTAAGCGGCAGCGCCCTTGCGAAAGGCGGGGGCGCTTCACGCGATCAATCGCAAAGCCCGCCTGGCCGGCCCTGGCCAGGCCCGGTTACATGCCTTTCTTCACAAAGGCGATGTCGCTGGAGGTGTCCTTGATCCGGATGGTCTTCTGGCCCTGGGAATCCTTGCCGATGTAGTCGATGCTCGCCGCCACCAGTACCGGGAGGTTCTTCCGGATGTCGCGACTTTCGCCTTCGCTGGTGACATCCACCGTCCAAATCTGCGTCTGAGGTTTGCCCTCCTCCGCCACCTTGTTTTCACGGGCGGAGAGTTTCAGGTACTTCTCGTAGACGATCACGGTGACGATGTACTCGCGAAAGCCCGCGAACTCGGTCGTCGGGGGATCCTGCACCGTGATGGTCTGGTAGATGGGGCGGCCCTGCGAATCGGTGCCGACCTGCACCCGTTCGGTGCGAATCTGGCCGGGCACGGTGATGTAGACCGGCTCGGACACGGTTTCCTTCCGCATCTGCGGGGGGCCGACTCCGTAGTCGAGGTCGACCACCATGTCGGCCTTGGTGTTGGGAGGAGCCTCGTACATTCCGCGGCCGGACAAAGCGGTCTTCACCAGATTGGCGGCCTCCTGGTAGCGCAGGGAGTCGTCGGCGACGAGGGGGTTCTTGTTCTTGATCTCGTAGGAGATCGCGTTTTCGGCCTTGGGCTTGGACAGGGAGTCGACCTTGACCACGTGGGTGGTGGTGCAGCCGGCCAGCACGCAAGCCGCCGCGGCAGAGAGGAGGGCACCGCAGCGACGAAGGCGCGGTCGCGTCGAGCCCGGCGAATCCGATGGGTGGTCGGCGTTCATGAGGAACGGCCCGAAGCTAGCCGAAGTTTTTCCGTCCGCAACCCCAAGCGCGGATCTTTATCGGCGGAGGCGATCCGGGGCAAAACCAGCCGGTCGGCACCCTTCGAGTGCGGGGACGCTGCCCTGCGCGGCTACTTTTGCCGGGCCTCGCGCTGGGCGCGCAGGACGACCCGGAACATCTGGATGCAGAGCCAGAAAACACCCGACATGCAGGCGGCGGTCAGGCCGCCCCAGAGCAGGATCATGGCCTTGCTGGTCGACGGGACATGCGGGGCGACGACCGTGTAAATGTAGAGGAAGAACGCGACCACCAGGACCGCATCGACGGCGAGACTGGCGGGGGAGGTGAGCTTCTTTTCCGGCTGGGCCATGCCGGGAAGGAGAAGGACAAGGCGCGGCTTGTCCATGGAAAATTCCGCCCCCGGCGGCCGCCGGGATCGCGGTGAGGGAAAGGGCGATGAAGGCGCGGGCGTGTCGACGCGTAACGCGGGGCCGGGAGGAGCGTCCTTCTCGGGCGCACCCCGCCATGTCCGCCGCCCCGGCCGAACGCTTTCACGCCCTCGATTTTCTGCGGGGAGTGCTGATGTTCCTTGGGGTGGTGCTGCACGGAGGGCTCTTCTTCATGAAGGGGGCGGGAGCCGCGGCTTGGCCGGCCCGGGAGGCGAGCACCAGTGGGTTCTTCAACCTGCTGGTGGGGTGGATCCACCTGTTTCGCATGCCGGCTTTCTTCCTGCTGGGTGGTTTCTTTGGCGCGCTGCTGTGGCGCCGGTACGGCGCGGGGGGCTTCCTGCGCCATCGCGCCCGGCGCCTGCTGCTGCCCCTGGCGGCGGCGTGGGTCGTGCTCGCCCCGGTCGTCGGCCTTCTGCTGTCGACGATCGGCGGCAACCGGGGGGGCGAGGGAACGGCGGCAGCCGGAGTGGGGATGCTGCTGCGCCGGGCCAACCTGATGCACCTGTGGTTTCTCTGGTACTTGTTTCTCCTCTGCCTCGGTGCCTGGGGACTCCTCCTGGGACTGCGGCACCTGCCAGAAGGTTGGAGGCAGCGCCTGGCCGCTGCCCTGGAGGCCGGGTTGACGGCGCGCTACAATCTCGTGCTCCTGGTGCTGGTGACGGCCGTCACCCTCCGCCCCATGCAGACGGCGGCGATTGCGACGGGGACCTCGCTGTGGCCGCGTTGGTCAATCCTTCTGGCTTACGCGGTGTTCTTTGCGGTCGGGTGGATTTGGCAGCGGCAGGAGCGGTACCTGGCCACCCTGAGCGACGGCTGGCGCGGGCGACTGCTGGCCGGCGTCCTGCTGGGGGTGGCGAGCACGATTTTCAGTTTCGGCACGATCGCGACGCGGTCCCGTCCCAGCTTTGCCCTGTTGTTGGTGACTGCCGCCGCCTGCTGGTGGATGATTCTCGGGTTGATCGGCCTTTTCCAGCGGTACTGCTCACAGCCGAAGACGTACGGCCGCTACCTGGCGGACGCCTCCTACTGGGTCTACCTCGTGCACATTCCCGTCCTGCTCGTGTTGGCGCTGGCCTTCCGTGCCTGGGCGGCTCCGATCGGACTGAAGTACCTGACCTTGGTGTCCGTGGCGACGGCGGTGTGCCTCGCGACCTATCACGTGCTGGTGCAGGGGACTTTCGTCGGCACGTTCCTGACCGGGGCTCGCACCGGACGCGAGGCCGCCGGGCCACGGGTGGAGTGAAGGACCTGATCCCGGAGGCTCCGGGTGCTTCAGTCCAGCGCCTTGGGAATCTCCCGCGTCAGCACCTCCGGGGCGCCGTCGGTGACGAGCAGGTTGTCCTCGATGCGCACGCCGCCGAGCGGCAGGCAGGCCTCGACGCGAGTCCAGTCGACACAGGACGAGAATCGCAGCCGCCGCCCGGGATCATTCAGAAGCGCGGGAATAAAGTAGAGTCCGGGTTCCACCGTCACCAGGTATCCGGGGGCCAGGGGCAGGTCCATGCGCAGCGTGCGCAACGAGGCGCGGGGATCCTGGGTGCGGCCCGGCGCGCGTCCGCTGCCATCCCGAACCCCCAACCCGACCATGTGACCGAGCCCGTGGGGGAAGAACAACGTGTGCGCCTCCTGCTCCACCAGCGAGGCCGGCTCACCGCGCATGATCCCGAGGGAAACGAGTCCCTCGACCAGGTCGATGGCGGCGGCGAGGTGGATCTCCTTCCACTCCGCGCCGGGGCGGCAACGGGCGATTGCCCGCTCCTGGGCCGCCAGGACCACCTGGTAGAGATCGCGCTGGAAGGGCGAGGGCTTGCCAGCCACGAAGGTCCGCGTGACGTCCGCCACGTAGCGCTCCACCTCGGCGCCGGCGTCGACCAGCACGAAATCGCCGGCCGCCACGGTCCGATCCGAGGGTTCGAAGTGCAGCACCGCCGCATTCGGCCCCGTGCCGACGATGGTGCCGTAGCCGGTCCGATCGCCGCCGTGCCGGAGAAACTCCGCCTCCAGTTCGATCTGAATCCGGCGTTCGCTCACCCCCGGCTGCAGGCGCCCCGGCAGCGCGGCGAAACCGGCCACCGTGGCGGCCACCGCCCGGCGGACGCAGGCGATCTCGTGGGCGTCCTTGGGGCGTCGCGCGTGGGTCAGGGCCTCGCGGACGCGGTCCGACAGCTGCGGGTCGCCATCCAGGTCGGGAAGGCGGCTCCCCAGCACCGCCACCGGCCGGCCCCGGCGGGACTCCAGCCACCGGGCGAGTTCCTCGATTGGCCGGCCGGGCGCCTGGCGGCGGCCTTCCCAGACCCGTTCCGCCTCCGTCACCGGCGGGACGAAAGTCTGCCAGCCATCGACCGGACCCTCCAGCGGGTCGAAGGCCACGACGCCTCCGGCGCATTCGCCGCCGGCGAGGTAAAGATACTCGCTGTGCGACCGAAACGGATACGTCTGGTCGCTGCCCTCCGGGAGCGGGATCGGCTGGCCGGCCCCGACCAGCAGGAGCGCCCGGCCCAGGGGCAGGGCGGCGGCGACCCGGGCACGGCGGGCGGCAAGGACGTCGGCGGAGATCATGGCGGGCACGTTGGCGGGCCTTCCGGCGGCGCGCAAGGGGCGAAGGCGGGGGCGCCGCGCCCGGCGGATTTTCCGCGCAGAAATTGCTTCTGCCTCTGGCCGCTTCCGCGATAGTCTGCCGCCTGCCGTCCGCGGCACGTTCCGTCCGCGCCGGCTTTCCTCCATCAGTCCTCCGGTCCGATGAATGCTCTCCGTCGCCTCGTCCGTGTCCTGACCCTTGCCGCCGGCGCCGCCGCGCCCGCGCTCTTTGCGGCCGCCGCGCCCCGGCCCAACGTGCTCTTCATCATGGCGGACGACTACCGGCCGGAGCTGGCGTCGTACGGCTCGGCGGCGATCACCCCGAACCTCGATCGACTGGCGAAGCGGTCGGTGCAGTTCGAACGGGCATATTGCCAGCAGGCGGTGTGCAACCCGTCGCGCTCCTCCCTGCTGACGGGCCTGCGGCCGGACACGCTCGGCCTGTGGAACAACGGCACCCACTTCCGCGAACTGAAACCCGACGTGGTGACCCTGCCGCTGCACTTCAAGCAGCAGGGCTACACCACGCGCTGTGTCGGGAAGATCTTCCACAACTGGCACACGAAGGAAAAGGGTGACGCCCGCTCGTGGAGTGCGCCCGAGTTCCTGCACTATGCGACGCACGGCGACGACGGAGCCAAGGTCACGGGCGAGCTGCCGAAGAACCACGCCAGCGGCGGCACGCGGAAGTACACCAACGTCGCGATGTGCGAGAGCCGCGACGTGCCCGACGAGGCCTACTACGACGGTCGCGTGGCGGCCGAGGCGGTGCGCGTGCTCGGCGAGGTCAAGGGGCAGCCGTTCTTCCTCGCGGTCGGGTTCTGGAAGCCGCACGCACCCTACAACGCCCCGAAGAAGTACTGGGATCTCTACGATCGGGAGAAGCTGCCGCCGCTGGATCCGCAGCGACCATCGGATGCCCCGGAGATCGCCTTTCACGACAGCCGCGAGATCCTCGGGGCGCCGGGGCCGCAGCGCGTCGAGCCCACGCCGGAGCAGGTGCTGGAGATGCGGCACGGCTACTTCGCGAACATCGCGTACCTGGACGCGCAGCTCGGCAAGGTGCTCGATGCCCTCGAGCGCAGCGGTGTCGCGGACCGCACGATCATCGTCTTCGTGGGCGACCACGGCTACCACATCGGCGAGCACGGGCTGTGGGGCAAGACCTCGAACTTCGAATACGATGCGCGCGTGCCGCTCTTCTTCTCGCTGCCGGGCAGTCCCCACGCGGGGAAGTCGACCGAGTCGTTTGCGGAGCTGGTCGATCTTTTCCCGACCCTGGCCGAGCTCTGCGGGCTCCCGCGGCCGGCCGGGCTGGAGGGCCTGAGCCTGGCGCCCGTGCTGCAGAACCCGGAGACGATCGTGAAGGAGGCGGCGTTCACCCAGCATCCGCGGCCGGCCTATTACGATCGCGAGCCCGACAAGCAGCCGAAGGTGATGGGCTACAGCGTGCGCACGGCGACGGTGCGGTACACCGAGTGGCGCGACTGGAAGACCGGCGCGACCGTGGCAAAGGAACTCTACGAGGGCCATGATGAGCCCGCCGAGACCCGCAACGTCGCCGGCGAGCCGTTCGTGGCTGCACAGCAGGCGGAGGCGGAGAAGCTGCTGCAGGATCGCTTCCCACGTCGGGGCCGGTGAACGGCGATCGCGGGAAGGTGTGGTGATCGCCGGGGCCGCCCCGGGGCGGTCGCGCCGGCGCCCCGCTCGCTGCGGAACTCGCCCGCGGAAAAGAGGTGCATTCGGTCGCCCGGGCGTGGTTGGCTGCGCGCCTCTTCCCCCGATGAAATCCCCGTCTTGTTCCCGGTTCCTGTCCACCGGAGGCGACCGCAGGTTCGCGGCAATCCTGGTGTGCCTGCTCGTGGCCGGCTTGGCTCCCGCGGCCCGTGCGGCGGAGACGGCGCGGCCGAATCTCCTGTTCATCATCTTCGACGACTGGGGCTGGCGGGATGCGGGCGCCCACGGTTCGACGTGGGTGAAGACGCCGAACTTCGACCGCATCGCGCGGGAGGGGGCGCTCTTCAAGAACGCGTTCACCTCGAATCCCAAGTGCAGCCCGTGCCGCGCGAGCATCCTGACCGGCCGGAATACCTGGCAGTTGAAGGAGGCGGTTTCGCACAACGGCTACTTTCCCGCCGGCTTCGAAGTCTATCCCGACCTGCTCGAGCGCGCGGGCTACTTCGTTGGGCTGACCGGCAAAGGGTGGGGACCGGGAGATCACCAGACCCTGGCCAAGCGCACGCGCAATCCGGCCGGGCCCGCCTTCGAGGAGCACACCACCACGCCGCCCGCCTCCGGGATCAACCGCAAGGACTATGCGAAGAACTTCGAGACCTTCCTCCAGCGGCGGCCGAAGAACCAGCCATTCTGTTTCTGGATGGGCTTCCACGAGCCGCACCGGGCGTATGAGCGCGACTCCGGCGTCCGCCTCGGCAAGAACCTCGCGGACATCACGGTGCCCCCGTACTTCCCCGACATGAAGGTGGTGCGCGGGGACCTGGCCGACTACGCGATCGAGGTCGAGTACGCCGACGGCCACATCGGCCGGGCCCTGGAAACGCTGGCGGAGGCCGGTGAACTCGATCGCACGCTGATCGTGGTCACCTCGGATCACGGCATGCCCTTTCCCTATGTGAAGGGACAGATCCACGAGGACGGTTTTCACCTGCCGATGGCGATGCGCTGGGGAGCGGTCGTTCGACCGGGACGCGTCGTGGAGGACTTCGTCAACGTGCGCGATCTGGCGCCGACCTACCTCGAGATTGCCGGCCTGCCGGTCCATGCGCAGATGACGGGCCGCAGCCTGCTCGCGCTCCTGCGTTCGCCGCAGTCGGGCTGGGTGGAGAACCGTGCCGAGATGCTCGTGGGCAAGGAACGGCACGATCTCGGGCGGCCGAACAACGTCGGCTATCCCGTGCGCGCCCTGCGCACGAAGGACTTCCTCTACGTGCACAACTTCCACCCGGAACGCTGGCCGGCCGGCAACCCGGAGACCGACTTCGGGAATTGCGACCCCGGGCCGACCAAGGAACTCCTGAAGCAGATCGGCGGGCATTTCTACGACCTGTCGTTCGGCAAGCGTCTGTCGGACGAGTTGTACGACCTGCGCACGGATCCGGCGGGCGTCGACAACGTCGCCTACGATCTTTTCTACGCCGCCACGGTGGAAACCCTGCGGCGCCGGATGCTGGAGTTGCTCAAGGCGGAGGAGGATCCCCGCGTGCTCGGACGCGCGGCGGAGCTGGAGCGCTACGAATATGTCGGGGGCGGCGGCAACAAGTCTTACGACAACTGGCTCAAGGCCCAGGAGGCCAAACTGGCGGGCGAGCCGGCCGCGGCTCCGGCTCCGGCGGCCAAACGGGCCGGCCGGAAAAAATGAGCGCTTGCGCCCCCCGGCGGAAGTTTACCCTGTGCCGCGGGGCGCCGTCCCGCCTTCTATCCCGCCGCCCCGACCCACTTCCATGCTACGCCAGACCCGACGTACCTTTGTGAAAGAGACTTTTGCCGCCGGCGCCGTGGCCGCCCTGGCCCCCCGTGTTCGCGGCGCGGCTCCCGAGACCTTCGACTACATCGTCGTCGGGGCCGGCTCCAGCGGCTGCGTGGTCGTGAACCGCCTGTCCGCGGACCCGACCGTGCGCGTGCTGCTGTTGGAGGCAGGCGGGCCGGACACCCATCCGTTGATCCCGGTGATCGGCCAGTGGACCTCGCTGGTGGGCTCGGAGGTGGACTGGAACTACGCGACCGAACCCGAGCCGGGCCTCGGCGGGCGGTCGGTGAAATGGCCGCGCGGCCGGACTCTCGGCGGCTCCAGCGCGATCAGCGCCGCGGCCTATGTCCGTGGCCATCCTTCCGATTTCGACGGCTGGGCGGCGGAGGCGGGGCCGGCGTGGAGCTTTCGCTCCGTGCTGCCGATCTTTCGCCGCCTTGAGGACAACGTGCGCGGCGCCTCCGAGTTCTACGGCGTTGGAGGTCCGATTGCGGTGGCCGACACCACGGATCCCCACGCCGGGCACGAGGCCTTTCTCGAAGCCGCGCGGACGCTCGGGTTCGCGGCGGATCCGCGCTGGAACTTCAACTCCGATCGTCCGGAGAACGGCGCGGGTTATTACCAGAAGCACCTCAAGGATGGCCGGCGACAGTCCGCCGCCGCGGCGTTCCTCACCCCCATCCTGCAGCGGCCCAACCTGGTGGTCCGGCCGTTTTCCCAGGTGCGCCGCCTGCTCGTGGAAGGTCGGCGGGTGGTGGGCGTGGAGTATTTTCGCCCGGGGCCGGGCGGCGCGGCCCGCGAGTACACCACGGTGCGATCCGGGCGCGAGGTCATCCTCGCCGCCGGCGCGATCGATTCCCCGAAGATTCTCCTCCTCTCGGGGATTGGTCCGGCGGAGGAACTGCGCCGCCATGGTCTGCCCGTCGTGCAGGATCTGCCGGGGGTGGGCGCCAACCTCCATGACCACCCACGGATCGGGCTCCGATGGAACGGCCGGGAGACACTGCGCGGGTCGTCGGTTTCCGCCGGCCTCCTGGCGTACTCGTCGCGGGGCGCGGCCTCCGGGGCCCCCGACATCCAGTTCTATGTCGGGCGCGGCCTCAGTGCCCCGGACCCGGCCCTGGCGCTGTCGGTCGTGTTCTGTCGTCCGCGCAGCCGCGGGACGATTACCCTGCGCTCCGCGGATCCGGCGGCGGCACCGGTGATTCGCGCAAACTACTTTGCCGACGAACGCGACCTCGACGCTGCCGTGGCGGGCGTGCGCCTCGCGCGCGAGCTCGTGCAGACCCGCGCATACGACCGGCTGCGCGGCGCCGCCGTCGAGCCGCTCGACACGGAGACGACTCCGGAGCAGTTGCGGGCGTTTGTGCGCCGCACGTCGGCGACCATTTACCATCCAGTGGGGACCTGCCGGATGGGGCGCGGCCGCGACGCCGTGGTGGATCCGGAACTGCGGGTCCAGGGCCTTGCCGGGCTACGGGTGGCCGACGCCTCCATCATGCCCACGGTCGTGAACTGCCAGACCCATGCCGCCTGCGGCTTGATCGGCGAGTTGGCAGCCGGGTTCCTGCGCGCCTGAACGCCACGGGCGAGTTTCCCTCCATGAACTTCCGCGTTTTGCTGGTCCTGCTGTCGGTGCCAGTCGCGGGAACCGGGGCGGGCCGGGCGGCCGACGCTCCCCTGCGCCTGGTCCTCACCGCCGAACGGGTCGACTTCGTCTCCGCCGACGGGCGGCTGGCGGGTCGCTATCATCCTCGTGACGAGTTCAAGCCGTACGTGCATCCGCTGAACTCGCCGGCGGGGCACTGCGTCTCGCTCGCGCAGCCGCACGATCACCGGCACCACAAGGGTCTGATGTACGCCCTGCGCACGCCGGAGCTGAACTTCTGGGAGGAAGTGTCCACGCGCCCGGGGGAGCAGGTCGGGCGGCAGCGCCACCGGGACTTTACCGAAGTGCGCAGGGAGGGGCCGGAGATTGGCTTCACGGAAACGCTGTCGTGGGAACCAGCCGAAGGCGGTGCGCCGGCCTTCGAGGAGGTGCGACGCGTGAGTTGCCGGCGGGAGGGGGCGTCCTATGTCTGGAGTTGGGACACGACGCTTACGGCCTGCCGTGACACGAAGCTCATCCAAAGCCAGTGGAGCCGGAAGACCGCCGACGGGCGCGTGGTCAACTACCACGGGCTGGGGATCCGGTTTTGCCGGGAGTTTGCCGGTGGCACGCGGAACAACGCTTTGCAACTGGACGACGGGCCGGTGCAGTGGAACCGCAATTCCAAGCCCTTCGATTTTGAAGGGGCGATGGGCGCCGTGGTGCGGCGGGCGACCTACATCGGGCACGTCGACGGCACGTGGCCGGTCCCGCGTCTCGGCGTGACCCTGGCGCAGGAACAGCAGAACGCACTCTTCGTGTTGGAAACTCCCTTTGCCTTCATGGCGATGGGGCCGAGTGCCCTGGGGGAGGTGACGCTCCGCGCCGGTCAGGTGCTCCGGGAACGCTACACGGTGACCGTGGCGGACCTCCCCACGACCGCGCCCCGTTAATCGCCGGAGACTCCCCCTGATGGTTACACGGATCTCGCGCGGTTGGCACGTGCTTCGTGGGTTGGGCGTCATCGCGGTCGGCGCCGCCTCGTTGTATGGGGCGAAGCCGGCCAACGTCCTCGTCTTTTACCTGGATGACATGGGCTGGGCTCAGCCGGGGTGTTATGGCGGCCGGACCGTCGCCACGCCCGCGATGGATGCGGTGGCGAAGGCCGGCGTGCGCTTCACCGACGGTTACGTGTCCGCTTGCATCTGCGGACCGAGCCGGGTCGGCCTCATGACCGGGAGGTACCAGGCGCGCACGGGGCACGACGCCAACGGCAACCGGGCGGGCCGCGAACTCCTGGCCGGCGAGACCACGATGGCGCAGCGATTGAAGGCGGCCGGCTATGCGACGGGCATCGTCGGGAAGTGGCACCTCGGCGACACCACGCCGGACTTTCTTCCCCGGGCGCGGGGCTTTGACCACGCGATCGGATCGATCAGCAACCTCGGGGAGGGGACCTTCTTCCGCGACGGCCAGAAAGTCGACGACCTGCCCGGCGCACCGGTGACCACGCCGTTCTACCGGGACGAGGCGATCCGCTTCATCCGGGAGCGGGCGGGGCAACCGTGGTTCCTGTATCTGGCTTTCAATGCCGTGCACGCGCCGCACGTGGCCTCGGAGGCCTGGAAGGCACGATTCAGGCACCTGCCACAGCGGGAGCAGAACTACGCGGCGATGATCGCCGAGGCGGACGAGGCGATCGGACGCGTGATGGAGACCCTGCGCGCGCTCCGCCTCGAGGAAGACACGCTGGTGTTTCTGATCAGCGACAACGGAGGGGCGGCTCCGCAAGCGGAAATGGGCGGGCTGCGCGGCCGGAAGTGGTTCTTGTGGGAAGGGGGTATCCGCGTCTCGTGGATCGTGCAATGGAAGGGGAGGATTCCCGCCGGCAAGGTGAGCGGCGAACCGGTGATCCAGCTGGATGTGCTGCCGACGGCGCTCGCTGCTGCGGGGGTCGAGGTCAACCCGACGTGGCAGCTCGACGGAACCAACCTCCTGCCGCTGCTGGAGGGCCGGGTGGAGCGCCTGCCGCCGCGCGAGCTGTACTTCCGCTTTGGTGTGCAGTACGCCGTGCGGCAGGGCGACTGGAAGCTGGTGAAGGCGTCGAAGGAAATGGCGCCGATGCTCGTCAACCTGGCCACCGACCGCGCCGAGCAAGTCGACCTTGCGGCCCGCGAACCGGGGAGGGTGCGGGAGTTGCAGGGCCTCTTCGATCGTTGGAATGCGTCCATGCAACCGCCGCGCTGGGTCGATCTGCGGTGGGACGGCGACCCGGAGCGGAAGGTCGAGCGGCGGGAGGCGCGCAAGGCGGGAAAGAAGCGAAAGTAGGGTTTCGGCGCCGCGGACGCGCACCCCGGAAGCGGGGTGAGCAAATCTTGCGCACGCCGGCGGGAAGGTTGCGCAACCATTGCGCGCAGCGAGAGTTGAAAGAGTCTCGTCACGATTTGTCGCAACTGCCGTGCTGGAGGCTGCGATCGCGGAGGCGACCGTGGCAACTTCAATCCTCAGGAGATGCAGGCGCGCATGCTCAACGCGTTGCGCGAACGCCTGGAGATCACCGACGATGAGGAGTGGAAGGTCATCTCCGAGCGTCTGGCCAAGTTGCAGGAGATCCGCCGCAACATGGGCGGCGGGATGGGGGGCGGTCCGGGCGCGTTTGGCATGTTTGGCGGTCGGGGTGGCCCTCCGGGCGGCGGTGATCGCGGAGGCGACCGCGGCAACAATGGCGGGGATCGCAACCGCACGATGCGCGGCGGCGGCGGCTCCCCGGAGGTCAGCGCCCTGGCGTCGGCCGTCCGCGACAAACTGCCCGACGCGGAGATCAAGTCGCGGCTCGAACGCCTCCGCGAGGTGCGGCGCGACAACGAAGCCAAGCTCACCAAGGCCCAGGAGGAATTGCGCGCCGTCCTCAGTGTTCGGCAGGAGGCGGTGGCGGTGATGTTCGGTCTGCTGCCCTGATTTTCCCGTGCTGACCGACTCTGCCCCCGTCGCGGGCGCCAACGGCGCCCTGCCGGAACTGCTCGACCGCATGATCGCGGCCCGGCAGCTCACGACCGGCGATGCCCGCGCCTACCTGAAGCAGAATCCCGGCGAGGAAGCCCTCGCCGAGGAGCGGGTCCTCCGCTGGCTCGCGCGGGAGTACGGCGTGCCGTTCGCCAAACTCGACGAGCTCGAGCCGGACAAGCAGGTGCTCTCGCTCTTCCCGGCGCGCCTGCTGCTCCGGGACGAGCTGCTGCCCCTCCGGCGGGTGGACAACCAGATCGAAATCGCCACCTGCCGGCTGTTCGCGACCCAGGGCATCGACGGCCTCAAGACCCTCACGGGCCTGCGCCTGCGCCCCGTGCTCGCCGTCTCCGAGACCATCCAGCGCGAGCTGAAGAAACGCCTCGGCGTCGGCGCGGACACGATCGACACGCTCGACGAGGCCGGCGACCTGCAGGTCGTCGACGAAAACGCGATCGCGGCCGGCACGAACCTCGACGAGGCGGCCGAGGACGCCTCGATCATCCGGTTCGTCAACCAGGTGCTGAAGGACGCCATCGAGCTGCGCGCGTCGGACATCCACCTCGAGCCGTTCGAGGACGAACTGCGCATCCGGTACCGGATCGACGGCGTGCTGCAGGAGGTGCCGGTGCCCGCCCAGATCAAGAAGTTCCAGCCCGCCATCGTGGCGCGCGTGAAGATTCTCAGCCACCTGAACATCGCCGAGAAGCGGCTGCCGCAGGATGGCCGCATCAAGGTCCGGATTGAGGCCGCGGAGGTCGACATCCGGGTCTCGATCATCCCGATGCTGCACGGCGAGGCGGTGGTGATGCGCCTCCTGCGGCAGAACGCCGCCCTCCGCGGGGTGCGCGAATTGGGCATGCACGAGCGCGAGTACGCCTGCCTCGGGCGGGTGCTCCAGCTGCCGCACGGCATCGTGCTGGTCACCGGTCCCACCGGCAGCGGCAAGACCTCCACGCTCTACACCGCGCTCCAGGAGATCAATGACGCCGAGCGCAAGATCGTCACCATTGAGGATCCAATCGAATACCAGCTCAAGGGTGTGAACCAGATCCAGGTGTCCGAGAAGTCCGGCCTGACCTTCGCGCGCGGGCTTCGCTCGATCCTGCGCCACGACCCCGACGTCATCCTGATCGGTGAAATTCGCGATCACGAGACGGCGCAGATCGCCGTCCAGGCGTCGCTCACCGGCCACCTCGTCTTCTCGACTCTCCACACCAACGACGCGCCGGGCGCCCTGACCCGCCTCGTGGACATGGGGGTGGAGCCATACCTGGTCGCCTCTTCGCTCGAAGCGGTGCTGGCCCAGCGCCTCGTGCGTCTGCTCTGTCCGCACTGCAAGCAGGTCGACGAATCGCCCGCGGCCCGGACCTACAAGACCCGCATGGGGATCGCGCCCGAGGCCACCATCTACCGCTCCGTCGGATGCCGGGAATGCCGGCACACCGGCTTCCATGGCCGCCAGGCCATCTTCGAGTGGATGGATACCAACAACGAGATCCGGCAGCTCATCCTCCGAAACGCCTCGACCGACACGATTCGCGACGCCGCGCGCCGCGCCGGCATGACGACGCTCGCCGAGGACGGCCGCCGGCTCGTGCAGGAAGGGGTCACCACCATCGAGGAGGTCCTCAGTGTCACCACGGTGCACGAGGAGCCGCCGCGCCAGCCCGCGGCCGCCTCGGCCCAAAAGACCTCCGATTAGCATCACGATGACACGTGGCCTTACTTCGTCTCGGGTTTCCTGTGGGAGGGGCGACCTCGCCCCGCGCACGGCGGGCCTTGCCATGAAGGGTGCGGGCCCAGGTCGCCCTGCCTGCACGAATGCAACCAACCGCGGCTAAACCGGCTCTTCGGACTCCCCTCGCATGCCCCAATTCGCCTACAAAGCGCTGCAGCTCGACGGTGTCGCCGTCGAGGGGTTGATCGATGCGAGCAACCGCCATGAGGCCATGCGGCAGGTGGAGGGTCGGGGCCTGAAGCCGATCCGGCTCGCGGAGGCGAAGGCCGGCGCGAAGCCCACGCGATCAGGGGCGGCCACCGGCGGCGAGGCGGAGGAGGGGGGCTTCAGCTTCAAGCTGGGCCAGCCGCGCAAGATCACCCCGCGCATTCTCGAAAACTTCACGCGTCTCCTTTCCAGCCTGCTTGCCGCCGGCGTGCCGTTCAGCCGGGCCCTGGAAATCATTCACCGGGAGGCGGCCGAGCCGGTCGCCAAGGCGAAGTGGAAGGAGATCCATGGTCTGGTGATCGACGGCATGTCGCTCTCCGATGCGATGGCCCGCTCGCCGGAGACGTTTCCCCGGGTGTATATCGCCATGGTCGAGGCAGGGGAAACCGGCGGCTTCCTCGATGTCGTGCTGGCGCAGATTGCGGACTTCCAGGCCCGCGAGAAGGAACTGCAGGGGCGCGTCCTCACCGCGCTCATGTACCCGGCGATCCTGCTCGTGCTCGCGATCGGCGTCCTGATCTTCCTCCTGGTCTTCTTCATTCCGCGCTTCCAGCTGGTTTTCCAGGGCTTCAACGCCCAGTTGCCCCTGCTCACGCAGATGATCGTCGGCGTCAGCGAGGCGGTGCGGCACTATGGGCTCTTTCTCCTCGCCGGCGTGGTCATCGCGGCGATTTCGGCGCGCAACTGGTTCAAGTCCGAGAAGGGGCGCCGCACGTGGGAGGGCATGGTGCTGCGGATTCCCTCGGTGGGGCCGCTGCTCGCCCAGTTTGCGATGGCGCGCTTCTGCCGGATGCTCGGCACCCTGCTGGGCGCCGGCGTGCCGCTGATCAACGCCCTCAACGTCGCCCGCCGCTCGATCGGCAACCAGGTGCTGGTCGACGCGGTCTCGGAATCGATCGACCGCGTGAAGGAGGGCAAGCCCCTCGGCAAGAGCCTGGCGCAGAACCGCACCCTCTTCCCCGGCGCGGTCGTGGAGATGATCTCCGTCGCCGAGGAGAGCGGCAAGCTCGACCAGGAACTGCTGCGCCTCGCCGCGACGACCGAAGGGGATCTCGACCGCCAGCTGCGCGGCCTCGTGGCGCTGGCCGAGCCGCTGATGCTCTTCGTCATCGCGGCGCTCGTCGGCACGATCTTCATCGGGATGGTCATCCCGATATTCTCCCTGCAGGACCACATCAAGTAACTCCTTCCATGAAAGCTCATCGCACCCTTCGCCAGGCCTCCACCTCGCGCCGCCCGCGCCGCCGCGCCGGCTTCACGCTCGTGGAACTGCTCCTCGTGCTCGTCATCCTCGGCATCCTCGCCGCGCTCGTGATGCCCAAGTTCACCGGGCGCACCGAGCAGGCCCGCGTCACCGCCGCCCAGACGCAGATCGCCACCTTTGGCACCGCGCTCGATGCCTTCGAGGTCGACACCGGCAGCTATCCGCGGGGCCAGGACGGCCTGAGCCAGCTCGTGGTGCAACCGGCCGACGTGCAGAACTGGCGCGGCCCCTACCTGAAGAGTGACATCCCGATGGATCCCTGGGGCCACCCCTACATCTATGAGTTTCCCGGTCGCGTGAATCCCTCTGGCTACGACATCCGCTCGATGGGGCCCGACGGACAGGCCGGCACGGCCGACGACATCGTCAACGCGCGGATCTCCTCGCGCTGATCCGCGGTAGTTCTTCCCCTTGCGCCCCTCCCTCCAGCACCACGTTGCTCCCAGGTCCGGCGGATCCCGGACCGCCGGCCGCCGCGCTTTCACGCTGGTGGAGCTGATCGTGGTGATGGTGCTCCTGTTGATCGTGGCTTCGATGGTCGCCCCGCGCATGTCGTCGTTCTTCCGCGGCCGTGCGCTCGCCGCGGAGGCCCGCCGGATGCTCTCGGTGATCAACCAGGCCCAGTCGAAGGCGGTCGCCGAGGGGGTGCCGGTGCTGCTCTGGATCGACACGACGCGCCAGCGTTATGGCGTCGATGTCCAGACCGGCCACGCCTCGGCCGACGATCGTCCGATTGAGTTTACGGCCGAGCCGTCCCTGACGTTCGAGGTGCCGGTCATCAGCGAGCACGTCACGTCCGAGCAGGAGGACGAAGGCTTCGGCTTCCCGGAAGGCATGCCGGCGATCCGGTTCAATCCCGACGGCTTCTTCGAGGACGATCGGGCCGTCAAGATCATCATCCGTCAGGGGACCGAGGGGGCGTTGGAAATCGCCCCGACCCCGAACCGACTTGGGTATGAAATCCGCCCGCTCACTGCGCAGCCTTGATCCGGCCGCGACTGGCCGGGCCCGCCGGGCCTTCACCCTGGTCGAGGTCCTGGCCTCGCTCCTGATGATGGCCATCATCGTGCCGGTGGCGATGGAGGGCATGGGCATCGCCAGCCGCGCCGGCATCCTCGGCCAGCGCAAGGTCGCCGCCCTGCGAATCGCTGAGCGCGTGATTCAGGAGTCCATCATCGAGGCCCAGACGCAGCAGAGCACCTCGAGCGGGGTGCTCGCCGAGGGGGATACCAGCTATCCGTGGACGCTGCGGATCGAGAACTGGCCGGAGGATGCGATGCAGCAGATCACCGTGTCGGTGACGTTCACCGTGCAGGGCAACCCCTATGAGGTGAGCCTGACCACGCTGCTCCCGGTGACGACGTCCGACCTCCAGGCGTTGGCGGACTCGCCCTCCACGAGCCAATGAACGCCCCGCGATTCCAGTCCCGCCGGTGCGATGCGCGTGGCTTCACGCTGCTCGAGCTGCTGATTGGCACCGCGGTCGGCGCCGTGGTCCTGCTGGTGGTGCAGACGACCTATTTCGGGGCGCTGAAGCTGCACAATTCGACCCATGATCGGATCAAGGAGGATCTCGGCCTGCAACGGGCGCTGGCAATCATCCGGCGCGACCTCGCCGGGATCATGCTGCCGGGCGGCACGCTGTCGGGGGAACTGCAGACCACCACTTTCACCTCTTCGTTCGAGGGCAACTTCGGGGATCGGGTCTCGCCGGACCTGTACACGAATTCGGGCCGGATCGACGGCTGGAATCCGTTCTCCGAGGTGCAGATGGTGTCGTTCTACCTCTCGCCGTCGACGGATGGCAGCTCGGGGAAACGCCTGCTGCGCATCATCACCCGCAATCTCCTGCCCGTGCAGGAACAGGAGCCGGAGGAGCAGCTGCTGCTGACCGGGGTCGAGTCGGCGGAGATGCTCTTTTTCGACGGCATGTCCTGGACCGACAACTGGGATTCGACGGAAACCTCGACCCTGCCGCAGGGCATCCGCTTCAGCCTCGTGCTGGCGGCCCAGCCGGGCGTGGCGGCGGCGCGTGAACCGATTGACCTGGTGGTGCCGGTGATGGTGGTGACCACGACCAGCCAGCAACAGGCCGAGGAGGAGGCGATGCCATGAGCCGTCCGATGGTTGAAACCTCTGCCACCTCCCGGAGCCGGCTGCGCCGGGGCTCGGTCATGATCATCGTGATGTGGGTCTGCCTCGGCCTGGTCGCCCTCACGTTGTATTTCGCCAACGAGATGAGCGCCGAGCTGCGCGCGGCGGACAACCGGGCCGGCGAGGTCATCGCACGGCAGGCCGCGTCCGGCGGCGTGCGCTACGCGGCCTTCATCCTCAGCCAGTTTGGCCTCAACGGCACCGTGCCCTACCGCGACGACTACCAGTCGGAGGAGGTCCCGGTGGGGGACGCGGCCTTTTGGTTCATCGGACGCGATCCCGATCAGCGGGCTACGGATCTGCCGGTCTTCGGCCTCATCGACGAGGCCTCCAAGATCAACATCAACACCGCGCCGCGGTCGATCCTCGAGGCACTGCCCGGCATCACCCCGGAGCTGGTCGATGCCATCATCTCCTGGCGTTCGCGCAACCAGACCGACACCGGCGATTCCAGCTACGGCCGGCTCGATCCTCCCCGGGTGAACAAGGCCGGACCCTTCGAGACCGTGGACGAGCTGCGCCTCGTCTACGGGGCTACGCTGGACATCCTGTTTGGCGAGGACACCAACCGCAACGGCGTCCTCGATGACAACGAGAACGACGGGGAGCAATCCGCGCCGCGCGACGACCTCGACGGCGTGCTCCAGCCCGGGATCCTCGAGTACCTGACGGTGTACAGCCGCGAACCCAACACGCGGAGCGGGGGAGGCCGGCGAATCAACATCGCGACCGTGCAGACCCGGCAGGCCCTGCAGCGAATCCTGCAGGATCGGTTCGGGGGCGGCCGGACCGCCGAGATCCTGAACCGGGTAGGGGGCGGCGAATTCCGCTCCGTCGCTGAGTTCATGGTCGTCAGCGGGATGACCCCGGAGGAGTTCGACCAGATCCGCGGGGAGATCACCGCCAGCAACAACAGCACCGTGAGCGGCTTGATCAACGTCAACACCGCCTCCGAGACGGTGCTCGCCTGCATCCCGGGAATCGGACCCGACAACGCCGCCGCCCTGGTTGCCTACCGGCTGGCCAATCCCGACGTGACGCGCGGTTCCTTCGCCTGGCTTACCCAGGTAATCGGACGCGAAGAGATCCGGCGGGCCGGTCCGTACATCACCGATCGCTCGTATCAGTTTTCCGCCGACGTCGTCGCCGTCGCCCGTTCCGGGCGCGGCTATTGCCGGACCAAGACCGTTTTCGACATGACCCGAGGCACCCCCCGCATTGTCTATCACCAGGATCTCACCGCCTTTGGCTGGGCGCTGGGACCCCGCCTCCGCCAGTCCTGGCGGGAAGCGAAGGAGAACCGCACATGAACTGGCCCCCGCGCCGCCGCCTTCAATCGATCCTCGGTCTGTCGCTGGCCGACGGCCAGCTCCGTGCAGCCCACGTGGCCCGGTCCAAGAACGCGGTCGCCGTGCTGCGCACCGCCTCCGCTCCGCTCGCGCTGGATCTCCTGCATCCCGAGCCGGAACTCGTCGGTCGGGAGATCCGGAACCACCTCGAGGCGGCCCACATCCGGGAACGCCACTGCGTGGTCGCGCTCCCGGCCTCCTGGGTGATGAGCCAGCACGTGTCGGTGCCGGATCTCTCCCCGGAGGATACCGCGAGCCTCCTGCAGATCGAGGCCGAGAAGGGCTTTCCGTGCAGCCCGGAGGAACTGCAGATCGCCCCGTCGGCGCATCGTGTCGGCAGCGAGCGGTATGTCACCCAGCTGGCCGTGCGGCAGGAGCAGATTGCCCAGCTCGGGGAGGTGCTGAAGAGCGCCGGCCTGAAGCCCCTCAGCTACACGCTGGGCCTGGCGGCCCTGCCCGAGTCGGCCGGGGCGGCCGGGAAGGGGCGAATCAGCCTGCTGGTCGAGCCCAAGGGAGCCACGCTCCTCGTGGCCGCCGGGGGCGGCTTCGCGGCCTATCGCACCCTGGAGGCCACGATCGAGTCGGAGTTCGGCGAACACGTGCTCAACGGCCCGGCGATCGCGCGCGAACTGCGCATCACCTTCGAGCAGATTCCCGCGGGGCTGCGCCCGGAGATCCGTACGCTGGCACTGCGCGGTGACGCGGCGCTCACCGAACAACTCGCCGGAATCCTCGGCGACTGGGCGCGCGAGGCCGGCCTGGAAATCGATCTCGGAAAGGCCGGGGGCCGGCCGGTCTCCGAGGTGATGATCGAGCAGCTGGCGGAAAGCTACCTGCGCGCGGGCTCGTCCGCGCTGGAGTTCCTGCCGCCGCGTCCGAGCCGCTGGGCCCAGTTGCTCGCCCGCTACAATTCGCGCCGCCTGGCCACTGCGGGCTTCGCCGCCGCCGCGGCCGCGCTGGTCGCCGCCGTCGCCTTTGGCTGGCAGGAGTTCCGGCTCTGGTCCCTGCGGTCCGAGTGGGAGGGCATGGCGGCCCGGGTGGCCTCCTACCGCAACCTCACGATCCTGCGCCGGGTGGTCGAGTGCTTTCCGGACAACGGCAGCGTGACCGCCAAGACCTTTGAAATCCACGGGCCGGCGACGGTCAGCGTCTCGGGGACCGCCCGAGACAACGCCTCCCTGCTCCGGACCCTCGATCAGCTGCGCCAGGCCAAGGAAGTGCAGGGTCTGAAGATCGAGCAAATCCGCGGGAAGACCCCCGCCCAGTTCACCTTTACGTTCCGCTGGGTCGGAACCTCCGGCACATGAAAAAACCGACCACCAGTCGCGAACGTCTCCTCCTCATCGTCGTCGGCGCGGGCGTGGCCCTGCTCATCCTCGACAGTCTTGTCCTCTCGCCGCTGCTCAAGGCGTGGCAGGGACGCGGCGTCGAGATTGCCCGCCTCACCAAGTCGGTCGGCGAAGGCCGGGGCATGATTGCGCGGGCCGAGCGCACCCAGGCCACCTGGGCGGAGATGCAGTCCCAGGCGCTGCCCGACGATCCCGCGAAGGCGGAGCAGGATCTCATCACCGCCTTCGACCGGTGGGGACGGGCGTGCAATGTCGAGCTCGGCTCGATCAAGCCGCAATGGAAGCGCGGCACGAACCGCTACTCCCTCCTCGAATGCCGGGTCGACGCCACGGGCTCCCTGTCCGCGATCACCCGCTTTCTCTTCGAGGTGGAGAAGTCGAACCTGCCGCTGCGCCTTGATTCCGTGGAGCTCACCTCCCGGGATGAAAACGGCTCGAAGCTCTCCCTCGGGTTGCTGGTGAGCGGACTGCGGCTGGTGCCGCTGGAGGTGCGCCGATGAGGCCGCTCCTTCCACTCCACGCCGGAATCGTGGCGCTCGCCCTGGTCACCCTCGGGGCCGGGGCCGCGGAAAGCCGCCGCAATGGGTCGGGCTCCAAGTCCACGGCCAAGTCCGCTCCGACCGCGGCCGCCGCCAACACCGGGCCCAAGACCATCGATTCGTTCCAACTCGTCATGGAGCGCAATATCTTCAACTCGAACCGCGTCGGACGCACGCGGCCGAGCGGCGAGGAGAAGACGGTCAAGGTCGATCAGGCCGCGCTGGTCGGTACGCTCCAGTTCGACGGGGAGAAGCTCGCGATTTTCGACAGTCCGGACTCCACCTACCGCAAGTCGGTGCGGGAAGGGGAAGCCCTCGGCGAATTCAAGGTGCAGAGCATCGCGGCGGATGGGGTCGAGCTCACCCGCGAGGGCAAGACGGTTGCCCTCAAGGTGGCGCAGCAACTGCGCCGGACGGAAGGCGCCGACTGGAGCGTGGCTGTCAACCCGGCGGTGCGCGCCGTTACGGACGCCCCCGGCACGGTCCGGCCGCCGACCGTGGAATTGCCCGCCAACGCCTCCGAAGTCCTCAAACGGCTGATGAAGAACCGGGAGAAACAATTGAAATAATGAAAACCAACCCTGCTCTCGCCCTGCTTTTCGCGCTGGTCCTGCTGGCGCCCCTGGCCCGGACCCAGGAACCGCCTCCGCCCGCCCAGGATCCGGAACCCGGAGCGGCCGGTTCCGCCCGGCCTCCGCGCGATCCCTCCGGCGGACTGCGCTTCAACTTCCGCGGCGCCCCGCTCGAGACGGTGCTTAACTACCTCAGCGAGGCGGCCGGCTTCATCATCGTCTTGGAGACGCCGGTCAAGGGCTCGATCGACATGTGGAGTGCCCAGCCGATCAGCCGCACCGAAGCCGTACAACTCCTCAACCTCGCGATCAACAAGCACGGCTACACCGCCTCGCTGAAGGGACGAAACCTCGTCGTCACGACCAAGGAGGAGGCCCGGAAGCGCGCCATCCCAATCCGGACGGGCAACGATCCGCGGCAGATCCCGGACAATGCCGAGATGGTGATGCAGATCATCCCGCTCGAGCGGATTGACGCCACGCAGGCGGCGGCCGACCTCGCCACGCTCATGCCGAGCAGCGCCACCGTCACCGCCAACACCGACAGCAATTCCCTCATCGTCACCGACACGCAGGCCAACGTGCGCCACATCGTCGAGCTGGTTTCCGCCCTCGATGGCTCCGCCGGCTCGGTGTCCTCGATGAAGGTCTTCCAGTTGAAGAACGCCGACCCGGTGGAAATGGCCCAGCTGATCACCAACATTTTTGGCGGCGGTACCTCGGGCTCGCAGCAGCGTGGCAGCACCCCGCAACCGGGGCAGTTCGGCGCGTTCGGTCCCGGGGCCGCGATGATGATGGCGGCGGCAGCAGCGCAGCGCGGCGGCCGGGGGCCGACCGGCGGGCGCACCAGCAGCGGCCGAAGTTCCGGCGGCGCGCGGGGCACACCCGTGGTGGCGGTGCCCGACGCGCGCACCTTCTCGGTCATCGTCAGCGCCTCCCGGGAGACGCTCGATGACATCGAGGCCATCATCAACCAGCTCGACGCCAGCTCGGCGCGCAAGCAGAAGGTCTTCGTCTACACGTTGGAGAATGGCGACGTGAAGCAGGTGGAGACGATTCTCCGGAATCTCTTCCAGAGCTCCAACACGCGCGCCCAGACGAGCCAGCAGGTGGATCCGCTGTCCACCCGCGCCTCCTCCAACACCCAGGCGACCAGCACCAACATCACCCTCGGCACCCGGGGCGTGCGCTGACCTCCGCCGCGTCTCCCGGTCCTTCCACCCCGTTTCCTTTCCATGCACTCTTTCCTCTTCCGTCCGTCCGCCCTGGGTGTCCTCGCGCTTGGGCTCACCTTGCTTCCGGGCGCGGCCCGGGCAGCCCAGACCACCGGCGCCCGGCCGAGCACCAGTCAGGCCGGCCGCACGACGACCCAACCGCGTACCTCCACGACCATCAACCAGGCCAGCCGTGGCGCCGTCGGTGGTGGTGGCAGCGGGGGCGCCGCGTCCCGCCAGTACATGAACTCCACCATGGTCGGGGAGGCCACGATCACGAGTGATCTCGAGACGCGTCGCCTCATCATCGTCACCGACGACGAGACCAACGAAAACATCCGCACCATCATCCAGAGCCTCGACAAGCCGAAGCCCCAGGTGCTGATCAACGTCGTCTTCGTCCAGGTGACCCACGACAACGGGCTCAACCTCGGTCTGGAGGTGTCCCGCGCCGGCAGCATCGCCCTGAAGGACGAACCGAGCGGGCGCGCCGCGGACTCGGCCTCGACTCGCTTCGGGCTCGGTGAGGCGTTCAGCGATCCGACGCAATATGGCGCGTTTTACCGCATCCTCGGACGCGACGTGAACGCCACGCTCCACGCGCTGTCCTCGGTGAGCAAGACGGAGATTCTCTCCCGGCCTTCGATCCTCACCCGCAACAACCAGCAGGCGACCATCATGGTCGGCCAGTCGGTGCCCATCATCACCAACTCCCGGATCAGCGACCAGACCAACACCACGATCAACACCGTGCAGTACCAGGATATCGGCATCATCCTGCGCGTCACGCCGTTCATCACGCAGGATGGACTTGTCGAGATGATCGTCTCGCCGGAAATCTCCTCGCTGAGCGCCACCAGTGTGCCGATTTCCAATACGGTGAGCTCGCCGGTGATCGACAAGCGTTCCGCCGACACGGTCGTGGTCACCGCCAGCGACAAGACCGTGGTGATCGGTGGCTTGATTTCCTCCCAGAACACGGACCGGGACAACAAGGTGCCGGTACTCGGCGACATTCCCATCGTCGGGGCCGCGTTCAAGCGGAAGCAGAAGGCCGACGTGAAAACGGAGCTGCTCATCTTCCTGACCCCGCATGTCGTACCCACCACGGACGTGATGGCGCGCGTGTCGGAGCAGGAGGAGAAGCGGCTGGAACTCGCCCCGAAGGCCTTTTCGAAGGAGGAGCGGGCCCGCTTCCTCGACAAGAACTGATCCTGTAGGCCCGGCGCCGCGTATCCTCTGCGACGGGTGCCGGCGGCCGGGGAAAGTGGCCGGGAGCGCCGGTCGGCGGAGTTGTGACTTGGAAATCCGGCGCCACTGCGGCTAGAGTGTACACGCCGAACATGCGGAGGCCTCAACTCAAGCGCAGCCTGGGCATCTACGCCGTCCTCGCCGGGGCCGGACTCGCCATTTGCGGCTGGCAGTGGGGGGAGCACCGGCGGTTTCGCGAGACCTCCGCACAGGCGTTGATCAATCGCGGCCGCGACATCACGACCACCCTGGGCATCGTGGTCAGTTCCCAGCGGCGGGCCGGCATCCTGGTTCCCAAGGAACGCATCGAATCCGCCCTGCAGGGTCTGATTCATCCCGGCGAATTGGAGTCGATCGCAATCCTCGGTGCCACCGGCGAGACGATTGCGAGCGCCGGGCGGCCGGTGGAACTCACGCCGGAGGCGCTGCGCGCCGGCGGGGTGCACTGGCGTGAGCAGGAACTGACGCTGTTGAACCTCATGGACCTCGGACCGGTCCCGGGAGCGCCGGAGGACAAGACCCTGCCCGCGGCGGTGGTGGTGAGCAGCCAGCGCTTCAGCAAGGCCTTTCGGCCGGCGGGATCCCGCCCGGCGGGTCCGCGCGGCAGCGAGGCGCGTCCCCCGGGCGGCGGCGCAGCGGAGGGATCGCCGTCGCCGTCGTCGCGCTTTCCCTACAGCCGGCCGCCGTGGATGGATCCCGAGGAATACGAGGCGCTGATTCGCACCAAGGGGGTGCACAGCCTGGTGATTTCGCTTTCGACCGCCGACCTCCGGCGGGCGGTGCAGGGGGATTTCCTGCTGCGCACGATGGTCAGCGGGCTCGCCCTGGGCGCCGCCTTCATCTCCGCCCTCGCCTGGCGCAACCTCCACCGCAACTCGGAGCTGCAGATCCGTCTCGTCAAGGCCGGGGAGATGAACAGCCATCTCGCCCAGATGAACCTGGCGGCCGCGGGCCTCGCCCATGAGACCCGCAACCCCCTCAACCTGATCCGCGGCCTCGCCCAGATGATTTCGATGGAGGCCCAGGGGACGCCGCGGCTTCGCGAGCACGCGTCGGCCATCATCGAGGAGGCGGACCGGGTGACGGTGCAGCTCAACCAGTTCATCGACTACTCCAAGCCCCGCCAGGCCCACCTGGCTCCCGTTGACCTCGCCCGGCTGGTGGCCGATGTCACCCGCACCCTGGTGCCCGACATCGAGGACAAGCAGGTGCGGCTCGAGACGGACAACACGCCGCTCCTGATCGAGGCCGACGAGCAGCTCTTCCGCCAGGCCCTGTTCAACCTCCTCCTGAACGCCGTGCAGGCGGTGGATTCCGGCGGGAAGATCGAGGTTCGCTGGCAGTCGACGCCCACCGAGGGAGTGGTGGTGGAGGTGCGCGACGACGGCCCGGGCGTGGCCGAGGCGGACCGGCAGGAGATTTTCAAACCGTACGTGACGAAGCGGCCCAAGGGAGTGGGCCTGGGACTGGCCATCGTCCGGCAAATCGTGGCGGCCCATCGTTGGGATATCGTCTGTCTGGCCAATTCGCCCCGTGGCGCCGTCTTCCGGCTGAGCCATCTGGCCGCCTCTGCCGTGCGCCATGAAGCCTGATCCCCTGAAGGCCGCCCGCATCCTCGTCGTCGACGACGATCCCGGGCAGCGGAACCTGCTGGAAACGTTTCTGCGCGCGAAAGGGTACCGCACCCATTCCGCCGCGTCCGGCGAGGCGGCCCTGCAGCTGCTCGCCCAGGAGCCGTTTGCCCTCCTGATCAGCGACGTCCGCATGCCCGGCATCTCCGGCATCGAGACCTTTCGACGGGTCCGCGAGATGCTGCCGGCGCTGCCCGTGCTGCTGGTGACGGCCTTTGCGGACATCCGCTCCGCCGTGGCGGCGATGCGCGACGGCGCGGTCAACTACCTCGCCAAGCCGATCGATCTCGACGAGCTGATGGCCTCGGTGCGCGTCGCGCCCGCGTCGGGCCTGGAGCCCGCGCCGGGCGGGGCGGGAATCGAGGCCCTGCCTCCCGGGGTCATCGGCCCGAGTCCGCTGATGCAGGCGGTTTTCCGCGACGTCGCGATCATCGCGCCATCCGACACGCGCGTGCTTATCACCGGCGAGAGCGGCGTGGGCAAGGAGGTGGTGGCGGATCTGATCCACCGGTGGAGCCGCCGTGCCGCCGGACCGTTCATCAAGGTCAGTTGCACGGCCGTGGCCGAAAGTGCGCTCGAGGACGAGATTTTCGGCCATGACAAGGGGCCGGCGACGCGGCTCGGGCGAATCGAAGAGGCCGCCGGCGGCACGCTGCTGCTCGACGACATCGGCGAGCTGCCGCTGCCGCTGCAGGCCCGGTTGCTGCGGGTGATCAACGATGGGGTGTTCCGGCGCTCCGGTGGCACGCGCGATCTCCGGGCCGATGCCCGCCTGCTTGCGGCCACCAACCAGGATCTGGAATCGCTGCTCGCGGCGGGACGATTCCGCGAGGACCTCTTCTACCGGCTCAACGTCATGGAGGTTCACCTGCCTCCGCTGCGGGAGCGCCCGGAGGATATCCTGCCACTTGCGACCCACTTCATCGGGCAGTTTTCCCGGCAGAAATCACGGTTTTCCGCGACGGTGTCCGCCGGGCTGCTGCGTTATCGTTGGCCGGGAAACGTCCGGGAATTGCGCAACGCGATGGAGCGGGCCGCCCTGCTGTCCCGGGGGGAAATTGTCCTGCCGGAACACCTGCCGGCGCGCGTCCTCACGACGACGGGCGGCGATGAACCCGGGTCCACGCAGCGGGAGGTGCAGCGGCTCGAAGAGATCGAGCGGGAGGCGATCCTGAAGGCGCTGCGAAAAAACAACTTCAACCGGACCGAGACGGCGCGGGAGCTGGCGATCAGCCGGCGCGCCCTCACCTACAAGCTTCAGCGGCTGCGGGCCGAGGGAGTGCCGATCGATCCGTGAGGAGCGCGGGGCCGGCGAGGGCGGGGCGGCCGATTCCGGGCCGCTTCCATCGCGGCGCGCCCGGGGAGGGAGTACCGCGATCGCTTCTGTCTCAAGGAGCGCCGATGGGCGCGACCGTGGTGAAGCGCACGACGGCGCGGTTTTCGGCCCGGGATTCGACGAGGGAGACCGTGAACCTCGCTTCCCAGTCGTTGTTCCCCTCGGGATCCACCAGAACCTGCGCCAGATCCCATTCGGTTTCTCCCGGCGTTTCGTCGCCCTGGAAGTGCGTGTGCTTGGCCGCACGGCCCTCGGGATCGAGGCGGAAACGTCCCCTGGCCTCGAAGTAAGGCGTGAACGCCGTTTCCAGCCGGCGTGCCTCCGGGGAGAGGGGCTGGCCGTCTTCCGCAACGCCGGCTTCACCGTGGGCCAGCCGGGAGGCGGCGCTCTCCCAGGAGTGAGTCCCGATGTCTTGCAGGAAGCCGAGCACGCTGGTGCGCACCAGCCGGCGGAAGCCGGCGCGGTCCCGGGTGAGATCGAACGTGGACGGACGCGGCGGTTGCTCGGTCGTGGCGGCGGGGATCTCCGCTCCGGGATGGCGCAGGCGCTCCCATTCCTCGAGCAGACTGGAGTCGATCCCGCGGATCAGTTCACGGAAGTAGTCCTCCATCTCGAACACCGGCTCCGTCTTGGCTGCCTCCGGCACGGTTTGGGCCAGGACCTTCCAGACCTGCGAAAGATGCCGGAGCAGGAGCCCCTCGGTGCGTTGCAGGCCGTACTCCTTGATATAGTCGGCGAACGACAGGTAGCGTTCATACATCTCGCGCGCGATCGACTTGGGGCGCACGTTCTCCTGCTCGACCCACGGATGGACGGCGGCGAAGGCGTTGAAGGTCTCGTAGAGGAATTCGCGGAGCGGCTTGGGGTGTTCGATCTGCTCCAGCTTCTCCATGCGCTCGGCGTACTCGACTCCCGCCGCCCGCATCTCCTCGAGTTTCTCCGTTTTCAGTTTGTCGACCTGCCGCCGCAGGATGGCATCGGGATCCTCGACGATGGCCTCGCAGAGGGTCAGGACATCGAAAGGGTAGTCCGGCGAAGCGCGGTCCAGGCGGGGCAGCGTGTCGATCAGGTAGAGGGATAGCGCCTGGTGGAGGGAAAAATCCTCCTGCAGTTCGACGTTCACGCGGAGCTTGGCGTGGCCCGCGGGGAGAGGCGCGGCAGGGCGGGGCAGGATCTCGACGATTCGCCGGTCGAGCAGGGCTCGGAACAACTGCCAGGTCCGACGGCGCAGGGCGCGCCGCCGGTGCTCGGTCTCATGGGAGTCGCGGATGAGCTGTCGCATCGCACCGCAGCCATCCCCGGACCGGCTCAGGACGAGCAGCAGCATCCCGTGCGTGACTTCGAAGCGCGACACCAGCTCCTCGGGCGGGGCGGTGCGCAGGCGGTCGAAGGTCTTCAGATCCCAGACGACCGAACCTTCGGGGGCGCGCTGCCGCGGGGCATTCTTTTTCTTCCCCGGATTGGCCGCGGCCTTTTCGTCCGCGCGCTTGTTTTCGATCACGTGCTCCGGGGCCTGGACCACCACGTAGCCGACGTCATCGAATCCCTTCCGCCCCGCCCGCCCGGCGATCTGCCGGAAATCCCGGACACCGAGCACCGCCGCCTTCCGGCCATCGTATTTCCACAGCTGGGTGAAGACCACGGTGCGGATCGGCACGTTGATGCCGACGCCGAGGGTGTCGGTGCCACAGATCAGCTTGAGCAGCCCCTTCTGGGCGAGTTTCTCGACCAGCACGCGGTACTTGGGGAGCAGGCCGGCGTGGTGCACGCCGATGCCGTGGCGCAACCACCGGCGCATTTCCTTTCCGTAGGGGCTGTTGAACCGCGCGGTCTCCAGTTCGGCCTGCAGCGCGGCCTTTTCCTCACGCGTGCAGACATTCAGGCTCATCAGCGCCTGCGCGGCGTCGCTCGCGGCGCGCTGCGTGAAGTGAACCAGGTAGATGGGCGCGCGACGGGTCTGCAGCAACTCCGCCATCCGTTCGGTCAGCGGCACCTCGGAATACTCGAACTCCAGCGGCACGGGCCGCCGGTCGCTGCGCACCGTCACACTCGGGGCCCCGGTCAGGCGCGTGAGTTCGCGCTCGAAGAAGGTCGTGTCCCCCAGCGTGGCCGACATCAGCAGAAAGCGGCTGCGCCCGAGCGTGAGCAAGGGAACCTGCCAGGCGTAGCCGCGCTCGGGATCGGCGTAGTAGTGAAACTCGTCCATGATCACCGTGCGGATGCCGCACTCGGCACCACGGTGGAGCGCGACGTTGGCGAGAATCTCCGCCGTGCAACAGAGCACGAGGGCGCCCGGATTGACGCTCGCGTCGCCCGTCATCATCCCGACGTTTTCCGGACCGAAGTCCCGGCAAAGGGCGAGGAACTTCTCGTTGACCAGCGCCTTGATGGGACAGGTGTAGACGGAACGCTCCCCGCGGCAGAGGGCGTGGAAATGGGCCGCGGCCGCGACGAGGGATTTTCCGGACCCGGTCGGAGTGGCGAGGATCACGTTCCTCTCCGCGAGTACCTCCAGGATCGCCTCTTCCTGTTCGGGATAGAGGTTCAGGCCGCGGGAGGTTGCCACCGCGAGAAAACGTTCGAGCACTGCGTCGGCATCCGGTGGTCCTCCGCCGGCGGTCCGAAACGGCGCGAGAGGAGCGGGAGCGGCGGACGAAAGCGGCATCGCCGACCACTGCCGCAGCGCCGCCGTGGGTTGTCAACGCGCCGGGTGCCCCCGGCTACCTCTGGTGCTCGTTGGGATTGCGCCGTTCGACGCCTGGTTCGACTTTGGCGGGTGCCGGCGCCGGAGCCTGGGCCGGGGCTGGTGCGGGAGCCGCGCGGGCCGCGGGAGGGGGCACGGAGGGCGCGGATCGAGAGGAACTTGGCGCTCCCGGCGGTGGACCTGCGGCCGGAGGTGGCGGAGCGGATCGGGAGGGAGCAGCCGGGGCGGCGCCGGGATGACGATTCGAATAATCGCGTCCGGTCATGGAGGGCGGGGCGCTGGTCGACGGAGGAGGAGGGGACGGCCGTTGGTAGCTCCGCGGAGGAGTGGAGCCCGGAGCGCGGTCGCTGTCCGCTGGAGCCGCGGGTCGCGGTCGCCGTGGGCCCGCTGCCTGGGCGGAAGCGGCGGCGGCCACGGCCTGTTCCACCTGGAAGCGCGCCGCGGAGGGCGGAGGCATGCCCGGCGTGTTCTGGGCCGAACTGGCAGCTTTCGCCTGAGAATCGGCCGAATGGTCCACGGGCGGGCGTCGCCCTGAGGGGGCCATGGGCGACGGCCCCGCGGAAGGTCGCGGGCGCGGACCGACGTGGCTGGGCGGTCCGGAGGAGGGCGGCGGCGACTGGACGTACGTGGCCGTCGAGGGGGAAACTGACGGCGGGGGGGGCGGGCGATGCCGCGCCGACGGCGGCGGTGGATGCCACGGGCGGACGCCATGCGGGTTGGCGTAGGAGGTGGCGACGACGGGGACCGGGACCAAGGGTTGCCGCCAATCGGGGCGCGTCCAGCGACGGTGACGATTGCCAATCCAGATCGTCGACCGGAACCAGTCACATTCGAATGCGAGCCAGGAACCGACGGGCCAGCCGGGGCCAAACCGCAGGAACGGGGCCCCGTAGACGATGGGCCGCTCCGCATAAAGGTAGGTCGGTTCGTAATACGGCACGTAAAGCACGTCCGGCTGGGCTGGCACGATCCGGATGACGTTGGCTTCGCTGATGATCTGCTGTTCTGCCGAATCGATCAGGGTGCCAGCCGCGCGAGCGCGCGCCCGGAGGCGCTGGATCGCCTGCATGACCTCGGCGGGCTGGCTCGTGAACGCTTCGCCGAGCTGTTTGGTCCATTCCAAGTTCTCGTCCATCCACTTCAGGACCTCTGGGTAATAGGAGAGCGACTTGACGCTTTCGTCCCAGCCCCGCTGCTCGATCTGCGCGCGGTCTCCTGGATTCTCGCGCAGGTGCCGCGCCGCCAGGACCACATCCGCCGGCGCCGCGGCGGCCGGAAGGATCAGGGCCAGCAGGGCGTCGGGATAGAGCGCGATCGGCGCGGCCAGCTGTTCGAGTTCCGCAGCCGAACGCAGCGGGGCGGGGGCAGCGACCGTCGTCACCGGCTCGCCCTGCGGCCCGACCCCGGCCGGCTCAACCTGGGATTGCAGCAGCGATGCGCCGGGGAGGAGGCAAAACCAGAAGAGGCGGGAGGATTTCATGGCTGGCAGGGAACGTCTCGTCAGACGATCCCTGCCGACAGCCTATTCACCTTTCGCGGAACTGCACGCCCGGTCGCCGGATTGGCGGACCGTCCGGTATGCGATCAAAGTTCCGAGTACGCGGTCGGCACACAGAACCGGGCGGTGTTCTTGGACGTGTTGCCACTCCACTTCGGGTCGCCCGACATGGCCTTCCAGCGCGGGTCGGGTCCGAACTTGCCCCAGTTGTCGAGGTGCGTGTTGAGGTCCTTGGCGCCGGTGATGTAGCGCAGATGCGGGAGGTTCGGGCCGGCAATCGCCTGGCCGAAGAACATCGGCGACATTCCGAGGTCGCGCATCAACTGCGTCTCGCCGGCGTCGAACATCGCCATCTTGTTGAGGGCGCGTTCCTCGCTGTGGCTCTCGTAGTCGCGCATCTCGTAGACCCGTCCCGGCGTCCGGCTCTTGGCGAAGGCCGGAATCTCCATCTTCGGCATGCTCTGGAACGCCCGGTACAGCCAGACGTCGATGCGCTCAAAGGCCGGCGAGGCCTTCGGCACCTGAAGGTACGCCGCCCCCGCCTTCTGGACGGCGGGATCCTGGTTCAACTCGGCACTGATTCCGGCAAAGGTCTCCAGGGACGCGTAGGGAATCAGGACCCAAAGCGGGGAGTCCGCCAGGGGTTCGGAGGTGCGTTGCTTCTTGTCGACCTTGAGCTCGGTGAAGACGCCGACGTTCTTCACGCCCCGCTTCGCCAGTGCCGGCAGCAGGGCCTTTTCCAGGTAAGCCTCGACCGGGGCGCGCGCGGCCGGCGCCTTCAGGCGGACGTCCGGTTTCAGGCCATAGGAGCGGAGTTCGTAATACTCCCGGGACCCCGCGCCGGCGGTACCGGCGGCCCGCGCTCCCGTGGCGAGCGTGGCAGTCGCGGCGAGCGAGGTGGTGATGAACTGGCGTCGATTGGTGTGCATGACGGTTGGGTTTCGAGGTTAACGGCGAAAAGTCTTCACGTACGCGGCGACGGCGGACACCGCCTCCGGCGACAGGCGGTCGGCAAAGGAGGGCATGCGGATCGCCCCGCCCGGATCCTTGAGCCCCGCGAGGATCCGCTCGCGGACTTCCGCCTCGCTGGCGGTGCTTTGCGCGAGATCCTTGGCCCCGACCTTGCGCCCGGCGGGCGTGCGGGCACGACCGTCGGTGCCGTGGCAGGAGGCGCAATGGTCGCCAAAAATCTGGCGCCCGTCCACGGGCTCAGCGGCGGCGAGGGGCAGGCCGGCAAGGAGGAGCAGCGGAATGCGGGAAAAACGCACGAACCTAGAGACGACCAAGAACCGCAGGCTTGGCAACTCCGGAGCTCGCGGTGACGGTCGGAGAAATGGTTCGCGCCAGCCGGCGCGAGCATCTTGCATCGGGTTTCGCTCCTCCCTCGCATGACCGCACCGCTCGCAATTGCATTCATTGGCACCGGCGTGATGGGCCGCAGCATGGCCGGGCACCTTCAGAAGGCCGGCCATACGCTGCACGTGTACAACCGCACCCGCGAGAAAGCCACGGCTCTGCTGGAAGCAGGGGCGACCTGGCACGAGTCCGCCGGGGCGGCCGCGGCCCAGGCAGACGTGGTGATCACGATGCTGGGATTTCCCACCGACGTGGAACAGAGCTACCTGGGAGCGGGAGGCATCGTGGAACGCGTGCGACCGGGGGCGTTGTTGATCGACATGACGACTTCCAGTCCGGTTTTGGCGCGGCGCATCGCCGAGGCGGCGGCCCGGCGCGGCGTGACGGCGTTGGATGCCCCGGTGTCCGGGGGCGATCTCGGGGCGCGGGAGGCGCGATTGGTGATCATGGTGGGGGGTGACGAAGCCGGATTCGCCCGCGCGAAACCGCTGTTCGAGATCATGGGAAAGAACATCGCGCGGCACGGTGGTCCGGGTGCCGGCCAATATTGCAAGATGGCCAACCAGATCGCCGTGGCCGTGGGCATGGTCGCCTGGGTGGAGGCGCTGGCGTACGCCAAGCGGGCCGGCCTGGATCCGGCGGCCGTGCACGGGAGCATCAGCGGTGGCGCGGCGGGCAGCTGGGCCATGACCAACCTCGCGCCGCGCGCCCTGGCCGAGAACTTCGCCCCCGGATTCTATGTGAAGCACATCATCAAGGACATGAAGATCGCCCTCGAGAGCGCCAGCGAGCTGAAGCTCGACCTCCCGGGCCTGGCGGTGGCCAAGCGGCTCTATGAGCAGGTGGCGAGCCGGGGTTGGGACGAGTGCGGGACGCAGGCACTGTACCGGCTTTATCTCGCCTTGTAACACCGAGACTCCTCGACCCCATGAAAATCCCTCCTGACTTTCGAAAGCGGGTGCTCGCGCGCGAGTGGCTGACTGGAACGTTCCTCAACCTCGGTTCGCCGATGACCGTTGAAATCGCCGGACTCGCGGGCTTCGACTGGCTGCTGATCGATCACGAACACGGGCCCGGCGGACAGGACACTTTGCTGCATCAGCTGCACGCCGCGGCCGCCACGCCGGCGTTTGCGGTCGTGCGCATTGCCCAGAACGAGACTCCGCGCTTCAAGCGCGTCCTCGACATGGGGGCCATGGGGGTGATGGTGCCCTACGTGAGCACGGCGGCCGAGGCCCGGGCCGCGGTCCAGGCGATGCGGTATCCCCCGCACGGAATTCGCGGGGTGGCGAAGTTCAACCGCGGGGCGGGCTTCGGCGGCGACTTCGAGGAGTATTACGCCCACGCCCACGAGCGCCTGTTGACGGTGATCCAAATCGAGACCCCGGAGGCGGTCCGGAACATCGAGGCGATCGCGGCCGTGGACGGGGCGGACGTGCTTTTCGTCGGCCCGACCGATCTTTCCTACAACATGGGGATCCGCGATCAACTGGAGAGCCCGGCGTTCGTGGCGGTGCTCCGCCAGGTGAGCGAGGCGGCGCAGCGCGCCGGCAAGGCGGCCGGCATCCTCGTGCACAACCCGACGCTCGTGCCCAAGGTGCGGGAGCTTGGCTACACCTTCACCGCGCTCGGCAGTGATGGCGGCGCCGTGCGGGCCGGGTTGCTCGGTTTCGCGGCCGCCCTGCGGGGCAAATGAAGGATTCGAAGGGGTGGCACCTCTGGGGTGGCGCGGCGCTGCTCGTCCTCGCCGTTTTCGCCACCTACGCCCGCGTGTGGAATGCGGGTTTCATCTGGGACGATGACGCCCATGTCACCGCCAACCCGGTCATCATCGGACCGCTGGGACTGAAGGAAATTTGGACGAGCGCCAAGGCGAACTACTTCCCCCTCACGATGACGAGCTTCTGGGTGCAGCACGCGCTCTGGGGGCTCAATCCGGCGCTGTTTCACGGGGTGGTCGTGGCGTTCCAGGCCGGCAGCGCGGTCCTGCTCCTGCTGGTGTTGCGCCGGTTGCGGATTCCGGGGGCGGCCATCGGTGCGGCGCTGTGGGCGCTGCATCCGGTCCAAGTCGAGTCCGTGGCGTGGATCTCGGAGCTCAAGAACACCCAGGCGAGTTTCTTTCTCCTGCTCAGTGTCTGGTTCTTTCTCCGTTGGCTCGAACGGACCGCTGCGGAACCCCGGTGGCCGGACTACGGGCTCGCCTGGACGTGTGCCGTGCTGGCGGTCCTGAGCAAGGCTTCGGCCGTGATGCTGCCGGTGGTGCTCGGGCTCGCCTGGTGGTGGCGCGGAGGATGGGGCCTCCGGCAGGTGCGGTGGTTGCTGCCCTTCCTGTTGGTTTCGATCGCAGCGAGCGGCTGGACGATTTGGGAGCAGAAGGTGAACTCGATGGCCAGCGGCCCCGACTGGCATCTGTCATTGGCGCAGCGCGCGGTGCTCGCCGGCCGGGTGGTGTGGTTCTACCTCGGAAAACTCGCCTGGCCCGAGCCGCTGGTCTTCATCTACCCACGCTGGGAGATCGACGCCGGGCACTGGTCGTGGTGGCTGCCCGCGGTGGCGCTGGTCGCGGCGGCGGGCTGGTTGACCTGGCGGCGTGGCGGACCTCTGCGCGCGTGGTTCTTCGCCGGGGCTTATTTCGTCATCTCGTTGTTTCCGGTCCTGGGCTTCTTCGACGTTTTCTTCTTCCGCTATTCCTATGTGGCGGACCACTTCCAGCATCTCGCCAGCATCGGTCCACTCGCGTTGGCGGGGAGCGGGCTGGCTTTGCTAGGGCGACGGCTGACGAACGCCTCGGGAGCGGTCGAACTCCTGCCCGCCCTGGTGCCGCTCGGAGGTCTGGCCCTGCTGTCATGGCAGCAGACGGCGCTCTACCGCGATTCGATGACACTCTGGCGCGAGACCACCCACCAGAACCCGCGAGCCTGGATTTCCCGGGTCAACCTGGGCTTCCAGCTGACCACCGTCGGTCGTTTCGAGGACGCGATCGTCCACTACCGCGCCGCCCTCGAACTTCGGCCCGGCGCCCCGGAAATTCTCACCAATCTCGGCGGCGCGCTGCTGCAACTGGGCCGCGCGGCGGAGGCTGTGCCGGTGCTGGAGGCAGCGGTGCGCGGAAATCCACGGATGCACGAGGCGCAGAACGCCCTGGGCCTGGCGTTGATCGGGACCGGACGGCGCGCGGACGGCCGCCGCGCCTACGAGGCGGCCCTGGCGCTCAAGCCGGACTTTGTTCCGGCCCTGTACAACCTTGCGGCGGTGTTTCAGCAGGAAGGGCGGGCGGACGAGGCGCGCCCCCTGCTGGAGCAGGCCCTGCGTTGGGCTCGCGATCCCAACAGCCGTTTCGCCGCGCAACGGCAGCTGGGAGAGGTGTTGCTGGGGCTCGGGCGCCCGGCGGAAGCCGCCGCCGCCCTGGCCGGAGCCCTGCAGCTGAAACCGGATCAGGTCGAACTTCGGGAGATGCTGGCGCTTGCTTGTTTCCAGAGCGGAGACTGGGCGGAAGCCGCCAGGCAATTCTCGCAGGTGGTGGCGAGTCGCCCGGATTCCCCGGAGGCACACAACAACCTGGGCAGCGCCCTGGTTCAAATTGGCCGGCCGGCCGAAGCCGTGCCGCATTTTCAGGAAGCCCTCCGGCGCCAGCCGGGTTTCCTCGATGCCCGGGCCAACCTTGCCGTGACGTATGCCCGGCTCGGGCGGCTGTCCGAGGCACAAGCGGAATGCGAACTTGTGTTGCGGGCTCGCCCGGATCATCCGGTGGCTGTTCGCCTGCGGGCGGAAACCGGCCAGCCGTCCCCCCCCTGATTTTCTCACGCCATGCGGATCACCGAAATGCACATCACGCCGATCGCCCTGGGCGATCCGCCGCTCCTGAACGCCGCCGGCCTGCACGCGCCGTACTGTCTGCGCACGGTGGTGGAATTGCGCACCTCCGACGGCTTGAGCGGCCTGGCGGAAGTCCCGGGAAGCGTCGCCGTGGACCAGGCGCTGGCCGCCGTGCGCGAGGTGGTGATCGGGGCCGATCCGCGCAACTGGCACGCGTTGCGGGCGCGGCTGGCGGAGCGGTGCGCACCGGAGACCTCGGTGGCGCGGGGCGACAAGCCCTGGGACGGCCGCACCCGGGTCCAGGTCTACAGCGCCCTCGACGTCGCCTGTCTCGATCTCCAGGGCAAGGCCTACGGCGTGCGGGTGGCGGATCTCCTGGGCGGCGTGGTGCGGGAACGCGTGCCGTATTCGGCGTACCTCTTTTACAAGTACGAGGGCGCCGGCGGCGAACTCGGGTTCGGCACCGACCCGCGGGCCACGGGCTGGGCGGCGGCACGGCAGCGCGCGGCGCTCGATCCCGACGGCATCGTGGCGCAGGCCGAGGCGATGGTGGCCGAGTTCGGCTTCCAGTCGATCAAGCTCAAGGGAGGCTGCTTCGAGCCGGCCCAAGAAGTGGCGGCGATTCACGCCCTGCGGCGGCGCTTCGGGCCGGGCGTTCCCTTGCGGCTGGATCCCAACGCCCTGTGGACGGTCGAGACTTCGATTCGGTGGGGACGCGACATGGAGGGCGTGCTGGAGTACCTCGAGGATCCGTGCCGCACGCAGGCCGGCATGGCCGAGGTGCGCCGGATGCTGAAAACGCCGCTGGCGACCAACATGTGCACGACGTCCTTCGACGACCTGCCGGGCAGCGTGCGACTGGGCTCGGAGGACATCATCCTTACCGACCACCATTTCTGGGGCGGCCTGCGGGCTTCGATGGAACTCGCCGCCCACTGCCGGACCTTTGCTCGTGGCGTCTCGATGCACTCCAACAACCACGCCGGGATCTCTCTGGCGGCGATGACGCATCTTGGTGCGGCCATGCCCAACCTCTCCTACGCGCTCGACACCCACTATCCCTGGCAGTGGGAGGAGATCATCGTGGGTGGGCGGATCCGCTTCGAGGAAGGCGCCGTGGTCTTGCCGGCGGGTCCCGGGCTCGGCGTGGAACTGGACCGGTCCGCCCTGGCCCGCGCCCATGCCGCCTACCTCCGGGCCGGACTCACCGAGCGCAACGACGAAATCGAGATGCAGAAGAAGGTCCCCGGCTGGAAGTTCGCCGCGACCCGTTGGTGAACCTTGTGGGCAGTGACGGGAAGGGCAGTTTGCGGTGGTCCCCGCGGCGGTCCGGCGCCAACCTTTCCCCATGAACAAACTGCCGCGTCGCTTTGAGGATCGCACCGCGCTGGTGACGGGGGCCGGCTCCGGCATCGGTCGCGCCATCGCCTGTCGCTTGGCGGCAGAGGGGGCCGCCGTCTTCATCGTCGAGTCCCGCGACGACGCGGGCGAGGCGGTCGCGGCCGAGATTCGCGGCGCCGGCGGGCGGGCCGAAGTCGTCGTGGCGGACGTTGGCGACACGGAGTCGATGCGGGCGGCCTTCGACCGGGTCGGACCGCTGCGGGTGCTGGTGAACAACGCCGGCATTGCGCACGTCGGGAACGTGCTGACCACCACGCCGGACGACCTGGATCGGATCTATCGGGTCAACGTTCGCGGCGTGTACCACGGCCTGCACTTCGGCGTGCCGAAGCTGCTCGCCGCCGGGGGCGGGGCGATCGTGAACCTCGCGTCGATCGTCTCGAAGATCGCCGTGGCGGATCGCTTCGCCTATGGGATGAGCAAGGGGGCCGTGCTCAGCATGACCCTTTCCACTGCCCGCGATTTTGTGACGCAGGGCATCCGCTGCAACTGCGTGTGCCCGGCTCGCGTCCACACGCCCTTCGTCGACGGGTTCATTGCGAAGAACTACCCGGGGCAGGAGCCGGCGATGTTTGCCAAGCTCGCGGCGGCGCAGCCGATCGGGCGCATGGGCACGCCGGACGAAGTGGCGGCACTGGTGGCGTTCCTGTGCTCGGACGAGGCGGCGTTTATCACGGGTTCGGCCTACGACATCGACGGCGGCACGACACTGCTGCGCTAAGCAGCCGGTCCCGCTCCGCCGGGACGCTACGGCGCGAGCAGGCTGCGCGCCTGGGCGTGATTGGGATCGATCGCGAGGACGCGGCGGGCGGCCGCCTGTGCCCCAGCGCGATCGCCGCGTTGCCAGAGGATGGTCGCGAGGGCGTACGGGTAATCGGCGACCTGGGGCGCAATCTGCTCGGCGGTTTCCAGCGCCTGGCGGGCCTCGTCGGCCCGGTTGGTCTGGGCCAGCAGGAGGCCGAGGTTGTACCAGGCGCGATCGAAACGCGGATTGCGGCGCACCGTCTCGCGCAGGGCGAGTTCGGCGTCGCGGAGCTGCCGCGCGCCGGCGAAGGCGAGGGCCGCATTGAACGCCGCCCCGGCATCCGTCGGATTCAGCTGCGCCGCGCGCCAGAGCGAGGCGGCTGCCTCGCCGGGACGGCCGAGTTCGTTCAGCATCAGGCCAAGAGTGTCGTGCAGTCCGGGCGAGAAGGGATCCCATTCGACCGCCTGGCGGACTGCGGCGACGGCCTCGGCGTGACGGCCGCGGTTGAAGAGATCCTGGCCCAGGCGCATCCGGCCGGCGGGTTGGTCGGCACTGGCGGCAAGGTAGTCGTCGAGTTCCTGCCGGACCCGGGAATCCGCCGCGAGCTCCCCCGAGAGCGGCCACGCCGCATCGAGGCGCACGAGGCGGGAAGGGTCCTCCAGCATCGGTCGAAGCGTCGCGGCTTCCCCAGGCAGGGTGGCCAATACCTGCACGGCGGCGGAGCGCACCAGCGGATCCGCATGCTTCAGGTTGTCCCGGGCGGCGGCGACCACGGCGGCCTCGCGACCGGCGAAGGGTCGGCCGAGCAGCAGCAGCGTGGCCCGCCAGGCGGGCACTTCCTCGCTCGCGATGAGCGACACGAGCTTGCCGGCGGCGTCGGGCGCGCCGGCCTGGGCGGCGGCGACCACACGCGTGCGCTGCCGCTGGCGCGATTCCAGCTTGGCCCCGTACCACTTGTCGGCGCTCTCGATGGCCCAGTCGACGGTCTTGTCGCTGTGACAGCGGTTGCAGGCGTTGGGAATGCCAAGTTCCTTCGTCAGCAGGGGGTCGGGCTTGAGGAAGCCGTGGTCGTGCCGCGGGTCGCGCTGCATGTAGGTGGTGCGCGGCATGTGGCACTCCACGCAGAGGTTGCCCGGGCTGTCCGCCTTGTGAAACGAGTGCTTCACGGGATCGATGATTGGCGCGTTGTTGCGCGGCGACGGGCCGTGGCACTGCAGGCAGATCGAATTGTCCTTGGTCGGCAGGCGGGTCTTGCCGCTGTGCGAGTCGTGGCAGTCGAGGCAGGTGACGCCGGCCTTGCCGCCCATGCGGCTCGTCAGCAGCGACGTGTAGTTGAAATCCTCGTCGCGCACCTGACCGTCGGGGTAGAACACGTTCGCCTCCGTGGGCAGGGTCAGGCGGTAGTGGTCGTTGTAGTCGGCGCCGGGATGCAGCCGGCCGGTGAGGAGCTCGTTGCGGGCGTGACAGGGAGCGCAAGTCTCCATCGCGCGCTTCATGCCGGCGGCGGTGAGGCCGGTCTGCTTGGCGGGATCCGCCGGTCGGCCCGGGACGAGGTGCGCGGCGGGAAAGTCCCCATGGCATTGGTGGCAGGCGACGCCGTGTTCCCGCCACGTGGTGCTGTAGGTGTCGGTGACGGAATCGTAGTTCTTCCGGAATTCCGTCATGTGGCAGTGGGCGCACATGGAGTTCCAGGTCATCCCGCGCCCGCGCCAATGGCCCCATTCCCCCGGCTGGCGGCGTTCGTCGCCGAAGACGTTGAACCAGTCCTTCTGGTGGGGATCGTAGGCGAGCTCAGCCGCCTGGTAGCGTCCGCCGCCGACCGGCACGATGAACTGCCGCAGCGGCGTGTAGCCGAGGACGAACTCGGCGGTGTAGGTTTCGGCCGGGGCCGTGCCGCGCTTCTCGGTGAACAGGGGCCGACCGTCCTTCCACTCCGTGCGGTAATCCACGCCGTGCAATCCAAACTGGCGCGGCACCGCGAGGGCGTCTTCCTCGGCGCGGGCGTCGACCGGACGGTGCGCGTGGGCATGGTGGGAGTTGGCCCAGGCCTTGTAGATGTCCTCGTGGCAGGAACGGCACTCGCCGGACTTGGCAGGAACCAGCGGCGCCGCGACGGCGGCCGGCCCGGTCCCGCGGCCGCAGCCTCCACCCAGGAGCAGGGCGGCGCCCAGGATCGCCCCGGCAACCAGGCGGCCGGTGGTGGCGGCAGGCGGGAGAAACGGGGGCAGGCGAGGGTGCATCACGGAAGCCGGGAATCGTGGGGCGCGAGGGTGTGCCGCGCCGGTGGCGGAGGGCAAGCCCGCGTGCTGACTTTGGCAATGACGCGGCGGCGGAACTCCCCTTTGCTCCTGTCATGATCCTCGATTTCACCCGCCTGCGCCCGCGCGATGCCTATGGTTGGATGGCCTCGACCATCACACCCCGACCCATCGCCTGGGTGTCGACCGTTTCCGGCGACGGCCGGACCAACCTCGCGCCGTTCTCCTTCTTCCAGGGCGTGACCTCGAATCCGCCGACCCTGATGTTCGTGCCGGTCAACACCCGCGATGGCTCGAAGAAGGACACCGTGCGCAACATCGAGGCTGTGCCGGAGTTCGTGGTGAACCTGGTCTCCTTTGAGCTGGCGGAGCAGATGAACGCCAGCGCCGCGATGCTCCCGTACGGCGAGAGCGAGTTTGAGCGCTTCGGGGTGCCGGCCGCCCCCAGCGAGCGAGTGCGCCCGCCGCGCGTGGCGGCCGCGCCGGTGGCGTTCGAATGCACGCTCGATCGCATTGTGCACCTTGGTGAGGGTCCCCTGGCGGCCAACGTGATCTTCGGGCGCATCCAGTGCGCCCACGTGCGCGACGAGGTGCTCGGCGCGGACGGCAAGGTGGACCCCGCGAAGCTCGATCTCATCGGCCGCCTCGGTGGCGAATCCTACGTGCGTACCCGGGAGCGCTTCGATCTGAAGCGGCCGGAATAGCCCCGCGGCCTCGCAGCGCGGCTGTATCCACCAGAGGTCGCCGTCCGGGAATGTAACCTATGGGGTTACATTTTCGGGAGCGACGGTGAGGCCGCGCGTCGCGGCCCAGAAGCGACATTCGTCGGAAAACTCCCGCACGGCGTGGTGTTCGCGGGCGACCTCGGCGCGCATGGCGTCGAAGGCGTGGTTCCAGCCCGTTGCGACGAGGTCCTCGAGCACTTCGCGCCGATCGGGCAGGTGCATGAAGGTGCGGCCCGCCTCGTCGGTAAAATAGCGGTCGCCGAATTCCACGAGGCGGGGATCCTGTTCCCCGCGGATCCAGCGCCGGGTCTCGAGTCGCCACAGGGCGCGCTCCGTCGGCGAGGAATCCCGGTCGTGGGTGGTAAAGAGCAACGGAGCGCCAGGACGGCACATCCGGTGCAGTTCACCCAGCGCGGCGCGGCGGTTGCCCCGGCCCGGAATCTGCATCAGCCCGTTGAACATGAACAGGGCGCCGCCAAAGGCCTCTTCGCGAAACACATGAAAAGCGTCCGGTTCGCCCTGCGCGGGAAGAGGCGGATCGACGAGGCGGGCGTGGCGGAGGTCGGTGGCGTCGGCGTGAAAGAAGCGGATCGCCCCGGCCCGGCGTTCGAGCGCGAGGCTGCGCGCCTGGTCGACGAGTTCCTCGGCGAAATCGAAGGCGGTCAGGTGGCGGTACCCGAGGGCCCAGAGCCCGAGGGTCACGCGGCCCGCGCCACAACCCGCTTCCAGCAGCGGCGCGTGGTGATCGGGAAAGAAACGCTCGATCAGCGCGCGTTCCGAGGCCCAGAGGCCGAGGTCATGTGCGGCGCGCGTGTAGTGAAGAACCGCCGCGAGGTCGTTGAAGTCGGCCCGGACGGTGGCGGCGGTTATCTTGCCCGGGTCCACGCGGCGAGGAACATGCCGTTGGCGTTGAGCTCCTGCGGCCAGAGGGTGACCCGCGGTTCGGTGCCAAACAGGGCCAGCGGGGCATACTCCGGATGGGCGGCCTGGAAGGCGTCGGCGACCGCGGTCGTCTCGGAGCGCGTGAGCGTGCAGACGGCGTAGACGAGGCGGCCGCCGGGCTTGACCGCGGCGGCGACGTGTTCGAGCAGGGAGCGCTGGAGCGTCGCGAGTTCGGCCACGTCGGCCGGAGTGGTGGTCCAGCGGGCATGCGGATTGCGCTGCCACGTGCCGACGCCGCTGCAGGGGGCGTCGAGCAGGACGCCGTCGAACTTTGTCTTGGTGGGCAGCCGGGCGCCGCCGTCCCAGGAGGCGGTACGGAAGTTGAAGAGCTGGGCGCGCGCGGCGCGACGGCGCAGCACCAGCAGGCGGCGCTCGCTCCGGTCGGTGCCCCAGATCAGGCCCTTGTTACCCATGAGGTCACCGAGGTGGAGCAACTTGCCGCCCTCGCCGGCGCAGGCGTCCCACCAGACTTCGCCGGCGCGGGGAGCGCAGGCCAGGGCCACGAGTTGGGAGGAGAGATCCTGGATTTCAAACGCGCCCCCGTGAAAGGCCGGCGTGAGAAACAAGTCCTGGGTTCCGCGGTAGAGCAGGGCGTCGGGGGCGCGGGGCGTCGTGGTGCAGTGTCCGAGTTCGCGGGCCAGCTTCTCGGCGGTGCCGGGCCGGGCCCGGATCCAGAGCGGCGGCTCCTGCTGCAGCTGCCGGAGATAGTCGGGCGGGAGTTCCATTTCCTCGCGCAGCCACGCCGGCACCGCCCGGGCGGCGAGGGCCTCGGGCTTCACCGCGGCGGGGCCCGTCTCGAAACGCGTCTGGAGCGCGGCGGCCTGTTCGAGTTGCCGGGCGATGGGCTGCTTCGCCTCGAGCCACTCGCGCCAGCGGAAGAACATGAAGACGACGCGGCTGATGGCCCGCTTCTCGCCGGCGCGGAGGCGCCGCGCCCCGGCCAGGTACCGGCGCAGGGCGGCGTCGGCCGGCAGTTCCGGGGTGAGAGTGGCGAGGACGCGCGCGGCGTGGTGGAGAATGGAGGGTTCGGGATTCACGAGCGTTTTTTCCAGCGCCGGTCTTCCTTGAGCTCGAGACGCCGCGTCTCGACCTGGACGCCGGCGACGGCGGGGTGGGAGCGAAGGGCCTGGAAGGAGGCGGCGTTGATCTTCCAGGTGAGCGCGGTGCTGGCCTCGGCGAGCGGGGCGACGCGGTCTTCGAAGAGGAAGGCAAACTCGACCCGGGTGTCGCCAACCTGGCGGTTCAGGGTGTCGCGCAGTTGCTGGAGAAAGGCGGGCAGCTCGGGATGCGCGGGATGCAGCAGCCAGACCACCTTGCGCACGAGGCCGGCGGTCTGGGCATCGAGCGGGTAACACTCCTTGACGTTGATGCGGGCGCCTTCCGGGCCGACGAGGATGTTGCCCTGCACGAGGACGAGGGCGTTCTCGGCGAGGGCCGTGCCGTAGGCGGCGTAGGCATCGGCGAACATGTTCAATCCGATCGACGCGCGACGCGTGGCCAGGGTGAAGGCCACCCACGGGCGGTTGTCCTTTTTCGAGAGCTTCTTGGTCAGGTTGCTGCTGATGCCGCAGAGCCGGAACTCGGTGCGGTCGGACTGGGACAGGAGTTCGTCGACGGAAAACGTGTCGATGGCCTCGGTGAGGCCCTCGTAGGCGTTGAGCGGGTGGCCGGAGACGTAGAACCCGAGCAGTTCCTTCTCGAACCCGAGCCGCTCCGCCGGGGTGAAGTCGGTGCCTGCCCCGGCCGCGGGGGCGGGGGCGCCGGCGAGCCGTGGGGCCGGGGAGGGGGCAGGCGCGGCGGGCTCGGCGAGGAGGTCGAGAAAACTGTGCTGGCCCGCGGCGCGGTCGCGCGCCTGGGCGGCGGCGCCGGCGAGGGCGGCATCGATGCCGTCGAAAAGCGTCTTGCGCGGCGCGTGGCTGAAGTCGAAGGCCCCGGTCTTCACCAGGTGCTCCAGCACGCGCTTGTTGATGGCGCGGCCGTCGATCCGCCGCGCGAAGTCGGCGAAATCGGCGAAGGGGCCGTTCTTTTCGCGCTCCGCGATGATCTGCTGGGCGGCGAGCTCGCCGACGCCCTTGATGCCGGCGAGGCCGAAGCGGATCTTGTCACCCACCGGCGTGAAGGTCTCGCGCGACTCGTTGATGTCGGGACCGAGCACGGTGATGCCCATCGCCTCGCTCTCGGCGATGAAGTGCGACACCTTCTCGGCGTTGCCCAGCTCGGCGGTGAGCACGGCGGCCATGAACTGCACCGGGTAGTTGGCCTTCAGATACGCCGTCTGGTAGCTGACGAGCGCGTAGGCCGCGGAGTGGGACTTGTTGAAGCCGTAGGCGGCGAACTTCTTCAGCAGGTCGAAGATCTCGTTGGCCTTCTTCTCGTCGAGGTTGTTCACCCGCTTGGCGCCCTCGACGAACTTGATCCGCTCCTTGGCCATCGCCTCCGCGTCCTTCTTGCCCATGGCGCGGCGGAGCATGTCGGCGCCGCCCAGGGTGTAGCCGGCGATAATCTTGGCGCATTCCATCACCTGCTCCTGGTAGACGATGATGCCGTAGGTCTCCTGCAGCGACTGCTCGAGCAGGGGATGGGGATACTCGACGCTCGCGGGGTTGCGCTTGCCGCGGGCGTAGTCGGGGATGAACGCCATCGGCCCCGGGCGGTAGAGGGCGCAGATGGCGTTGATGTCGTCGATGTTGGAGACGCCCACCTGCTTGCAGGCGCTCTGCATGCCGGGGGATTCCAGCTGGAACACGCCGACCGTCTTGCCCGCGTTGAGGATCGAGTAGGTCCGTGGATCGTCGAACGGAATGCCCTCGATGTCGAAATCCGGCCGCACCGTGCGGCGGACGTTGGCGACGGCGTCGGAGATCACCGTGAGGGTCTTGAGGCCGAGGAAGTCCATCTTCAGCAGGCCGAGCTTGCCCACCGCGTTCATGTCGAACTGCACGGTGACGTCGCCCTCCTGCAGGGTGAGGGGGACAAACTCGTCGAGCGGCCGGTCGGTGATGATGATGCCGGCGGCGTGCTTGCCGGTGTTGCGCACCATGCCCTCGAGCACCCGCGCCTGGTCAAAGATCCGCTTGGCGACCGGATTGCGGTTCACCTCGTCGCGCAACTCGGCGCTCTTCGTGATCGAGTCCTCGAGCGTGATGTTGAGCTCGTCGGGGATCATCTTGGCCAGGCGGTCGGCCTCGGCGAAGGGCAGGTTGTGGACGCGCGAGACGTCGCGGATGACCATCTTGGCGCCGAGCGTGCCGTAGGTGATGATGTTGGCCACGCACTGCTCGCCGTATTCCTTGCGCACGTAGTCGATCACCTCGCCGCGCCGGCGCATGCAGAAGTCGATGTCGAAGTCGGGCGGGGAGACGCGCTCGGGGTTGAGGAAGCGCTCGAAGAGGAGCTTGAAGCGGATCGGGTCGAGGTTGGTGATGCCGAGCAGGTAGGCCACGAGGCAGCCGGCGCCGGAGCCGCGGCCGGGGCCGACCGGCACGCCCTGCTGCTTGGCCCAGGCGATGAAGTCCCAGACGACGAGAAAGTAGTCGACGAACCCCGTGACGTTGATGATCGCCAGCTCGAACTCCATCCGGACGACGAGTTCCTCCTCGCGGGTGAGGCCGCCATAGTCGGGCGCCTGCGGTTTCTGGCCGGGGGGCAGCTGGGTGATCTTCGCGACGCGTTCGGCGACGGCGGGGTGCGCGGCGATGCCGGCGGGATCAAAGCCGTAGCGCCGCTGGAGGCCGGTGACGCAGAGTTCCCGCAGGTAGCCGGGACGGTCGGTCTTCACCTCCGGGGGCAGGGGATACTTGGGGTAGCGCTCGCTGCCCTTGGGGAACGGGATGGCGAGGTCGCACATTTCGGCGACGAGCTGGGTGTTGAGCACCGACTCGGGCACCTCGGCGAAGAGACGCTCCATCTCGGCCCGCGACTTGAGGTAGAACTCCTGCCCGGAGAACCGCATTCGCTTCTCGTCCTCGATCTTGGAGCCGGTCTGGATGCAGAGCATCGCGTCGTGCGGGCCGGCGTCGGTGCCGCGCACGTAGTGGACATCGTTTGTGCAGATCACCTTCAGGCCGAACTCCTCGGCGAGCTTGAGGAGGCCGGGGATGATCTGGCGCTGCTCCGGGATGCCGTGATCCTGGATTTCGACGAAATAGTTTTCCTTGCCGAAGATCTCGAGGAAGCGGGCGCAGGCCTCGCGGGCCTCCTCGTAACTGCCGTTGAGCAGGCGCTGCGGGACGAGGGAGGCGAGGCAGCCGGTGAAGCCGATCAGGCCGCCGGAATACCGGGCCAGGGTCTCGAAGTCGGTGCGCGGCTTGTAATAGAAGCCCTTGAGGTGCGCGTCGGAGACGAGCTTCAGGAGGTTTTGGTAGCCGGTGAGGTTGCGGGCGAGCAGGCCGAGGTGGAAGATCGACTTGCCCTCGTCGTCGGAGCGGCCGTGTTTCTCGAGCCGGGACGATTCGACGAGGTAGAGTTCGCAGCCGATGAGGGGCTTGATGCCCTTGGCCTTGGCCTGGTTGTAGAACTCGATCGCCCCGTAGAGGTTGCCGTGGTCGGTCAGGGCCATCGCGCTCATCCCCAGCTCGGCGGCGCGCTCCATCAGGCGGTCGATCCGGCAGCAGCCATCGAGGAGGCTGTAGTCGCTATGGACGTGGAGATGGACGAAATTCGGGTCGGCAGTGGCCACGGGAGGATTCAGGGAAGCCGCTGGCCGCGGTGGAGCAAGACGGGAAGTTTTCCCGGACAAAATCCTTGCCAAGGGTGGGGCGGTTCTCTGTGTTCGACCGCTCTCCATGCAAAAGACCAAGAAGTCCATTGCCAAGCGGTTCAAGTTGACCGCGAAGGGCAAGCTCGTGCGCCGCACGCCTGGCTTCCGTCACTTGCTTGGCTCGAAGAGCACGAAGCAGAAGCGCCGTGCGACGCGGGACAAGCTGGTGGCAGACGGCCACGCCGAGGCGCTGAAGCGCGCCCTGCCGTTCGGCCTCTAACCCGTTAGTCGCCAACGCGCATCCACCGAAAACTCGACCGCGGGTGATTTCCCAGCCGACCTGCGGACGACCAACCGAAAAAGGAACAACCAAACATGGCTCGTGCAACCAATGGTCCCGCGTCGCGCAAGCGCCGCAAGAAAGTGCTGAAGTACGCCAAGGGCTACTTCGGCAGCAAATCGAAGCTCTTTCGCTACGCGAAGGAAGCCGTCCAGCACGCGTGGCAGTACGCCTACCGTGATCGTCGCAAGAAGAAGGGTGACTTCCGCGCCCTTTGGATCGTCCGCGTCAGCGCCGCCTGCCGCAACGCCGGCATCAGCTACAGCCGGTTCATCGAGGGCCTCAAGGCCGCCAACATCGCGCTCGACCGCAAGGTTCTGAGCGATCTCGCCATCCGCGACGAGGTGGCGTTCAACGCCCTGGTCAAGCAAGCCCAGGACGCGTTGAAGGCCAAGGCGGCCGCCGCCCCCAAGGCCTGAGTCAGTGCCAACGCGAGCCGGGTCGGCTCGCCTCCCTGTTTCCGTTTCAGGAGGACGGGCCTCGCAATCCGAGGTGCCGTCCTTCTTTTTTGGCGGAGACGCAAAAAGAGTGTAGCGTACCAGGGGCGCGCGCCGCAGGAAGTTTCCGGCTGTCCCCCCGTCCCTCATCCTTCCAGTTGTCGCAGGTTCCCATGCAAGACCAACTCACCGCCCTCCTGGCCAAGGCCGCCGCGGAATTGCCGGCGATTGCCAGCCGTCCCGATTTCGAGTCGGCCAAGGCCCGCTACGTCGGCCCGAACGGCGAACTGACCGCGCTGATGAAACAGATGGGCACCGTGCCGAAGGAACAGCGGCCCGCCGTGGGCAAGCTGATCAACGAGGCCAAGGGCCGGCTGCAGGCGCAGCTCGACGCCGCCCTGGCGCGCATCGCCGATGCGGAGCTCGCGGCCCAGCTCGGTCCCCCGGTCGACGCCTCCCTCCCCGCCACTGACGCCGGCCCCGGCACGCGGCACCCGCTCACGCAGGTCCGGGAGGAAATGTGCCGGATCCTGCGCAAGGTCGGGTTCGCCGTGGCCGACGGCCCGGAGGTGGAGAGCGAGTATTACTGCTTCGACGCCCTCAACACCCCCATCGACCACCCGGCGCGCGACGAAAAGGATACATTCTATTTCCCGACGACCGCCCGCTTCGGCAACATCTCGAAGAAGGTCGCCGGGGAGAAGTACCTCCTGCGGACCCACACTTCGTCGGTGCAGATTCGCACGATGCTCAAGGGGCCGCCGCCGATTCGCATCGTGTCGCCGGGCCGCGTCTACCGCCGCGACACCACCGACGCCACGCACAGCGCGAACTTCCACCAGCTGGAATGCCTCTATGTCGACCGCAACGTCACGGTCCGCGACCTGAAGGCACTGCTCGACTACATTTTCGCCTCGCTGCTCGGCCCCGAGACCAAGACGCGCTTCCGGCCGCACTACTTCGGCTACACCGAGCCGAGTTTCGAGGTGGACCTGACGGCGTCCCACCTGCCGAAGGTGAACAAGCCCTGGATCGAAATTGGCGGCTGCGGCATGGTGGATCCCTCGGTCTTCGAGGCTGTCGGGTACGATCCGGAGATCTGGACGGGCTATGCCTTCGGCATGGGCCTCGAGCGCCTGGCGATGCTCCTCTACGGGATCGATGACATCCGTTACTTCTACCAGAACGACCTGCGCTTCCTGAAGCAGTTCGCCTGACCGGCGCAACGCATCGGGCGCAACTGAAGCAACAGAAGACCACCAAGGGAACGAAGAACCCAATCCCGTGAAAATCTCTCTCAATTGGCTCCGCGACTATGTGCAGCTCGACGCCTCCGTCGACGAGATCGCGCGCGCGATCACGTTCCTCGGCTTCGAGGTCGAGGCGGTGGTGAGCACGGCGGCCCCGCGGCTCGAGCACGTCGTGGTCGGCGAAATCCTCACCCGCGCCCGCCATCCCAACGCCGACAAGCTCTCGGTCTGCACGGTCGATGTCGGGCCCGCCGGCGGAGTGAAGACGATCGTCTGCGGGGCGACGAACTGCGACGCCGGCAACCGCGTGCTGGTGGCGCTCCCGGGAGCGGTGCTGCCCGGCAATTTCGCGATCAAGCTCTCGAAGATCCGTGGGCAGGAGTCCCAGGGCATGATGTGCTCACCGGACGAAATCGGCATGGGGGGCGAGCACAGCGGCCTGCTGCTGCTCGAGGGCCGGCCCGCGCTGGGCACGCCGATCCACGAGGCCCTGCCGCCTGGCGACACGGTCTTTGACCTGGAGATCACGCCGAACCGTCCGGACTGCCTCTGCCACCTCGGGATCGCGCGTGAACTCGCGGCCTGGTTCAAGCTGCCGCTGGTTTACCCGCAGGAGAAGTTCCGGGGCGACCTGAGCGAAGCGCCGGCGTTGCCGGGATTGTTGGCCGGCGTCCGCGTCGACAGCCCCGAGGATTGTCCCCTGTACACGGCGCATCTCATCACGGGCGTGAAGATTGGACCGAGCCCGTCCTGGATGCAGGAGCGGCTGAAGGCCGTCGGGTTGCGCCCGATCAACAACGTGGTCGATGTCGGCAACTACGTGATGCTGGAGACCGGCCAGCCCCTGCACGCCTTCGACGCCCGCCGGCTCGGGGGAAACCAGATCATTGTGCGTCGGGCGGCGGACGGGGAGAAGATCACGACCCTCGACGGCAAGGAGCGCACCCTGAACGGCCGCATGCTCGTGATCGCCGATGCCCAGCGCCCGGTGGTCATTGCCGGGATCATGGGTGGCGAGAACTCCGGGGTGGCGGACGACACCACCGACCTCGTGCTTGAGTGCGCGATCTTCCGGCGGCAGTCGATCCGCGGCACCTCGCGCCAGCTCGGCCTCGGTTCGGACTCCTCGTATCGTTACGAACGCGGGGTTGATCCGCATGGCACCCTCGAGGCGGCCTACCGGGCGATCGATCTCATCCTCGAGACGGCCGGTGGCCGCGTGGCCGGGCCTGCGTATCGCCTTGGCGGCGACGTGCCGTGGCAGCGGGAAATCGTGGTCACGCACGATTACATCACCGAGCGGCTGGGCTTCGACATCCCGGCGGCCGAGATGCGGGCGGCGTTCGAGGCCCTCGAGTTCACGATTACGCGCGAGGAACCGACCGTACACCCCGCCCGTGGCCCGGCCTGGACGGTCGGCATCCCGAGCTGGCGCGATGACCTCGATCGGCCGATCGACCTGGTCGAGGAGGTCTTGCGGCTTTACGGCACGGAGCGGATTCCTCCCGCCGTCGTGCAGGCCCCGGGGTTGGTGGCGGATGACGATCCCGTCGTGAATTTCAACCGCCGGGTGACCGAGTACCTGGTGGGGCACGATTTCCACGAGTGCGTGACCTACACGCTGCGGCCGGCGCGAGAGGTGGCGACTTGGGTGTCGCAGGCCGCCGCGCAGGAGTTGGCGCTGGCGAACCCGTTCGTCGAGGACCAGACCCACCTGCGGCCGACGTTGATCACCGGGCTACTGGAAACGCTGAAGCTGAATCAGAGCCGCGGGGTCGCAGCGGCGCGCCTCTGCGAGTCCGGCCGGGTGTTCATGGAGCACAACGGGCAGATCCTGGAGTGTGCGGCCGTGGCCTTTCTCCTTGCCGAGCCGGTGGGGGAGCGGGTGTGGCGGCGCCGCGAGGCGCCGGACTTCTACACCGCCAAGCACCACGTGTGCGCCCTGGCCGCGCTGGCGGGGGTGGAGGTGGCAAATGCGGCGGCGGCCCCGGCTTCCGGTGCGTACTTTGGCTGGCAGGAGGGCCATGCGATCGCGGTGGGCGGCATCGAGGGCGGGTGGGTGGCCCGCTTCGGGCTGCTCAACCTCGCGATGGTGCGGGCGCTCGGCATTGAGGGACGGGTGCTCGGCGGGATCTTCGCCATCCTGCCGGAGAAGTTGCCCGCCGCGGCCGTGCCGCCGCGCTTCAAGGACTTCAGCCTGTTTCCGGCGGCGCTGCGAGACCTCGCGGTCGTGGTGGCGGAGGATCGACCGGCTCTCGAAGTCCAGCGGCGCGTGGCGCAGACGGCCCGGACGGCCACGGCCGGTGCCTTTGCGGTCGAGAACGTGGCGCTGTTCGATGTCTACCGCGGAGCCGGTGTGCCGGAGGGGAGCAAGAGCCTGGCCTTCAGCCTGGTCTATCGTTCGCCGGCGCGGACGTTGACCGACGATGAGGTCAATGCGGCCTTCCAGCGACTGCAGGACGAACTCGTCAAGACCACGGGCTGGCAGATCCGCAAGTAACCATGTCCTCCGCTCCGCAACTCGACATCGATCACGTGGCCCGCCTGGCCCGGCTGGCGCTCACGCCGGAAGAGAAGGCCACGTTTGCCGCGCAGCTCGGCAGCGTGCTGCACCATATCGAGCAGCTTGCGCGCGTGGACGTGAGCGGGGTGGAACCCTCGGCGCATGCCTTTGCCGTGAACAACGTCTGGCAGGATGACGTGGCGCGGCCGGGGCTGCCGGTCGAGGCGGCCTTGCGCAACGCCCCCGCCCAACGTGACCACATGGTGGTCGTGCCCAAGGTGGTGGAATGAGGCCCACGGCTTCCGCGATGGCTTCCCCCGTCCTTCCTTCCACCCTGGCCGCGACCGCCGCACAGCTGGCGGCGGGGCAGCTCTCCGCGGTCGAGCTGACCCGGGCGGTGATCGCGCGTACCAAGGCCGTCGAGCCGCGGTTGCGGGCCTTCAACTCCTTTGACGAGTCCGATGCCCTGGCGCAGGCCGCCGCCGCGGATGCGCGCCGCGCGGCGGGGCAGGGGCGGGGACCACTCGACGGCGTGCCGATTGGGCTCAAGGATGTGATCGCGGTGAAGGACCAACCGCTCACCGCCTCGAGCCGCATGCTGGCGAACTTCATCTCGCCCTACGATGCCACGGTGACCACCCGGCTCCGGGCGGCGGGAGCGGTGTTGTACGGGCGTTTGAACTGCGACGAGTTCGCGATGGGGTCCTCCAACGAGAATTCGGCGTTTGGCCCCGCCGCCAATCCCTGTGATGTCACGCGCGTGCCGGGAGGTTCCTCCGGCGGCAGTGCGGCCGCCGTCGCCGCCGGCGAGGTGCTGGCGGCGCTTGGGTCCGACACCGGAGGATCGATTCGCCAGCCTGCTGCCCTCTGCGGAGTCGTCGGGCTGAAACCGACCTACGGCCTGGTCTCCCGCTATGGGCTGATCGCCTATGCGTCGTCGTTGGATCAAATCGGACCTTTCGGTCGCACGGTCGAGGATGTCGCCCTCGTCCTCCAGGCGATCGCGGGTCACGACGAGCGCGACTCGACCTCCTTCCGGACGGAGATCCCCGACTACCGAGCGGAACTGGCGGCGCGGCGCGGCCCGTGGAAGATCGGGATCCCGAAGGAGTACTTTGGTGAGGGATTGGATCCGGAGATCGGCGCCGCCGTCGACCAGGCGGTGGCCTATTATCGTTCGCTCGGCTGCGAGGTGCGGGAGGTGTCGCTGCCGCACACGCCGTACTGCCTCGACACCTACTACATCATCGCGACGGCCGAGGCGTCGTCGAACCTGGCGCGCTACGACGGCATCCGCTACGGCCACCGGTCGCAGAACGCGAAGGACATCGTCGATCTGTACTTCCAGTCCCGGGCCGAGGGTTTCGGGGCGGAGGTGAAGCGCCGGATCATCCTCGGCACCTACGTGCTTTCGAGCGGCTACTATGACGCCTATTACCTGCGGGCGCAGAAGGTGCGGACCCTGATCCGGCGGGATTTTCTCGAGGCGTACCGCGAGGTCGATGCCCTGCTCACGCCGACGTCGCCGGTGCCGGCCTTCAAGATTGGCGAGAAATCCGATCCGCTCGCCCTGTACCTCTGCGACATCTACACCATCGGGGTGAATCTGGCGGGACTGCCGGCGATCAACGTGCCCTGCGGCTTCACGCGCGGCGGCCTGCCAATCGGACTCCAGCTGATTGGCCAGCCATTCCGGGAGGCCGACCTGCTCGCCACCGCCCACGCCTACGACCGTGCCCACGACTGGAATCAGCGGAGGCCAAATCCATGACCTTTTGCCCACAGAAGACACGGAACATCCGGAAAGCCCGGGGCACTTCCGTGGCTTCCGAGTGTTCCGTGGGCTAATCCTTCCGCATGCAATACGAAGCCGTCATCGGGCTTGAGGTTCACGTCCAGATCAAGACCGCCTCCAAGGTCTTCACCCGGGTGGCCGCCGGCTACGGACACGAGCCCAACACGCTCACCGACCCCGTGGTCCTCGCCCTTCCTGGCGCGTTGCCGGTGATGAACAAGGCGGCCCTCGACGCCATCATCAAGGCCGGGCTCCTGCTGGGCTGCGAAATCGCCCCGGTCTGCAAGTGGGATCGGAAGAACTACTTCTATCCGGATTCGCCGAAGAACTACCAGATTTCCCAGTACGATTTGCCGATCTGCCGCGGGGGCAGCGTGGAGATCGAGTTGCCCGGCCCCGCCCGCAATCTCATGGGCGAGCACAAGTGCATTCCGCTCACGCGGATTCACCTCGAGGAGGACGTGGGCAAGCTTAACCACGGCGCCGCCGACTCGCTCGTCGACTACAACCGAGCGGGCACGCCGCTGATGGAGATTGTCTCCGAACCGGCGTTGCATTCGGCGGAGGAAGCCTACGCCTACCTCACCTCGCTGCGGGCCACGATGATCTACGGCGGCATCTCGGACTGCGACATGGAGAAAGGGCAGCTGCGCTGCGATGCCAACATCTCGGTGCGCCCGGTCGGGGAGACCAAACTCGGCACCAAGGTGGAGCTGAAGAACCTCAACTCGATCTCCTTCGTGCGCGACGGCATCGCCCACGAAATCAAGCGCCAGATCGGAGTGATTGAACGGGGGGGCACCATCGTGCAGGAGACGCGCGACTTCGATGGCATGACCGGCACGTCGCAATCGCTGCGCTCGAAGGAGGAGGCGCACGATTACCGCTACTTCCCCGATCCGGATCTGATGCCGGTCGTCGTCGACGACGCCTGGAAACAACGCCTGCAGGCGGAATGTCCGGAACTGCCGTTCGCCAAGCAGCGTCGGTTCCTCGAGCAGTACCAGCTGCCGTACACGCTGACCTCGGTGCTCGTGTGGGATCGCGCCCTGGCGGACTATTTCGAGGAGGCGGCGCGGCTTTCCGGCAAGCCGCAGGCGGTGGGCAACTGGATCGTGAACGACCTGTTGCGCGAGGTGGGCCACGCCCGGATCGCCCTGACGGCGAGCAAGGTGCGGCCGGCGCAGGTGGCGGAACTGGTCCAGTTGGTCGATGCCGGGACGGTGCTGGCCAATGCGGCCAAGGAGATCTTCGTCGAGATGTTTGCGACCGGAGAGGCGCCGGGCGCCATCGCCGATCGGCGCGGCTTGAAGGCGGCGCCGACCGACAGCGGCGAGCTCGAGGGCTGGTGCCGCGACGCGATTGCCGCGAATCCGAAGGCGCTGGCCGAATTCAAGGGCGGCAAGGAGAGCGCGATCAATGCCTTCAAGGGCCCGGTGATGAAGGCGGCGAAGGGCAAGGCCAACCCGAAGCTGGTTGACGAGACCTTGCGGCGCCTGCTTGCCGCGATCTGATCGACGGCCGGACGGTTGTCGGGTGGTGGTCAGTGGGGTGTACTCCGCCCAGAGCGGTGAAGCTCACGGCGCGCGGCGCCGCGGCGATCGAACCGGTCGTCCCATTTCTGACTGCGGAGAACCCGGGAGGGCGCGCGCTCGTTCCGCGGGTCAACTGTCGAGCAAGTCCGACCTCGCCTGCGCGAGCTTGGGGCGAGAACTCATGCCGGACCGGCGGCCTTCCCTCGGAGGGCGGCAGGTCTCATGAACCGTCGGGGCGTTTCCGCCTGGAACCCCTCGCCTCCGGCCTCCCTCCGCCACTGCAAACTCCATGAAAGCCGTCAGCCCTGCCCCGTCTCTGGATCGTGCGCGACCTGGTTCGTCCCTTCGCCGTGTGGCCGTGGGGAGGGTGCGTTTCCTGTGGAGCCTTGTCCGAGCCGCAAGCTCGCGGGGACGGAGCCTGACGCTGGCGGTGTTCGCGGCAGGCGGATTCGCGGTGGCCCTGCCCGCGCAGTCCGGTCCGGAGGCCCAGGGTACCGTGGAGGGAACGGTTTACAACCGGGCCAGCGGGACGCCCCTCAGTCGTGCGAAAGTGGTGCTGGCGGAAACTGCCCAGGAAGTCCTGACCGACGATGAGGGCCGCTTCGCCATTCGCGGTGCGCCGGCGAAATTGCTGCGCCTGGACGTTTCCTACCTCGGCTTCGTGGCGCAGACCTTGACCGTGGCGGTTCCCCCCAACGGAGTCGTGGCCCGCGAGGTGCGCCTCGTTCGCGAGGGAGCGACACCCTCCGGCACCGAGGGAGAAACGGTGGTCCTGGAAAAGTTCGAGGTGATTGCCGACCAGGCGATGAGCGCGCAGGCGCTGGCGATGAACGAGCAGCGACACGCCGCCAACATCAAGAATGTCGTCGCTTTCGACGAACTCGGCGACCGCGGGTACGAGAACATCGGCAATTATGTGCGCTACCTGCCGGGCGTGGTCATCATCGAGGACGGCGAAAACCCGGGCAAGATTGCCCTGGGCGGTTTTCCGGCCGAGATGTCCAGCCTGCAGCTCGACGGCGCCAACCTCGCCGCCACGGGAATCGGACCCCAGAGCAGCCGGGCGATGGCCTTGCAGGAGGTTCCGATGATGAACATCGAGCGCGTCGAAGTTTCCAAGGTGCCGACGCCGGACCTGCCGGCGGCCGGCTTGGGAGGTTCGTTGAACCTGGTGACCAAGAGCCTGCTGGGCCTCAAGCGGCCGAGCGTGAGCTACCAGGCCTACCTGAACTTCAACCATCGCGATGGCCTCGCGCTCAACGGCGGACCGCGGCAGCCCACGGCCCAGCTGTCGCCGCGGTGGACCGAACCCTCGGTGAATGCCAGCGCGGCCTTTCCCGTGGGGAGGAACCTGGCAATCAACCTCGGCGCGTCGCGCACGTGGAAACAGCGCCCGACGGATGACACCCCGTCCGAGATCGCGTTCTGGAATCTGCGCACGACCTATCTCACCGGCCAGCCGAAGGACCTCGCCTTCGCCATCGGCCAGTGGAAGCAGGAGGCGGACATCACCCGGACGGAGAATTTCTCGGCCAACGTGGACTGGCGGATCGCCCCTAACGACACACTCAGCGTCGGGCTGCAGCGCCGGGTCGTCACAAGCGAGAAGGCCACCAGTTTCTTCACCGCGCGGATCAACATCAATTACGACGCGATCGGGGACGCCAACTACTCCCAGTCCCGCGGCAGCACCGGCCGAATCGAGATGGGCAGCAACAATCCGCTCAACTACGAGTCCACCACGGTCAACGATCAGGCGAGTGTGCAATACCGCCGCCGCGGCAGCGACTGGCGCATCGATGCCCAGGCGGCCTATTCCGCCTCCAGGCGTGAGCGCAGCAGCTTTGGCAAGGGCTACTTTGCGGGCACGCTGGGCAATATTCTCAACCTCAACATGCGGGCCGACGGCCTCAACCAGGGGGACAGCATCTTGCCGCGCACCTACACGCTACAGGATACGGCCGGCAGGAGCATCAACCCCTACGATGGCGCCAACTATGCCCTGCTGAACACCACGGAGGAGTACGCGGTTTACCAGACTGACCTCGTTTCTGGCCGGGTGGATGTGACCCGCGCCTTGGGCAGCCGGTTCTCGGTCAAGTCGGGCCTGGCCTACAACCGCATGGACAAGGACGACATCCGGCCCAACCGGGCGTACACCTTTGTCGGCCAGAACCGGAATACCTCCGTCGCGGCCTACGATCTGATCGACGAGTCCATCGCGGTGAAGATGAACGGCACTCCGGTCCGCTGGATCAGTCCGGTGAAGGCCTACCAGCTGTTTGTCGATCATCCGGATTGGTTCACGCTGAACTCGAGCGCGTATCAGAACGCCGTGACCAACTCCAAGCGGGTGCTGGAGGACATCGCGGCGGCCTATGTGCGGTTTGATCTCAAACTGCTGCAGAATCGGGCTAACCTGACCGGTGGCCTGCGCTACGAGAAGACCTCGCTGGATGGCTGGAGCATGCTGAAGGATTCCTTCGGGATCTATCAGCGCGATGCCCGGGGCAACCTCATCAGCGATGGCCGCGGCGGGTTCCTGCGCAAGACCACGGACGCCACCGAGCTGATCAAACTGCAGTTCATCGAGCGCGGGAGCCACGAGTCGCGCGCCTACGATGGGTTGTATCCGAGTGCCAACTTCAACTACGCCTTCAGCGACAATCTGGTCGCGCGGGCGGCCTACGCGCGCACCCTCGGCCGACCCGATGTGCGCTACGTCCTGGCCGGCATCACGCTGCCGGTGCCGACCGACACCAACGAAACCACCGCCCGCACCATCGTGGTGGGCAATCCCGGTCTGGAACCGTGGACGGCCGACAGCTTTCACCTCTCGCTCGACTCCTACCACCTCAAGGGAGGGTTTGGTTCCATCGGGGTCTATCGGAAGGACGTGAAGGACTTCTTCGCACAACGCAGCACCCCGGCGACGAAGGCACTGCTGCAGGGCTACCACATCGCCGATAACGACATCGAGTACATGCTGAACGACAGCTACCTGCTGAAACGCTGGGAGAACGTGGGGGACGCGCGGATGGCGGGCGTGGAGGCGAGCTACCGGCAGGATCTTTGGTTCGTGCCCTCCTGGCTGAAGGTGATGCAGGTCTGGGTGAACTACACGCACCTGCAGGTGAGCGGCAAGAACGAGGAGGACTTCGTCGGCTTCACGCCGGACATCCTCTCCTTTGGCCTGAACTTCATCCGCTCCCGGTTCTCCCTCCGCCTCACGGGGGCGTACCAGGCCGAGACGCGGCGATCGTACATCGAGGTGGTGCCGGGCACCTCGAACGAGGGCTTCATTCCGCCGCGGACGTACGAATATCAGGCCGCCGCGACGCAGTACGGCGTGAGCGCCGAGTACGCCCTGGCGAAGCGGCTCTCCCTGTACCTGAATTGGAACAATATCTTCGCGGAGGATCTGCGGGTCTCCCGCCGGGCGCCCGATACACCGAGCTACGCACAGCGGGCGCAGCGCTACGTGATGCCGTCCTACCTCATGCTCGGAGTGCGGGGACGTTTCTGACTGAGCCCGGATTACGGACACAACCAGGTTCCGCCTGCTCTGGCACCGTCGCCGGTCGGGCAAAGAAGGACGCCACCTGGTCAGGACGGCATTCCCGCAGGTGGCGGGAGAGGATCAACGCACCGGGGTGGGGAGGTTGCCGCGCCAGGCGATTTCGACACGGGACAGATACCAGGTCTTTCCCTTGTCGCGGTTGCCTTGAAAGAAGAGGTGGGTCCGCCCGTCAGTGTCGACGAAGACGCCGGGGTGGCCGGATTCGGAGGCGTTCCATTCCCCTGGCTTGCCATTTGGGAGGAGAGGTTCGTCGGCCAGGCGCTGCCAGGTGATGCCATCGCGCGAACGGGCGACGCCGACCTGCTGGGGTTCGTTGTTGTAGCCGCCGGCGTAGAACATCCAGAGCGTATCGCCGCGGCGCAGGACGGTGGGTGCTTCGATGCACTGCTTTTCCCAGGGCAGTTCCGGGCGGAGGATTGGGCCATCAACCAGCTGCCGCCAGTGTGACCGGCTGAAGTCCGACGCGAGCGGAGCGGCGGCGACGCCTACCATCTGAACCTTCATCGCGGGATCGCGGGTGGCAAAGTAGAGCAGGAGGCGATCTCCCACGGGAAAAACCTCGGCGTCGATGGCGCGGCCGGCGGTCCAGGCCCCATGCGGCGAGAAGATGGGGTTGGTGGGATCTCGCGTAAAGGTCACGCCATCGTCGGACCACGCATGGCAGATGGCATCCTTGGGTCCGTTGCCATAGGTCTGGTAGAAAAGGTGGACGCGGCCCGCGTGCACCCACGCACCCGGCGCGCAGAGGCCCTTGCGCTCGCAGTCCTGTTCGGGGGGCAGTTCGCCCACCTTACGCCACGTGGTCAGATCGCGGCTTTCGGCCACACCGATGGCCCAGCCGTCGCCGGCGCGTTTGTCGCCGAACGGGGGGATCGAGTAATACAGCAGGTAGCGGTCGCGGAACCGGATCACCGAGGGGTCCTTGCTGAAGGGCCGGCCCCGGGAGGTGTCAGCCCAGCGCATGTCGGGGAGTGCCGGGGTCGCCGGAGGCGTCGCCGATACACCGGCGGACAGGGTCAGGAACAGCAGCCAGGGACGGAGGAACGACGAAGGCATGGGGCAGGTTTGGCCAGACCTGGGGCGGGGGCAACGGTGGAGCGGAGGAATTCGCGTTGTCGTGGCCGGGGAAGGCCGCGAAGGTGCGGCATGCGGTTTTTCGGACTCACCCCGGAAGCGATCCAGGCCCGCGCACGGCCGGGCGAGCGGCCCGTGGAGCGGACGCTCGGGGCCGCGATGGGGCAGGCGGCGCTCGGCTTTGGCGGCGTCAGCGTGCTGGCGTATTCGATCTGGGCGTACCGCCTGATCCCCGGCGAGGGCGCCATGTACGCGGTCATCGCGCTGGTGTACCTTGGGCTGGGAGGGGTGGTGCTGGGTCGGTTGCTCCCGGGACCTGGCTCGGCGGGCAGGTTCGCCCTGCTGTTTGTTGTGGCGTTTGGCGCCTACGCCGCCCTCTGGTGTGCGGCGTGGTTCGGACTGCGCGGCAAGCACCATGCGGATTTGTGGGGGGCGGCGGCCGGCCTGGCAGCGATGACCTGGCTCCTGCGACGGGCCTTGGGCGCGAGCGAGGGTGGCGGGACGGCTTGGGCGGTGCTGTTCACCTGCCATACCCTTGGTTACACCTTGGGGGAGGAGGCGCACGGGCTGCTGCGCGGGGTGACGGGACGGCTGCTCTGGGGCCTGGGTCATGGACTGGGGTTCGGCGCCGGGCTCGGGTATCTCCTGCACCGGTTTCAGTCGCCCTTGCGGTCGGGCGGACGGGAGAAGGGCGGCCCCGACGCCTGACGGCAGCCCAGCTGCCGCGCCGGGGAGACTTTCCGTTTGCCCCGGGGGCAGGGGGCCGCCACGGTGGCCGATCCTGTCCCATGAGCGACACTCCCCCCGACATCTCCCACGACCAGCACGCCGTGCGCCGGCAGAAGCTCGCCGACCTGCGTGCGGGCGGCTTCGATCCCTTCAGGGCGAACTTCGCCACCACCCATTTCTCGGGGGATGCGCTGAAAGCCTACGTGCCGGGCCAGGAAAACGTGGTCGCGGTCGCGGTGGCCGGTCGGCTGGTGACGATTCGCGACATGGGCAAGAGCCAGTTCGTGAAGATCCTCGACCAGCAGGGGCAGATTCAGATCTACGTAAAGAAGGACGTGATCGGCGAGGCGGCGTACGTCGCGTTCAAGAAGCTCGACCTTGGCGACATCATTGGCGTGGAGGGCACCCTGTTCCTCACCAAGACCGGGGAAGTCACGATCCGGGCCGACCGCTACACCCTGGTGGCCAAGGCGCTGCGTCCCCTGCCGGAGAAATGGCACGGGTTGAGCGATCCGGAGCAGGTTTACCGGCAGCGCTACCTCGATGTGATCGTCAATCCCGAGTCGCGCGCGCGGCTCCTGCTGCGGTCGCGGGTCGTGTCGCACATCCGCCGGTTCCTGGAGGAGCGGCAGTTTCTCGAGATTGAGACGCCGGTGCTGGAGTCGACCGCGGGCGGGGCGGCGGCGCGGCCGTTCAAGACCCATCACAACGCCCTCGGGGTGGATTTCTACCTGCGCATCGCGACGGAGCTGCGGCTGAAGCGGATGCTGGTGGGTGGGTTCGACCGGGTATTCGAGATCGGCCGGATTTTCCGCAACGAAGGCGTGTCGCGGAAGCACAACCCGGAGTTCACGATGATGGAGGTGTACCAGGCGTACTCCGACTATCGCGGCATGATGAACCTGATACGCGACCTGCTGACCTCGCTGGTGCGCGAGGTCGTGCGTCCGGCCGATGGTTCGCTCAAGATCAAGCACGCGGCGAGCGGGCAGGAAATCGACTTCGGGGGCACGTGGCGGGAGGTGCGGTACAAGGATCTCGTCCGCGAGGTCACGGGCGATCCGGACTGGTTCGCCCGGAGCAAGGCGGAGAAGATCGCCGGCGCGGAAAAGCTGGGCCTGGGAGTGAACCCCGCCTGGGAGGAGTTCGAAATCACCAACGAGATCTTTTCGAAAAAGATCGAGCCGACGCTGATCCAGCCGACCTTCGTGACGCACCTGCCGAAGGAACTCTGCCCGCTGGCCAAGATTACGGCCGACGATCCGACCACGATCGACGTGTTCGAACTGACGATCGGCGGCATGGAGGTCGCACCGGCGTACTCCGAGCAGAATGACCCGGACGTGCAGCGGATGATGTTCGAGCAGCAGGCCGGCGAGGAGAAGCAGAACATCGACCACGACTTCCTGCTCGCACTCGAGCATGGGATGCCGCCCGCCGGCGGCATGGGGGTCGGCATCGACCGGCTGTGCATCCTGCTGACCGGGGCGGAAAGTATCCGCGACGTCATCCTCTTCCCGCAGCTCCGGCCGGGCAGCTGAGCCAATCGTGCGAACGGGGAACCGGCCAAAGGAAGAAACACCACCAGGCGAAAGGCGTTTCTTCTTTTTGCGGTCGGTTCTGTCGTTCATTTCTCCTGTGTCATGCCCTGGTTCCTCTACCTCGCGCTGAAGCAGCTCTTTCCAACCGGAAGGAAGTTTCCGTTCTTCACCGCGATTTCCATGCTCGGGGTGGCGCTCGGGGTGGCGGTGCTGGTGATCGTGACGAGCGTGATGGGGGGCTTCGGCTACGAGATTCGCCGGATGATTGTGCAGACCGAGGGCGAGGTGCAGGTGAAGGGACGGGGTTTGATTGAGGACGTCGGTGGGTTGCTCGCCACCGTGCGCGGAACGCCGGGGGTGGCGGGGGCGACTCCCTATGTCGAAGGACCGGTGGGGATCCTGGCGGCCAACCGGCCTGCGTTCCCGCTCATGAAGGGCATCGATGTCTCCTCGGTCGGTACGGTGGCGAATCTGAGCCGGTTCGTCCGGCGCGGCTCGCTGGACGATCTGGATGACGACTCCGTGATCCTGAGTTGGGAGACGGCGCAGCAGCTGGGCGCTTCCGTGGGCTCCCGCATCGCGATCTATTCGCCGCTCCTCTTTGAAAAGCTGAACCAGGACGAGGTGTTCCTGCCGCGGCAGTTTCGGGTCGCGGGCTGGTTCGAGATTGGGCACCAGCACCTGGACAATAGCCTCGTGTTTTGCACGCTGCGAACGGCCCAGGATCTCTACGGGCTCGGGCAGAGCGTGCATGGCCTCAACGTGCGCCTGCAGCCGGGGGTCGACGAAATCACCGGGGCCACGCGCCTGAACCAGGTGCTGCCGAACGGCGTGGCGGCGCTTCCGTGGACGCAAAAGTGGGAGAGTTTCCTGTGGGTGCTAAACCTCGAGAAGACGATCAACTTCTTCCTGCTGCTGTTCATCGTGATCATCGCGGCGTTCTCGGTGATGAGTTCGCTGCTCATCTCGGTGGTGCGGAAGACCCGCGAGATCGGCCTCCTCGGGGCGCTGGGCGCGAGCCGGCGCGATGTCGCGCTCTGCTTCTGTGCGCAGGCGTTCATCATCGGCACGGCCGGGACGGCGGTCGGGCTGGGCCTCGGCTTTACCGCCCTGGCCTTCCGCAAGGAAATCGTGCGCGGCATCGCCAGCGCTCTCCAGCGCCAGGATACGCTGCGGCAGTTCTACCAGTTTACGGAACTGCCCTCGCACACCCTGATGTCGGACCTGATCCTGACGGTGGTGATGGCGATTGTGATTTCGACGCTCGCCGGACTCCTGCCGGCGTGGCGGGCGGCGCGGCTCAAGCCGGTGGAGGCCTTGCGCAGTGAATGACGCCGTCCTGACGGCCACGGGGCTGACCAAGACCTATGTCAGCGGGGACCGGCGGATTGCGGTCCTGCGCGGGGTGGATCTCGTCGTGGCTCCCGGGGAGAGCGTGGCGATTCGCGGCGAGTCCGGTTCCGGCAAGTCGACGCTGCTAAACCTGTTTTCCGGCCTGGATGCGCCGGACAGCGGCGCGATCCAGTGGGGAGCGGAACCGCCGGCGGCGGCGCGCCGGGCGGCCTACCTCGGGATGGTCTTCCAGTCGTTCTACCTCATCCCCGAGCTCGACGCGCTGCAGAACGTCCTCATGGCGGCGCGGATGATCCGGCCCCCGGGTGGGGGCGAACGGGCGCGGGCGCGGGACCTGCTGGCTCGGGTCGGACTCGGCGAGCGGTCGGGTCACCTGCCGGCGCAGCTTTCGGGCGGGGAGCGCCAGCGCGTGGCGGTGGCGCGCGCGTTGATGAATTCCCCGCGCCTGCTGTTGGCGGATGAACCGACGGGCAATCTCGACGAGCACACGGGCGACGCGGTGGTGGAACTGCTGCTCACCCTCGGCCGCGAGACCGGGACGGCGTTGGTGCTGGTCACGCACAACGCCGCGCACGCGGCGAAGGCGAACCGGAGCCTTTTCCTGCACGACGGCGTGCTGCGGTAGCAGCGCCCGGGTGCCTGGGTGTGGGCGGGCGGCCCCGCCCCGCAAGATCGCGCTTCCGCGCCGCTTGGCGCGGGGCGTGGTCGCCCCGCCTACAGGGATGGTGCGACGCGTGAATCGAACGCGGCGGGGCAGGGTGGAGCCAGGATTCGGGCCGGGCGCGCCCCTGCCTCCGCGGACGGATGCGATTGCGATTTCGGATGGCGGTCAGGTGCGGCGACGCTACGGTGCCCGACATGGCATCCTCGAAGATTCGATGCGGAGTGGCGGGCGTGGGCTCGCTGGGGCAACATCATGCGCGGATTTACGCGTCCCTGCCCGGTGCGGAACTGGTGGGGGTTTTCGAGACCAACGACGCGCGGGCGGCGGAGATTTGCGCGAAGCACGGGTGCCGGCGGTTCGCGAGCGTGGAGGAGTTGGGAGCGTCGTGTGATGCCGTCTCGGTCGTGGTGCCGACAGACAAGCACGCCGAGGTGGCGCTGCCGTTGCTGGCGCGGGGGGCGCACGTGTTGATCGAGAAACCGCTCTGTGCCTCGCTGGAGGAGGCGGAGCGGGTGCTGGCGGCCGCGCAGGCGGCGGGACGCATCGTGCAGGTCGGGCACATCGAGCACTTCAACCCGGTGATGAGTTTCCTGGAGAAGGAGGTGGCGGAGCCCCGCTACCTCACGGCGGAGCGGCTCGCTCCCTATCAACCCCGGGGCACCGAGGTCGGCGTGGTCCTCGACCTGATGATCCACGACATCGGCATCGTGCTGGCGCTGGTAAAGTCGCCGATCGCGAAGATCGACAGCGTCGGGGTGACCGTGTTGTCGAAGAGCGAGGACATCGCCAACGCCCGGATCCAGTTCCAGAACGGCTGCGTGGCCAACCTGAGCGCCAGCCGCATGAGCACGAAGAAGGCGCGGGAAATTCGCATCTTCCAGGGGGATTCCTACCTGTCGCTCGACTTCATGAACCAGGCCGGTCACCTGGTGAAGAAGAGCGACATCGTGGCCTACGGCCTGAAGATGAAGATCGGCCTGGTGAAGCCGGGGGACTTGAGCGCGCTTCCGGTCCGGGAGATTCCAATCGAGAAGGGCGAGCCCCTCGCCCTGGAACTGGCGCACTTCGTCGAGAGCGTGGCCAAGGCCAAGCAGCCGAAGGTCGGGGCGGCGCTGGGCAAGAGCGCCCTGGAGGTGGCGATCGCCATCACCGAGCAAATCCGCGCCGGGGAGGGCCGATGAGGCGATCCGGCGCGCGGAGGCTCGAGGGCCGGCGTCCAGGCCCGGGTCGTGACAACGATGGGTTTCGCGTGGCCGCGCCGTCGCGCGGCGACGTCCGGGTTCGACGTGCGATCGCGGCAGGATTGCGGGCGTGCGGCACCTCCCATGGCTGAACCGGCGCTGCTTCCTTTCGGGCTACCCCCGCCCACGGGTGGAAGGGTGGACCTCCTGGTGATCGCGGGCGAGCACTCCGGCGATGAGCACGCGGCGCGCCTCGTGCGTGACTGGCGGGCCCGTCGGCCCGGGGTGGCGGTGGCCGCGCTCGGCGGCCCGGAACTGGCGGCGGCGGGGGCGCAGGTGTTGCACGACCTCACGGCCTCCTCGGTGGTCGGCTTGGTGGAGGTCCTGAAGAACTACTCGTTCTTCCGGGCGCTCTTTGCCGCCACGCTGGGCTGGATCGAGGAGCACCGCCCGCGGCTCCTGTGCCTGGTGGACTATCCTGGCTTCAACCTCCGGCTGGCGGCCGCGCTGCGGGAGCGCGGTTTGTCGCGGCAGGGCGGGGGCGCGACCCGTGTCGTGTATTACATCTCGCCCCAGATCTGGGCGTGGAAGGCGGGCCGGCGGTTCGCCATGGCCCGGGATCTCGATGCGTTGGCGGCGATCTTCCCGTTCGAGCCGAAGTGTTATGCCGACACGACGCTGCCGGTGGAGTTTGTCGGCCATCCCTTCGTGGCGCCGGACCACGTTTCCCCGGTCGGTTATGCGGCGGAGGGGCCGGTGTTGCTGTTGCCCGGCAGCCGGCGGCAGGCAGTGGGGAGGATCTTCCCGAGATTGCTGGCGGGGTTTGTCGCCCATGGGGAGGGCGAGGCGGTGGTGCTTTACCCGAGCGAATCCATCCGAGAACTGCTGGCCAGTCACGCCCTGCCGGCCAACGTGCAGCTCAGGCCCGTGGCGGGAGGAGGGGAGGGCGGCGGTCCGCTCCAGGCCTCGGCGGTGCTGACCTCGAGTGGCACGATGTCGATGCATTGCGCCCTCGCGGGCATTCCCGGGGCGATTGCCTACCGCGCCAACCCGCTGACCTACTGGCTCGGCCGGATGCTGGTGAAAGTGGAATATCTCGGCATCGCGAACCTGCTGCTGGGCGAGCCGATGTACCCGGAATACCTGCAGGAGGCGGCGACCGCGTCGGCCCTCGCGGCCGAGCTTCGGGCGGCGCGGCAGGACCCGGAGCGACGGGAGCGCACGGCGACGCGGGCGCGGCGCCTGCGGGCGATGCTCAGCGTGCCGGCGTCCGGAACCGCCGCGGATTGGCTTGAGCGGCAGTGGGTGGCGTGACCGCCCGCGCCCGGCCCGCGGCCGCCAAAGGGCTCGCCTCCGGGGCGGGTTAGGCTTCTTTCGTCGCGAGCATGGTTGGCACCCCGAACCGCATTCCCCCGTTGCGCCAGCGCAGCCGGTTCCTGCCTTGGCTGGTGCTGGTGGCCGGCCTGCTGCTGACGCAGTTGGTCTGGCTCTCCGTGCGGAACGAGCGAAGGGCACAGCAGGAGGTGCGCTTTGGTCGGTTGAAGGAACGGGTGCTGGATGGTTTCAACATGCGCCTGGCGGCCGTCGAACAGGCGCTCCACGGCGGACGCACCCTCGTCGAGGCCACCGGTGAACTGCCGGATTCCGACTGGTCCCGCTACGTCGAATCGGTCGAGCGGTTCCTTGACCGCGGGGTCGTGGGCCTGGGGTACACGAAACGACTCCCGCGGACAGAACTGGACGCCTACGAGGCTCACCTGCGCGGGAGCGGACGACCCGAGTTCACGGCGGAGCGGGCGGGCGACAACCCGATGGTCTACTTGGTGACGCACCTCGAGCCCCGGGCGCGCAACGCGGGCGCGGTCGGCAAGGATATCGGATCGGGCACGACGCGTCGAACCGCGGCCGAACAGGCGATGCGGAGCGGAGTGCCCGTCCTGACAAGACGGATCGGCCTGGTAGAGGGGACGACGACGGTGCCCGGCAGCCTGCTGCTGGTGCCGGTCTATGCGCCGGGGGTTCCCACCGAGTCGCTCGCCGCGCGGGAACAGTCGCTGCTCGGCTGGGTGTACGCCTCGTTGCGGCTGGATCGCCTGTGGAGCAGCGTCGCCCTGGACACCGACCACCAGGTCGACATTGAGGTGTACGAGGCCGACGAGGATGCGCCGGAGACGCTGCTCTTCGACTCCGACCCGAGCCAGCGCCAGGGGGAAGCGGCGGATGCCCGGTCGCCGCGAGACCGCAGCGAGATCCTGGCGGACCAGATCCGCCGGCCGGTGTACGGACGGACGTGGCTCCTGCGCCTCCGAACCACGCCAGCCTTCGAGCAGAAGGAGGCGCGGGTCGTCGCCTGGGCCGTCCTCGGGGGCGGGGCGCTGCTGAGCCTGTTTTCCGCGGGATTCACATGGCAGCTGGTGCATGCCCGGCGCAGCGCGCTGCGGCTCGCCGGTCGGACGACGGAAGAACTGCGGCGGACCGAGGCCGAAGCACGGCGGCTGGCGACCATCTCACGGCGCACGTCCAACGTGGCCATCATCGCGGACGCCGCGTGGAACATCGAATGGGTCAACGACAGTTTCTCCCGGGTCTACGGCTACGCGCCGGAGGAGGTGTTGGGGCGGAAACCCGGGACCTTCCTCTCCGGGGTCGGTTCGGACGCCGCGGTGCTCGCACGGCTGGACCTCGCCTGCCGGCGCGGCGAGGCCTTCCGGGATGAGTTCCTGAACTATGCAAAGTCGGGGGAGCCGCGGTGGGTGCAGCTCGATGTGCAGCCGTTGACCGACGCGGCCGGCCAGGTCACCGGGTTCATCTCGATTCACACCGACATCACGGCGCTCAAGCTCGCGCAGGAGGAGGCCGAGCGGAAGGAGCAGCAGCTGCGCTTCATGCTGGAGGCGGTGCCCATCGGCATCTCGTGGCGGCGGGTGCGGTCGGACGGCAGTTTCAGCCGTTTCATCAACGAGGCTCACCTCCGGATCTGCGGTCTCACCCGCAATCAGGTGGATCAGCCCGAGGCGTTCGCGCGGATCACCCATCCGGAGGACCTCGCCCGGCAGCGCGAGCTGTATGCGGAAATCGAGGCGGGGAAGATCGACACCTATTCCCTCGAAAAGCGCTACCTGCGGCCCGACGGCTCGGCGGTGTGGGTGCTCCTCACCCTGCAGCGGCGGCCGACCGCCGACGGCGGCTACGAGGAAATCTCCACGGTGGTGGACCTGACGGAACAGCGGCGCCAGTCGGACGAACTGCGGTCGGCGAAGGAGGCGGCCGAAGCGGCCAACGTGGCCAAGGGACAGTTCCTCGCCATGATGAGCCACGAGATCCGGACGCCGATGAACGGCGTGATCGGCATGACCTCGCTCCTGCTCGACTCGCGGCTGACCCCGGAGCAGCGGGAATGCGTGGAGACGATTCGCACCAGCGGCGACAACCTCCTGACGATCATCAACGACATCCTGGACTTCTCGAAGATCGAGTCGGGGCGGCTGGAGCTGGAGCAGGTGGAGTTCAGCGTGCGCGATTGTGTGGAGGGGGCGCTGGATCTCCTGGGGCCCAAGTGTGCGGAAAAGGGCATCGATCTGCTGTACGATCTCGGCGACGGAGTGCCGGGCCTGGTGCGCGGCGACCCCACGCGGTTGCGGCAGGTGCTGGTGAACCTCATCGCCAACGCGATCAAGTTCACGGTTCGGGGCGAGGTGCTGGTGTCGGTCCGCGCGGCGGGCACCACGGCGGGAGGGAAGGCGGAGCTGGCCTTTGGCGTGCGCGACTCCGGGATCGGCATTCCGCCGGAGGCGATGGCGCGCCTGTTCCGCTCCTTCACGCAGGTGGATGCCTCTACGACGCGGCGATTCGGGGGGACCGGACTCGGGCTTGCGATCAGCCGGCGCCTGGTGGAGCTGATGGGCGGACGCATGACCGTGGAAAGCGAGGTCGGAGTCGGTTCCACCTTTGCGTTCACGGTGCAGCTGGAGGGGGCGGTGGCCCGGCCGAAGTCGTGGCTGCCGCCGAACCCGGCGGCCCTCACCGGACGCTCGCTCCTGCTCGTCGACGACAACGCCACGAACCGCCGGATTCTCTCGGAGATCGTCCGCCGCTGGGGGATGACGGTGCGCGACTTTGTCTCCGGCGAGGCCGCGCTCGCGGCCCTGCGCGCTGGGGAGCGCTTTGACATCGGGGTGCTCGACATGGAAATGCCGGAGATGGATGGGGCGATGCTGGCCCGGGAAATCCGCCGGCTGCGGACGCGGGACGCGATGCCCTTGGTGTTGTTGTCGTCGCTCGGGGGCCGGGAAGGGGTGGCGGAGGCGGGGCTCTTCGACGCGCACCTGACCAAGCCGGCCAAGCCGGGACAGCTGTTGGAGACGCTCGCGGGTTTCTTCCGCGTCGTGCCGAGCGGGGAGGCGCCGGTTTCGGCTCCTCCCTTTGCGGCGGCCCCCACGCGGCACGAGCGACTGCTGCTGGCGGAGGACAACGTGGTCAACCAGAAGGTGGCGCTCCTGATGCTGAGCCGGCTCGGATACCGCGCGGACGTGGCGGCCAACGGCCTGGAGGCAATCGACGCCGTCCGGCGGCAGCGGTACGACATCGTGCTGATGGATGTGCAAATGCCGGAGATGGACGGGTTGGAGGCGGCGCGGCAGTTGGTGACGACGTGGCCGGTTCGCGAGGAACGCCCCTGGATCATCGCGATCACCGCCAACGCGATGCAGGGGGATCGCGAGGCGTGCATGGCCGCCGGGATGGACGACTACATCAGCAAGCCGATCAAGACGGAGGAACTCGCGGTGGCCATCGAGCGCGGCCGGGCGGCGGTGGCCGGCCGATCGAAGCCGGGTCCGGGTCCGACCTGAGCTCCGCGGGGCGGCGGGGGATCAGGCCGTCTCGTTGGCCGTGACGGCCGCGGCGGATTTGACCGCCGCCGTCCGCGGCTGGGTGGCCAGGGATTCCACTTGGGAGGCCACCTGGCGCCAGAGCGCCTCCGCCTTCTCGTTCACGATGGCGCGGCACTTCGCAATCTCGGCCTCGCGGGCCGCGCGGTTCTCCTCTGCGATCTTGGCGAGATCATCGAGGTTGTAGAGGAAGACATTTTCGAGGTCCGCGACCTGCGGGTCGACATCGCGGGGCAGCGCCTGGTCGATGAAGAAGAGGGGGCGGGCGGGACGACGGTGCATCGCCGCCCGGGTGGCGGCGAGGGTCACGACCAGGTCGGGGGCCGAGGTCGCGCAGACGACGATGTCGAATTCCCCCAGCCGGCTCTCCCGCTGGTCGAACGGCATCGCGCTCGCGCCCAGCGCCGTGGCGAGCTCCATCGCGCGCTCCAGTCGCCGGCTGGCCACGGTGAGCGCGGCGGCGCCGCGACTCTGGAACGCCTTGGCGGTCTTCTCGCCAATCTCGCCGGCCCCGAGGAGCAGGATCCGGGCATCCGCGAGTCCGCCGAAGATGTTGACCGCGAGATCCACGGCGACGTTGGCCACGCTCACCTGGCCCTCCGTGATGGCGGTGTGCGTGCGCACGTGCTTGGCCGCCTGAAACCCCTTTTGAAAGACCCGGTTCAGGATGGCGCCGGTCGAGCCGCCGGCCTGGGCGGCCGCGTAGGCTTCCTTCACCTGGCCGAAGATTTCCGTCTCTCCCAGCATCTGCGAGTCGAGCCCGGCCGACACCTCGAGCAGGTGCCGGACCGCCTCGCGCCCGCGCAGGTCGATCCGGAGCTTCTCGAACTCCCCCGGATCGAAGTTCTGGCGCGCGCAGAAGGCGCGGCTCACCTGATCGGCGGTCTCGGCATCGGCGGCGACGCCGTAGAACTCCACGCGATTGCAGGTGTTGAGCACGGCGAACTCGCGGAGTCCGGGCAGGGCGGCAAACTCCGCCTTCAGGGCCGTCGCGCCCTCCTTGTTCAGTGACAGCCGCTCCCGCACCGCGAGGGGCACGCGGTGGTGAGTGGCACCGATGACAAAAAGGCCGGGCTGGCTCATGGGGCGGAGACGGCGCCGGAAGCCGGGCGCAGGAAGGCCGCGTGCGCCACCGCGTGACGGCTGCGTTCGACGGCGACGAGGGAAAGCATCGCCGCGAAGAAAAGGATGAGGCAGGTCCAGGCGAAGCGCTTGGACAAAAGGAGACCGCGCAGCCGGAGGGTCAGGGCGATGGCGGCGGCCGCCCAGACCGCGACCGTGACGAGAATCTTGGTGCTTTGGACCATCGACGTGTCCCGCAGCCAGTGGATGGATCCGACGAGGAGAGCGACGGCGAGGATCGTGGTGCCGGTGCCGAGGAGCCGCACCCCCATGTGGTCGAGGTCGCGGATCGACGGGAGGAACGAGAACCAGCCGCCGAGTTGCTTCGATTTCAGCGAGTAGTTCCGCAGCAGGAACATGATCGAGGTGAGGGCGAGCAGCGCGAAGACGCCGTAGCTGAAGACGGCCAGGGCGGCATGGAACTCGATCCAGGGGTTGTTGCCGAAGATGCGTGTGCGCTGCGTCGCGTCCCAGGCGGGGATGACCAGCGAGGTGAGCGTCAGCGTCGAGGCGAGGCACGCGGAGAAATAACCGAGCATGCTGAGGCGGAAGGTCGCGCCGACGACCAGGTAGAGGGTGACGGCGGACCACGCGGTGAACTGATACACCTCGAACGGATTACCCAGCGGGCAGCCGCCCACCGCCCGGCCGCGGACCCCGAGCCCAATCCATTGCACGAGGTAGCCGAGCAGAATCAGCACCGAGGTCGCCCCGCCGGAGGGTCGACCGTGGCGCATGAGCGCGACCGTGCCCTGGAGGAAGCCCGCCGCGTAAAGGGCGGCGGCGGCCCAGAGCCAGGTGCGGTCGGTGAGCACGGGGAACATCGATGGCCAAGCTAGGGTGTGGCGGGGGCGCGGGGCAAGTCTGGCGCTGCCGGCCGCAAGCCCTGCGGAGGAAATCGCAATTCGCGCAGGTGGCGACCCGGGGCTTGCCCTGCGGGCAGGGATGGTCTCTATCTCGGCTCCACCCAACCCCTTTCGATGAAACCGCACACCCGTCTCGCCCTCGCTGCCCTGTTCGCCGGTGCCATGATCCCGGCTGCCCTGGCCCAGACCCGCACCTTCACCAACCAGTACACCTTTGGCGACAGCCTCAGTGACAACGGCAACGTCTTTGCTGCGACGGGGGGCACGACGAATGCGTCGCCGCCGTATTTTGGCGGGCGATTCTCCAACGGCCGAACCTTCGCGGAGCAGCTCGGCAACACTCTCGCAGTCGGGGCCACCGCGCCAGCCTCGGTCAAGACGAGCATGGGGTTTGCGTTCGGCGGTGCCGCCGCCGCCCCCGCCGCGGCAGTCGACCCGGTGCCCACCTTTGCGGCGCAGATTCAGATGTTCCAGTCGCACGGGGTCTCCATCCAGCGGACGGATCTCTTCACGGTGTGGGTCGGCAACAACGATGTCCTGAACACTGCGCCGCAGGCGCCCGCCAATCCGTCCTTGATGGATCGCGCAGGGGCGGCCGGGGCGCAGGCGGCGATTGCCGGTATCCAGACCCTGATTGGCCTAGGGGCCAAGAACCTGCTGGTAGTGAATCTGCCGGACATCGGTCTCACTCCGCGCGGACTCAGCACCGGCGCCGGGGCCCTGCTCACGCGCGGCTCGCTCGCCTACAATGCGGAGTTCGATGCCCGGCTCGCGCCGGTCGCCGCGGCGGCGACCGACGTGACAATCACCCGGATCGACGCGGCGGCCCTCATCGCGCAGATCCAGCGGGATTACGTCAAACTTGGGTATGCCAACGCCTCGTCGGGCTTGGCCCAGGACCTCGCCGCGGGCCGGGCGGGTGATCCCAACGGCTACGTCTTTTTCGACGGCATCCATCCCTCCGCGCGCACGCACACGCTGCTGGCGAATGTCGTGCTGGAGGCGTTGAACCCCGAGCCGGTGGTCGGCTTTGCGGGTACGCTCGGCAGCGCGGCGCTCGCCCTCCAGGGCCTGGGGGCGGCCGCGCTCGACGACCGCACCAGCCAGCTGGCGGTGACGCCGCGGGGCACCGGGCGCGCGGATGCGTATGCGAGCTTCAACTACGGAGACGGCGACCGCGGGCGCGAGGGCTGGCGGCCGAAGTTCAAGCACACCGCCCAGGTGGTCACCGCCGGCGCCGACCTGCGCTTGAGCGACGGGGTGCTGGTCGGGGCGGCCCTGAATGCGGGCCGGCTCAGCGCCACGGTGGCGGGCGGGGGAGGGGACTTCAAGGTCGAGGACGCGGGGGTGCGCGTGTACGGCGTCTGGCGCGGCGGACCGGTCTCGCTGACGATCGACGGCGACTACGGCACGGTGGACGTGAAGGGGATCCACCGCGCGACGGCGTTTGGCGGCCTGGCCACGAGCGGCAAGACCGCGGGTGACCGCTGGGGCGCCGGCTTGAAGGCGGCCTGGGCGGTCGAAGCGGGGGCGATGGCCGTGCGCCCGTGGCTGGGATTGCGGACGCACCGGGTCAGCCTCGACGGCTACACGGAGCGGGACATCGCCACGCTGACGATGGAGTTTGCGTCGCAGGACGCGAAATCCTCCAGCGGCGCCCTCGGCGTCGATGCGACCTGCCAGACCAAGCTGGGCGGGCGGCAGCTGCGCTTTGACCTGCGTGGCGCGTGGCACGGCGAGATTGGCTCGCGCAACCGCACGGTGTCCGGGCGGCTGGCCAACAACTTCACGCGTCCGACGCTCGTGAGCCTTGAGGACGGGGATGGCGACGGTTTTGAACTCGGCGGGGCGGCGACGCTCTTCCTCGGCAAGACCTGGAGCGCCTCGCTCGGTTGCCGGGCGGACGTGCGGTCGGGCGACAAGGTCGCCACGCGCGCCTCGCTGTCGGTGCAGACCGGCTTCTGAGGTTCAGCCAGGGGGCGCACATGGTTTCCGATCGGCGAGTCGACGCGTATGTGGCCGCCGCCGCACCGTTCGCCCGGCCGATTCTCCGGCACCTGCGCGCCCTGGTGCGCCGGACTCTGCCGGAGGTGGTGGAAACGATGAAGTGGGGCATGCCCCACTTCACGTTTCGCGGCGTGAATCTTGGCGGGATGGCGGCCTTCCAGGTGCATGCCGCCTTCTATTTCTGGCATCAGCAGATGACGAAGGTCGTGGCGGCGCCTTCCGCCGGAGCCGGTCCGGCGATGGGGAACTTCGGCCGGATCACGCGGCTCGCGGATCTTCCTTCGGACGCCACGATGCGCCGGTACCTGCGGCATGCAGCGAAGTTGATTGAGCAGGGAGTGCCGGCCCGCGACAAAGCTGCGAGGCCCCGGCCGGTACCGCGCGTTCCGCGGGACCTGGCGGCGGCGTTGCGTGGTTCTCTGCGGGCAGCCCGGACCTTCCGCGCCCTGTCTCCGAGCTGCAGGCGGGACTACATCGAGTGGGTGACGGAAGCGAAGCGTCCGGAGACCCGGCAGCGGAGGCTGGCGACGGCGATCACCTGGCTGGCCGCCGGTCGGCGCCGGGATTGGAAGCACCGGGCGGGCTGATTTGACCCGGGGGAGCGCTTCGCCCGCCGGCGTGGAGGGACCCGGGTGGGAGGAATCTCCGCGCGGGCTTGCTTCGGGGTTGGGCGAATCTACGGTGGCGGCCCCCTATGACCCTAGCCAAGTTCCTCCGTCCGGCCTGCCTGGCCGGTTTTCTGCTCCTCACTCCCGTGCTGCCGGCGGCGCCGGCCGCGACCGGACCGCAACTCGGGCTCCAGACCTGGACCTGCCGCAACATGGACTTCGATCAAGTCGTGGCCTTTGCGGTCAAGCATGGGATCACCCAGCTCCAGTTCATCGCGAAGCACATGGACCCCAAGGCCCCGAAGGAGGAGACGCTGCGCAAGAAGGCGATTCTCGATGCCAAGGGACTCAAGGTGTACACCTTTGGGGTGAACGGCACCTCGATGAACAAGGAGGAGAACCGGAAGCTCTTCGAGTTCGCCAAGCTGCTGGGCATCCAGGTGATCATCGTCGAGCCCAAGAACATGGCGGAATGGGACAATCTCGAGGAACTGGTGAAGGAGTATGACATCAAGCTCGCGATCCACAATCACGGCACGGGGACTGTTTACGGGGATCCGGCGACGGTGAAAAAGGTCCTCGCCGCGCGCGACCGCCGGATCGGCGTCTGCCTGGATGTCGGCTGGGTGACCGGTGCGGGCTTCGACGCCGCCGAGGTCTTCCGCGGCTATGGCGACCGGGTCTACGACATGCACTTCAAGGACAAGGTCGTGCAGACCTCCGCGGATGGGAAGAAGGTGCCGGTCGACACCGAGATTGGGAAAGGGCAGTCGAACTACGCCGGCCTGTTTGCGGAGATCAAGAAGAGCAAATGGTCGGGCGTGCTCGCGATCGAGACCGACTCCAAGGCGTTCGCCGAGGATCCCAATCGGCTCGTCGCGGAAGCGAAGACCTATTTCACCCAGATGGTGGCGAAGAAATAGCCGGGTGCCCCGCCGGGGGCGGCGCGCCGGGCAGGAGGGCGCCGCGCCACCGGCCGGGGCCGGCCGGTAGCCTCGAGACCAATCCGCTTTTGCTCCCCTATGAAAACCCTGCTCGTGTGTTTCCTCGCCGCCCTGGCGGCGGGTCAGGTGCTGGCGGCCGCCAACCAGCGGCCCAACATCGTCCTGATCTTTTCCGACGATCACGCCTACCAGGCGATCAGCGCCTACGGTGATCCGCGAAAACTGCTCGAGACCCCGAACATCGACCGGATCGGCCGCGAAGGCGTGCGGTTCGACCGGTGTCTGGTGCCGAATTCGATCTGCGGCCCGTCGCGCGCCGTCGTGCTGACCGGAAAGTACAATCACCTGAACGGATTCGTGAACAACGCGAACTCGCGGTTCGACGGCTCGCAGGTGACCTTCCCGAAGCTGCTGCAAAAGGCCGGCTACCAGACGGCGGTGGTGGGAAAGTGGCACCTCATCTCCGATCCGACGGGATTCGACTTCTGGCAGGTCCTCCCCGGGCAGGGCATCTACTACAACCCGCCGATGAACCGGCTCGGCCAGACGATCAGGGTCGACGGCTACACCACCGACATCATCACCGATGTGTCGCTCGAGTGGCTGCAGAAGCGGGACAAGTCGAAGCCCTTCCTGCTGATGTGCCAGCACAAGGCCCCGCACCGCGAGTGGGCGCCGGCGTTGCGACACCTCGGCGCGGATGGCGATCGGGTCTATGCGGAGCCTCCCACGCTGTTCGACGACTACGCGGGCCGGGGGATTGCGGTACGCGATCAGGACATGTCGATCGAGAAGACCTTCACCGAGCGGGATGCGAAGCTGGTGGCCCCGGGCTCGCTGACCCCCGAGCAGCGCAAGGTCTGGGATGCCTACTACGAGCCGCGCAATGCCAAGTTCCGGGCGGCCAACCTCAGCGGGAAGGACCTCGTGCGCTGGCGCTACCAGCGGTACATGCACGACTACACCGCGACCTTGCGCTCGGTCGACGAAAGCGTCGGCCGGATCCTCGATTACCTCGCCAAGGAAGGACTGGCGGACAACACCGTGGTGATCTACTCGAGCGATCAGGGCTTCTATCTCGGGGAGCACGGCTGGTTCGACAAACGCTGGATCTTCGAGGAATCGCTGCGCACGCCGCTGCTCATCCGCTGGCCCGGCGTGGCCAGGGCCGGGGCGGTGAGCCGGGACCTGGTCTCGACGCTCGACTTCGCCGAGACCTTCCTGGATGCCGCAGGGGTGCCGGTGCCGGCCGAGATGCAAGGGCGCAGCCTCCGCCCGATCCTCCAGGGGCGGCGCCCGGCGGACTGGCGGACCGCGTTCTACTACCAGTACTTCGAATGGCCGGCCCCGCACCGGGTGCGTCCGCACTACGGCGTGGTGACGGACCGGTACAAGCTGGTGCACTTCTTCGGCACTGCGGACGACTATTGGGAGCTCTACGATCGCGAGAAGGATCCGCATGAGCTGCGCGATGTGCTCCGCGATCCGGCCTACGCGGCCACTAAGGCGGACTTGGAGAAGGAACTGGCGCGCCTGCGGAGGGAGTTGAAGGTGCCGGAGGTGATCCCGCCACAGTGGCTGGGCAACCAGGGCGCCGGCGGGAAGAAAAAGGCGAAACAGAAGCAGGACAACGGCTGAACTGCTGTCGCATGCAGCCGCACGGTTTGGCGCGCGGATTCTCCGCCAGCCTGCTCCGGTGGATCGGGGTGGCGGTGATCGTGGGGCTGACGGCCTGCCAGCCGTCGGATCCGCTGGAGGTCCGGGTGTCAGCCGCAACGCCGGTTGCGTTTGCGATGTGGCAATCGCGGCAGTTCTCCGAGGGGAGGGCACCGCTGCGAAAGGATTTCGATTTCGCCTGCCAGGAGATTCGCCTGAAGATCATGGCCGATCGCGAGGCATCGGGCAGTGAGCCCGTCGATCGGGCGTTGCGGGAAAAGATCGACGGGCGGCCCGTGCGGGAGGTGCTGCAACTCGGCTGGGAATCCCGGCTTTGGCGGCTGTACCCGGAGTATGCCGAGCTCGAACGCGTCATTGCGGTCAATGCCGCGCTGGAAACGCGACCGGGCGACACGCTGTCCGCCCGTCATCTGCGCGACACCCACGTGGCGCACGTGACCCGGTTGGAGCGGGTGCGCGGGGAGATTGCCGCCGCCGAGCGGGCGTTGGCGCCCCTGGTGCAGAAGACCGGGCGGCGCTTCATCCCGCCCCGGAAAACCGGCGACGACGGGGCTGCGCGACGGTAGCGATCAAGGACGCACGGCGCCGGTGCGCACCGGGCTCTTCTCGAACTCCGCCTGGGCCTTGGGCATCGCGTCCATGAGCTGGAGGATGCGTTCGGGGTGGGAAGGGTGCGTGGAAAGCAGGGCCGGGGGCGTGGGTTCCCGGGCGGATTCCATCTCCAGGTTCTCGAGCACCTTCACGGCCTGCTGTGGATCGTAGCCGGCCCGGGCCATGTACATCAGCCCGATGTAGTCGGCCTCCTTCTCCTTGGCCCGGTCGAAGGCGAAGCCGGAGATCCCGGTGGTCAGCCCGTACACCTGGCTCAGCGCATCGACGGTCAGCACCGGCGCACCGGCGGCCATGCCGCCGATCATGCCCACGGCGCCGACCGTGCCGACGGCGAGTTCGCGGGAGAGCTTCTCGTGTACGTGCTTGGCGGTGACGTGGGCGATTTCGTGGGCGATGACGGAGGCGAGCTGGTCGTCCGTCTTGGCGATCTTGTAGAGCCCGGCGAACACCCCCACCTTGCCGCCGGCCATCGCGAAGGCGTTGACCTGCGGGACATCGAAGACGACAAACTCCCAGTCCGCATCCGGCATGTCCCAGAAGACGACCTTGGCGATGCGGTTTCCGACACGCTGGAGCTGCTCGACCTTGTCGCGGTCACGCGACACCCGGTAACGGCGCTTCATGTCGTCGAACATCGCGATGCTCATCTTCGTCACCTCCTTGTCGTCGACCAGGTTCATGGCGCGGCGGCCGGTGACGGGCACCTCGTAGCAGCCGGCGACGAAGAGCAGGCTCAGGAGCGGCAGGAGAAAGCGGGCGAACGCAGTCATCTGGGAGGGGAGGTTCGGGAATCGATAGGCCGACTCGCCGGATTGGCAAGTGCCGCGGCGGGGCGGACCGACGCAGTTGCGACTGAATCGTTACGAAAAACCCCGGTGCCCAAGGGAAACCCCTTTGCAATTTGGCACGATAGTGGCATGGTCTGCCCAGGCAGAGACCCCTCTTTCTGAACAACGGAAAGAGACCCACGTCTAACTGTTTCCCGTTTCGAACGTCTTTATTCCCCCGTTATCGCCATGGCCGAGGAAAACGAAGCGAACCCCAGCAAAAAGCGTCGCGTCATCCACTGGAATCCCGATGCCGGTCGGGAGGAGGTGCGGCGTCGTTGGACGTGGAAGCGCATCGTGGTCTGGAGTGTGGGCGGGTTCTTCGGCCTGCTGTTTGCCGCCGGGCTCGTGATCCGCGGCATCAAGCTGGTGATGGGTCCGGACGTGTTTAGACCGCGCGTCGTGGCTGCGCCCGGCGAGCCCACGGTTACGGATGCCAACACGGCCTTCATCAGCCAGGCCAAGGCAGAGCAGGCATTCGAACTTACTTCCAAGGCGCTGCGGGAGCTGCGCCGCGTCCCGGCGGACCATCCCGCCCAGCTGGAGCATCTGATTGTGATGGAGAAGGCTTTCAGCCAGGGAGAGGCCCTGTTGAAGGCCCACGAGTGGGGACGGGCGTTCGCTGTTTTCGAATCCCTCAATCAGGACGTCGATGCCTTCACCAAGAATGTGAAGATCAAGGGAGAGGCGAGGCAGTCCTACGACGCGATTCTCCTCAAGATCAAGGACCTGGAGCTGGCGCGTTCCCTCGCCCCGGGGCGGCTCGAGGCCGCGTTTGAGGCGGCCGGGGCCGGCCGGCAGTTGCTGAACGATGGGAATTTTACCGGAGCCAAGAAGATCTTCGACGAAGGTTTCGCCGAGCTGAAGAAGGCGGAGCAGGCGCTGACCGCCCACGTCAAGGAGAGCCTCCTGGAGGGGCAGCGGGCGCTGACCAAGGGAGAGAAGGCCGAGGCGAAGAAGGCGTTCCAGGCGGCGCTCGAAAAGGCGCCGGGCAATGAGGCGGCGGTACAGGGGCTGAAGCGCGCGGAGAACATCGATCGCGTCTACGCCCTGTTGCAGCAGGGCGAAAAACAGGAAAAGGCCGGGCAATTCGCGGAGGCGGCGGAATCCTACAAGAAGGCCTTTGCGCTGGATTCATTCTCCGCCGCGGCGCAGGAGGGCCAGTCGCGCGCGGCCCGCCTGGAGCAGGAGACCAAGTTTACCGCCGCCAAGGCAGCGGCGGATGAGGCCCTGAAGGCCAAGGACTGGAACAAGGCGATTGCCGAGTTGCAGAAGGCACTGAAGGTCTACCCGCAAAAGGCCGAGGTGCAGGCTCAGCTGAAGGCCGCGCGCGAGAGCGCCCATAAGGAGGCGGTGCAGAAGGCGCTGGCCCGGGCCTTTGAGTATGAGAAGGCGTACCAGTGGCGGGAGGCGCGCGACGCCTACAACGAGACCCTGCAACTCGACCCCGATCACGGCGAGGCGAAGGACGGCTATACGCGAGTCGGAACGGTGATCCGCGCCTTGCTCCAGTACGAAAAGTACATCGAGGCGGCGGAGCAACTGGCCAACAAGGCCGATTTCCAGGGAGCGATTCGCGCCTTCAACTCGGCCATGGCGGTGAAGCCTTCCTACTTGGTCAACAGTGACCGCGTGCAGCAGCTCCACGTCCTCCTGATGGCCCAGAACAAACCGGTGGAGGTGACGTTCAAGTCCGACGGCAATACCTGGGTGCAAATCACGAATTTCCGCGCTCCCCAGAAGATCGATGACACGACCGTGGTGAAGATCCTGCCGGGAGACTACGAGGTCATCGGGCGCCGCCGGGGGTACCGGGATGTGACCATGCTGCTGCAGGTGCGGGCCGGATCGCCGCCGCCCCCGGTCACGGTGATTTGCAGCGTGAAGTCAGACCGATGAAACCGTCCATGCATGTGGTGACTCCCCGTCTTTGCCTTTGTACCGTGCTGCCCTTGGCGGCACTCGTCCAGGTGTCCTTCGGTGCCGAGGCCGCACGACCGGCGGCTGCGACCGGACAGCGGACACCGGTGACTGTCCGGTCGGGAACCGGTGGGCGGGGCGTCTTGCCGGATCCGGTGTTGTTGGATGGTTCCACTCACGCCACGGAGAAGAAGTCCGAGTACGGAATGATTGGTGATTTCGAGCTCCCCGGGGATGAGAATGCCAAGTCGGGCAAGGTCGGAGGGGGGAAGTCCGGAAGCGATGAGTCGCAACAGAATGATGCCCAGGGCGGAGGAGGCGGTTTGCCAGGCGCGGCGAAACAAGGGGCGGGGGGCGGCTCGGCCGGGTCGCAGGCGAAGGCGGCGGGCGGTCAGGACCAGAACGCGCCGGACAAGCCAGGAGGAGGCGGTGGGGAGCCGGGAGCAAAGGCCGAAGGGATCAAAGTGGCCGAACTCGGTGGTGATCCCTCAGGGGGCGCGGGAGACGACCCGTCGAAAAAGCCCAGCCCCGTCGCCATTGGTGACAAGGCCATGCGCATTCCTCAATCGACTCCGTCGACGGCCGGGGTAGTCGGGGCCCAGCAAGTCGCCAACCAGAACACCCAAGTCTATGAGAAGGCGACCGGCACCGGGGGCAAGGCTCCAACGGGTACGCAGGGTCCCAATCGCACGGAAAAGGGCCGGACCATTCCGCCCGGGCTCTAACTTTTCACCGCCATGATTTCGCCGACATTAAAGTGCCGCGCTTGGCTGGCGGGCGTTGTCGCCCTTGTGCTTTCGGCCGGGGTCCTTCGCGCCACGACGGTCGTTTATCCGGTGGGGGCGATCGACGATTTCTGGAACCTCCAGGCCGAGGAGTTTCGGCAGAAGTACGGCGGCATCAACGTCACCGGCCTGGGGCCCAGCGACGAAGGTTGGTATGTTCGCTACCGGCACGAGAACCTGACGTGCCTCTTCGGTCCGCTGGCCGATCGAGAAGAGGCCCGCAAGAAGAAGTGGGACCTGGAGGCGGTACGCGATGCCGCCATCCGCAACCGGGCGTCGTTGGCGAGCAGCCAGGTGGATTTTGTGCGTTTCAGCTTCTCCGGGGTCTTTGGCCGGGCGGGAGACGGCACGGGTGGCTTGGGGGAACTGGCCCGGATTTCCGCCGACGGCAAGAGTGGTCCGGATGGGGATCTCGACGGAGACGGCATTCCGAACTCCAAGGACGACGACATGGATGGGGACGGCATCCCGAATGGCCAGGATGACGACATGGATGGGGATGGAATCCCCAACGCCCAGGACGACTACATGTATGGCAGGAACCCCAACTCTCCGGGGGGAAATGGCCGGGACGGACCCATGGGGGATTTGGATGGGGACGGCACTTCCAATGCCAAGGACTCCGACATGGACGGCGATGGCATCCCGAACGCGCAGGACCCCGATATCGATGGCGACGGGATCCCCAATGGGCAGGACGATTATCCCTATGGAACTGACCCTGCGAAAGGCGGGGATGGGGCTGGCGGCTCGCGCATGGCCGGCAAGAATGGCACTTCGCAGGGAGGGCAGCAGGGGCAGTCAGGTGCCGAAGGGAACGAAAGCGGTGCGCAGGGGCAGGAGATTGGCTCCGGACAACAGGGCCAGAAACAGATCGCCGCAAACCAGCGCTCCGGGCAACGCGGGCAGAACACCGGCCGGCAGTCCCAGTCCGGGCAGTCGGGGCAGCAGGGTTCACAATCCAGTTCAGGCCAGCAGAGCAGTTCGTCCAGCAGCGGCCAGTCGAGTTCGGCAGGAGGTCAGTCGGGTCCTCCCACGGGCGGAAGCGGGGGAGGCGGAAATCCCCTGACTCTGGTAGCGGCGCTCCTGCGGGCGATCCTGGGTCTTTGAACCGCGGAGGGCTGACGGCCACTCCCCCGGGCGGAGACCATCAACCGAGCAGGCTTCGCCATCGGCGGAACGGCGGTGACACCGGGTGCCACTGTCTTCCGCGACGAGTTCGTTCGGCAAGAAGGAGAACTCACACGCCGGGCTGTGCGGTCTTCGACCGACGGATCCGCTTTCCGCCCTCATCGAGGGCGAAGAGGAGACAGTGTCGCGAGCCAACCCCCGACAGGTTGGGGTCAGCTGCCGAGCATCAGCACGCCCTTGAAGACCAGCAGGACGAGTCCGACCACGCCGCAGCAGGCGGCAAAGCCGAGCGCGTCCACCTTGTCCCACTTCGTGAACTCCCAGTTCGAGTGGGGGAAGAGCTTCAGGTGGTCGAAACGACCAGGTTGGGCGTAGCTGGCGGCAACCTCGGTGGCGTCGAGTTCGAGCGTCTTGGCCACCGGCGTCTTCATCCGCGCGTAGAAGCGCGCGACGCGTTGGGGATCGGTCGGCTTCGTGACCAGGCTGACCGCGATCAAGAGGGCGATGGGAATGAACGCGTCCACCAGGTAGCGGGTGGTGAGCAGTTGCGCCGGATTGAAACCGGCGACATCGACGCCGAGCAACTTGAGCAGGAAAACCTCGGTGCGGAACAGACCCTTGCCGGTCTTGGGCGATGATGGGTCGTTGGGATCGACCCGGACCACGCCTTCCTCGAAGTAGACCGAGACCGGCTCCAGCTGCCGGGTCTTTTGCAGTTTCTCGCCGACGGTCCGGGCGCGCCCGGCCGCCACATCGGCGGCGGTCGCCTCGGTCGTGACCGTGATGGTCTGCTCGCGGGTCATGAGGGTGAGCGCATCGGAGCGGGCGAGGGAGGGGATGCCCGGAACCACCGCCGGGATGACGGCGATGAAGACCACGGTGGCGACCACCTGCACCATCACCGCCGTCTGCGTGACGCGGCGCCAGAGGAAGACCAGCGTGACCGGGGTACCCCAGACCAGGAGCAGGACGATCGCGAACTTGAGGATGGCGACGATGCTGTTCAGGAAAAGGCCCACGAGCACGCCGGTCGCGAGGAGGCAAGGGACGGCGACGCGGGCCACGATGATGTAGTGTCGTTCACTCCGGCCCGGAAACAGGGGCTCGTAGAGATTCTTCACGACCAGGCCGGAAAGGACGACCGATTGGGCCCCGAGGAGGGCAATCTTCCCGCCGAGGATGCCGGTAATCATGATGCCGATCAGGCCGACGGGAAGCAGTTCGCGCGTCATGAGTCCCCAGGCCTGATCGGGGTCCGAGAGATTCGGTCCAAACAGCGCGATGGCGAGGAGGCCGCAGTAGGCCCACGCGATGGTCACGAATCGCTTGCTGAACCCGCCGGTCACCGCACCGAGGCGGGCTGCCATTTCGTCCTTCGCCGACCCGGAGATCGTCATGTTGGCCTGGGTCCCGGCGATGCCGATCAGCTGGACGAGCAGCAAAGCGGCAATCGAGTACCACGTGTATTCGGAGGCCATGTCGCCGCCGAAGAGGTTGAACATCACGTCGGGCACCTTCTCGTGCAGCACGCCGACCCCTCCGATTCGCGCCAGGCCGAAGGGGATGAGGATCACCGAAATCAGGACGACCAGCATCGCCTGGATCGCGTCGACCACGGCGGAGGCCTTCAAACCGCCGAGCATGATGAACACGGCCACGAGGCTGGTGGAGACGAGGTAGAAGGTGATGGGCTTGAGGTAGGTGACGTACGGTTGGAGGGCCCCGCGGTTGTAGTGATCGCGAAGGGTGTCGTAGCGGGCCTCCTTGGCGGCGGGCAGCGCGCCGGTTTGCCGTTGTTTGCGCAGTTCGGCAAACTCGTGATAGTCGGCGACCATCTGGCGCTCCTCCACCGTGTAGGCCGCGGGCTCCTTCACCATGAGGGGCTGCAGGGTCTTCAGGGCCATCACATTGCCGCCGGCGATCACCCCGATGATGGCGATCATCAGCATCGTGACCGCGTACAGGGTGGCGAGAAAGCGGCTGCCAAACCGAGCCTCGAAGAGGTCCGCCATGGTCGTGAGCCGCGCGCGGCGGAACCAGACGTTCATGAACCAGTAGTAGGGCGTCAGGAAGAGCGTGATCAGCGCCAGCCAGGCTCCGCCGGCGCCCTGGCGGTACACCGAACTGGCCGTGGTCGTGGCCTGGCTAGGATCGGTCATATTCCCAAAGCTCAGGAAGAACTGCAGCCAGCGGCCCAGCGAGCGGCCGCCGAGGAAGAAATCCTTGTCGTTCTTGACCCCGTGGGAGAACGCCTTGCCGATCCAGAGGACGGCGACGACGTACGTCAGCAACACGGCGACATCGACGAGATGGAGTCCGAGGATCTTCATGACGCGGCGGGAGTGCGACGGGGCGGGCGGGCCGGTTGCGGGGCAGGGCGACAGGCTGGCAACAGGGGCATGCAAGTGACTCAGGCACCGGGGAAAGGCATGTCAAGGCGGGGCGCGTGGCATGCCAGTTGACAGAGGGGTTCGCGGCGGGGAGGCTGGCGTTCTGCTTCCGATGTCTGCCCCAAGTTCTCCCTCGTCCGGCGGATATTACCGCTGGGTCATCTGCACGCTCCTGCTGTTTGCCGCGACGATCAACTACGTCGACCGCCAGATCATCGGGATCCTCAAGCCGACGCTCACCCAGCAGTTCGGCTGGAGCGACGAGCAGATCTACGCGGGCATCGTCTTCAGCTTCCAACTCGCCTACGCCATCGGGATGCTCGTGGCCGGGCGGATCATCGATCGCATCGGGCTGCGCCTGGGCTTCGCGATCTTCATCGGCGTGTGGAGTGCGGCGGCGGCGGGACACGCGCTGGCGCACAAGCTGCCGGACTTTGGCCTGCCGGCGCTGGTGATCAGCGACAAGATCGGTGTGGCCTACATCACGCTTACCGGCGCGGCCGCCGGGTTCGCCCTGATGCGCTTCCTGCTCGGGCTGGGCGAGGCGGGCAATTTCCCGGCGGCGATCAAGACCGTGGCCGAGTGGTTTCCCAAGAAGGAGCGGGCGCTGGCGACGGGGATCTTCAACTCCGGCACCAACATCGGGGCGTTGTTGACCCCGATCATCGTACCCTGGATGACGCTGCAGTGGGGCTGGGAATGGGCCTTCCTCGGGACCGGTTTGATCGGCTTCGCCTGGATTCTGTGGTGGTGGGCCTCGTATCGGTCACCTGAGGAACACCCGCGCCTGAAGCCGGCGGAGCTCGCCTACATTCGCAGTGATCCTCCCGATCCGATCACGCCGGTGAAATGGCGGCGCCTTGTCGGCCACCGCCAGACCTGGGCGTTTGCGCTGGGGAAGTTCCTCACCGATCCGATCTGGTGGCTCTACCTGTTCTGGATACCGGACTTCCTCAACCGGCAATATGGGCTCGACTTGAAGTCGATCGGGCTGCCGCTGGTGGTGATCTGCCTGCTCGCGGATGTCGGCAGCAGCGGTGGCGGCTGGCTGTCGTCCCGGCTGCTGAAGAACGGGCTGACGACCAACAAGGCGCGGAAAACTGCCATGCTGGTTTGCGCCCTGTGTGTGGTGCCGATCCTCGCGGCCACGCATGCGCAGAACCTCTGGGTGGCGGTGGTCCTGGTTGGCCTGGCGGCGGCGGCCCACCAGGGCTGGTCGGCCAATCTCTTCACGCTCACCTCGGACATGTTTCCGCGCCACGCCGTGGGCTCGGTGGTGGGGATTGGCGGCATGTCGGGGGCGGTCGGAGGCATGGTGCTGGCGTTGATCGTCGGCGAAGTCCTTCAGCGCACCGGCAAGTACGATCTGCTCTGGGTCATCGCCGCTTCGGCCTATCTCGTGGCCCTGCTGGTGATCCACCTCCTCGTGCCCCGGCTCGAACCCGTGGAGGTCAAGGAGGAGCCGGCGGCTGCCGGAGGTTCTGCGGCGACATGAACACGGGCGTCCCGGCCCAACTCGCCGTGCCGGCGCTGACCGTCGGTCCCTTCACGCTGCTCGCGCTGGCGGTGCCGGTCCTCCTGTTGGGCGAGGTGTTGACCCGCCGGGTCGGCTGGTTGCGGCGTTCCAATGTGCCGCCGGCGATTGTGGGTGGACTGCTGATTGCGGTGGGCCTGCTGGCGGCGTCGGAGCTGCGTCCCGGCTGGGTGGCGGTGCAGGGCAACTCCGCGGCGGCGTGGTGGCTCTGGCCGGTGCTGCCCCAGTGGGATCTGAGTGTGCCGCGGCCGACGGATGTGGAGCGGCCGCTGCTGATCCTGTTCTTCACCTGCATCGGTTTGAACGCGAGTTGGAGCGTCGCGCGGCAGGGCGGCCGCCCGCTCGTCCTCTATCTCCTGCTGGCCGCCGGGATCGCGGTGATGCAGGCGGTGAGCGGCGCGGTCATCGCGCGCGCCCTCGGTGAAAATCCCCTCATGGGCCTGATGGCCGGCAACGTGGCCCTGATGGGCGGCTTCGGCACCGCGGCCGGCTTCGCCCCGGACTTCGACAAGGCCGGGTTGACAGGTGCGGCGACGGTGGGAGTGGCGGCGGCGGCGTTTGGGGTGATCGCCGGCGGGATGGTGGCGGGAATCGTGGGCGGGCGGCTGGTGGAGCGGCGACTCGGGCGGAAGGAGCGGAAAGAAGGCGAGGCGACGGAGGGGGCCGGCGCCCCCGACGAGGGGGAAGGATTTCTCGCGGAGGTGGCGGCGCTCGTGAAGTCGGGGCGCGGCACCCTCGTGCACCTGGCGGTGCTGGTGGTCAGCATGAAGCTGGGGGCCTTTGTCAGTTTGTACCTGCAGCGGGCCGGCATCACCTTTCCGGTCTACATGGGGTCGATGATGGTCGCGGCGGTGGTCCGCAACACCCACGATGCCTTCCGCGGCGGCTGGCTGCGCACCGGCCAGACCGACGCGATTGGTTCGGTCGCGCTGGCGTGGCTGCTTGCCGTCGTGATGATCGACCTCCAGCTCAACCAACTGGCCCATGCGGCCGTGCCGATGCTGGTCATCCTGGCGATCCAGGTCCTCCTGCTCGGGGCGCTGGCCTACTGGGTTGTGTTCCGGGTCATGGGGGCGGACTACGAAGCCGCCGTGATGAGCGCGGGGATGATCGGGTTCGGCTTGGGGGCGACGTCGAATGCCCTTGCGACCATGCGGGTGCTGGCCGGCCGGTTCGGCGCCGCTCCGCGGGCGTTCCTGATCGTGCCGATCGTCGGAGCCTTCCTGGTGGATTTCGCCAACGCGCTGGTGACGACGACGGCGCTGAACCTCTTCCGCTAGCCGCGGCCGGGGAATGGCCGGCTATAGATCCTGCAGCGCGATGAACGCGCCGCCGTGGAGGTAGGTCACCGTGCGCATCAGGTTGGCGAAGCGCAGGCCGGTGTTGCCCATGGAAAACTGGTACCGGATGGTGGTGGGGAACCCGACGGCGTTGATCGTCACTTTGCGGGCGCCGTTGTCGTCTGCGGGATTGAGCTCGTCGAGCCGGCGGATGACGGAGTCGGCGCTGTCGGGCGAGTTGAACTCGTCGCCGAAGACGAAGATCCCCATTCGCATCTTGGGATTGTCCGGGTCGAAGAGGAAGCGCATCGCATTGTAGACCCCGGGCACGGGGTTGGAGACGGTATCCTGATCGTAGCGGCGCAGCGTGCGCTTGATCGCGTCGCGGGTCTGCGGCGTGTCGGGCAGCCAGGCGGCCGTGCGGGAGGCGTTGCGGCGTCCGAGGATGAAGCGGCCATCGCCATCGATGAGCTGGATGCCGTCGATGGTCGGATAGGAGTCGAGGACGCTGTCGATCGTGCGGATGACGATGGGCCAGAGCCCGCCGTGGTTGGGGTCGCGCATCGAGCCGGAGGTGTCGACGATGATGGCGATGTAGTTGTTGCCGATCGGCAGGCCGAGGGGCGTGGGTTTGACGTCGGGCAGCACGATGTCGTGCTCGGGCTTCTTCTGGCGCGCCGCGATCTCCTTCTTGAGCTCGTCAAGGTCGACGAGAAGCGCCTGCTGGCCGCGTTTCTCGTGCTGAAGGCTCCGCTCCAACTCGGCGACGAGCGCCTGGATCTCGTCGTTGCGCAGCCGCGCCTCCGTCACCTGCCGGGTGATGCGCTGATTGTTCCGCTGTACCTCGACCCGGGCCGCCTGGATGTTGGCGAGGGCGGCGGCCTTCTCGGCCAGTGCCCGCTGGACCTCGAGCAGGGACTCGAGCTTTTCCTTGTGGCGCGACCCGATGTTGAGGACGAAGATCAGGATGATCGCCCCGAAACCGCAGCAGATGCAGTCGAGGAAGGACAGGCTGAAGACCTGGGTCTGGCGGCGGCGAATCATGTGTCGGGCCAGGATTTCGAAGGGCTGACGAGCGCTCCGCGGGTGCCGTTGGCGAGTTCCCAGTAGAGGCCGGGGGCACCGGGGTCGCCGGTCAGCATCGGGTAGAGGATGGTGCTCACCGGGATCCGCGGCGGCAGTTGTTTGCGGGCAATCTCGAAGAAGCGCACGCGGCTGCCCTCGTCGATGTCGCCTTCCATCGGGATTGAGTCGCTCTGGGTGGGCAGGCCGTCGGTCAGCAGCACGATGCTGTCGGGCAGGCGGGGCAGGAACCGAACAGCGGTGAAGGCTCGTTCGAGGTTGGCCGGACCCTTGGGGACGATGGCGTGGAGGCGTGCGACGATTTCACTCATCGTCTTCTGGTCCTTCGTGCTGAACCATTCCTCGCCGCGGGTGGGGAGGATTGACGTGGTTTCGTCGTTGAAGAGCAGAATCTGGAAGCGCGTGTCGGGCCCGAGATTGGCGAGCATCCAGATCAAGGATTGGATCACGCGCTGCCACTTGGGCGCCTCCCGCTTCTTGTCGTCGGGATCGAGCAGCCGCTGGGCGGCGCCGTCGATGGTGTCATCAAGCATCGAGCCCGAGGTGCGGAGGAGGAAGACGACAAATTCGCCGTGCAGCTTCACCCCGGTGAGATACTGGCGCCGATCGATGTTGGGGATGGGCACCGGCGGCGGCGCTTCCTCGGTGGGGAGCGCGTTCTTCTCCCCGAGCAGGGCATGAAGGGCGTCCTTGAGCGCGCCAATCTGCTGGAGCATGAGCAGGAGTTCGCGCCGGCGGTTGCTGAGTTTGACCTGCTCCTCGGCGGTCCGCGAGTTGATCGCCTGGAGTTCCAACTGGGCGGCGGCGAGGAGGGCGGCGAGGCGGTCGAGTTCCTCCTTGTTGAGGGTGAGCTGGGTCTCGACCTTGCGGAGCTTGTCCCGCGCCGCATCGACGTCGGACTTGTCGACCTCCGTCTTGCGGGCGATGGTGAGGATGAAGATGAGCAGGACGGCCCCGAAACCGCAGCAGATGCAGTCGAGGAACGAGAGGCTGTAGATCTCGGTTTCGCGACGCTTCTTGGCCAGCTGGGACATGGCGAGGCGGTGCGGGCGGGCTCTTAGTCGCGCCGGGCAGGGCAGTGGGCGAAGAGAATCTCCGCCGTATGTTCGCCGGAGCGAATCACCAGCCGGTCGCCGGCCTCCACCGGGCTGCGGAGGGAGAGCCCCGGATGGGTGGCGCCCTCGCGGGCGGCGGCGTCGTCGACGAACCACCAGCGCCCATCGTCCCGGGAGAGGGTGATGGTGCAGTTATCGGCCGCGCCGAAGGCCGCGGGCAACGCCAGGTCCGGGGCGGTTTCGGCCAGCCCGATCACGAACCGTGCATTCCGGTCGATCGGCTGACCGACGCCGTCGAGGATGGCGTGGGTCGGGCGCTGGTGGGTCGTGCCGCCGCGGTGCTTCTGCAGGCGGGCCTCCCACGGGGCGGCGATCAGCGTTCGGGCCTCTGCGAGTTCGACGGCGGTTTCCACGGCGGCATCCGCAAGGTCGCGCAACACCGGGAGGCGGAGGTGTCCGATCCGCGCGGCTCCGACCGCCGGTGCGCCGCGCGGAAGCCGGAGCAAGCGGGTGCAGCCGGCGGCCCGGAGGCGGGCTTCCAGCCCAGGGAGGCAGGCGGCGCGGTGCGTCAGCGCGATGGTGCAGGGATCCGCGGCGTGCGGCGACGCATGCTGGAATGACTGGAGGTTCTGGACGATGGCGCCGACAAACGGAGCGGCGTCGGCCGCGAGCTGTTCGCGCTTGGCGACCATCTCGTAGGTGCGGGTGGCGGTGTTGATGACAAACCGGAACTCCCCGGCCTCCCCGAAAAGAAAGTCTTTGGTCTGGCGGAAGAAGGTCTGCTCGATGCGCCCGTCCTCCAGGATGTCGAAGGCCGTGTGGCGCAGGAAGCGGTTGCCGAACGAACTCGTGAGCTGCTTCAGCAGGGGCGCGACGCCATGTTGCGGCAGGTGGAGGAAATCCCGGCGTGCGACTCGACCGCGCGTGGAGAAGAGCGTCAGATCGGTGCCTTCGAGACCGGAATCGACCACCAGCACCGGGAGGTTTGGATTGAAGCCGGGCGAGCGCGGGTCGCAGAGGGCGGCACACGCCAGATCCACGAGCCCGGCCAGCGGGAGCTTGAGTTCCGCCGCCATGCCCAGCAGCAGGCCGACCTTCTCCTCCTCCGTCGCAGGATCCTTGAGGTAGGCGCCCGGAATGGCGAGGACCACCTTTTCGGGGCTGCCGGCGGCATGGTGAAGGCGGCCGACGAATTCGCGCAGAAAGAAGAACGCCAGTTCCGAGGACGATGGCGGCTTGCTGGACACCGCCAGGGTTGACGGCTCGTGCCCAAGCCGCGCCCAGAAGTTGTGCACGATGCGCCGCGGGTGGACAAACCAGAGGTCCTCGGCCAGCCGTCCAAACGAGAGATTGGCGCCGTCGGCATGGCAGTACCCCGGCCAGTCCGGGGAGCCGTTGCGGTCGGCCACGTCGACCAGGTGGCAGTCGTCGCCGGTGCAGCGTGCGGTCAGAAACGAGACGTCGGAAAGTTCCAGCCCGAAAGTGCTCATGGGTCGGCGGAGGATCAGCTCACCGAACCGACCGCCTCGTCGCGGGCCGGGATCTTCATCACGTCGATCAGCTTGTCGCGGCAGAAGGTCTGGGTTTCGATGATGAACGCCTCCTGCTGGGATTGCACGACGTGCATGAAGTACATCAGACCCATCGAGAGGATCAGGGCGACGAGGGTGGAGTTGAACGCGAGGCCGAGCGCGTCGATCACGGGGGCGATGTCGCCCTTGAGGGCGTCCTCGGCGAACGCGAGGGCCAGACCGATGCCGCGCACCGTCCCGATGAAGCCGATGGCCGGGATCGCCCAGGCAATGTACCGGACCAGGGACAGGGAGGAGTCGAGCTGGTCGGCCGCCAGTTCGGCCCGTTCCTTGACGGCATTGGCGGCATCCGGAATCGAGTGGGTCGCGTGGAAGCGATGCAAGGCCGCGAGCAGGCACTCCGGCAGCAGGAGATCCCGCCAGCGCGGTTCCCGATCGATGGCGGCGCGCAGTTCCTTGTGCCGGTCGAGGGAGTCCTCGGGGATGATGCGTTCGCCCGGCTGGAGGCGCAGCAAGTCATGGGCAAACACCCGCCGCTCCCGCCGCAGGGCATACAGCTTATAGCCGAGAATGATGAACGACCAGATCGCGAACATGATCTCCGTCTTCTGCTCGGTGTCCTTGATGATGACGTAGATTGACCGCAGTTCCGTGTTGCCGCCGGCGGTCGAGCCCTGGGCTGACATCACGCGCTGCTTCAGCTCGATCTGCTCGACGCGCGGTTCCACCACGATTCGGTAGTAGGGCTCGACGAGCAGGACGGAAACGAGCAGGCCAAAGGCGGGAACGAGAAACTCGGAGGACAGAATCCCCTTCTTGCGGGAGATCATGGAGGTGAAAGGAGGACTGGGGGCGGAGGCGAAGCGCGGAATGGTTGCCGCAGGATGGGCGAAAGCGCAAATCACGCCGCCGAAGTTTTTGGGTGGCGGCGGAAATCTGCATACCGGGGTTGAACAAAAAAAGAACACAATTTTACTGGTGAGGAAGGTTTCGTCGCGTGCCTGAAACTATTTGCTCTCCCTTGCGTCCGGCCATGGACTCCCACTCTCCCCAACCCCGCGCTTTCATGATTCGTCAATTTGTCGGAATCGGTACCGTGGTCGCCCTGGCGGGCCTGACCGGGTGTTCCTCCGGAGTGGCCCCGTCGAAGACGGCGACCGGAGCCGGCACCGGCGCCCTGATCGGTGGCGCGGGTGGCGCGGTGGTCGGCAGCAACAGCAGCATGGGGACTGGCACCGGCCTCGTGGGTGGTGCGGCGGCTGGCGCGTTGATCGGCGGCATCGTCGGCATGGTGCAGGATGCGAAGGATCGCCGGGAGCAGGACCGGCTGGCGCAAGAACGGGCGTATCAGCAGGAACTCGCGAAGAAACGCGCCGAAGAGGCCAAGTTGAAGGCGGCAATGGAGGAGGAACTCGCCATTGCCGAGGGCTTCCGGATCTCCGACATCGAGCTTGCCGATGCCAAGAAGAAGCTGGAGATGGCTTCGGATCGGCTGAAGAAGCTGCGCGATGAACGGGCGGCGGCCCTGGCCAAGAAGAAGGAGCTCGACGAGGCCCACGAAAAGACCCTTTCCACCGAGGCGGAAATCGCCCGGCTCGAGGAGGAACTCGCCCGGCTGAAGGGTGAGGAGACACCGGCCCGCAAGGCGGCGGAGGCGCCGGCTCCGGCGGCCGCCAAACCCGGAATCTAGCCGCGCGCGAGCGCGTTTCACCCCCTCCGGTCTTCGTCGGCCAACCCCAACCCGCGATGAAGTCCTCTCCGCTCCCGCGCGCGTTGCCCGCTGCCCTGTTGCTGGCCGGCCTGGGGGTGGGATGCTCCACGCCCGCCTACAAGGTGAAGGTCGATGCGATTGCGCGACCGACCGAAAAGGAGGCGCAGTCGTATGTGATCACGACCCGGAATTCGCGCTACGGCGAAGAGAGCCTGCGCCACCGGGAGGCGACGGATTTCGTCCGCACCGCGCTGTCGGGCAAGGGCCTGTACGAGTCGCCGACTCCGGAGCGCGCCGACATGGTGATCGAGCTGGACTACGGGATGGAGGCTCCCCGCTCCAAGATCGAGCGCGTGAGCGTGCCGGTTTACGCCCAGGTCGGCGGCGGCGTGCGTTACGAATCGGTGCCGGTGACGGATGCGCGCGGCAACACGAGCTATCGCACGGTGGCGGTATACGAACCTCCCCGCTCCGAAGTCATCGGGTACGATGAGGTGCAGCGGCGGGTGACCGTGTACGAAAAGTACCTCAAGATTTCGGCGCGGGAGAACAAGCCGGCGACCGAGGGTCGTCCGCCGACGGAACTCTGGAGCATCCACGCGAGCACCGAGGACGAGAGCAAGGACCTGAGAAAGTACCTGCCGATCATCGCCTCGGCGACGGTGGACTTCATGGGCCAGGAGGCCTCGCGGCAGACCACCGTGAAGGTGCGCGCGGATGGGCCGGAGGTGGATTTCATCCGCCGCCGCATGGGCGATGGCAGCGGAGAGACGCCGGAACGCACAGCGGCCCCCAAGGGCTAGCCGTGCGACGTGGAGGCGTTTTGCTTCGCCCGGAAGAATTTGTCGGCGGGGCGACCGTGGCCCGCACGAGGCGGACTTGAAACAAAGGGATCGGGGCGGGGGCGCCGCGCCGTCCACCGAAAATCACGCTGCCGGCGCCGGGGAGGGTGGGCGCGGCGGTGAAGCCTCGAGGAGGCGCCGGATCGTGGTGTGGAGTTCTTCCAGGGTGAAGGGTTTGGCCAGGGCGGCGTCGGCGCCGATCTTCCGCGCGATGTCGAGGTAGAGTTCCGAGTGGGGGGAGTCGCCGGAGATGGCGACGATGGGAAGCTGCGGGTGCTCCTTCCGGAGAATCCGGATGGTCTCCATGGCCTCCTGTCCCGGCATCACCAGATCGGTGATCAGCAGGTCGACGGGGAAAAGCCGTGCGAGTTCGGTCCCGGTGGCGCCATCCGAGGCCAGGGTCACCTCATGACCGGCTGCACGCAGGGACAACGCGATGCAGTCGCGCAGCGCGTGATCATCCTCGATCAAGATGAGGCGGGCCATGGCGGAAGGGACCGGTGGGAATCGGCAGGCCCACAGGGTGCCAGTGCGGCTCAACCCTTGGCCAGCGGAAACGGCGCCACGGTCCGGCCGGTGTGATGCCGCCAGAACCACCGCGCCATGGCCGGGAGGCAAGGTAGCTGACGATCTCGAGGGGGAGGACAATGCAGAGGGCGGCGCGGAGCGAACGGAACGCGATCAGGCAGAGGGCGATCACGGCGCCGAAGACCCAAAGCAGGATCGGCACCTCCGCGGCGGCCACCACCTCATTGGTCGCGGCCATCACGCCGGCGTTTCCACTCGCGAGGAGGAACTTCGCCTTGGGGGAGGGATGGGTGGCGGCAAACGCCTTCACGGCGCTGGTGACGGCGCGGAGGGTCTCGGCTTTGTGATCGGCGAGAAAGATCATCACGGGCATCACGCTCGAGTTGGCGTTGAGCAGGCCGGTGGCCGTTTCAATGGGCGAGACGGCCTGGGCCAGGGTGTCCTTGTTGCGCGGGAGGATGCGCCACTTCAGCGAACCCTCGCCGTAGCCCGAATTCACAATCTTCGCCATCGACGCGAGCGACACCACCGACTGCACCCCGGGCACCTCGCGAATGTGGCCTTCGAACTCGTCCATCAGCGACACCACCTCGTGATCGACGCTGCCGTCGGGTACGGTCTCGACGATGACGGAGAGGATGTCGACGCCGATGCTGAACTTGGACGTGATGACGCGGGTGTCGCGGTTGTAGCGGGAGTCGGGCCGCAGTTCGGGCACGCCGGCCTGGGTGTCGCCGATCCGGATCTCGGATGATTTCAGGAACGCCCAGGCACCGGCACCGAAGCAGAGCACGATGATCACCATGGACGGTCCGGGCTTCATGCTGGCGACCAGGCGGCTCCAGAGCGCGTCGCCGGTGGCCCGGCGTCCGGCGACCCAGGTCGCATAGCTCGGCGGGAGGCGCAGGTAGGAGAGGATCAGCGGCAGCAGGAAGAAGTTGGTGATGATGATCACGCTGACCCCGAGGCTCGCCGTGATCGCGAGCTCCTGGATCGTGGGGATCTTGATCACGAGCATGGTGAGGAAGCCGACCGTGTCGGTGAGCAGGGCGACGATCCCGGGCAGGATCAGCTGCATGAACGCGGCGCGGGCGGCGGAGGGCCCGTCCTGCCCCTTGAACATCTCGTTGCGGAACGTGCAGATCTTCTGGACGCCGTGACTCACGCCGATGGCGAAAACGAGAAACGGCACCAGGATGGAGAACGGATCCATGCCGTAGCCGAGGGCGGTGAGGCCGCCGAGCTGCCAAACGACGGCGACCAGCGAGCACACGACCGGCGCCGCGGCGAGTTTCCAGCGCCCGGCGTAGTTCCAGACCAGGAGGGTCGTGACGACGATGGCGGCGCCAAACAGCAGGAGCACATTGCGTGCGCCCTCGCCGACGTCGCCGATGACCTTCGCGAAACCGATGATGTGGACCCGGATGGTGCCGCGGCTGGCGGTCTCGACGCGCTGGCGGAGCCGCTCGAGCCCGTCGGCCACGACCTGGTAGTCGATCTTGTTGCCGGTCTTCGGGTCGATTTCGAGGAGCTGCGCGCTGACGATGGCTCCGGTGAAATCATTGGCGACGAGTTGCCCGAGCTTGCCGGACTTGATGATGTTCTCCCGCACGCGGGCGAAAGACTCGGGCGTGGGCTGAAAGTCCGCCGGGATGACGTTGCCGCCGGAAAACCCATCCTCGACTACCTCGATGTACCGGACGTTGGGTGTGAACAGGGACTGAACCTGGGGGCGGTCGACGGCCGGGAGGAAGGTGACCTCGTCGGTGACCCGCTTGAGTTCTGCGAAGAACTCCGGGGTAAACATATCTCCCTGTTGGGCCATCAGGGCCACGAGCACCCGGTTGGCCCCGCCAAACTCCCCCTGGTGCTTCAGGAAGGTATGGATGTACTCGTGGTTCCGGGGCAGGGTCTTGTTGAAACTGGCGTCGACCCGGAGCCGCGAGGCAAACCAGCCCATGATCGCCGTGAGCGCCGTGAACGCCAGGATGAGGGGCGTGCGGTGCCGAAACATCCACAGGGTGAAGCGCTCGAGCGTCGAGGCCTGGGAGCGGCCGATCTCCGCGCTGCGGCCGGGAGGGGGCGCAGAGGTCATGGCAGGGGGATGATCGTGGCGCCGGCCTCCCCGAGGGCGAGGCAGCGGTTGTCGGCGAGCTCAATCAGCTCGGCGATGCCGGTCGGGAGCGCACGATCGGTCGCCACGAAGGACTTCCCATAATCGCGGCTGACCAGAAGGGTGCGCGCCTGGCCGGCAAGCAGCAGGTGGTTGCTGCGGAGTTGCAGTCCAGCGGCGAGCAGCACCGGCTGGGGGGCGTCGATCTTCTGCCAGGTGGCTCCGTCGTCGACGGAGCGGAAGACATGCCCACGCAGGCCGTGCGCCAAGAGCGTGCGACGGTCAAGCGGCATGATTCCGTAGAAGGAACCCTCGTAGGGAGACCGGATTCCCGTCCAGGAGGCGCCCTGATCGGCCGAACGAAGAAGCGTGCCATTCTCGCCTGCGAGATAGAGCGTCCCGGTTGGGCCGACGGTGATGCGGTTCAGATGGGAATCTTCTTCGCGAATCTTGCGGCGCTCCCAGGTGCGGCCACCATCCGCGGTCGAGACATACAGGCCGTACGCACCGACGGCGATGGCGCGACGGGGATCGAGCGCGATCACGTCCAGGAAGGAATCCTGGAGGTTCTCTCCCTGAAACTGGCGCTGCCAAGTCCGGCCGCCATCCGTCGTTCCAAGGATGACGGCGTCATGGCCCACCGCCCAGCCCGTCAGCTGGGGCTGAGGGGGCGGCACCGGGGCGAAGCTGACGCCAGTCAGGGTCGCCCGGGTGGGGACGTTCGCCCGTTGCCAGGTCGCGGCTTCATCCTCCGTCCAGAAGATGGACCCTCGTTCACCCACGACCACCACCGCCGGGCCGGCGCGGCACGCGTCGAGCAGGAGCATGCGCGGACGGGAGGCCGGGGCGGCCAGAAGGGAGGGAGCCAGGACAAGAGCGAGCAGCGCGGAAACAAGGCCGCGACGGGAAGCCCAGTGCATCAGCGAAAACTCGAGAGGAGGGTAGGCCGGTCGGAAACGAACCGGGGCGGGTGGAACCCGCCCCGGGCAAACTCAGCGCAATCCCTCGCGACGCAGCGAGTCGGGAGTGAAGTCGGCCGGAGTGCGTTTCACTCCGAAGTCGTACATCGCGTTCTCGTTATCGAGGCCGATGGCGAGGTAACGGCCATTCTGGAGATCGATGTGCACCTCGAGCGTGCTCCAGAAGGTCTGGGCATCGTAGTAATTGATGCAATGGGCCTCGGAGACGCGCCACATCTGTCCGCGACCGTCATATTGGTCGGCGGCGAGGATCTGCCAGGAGTCCTCGTCGATGAAGAAGGTGCGGCGGGAGTAAAGGTGGGAGGTCCCGGGCTTGAGCTTCGCCTCGACCACCCAGACCCGGTGCAACTCGTAGCGCGCAAGATCCTGGTTGATGTGCAGCGGCTTCAGGATCTCGGTGACCTTCACCTTGTCGCTGTGCAGGCGGTAGGAGTTGTACGGCACGATCATCTCCTTCTTGCCCACGAGCGTCCACTCGTAGCGGTCGGGCGCACCATTGAACATGTCGAACTGGTCGCTTGTGCGCTGGCCATCCGCGGCCGTACCCGGATTGTCATAGGCGACGTTCGGGGCGCGGGTGACGCGGCGGCGGCCGGTATTGTAGACCCAGGCGCGGCGGGGCTCCTTGACCTGATCCATCGTCTCCTGGGCGAGCAGAATCGTGCCGGCCAGCCGGGCGGGAGCGGTAACCGCCTGCTTGAAGAACACGAGCGTGTTGCTGTCTTCCAGTTCCTTGGCCGAGATGTCCGGGCGGGCGTAGTTGAAGAGGAACTCGTCCTCGAACTTCACCAGTTGGTAGCCACCACCCCGCTCGACGGCGGCTTGGTCGATATGCCGGACCGCGGCGACGCCGCGATAGCGCGTGAGGAAGTTCCAGACCACCTCGAGGCCGTTTTGCGGGATCGGGAACGGCACTCCCACGATGGCGCCGCTGATGCCGTTGCCGTTGGAAATCAGCTTGGCGGTGGTGGCATGCTTGAGGGTGGCGTCGTAGACGCGCTGGGGATTGGAGGCGCTGCGGCGCGTCGGATAGACGACGAGCTTGTAGCCGGGATGGGCCTTGAGGACCGCGAGCTGGCCGGCCGTGAGTTTGCCCTCGTATTGGGCGGCATTGGCCGCGGTCACCGTGTAGAGCGGCTGATCGGAGGCGAAGGGATCGACGTGGTTTCCACTCGGCTTGTAGCCGGCGGGCGCCGTGGTGATGCCGCCGGTCCAGGCGGGAATGGAACCGTCGGCGTTACCTTTCATCTCCCCGCCGAGCGGGGTAAGATCCTTGCCCAGGCGGGCGGCTTCGGCGGGGCTGACAGCGGCCGAGGCGAGCGACGCGCTGGCGAGCGAAAGAAGGAGAGTGAACGAGTTTTTCATGGCGCAGGAGGATTCCGCGTTAGAAGGAGTATTTCACCGTGGTCGCGAAGTAATCGCGGTCCGCGAAGAGGTTGAAGCGGCCGGCGCCGGAGAAGTTCACATAGCGCAGCTCGAAGGACCAGGCGTTCCGGTAGTTGAACTCGACCGCGAGATTGAGGCTGCGGCGGCCGTGGACGAAGTTGCCCAGCGGCAGGGGAGTGTTGCCGCGGACATCCTGGGTGAAGGCGATCGACGGCTGCATGTTCACGTTGGGGAGGATGTTGTTGTAGTCCAGCCGGCCGAGGATCTGGTAGCCCCACGAGAACTCGTCGGCAAACGCCTCCTGGCGGGTGGCGGGGAATTGCGGGAACCCGGCGCCAATCATGGCGGCGGCCGAGCCGGCCGTGAAGCTGCCGGGGCCATCGTAGCGCAGAACCTCGCGCGGCGGCAGGTTGACCCAGACTCCGCCCACCTCGCCAAGGAGCGTGAACTGCTGGGCGCCGAGCATCGGACCGAAGACCTTGGTGACGGTGCTCTGGGCGGTCCAGACGTTGTGTTTGCGGTAGCCGGAAACCTCGCGGCCGTACTGGCCGAGGAAGTTGCCAATCTGGTTGTTGGCGCCGAACTGCGGGGCCAAGGTCGAGAGGGCCGAGAACAGCAGCTCGACGTCATCGAGCTGCAGCGGCACATCGTTCTTCAGGGAGATTTCGCCCTGCCAGGAGATGCCGCTGCTGCCGAGCGAGGTGTTGAAACTCACGCCCCAGAGATTGAGGCCTTCGACATACTCGGTGAAGTAGCGACCCGTGGCGGCGGCGGTCAGCAGGGCGATCTGGCGGGCACCGGCGATGGCGGCCTGGACGGACGCGCTCTGCAGCGTCGCGATCTCGACGGGGGTGAGAGTGGCCGGGGCGACGGAGGACTTCACGATCAGCTGGAAGATCGCCGCCGCCTGCGGGCCGGCCTGGGCGGCAGGCACGCCACCGCGGATGAAGGCGGCGGTGAGGGGCCCGGTCAGGTCGGTGTTCACGGGCACCGTCGGGGTGCGGGCGGAAATCACGGGGGAGCGGCTGTTGTACCGGGAATAGTAGAGCCCGAACTCGGTGTTGTTGAGGCCGGGGGCCAGGATGCGCGTGGCGAGGCCGTATTGGTTGAAATTGCCGGCATCCCGGTCCTTCTCGCGGGAGATGCCGCCGATGGTGCTGCCGAGGTCGGCGATGCTGCCGAAGCCGAGCCAGACGGTGCTGCCGCCGCGGGTGGCGAAGTCGTTCGTCGAAAAGTAGGTGCCGGCGGGCTCCAGTTCGTTGCGGCGGAATTCCAGGAGCCAGAACGGCTCCACCGTGATGTTCGGGGTCAGGCCGAGCGAAACCTTGACCATGTTCACCGGCAACAGGGCCTCCTTCAGCTCGGAGCCAGGGACCCGCAGCTTGGCCAGGTCGGCCGAGTTAACGACGTTGATGCCGTTCGGGATGAAGGTGCTTTCGCCCAGGCTCAGGACCTGGCGCCCGATGCGCAGGTCGAAGGGCATCCCGCCTGCGATCTCGAAATGCACCCGGCCATACAGGTCCAGGAGCTGCGCGCCGCTGACCACGCGGTCCTTTGCCTGGTCGGAAAGTGGCGTGCGGAGGGTCTCATCCGCTTTCAGGTCATGGAACCAGTAGCCACGCACCAGCGCACCGACATTGCGGAACTTCAACTCCAGGTCGTGGTTGCCCTTGATCAGTTCAGAGGCCCAGCCCTTACCGTAGTTGAGATTGCCGTCGTCGGCGTTGACCGAGTTCTGCGTGCCGGGGCGACCCTCGAAGGAATTGGTCGTGCCGTAATAGTCGGGACTGGGGTTCTTCAGGCGGTAGAGACCGCCGAAGGAAAGGGTGGTATCGAAACTGCCCTTGAGTTCTCCGTTGCTGAACTGAATGGCCGAGGCCGTGGGGGCGAACAGGCCGGTGGCCAGGGCGGCGCAGGAGACCTGCAGGGCGCGGATCAACGACCGAGTAGACAGGTGATCATTCATGGGGGTTATGCGCCCATCCCAAGGCCTCGGCGCAGGCCGAATCGACGGCCGCACCGAGGGGGACGGGCTGGTTCCGAGGTCACAGGAAAATGGCGGGTCGCCCCGGGGAGCAAGGTTGAATATGCCTACGGAACTAAGGAATATTGCGCGGCGATTGTCCTCCCGTGAAGGCCCTGAAATCGGGTCCGCGGGCGTCTGCGGTTTTGACGCGACTCGTTTTTCCGCAACCGTTGACGGCTTGGTCCATGCACGCCGCGCCGCATATCCACATCAAGGGAGCCCGGGAGCATAACCTGAAGAACCTCGAACTTCGGATCCCACGGGGGCGGCTGGTTGTCGTCACCGGTCCCAGCGGTTCGGGGAAGTCGTCGCTCGCCTTCGATACCCTGTACGCCGAAGGCTATCGCAAGTACATCGAGTCCCTGAGCGCCTCGGCCCGGGCGGTCCTGGACCAGCTGAAGCGACCCGACGTGGACTTCATCCACGGTTTGTCCCCGGTGCTGGCAATCGAGCAGCGTACAGGGGTTTCGGGGCCGCGGAGCACAATCGCCACGGCCACCGAAATCGCAGACTACGCGCAGCTGCTGTGGTCGCTCGCCGGCCAGGCGCATTGCCCGAAGGACGGCGGGCGGGTGGTCCAACGTTCGCTCGACGATAACGTCCAGCGCATCCTGACCGAGTGCGCGGGGGAACGGATCATGGTGCTGGCTCCTCACTTGCGCGCCAAGCCGAGCGTCTTGCGCGACGAACTTCCCCGCTTGCGGCAGCGGGGGTTCCAGCGGGTCCGGATTGAAGGGGAGATTCGCAACCTGGACGACGCCCGAGTGCTGCCCGTGGGAGCCGGGACGCGGGAGGTGGCCGTCGACCTGGTGGTGGACCGGCTGATGGCGGCCGCGGAGCATCGAAGCCGCCTGTCGGACTCCCTGGAACTGGCCTTCCGCGAAGGCAGAGATCGGGCCATCATCCTCGCCCAGGTTTCCGCGGAGGCCCCATGGCGTGAAGTGGCGCTCAGCCAGTCGCTCGCCTGCGACGTCTGCGGCGACGTTTTTCCAAAGCTTGCCCCGAGGCATTTCTCCTTCGGGCATCGGGAGGGGGCATGTCCCACCTGCGACGGCATTGGCCGGAAACTTCGGTTTGTGCCTGAACTGGTGGTGCCGGACGCCGAGAAGTCGGTGCGTGAAGGCGCGATCAAGCCCTGGCGCATCGGCGGGAAGAATCTCATCATCAAGCACAACGCGTTGCTGAAACAACTCGCCGAGCAGCTCCCGTTTGACCCGGATGTTTCGTGGCGGCAGCTGCCGGAGGAAACGCGGAGGGTCATCCTGGAGGGCGCGGGGGAGCGGCAGTTTGCCTTCAAGTTGCGGCGGATGCGCGAGGCGAGGGCGATGCCGTTTGCCGGGGTGATCGCGGATCTGGAAGAGAGTTTCCGGCACACGGACAGCGAGGGGTTTCGCGCGCGCCTCACCACCTTCATGGTAAGCGGGGAGTGTCCGGAATGCCGGGGCACGCGCTTGAACGCCCGCAGCGGCGCTGTGCGCCTCCAAGGAAAGACGTTTCCCGACTTCATGGCCATGGACGTTGCCTCGGCCCACGCCCTCGCGCGGGAGTGGGTGGACATCCTGGGCGCGCAGCCAGCCCTACGGGAGGTGGTCGGCGGGGTGGAACAGCGCCTGCACTTCCTTCTGGAGACCGGGCTCGGATACCTGACCTTGGATCGCGACTACGGCACGCTGTCCGGAGGCGAGGCGCAGCGGGTAAGGCTGGCGACCCAACTCGGCATGGGCCTCGTCGGCGTGATTTACGTCCTGGATGAGCCCAGCATCGGGCTGCACCCGCACGACAACCAGAAGCTGCTGGACACCCTCGTGGCGCTCCGGGACCGCGGCAACACCGTGGTCGTCGTCGAGCACGACGAGGACACGATGCGCCTCGCTGATGAGATTATCGAGCTGGGGCCGGAGGCGGGTACCGAAGGTGGCCAACTGCTGTTCCAGGGGACTCCCGAAGCCTGTGCGGCCCTGCCGGCCAAGGCATCGCGGACGGGTCCGTACCTGGCGCGGAAACTGACCGTGGGACGGGAGGCGAAGGTCAGGGAACCGGACGGCGCCTGGCTGACGGTGCGGGAGGCGCGGGCCAACAATTTACGCGGTATCGACGTTCGGTTTCCGATCGGGCTGCTCACGTGCGTCACCGGGGTCAGCGGCTCCGGCAAGAGCACCCTTGTCCTCGATGTCCTCGCCGCGCAGGCGGCCCGGAAGCTCAACGGCGCGAAGACCCTGCCGGCGAAACACCGGCACATCGAGAACCTGGATTTCTTCGAAAAGCTCGTGCAGGTCGATCAGGAGCCGATCGGGCGCAGCCCGCGATCCAACCCCGCGAGTTACGTCGACCTGTTGCCGCTGCTGCGCGACCTCTATGCGCAGGTGCCACTGGCCAAGGTGCGCGGCTACAAGGCCAGCCGGTTTTCCTTCAATGTCCGCGGCGGCCGTTGCGAACGCTGCCAGGGCGACGGCGCCATCAAGCTCGACATGCAGTTCATGCCGGACGCGTACGCGCCGTGCCCGAGCTGCGGCGGGCGGAGGTTCAACCGCGAGACCCTGGAGGTTCTCTTCCACGGCCGCTCCATTGCGGACGTGCTCGATCTGACGGTGCGCGATGCGCTCCGTCTCTTCCGCAACATCCCGCGGGTGGTCGACAAGCTGGAAACGCTCGAGGCGGTGGGCCTGGGGTACCTGACCCTCGGCCAGTCCGCGACCACGCTTTCCGGCGGCGAGGCGCAGCGAATCAAGCTGTCCCTCGAACTCAGCCGGCGCCAGCAGGGTTCGACCCTGTACATCCTCGATGAGCCGACCACCGGCCTGCATTGGGCCGACATCCAGCGACTGATGGATCTCCTCTTCAAGCTGCGCGATGCCGGCAACACCGTGATCATCATCGAGCACAACCTCGATGTCATCAATCTGGCCGACTGGGTTGTGGATCTCGGCCCGGGAGGCGGGAGGGACGGAGCCGACCTGGTCTTTGCCGGGACGCGGTCGGAGATCGAGTCCTGCGAGCGTTCACTGACCGGGGCCGCGCTGCGCCGCTGGCGGAACGTGGCGGCAAGGTAGGTCGAGGAACGGCTCGCCGGCGTCCCGGTCGGTCGCGAAGGGCAGCGTCGCAATCCATGCACAGCCTCGGCCAAGGCACGCGGTGCGGCGGATGTCGGGCGGAGTAGGATGCGCGCATGAACCTCCCACTCCATCTCGACGTCGAACAATACCCCCGCCGCGTCCGCTGGTTCATGGCCATCGCCTGGGTGATCATCGCCGTGAAGTGCATCGTGGTCTGGTGGGCGATGAACCGCTGGCACGTGCCTTTCCATCCGCTGTGGATCGTGGGGCCGACTCTGGTGTTCGCGGCCTTGGCGTCAGTCCTCTGGTTGACCCATCACGAGGACTAATCCCGGAGGTCCTCCTCGGACCGTCCGTGGTGGAAACACTCGCGCCGGGTCGGCCCGCAGCCGACCTTGCGGGTCATTTCCGCCATGATGAATGATCGCTTGCGGTTCCTTCCCGCGGTTCGGGGTGTCCTTCTGGCCGGGTTGGTGGTGTCGCTCACGTGGGCGGCGGAGCCGCCCGTCCTGCCGCTCTGGCCGGAGGGAGTGCCGGGACTCAAACCGGAAGCCGGTCCGGAGAAGGACGACGGGCAGGGGCGCTACTCGGCGATCCACTACCCGAGCCTCGTCGTCCATCAACCGGAGGCGGCCAGTCGCACCGGCACGGCCGTGATCTACGCGGCGGGCGGTGGATACCAGCGCGTCGCCGTGGGCCGGAACGGCGGCGAGATCACGCGGTGGCTGAATTCGCTCGGCGTGACCGTCTTTGTCCTGAAGTACCGGCACGCCGACTATGGGCATCCAGCTCCCTTGCAGGATGCCCTGCGCGCGGTGCGTCTCGTGCGGTCGCGCGCGGCGGAGTGGGGCGTGCTGCCCGGGCGGATTGGGATGTTGGGCGGATCCGCCGGCGGACATCTGAGCGCCTGCGCGGGGAGTCTGTTCGATGCGCCGGAAGGAAAGACCGGCGCGGCGCTCGACTCCGTCAGCGCGCGGCCGGACTTCCTCGTGCTGATCTTCCCGGTGATCACCATGGAGGAACCCCATGTTCACGCCCCGTCGCGCCGCGCCTTGCTCGGCGAGCAGCCAATGGCGGAAGTAAAGGAGCGCCTGTCCGTGGAGCGGTGGGTGACGCGCGCGACCTCGCCGACCTTCCTGGTGCACTCGGCGGAGGACAGTGTCGTGGTGGTGGAAAACAGCCTGCTGTACTACCAGGCGATGCGCCGGGCAGGAGCTCCAATCGAGATGCATCTGTATCCGAAGGGACCGCACGGATCGGGCATGGCGCCGGCACTGGGTCCCACTTCGGAGTGGCCACGGCACTGTGAATCGTGGATGCGTTTCAACGGCTGGCTGCCCGCCCGCCCCGCCTCATGAATCCCTTGTCCTTCCTTCCCCAGCCGCGGCGCACGCGCCGCCAGTTCCTGCGCACCATCGGAGCCGGAGTGGCGGCGGCGCCGCTGATCCTGCGGGGGGCACGGACGGAGGGATTTGCGATCGGCCTGGTGGCGGACGCCCAATACGCGGACATCGACGTCAAAGGCACGCGGCACTACCGGCGTTCGGTGGAGAAGCTGGGGGCGGCGGTCGAGCACTTCAACGGCCAGGACCTTGCCGGTTGCGTGCACCTCGGCGACTTGATCGACCGGGAGTGGAAGAGTTTCGAGGAGATCGGGGTGCCGCTCGCCCGCAGCCGGCACCGCTGGCACCAATTGCTGGGCAATCACGATTTCGACGTGCTCGACGAACAGAAGGCCGGGGTGCCCGGGCGGCTCGGGATGGCGTGGCGCTACGGGGCCTTTGAACTCGGCGGGGTGCGTTTCCTGGTCCTCGACACCAACGACGTGAGCACCTACGCGCATGCCGCCGGCACGCCGGAGCGCGCGGCGGCCGAGGCAGAATTGCGGCGGTTGCAGGCCGCCAAGGTGCGGCAGGCGAAGACCTGGAATGGCGCCGTGGGCCGGGCGCAGCTGGCGTGGTTCGAGCGCGAGTGCGCGGCGGCGAGGGCCGGCCGGCAGCGGGTGATTGTGCTGGCCCACCACCCCGTCTATCCCGACAACGATCACAACGTGTGGAATGCGCCCGAGATCCTGGCGGCGATCGATCGCCATCCCAACGTGGTCGCCTGGATCAACGGGCACAACCATGCGGGAGCCTTCGGGGAACGGCGGGGCGTCCCGTATGTGACGATGCGCGGCATGGTCGAGACGGGCGACTCCACCGCGTTTGCCACCGCCACGATCCTGCCGGATCGCCTGGTCATCGCCGGGCACGGACGCGAGCCTTCGCGCGAACTCAAGCTGCGGAGTCCGGGCTGAGCCGCCCGCCGGTCCAGAGGCGAAGGGCGGCGCGGAACGCCGTCCTACTTTACCGCCGCCCAGACGCGCTGGACGTCGTCGTGATCCTCGAGGGCCTGCAGGAATTCCCCGACCTCGGCGCGCTGGGTCTCGTCGAGCTCCGGGTACATCTTGGCGATGTAGCCGAGTTCGGCGGTGATGACACTCCAGCCGTTCTGCTTCAACCAGGTGGCGGCCCCGTGCACCGCGGTGCGATCGGTCAGGAAACGCGCGGCGGCGTGGCCCTCGGGAATGTCGTCATTCTGGGCGTGGCCGAGCGGCTCGAACTCGTTGGCGCCGGCCTCAATCGCCGCGGCCTCGAGGTCGGACTTGGGATCGGGATGGTGCGCCTCGACGATTCCGACGTGTTCAAAGAGGAACTTGTTGCTGCCGGCGCCGCCCATCACTCCCTTCTTGAAGAGGAGGCGGATCTCGCCGGCGCTGCGGTTGTGGTTGTCGGTCATCACCTCGACGATCACCGCGACCTTGTGCGGGGCATAGCCCTCGTACACCACGTGCTCGAGCGCCGCACCATCGCCGCCGGTGCCGGAGCCCTTCGCAATGGCGCGCTGGATCACGTCGCGCGTCACGCTCGCCTTCTTGGCCTTTTCCACCGCGGCGTAGAGCCGGGCGTTGGCCTCGATGTCGCCACCGCCGAGCTTGGCGGCGACGGTGATTTCCTTGACGAGCTTTTGGACAACCTGGCCTTTCTTCAGGTTGACGATCGCGCGCTTTGCGTGGAGCCATTGACGTCCCATGGGGGGCGAGCTTGGAAGCGGCCTCTTGCGCCGCAACGACGAAGTTGTCCTGAACTTCCCCAACAACAGTCCGCCGGCGGTGGGTGCAGCCGCGGGGTTTGAACGGCGGGGTAGGCGGGCGGGCGCGGTCAGTTCTTGCTCTCGCCGCTGTAGCACAGCCAGCAAAGCAGGAGCACGAGCACCGAGAAAATCGCGATTAACAGCATCACGACGAACAGGGGAAGGGTGAAAGCAAGGTGGCTTAGGGCAAAGGGCGGGCAGGGGGCTGGCCAGCAAAAAGTATGGTCAAATTTTGTCGGGAACCGTGCCTTTTTTTGAACGCGGCCGCGGCGGTGCGGTTTTCGCGCTTGCCGAACGCGACCGGAATCCCGGGCAATGGCAGCCGTGTCCCGCCTGCTCCCGACTGTCGTTCACCTGGACGCCGACGCCTTCTTCGTGTCGTGCGAACTGGCCCGCCGGCCGGATTTGCGCGGCACGAAGTGCGCCGTCGGGGGGCGGGAACGGGGGATCATCTCCTCGGCGAGCTATGAGGCCCGGGCCTGCGGGGTGTACACTCCCATGCCGACCCAGCGCGCGCTGAAGGTCTGTCCCGATTTGGTCCTCCTGCCCCATACGGCCGGACTCTACGGTCGGGTTTCGCGTGAGATGTTCGACCGGTGCGAGGCGCTGACGCCGGTGGTGCAGCGCAACTCCATCGACGAAGGCTACCTGGATCTGGCGCCCTGCGGCCATCGGGACCTCGCGGACGTCGAGGCCGCGGTGCGGGCGCTCCAGGCACGGCTGTGGGCGGACCTGCAGATTCCGGTCTCGTTTGGCTTGGCGACCAACAAGCTCGTCGCGCAAATCGCCTCGAAGCTGCGGAAACCGCGCGGCTTTGTCGTGGTACCCTCCGGCACGGAGGCGGCCTTCCTGGCGCCCCTGCCCATCGGGAAACTGCCGGGCATCGGGGCCAAGACGGAGGAGGGGTTGGTGCAGCGGCACGGGCTCCGGCTCATCGGGGACATCCTGCAACGGCCGGAGGCCGCCCTCGCCGCAGCCTTTGGCCGGGAGTGGCGCGCCATGGTGGCGGCGGCCCGGGGGGAGGACGATCGCCCGGTTGAGACGGAGCGGGATGACGCCAAGAGCTACTCACAGCAGGAGACCTTTGGCCGCGACATCGGGGATCCGACGGAAATCGAGCAGGTGCTGAAGCGAATGGTCGATGAACTGCTCGCCAAGGTCCGCGCCGATGGCAAGCGGGTGCGGACGATGACCATCAAGGTGCGGTACCCCGATTTCACGCAGGAGTCCCATGGGAAGAGCCTGGCGGCGGCCTCGGATTTGGAGCTGCCGTTCTACCCTCTGGTGAGGCCGCTTCTGGCGGCGGCCTGGCGCAAGCGGCGGCCATTGCGGCTGGTGAGTGTGCGATTTTCCGGGGTGGAAGAGGGCGAGCGGCAGCTGGAAATGTTCACGGAAGCCGAGGAGAAGCGTCGCCGCCTGGCCCAGGTGCTGGATCGGTTGAACCAGGGAGGGCGGCAGGCGGTGGTGCGGCACGGCCACCAGCTTGCCAAACCGGAGCGGGCTCCCTAATTGCGATCGTTCCACTATGCCGATCTACGAGTACTACTGCCCGGATAACCACACGATCTACCAGTTCTACGCGAAGACGATTGCCCAGGGTCAGAGTCTCCCGAAATGCCCAGACAACCCGGCCTATCGGATGAAGAAGCTCGTGTCCGCCTTTGCCATCACGAGCGGGGGCTCCAGGGAGGAGTCGACCGAGAAAAAGCCGGACGCCCCCGAGGGGGCCGCCGATTCGGCGGAGGACTCCCGGATGGAGGCGGCCATGAACGCGATGGAACGGGAGTTCTCCAACATCGACGAAAATGACCCCAAGGCGATGGCGCGGATGATGCGGCGCATGTCCGAGTTGACCGGGGAGAAGATCGACGGGGAAATGGAGGAAGTCGTGCGCAAGCTGGAGGAAGGGGCGGATCCCGAGGCTCTCGAAGAGCAGCTGGGCGGCGGGGAGGAACCCGGCAGTGGTCTGGATGACCCCTATGGCGACGAGATGGGGATGGGGCCGGGAGCCGCCGGGCCGACCAAAGACCCGCAGGAGCCGCGGCATCGCTTCAGGGTGCGCCGCACGGCTCCCCGGAGGGATCCCCGACTCCACGACTACGAATGAGCCCGTCTCCTGTGTTGGCCGCGCGTGCCGCAGCCGCCCGTCGGGTGGTCCTCGCCCAGGTCGGGCTGCTGGAACGCGGTTTTGGCCGGGCCGAGAGTCACTGGAAGTTCGACGGCACTCGCGTGACCGCGGTCGACGTGGCGATCTCGGAGAACATCTTCCGGGAACTGGCGGCGGAGTTTCCGCAGGATCAGTTTCTCAGCGAGGAACTGGCCGAGGGAGAGGCACCGCGACCCGTCACCGCACGGTTCGCCTGGGTGCTCGATCCCATTGATGGCACAAACAACTTCGCCCTCGGCCTCACGCCGTGTGCGATTTCCCTGGCCCTCTGCGAACAGGGCGAGCCGGTCTTCGGTGCGGTCTATGATTTCAGTCGCCGGGTGTTGATCCACGGAGGCCCCGGTTTCGGAGTCTTCGACGGTGAGCGGGCGGCCCGCGTCAGCACCGCGCCGTTTTCCCGGGAAATGCTGGTGGGGTTTCACAGTCCTTTTGACAAGGGCCTGCTCCCGATGGCGACTGGGGTCCTCTCGGAGTTCAAGATCCGGGGATTGGGCTCCGCGACCCTCCATCTGGCGTATGTGGCGATCGGCCTGCTCGACGGCTGTGTGGACTTCAATGTGAAGATTTGGGATCTAGCGGCGGCCATTGCCTTGGTGCGGGGGGCCGGTGGCGAGGTTCAGTTCCTCAATGGGGATTGCCTTCCGCTCCGGACCTTCGACCTGCGGATGAGGAAGATTGTCTATGTCGGAGGACGCGCCGAGGTCTGCGCGCGGCTCCGACACTTGATGGGAGCGTGAGCTTCCCGGGAAAACACCCTCGCGTCCGTCGGGCAATCCCGACCCAATCTCCGCCCTTGGCGCTATGAAAATTGTCATCACCGGCGTAACGCGCGGCCTGGGTCGCGCCCTGGCGGAGGAGTTCATTCGCGGCGGACACACCGTCATCGGCTGTGGGCGCAGCGGCGATGCGATCTTCGATCTGCGGATGACCTACCAGGCTCCGCATGATTTCAATGTCCTCGATGTCGGGCTGGACAACAAGGTCGCCATCTGGGCGGCCAAGGTGCTGGAGAACGACGCCCCGCCCGATCTGCTGATCAACAATGCCGCGGTGATGAACCGGCTCGCCCCGCTCTGGGAACAGGATGACCGCGAGTTCACCCGGCTCGTCGATGCGAACATCCGCGGCGTGCAAAACGTCATCCGCCATTTCGTGCCGGCCATGGTCGCGCGGCGACGGGGCGTGATCGTGAACATCAGCTCTGGCTGGGGCCGGAGCGTGGCGCCCGAGGTCGGCCCCTATTGCATGTCGAAATGGGCCATCGAAGGTCTGACCAAGGCCCTGGCCGCCGAACTGCCCGAGGGAATGGCCGCCGTCCCCCTGAACCCGGGAGTGATCGATACCGAGATGCTTCGATCGTGCTGGGCGGACGGGGCGTCGTCGTACCCGAAGGCGGACGAATGGGTGAAACGAGCGGCGCCCTTCCTGCTTCAGCTTGGCCCCAAGGACAACGGAAAGTCCCTGACCGTGGACGGCGCGGAGGACTGAAGCACTCCATCCGCGCAAAAAAAAACGCGACCCGTGTTTGGGTCGCGTGGTGATTCTGGTCTCCTTGCGGAGGGGATGAGGTCGGGCTCAGGCTTCTCGACCGGCTTGGTCGTTCCAAGCGGAGGTGCGGGAAGGCGCGTGGGAAACCTTGACCGGGAGCATCTCCGGCATCTGGGGAAGGCTGCGGAACGCGGTGCGCTCGAAAACCTCGAGGAACTGCCTCATCCGGTTGCGGCGCCTTTCCCTCGTGAAGAGCTCGTGGGTTGCGGGGAGTTGGGTGATGGGGGCTTGCATGGTGTGTGGGGGATTAATGCAACGTGTATGCCAACGACGACGACCCATTGTTAGCCACTGGAAGGCAGGAACTAAAATCACAATTAACGCGGTGAATGCGTACGCTTAATGGGGACTAACCCCCAAAACGGACCTCAGTTTCGCGGAATTCCTCCCATTCCTGGCGTCGTTGTGTCCGGTTGCTGCGCCGACACGCCGCGACGACGCGGGTGCACGAGCGAGCACCCGCTCGATCCCTTCAAACCGGACGATACTTTACCGTGGTTGGAGACTCTTCCGCGCAAAGGTTGGGGAAAATTCAGGGGCGCAGCTCCCGCGCGAAGAAGTCCATGATGCGCACCTGCTGCCGAAGGCGAATCAGCGGGTCGCTGATCATGTGGGTGCCAAGCATCGGGAGGAACTCGTAAGGCTTGCCCTCCCGGTAGAGCGCGTCCGCGAGTTGGAGGGTGTGTTGGAAGTACACATTGTCGTCGGTCAGGCCGTGAATCAGGAGCAGCGGCCGGCTCGCTTGGGCGGCGTAGGTCGTCACGTTGCTGACGCGGTACGCCTCCGGCTCTTTCTGCGGCAGCCCAAGATAGCGCTCGGTATAGTGAGTGTCGTAGTTTTCCCACGTGACCACGGGCGCCCCGACCACCGCGCAGCGAAATACCTCCGGCCGACGGATCGCGGCCATGGCGGCGAAGTAGCCACCAAAGGACCAACCGGTCACGCCGACGCGCGTCAGATCCATGGCCGGATGGACGCGGGCGAGGGCCTGCAGCCCGGCAATCTGGTCCGCCAGGGCGACATCGATGAAGTTGCCTTTAATCACCCGCTCCCAATCCCGGCCGCGCCAGGGGGTGCCGCGACCGTCGAGGCGGACCACGATGTAGCCATGATCGGCCATCCACTGGTCGGGGAGATACGTGCGCGGCTCCGCAATTACCCGCTTGGCCGTCGGCCCGGCATAGACCGAAAGAATCACCGGGTACCGCTTCTCCGGTGAAAACGCGCGCGGCCGGGTGATCGCGGTGTCGAAACCTGGTGTCGTCGGGGTCCGGGTGAGCTCCGTGGTGGGCAATTGGGGCAGCGCCTCCGCAACCGAGGGAATCGTCGCGACGATCCGGTCGTCATCTGCCGAAACCACGTCGACCCGCCAGGTGCCGTCAAACAACTCCGCCGAGCGCAACAGCAGGCGCGGAACCTTGGCGAAACTGAGGTGATGCGTGCCGCGCGCCTGGGTGAGGGCGCGCCCGGAGCCGCCGCCGAGCGGGAAGGACCAGACGTGGGTTTCCCGCGGATCAGGCCCGCCGGCCACCCAGACCGTGCCGGAGGATTCGTCTACGCCCAGGAGGCTCCGATAATTGAAGGACGCCGGCGTGATTTCGCGGACGAGGGAACCATCGGCGCGGCGCAACTCGACCTGCCAGTGGCCCCGCTGCTCGGTGGTCCAAAGGAAATGCCGGCCGTCCTCAATCCAGACGGGCGGCCGCCGCGAACCGTTCAAGCCTGCTCCGTTGTCGTCGAGGTTCAGCCAGGCGGGATCGGTCTCGCGCAGGAGCGGGCGGGTACGTCCCGTCTCCGGATCGATCGCGAGCAGCAATTGTTCCGTCTGCTCGCGGTTCTGCACCAGCAGCGTGGGCGGGGCGTTCTCGGTCCAATCCACGTGGGCCAGGTAGGGAAAGGCGGCGTGGTCCCACGGGATTGGAAGCGGAGTGCCGCCGGCGCGGGCCACGAGCCACAGGCGGACCTCGGCATTGGGAGTCCCGGCCCGGGGGTAGAAGAACTGGGTGGGTGGGACTTCGGGGTGGAGCGGGTCGGCGATGTAGCGGGTTTCGACGCGCGACTCGTCCGTTTCCTGCACGAGCAGCGATTGCGAATCGGGGGACCACCAGAACCCGTGGTTGCGGCTCATCTCCTCCTGGGCGACAAACTCCGCGGTTCCGTGGGATCGGGTGTCGGTGGCCCCGCGGGTAATCGCCTGTTCCACGCCGGCGGCGGCGTCGATGACGTGCAGCTCGCGGTCGGAGCCCACGGCCGCCACGTACCGGCCGTCCGGGGAGAAACGGGGATCAATCCACCCGGTTCCCGGCAACTCGGTGACCTTGAGGCTGAGGCGCTCGACCAGATAAAGCCGCCCCGAGAGAGTCACCAAAAGGCGGGCGCCATCGCGGGACAGTTCGTAGGCGGTGAAGCCCTTCAGGCTCTGCCGCTGGCGTTCGCGCCGGGCCTTTTCCTCGGGGCTGAGTTTCTCCTCGGCGCCACCAAGCAGCTGCGCGGGCGTCAGGAGCTCGCGCTCCCGGCCGGAGGCCAGTTCCAGTTCGAAAAGGCGCAGCGTGGGGTCGCGGGGAAGCGCCCGAAGGAACACGACGTGGCGGCCGTCCGGAGTGACACGCGGTGCCACCGGCCGGCCGAGGGTGAAATTGCGGGTTTCCGCCAAATCGCGGAAATACGAGAGCGGGTCGGCGGCGGGAAGGACGACTGCGCTGCCGAACGCCAGGGCGGCGGCGGGGAGCAGGGCGGAGAGTCGGAGGGGCGGGCGCATCGGAGAAAGGGGGCGGCGACGGGAAGTGGCCTGCAGAGGCGCCGGTTCGCCGGCATCCGCGAGCCGCCTCACTCGCGTATCCTGGAGTCAATGACGATGGTCACCGGCCCGTCGTTGACGAGCGCGACGTCCATCCGGGCGGCGAAACGCCCGGTGGCCACGGGCCGGCCCAGGGCGGAGGAGGCAAAGCGGTTGAACGCCTCGTAAAGGGGAATCGCGGTATCGGGCCGGGCGGCGTCGTTGAACGACGGCCGCGTGCCCTTGCGGGTGCTCGCGAGCAGCGTGAACTGGCTGACCACGAGAACTCCGCCGCCGGCTTCGCCCACCGCGCGATTCATCCGGCCGTCGGCATCCTCGAAGATGCGCAGCGCTACGACCTTCTCCGCCAGCCAGCGGGCATCCTCGTCGCCGTCCCCCTGGGCGACACCGAGGAGGACGAGCAGGCCGGTATCGATCCGGCCGGTGACCTCACCGGCCACCGTCACTTTCGCGGACGAAACTCGCTGGATCACGGCGCGCATGCTCGCGGGTAGGGGAGGGCGCGCGGCCGGGCGGACCGGGTTCGGGGCGGAAGGTCGCGCGCGCGGCTCAGGGCATCGGCACGTGCGGCTCCGTCTCAGCGTCGTAGTTCACCCCGGCGATACCAAAGCCGAAGAGCTTCAGGAATTCGCTCCGGTAGCCCGCCATGTCGGTCTCGGCGGCAAGGTTCTCGGTGGTGACGCGCGGCCAGATTTCCCGCACGGCGGCCTGGATTTCCGGCCGCATCTCCCAGTCGTCGATCCGGACGCGGCCGGATTCGTCGAACTTCGGGACCTGGCCATTGTACATCTGCGTCGCGAACAGGCGTTGCACCTGCTCGATGCAGCCCTCGTGCGTCCCGGCAGCCTTCATCACCTTGTAGAGGATCGAGATGTAAAGCGGGACCACCGGGATGGCGCTGCTGGCCTGGGTGACGAGCGCCTTGTTGACCGAGATGAAGGCGCGGCCGCCGCCGTTGAGCTTGAGGAGCGAGTCGATGTTCTTCGCGGCGCGCTCAAGATCGTTCTTGGCGAGACCGATCGTGCCGTTCTTGTAGATCGCCCAGGTGACTTCCGGCCCGATGTAGGAGTAGGCCACCGATTGGGCGCCGGGGGCGAGGAGGCGCGCCTCGGCGAGCGCATTCATCCACAATTCCCAGTCCTCCCCGCCCATGACCGCGATCGTGTCGGCGATTTCGGTTTCGCTCGCGGGATCAATCGTGACGGTGCTGACGATACCCTTGTCGGTGTCGACGGTCTTGTTGGAGTACGACTGGCCGACCGGCTTGAGGACGGAGCGGTGCACGGCGCCGGTCCGCGGGTGGGTGCGGCGGGGCGAGGCGAGGGAGTAGACGACGAGGTCCACCTGCCCGAGATCGGTGCGGATGGCGTCGAGCACCTGCCGCTTGATCTCGTCGGAAAAGGCGTCGCCGTTGAAATTGCGCGCGTAGAGCCCGGCTGCGCGGGCGGCCCGCGTCACGGCGATGGTGTTGTACCAGCCCGGGGTGGCGGGGCGGCCTTCCTCGGACGGCCGCTCGAAGAAGACGCCCAAGGTGGCCGCGCCGGAGCCAAAGGCAGCGGCGATGCGGGAGGCTAGTCCGTAGCCGGTGGAGGCACCGATCACGAGCACCCGCTTCGGGCCCTGCCGAATCGGTCCCTGCGCCTTCACATGGGCAATCCACTCCTGGACGTGGGCGGCACAACCCTCGGGATGGGCCGTGACGCAGACAAAGCCGCGGACCTTGGGACGGATGATCATGGGGCGCGGATGATTTCGTGAGGCCCGGACGCGAGGCAAGTGGGTTTTCTGTGGATCGCTGGAGGAAGGGGTGATTCCCGGTCCGCCCGCGGCCACCCGCGGAGTCGGCGCCGGGCCCCCGCGGCCTCCCCGGGCGGCTTCAGAACACAAAGACGGTCGCCAACGCGGCGGCGACGACGAGGCGGTACCAGCCGAAGGCCGCCAGGCCGTGACGGGTGAGCCAGTGCACGAGGAAGCGAACGCAGATCGCCGCAGTCACGGCGGCGACCACCGCACCGATGATGACATTGGTCCACCCGAACACCTGGATCATCGCCCCGCCGCTGCGGAACCCCTTGTAGACGGAGGCGGCCGTGAGGGTGATGAAGCCCAGCAGGAAGCTGAATTCGGCCGACCGACGCGGATCGAGACCGACGAAGTACCCGCCCACGATCGTCATCATCGAGCGGCTGGTGCCCGGCCACATGGCGACACATTGCAGCGCGCCGATCACGGCGGCCTTGGCGGACGTCAGCTCCACGGGCGACGCGCTGACCCCGGCGGCCAGCCGTCGGCGGCGCCAGTACTCGGCGTAGAACATCAGGAAGGCACCCGCCACCTGGGCAACGATGACGGCCGTGATCGAAAAGAGATGCGCGTCGATCCAGTCGTGGGCGAGGAAGCCGATCCCGGCCGCCGGGACGAACGCGATCATCAGGTGGAGGAGCAGCCGGCGTCCGGCGGGATCCCGGCCCAGGAGTCCCCACAGCATCGAGATCAACTGGGGCCAGTAGAGGATTGCGACCGCCGCGATGGCTCCGGCCTGAATCACGACGGTATAGGTATCGGCGGCCAGCTTCAGGGTGAGGGGCACTCCGGCCGGGTGTTTGGCCGAGGGGCGCTTGTGCCAGAGAGTCTCGCCATTTGGCCCCAGCAGCGGTTGCTCGGAGTCGAGCTTGAGGAAGTGCGTCGCGATGATCAGGTGCCCCGTGGAGGAGATCGGCAGAAACTCCGTCACGCCCTCGACGACGCCGAGCACGATGGCGTCCGTGAGGCTGAGCTCAGCCGCGGCCTTGGCGGATGCCGCCGTTGGCGCTGGAGCCGGGGCGGTGAAGGCGGGCGTAGCCAGGACCGGGACGAGCAGGGCAAGGGCTAGGGCGGGAAGACGCACGCCCGCTTGGTTTTCAGTTTTGGCCGGATGGCGCAAATTTATTTGCCGCCCCCGCGACGGACGGCTGACTCCTCCCCGCATGCCCACCCTTGCCGAGCTCACTGCGCACGTTGCCGCCGGCCAGTCCTTGTCCGTCGCCGATGTCGAAGTGGCAGCCGCGGCGCTGGCGGGGACCGAGGTGGCGGACGAAGCCAAGGCGGCCTTCCTGTCGGCCCTGGCAGTGAAGGGTGAGACCCCGGCCGAAGTTGCCGCCTTCGCCACGGCCTTCCGGTCGCGGGCGGTCGATCCAGGCGTGGAAGCATGGGCTTCGCGAGCCATCGACATCGTGGGCACGGGTGGGGACCACGCCGGGGGATTCAACATTTCCAGCCTGGTCGTGCTGGTCCTCGCCTGCGCCGGGGTGCCGGTGATGAAACATGGCAACCGTGGCGTGACCTCGAAGTGCGGCAGCGCGGATCTGCTCGCCGGCCTGGGGGTCAACCTCGACGCCCCGCCCGACCAGGTGCGGCGCGGACTCGCCCAGCTGGGTTTCGCTTTCTTCTTCGCCCCGGCGTACCATCCGACGTTCAAGCACATCGCGCCCGTCCGGAAGGCGCTGGCGGCCCGGGGCCAGCGCACGGTGTTCAACATCCTCGGCCCCCTAATCAATCCCGGAAGGCCGGCGCACGTGCTGCTGGGCACCTTTTCCCCGGCCACGGTGCCCACGCTGGCCGGCGCGCTGGAGGTCCTCGGGGCGAGGGCCGGTCTGGCGGCGCATGGGGTGATTGCGCCAGGAAAGGGGATCGACGAGTTGACGACGGCGACCGTCAATCGCGTGCGCGGTTTTGGCAGCCACGGGGCGGTCAACGGGGAATGGGTCGCGGAGGATTTTGGCCTGGAACGGGCGCCGTTCTCCGACCTCGCCGGCGGGGACGTCGCGGCGAACCTGGCGCTGGTGGAGGCACTCCTGCAGGGGAAGGCGCCGCGCGGCCTCGTCGACACCGTGGTTCTGAACGCGGCCGTGGCGTTGTGGATCGTAGGGCGCGTCGCCGACGTGCGCGACGGACTCGCCCCCGCGCGCGAACTGCTGCTCGGCGGCAGCGTGCGCGAACGCATCGCAGCGACGCGTGAGTTCTTTCGGGCATGAGCCGGAAGTACTTCGGTACCGACGGAGTGCGCGGGCGCTACGGGGGACCGGTTATCAACGAGGACTTCCTGGCGCTGCTCGGCTGCGCGGTGGTCCGCTGGCTCCGCGCCGGCGGAACGGCGTCCGGTTCGGAGGGTGCAGGACCCCGCGTCCTGATCGGTCGCGACACCCGCGCGTCCGGTGCGGCACTGGAGGCCGCGGTGGCGCGGGGACTTCGGGCGGCCGGGGCGAATCCCGTCTCGCTGGGGGTGTTGCCCACCCCGGCCGTGGCGCTGGCGGTGCGGGAGCAGCAGGCGAATCTCGGCGCGGTGATCACCGCTTCTCACAACCCCCCGGAAGACAATGGCCTCAAGTTCTTCGGGCCCGGTGGCGTGAAACTGACCGACGAGCAGGAGGCCGCCATCGAAGGTCACCTCGGGGGAGCGGTGCCGGAAGAGGTGGAGTCCCTTTCCTCTGATCCCGGAGCCCTGACGGCCTACATCGCACGTTGTCGGCAGCTGCTCCCTGAAGCGGCGCTGGCGGGTTGGCGGGTGGTTCTCGACACCGCGAACGGAGCGACCTGCGCCAGTTCGCCGCCGACCTTGCGGGCGCTGGGGGCCGAGGTCGTGGCGTTGGGGGCGAATCCGGACGGCGGAAACATCAATGTCGGCGTCGGCAGCGAGCATCCGGGACCGCTGGCGGAGTCGGTGCGGCGGGTCGGCGCCAAGGTTGGCCTGGCGCACGATGGCGACGGGGATCGCTGCGTGCTGTGCGATGAGCAGGGCGAGGTCCTGGATGGGGACGAGATTCTCACGATCCTCGCGGTGCACGCGTTGGCAGAGGGGCGATTGGCGGAACGCACCCTGGTCATCACGGAGCAGAGCAACCTCGGGGTGGACGCGGCGGTGGCCGCGGCCGGTGGGAAGGTGGTGCGAACGCCGGTCGGAGATCGGTACGTGATTGCGCGCATGCGGAAGGAAGGGGCCACGCTGGGCGGGGAATCCTCCGGTCATATCGTGTGCGCGGACGTTTCCCCCACCGGCGACGGCCTCGTGGCGGCGTTGCGGGTCTTTGCCGTGATGCGCGCCACGGGGCAGCCCTTGTCGGAACTGCGGCGGACTCTGCGCCGTTTTCCCCAGCGCACGGCGGCCCTGTCGGTCTCAGGGAAGCCGCCCCTGGAGAGCCTGTGCGCCCTTGGTGCGGAACGTCGCCGGCTCGAGGCTGAACTCGCCGGCTCGGGTCGGGTGCTGGTGCGGTACTCGGGCACGGAGGCCAAGCTCCGGCTTCTCGTGGAAGGTCCCTCCGAGCGGGTCGTGGCCGAGGGAATCGCACGCCTCCAGGCCGCGGCGGCGCAGGATCGGCTGCTTGTGTAGCGGACTCTGGCGTTGACCGCGCAGAAGCGCGCGATTTCGTTCGGATCCCTATGCCCGAAGTCCCTGTTGCCTCGCTCGACCCCCGCTACCAGAAGCTGATTGAAAACGCCCGGATCGCTCTGGACCGTGGCAATCTGGACTACGTGCTCGAAGTGACGGCGCAGGTGCTGAAGACCCAACCCGGCTGCCTGCCGGTGCGGAAGCTGCAGCGTGTGGCGCAGCTGCGATCGGCGCGGGGCAAGGGCGGCGGTTTTATGGGCAAGGCGTTGAGCGGGTTGTCGGCGGCGCCGTTCATGTTTGGCTCGAGCAAGAAGGATCCGGCGAAGCTCCTGGAAGTCGCCGAAGGATTGCTGGCAAAGGATCCAGCCAACGTGGCGGCGCTCAAGATGCTCGCGGATGCCGCGACGGGGCTGGGCCTGCCGGAGACGGTGGCGTTCGCACTCGATGCCGTGCGGGAAATCGAGCCGACCAATCGCACCAATCTGCTCGCCCTCGGCGAGGCCTGGCTGGCGGCCGGGAAGCCGACGGAGGCGTTGAAGGTCGCGGACGAGATCCTGCGCGACAAGCCCACGGATGCGGAGGCGCAGAACCTCATGCGCAAGGCGTCGGTGGCGCAGACGGTCGAGAAGCACAAGTGGGACGACCAGGCGAACTATCGGAACAAGCTGCGCGACGAGACGCAGGCGGTGTCGCTCGAGCAGGGCGCCAAGGTCGTGACGGCCGACGTGATGACGCAGCGTCTCCTCGAAGAGGCGCTGGCGCGCGTGGCCAAGGAGCCCAACAATCTGAACCACTACCGCAACGTCGCGCAGGCGTATCGCCAGCTCGGCAATCTCGAAGAGGCGCTCGCCTGGGTGCGCAAGGCCCGCGAGCAGCCCACCGGGCGGACGGACGCCGCGATGGAGAAACAGGAATCCGAACTGGCGACCGCGGTGATCGAGAAGCACACGAAGGAGGCGGAGGCGGCGGTCGCGGCGGCTCCCGACGATGCGGCGGCGCAGGCCAAGCTCCAGGCGGCAAGGAAGGAACTGGGAGAATTCAAGCTCACGGAAGCCAGGCGGTACGTGGAGCGCTATCCCAATGACTTTTCCGCGCGGTACAACCTGGGCAACCTGCTCTTCGAGAACGGCCAGACGGATGCGGCGATCGCCCAGTTTCAGCAGGCGCAGAAAGGCCCGCAGGTGCGGGTCGCCGCCTTGGTGGGGCTGGGCCGGTGCTTCAAGGCGAAGCGCCTGTTTGATCTCGCGGTGGCGCAGTTCAACTCGGCCAAGGGCGAACTGAACACGATGGACGATGCGAAGAAGGAAATCGTCTACGAACTAGGCACGTGCTACGAAGCGATGGGCAAGGCCGATGCCGCCATCGAGGAGTTCAAGGCGATTTACAGCGAAGACATCGGCTTCCGGGACGTCGCCGACAAGATCAACGCGTACTACACGAAGGGCTGAGCGCCGGCCGGATTTACCGGGAGGGCTGGCGCTCCGCCAGCCACACTGCGGTGGCCAGCACCGCCAGGCTGGCAACGAGTGAGGGCAGGTGGGCCTGCTCTCCGAAGACGAGGAGCGAACACGCGACTCCGAGCGGGACCTTGGCGTTGTTCAACACGGCCAGGGTACCCGCACTCACCCGCGTCGCCCCGGTATTCCAGAGGAAGAACCCCGCGCCCGACGCCACGAGCCCCAGGTACAGCAGGGTCAGGACCTGGGGCGTCCGGAGGGCGAGGCTGACCTCGCGGCCGGCGAGAGCGGCGGCCGCCACCACGAAGGCTCCGGCATACAGCAGGCCGAAGACCGGCAGGTCCCGGAGGTCGGGGTGCCGGAGGCGGAAGCGGCGATAGAACACCTGACCGGCGGCAAACGCCGCGTTGGAAACCTGGACCAGGGCGAGTCCGGTGAGGGTCATTCGGACGTCGGTGGACTTGACCGCCACGAGGGCGGTCCCGGCCACGGCCAGCAGCGCGGCGGCCAGCGCCCAGGGACGAAGGGTCCGATCCAGGGCGTCGGCCAGGAGCGTGACGAACAGCGGCGTGGTGATGGTGAAGAGGGCCGCCTCGTAGGCGTGCAGGTAACGAAAGCTCTCGATGTAGGCCAGGTACATCACCCCGAACTGGACGGCGCCAATTCCGGCCAGGCCGAGGATGGCGCGCAGGCCGAGACCTCCAAGACGCAGAAACGGGAGGAAGAGCAACAGGGAGAGTCCGAGTCGGACGGCTGCGACCAGGGTCGAATCGACGCCACCGAGGTAGCGCTTGATGAGCCCGAAGGAAAAGGCCCAGATCAGGGAGACGGCCAGCAGGTACGGCATGCCGCTGCGATCCGCTCAGGTTGGCGGGCGCGAGGCAAGGTTCGCTTCTCAGGACCGGATCCCGGTGGGCGGCACCGGCGGTGCGCCCGGGGGCTGTTCCGGCGCCGAGGAGGGGGGAAGGACCGAGCGCAGGGCCAGCACGATGTCTTCGACGAGAAACGGCTTCTGCAGGGTCCGGCGGGCACCCAGACGGCGCGCCAAGTCCAGGTAGTGGGGCGAATTGGCCATGCCCCCGGACATCGCGATGACGGGCAGGGCGGGATGATCGCGGCGGAGCTGCATGATGGTCTCGATGCCTTCCTGTCCCGGCATGATCAGGTCGGTCACCACCACATCCACGGGGCTGCGGCGCAGGCACTCCACCGCACGGCGGCCTTCATTTGCCTCCACGACTTCATATCCCGCCTGGGTCAGGGCTCTTGCGAGCACGGTGCGGAGGGCGTCGTCGTCATCAATGAGGAGGATGCGGGACATGAAGCGAATTGGGCAGATGGACCCTGGGGAGTGACATCGGCACCGCCCCGAAAAAATGTACTGAAATCCCGTGCCTGTGGAATCCCGTTCAGCCGAACGCCTGTCGCAATACCTCCAGGCTACGGGGAACGGCGGTGGCAGGGTCCTCTTTGCCCTCCATTTCGAGCGCGACCCAACCTCGGTAACCCGCCCGGTCGAGCAGGCCGGCAATCCGGGGATAGTCGAGGTCCAGGGTGTACCATTCGCCCCCGCCCGGGTAGGTCTTCGCCTGCACGTAGACCGTCTTGGGCGCCATGGCTTCCAGTTGTTCGTAGGGGTTTTCGAGGAAGTTGCCGGTGTCCATCAGCGCGCCGAGCCACGGTGAGTCGAGGCTGTTCAGGATTCGCAGCAGGCCGGCAGAGGTGCGGGCCAGCCCCCAGTGGTTTTCCAATGCGAGGACGACGCCGTGCTGTTCGGCTTTGGGCAGGCACCGGGAAATCCCGTCGATGCACCACTTGAAGCCCTCGTCCTCCGTGTGGCCGGGGAGTACCGGCTCGATGCCGCGGTTGGCCATCAGCGCGTCGAAGCTCCGGGTGGTGCCCCACCGCCCCGTGTTGATCCGGAGGGAAGGGCAGCCGAGTTCGGCGGCGATTTCGATGCACTTGCGGGTGTGCTCCACTTCCGCGGCGAGTTCGGCGGGGTCGGACTTGACGAAGCTCTGGTGGGTGGAAAGACAGCAGATCTCGAGGCCGTTCAAAAACGCGTGGCGCTTTAGCCGGTGGAGGTGGGCGCGACCGGCGGCATCGAGCGGACCGCGCTCCGGGAGATCCATCTGGCGGTGGAGGATGTCGACGCCCTCGACGCCCAGGGCGGCGGCGCGATCCATCACGACCGGGATCGGCACCTTAGCGGTCTTGAAATGCCAGTAAGAGTAGGAGGCGATGGCCAGACGTGTCCGGCGGCGGACGGTCGGGGCAGCCGAGGGAGCACCGGCAGGGAGGTTTCCGACAAGGCCCGCGCTCAGCGCGGAGGCGAGGAAGGTGCGACGTGTGTGCGGCATGGGGAGGGGAAGGCGACCGTCAGGCTGCAAGCCCAGCAGGGCCCCGGCGGAAACTCACGCCTAATCCCGGTGCCGCGGGCCGGGATGCTCCTGGCAGCCTTCTGACGCTGGCGGGCTCCCGCGCAGGGCTGGCAGCCTCACGGACGGCGGCTGCTCGAGGCGAAACGAAAGGCCGCCATTTCCTCGCTGTTGCGGACCAGCAGCACGTCGCCGGCGAGGACGGGGTGATTCCACGTCTTGCCTTGGATCGCGGGAATGCGCGCCAGCTCGACGAAGGCGTCGGGCACCGCTTTCACGAGGGCGACTTCGCCGGACTCGGAAAGGACGAGGAGCAGGTCCTGATCGGCGAGCAGGAGAATCTGGCCGTGCCCGTAGCGGCCGCCTTTCCAGCGGCGCTCGCCGGCATCCAGTTCGAGACAGGCCAATCGGCTGCCGTCGAAGCCGTACACATGCCCGCGGTGCACGACGAGATCGTTGTAGTAGGGTTTGACGACCAGCGAACTCCAGCGCTCCTCGCTCGTCCACTTGCCACCGCGGCGGGTCACCGCGAGGCGCAGCACGCCGGACTTGGTGCCCAGTCCGGACCCACTCCCGAGGAGGATGTCGCCGTCGGGCAGGAGCGCCGGCTGGGCGATGCCGTCGCTTTTCCAGGCGTGTTGCCACAACAGGGCCCCGTCGACGGGAGCGAGGGCCAGCACGCCCTGGCCGTTGCAGAAGAGGATCTGCGGCACGCCATCGAGCGTGGCGGCGTGCGGGGAACTGTAGCCCCAGCCGCCCTTCGGGCCGACCCAGCGCAGGTTGCCCTTGGCGGCGTCGTAGGCTGCGACGACTCCGGCCGTGGCTACGATCACGAGATCGCCGGCGGCCAGCGGAGATCCGGCAAAGCCCCAGTCCGGGATCTTCTGGCCCGTGTCGTCGGCGGCCCGGCGGGACCACACGACTGCGCCGGTGCGGGCGTCGAGCGCGTTGACGAGCCCGGTGGCCCCGCACGCGAAGACCTTGCCCTGGTGCAGCAGCGGGGTGCCCCGTGGACCTGCGCCGGCGTTGGACTCCCAGAATCGCACCCGGTCCCCGTGGCTCCAGACGGGTTCGCCCGTGGTGAGGCGGTAACAGGCAACCACTTCCTCTTCGCCTCGTTGTTCCTGGGTGTAGAGAAGATCGCCTTCGACCGCGAAGGACGACCAGCCCGGGCCGACGGGCCGGCGCCACAGTGCGGTCGGAGCGGTCGAGGGCCCGTCCCAGGTGAGCGCGGTGCCGCGGACGGCGGCGTCCCGTTGAGCTCCTCGAAACCCGGGCCACGAGGACGGTTGGACGGCGACGGACGGGCCGGGTGTTTTTGTTCCGGTTGAGGCGGCGGCGGAACCGTGCGCCAGGAGCCGTTCCTCGGGGCTTTGCTGCCAGCGCCAGTGGAGGTCGGCGTCTCCCTCTCCCGTGATTCCTCCGGTCCGAAGGAGGGCAAAGGTGCCCGAGGCGGCGAGAATCGCGAGGCCCAGGATGAGCCGGCGCGGACCGGGGGCCTGCCGGCGTGCCGCCGCCGCGGCGCCGACGAGCGCGAGGCAGAAGACGGGAACAGAATAGATCGGGAGCATCATTCCCATCATCGCATTGGCGATCGACGGGTGGACGATTCGTTGGAGTACGACCACCGAAGCGACCATCAACGCGACGACCCCGAGGCGTTCGCTCCACGGCAACCGGCTAAAGAAGAACCACCACACGAGCACGCCGAGGCCACCGGCGGCGGCGCCGATGAGCGCAAGCATCATGGTGCCGGGAAAGAAGAGGGGGATGACAAACCAGAGCAGCCACTGCACGGCGACCAGCACCACGGCTGGCCAAAGACGAAGGAGGGAGGCAGGCGCGGGCGGGTGTTGGGAGGACATGGGGTGGAGGAGGAGGATTGTGCCATGCGCGAACAACGCTGACAAGGTGTTCGCCGCACGGGTGGTCCACCGAATACCCGGGTTGCGGGCAGAAGTTGCAGCCTTCGCGCTGGCGCGGCCGCTTCTTGTCGCGGGGCGGACGGATGCCGCGCGACAGCGCGCTCGGGCCGGCGAACCACGGGCGTTTGCCTTGCACTTGGGGCGCCGGGTTGGAAGACTGAGGCCGTCAGCGGCTCGTTGCTCCAACCTCTCATGCTCAACATCGCCCTGTTTGGTCCTCCCGGCGCGGGCAAAGGCACGCAGTCGGAATTCCTGATCAAGAAGTACAACCTCTTCTACATCTCCACCGGAGATCTCCTGCGGAAAGAGATGGCGGCCAAGACGAGGCTGGGGCAGGAGGCCCAGAGCATCATCGCGGCGGGCGGCCTCGTGCCCGACGAAATCATCGTCCAGATCATCGAGAAGACGATCACCGAGAATCCCGGCTGCGGCGGGTTCCTCTTTGACGGCTTCCCACGCACCTACATCCAGGCTTACATCCTCGAGGGACTGATGCTGAAGCTGCACACGGCGCTCAGCTGCCTGATCAGCCTGCATGTGCCGGAGGAGGAGTCGGTGCGGCGCCTGCTCGCCCGCGGCGTCACCTCGGGCCGGAGCGACGACAACGAGGTCGTGATCCGCAACCGCCTGCGCGAGTACAACCAGAAGACCCTGCCCGTGCTCCAGTTCTACCGGGACCGCGGCATCTACCGCGAGGTGGACGGCACGGCGCCGATCGAGGCGGTGCACGAGCGCGTGCGCGAGATCATCCGCGATGAGCTGAGCCGGCGGCTGTTCAATGTCGTCCTCTTCGGCTACCCGGGATCCGGTCGCGGCTCGCAGGGACGGGCGCTCGCGAAGAAATACGACCTCGAGTATGTCGCGACCGGGCCGATGCTCGATCAGGAGATCAAGCAGGGGACGGAGATCGGGAAGCGCATCACCGCGCACTACGAGAACGGCCAGCTCGTGCCTGACGAAATCGTGGTGCAGTTGATCGAGAAGAAACTCGCCAACGCCCGCGACGTGAAGGGGTACATCTTCAAGGGCTTTCCCCGCACGCTGGTGCAGTCCTACATCCTCGATGGTCTGCTGCAGAAGCACGGTTCCAAGATTGCCCAGGTGCTGGAGATCGAGGTGCCGACGCTCGAGTTGATTCGCCGGCTCGACGAGCGAAGCAAGACGGCCGGGTGCATGCCCTACGACACGAGCACGTCGAAGATCGTGAAGCGGCTCCTCGAGCACGAGACCAAGACCGTGCCGGTGATCGCCAAGTACAACCAGCTCCACGGCGTCTCCAAGGTCGACGGCATGGGGAGCTTCGAGGAAGTCTCCGCGCGTTGCTCGGCGGCCATCGAAGAAGGCCTCCGGCACATGCGGTAGATCCGTGACGATGGCATTTCCGGTGCGCACGGGGCACGCGGTCGGCGGGTCGGCGGCCGGGATCGGTCGCGGCTGGCGTCGACGCGTCGCCGGGCTGATCCTGGCGGGGCTCCTCGCGCGCAGCCCGGCGGCGGAACTCGAGGCGGACTTCCCCGGTGGCAACCTTCGGATCCTCTCGCGCACGGGGTCGACCTTTACAGTAGCCCCGGACCTGCGCGACACGACGGGCTGGTGGTTTCATTTTCATTTCCGCCTGCGGGCCGACGCCGGCGAGACCGCCACCGTGGTGTTTCCCGGACCAAACCCGATCGGCGTGCGAGGCCCGGCGGTGAGCCTCGATGGCGGCCTGACGTGGAAGTGGGCGGGCGCGGACCGCGTGCGGAAGATTTCCGCGGAGGGACCGGGAGCCTGGGCGTTTGAGGTCGAGGCGCCGGCGGGGGCGGTTGATGCCCGTTGGGCCTTTGCGCCAGCGTACACCGAGGCGCACTGGCGTGCCTGGCTCGCGGCGAAAGCCGGCCGTGGTGACCTGGCCGTGGGCGAACTTTGTCGCAGTCGTCAGGGGAGGCGCGTGGAGGTCATCCGGGCCGGCGGTCTGGACCCCGGGAAGATCCGCGGGGTGGTGCTGTTGACGGCCCGGCATCACGCGTGTGAATCGATCGCGTCGTATGTCCTCGAGGGACTGCTCGACGCCGCGCTCGCGGAGGACGACCTCGGCCGCCGCTGGCGGAGCCAGTGGCAAATCGTGGCGATGCCGTTTGCGGACAAGGACGGGGTGGAGCAGGGCGATCAGGGGAAGAACCGTCGCCCCCACGATCACAATCGCGACTACAACGCGTCGCCACTCTATCCCGAAGTGGCGGCGTGGATGAAACTCGGGAGCGAACTGGCGCCGGCCGTGCGGCTCAGCCTGGACCTGCACTGCCCGCACATCCGGGGGCAGTGGAATGATCGCGTGTACCTGGTCGGCTCCGCGGGAGGCGCCTGGCCGGAAAAGGAACGCGCGTTCGTGCGGACGCTTTCCCGCGTGCGGCGCGGACCGATCCCGGTGCGGGAGGCTGACTGCTACCTGCCGGCCGGGGTGGCGTGGAACACCGCCGGCAACTACTCGGCCGGTCGGTCCAATGCCGCCTGGGCCCGCGACACGTTTCCAGACGCGCGCCTCGCGGCGACGCTCGAGATTACCTACGCGGATGCCTTTGGCGTGGAGATGAACGCCAATGCCGCCAGGGCCCTCGGCCGCGATCTGGCCGAGGCCATCCTCGTTCACCTCGGCGACGGCGGGATCAGCGCACCGTGAGCGTGGTGTGGCCGATGACGTCGGCGACCAACACCCAGGTGTCGCCTTCCCGGCGCGCCGGCACCGGCTGACCGCCGGCCAGGACGCCGCGTGAGCTGGGAGGGGCGGGCAAAGTGACGCGGGCCGTCATTCCCGGCGGAAGGGTCACCTCGAGGGAGAACGCCGGGGAGCGGCGCCACTCGATCGCGATCGGGCCACGCGGCGTCGGAATTTTGCCCGCGGCGGAGGTCAGGGGACCAGGATACGGGCGGATCGCGGCCCGGGCCCAACCCGGAGTGATCGCCTGGACGCCCAGCACGTAGCGTGGAAACAGGTTGGCCGGGGCTGCGCCCCACGCGTGGTTCCAGTCCTGGTTGGGCTTGTACTTCTGCTCCCAGGCTTCCCACGTGATCGTCGTTCCGCTCTCGAGCATGTGCCGCCAACTGCGGTCGCCCGGAGCCGTGATCAGCGCATGGGCGGCGTCCGCGGCGCCGTTTTCGAAGAGTCCTTCCAGGAGGTACTGGGCGGCATAGACCGAACAGGCCATGCCCCGGGAGGCGACCCAGGTCACCACCCGCGACCGTTGGTCGCCGGGAACCAGGCCGAAGGCGAGCGGGAAGAGGCTCGCGTGCTGCGACGCATGGTCGGTCCCCTCGCCGTCGCGATACACCCCGCGGGCGGGGTCGAAGAGCGTTGCCTGGAAGGCGGCGCGGGTCGTGCGTTCGCGGGCGGCGAAGGCGTCGGCGTCGGCCGAGTGGCCAAGGGAGCGGGCCAGATCCGCCATCAGGGCGAGGCTGCGGAGATGGAAGGCGTTGACGACCGTGTTGACCGGTGTGAACACGAACCCGTCCCGCTCGGCCGGAGGCCAGTCGACGAGATCGCCCTTTCGGAGGTGAGCCGGAGAGGAGGTGAGCAGGCCGTCGGCGCGCGCGCGTTCCAGGAGGAGCTTGGACTTGAGCGCGGCATAGCGCGGCGCGAGCCAGGCCTTGTCGCCGTGCTGCATCCAGTCCGCGTGGGCCATGAAGATCATGTGCGCCGCCCATTCCGTCGGCCAGGTGGGATGCGCCATCAGGTAGTCGTAGGTGTCGCGGGCCATCCGCCCGTCGCGGTCGGTGGCGTAGTGGCTGATCTGATTCAGGTAGGCGTCGGCCTCGTAGGGGATGCGCTCGCGATCGCCGTCGACATAGACGCCGGCAAAGGTCGTCGCCTTGATCGAGTAGCGGCAGAGTTCCCAGATCCGGGTGTAGAGAGTGTCGGAGGCGCGGAAAGCGGCGGCCTGATCGTCCCAGGTGGCGGCAAACGCGGACTGGCGGCGCAGGTGCTCCGGGCGCAGTTCGCCCGGCCAGCCCTCGATTTCCACCCAACGGAAGGGGAGAACGACACCCCACGCGGGCGGGGTCAGGACGGCCGGAGGGGTGATGTGTCCGTACTGGTCCGGCTTCTCCCCGGGGCCGACCTGCCGGGTGTTGCGTTTGTCGGGTGGCGGGGCGGCCAGGATTGGAGGCGGGCCGGCGAGGTCCACCTGGGCCGTTGCGTACCGCACGGTGCCGGGCGGTTTGCGGTTAATTCTGCCGGCCGACAGGGCCTCGCCGAAGTGGACGGTCACCCTTCCGCGCGCTCCGGCGGGCGGAACGAGCCGGAGATTGCCGAAGGCGACGCGGCCGAAGTCGACGAGCTGCACCCCGGGGGCGACGGTTACAACGGCGCCCGGAGCTTCGTCGATCAGGCGCACGGGAGCGGAGAGGAGGCACGCGGGAGTGGCCAGCGGGCCGAAAAGGACCAGCGCAAGAAAGGGCAGTCGGTGAGGAAAGCGCACAGCCGACGAAATCAGGGGTTGGGCGGTGGCGGCAACGCGGAACGCACGGGGCCGGCATCCCATCTTCGCATTGCCAAGCGGAAGCGTGGCTGCACGCTGCAGGCAGTCTTCCTCTCGGGCGGTGGTAGCTCAGCCGGATAGAGCAACGGTTTTCTAAACCGTCGGTCCCGGGTTCGAGTCCCGGCCACCGCGCCATTTTCTCGTGCCGTGATTGGCTGACGAAACCGCGGACCTGCGGTGAACTTGGGATTGCCGCGGCGGGAGCGGTGACGAGACTGGCGGCATGGTCGAAGTCACCGGCAAGTACCAGGGCAACCTTCATTGTCAGACGCGGCATGGCCCCTCCGGGAGCGTGCTCACCACCGATGCCCCCAAGGACAACCAGGGGCAGGGCGAGGCGTTCTCCCCCACCGACTTGGTGGCCACGGCTTTCGGCACCTGTATCGCCACCACCATGGCCATCGCGGCGCGCAAGCATGGCGTGGAACTGCGGGGGCTGCAGTTCAAGGTCACCAAGGAAATGTCGTCGGATCTCCCGCGCCGCATCGCCCGGCTTACGGCCGAGGTGACCGTACCGATCCCCGCCGACCACCCGGCGGCGAAGCCCCTGGAAGGGGCGGCGCGGGCGTGTCCCGTGCATCACAGCCTGCACCCGGACGTCGAGAAGGTGATCACCTTTCGCTGGGCCTGATCGGCGCCGGTCGCCGGTCGCGGTTGATTCGGACCAGCACGGACCTTCCGGAAACCGGAGGTGTGAGTGGCGCCGGTGCCCGATCGCTCACGGGGGCGGAAAGCGGTACGTGGTATTGAAGATCAGTTCGATCCGCGCCGACACAAAGACGCGCACCTTGATCTTCCCCGCGTCCGGTCCGGAAGGCGTGGCCTTGCCCTCCACGCGTCGTGGCTCGCCCTTCTCGTTCACGGCCCGGCCGCTGAACTCGACCGCCTCGCCGGCGGCGAGCCGGCGCAGGGACTCGTCCGGCACCTGGATGGCGAGGCGGCCGCTTTCGTTGTAGAAGAAGAAGGGCAGGACGCGCGCCACGTAGGTCGACTCGAAGTCCCCGGCGCCATTCCGGACAAAGGGGGGCATCTGCAGCGAAACGGTGCCGACATAGATGGACGTCCAGGTCGGCTCCACTTCCACGCGATCCCGCCGCGGAGGCGGGTTTTCGGCCGCGCCGAGCGCGCTCGCCGCGAACAGCGCGAAGGCAAGGAGCGGGCGCAGGCAGGCGCACATGAAGCTAACTGGAAGCAGGTGCGGTGTGCCGGCAAGCGCGGATCTTTCGCGTTGCGCGACCCTCGGGCGGGCCGCATCTCTTGCCTCCCATGGGCAAGCCTTCACATGTGACCTGGGGCGGGCGGTTTGCCGCCGGCCCGGCCGAACTGATGCTGCAGTTCAGCGAGTCGGTTTCCTTCGATTGCCGGCTGGCGCCGTTTGATGTCGCCGGCAGCAAGGCGCACGCTGCGATGCTGGCCCACGTCGGCCTGATCACGGCGAAGGAGCGCGACGCCATCCACGGCGGCCTCGACGCGATCCTGGCGGAGATCGAGGCGGGGAAGTTCACCTGGGACACGCGGCTCGAGGATGTGCACATGAACATCGAGCAGGCGTTGACGAAGCGCGTGCCGGCGGCGGCGAAGCTGCACACCGCGCGGAGCCGGAACGACCAGGTGGCGACCGACATGCGGTTGTTCTTCAAGCACGCGTGCGCGGTCCTGCAGGAGGCGGTCAAGGGAGCGGAGCGCGCGCTGCTGGCCCAGGCGGAGGCCAATCGCGAAATCCTGATCCCCGGCTACACGCACCTGCAGCGGGCGCAACCGGTGTTTCTGGCGCATCACCTGCTGGCCTGGCTGGAGATGCTGGAGCGGGACCGGGCGCGTTTCGGAGCGGTCGCGGCCCAAGCCAACTGGTGCCCGCTGGGGGCGGGGGCGATGGCGGGAACCACGCTGCCGATCGATCGGGAGTTTACGGCGCGGGCCCTGGGTTTCGTGGATGCCCGCGGGCGTCCGCAGGTGACGCAGAACTCCATGGACACGGTCGCCGATCGGGATCTCTTCCTGGAGTTTGCCGCGGCCTGCGCGCTGCTGGGCGTGCACTTCTCGCGGATCGCCGAGGACCTGATTCTCTGGAGCAGCGCGGAGTTCAAGTTTGTCGAGCTGCCCGACGCCTTCTGCACCGGTTCTTCCCTGATGCCGCAGAAGAAGAACCCGGACTCCTGCGAGTTGCTGCGGGGCAAGGCGGCGCGGTTGCAGGGCAACCTGCATACGCTGCTCACGCTCGTGAAGGGCCTGCCCCTGACCTACAATCGCGATCTCCAGGAGGACAAGCCCCCGGTGTTCGACAGCTTCGACCAGGCGCGGATTTGCGCCGAGGTGCTGGCCGGGACGGTGGCGGGCCTGCAGGTGCGCGCCGATCGCTGCGCCGAGGCGGTGCGGGATCCGGCCCTGCTCGCCACGGACCTGGCCGACTATCTGGTGCGGAGGGGCGTTCCCTTTCGCGACGCCCACCATGCGGTGGGGGCCGTGGTGCGCCGCGCCGAGGAACGGCAGGTGGCGCTGAACGAATTGACCGACGCCGACGTGCGGGGAATCCACGCGGCCTTTGCGGCCGACTGGGTAGAGGTTTTTGACCTGCGGCGGGCCCTCGCGAAACGCGAAGGCACGGGCATGCCAGGTCCGCGCCAGGTGGCCCGACAACTGGCCCGCTGGCGGAAGGTCCTGGCGTGAAGCCGGACCGGCACGGGGGTGGGGACACCGGGGCCGGCCGGGTTGGATCCCGTCAGCGGCCACACCGGAGGCTCGGCGGAGCGCGGGGAGTACGCTCGTGATTCCCGCGCTCTTCCCGACGCCGAAGTCCGACCCGGAGCTGGCGCCGTTCCGGTCGGGACTGGTGTTTGCGTTCTTCAACGCGCTTTCCTGGCAGATCGGCATCGGGACGCCGATGGTGCTCTTCGCCGAGCAACTCGGGGCGACACCCTTCCAGGTCGGACTCGCCTACTCGTTTGTCTTCGTGCTCACGCCGGTGCAGATCCTGTCAACGGCGCTGCTGCCGAAGTACGGTTTCAAGGCGGTGATGCTGGGAGGCTGGCGGACGCGCAGCTTCTTCCTCGCGGTGCCGGCGGCCTTGGCGGCGGCCGCCCTCGCCCTCGGTGGGGAACGCCCGTGGATGGTACACGCGATGGTGTGGAGCGTGTTTTTCTTCTGCTTCTTTCGGTCGATTGGCGCGGCCTCGGGCGTGTCGTGGTTCTACGCGATCCTGCCGGCACAGATCCGCGGTCGCTATTTCGCCAGCGACCAGTTCGCCTCGGCCGTGGCCAGTGTCGGCACCCTCCTGGCGTGCGCGGCCCTGTTTGCCCTGCTGCCGGTGTACTGGGCGCTGCTCACGCAGTACCTGATCGCGCTCGGCGGGTCCACCATCAGCTACTTTTCGCTGAAACAGCTGCCCGATGGCGATCGCCCGACGGCGATCAGTCTCGCCACCGTCGTCCGCGACACCCCTCGGCACCTGTTTACGCGCTCGACCTTCTCGACGTATGTGTGGCTCGCCGTGGCGTGTGCGGTCGTGGCGACGCCGATTCCGCCGTTCGCCGCGTACTTCCTCAAGGTTGGCGCCCGCCTCTCCACCGCGCAGATCATGGTCTTCGAGGTGGCGCGTTACTCCGGGGTGATGGTGGCGGCCTGGGTGATCCGGCGGCGGATCGACGAAACCGGAGCGCGGCCGTTCTTCCTGCTGGCCTTGGGTCTTTACGCCGTGGTCGGCCTGTATTGGTGGTTTTTCCTGCGGAACGGCGTCGGTGGCATCCCGGGACTCTTCTTCTCCTACTTTCTCCTTGGCCTCGGCGCGGCGACCTGGGCGATCGCCAACCTCAATTACCTGCCGAAGATCATCGCGCAGGAGTCGCGCACCCTGGCGGTGTCGATTCACGGGGCGGTGACGGCGCTGATCGGGGGGCTGTCGCCGGTGCTGTGGGGCATGCTGCTGAAGGGGGAGGGCGGCGCGGGGCGCAGTCTGGATGTCGGGATGTTCCAGTGGTTCTTCGTCAGCGTCGTGGTGGCGGCGGTGATTCTCTCGTCGCTGGTGGCCCGGCTCCCGGAGGAAAAGGGGCACCCGGTGGACCCGATTGTGATCGGCAATGCCATCCTGCGCCCCTTTCGGGCGATGACCTACCTCGTGAGCCTGGTGGAACCGGTGCCGCGGAAGAAGGACGAGGGCCGGTAGGCCGGGACGGTGGGCAGTCGAACGCAGGATGCAGTGTTGACGCCTGCGGAGGGAGCCCCGACCAAGGAGCCCGCGTTTCCATGGCCAAAGTCCGTATCCTGCCCGACCGGGTCGCCAATCAGATCGCCGCCGGCGAGGTCATCGAGCGTCCCGCCGCAGTGGTGAAGGAACTCGTGGAGAACTCCCTCGACGCCGGGGCGACGCGGATCGATGTGGAGTTCCGTCACGGCGGACGGGCGTTGATGCGGGTGGAGGACAACGGCGCCGGGATGGCGCGGGATGACGCGCTGCTGGCGCTGGAGCGCCACGCCACCAGCAAGATCGCCGCGGCGGCGGACCTCGACCACCTGGCCAGCTACGGTTTCCGCGGGGAGGCGCTGCCGTCGATCGCCAGCGTTTCCCGCTTCGAACTCCAGACGCGGGAGAGCGGCAGTGACGCCGGCACCGAAATCCTGGTGAACGGCGGCCGGCTGGTCCACGTGCGGGACTGCGGCCGGCCGGTAGGCACTCGGATCGAGGTGTCGCATCTCTTCAATTCGGTGCCGGCGCGCCGCAAGTTCCTGAAGTCGGACCAGACGGAGGCGGCGCACATCGTGCATTGCGTGCGACTGTACGCACTGGCGTGCCCGCGGACGGCGTTCACTCTGATCGAGGACGGGCGGATCGTCTTTCGTTCGCCCGAGTGCAGCACGCTGGCGGAACGCGTGGCGGAGATTTTCGGGCGGCAGCTGGCCGAGGCGGTGGTGCCCATCGAAGCCGCGGAGCCCGGCCTGCGCCTGAGTGGCCTGGTGGGCCGGCCCGGGGTGGGGCGGACGACGCGGCACGAGATGATCGTCTTCGTCAACGCGCGTCCCGTCGACAGCCGGACCCTGAATTATGCGCTGATCGAGAGCTATCACGAATCGCTGCCCAAGGGGCGCTATCCCCTGGCCTTCCTCTTTTTCGAGTGTGATCCAGCGCTGGTCGACGTGAACGTGCATCCGGCGAAACGCGAAGTGCGTTTTCGCAGCGAGGCGCAGGTGCGGGGGTTTGTCATCCGCTCGGTCCTGCAGCGGTTGCGGGAGTTGACTCCTGGCGCCGCGCGGGAAGACCTCGGCGAGGTCCATGCGGAAAAGCCGGCACCGGCGAGCCCGCCCGTGATCCCGGTCGGGCTGGTGGAGACGAGGCGTGTAGAGCCACCTCCTGCCGCGGTGGTCGTGCCGGGAAGAGCCCATGGCGCGATGCCTCACGTGGTGACCCAGGCCCCGGTCGGCACGGCCCCCGCCCGGGAGCGGCCACCGGCTTCCGGCGCCCTCCCCCCGGCCGTGGTTCCGGCCTGGCGGTTCGTCGGCCTCGCCCACGGCAGCTACGTCCTGTTTGAAACCGCGGCCGGCGTGGTGCTGCTGGATCGGCGGGCGGCGCACGAGCGGGTCTGGTTCGAACGGCTGCGGGAGCAGTTCCGGGCTGGCACAGTGCCGAGCCAGCGGCTGCTGCTGCCGGTGCCGGTGGAACTGGATGCCATCGCGGCGGCCGTGCTCCTCGAGCGGCTCGACTTCCTGCAGGCGCACGGCTTCGAGATTCGTGAGTTCGGCCGGAACTTCTTCCGTGTCGAGGCGCTGCCGGCGTGGATGGAACCCGGGGACGCCGAACCGTTCCTGCGCGACCTGGTCGGGGCCTTCCGCGAGGGAACCGTGTCGGGGCGGAATCTCGATCTGGCCCGGGAGGAACTGGCGAGGCTGGCCGTGGCGAAGGCGGTGCGGCTGCCGCCGCCCGGCGGCGAAACCGAGATGCGCGCGTTGGTGGCGCAGCTGTTTGCGACCCGCTCGCCCCTGACCAATCCGGCCGGGCGCCCCACCTATATCGAACTGAATCACGGCGAACTCTCCCGGCGGTTTCAAAAATAGCGCGCAAGCGGGGCTGGCGCTGGCACGGTTCCTTCTACAAGCTGCGCCTCTCCACCATGCCTTCCCCCGCCAAATCCAAAGTTGCGCGAGCCAAAGCGAAGATCGAAGAGCCCTCGACGCCGATCCCAGAGGATCACGCGGTGAGCACGGCGCCCTTTGCTCCGATGCGCGGGGTCAGCGGCATCCATGGGCCCAAGCTGTCGGCGGACTCGCCGGAGGACGTCATGCGCTCGTTGATCCAGCGCCATCTCGTCTCCACGCTGGCAAGGCACACCGGCTCGGCGACTCCGCGCGACTGGTGGGTGGCCACGGTGCTGGCGCTCCGCGACACAATCCACGAGCGGCTCATCACGACCCAGGGAGTGCACAACGCCCACAACGTGCGGCGCGTGTACTACTTCTCGCTCGAGTACCTAATGGGCCGGCTGTTCGGCAGCAACCTGCTGGCCACCGGCCTGTCCGAAACCGCCCGCGCGGCCCTCGAGGGGCTGGGGCAGGATTTCGAGCGGGTGCGGGATTGCGAGGTCGACATGGGCCTGGGCAACGGCGGCCTCGGGCGGCTCGCGGCGTGCTTCCTCGATTCGCTCGCGACGCTCGACTACCCCGCCCTCGGCTACGGCATCTACTACGAGTTCGGCCTGTTCCGCCAGGCCTTCGTCAACGGGCACCAGATCGAACATCCGGACAGCTGGACGATCTTCGGCGATCCGTGGGAGGTGGTGCGGCCGGAGTACACCCAGGAGGTGCAGCTGTACGGACGGGTGGAGAACGTCTTCGATGACCGCGGGTACTATCGTCCGAAGTGGGTGGATACTCGGACCATCCTCGGGGTGCCGCACGACATTCCGATTGCCGGCTTTGGCACGACCACGGTGAACCTCTTGCGCCTGTGGGCGTCGAAGGCGACCGAGGACTTCGACCTCGCCGCCTTCAACAGCGGCGGTTACGTGGAGGCGGTCCGGGAGAAGGCGGTGGGGGAGACCGTTTCGAAGGTCCTGTACCCGAACGACAAGACCGAGAACGGCAAGGAGCTGCGGCTGGTGCAGCAGTACTTCTTCGTCGCCTGTTCGCTGCGCGACATCCTCCGTCGGCATCTCCGGACCTCGGGCAACACGTGGGAGAACTTTGCCGACAAGGTGGCCGTGCAGCTCAACGACACCCATCCGGCCATCGCGGTGGCCGAGCTGATGCGGATCCTGCTCGACGAGGAACGGATGGAATGGGATCCCGCCTGGGCTATCGTGACCCGGACGTTCGCCTACACCAATCATACCCTCCTGCCGGAGGCGTTGGAGAAGTGGGGCGTCCCCCTCTTCGAGCGCGTCCTGCCGCGCCATCTCCAGATCATCTACGACATCAACGAGCGCCTCATGCGCGCGGTCGAGCTCCAGTGGCCGGGCGACAACGAGAAGAAGCGGGCCTGCTCCCTCATCGAGGAGAACGGCGGCAAGATGGTGCGGATGGCCAATCTCGCGGTCGTGGGCTCGCACACCGTCAACGGCGTGGCGGCGCTGCACACCGCGCTGCTGAAAAAGCACCTCTTCCCCGAGTTCGATTCCCTGTACCCGGGCAAGTTTCAGAACAAGACCAACGGCATCACGCCGCGGCGCTGGCTGCTGAAATGCAACCCGCGGCTGTCCGCGTTGATCACTCAGCGGCTCGGCGACGGCTGGCCGCGCAACCTCGACGAACTGCGCGGACTGGAAAAATGGGCCGGCGATCGGACCTTCCAGGACGAGTTTATGGCGATCAAGCGCGCCAACAAGGCGGAGTTGGCGGCGGTGATTCAGGCGGAATGCGGCGTGGAGGTTTCACCCGACGCGCTCTTCGACGTCCAGATCAAGCGGCTGCACGAATATAAGCGGCAGCACCTGAACCTGCTGCACGTGCTCGCGCTCTACCGGCGCATCCTGCAGCATCCGGACGCGAATGTCGTGCCGCGGGTGGTGATCTTCGCCGCCAAGGCCGCCCCGGGCTACGACCTCGCCAAGAACATCATCCGCGCCATCAACGTGATTGGCGCCCGCATCAACGGGGACGCCCGCATCAACGGGAAGCTCAAGGTGGCGTTCCTCCCCAACTACCGGGTGTCGCTGGCCGAGAAGATCATTCCCGCCGCGGACCTATCGGAGCAGATTTCCACCGCCGGAAAGGAGGCCTCCGGCACCGGCAACATGAAGCTCGCGCTCAACGGCGCGCTCACCATCGGGACCCTTGACGGTGCCAACGTCGAAATCCGCGAGGAAGTCGGCGACGACAATATCTTCATCTTCGGTCTCACCGTCGAGGAGGTGGAGGCGCTTCGGGGCCGCGGATACAATCCCTGGGACTTCTATCACCACGATGAGGAACTGCGGGCAGTGATCGACTGGCTGGGCAGCGACTACTTTACGCCCGGGGAGCACGGGGCGTTCGCGCAGGTGCACGGCAGCCTCCTCCATGGAGGGGATCCCTACATGGTGCTGGCGGACTTCCGCAGCTACTGCGAAAGCCAGGCCCGAGTCGATGCCGCCTACCGCGATCGCGCGGGTTGGGCACGCAAGGCCATCCTAAACACGGCGCGGGTGGGCAAGTTCTCCAGCGATCGGACCATCCGGGAGTACGCGAACGACATCTGGCGCCTCCAACCGGTGGCGGTGAAATAGTCCCGCGGGCGGCGGACCTCCGTGATGCCGGCGGCAACCAGGTCAGGCACGGGGTTGCTCCGCTGGCGCCTGATCTGGCTCCACGCTTTGGTGGCCGCGGGTACGTCCATTGGCTGCGCTCAGCGCGAGGTGGGTGAGTCGGCGCCCGCCCTGCTGCGGCCCTGGGTGCTGCCTCCAATCGACGGTGAGCTGGCCGGGTCCTTCTCATTGCCCGATTCGCCTGCGATCGAATGGCGGATTCAGGTGCAGACTTCCGCCTCGCAGGAACGGCGGGTGTCGATAAGCGCCGACGGGCGGGGCTTCCGGCTGAGGGGAGGAGCGGTCCTCGATGCCCACGGGGACGGTCGCTGGTTTCTCACGGACGTCGAGGTCGACGCGGCGGAGTGGTTTGGTCCGATCGCGGCGCGAGAACTGCCGGATGTGCGTGGCGTGGACTGCCGGGGCCGGATCGCGATGCAAGGGGAGGGCACGAGGATCAATGGTGTGTGGGACGGAAGGCTGGAGAGTGTCCTGCGCGACGGGCGCTGGGAGGATCCGGCGCGCAAACTCCTGATCGAGGGCATCGCGGGCCGCCTGGCAATCGAGAGCCTGCACGCCCGCCGCACCCGGGGAGGGCAGGAGTTCACGTGGACCGGAGGTCGGTTCGATCTGGTGCCGTTCGGGGCGGGCAGAATGGAGCTGGCATTGGACGGTGACGAAGTGCGGGTCGACACGGCGCGGGTGTCCCTTTTTGGCGGGGAACTCCAGGCCTCGTCGGTGGTGTGGTCCAAGGCGAAGGCGCGGCTCTCCGCCGTGGCGCACCTTCAGGGGGTCGAGATCCAGCAGCTGCTCTTCCTCCTTCCGCCCGTGCTGTCTGCGGCCAAGGGAAGGCTGGACGGTAATCTCGCCCTGGAACAAGGCAGCGCCGGCGTGCAGATTGGGATCGGGCGACTGCAGCTGCGGCAGGGGGAGGTGGCGGAGCTTCGCCTGGCCCCCAGTCCGGGACTCCTTTCGGCCCGGCTGCCGGCGCAGGTCAGGGCCCATTACCCGGGACTGGAGCAACTCGAGACCGGAGGCGTTCCCCTCGTGGCCGACGTTGTGGAAGTGATGCTGAATCCGGCGGGAGATGCCGAAGGCCGGACCGCCGTGGTGCGCATCGAAGGCGGGCCGGTCGATCCATCCCTCAAGGCGCCCGTGGTGCTTCAGGTCAACGTTCGCGGCCCCCTGGATTCGCTGGTGAAGTTCGGCACGAGCAAGCAACTCGGGTTTGGCGGCGCTCGATAACGCCGGTGAGAACTCTCGACGGCCGCGTGCAGGTTCAGGCGGATCGAACGCGCTCTAGCGTTGAATCCCTGCGCGGAACCCGCACGCTCTTGCCGCCATGAACAGCCGCGCGGTTCTCACTGCCCTGCCGGTCCTCGTCCTCTCGGCCTGCGTCAGCGTCAAGACCGAGCCCATCGAGGTGAAGCCGATCCACATCACCGTCGACGTCAACGTGAAGATCGACAAGGCGCTGAACGACTTTTTCGGTGATCTCGACCGCAAGGCTGCCAACCCGTGACGCTTCCTGCCATGAAACGCTCGACCTTTTTCCGCCTGTTGATCTGCCTGGTTGCCAGCCTGGCCGGCGCCACCGGCCTCTCCGCCCAGAATCTCGCCGCCGTGCGGGAGCGGATGGAAAAACGCCTGCCGGCCATCAACGATCTCAAGCAGCGGCAGGTAGTCGGTGAAAACAACCGTGGTCTTCTCGAGGCACGCGGTTCGATGCCGGCAAGCGACGAGAAGCTGATCTCGGAAGAGAACGCCGATCGCCGCCAGGTGTACCTGGCTCTGGCCGCGCAGACGGGCGCCTCGGCCGACGAAGTCGGTCGGCAGCGGGCCGGGCAATTGGCCTCGCTGGCGCGGCGCGGGCATTGGATTCAGGATCCCAACGGGACTTGGCGGCAGAAATAGGGCGCGTGCCGCGCGCGACCGAAGCGCGCTTGCAGACCGGAGCGCCGCCGGCAGAAAGGGGCGTTGCCATGACCGTCCAGGAACGCCTCGCCAGCCACCTCAGTCGCACTCCGGATATCGGGAGCGCCGTCTTTGTCGCGCCCAACGCCACGCTGGTGGGCGACGTCACCCTCGGCCCGCTCTCCAGCGTCTTCTACGGCGCGGTGTTGCGCGGGGATATTGCCCGGATCGTGGTGGGGGAGGGCAGCAACATCCAGGACAACGCTATCGTGCATCTTGCGGATGATCTCGACGCGGTGATTGGCGCCTGGTGCACGGTGGGGCACGCGGCGATCGTGCACGCCTGCACGATTGAGGACGAGTGTCTCATCGGGATGGGGGCGACGGTGCTCGACGGGGCGCGGATCGGGGCGCGTTCGATCGTCGGTGCCAATTCGCTCGTCCCCCAGCGGTTTTCCTGCCCTCCCGGATCGATGGTCTATGGTTCTCCGGCGAAGGTGGCGCGGGCTCTGACGGCCGAGGAACAGGCCGGGCTGCGCCGCTGGGCGGAGAAGTACGTCGAAGTCGGTCGGGCCCACGCGGGTCGGTTGGGTGCCGGCGCGAAAGGCTAGGATCTCGTGGGAATCTCCGTGCGTGAGAGGGGAGGGCAGGCTGAGCTGACGTTGGTGCGTGGGTGTAGGCGGGGCGACCCCGCCCCGCCCTTTATGGTCGGGAACCCGCACGTCGGAGGGCGACCCCGCCCCGCCCAAAGGCAATCCGAGCCGAAGTGAAGCACTGTGGCTTCTTAATCCTAGGCTGGGGGAGTGGAGGCAGGGAGATCCAGGGTGAGGAACGTGTAGCGGTAATTGCCATCGCGGCCCTCGCGGCGATCCGCCTCCTGCCACGGCAGGTGCTGCCACTCGGGAAACCAGGTGTCGCCCGGGATTTCGGCCTCAATCAAGGTGAGATAAAGGCGCAGGTCCCGTTGGCCGGCCAGGGCGAGGCTCTCGGCGTAGATCCGCTGGCCGCCGCAAATGAAGATCTCGCCCGGCAGGTGGTCGGCCCGCGCCAGGGCCGCGGTCAGGCTCGGCACGACCAGGGCCCCACCCGGAAGATCCGCCCGACGGCTGACCACGATTGGGCGGCGTCCGTCGGCGTGGGCCCGGGGCCAGTTCTCGTAGGAGACTCGGCCCAGCACGCAGGTCTGGCCCGCGGTGGTGTGGTGAAAGAAGGCGAGGTCTTCCGGGATGGACCAGGGCAGCCGGCCCGCGCGGCCAATCACCCGGTTACGTGCGCAGGCGGCGATCAACTGGAGCGGGCGGGGCATGCGGCAATTCTGAGCGTGAGTTTCGACGCGTTCATGATTCTCTGCCCGACATGACAATCGGAGTACCCAAGGAAATCAAAATCGGTGAAACGCGCGTTTCCATGACGCCCTCCCTCTGCCGGCACTGCGTGTCGCTCGGTGCGCGGGTGCTGATCCAGAAGGGGGCGGGGCTGACCGCCGGGTTCTCGGACGCCGAATACCGGGCCGCGGGAGCGACCTTGGTGGCGGAGCCGACCAAAGTCTGGCGCGCGGCCGACCTCGTGCTGAAGGTCAAGGAGCCGCTGCCGGCGGAGTACGATCTTCTGCAGGAAGGGCAGGCGCTCTTCACGTACCTGCACCTCGCCGCCGGCCCGGAGCTGGCCAAGGTGCTGCTGAAGAAGCGCATTCTGGGCATTGCCTATGAGACGGTGGAGGGCCGGGACGGCAGCTTCCCGCTGCTGAAGCCGATGTCGCAGATCGCGGGCCGGCTCTCGATCCAGATCGGGGCGTATTTCCTGCAGTCCCAGCACGGCGGCTCGGGTGTGCTGCTGGGGGGAATCCCCGGAACCATGCCCGGCCATGTCGTGGTGATCGGCGCTGGCAACTCGGGGGCGCATGCCGTGCAGATGGCGGCGGGCATGGGGGCTCGCGTGACGGTGCTGGATCTCGACACCCGGAAACTAGAGGCCCTCGACGTGGAGTATCGCGGTCGGGTCGTGACCCTGATCTCCAACCCGGCGAACATCGAACACCAGGTGGCCGACGCGGACTTGCTGGTCGGGGCCGTGCTCATCCCGGCGGCGAAGGCCCCGACCGTGGTGTCCCGACGCACGGTCTCCCGGATGCGTCCCGGCAGCGTGATTGTCGATATTGCGATCGATCAGGGGGGCTGCATCGAGAGTATCCGTCCGACCTCCCACAAGCAGCCCGTCTACGTGGAGCACGGAGTGGTGCATTACGCCGTGCCGAACATGCCGGCACTGGTCGGGCGCACCTCGACGCTGGGGCTGACCCAGGCCACGGAGCCGTTTGTCGCGATGCTCGTGCGCCGGGGGGTGGAGCGGGCGTTGGCCGAGCACGAAGGCCTGGCCAAGGGTGTGAACACGCGGGCGGGCCAGATCACCTACCCGGCAGTCGCGGCCGCCCTCGGTTATGGCTGAGTTGACGGGGTGGGGGCTTCGGAGCGCCCGGAAAATCCTCTGCCTGACGACCTTCGCGTTCGCAGTGGCGGTGGCGAAAGCCGCGCCACTGCCAGTCGGATCGGCGCGGATTGAGTGCCCGAACGGGGCTGAGCCGCTGACGCTGTTCACCTACAAGCCCCCGACCTACCGCGAGGGGCCGCTGCTGATCGTCTGCCATGGGGTCGGGCGCAATGCCGAGGATTACCGGAATTTCGCCATCACGCTGGCCGAGCGCTTCAAGTTGCTGGTGGTGGCTCCGCTTTTCGACAAGGAGCGCTTTCCGACTTGGCGCTATCAGCGGGGTGGGTTGGTGGATGCGGAAGGGCGCGTCCGGCCGGCGGCGGACTGGACGTACGCGGCCATCCCCAGGATTGTCGAGAGGGTCCGGGAACTGGAGGCCCGTCCGCAGCTGCCGTACTACCTGATCGGCCATTCCGCGGGCGGACAGTTCCTCGTCCGCCTGGCGGCCTTCCTGCCAGGCGAGGCGACGCGGATCGTGGCCGCGAATCCGGGCTCCCATCTGTTCCCGGTGCGCGATCAGGACTTCGGATACGGTTTTGGCGGACTGCCGGGGGAGTTGAGCAGCGACGACGTGATCCGCCGGTTCCTGGCGGCACCACTGACTTTTTACCTCGGAACCGGGGACGTGCGACCGGAGCCGAGCTTTGACGACAGCCCGGCGGCGATGCGCCAGGGCGCCCATCGGCTCGAGCGGGGCCGCAACTGTTTCGCCGCCGCGGAGGCCCTCGCGCGGGAGAAGGGCTGGAAGTTCGGCTGGCGCAAGGTCGAGACTCCCGGCATCGGGCACGAGGCGGCATTCATGTTCGCAGCCTCCGAGGTGGAGGACGCGTTGTTCGGCCCGAAAGGATGACAATGGCCTGCCCGGCGCGAAAGTGCTTATGGCGGCTGTTGGCGCTGGGGCTGCTGGCGACAGCCGGGGCCCACCTGGGTGCACGGGAGACGTGGCGCAAGGTGGTCACATCGGAATTCGCCGTCATCACGCCCCTGGAGGAGCGAGCGGCGCTGGCGGCGGCGACCGAGTTCGCTCAGTACGTGTCGGCGCAGCGCGCGTTTTTCGGCGGCCGGAGGGAGGCCTTGCCGGCGCTCACGATCGTGATCTTCGCCCGCGAAAAGGACTTTGACAGCTACCGGCCCCTGGTTTCGCCCGGGGGCAAGCCGCTGGCGGTCGGCGGGTTTTTCTCCCGGCATGAATCGTGGGCAGTCGTGGGCATGCCGGCGCGGGTCTCGGAAGACACGCGGCGGACCATTTTTCACGAAGGGGTTCACTGGTTCCTCAGCGCGTCGAGGACTCGTAATCCCATCTGGGTGGAGGAAGGGCTGGCGGAGGTTTTCTCCACGTTTCGGGTGGATGGGGCGGTGGCCGAATGGGGGCGCGTGATTGAGTCGCACGTGCAACTCCTGCGGAAGACGCCGCCGATGCCGCTCCAGCAACTCCTCGCGGTGTCGCAGGCCGGATTGGGGGGCGACGATCGCCGACGGACCGGAGCCGTCTACGCGGGTGCCTGGGCCTTTGTGCACTTCCTGATGTTCGGAAAGCACGAGATTCCCCGGACGGCGATTTCCGATTATCTGGAAGCGGTCACCAGTGGCACGCCGCCGGCCGAGGCGGCCCCGCGGGTCTTTGGACGACCGCTGGCCGATCTGGACCGTGCGCTCCGACGTTACCTCGAGGATGGGGACTATTTCATGGCCCGGTTGCCGCTGACGGCTGCGGACCAGCCGGTGGTGTCGCCGGCGGGCAGCGCGGAAGTGGAGCACGCCCTCGGGCGTCTGGCGCTGGCTGGCCGAAGGGTGGACCTGGCGATGCGGCATGCCGGGGCGATGCTGCTCGCCGTTCCCAACGATCCGCGTGCACACGAACTGCTGGCCCTCGGGCTGCGGGCGAGAGGGGACGCCGCGGGGGCGTTGGCCGCGTTCGAGACCGCGGTCGCGCGAGGTTCCGGGGGATTCCAGCCTTACTATGAAGTCGCGGCTGCGGCGCACCGGACTGCCAGCGCGCGGGGCCGCACCCTTGAGGGAAGCGAAGCCCGGCGAATCGCGGACCTCTACCAAAGTGCACTCCAACGCTATCCACGGCATCAGGCTTCGTACGAGAACCTGGCGGGGCTTCTGGGTGTGGTGGATCCCCTGCGCGAAGAGGACCGGCGCTGGATGGAACTGGGCCGGCGGTTGTTTCCGGAGAGCGGAATGATTCAGCTGGGCGTCGCCCAGGGAGTGCGGCGGGCCGGCGACTCCGTCCGGGCCCGGACGATGCTGGTCGAGTTGCTCGCGATCCGTCCGCCGCCGGAGACAGTGGAACTGGCCAACCGGCTGCTGGACGGCTGGGAGTTCGAGGAAATAGGCCGCCAGATTGACGAGCTGGGCCGCGGCGGGAGATTTCGCGACGCGCTGGCAGCCCTGGAGGGAAGATTGGCGGAAGGAGTGCGTCCGGGCGTGCGGGAGCGACTGCTCCCGGTGCGCGCACAACTCCGGGGCGCAACCCTGGCGGAAGACGCGAAGCGGGCATGGGAGGCGCAGGACTGGCGCGAAGCCAGGCGCGCACTCACGGCACTGGTGGATTCAACAGCGCCGGAGCCGATGAAGGAGCAGGCCCGGCGCATGCTGGCCGAACTCGATCAAAAACGCCCCGGATTGCCGGCGGAAGCGCGGTGAAGCGGGGCAGACTGGTGGCGAGGCCGGGCGGATCCGCCCGGCTCTTCAGGCGGCGACGATCGAAATGCTCTCGACGGCCACCCGCTCGATCGGGGTGCTTTTCTCGCCGCCGCCGCCGGACTTGGTGGGCACGGTCGCGAGTTTTTCGAGGACGTCGTCGCCTTTGACCAGCTGGCCGAAAGCCGTGTATTGGCGATCGAGGAAGCGGGCGTCACCGTGGCAGATGAAAAACTGGCAGCCGGCGGAGTCGGGATGCGACGACCGGGCCATCGAGATGACGCCGCGCACATGGGGCTTGGCGTTGAACTCGGCCTTTACCTTGTAACCGGGATCCCCCGTGCCGGGAATTCCGCGGGCGCCAGCCTTGGTGTTCGGACATCCTCCCTGAATCATGAATCCCTTGATGATGCGGTGGAAGGCCGTGCCGTCGTAAAAGCCCTCGCGGGCGAGCTTCTTGAAGTTCTCGACGGTCTTCGGTGCGACGTCGGGCCAGAAGGCGATGGTCATCTCGCCGTAGCTGGTCTTGATCACGGCGTGTTCGGTGGCGGGGGCGGTGGTGCTCATGAAAGGCGGAAGAACCAATCCCACTCCGGTGGCGGCGCAAGTGCGGAGTGAGGGATCCGTTGCGGTTTCGGTGATCGTTGGGGTCCGGACTCAACCGAACTGCGCGTCGATGCGTTCGCAGAAGTGGTGAATGAGAAACAGGTGGGCTTCCTGGGCGGCGGCGCCGCTGGAGCCGGGCATGATCAGTTCGCAGGTGGCGAGACCCTTGGCCTTGCCACCGCCGCGTCCCAGGAGCGCGAGGCTTTCGATCCCGCGCTGGCGCGCCTCCTGGAGGGCTGCCAGGATATTGGCTGAGTTGCCACTCGAGGTCAGCACCACCACCAGATCGCCCGGCTGGCCGAGCCCGGCCACCTGGCGGGCGAAGACCTGATCATAGCCAAAGTCGTTGCCGATGCAGGAAAGCAGGGAGCCATCGGACGACAGGGCCACGGCCGGGAGGGAACGGCGGTTCTTCGCGTAGCGCCCCACCAACTCCGTGGCAAAGTGCGCGGCTTCCGCGGCGCTGCCGCCATTGCCCGCGATGAGCAGCTTCCCACCCCGGCGGAGGGTCGCGAGGATCATGTCACCGGCACGATCGATTTCCGTCCGCAGAGTGGTGAGCGCCTGAAAGGTGCGGAGGGTTTCGGCAAGGGAGGCGTCAAACGACATGGCGTGGGCGGTCCAAGCGTGCGGCGGAAGCGGCGGCGGGCAAGCGGTGAAATCGGGCGCCCCGAGCGGGGGCGGGGTAGCTCGCTAGGAAGCCCGGCGCAGACGCCGTGGGGGCGCGGGCTCGCGGGACTCGAGCAATTCCGCCGCGAGCCGGATGAGTTTCAAGGCGTGCCGCTCGTTGGCGGTGCGACCCCGGGCGAGCGACGACAGTCGTTGCAGCGAACGCTCCATGTCTCCGGGCGGGGAGTCAGTCATGCAAGAAATATTGGCATACCTGCAGACCTTCAACACCGCTGGAGAACAGCGGCGGAAGCGCCCGCGCAGGATCCGGGAGAGGGTGGCCTGGTGGAGACCCATCGACTGAGCAAGCGCAGTTTGAGAACTGGCTTGGAGTCGCCGGGAACTGGCGATGGCCGTGCGGAGTTCCGCGATGGATTTGCGCCGCAGCATGCAATTAAAACTTGCATGAAAAGGCGGCAAACGTAAAGTCGAGATTCGTGCGGTTTCAACCCCAGGCCCGAACACCGTTCCCAGCGCCAGCCGGGAGGTGCCGTCGCCGGGGGACGACGGATGGATGCCCGGGTTCGTCCGGCCATGGTGCCGACGCCCGGCGGGAGGCAAACGGGGAACCGGTGCGATGATTTTGCTAGTCCTCCTGCTCGGAGCGGTGGCGATGGCGGTTGCGGCGACCGCCATCGCCATCCTCCGAGCACCAGAGGGCTTCGAGGACGAACTGGGGTTCCACGTACAGAGTGCGACGCACAACGCTTGGTCGTCCGCCTCAATGGAATCGAATCCTGGAATTCCGGGGCCGGTGGAATCCCGAAACTCCAGCGCCGGATTTGGCGATCGCGACGAGACCTCCCTCTCGACCGGCCTACTCGACGCCCGCTAGGGCGCGGTCACCCGTTCCGCAGGCTCGCTTGAGCCGAAGGCGAAACGGTGGCCGTTTGGGGACTACGTTATCGCCCCCCGGCCGCCGGCGGCCGTAGATTGGCCCGGCGTTTTCGCGGTGCTCAACTCGCCAGCGGCACCGAGGCGGAAGGCTCGGCGTAGCCGAAGAGCTTGCGCCGCTTGATCGCGGCGGCAACGGAGGGCGGGACCATCTTCTCCCAGGAGGAATCCCGATCACGAATCCGGGAGATCACGTCACGCGAGTAGACGCCGAGCGCATCGCGATCGAACCCGACGATGCAGTCGATGTAGTGATTCTCGAGCAGGTGATCGTACAGATTGCGCAGGTGGGGCGTGATGTGGACGTTCTTCGCGGTGATGAGAACGTTGGCCGAGAACGCGTGGCCCGCGATTGACGCCGGGTTGGCGGCGCCGCCGGAGGACAGGTACTGGGCAAAGGCCTCCTGGCGCATCGGGTAGATGTAGAGCTTCACCGCATGGCGGAACATCCGCCCGAACGACTCGAGGATCCCTCCCTCCAGGTGCTCGTAGTACTTCTCGTTGAAGATCTCGAGGAGGTTGTTGATCCCGAGCGCGACCCCAATCATCTCCTTCGTGTAACGGCGGAAGTAGGACGTGAGCCGGTAGTACTCGGAGTAGTTGGAAATCAGCGTCGTGAACCCGAGTTCGCCGAGGAGATCGACCCGCGAGAGGAAGTCCTGGGCGTCGAGCCGGCCGGCCGCGAGCAGGTTGTTCATCGTGATCTCCATCAGGGCCACGACCTCCTTGCCGGCGACTTCGGGCTCCTGGACGAATTGCGCGCTGGCGCAGTTCAGCATGTCCACGTTCACATGGGTGACCGGGCGGAAGCTGCCCCGCTCGACCAAAGTGGCCTTCTTGTAGAGGACCTCCGAGGGCTGGAGCACGTCGCCGCGGGGGCCGAACATCACCGCGTTGGTGAGGCCGTGCTGCACGAGGTGCAGCGACATGAGGCGGTTGTCGACGTGCGGGAAGGCCGGGCCGCTGAAGGTAATCATGTCGACCTCGAGCCGGGCGGCGCTGACGCTGTCGACGAGCGATTCGATCAGTTTCTTCGGATCGTCGCGGAAATAGAACGCGCCGTAGATCAGATTGGTGCCGGCGATGCCAAGGGCGGCCTGCTGTTGCACGGCCTCCTTGTCCCACATGCGAACGTGCAGCACGATTTCACTCGGGGCGCCGCCCGGCTCGGTCTGGAACCGGATGCCCATCCAGCCATGGGAGTCGTTGTTGCCCTTGAAACTGCGGGTGGCGACGGTATCGGCAAAGACGAAGAACGTGCTGCGGCTGCCGCGCTGCGTCGCGAGGCGTTCGAGCAGCAGGGCGTACTCGTGGTCGAGCATGTGGGCGAGCCGCTCCCGCGACACGTAGCGCGGCGCCTTGCCGTAGATCGCATCGCTGAACGTCATGTCGTAGGCCGAGATGGTCTTCGCAATCGTCCCCGCGGCGCCACCGGCCTGGAAGAAGATGCGCGCGACCTCCTGGCCCGCGCCGATCTCGGCAAACGTGCCGTACTTCGCCTCATCGAGGTTGATGGTGAGGGCCTTGCGGTTGGTGGTCAGCAGGTCCTTTTGGTCGCTCATGGGGCGTAGATTGCACAGGCCGGGCGGCCCTCGCAACCTGTTCGTGGGGGACAGCGGTCGTCGCGACGAGTCGATCCGGGACGGGGAAACCGCCCTTTCGACTGGAGGATGGAGGGAAAGCAGGTAGCGTCCGCGGCATCCGCATGAAGAACTTTTTCACGTCGCTCCTGGGCTCCTTGGTGGCCCTGGTGATCTTCTCCGCCGGTTGCGTGGTGCTGGGCGTGGGATTCCTGCTGGCGTTGGCGTCACTGGGTGGGGGCGAGCGGGCGGTGCCGGTGGTCGAGCGCGGGGCGTACCTGGTGTTCGACCTGTCGACGAACATCACCGATGCTCCCGGCCCCATCGACTTGAGCGCGCTCGGCGGCCGGCCGGACTCCCTCCAGTTGCGGACGGTGACCCGCGCCCTGCGGGCGGCCGCCAACGACCCGCGCATAGCGGGCGTTTACCTCACCGGGGAGTTGACCCCGGCGGCGTTTGGGAGCGGCTACGGCGCGTTGCGGGAGGTTCGGGCGGCCATCGAGGCGGTGCGGGCTGCGGGGAAGCCGGTCGTGGCCTATCTGACCTACGCAACCACGAAGACCTTTTATCTCGCCTCGGCGGCCAGCGACATCGCCTTGGATCCCTACGGGATGCTGCTCATGCCCGGTCTCGCGAGCGAGCCGACGTTTTACGCCGGGGCGTTCGAGAAATATGGGATCAATGTCCAGGTGACGCGGGTGGGAAAGTACAAGGCGGCGGTGGAGCCGTTCACGCGGCGGGCGATGAGTCCGGAACACCGGGAGGAATTACAGAAACTCCTCGACGACATCTGGGGTGGATTGCTCGGTGACATCGCGCGCAGCCGGGAACTCACGCCGGCGAGGATCCAGGAAACGGTCGACACCGAGGGGTTGATTCGCGCCGAGGCGGCGCGCGCCGCCGGTCTCGTGGATCGCGTGGCGTATCGCGACGAAGTCTACGATGCCTTGAAGGCGAAGACCGGACGGGCGGGAACCAAGGAGCCGTTCAAGCAGATTGCCTTGCCGGAGTACGCGAAGAGCCTCCGGGACGGCACTGAGGGCATCGCGGCGGGCTCGACTGGCAAGCCCGGGAGCCGCGGCGGACGCCTCGTCGTGCTCTACGCGGAAGGCGAGATTGTGGATGGAGAAGGGGACCTTGGGGAGGTGGGAGGATCGCGACTTTCCCGCGAACTCCGGAAGCTGCGGCAGGACTCCGCCGTGAAGGCAGTCGTGCTGCGCGTGAACAGTCCCGGGGGCAGCGCGTCGGCCGCGGAGGTCATCCAGCGGGAGGTCCGCCTGATGAAGAAGGTGAAACCCATCGTCGTCTCGATGGGCAGCTACGCCGCGTCGGGCGGGTATTGGATTTCGGCGTACGCCGACCGCATCTTCGCGGAGCCGACGACCATCACCGGTTCCATTGGTGTGTTCGGGCTGCAGTTCGATATCCAGAAACTGGCGGGAGACTTTGGCGTGACCTTTGACAGTGTGAAAACCGGCCGTTTTGCCGATGCCCTGACCATTTCCCGACCAAAGACCGCGGAGGAACTTGCCGTCCTGCAGCGCATGGTCGACTGGATCTACGCCGAGTTCGTGGCCAAAGTCGCGGAGGGTCGGCGGCTCTCCCCGGACAAGGTGGAGTCGGTGGCGCAGGGCCGCGTGTGGTCCGGCAGTGACGCCGTGGAGCACGGGCTGGTCGACGAACTGGGAGGCTTGGAAGCGGCCATTGCCCATGCGGCTGAAAAGGCGGGCCTCCGGGACAACTATCGACTGATCGAGTTGCCGCGGCAGAAGGAACTGCTGGAAGCGGTGCAGGAGTGGCTGGAACGCACCCTGCCCGGGGCGGCCAAGTCGAACTCCGGGGTGCTGGCCCGCCTGCGCGAACGCTGGGAAAGCGAATTCCGCGTCCTGCGTTCCTTCAACGATCCCCACGGCGTCTATGCGCGCCTGCCATTGACCGTGGTCGTCCGTTGAACCATGGACGCATCCACGATGACCTCTTCAACTTCCTCCCTGACCCGTGATTGTGCCGCCACCGCGATTCCAGCCGGCACGGAAGTGACGTTGGCGGCGGGATTGACCGTCGCCATTGTGCAGACCCTGGGGGGAAACATCACGGTGCGTACCGACCGCGGGCTGTTCCGGATTGCGCGGGCGGACGCCTCGGCGATTTCCGGCTACGAGGCCGGGGCCGAGTCAGACCCGGCCGCGGTGCCGGCGGAGTTCAGCGAGGAGGCGGTCTGGAACGCCCTCAAGACCTGCTTCGACCCGGAGATCCCGGTCAACATCGTCGACCTTGGTTTGATCTACGATCTGGCGGTCGATCCCACCGGGGATGGTGGCCACACGATCGCCGTGAAGATGACTTTGACGGCTCCGGGCTGCGGGATGGGTCCGGTGATTGCCGAAGACGCGCGCCAGAAAATCGCGCGACTGCCGACGGTGAAGTCCGCCCAGGTGCACATCGTATGGGACCCGCAGTGGACCCCGCATATGATTTCGCCGGTGGGCCGCAAGCTGCTCGGCCTTGAGTAGGGCCGGGCAGTGTCGGGGCGCCGGGGTCAGGCCGTGATCGCCGTGAGCGAGCACGGCGCGGGCTCGCCGCGCGGGACTTCGCAGTTGGGGCGGGCGATGACGCCGGCGTAGGGCTCCGGGGAGAAGGGAAGGTGGGCTTCGTTGAGCAGGTGCCGATCGCAGACGGCGAAAAGCTCTCGCTCGGTCTCGGTGCGACGCATGGCGTGAAGGAAAGCCCCCTGCGGGTCGACGCCCTGGCCCACGAAATTGAGGTACTTCTTCATCTTGTTCACGTGCAGCCGCTCGGCCAGGCCGTCGACCTGCGTGGCGCGGAAGAGACGTTCGATGTACTCGCGCACCTGCCCCAGCGTGATCACGCCGGGCGCGCGGCCGGCAAAGACCTCGCGGCACTGGTGGAAGATCCACGGGTTGCGGATCGCGTGGCGGCCGATCATCACACCGGCGCCGCCGGTGGTGGCCAGGACGGCGGCAGCGCGCGCGGCCGAGGTGATGTTCCCGTTGGCCAGCACCGGGCAGCGCACCCGGGCGGTGGCGTGGGCGATGCGCTCGTACCTGACCTCAGCGTGGTACATCTCGCGCACCGTGCGGCCGTGCACGGTGAGTAGGTCGACGTCATGCTTGTCGATGAGGTCGAGAATCCGGTCGAAGTTCGACGTGTCCTCGAAGCCCACGCGCATCTTCACGGTCAGCAGACCGGGAACCTCCGCGCGCAGGGTGGCGAGGATCTCGTCGATTCGCGCCGGTTCGCGCAGGAGGCCACCGCCGACGTTCTTGCGGTAGACCTTGGGGGCGGGGCACCCGAGGTTGAGATCGATGCCGGCCACCGGATGACGCAGGAGCAGGCGCACCGTGCGGGCGAGGTGGCCCAGGTCCTCCCCGATTAACTGGGCGAACACCGGGCGGCCGGTGGTGTTCTCCTCGATCGAGCGGAGGATATGAACCTCTGGGCGCGATTGCGCGTGGACGCGAAAGAACTCCGTGAAGTAAAAATCGGGCGCGCCGTAGTGGGCGATGACGCGCATGAACGCCAGATCGGTGACGTCCTGCATCGGGGCGAGGGCGGTCAGGGGGGCGCCGGGCACGAGGCCCGGCGGCAGCACCGCCCGGGGGCGGGAAGGCGGGCGCTCGCTCAAGTCTGTTCTTCCTCGTTTTCGCCCGCCTGCTGCTTGAGCACGCGCTCGAGAATCTCGGTCATGTCCTCGACACTCTCGAAGACTGCCCGCGCCACATACACGGGCCGCTTTTGCTGCAGCGCCAGCACGATGGAGTCACTGGGCCGCGCATCCACCTCGATGATCTTTCGTCCCAGCTCGTTTTCCATCCGGAGGAGGATCCGGGCAAAGAAGGTGCCTTCGCGGGCGTCGTTCACCACCACGTGGTCGAGTTGCGCCCCAAGCCCCAGCAGGATGCTGCCAATCAGGTCGTGCGTCAGCGGCCGATCCTTCTTCACTCCGTTGAGCGTCATCTGAATGGCGCTGCCGACCGAATGATCGACGTAGATGACAAAGGTCTTGTCGTCATTCCCCAGAAAAACGGCGCACCCGTTGGCGGTGGGCATCACCCCCTTGACCGTGACGAGGACGACATCGTTTTTCATGTCGGGGAACAGTGGAGCCAACCTGATGACGGCGCAAGTGTGCGGGCGCGTGGCGGCGCGTTCACTCCAGGCCGAGCAGGTGGATGCCGGCTTCCCGCGCCTGGGCCAGCACGGCGGGCTTGTCCAGCAGCAGCACCTTCCCGGCCTCCAGGGCTGCAGCAGAGATGGCGGCGGAGCGCATGGTGGCGAGGGTCTGTTGGCCAAAGCAGGGAACGTCGAACCGCCAATCCTGGCGGGCCTTGACGGTTTTCACGAAGAGCGCGTGGTCGGTCTTGAAGGCGCCGGCACGGCGCAGCATCTCGTCCGTGCCTTCGAAGGCCTCGACGGCAAGGACGGTGCCCTGGCGGACCACGCACCCCTGCCCAATATCCAGCCGGGCGCATTCGCGGGCGATCTGCGCGCCGTGTTCGACGTATTCCGCCTCGATGGGGAACTTCCGCCCCGTCATGCACCCCGGGGTCGCGAGCTGGTCGTCCAGGAAGGCGCGGGCATCGAGCAGCGTGACCCCAAGTTCCTCGATCTCCCGGGCGATCGCCCCAAAGATGCTCTCGGCATTGCGGCGCTTGAGGGAGAGCAGGATGCGGGTCGCCTTGAAATCGGGGTGCAGCCCGTGGAACAGGCGGCGCGGGGTAATCTGGCCGGCCATGTAGGCGTATCCAGCCTGGAAGTCCCGCAGCGCGTCGAGCATGTGCCCGAGTTGGCCGACCTTCAATTGCCGCCGTTCGTCGGGCGCAAAGCTTGCGAAAAGCTCGGGCGGAGTCTCGTCCTCGAAGGCGACCAGCCGCAGGGGAATCCCGGCCCGGCGCACGGCGTCGGCCACGAGCCGCGGATAGAGGCCCTGGCCTGCGATGAGGACCAACGGACGGCGGGGATCAAAGTCCGTGGGAACGAACTGGGAAAGGCTGGACACGTCGGGAGCTTGCGAGGCCCGCGGCGCGACTGAAGCCGGAAATGGCGCGACGCGCCCGGGCCTCACGTCTGCGCGCCGTAGTATTTCTTGTAGCTGCGGTAGTACCGGTAGTTCGAGTAGTACTCGATCCGGCGCGGCGAAAGGCCGTTGAGCACGACGCCGAGCACCTCGTTCTTGCCGTTGCGGAGCGCGCGCATGTAGAGGCGGATGTGTTTGCGGTAGGCGCGATTGAAGCGACAGACGTAGATGACCTCGTCGATGCGCTCGGCGATGAGGAGGGAGTCGGTGACGGCGCCGAGCGGAGGGGAGTCGACGATGACGAGATCGTATTCCCGCTTGAGCCGCTCCAGCAACTGGCTGAAGAGCGGATTCTCGAGCAGTTCGGTGGGGCTCTTGGAGCGACCGCCGGAACAGAGCAGCGAGAGATTCTCGCCGACCTTGATGATGCCCAGGTCAGGGTTGGTGGCCAGGTCGCCTTCCATCGAGCCGCCGGCTTCGAACCAGGTGATCAGGCCGGCCGAGTTTTGTTGCTTGAAGTGCCGGTGCAGCATCGGGCGGCGCAGGTCGCCGTCGATCAGCAGGGTCTTCTTCGAGTGGCGCGCGAAGCTTCCCGCCACATTGCACGAGATCAGCGTCTTGCCTTCGCCCGGGATCGTGCTGGTGACCAGGATCGACTTGGGAAAATCGAGCTTGGAGTGGATCTTGATGGAACTATAGACGCTGAGAAACGCCTCCACGCCGGGTGCCTGGCGGTTGTCGAGCAGGAGGGTGTACTTCTCGTCATCCTTCATCGCGGCCAGATCCGGGATGATCCCGAGCAGGTTGGCGCCGATAAATGACTCCACGTCCCACGCGCTCTTCACGCGGTCGTCGATGAAACTTAGCCCGACGGCCACGCCGAGGAAGACGAGTACGCCCAGCCCGATGCTTGTCTTGATGATCTGGGCCTTGTCCGGGGAAACGGGGTTGGGGTTGAGCGTGGCGCGGTCCAGGGGGCGGACGGGAACATTTTCGATGTTCTTGACCGTCCGGGCATCGTTCAGGCGGGCCAGCAACGCGCGATAATTCTGCTCCTTTGCATCGGCCTCAGTCTTGAGGCTGCGGAAGGCGACGCTGGTGTCGCCCAGTTCGATCTGGGCCTTCTCGGCCCGGGCATACTCCTCTTCGGAGTTCTTCACGGCTTGTTTCGCCTCGGCCTGCCGCGTGCGGAGTTCGGCGATCGCCTGCGTGACCGCGCGGTTCAGGTCCGTCTCGGTCACGCTGATTTCATTCGCCTTGTTGATGATGGAGGGGTGCCGCTCGAGGTAGCGCTCGGCCAGGAGGTTCATTTCCTGCTGCAGGCGGCTGAGCTGGGCCTTCAGGGGGGCGACGGTCTGATGGGTGCCGATTTCGGCAATCTCGAGCAGGTTGCGATTGGCCGCCTGATAGGCCTCGATTTGGCGCATCTTCTCGTCGATCTGGAGCAGCCGGAAACGCGATTCATCGCGGTAAGCGGCGGCCTTCCGGAGTTGTTCCGTCACGAGGTTGATTGAGCTGTCGAGGGAGAGCAGGTTTTTCTCCTTCATGTACCGCTGCAGCGCCTGATCGGCCTCCTCCGATTCCTTGCGCAGGCGCTCGGCCTGCTGGGAGAGAATTTGCACGGCGCCCTGGTTGCCGGTGGACCCCTTCGTGAGCAGGTAGTTCATGAACCCGTCGACGTACTTGTTGGCGACAATCATGGCCGCCTCGGGATCGGGATGGGTGACCTGGATGCCGATGATGTAGCTGGCACGCGACGGCACGGGGGTCATCGAACCCATGTCGATTCCGACCGAATTCGGATCGGTGCCGGGAGGGCTGCGCTTAAGATTGGCCCGCTTCAGGATCACCTGCTCCTCCGGCGTAAGCGCGGCGCGAACCTGGGCGGCCAGCATGCCGCTCTTCAACACTTCGAGATGGGTGTTGAGGTCCACATCCGAACGGACCGATTGGTCGACGACGCCCTGGATCGGAACCACGGTGTCCGGCTTCTCGAACTGCATGGTCGCCCGCGCAAAGTAGGTCGGCGTGACCTGCATCTTCTTGTAGCCGTACCCGATCGCGATCAGCAGGGCGAGCGGGAGCGCGATCCAGAACCGTTCCCGCAGGATGATGTAGTAGTCCCGGAGGGTGCGTCGTTCGGAGACTTCTTCGTCGCGGGCGGCAGCGTGCGGGGGACCCGGGTTCTTGGCGGGAGCGTCGGCCATTGAGGGACGGCGTTTAGATGATCTTTTCCGGGACGTAAATGATATCGTCCGGCTCGAGGACGAATCCCGCGTCGCGGGCCGAGGCGCTGCTCCGGCCCTTCATGGCGCTTTCGACATCGAGGGTGAACACCTTGAGGGTGCCGTCCGGCATCGTTCGCGTGACTTTGACTTCCTTGCTCCGGGCCGTCTCGGTGAACCCGCCGGCCTTGCCGATGAGATCCGTGATGGTGAATTTCGTGTCGGGTGGAATCTCCTGCCGCCCCTGGATGTTGACCTTGCCGCTGACCAGCACCGTACGGGGGGCGTACTCCTCGACCGTGACGGTCACCTGGGGATCCCGCAGGAAACGTCCCTCCCGGTAGGCCCGGGCGATCGTGTCCTGCGCCTCCGCGATGGTAAGGCCGACGAGCCGAACATCCTTCACCAACGGCAGGATGACCGTGCCGATCGCCTCGACCCGGATGCCACCGACACGCAGGTCGGGTTCGCCCAGCACGCTGATGGTCAGGCGATCGCCCCGGGTGATCTTGTACGGCATGTACTCCTTTTCCGTCTTGGTGGTGCCGGGCGTCGCCGGGGCGGTGGCCCCTCCGGCAGCCGCAGGAAGCAGGACGGCGCAGAGTACAAGACAGGCGACAGGGAAAGACGACTTCATGGGGTTACCAGCGGGTCGATGCGGAGGCCGTCCACGAGCTGCGATCGAAATCGGCGAAGGGGAGGGTGGACCAGTTGCGGAACCAGGAGTACGAAAAGCTCGTCCGGAGCCGATCCCGGAATGCGTAGCTCAGCGTCGCATCCCAGCTGGCAAAGGTATCGTGGCGGTTTGCCCCGAGGAGGCGCGGCGGTCCCGCCTGGAGCACGACCCGGCCGCCTTCGCCCAGGAAGCGGCTGTCGCCCAGGTCGGCTCCGATCGAGGCGTTGAGACGCGAGCTATAGGCGTACTGGAGCGCCAGCGACGCGTTGGTCGTGTCGACCATGGAGTCGGTGGCGGTCGTGGAAAAGTCCTTCGCGAGAGACGCGGTGAGCAGGAGTTTCCGGGAGAAGGCGTAGGTGGAGCTGCCGCTGGCGAACCAGGAATCGTGCTGATCGTTCAGGGTCCCGCGTCCAGTGGTGCTCCGGGTCTGGTAGCCGGTTCGCAGGCTGCCCTTCACCCCCCGAATGAGCTTCCCGCTCAGACCGATGGAAAATGCGTGATCGGTGCTGGCCGTGTTCCGCGTCGAATCGCTGTAGCGGTAACGGTAACCCGTGATCAGCTCGCGCTCAGTGCTGATGATGCGAAAGAGATCGATGGAGGCCGAATAGGTTTCGAGGCTG
>JACRQG010000035.1:72566-81829 GCA_016222805.1 Verrucomicrobiota bacterium | reverse complement strand
ACGCGGGGTAGTCCGGGCATTGGCATGCATGTCCTTTCGGGTCCTCCTGGGTTAGGTGTTTTTTCATCACACCCATCTCTCTCAGGACGGACTCGGAGGGACAACCTCCTGAAAGATCACAGCTAGGCGAAGCAGGGTCCCTCATCCCTCCCAACGCGGCGACCCTCAAGTCACCGGCTTCGGTTGCGGCCTCGCGCCGCGTTGGGATGAAGACGGGCTAACGACGTCCGGCATAGACATCGGACCGGTTCGGCAAGCGTGCGGCGCCAATTCTACGGCGACGCCATTACGCCCGGCGCGAGGTACAGTTCCACCAGCGCGGTGCCGGTCGCGACCCCGCCGCCGTTGACCACGACGGTGTACGAGCCGGCGGGCAACGTCACCAGGACGGCGGCGTCGCGGCTGCCGGCCGCCAGGGCAAACGCGCCCACGGCGGAGGCGGCCTGCGCGAGGTCCCCCGCGGCCGGACCACTCGTCCAGTTGTCGCTGCTCGCGAGCAGGGTGCTGCCGCGGTACAGCGACAGCGTCGGGTCCGCCAGGGCGCCGCTCACGCCCAACCCGCCCAGCGTCGGACCGACCGCGCGAATCAGCAGCGGCAGTTCGCCGGCGCCGTCGATGACAAAACCCACGATCAGCACCGCGTCGCCCGTGCCGACATAGGCTCGCGTCGAGGCATTGACCAGCGCGGACGCGCCGGCTCCGGCCACGTTGTACAGCTCCAGCAACGCGATCCCATTGCCACCATCGGTCGCCGACACGGGGGCGGTGTAGGCCCCTGGGGTGAGTGAGGTCACCAAGGCCGCATCCTTGCTGCCCGTCGCCAGCGGAAACGCTCCCACCGCGCTCATCGTCGCGGCGTCGCTGCTGTTCCAGTTGTCATTGGTCGCCACCGCCGCCGGGCCGCTGATGAGGCTCAGCCGCGGATCCGCCAGCGCTCCCCCCACCCCCAGGGCCGCCAGGGTCGGGCCGACCGCCCGGGCCAGCATCGGCCGCGTGCCGGACCCCGCGAGTACGAAGCCCGGGATCGGCGTGCCCGCCGCGCCCCCCACCGCCACGCGGGAGGACAGGTTGGCGATTCGCGCCACCGGGGTGGTCGGCACCGTCACGCTCGACTCCGTCAGCAACGCCCCCGGGGCGAGGTCGCGCCCGGCCAGTCCCGCGTAGTCCGGGGGATACCGATGCGCGCGGGGCACGGCGTTCGCCATCGGCCAGCGATCGCCGAGCGCGGCTGCGACCCCGGTAATCGTCACCGGGTTGAGATACTCCCACACCACCGCACCGGCGCTCGTCACCTCGACGAGATAGCCGAGCGCCGTCGCGCAGATCAGCGTGTTGCCGTTCGGCAGCCGCTGCACACTCGAACCCTGCGGGCTGAACAGCACGAGGTTGCCGACCGAGCTGTAGTTCCACACCACCTGCCGCGAAAGCAGCTGGCTCGATTTGTGGGTGTCCTTGTCGAAGTTCCAGGTCGTGTACCCCGCGGTCACCGGGCTCACGTAGCTGCCAGTGTCGGTGCCGCTGGCGTTGACGTACGGGTTGATCTCAAGCGCATACGACTGCGCCGTGCGCTGGAAGAGATACTGGTTGTTGTTGAAGATCAGGAAATGCCCCGCCCCGGGCAGTCCCGACTTGATCCACTGCACGTGGTTGCTCGCACCGATCTGCTTGTTGCCGGTGGTGGCATCCTCCCAGTTGGCCTTCACCGACGGAGCCGACCCGGCGCCATACCGCGCGGGGTCACCGAACCGGTAAACAAAATCCCCGGCCGCAGACGCGGCCTTGACCAGGCTCGCCGCCGGATCGCCGGAAACGAAGGTCCCGCCCCGGTCGATCACGTAGAATTCGCCCGCCTCGACGTTGACCACAACCTGATCGAGCGTCGGGTGAAAATCGAGGGAGTTGGCCCCGGGCCAGCCGGCCCGCAGCGGCCGTCCGGCCAGGTTGAGATTCAACCGGCCGGGAAAGTCGGAGATCCGTTTCCCGGCCCCGACGTGATTGGCCTTGCTCGCGTCCACGTCCTGTACGCCGTGATCGAAGAACGACCACTCCCAGACGACCCGGCCGCTCGCGTCGACCTCGACGATGACATCGGTCGTCACGCCCTCGTAGGGACCGCCGGCCGCGCTGCAGCCCGCCGCGAGGCACTGGGCGGCGGTGAGCACCTTGGTCGCGAGATAGAGTGTGGCCGGGGCATTGAGCTTGGGATCGACGATGCGCACGAAATCCGTCCGGGCCGTGTAGCCCGCCCGGGTCTCGAAGTGCTCCCAGACCACATTGCCGTTCCAGTCATACTCGCGAAATCCCGCCGCGCCGGCGGCATTGGTGACGGCGTCCATCAACCGCCCGCTTTCGAGCAGGCGCGGGTTCGTGCCGGTCGGCCATGAACGCACAACGCGCCCCTGGAGGTCCAGCAGCCAAGTGCGCCCGCCCGCGGCATAGAGCGTGTAGCCGGGCTGGGCCTTGGTCGCATCCAGGTACTGGACGCCCGCGGGCCGCTGCTGCGCCTGGTAGGCGGTCGCCCCGGCGTACCGGTTATCCACGGTCGTCCGACCGGCGATGGTCTTGCCCGGGGTCAACGCCCGGCCAGCCAGTGCCGGATGGCTCGCCGTGAACCGGTACGCGCGGAAGATGGAATTCACCATCGGCAGATTGTCCCCGATCGTCAGCACCGGACCGGCCCGCGTCACCGGCATGATGTAGTCCCACACGACTTCGCCGCTGGGGGTGATCTCCATCACATAGCCGTAAGTATCCGCGCAAATCAGGGTGTTGCCGTTGGGCAGCCGCTGCGCGCTGCAGCCGATGTGACTGAAGACCGTCAGGCTGCTCCGCGTATGGTAGTGCCAGACGACCTGCCGGGAGATCGCCCGCGGCAGGTTGTCCGTCACTGCCGGAAACGCCTGCTGAAAGTACCCGGCATCCGGCGGATTGACGTACCGCCCGGTGCCGACGCCATCGGGACCGGCCATGGGATCAATCTCCAGTACATACGAGTGTGGGCTGCGCTCGGAGAGATACTGCCCGTTGTTGAAGATGAGAAATCGGCCCGCACCCGGCAGGCCATCCGCAACCCAGTGCACATCGTGGGAGCCACCGAGCTGCTTGGTCCCGGAGGTCGCCTGGGTCCAGTCCGCGAGCACGGCCGGCGTCGTGCCCTGCGCGTACCGGGCGGGGTCGCCAAAGCGGTAGAGGAAGTCGCCGGCGGAGCCGGCCGCCGCCGCGATACTCGCGGTCGGATTGCCGGCGACGAAGGTGCCGTCGTGATCCACGACATAAAACTCCCCCTGCACCGAGTTGAAGGCCACGTGGCCGAGCTGCGGGTTGTAGTCGACCGAGTTGCAGTGCATCCAGTCGCCCTTCAGCGGGTGGCCGGTGAGGTTGATGTTCAGGCGGCCGGGGTAGCTCGCAATCGTCCGGCCGGCGCCCACGTGGTTGGGCTTGGTCGGATCGAAGTCCTGCACCAGGTGATCGATGAAGCACCATTCCCAGACCACGGTGCCGCTGGCATCGACCTCGACGATGGCATCCATCTGCCCGCCGCTCGCCGGCACCTGCGCCGGGTTCGCGCCCGCAGCGATCAGTTCGGCGGCGGTGAAGTCCTTGTTGGCGATGTAGAGCGTGGTGTAGGCGTTGAGCTTCTGGTTGAAGATCCGGATGAAGTCATGGTGCGGGTGGTAGGTGGAGCGTCGCTCGGTGTACTGCCAGACGGTGGCCCCGCTCCAGTCGACCTCCCGGAAGCCCGCGAACCCGCTCGGGTCGTTGGTGTTGGTGTCGAGCACGCTGCCGTTGTCGAGCAGCCGCGGGTTGTTGCCGATGGGCCACGTCTTGACGACGCGTCCCTCCATGTCGATCAGGTACGTCGTGCCGCCGACGCCGAAAAACGTGTAGCCGTTCTGGGCCTTGGCCGGGTTCCAGAACTGCAGTTCGGTCGGACGCTGCAGGGCGTCGTACGCGAGGGCCGGTGCGAAGAGGGCAAGGAAAAGGATTGGCAGGCGTTTCATGGCGGGAAATCGAGTCGTCGGGATTCCATTCCTTGATGGAGGGAAGCGGACCAAGTTGGCGCTGATGGGGCGGTGATCCCGGAGGCGGCCTCAACGCGCCCGGCTACACCTAATAAGTTTCGATCGGGCCGATCGGCGTGAGGTCGCGCCCGGCGAGGCCGGCATAGGTGGGCGCGTAGCGGTAGACGCGGAAGACCGCGTTCATGAACTGGTCGGGCCGCGCGGCATCGATCGGGATCGCGCTCCCCTGCGCGAGCGGGCCCGACGTCACCGGGCAGAGGTAGCGCCAGACGATTTCGCCCGCCGACGTGACCTCGAAGAGATTCCCCTTCACGCCTTCGCAGATGAGTGTGTTGCCGTTGGGCAGCCGCTGGCAGCCGGAGATCTCCGAGGAGTAGAAGGCCGTCGGCGGAGTGGCCCGGTACGTCCACGTCGCCGCGGTCGGACCAAAGGCGGCGGTACCCGAGATCGTGTACCGCCCGCTGGAATCGATCGGCGGCACGATTTCCTCGATGGTCGAATAGTTCCGGCCGATGCCGTTGTTATAGATCAGGATGTTGCCCGCGCCGGGGAGGCCGGGCTCGATCCAGTGGGTGTGATGCTGCTGGTAGAGAATGCGGTTGGAGTTGGTGCCGCGGCCGTACTGCTGCGGGTCGCCCCAGCGATAGAGGATATCGCCGCCCTTGCCGTAACGGCCTCCCGTGTGCCCCGCGGCCTCGGCCGTCGTCGTGCTGTGATCGATGATCCACAGCTCGTTGTTCCCGCGAACGCTGATCATGATCTGATCGAGCCCGGGATGGTAATCGATCCCGTTCACGTGGTTCCAGAACTGCGGGATCTTGATGCCCGAGCCGTTGACGTTCACCAACTCGGGATGCTCCGCGACGACCCCATAGTTGGCGCGGGTGGAGCTGAAGTTCTGGATCAGGTGATCCCAGATGTGCCACTCCCACACCACCGTGCCGCCGTAAGGTCGGGTCGGCTTCACCTCCACCAGGTAGTCGGGCAGCATGAAGCAGGACGTTGCCGTTGGGCAGGACCTTGAAGTCGTGGTGGTGGATGTAGGTGGGGCTGACGTAGTCGAAGGCCCACACCAGCCGCCCTTCCCAATCGTATTCCTCGATCCGCCCGCCCTCGCCGCCGCCGGTGGAAGGCCCACCGGTGCGGACCATGCCGGCGCGGATCATGTTGCCGTTCTCGAGCAGGTAGGCGGAGCGCCCGGGCTCGTAGGAGCTAGTCCACTTCCGCACGTACTGCCCGGCGTTGTTGAGCAGGTAGGTGGTGGTGCTGTGCATCGGCGCCATCAGCGTGTAGCCGTTGAACGCGCCCGAGGCGTTCTGCATCAACCCGACGGTGTTGGTGGTGGTCGTCGCCTTTTCCGCCCGCATCACGCGGAAGCCGACATGAAAATACGGCCCGTCGGGATCGTTGCGGCCGGTGACGGGATCGGGTCCGCGGAAGTACGACGGATCGCGGTTCGCCACCCGCGCGTGACCGAAATAGACCTGCCCCCCGCCGTTGTACCAGTTGCCGCCACGCAGCCCGCGATAGGTCAGGCCATCCGGCATCTTGGAGCCGGTGGCCGGCCCAGGCGGGTCGGCGACGACGCGGTTGGTCACGCAATACTGATAATAATCGGTCTGATACCAGTCATTGATCCACTGCCACACGTTGCCGGACATGTCGGTGAGGCCGAAGCCGTTGGTGCCGTTTTTGGTCTGGTAGGTGGCCATCGCACCGGGCCAGCCATAGTCGGCCTTGCTGCGCAGCGACCCGTCGTAGAAACCGACGGGCGTGGTGCGCGGGTAGTCGGCCGTCTCCCACGGATCGCCGGAGCCCTCCCAGTTGGCATAGGTGCCATCCGTGTTGGTGTCGTCGCCCCACGGGAACTTCCGGTACGGGTTCGTCTGTCCGCCGCGGGCGGCGTATTCCCATTCCGCCTCGGTCGGCAAGCGATAACCGTTCTTGGTGAAATCGCAGTCTCCGGTCGCAAGGTTGTAACAGGCGGCATAGCCATCGCGCGAACTCAGCCAGTTGCAGTACGCGGTGGCCCCGAACCAGCGGATGCCCGTGATCGGATGCAGATCCCGCCCGCTGCGCACCGTGAAGACGTTGTTCGCAAAGAGAATCGTGCTGTGCGGATAGGCCGTCGTGGTGTCACTGAGGATTTCCGTGCCGCCCCGCCGGTAAACGAGCCCCGCACGCACCTCGATCAACCCCTGCGCCAGGGCGGCGTTGAGGTAGTCGCAGTACTCCCGGCAGGTCAGCAGCGTCGTCGCGATGTAGAAGGGCGAAATCGTGACCGCATGCAGCGGCACCTCGTCGCTCGGGTGCCCCGGATCGACGTAGTTGAAGGAATCGCCCATCGTGTAACTGCCCCCCGCCACGCGCACGAAGCGCGGCGTGAAGGTCACCGTGGGTTCCGCCATGGTTGCGCCCAGGGCGTACAACTCCACCAGCGCCGTCCCCGTGGTGTTGCCCACCCCGCTGACCACCGCCGTGTAGGAGCCCGCGGGCAGCGTGGCGAGGATCGCGGCGTCGCGGCTGCCCGTGGTCAGGGTAAATGCACCGGCCGTCGCGGCGGCCGCGGCCACTTCGGCCGCGTTGGCCGCCGTCGACCAGTTGTCATTGGTCGCGAGGGCCGTGGTTCCGCGGAAGAGGGTGACGGTCGGATCCGCCAGCGCCCCATTCACCCCAAAGCCGGTCAGGCCGGGACCCACCGCGCGGATCAGCAGGCGCAGGTAGCCGGTGCCGCTGACGACAAAGCCGGGGATCAGCACGTTGTCGCCCGTGCCGACGAAGGCGCGGGTCGAGGCGTTCACGAGCGAGGCGCCGGTGGTGGTGGCGGCATCGTACACCTCGAGCAACGTCACCCCGGTGCCCCCGCCCACCGGGATGACCGGCGCGGTGTAGGCGCCCGCGGCGAGCGTCGAGACCAGCGCGGCGTCGCGGCTCCCGGCCGGCAGGCTGAAGGCTCCGACGTTGGCCATGGTCGCGGCGTCGGCGGCCAGCCAGTTGTCATTGCTGCCCATCGTGGTGCTGCCGCTCGCCAGCGCGAGGGACGGATCCGCCAGGGTGCCGGCCACCCCGAAGGCCGACAGACCGGGGCCGACGGCGCGAAGGAGCATCCGTTTCGTGCCGGTGCCACCAAGCACGAAACCGGCAATCGGCGTGCCGGCATTACCCCCGATCTGCGCCCGCGTCGCGATGTTGACGAGCCGCGCCGTCGGCTCCTCCGCCGCCCGAACGGTGCCCTCGCCAAACAGGGCCGCGATCAGGGCGGCTCCTGTGGTGAAACCTGCGAACCAGCGCCCGCGTGAGGTTTTCATGCCCCAACCTACCACGGGAAGATGAACACCCGATCGGTCGCGGGATTAAGAATCTGTCATGAGTTCCCAGACCTCTGTCGGTCGCGTGTTCGCGAAGCCCAACCGCGGTCGTCCCGCCCACGGCAATTGCGGGCGAGTTCTACCGGCCGATCTCTCCGGATCACTCCGGCGGGGAGCCGCGCACCACCTCGACCTCCGCCACCCGGTAGTACCCGGCGGCGTCGCGCAACGCTTCGCGCAGGGCCCATTCCACCGGCCGCTCCCGGGCCGAGGAACGGTCGAAGAGCCCCAGGCTCACCTCGTGGCGCCCGGTTTTCAGCGCGGCGGGCAGGGAGAGCTCAGCCGTCACGACCGCGGGTTTGCCCGGCAACCACGAACGGTCAGTCCGGCCCAAGACACCGACCCAACTACTGCCTTCCGTCGAGAGCTTTACCCGCACCTCGTAAGGGTGATAGGGCGGCGCAACCCCGCGGTTGTCGACCGCCAGCCGCCACGGAGCCACCCCACCGGCGGTCAGCGTCTGGGGCAGATCTAGGGACAGTGGAAACAGCCAATACCCGCAGCGGTTCAACAGCTCGCGCGTCAGCGCCGGGTTGTCGTCCAGCCACTGCCGGGCATCACCATGATAGCCCACATACGTGGCGTGCAGGAGTTCGAGCGCACCGCGGAGAAAGTCCGGTCCGGTTTTGCCCCGGCCGAACCTCGCCGCGGCCGAGTCGGGCCGGGCCTCCCAGTTCCCGAGTTCCTTCACTTTGCCGTAGTGCTCGAGTTCCAGCACCGTCGGCGTGCGCAGGTAGGCATCCGCAAAAAACTCCGGACTGCGCACGGTGAAGCGATCACTCGTGGTCGAGAAATACCCGTTCACCAGGATGCTGTCGTCGCGATAGCTGATGCCGTGCGCCAGGACGTGCCGGTGCAGCTGCTCGCGTTCGGCGGGATCCTTCAGGGCAAAGACAAAGTCATCGGAGATGACCAGCGGGGCGTGCTGGAAGTGCTTCCGATGGAGATCGACGTGGAGCTTCCGCACGGCCAGCGACAGGTTCGCGCGGCTGCCGGCCCAAGTGTGACCCTCGCCCCAGTCGCCAATGCTGCCGATGTCCACATAACGCACCCACGGCTGCCGGTCGTAACGTGCCGCGAACGCCGCGAGGAATCGCTCCAGCTTGGCCAGGAAGACGGGGTCGTCCCACACCGGCTCCCACGGCCCCTCCGGCCCGACGGCTTCGCCCGCCCGATAGTACCCCCCCTGGGCTCCCGCTTCCTTCACCCAGCGCGGGGTGGCGTACTGCTGCTCGGGGCGATCCGTGCTGGTCTCCTTGCAGCTGATCCGGAAGGCGATCCCGAGGCCGTGCGCGACCCACTTCTCGATGATACGGTCGATCACCGCCCAGTCATTCTCATTCTCCCGGGGTTCGAGGTAGGCCCAGGCCAGCCGCAGGTAGAGGTGATCCATGCCGGGGAACTCCAGCAAATCGGCGTCCCGGGCGATGCGGTACTTGCCGGGATGATTGTCGGGGAAGTGGTGATACCAACCCTTGTGCGGGTTCACCAACACGCGCGTGGCATCGTGCCAGGAGGAAAGGTCGTGCGCGACCAGGTTGGACGCCGGCGCCGCGGCGGCCCGGGCGGTTCCAACCGCCGCGACGGCGAGGGGCAGAAGCAGCAAGGCAGGGAAAAAGCAGGAGCGCATCGGAAGGAGGCGCGCCATTGGCCATGGCACAACCGCCACGCCACGGATACCGGTGCCTTCGTCCCGATTCAAGGTCAGCCCGGCCGACACCGCCGCGAAGTCTTGTCGGCGGGGCAACCCCGCCCGCGGCGGTGCGCCTGCCCGAGGCCTGGTGCGGGGCGAGGTCGCCCCGCCCACCCGAAACCCGAAGTGGAACAACGCCACGCCATCCCCCGCGGCTCCCAGCCCCAACCGACGACGCCG
>JACRQG010000035.1:48504-72542 GCA_016222805.1 Verrucomicrobiota bacterium | reverse complement strand
GACGACGCCGCGGCAATCGAGCAGACTCAAAGCACTCCAGATTTTTCGGTCCGCCGCTTGACTTTCGATTCCTATTTAACCTTTTGGTTAATTACAAAACCAATGTCCCCCGATCGTCTCAGTGTCGTGTTTGCCGCGCTCGCCGATCCCACGCGGCGGGAAATCCTGGTGCAGCTGTCGCACGGCTCCCGCTCGGTGACCGAACTGGCCGCGCCGCACGCCATGAGCCTGCCGGCGATTTCGAAGCACCTGCGGGTGCTGGAGCGCAGCGGCCTCATCGCCCGGGAAAGGGCGGCGCAATGGCGTCCCTGCCGCCTTCAGGCGGCTCCGCTGAAGGAAGCGGTCGACTGGATCGGCCAGTACCGCCGCCACTGGGAGGAACGCCTCGATCGGCTCGATGACTACCTGCAGGAACTGCAAGCGAAGTCCGGCCAACCCACCCGGAGGAAATCCCGTGCCTCCTGAACAACCGTCAGGCGAGATTGCCACGGCGCGCCGGCTACCCTGGCCGCGGGAGCAGGTCTGGGGCGCGCTGGCCGCCCCAACCGCGCTGGCCGAATGGTGGGGTCCTGCCGGCTTCACGAATGAGTTCCACGCCTTTGAATTCCGGCCGGGAGGAACGTGGCGGTTCACCATGCGCGCGGCCGACGGGGCCACCTACGCGATGGACCACCGTTTCCTCGAAGTCGTCGCCCCGGAGCGGCTCGTCATTCGCCATTTGCAGCCCGGACATGATTTCACCCTGACCATCACCCTCGGGGTAGCCGGTGCCGGAACGCTCCTCGGCTGGAGCCTGCTCTTCGATGATCCGTCCGAGGCGGCCCGGGTGCGCGCGTTCGTCGCGCCCGCCAACGAACAAAACCTCGATCGACTTGCCGCCCACCTGGCCAAACAGGTGCCACCCCCACTTTGACCCACACCCGCCCTCCATGCCCGATCCCCACCTCCCCTCCGACACCGAAATTGTGATCTCCCGCGTCTTCCGGGCGCCCCGCGCCCTGGTCTGGCAGGTCTGGACCGACCCGCAGCATCTGGTCCGTTGGTGGGGCCCCCGCGGCTTCACCAATACGACCAAGCGCTTCGAATTTCGCGTCGGTGGCTACTGGGAGCACACGATGCACGGGCCCGACGGCACGAACTACCCCAACAAGACCAAATTCCTCGAAATCGTGCCGATGGAACGCATCCGTTACCTGCTCGGCGGCGGCAGCGACCTGGAGGCCGATGAACGGCGCGGCGCGGCCTTCCGCGGCACGTGGACCTTCGAGGCGATCGATGCCGAACACACGAAGGTCACCATCCGAATGGTGTTTCCTTCGCGGGAGGCGCGCGACCGCGTGGTGCGCGATTTTGGAGCCGTGGACGGCGGCCGGCAGACCCTCGAACGCCTCGGCGACAAACTGGCCGAGATGCGGTGCGAACCGTTCGTCGTGGCGCGCGCGTTCGACGCCCCGCGCGATCTCGTGTGGCGCGCCTGGACGGAGCAGGAGCACTTCTTCCGGTGGTTCGGCCGCCCTGGCACCACGTTCCACATCGCGAAATTCGATCTGCAACCCGGCGGCACGACCCTTTTCCGCATGGCAATGCCCGATGGCGCCGAGATGTGGGTGAGGGCCGTTTATCGCGAGGTCGTGCCTCAGACCAAACTCGTTTGGGTGACCTCGCCGTCCGACCCGGAAGGTGGCATCCAACCTCATCCAGTGTGGCCGCGGGAAAGGCTCACCGCCGTAACCTTCGCTGAAGACGCGGGCAAGACCACCGTCACCGTGAGGTGGCTCCCGCTCGACGCGACCGCCGCCGAGATCGCGGCCTTCAATGCGAGCCGCGCCGGCGCCAGCGCGGGCTGGAACGCGCCCTTCGACCAACTCGCCGCCCATCTCAAGGGGATGAACACCCGCGCTTGAGGCGCCTCCCTTGGGCCAGCCCCGCTTCTCGTGCTTCACCCCGTTCAGGACCGACATCCCCCTCCCCCACTCCCTCAGCCCCGCCCCCCATGTCTTCCCCAACCTCCGTGTCCCGCGCGGCCCTCTGGGCCTCCTACGTTTTGGCCGCCCCACCCGTCGCCATGCTGCTGATGAGCGGCGTGATGAAGATCCTGCAAACCGCAGAGGTCGTGAAGGGATTCGCGGACTGGCCCGCGGGCAGCGCGATCGGTGTCGGCACGCTGGAGCTCCTGTGCACCGTGGTCTATCTCGTGCCGCGCACCGCGGTGTTGGGAGCGATCCTGCTGGCCGGTTACCTCGGCGGCGCCGTGGCGGTGACGCTGAAGCTGGGCATGGGCACCATGGCGCTGATGCCCTTCGGTTTCGCGGTGCTGCTTTGGGGCAGCCTGTGGCTGCGAGATCCGCGCGTGCGCGCCTTGATCCCGCTGCGGGGCTGAACCGGCTGCCGGCCCGCCCTGCGCCACGAAGTCCTGGCCCAAGGTTACGGCGAAGGCACTTCGACGGCAGAGGAGCCGCCGCGGCGCGTGCCAGCATTTGCGCTGAGGCTACTGGCTGTCCTTCCGCCGCCGCGGCGGCGGGGTATCCCGTTTCTCCTCCGGGCGCGAGTAGACGACCTCGAGGACCGCGCGACCGAGCGTGATCTTCTCCATCGCCGCGAGCAGCACGGCCCGGCTTACCTCCGCCGGCGGGCGTTCGATCGGCACCGGCGCCGACAGGGCATAGACGGTCAAGACATAGGTCTTGGCGCCGGGTCCCTTGGAGTGCGGCGGCGCATATCCGAGCCGCCGGTTGATGCTGTTGTTGCCGGTGATGCCCACGCCCTGGACGTTCCGGGGCAGGCCGCGGATCTCGGCGGGAAGGTTGTACAGGGTCCAGTACCACTTCGCTTTTCCCTCCGGGTCGACGTGATCCATGATCACCGCAAAGCTCCGGGTCCCTACCGGCACGCCGCTCCACTCCAGCGGCGGAGAAACGGCCTCGCCGTCGCCCGTGAACTCGGCCGGCAATCGCCCGTCGGCTCCGACCGCCGGGCTGCGCAGCACAAATCGCGGCCTCGAGGCCGCGTCACTCTCCGGTTCGGCCGCGCCCGAGCCGGAAAGCTCCTCCGGCCCGCCCCCTTGGGTCGGCTCCGCCGGGGTGGCCTCGGATCGGCGCGGCGGACCAGCCGGCCCGCCCTTGCGACCCGCCTTGCCCCCGCCCCCACCCCGGCGCTCGCCCGCTCGGTAGGTCTCCTCGCGAGTCGTGCCCTCGTGGCTTGTGAAGCGAAACCGCCAGATACCCGGTCCGGTCGCTTCGTAGCTCACCGAACCCGGCCGGCCGTTCACCGTGTAGCGCAGCACAAAGGACTTTTCCGGCGCCACGGTGGTGAAGTGCGTGAGGCGCGCCCCTCGCAGTTGCGTCAGCGCCTCGCGCACCTCCTGGGCGCGGGGCTGCGGGTCGACCTGCCCCTCGCGCTCGACGACGACGCCGCGGAAGCCGCCGTTCACGTAGGGGTAGCTCAAGGACGCGTGATAGTGGTAGCCGAGGACCGCGGTCTCGTGGCCCTGCCAGGCATCCAACCCGGTCGGGGTGGAGCCATCCGGCTCCTTCAACCCGTAGATTGGATAGCCATCCAGGGCGTACGCCACCGGCGCCCCGGCCCCGAGCACGTCCTGCAGGTGCAGCGGAGCCACGTGGTAGTGGTAGTCGTCCGCCCGCCCGCAATGTCCGCCCCATTGGTCGAGTTCTCCGATTTCCTGGGAAATCTCCCCACGGTTGTTCTGCGGATTGAAGATCGGGATGCCGTTGACTGCGAGCGCCACCGCTCCGCGCAGGAAGCGATCCCGGATGGAGATCGGCTTTTCCGCCGGCACCGGATGGAGCGGGAGCCGCCAGGCGTTCGCCCCCGTGTACGGCTGGGGCAGAGGTACCTGCTGTTGCCAGGCGGTGATGCCTACCATCATCGGATGCGCCGGGAGTCCGCTGGACTCCACGTGCAGATACTGCCCCTCGATCCGCGTCCGAACCGAAGGGGCAAAAGGAGCAAACGCCGCCGCGATCGCCGGCACTGCTTCCGCCGCAGCCACCAATCGCCGCTCCTCCTTTGGCGGCGCCAGCAACGCCACCTGCACCGGCTGGAATTCGCGCAAGACCCGTTGCGCGGCCTCATCGTGGCGGGGATCGCCGAATTCATGGGCCCTCAGCCCGACGCCCACCAGCAGAGCCACGCCGGCACGGAGCCAAGGGAATCGGATCCACCGGTGAAACGGAAGCAGGGGCATCACGACGGCAAGAGACCGGTCCAACATGAACCCGCCTCGCAGACTCGGATTAAAAGTTCGTCATCATTGGCGGCTTGACCCGGTCCCTCCCCGGTCGGGAGATCGCCACGCGTGAAAATCCTGGTGCTCGAGGATGACAGGAAGCTCGCCGGATTGGTCCGCAAGGGCCTGGAAGCGCAGGGCTTCGCCGTCGATTTCTGCTCCCACGGTGACGACGCCTATGCGCTGGCCACCACCCGCGCCTACGACGCCCTGGTGCTCGATATCATGGTCCCGGGCCGCGACGGCCTCAGCATTCTGCGCAACCTCCGGGACAAGCGCCTGACGGTGCCCGTCGTGCTGGTCACCGCCCGCTCCGCCCTGCCGGAGCGCCTGGAGGGCCTCAACCTCGGCGCCGACGACTACCTCACCAAGCCGTTCTACGTGGACGAATTGATCGCGCGCCTTCACGCCGTGACGCGCCGGGCGGCCGGCAACGCCCTGACGCTGCTGGAGAATGGCCATGTGACGGTCAACCTGCTGACTCGCGAAGTCCTTTGCGCCGGCGAGCCGGTGGATCTCACTGCCCGGGAGTTTGCGCTGCTGACGTACCTGCTGCGTTCCCCGGGCCAGACCTTCACCCGCGCCCAGATTTGCGAACATGTCTGGAACTACCACTTCGACCCCGGCACCAACCTGGTCGACGTCTATGTCCAGCGCCTGCGCCGCAAGCTGCACGACGCCGAGAGCGACTCGCTGATCGAGACCATCCGCGGGGTGGGCTACCGGGCCCGGCCGCTCCCGGCGGGGGCGAAGGCGCAGCCGTGACCTCGTTTCGCCTGCGCCTCGCCCTCCTGGCGGGCACGATCACCGCGGGGCTGCTCCTGCTCGCCGGTTACCTGGCCTGGAACCTGACCACCCGCTTCAACCTCGATCGACTCGACCGCGAGTTGCACCACCTGGCGAAGGGCAACCTCGTGCGCGTCGACGATGCCAGCCACTGGGGTCGCCTCGATGCCGCCCTGGCGTTCGTGTCGGGCGGCGATCGTCCCCCGCTCTACGTTCTTTGGGTGAAAAACTACGATCGCGTCGAATTCCGCTCTCCGCGCTGGCCCGAGGGCATCGACCCGGAGGGGTTTGCCGTCGCCGACCAGTATGAGGACGGCGTGACCTTCGACCGCCCGCCGCCACCGCCGCGCAAGGCGGGTTTGTCGCGCACCAATCCACCGCTCCCGGTCCGGGAGGCCCGTTTCCACACGGTGTCCGCAAACGGCAGCACCTGGCGGGTCGCCGTCAGCGGCAACCCCTATACCAAGCTCGTGCTCGCCGCCAACCTCGACGAATCGAACCTGGCCTTGCAGCGACTCCGCGGGCGATTCCTCGCGGTCCTGCCGCTGGTGCTGCTCGTCGTCGGCCTCGGTGCCTGGTGGCTCGCCACCCGGGCCCTGCGCCCCGTCGCGGCCCTCACGCGCGCCGCCGAGAACATCACCGCGCACGGGCTCGATCAGCGCATTGCCGCCCCGGCCCATGATCGGGAGTTCCAGCGCCTCGTCACCGTCTTCAACGCCATGCTCGATCGGCTGGAACAATCGTTTCACCAGGCCCGGCGGTTCAGCGCCGACGCCTCCCACGAACTCAAGACCCCGCTGGCGCTGCTGCAGGCCGAACTCGAGCAAGCCTTGCGCGCCGCCCCTTCGGGTTCCCCGCAGCAGCAGCTCTGCTCCAGCCTGCTTGATGAGATTCACCGGCTGAAAGCCATCCTGGACAAACTCCTCCTGCTTTCGCTCGCCGACAGCGGGCGACTGGCTCTCGATCGCAGTCCCACCGATCTCAGTGCGATCCTCACCAACGTCATCGACGACGGCACGGGCCTAGCCCCGGGGCTCCAGTTCGAATGTGTCGTCCCTCCCGGCCAGCAGGTCCAGGCCGATGCCGTGCTGCTGGAGCAGGCGCTGCAGAACCTGGTCAACAATGCCGTCAAATACAACCGGCCCGGCGGCCTGATCCGGGTGGCGCTGCGAACCGAAGCCGGAAAGGCAGTCCTGACCGTGGGAAATTCCGGGCCAGGCATTCCGCCCCAGGACCAAGCGCGCCTTTTCGAGCGGTTCTTTCGGGGCGATGCCGCCCGTACCCGCGAGCGCACGGCCGGTGTCGGCCTCGGCCTCAGCCTCTCTCGCGAGATCCTCCGAGCCCACGGAGGCGACCTCGTCCTCGGCCGGTCCGACGGCGAATGGACCGAGTTCAACGCCACGCTGCCCCTGCACGGGCCAGCCACCACCTGACCTGCGCTGGTTCGCCCCGGCGGCCTGCCGGCGATTGGGCTGAGGCAAAAGAAGTGCTCCCCCCCTGGAGCACAATCCGTCGGCCGCAGGAGAGCGATCCCGTGATCCCAGTTCGGCCGCGCTATCGCGGCGGCTCGCCGAGCGTGGGTTCGCCCGTGAGGTAGCCGATCGAAGCCAGAAATCGGTCGGCTTCCCGCAGGGTGAGGCGGAAATAGGTATTGTCGCCCCGGCCGTAGTTGAAGAAGCCGTGCTCCTGCCCGTCGTAGAGGTGGAGATCGTAGCGCCCGCCAATCTTCTCGATCTCCGCCTTCAGCCTGCGCGCACTCTCCACACTGACGTTTCGGTCCGCCGTGCCGAGAAAGTGAACCGTAGGAGGAAAGCCGGCGTAGAGATTGTGCAGCGGAGAGATCGTCCGCCACTGGGAGCCCATCGCCGCCTCCACCTTGGCAAAGGCCCGGCTTCCCGGCCCTCGATCCAGCATCGCGTTGAAGAGCAGCAGGGCATTCGGACGCGGACTGACCGACGTGTCCTCACCCGGCTCATCGAGGCCGCTCAAGGTGGTGACTGCCGCCGCGAGGAATCCGCCCGCCGACCCACCGGCCACCGCCAGCCGCTTGGGATCGATGCCGAGTTCCGCCGTGTGACGGCGCACCCAGCGCATGGCGGAAAACGCGTCCTGGATGGCCTCGCGCTGCGTGGTCTGGTGGCGCGAACGAATGCGGTATTCCACCGCCATCGCCACCATTCCCCGGCGGGCCAGGTATTGCGCCTGGGCGTAGAAGTTGGAGGGCGCGCCGATGTTGAACGCTCCTCCGTGAAAAAACACGATGCCCGCCACCGGCCGATCCGCCCGATGTCCGGGGGGTTCAAAGAAGCTGATCTGCAGCGACACGTCGCCCACCTGCTTGTAGGTCACCAGACGATCCGGCCGGAGGTGCGCGGCGGCTTCCGCGGCCGCCGCATCCACCTCCGCGCCGGCACCGGCCGGGCTGGCCGCCGGCCCGCGGACCGCCAGGGCGAACAGTCCCAGACCGGCGGCCAGCTGCCGCCCCCAACGCAACGATATAATCTTCATGGCAAGGCCGGGGTGGAACGCCGGTGGCGCAGGAAAAACTCCACCAGGCGCGGCAGGTTTGGCCCGACGACATCTCCATGCGTCCCGCCGGGAATCTCATGGTATTCGTGGGGCACCCCGAGCCGTTTGAGCTCCGCGATCATCGCCCGCGATCCCTCGACGTGCGCCGTGCGGTCGGCATCACCGTGGACACAGATCACCGGCACCCCCTGCTCCTTCAGGCGAGCGAGTGGCACCGCCTCGGGCGTGGAGCTGCCGCCGGCGATCGGACCGAGGGCGGCCCACAACTGCGCATGACGGCTGCCCAGCGTCCAGGTGCCGTTGCCGCCCATGGAATGGCCCATCAGGTACATCCGCGTGCCGTCGATGCGGTAATCCCGCCGCACCTCCGCCAGGACATTGAGCACATCCTTCTCGCTGCGCTGGAGCATCCGGGCGGTGAGGGGATCCGGAGCACCCAACGGACCGGGACCACCGCGCCCGTACCCGCCATTGCGCCGGTAACCGAGCGGGGTGACCACGATCAATCCGTGCTGTTCGGCGAGCCGCGGCAGCGTGCCGTTGCCCTGCTGCATGAAGGTGGTTTCGGTGCCGCCAAGGCCGTGCAAGGCGACGATAAGCGGGACCGCCGTCGAGCCATCGTAGGACTTGGGCACGTACACCCGGTAAGGCATGATCTCGCCCGCCTCCGCGAAGAGATAGTGCCGGGCCAGGTTGCCGCGTTCCCCCGCAAAGGGATCGCCGCCCGCCTCCAGGCTCGAGAGCAGCTTCTCCGCCTGCGCCAGCCCGGCCGCAAAGTCGTAGGGTGCGGGATCGATCTCCCCGAGGTTGAGCAGCCGCGCAAAATCAAACGGGTAGCGGATCGACGCCTTCACCTGTTCCCGACCGGGAATCTTGGCCAGCCTCGGCTCCAGCTTCTCCCGCGCCGCGTCCAGACCGCGCACCACGAAAACCGGCGCCGTCACACGGCGCAGCACCCGGCCTTCGTCCCGCACCTCCACCGCCAGTTCGTACGCCCCGTCGGCCACCGCCCCGAGATCCGCGGCCAAGCGCAGCGGGGTGAAGATCAGGTCGACCGGCAGCAGGGCAAACTCGCCCAGCACCCGGGCGTCTCCGCGCTCGCGGCGGGCTCCCGCGCGCGGCCCCGCCGTTGCCGGCGCAAGGGTCGCGCGGGCACTGATTTTCAACCTACCGCGCGCCGCCGGGTACAGCTGCGTCAGCCGGGCGATCAGCGGCCGCCCGGGATCGCAGACCGTTGAATCGGTCGCCACCGTCAGCGACTGCAGGTATTCATCCTCCGCCGTCCAGGGTTTGCCCTCCAGCAGGGCCACCGCGCGACCCAGATCGCGAAAGGCGAGACCTGCCTGGCCGCGACCGCGGGCCGCCAGCGCGGACTCCTCCAGCTGGCGCAGTTGTGCGGCGGTTTCGTCCGTCACGGTGGTGCTTCTCCGCAGGACACGGTACCGCAGCTGCAGCTGGTTGACGGCAAGCGCCTGCTGGGCGAGGCCCGTGCTCACCGCCGCGAGACCAGCCGCGACCAAAAGCCGAATCCGAGGGCGGGAGGAAAGGCGGAGCATGGAGGTGTAGTCTGACAGGGTTGCGTTTGTGTAGGCGGGGCGACCTCGCCCCGCACCCTTCGTTTCAAAGGCCGACTGGCGCGGGGCGGGGTCGCCCCGCCTACAGGGATTCCAAGAGAGTAACACTAGAATCGAAGTGTCGTGGACAGCGTGAGCTCACGGGGATCGGTCAGCGCAAAGCGATCGAGCGTGACCCCGTCGGACTTGAAGCGGCGCAGCTCGAGGCCGTGGTCGTTGCATAGATTCCGAATGTTCAGTTGAAAGTGCGCCCGCACCCGCCGTCCAAAGAAGGCCCCCTGCACCTGATAGCGCAGCATCCCGTCGAACAAGAGGCTGTCGCTGCCATAGACCTGCGGGCCGTTGATGCCGACCCCGGTGTTGGAACCGGATCCCTGCGGCGGTTGATCGGGACCGGTCGAGACGCGCCCCGTCAGAATCGGGCTGAGGTACCGCCCGCCGAGTCCGGCGGACCAGCCCTTGAAGGTCCCCTGCCGCCAGGTGTAGTTGGCGAAGAAGTTCGCCTTGTGCTTCCGATTGCCAAACGCGCCCTCGAAGTCGAGCCGGCGTCCGTCGAGATCCGAACGGTTCGTCGCCATCAGGCTGGCCAGCGTCACCCCCTGCGTGCCGGAGGCGTTGAGGACGTCGACCCCCGGATTGGCCTTCACGACCTCCGCGATCAACTGATCCAGCTGGTCGAACAGCAGCGTCGTGCGTTTGTAGACGTTGACGCGTTCCTGCAGGTTGTAGGAGTAATTGACGATGAAGCGCAGTCCCTCGCCGACATTGGCGGTGACTCGCGCCTCGTATCCGCGGTTCTGGTTGTCGAGGGAATCGGCGTTGGCCAGAGCCGTCGGCCGGAGTTCGGAATAGCGGGCCATCTGCGCCACCGTGTAGAGACGGTCGGTTGTCCGGCCGTCGCCATTCGGGTCGTCGAGAATCGAGATCATCTGATCGTAGCGCGGACCAAAGGCGTTGTTCACCCCCATGGACCCCACCTGGTCGCTGACCTCGGTGGTGAAGTAGCTGACCCGCGCCACGATTCGGTCCTGCCGCAGGCTTACCATCAGACCGGCGTCGAAGCCCCGGCCCTTCGGCGCCGGCGGCACCCCGCCATCCGCCCCAACCCGCTGGGAAAAATCAGGCAGGCCAAGGTTGCGGGAGCGATTGGCGAAGAAAGACAGCCAGTCGCGCGGGTGGACCACGATACCGGCCGTCGTGGTGCTGCCGGAGAAGTCATAGGTCGTCGTCGGGGAACTCGGGCTGAAGACCTGGACTCCCGCCGAACCCGCCCAGATGCCGCTGGTGTCTCGAATCGTGGTGGTGCGGGTCTGCTCCAATTGATCCCGGCGGTAGCCCAACGTGGTGACGATGCGCCGCTGCCACCAGGTGCTTTGCACGGCCGCCATCTGGCTGTCGACGGTCCGCCGGCTCTTCGTTCCCCCCTGCTGGATCCAGCCGTTTGTGACTGGGCCCGCGCGCCCGGGAATCGTCGCGGTCAGGGCCGCCGGCGCGAGCGGGTCCGTCACCCGCTGCGAAGCGGCGTCGCCCAGCGTGATGTAGTACCGGCGCCAGACGGCGTTGTTGTCGTTCGTCGGTTCCGTGTTGAGCGGCGCGCCCAGCCAGACCTCTCGATCGGAATAGTTGATCGAGTCCTCCACCTGATGCTGCCCCATCGCCGCCATGCGATGCTGCCCCCAGCGTCCGAGGTCCTTCTCATAAGCCACCGTCGCGCGAAAGTTGTCGCTCTCGGTCCGGTTGTTGCGCCGGAGCCACGCGGTCTCGAGGTAGGTGCCGCCGGCGTTGGGGTTGATCAGGTTGCCGGCTGCATCCGCCGCGGGCCGAAAACCGGAGAACGACTGCAGATAGGTGGGATTGCGCAGCAGGCCGTTGGGGTCGCCGCGAATCGTGATGTTGTCGCCCCCGACGTCATAGTTCTGCCAGCGGCCGTTTTCGCGGTAGTAGCCGATCTCGGCGGCAAGGCTCGCCGTGAGCCGGTGCTCGGCGATGACCGTGACATTGTCGAAGTCGTGCACCGCCCGGCCTCCGGGGCCCGCGGCGTTGGCCTCGTAGGGCACCCGGACGGGATCGCGCAGGATGGCCGGCCCATAAACTCCGGCGCCCGAGGTCGACCATTGGTTGTTCGCGTTGATCAGGATGCCCTGGTTTTCGATGTAAACCAGCCGATTGGCGGTGAGCGGTCGCGTGTACCCCAGCGCGGTCTGGGCCGCGGTCGGCGCGGCGTTCACCACCGAGGAGAGGGTCGGGCTCTGGCTCGCCCACCAGGTGCTGACTCCGTCGAGCACCGGGTAGTTGCGAGTCAGCGTCCCGCGGACCTCGCCGCGCTCCGCCTCCACGCGGACCTCGGTGCGGGTGAACGGACGGTAGGTGACGGCCGCGGTGGCGGCGCGCCGGTTCGAAGCGAGGTACTCGCGCCAGCTACCCTTGTGATCGGACATCACATTGAGTCGGGCCGCGACTTTCCGCGGCACCAGCGGGAGGTTGAAGTCGAGGGTCGCGCGGCCGCGCTCCTGTGTCCCGCCCTGCAACTGCGTCTCGAGGAACCGCTGGCCGAACTGCGCTCGCTTGGGCGAGTTGTTGATGATGCCGCCGGCGGAACCGATGCCAAACAGGACCGAGTTTGGGCCGCGCGAGTCGTCCAGGCGCTCGGTGCCATAGAAATCCGTGCCGAGCCGCGTCTCGAAGTAGTTGCGGGTGCTGTTGCCGAGGATGCCGCGCGAGCGGAAGTTGAAGGCGTTGCCGGCGGCAACCTGCGGCAGGCCGTTGTTCACCCGCAGCGTGTCGCCATCGTCGATCTGGCTGTTGTTGGCATAAACCATCGCCTGGTCGAGCGACGTGGCGCCGATGTCGTCGAGAAACTCCTTGGTGAAAACGTCGATGATCGCGGGCGTGTCCTTGAGCGAGGCGTTGAGCCGGCTGCCGGCGAGCGAGTTGGTCGCGAGGTAACCCACGTCGCGGCCGGTGGAGACCTCGAACGGCGACAGCACCACCGCCTCCCCCGGGCTCGGCGGCTCGACGGCGGCGGCGAGGCCTGTCAGGACAATTCCCAGCGCGAAGGCCGGGGACGCGAGGCGAGGGGTGGGCAGCAGGGAAACGGAACAGCGGAGGATCTTCATCACGATTGGGGGCGAGAAACCCGGGACTGGCGGAGGCGACGCCGCCGGAATTTACCGCGAGGAAGTGCGCCAACTCAATGCGAACCTCCAATCCGCATGGCGCGACCGCGACGCCGCCCGCATTCCGCTTGACGGGCGCGCGGTCCGGTCTGCTGTTCCCAGAGCCACGTCCGTCCGCCCCGGCCGGCCGTTTCCCCGGCACCGCACCGACTCCCTTCCCACCTACCCCCACCCCATGCCTACCCCGCTTCCGCTCCGTCTCTTCCTCGGCTGCACCTTGCTGTCGAGCGTAACTCCGGCCCAGGTAACTCCTCCCGCTCCCGCCTCGGGCGCCGCCGCCCGGGAGGAGGCGGTAGTGCTCTCGCCCTTCGAAGTCAGCTCCACCGAGGACAAAGGTTACGCGGCTTCGTCCGCCCTCGCCGGCACGCGCACCAACGAGAAACTCGCCAACCTGCCGAACTCAATCTCGGTGTTCACCGCGGATCTCATGAACGATCTCGCCCTGAACGATTTCTTTGGCGCGGTGGAATTCGCCGTCGGCGCCGAGAACATCTTCAACGACACCGGCACCGTCGGCGCCCCGGTCGGCTCGCGCTCCGGCAACCAGATCAGCTTCCGCGGCATCCCGTCGATCCGGCAGCTGCGCGATGGTTTTCCCTGGTTCCTGCCGGCCGACAACTACAACACCGAGCGCATCGAGTTCGCCCGTGGTCCCGGCGGTCTCGCCTATGGCGACGTCGACCCCACCGGCATCATCAACGTCTCGACCAAGCGCGCCACCCTGCGCCGATCGGCTTCGGCCACGGTCCGCTACGACAACTTCGGCACCCAGCGCTACAGCGTCGATCTCAATCAGCCCCTGCTTCCGCGGCTCGGCGTGCGTTTCAACGCCCTGAATTCCGAGGTGGAGCAGTTCCGCCAGCGCGGGAGCCGCGATTTCCGTGGTTTTGCCGCTGCCCTGCGCTGGGAGCCATTTCGGGATCGTCGCACCCGGCTGGATCTCAACTTCGAGCGCGGCTCGACCCGCAACAACCAGAGCACCCTCCACCTCAACGACGGCATCAAAGCCTACATCCGCGGCACGGGCACCAATGCCGCCGACGCGGATCCGATCGCTCCCGGTGTCCAGGTCAACGGCGTCGGCATGCGGCGCATCGCCGCCCCCGGCAACACCCACGTCTACTTCGACCTCGGCGGCACGCTCCACGACATGCAGTCGACTGCCACCACCACCTTCCGCAATTCCGCCGTCCTGACCGGCGCCACCGTGGCCACGGGCACCGACCCGCAGAATCCCATGCGCTATCCACTCACCACCATCCCCTACAGCGTCTATCCCGACGGCGAGGACTGGGGTGGCCCGGACAACCGCCACGACACCGATTTTCACGCCTACAACATCGAACTCTCCCACTCCCTCGGGGATCATCTGCGCTTCCTCATCGCGCACAACGGACAGGTGGACGACACCACGCGGCTCCAAACCTACTCTTCCGCCGGCGCTCTCGGCATGAACTCCCGCGCGGTCTTCATCGACGTCAACCGCGTGCTGCCCCACCCCAACCTGCCAAACACCACCATCCCCAACCCGCGCTTCGAGCAGCTCATGCTGGCCTACGCCCCGACCTTCACCGACGACGGGAACAAGGCCCTGGGCTGGCGCACCTCGGTCGTGTACGACACCCGGCTGCCCTTCTGGCAGTCGACGCTCCGGACGGTCGCGGGAGCGAACTACCGCCACGAGCAGAACTACCTCGACACCTACTCCTACGCGCTCACGCAGCAGGAGATTGCGCGCCGCGGGCTCACCGGCGCGGCCGCCACCTTCGCCAACAATGTGGTCAATCCGATCCACTACTTGGCCGACGGCAACAGCGACGAGGCCCTGCGCTTGAAGGTCATTCCGGGAGTGACCGGTTTCTACCGCAGCGGCACCGGCCAGACCCGCTTCGACCAGACGCTCGGCTCGGGAAACCTGACCGCACTCGGCGGTTTCTTCAACGGTCGTCTCCGCACCAGCGCGGGCATAAGCCGCGACTACTTCCGCCAGAACCGCAGCCGGGCCCCGATCACGATCGCGGCGACCGGTGCCACCACCCTGGTCGACCGGCAAGGCCAGCCGATCCCCGACGCCACCGGGTACAATGTCCCGTACGAACCCTTCAACCGCACCTACGCCACCAACCAGACCTACGGCGGTGTCTACCACCTGCTCTCGTGGCTCTCCCTCAGTGCCGGTTACTTCGAATCCTCGCTGTTCACCGACAGTGTCAGCTTCGAGCTCACCGGCCGCCCCCGGTTGCCGCGCACCGGCGAGGGCCACGAATACAGCCTGCGCTTCAACTTCCTGAACGACCGTGTCCACGCCACGATCACCCGTTTCTTCACCACCTCGGAAAACAACTCCCTCGGTCTCAGCGCCGCCGCCCAGACCGAACTCAACGCCCTCCTCCCCGAGGGCCAGAGGCTCCTCGGCACCGGCGACTATCGCGACCAGACGACCGAGGGCTGGGAAGTGGAAATCCAAACGAACCTCACGCGGCAATGGACGGTCCGTGCGACGTACTCGATGAACCGCGTCGAGTATGGCCGGTTCTTCCCGCTGGTTCGCCCGTACTTGGCGGCCGCGCGCACGGTCGCCCAGTCCCGCGGCCTCGACCCCGAGGACTCCACCGCCATCACGCAGCAGTTGATCGACGACACCGAAGGCGCGGTGCGCGCGGTCCGGCGCGAAACCGCCAACCTCACCACCCGCTACCTTTTCACGGAGGGACGGCTGCGGGGCCTCGCCCTCGGCACGTCCGCGCGGTACGCGATGGGCAAGCCCCGCGCCGCGCTTTCCTCCGGCGGCGTGGTCGTCCTGCCCGCCACGCGGACCGACGACTATTTCCTCGTCAACCCTTTCGCCAGCTACCGGACGAAGCTCCTCCGCCGCAACTGGACAGTGCAGCTCAACGTGAACAACGTCCTCGGCCTCAATTCCGACCAGGGCAACAGCTACACCTGGCCGGCAGTCGAAGTCGACGTGCACCGCAGCAATGTAGCCGCGACGACCTCGTCGCGGAGCGGGGCGCGGTCGCCCCGCCCACAGGTCACCGTTTCGTCAGTGGACTCCCGCAGGTGCGTCAGCCCGACTGCATGGTTCCGGCTGAGGATTATCGCCCGGGCCGTGTGGTGTAGCCGGGAGCGGCGAACCCGGCCGGAGATCCGTCTTTCCTTCGCGCCGCCCGCCTCGCCGCGGCCGGCGACAGCAGCGGCGCACCTCCAGTGCTGACGAGGAGATTGCCGGTGACGCGCTGAGGCCGGACCTTGCGGGGCGGTCTGCGCACAACCATTTTCTTCCCGCCGCGTTTAGCGTGTCGCGCATATGACCATGAATGGCCGAAATCTGCCTGTCGACGTGACTCCCAGCCGGACGCTCCGTGACCGCTACTTCCTAGCCAGCAGCAGGCCTGCCGATGGTCCGACGCCTGGAGTCCGCCACCGGCAGGAGCGCGCACGAGTTCGTGCCGGCTGGAACGTTGGGTTGGTTCTCATGGCGATGGTGGCATGGGGACCGTCCACAAGCCCGGCCGCCCCGGCGCCGCGCGAGATGGAAAACCTCAGCCGCGGCGTCGTGGCCATTCACCAACCCGATGGGCGGGTCGCGGTCAGCTGGCGACTCCTCGGCACCGATCCGGAAGGCGTGGCGTTCAACCTCTATCGGCAGGCCGAACTGCCTCCGGGTTTCAGGACGGGCTTTGGGGGTCCCGGTAGTCGCGGCGGCACGGGAGGTCGCGGCGGTGCTCCTGGCGGTCCGACGGGAGCACCTTCCACCCAGCCCGGATCGGGCGAGCCCGGTCGCGCACCTTCCGGCACGCGGCCCCCGGGCGAAGGCGGCCCCCGCGGCTTCGGCGGTGATCCCACCGCCCCGCGCAAGCTCAACGACGCCCCCCTGACCGGCGCCACCTTCTTCGTCGATGAGAGCGCCAATCTGGCCGGCAAGACGTCGTACTTCGTCCGCGCGGTCGTGAACGGCAGCGAGCAGGAACCGAGCGCCGCCTTCACCCTGCCCGCCGGCGCCCCGCCCCTGCCCTACCTCTCGGTCCCGCTGCAGCCGCCGGAGGGCGCCCAACCGGGCGACGCCTCCGCCGGAGATCTCGACGGCGACGGGCACTACGATCTCGTGGTGAAGTTCGAGCAACGCGGCCGCGACAACTCCCAGGGCGGGCCGACCGGCACCACGTTTCTCCAGGGTTACCGGCTCGAGTCCGGCGACTCGGGTTTCTCCTCCCGCCTGCTCTGGACGATCAACCTCGGCCGCAACATCCGCGAGGGCGCCCACTACACGCAGTTTCAGGTCTACGACCTCGACGGCGACGGCCGGGCGGAAATTGTCTGCAAGACGGCCGACGGCACGGTGGATGGCCAGGGCAAGATCATCGGTGACCCCAACGCCAACTGGGTGCAGCCGGAGGGTGCGACCGCCAAAGTGATGGCCGCCGGCCGCGGCGGTTCGGGCGAGAAGCAGGAACGCACGGTCAACACCGCGGGCCACATCCTCAGCGGGCCGGAGTACCTCACGGTGTTCGACGGCCGCACCGGCGCCGCCCTCGCCACCACGAGTTACCTGCCCGCGCGCGTCGACGGCACCACGGACTTCCGGCCGCAGCAGTTGCAGGACGTCTGGGGCGACGCCACCGGCAACCGCTCCGATCGTTACCTCGCCTGTGTCGCCTACCTCGACGGCGTCCATCCCAGCGTCGTGATGTGCCGCGGCTACTACACGCGCTCCACCCTCGCCGCCTGGGACTGGCGCGAGGGCAAACTCTCCCTGCGCTGGTTTTTCGACAGCGACAAAATCGGTCCGCCCGACCGCACCAACCCGTACCGCGGCCAGGGCAACCACAACCTCAGCGTCGCCGATGTCGACGGCGACGGACGTGATGAGATCATCTACGGCGCCATGGTGATTGATGATGACGGGAAGCCGCTCTACTCGACGGGCTGGGGCCACGGCGATGCCCTGCACGTTTCCGATCTCGTGCCCTCCAACCCGGGCCTGGAGGTGTTCAGCATTCAGGAGCGGTTTGCCGGCGAGGGCATGAACCTGCGGGACGCGCGCACGGGCCAACCCCTCTTTCTCATTCCCTCCGTGCGAGCCGCCACCTCCGGCGGCGACGCCGGCGAGGGTCCCGGGCGCGGTGTCGCCTTCAATATCGATCCCCGCCATCCCGGCGCGGAGAGCTGGGCCGCCGGCGCCGGCATGACCGGCATGCACAATGCCCGCGGAGAGCGAATCAGCGAGCGTCGTCCCCGCTCCTGCAACTTCGCCGTCTGGTGGGACGGCGACCTGCTGCGCGAACTCCTCGATCAGAACTACGTCTCGAAGTGGAACTGGGAGACGGAGACGGAAACGGTGTTGCTGCGCGCCCAAAACTGCCTGTCCAACAACGGCACCAAGGCCACCCCGACCCTCAGTGCCGACCTCTTCGGCGACTGGCGCGAGGAGATCGTCTGGCGGACCTTCGACGGCAAGGAACTCCGGATTTACACCACCACCCTACCCACGAAGCATCGGATGCCGACCCTGATGCACGATCCGCAGTACCGCCTCGCCGTCGCGTGGCAAAACACCGCCTACAACCAGCCGCCCCATCCGAGCTTTTACCTCGACGAGGCCGCGCCCCTACCCGGCCGGCCCAAGATCACGGTCGTGGCGCGACGGAAATAGGCGCTCGCGACACTTCGGCAGCCGCGCCGGAGCCGCCGGCGAAAGCGTGGTCGAACCTGCTGCCACGCTGCCCCGTCGCTCAGCCCCGTCCCGGGCTTCCTGTGGGCGGGGCGACCTCGCCCCGCGCACGGGCTGTCTTTCCGACAGGAGCGGGGCGGGGTCGCCCCGCCTACACCCACTTGATGTCAGTTCGGATCCACTTGCACGCCGCCAACGCTTCGTCGCGTCTCTACTTTCGTTTTCCGACCAACGTCGCCGGCTTGGGCGCCGGTCCGACATTGGGTGCGATATCGAAATGCAGCTCATCACCGGCGAAACGCAGGCGATGTACGTTCGAGAAGGGCGTGCGATAACGCACGATTTCCAGCGTGTAGGTGTCCGCTCCGGTCCATGCGCCGCTCACCGCCACCGGCACTCCTCCCAGCGTGCCCTTGCGCCACTTCCCGGGTCCGGCCGTCACCCGCCCTTCGTTTCCGGCCAACTTGAACGCGAGCGTGGCGACCCCGTCCGGACCATCCGCTGCGTCGATCGCGATCGCCTCGAGGCCAAGCGGGTTGGCGGAAAACTCATAGCGCCGGCCAGCCAGCGAAGCCGCCAACTGCGGAACCGCACCCGCCCGCTGGGTCGGAAGCGAAAGTTGGGCGAGGCGTGAGGCGAGGCGTGTCTGTGCGGCCGGATCCGCAAGCAGCGGCGCGGCCGCCAGCGCGGGCAGCAGGTGCTCCCAGAGCTGCACCAGCACGCCCTGGAGATCCCGCGTCCCGGCGGTCATCGCCACCACCGCGTCGAACTGCGGCAACACGACACAGAATTGTCCGTGCGCTCCGTCGCCGCGGAAAATCCCATATCGGCACCGCCAGAATTGGTAGCCATACCCCTGCTCCCAGTCACTGGCGGGGGAGCTGCCGTTCGACATCTGGCGCGCGGTCGCCGCCTCCACCCAGACTTCGGACACGAGTTGTTTCCCCTGCCACCGCCCCTTTTGCAGGTAGAGCTGGCCGAACCGCGCGATATCCTCGGTGCGCAGGTTCAGACCGAAGCCTCCCAGCGACACCCCTTGTTTGCTCGCCTCCCAAGTCGGATCCGCAATGCCCAGCGGGGCGAACAGCCGCGGGCGCAGGTAGTCGAGCACGGTCTCGCCGGTCACCTTCTGAACGATGGCCGACAACATGAAACTCCCGGGCGTGTTGTAGACGAAAAAGGTTCCGGGTTTGTGCGCCACCGGCAGCGCCAAGAATTTCCGCACCAGGCTCTCGTCGGAGTTGTAGGGAAAGCCGCGGATGTCCTCGTCATGGTGCCCGGTCGACATCGTCAGGAGATCCCGCACCCGCATCGCGCGCAGGTTGGCCGAGGGCTTCTCGGGCGCCTCGTCGGGAAAGAACCCCAGCACCGGATCATCCACGCTCAGCTTGCCCTCCGCGACCGCCAGTCCCACCGCCGTCGAAGTAAAGCTCTTGCTGAGCGAGAACAGCTGGTGCGGTTCCTCCGCGGCATAAGGAGCCCACCAGCCCTCGGCCACCACGTGACCATGCCGCACGAGCATGAAGCTGTGCAGCGAATGAATCTTCTCCTCCGCCGCATCGAGGAAGCGCAGCAGGCCGGCGGAGGAAACGCCCTGGGCCTCAGGCGCGCTGCGCGGGAGAGATCCCGCCGGACCCGCAAGACCCGCCGCCAGAGCGGATGCCATGATTCCCGGTACCACCAACAGCAATGACCAGCGCATGCCGGAGCAAGGCCCCGAACCGCCTGGGAGGCAACCCGCCGATCATCCGCCCAGTTTCTTTGCGGCCTCCGGCGCCACCTCCAGCTTGGTGGTGCCCACTTCGCTCAACGTCGTGGTCGCCGTCTGGTTGACCGTCACTTCCCGTCGCCCGGAGCTGTTCTCGACGCGCAGCACCCCTTCGAGCCGGGTCTCGTATTTCACCAACGCGCCGCCCTTCACCCAGAGACGGACCGTGCCGGCGGCGTGCAGGGGGATGATGTCCTTCTGCCCCGCGTGCACCAGCAGGAGCTTGGCGGCCGTTTCCGACAGCACCCCGGACACCACCTCGCCTTCCGCCTTCAAGTCCGTCGCACCGGCCACGATGATTGCGATTTCCTCGTGCGGCCGGCTGAGGGTGTTCTGCAGGTTGCTGTAACCCCTTGGGTCCGTCTCCTCCCCCGAAGCCGGCCCACGGCCGCCGGTGCGACTCGAGCGCGTGCGCGAGCCACCGACTCCAGGCGGTCCCCCGAACGGCCCGCCCGGCGGCCCGCCGCGCCGTCCCCGGCCGCTTTCACCCGTGAGCGCCAGCTCCTCCAACCGCCGCCAACCGTTCTCTCCTTGAACCACAAATTGCTCCCCCCCCTTGTAGACCGCCGTCACCAGCGTCTGCGACGGTGCCACCCCGCGCGGCCCGCGCCGGGAACTCGGCAGGGCCATCGGCAGGGTAACCACGGAAAAGTCGGTCGCCCGATCGGTGGAGCCCACGATGTCGTAGCTCCGAGCGTCGTCCGCCACTTCCGTGCGCCAGCTGTAATTGGGTGAGTCCGGCACCTTCATCGCCGCCACGATGGCCGACTCCACCGGGCCGCCCAGGACGGAGGGTAGCGCAGGAGCCAGGCACAAAAGGAGCAGGACAGCGGGGGCGCGCACAGGTGGGAAAGTCGCGCCGATAGACGGCCCGACGCGAGAATTGTTTCATCTCCGCCTCGCCGCGTCCCCGCGCCGCTGTCTCACCGCTTCCCAGCCAGCCGATCCGTCTCGGTCAGGTTGAACCTCGTGCTCACCAGCGAGTTCTTCTCCGGCCCTTCGCGGTACTTGATGTAGGTCGTGGCCACCAACGTGCCGTCCGGCAGCACCTCCAGGCCAGGATAGCCATTGTCGCCTCCCTTGTAGCTGTGGAGGAGTTTCACCCGGTACTGACCATCGCGTCCGGCGAGGATGTCCTCGTAGCGGCCGACCCAGGCGATGAAGTGGGTCGACGTCGGGCTGCCGTAATTGCCGCCGGTGTCGCGCATGCACACCACCAGGCGACCATCGGAAGTGTAACGAGCGACGTGGCGGTCGCCGTAGAGTCCCGGAGGCAGGGGCTTCGCTCCCGACCAGGTGCGGCCCTCGTCCTCACTGGTCAGATACAAGGCGGCGCGTTTCTGATTCTCGCGCAGGAGCACCAGCAACTGCCGGCCATCGGGTGAACGCACGATCCACGGCTCGCAGGGTTTGAGCCCCGGCAGGTCGAGGATCACGCGGAACGGCGTCCAGGTGAGGCCGCCATCGGTCGACTCGCTCTGGGCGATGACATTGGAACGGACTTCCTTCGTCTCGCCGGGCCGCCGAATGTTGGTCAGCCCGAGCAGGCGCTTACCGCCCGCGATCGGTTCAATGGTGCAAAACGGCATCACACATTCGAGGCCGAGGCTGACCATCGGAGACCAGGTGCGGCCGTCGTCGAGCGAATGCGACTGGTGCATCCGGCCATCGGGTCCCTGCCCTCCGTAGACCACCAGACGCGCTCGTCCGGCCGGGTCCACGAGCCGCCAGACGGTCGGACAGTTCTTCACGGTCGCCCAACTCTCCGGGACCGGTAGAAGGTCGCTCCAGGTGCGGCCGCCATCGTCGCTGCGTTTCATCGGCCCGCACGGTCCGCCGTGGTTGTAGGTCCAGACGCAGTACATCGTTCGGCCATCCGGCAGCAGCACGGTCGTCGGATGCCCCTGGTAGACCTCTGCCGTCCCGGCCGCGATCACCACCTGCCGCGTCGTATCCCGCGAAAGATCGATGGTCGGCGGGAAGGTCAGACGGGGACCCTTGCCCGGCGCCTTTGCGTCCGCGGGATCGGCGGCCAGGGTCAGGAGACCCGGCGCCGCGAGAAGCATCGTGACACCAAACCAGCGGAGGAGCGAAGGGGTTCTCATGGCATCCTTGCTGGCAATCCGCCCGCCAGGCGACAAGCCACTCCCGGCGGTCTCCCGCGGAGTCCGGTGCGGGGCCGGTCCTTCCTCTCCCTTCCTCTCCCTTCCGCGTGGCCATTGCGACGCATCGTCTGATCCCCACTCCTCCACCCGACCCGTACCCGCGTCCCTCCCTCGGCCCCATCTCGGATTGTCCTGTGGGCGGGGCGCCCTCGCCCCGCGTCCGGCGCACGCTGTAACCACGAGGCCGGGCGGGGTCGCCCCGCCCACCCACGGTTTCGCATCGATCGCCCAGGTTCCGTCGCCGCCTGGAAGCGCTGCCCACCGCCGGCCGGCAAACGACCCCGTGGTGGTCTCCTCCCCACCACGCTTTCACTCCGTTCCAGCGCAGCCACACGTTGGGTTGCAGCCTTGAGCCGCAACCGGAATCTTCGGACGAGTCGTTCCCCCGCCATGCCCGCTTCCTCCGGTTTGCGCACCTTCGTCCGTCGGATCGCCCTTGTGGCCTTTGTCGCCGGGCTCCTGCCCGCTGCATTCGCCGCCGCCGCCGCGCCCGCATCCGAACTGCCCGCCGCCCTCGATGCGCTGGTCCCGGCGCTGATGGAGAAGCACCATGTTCCCGGCGTCTCCGTGGCCGGGATCGTCGATCGGCAGTTGGCCTGGACACGCCAATACGGCGTGCGCCGCGCCGGCCGATCCGAACCGGTGCGGCCGGCCACCCTTTTCGAGGCCGCCTCCATGAGCAAGCCGGTCGGTGCCTATGTCGCGCTCAAGCTCGTCGAGCAGGGCAGGCTCTCCCTCGACCGACCGCTGCATGAGTTCCTCGGGAGACCTTATTTGCCGGACGAACCGCTCCACCTGAAGATCACCGCGCGCATGGTGCTCACGCACACCACCGGCTTCCCCAACTGGCGCGAAGGTGGCTGGCGCAAGGGCGGACCGCTGCCGGTCAAATCGGAACCGGGCACTAAGTTCACCTACTCGGGCGAGGGTTTCACCTACCTGCAGCGGGTGATCGAACATGTCACCGGCGAATCCTTTGAGCCCTTCGCGCAACGCACGCTCCTCACTCCCATCGGTCTCACCACCGGGGGATTCTCGTGGCGGGAGTCCTTCCGCGCCATCGCCGCCGCCGGACACAACGATCGCGGTGAACCCATGCCTTCGCGCGAACTCTACCGCGAAGCCAACACCGCCTACTCGCTCTACTGCTCGCCGCAGGAGTACGCCGCGTTCCTCGCGGAGATCCTGCGCCGCGATCGCTCTGCTCCCCATTCGCTGCGCGCGGAGACGATCGCCGTGATGCTGACCCCGGTGATCGAGACACCCAACCCCAAGCCCCTCGTTCGAGCCGATGGTTCCGCCCCGCTCTCCACCCACTATGGACTGGGTTGGGCGCTGGACCGCACCACCCGAGGCCAGCGCGTCCGCCACAGCGGCTCCAACGGCACGGGCTTCCGCTGCTACTGCGAATTCGACCCCGCTCGCGGCACGGGGCTCGTCATCATGTCCAACGCCGTCGGCGGCGCCGCGCTCTGGCGGGAAGTGATCGAAAAGCTCGGCGCGCCGTGAGCGTGCGGCGGCACGGCAAGCAAACCGGCCCAAGGTAACAGCCGTGTAGGCGGGGCGACCCCGACCCGCATCCGTGGTCACAAAGCGCGTCGGGCCTGCGGGGCGCGGTCGCCCCGCCCACAGGAAAGTCGCAACCAAGCCAGGCGAGGGGGCACAAAGCATGACTAGCCCGGGGATTTCCCCGCGCAGATCGAAGCTGCAACCAACGGCAGGGGTTCTGGTAGGGCGGCGAGTCCCTTCGCCGCAGTATCGTCGCGAAGTGGCACGAGGTGGAACAACCCTTGGGCACAGCGTCCCCTCACTCCCTCCTCCCTCGCAGCGCGGCGCCTCAATGCGTCATCACGTAGCAGATGATGTTTATCGCGAGGGGATACGCGATCTTCTCGGCGTAGCGTTCGAAGTACTCCTGGTTCTCGCCCTCGCGTTCCCAGCCGTCGCTGTCGTCGGAGTTGTGCAGGCCCATCACGATCAGGCGCCCCTTTTGGTCGAAGATTACCCGGTGATGGATCACCGAGCCGGGCACTTTCATTCCGATGTGAATGTTCGGCACCTGCGCCTTTTCCCGGATGTTCACGACGATGTGATAGAGCGGGTGCTCGATGGGCAGTTCCTCG
>JACRQG010000035.1:0-48480 GCA_016222805.1 Verrucomicrobiota bacterium | reverse complement strand
GTAGGCCCAGTCCGCCTCCCCCCAGAAGTCCGTCATCAGGAGAAACCCGCCGTTCAAGAGGTAGCGGCGCAACGCGGCCCGCTCATCACCGGTCAGCCCCATGGCCCCGGGTGCGGCGGCAAACAGGAACGGATAGTCCGACAGGTCCGGATCGGTCGCGCGGATGAGGCGGGCATCGGGATCAACCCGGAGCGAGGTCAACTGCTGCAAGCGGTAGGAGAGGTTGAGATCCGCATCGGGCAGGTCGGTGGTCCAGCCTCCCCGCCGCGATCCCGGTGGACGCGGCGCCCGGTCGTACCGCAACCGCGCGAACGTGAAGGTCTCCCCGCGAAACCCGCGCGGGTTCTCCCACTCGGGTGTGCCCGTGCTGCGCGACTCGACCTCGCGCGCCGTGCGCGCCCCTTCGGGGACGCGGACTTGTCCTCCCCCCATGAAGCGCCCCTGGCCGAACAAGATCGCGCCGGCACCCGCCGCGATCAAGGCGAGGCGCGAGAACCGGCGCAGGGGGTGGGAGCGCATGTTGGAGCCCCACTAGATGCAGCGCGGCGACCGGCGCAAACCGAATGCGGGCGCGCGCCCCACCTCCCGCGTCTGTAGCCGGGGGCGGTGACCCCGGCCCTGGATCCCTCGGCGTCACGTCCCCGGCCGGCCTCACCGCAGCCGGCTGCCTCTCGTCGTTCCGGACTTCTCCGGTCGCTGGGGATGGTGACCCCGGCCCTGGACTAGGGCGATTCGCCCCACACCTTGGGCGACTTGAAGTTCGCCGCCTTGGGCGCCTGCCGGGAGGGCACCGCGGCGCGCCGGTACGCTTCCAGGCGCGCCTGCAGATCGCGAACGACCTCGGGATTCGCCGCCGCCACGTTGGTCTTCTCGTAGGGATCCGCGGCGAGATTGAAGAGTTCGACTCCGTCGCTGGCGGCTCCGCTGGCGCGTTTTCCCGCCTTCTTCTTCACCGTTTTCTTCGGAGCGGCCGCGTCTTCTTCGGCGGCACCTTCTCCATCCGTCAGCTGGCCATTGACCACCAGCTTCCAGTCCCCGCGCCGGACGGCACCGCCGGTCAGCGTGAGGTTGTGCAGGATGTCCTCGTGGGGCGACGGCGCGCCCTGGGTAATCGACGGCCAGGCATCCCGCCCATCGAGTGGGTGTTTCTGCTGCAGCGAAACGCCCGCGAGCTTCAGCAACGTCGGGTACCAGTCGACCATGTGCAGCGGGGCGTTGACGATGGACCCGGCCCGGATCCGGCCCGGCCAGACCGCCACCGCCGGCACTCGCACCCCGCCTTCGTAGAGCGTGCCCTTGCCGGCCCGCAGCGGGCCATTGCTCGTGATCACCCCGGGGGCCGGACCGCCGTTGTCGGAGCAGAAGAAGATCAGCGTATTGCCCCGCATGCCCTTTTGCTCGAGCGCACCGACGATCTGGCCGATGGCATCGTCCATCGTGGTGATCATGCCGGCATAAGTGCGGCGCGTGCCGGTGAGATGTCCATAGGCCTCGGTGTACTTCGCCGGCACCTGGTAGGGTCCGTGCACCGCGTTGAAGGGCACGTAGAGGAAGAGCGGCCGGCTCGCATCATGCGTGGTGATCAGGCGCACCGCCTCGCGGGCGACCAGATGGGTCGTGTACCCTTCGTCGCGGCAGACCTTGTCGTCGCGGTGCCAGTCAAAACCGCCATCGCGCTCGTGGGTATTGTAATCAAGGGCGCCGTTGTAGTGTCCGTACTGGTGGTCAAACCCCCGTCGCGTCGGCAGGTAGGCCGGCTCGAAATGTCCCAGGTGCCACTTGCCGGTGATCGCGGTCCGGTAGCCGGCCTCCTTGAGCGCCTGCGGCAGGATCCGCTCGTCGAGCGGCAGCCCATAGGTCGCCCACGGGCGCACCACCCCCACATGGAGACCATAGCGCATCGGGTAGCGGCCCGTCATGAGCGCCGCGCGGGTCGGTGAGCACACCGGCTGCACGTAGAAGCGATCCAGCCGGGCGCCCTCAGCCGCGAGCCGATCCAGGTGGGGGGTCTTGATCTCTCCCCCGTGAAACCCCACATCGGCCCAGCCCAGGTCGTCCGCGAGTAAGAAGACGACGTTCGGCCGCGGCGCTGTTTCCGCCGCCCACCCCGCCATCCCACCCATAGTGAATCCCGCCAGAAATACCGCCCAAGCCACCCGGAAGATTGTCGTCATGCGCAGAAAGACGTCGGGGACCGCCCGGCGTTGCACGCGCCCAGGCGGGCGCCCGCGGCCCCGCCACCCACTCCACCGTTGCCGCCGGCCCGGTCTCGTCGTTGGCTTGGCGCGCGACCTGCATTATTTCCAGTCCACCCACTCCTGCCATCGCCATGCTCTTCTCCACCACGCAACCACCCTTTGGCCAGGCCCGCACGGCGGAACACGACGCGCAGTTCGTCACCTACCTGAACCTCAAGCTGCGGGAAATCGGGCAGCCCGGCGTGCCCGCGCCGGCCGGGGCCGACAGCCTCGCCCCCCTGGTCGACCACTTCCTCGCGCTGAGCCGCGAAAAGGACCGCGCCCTCGCCCGCCATCTCTGTCCGATCGATCAGCGGCTCCAGAACTTCCTCTACGACCACCTCGAGCCCGGTCCGGAACTCGCGGGCGACGTGCCGCGCCTCCCGCCCACCACGCTCGTCCTGGATCGCGCCGGCCTCGCGCGGGTACTCTCCCTTCCGCCGGACGCCGATGAGCATCGCAGCGAGATCCTCTCCTCGTACCGCGTGCGCCAGGGCGTGCTGCACAACCCCAAGGCCGACCGCCGCACCACCCAGGGGATCTTCCATGTCGCCGATTTCGGCCTGCCGGTACCGGACGACAAGAAGGCGGTCCCCGCCCCGGTTTTCGGCCGCCTGCTGCGCCACGCCCTCCAGCCCCCGCCCGAGCTGCTGCGCCTGCCGTTTACCGCCACCGCCGCGCAGCCGGCGGAGTGTTTCGTCACGCTCCATCTCCGCCCCGTGGTCTGCCCGGCCGTGCCCGGCTTCACCCCGGCGCGTTCCATGGAGACGCGTTTCTTCGTCCCGGCTTCGCTGGTCGCCAACCTCGACTTCGTCGAACGCATCTTCGGCAACGCCGGCGACCCCCACCTGCCGCAGAACGATGCCGCCCTCGACCCCGCCCACTGGACCGGCCACACCGGCGGCGTCATCCTCGCCCCGCACCTCACGCGCCTGACCAAGCGCGAGCTCGGGCTGCCGCCCTGGGACCACGCCACTGCCCGCCAGCGCCGCGACGGCATGTGCTGGAAGGACCCGGCCGAGATCTACAATGACGGCGTGCCCTTCAAGCTCACGGCACGCGACGCCCACGGCGTCATCCTCACGCTGATCTCCGACAACTACTTCGGCTACTGCAAGAAGGAGGTGAAGGCCCAGATCAGCTTCGCCGCCAACCTGCTCGGCCAGTGCGAGGAGGAGCACGCCGGCGGCGCGATCGTCTTCCCCAGCTATGACCTCGGCGAGGACTTCCAGCTCAGCAAGCACCTCGCGATCGTCGACCACACCTTCGCCGAGGCCGTCGCCCAGCTCGGCGACCGCGTCGAGTTGCAGCCCGGCGGCTGGGCCCGCGATCGGCAGTATCCTGACATTTGCTACGTGCCCCAGGACGCGGTCTTCACCCTCCGGGCCCAGACCATCACCTGGGTCGACGCCACCGGTGCCCGCCAGGAAATCAAGCTCCTCCCCCGCCACACCTACGTGCTGCCCTCCGGTTACAAGATTGAGATGGTCAAGCCGGAGGACGGGCGCCGCTGGCGCCTGCGCGGCACGACGGCCGAGGGCCTGCTCTGCCACAAGCCCTGCACCGTGTCGGGCGGCGGCAAGTCGGAGATCTCCAAATCGATCGCCGACGCCATCTTCACCGCCCCCAACTTCGTCGGCGATCTCGCGAAGGACTTCGATGCCATCGACGCGATCCTGAAGCGCGACTACCGCCAGCGGTTCCGCGATCCGGCGCGCAACAAGCCCGACGGCCGGCCCCTGCTCAGTCCGGCCCGCTCGCTCGGTTCCGTGGTGAAGCTCCTCAGCCGCAGTTCCGACTACACCGACGCCTACAACGCCTGGCTCGACAGCATCCCGCGCCACATCCTCGACCTCGTCCTGCTGATCAAGCGCGTCTACAAGCCCGAGTGGGGCGACAACTGGCGCCAGTACTTCACCGTCGACACGATCAACGGCCGGCCGGGCAACGAGCTGAAATTCCTCGGGGAAAAGGCGATGACGCACTTCCTCCGCGTCGGGTTTACCGCCGACGGCGGCTGGCGCACGTTCAGCCTGCGCAAGGACTTTCACCCCGCCCTGAAGATCCAGGCCGAGGACGACATCACGGCGGCGATCGTGGTGCCGGCGGCCGGCCTGCGCGGGCTCGCCAAGGCGGCGGCCGCCGGCGGCCGCTCCCAGAAGTTTGTCCACAATTGCGAGGCCGCCCTCTTCCAACGACCGGACGATGCCATCCACCGCGGCTATGATCGGCGGACGGAGCGGGACTTCTCCCGCCAGGGAAACTTCTTCTCGAACTACGAGCCCCTCCAGCGCGAGGCGGCGCGCGCCATCATCGAGGACGCGATCGGGTTCGACAAGTTCACCGATCCGATTCGCGCGCTCTTCGAGGGCTTCCTGCAGAAGGGAGACGCCACCTACCTCGCCTCCCCGGCCCATCCCCGACTGGTCAACGGAAAGCCGACCAAGAATCCACGTTACCTCCAGCGGCGCCCGGACCTCGAGGACCCGCGCTCCACCTACCTGGCCCAGATTGGCGCGCAACTCTACCGCCGGGTGCCGGCAGGCTCCCCGGCACTCTTCCCGGTCGGGGCAGTGCTGGCCGGCCGACGGCTCAATCCCCCCGAGACCGGCGTGCGGCCGATGTGCGTGTTCGGCCCCATTCACTACCAGGAACTCCCGGAGGCGTTCATGGACTTCATCGCCAGCCTGACCGGCAAGTCGCCCTCGACCACCGGGGCTGGTTCCGAGGGAGCCCTGACCAAGGGTCCCTTCAACGCCATGCCGCCGATCCACGATCTCAACGCGGCTCTCGTTTCATACGCGCTGACGGACCTGCCGGTGTTCTCCTCCGCCGCCGGCTGGATTGGCCCGCGCTTCCGGGTCGATCATGACATCAGCCTGCTCGTCCCGGAAATCTGGGCACGGATGTCTCCGGAGGAACGCAGCCCGCAGTTCCTGATCGAGCACGGCTACCTCGAGCGCTGCGAAGACTGGACCCACGAGGGTCGACCGGTCCTGGCCAGCCGCCTGGGCTGGCGCGTGACCTCCCGTTTCGTCCAGACCTTCTGCGGTCGCGTGCTCGGCAACCCCAGCACGCTGTTCGGAGAGGATCTGCTGCGGCCGGAGTTGCAGGATCGCGCCGTCTTCGCCGAAGGCATGGAGAACATCGTCCAGGCGATGCGCACCGCGGCGGACAGCTACTTCGCCGACGGCTCGATCGAGCACGCCGTCCCGCCGCTGTATGCGCTCCTGCACATCATGCGCGACGGCACTTGGGATGGCGCCGGGCCTTCCGATCCGGAATTCCGCGCGCTTTTCTCCCGCGAGAGCGTGCTGACCAGCGACTGGTACCGCGTGCGCCTCGAGGCCCAGCAGCACCGCGACGTGCAGTACTGGGAGAAACGCGCGGAGTACCTGGAGCGTTTTCTTGGCCGACCGAACTACACCGACCTGGCCGAGGGCCTCGGCATTCGCGAGAAGCTGACGGCCGCCCGGTCCGCCGCTGAAGCCGCCCGCGCCGCGACCTACGTGGATTCCCTGGTCGGAACCCTCGGCGTCGATCCGGTGCTCGTGCCGTAAAGAACCAACCGGCCGCCGGGTGTTGCCGGGCTCGGTGAGCCCGGCGGTTCCCGTATTTTCCGCCGCGTCCCCCTTCACCGGGGTCGCCGCCCCCGGCTACAACCGCGGCGACGATTCTTTTCCGCGCGCGGCCGGCTCGAACCGCAGGGCGCGGGACGAGGTCGTCCCGCCCACAGAATCCTGGCAAAGGAATCCCCACCTGGATACCGCCCAGGCGCCTTTCTCCGGCGCATGCATCACGACCAAGCCGCTCCGCCGCGTGCCTGCCCTACCCGTCCAAGCGGTGAGGCTGGCAGGCTAGAACTCCACCGTGCCGGTCATGCGCCAGGAGCGCGGCTCCCGCAGGTAGATCCGGCGGGCCCCGCTGAAATCGCTGTTCCAGCGCGCCGTGGTCACGAGGTAGGAGTTGGTGAGATTGCGCACGTTGAGCTGCCAGGTGGCGTGCAGTCGCGGATTCCACGGCAGCCGGAAGCGCCAGCCGAGGAACGCATCGGCGTAGATGCTCTCGTTTGCCCAGTACTCGCGGCCGGTGCCGCCCGCGCTCGGCGCCCGCGTGTCCTGCTGGGCGTAGACCTTCGATTGATACCGCACGGCCCCGCCGGCGAAGGCCCCGGCCAGCCGTCCCTCCGTGAAGCGATACCGGCTGGTGATCGTCGCCTTGTGTGGAATCGAGCCGAAGCCTTGCTCCTGCGCCGCCGAGCGATCGGAAATTTCCGATTCGATCGACGCGATGTTGGTCTCGACGGTGTTGCGCAGCGTCGCGTCAGTCCCGGCAAGGTTGCGCCACTCGGGGAAGCGCTGGGCGAAGTACGCCCGGCCCTCGGCGAAGAAGTTCTCCCGGTCGCGGCTGGACCGCGAATAGTTGGCCCGCACCGTCCAGCGTTTCGTCGGATTGGCGATGAGCTCGAGTTCGTAGCCCGAAGTCACCGTGTCGATGATCGCGGCGTTCCAGTTGAAGGCCTGCGAATCATAGAATGACTGGTTGATCCGCCCGGCCGAGAGCAGGGCCTGCAGGATCGCCAGGGTCTGTTGCCGGCCAAGGGCCATGGCGTTGGTCACCGCGCCGCTCGGTGAAACCGCAGCATCGCCGACCTGCGCGGTGCGGAAGGCATTCACCCGTGCGAAAAACCGGTCGTCGCCCAGCAAGTCGATCATCACGCCGTACTCGTGGTTCTCGCCTTCCGGGGTGCCCGGGATGCGGCCGTCGGGCAGGATGCGCCGATCGAACCGCGGCGCCCCGTGATTCGTCGACTGGTTGTAGAGCAGGGAAAGACGCGGGTGCAGGTGCAGCACGCCGCCGGCGGTCAGGGTCTCGGCTTTCACCGTGTTGCGATTGAACCCGGGAAGCGCGGCCACCTCGTTCAGCAGCTTTTCGCCCGCCGCGATCCGCGGATCTCCCGCCAGCACCCGGCCGGAGGTGGTGTCGAGATACTCGATCGAGTCGCGCCGGTAGCCGAGCGTGGTCGCCAACCGTCCCGCCAGCCACGTGCTCTGGGCCGCCAGCATCAGCGCATCGACCTCCTTGTGCGATCGCAGTTCGCCCGTCGTGATTTGGCGCGGGCCCAGCGTAAGTCCGCCTGTATAGGCGAACGGCGCCAGCGGCGCATAGAGGCCGTGGAGGGCGTAGGTGGAGAACTCCCCTTCGCGCAGGTAGGTGCGCCGCCAGACGAGATTCTGCGCATTCTCCGGCGTGGCGTTCGCCACGGGGCGGTTGAACTGGTCCACCAGGATCTCCCGGTGCGACTCCGTGTTCCGCTGCTGCCGGGCGTTTTCCCACATCCCCGCCAGCCGGTGGCCGCCCCACCAGCGCCCGAGCTTCAGCTCGTAGGCGGCCATCACGCGCTTGATCTCGTTGTCGGTGTCGGTCGAGTCTCCGTTCTGGTTGGACTCCAGGTAGAGCTGCCCGGCGCGGGCGTTGGGCAAAGTCCCGGTGCCACTCTGGGCCGGCAGCGTGAAGTTCGGATCGCCCAGCAGGTCCATCGTCTGCCCGTTGTAGACGAACGAACGGGCGCGACTGAGCGTCTGGTTGCGGAAGTAGATGCCCTGGACGACCAGCGTGTCCGTGAGCTTCTGCTCGACCGAGACTTGGTAGTTCTGGAAGTCCCGCCAGAGCTTGGTCTCCGGCCCCGACCAGTTGACGTCGTAGCTGAAGAGCGCGGGCGAGGCGAGGGTGTCGGCCGGCTGCGGCGCCGTCGTCGTGCGCAGCTTGTTGCGGAGGTTGTACACCGCACCGTCCTGCGGGAAGAAGGTGAAGCGCTGGTTCGCGCCGAGGCTGGCGGTGCCGGCGGTGGCGTTGGCCGCCCCGTCGGTGACCACCCGCCCCGCGGCGGTCCAGCGTGTGACCTGATCGCTGCCGTTCCATTTCAGGCCAAGGCTGTTTTCCTGCAGGCCGTCCTCCCACGAGGCGTTGATCGTCGTGCGCGCCCACGGCCGGTACGTGACGGCCGCATGGTAGCGGTTGCTGTCGGTGAAGTCATACCGCCGCCAGCCCTTGGCATTGACCGTCGCGCCGTTGAGGCGGAGGGCCAGCACCCGGGGCACGATCACCTGATTCAGGTCCGCCGTGTAGCGCTGGTAGTCCCACAGGCCGAACTGGAACTGCCCCTGGTACCGCGTGCGCTGCACACCCGCCTTCTTGGTCGCGAGCGACACCAGCCCACCCGCGTCGCCGGAACCGAAGAGGATGGAGTTGGCCCCGCTGGCCACCTCGGCACGCTCGACATTGTAGAGGTCCTGTGGCGCCGCGTTCTCCACGTAGTCGGTCGAAACCCCACCGGGAATGCCCCGGATCCGGAACGGCTCGCCGCCGGCGGAATTGAAGTCGCGGGGATTGCCGAAGCCGGCGCCTTCGGCGTCGCCGGCGTTGAGCTCGGCGTTGGTGGCGTAGTTCAGCATCTCGTTGACGTTGGTCGCGGCGATGTCCGACAGGAACTCCGGCGTGAACGGCGAGATCGCCGCCGCCGTGTCCTTCAACCGCGTCGCGAGCCGGCTGCCGGAGGTCGTGTTGGCCGCCTGGTAACCGGTGTCGTCTTCGGCCCGCACTTCGAAAGGCGACAATTCCACCACTGGCTCTGTCGCCGCCGGGGGCCGAACCGGCGCCACGGTCTGGGCCCGCAGAAGTGCCGCCAGACCGGCCAACGCGATGGCCACGACACAACCGCGACCGGGAAGACGAATCACCAGGGAAGGAACTGGAGGGGGTTTCATGGAGAGGTTGGCCGCGGGCGCGGCCGGGGGCGGTGGAACGACCGAATCAACGGGAGAGAATCTTTGCCGGCAATCCTGCGCACGACCCGCCGGCCCGGGCCGTGCCGCCTGACGCATCCCACCGCCAAACGGTGCAGCGCCTTCGGCAATTTCCGCCCAGCTTCGGCGGCGCCTACACCCTAGGATGGCCGTCGCGCCGGGTTCTTCCGGCGGGCACTCCGCTTCAACACGGCAACCTCGCCGCGCGCACCGGCCCGGTCGCACCCTTCCCTCCGATATGCACTCCCATCCAACCTCCCCAGTCTCCCGTCGCAGCTTCCTCGCGTCCGTCGGCGCCGCCGGCGCCGCCACGCTCCTCTCCGGAGTTCCTTCCGCCCGATCTGCCGACACCGCGGCTGAGACCTTTCCGAAGCGCCCCGGTCGCTTGAAGCAAGGGGTCTGCCGCGGCGTGTTTCGCGGAGTGAAGCTCGACAATGACCAGATGTGCCGCGAAGCCGCCAAGGTCGGGGCCTGGGGCATCGATCTCGTGGGACCGGAGTACTTCCCGTCCCTCAAGAAGTACGGACTGATCCCGACGATGCTGCCCGGCGGCAGCGGCATCAAGACGGGCATCAACGACCCCAAGTACCACGCCGAGATCGAGCCCAAGATGCGCCAGGCCCTGAAGGACGCCGCCAGCGTCAAGGCCCCGAACGTCATCGTGCTCGCCGGCGATCGCGCCGGGATCTCCGACGCGCAGGGGATGGACACCTGCGTCGCGTTCCTCAACCGGGTGAAGGCGCAGGCGGAAGACCTCGGCGTCACCCTCTGCATGGAGCTGCTGAACAGCAAGGTGAACCACCCCGGCTACATGTGCGACAAGACGGCGTGGGGGGTGGAAATGTGCAAGCGGGTCAACTCGCCGCGCGTGAAGCTGCTCTACGATATCTATCACATGCAGATCATGGAGGGGGACATCATCCGCACGATTCGCGAGAACATCGCCTGGATCGGCCACTTCCACACGGCGGGAAATCCCGGCCGCAACGAATTCGACGAGAGCCAGGAGATCTACTACCCACCGATCTGCAAGGCCATCGCCGAACTCGGCTACCAGGGGTATTTCTCGCACGAGTACTCGCCCTCGAAGAACGCCCCCGCCCTGCCGACGCTGGAGAAGATGATGAAGATCTGCGAGGTGTAGCCGGGGGCGGCGACCCCGGCGGGTCCAGTCAATCTCCTGGTCAAAGGCGGCCTCCGCGCGGACAGCCCCGGCCGGCCGCGTGCTGGCGTTCGTTGCATCCCAGAGCCGCGCCGCGAACCCCTCGGGCCAAGACAGGGCGCCCGCGCTCCCCTTACGGCAACCTGGCCGCCGGGGTCAATGGGGTGCCCCGCGCCGAATCGTAACCGGCGACTGCTTTCCCGCGATCGCCGCACCCACGGCCGGTTCAGGCTAGGCCTGAAGGGTGAAAAGGCCGACCGTGTCCCCGGGGGATTGCTCGCCGGCCGGTGCGAACGCAACGACGTCGCGGGGCGCCGGCCAGACCTCCGCGGGAGATTTCCGCCTCGCGTCGGCGCCCTCGGTGCGACAGAAGATCCCGCGCCCCGCCCCCTCGCCGATGGAAATCCCCGCGCCTCTGGCCGTCGTTCCGTGCCCGTTTGGGCCAGGACCAGCAAACGGACTTCCGTATCCTCCGTACACTTACGGCCAACCAGGGGCTTCGCATCGTCCGCACCCCGGCCGCCCCGGTCGCAACCTTCCGCCATGAGCACCCCCGATCTCCCCCTTCTCCTCGGCCGGCTCGAGCAGGGTGACACGCAGGCCGCCGACGCACTGTTGCCGCTGGTCTATGGTGAACTGCGGCAACTCGCCGCCGCCCGGATGGCGCAGGAATCCGCGGAGCACACCCTCCAGCCCACCGCCCTCGTCCACGAAGCCTGGCTCCGTCTTGGCGGTGACCGTCAGCCCGCCTGGAAGAACCGAGCGCATTTTTTCGCCGCCGCCGCCGAGGCGATGCGGCGCATCCTGATCGACCGGGCGCGCCGGCGGCTCGCCCAGCGTCGCGGCGGCCGGGCGGAGCATCTCCCCATCGACGACGTCGCGGTCGCGGCCGCCGCCGACGAAACGCACGTGCTGGCTGTCAACGAAGCGCTGGAGAAACTGGCCCTGGTGGACCCGCGCAAGGCGGAGCTCGTGAAGCTCCGGTACTTCGCCGGCCTCACCCTGCCGGAGGTCGCCGCCGCGCTCGAGATTTCCCCGCCCACCGCCCAGCGCTGGTGGGCCTACGCCCGCGCCTGGTTGAGCGTGGAACTTCGCGAGTGCGGGAAATAACGCGGCACCGCCAGGAACTCGACCGTCCTCCAGACACTTTCCCCGCTGGGGATCAGAGTCCTCGCTCCGCACCGGCGGAACCGCGACGGAATTCGTCCGATCGAAGCGCCCGCCACGGGGGCCCCTCGCCCCGGGGGTGATCCGAGTCTTCCGTCCTGGCTATCCAACCCAGCCAGACCCCTTGTTCGCTCGACCACAGACGGGTGGTCGTCGAAAGAAAAGTTGCCGCCCAATGATCATTCCGGGCCGGGTTTTTGCGCACTGAGGAATGGCCTCCTGCTGTCTTGGGAGGTCACACCGCCCCAACGCCCCCCGGTCCTCGGCGCCAGCCATGAAATCCAGCGTATCCGCCCCCTCTCGCGGCAGAGGTTGCCCTGGCCGGGCCGCTTTCCGGACCTCCCCCAGTCGGACCCGGGTTCCCTGGTGGTGGCACCCCGCGCAAGTGGCCTTCGAGGGCGTCAGGCTTCAAGCCGGCCTCACCGAGGCCGGGCACCGCCGGTCAGTAGCGGAACTGCACCGTCGGGGAGCCGTCGGCGTGGGCCTTTGCCTGCACTACGGCAATCGTCTCCTCACCACCACCCCTGCCTGCCCATGAACCACTCCTCTCCCGGCGAGGAAGGGCTGTTTTCGGACGCACTGGCGCTGCCACCCTCCGAGCGGGTTGCCTTCCTAGCCCGGGCCTGCGGCGAGGATCTCGCGCTATTTTCGCGGGTGCTGGCGCTGCTCTCCGCGCACGAGGACAACGACGACCTCCTGGCCATCCCCACGCGACCCGTCCCCCCGAGCGAGGAGAGTCCGGGCGAGCGCCTCGGCCACTACAAACTGCTGCAGAAGATCGGCGAGGGCGGCTGCGGCGTGGTGTGGATGGCCGAGCAGGAGGAACCCGTCCGGCGGCGGGTGGCGCTGAAGGTGATCAAGCTCGGGATGGACACCAAGGCCGTCGTCGCCCGGTTCGAGGCCGAGCGGCAGGCGCTGGCGATGATGGACCATCCCAACATCGCCAAGGTCTACGACGCCGGCAGCACCGCCGCGGGCCGGCCGTACTTCGTGATGGAGCTGGTGCGTGGGATTCCGATCACGAAGTTCTGCGATGAAAAGAGCCTGTCCGCGGCGGAACGCCTGCAGCTCTTTATCCAGGTGTGCCACGCCGTGCAGCACGCGCACCAGAAGGGGATCATCCACCGCGATCTCAAGCCCTCCAATGTCCTGGTCACCCTGCACGACGACCAGGCCGTGCCCGTGGTGATCGACTTCGGCATCGCCAAGGCCACCCAGGGCCGGCTGACGGACCAGACCCTCTTCACCGCCTTCGATCAGTTCATCGGCACACCGGTCTACATGAGCCCGGAACAGGCCGACTTCAACGCCCTGGATGTCGATACCCGGAGCGACATCTACTCGCTCGGCGTGCTGCTCTACGAACTGCTGACCGGCCGGCCGCCCTTCGACCCGAAGACGCTCGCCAACGCCGCGATCGAGCACATCCGGCGGCTGATTCGCGAGTCCGAGCCGCCCCGTCCCTCGGTGCGCGTGCGCACCCTGGCCGACGCCGAGCGCCAGACCATCGCCCGGCAGCGCGGCACAGTCCCGCACCAGCTCTCGATCCAGCTCCGCGGCGATCTCGACTGGATTGTGATGAAGGCGATGGAGAAGAACCGCATGCGGCGCTACGAAACCGCCACCTCCTTCGCCGCCGATCTCACGCGCCATCTCCATCACGAACCGGTCCTGGCCCGGCCGCCGAGCACGGCTTATCGGATCGCCAAGTTCACGCGCCGCCATCGTTTCGGCGTCGCGGCGGCCGCCGCCGTGACGCTGGCGCTGGTGGCCGGCCTCGTGGCGGCCACCTGGCAAGCGGTGCGGGCGACCGAAGCCGAGCAGGTCGCCGCGGCGGAGCGAAACCGGGCCGTGCAAGCCCGGAGGCGGGCGGAAGGACTCCTCGATTTCATGCTCGGGGACCTCCGCAAGGACGTGCAGAAGGTCGGCAAGCTCGACCTGCTCGAGAAGGTCGGGGACAAGGCCACCGCCTACTTCGCCTCGCTCGAACCCCGCGAACTCGACGACACCGCCCTGCGGCAGCAGGCGACGACCCTGCGCCAGATCGCCGAGGTCCACTTCGACAAGGCGCGCTACGACCCCGCGATGCAATCGCTCGTGGCCGCGCAGGGTCGGGCCGCAGTCCTCTTCCTCCGTCGGCCGACGGATGGGGAGGTTTTGTTTGAACGGGCGCAAATCGAGTACTGGGTCGGCGCGGTCCACATGCGGCGCGGCGAACTGGATCAGGCCAATGGAGCATGGGGTCGCTACCGGGAACAATCGGCCGTCCTGCAGAAGATGGACCCGGCCAACTACCGGTGGAGGCGCGAGTTTATCGCCGGGTGGCACAACTTCGGCGTGCTGGAACTGGAACAGGGCCGTTTCGACCGGGCGCAGGGGCTGTTCGAATCGGAGCGGGAGATGGTGGAGGCCCTGCGGGTGAGCTACCCCAACGAACGCGATCTCGACTTTCGGATGGCGGACATCAGTTCCTTCCTCGGCACGGCGGCGGAGCGCCAGGGTGACCTCGGAGCCGCGCTGGTCTGGTACCGTGACCAGACCTCCCGTCTCGAAGCGCTGCTGCGTTTGGAACCCGACAGCACGCGCTGGCGCCCGCGCCTCTCCGACAGCCTGGGCTGGCAGGCCGACGTGTTGGCCATCACCGCCCGCCCCGCGGAGGCGCGCGCCTGCCTCGAGCGGGCGCTGACCGTGATGGATGCGCTCGTCCGGCACGATCCGGCCCATCGTCGCTGGCAACTCAGCACCCATTACCTCCGCCTCAAGATTCTCCTCTTGGATCTCGCCGCCGGTAATCACACCGGCGCGGCACGACTGCTGCGCGATGTACGGCCGCAACTCGAGAAACTCCTGGCGGAGGAACCGACGGACCAAACCGTCGCCGCGCGCCTGGCGCTGGCGTGGCGCCTGGAAGCGGAACTGCGTCTTGCAACCGGCGAGGAAGGCGCTGCCGACGCCGCCCTGCGGGCCTTGGACCTCGCCACGCGCTTCGGCAAGGTCACCACGGGTGACCGTCGCAATCTCACCGAGTGGGTATACGCCCGCGTCACCGCCGGGGTCGTCGCGCAGGCCGCGGGCAAGGACCGGGAAGCGGCCGCATCGTGGCAGGGCGCCCTGGACTTTGTCGCCGGCCGCCTGCCCGAAGCCAGGGACTGGCGACTGGTCGACCCCGCAGTGCGCGCGCTCCTCCTCTTGAACCGCAGCGACGACGCGCGGCCCCTGCTCGCCCGCCTCGAAGCCGCTGGCTATCGGCCCCTCCGCCCCTGGCCGGGCGAAAGCCGATCCCCTTCCGTCCGTCTAACCCCCAACAACTAAACCAAGGATCCGTCATGCCACAGAGCCTAATCAAAGTCTGGATGCACAAATTCCGCCCCAACGGCTCGGGGTACTGCCTGGTGGAACTGACCGCCGAAAACCCAAACAACGACGACGTCAGTGTTCCGACCGGCTACAAGGTCAAGATGAAGGGCAAAGCCGGCCCCCATGAGGTCAAATTCACGATTCAAACAGATCCGGCGTGCCCGGGTGATGCTGCCGTCCGGAGCGAGAAGTACGCCATGGTGGGAATCTACTTCGTTCACGACCAACTCCCGGCAACGGAACGGAACATCGGCCAGGACCAATTCCCGCGCTTCGAATGCAATATCGCGGACGACCCGCCCAGCCTGACCGTTCACATCGACCGCGACTCCGCCAAGGGAGGGGATGAATATGAGTTCATGATCCTCGTCCAGAGGCTGAGCGACGGGGCACTGGGGATCATCGATCCCGAGTGGGAAAACGAGTAGACTGAAGCCGCGGGGCCGGGGTGCAGGGGCACTCCGGCCCGGGTCCAGGCCTTCCCTCACCGTGGGTCCGACGCGGGGCCCGGGCGGGCCACCCACGGCGCCTTGACGCTGCGCGCGACCTCGCACGCCGGATCCTTCCGGCTTCCACGCCCCTCTGCGGAGGGGGCGACACATCGCTTGCGGCCGCAGGCGCGTGACCACCAGACTCACCGCCATGTCGCACCGCCTCTCCCCCGCCCTGGCTCGACTCGCGCTGGCCGTTTTCGCCTTCCAGGTCGTCCGGGCGCGCGCCCAGGAAATCACCCCGGAGGAACGGGCGAGGATCGGCTACGCGGGCCCCGTGAGTTGGGTGACGATTGAAGATTTGCCCCGCCCGCTGGCCCAGTTCGAGACGGTGTTCTGGGATCCTCGCGACACCCCCAGCCTGCGCAGGCTGCTCCGCTCCTCCCCCGTGGTGAAGGGCAAGGAGGTCCTCGAAATCGGCACCGGGACGGGCCTTCTCGCGCTCTGCGCCCTCACGGCCGGAGCCTCCCGGGTGGTGGCCACCGACATCAACCCCCATGCAGTCAAGAACGCCACCTTCAACGGCGCCCGCCTCGCCCTGGCGCCGCGACTCGAGGTCCGCCAGGTGACACCGGAGCGCTCCGCAGCCTTTGCGGTCATCCGCCCGGACGAGCAGTTCGATGTGATTCTCTCCAATCCACCCTGGGTCAACCGCGTCCCCGCCAGCATCGACGAGTACGCGCTCTACGACGCTTCGTTTCAACTGATGCGCACGCTCCTGGACGGGCTGCCCCGGCACCTTCGTCCCGGAGGCCGGGTGCTCCTGGCGTACGGGTGCGTCGACGGCATCCGGACGCTGCGCACGGAGTGCGCGAAACGCGGATACGAAGTCCGGGTGATCGACGACACCCGGGACCTGGATCGCCTGCCCGAGGAGTTTCTCCCCGGCATGCTGCTCGAGGTGGTGGTGCCGGCCCGGAAGCCATAGCCGCGAGTCACCGTCCGCAGGCTTGCCTCGGACCGGGGCGTGCCAATGGTCCCCACCCATGCCCTCCCCCATCCCCGTCTCCATTCACCCGTACTTCCAGGTTCGCGCCGGCCAGATGCCGGCCGCCAAGGCCCTCCTCCAGGAGTTCATCGCGCGGACGAAAACCGAACCGGGCGTGCTCTACTACCAGTTTACCCTCGGCGGCGACGTGATCTTTTGCCGGGAAGCCTATCGGGACGCCGACGCCCTGCTGGCCCATGTCGGCAACGTCGGTGCCCAAGTCGAAGCGATGCTGAAGATCTCGACCCTGGTCCGCGTGGAAGTGCACGGACCAGCCGCGGAAATCGCCAAGCTGCAGGCCCCCCTGGCCGGCTTGAATCCCGCCTGGTTTGTCTACGAGTGCGGGCTGGAGCGGTAGCACGAAGGATCCCACCTCCCTCTCACTGCCGGCAGCGGTGAAGCTGGGTCGCATTCCTGCACGCCGCGCGGCCTCCCCATGCCTCCGACCTACCGCGAAACCAGCGCAACCCAGCGCTGAAACAACGCCTCGACCGTGGCGCTATCCGGCACCGCATCCCAGACGGCCACCCCGTAGCGAAGGTCGAGCGTTCTCCCCGGCTCCAGACGGTACGGTTCCTTCCAGAGGTTGAGAGTCGCCCCGAGGTAGGAGAAGGGAGTGCACATCGTGAACATCCGCGGCGGGGGGCGGAGGTTCTCCGGGTGGCTGAAGACCGCGACTGTGACCGGCTGTCCGCGGAGGGTGGCGGTGTAAGCGCACCACGCCGCCGGCGTCAGCCGCTCGGTGCCGCGCACCGATTCGCCTTCCGCGCCGCCGCCAAGGAAGAACTTCCCGTGGGCGTCCATTTCCCGCACGAAGCGCAGCCCGAGCCCATAGTAGTGGCTGCCGGTGAGATTCACCGCCGGCTGGCCCGCGGCCACGCGCAAGCGACTGCGCCACGTCACCAGGGTCGCGGAAGCCCCGGTTTCCGGATGCACGATCACGGCCCGGTCCTCGACCAGCACCGTCCGTTGATCCGGCAGTTGCCAGTCCAACACCTGTTCGAGGCGACCGCCCGACCGGTTCGTCGCCCGCGGCACCTGCCGGCCAAACTTGTTCGCTTCAGCCCAGAAGGTCAGGCCATCGACCCCGAGGGCGAACATCAACCCGTGATGATGCAGGTGATCCTTCGGCGCATCGAGGAGCACCCCGGCCCCGGCGGGTGAATACAGCTGCGCGACGTAGGGCTTATGTGGATTCGCCGCCGACTGGTATTCGATCGCCGGACGCCCACCGGAACCGGTCAACCGGAGGATCTCTGCCTTTCCAATCGAAGTGAACCCAAGCACGGCCAAGGCGGTCGCGAGGGCGACCGCGAACCTGTGTCCTGTGTTCGTGTGAAAGAATCCGGTCATGACAGGTATTTTCTCGTAAGGAGTCACGGGTAGGGGTCGCCCCGCTTGGAACGGTCGCTTCTTCAGACAATCTCCCGCCGCTTGGAATCGAACTTCGCCGTGACTCCGCGGCGGTGTGCCTGCATGGCCATGTGCAGCACGGTCTGGGCGCGAAAGGCGAGTTCCGCCGGACTCCAGGTGTCCTTGCGCCCCTCGCGCGCGCAGGTGAGGAGGTTCTTCCAGAGCTCGAGGTTGTTTTCCGGATGGGTGATGGGAATCCGTTGCGGAGGCTTGGCGCCTTTTTCGCGCAGCGGCGTGAACAGGATGTCCTTGTTGTTGGTGTCGATCGAGAGCGACCCCTCCCATCCCCGAATCACCGGACAACGCTGGCCCGCCCCGCGCAGGGGCGTGGCGTTGTAGTCGTTGGCCTGCGTGCCCAGGACGCTGATTGTGACCTTCTCCGGGTACTCGGCGATCAGGTTGAAGGTATCGGGCACGTCACGCAGCTCGTAGTCGTAACGGTGGATGCCGCCGAGCGCGACGACCTTCTCCGGAAACCCCACGCCGAGGATGTAGATCACCTGGGTCAGGCAGTGCGGGTAGAGGTCCGTGACCGGCCCGCCCGCGTAGTCCTCGAACAACCGCCAGCGGAAGAGCCGGTCGACGCTGAACTCTCGCTTCGGTGCATCGCCCTGGAACGCCATCCAATAGAGTCCCGGACCGGGTTTGAGGTTGGGATCGTCCACCTTCATCCCCCGCTCGCCCCAGTCGCCGATGCGGAAAAACCCCGTTTCGCCAAACAGCGGCCGGCCGATCAGGCCCTCCTGCACCAGCTGGCGCATCTGGTGCCACGCCCCGTCGCTCATCGCCTGGGTCCCGCACTGGAAGGCGCACGGCGAGCGGGCGGCGACATCCGCCAGTTGGCGCGTAAGGGCAAACTGCCGCCAGTGCGTCACCGGTTTCTCGCAGTACACGTGCTTCCCGGCCTGCAACGCATCAATCGCCTGCTGCCCGTGGTGGTGGTCCGGTGTCGCGATGCAGACCACATCCACCGCCGGATCGGCGAGCAGCTGCCGGTAGTCCAGGTAGGCCTTGGCCGCCTTCAGGCGCGCCTGCGCCTTCTCCACTCGCGCCCAGTTGACGTCGCAGACCGCGGCAAACTCGATCGGGAGTTTCTCCTGATCGCGCAGCGACTCCAGCATGCGCATGTGCGCCCCGGCCCGACCGCCGGTGCCGATGAAGCCGATGCCGATGCGACTGTTGAGGCTCTTGCCTCCCACCACCGCCGGTGCGGCGCCGGCCCGCATCCAGGACGTCAGGGACGGCACAGTCACAGCGGCGGTCTTGAGGAACGTGCGACGGGAAGGCGGAGGCAGCGGAGTGTTCATGGCAGGAAAGAAACGGACGTTTTCACCGAGTGGAAGGCCTCCAGGGGGATCGCCGACCCCAGCCCGCAACAGGCGCAACGCGAGAGGAACCCGACCGCCGCCCGCCGAGATAATTCCCTCCGGAGCCGGCCAACAGGATCCGGCGACGGCGCGGCTTGGCCAGCAGTGTGGCAGCTGGAAGGCCCGCCACCATGGCCGCCTTCTCCGCGCTGTCCGGCCAGTCCGCGGCGGCGGTCGCGGCGACCTTTCCGCGCGCCGCCCACTCGGTGGCGCGCACCAGCAGCGTGCGAAACGCCGGGTTCCTCATGGCCGCCACATCATGCCCGAGCAGCAGGCAGACACCTCGGCCCCGGCCGTATTCGGTCGTCAGCAGCGAAGGTGCCGGTGTTCCCCCACCCTTGGACTTCGGTTCCGGGGTGACCATGGCGAGCACGGTGGCGCCGGGGTGCACGACGAGGTTTTCCCAGAACTCATCGAAGGTCCAGAACGGCTTCAATCCGCGGGTGATCGGATGGTCGATCGCCGTGAAGTTCACCGGAGCGACGTGACGCTGCCCATGGCGCGTGGTGCCGAGCGTCCACGACGTGCCCGCCACCTGCTGGAATTCCGGCCAGTCATAGAACACCGAGCTGCCGGCGTGCACCACCACCAGGCCGTGTCCGGAACGGAGGTGTCCGAGGAAGGCCGAACGCACGTCGGATTTCCACACCTGATCGGTCGGCGCCGGCCGCTTGAAGGTGTTGTAGTTGCTGAGAATCACCTCGTACGGCGCGAAGGACCGGGCGGTGAGGCCGGGGACCTCTTCGGTCACGGCGACCTGGCAGCGGCCGTCGGCCTCGAGCACCGCCCGCAGCACCGGAGTCGTCTCCGCCCACGCGTGGTTGTTATCGCCACTCAGCAGCAGCACGCGCAGCGGAGCTTCGGCGGCCGGCGCGGCGGCGCCAGCATGGAACGCCATGAGGGCAGCCAGGGCGCGGGCCCCGCAAAGTCGACGCCCCGAAGTAGATCGCGGCTCATTCGGTTCCCCACAGGAGCGAAAGCAACCGGCTGGTCGCAACCGGAGGAATCCAGGCGAGAACAAGCCGTGCATCGCCCGCAACGCCCTCACGCCGCAAACACATCCCAGGCCGGGCGCCGCGGACGATCCAGCATGGCCTCGGCCTCGGGATCGCCGATGACGCGCTCGGCCACCGGGTCCCAGCGCACCGGGCGATCGAGGCGGATGCAGGCGTTGCCCAGGTGGCTGATGGTGTCGCTCCGAATCGCCGCCTCCAGCGGCGCCAGCGGCGTGGCCCGGCTGCGCATGCAGTCGAGGAAGTTCCGCATGTGCGAGGTCGTGCGCAGCAGCCGTTTCTCGCCCACGCCCACTTCGACCTTGGCGTCCTGCAGCCGCCGATCGCTGGCCATCAGCGCCTGGCGATCCACCTGGATCCATCCCTTCTCCCCGATGAACCTCGTGCCGTGATCGTGGAAGCGGATTCCGCTGCGGTCGAGGAGCGGCGTCGCCGCCCGCAGGCCCGTCAGCCGCAGCCGCACGCCGTTGGCGTATTCACAGCGGACATCGTAGGACTCCAGGGTGTCCCACAACCGGCGGCGCAGCGGCAACAGGCCCGTGCCCTCGTAGCGCACCGGGCTCGTGTCGTCGGCCTCGAGTCCCCACTGCGCGATGTCGAGGGGATGCGCCCCCCAGCCGGCAATGAAGCCCAGCGAGTAGTCGTAGATATGGTAGCCGCCGTAGGGCGTGCACCGATCCACCGTGTAGGGCTTTTCCGGCGCGGGCCCGAGCCAGCGATCGTAGTCGAAGCCCGCCGGTGGCTCCGCGGTCTCGATCGACCCGTAGGGCTGCACCTTGGCGCGGGCAAACTCGCTCGCCATGTCGGGGCACCAGCAGAGCACCTCCTTAATCCTCCCGATATATCCGTTGCGCACGAACTCGCAGGCGCGCCGGAACTGCACCTGGTCCCCGCGCTGCTGGGTGCCATATTGGAAAACCAGTTTCTTCCGCCGCACGACCTCGCGCACGCGCTGCGCCCAGCGCAGGGCGGGACCGAGCGGTTTCTCCACGTACATGTCCTTGCCTGCCTGGGCCGCCGCGTAGGCGATCGGCATGTGCCAGTGATCCGGGGTGCAGACGACGACCCCATCAATGTCGGACCGAGCCAGCACCTCCCGGAAGTCCGCGGACGTGGTGCAGACCTGGCTCCCGTAAATCCGGTTGAGGTCCGCCGCCATCTTCTCGCGGCGTTCGGGGAAGCAGTCGCAGGCGATCACGACGCGTGCGTCCGGCTGCGGAGCAAGCTGGCGCAGGATCACCGCCTGGGCCCGTCCGCCGCAGCCGATGGCGGCCAGCCGCAGGTGATTGCTCGGAGCATCGGCGCCCCGCAGGCGGGACCGCAGGACGAGCGGCGCCGCGAACACCGCGGCGCCCCGGGACAGGAAAGCGCGACGTGACACAACGGGGGCGGAGTGCATGGGGAGGCCGGGGTCAGAGAAGCTTCTTCAGGTGCGCGATCGAGGCCGCCGCCTGATCAACCGTGCCACATTCGACGCTGAGCACGATGTCGCGGCGCGCCCGCCGGCACAGCCGGATGACGCGCGCCCAGTCGATCACCCCTTCGCCGCAGGCGCAGCCGACCGGCGTGCCGGTGACCTTGCCGCGTTCGGCGCCCGACTGCTGGATCGAGATATCCTTGGCGTGCAGGTGCACCAGTCGCCCGACGACCCGGCCGAGCCACCGGTAAGGATCGTGCCCCGCGAGGTAGCTGTTGCCCGTGTCGAAGTTGATCCCAATCGCCGGGCTCTTCACGAGGCTGGCGATGCGGGCGAGCCCCTCCGGCGACTTGCTGTACTGCTGGTGCGGCTCGACTCCGATGAGAATGCCCCGCGGCTCGGCGACCCGGGCCGCCTCCGCCAGCGTGTAGCGCATGAGCACGAAATCCTCCGCCTCGGTCGTCCAGGGCTGCTTGGGGCCTTCGTCGGTATTGACCACCGGGGCGCCCGCCTCCGCCGCAAAACGGATCGCCTGCTTGAGGTACTCCACGCCGATCTCCGGCTTGGTGAGCGGAGTGTGTGTGGACAGGCCCGACAGTTTCACCCCGTGTTTCCGACAGGCCCGCGTGAGGCGCAGCGGATCATCAAGCATCGACACGCTGTGAAAGTATCCGGCCTCGCTGAGCAACTCGCGGCCCCAGTGGACCATCGGCTCCACGTGCGTGTAGCCCAGCTCCGCGGCCTTCGCGACCCCCCATTCAAAGGGCTTGTCGGCGTGCCGGACGAACTCGAGGTTGATTCCAAGGTGGATTCTGGCCATGGCGGGGAGGAGTGGAAGTTGCGGGGCGATTGCCTGGGCCACCCTAGCAGGACCGCTTCGGGTTTGTCGTTCGGTGGTTTTCAGTGAAAGATTTTGCACATCATGCTGGCCCCGATCTACCAGGATCGCCGGAGAACCTTTCACGCCGATACATGCGCCGAACTGGCGGAGGCGGCGCGTTGCGGGCGGGTGCGGCTGGAGGCGCTGGCGCGGGGACACTATCCGGGGAAACGGCTGCCGCCCTCCGCCCTGCCCGGCGTGAAGTCAGTGGGTTGCTGGGATGCCTCCCAGGCCCAGTCGTGGGGCCTCGACTGGCACCGCAACGAAGGGATCGAGCTGACCTTCCTCGAGCGGGGCGGCGTGGCGTTCAGCGTCGACCGGCGCCAGGCGCAGTTGCGTCCCGATGATCTCACCGTGACCCGACCGTGGCAGCGCCACCGCGTCGGGGATCCGCATGTCGGCGCCGGCCGTCTGCACTGGCTGATCGTGGACGTCGGGATGCGGCGCCCGCACCAACCCTGGCGCTGGCCCGCCTGGATCGTGCTGACGCGGATTGATCGGGAGGAACTGACGCATTACCTGCGCCACAACGAACGCCCGGTCTGGGCGGCCACCCCGGAAATTCGCCAGTGTTTCCAGCGCATCGCCGCGGCCGTCGGGAGTGACCGGGAGGGAGACCAGGTGTCGCGCCTGGCGGCCTTAATCAACGAGCTGCTGGTCCTGGTGCTGGAGATGTTCCGCCGCCGGCGGGTGACCCTCGACACCTCCCTGGCCAGCGCCGAACGCACGGTGGCGCTCTTCTGGTCGGAATTGCAGCGCAGCCCGGAGCATTTGGCGGAACCCTGGACCGTCGCGGCGATGGCGCGGCAGTGCGGGCTCGGGGTCACCCGGTTCATCCACCACTCGAAGCAACTCACCAACACGACCCCCATCCCGCACCTGACCCGCTGTCGGCTGGAGGCGGCGGCGCGCCTGCTGCGGGAAAACCGCCGGCGCAGCGTCCTGGAGGTCGCGCTGGCCACCGGCTTCTCCTCGAGCCAGTACTTCGCCACCTGCTTTCGCCGCCACTTCGGCGTCCCACCGCGGAACTGCCGGTAGGGCGCATTCGGCTGCTCTGTCGCCGCGCTCGCGCCGCAGGAGACCGCCTGGCCGCTCGCGGTCGGCGGGGTCGCGGCGCTCCGAGGCGCGCACGCTGGCTGGCAAGCCGCACTATGCCATCCAGGGACGGGCGCGGTTCTTCGGCGTGACGGCGGCCAGGGCCCGCGCGGCGAGATCGGTGTTTTCCACGACCTGGAAATCGAACATCCCGATACAGATGAAGTCCGCCCCGCTCTCGAACGCCCACTGGAAGGCGAGACGGGGATGGATCGCACCCGCCGCCAGCACCTTGAAGGCGATCCACGGCTTGTTCAGCCGCCCCATGAACTCAATCGTCTCTTTTGCGTTGGTGCACCACATGTTGTCGTGATGCTGGTCGTGGTCCCCGCTGCGGCCGCTGATCTCGTCGAAGGGCCGGCGGCTCTTCACCGGTGTCGCCGACCAGTAGTTGTCCTGGTGCAGCGTCTTGACCCAGAAGTCGGGGTCGAACCCCGCCTTCACGCACGCCTTGACCGTATCGAGGCTGTGTGCGCCAAGCCCGCACGGCACCTTCTGCTGCCGCATGAACTTCAGTCCCTCCTCGATCAGGGCAAGGTTGCCCTCGCGGACGAGTTTGTCGCAGATGCCGCCCTGGAGGTAGATCGCATGGGCCCCGTTGTCGACGGAGCGGCGGATGCTGTCCTTCATGTCACCGGAGGCGCAGTCCGAGATCCACTGAATCTTGCCGCCCTCGAGGTTCCAATAGTCGTTGAGTACGCGATCGGCCGCGGGGTTGGTCAGGACCGTGTTCACTCCGCGTCGTTCCGCGAGCCGCAGGGTCTCGAAGATCTTCTCGTCGGTGTGATACGCCTTCAGGAGGGGCGAGACGTAGATCAGGTCGCGCGAATGCGCCCAGCCGCCGATGAGGTTGCCGCCGCAGATCATCCGGCTCACCTCGAGGGCCCCGATCTTTCCCATCGGCAGCTTCATCGGATCAGGGGGCGGCTTCGCCGCGGCCGGCCGGCCTCCCTTCATTTCGGCGCCCAGCGCCTTTTCCTCGAAACTGGCCAGCGCCGCCGCCGCACCGCCGGCCACCAGCGAACCCTTCAGGAACTTCCGTCGATTGATGTTCGTCGCCATGATGAGGTCTCCGAAACGAGCTCGCCTCCCCGGGCCCGAGGCCTGCCGCCATCGTAGCTCGGAAGGGTCGCTCTCGCCTCCACCCTGTATCGCCGTTCACCGCGACGTACAACGCGGGACTCCTCTCCGGACCGTTAGACGCCGGAGTATCACCATCGCGCCCTGCCGCCATCACCCTCGCTTATCGCCGCCGCCGAATCCGCTTTCGCTCCGCGGGCCGGCTCCGCTACGACTAGCTCCTGCCTATGCCCCAACCTGTCCTTCGCTGGCTCGCCGGTCTCCTGATGCTCGTTTCCGGGCTGGAGGCCGCCGCCGAGGATTCCGTCGATCTGGTAGTCTATGGTGGCAATGCCGCGGGCGTCGCTGCCGCCGTCCAGGCGGCCCGCCTCGGCGCCTCCGTGGTGCTCCTCGAACCCGGTCCGGCCCTCGGCGGCCTGACCGCCGGCGGCCTCGGCGCCACTGACGTCGGCGACAAGCGGATGGTCGGCGGCCTTGCGCGCGAGTTCTACCGGCGCATCCACGATCACTACGCGTCAGCCGGTGCGTGGTCGCGGGAGTCCCGCGCCGACTACCTCCCCCGGCATCCGCTCAACGTCACCGAAGCCACGCGCCAGTTCTGGTTCTTCGAGCCGCACGTCGCGACCCGCATTCTGGAGGATCTGCTCCGCGAAGCGAAGGTCGTCGTCCACCGGCGCGCTCGCCTGGATCGCGCCAACGGCGTCCGCCGCACCGGAACGCGCCTGACCGCCCTCACGCTGCTCGACGGCCGCACCTTCCGGGCGCCGGTCTTCATCGATGCGACGTACGAAGGCGACCTGCTCGCGGCCGCCGGCGTGACATTTGCGCTCGGTCGTGAAGCCAACCGCCAGTACGGGGAGACCCTCAACGGCATCCGCTTCTCGAACGAGTCGCGCACGGCCGCGGTGGACCCCTATGTGCGGCCCGGTGATCCCGCAAGCGGCCTGCTGCCGCGCATCGCCGCCCGCGCCCCCGGCGCCGAGGGGGAGGCCGACTCCGGCGTGCAGGCCTACAACTTCCGCGTCTGCCTCACCGACGTGCCGGAGAACCGCCTCCCGTTCGAGCGGCCCGCGCGGTACAACCCGCTCGAATACGAGCTGCTGCTGCGGTCGCTCCAGGGCCGGACCGCCGCCCCGGGACCGCAGTTGTTCACCCTCACACCGATGCCGAATCGGAAGACCGACACGAACAACCGGGAGCTGTTCTCGACCGACTACGTGGGCCGCAGCCACGGCTGGGCGGCGGCCTCCTACGAAGAGCGGGATTGGCTCTGGCAGGAACACAAGGACTACACCCAGGGGATGTTCTGGTTTCTCGCCCACGATCCCCGGGTGCCGGAGGAGACGCGCCGCGCCGTCGGCCGCTGGGGACTCGCGCGCGATGAGTTTCCCGAGACGGGACACTGGCCTTTCCAGCTCTACGTGCGCGAGGCCCGCCGGCTCGTCGGGGAGTACGTGATCACCGAGCACGACGCCCGCCGGCGCACCACCGTGCCCGATCCGGTGGCCTTCGCCTCCTACGCGCTCGACTCGCACGCGGTGGGGATGTTCGTCGATTCGGCCGGCAAGCTGCGGCTGGAGGGCACGTTCTTCGAGAACATCCGGGCCTTTCCGCTCAGTTACCGCGCGCTGGTGCCCCGCCGCGGCGAATGCACCAACCTGCTGGTGCCCGTGTGCCTCTCCGCCAGCCACGCCGCCTATGGTTCGATTCGGATGGAGCCGGTCTTCCTCATGCTCGGCCAGGCCGCCGGCGCCGCAGCCGTGCTGGCCCGGCGGGCCGGCTGCGACGTGCAGGAACTGCCGTACGCCACGCTGCGCGACCGCCTGCTGCAGGACGGCGCCGTCCTCGCCGTGCCCCGTCTGGTGGCGCCGGAATCCGCCGCGACCGGCCCCGCCTCCGAGGCCGCCATCGCCGCCATCAACCGCCTGCACGGGGCGGGCTTCTTCGCCACGGCCGAGGCCTCCGTCAGCGCCTGGCGCAACGCCGCCCGCCCCGGCGCGGCCAGCGAAGCCTGGCGATCGGTCGGGCTCATCATCGCGGCGGCCCAGCGCTTCGATCGGCTTTGCGCCAGCCTCACGGACGCCACCCGGATTCTCGCCACCAGGGGCTGCCGCCTGGACAACGCGTACTGGGTCGCGCGCGAGGATCCCGCGGCCACGGCCCGCGGCGAAGCCGTGGCCGAACTGCTGGTCGCCCTGGCGGCCGCGTTCCCGTGATTGCCTCGGCCCGCACGGGCGCCACGCTTCCCCTTCCCTCCGCCTGGGCGGCACGCCGCCGCCCGCCCCATCCCCTCACCATGTCGCTGCCGTTACGCCTCCCCTTCCTCCTGATCGCCCTGCTGACCGCCCTGCCCGGCCAGCCCGCCTCGACCGAGCCGCGCGTGCTCTACGATCAAAAGGGCGAGTTCGGCTCGGTCATTGTCACCGAGTACGCCGGGCTGCGCACCCTGCAGTTCCAGCACGGGGGCGCGCGCCAGAGCGTGGTGAAACTGGGTGATCCCGAGCACCTGGAGCTTCCCTACGCGTCGTACGCCTTCTCGGGCCTCGCGCTCTGCGGCGAACCACGTCGCATCCTGATCGTCGGGCTGGGTGGAGGCACGCTGCCGATGTTCCTGCGCCGGCACTATCCGGCGGCCGTAATCGATGCGGTTGAAATCGACCCCGACGTTGTCCGCGTGGCCCGGCGGTACTTCGGCTTCACCGAGGACGAACGCCTGCAGGCCCACACCGGCGACGGACGGGCCTTCATCGAGAAGAACCGCCAGCCGTACGATCTCATCTTCCTCGACGCCTTCGGCGCCGACAGCGTGCCGCCTTCCCTCACCACCCGCGAGTTCCTGCGGGCCGTGCGGCGCAGCCTCAAGCCCACGGGCGTGGTGGTGGGCAACATCTGGGAACGCCGGTTCAACCCCCTCTACGACTCCATGATCCGCACCTATCAGGACACCTTCGACGAAGTCTGCCTCCTCGAGGTTGGCGGCGCCGGCAACCGCATCGTCCTGGCCCTGCCGCGGCGGCAGAACCTCGACCGCGACTCCTTCGCCGCGCAGGCAGGAAAGGTGTCCACGACAAAAAAGTTCCGCTTCGATCTCTCCACCCTGGTGCGGACCGGCTTCCTCCCGCTGTCGAACCCGCATCCCGAAGGCAGGATCCTGTTGGACGCCGAACTGCCCCGCTGAAGCCGGAGTGCCGTCGCTCGCCGCGGGACACTTCGCACCGGTGATGACCGGTCGCAGCGCAGCGAGAGAAAAGGCGTTTGTCTTCGCCGGCCAAAACAGCAAACAACGGCCTGACCCCACCATGCTGCGCGTGCGACTGTCTCTTGCCGGCCTGCTTGTTTTGCTCACGGTTCCGTCTTGGGCGGCTTCGACCGGCACTTCCGCCCAGGAAGGCTGGAGCAGCGTAAGTGTGCGCGAGGAGATCGCTCCCCAATTCTCCTACGACCCCCGCGGAGGACCCGGCGGCCAGGGTGCCCTGATTCTCGCATCCGACGCCCAACCCGGCCGCATCGGACGATGGGTCCGCACCTTCCCGGTGACCGGCGGGCGACACTACGCCTTTCGCGCCGTGCGTCGGGTTCAAGGCGCCGACGGCCGTCGCGCCGCGGTTGCCCGACTCCTCTGGCGCGACAGCCGCGGCCGGCCGGTCACCCACGACGACCCCTCGGAAGCCTCCTACAAACGGGGCGAGCGCCCCCGCGCCGAACCCGAATACCCCACCGATCGCGCGACCAACGCCCTCGGCTGGACCGAGGTGGCCGACACCTACCGCGCGCCGTCGACGGCAACGCAAGTCGTGGTCGAACTCGAGTTTCGCTGGGCCCCCGCCGCCCGGGTGGAATGGTCCGAGGTGACCCTCACGGAAACCACCGCGCCGGAGCCGCGCCGCGTACGCCTCGCCACGGTGCATTTTGTCCCCCGCCAGGCCAGGACGCCGGAGGAGCGCCGCGCCGCCTTCGCCCCCCTGGTCGCGGAAGCCGCCCGGCAGCGGGCAAACTTCCTGGTGCTCCCCGAGGTCGTTACCTTCGGGAGCGGCTCCACGTACGCCGGAGTGGCCGAGCCGATTCCGGGGCCGTCGACCGAGTTCTTCGGCGCGCTTGCCCGTGAACATCGTCTTTATCTGGTCGTGGGCCTGGTGGAGCGCGACGGCCCCCTGATCTACAACGTCGCCGTGCTCCTCGACCCCGCCGGAGGCCTGGCGGGCAAGTACCGGAAGATTTGCCTGCCCCGCGGAGAAATCGAGGGCGGGATCACCCCGGGGTCCGAATACCCGGTGTTCGAGACGAGCTTCGGCCGCGTGGGGCTGATGGTCTGTTACGATGGGTTCTTTCCGGAGGTGGCGCGGGAGTTGAGCAATCGCGGCGCGGAGGTGATCGCCTTCCCGGTCATGGGCTGCAATCCGCTCCTCGCCGCTGCCCGCGCGTGCGAAAACCACGTTTACGTTGTCAGCAGCACCCACACCGACGCGAAGCAGGACTGGATGATTTCCGCGGTGTACGGCCAGGACGGCAAACCCCTCGCCCAGGCTACGGAATGGGGCACGATCGCCGTCGCCGAGGTTGATCTCGGCCGGAGGCTGCGCTGGTCCAGTCTCGGCGATTTCAAGGCCGAACTTCCCCGGCACCGGCCGTAGGCACCGGCGCGCGGGCCCGGGTCGACCCCAACTCGCAAGGTGGACACCACCGCGGGTTGGCCGTGCGAACGTGGGCCCTCTCCGGGCTTGCCACCGCTGCCGAGGAAACCTCCAGTTCCGGCACCCCATGCGCCCCCACTGGCTCCTCGCCTTGCTGCCCGGCGCCGCCCTGGCCGCGGAGTCGATCGATTTCAACCGGCAGATTCTGCCCATCCTCTCCGACGCGTGCTTCCGTTGCCACGGACCCGACGAGGGCTCACGCGAGGCACGGTTGCGGCTTGACCAGCGCGAGGGCCTGTTTCGCACCCGCCACGACATCACGGTGGTTGCTCCCGGTCGGCCGGAGGCCAGCGAACTCGTGCTGCGGGTGACCAGCACGGAGGCCGACGAGGTCATGCCACCGCCAAAGGCGGTCCGCCAGCTCACGGCCGCTGAGATCGACCTTCTCCGTCGTTGGGTGGCATCCGGCGCCCCGTGGAACCGCCACTGGTCGTTCGAGCCGCCGGTCCGACCCGCCGTGCCGGCGGTCGCGGCCTCCACCACTGCCGCCCGGAACCCAATCGACGCCTTCGTCCTGGCCCGCCTGCACCGCGAGGGGCTGTCCCTGTCGCCGGAGGCGGCGCCCGCCACCCTGCTTCGCCGGGTTTCCCTCGACCTCACCGGACTGCCTCCGACGCCGGCTGACGTCGACGCCTTCCTCGCCGATTCCGCCCCGGACCGCTACGAACGCGCGGTGGACCGCCTGCTCGCCTCGCCGCGTTACGGGGAGCGTTGGGCCTGGGACTGGCTCGATCTGGCGCGGTACGCCGACACCAGCGGCTACCAGGGGGACCCGGAGCGCACCATGTGGCCCTGGCGCGACTGGGTGGTCCAGGCCCTCAACGCCAACCTGCCCTACGATCAATTCACCATCGCCCAGTTGGCCGGGGATCTCCTCCCCGAAGCCACCCGCGAGCAGCGGATCGCCAGCGGATTTCATCGCAACAACATGTTCAACGGCGAAGGCGGCCGCATCGCGGAGGAGACCCGCGTCGAAAACGTCTTCGACCGCGTCGAAACGACCGCGACCGTCTGGATGGGGCTGACCTTCGCCTGCGCGCGCTGCCACGATCACAAATACGACCCGATCTCACTGACCGACTACTACTCCCTCTTCGATGTGTTCAACCAGATGTCGGAGACCGGTGCCGCCGGTGCCGGCGGCGGCCGGGGCGGACAAGTGGCGCCACTCCTGGATCTCACGACCGACGAGGAACGCGCCGCGGTGAAGCGGGCCAATGCGGAACTCGAAGCCTTCGCCCGCGACGTCGATGCCTTTGAGCGCCGCAAGTTTCCCCGGCCGGAAGGCCGGCCACTGGCCGAATCTCCCGCCGCGCAGCGCCTGCCCGGAAATCTCCTGGTGACCCATGTCCGAACCGCGCCCGCCCGCCGCGGCATCGACGGGCTGCTCGAGGCGCTGCCGTATTTTCAGGAAACCGATCCCGACCCGGAGTACGCCGCCCTGCTGCAACGCCAGATCGATCTCGTGCGGGCCCGCGATGCGGCCAACGCCGCCATCACCCGCGTGATGGTCATGGACGAACTGCCGGACAAGCGCGACACGTTCGTGCTGCAGAAGGGCAACTACGAAAGCCGGACCTCGGTGCAGGTATTCGGGGCGGTGCCGGCGATCTTCCAGCGTCCTGGGGCCGACACGCCGCCGTCGGCCCGGCCGGCCGGCGCGGATGGCGGGACGATCTCCCGGCCTCGCCTCCACCGTCTCGATCTCGCCCGCTGGCTGGTCTCCGCGGAGAATCCGCTGGGCGCCCGCGTGACGGCCAATCGCGCCTGGCAGGCCTTTTTAGGCACGGGTCTAGTGAAGACCCCCGAGGATTTCGGGGCCCAAGGCGAGCGGCCGTCCCATCCGGAGCTCCTCGACTGGCTGGCGACCACTTTCGTCGAGGGCGGATGGAACCTCAAGGCCCTGCACCGCCTCATTGTCACCAGCGCCACCTACCGGCAGTCTTCGCGGGTCACTCCCGACCTGCGGGAGCGCGACCCGGAAAACCGCCTGCTGGCGCGGGGACCGCGCCACCGCCTGCCGTCCTGGATGCTCCGCGACCAGGCCCTTGCCGTCAGCGGCCTGCTCGTCGACCGGCTGGGCGGCTATCCGGTCAAGCCGTACCAGCCCGCCGGAATCTGGGAGGAAGCCACCTTCCGGAAGAAAGCCTATGTCCAGGATCACGGCGACGCCCTGTATCGCCGCAGTCTGTACGTGTTCTGGCGGCGCATTGCCGGGCCGACGACCTTCTTCGATGCGGGCTCCCGCCAGGTCTGCACCGTCAAGGTCCCGCGGACGAACACCCCGTTGCACGCGCTGGTGACCTTGAACGACCCGGCCTTCGTCGAGGCGGCGCGCGTCATGGCGCAACGCGTTCTGGCCGAGGCGCCGGCCGGGGATTCGGCGCAGTTAACCTACGCCTTCCGCCTCGCCACGGCCCGCCCACCGTCGCCGGCTGAGGCCGCCATCCTGGCCGAGCGACTCCGCCGCCTGCGCGACCAGTTTGCCGCCGCGCCGGAAGCGGCCCGGCAATTGGCCGCCGCCGGCGAGGCGCCCCGCCCGGCGGATCTTTCCCCGATCGAACACGCCGCCTGGACGAGCCTGTGTTCCCTGCTCCTCAACCTCGACGAAGTGCTCTCGAGGGAGTAACCCCCAGCCCGCCCCGCGACTCCATGCCCCCCTTTCAGGAATCGAGCGCCCTGTTCACCCGCCGCCAGTTCTTCGGCCGCTCCGCGCTGGGCCTGGGCACCGCCGCCCTGGCCACGCTGCTCGGGCGCGAGGCGGGCGCCGCGACTGGCCCGTCGCGACGCTTTGGCGGCCTGCCCGCGTTGCCGCATTTTGCCCCGCGGGCAAAGCGGGTGATCTACCTTTACCAGAACGGGGCGCCCTCGCATGTGGACCTGTTCGACCACAAGCCGAAGTTGCGCGAACTGCACGGCGTGCAGATTCCGGACTCCGTGGTCGGCGGCCGGCGGTTTTCCACCATGACCGGCGGCCAGACGGCCCGACCGCTGCTCGGCGCCATCGCGAACTTCTCGCGCCACGGCCGGTGTGGCGCCTGGGTCTCGGACTTCCTGCCGCGGACGGCGGAAATCGTCGACGACCTGTGTTTCATCAAGTCGATGCACACCGAGGCGGTGAACCACGCTCCCGCCATCACTTTCTTCCTCACCGGGTCGGAGATGGCCGGCCGGCCCTCGCTCGGCGCCTGGTTGAGTTATGGTCTCGGGAGCGAGACGGACAACCTTCCGGCCTTCGTGGTCATGACCTCGCGCGACAAGGAAGAAAGCTGCGGCCAGATCTTCTACGATTTCTACTGGGGCAGCGGCTTCCTGCCGACGAAGTACCAGGGCGTCGCCTTTCGCGGCCGGGGCGATCCCGTGCTCTACCTTTCCAATCCCGCCGGACTCAGCCGGGAGGTGCGCCGCGGCCTGCTCGACGACCTCGCGCAGCTGAATGAGATCAAGCGCGACGACTTCGGCGACCCCGAGATCACGACGCGGATTGCCCAGTACGAGATGGCCTACCGGATGCAGGCCAGCGTGCCGGAACTCACGGATCTCTCCCGCGAATCGGAGACCACCCTGGCCATGTACGGACCCGAGGTTCGGCGCCAGGGCACCTACGCCTACAACTGCCTGATGGCCCGCCGCCTCGCCGAACGCGGCGTGCGCTTCATCCAGGTGATGCACGCCGGCTGGGATCAGCACCGGAATCTCAATTCCCAGCTCAGGATTCAGTGCCAGGACACCGATGCGCCATCGGCGGCCCTGGTGCGCGACCTGAAGCAGCGCGGCCTGCTCGACGACACGTTGGTGATCTGGGGCGGCGAATTCGGCCGCACCCCCTTCCTGCAGGGCAAGATCGAGGAGGTAAAACAGTGGGGCCGCGATCACCACCCCTACGTCTTCTCCCTGTGGATGGCAGGCGGCGGGGTGCGACCCGGCCTGACCCATGGCGCCTCCGACGAATTCGGTTTCAAACCGATCGAGGGAAAAGTCCACGTGCACGACTTTCAGGCGACGATCCTGCACCTGCTCGGGGTCGATCACGAGCGCCTCACGTACAAGTTCCAAGGTCGCAACTTCCGGCTGACCGACGTGCACGGGCAGGTGGTCCGGGAGGTGCTGGCGTAGCGAGCCGGCGCCGCCGGATCGCGGTTTCGAAAAGCTCGCCCCGCCGACTGCCGGCCGCTATTTGACCCCGAGCGCCATGAAGAAATACCACGTCGGGATTGTTGGATACGGCTGGGCGGCGACCGCCCACCTCGCCGCCATCAATGGCGGTACACGCGGCCAGGTAACCCGGATTTGCTCCTCGCGTCGCCTGAATGCCGCGGAACTTTCGGCGAAGCACGGCACCCCGCTGCAGACGCACACCGATTTCGCGGAGATGCTGGCGGCACCCGACCTCCAGGTGATCTCCATCTGCGGCTACCATGATCAGCACAAGGCGCAGGCCATCGCCGCGGCGCGGGCGGGCAAGCATCTCATCGTCGAGAAACCCCTCGCCCTCTCCCTGGCCGATGTCCGCGACATCGAGCGCGAGGTAAAGGCCGCGGGGGTCAACTTCTGCATCTGTTTCGAACTGCGCTTCTCCTCCCAGTTCCTGGCCACCAAGGCCTTGATCGACGCCGGCCAGTTGGGTCGCCTGCATTACGCCGAGGTCGACTATTATCACGGGATCGGCCCGTGGTACCGCGAATACGAATGGTGCACCACCAACGCGGGCTGCGGCAGCAGCCTGCTCGCCGCCGGTTGCCATGCCATGGATGCCCTGCTGCTCTGCCTCGGGCCGGACGTCGAGGAGGTCTTCTGCTATGGCGTGCACTCCGCCCATCCGGTGTTCGCGAAGTACGAGTATCCCTCCACGACCACGACGCTCCTCAAGTACCGCGACGGCCGCGTGGGCAAATGTGCCTCGGTGATCGACTGCTGGCAGCCGTACTACTTCCACACCCACCTGGTTGGCAGCGAGGGCAGCCTGTTGGACAACAAACACCATTCCAACGCGCTCCACGGGGACGACCGGCATCGCTGGAAGGAACTGCCGTTCAAGTGCGTGGATTCCGGCGACGTCGCGGACCATCCGTACAAGACCCAGTTCGACGCGTTCTTCGCCTCCCTCGACCGCGGCCAGCCCATGCCGCTCACCGGGCTCGCGGACGCGGTCCTCGCGCACGAGGTCATCTTTGCCGCCGAGCGCTCGCTGCAGCTCGGCCGCCCGGTCAAGCTCGCCGAAGTGCGGGGCTGAGGCGCCGGTCGCCGACGACCCCGCCTCTCGGCGCGGACGTTTCGGCCCGCCCACCCCGGAGGCATTCCATCGCAGCACAACGCGGCGACCCACGTTGTCGCCGGTCCGCTGGAAGCGGCCCGCGCTTCAACCCGGCGACGTTTGTTTGTGCTCTACAGCTTCGGTCCGGCCGCCCGCCATCCCGCCTTCCACTGGGTCATGAGCCGGGCGACCAGCGCCGCGTGCTCCGGACGACCGGCGAGATTCTGGTTCTCCTGGGGATCGGTCTCGTGGTCGTAGAGTTCGATCGCGTCGACCTTCGAGTGGTCGTTGCGGCCGACCCAGACCACGAAGCGGTAACGATCCGTGCGCATCGCGTAGCCCATGAGCTGGCCGACCCCGGACTTGCTGCCGGGCCGCGGGTACTGGCTGAAGGCGGCCTGCTTCCACGGCCGGGTCGGCTGGTCGAGCAACGGCTTGAAACTCAGACCCTCGAGATGCTTGGGCAGCGGCAGGCCGGCGAGATCGGCCAGCGTGGGATAGACGTCGACGAACTCGACCAGGGAGTTCGTCTTCGCGCCGGCGTGTTTCATGCCGGGCACGGACAGGAGCAGCGCGGTGTTGGTGTCGTTCTCGCAGTTGGAGTGTTTGCACCAGGCGTCGTGCTCCCCGAGTTTCCAGCCGTGGTCGCCCCAGAGGATCACGATGGTGTTTTTCCGCAAGCCGAGGCGATCGAGCTCATCGAGCAACTTGCCGACCTGGGCGTCCATGTAGCTGATCGCGGCATAGTAGCCGTGGCGGAGCTGACGGGCGAGGTCGTCGGGCAGATGCCCCTCCGGGATGTCGCGGTAGTTGCGCAGCTCGCCACCCGGGAGGATGGCGTATTCCGGTGCGTCCTTCGGCCGGTACGGATTCGGAGCCAGGGTGATCTTCGCGGGGTCGTAAAGGTCCCAGTATTTCTTCGGGGAGATGAAGGGCAGGTGGGGTTTCACGAACCCGACCGCGAGGAAGAACGGCGACTTCTTCCCGGCGATTTCGCGCAGGGTGGCGAGCGCGAGATCGCAGACCTTGCCGTCCTGGTAGAAATTGTCGTCGACGTCGCCGGCCTCGAAGGCCGGGCCGCGGGAGTTTCGCGGCGTCGGCACCTTCTCCTTCTTCTTCTCGGCGGACTTTCCGCCCGCCTTCGAAGTCGCATCGGGATCCAGCCCGGCGTGGAGGCGGTTGTAGACGGCATTCTCCGGGCGGGCGTAAGTGGGCGCCACGGGGTATTGCCACGGCACGCTCCAACTCGCGGGGTCGTCGAGTCCTCCGTGGTAGATCTTGCCCATGCCCTGGACGAAGTAGCCGTGGTTCTTGAAATGCTGCGGCAGCGTGACGACATCCGGCAGCGCGTCGCGGAAGTGGGTGACGAGATCCCAGACCTTGGTGGTGTCCGGTCGGGTGCCGGTGAGAAGGCTGGAGCGCGTCGGCGAGCAAACGGCCTGCTGGCAATACGACCGGTTGAACGTAATCCCGGACCGCGCGAGACGGTCGAGATTGGGGCTCCGCACGTGACTCGCCCCGTAGGCCCCGAATTCGGGGCGAAGATCATCGACGGCGATGAACAGGATATTGGGGCGATCCGCGGCGCGGGCCCCGGCGGACGCCAGGGCGAGGAGGATCGTGAAGGGAAGACGGAGGATCTTCATGACAGGGGCGAAACTACTTCTTTTTGCGCTTGGCGCGGTTCTCTTCGCGGTTGGCGTGTCGGCCGGTGCCATCGCCGTCGTCGAGAAACCCGCCGGCGGGATTGAGCTGGGCGAGCGCCGCCTGGAGCTTCCGCCGCGCGGCCAGGGCGGCGGCGTCGGTGGTGTCGGCAGCCACCGGCTTCTCCGCCCAGGGCGCATCACTGAGGTCGAAAAGCTGTCCCGCCTCGTTGAGCTTCCACTTCTGGTCGGCGACAAACCAGCGGCGGGCCAGCTGGAGAAAGACCCACTCGCGGGGCGTGCCCACCTCGCCCCGGATCTGGGACAGGAAGTTGCGGCCGTCGATCACCTTGCCGGCAGGAAGGGGGGCGCCGGCGAGCGCCGCAAACGTCGGGAAGAAGTCACTCGAGTCGATCAGATCCCGGGATACGCGGCCCGCCGGTGTCACGCCGGGCCAGTTGACAACGAGCGGCACGCGGCAGCCGCCCTCCAGCAGGTCGCCCTTCGCGCCGAGCAGGCGGCGTCCCCGTACCGTGGCCTGCTCGATGTGGCCGTTGGAGGTGCCATTGTCGCCGAAGTAGATCAGCAGCGTGTGTTCCCGCAGGCGCTGGCGCTCAAGCTCCGCGACGAGCTTGCCGACAAGCTTGTCCATGTAGGCGATGTTGTCGGCGTAGAGGTCCTTGCTGTCCGACGCGCTGTCCGGCGTGGGCAGGATCTCCGAATGGATGTGCGACAGTGAGTAGTAGACGTAAAATGGCCGGTCGCGATGGCGGGTGATGAAATCCACCAGATGCGCGTGCATGAGGTCCGGGATGTACTCCTTCTCGCCAACGGTGACCCGGCGGCCGTTGACCTCGAAACTCTCGCCCTTCCGGCCCTGGGATTTCCAATAGGCCCCACTGCCCTGGAATTTCAGGTAGTCATCGAACCCAAAATCCGTCGGCCCGAGCGGGAGCTGGCCCCACTTGCCGATGGAGGACGTCACGTAGCCGGCCTGCTTGAGGACTGCGGGCGTCATCGTCTCGTCGGTCGGCTTGAACCGTCCGGTGGCGTCCTGGTTCGTCGCCCCGGTGCGGTACACATAGCGCCCGGTGAGAATCGTTGCCCGCGAGGGTCCGCACAGCGGTTCGGCATACGCATGGGAAAAGACCGTGCCGCCCCGGGCCAGCGCGTCGATCTGGGGGGTTTTGAAGCGATCGGATCCGGTGCAGCCGATGTCGCCGATGCCGACATCGTCCCCCAAAATGAAGATGATATTGGGTTTCCGGGCCGGCGCGGCGGCCAGGGCCAGGGAGGCGATCGCGGGCAGGAGCGCCGCGAGGCGAAGGGGGTGGAGCAGGTTCATCGTAGCGGCGGGCTCAGAATTTGACCGAAGCGGTCAGGTCGTACTGCGGAGGCATGACGTAGGAATAGGTATAAACGTTGGCACCGCTGGCCATGGTCGTGAAACCCGTTTTGCGGATGGTGCTGTTTTCGAGGTCGACGAGGTTCTTCACCCCGGCGCGGAAGCGGACCTGCTGGCCCCAGATCTTCTGGTCGCGCATGACGTAGGCATTCACCGGATGGCGGGTACCGCCCACCATACTCTGACCGTTGGGGGTGCCGAGCAGGTAGTTGTCGCGCCAGCTGCCGTTGACGCCGACGCGCACGCCGCGCAGGACCGCGGCACCCTCCCGTGCGAAGGCGTAGTCGATCACCCAGCTGCCGGACCAGGGCGATGCCTGCGGCCCGGCGGGCCGTCCCGGGAGATCGAGGGAATCGAGGAGCAGTTTCGCCGTGGCAAGTACCGCCGGGCTCTCGTTGCCGCGCGCGACGGCCGCTTCATAGTAACCGCGGAAGGACGCGAGGTTCGGGGTGCCGACCACCCGGGTGCGGGCCAGGGTAAACCGCAGCTGCAGCTGCCGGGACGGACGGAGCACGAGGGTGAGATCCGCCCCCCGCGAATTCTCCGTGGACTGATAATTGCGGGCGGCGCTGGCGGTGCCCGGGGCGCTGTACTTGTAGGCCGGGTTGCCGGGCAGGATGTTGTTGGGGTTCATCAGGTCCTCGAGCTGGGCGGCGCTGAGCCCGATGACGTTGTTGTAGGAGAGGCGCACGTTCTCGCGATCGATGTCAAAGACGCCCAGCGTCAGACTGGCGCGGCCATCGAACAGGTTGCCCTTCAGCCCCACCTCCCGGGTCGTGCCGATGATGGGACCGAAGCGGACGTTGTCGAAGGTGACGAAGTCCTGGAAACGGAAGGACTCCGAGTAGACTCCGTAGACATTCAGGTCCTTGTTCAGCGCAAACGTGAGCCCGGCGGTGCCGGTGGTGTGCGACAGGTTCTGGGACGGGTTTTCGACATAGTCTCCCGGCAGGGCATCCTGGTATTTCGGCGGGCGGATCGCCTCCTGGAAGGGCCCGAAATAGCGGGTCGTGGTGTAGCCGTATTCGCGGTTGGTGTCGCGCCGGACACCGACGAGCGACTGGAGGCGGCCCCCGAAGTACTTGCCCGTCGCCGAAAACGTCGCAGCCGCGCTGCGCACAAACTGCGTCCCGCTGGCGGCGTCGGTGCCCGAGGCAAAGTATCCCAGCATGCGCATGTCGACCGCGCTGGTCACCGGTGGGGCGTCGAACTGCAACCGGTCGAAGACGGCACGCGAGTAAAACTGCGGATCATCGAGGTAGAGCCGCAGCCGGCCGCGATCCGCGGAGGTGTTGATGGCGGTGGCGGTGCCGCTGAGGACGGGCCTCACGTTGTAGCCTTGCAGGCGGTAGTTGTCCTGGGAGCTTTCGCTGTATTCCGCGGTGGCCACGAGGAGCTGCTCCATCCACTTCGCGGGTTTCCATGGGTACACGACCGCCGCCCGGAAGGCGTCGGTGTCCGTCCCGAAGTGCTTCCGGTCGGAGGCCGCGTCGATGAAGGGACGGCCGTTGACATCGACGCTGATCGTCGTGTCGAAGGAGTTGTCGTTGCGATCGGAGGCCTGGTTTTGGCGATTGTAGGCCAGCTCGGCGGTGACGGGACCGAACCCCTGTTCGATGGTGATCGAGTAGGTGTCGAACGGGCGCGCCTGCCGATCCCACCCGCCGCGGAGGTTGTAGTGTTTCGGAAAGCCGTTGAGGCGCTTGGACCCCACGACGGCACCGGCGGCGTTGCGCATGGTGACATCGACATACCCGCCCTCGATCAGGGAAGGCTGACCGCCGGCGACGGAATTGGCGGAAGCACGGTCGGCGGCGGTCTGCGCGGCCTGGATTACCCAGACATTGTCCGAGGTGAAATAGGTGCCGGCGGCTGACCAGGCGTTGGAGCGGGCGGATTGCTCCCAGACATTGATGCCGGCGAAGCCGCGGGTGTTGTCGTACTTGCCCCGCTCACCCTCGATCCGAATCGAGGTGCGGCGGAAGGGGCGCCACACCGCAGCGAGCGTTTCCCCTTCGAACTTGTAGGCGGAGGCGTCCTGAAAGGTCTTTTCCTGGCGGCGCACGACGTTGAGTCGCAGCGCGAGGGAGTTCGAGAGCTTGCGGTTGTAGTCGAGCTGGTAGCGATAGGCGCCCTCGCTGTTTTGAAACGCCAGGACCTCGCCGAAATTCCGCAGCATCGGTCGCTTGGTAAAGGCCGCCCCCTGCCCGCCCGGCTCGACCGCGCCGAAGATCAGCGAGTTGGAGCCCTTCCCGAAATCGATGCGCTCCACATTGTAGGTGTCGCTCGGGATGAACCACCGGAAGTAGTTTCGGCTGATGTTGTTCACCTGCGTCATGCCGCGGAACGAGAAGTTTCCGCCCTGATTGTCGTTCTCCATCAGGGGCAGCGCGTAGACGTTCGCGACGAACTGCGCGGCCTCGTCCGCCGTGAACAACCCGAGGTCATCGAGGAAGTCGGACGTAATCGCATCGATGTTCACCGGCAGGTCCTTCAGCGCCTGCTTGGTGTGGGTGCCGGTGAGCGTGTCATTCGCGGACCAGCCGGTTTCGCGTTCGGTGGCGATGACGAAGGGGGAGAGCTCCACCACGTCCTCCTTCACCGCCGCGGCAGTCGCACCGGAGGCGATGGGCGCGGCCCAGGCGCCGGCGATCAGCGCTGCGAGCGTGCCGGCGAGCGACCGGCCCGCGAGTTGATGGCGGAGTCTGTTGGTGACGGGGGGCATGGTAGTTGGGGTGAAACGGGTGGTGGCTGGAAGTCCCGCCGGGGCGTGGGGACCGGAGCCGGAGAGGAGGATGCCGGCTTCACGGGAGCGGCGCCCGGCGTGAGAGCGAAATGCGGACGTCGTCCACGTAGCTGCCGGTGAAGACAAAATCCGGGGCGGACTCGAAGCCCTGGCTGATGTGCAGCCGGACGACGAGGAACTCGGCGTTGCCTGGAAGGCGCAGCTCCGTAGTCAGCCGCTGCCAGGTGGAGGGATCAGGATCGATCCGGGTGCGACTGCTGCGCGCCATCGCGATGGCATCGTTGGTGAGGGTGCTCCCGAGTCGTCCGGCCCGGTCCGGCACCGACTCCGCGTCGAGTGCGTAGAGCGAAATGGCGCAGCCGTACTTTTCGGAGTCCGGAAACGCCACCGCATTGAAGCTGGCGGACACCTCCACCACCGCCCCGCCGTCGGTGAGATCGCTCCGATAGGGCCGGAGATCGATCAATCGGTAGGCGACCGCGATGTGCCCGCCCGCCGGTTTGGTCCGGCCATCGAAATCGGCCCGCAGGAAGCGCATCATGTGGCGACCCCGTTCCGGTTTCACGCCTCCTTGTGCGCCCACGATCTCGGCCGCGTCGCCCCGCCACACCCCGGTTTCCAGCGCGGTGCGGCTCGCCAGCGGCGCCGCGGGATTCTCAAAATCCTCGTCGAGCAGGAGGCGCGACTTCACCACGGGAGGAATGACATAGGCCCAGACCATCGAAGCCGCAAAGAGCCCCACCACGAGACCGGCCGCGGCCTGAGGCGCCCAGGAGAGCCACGTCCACGCCTGCCACCCACCGGATTTTGCGACCGGTGCGGCGGCAGCGGTCTCCGAGCCGGCCAGCACCGTGCCGGCGGCCATGTCGCCATGGAGGGCGGTGTAACGCAGCCAGGCATCGAGCGTCGCGGGCTCGGTGCGCAACCGCCGGTGGAGTTCCGCGAGTTCCTCGGCTGTGGCGAGGCCGTCGCAGGCACGGGCGAACAGGGAGTCGAGTTCGGTTGGCATCGTCAGGCAGGGGCTCGTTCGGCCCGGATTCCACGTTCGATACAGTCGAGGAGGGCTCGGCGCGTGCGCTGGAGCATCTTGTACACCGCCTCCACCGTGCGCCCCTCCCGCAGGGCGATGGTCTCAACCGGTTCTTCGCCCGCGTAGTACCGGTCCAGGTTGGTTCGCTGTTCCGGCGGCAGCTTGGCCAGGCAGTCGCGCAGTTTCTCCATTCGCAGCGAGAGCTCCGGCGCCAGTTCTTCCCGCCGCGCATCGAGCAGGGTCATCAGGTCGTCCTGGGCGAACGCCTGCCAGCGCGGGTGTTTTCGCCAGAACTCCCGCACCTTGTTGCGGGCGATGCCGCAGGCCCAGGGCAGGAATTCCCGGGTGGCGTCGAACTCGGCGCGTTTCTCCCACAGGGTGACCAGCGTCTCCTGCAACACATCCCGCGCATCCGCCACCGACGGCACGTAGCGCAGAATGAACCGCAGCAGCGGCCGCTCTTCCGTCATGAACTGACGGAGAAAGGCCTGCTCATCGGCGCTGCGGTTGCCATCGGCGTCCATGGCTTTCTTTCCAGTATTGGCGGCCGGGGCGGAAAATTGGACAAGTTTTCCGCCGCAGAGGGACTTCCCGCCTGGTCTGCCGGCTCCCGGAGGGCCGGGTGCCGCCGCTCAGTCGCGCACGTGGAAACGGGACACAGGGAGCGGCATCTCGCTGTCCGCGCCGCGCACGCTCTTCCAGATGACCTCGTTGAGCTCGAACATCGGCGTGCGGTCATAGTCGGAGAAGTCCATCGAGAGCGACACCTTCGCCCCCGGAGCGCGCTTCCCGTTGCGGGCATTCACGTCGACCTGCGGCGGGATCAGGACGAACGGCGTGAGATCGGCTTCGACCCCGAAGGCCGGGTACATCGGCATTGCGGCCGCATCGAACTGCGTCATCGGCGGCAGGCCGAGCAGCAGTTCCATGGTGCGGAGCATCGAGGAGGTGGTGTAGAGCGTGGAATCGACCCCCTTGCGGCGCGAATAGGGGCTGATCACCAGCCCCACGGTGCGGCGCGCGTCGACGTGGTCCGGCCCGTTCTGGGCGTCGTCCTCGATCACGAAGATTGCCGTCTCCTTCCAATAGCGCGAGCGGCTCACGCGTTCGACCAGCTGGCCCAGGGCCCAGTCGTTGTTGGCGACACAAGCGATCGGGGTGTGGGCCCCGGGGGTCGTGCCGCGGGTGTGATTCTCGCCCAGGCTCATCACGATGTAGTTGGGAAGGCGTTTTTCCGGATCCTTGGCGTCGTAGTTGCGCTCGTACTCGGCGAACTCCTCCAGAAAGGCCTGCATGTTCTCCGTGTCCCGACGGCCGCCGCGCAGGTATTTCGGGCTCACATGGCCCACCAGTTCCGGCATCCGCGCCCGCGACACCACCTCCGAACCCTCGCTCGCGCGGTCGGCGTATTCCCCGTAGGAACGGTAGGTCAGGCCCTTGAGGGCCGCCTGATCCCACAGGTGCCCCGAGGACGGGCGGTCTCCCGGTCCCTTCACCGCGGCGCTGTGTCCTCCGTACTGCGGCGGCCAGCGTTTCTCGTTGAAATCCGTCGCATAGGCGGAATTCGACCACGAATGCCCGTCGACCGAGACCTCGGCGTCGCAGAACAGGTTGTCGAACAGCACGAACTCCTCGGCGATCTTGTGATGATTCGGGGTCACCTTTCGCCCGAAAATGCACAACCGCGGGTCCCCGTTGCCCTGCGGCAGGTCGCCGAAAACCTGATCATAGGTCCGGTTTTCCTTGATGATGTAGATGACGTGCTTGATCGGCGAGCCCGCGCCGACATCGCGCGGCAGAACCGAAGGCCCCTTGGTCGGGGGGCGCGCCCGGGATAGCAATTCGTCGTGGTAAGGTGAGTTCGCCATCGCCTGCCGCGTGAACGCCGGCAACTGCGCCTTCAGCTGGCCGAGCGGCACCGCGCTGACACTGCCGCGCTGCAACCGGGCAACATGTTCGCCGCGATCGGCTCCGCCAGCCGCACGGTTGCTCTCCACCAGGGGGCTGGTCGGCCCGTGCACGTTGGCGTAGCTCCCCAGGCCCTTGGCCGACCCCACGAAAAGCGACTGGTCGTCCGGCGTGAGCGCCAGCGAGGCCGGGTACCACGCCACGGGGATGAAACCCACGACATTGGAGACCTCGCGCTCCGCGACATTGATTACCGCGACGTTGTTGTTGTCGGCGTTCGCCACAAACAACATCTTGCCGGCGCGATCGAGGGCCAGGGCGTTGGGCGTGGACCCGACCGGGGCGAGCTTGTGCATCGCGGTCGAGATGACCTCGATCGGATGCAGTTTCGCGGTGTCGATCACGTAGACCGAGTTCTCGTTGGCGCAGGCCACGTACAACCGGCCATCCGGCGCCAGTGCCAGGTCGTTGGGGTTGTGGCCGACGCGAATCACCGCGCGGGTCTTGCGGGCGACGGTGTCGATCACGGAGACGGAACGGCTGCCCCAGTTCGAGACGTAGAGCGTGCCGCCATCAGGACTCAGGACGACGTCGTAGGGATGGATTTCCGTCGGCAATTCGGCGAGCCGCTTGCCGGTGTCGCTGGCAAACACCACGACATGGCCCGGCGTCGGATGCGTGCCGCGGTTGGCGGCGAAGAGCAGCGGCTGGCTGGGATGGTGCACAAGGCCGGACCAGTAGATCTCGCCGGCCGGGAGCCGGTGCTTCAATTCCCGCACGGGCTTCTCCGAAAGCATCCCACCGCGGTAATCGAAGACATACACCGGAGCCACGGTGGGTTTGGTGCGACTCTCGGCGTTGCCCCCCGAAACGAAGAGCGTCCGACCATCGGGTCCCCAGGCCAGGCCCAGCCAGGCCGACTTCAGGGCCACCTTCTGCCGCACCTCCATGGTGCCCGGATCCAGCACCGCCAGGCCATGCGGGCTATGTCCGCAATGCAGGGCCACGAGGCTGCGCCCATCGGGCGCGAGCGCGAGATTGAGCACGTAGTCCGGCAGCACGGCATGCCGGCCCGCCGGCGAGAGACTCCAGCCGTTGGGGAGCAGATACCCCCCATCGCGTGCCTGGGGCAGTTGCGCCATCGCCACCGCGCCCACCCCTACCCACGTTGCCCATCCTGCGAGTTTCCGGATCATGTCGGTCAGAAAGACGGCGCAGTCATGCCGAGGTGACGCTCCAACTCGGCCCGGCGGGCAGGCGGTCTCCCCGCTACTTCTGCTTCCGGCCTGGCCGCGTCGCCGGGGGACTCGCATCCCGCCGCACCTCGCGCTCCCAGTCGGCGAGCACGACCGCGAGGCGGGTCACCTCTGCGGGCCGCGCTGCCGCCAGGTTGCGAGCCTCCCCGGGGTCTTCCGCCAGGTCGTAGAGCTCCCACGGCGCCCTTCCCTGCCGCACCAGCTTCAGGCGCTCCTCGCGTACCGCGAGGCCCTGATCGTAGGCGAAAAACAGGCGTGCGTGCGGAGAAGCGGCCCCGGACGCCAAAGCCGGCAGCGGGCTGCGTCCGTCGAGCACCCGGCCGGGCAACGCGCTGGCCCCGGAAACCTCGAGGCAAAGGGGAACCACATCGAGGTGGCTGAGCATGGCACCCACCTCCCGGCCCGCGGGGATTCGCCCCGGCCAACGGAAAATCGCGGGCACACGCACTCCGCCCTCGTAACAGGTCGTGCCCCCGTCGCGCAGCGGCGCATTGGAGGCCACCTCGCGGCCTCGGCCAGGCAGCATGAAGGCGCCGTTGTCGGAAATGAACGCCACCAAGGTTCGGTCCCGGAGGCCGAGGGCGTCGACCCGATCCAGCACGCGGCCGATCGCGTCGTCGAGCGCCGTGAGGACGGCCAGGTAGCGGCGTTTCTCATCCGCCTCATCGGCCGGCCAGCCGTACCGGGCCAGGGCCGCCGCGGGCGCCGGCCAGACCGGCTTCTGCCCTTTGGGCACGTTGCCCGCATTGACAAAGTGCGCGGCATTGAACGGCAAATAGACGAACCAAGGGCGGGCGGCATGCCGGGCAATGAAGTCGATCGCCGCTTCCGCCCAGAGGTCGGTGGCGTACCCCTTCACGGGATGCAATTCGGTGCCGCGGAAGACGTCGTACTCCCCGTTGTAGAGGTGGTCGTCGTAACCGATGTTGCCGGATCGAAAACCGAGGAATTCGTCGAAACCACGCTCGGTCGGGCGGCTGCCCGGGGCAAAGCCGATGTTCCACTTGCCGAAGCACCCCGTGGCATACCCGGCCCCCTTGAGGTACTCCGGCAAAAGGCGTTCGCGGTGCGGCAATCCGATGCCCACCCAGTTCTCGGTGGAGGCGAGTTGATGCTCCAGGCCGTTGCGCCGCGGGTAGCGGCCGGTGAGCAGGGCACCGCGCGACGGGGTACAGCTGCTCGTCACGACGTAAAACGACGTGCAACGCGCGCCCTCGCGCGCGAGGCGATCGATCCGAGGCGTGAGCACCGCGCGGTTGCCGTAACAGCCGAGGTCGCCGTAGCCCACGTTGTCGACGTACATGAGCAGCACGTTCGGCGGCTGGGACGCCGCGGGGAAACGCGTTTCCGCGGCGGGCAACCTGCCGGCAAGCACCAGCAGCCCGCTCCCCGCGAGGCGCAGAAGGATCCGGAGTACCGGGATCCCCGCGCCAAGCCGGCAAAAGCGGAAACCTCCGCGACTCATTTCACCTGCTCAAACAAGCCCATCAGGGTGGTCACGATCTTTCTCGAGGCCTCGCGCTCCACGCGATTCGTGCCGAGCCAGGTCTCATAGCCCCCGAGGTCGTGCTGCTCCGGGGTGGGCAGATAACCGTAGCCGCCATTCGCCAACTCGATCGTGAAGGTATCCTTGAACGGGCTCCGAGCTTTGATCTCCAATCCGGATTCGGTGAACATCTCGAAGGGAACCGCCGCGATGCCGAGGTCGCCGATCCGGAAGGTCTGCAGCACCACGCGCAGGGACTCCGGCCATTCGGCCGCGGAAACCGTCCGCTCGGCGTACGCCTTTTCCAGGCGATGGATCGGCGAAACCGTCGGCGGTCGCGCCAGGATCTTCCGGGCGCGTTCCACGAGTTCGGGAGACGGCCGGCGCGTGCGCAGCTCCAGTTCCGTCTGGGCCGCCTTCAGGACCACCCGATCGCGGTGCGTCAGGCCGGCGCGCACCCGCACCACCTCCCGGGCGAGGTCGTCCGCGACCAGCCGCATCTTCTCGTAGGCCGCGTGCTTTTGCACGGGACCGACGATATCGATGTTGTTCACGTCGCCGCAGGGGCCGTTGGCGAGGATGCCGACGAACGGGGGGTCCTGCCGATCCGCGCCCAGGAGCTGCTGCACCCGGTCGGCAAACACCCCGAAATAGTCGGCGGACAGATGGCCGATCGGCACGCCTCCGACATAATGCAGCCAGTAGTTCGCCAACAGCGCGATCGGGCGCCCGCTCGCCGACTCGATCGAGACAAAGTAGGCCTCCGGGTTCACCGGTCCGGCCGGACGCTCGAGATCGGTACGCCCACGGCCGGGGTTCATGATCGCTCGATCCTGCTCGCCGAACGGATTGATGACCGTCTTCCCGTCCTTCAAAACCCAGCGCCGGTTGAACACGTGCTGCGGCAGCTGCCCGGTGCCCCAGGCGATCCGCGCGGGTACGAGGTTGCGGACCGCCACCTGCACGCCGTCGGCGATGCGCCGCGCCAGGAACGACTGATAGTCATCGAGGGGCGACCGGCCGCCCTTCTCCGCAGGATTGCGCATTTTCATCGCATTGGGCCCGCGCGCGCTGGTCGCCGAGTGCGTGTGCGTCGCCGACATCAACATGTGCGAGGCGGGAATGCCCGTCGCCGCCTGGATCTGGCGCTTGGCTTCATCGTACACCTCGCGGTTGACCGAGACGTTGTCGACCACGACGAACACAAGGCGGGTTGGACCGTCCTCCAGGACCAGGCAGCGCGCGTGCAACTGATCGTGCACATAGGTGGCCGGCGGGATCTCGAAGTTGCCGACGATTCCCTCGCCGAGTTGCGGCGTGATATTGGACAGCGCCGCCCCGGCCCGAAAGCCGCCGCCATCCGACGCAGCCGGCGCCGCGGAGGCGAGGAAGAACCCGAGGATGAAAACAAGCGGACGGAGGAGCGAGGAGCGCATGGGTGGAAAAGGGAGGAAAACGTTTCAGGAGGCAGCGAGTGGGTGCGCGCGCAAGGTCAGCGGCAAGGCCACACGCGTGCGGGCTACTCCGGCCGCAAAGACGGCGTGAATCATCTCGAGGGACTTCATCGCCGCGAATCCGCTGCAGACCGGTTCCCGCCCCTCGGCGATGGCGGCGATCCAGTCGTCCACCACCCGGCGGTTCGCCGTGACCTGGCCGCCTGCCGCTTCCGCCGTGACGTTGGTCCCGGGTGCAAGTGGTACCCATTCCCGGGTCTGGCCGGCGGTCGTGAGCGGGCCTGCCCGCAAGACGAACACCTGGGTGTGCACGTCGTTCAGAAGCCGCGCCCGTCCCTTCGTGCCGATCAACTCCATGCCCCACGGACCGGCGGCGGCGGGGTTGCGGCGCCGGCTGGAGTAGTGCACCCCGACGCCCCGCGGCAGCGCGAAGTAGGCCTCGATTTCGTCGCCGCGGATCGGGCCGATGCCCTCGGTAGCGGGCCGGGCGTCGGCCAGCAGGGCCTCCCGGCCGCGCTCAAGGATCCGCGCGGTGCACCAGAGCGGATCCCCGGCGAAGAACCGGACCAGGTCAAACTGGTGTGTGCCGAGCACGAGCAGATCCTCTCCCCCGGCCCGCTGGTCCTGTTTGCCGTGCAGACGGATCTCGAGCAACTCGCCGAGCAAGCCGTCGTCGAGCCGCTCCTTCAGCAAGAGCGTCGCCGGCGAGAGTCGCCCCTGGTGCGCCACCGCGATCCGGCGGCCGGACCGCGCCGCCAGCGCCAGCAAATCGTCCGCCTCCGCCAGGGTGCGCGTGAAGGGCTTTTCGCAATAGACGTGGGCCCCGGCGGCCAAAGCCGCGCCCACCATCGCATGATGCTGATCCGTCCAGCGCGGCGCCACACTCACCAATTCCGGCCGCTCCCGTTCGATCATCTCGCGGTAATCCGCGTATCCGCGGGCGGCGCCGGCGCGCCCGCGCGCCCGCTCCCGCCCCACCGGGTCGGGATCCGCGACCGCCAGCACCTCGACATCCGCGCGATGGTTGAAGACCTGATCGAGGCCGTGCCCGAAGTTTCCCCGGGCGGTGTGCCCGATGACCACCGCCCGCCGGCGGGGGCCGCCGGCCGCGCGCGCCGGGATCGCCAATCCGAG
>JACRQG010000037.1 GCA_016222805.1 Verrucomicrobiota bacterium | reverse complement strand
CGGTTTTGCAAATCCTCTCCGTGAACGCGTTTCAGAAAGTACCTATCGTTGAGTTGTTTGCCGAACCTGATACAAGCAAGTCCGATTCCAATACACAGAACCAGCTAACGTTGAATGGGTTCTGATTGGACGCTATTGGGGCGGCCCCGCCCCGCGACGTTGCGCTGCGCGGCCCGGAGATCGCGGGGCGAAGTCGCCCCGCCTACAAGGGCGGGCTTCGCGGGTGTTGGAGGGTGGGCGCGCTACCCCGCGAAGCAATCCGTGGGGAAGCCGGAGGTCCCGACCTCGGCGGCGAAGACAAATCCGGCCTCCGGTTGTTCGCGACGAGCCGCCTCGCTGAGGCGACAGGAGGCGGAGGTGATGTAGAGCGTGGTGAGATTCGCTCCGCCGAAGGTGCAGGTGGTCACGCGGGCGACGGGCAGCTTCACGGTATCGAGCAGGCGACCGCGCACGGGATCCCAGCGACTCACACACCAGCCATCCCAGAACGCGATCCAGAGGTTTCCCTCGACGTCGATGGTGCAGCCGTCGGGATAGCCCGCCACGGTCGAGGTGTCGATCGCGACGCGCGGTCGATGGAGGTCGCCCGTGGTCTCGTCGTAATCGAAGGCCTTCACGGTTCGCGTGGGGGAGTCGATGTAGTAGAGGGTGCGATGGTCGGGCGACCAGGCGAGGCCGTTGGAAACCGTGACCCGATCGCGCATCCGCCGCGTCGATCCATCCGTCGCGATCCGGTAGAGCGCGCCGCGCTCCGGTGATTCATCGAGCGCCATGGTTCCCGCCCAGAGGCGGCCCTGCGGATCGCACTTGGCGTCGTTGAAGCGGATCTCTCCGGCTTGGTGTTCCGGCGGGCACGCGAAGGGGGTCGCCGTCAGGGCCGACAGATCGTAGCGGTGGATGCCATCCTGCAGCGCGACCAGGAGGTCACCCCGGATCGTCGGCACGAGGGCGCCGATGTACTGCGGCACCGGGCGGGAAAGGGTGGCACGGGAGTCGGGCGCGGCCTCGTGGATCTTCTTCCCCAGGATATCCACCCAGAACAGCGACTGGCGGCGCGGGTGCCAAACAGCGCCTTCGCCGAGGTCGGCGGCCACGGAACGGAAGAGCGAGACGCGGGCGTCGGTGGGCATGGAGGTCTTCGGTGCTTAGCGGGAGAACCGACCGACGCAAGGGTGCGCGCCGGCCGGCCAGGGGATCGCCGGCGAGGTTTTGCCGGTGGCCTTCGTCACCAGGCGGTCCACCCGCCGTCGACCACGAGGGAATGACCGGTCACGTAACTCGACGCGTCGCCGAGCAGGAAGAGCGTGGGCCCGACGATCTCCTCGTTGCGGCCGACGCGGTTGAGCGCCGTCTTGCGGTTGAGCTCACCGAGGAAGACCGGGTTGGCGGCCTGCACGGCGGGATTGGGAAAGGGGCCCGGGGTGACGCAATTGAAACGAATGCCGGAAGCGCCGTAGTGGACCGCCAGGTAGCGCGCCATCTGCAGCACGGCCGCCTTGCTGGCTCCATAGTCGATGGGATTCGGGGTGAGTTGGTCGACGTAGATGCGCGGGTCGGGCGAAACCAGGCCGTACATGCTGGAGAAAAGCACGAGGCTGCCGGACCCGCGCGCCTTCATCCGTTCGGCCAGCGCGCGGCACAGAACGAACGTCGGAGTCAAGGCGAGGTCGAACGTGCGCTGGAACTCCGCCGGGAGCAGTTGCTCGAGGCGTTTGCCGGCCGAGGACGCGAAGGCGAGATGCGCGACGCCGTCCGGAACACCGTGGGCGGCCATGGTGGCGTCGAGGAAGGCCGGCAGGGCGGCGGCATCGCTGCAGTCGAAGCTGAGACCCGTGGTGCGGGTCAGCTGCCGATCCCGCACGAGGGTCTCGGCGCGACCCTGGAGATCGATGCACACGACGCGGGCGCCGGCGGCATCAAGCGCCAGGGTGATGGGCGTGCCGAGATACCCGGCACCACCGGTGATCCAAATCGTCTTTCCGGAGAAGGGGAGCGGGGAGGACATCGTGGAGGGGAGGGAAATCAGGAAGTGACGCCGATCTCTCGGCCGGCAGGTCGGGAAACTGTGTTTCGCGGCGGTGCGACCTGGAGACGGCTGGCGCGGGGCGAGGTCGCCCCGCCCACACTACCCACGGACTTGCGTCGCGACGGGTCGTCGCCGCCGGCCATGTCGCGGCCCGTCATTTGGCCGTGTAGCCGCCGTCCACGACGAGGTTGGCGCCGGTGATGTAGGTGGAGGCGTCGCTCAGAAGGAAGACGACGGCCCCGCCGATCTCCGCGGCGTCCGCCATGCGGCCGAGCATGGTCATCTTCCCGTAGCGTTCGAGGAAGGCGGGGGCCTGGGGGCGCTCCGGATTGTAGATGCCGCCCGGCGAGACCACGTTCACGCGGACCTTCTGTAGGCCGTAGTGCGAGGCCAGGTAGCGGGTGAGGTTGATCATGCCGCCCTTGTGGAAGAAGTAGTCGGGCGGGATGGTCATGGTCGTGCCCTCGTAGAGCCAGGGGTTCATCCCAATCATGCCCTGCATCGAGGCGATGTTGACGATGCTGCCGCCTCCACCCTTGGCCATGGCGTCGCCGAGCGCGCGGACGATGGCGAAGAAACCGGTGGCGTTGGTGTCCATCGAGGATTTCCAGGCGGACAGATCGTCGGCCATCGACTTCATCGGGCGCGAAACGGCATTGAAGACGAGGCCGTCGATGCGACCGTGGGCCGCGAGCACGCGATCACGCAGGGCGTGGATTGAGTCCTCGCGGCCGAGATCGACCGGCTCGGCGTGGACCTTGCGGCCGGCGGCGCGTTCGGCGGCGGCCTGGGCCTCGAGTTTCGCGGCGTCGCGCGAGGCAACGACCAAGGTCGCCCCGCTGGCCGCGATCCCGGAGACGAGGGCGCGGCCAAGCAGACCGCTGCCGCCGGATTGAACGATGACCTTGCCGGTCAGGGAGAAGTTGGGCGTGGAATTCAAGGGAAACAGGGAGGAGGCCCACGGAACACGCGGAACAGGCGGAAGGCGGGCTTCCGTGTGTTCCGTGGGCGGAAAGATCTGCTGGGCCTTACCCGCCGTAGGGGGAGCGGGCCTTGGGTTTCAGGTCGGCAGGCAGGCCGTCGATCTGGCCGCGGACGAGTTCGAGGCGCTGCTTGGCGTAGGCTCCGAGGGCAATGACATCGGCGCCGATGTTAAAGATCTGGTGGCCTTCGCTCACCAGGTCGCTGAAGGGCTGGAAGAGCCCCGAGGACATGACAAACTTGCCGTGGCGGCGTGCCGCCGCGGCGACGTGTTTGCGGGCTGCCACGACCTCGGGATCGTCCACCTGCCCCACCTTGCCGATGCGATGGCTGTAGTCGCCGGGGCCGAACATGATGCCGTTGAAGCCCGGCACGGCGGCAATCTCCTCGACCTTGGCGAGCGCTTCCGGGGACTCGATCTGCAGGATGATGAGGCGCTCCTCGTTGGTGTGGCGGATGTAGTCGGTGATGGGAACGAGGCAGTACTGTCCGTCGGTGTTGCCACCATCGAGCGGGCGCTTGCCCACCGGATGGCAGCGCACCCAGTCGACAATCTGGCGCGCCTCGGAGGCGCTCGCGACGTGCGGGACGATGATGCCGGTGGCATCGGCCTCGAACGGGCGGATGTAGTCCGTGTAGCTGCCCTTGGCGACGCGGACGAGGGAGTCCATGTCATGGAGGCGGGCGGCGCGGATCTGATGTTCGACGTTCGTCCAGTCGTTCGGGACGTGTTCGCCGCAGATCCAGACACCGTCACAGCCGCACAGACCGGCGATTTCGATGACGCGTGGGTCGTTGAGGTTGACCTTGAAGGTCGTGGCAAGCTGGCCCTGGCGAACCAGGGAAAGCAGGCGGCTGGGTCGGAGTTTCATGAATGAAGTTCCGCCAGGATGTCGGCGACGGCGATGCGGCGCGAGCCTTGGCTGCGGCTGCGGATGCCGGCGATGAGGACCGCCATGTATTCGACGGTTTCGGCGAAGGGGTACGGCGCCCGTCCGTTGCGCACGTAGTCGATGAAGCTCACCAGTTGCCCGCGAAACGACGTGTAGGTGTCGGTGAACTTGACTGTGGCCTGGCCGGCGGTGCCGCACAGGTGCATCGTGCCGAAGGTGGCTCCACCGTCGGAGATCACCGGCAGGGAGACCTGCACACCGGAGCGATGGGTGAGGTGGGCGACCTCGACGATCCGGTCCGGTGTCGCCGGCTTCGCGGAGGCCGCGGCGGACTGGGCGAAGCTGGCCACGGCGGAAACGTGACCCGGATTGCAGCCGGCCTCGTTGAGGCCGGGGCGCACGGGAGATCGATCGGAGGAACCGGGGTCAGCGACCCCGGCTACATTGGACTCCAGCCGCACGGACTCGAATCCCGGCCCGAGCACCCGGGCGATGGGCTCGAGGAGATGGATGCCGTAGCGCTCCCAGGACTTGGTGGTCACGCCGGAGAGCCAGCGCAGATCCCCGATGGCGGCATTCGTCGTGCCGGCGAGATACGGCGCGAGTTCCGGCGCGTACCGCAGGCCGCTGGAAGAGAGGAGGCGCGCGCCGGCCTTTTCCCACGCGATGAAGGTGCGCAGGTCCTCGACCGTCAGCGCAAGCGGCTTGTCGACAAAAACCGGCAGCCCGGCTTCGACGAAGGGTCGGGCGCGGCGCACGTGGTCGAAGCCGTCGTCGGTGGCGACAAAGACTGCATCGACGTGCCCGATGACATCCTCCGGTCGCGCCACCAGGTTGGGGATCAGCGACGCGGCGGCCACGCCGAGCGCTTCGGCCGGATTGTCCGTCCAGAGGTGGGTCACCTGGGCGCCAGGGATGCGGACCGTGCCGGCGGGTTGTGCGCCGAGGTATTGCTTGATGACCGGGTAGGGACAGGCCGCCATCGCCGCGGGGTCGTAGCCATTGATGATGGCGGACCACGAGTAGGGGTGGCCGTTGCCCGGGATCATGCCGAGCATGGCGAGGCGGATCGGGGAGTTCATGAGGTCGTTTTAGGCGGGCGCGGGTGAACCACAGAGGCACAGAGGCACGGAGGTGCGGCGGTGAATCTCAGGTTTCGTCATCCAGGCCGTCCCGGGTGCGGAAGAGGTCCCCGCTGACGATTCGCCGGATACCGTCCTTTAGTACCGGGACGTTGAAATTGACGAGCAGCCCAAGCGGTAGTCGATGGAACTTCAGGTAGGTTAGCAGCTGGGCCTGGTGAATGGGTTCGATCGCGTTCACTGCCTTGAGTTCGATGATGAGCTTGCCGTCCACGAGGAAGTCGAGTCGGTACCCGCAGGTCAGGACGACCTCCTTGTAGCGCAGCGGGAACTCTGCCTGTCGCGCGAAATTCAGTCGGGCTAGTCCCATCTCGTAGGCGAGGGCTTCCTCGTAGACCGACTCGAGCAAACCTGGACCCAGGGTGCGGTGGACCTCGATGCAAAGTCCAATCACCCTCTCGGTGAGCCGATTGAGCTCCGCTCTCCGTGCCTCCGTGTCTCCGTGGTTCATACACGGCGCCTTGTTTCACAATTCCCGCAGGTGCACGCGGGCGTTGCGGTCGGCGGCGGCGAGGGCGGCGAGGTTGAAACGCAGGGTCTGGGCGGCGGCCTCCAGGGTGCAGAGTCGCGCGGGCTGGCCTTCAATCTGGTCGAGGAAGGCGTTCGCCTGGGCGATGAAGTGCGAGTCCCGCTCGGGCACGGGCGCGTCGTGCCAGGTCCAGTCGGCAGCCCCGGCGGCAAAGGTGCCCCAGCGCTGGCGGTGGAGTTCGATCTTCACGCTGCCGGCGGCCGCGTGAAACTGAATTGTCGTCTCGTTGGGATGCTGGAACTGGTTGAGCGTGTAGTTCGCCAGCACCGGGCCGTGGCGGGCGCTGACATGCACGGTGTCCTCCACCTCGACTCCGACGAGGGCTTGGTGGGCGCAGTCGCAAAGCAGGCTGTCGGTGGGGCCGATCACGCTTTCGATCCAGTTGGCCACGTGCGTGAGCGCGTCCTGGATGCCTCCGCCTCCCGTGCGGCGATCCCGGTAATAGATCTGGGCGTACGCGGGCCGGAGCAGGTGAAAGGGTTGGCCGCTGGTGGCCGTCACGTGCAGGACCGGGCCGAAGCCGCCGCCGGCGAGGAACTCGCGGGCGCCGCGCAGGAACGGGAACACATGATACACATAGGCGACGGCGGCCTGTCGCCCCGATCGGTCGCGCAGGGCCATCAGGTCCGCCACGCCGTCCAGGGAGGTGGAGAGCGGCTTCTCGATCAGGAGATGGCTCCCGGCCCGCAGGGCCTGCGTCGCCAGCGGGAGGTGCGAGGGCGCAGGGGTGCAGATGACCACCGCCGAAAATGCGCCGGTCGCAAGGGCGGCCGGGGCATCGGAAAGCGTCGGCACGCCGTAGGTCGCCGCCATCTTCTGCCGCAGATCCGGGTTGACCTCACAGGCGGTGACGCGAGCGCGGCCGGTCTTCTGGAAGCAGCGCAGGTGGCGTTCGCCGATGCTGCCACAGCCGATGATCAGGACGGAATGCTCAGACATGAACGAAGAAGTTGGTTTGGGACTTGCCAGCGTTGTATACAATCGTATGCCATCATCGCCATGAAGAGTGTCAATTCAGATGTGGCCTACGACTACATCCGGAAACGCATTCTGAACGGCGAGTACCCGCCCGGTCGCGGGCTGGCCACCATCACCCTGGCCGAGGAGATCGGCGTGAGCCGCACGCCGGTGCGCGATGCCCTCCGCCAGCTGGAGTCGGACGGGCTCGTCACCATCCAGCCGCGGCTCGGGGCCAGCGTGACCCGGTTGAGCCTGGAGGAATACCGCGAACTGTGTGAACTCCGCCTGGCCCTCGAGAGCCACGCGGCCCGACTGGCCGCGATCAACCGCACCGACTCGGACCTGCACGAGATCGCGCAGGCACTCGAGGCCATGCGCCGGATCACCAAGGCCATCGCCACCTCCGCAGACGAGCGCCGGCTGACGGCGGAGATGGGGCGGGAGGATGTGCGGTTCCACCTCGCCATCATCAGCGCGGCGAAAAACGCCCTGATGAAGAAGGAGATTCTGCGGCTTCACCTGATCAACCGGGTGGTGCTGGCCCCTTCGCCGGGCAGCGACCCGGAGTCGGACACCAAGGCGGGGCGCGATGCGCACCGGCGCCTCGTGCTGCAGAGTCACGACGCGATCTTCCGCGCCGTCGAGCAGCGGGAGGCGAATGCCGCCCATGCTGCGATGGAGGAGCATATCCAGGACATCATCAACCGGAGCGTCCGGACGGTGGCGGGGGCGGAGGCCGACCAGGCGGGCAAGGAGCTCACGGAGGAGGAATTGAGCTACACGCCATGAGACCCTGACGCCCGCGGGGCGCGGGGCGGCCGGTACGATCCGCTGCGCCCGCCCGGGGCGCGAACCGTGCCGGCGGCCTCCTTTCAATCCCATTTGACACCGGATCTGCGTACGATTGTATACAACAACCCCCGTCTCATGAAATTCCCACTCCCCCGCCTGGTTGCGGAGCCGCTGTGCCGCCGCATTCCCGCCCCCGTGCTGGCCTTGTGCCTTGCCGTCGTGATGAGTGTCACCTCGCGGGCCGCGGCGGAAAATCCGAAGGGATCGCCCCTCGATCTGGGCACTCGCTGGGAGCTGTTCGTCGACTCCTACCTCGTGGCCTCGACCCGGGGCGCGACGTTGCGGTTGCACGAACCGCGGAAGGCCGAGGTGGTGCTGGTGCTCGATGCCCCGTGGGAGGGGCCGACCAGCGCGTACTTCTCCGTCCTGCGCGATGGCGACGTGATCCGGCTGTACTACCGCGGTTCGGTGGCGGGATCGGATCACTCTGACAACCAGGTGACCTGCGTGGCCGAGAGCCGCGACGGCATCCACTTCACCCGCCCCAAGCTCGGCCTGGTCGAGGTGAACGGCTCCAAGGACAACAACGTCGTCTGGCGCGGCGTGGAGTCGCACAACTTTGCCCCCTTCCTCGATCGCAATCCGAATTGCGCCCCGGATGCCCGCTACAAGGCGCTGGCCGGCCTGAAAACGCCCGGGCGCAACTGGCACCTCGGGCAGACCCCGGGCGGCCTGTACGCCTTCGCCTCGGCGGACGGCGTCAACTGGCGCAAGCTCCGGCCGGAACCGGTGATGACCCAGGGCGCCTTCGACTCGCTCAACCTCGCTTTCTGGGACCCCGCGCGCAACCGCTACACCTGCTACAGCCGCATTTTCGAAAACAAGGTGCGCGCCGTCCAAAGCGTGCCGTCGGCGGACTTCCTCGCGTGGGGCAATCCGGTGTCGAATCGCTACGCGGCGGGCGTGCCGTACGAGCACTTTTACACCAGCGCGACGCTGCCCTGTCCGGAGGCCGAGCACCTGTTGGTGGCGTTTCCCAAGCGCTTCGTGACCGATCGCAAGAAGGTGACCGAGCACAAGACGCCCGGGGTGTCCGACGCGGTGTTCATGTCGAGCCGCGATGGCGTGAACTGGGATCGCACCTTCCTGGAGGCCTGGGTCCGGCCCGGACCGGATGTCAAAAACTGGACCGACCGCAACAACATGCCGGCGTGGGGCATCGTCGAGAGCGCGCCGGGCGAATGGTCGATGTACATTTCGGAGCACTACCGGTGGCCGGATTGCCGCATCCGCCGGCTGGTCCTCCCGCGGCACCGTTTTGCCGCGATGGCGGCGGGCTCCCGCGGCGGGGAGTTCACGACGCGTCCGTTCGTGGTGCGCGGAAACCGGTTGGTGCTGAACTACGCCACGTCCGCGGCCGGTTCGGTTCAGCTGGAGCTCCAGGACTCCGCGGGCCGGCCCCTGCCGGGTTTCAGCGCCGCCGACATGCCCGTGCTCTACGGCGACGAACTTGATGCCGTGGCACGCTGGAAGCAGGGCAGCGATCTTTCGTCGCTCCAGGGGCGGACGGTTCAGCTGCGCGTCCTGCTGAAGGACGCGGATCTGTTTGCGCTCCGGTTCGCGGAGTGATCGGAGCGTAGTCCCGCGGATCCCCCGAGCCGGCTCGGTGACCCCTTCCCCCTTTCCATGAGAATCATCAAGGATGGCGGCCATCGCCTCTTCGAAACCGATCCGGAGACGGTGAACTACGTCGCCGCCATGCTCGAGTCCCTGCGGGGCCGCGGCATGGATGCGGTCCGCGAGTTCAGCGCCCGCTTCGACGGCTGGTCGCCGGCGAGCTTTGAGCTGACACCGGCGCAGATCGCCGAGGCGGTGGAGCAATGTGGCGAGCAGCTACGCGCCGACACGGCATACTGCCAGGGCAACGTGCGCCGCTTTGCCGAGGCGCAGCTCAGGACCCTGCTCCCGCTCGAGATCGAGGCCCGACCCGGGGTCTGGCTCGGGCACCGGCATGTCCCCGTGCAGCGGGTCGGCAGTTATGTGCCGGGAGGGCGCTACCCGATGTTCGGCTCGGCGCAGATGAGCATCATCCCGGCCAAGGTCGCCGGGGTGGAGACCGTGGTGGCCTGCACGCCGCCGGTGAAAGGCGCGGGCTGGTATCCGGCCACGATCAACGCGATGCACGCGGCGGGAGCGGACCGTATCTTCGTGCTCGGCGGCGTGCCAGCGATGGCGCTGATGGCCTTCGGGCTCGGGGACGTGGCGCCGGTGGACATCCTCTGCGGGGCGGGCAACAAGTATGTCGCCGAGGCGAAGCGCCAGTTGTTTGGCCAGTGCGGGATCGACCTGCTCGCCGGGCCGACCGAGATCGCGATCATCGCCGACGATTCGGCGGATCCGGCTCTCGTGGCCTGCGACCTGCTGGGGCAGGCGGAACATGATCCCCACAGCGGCCAGTTTTGCGTCTGCCTCAGCGAACCGTTCGCGCGCGCCACGCTCAAGGAGTTGGAGCGACAGCTCGCGGTGCTGCCCACGCGGGAGATCGCGGGCCAATCGTGGGCGGTCAACGGCCGCCTGTGCGTGGCGGAGAGCCGCGAGGAGGCGGTGGCGCTTTCGGACGACTGGGCCCCGGAGCACCTTGAACTCCACGTGGCGGACCCGGACTACTACTTTGCCCGCCTGCGCAACTACGGCTCGCTGTTCATCGGCGAGGAAACGACGGTGGCGTACGGCGACAAGAGCATCGGGACGAATCACATCCTGCCTACCAGCCGCTCGGCGCGGTACACCGGCGGGGTGTGGGTGGGGAAGTTCCTCAAGACCGTGACCTACCAGCGCATGACCGCGGCCGCGAGTGTGGAGGTGGGCGAGGTGACCGCCCGGCAATGCGATGTCGAGCGGATGGAGGCCCATGCCATCACCGCGCGGGTGCGGGTCGCGCGCTACGGGGCGGCTGCCGCCCGGTGAACCGTCCTTCGCCATGAAGCCGACACGTCGTGATTTCCTTCGCCGCGGGGCAGTGTCCTCGCTGCTGTTTGCGGCCTCGGGAGGCGCGGTCCTGCGCGCCGCGGATCCCGCGCCCGCGCCGCCGGCGCGGGGACCAAAACCCGGACCGACGTTTCCCAGCATGGTCGAGGCGGACGGACGGCTGCGTTTGGACTTTACCGAGGAGCGGCTGATCCTCGAGGGCGGCTTGCAGCCTTCCATGGTCTTCCTGCGATCGGGCGACATCGTGGTGCAGGCCCAGGTGCCCGAGCCGCCGTTTCCGTCCGAACGCATGCACTATTTCAGTGCCATGGGCACGGTGGTGTCGCGCGACGGGGGCAAGACCTGGACTCGCCTGCCGCTGCGGCCCGGTGACAACGGCGTCAACCTGGAGGGCGGCATCACGCAGTTGCGCGACGGGACGATCGTGGCCCTCGACACCTATATCGTGCCGCGGGAGAACCCCGAGGTCGGGATCGGCCACCTCTACGTTTCGCGTGACGACTGGCGGACCGTGGAGGGGCCGCTGGAGGCGGTCTTTGCGCTGCCCGGCGCCGACTATCCGTCGAGCGACGACGGGGGCCGACCGCACCGCGCCCAGCGCCTGCACCGCCGGATCCTGGAACTCCCGGGCGGCGATCTGCTGACCACCTACTACGGCTGGCTCAAGGGCGATCGCACCCCGAGCACCTACGAACCGCGGATGATCAAAACCCGCGCGATGCTGGCGCGCTCCTCCGACCGCGGCCGGAACTGGCGCTATGTTTCCACGATCGCCGTGGACCCGACGGTGGGCACGGAGGGGTTTGGCGAGCCGGTGCTGGTGCGCGTGAACCACGGACCCCGGGCCGGCCGGCTGATTTGCCAGCTGCGCACCGGCCGCGAGCTGTACGAGGCCATCTCGGACGACGACGGCAAGTCCTGGAGCCCGGCGCGGCCGCGCGTGTATGCGGGCCTCGACGTCAACCGCACCGAGTTGTGGGTGGACATGTTTCGCCATCGGCGCGGCAAGAAGGGCCCGCTGGATGAGAGCAACCCCGAGGAACTCCGCGGAGCGGTCGTCGATCCCGATCTCATCGCCCTGCGGAGCGGCCTGCTCGTGGCGGCCTTCGGCGTGCGCGTCACGCAAAAGGCCTGCTGGGCCGAGCCGCGGCACCCGTGGAACGGCAACTACCTCGCATTCAGCCGCGATCACGGCGAGACCTGGCCCAACGTTGTGCGGCTGACGTCGGGCGTGCTCACCACGCACTACATGGCGATCGAGGAAACCCCGAAGGACAACCGGATCTTCGTGACCTACGATCTCGGCGGCTGGAGCCGGGGCATGCATCGCTCCGTCTACGGGCGCTTCCTCGACATCACCGTCAAACCATCCTGAAACAGCCACCATCGCACCCCCGCCACCCCATGATCCCGCACCCCTTTCTCCGTGAATCCGTCCGCCACCTTGCCTTCACCCTTCTTCTTTTCGCCGGCGGCCATGCGGTCGCCGGCGAAGCGGCGCCCGCCGGGCGGGGGGCCCCCGCCACGGGTGCGGTGATCGGACGGGTGTTGAACACGACCAGCGGCAACTACCTCAACAACGCCCGCGTGGCGGTCGAGGGCACGAACCTCGAGGCCTACACCGATGAGAACGGCGACTACCAACTCGCGGCCGTGCCCGCCGGCACCGCGCGGCTTGTCGCCACCTTCACGGGGCTCGGCACCCGCGCACTCTCCGTCGTGGTGCCGGCCGGCGGCAGCGTCCGCGGCGACTTCGAGCTGGCGCTTCCGACCGCGGCCGGCGACCCGGCCTCCGACATCGTGAAGCTCGGCGCCTTCACGGTGCGGGAACGCGAACTCACCGGCCAGGCGGTGGCCCTCCACGAGCAGCGCGCCGCGCCCAACATCAAAAACGTCGTCGCGATCGACGTCGACACGGGCGAGGGCAACGTCGGCGAGTTCCTGAAGTACATTCCGGGAATCGTGATGGAGCAGAGTCCGCAGACGCCGCAGTTCGCCAACATCCGCGGCATGCCGGCGAGCGGCACGCTCGTGACCACCAACGGCATGGAGATCGCCGCCAACGGCATCGTCGGCCGCGCCACCGATCTCGGGCTTTCCGCCACGGGCAACATCGATCGCATCGAGGTCACCAAGGTTCCCACGCCGGACATGCCCGCCAACGCCGTGGGCGGCGGCATCAACATGATCACCAAGAGCGGCTTCAGCCGGAAGACCCCGCTCCTCACCTACAACCTCTACGCCACGCTCAGCACGCTCGATGGCCTGAGCGGTCCCGGCAAGGTCTTCAGCCGCTCCGCCGGCCCCGACGACCGCTCCGACCAGCCGCGCGTGAACCCCAGTTTCAACCTCAGCTACCTTCACCCCCTCAACCGTTCCCTCGCCGTGGCGCTGTCGCTCAGCCGTTCCAGCCGTTACAACGACTGGGATTTTCCCAACACCGCCTGGGACAAGGTCGGCCTCAAGCTCACTTCCAACACCATCAACGCGCTCCCGCTGGGCGAGGACAAGGAACTCGCCGCCGTCACCGTGGACTGGCGTCCGCTCGATCGGCACGCCCTCAGCCTCGGCTACTCCTTTTCCAACCAGGAGATCTTTGTCCGCCAGAACCGCGTGATCTCCACCTTTGGCACCGGCTCGACCGGCGGCCCGACCTTCGCCCAGGGCGCGGCAACCGCGGTCGGTAATGTCGCCCAGAGCCATGTCTGGAACAACCAATACAAGGACCTCCAGCTCGCGACGCTCACCTACCGCTACTCCGGCCGGCGCTGGCGCATCGACGCCAATGCCGCCCACTCCATCGCCGGCACCAAGTTCACCGACATGGAGGATGGCTTCTTCAACACCGCGGTGGCGCGCCTCTCCAACGTGATCATCCGGCACGAGGGCATCGACCAGTCGGTGAACCGCCGGGTGCCGTTCATGACCGTGACTGACCGCACCGGCGCGATCGTCGACGGCAACGACCTCGATCAGCTCACCCTCGTCAGCGCCGGCTCGGCGGCCCAGGACGTGGACGACCGGGTGGCCCGCGCCGCGGTCAACGTGAGTCGCGAGCTGGATTTGCGCTTCGGCCTCACGCTCAAGGCGGGCGCGATGATCAACCGCCGGACCAACGAGGTCGTCGGCGGCTCGAAGAGCTGGACGATCACACCGCCGACCGGGACCTCGGCCCTCGTCCGCAACTACGATCTCCAGGCCACGCGGTTTTCGACGGTCAACTGGTTCCGCGATCCGGCGAACCGGGTGGTGCCGGTGCGCTGGTTGAGCTCCGCCAAGCTGTACGACCTGTACCAGGCCCATCCCACCTGGTTCGTGCTCAACGAGTCGGCCGCGCACACCAACCAGGTCAACGCCACCAAGACCATCGAGGAGACCATTACCGCCGCCTACTTGCGCAGCGATTGGAAGTTCTTCGACAACCGGCTCTGGCTGGTCGCGGGCGCGCGTTACGAACGCACCGACGACGAGGGCTGGGGGCCGCTCAACGACATCCGGGCGACCTACCGGCAGGACGCCAATGGCAACCTCCTGCGCGACGCGGCCGGGCGGCTGATTCCCGTGACCACCAACGCGCTCGAGCGGACCAAGCTGCAGTACATTCTCAAGGGCGCCCACACGAAGCGCGATTACGACGGAGTCTATCCCAGCGTGAACGCGAGCTACTCGCTGACGCCCAACCTCGTCGCCCGCGCCGCCTATGCGAAGACCATCGGCCGGCCCAACTTCCCCGAAATCATCCCGGGCATGACGATCACCGACCCGGATGCCACGACGCTGAACAAGACGATCACGATCGTGAACAGCGGCCTGCAGCCGTGGTCCGCGGACAACTTCGATTTGAGCCTCGAGGCCTACGAGGTGCGCGGGGCCGTCGCCTCGGTGAGCCTGTTCCAGAAGGACCTGAAGAACTTCTTCGGCTCGACCCGCACCGACGCCACGATCGAGGAGTTGGCGTCCTTCGGTCTGTCCGAGGACTACCTCGACTACGACATCATCACCAAGCGCAACGTCGGTAACGCCACCATCCGGGGCGTGGAGTTCTCCTACCGGCAGTCGCTTGGACCGGTGGTGCCCTGGCTCCGCGGCTTCCAGGTCTACACCAACGTGACATTGATGGACCTGGGCGGGCCGAATGCCGAGGATCTGACGGGCTTTTCGCCGCGCACCGTGCAGTGGGGGGTGAGCTACACCCGCCCGAAGTTTTCCGCGCGGGTGAACGTGAATCAGAATAAGTGGCGGCGGGCGGCGCCGGCGACCGCGAGCGCGACGGTGCGGCCGGGCAGCTACACGTACTTCGCCCCGCAGGTGAAGATCGACGCGACCGTCTCGTACATGTTCAGCCGGCGCTACTCCGTGTACGCGGATGTGCGCAACCTCATGGGCACCGCGCAGCGCCGCGGGGTTTATTCACCCGACACGCCGGTCTACGCCCGCATCGACCTCGCCCAGTACCCCGCTGCGGCCTTTACGCTCGGGCTCAAGGGCGAGTTCTAGCCCGCATGCCTCCCGAGTCTGGCAGTCCGACGCTTCCGTCCTGCGCCCTGGTCCGCGAGGGCCATGTTGCAGCCGGGGGCGGTGACCCCGGCCCGCGACGAACGGGCTTTCGATTCCATCCGGCCGGGCTCACCGCGCCCGGCTACAGGTCGGCACTTGAGTGCGACCCCGCCCCCAGGAACGTACCCACTTGATCTCGGCCCGCCGGGCCTTTCACCACCCCTCCCCCGCTTTCCCCCATGCACCTCCGCTCCGCTCTATTGTTGCTCGTTGCCGTCCTGTGGCCGTCCGCCCCGAGTTCTGCCGCCGAAGTGGCAGGGGAGGGAGCGGGCGCCCGGGGCACCCTCGAGGGCCGCGTGCTCAACGCCGCCACCGGGGCCTATCTCGAGAATGTCCGGATTCGAATCGCCGGCACGACGGTGGAGACCATCACCGACCCGGAGGGTTTCTACCGGCTGTCGGGCCTCCCGGCCGGGGAGGTGCAGGTCACGGCCTCCTACATCGGTCTGACAGAGGTGACCCGGCCGGTCGCGATCGCACCCGGGCAGGTCGGTCGCCGGGACTTTGAGCTTACGCTGCCGGAGAGCGGCCAGCCGGTCGCACCCGGCGCGGTGGTGAAACTGGAGGAGTTCACTGTCGTGGCTGCGCGCGAATTCAGCGCCCAGGCCCTCGCGCTCAACGAGCAGCGGCAGGCGGCGAACATCAAGAACGTCGTCGCCGCCGACGAGTACAACGGCGCGGCCGCGGGGCAGCTGGGCGACTTCCTGAAGTTCATCCCCGGGGTCTCAGCCATCTACTCCGGCAATCTTGCCACCGACATCTCCGTGCGCGGCTTCCCGGGGTTCACCACGGGCGTCAGCATCAATGGCGGCGAAGTGGCGTCGGCCTCCGTCGGCGAGAGCCGCAACGTGCAGATTTACGCCGTGCCGCTGAACAACGTCTCGCGCATCGAGGTGAACAAGGTGCCGACGCCCGACATGCCTGCGTCCGGGCTCGGCGGCTCCGTCAACATCATCGCCCGCGAGGGATTCCAGCACAAGGCCCCGCGGTTCAATTACGGCCTCAGCAGTTCGTTCAATGGCTCCCGGGCCTTCAATCTCGAGCGGCTGCCCGGCCCGACCGAGCGGATCCGCGCCCGCAACCTCAACCCCGACATTGACCTTAGTTACCTGCGGCCGATCAACGACTCGCTCGCGGTGACGATGGCCTTCTCCCGCATCTATCCGCGCACGCGCAGTGACGCCACCAGCGCGAACTACGATCTCAACACTTTCGTGCAGACCAGCAACGGCTGGACGCCCGACTCCCAGTTCATCCTCCAGACCTCGGGACAGCTGGGCGTCGACTGGAAGTTCGGGCGCAACAACACCCTCAACGCGAGCGTGCAGCAGACCCGGCGCGACGGCTATTGGGCGACGTCGACGTTCACGACCAACTTCGGCACCGGTGCGACCGGCGGCCCGTCGTTCACCCAAGGGGCGCCGACGGCGGTCGGCTCGGTCACGCAGAGCTTTGACTACCGCTACCGAATCCAGAACAGCATCAGCGGCCTGGTGCGTTATGCCCACCGGGGAGAGGTGTGGCGAGTCGACGCCAGCGTCGGCCTCTCATCGGCCAAGACCCATGAGGGCTCGGCGGACAAGGGGTACTTCCAAAACTCCTCCGGGACGATCACCAACCTCCTGATCCGGGGCGACGGCATCGGCACGGCCGACCGCAAGGAGAAGCTGATGCCCACGAAGTACACCGTCGTCGACCGGACCGGCGCCTCCCTCGATACCCTGGACGGCAATGCCTATGCGCTTTCCACCGCCACGGTGTTCGATCGCAACTGGGAGAACGAGCGCCTCACCGGCAAGGTCGACCTGACGCGGACGTTTGCCACCCGGATCCCGCTCTCCCTCAAGACGGGCGTCGCGATCAACCGGCAGGACTGGTCGCGGAACCAGTCGGACCAGAGCTACTCCTTCCTGCCCGGAACGGCGGTCGCCGAACGCACGGCCGGGAAGTGGGGCTTGGTGGACGAGGCGTTTTCCGCGGCGTTAAAACCCTATCCGGGCAACCGCGTAATTCACTGGATCAGCCCGAAGCGCACCTACGATCTCTACCGGCAGCGTCCGGAGTTGTTCGTGCTGGATCGCGCGGCGGAATACACGACCCAGGCCAACAACGACAAACGAATCATCGAGACTGTCACCGCCGGCTATCTGCGCGGTGATGTGCGGGCCTTCGGCAACCGGCTCTTCGTGGTCGCGGGGGTGCGGTTTGAGAAAACCACCGACGAAGGCTGGGGCCCGTTGCAGGATCCGACGGCGCAGTACCAGAAGGACGCCCGGGGCAATCTGGTGCGCAACGCGGCCGGCAGCCCAATCCTGATCACCACCGATACGCTGGAGCGCGCGAAACTGCGCTACCAGCGGCGCGGAACGCACGTGGAGAAGTCCTACGACGGCTTCTACCCAAGCGTGAATGCGAGCTTCATCCTGCGGCAGGATCTCCTCCTGCGCGCGGCGTATGCGGAGACCATCGGGCGCCCGGATCTCAACTTCATCCTCCCGGGGATCACCATCACGGACGTCACGGCCACGCCGGGCAACCGCCTCATCACCGTCGTCAACACCGGGCTCACGCCGTGGAGCTCCCGCAATTCCGATCTTTCCCTCGAGTCGTATGCGATCAAGGGCGCCATCGCCTCGGTCGGCGTCTTCCAGAAGAACATCAAGAACTTCTTCGGAGCCACGCGCTACCGGGCGACCCCGGAGATCCTGACCTCGCTCGATCTGCCGGTGGAGCAGGAGTTCCTCGACTATGACGTGTCGACCACGATGAACGTCGGCGAGGCGAAGATCACCGGCTTCGAGTTCGGCTACAAGCAGGCGCTTACCTTCCTGCCGAAGTGGGCCAGCGGCGTGCAGGTCTTCCTCAACTATACGAAGATGACCCTGGGCGGATCAAACGCCTCGGACTTCAGCGGCTTCAACCCCAAGAACACGAGCTGGGGCGTGCAGCTGACGCGGCCGCGCTATGTGGTGAAGCTGAACTGCTCCATCATGGGCGAGACGCGCCGCGCGCCGGTGGCCGCCAACGCCGCCTCGGGCATTCCGGTGGGCACCTACCTCTGGCAGGGCGACTATCGCCGCTACACGCTGAGCGGGGAATACCGGTTCACGCGCAGTTTCGGCGTCTTTGGTTCGTTCGGCGATTTCGACACCAAGGGCTTCAATCCCGTACAGCGCCGCTACGCCGACCCCGCCACGCCGGACTACGCCAAGTACCAGCGCATCCAGGAATGGGGCATCACCGTCACCCTCGGCATCAAGGGGGAGTTTTAGCCCCGGTTTTCTCAACGTCGCCCGAGAACCCCAACCAGGAGCGTTTTCGCGACTTCTTTCTCGTTCCTCATTCTCTTCAATCCTTCCCTCGGCGGGGCGGGGCGCTCTCCAAGGGCGCTAACTTGATCCGCAGCCGTCACCCATGAAAAGGCCAGGCAGACCCACCCCGTCGCTAACGCGCCACCCCTCTCCAGAGGGGACCGGGGTCGACGTGCACCGCAGCAATGTAGCCGCGACGACCTCGTCGCGGAGCGGGGCGCGGTCGCCCCGCCCACAGGTCACCGTTTCGTCAGTGGACTCCCGCAGGTGCGTCAGCCCGACTGCATGGTTCCGGCTCCAGAGGGGTGCCCGCAGGGCGGGGTGTGTTGCCCCTGGTGTCCGGCGGTGACCATCGGATGAATCTCGTTCTTCCATTTCCCTCCCCATGAAAATCCCTCGCTTCCCCATGGCCGGTAGTCTGCTCGCGCTCTTCGCGCCGCTGGCAGCGGCCCCCGCGCCCGGGCCGACCCCAGCGGTCGCGCTCCCGCCGTCCCTCACGCGGTATGTCGCCGTCGACAACGTCTGCGCCTGGCCGATGCTGGTGCCGCTGCGCGATGGCACGCTCGCCGCCGTGATCTTCAACCGCCCGAGTCATGGCCAGATGGCGGGTGATGTCGAAGTCTGGGCCAGCCGCGACGGGGCGCTGTGGGAGAAGCGGGGCCATCCGGCGCCGAACGACCCCGAGACGGTTCGCATGAACGTGGCGGCCGGCCTCGCGGCCAACGGAGACCTGCTGGTGCTCTGCTCCGGCTGGAGCAACCTGAAGCAACCGGAGCGGCCGAAGCAGGCGGTCTTTCGCGATGCGGTTCTGCCCATCTGGGTGTGCCGCTCGGCCGATGGCGGGCGCACCTGGACCCAGCGAAAGGAGTTTCCGGCCAATGAGGCCGGCTGGATGCCGTTCATCCCCTTCGGGCCGATTCTCGTGGGTGAAGGGGGCGCACTGCACGTCTCGTGCTACGCGGGGCAGTTTGTGGATCCGACGCAAAGCACGCGAACCAAGGGCTGGCGGGCCTGGCACTTCCGCAGTGACGACGATGGCCGGACCTGGCGGCAGACTTCGGTGATCGGGCCGACGCACAACGAAACCGCGATCTTTCACGCCGGCGGCCGCACCTGGCTCGCCGCCGCGCGCACGGACGCGATGGAGATCTTCCGTTCCACCGATGACGGGCAGACCTGGACGGGGCCGCAGCGCGTCACCGCGCGCAGTGAAATCAACGGACAGATCACGCGCCTGCGGGATGGGCGGCTGCTGCTGAGTTATGGCAACCGCATCCCGGGGCAGTTTGGAGTGCTCGCAAAGCTGAGTGCGGACGAAGGCAGGACCTGGAGCGAACCGCTGCGCCTGGCGACGAGCCTGGAGACGGACTGCGGCTATCCCAGCAGCGTGCAGCGGGCGGATGGACGCATCGTCACCGTCTACTACGCCAAGCGCGTCGAGAATCACGAGCGGTACCACATGGGGGTCGCGATTTGGGAGGCGCCGGCGAAATGAGGACGGGCGAACATCCGCGAGGTCGCGTTGTAGCCGGCCTCGCTGAGGCCGGTCCGGGTTCAGCGACTCTGGCTACATCCGCGGGCCGCCGACCGGGAGCTGCACCCGGTGCTCACCGCCAGGTGGCATGCTTGCCGCGACACGAGCGAATTGCACGGGCGGGGGTGCTGGCGTTGGGCACGCTGGCATTCGTCTGTGCCCAGGAGGCGGCGGTCAACAGCGCCGCCATCGCTGCTGGTGCCGCCGCGGTGGCGGAGGTGCCGACGTCGGATCGCGCGGTGCGCCTCACCCGGCCGGCGCTCAAGGTCATCAGCCAACAATCCCAGTATTATCACGGCTGGCCGACGGTCGCGGCCCGGAAGGACGGCTCCCTGGTGCTGATCTACTCCGGCGGGCGGGAGTATCATGTCTGCCCCTTCGGGCGGATCGAAACCATGATCTCGCTCGACGGCGGCGAGACCTGGAGCTGGCCGCGCATCCTGATGGACAGCCTGACGGACGACCGGGACTCCGGCATCGTCGAGACAAAGAGCGGCGTTCTGCTCGCCTCGTTTTTCACCTCGGTGGCCTACCAGCAGCACCTCAACGCCCCGGAGCGGCTCCTCGCGAAGACCTTTGGGGCGGAACTCGACGCGACGCTGGCCCGCTGGCGACTGGCGGAACACGGCGCCACCCAGGAGGAGCGAAAGGCCGATGTCGGCCATTGGCTGATGCGCTCGACCGATGGCGGGCGCACTTGGTCGGCGCGCACCAAAGCCCCGGGGTACTGTCCGCACGGCCCCATCGCCCTGCGCGACGGCCGCGTGTTCTACGCGGCGGCGGATGGCAGGAAGGCGGCCGCGTGGGTGTCGGCGGATGAGGGGATCTCGTGGCAGCATCTGGCGGACCTGCCGACCCGGGCCGGCGAATTGCACTCGGTCGAGGCCGCGGACGGCACCTTGGTTGTGCATGTGCGCGACAAGGTGGTGACGTCGTCCGGCACGGCGCAGCGCACGCTGCAGACCGAGTCGCGGGACGGCGGGCGGACCTGGTCAACCGCCCGGTTCGTAGCCCACGGTTATCCGTCGCACCTTCTCCGCCTGAGGGACGGTACGCTGGTGTGCACGTATGGCTCGCGCACCGCGCCGCTCGGCATCCGCCTGAAGGTAAGTTCCGACCATGGCCGGTCGTGGTCCCGGGAGGTCCTGCTGACGGACGATGCACCGAATTGGGACCTGGGCTATCCCAGCACCGCCGAACTCGCCGACGGCGGGCTGGTGACGGTGTGGTACGAGACGCCTGCGAACACTCATCGCGCCGTGCTGCGGCAGGCGAAGTGGCGGCTGCCCCTCGACTGACCGCCAAGACAAAGACCAACCCCACCCCATGCCCTCCGTCTGGCGTCCGTCGTTCTTGCTGGTCGTCCCGCTGGTGTTGGCGGCCGCGATCGCCGCGGCGACATCGTCGGCCCGATCCCCCGCCGACCTCAGTGGTGACTGGCACCTGGTGGTGGACGATTCGATCCTCGCTGAACGACGCGGCGTCACGCGACGGTACCACGCGTTCGCCAAGGACCCGCGCAACCCCGTCCTGGTCGCCGACCGCCCCTGGGAGGGCAAAGTCGCCTATGTGTACGGTTCGGCGCTGCCGGGGGAGGATGGGCGCGGCTACCGGCTCTGGTACCATGCCTGGCAGGGCGGCGAATACCGCAACCTCTACGCCACCAGCCCCGATGGGCTGCGGTGGGAGAAGCCCGCTCTCGGGCTCGTGGAGTTCCAGGGCAGCAAGGACAACAACCTCCTGTTCCGTCGCACCAAGGAGGACCATCTGCCGGTGGTGCTCTGGACGCCGGACGACCCCGATCCGTCGCGGCGGTACAAGCTGATCAACTACGACTATGGCCGCACGGCGCCCGCCAACCTGGTGAGTGGCTTCTGGGGTGCGACCTCGGCCGACGGGATTCACTGGCGGGATCTGCCTCGCAACCCGATTCTCGCCGACCCGGGCGACGTGGGGAACTTCGTCTGGGAGGCGCGCGCGGGGCGGTACGTCGGCTACCCCAAGGTGTTCGCGCCGGTGCGCGGCTATCGGCGCCGGGCGGTGGGCTACACGGCGACGACCCAGTTCGAGCAATGGCCGCCGGCGGAGCTCATCCTCGTGCCCGACCGGATCGACGACCGCTGGGTGACCCAGGACAAGCAGCACACGGATTTCTACGGCCTCTGCGCCTTTCCCTACGAGTCGGGTCACCTTGGCCTGCTGTGGGTCTTCCGGATCACCGACGGCAACAACGATGGTCCCATCTTCGTCGAACTCGTCTCCAGCCGCGACGGCGTGAAATGGCACCGGCAGGAGGGCGATCGGCCGCCCCTCCTCGACGTGGGCGCGCCGGGCGCGTGGGACGGCGGCATGATTACCACCGTCAATCAGCCGCTGGTGGAGGGTGACCGCATCAAGCTCTTCTACGGCGGAGCCCGGCACACCCACGGCGGCACCAAGAACGCGGAGTCGGCGATCGGCGTCGCGACGCTGCGCAAGGACGGGTTTGCCTCGTTGGACGCCCCGGCGGCGACGCCGGGAGCGGTGACCACCCGCCGGTGGCGGGGCGGCGGCGGCCCGCTGCGGGTGAATGGCGACTTTCGCGGCGGCGCCCTGCGGGCCGAAGTGCTCGATGCGGAGGCTCGGGTCGTGCCGGGGTACGGGATGGAAGAGTGCGTGGCGGTGACGGCGGATGGAATTGATCTGCCGGTGCGATGGCGCGAGCACACGGCGCTGCCGACGAATGCGCGCGGGTTGCAGCTCCGGTTTCAGGTCGCCGGCGGGTCGCTTTATTCCTTCCACGTCGGGGCGGGGGTGGCTTGGGAGGATCCGGCGGCGGTGCCGGACCTGGCGATCGACTTCGAAGGGAAGGCAGAGCCGGCGCGATGGACCTTGGTCGGTGGGGCGGTGGTGCAGGCGGGCGCGGGCGGCAATCGCGCGTTGGTCCTGAAAAAGGCGGGCGATGCCGCGGACCTGCCGGGCACGGCCGAGCTCGGGCGGACCTTCACCTTGGCGGCGCGCGTGCGCACGGGCAGCGTGTCGTGGACGCGGATCTTCAGCGCCCACCGGGGCACCGGGGAACCCGCCACGGGCGAACTGATCTTCGATTTCAATCCCCGCAGCGGGGTCGTGCGGCTGGTGGTCAATGGGCAGCGCGTGCAGTCGCGGCCGCGTTTCCTCGGCGACAAGCAGAGCCACCACTACGCGGCGACCTATGACGACGGCGAGGTGGTGCTGTACGTCGACGGGGCCCGGGTGGGCGAGGGGCGGATCCGCCAGGGCAGCGTGCACTTGTTCAGCGATCGCAGCCTCATCGAGCACCTGGGCGCGGGCCGGCCGCTCACGGGGATCACCCTCGCGGGGGATCTGCGGGTGGGGGAGGATCCGGGCACGCGGTTCATCACCTTCCGCGACGAGGCGGCCAACGCCCCGACGGAGCAACTCGTGGGGACCGCCGATGACCTCCTCGTGGCGCGCCGGGCGCTGAGTCAGGCGGAGGTGGAGCGTTTGGCACCCGCGCGGTAGCGAATCGTTGGGCCCCGGTTCCGTCTTCGAACCTCAATCTCCGGCTCACGGCGTCCGGCACCATTCCGGGCAGGACTGTCCAACGTTTCCGACCCACGACCCGTTCGGAGGCGACGGGACGTCGATGTTCTCAAGGGGCGTCCTAAGTCGACACGTTGTCAAAGTGCTCCATGTGAGGTGAAATTGAGACGCGCCGACCTGGCTCCGCTGATGCGAGCGGTAGAAATCGCGCACGCAGTTCCCTAACGTGTAGCTGAGGCAATCACAAACCGGGATCCCGGCCAGACTGCGTTTGCCCTGTATCCGAGCTCCGAGGCGACCATGGTCACAACCGTCGGGGCGCTTCGCAGTACACACTCCGCGGTCGCTGTGCCACTGGCAGGGTCGTAGACCGCGATCGTTCTTTCGGAGGGTTGAAAGAACAGCAGGGGAATGACTCCTCGGTTGCAGCCCACCCAGTAGAGCTGGGAGGCACATGGCAGTAAGGTGGCCGCCGCGTGCACCGCCTCACAGCGCTCCCGGTCGGAGAGTTCGCTGGTTGGATTTGGTGCCGTGATGTAGCCGCCTTTCAGGTGCCGCACGGAAAGCCGGTCCAAGATGCACTCGGCCAGAGCCCGCAACCGAGTGGTGTCGTCTTTGTTGGAGACGGCCGACTGCAAATCGAAGACACCGGAAAACTCGTCGCGTCCCCACCAGCGCCCCTGCCAGGATACCAAAGCGATGGTGTGCGGGCCGTCGAAGCGTCGCAGGAGCACCGTCAATGGCGTGCCGGATTCAGTGGCGAATTCCAGGTGAAACTTGGCGAGATATGCCAGGGTCGAAATGTAACACCCTTTTGGCACGTGTACGTCATCAGGATAGGCGGGCGGGGCGGTTTGGGCTGGGGGTGACGACGCGCGGGGCGAAGTGGCGTTCCTGCCCGATAGCGGCAGTGCGGCGCCGATGACAACGGAGAGGAGCAGCGAAAGAACGGGTCCGTGCGTTCGGGGGCGGCAGAGCAGTGAAGGGCGAAGCGGGTTCATCAGCCGCTCCACGGCGGCTGCATCAGTGTTCTTTCAAGAGGAGATCAGGATTCCAGAATTTCGTTTTTCCTGTAAGATCGCAGTGTTTCCGACCGTGTAGGTAGTGGAATGACCACCATGCGCCACGATCCGGGCTCTTCTCTCCGCACCCGCCCGACGCTGTTGCTGCGGGTGCGCAATTGGGAGGATCGCGCGAGTTGGGAGGAGTTGCACCGTCTGTACCAGCGGCTCGTCTATGGACGGGCGCGCCGCGCCGGCCTGTCACATGCGGATGCCGAGGATGTGGCCCAAGAGGTCTTCAAGCGAGTCGCCGAGACCATCAAAGACTTTGATCTCAACCCGGACCGCGGATCCTTCCGCGGTTGGCTGATGAAACTCACGAGCTGGCGAATCGCGGACAAGTTCGAGAGCCGCGGGAGATTGCCCGCCAGATCCCCTCCAACGTCGCACGACGCTGCTTCGGCACACACTGCCACCATTGAGCGCCTGTCGGCGCCGGTTGCAGACGAAGACGAATGGGATCGCGAGTGGCAGTTGCATCTGCTGGCGGCCGCGATCGACCGCGTCGCGAGCCGGGTCAAGCCGCGACACTTCCAAGTGTTTGAGCTTTACGTGCGGCAAAAGTGGCCGGTGCTCAGGGTAGCCACGGAACTTGGCGTGAATCCCGCGACGGTCTACGTCATTAGCCACCGGCTGACGCGGCAATTGAAAGCCGAGGTCGAGAAGCTCAAGGAGCAGGTTGGGTGAAAATGCGCTCGCAGCTCATCTTCAGAACGCCGCATCGTTCTTCGGATCTTTCAGCAATGCCTGAAAGCGGGGATCCTCCCGCACGTTGTCCCATACCGGATCGACCCTGAGCACTGGCACCGTCAGCCCACTGGGCACCCGCAGCAGTTCGGCGACCAAGTCGAGGCATTCCTTATGCCGGTTCGCTACCGCATAGATTTCCGCCAACGTCGTTTCCCGATTCCATCGGCGTAGCTGTTGTTCGGGAATATGCATCGCCGAGACAAAGCGCCGGCCTGCCGCAACTGCCTCGTCATGCCTCCCCAGACGGGAGAGAGCAGCTGCCAGCCGGCCGTCTCTTTCGGAAGGATCGACCTCTGCGATCTTCCGCATTTCTTCCGCGAGCGCCAGAAGGCCTCGCGCCGCCTGCTCTGCCTCGTCATGGCGACCGAGGCGCTGCAGGACATCACACTGCAGCCGCAGCAGGTCGAAACGGTACAGATCTCCCAGCTCCGGCTTGGCCAACTCGGTCATGCAGTAGGCCTGCGCCTCCGCGAATCTTCTGCTCAGCCACCAGAACCTCGTCTGAACCGGCGGCCGCATTTCTTTCGTCTGATCTTCTGTTGGCAGATCGCCGAACAAGCGGTAGCGGGAGAGGAAAACCGGCCACTCGGTCAATTCCGCACCGAGTGCGATGCCCTGGAAATCCAGCATCATGGCCTTCCACTCCTTTCGGCGTCGCAAAATGGCCAAATGCCATAAATGGTTCAGTCGATGTTCAGTGTGGTTCGGGTTGAGGATAATCGCCCGACGTTCCCAGCTTTCTCCTTCCGCGGACCGACCCTGCCCAACGAGAGCCATCGCCAGCAGATTGCTCGCCTCGTCGTCATTCGGCTGCGCCTGAACCGCCGTCCGCGCCAGAGCTTCCGCCCGCGCGCAGTCATTCTCGACGTTGATGAAGTAGTAGGCGAGCGCACCATTCCCGGCACCGCCTGGCAACAACTGGGAGGCTTTCTCCGCCCAGTGTCGGGCCGCGACGGCATGTTCCATCCGTTTGGCCATATCCTTCTCGTAGTTTGAGTAGAGCAGCACATGCCTTGCTGACAGGCAAAAAGCGGCCGACATGAAGTTCGGGTCCAACTTCAAGCTCTCTTCCAATAACGAGATTGAAGCCTTGAGGGATTCCTTGCGACCCGCACCAAACTGCGAGGCACGACCCTTGAGATAGAGGTCATAAGCACGGGGTTCTTTCGTCAAAAATCGTGCCGCTTGCCTTGCGTCTCTGGCCGTCTGCGCCTGCAGCACCCGGGATACCTCGTCCGCGATCTCACTTTGGAGGGTGAGAATGTCGTCAACCTCGCGATCGTAGATCTGGGTCCACCGCGTGGCGGCATCGTGGCACCGCAGCAACTCGAGGACGATACGTACCCGGTTCCCGTCCCGTTGCACGCTGCCGGAGATGGCGTTGCCCACGCGAAGCTGTCGGCCGACTTCGGCGTATCCTGGCCCGCCCGCCTGCTGGTGGACGGCGGCTCTTCCTCCGATTACCTTCAAGTCTGGGACGCGTTTGAGCGTTGCGACAATTTCCGCGTGCAGGCCTTCGCAAGGAAACTCGTTGGCCGGGCCTTGACTGAGGTTCGTCAGCGGCATCACGACCAGAGATTTCTCGAGTGTCGGTAGGTTCGGTTCCGGCAACAAGGTCGAGGGTTCGACCTCCGGCGCTGGGGCGGCGATTCTCGCCGCAGAAGACCGCTGCCACCACCAGAGCGCACCGATACTGATGGCGAACCCTGCCGCCAGAAGGAGGCGTTGACCGCCCCTGCCGTACCACCGCACGCGTCGCCCTCCCAGCAGCGCCGACAATTCTGCCAGCAGCGCCTGTCCGTCCGCGTAGCGCTGTTCGGGCAGTGGCTCGCAGGCCCGCAAGATGACCCTGTTCAACTCAAGCAGTGCGCGATGGTCGGGCAGCCGGTCCAACTCCGGTGGCAACTGCGGAAAATGCTGCCGGTCGAGCCCGGTGGAGAGTTCGTAGAGCAGCATGCCGAGGGCGAAAACATCCGCGCGCGGCGAGCCCGGGCCTTCCGGTGGTACAAAGCCCTCGGTGCCGACAAAGGTCCGCGCGGAACTCGCCGGCGTAACGAGTCCGATATCTGCGAGCTTTGGCACTCCGCCGACCAGAATCACGTTCGACGGCTTGATGTCGCGGTGCAAGAGCCCACGGGCGTGGAGACCCGCCAGCACGCGCGCCAACTCGACGCCGAGGGTCACGCACTCTGCCGTTGGAATCCGGCCTCGGCGGTTGCGCATTTCGGCGAGGGTCAGCGGCACGTAGCGAGCCGGATCAATCTCGCGGCCGTGCTCGGCGTCGTCGGCCAGTTCCATTACATAGTAGAAGAAGCCCGCCTCGTCGTTGCGGCCGATGTGCAGGAGCGCGAGCTGGATGCTCTCGCCGACTGAAATCGCGGCGAATTCCTTCAAGCCGTGGAACTCGCGCTCAAAGGGCCCGGCGTCAGCGAACCGCTCCCGCCAGACTACCTTGATGGCGCGGTAGATCCCCGTCACGCCGCGGGCCAGCCACACGTCGCCGTAACTCCCGCGACCGACCAACCGCAGCAGCTCGTAGTCGGGAATGCGAGGGGGTGTTTCAGCCGCCCGCCCGGCAGCCTCAGTCGCGCGCGCACCGCCCGCCAGGAGGCGTTCGAGCTGAACGCCGAAGGCGGACGGTGTCTCTCCTCCCGGCAGTCGCGTCCATTGCACGCTCAAGAACACGGCCGGCACCAGGGCCTGGCTCTCGCTGGTTGCGTCGATGCATACTGGCACCACGAACGGCGTACCTCTTGCCATCAAGTGCGTCCGCTCTTCCGCCAGCCGCCATTCGAGCCGGAAGTAACCCTCCCGGCGCGCTTGGGTGTGCGCCGAGATGACCGGCACAAACAGGGTGCACTCCTTGATCTTCCGCTTGATCTGATGATTCCAATCCTCTCCACCACGCAGTTCGTTTTCGTCGAACCAGACTTCGATTCCATTGCGGCGGAGCGCCTCGGTAATGCGCCGCGCCGCGATCGCATCCTCACGGGCGTAACTGAGGAACACCGCCTTGGGAACGTGCGATTCCATCGAGGTAGGAGGCGTCGAACGACTGATTATCGGTCTCCGTTCCCAACGACGCGAGCCCGAATGTGGAGAGCGTCCCACCGCGACTGCGGGATGATGCCTCCGCGCACCGAACCGCATGAGAGCGGATGGGGTCAGGTCGTGAATCGGGAAACCGGGAGCGCCCGTGGATTCACAATTCACGACTTGACCCCGTACGGGCTCCCGCAGCGGGGTCGTGCGGCTGGTGGTCAATGGGCAGCGCGTGCAGTCGCGACCGCGTTTCCTCGGCGACAAGCAGAGCCACCACTACGCGGCGACCTATGACGACGGCGACGTGGTGCTGTACGTCGACGGGGCCCGGGTGGGCGAGGGGCGGATCCGCCAGGGCAGCGTGCACCTGTTCAGCGATCGGAGCCTCATCGAGCACCTGGGGGCGGGCCGGCCGCTCACGGGGATCACCCTCGCGGGGGACCTGCGGGTGGGGGAGGATCCGGGCACGCGGTTCATCACCTTCCGCGACGAGGCGGCCAACGCCCCGACGGAGCAACTCGTGGGGACCGCCGATGACCTCCTCGTCGCGCGCCGGGCGCTGAGTCAGGCGGAGGTGGAGCGGTTGGCACCCGCGCGGTAGAGGACATTCACGCTTTCTGTTGCCGCCCTTGAGCCGAAGGCGAAAGCGTGGCTGACCGTGGACCACGTGGCAGCTTGCCCGCCGCCTCCGCCCCAGGTTTGGATTAGAAGCGAGCGGACTTCCTTGTTCGCAGGCAGTGCACCTTGGGGCCGTTCTCAGGAGCCGGAAGCGGACGTGTTGTTACAGCGATCCAAGTACGGTCGTATGGGAATGAGCTGAATTGGCGCACCACAACCACAGACCAGAATACCTCTGCGATTCCGGGTGCGAAAAGCCCGCCACCTAAATGGGGCCGAAGGTTCCCCCTGAACGGTTGCTATTAGCCACCTCAGCCGCGTGAAAACCGGCGGCGCAGAACGACGAGGCCGAAGAGCGAGAGGGTGATCAGGCCAATCGTGCTTTCGGAGTCAGGCACTGCATTGTTCTGCGCAGGAATGAACGTGTAGACCTCGAGGTCGAGGACGTAGAAACGCGAAATCTCTCCCCAACTGTACACAAAGTTCGGTCCGCCGGTAGTGATTTCTGCTCCGAAACTCGTGCCACCGTACGAAGCGTTCGCGGCGTAGCCGTGGCTCAGATCAAAATGCGCGACTAAATCATAACCGGCGCCAAAAGTCGGACCAGCATTCAGATTGTTGTTTGTTTGGATTTGTCCATAGTCTGGGCCTGAAACTTGCCCAATGAGATTCTGTCGTTGAATCGTCCCCGATGAGAGGTTGTAGAGAAAGGCTGTTCTATCGGCATCGAAAGGACTGTAATTCCAGGTTCCACTCGAATTCCAGCTCTGCGGATTATAACCCCCTACGACTTGGGGGAGCAGGTCAAATAATGCGCCGGGATCACCGCCGGTGCCGAAAACGTGCATCAGCGTAAACGTCGCACCTTTTCCATCAACTGCGGAGTGAAAATCACGACTGTCATCACCCGCCGACTTGGTGAAAATGTTGGTGAAAGTCAGATTGCCCTGGCCCAACCATGCTTCGAGTTGAGATTCGTATGTAGCAGTGAGCAAATTAGCCCGAGTCGGGAGATCGACGAGCACGACGGCGACCAGAACCAAAGCGAAGCGAGAGGTGCTTTTCATATGCTAGGTCCGATTTGCGTTCCTGTCGTGTTGAGAGCGCGGATGCGATCAAGAAAACTTGCTACGCAAAACCAAAAGGCCGGCGAGTGAGAATAGAACCAAACCAAAAGTCTTGGATATATCGGGAGTCGATTGAGAGTCTTGTGTCTCAATGCTGTCGATTCCAAGAGCATTATAGTTGTTAATTACGGAATAGTTATCTTTCACATGGATCTCGTCGAATCCACCGCCGGAAAACCCCAAGTATCCTTTCCCAGTGGAGAAGTTGTTAACCAACGGCGAGGATCCGGATGCAACCAAAATTCCATCCTTCCAGAGGGAGTACAAAACCAAGGAAGCGCCACCGCCACTGAACGTGACGAAACCGACATCCTGGAAATCAGATCCGTCAGCGAATGTGATTTTGGTATATCCATGATCGCCACCATCAGGATACCATTTATGCTCAGTATGTGGGTCTTCCGGTGTAACTGAAATGCTGTTTCCTGGATCGCCATTGATTTGTTGCACCCTTATTCCGTCTTCGTCGTAGGGGCCGGAACCTCCACTATAAAATTGACCGGGGAATGGCCCTGATGGATCAGTCGGTATTGCCTCGAAGCCGTTGAAGTGCGTGCGATTGCCATTAGAGATAAAATCAAAAGAATATACTATCGGCAGCGCATGTGCTGCGATTGCGAACACCAACGGTGCGAGATAGCCGACTAGCTTCGCGACAGGGAGGGCAACTGAGTGCGCGAAGCGAAGGTCGCGGAGAACGGGGCTGGGGATAGTTTTCATAAAACTTCGGGGGGAAGGAGCTAAGCAACGGCCGAGCGAATGACGTTCCCTATTAGCGGGATTTGTGCCGCAGGAGGACAAAAGCAGCATAACTGCTGAAATAGGTGATATCGATTGGACCCAAACGGCTTGCAGGTGTTAGCGAAAGCAATACCTAATAGCACGCTGGCTGCTGTGATCAAAAGACGTAAGGAAAGCCGACGTTATATCGTCTCGCTTTGGACTTTCGGGGGAGCGTGATTGGCAGATGCAGAGAATCGATCAACGGGTGTGATGGTTCCGGAATGGGTATCGCCACTCAGTAGAGCCAGCAGTGAGCGAGCCGGACGTGGTCACGACGTGAATCGTGAAGGGCAAGTCGAGAGAGAACGAACCAGACGGGTTGTCCCGCAGATTGCTACTCGTGCAAGTGTCCTCCCTAAGGGGGCCTTGCGCATGGCTAACACCCGGCTGCTCGATCCCAACGTTTCGTGTTTCGCCAACGAACGTCAGCGGCACAGTCCCGGGGTCGAAACCCCGTCAAATTGCGTTCGTGTTTGGGCCGGGCAGGCAGCCCAAAGGGGGCAGGCTGGGGTTGCGCGAATTTGACGGGTGGCTCGCATCCCAATCTGCAACCTATGGTCCGTGAACCGAACGTTCCGTTCGCTGACTGGGCTCTCCCAATGCCTCCATCAAGGTACCGCAGTCACTCCACGGCACCAACGGTGCCGGCGGAAGTTCGCTCGGAAGCAACAAACAAAGGGCTAACCCTTTTGGTCCGCTTTCATCAACGGCCGCGAGATCAGCGGCCGCACGCAAAGCCTCCAGGTCTATAGCCCGACCACACCCGATATCGCGAAGAACGTCCTGCGCTCCGTCTATGTTCCCGTTTGGACTGCCGGGATTAAGGCCCAGTTCTGATCGGGGTTTTCCTGGAGGCCGCAAGTCCTCCAGCAAGGCGTAACGAAGTCGGATCCGTAATTTGGGGGGCGTGGGCCGGGATCCAGCCTCGCATTGATCACTTTTCGCACCGGTGGGCATCAACGGGTTTCGGCTGTGCGAGTCCGACTTCGGGCGTTTCTTGACTGCGGACAGGGTGGACATTCACGTCTTCACCCCCCCGCTGTCCTTCCTGGAAGGCGGATGGACACTGCCGGGGTTGGATCGGACTCGGGATAACGGAATCATGTCGGGGCGAGCCCAGGTGTGGATTTGGGACACGTTCCTCTATTCCGGATCTTCTTCCGTGATGCCACGGATACTGCGGGTCGAGTTGGAGGGGGGCGTGTTACGACGTCATCAACCGAGGGCACTATCGGCGCGCGTTGTCTGCGGCGCCAGACGCGACGGGCCGACCGTTTCAAGGGGGTTGCACGGCGCTGCACGTCGAGCCAGGGCTCTCGCTGGCGGAAGTGGTGCCCTCCATTCACCTCAATCCCGTGCGGGCCAAGGTGGTCACGGCGGAGCAACGGCTCGCCAGCCGAGGGAGCAGCCTGCCGCTGTTCGTGGTGGGGAGGCGACCGGCTTCGCGGGTGGCGGAGACGACGCTGGTTGAGAGCGGAGCATTGCCGGACATAAAAGCGGGCTGGCAGCGGTAACTCGCCTACCTCGCGGTCCGGGCAGAGGAGGACGCGCGGCGACGCGAGGAGAAGTTTGGCTGGTTGAGCCGGGGATGGGCGATCGGTTCGGCGGGGTTTCGCGCGGACTTGTAGGAGGAGTTCGCGCAGTTGGGTGCGGGCAGGACCGGTTCGACTTGCTCGGGGCGGATCGCGCCGCGCCACGCGAGGCCCGGTCGGCGTTGCGGAAGGAAGAGTTGAGGTTGGCCGCCATGGCTCTGGGCGTCGCTCTGCACCGGATGCCAGCGAATAGGTCCGCGTCGGACAGGGCGAAGCTCGCCGCGTGGTTGAAGGCGACGACCTCCGTTTCGAACGGTTGGCTCGCGGAGCGTCTGGCCCTACTTTGGAGACTGCTGCTTTGCCTCTGCCGCGTCGAACGCGTCGAGTTTCCTCTGCCACTCGGCGGCTTGGTCGGGTTTACCCCAGTCGGTGTAAAGTCCGACGAGGTATTCGAGGGATTCTTTCAGGAACACCTTGCCGCCGGCCCGGAATGTCGACTCGCGCTGTTTCATCCCCTCGTAGCCGGAGACGAGGTGCGGTTCGGCCGCGGCGAAATTCTTCTGACCAACCAACGCCCGACCAAGCAGGCAGCGGGCATTGAAGGTCTGCCAGCTGTCGGGTGATTTTCTTTCGCGGATCGCAAGGGCTTCGCGAACCAACGGCTCAGCGCCGGCAAACTTTTGCTGAGCGAGGAGATTTCTCCCCAACGCCGCCCGAGCGGAGGCGGCGCTCGAAGAATCGGCTCCCTCCTTCTGCAGCGTAAGCTCCAGCCGCTCACGATGGAGCGTTTCGGCCTTCGGGAAATCTTTCACCTTTTGATAGAAGTTCGCCAGATGGTTCATCGACATGAGCGTGTCGGGATGCTCCGGACCGAGCACGCGCTTCCTGGTCTCCAGCGTCTGGGCATGCAGCGCCGCCGCCTCGGCATCCTTGCCTTGGCTGTCGTACGCGAGCGCCAGGTTGCTCATCGATACGAGCGTGTTGGGATGCTCCGGGCCGAGCACGCGCCTCCTCCTCTCCAGGGTCTGGGCGTGGAGCGCTGCGGCCTCGGCATACCTGCCCTGGCTGTAGTACACGCTGGCCAGGTTGCTCGTCGATGAGAGGGTATCGGGATGGTCCGGGCCTAGCACGCGCTTCTTGATCTCCAGCGTCTCAGCATGGAGTGCGGCGGCTTCGGCATCCTTGCCTTGGCGATAGTAGACGCTGCCCAGATTGGTCATCGACACGAGCGTGTTGGGGTGCTCCGGGCCGAGCACCCGCTTCCTGATTTCCAAGGTCTGGGCATGGAGCGCCGCCGCCTCGGCATCCTTGCCTTGGCTGTAGTACGCGAGCGCCAGATTGTTCATCGACGTGAGCGTGTCGGGATGGTCCGGGCCGAGCACGCGCTTCTTGATTTCCAACGTTTGGGTATGGAGCGCCGCAGCCTCCGCCTCCTTGCCTTGGCTGTAGTACACGTTGGCCAGATTGCCCGCCGATGAAAGTGTGTCACGATGCTCCGGGCCGAGCACGCGCTTCTGAATTTCCAACGTTTGGGCATGGAGCGCCGCGGCCTCCGCGTACCTGCCTTGGAACAGATTCGCGCTCGCGAGATTGTTCATGGCCGAAGCGGTGCTGGGGTGCTCGGCACCGAGGAGGCGTTTCCGCAGTTGCAGCGTACGTTCGTAGTGCCGTGAGGCCTTGGCATAGTCTCCGACGCCGGTGTAGGCCGAACCGATCGCCTCACGCACTGCCGCCTCGGTGAGTGGGTGATCCTCGAATCGCTCGCCCACCTTCTCCCCGGCGCGGTCCAATGCCTCCCGCACCTTGAGATCGGGATTGGGTGCCGTCTTGGCGTCCGCTTGCGCCCGGCTGTCGGCCTGTTTCAGGAGGTCATTAACCAGAAACTCGTTCACCGCTTTTGATACGGCTGCCTCGTCATCGGCCCGTTTCGCCTCGGTCCGGGCGGTTCGTTCCGCCCGGCTGGCCCGCACCGCCTGCCAGGTGCTCACCACCATGCCGAGCACGAGCGCGGCAGCGACTGCTGCACCGGCAGCGAAGGCCAGTTTGTTGCGCCGGACGAGCTTTCGCAGTCGATACCACTGTGACGGCGGGCAAGCTGACACCGGCTCGTGATGCAGGTGTCGCGTGAGGTCCGCCGCCAGTCCGTTGGCCGTCTCATACCGCCGCGCCCGGTCCTTCTCCAGGCAGCGCATCACAATCCAGTCGAGGTCACCGCGTACGAGACTGAGCAGTTTGGGCACCGGGATCTGCCGCCGCTGCGCCGTCGTACTGAGGGCATCCCCTTGAAGGGTGCTCAGGCGCGTCGAGGGCCGTGGCGGGTCCACCTCGCGAATGTGCCGGCGCATTTCGTCGAGCCCGACCTTGAGAAGTTCGGCGGTATCAAACGGCGTCCGCCCGGTGAGCAGTTCGTAGAGGAGGACCCCGAGCGAATAGATGTCGGATCGCGTGTCGATGTCGACCACGCTTACCTGCGCCTGCTCCGGGCTCATGTAGGCCGGCGTGCCGATGAAATGTTCGACGGTCGTATAGAGAGTTTGATCCGTCAGCCGCCCGGCGGTGGCCTTCGCCACACCGAAGTCGATCACCTTTGGCACCGGCAGATCATCGTGCAACGCAACGAGGATGTTCGACGGCTTGAGGTCGCGATGAATGATCCCCTTTTGATGCGCATGTTGAACCGCGTGGCAGACTTGGATGAGTAGTTCCAGTCGCGCCGTCGTGGAGAGCTTCCGTTCGTCGCAGAAGGCCGTGATCGGTACGCCCTGCACCAACTCCATCACAAAATACGGCCGGCCGGTGTCCGAAGCGCCCGCATCGAAAACCTTGGCGATGTTGGGATGATCCATCAGCGCGAGGGCCTGCCGCTCGACCTCGAACCGGGCGATCACTTCCTTGGTGTCCATCCCCAGCTTGATGATCTTGACCGCCACGCGGCGGCGGACCGGTTCCTCCTGCTCAGCCAGCCAGACCGTACCGTAACCGCCTTCGCCCAGCTTCTCGATCAGTCGGTAGTGGCCGAGGCGGTCGCCCGCTCTTTCCTCAACCACCGCGCCCCGCATCGCCGACAGATCAGGGGCGCCAGCCACCAACCCGCTGGCGAGCAGCGCCTGCACCCGCTGCACGAACAATGTTGCCGCCTCCCCAGTGGGAACCCGGGTCCACTGCACGGTCTTGAACTCCGGGGGTACATGGGCGTCGGCATCGCGGGTCGCGTCGATCACGACCGGAAGCAGGAACGGCCTTGCTGCAGCCATCGCATGGGTCCGTTGCGCGGCCAGGTTCCATTCGATTCGGAAGTACCCCTCGAGCCGCGTCTGCGTCGCCGCGGAAATCAGGGGCACGAACAACGCGCATGCCTGAATCTGCTTTCGGATCTTCTGGTCCCACGCATCGCCGCCACGCAGTTCACTCTGGTCGAACCAGACTTCGACGCCGCCGGCACTCAAGGCCTCCGCCATCCGTCGCGCCGCTTCCGCATCTTGGGACGCATAGCTGATGAACACCGCCTTCGGAGCGTGGGTTTCCATCGGGATAGGCGGCCGGAATCGCCTGCCGGCGAAATCTTGGAAATCTAGCCTGGGGAGGCGAGGGCTAATTTTACCAACGCGAGCCAACGGGGTCATGGGTGGACTTTGGACGCGTTTCTCCACTCGGGATCTTCTTCCGGGATGCCACGATACTGCCGGTCGAGAGGGCGGGGGCGTGTCACCACGTCAGCAACCGAGGAAACTATCGGCGCGCGTTGTCTGCGGCGCCAGACGCGACGGGCCGACCGTTTCAAGAGGGTTGCACGGCGCTGCACGTCGAGCCAGGGCTCTCGCTGGCGGAAGTGGTGCCCTCCATTCACCTCAATCCCGTGCGGGCCAAGGTGGTCACGGCGGAGCAATGGCTCACCTACCGAGGGAGCAGCCTGCCGCTGTTCGTGGGGGGGCAAGCGACCGGCCTGGCGGGTGGCGGAGACGACGCTGGTTGAGAGCGGAGCATTGCCGGACATGAAAGCGGGCTGGCAGCGGTAACTCGCCTACCTGGCGGTCCGGGCAGAGGAGGACGCGCGGCGACGCGAGGAGAAGTTTGGCTGGTTGAGCCGGGGATGGGCGATCGGTTCGGCGGGGTTTCGCGCGGACTTGAAGGAGGAGTTCGCGCAGTTGGGTGCGGGCAGGACCGGTTCGACTTGCTCGGGGCGGATCGCGCCGCGCCACGTGAGGCCCGGTCGGCGTTGCGGGAGGAAGAGTTGGGGTTGGCCGCCACGGCTCTGGGCGTAGCCCTGCACCGGCTGCCAGCGAAGAAATCCGCGCCGGAACGGGTGAGGTTCGCCGCGTGGTTAAGGGCGACGACCTCCGTTTCGAACGGTTGGCTCGCGGAGCGTCTGGCCCTGGGCCGGCCCGGCGGTGTAACGCAGTGGGTGCGCCGGTTCCGGCGTGCGGGCGGCGCCGACAGGCGCGAGTTCAGAGCGGCGCTGGCAATGGCTCACCATGACCCCTTGGGGCTCGCGCACCAAATCAACATCGCCTTTTGGCTGAGGTTAAAGCACACTATCGCCGTCGAGGTCCTCGTTTTCCGATGGTGGGCTATTCACGCTGTGATGATCCGGTCGTGTGGGAGAAATGAACCGCCCCAACAGCACCCGTTGTACTCGACTCCTGCCAATGCCGACGAAAATCGCCGGATTGCTGACGTGCCATCTTACTGCGCTCATTCTGGTTTTCGGCAGCTCACTTCACGCGCAGGAAAGTTGGACGCCCGCCACGTCGCCCACCACGCAAAACCTCTGGAGTGTATGCTGCGGTGCCGGCCAGTTCGTCGCTGTTGGCGAAGGCGGCATGATTCTCACGTCGCCTGATGGCCTCCAGTGGACAAAACGCGTTTCGGGCAACACGCTCTGGCTCGTTGGCGTCGCCTACGGCAACGGTCTCTTTGTCGTGGTTGGCGATCAGGGCACGATTCTAACTTCGCCCGACGGCATCGCATGGACCACGCGTCGCACCGGCGGCACGCGCATCAACGCTGTCGCCTACGGCAACGGTTTCTTCCTTGCCATCGACGAGGGCGGCGGAAGCTGGAACTCACCGGACGGGACCGCGTGGACCTTTCACCCGACGGCACGCGCCGTGCAACTCCGCGGCCTCGTCTACTCCGCGCCACTCTTCGTCATTACCGGCGCGGGCGGCACGATCCAGACGACGATCGACGGCGCAACCTTCATTCCACGGTCGACGAAAACCTCGATCTTCCTCGAGAGCATTGCCGCCGGTCGCGGTCTCTTCGTCGCCGTCGGTGGCCCTGGCACGACCTGCACCTCGCCCAACGCCATCGACTGGACCGCGCACTCCACCGCTGTCAACTACCTCCATGGCGTTGGTTACTTCAACAATCAGTTCGTTGGCGTCGACGCCCACGGCTCCATTTTCACCTCGTTCGATGGGAGCGCATGGACGCCGCATCCCACCGGCGCGACCGAACTGCTGATCGCCATCACCGCGAGCGATCAATATGCGGTCGCCGTTGGTTTTGGCGGAAGGATCCTTCGTAATATCCTCGTCCCTTCGGTAAGACTCGACCCCAGATTCTCTCCGGTCGTGAGCGACGGTCGAGCCGCTGGTTCCTTTACCGCTCTTCAACCGGACGGCAAGGTGCTCGCCGATAGCGCGCGCGTTCGTTACAACGCCGATGGATCGCGCGACATCACTTACACCCCCGGGTTTGTCGCCGGTCTCGTTCGCACGGCAACCGTCGCACCTGACGGAAAGATTATCCTGCAAATCAGCCCAGATTCGGGGGCTGATACGCTTACCCAGCTCAACCCCGACGGCAGCTTCGATCGAACCCTCGTCCCTTCATTCGACGGCACACTGGCGCAAATCCAACCGGACGGAAAGCTCCTCGTGTTTGGTTCGTTACGAAACCTCAACCTAATCCGTCCTAACCGCATCGCCCGGCTGAATCGCGACGGCTCGATCGACACGACGTTTGACCCCGGATTCGGTCCCGATTTCGGGATTGCAACGGTCGCGCTTCGGTCAGACGGAAAAATCATGGTCGGCGGGTCCTTTAGGACGTTCGACAAGATGCGCCGTCCCTTTCTCGCGCGTCTCAATCCAAGCGGCACCGTCGACCAGACTTTCACGGCCGCGGTCGGGGGTGCTGTCACCTGTGCGCTCGCCACGCCCTCGGGCAAAGTGGTCGCTGTCAATGCGGGGGAACTCCTGCAGCTCAACAGCGACGGCTCGCTGGACCGAATCATCGGCCGCATCATGGGCGGCACTAGGGACATCTACACTCTCGCACTCCAGCCCGATGGTCATGTGCTCGTCGGTGGCGGATTCACCCATTTTAACGGGCTGGCGCGCCGCAATCTAGTCCGCGTCAATCCGGACGGTTCTCTCGACCCGGCATTTGACGCGAGCTCCGTTCTACGGAACTCGACGCACGACGTGTACGCGCTCGCTGCACAATCCGACGGCCGCATCCTTTTCGCGCAGCGCCAATCCACCCGCCTGTTGCGGCTCAATGCCAACGGTTCCACCGACGTCACCTTCAACCCGGGTGAGCCCAATCCACCGGCGCTGCTGCACACCGCGATTCAATCCGACGCCCGCATCCTCCTCGTTGGCACGTTCGCCGCCGTCAACGGTGTCGCGCGAGACGGACTAGCGCGCCTAAATGCGGATGGCTCGCTCGATGTGAACTTCATTCCCAGTGCGCCGCTCTTCTGGCGCGACAAACTAAGGGATCCGACCCCGCTCAACGTGCGGGTGATCGCCGCGCCAGACGGGTCGGTGATTGTCGCCGGAGACATCGTGGGTGTGGGGGACGCCACGCGCGACAGTGTGGCCCGATTCTCGAACTCAGGCTCGCTCGACGCCACTCTCAACCCCACGTTGAACGGCGGCGCCACCGTTGTCTCTGCTACGGCCCTATCTGATGGTCGAATCGTGATCGGCGGCAGTTTCTCCTCGGTCAACGGCGTTCCGCGCAACAACATCGCGGCCTTTCTGACCAGCGGCGCACTTGATCCCGGATTTGCCGCCGCGGCCGGCACCAATGGAACAGTGCGGCAGCTCTCTGTCCGCCCTCGCGGCGGAGTGGTTATGGTGGGCGAATTCACCTCGGTCGGAAGCGAACGCCGTCATGGCATTACCGCATTGACCGCGAGCGGCGCGGTCGACCCCTCCTTTGTCCCGAGTCAGCTCGTCAGCGGCGACGAGGTGCATGCCATCGCTTCACTGCCCGATGGTGGTCTGGTGGTCGCCATGCCGTCGCAGTACACCACGAGCGCTCGTCCGCGAACCCAACTTCGGCGCCTGACCGCGACTGGCGAAATCGATCCGTCGTTTGTCTTCTCACTCGATGTCAATGGGAGCTTCACCTCGATGACCGCTGACGCGCAGGGTCGAGTCATCGCCGGCTTTTCCGTTTTTGATAGACTCACCTCCGGGGCTCCGGGTATTGCGCACTATCTGCTTCTCCGTTTTGCCTCCACGGGAGCCGTCGATGCCACCTTCAACGTCGGCGCCGGGCCAGCCGGGTCGGTTACCTCCCTTGGTTTCGCGCCAGACGGCACGTTGTATGCGGCGGGCCCGTTCAGTCGTTTCGATGATTTGCCCGCCGGTTCTGTTACGCGACTGTGCTTCGATGCCGCGCCATCGCCCTCTTCGCAGTTGCTGAACATTTCCACGCGCGGAAACAGCGACAACCTGACTGCCGGATTTGTCATTGTCGGTTCCACGCCCAAGACCGTGCTGGTGCGCGCGGTGGGGCCCAGTCTTCGGGCATTTGGCGTCACCGGTCCGATCGACGATCCGGTGATTACCCTGTCCCGCACCAGCGGCGGCGTCACCCAAGTCGGATCCAACAACAACTGGAGCGGCACGCCGACCTACAAGGACCCGGTGGACGTCGGATTCGACATCAAGCAAACCAGTGCGCGGGTGGGAGCGTTTCGGCTCGATTCGAACCTCGACGCGGCACTCTTGGCGACACTCCCGCCGGGCGCTTACACGGCACAAGTATCCAGCGCCGTTGGTTCGGCCAGGCGGGGGGTCGCGCTCGTCGAGGTCTACGACGCCAATATCTTTCCTGCCGATCGACGGATGGTGAACATTTCCACGCAAGGAAATGTCGCGCCCGGCGAACACACGCTCATCGCTGGCTTCGTCATCAGCGGCACCGATTTGAAACAGGTGCTTATCCGGGCCGCCGGCCCCGGCCTCACCTCATTCATCGTCACCGGCACTCTCGCCGATCCTGTGCTTACCGTTGCCGACAACACGGGCGCCACCGTTGTCGCCAACAACGACTGGGGCACCAACACCAATGCGATTGATATCGCCCTTGCCGCCACGAAGGTCGGCGCATTCCCGTTTGCCGCGGGATCAAGAGACGCCGCCGCGCTCGTCAGTCTCAAACCCGGCGCTTACACCGCGCTCGTCACCGGCGCGGATGGTGCCACCGGTGTAGCGTTGGTCGAGGTCTACGAGGTGCGTTAGGCCCTGCCGCCGTTGGCCAGAGGCGAGCCGCAAACCAGCACGCGGCACCGGGTTCTCGCGGGTGATGTTCGAAGTGAATCAGCGTTCTCCTCAGGGTGGCCGAAAGCGCTGGCGCGAGGTGAAGAGGATTCACGGATGGTTCGGTGTTTTCGGATAGCCTTTGGAAGTGAGCTTGGTTCTTACGCGGCAAGGACCATGGTCTCTGGCCGGCGAAATCCATTCGCCGAGTTGCAATGCCCACGAGCTCCACAGTCCTCGGCCTCGAAGACGGATCAATGTCCGGCGGGGTTGCGGCGCCTGGCGAACCATCTTGTCGCCGTCGCAACCGCCGACCTCAAGAGTCTCGATGACGCGTTCGGCCCGCTGAATCTCATCGAGGGGGGCGGACGGGAGTAGGCCATGAATCGGGAGTCCGGGATCCCCCGTGGATTCAAGGTTCACGATTCGCCCCGCACCTGGCTCTGCCCCCGCTGACTCCCCGCGTCGGTCCTGCGACCCACGCTCCCGTGCCTCGCGGCGGGTTTTTGTGGCGAGGCGTGCTCTTCTCGGAAACACCCATCAAGAGACTTCCCGTGGCTCCCGGACCGTGTTGCTTTTGCCCACTGGGGACGCGGGCCGGGAGCGGCGGGGCGTGCTACTGCGCCGTCGACCACAGTGCGCGGATTGCCTCAACCGTGCGATCGACGAGCATCTGGCCGCCGTCGGGGCCGACGCGGCTGCTCTGGATGACCGCACCGTAGCCTCCGCCGCGCACGGCGAGCTCGGTCGGCAAGTAACCGCCGGATCCGGTGAGCTGGACGACGAACGTCTGCACGGCGGGACTACGGGCCTTCATCTGGATGCCGTAGTCGGTGAACAGCTCAAAGGGGTTTGTCGCGATTGCGACGTCGCCGAGACGCAGGACGTGCAATTCCATCTCGAAGGGGACCTCCGTGCCGGCCTGCTGGGCCTCGAAGCGTTCGACGACGCCCTGGTACCAGCGGTAGTTCCATTGCTGGGCCGGGTTACGGGCATACTTGGCCGCCTCCTGGCGGGCCTCGGCGACCTCCGCGGCGGTGACCTGGCGGTGGGGCAGCGTGAGGTTCTCCACGGAGTGACGCAGCACGACCCCGGCGCGCTGGTCCAACTGCGCGGCAGAGTAGGCCTCCTCCCAGCCGTTGACGATTCGCCGGGCAACCTCCTGCAGCCGGGTGAGGCCCCGCAGCTTGCGCATGCGCGTATCGGCCGCCTTGCCGAACATCGGACGCGAGGTCTGGTCGCCGCCGGCGCCGGTCCAGGCGAGGATGCACAACTCCGCGCCGTGCCGCGCGCGCAGGCTCTCGCGCACCGGGTGCCAGAAGTCGGCGTGGATGGCCAGGCCGCCCTCGGCCTCCTGCGCGGGGCAGGGCGGGTTGAGGGCGGTCGCGACGAGGCGATCCTGCGCATCCCAGAAGAACAGCACCTCGAGGTTGTGATCTTCGACGGCCTCAATGCGGCGGAAATCCGCCGATTGGGTGGCGCCGTACATCTTGGCCGAACCGTCGGCGTAGAGGGCGCGGCGGTTCTGGGCGACGACGGCCTGGCCCTGCCCCCAGCCCACCCGCCCGGGCTGACGTTTGCGCCAGGCCTCGTCGATCCCCAGCGCGATCCGGTCGGTCATGAACTCCACGTACTCGGCGGGCTTCATCACGCCCGTGGCGGGCAGGGCGTAGCGGCCCTCGAGGGTCACCGGCGCGTTGTGGGTGTGGGTCGCGCAGAGAAAGACCTTGCGCCCGTCGATGTCCGGTCGCCGCGATTGCACCTTGGCGCGGACTTTTTCCAGCACGCCGGGGCGAATGGCAACGATGTCGCAGGAAACGATGGTCGCCTGATCGGTCGTCGTGTCGCCGGTGCGCGACTCCACGACCAGCGCGGTCGCGGTCAGCGGGGACTCGACCGTGTTGGAGATTCGCAGATTGCGGTGGCCATCCAGCGCGACCGGCCGATCGGGCGTGATGTTGGTGGTGGCGGCGCCAATCCACAGTTCGGCGGCCGGGGCGGGGAAGTTGGCCAGCACCAGGAAGAGGAGGGCAGTGGCGCGTCTGGTTCCAGCCCGATGAGTACGCTGCGGGTGGAGGGTGGCTTGGTACTTCATGATTTTGGGATCGGAGGGCAGCTTCCAGCCGCGATGCATGTCGCGGGAGAGTCGGCGGTTGGCCTTGAGGTGGCAGGCGAAACGCTCCTGGCGCGAATCCAGATTGAACTCGGTTTCGAGCCGCGCGGCGAAGCAATAACCGCGCCGCGCCGGCGTCGATCCGAGAGGGGAGTCGCGGCCGGGCGCCCGTCCCCGTGGGCCGACTTGGGTGTCAGTTCGAGGGCACGCTTTGCGAATCGCGCAAGGGGCGGTTCGTGCCATCGAAGCAGCCACCGCCCGTGTCCCAGAACCAAACGGCAGTGGCCCAGCCTCGGTGCGGACCAGTCGACGTCCGAAGACAAATTCGTTCACGCCGACGTGCCGAATGGGGACTCGCAGAGTCTCCCCGCTTGACCGGGAGGGCGGCGGAGCTTTGCCTGCCCGGGTGGTGAGACCCGCGTGTCCGCTCTCCTCCGCGCTCACTGGCGTCACCCGGCGCTCCTTCCTGACCTCCGTCGTTGGCGCGGGTGTGGCGGCATCGGCTTTTCCGCACCTCCTCGTTGCGCAAGCGAAGCGTTCCGGCCGTCCGCCGCGTGTGCTCCTGCGCGGCTCCTGGCAGAGTGTGAATATCGGCGACATTGGCCATACGCCCGGCGCACTCAATCTCATCGAGCGCCATTGGCCAGAGGCTGAGCTCACCCTGTGGCCGACCGAACTCGGCCGCGGCGCCCAGGAGTTTCTCCAGCAGGCCTTTCCCCGTCTAAAGATCGCCCGTGGCACGGTGAAGGACGGCAAGCCCACCACGCCCGAACTGGAAAAGGCCTGGGAGGAAAATGATTTCCTCTTGCACGGCTCCAGCGCCGGCTTCGGTGCTCGCGCGCATCTCGCGGCGTGGCATCGGGCGACGGGCAAGCCCTACGGCGTCTTCGGCACGACCCTCGATCCGATTAACAGTGCAGGGCGCAACGTCGAGGGAAGCACCCTGGCCGTGCGCCGGGCGCAAATCGCCGCGCTCCCACCGACGCACCTCGACGAGGAGACCCGCTGGATTGTCGACCACGCCGCGTTCCTGTTCGCGCGGGAGACCACGACGCGCGATTTCCTGATAGCGCAGGGTGTACGCACGCCGATCCTGGAGTATGGGCCCGATACGCAGCTCGCCATGCATCTCACGGATCATCGGCGCGGCGATGCCTACCGCGCGGCCCACGGTCTGGAAGACGGCAAGTTCATCTGTGTGATCCCGCGGCTGCGCTATACGCCCTACTATCGTCTCAACCACACCCAACCCGGCAAGGGCGACGCGGTGAAAGACGCAATCAACGCCCGCACCACGGAAGGAGATCACGCCAAGCTCCGTGAGGTGATCGTCGCTTACGTGCGGAACACCGGCAACAAGGTGATGGCGTGCGGCGAAATGACCTACCAGGTGCAGATGGCCAAGGAGGTGCTCGTCGATCCGCTCCCGGACGACGTGAAAAAGCACGTCGTGTGGCGCGACTCTTACTGGATGCCCGACGAGGCGGCTGCGATCTATTCGCGCGCGCAATGCGTCATCAGTGTGGAATGTCATTCACCCCTGATTTCCATCCACAACGGCACGCCCGCCTTCTATGTGCGTCAGCCGACGGATACCTGCAAGGGGCAGATGTATCGCGATATGGGTGCCGGAGACTGGCTGTTCGAGATCGACGAGACCAGCGGACCGCAACTGTGGTCCCGCCTGGAATCGATCCACCGCGATCCGGGGAAAGCGAGAGCCAAGGCGAAGACGATCATGGCGTTCGTCCAGGCGAGGCAGCAGCGAATGGTCGAAGCTCTGCGCGAGGCGACCACGCGCGTCTAGGGGCCGCGGGAAGCCGGACGGGGTCAGGTCGTGGATCGTGAATCCCTCGCGGCGGCGCCGGCCGGTGGGTGAGATTCTGCTTCTCGCCGGAAGGGGGACACGGCAACTTCACCGCCACCGCGCCGCCCCGGGCCGCGGTAACCTGATTTCGCACTGTCATGTCCGATCTTACCCTTCGTGATGAGGTGAGCCCCCGCACCCGGGGACTGCTCATCAAGAACCTCGCCGATTTCCAGACCGAGCTCGCGCGCGTGCAGGCGGGGTTTCTCCCGACGCTGTCGGAGTGGTCGCAGCGCAAGGAACTGCCGGAGCTGATTTTTCGCCTGATGCGCCGGGTGCAGGACCTGCGGCAGCGCGGACGGGAACTGGGGGTGTCGTTTGCCGAATCGCACGTGAGCGAGTCCGTGGCGGGGCGGGAGCTGCTGCGCGAATTGTGCGCGGCGGAGACGGAGGCGGACTTTCTGGCCGGGGCCCTGCTCGCGGTGCCGACCGCGCTGGTGGCGGCGATCGACGGCTACCTGGGTCGCAACGACCCGGTGTACGACCAGCCGAGTGTGCCCCTCCTGGAGGCGAGCCGGGCGGAATTGCAGGCGCAGATGAGGTGGGCGGAGCAGGCGCTGGCCGCGTTGGCGGCCGCCGGCGGACCGGCACCGGATCCGAGCTGGCTGGCCAAGGTAAGCCAGCGGGCGGGCGGGCTCGACGCGATCCTGCAGACCCACGTGAGTCGGACGAGTGCGCCGCTGCGCTCCGGCCGTCGGATCGGCCGCCTGCCGGCGGCCGATGCCCGGCTGCCGCGTGGCTTCCGGCACCTGGAGTTTGGTCCCGAGCCGCTGCCGCCGGAGAACACCTACCCGCAGCGCGAGCGCTTCCACGCCGTGAACTTCCTCCAGGAAGTGCAGGCGGCGGATTCGTGCGCCTCGCTGCTCTTCGAGGCGCCGGACATGCCGTGGAACTTCTACTTCGATCTCAGCCGGCACCTTTGGGACGAGTCGCGGCACGCCATGTTTGGGGAAAAGAAGCTGGCCGACCTGGGCACGACCGCGGCGCAGGCCGGGCTGTCGTCCAAGGCGTACGCGATGCGCCAGACGCTCACGCCGCTTGATCGGTACGCGGCGCTGGCGACGCAGGAGGCGGATGCCTTTCCGGGCAAACACGCGGGGCTGAAGGATGCCATCGCCCACGGCGACAGCGTGAGCGCGATGGCGTGGAGCTACGATATCGCGGACGAGACGCAGCACGTGCGCTTCGGCAACACCTGGATCCCGATCCTGATCGAGAAGACCGGCGAACCGCGGAGCTTCGAGCAGGTGAAGGAGGATGCGGTGCGCTGGCGGGCCACGGTACTGGCGGAGGTATACAAGCCGGCGGCGGCATCGTTTCAACGGTGAGCGCGGCGGGCGCACGGGCGCGCCAGCTTCCTTGAACCCCGAAACGCGTGGTGAGAAAGTTGAGAATCTCCGACCATCAAAGAACCACGGATGAACACGGATGAACACCGATAAACACGGAGGTCGACTGTCCGCTGAGGTTCAGGCGTTTTCATCCGTCGATCAGGATGTCTGAGACGTTGCCCCGATAGACCATGAAGCCGAATGAGCGTGTCCGCGCGGTGTACCAGGGCCGGGTCCCAGACCGGGTGCCGCTGATCCTGGACCTTTCCCATTGGTACAAGAAAAACCGCGGCGTGCCGTTCGACCTGGCCGGCTTCACCGCGGTCGAGGAGGGCTTGGTCGCGTTGCACCGGGAGATCGGCGCGGTCGCCTATTGCGAGATGGGGAGCTTCTATGCCCTCGAAAGCAGGGATCCCGAGGTGCGGTTCGAGCGCAGCACGGCGGACGGGGTCTTCACGACGCGGATCGTGACGCCGCTCGGCACGCTGCACGAGGAGCGGGTTTTCAATCCGGCGAGCTATTCCTATGGCATCCGCAAGTACCTGCTGGAGTCGCCGGCGGATTTTCCGATCGTCGAGCACCTGATGGCGCGCCTGGCGTGCCGGCCGAAGTGGGAGTATTACCGCGCCTGGCAGGCTGCGCTCGGCGATCTCGCGTTTCCCTATGCCCAGCTGCCGTATTCGGGGTCGGGCTACCTGATGGCGCGCTACATGGGCGTGGAGGAGGCGGTCTATGCCGTGCAGGACCAGCCGGCGGCGGTGCGCTCGCTGGTGGAGGCGATCAATGCCTGCAACCTGCGCCTGCTGGAGACGCTGCTCGACGGCCCGTTCGAGACCCTGCTCATCAGCGACAACTACGACAGCAACGTGCAGACCCGGGAGTTCTTCGACACCTACGTGCGGGACTACTACACCGAGGTGGCCCGCCGGCTCCATGCCCGCGGCAAGCATCTCGCGATCCACGTCGACGGCGAGAGCCGGGGCATCCTCGGCTGGCTGGCGGAATGCGGGGTGGACTGCGCCGACGCCGTGACGCCACACCCGATGTTTGCGCAGACCCCGGCGCAGATGCGCGCCGCCGCCGGGCCGGGACTCATCCTCTCCGGGGGAATTCCCGCGACGATCTTCGGACGCCGGGCGACCGACGACGAGTTCGTCGAATGTGTGAAACGCTGGCTCGACACACGACTGGAGTCACCGCGACTCCTCATGGCGGCGGGCGACCAGGTGCCGACGGACGCGCCCTTCCACCGTATCGCGATGCTGCCGGAGCTGGTGGACCGCTATGGGCGCTATTGATCCGGAACGATGCAGTCGAAGTTGACGTGCACCGCAGCAATGTAGCCGCGACGACCTCGTCGCGGAGCGGGGCGCGGTCGCCCCGCCCACAGGTCACCGTTTCGTCAGTGGACTCCCGCAGGTGCGTCAGCCCGACTGCATGGTTCCGGATTGAGGCGGCTCGCACCAGCGCTGCCGCTCCGGGCGAACCACAAAACCGCCCTACGGCAGCGGCGTGAGGACGATGTTGCGGTACCAGATCTCGGCGCCCTCGGTCTGGAAGAAGATCTTCCCCTTCGTGACATTGAGTCCCCAGGCCTTGTTCACGAGCTGGCCGTTGACGTAGTACTCGAGGGTGTCGCCCTTGCAGAGGATTTCGCAACGGGTCCACTGGCCCAGGGGCGACTCGACGTCCTTGGGCCCGCGCACGCCGAGGGTATCGGTCCACTTCGGATCCCGGCCCCACCAGTTGTGACGGCCGCTGTCCTTGTAGGTCATCGTCTCGCCGCCGGCCTTGTAGTATTTCTGCTTTCCGTCGAGGAAGCCCTCGCTCGTCAGGAGCAGCGTGGCCGGCTGGCCGGCGTCGTCCTTCTTGGTGGCATTGACGACCAGGATGTCGCCTGTGCCCCCCTCGATGATCTGGAACTCATACGAGGTCATCCACGGGCTTTTTTCGTTGGGGCCGATGCAATGGAGGAGGACGCCCGAGTCGCGGGATTTGTCCTTGCGGTTGCCGTAGGTCGGCCCGCCCCACTTGTAGTCGAAGGTCAGCTTGTAGTTCGAGTAGGCCTGCTTGGTGATGATGCCGCCGTAATACGCGGTGTCGCCGGCGCCGCCGGACACCTTGAGCATGCCGTCGACCACGGTGAAGATCCCGGGGTTCTCGTACTGGGTCTGGACGGTGTAGGTGTACCAACCGTCGAGGTTGCGGCCGTTGAAGAGGGAAATCGGCTTCGCTGCCGGGGCCGCGGCGACGGAGGCGACGAGTCCGAGCGCCAGGACGAGGGAGAGGAGGGGTTTCATCGAAGATCTGGTGGGCGGGGGAAAGGGACGAAACGGCAGGGCGGGAGGGTCAGCGGAATTCGAAGTCGTTGGGGGTCTGCCACTGGATGCGGGCGGCATACACGCTGTTGTCGGCCCCGCGCGGATTGTCCACCGGAATGATCAACTGCGGGCTGAAAGTCTGCATCCATTCCGCCACCGTCACCCACGTCTCGTCGGGGCTGACCTCGGTCACGCCAAAGTTGCCTAGCCGCGCGCCGCGGTCGGGCACGAGGATGCGCTCGGTGGAGCGCCGTACGGCGAGTTTCTCCGGATCGATCTGGCCGATGAACAACGGGGCGCGGTGGCGGATGACGTGATCGTTGCTCGCACCGCGGCGGGTGTAGACGAGGAAGAGCCCGTCGCGGTGGGTGACCCAGTGCTGCTGGGTGTTGTAGGTGCCGAGATCCGTGCCGTCCTCCCAGCGCCAGAGGCGCGGAGTGTCGAAGCGCAGGCCGTCGGCGCTGGTGGCGACGTAACCGGCCGTGTCGTTGCGCAGCGTCAGGTAGAACTTGCCGCCGAACCGGGCGAGCGACGGCTCGGTGAAGCCGCGACCGCCCTTCACGGTGAGTTCGCTGCCCTGCTCCAGCACGGAGAGGGTCGTGCCGTCGAAGCGGCAGCGCAGGATCCGCGCACTGTAGTCCACCGCGCCCTTCCGCTTGCCGTACACGGGGAGGAGGATGTCTCCGTTGGGCAGGTCGACGCGCTGCACGGAGCCGGCGCCGGAGTTGAAGGAGGCGGGGTCGTCCGCCGGCAGGTCCAGTGTCCGCCAGGCGGTCCACGTGCGCTTGGTCGGGTTGTAGACCGAATACACCGTCTGGCGCGGGAGCGTGAGGTCGACGCGGTTGTTGGTGTAGCGCACGGTGTGGCCGATGCCGAGGAGCTTGCCGCTCTTGGCGTGCCACTTGGGCCAGAAGTCGCTCGCGGCGACGATGACGCCGCCCGGCTCCTCGCGCCGGCCGAGCGTGTCGGTGTGTTCGTAGGGGCCCAGCCAGGTGCGCCCGAGATCGTTGCTGCGCATCTCGGTCAGCGCGAAGAAGACGTCGCTGCCCTTGAGCCAGAGCTTCTGCATCGTGAGCACAAAGGCGGGCGAGCGGTGGTCGCCGCGCGGCACGATCCCCGCGCGGGGGTGCACCCAGCAGTATTGGCCGTCGTAGCCGCGCGTCACGGTGTCGAGCAGGACCTTGTACTGCACCACGCCCGTCTCGACCGGGGCGCGGTCGGCGGCGCGGAGCAGCGTGGTACCGGGGCCGGCGCTCAGGCCGGCGGCGAGGAGGACGCAGAGGGAGCGGGTGGCGGCAGACATGGCGGGGCGTAGGGGCAAGCGGGACAGAAAGCGGAATGATGGGGGCGCGATGACGGTGACGGCGGTGCGACCTCCTGTCGATCACAGGCTGCCCCGTCCGTCTGTCTGCATCGACGCGGCTTTGACTCCCGTGGCGGAGTGCGAAAGAAGAGCGCATGCCCCTTGAACTTCGCCCCAACTGCGAATGCTGCGATCGCGACCTGCCGCCGGATTCTCGGGAAGCCTACATCTGCAGCTTTGAATGTACCTACTGCCTGGAGTGCGCCTCGGTGCGGTTGGGTTTTCGCTGCGCGAACTGCGGCGGCGAACTCGTGCGCCGGCCCATCCGCCCGGCGGCCAAGCTGGCGGGCAACCCGGCCTCGACCGTGCGGGTGCGCCGCGAGCAGCCGTGCCGCCCCGCCGGCTGACCCCCGGTTGCGGCAGCGACCGTCGGGGGGCGCCGTCAGTCGAGCCGTCCGGTGACCTCCGCCGGGACGCGAGCGAGCGCGGCCGGGCCTTGGGCCACCTGTGAAGGGGAACGGCCGCCAATGAGCACGCGCGAGAGGGCGGGATGGCGGGCGGCCCAGGCGAGCGCGAGTTCGGCCGGGGTGCAGTCCATCTCCCGGGCGACGGCGTGCAGGCGCGCCAGTCGCTCCCGGGCGGCGGCCGTGAAGTAAATCGCCTGGTGACCCGGGATGAGGTCGAACCGGGTGCCGGGAGGCACGCCGCCGTCGTACTTGCCGGTGAGGAAGCCGGCGCCAAGCGGGCTGTAGCCGACGCGTTCGACCCCGGCCCGGAGGCAGAGCGAGACGAGTGGCGCGTCAAAGGCGCTCACCGCGTAGTTGTGGATGTTCTGGAGGTAGCGGAACGGTGCGAACCCGCGCTCCGCCTGGAGGGTGAGCGCGCGACCGAGTTGGTCCGCGTTGAAGTTGCTCGCACCGACCGCGCCGACCAGTCCGTCCGCCACGGCACCGTGCAGGGCGGCCAGGGAGTCCGGTTGGAGCGCGGACTCGTGCCATTGGTGGAGGTAGAGCACGTCGACGCGCGCGAGGCCCAGGCGCTGGAGGCTGGCGTCAACCCGCGACCGGAGCGTGGCGGGCTCGTAGGGCGGAAGGATTTTGGTGGCGAGAAGCGGCCGGAGCGACGCGGGCCGGCGTTGCAGCCAGGCGCCGACGATCCGTTCCGAAGCGCCGCCGCCGTATGCCGCGGCGGTGTCGAACATCGTCCAACCCTCGCCGGCCGCATAATCCATGACGGCACCGGCCGCCACCTCGTCGATTTCGCGGCCAAAGGTCACGCAGCCGAGGCTGAAGCGTGCCGGTGAAGCCGAAGGGGCAGGGTCGGATGGAGGGAGCATGGCGGGTGCGACGCGGGGGCGGAGTCGTCCGGAGGCGGGCGCCGTTGCCCGCGCTGCGTTACCGGACACCTGAGCCAATCGCCCGGGCGTGCCGTGACAAGTGCCGGAAGTCACCGGCGCTCGGGGCGGCGCGCGAGCCTCCTCAAGCCGGAACGATGCAATCGGAGTCGTCGTGAACCGCAGTCATGTAGCCGCGACGACCTCGTCGCGGAGCGGGGCGTGGTCGCCCCGCCCACAGGTCACCGTTTTGTCAGTGGACTCCCGCAGGGGGTGCCAGCCCGACTGAATGGATCCGGCTCAAGGAGGCGTCAGCACCGGGATGGGCGGGCATTCCTTGAGCTCGGGCCCCATCAGGCGCCAGGTCTCGGTGGGGAACATCTGGCGCAGGAAGAGCGGCTGCGGCAGCCAGGTGCGGAAGAGACTGGCGCTGTTCCAGCCGTTGCCCGCCGAGGCAAAGTCGCACATCGGCAGCGTGATCGTGCGGTGCTTGAAGAAATGCGTCGGGCGCACCTCGAAGGGCACCTCGAACGCCAGCCAGACCTCCGCCGGCTTCACCTTGACCGGCTGCAGCGCGACATAGCCCTCGGCGTCGGCGACGAGGCGCACGGCGACGTCCTGCGCCTGGGCCAGCCGGTTGTCCAGGGCCAGCACGAGCGGGCCGCGCATCACGGCCAGCTGCGGGGCACCGCTGGGCGCCGGCACCGCGCGACCGCGCAGGTCGAGTTGCAGGGAGATGCGGTCGCCGGGCGACCACTCGCGTTCGAGGATCGCGTAGGTGCCGGGGCGGACGGCCACCGCCTGTCCGTTCACCGCGAGCGTAGTGCGTTTGCTCCAGGCCGGGATGCGCAGGGCGAGGGAGAAGCGCGTGCGCCGGGCCGGGGACACCTCAATCGTGATGGCATCGCCGGCCGGGTAATCGGTGCGTTGTTCGAGCGTGACGACAGTGCCGTCGGCGAGCGCCGGGGTGGCGCGGCCGGGCGCGTAGAGATTGACGGCGAGGCCGTCCCCGCGGCGCATGACGGCCCAGGCCGGCGTGAGGTGGAGGCCACGCGGCCCGTTGGCGGTGCAGCAGCTCATCTGCACGTCGGCGTGCTGGAAGTGGCTGGGCACGCGCTGGCCGGCGAGCGGGGAAAAGTAGGCCCACCAGCCGCCGTCGGGCGTCATCGCGCCGAGCAGGGCGTTGTAGAGCGAGACCTCCATCTCGTCGGCCCAGAGCGGATCCCCCGTCAGGCGGAGCAGTTGGTGGCAGAGCTTCATCCAGGTGACGGTGACGCAGGTCTCGACCGGCTGCTCGAGCAGTTCGGTCTGGGTGCGCGTGCCGTCGCACCACAGCTCATGGTTGGAGCCGGAGCCGTGGATCATGAGCTCGGTGCGCCGGATCGAGTGGGCGAAGCGCACCGTGGCGTCGAGATACGTCGGGTCGCCGGTCACGCGGTACAGTTCGCAGAGGCCCTCGAAGCACGACATCATCTCGTAGGCCTTGGGCGACGCGATCCGCAGGGGCGGCACGCCCTGCTGCGCCGAGGCGATGAGTTGCAGGCCCTGCGGGAGGAAGCGATTGGGTTTCTCCCAGTCGGCGACGAGGCTGCGGGCGAAGTCCAGGTAACGCGCGTCGCCGGTGCGCACGTGGAGCAGGACCATCGGTTCGAGAATGGAGTTGGGCGCGAGGCCCTTGAGGACATCGATGCCGTTTTCACCCAGGTTGAATTTCCCCGGCGGCGCCTCGTGCATCAGGTGATCGGCGACGCGGCGGGCGGCGGCGAGCGCGGCGGCATCCCCGGTGAGATCGTACGCCGCGATCAGGCCGAGCAGCGTGTACTTCCGGCCCCAGACATCCCAGATGCCGAGGTGCTTGTCGGGCTTGTAGGTGCCGATGTAGCCGTCGTGGGTCTGGGTGGCGAGGAGACCGCGCACGGCGTCGTTGAGCTTGGTGCGCGGGGTGCCGGTCGGAGCGTAGGCGGCGGCGAGCGCGGCCGAGGTAAACCACTTGCCCCAGTACTCGCAGCGCCAGTGGCCGGCGTTCTCTTCGCGGCGATCGCGATAGGGCTGCAAAATGCGTTCGAGATTCTGGGCGTAGACGCGCTGGTGGCGGCTGCGCTCCAGCTTGTCGCCGAGCCTGCCTGCCACGGTCACGGTGCCGGGGGCGGCGGGGGTCAGCACATCGGTGGCCGCGCCCTGGGCACAGGACGCGGCGAAGGCCAGGAGCGGCAGGCAGCGCCACCAGCGGGGACGACGATCACGGGGAACCGGGCGGGCGGGCGGGCAGGGAGGCATGGGGGGCGAACTCAGCGGGCGGAAGGCGTGCCGAGAAGGTCAACGGGCCGGCCCTTCAGGCGGCCCTCCCAGCCCTTCGGGCGTTTGGCGGGCGGGGTGGTCACGGCGGCGTAGTCCTCCTCGCGCACGACGCGGCGCAGGAGTTCGTCGAAGGGCAGGCCGGTGTCGCCGTACCGCTGCATAAGGGCGAGGGTGCGGGCGTGGAGGTCCGCGCGCAGCTTCGCCGCGGCGGGATCGGCGAAGAGGTTCTTCGTCTCCCAGGGATCAGTGGCGCGATCGTAGAGGACGTTGAAGGTCTGGCGTCCGCCCGGAGTGTTGGGTTCGGCCGGAGGGTGCAGGGAAACGGAGTAGGTGTAGCGCCGCGTGTAGATCCCGCGCCAGTTGGTGGGCAGGAAGAACAACAGCTGCTCGTCGACGCCGTCATCCCGACCCTCGAGGATCGCGGTGGCGGCGTTGCGGCCCTGCGCGGTGGCGGGAATGGGGAGGTGCATCAGGCCGAGCAGGGTCGGCATGAGGTCGAAGGTGCCGAGGAGGAGATCGCTGACGCCGGGGCGGAGGCGGGCGGGCCAGCGCACGAGAAGCGGGACGCGGGCGGAAAGGTGCTCGGCGCGGCCCTTGTTGTTGGGCCAGTCGTAGCTGAGGAGGGTGTCGCCGTGGTCGGCCGTGAAGACGACGAGCGTGTTTTCCGCGAGTCCGCGCTGCTGGAGCTTCTGCATCAGCCAGCCGAAGGCGCGGTCGATGCCGGTAATCATCGCCATGTGGCCCTGGTAGACGCGGCGGACCTGCGGGGTGTCCTTCACGGTGGGGCGCAGGGTGAGCTTGGCGGGATCGTAAAGCGCGAGAAGGTCGGGCGGGGCGTCGTAACCCTCGTGGGCGCGGCCCCAGTTGTGCGGGGGATGCCACGACAGGAAGAGGGCGAAGGGCCGTTCGGCGTGGCGGTCGATGAACTCCATCGCCTGGCGGGTTTGCGCGTAGGGTTCCCAGTCGCCGTAGAGCCGCCGGTTCACTCCCTCCTGATCCCAGTAGTAGGCGCGCGCGGCGTCGTAGAGGAGCGTGCAGTTGTTGGAGAGGAACTCGTGGTCAAAGCCGTAGCGGTAGGGGCCGGGCGGGATGCCGCGCACGCGATCCCCGCCGTAGAGGTGCCACTTGCCATAGTAGCCGGTGCGGTAGCCGTGATCGCGGAGCACCTCGGCGAAGTAGGTGCCCCGGCCGGGCAGGATCTGGAGGTCGTTCTGGATTGCGCCGCAGTGGAGCGGGTGCTGGCCGCTGAGGAGGATGCCGCGGTAGGGCGTGCAGACAGGGGAGTTGGAGACACAGTGGTTGAAGCGCACGCCCTCGGTCGCGAAGCGATCGAGATGGGGCGTCTGGATCTCACGGTTGCCATAGGCGCCGAGCATGTCCCACGAGTGCTGGTCGCTCATCACGAAGATCAGGTTGGGCCGGGCGGGAGCGGCGGCAAAGAGGGTCACGGCGAGGAGCGGCAGGAGGGCGGTGCAGCGCCAGCCGGTGAGAGAAAGGAGAGGTTTCATCAGGGAACGGAGGAAGTGTTCTGCCCGCGCTGCCAGGCGCGAAAGCGCGAGTCGTAGGGGCCGAGGCCGAGTTCGGCGGGAGTGGCGGGACGGTGGGGCGGGGCGTCCGGCGCGAAGACCCGGCGCACGGCCTCGAGGTAGCCGAAGCCGTGCTCGCGCGTGGGCAGGAGATAGTGGCCTTCGCCGAACTCGTTCCAGTTGTCGAGGAGGACGACGCGGTCGGCGAGGCCGTCGCTGCCCTCGCGTTGGCGGAGGAGCGCGCGGGCGCGGCGGGCCAGTTCCCCGTATTCGGCGGGCGTGAGCTGCCATTGGATCCGCGAGTACTTGAAGCGCCACGGTTCCTCGTCCCAGCCCATCGAGAGCGTGAGCAGGTGCGGTGCGGGCTGGGTGCGCCAGAGGCCCTCCTGCGCGGCGATGGCCTCGGCGCCCGTGGGTCGGAGGTTTCGGCCGAAGGCGCCGGTGAACGTGGGCCAGTGGTAGGCCCAGCTCGCGTCGAAACCAAGCCGCCGGATTACGCCGGCCTGCTCGGCGAGTCGCGGTGGTGCGCCCCAGCAGTACTGGCCGAGCAGGTGGACGCCCCGGAAACCGGCGCGCACGCAGGCGTCGCGCATCGCGGCGAGGGCGGCGGCGGCGGGACCTTCGCCGCCGAGTTCACGGGCGAACTTCTCCGGATTGTAGATCGAGAACACCGGGCGGCCGTCGATCACGAGGTAATTGGGCCGGCGAAAGTACTCATCGATCCAGTAGGGCACGAGCTTGCCGAGGAAGTCGGCCTCCGTGGTCTGGGTGGGCAGGGCGCGGTTGGCGTTCTCCCACATGATCGCAAAGCGAAACCGGTCGCCGTAGCGGCTGCGCGGCAGGCCCTCGTGCAGCCAGTGGCCGAGGGTCGGGCGCACGGTCGCCTCGTCGAAGTTCCCTTTCGCCCGATACCAGCAGACGAGAAAGAACGAGATGCCGTGGTCGAGCGCCCAGGTGATTTCCCAGTCGGTGACCTCCGGATTCCCCTCGTCGTACCAGCCGAGGAGCGGTTCGCGGCCGGGAAACGGCACGATCTCGCCCCATCGCCGGCCATCGTTCCAGAGCGGGCACATGACCGCGCCGACGAGCGTGCGGCCGGTGTCCGCCGGACGCGGGGCAGGCACGTACGTGGCGCGGGCGGGGGCGGCGGCAGGCGGGGACGAGGCAAACCCCGGACCCACCGCGAGGGCCGACAGGCCGGCGAGAAGGGCGAGGATCCCGACTCCAGGCGGGACGACTCCGCCTCGCACCGTTCGCGACGTCGCTCCGGAAATGCGGGGCGAGGTCGCCCCGCCTGCAGGAAGTCCGGGAATCGGAGAGAGCAGCATGTCCCACCTATCGTGTTACCGCCGCGGGACCGTGGCGATCGAGGTATTCGGCATCGGCGGCGTCGGCGCGGCGGGGCAGGCCGGCGGGGGATTGCTCCGCGCACCAGGCCTCGAGTTTCGCCCGAAGGCGGGCGACGACCTCCGGGTGCTGCGCCGCGACGTCGCGTGTTTCGCCGGCGGGATCGCGGCGGTCGAACAGCTGCCAGCGATCCGGCGCCACGAAGATCAGCTTCCAGGGATCCGCCAGCACTGCCGCCTGCGATCGGAAGCGCCAGAAGAGCGCGTCGTGCGGGGCCCCCCGGCGCCGACCGGTGAGGAACGGCGTCAAATCGACGCCGTCGAGTTTCCACTCCGGTCGCAGCGCGACCCCGGCGGCACCGAGCGCCGTGGCGGTGATATCGAGGGAACTCACCGGGTGCTCGTAGACCCGCCCCGCGGGCAGGGTGCCCGGCCAGCAGGCGAGGAACGGCACGCGGATGCCTCCGTCGAGCAGCAGGCCCTTTTCGCCGACGAGCGGCTCGTTGAGCGAGCCGTCCCACATGCCGGGCTTGGTGGGGGCACCGTTGTCGCCGACGAAGAACAGCAGCGTGTCTTTCTCCCAGCCACGTTCGCGCAGCAGGGAGCGGAGCCGGCCCACGCCGTCATCGACGGCGGCGATCATCGCCAGGCCGGTGCGACGCACCGGGTCGCTGACCTCGGCAAACCGGGCCAGCCACGGCTCCGGCGCCTCGAGCGGCACATGCGGGGCGAAGTAGGCGAGGTAGAGGAAGAACGGCCGCGTGCCCGGGTCCTGCTGCCGCAGATACGCCAGGGCCGCGTCGGTCTGCACCTCGACGCGGAAACGCGACTCGCGCACCAGCACGGGTGCGCCCTCGAGCGGCCGGCCCGCGAGATCGAACGACGCCGCGAAGTTGCGCATCGCGCCGCAGAAGTAGGCGTCGAAACCGCGGCGGCCGGGGAGGTTGGCGTCGGTCACCCCGACGTTGTCGCCCCAGATGACGTCGCGCGCGGCGCCGGGCGTGCGTTTCAGGGCCGCCGTCGCCTCCCGGCTGCCGGCGAGGTGCCACTTGCCGACCAGGCCGGTGGCATAACCGGCGGCGCGGAGGCGATCCCCCAGTGTGCGTTCGGCGGCGGGGAGCGGGCCGTCGTCGTTGGACTCGATGCCGAAGCGCGTCTGATAACGCCCCGTGACCAGGCCGGCGCGCGAGGGGACGCAGACCGGCGCGCTCACGTACCCCTTGGCGAAGCGCACGCCGTCGGCCGCCAGCGCATCAAGGTGCGGCGTGCGCACGTCGCGTCGCGGCCCCTGGCAGGCGAGATCGGCCCAGCCATGATCGTCGCTGACAATGACGATGACATTCGGCGGGCGGGCCGCGGCGGAGACTGCCCCGAACAGCACCAGACCTGCCGCGCACAGTGCCCTGTAGGCGGGGCGACCTCGCCCCGCGGGGATGGCATCGAGGTTCGGAGCGCGTGGGGCGGGGGAGGTCCGCCCACCCGAGCCGCGTCCGATCGCGCGCACGGAGAGGTTCAGCCTTCCAGGCATCGGAGGATCTCCTCGATGAACAGCCCGTGGCCGAAGGCGTTGGGGTGGTTGTAGGCGTTGGCAAAGAGCGCGAAGTACGGGATGCCCTCGCGGTACAGGTGCTTCCAGCGTGCGGCGGTGTCGGCGAGGGCGTAGCCGTGCCGGTCGGCGAAACGTCGCAGGAAGGCATCGAGCAACCGCGGCTGCCCGTCCTTCATCTCGGCCAGGTTGAAATCCGAGGGCACCTTCTGGCTGGGCGTGACAAGGATCCACTCGATGCCGCGGGCGGCGAAGGCCTCGTGGATGCGCGCGTAGGTCGTCTCGAGGACGTCCTCCCCGAACGTGATGTCGTTGAGAAACTCCATCACCACGAGGTCGGGCTTTTCGGCGAGCACGAGGTCGAACCGGCACTTTTCCGGGTTCTGCTTCGGCAGGCCGGGGAAGTTGCCGTTGTGCAGCCACTGCGCGGTCTTGGTGCCGCCGATGCTGTGGTTGCGATGGGTGAGGCGGGCGCGCGGGAAACGGGCGGAGAGTTCGGTGCGCAGCCGGTTGGCCCACGCCTCGGAGGGCTCGACGTCGGCGCCGACGGTGATCGAGTCGCCCCAGCAGGCCACGGTGACCGGTTCCCCGCGCTCCAGCTTGGCGAGGGTCCTGGGCACCCGGCCGCGGGTGGTGGTGGTCGTGGCGTCGCGGGCGGTCGCGACGATCGGAAACACGTGCACCGCCTCGAGCGTGCGTGCGCCGAACGGCCGGTAGACGGTGGCGATCGGGGTGGCACCGGCCGGAGCGGAGGGAATCGCGGGGGTTGCGACGTGGGGAACCCCGGGCACGAGGAACGGCGCGCCGTGCGCGTCGACGGCGACGAGGTCGATGCGCTGGCGGTAATGCGCATAGGTGGCCAGGACCTTGTCCGCCGCGGTGACGCCCGGGCGCGAGCCGAGCCCAAGCAGGGCGAAGGGGGCGGACACGAGGTAGTCTTCGCCCGGGCGGAGCGGGCGGCCCGCGGGGGTGCGGAGCGCGACACTCTCCTCGATCAAGGAGCGGAAGGCGCCGATGTTGGCGGCCCGGGTGCCGGCCAGTTTCGTGCCGGTGAAGAAACCGCCGGGCTTTTCCGGCGAGAGCTGCAACTCCTCGTCGCGCACGGTGACGATGTCGACCGGGGCGATTGCCAGCCGCGCGGCGGCGGTGACGCGCACCTCGCGTCCTCCGCCGATGCGGTAGAGGCCGGCGGGAACGACGAGGGTGTCGTCCTCGATCGCGAATGGAGCGATTCCGGGCACCGCGGGTGGGGCGGGTTTCGGCGGCGCGGCCTTCTTCGTGGCCGCGCCGAAGAGCAGCGGCGGCAGCGCAAAGCTGGCGGCCGTGGCGGCGGCGAGGAAGCGACGACGGGTGGGAAATTCCATGCGGGACTCAGAGGCTGAAGCTCGACGTGAGGAGGAACGTGCGGGGCTCGTTGAGGCGGTAGATGGCGATGGCGGGGCGGCCCGTGCCGTCGCGGCGATCGACGGCGCGATGGGGGAAGAGCTTGTTTTCGTCGAGGGCGTTGCGGACGTTGAGCTGCAGGCGCCAGTTGACGTTTCCGGGCAGTTTGCGCCGGTAGGAGATCCAGGCGCCGGTGGTTGCGAACTTCCGGGCGTAGTAGGGACGGTCGGCGATGGCCACGCCGGCGGCGGTCTCGGCGAAACCGATGACGGTCGGCCCGCGCACGTTGGCGCTCGCACCGAGCGAGACCCCGCGAAGGCGTGAGGTGGTGGCGAAGTCGTAGCTGGTGATCAGGTTGGCCGCCCACTCCGGCGCGAAGAGGCTGTCGGTGGGCAGCGCGGCGAGGGCGTTGAAGCTCGCCAGGGTGTTTTCGAGGCGGCCCACCGCACTGGCGATCGTGCCGCCGCCGGACGAACCCTCGACGAGCGGCGTGCTCATCCAGGCCGCATTGGCCTTCCACTGCGGCAGGTACTGCGCGAGATAGCCGCGCGTCAGGGGGCCGCGCTCGATGGTCTCGCCGGGGCCGCGCTTGCTGCCGTTGACGGTGAGCCGCCACGCGGGCGTGAGATTGGCTGTCACGCTGGCCTCGTAGCCGTCGGAGTAGCCGGTGTTGGTGTCGAACCACACCGAGCCGGTGTAGGCGTACGGATTCGCAAGGTACTCCGGTTTGTTCTCCCGGGCGGCAAGCGTGGTCCAGATGGCGTTGATGTCGTTCTGGAAGTTGCCGTGCAGGCCGTTGGCTACGGTCTGGTCCGGCCGGTTGCGGCCGTAGTTCTTGTAGTAGAGCACGTCGGCGACGACGCGCCCCTGCAGCAGGTTGAACTTCAGGCCGTAGTCCTCGCCGTCGCCCTCCTGGTTGGGCACGAGCCGTCCGGCGAGGTCGCGTTGGGTGGCGTTTGGCTGCAGGTTGTTGGACTGGTTGGCGAACAGGCTCAGCCACGGCAGCGCGTGCAGGACCGCGCCGCGGGTGTGGGTCTGACCCTCGACCTGCAGGCGACTGCCCGGGAAGTAGCGCTTGGCGCCAAAGAAACGGGGGTTCGGGTAGATGCCGCGGCTGTCGCGCCACGGGTTGAAGTCGGTCTGGGTGCCGCGGTAGGTGACCTGCGTGTCCTCGCGCATCCCGAAGGTGATCACGAGGCGTTCCTGCCAAAAGGTGCTCTGCGACGCGAAGGCGCGGGTCCAGAGGCGCGTCTGTGCGGAGGTGCCGCCGAAGATGGCTACCAGTCCGGGCGTGACTCCGCTGGCATTGCGCGCGGGCAGGGGGTCGCCGCCAAAGACCACCGGATAGCGTTCGGCGGCATTGAAGCCGGCGGTGGTCGCGCCCCGGGCCGGGTCGAGGTAGTAGCGGAAGAGGATCCGGTTGGTAAGATCGAGGATCGAGGCGTTGGCGGTGGGCAGCGGCGTGAGATTCTGGGACGGATTCTGGCTGCCCCAGTTGTCGGAGATCCCGCGCTCGCCGAACGCCGCGACGCGATGGCGGCCGAGCCAGCGGCCCGCCCGCGGCCAGTACCTCGCGAAATCGAGTTCATAGGAGAGCATCAGCCGCTCGGTCGCGCCGACGAATTTGTTCGGCAGCACATTGGCGAACGAGTCGACGTAGAGCATCCCGACGTTGGGGTTGGGCGCACCGTTCGGGAGCTGGCGGTTGACGTCGACGTAGAGGCGGTCGTTCTGCCCGCCGAAGGACGAATTGACGAGGGTGTCGCTCAGCGTGCGGTTGAACGCGGCCTCGAGGAAGAAGTCGCGGCCAATCTGCTGTTCCCAGCTCGCGCCGAAGGTGTGGAAGTCGAGGTCGCGCCGCGCGCCCTGACCGGGGACGTTGGCGGTCAGGGGGAAAAGGTCCGGGTTCACCAGCGACCGGAAGGTCGCGAGGTTGGGATAATTGGGAAACGAGGGGTTGGCACTGCGGCCCTGGTTGAGCCAGCTCATCGGCGCAACCACGGTGCCAGCGGGCGTGTGGTCGGTGACCAGGAGGCTCTGCGCGGCCGCGCCGTAGGCATTCTGGATGCCGGCCGGTGGCGTGCGGCCGCTCCCGGCGGTGGCGAGCAGCGGGCGGCCGGCGTCGATCCACGGGGTGACACCGTCGTACGAAGGCCACGGGCGGATCGCCAGGGTCTTCAGCTGGCCGAACTCGTAGTTCGCCCGCAGCGACGTGGTGCGGAACGGCGTGTAGCGGGCGGTCAGGAAGTGGCGGCGCTGCTCGTTGCCGCTGGGCTCGCGGAAACCCTCGGCGTCCTCCCGCAGGCCGGCGTAGCGCAGGGCAAGGCGGCGGGGCACGAGAACGCGGTTCACGTCGACGGAGGCGCGCAGTCCGCCGTGGTCGTCTCCGCGCAGTTCGGCCTGGTAGGCGTCCTTGAACTGGGCGCGTTTGGTGGCGGAGGTGAAGGCGCCGGCGGGGTTGCCGAGGCCGAAGAGGATGGCGTTGGGTCCGCGGGTGAAGGTGAGGTTCTCGGCGTTGTAGCGGTCGGGCGGCACGGCGGGCGTGCTGAAGAAATCCTGGCTGATGAGGGCGGTGTTGCCGCCGCGGGTCACGTATTGCGGACTCTGCGTGGTGAGGAACGCGTTGCCGTTGCCCGAGGTGTCGAGGACGCTGCCGACGTAGGGATCGGTGTTGGGCGCGAAGGCGACGAGGTCGTTGAGGCTGGCTGCCGCGAGATCGTCGAGCAGGCGTTCGGTGAAGATCGTCATGGCCGCGCCGACGTCGCGCAGCGAGGTGTTGAGGCGGGTGCCGTTGAGGGTCTGCGTGGCGAGGTAACCCTTCTCGGTGGCGGAGGTGACGGTGAACGGCGACAGCGCGACGATGTCGGCCGGCGCCGCGGGCGCCGGGCCGGCGGCGGCGCCCCGGGCCGCCGGCCCCGGGGCGATGTTGGTCAGGAGCACGGTGGCGAGCAGCGGCCAGCGCGGGGAGAGAGGGGCAGAAGGGGTCAGTCCTTGGGGTTCGGCTCAGCTCAGCCCGAATCCCCAAGCCCGACCCTGGCGATCAGTCGGCATGAAGGTAACCCGGTAATATTAACAGGCCGCGCCGGCTGCGGTCATGTCATAGGAGTCTATGAGGGGCGGTTATTTTTGCGTCACCTTGGCGACCGCCTGGGCGCGGGAGTGCACGTGCAGTTTCTCGTAGATCCGCCGGATGTACGTGTGGAGCGTGCCCATGCTGATCCCGAGGGCGTCGGCGATCTCCTTGTAGAGCAGGCCGCGCACGAGTTCGTCGAGCACCTGCCGCTCCCGGGGGGTGAGGGCGGCCTCCCCCTGGGGGGCGGCGGGCATGCGGTGGAAGGACTGCACGACCTTGCGGGCGATGTTGGTGCTCATCGGCGAGCCGCCGGCGTGCAGCTCCCGGATCGCGGCGATCAGTTCCGCGCGCGGGGTCTGTTTCAGCAGGTAACCGGTGGCGCCGACCGCGAGGGCCTGGAAGATCCGGTCGGCGTCCTCGTACACCGTGACCATGGCGAATTGCGTGGCCGGCAGCAGCGGTTTCAGCTGGCGCACACACTCGATGCCGCTCTGGCCGGGCAGGTTGATGTCGACCAGGACGACGTCGGGCCGGTCGCCGGGCAGGGAGGCCACTGCCGCTTCGGTGCTGCCGTACTGGGCGACCACCTCGAAGCCGGGCTCGCGCTGCAGCCAGCCGGCCATGAGACCGCGCAGGCGGGCATCGTCCTCGACGAGGCAAAGGCGGAGGTTCACGCGGGGCAGCATAGCGGCGGAAACGGCGGACGGCATGTCATAGGTTCCCATGACTGCCGCTTGTGGAGTCCGCGCGCGGCAGGACGACCTGGAAGCGCACGGTGCAGCCGCGGCCGGGAGCGCTGTCGATCTCGCAGCGTCCGCCGAGATCGGCGAGGCGGCGGGCCATGTTGGCGAGGCCGTGGCCGGTGCCGGCGGCCGCGGCGGGGGCGAAGCCGCGGCCGTCGTCCTGCACGCTCAGGACGAGCGGTCCGCCGTCGTAGGTGAGGTTGATTCGCACGGCGGTGGCGCCCGCGTGGCGGGCGGCGTTGTGCACGGCCTCCTTGAAGGCGAGGAACAGGTGATGCCGGACCGCCGAGTCCAGGGGCAGGGCGGGCAGCGCCACCGGCACGTCGAGGCGGCAGCGCACTCCGGCGCGCTCGAGGAAGGCGCGGGCGTGGTTGCCGGCAAAACTTGCGAAGCTGTCGAGGGTGTCGTGCTCGGGGTTCACCGCCCAGACGATCTCGCCCATCCGCACGGTGAGCTCGCGGGAGGTCTGGTTGATTTCGTCGAGGTGGGCCGCGACTTGCTCCGGGGGATCGACGCCGGCCCGCGCCGATTCGCTGAGCATCACGATGCGCGTGAGGCTGCTGCCGAGATCGTCGTGGATGTCGCGGGCGATGCGGCCGCGCTCGCGCTCGAGGGTCTGCTGGCGTTCGAGCGCCGCGAGGCGGCGGCGTGAGCGGCGGCGCACGATCCACGCCACGCCGAGACCCGCGGCGGCGACCGAACCGGCCCAGGCGGCGGAGCGGAACCACCACGTCTGCCAGAAGTGCGGCAGCACCCGCACGGCAAGGGTGGCGCCGCTGTCGTTCCAGACGCCGTCGGCGTTGCGCGCCGTCACCTGGAACTCGTAACGCCCCGGTTCGAGCTGCGCGTACACGGCGGCGCGACGGGTGTCGGCGTCGTACCAGTCGTCGTGCAGGCCGCGCAGGCGGTGCCGGAAGCCCACGCGGCCCGGGTTGGTGAGGCTGAGCCCGGTGTAGCGAAACTCGAACCGGCGTCCGCCGGGCGGCACCCGCACCACCTCGCCCGTTCCCGCCGGCAGCACGACGCCGTCGACCAGCACCTCCTCGATCCGCACGGGCGGGGCCAGCGGGTTGGCGCGCACCGTGGCGGGATCGAGGCTCGCCAGCCCTTTGCCGGTGGCGAACCAGAGGCGTCCGTCCGGCGTGCGGCACCCGGCCGGCTGGCCCTGGCCGGAGAGTTCCAGCGTGGCGAGTCCGCTCGTGTGGTCGCACACCAGGCAGGGCACCGTGTCGGCCTGGCCATCGGCGGCCCGATGGAGGGAGGCCCGCGCCGCACGAAAGATGCCGCCGAGCGAGCCGATCCAAAGGTGTCCGGCGCCGTCGTCGAGGATCTGGCAAATCACGTCGTGCGGCAGCCCGTGGCGCGTGGTGAGCAGGGCGAAGCGGCCGTCGCGGAAGCGGCCGAGGCCGCGGCGGGTGCCGATCCACAGCGTGCCGTCGGCGTCGGCGAGGAGCGTGCGCACCGGGTCGCCCGCGAGGCCGTCGCCCGCGCCGAAGCGGCGCACGCCGCCGGGGCCGAGGCGCACCAGCGCACCGTCATCCCGGCCGCACCACACGGTGCCGTCGGACTGCTCGGCAAAGCAGCGCACCGTGCCGCCGCGCAGCGACGGCTCGCGCTCGAACCACTCCCACTCGCCGCCGCGCAGCCGCCCCGGACCGTCGCGGGTGCCGACCCAGATGGCGCCGTCGCGCGCCTCGAAGACCGTGAGCACGACGTTGCGCCCGCCGGCCGGCGGATAGGCGGGTCGCAGTTCGCCGTCCTCCAGCCGCCGCAGGCCCGTGCTCCAGGTGCCCACCCAGAGGCGCCCCGACCGGTCCTCGAGCACGCTGTTGGCGACCGCCTGCCAGATGCCGGTCCGTTGCGGCAGGTTGGTGACCGTGCCGTCCTGCAGCCGGTAGACCCCGCCGCCCTCCGTGCCGATCCACAGGCCACCGGCCGCCGCTGGGGCCACCGAAAGCACCGCGCTGCTGCGCCAGTGATCCGGCGCATCGACCATGGTCACCCGGCGCGGGTTGATCCCGTGCAACCCGCCGTTGCCGGTGCCGACCCACACCGTGCCTTCCCGGTCCTCAAAAACACAATACGCCCAGTTGTGCCCCAGTCCGACTGTCTCGTCGAGGCGCTCCACCGCGCCATCCGGGTGCAGGATGCGGACGCCTTCCTTGAAGCTGCCGCCGAAAAGGCGCCCGTCGCGGGTTTCCAGGAAGGCCGCGAGCACGATTGTGCCCCAGTCGCCGGTCCCGCGATCTTCCACCCACCGGCCTGCCTGCCAGCGCCGCAGTCGCCCCTCGTGCAAGATCCACACACCTCCGGCCTGCGCGGGAAACAGCGCCTGCCAGGCCCCGGCGAGGGCCAGGCCGGCGTCCGTCGCCGCTCCGTCCGCCTCGTCGATCCGGAGGAGCCGGCCCGCCGCCGCCATCCAGGCGACGCCGTCGCGGTCGACGGCAAACAGGCTCGGGTGGGCCCGCTGCCGGGCGAGCTGCGGCGGCGCCCCTTCCCGGAGACACAGGGCCGTGCCCTCCTCGTTGACCGCCCACACCGCACCGCGCGGGGTGGCGGCGAGGCGCAGCACGGGTTTGCCCGGCCACTCCGGGGGCAGGTCGACGCGGCGGAATCCGTCCGCTGTCCGCACCGCCAGGCCGCCGGCGGTGTCCCCCACCCAGAGACGCCCCTGCGCGTCGACCACGAGGCTCTCGATGCCGTCGTGCCGCAGCGCGGGCGAATTCGCCACGTCGTACACGCGGAAGCGCACGCCGTCGAAGCGGGCCAGTCCGTTGAAGGTGCCGACCCAGAGGTAACCGTCGGGGGTTTGGGCGAGCGCACGCACCTTGTTGAGCGGCAGGCCGTCCTTCATCTCCCAGCGCGACACGGCGTGCCGCAGCGCGGGCGTTGCGGTCAGCGCCGGCTCCGCGCCGCGGGCGGGCGGCACCGAAAGCCACGCGGCCGCCACGAAGGCCGGCGCGGCGCGGGCCAGCGCCCGGTGGAAGAGGCGGGGAGGGCACTTCACGGCGGCGACGTTGGCGCGCGCCCGGGGACGAGGCAAGGGAGGCGCAGCGGCGGGGCGCCCCGGGCGGCGATTTTTTTGCGCGGTGCGGCGGTTTTTCCCATCGCCTCCCGACCGGAACAATCCGAGGCTGGGGCTCCGTCGCCTCCATGCCCCATTCCGGCGCATCCGTCCTCCGCTTCCCTGGCCGCCTGGCGCTGCTCGCGGGCCTCGTCGTGGCCGTCCCGTTGTGGGCCGCGTCCGTCGCCCCGGTTGCCTATCGGCTGCAGCTCGACGTCGTCACCGAGGGCATGGACGGCGACAAGTGCTGGTTCCACCCCCGGGCCGGCGCCATTCCGGGGCCGACCCCGACCGTGGTGCTCACGATGCAGAAGTGGAACGTGAAACGCAGCGACGTCTTCTATGCGGTGGCGTCGGGGGAAACGCGCGATCTCGGACGCACCTGGACCCCGTTTGTCGAGCATCACGACACCCTCGGCCGCCACCGGCTCGACGCGGCGCGCGAGGAGGGGATCTGCGATTTCACCCCGAAGTGGCACGCGGCCACCGGACGGCTGCTCGGCACCGGGCAAACGGTGTTCTACGAGAACGACAAGCTCGTGGCGGTGCGGCCCCGGCACACGGTGTGGTCGGTGTACGACCCGGTGCGGAAGGTGTGGGCGCCCTGGGCGAAGCTGGAGATGCCGGCGCTGGCGAAGTTCGCCAATGCCGGCGCGGGCAGCACGCAGCGGGTGGATCTCGAGAATGGCGATCTCCTGCTGCCGATCTACGCCAAGGAGATCGAGGCGAAGGCGTGCTTCGCCACCGTGGTGCGCTGCCGTTTCGACGGCACAACCCTGCGCTACGTGGAGCACGGCACGGAGCTCATGTTCCCCGTCGACCGCGGTTTCGTCGAACCGAGCCTCTCGCGCTATCGCGGGCGGTACTATCTGACCCTGCGCAATGACCGGGCGGCGTACGTGGCGCGGAGCGAGGACGGCTTGAATTTCGGCACGGTGCAGGCCTGGACCTTTGACGACGGCGCCGAACTCGGCAGCTACAACACCCAGGCCCATTGGGTCACCCACGCCGACGGCCTCTTCCTCGCCTACACGCGGCGCGGGGCGAACAACGAGAACATGGCCCGCGCCCGTCATCGCGCGCCGCTGTTGCTCGCGCAGGTCGATCCCGAGCGTCTCGTCGTGCTGCGGGCCACCGAGCGCGAAATCGTGCCGAACAAGGGCGCCCAGCTCGGCAACTTCGCGGTCGTCGACGTAAACGAACGCGAGACCTGGGTCACCACCTCCGAGGGCATGGCGCCCGGCAATCCCGCCGAGTTCGGCGCCAACGGCCGTGTCTACGCGGCGCGAATCCAGTGGGAGAAGCCGAATCGCGACTGGAACCGCCGCTGACCCGGCCGGAGTCCTTCGAACCCGATGCTCGGGGCGCACAGGTCAATGCTCCCAAACCGCGAACCACGGTGGACCCCGATGAGCACGGATGAAGACGCTCCCGCTATGTTCATGTGTGCTCATTCATCTCACCTCTGGAGTGGATGGGGATCGATTCCCTTCGCCCCGGTTCACGCCGATTCGGTGGTAGCCCGGGGCGGCGACCCCGGCCGGAGCCTTCGATCTCATGGTCGAGGCCGGCCTCAACGCGGCCGGCTGCACCAAAACCTGTTTTACCCTTGGTTGCGGTCCGGAGCCGCGCTGGGATGAATGCAGGCGAGCGTACTTTCAATCCGGTCCATTCGTTTCATGGTTTGCCCTGCCCTCGGCATCAACTCCGCCGCCCAACCGGGTGGCCAGACCTCCCCACCACTCCCCGCATGAACTCGTTCCCCTGGCTCCGTCGCCTCGTACTTTGGGCGTGTGGCGCCTTCCTCTCGGTCCTGGCTTCCTCACTTCTCGCCCAGCCCGCGCCGACCGGCACGATCGAGGGCCGGGTGCTCAATGCCAGCAGCGGCGGTTACCTCAACCAGGCGACCGTGGTCGTGAAGGGCACGCTGCTCACCGCGGCGACGGACGAGAACGGCGAGTTCCGGCTCGCCGGGGTGCCGGCTGGAACCGCGACGCTCACCGTGACCTATACGGGGCTGGAGCCGCAGACCCGGGTGGTGGGCGTGGCGGCCGGCGGCGTGGCCCGGGCCGACTTCGAGCTGCGGCTGGCCGGGTCGGGGCGGGCTTCCTCCGAGGTGGTGCAACTCGCGGCCTTCACGGTGGAGGAGCGTGAATTCACCGCCCAGAGCCAGGCCCTGCATGAGCAGCGCACGGCCGCCAACATCAAGAACGTCGTCTCGATCGAGGAGTTTGGGGATCTCGGCATCACCAATCCCGGGCACTTCCTCACCTACGTGCCCGGCATCAGCAACGTCTACAACACGACCGGCGAAGTGGAGGGCATCGGCATCCGCGGGATGTCGTCGGGCGGGACGCTGGTGATGTTCGATGGCGCGCAGGCCGCCAGCAACGACCCGGCGCAGCGCGCCTACAATTTCAGCGGCACGGCGACCAACAACCTCGATCGCATCGAGGTCACCAAGGTGCCCACGCCCGATCTGCCGGCCAATGCCGTCGGCGGCTCGATCAACATGATCACCAAGAGCGGTTTCCATCGGCGCACGCCGCAGCTCCGCTACAACCTGCTCGGCACGATCCAGGCCAAGGGCTCCCACGGCAACTTCCCCCGCCTGGGCGAGAAGCTGGCCGGCAACGATGACCGCACCACCGCCCTCGGCATCCAGCCCGGCTTCGACCTCAGCTACCTCCGGCCGATCAGCGAGTCGCTGGCGCTGACGTTCAACGTCGGCCGCAATGCCCGGTACCAGGATCGGGAGTACCTGTCCCCGACCTGGGATCGCGTGCGCGGGGTGCAAACCTCGTACGTGCTCAATTCCGTGCTGAACATTTTCTACCAGGATGTCGCCGCGCTGGGCGCCGACTGGCGCACCAGCCGTCACGTCCTCCGCGCCCGCGTCGACGTCTCGCGGTACAACGCCATCACCCGGCAGAACCAGTTCACCGCCAACTTCGGCACCGGGGTGACCGGCGGCGAAAAGGCCTCGCAGGGCGCCGCCACCGGCGTGGGCACCCTGACTCAGAGCGCCGGCGCGAATCCCAACCAGTACCGGCGGCTCTTCAACACCCGGATCAGCCACGCCTACACCGGCGACGTCTGGAAGTTCGACTCGTCCGTCGCGTACTCGGAGGCGCGCCGACTCTTCAGCGACGTCGACGAGGGCATGTTTTATTCCGTCTCGTCCACCCTCTCCAATGTGCTTCTGGCCGCGGACGGCCTCGACGGGATTTCGACGATGACGCTGCCGCGGCTCACGGCTCGCTCCCGGACTGGCGCCGTCCTCGATCCCTACGACATCCGGCAATTCACCGTCGGTTCCGCCACGAGCGGGCGCATGTACTTCAAGAACCAGGTGGGCAGCGTGGCTGGGAACGCGACGCGAACCTTTGCCACCGCGCTGCCGCTTTCCCTCAAGTCTGGCTTTTCCGTGTCCCGGACCAAACGCGACAACTGGACGGAGAGCATGACGTGGACCTTTCGGCCGCCGGCCACGGCGGGGAGTCAACTCGTCGGAAGCTATGATCTGATTTCGGAGGCCTACGCGCAGCGCCGGGTCTACAACGGCGGGGCGCGCATTGCCTGGGTCAGCGCCACGAAACTCTACGACGTCTACCGGCAGCATCCGGACTGGTTTCAGCTCAACGAGGCCGGCGCCTACACCAACCGGGCCAACAACTCCAAGCAGCTGGAAGAGACCATCTCCTCCGCGTACCTGCGCACGGATCTGCGGGCTTTCGACAACCGCCTCTGGCTGGTGGCCGGCGTGCGGGCCGAGCGCACGGCCGACGAGGGCCTCGGGCCGCTCAACGACATCCGGAACACCTACGTGAAGGACGCCGCCGGGCGCCTCGTCCTCGGGGCGAATGGACGGCCGATCCAGGTCACCACCGACGCCCTGGCGCTGGCGAAGCTGCAGTACAAGGAGCTCGGGGCCTACAGCGAGAAGAGCTACCAGGGATGGTATCCGAGTTTCAACCTCAGCTACAACCTGACGCCCAACCTCGTGGCGCGGACAGCCTGGGCGAGGACCATCGGGCGACCGGATCTCAGCTTCATCACGCCGGGCACCACGATCTCCGATCCGTCGGCGGCATCCCCGACGATCACGGTCGTGAACACCGGCCTGGAGCCATGGACCTCGGACAACTACGACCTCACCCTCGAGGCCTATGAATTCCGCGGGGCGACGCTGTCGGTCAGCGGCTTTCGCAAACAGATCAGCAAGTTCTTCACCTCGGTGCGGGTGCCGGCCACCCAGGCACTGCTCGACCAGTTCGGCCTGCCCGACGAACTGGCGTCGTCGAACTACGAGATCATCACCCGGGAGAACTCCTCCGCCGACGCGATCATCAACGGGTTCGAATGGAGCTGGCGGCAGACGTTCCGGTCGTTTGCGGCTCTGCCGGCCTGGGCGCGCGCGTTCGGTGCGTCGATCAACGGCACGCACCTGCGCCTCACCGGGGCCGGGGCCAACGAGTTCTCCGGATATTCGACGCGGATCATCAACTGGGGCGTGTCGTACACCCGCGGCAACTTCGCCCTGAAGGCCAACGCGACCTACTCCAATGGACCGCGCAACGCCGTCGTCGCCGCCAACGCCACCACGCCGGCGGGCACGTACTCCGGTCTCGCCCCGCGGATGATGCTCGGCGGCTCGCTCGAGTACCGGATCAGCCGGTGGGTTACGCTGCACGTTTCCGGGCAGAACCTCACCAACGCGCTTTATCGCAACATGACCTTTTCGCCCGGCGCGCCGGAGTATACCCGGCCCACGCAGTACCGCGACAACGGGATCGGCTACGTCTTCGGCGTGAGAGGAGAGTTTTAGTCATGCACCCGAGATCGTGGTGTTCCTCCGGCGTCGCGTCCGCCGTCATCCTGCTGGCCGCGTGGGTGACAACGGGCCCGCGGACCGCAGCGGCCGCCCCGTTGGAATACACGCTGGAACTGCGCGAGTCGTTCCCGGCGTCCGCCGAGGGCGGCAAGTGGTTCCAGCCCCGACCCGTGGCCATCCCGACCCGAGACGGGTCGCCGCTGGCGGTCATGACGATTCAGAAAGCCATCGGCAGCGATTTCTTCTCCGGCCTGAGCACCTCGCGCAGCACCGATGGGGGCCGCACGTGGACGGTTCCGCAGCCGGATCCCGGTCTGGGCTGGCGCACCGGGGAGGGCGGTTTGGACATCGGCGTCTGCGACGTGACACTCGCCTGGCATGCGCCGACGCGGAAGGTGATCGGCATCGGCCACACGGCGACCTACACCAAGAAGGGGTTCGCCGGGATCGAGCATCGCCGCGACACCGTCTGGACCGTCTACGATCCGGCTTCCAACCGCTGGACGCCGTGGCGGATCGTGGCATTCCCGGCGACGCCGGACGACCGGTACTTCATCAACGGCGTGCACGGCCAGTTCCTCGTCGAACCGGATGGCTCGCTGCTCGTCCCGGTCTATTTCCTCGGGCCGAAAATCGCGGACAAGCGCTGGCAGTTTTCCTTCCGCGGCGTCGTTGCGCGGATGCGGTTTGAGGGCGACCGACTCGAGTACGTCACCACGGGCCACGAGCTCAACCTGCCGGTGCCGCGCGGCCTCTACGAGAAATCGCTCACCTGGTTCGCCGGGCGCTATTACCTGACGATGCGCAACGACCAGCGCGGGTACGTGGCGGTGAGCGACGACGGGCTGAACTTCGGCCCGATTCAGCCGTGGACCTTTGACGACGGCAGCGACCTCGGCAGCTACAACACTCAGCAGAAGTGGGTGACGCACCGTGGCGGGCTGTTCCTCGTGTACACGCGCCGAGGGGCGAACAACGACCACATCCCGCGGAACCGGGCGCCGCTGTTCATCGCGCGCGTCGATCCCGCCAAGTTGCACGTCGTCCGCGCCACCGAGCGCATCGCGATCCCTGAGCGCGGGGCGGACATCGGCAACTTCGACGCCACCACGGTCAGTCCGCACGAAACGTGGATCACCGCCGCCGGCGGTCCCTCGTTCCTCGCCGTCGTCCGCTGGTCCGAGCCCAACACCCTGGCCGGTCGGGTGAATTGAAGCCGGCTCGCCCGCCGGGCCCACAGGCACCGTGAACATCATCCCTCTCTCTAGCCGCGGTGAAACGCCGCCCGCCCGTGGCGCGCAAGCGCCAACGTGGCCTCACGAGCGACTGCGATTTCTACACAAAACGCCGGAAGTCCGCGAAGCCTGTGGACGCGGCGACCTCGCCGCGCGCGCGGGCGCGTCGCCGGCGGGATCGGGCGGGGCGAGGTCGCCCCACCCACAGGACTGGCGCACGCTGACATCGGGTTGTTGCGCGCAGCTGTTCTTGGAAATTCGATCCTTCGCCCCTTCATGAAACGAGTCTTGGTTACCTCCTTCGGAGGCCGGCGCCTCGCCGCCGCCTCCCTGGCACTCGCGCTGCAGCTCGCGGACGCCAACTCCGCCGCGGCCGCCGCCGCTCCGGCGGCGCGCCCCGACTCCGTCGAGGCCCTGCGGGCCGCCCGCCGGCAGGCCGCCGATCGTTCGCGTCGCGTGATTTTCAACAACGACGGCAACGAGCCGGTCTATCTGTGCAAGACCACCGCGCCCGAGGAACTGTTGTCCTATCGCACCGCGCCGCTCGCCGGCACGCATGTCGACGCGATCTTTTACTGCACCTGGAGTTCGGGGTTCGGGTTGTTCACCCACGGCACGAAGGTGGGGTACGTCTTTTCCACCCGCGAGGGACTGTTCTCCCGCAACCTCGCGCCGGAGATGCTCGCCGCCGGCACCGACCCGCTGCGCGTGATGGTGGACTTCGGTCGGAAGCACCGCGTCGAGGTCTTCTGGTCGTTCCGGCTCAACGACACGCATGACGGCAGCACCGCGGACTACGGTCCGATCATGTTCCGGGCCAACCCGCTGAAGCGGGAGCATCCGGAGTGGCTGATCGGCACGCCGCAGCAGAAGCCGAAGTTTGGCGCCTGGTCGGCGGTCGACTTTGCTCGGCCGGAGATCCGCGATCTCGCCTTTCGCTACGTCGAGGAGGTCTGCCGGAACTACGACGTCGACGGGGTGGAAATCGATTTCTTCCGCCATCCGGTCTTCTTCAAGCGTGCGGCGCAGGCTGGGACCGAATGCAATGACGAGGAGCGCGCCGCGATGTCGGGCCTGATCGAACGGATCCGCGCGATGACCGAGGCGGAGGGGCTCCGGCGCGGCCGGCCGATCCTCGTCGCCGTGCGCGTGCCGGACTCGGTCGCCTACTGCCGCGCCATCGGATTGGATCTGCCGCGGTGGCTGGAGGCGGGCTGGGTCGACCTGCTGATGACCGGCGGCTACTTCCGGCTGAACGACCATGCGACCAGTGTCGCCCTGGGGCGGAAGCATGGCGTGAAAGTGTACCCTTCGCTGGATGAATCGCGCGTGCGCGACCCCGACGCCCGGAAGCTCCGCTCCACCACGGCAGCCTACCGCGGCCGGGCGCTCGAGGCCTGGGCGGCCGGCGTGGATGGGGTCTATCTGTTCAATTCCTTCAATCCGAAAGACCCCATCTGGCGCGAACTCGGCGATCCGGCCGGACTCGCGGCGGCTCCCCATGACTACTTTGCGAGCGTGCTCGGGGTGGGTGCCGCCGCCGGCGGCGCGTTGCCGCATGCCAGCTTCCAGCAGATCCCGCGGCTGAATCCGGCGGCGCCGCTTCCGCTCAAACCGGGGACGACCGAGACCGCCCGCTTCGTGGCGGGGAACCGGCCGGCCAACCGTGGGATGGCGGTGACCCTGCGACTGCAGTTCAATCGCCCGGCCGCTGCGGGCACGGTCACGGTCACCTTGAATGACTCCGCGGTTGCCGTCAGCAGGTCGGAGGGGCAGTGGATCGAGTGCACGGTGTCTCCGGAGCAGATGCGAACCGGGCCCAACGCGGTCGCCGTGACCCTGGCTCCCGCCGCGCCCCCGCTGGCCTGGACCGATCTGCAGTGCCAGGTGCGCCCCGCGACACCCTGATCCGCATTCCTCCCCACGCCACCCAGGTTCGCAACCAACGACAAGAGAGCGCCGAATGTAGCCGGCCTCGGTGAGGCCGGCGCCGACTGTCGGGCTCAGCGCAGGAGTTCGGCATAGCGGATGCGGAACGCGGCATCGGTGCGATGGCGTTTGCGATCCTCGCCGCCGAGGCAATAGAGCCACTCGCCGTCGCGCACCAGGGTGACCATGGCGGTGTAGGGCAACGGAAGCGTTGGGCGGTAGTGGCGTGTCTGCGTGTCGAAGAGATAGGCATCCGCCACGAACTCGACCTGATCATTGCGGTACCCGCCGGCGACGAGGATGTGCCGGTCATCGAGGGCAATCGCGGAAAAGCCGCGTCCCGCGTGGGGCAGCGAGGGCAGTTTCTCCCACCGCCCGGTGGCGGTCGCGTAGGCGTGGGCGGAGGCGTGGTTGAAGACTCCCTGGCGGGCCGCGTCCCAATAGCCACCGCCAAAGACGTAGAGGCGGTCGCCGAGGACGGCGGCGCCGGCGTTGGAGATCGCCGCCTCCGGATAGTCCGCCAGGCGCTCGACGGCACCGGTCGTGAGGTCGGTGGAGAACAGGTGGTTGGTCAGGCGCGCGACGGCGGCCTGGTCGTCGCTCCCTCCGACGGTGTAGAACTTCCCTCCGATCACGCCGCCGACGGCGTAGACGGAGGCCTGGCGGAAGGGCACGGCCTCAACCGCCTGGGTGATGGACGCCAGTTTCCAGACCGACGGGTGGGCGGCCCCGCCGCCGCTGCCGCCGGCAAACCAAAGCGTGCGCCCGGCGACTCCGCTGGCCGGATACGCGATGGCCACCGGCAGGCGCCCCGTCTCGCTCCAGGCATCCCGGGCGGGTTCGTACGCCCAGATGCGGTCGAGCCAGAGCTTGGTGTCGCCCTGCCAGGTGGTGCCTCCGGCGATCACGATGCGTCCGTCGATCGCCGCGGCGACAAATCCGCCGTTGCCAACGGGCAGTGCCGCCAGCCGCTGCCAGGTGGGAGGCGAGGCGCCGGTGACGGTGGTGGCGAGCAGCAGGGGGGAGACCCAGGCGAGCAGAGCTTTCATGAGGAGCAGAAGGACTATCCGGTGGCCAAGGCGTGGGCGGGGCAGTTATCCCGAAAATTCTTCCGCACAGCGCAGGGCCGCAACCCAAGACGAAATCAGGCGGGGTGTAGCCGGCCGCGTTGCGGCCGGCGTCGACCCGTAGATGAAAGGTGCCGACCGGGTCCGGCGCCCCCGGCTGCCACAAGACCGTCGCGAAGCGGTGCGAGGTGAATCGATCACAGCCTAGTCGGAAGGAGGCGGCCGCCGGGCCCAGGTGAGTCCGTCGAGCTGCCGATCGGCCGGCCGCTGGTCGAACAGGCTCACGATCATCCCAATCGCGATGGTCACGACGCTGCCGACAAAGGCGTACCACAGGAAGGAGACGCGGGTGCCAAAGCAGATCCACAGCGTGACCACGAGGCCGGAGATCCAGCCAACGAGCGCGCCGCGGGCGGTGGCGCGGGCGGAGAGCATGCCGAGCAGGAAAAGTCCGATCAGCGGCCCGCCGATCAGGCTGATCACCTTGTTGGTGGCCTCGAGGAGCGTGCCGAGTTTTTCGACGAGGAAGGCCAGGAAGATGACGGTGGCGCCGTAGGAGAAGGTCAGGATCCGTGCGAGCCGGAGCTGGGTGCCCTCCGAAAGATCCGGGCGGCGCCACAGGCGCTGGTAGAAGTCGACCAGGGTGGAGGACGTCAGCGAGTTGATGCCGGCGGAGATGGTCGACATGCTCGCGGCGTAGATCGCGGCGATGAAGAGCCCGGGGAGACCATGGGGCAGCTGGGTCACGACAAAGTAGGGCAGGATCTGATCGGCTTTGGCGATCTTGCCGGCGGCCAGCGGGTCCCCGTGCACCTGGTAAAAGGCGTAGAGGATGAGACCGGTGCCGTAGAAGACGGCCGTGACGGGCAGGACCATCACGAGTTTCAACCACAGCCCCCGTTGTGCGGTCTTGAGGCTGCTGGCGGTGAGGTAGCGCTGGACCGAAACCTGATCGGTCGCCATCTGCACCAGATGCATGAAGGCAGCACCGAGGATCAGGCCCCAGACGGTAATGCGCACCGTGGGATCAAGGCTGGTGCTGACGTGCAGACGATTGCCTTCCAGGCTGAGGTCCACCACCTGAGCCCAGCCCCCGGGGATCCGTGCCACGGCCACCAGGGCAATGGCGAGCTGGCCGCCAAAGAGCACGATCAGCTGCATCACATCGGTCCAGATCACGGCGCGCATTCCCCCGAACGTCGTGTACACCGTCGTGACCACGCCGGTGCAGAGGATGGTGAACCACAGGGGCAGGCCGGTGACCTGTTCGAGCGCGAGCGCGGGAGCATACGTGGCGGCGGCGAGCCACAGAAGCACGCGGACAATGAACGACGCCGAAGCCAGGGTGCGCAGGTGCACCGAGAACCGCTCCTCGAGGTATTGGTACGCGGTAAAAAAGCGCGAGTTATAGTAGAACCGCAGGAACACGAGGGTGGTCAGCGGTGTGGCGACGAAGAACCCGAGATTGACGAAGAAGAACGCCAGGCCGTTGGCGTAGCCCTCGCTCGGGGCCGCGAGGAAGCTGATCCCTGAGAACAGGGCCGCGAGGATCGTCATCGAGACGATCACCGAGCCCATGGAGCGCCCGGCCAGAAAGTACTCGTTGAGGTCGCGCTGGCCCTTGACGAACCATAACCCGATGGCCGCAGTCAGCAGCAGGTAGACGCCGAAGACCGCGTAATCGAGCAGGGTAAAGGTCTGGGATAACTGCGTCATGGGGTCCTCAGTAGCCCTTGTCCCAGCGCGGCTCGATGTCGGCGGCGAGAGACTCGGTCACCCAGACGTCGGTGCGCAGGGTCTGGAGGATGGACTCCGGCACCCGCGGGGTCACGGGGCCGTGCAGCACGAGCCGCGTGGTCAGGCGCTGCCAGGAGGCGAAGGAACCGTCGACCGTGATGCCGTGCATGTCGATGCGGTGCTTGGCGCCGATGACCTCGGCCGGCCCGATCGTGGCGGCCTTGGGCGGGACCGCGGTGAGATCGCCGCTCATCCCGAAGCAGCCGTGGAGGGAGTTCTGCGCAATCGTGAAGGGGCTGAGGGTGCAGACCCGCGGGCCCATCCGCTTCCACTCCTCGAGCGAGCCGGCGAACTCCGGGGCGTCCGGTTCGATGAAGGCCAGGTGTCCGGTCCAGCCCGGTCCGCTGTAGCAGATGTCGGCGCCGCCGAGGTCGGCGAGCATGCGCCCGTAGTCGTTCACGTTGTGATCCGAGAAGACGACGATCTGCTTCTCCGGCGGGCGGAGCTTGGGATCGAGCTCGGCGTAGAAGTACTTCTTGAACGCGTGGCCGAAGCCGAACTCCCAGGATTCCGGCGCGATGTGGCCGTCCTGATCGGCGTACTCGTCCATGTTGAAGGTGTGCAGCCGCCGGCAGTCGACGCGGGCCCGGTTCAGCATCGCGGCCAGCTTGGCGTAGCCCGGCCAGGGATTCGGCATGATCATCACGTACCTCCGGCCCGCCGCCATCGCGTCGGAGATGCGGAAGAACATGTCCGTGATCCAAAGATGCTCCAGGGCGGAATCCGGCACGATCGTGATGCGGAAGTCGGGATTCCGGTGCCGGGCGAGATCGCGGCGCTTGATGGCGCGGACGCGGGCGATCGCCTTGGTGTCGCGAAAGGGGATGAAGGGAGCCGGAGCGAAGGAGAAGGAGGAACGTGCTTTCATGAGAGGGAGGAGGTGGAGGAATCGCGGACAAACGTGGGCACGCCGCCGAGCCAGGTCCGCGCGGGCTGGAGATCGTCGTCCCAGAGCACGAGGTCGGCGTCGGCGCCGGGCTCGAGACGCCCCTTGCGCTCGAGGCCGAGGAGGCGGGCGGGATTGAGGGTGCCCATGGCCCAGACCTGTTCGGGCGGGAGCTTCAGCCACTGCAGCAGGTTGGCCATGCCCCGATCCATCGTCAGGGCGCTGCCGGCGAGAAACCCCTTGGTGGCATGGCGCGCGGCGTCGGTGGGCGAGACCTTGACCGGGTAGCCCCATGGCGTGTCGTAGATCCCCGGGGGCAGGCCGGCCCCGATGTTGGAATCGGTGATGAGGATAACGCCGCGCCAGCTCTTGGCCGCAACGGCCGCGCGGATGGCGGTGGGGTGGACGTGCACGCCGTCGGCGATGAAATCCACGCTGGCCCGCGGATCCGCCAGGATGGCCTCGACGGCGCCGACCGGCCGGGCGCCCGGTTCGGTTTCCGCCGGGGCGTAGAACACGTCGTAGAAGTGCGTGGCGTGCACCGCGCCCGCGTCGAGGGAGGCTTCGGTGTCGGCGACGTTGGCGCGGGTATGGGTGAGAAACACCACGATGCCGCGTTCCCGCAGGCGGCGGATGACCGGCACGATGTTTGGCGTATCCGGGCTCACCGACATCACGGCGATGCGCCCGGCGCCGGCGGCGAGGATTTCCTCGAGCAGGGGCAGGTCGCCGGGAAGCGTCGGGCAGGCGGCGCCGCCCACCGCCATGAAGGGGCCCTCGATGTGCAGGCCCGGAATGTGCACCTCGCGCACCGAAGGGATCGCCGCGGCAAGTGCCGCCAGTTGGTCGAGCCAGCCTGCGCGCATCTGCGGGACGATCGTGGGCAGCACCGAGGTCACGCCGAAACGGCCCAGTTCCCGGGCGGCGGCGATCAGCCCCTCGGGGCCGGATTCGTACAGGCTGTGCCGCACGCCGTGGGTGTGCACGTCGATCAGGCCCGGCGTGAGCAGGCGGCCTCCCCCGGGGATGCGATCCGTGATCGCCTGCGCCTCGGCCCGCGGGACGAACCCGGCTGCCAGGATGCGGCCGCCGCGGACCACGACATCGCCGGAGGTTACGCCCTGGCCGGGCCGGACCAGCCGGACGTTCTCAATCAGCAGGGTGGGCATGGGGAAGGATGAAGGCGCGCGGCTGCACTCCGGGAGGAACGGGCGGGACCGGGGAGCTTGGTCATACCACCTCCGTGGTGCCGCGCTCGTGCGAACGCAGCGCGGCCGTGAACAGGCGGTGGCTCAGGGCGGTTTCCTCCGGAGTCACACAACCGGCGGCGGCGCTGAGCGGCCGTCCGTGGGCGATCTCGTGGAAGAACGCGGCGGTCATCTGCAGGATGGAGTCGGAGAATCCAAACTCGAAGATGTCGCCCGTGATGCCGCGGAAGGCGGCGCCGCCGTAGCCCGTATCGATCTCCTGCCAGGTCTGCTCGCCCCCGGAATAGGAGAGGTAATCCAGCCGCTTGGGGTTTTTGGTGGAGAAGCGGGCGGAGACCTTGGTGCCGTACACTTCGAGATACCAGGTGTTCTTCTGGCCGGGGGCGATGCGGTGCGTCTTCATCGTCCAGGGGAAGCGGGTGCCGGCGCGATCCTCGGCTTCGCAGAGCAGGGTGGCATTGTCCCAGGTTTCGCAGGGCACGAGGCCACCTTTGCCGTCCGGGCGCTGCGGGACGATCTTGGAGAGCACGGCGCGCACATTGCGCGGCGTCCAGCCCACGCGGAACGGGAAATGGCAGGTGTGCATGCCGAGATCGCCCATCGCGCCGTAGGCGCCGTTGGCGTGCACGAGGCGCTTCCAGTTGATGGGCTTGCCGGGGTCGAGATCGCTGGAGTGCAGGAACCCCGTGTGGATCTCGATGATCCGGCCGAACGCACCACTCTCCGCCAGGGCGAACAGGCGCTGCACCGCGGGAAAGAAGGGAAACTCCGACGAGCAGCGGACGACGAGGTCCGGCCTCGCCCGGAGCGCGGCGAGGATGGCGGCATTGGCCGGTTGATCGATCCCGAAGGGCTTTTCGCCGAGCAGGTGTTTGCCGCCGCCGATAATCGCCGTGTACAGCTCCGCGTGCAGGAAATGCGGCACCGCGCAATAGACCGCATCCACCTCGGGATTGGCGGCGAGCTCGCGATAGTCGGTGGTCACCTGCCGGATGCCCGGGAAGTGCTGGCGGAACCAGTCCACCCGGCCGGGCGGCGGCGCGCTGTCGCAGAGCGCGGTGATTTCCGGGCGGAAATCGAGATTCTCCAGATGGCACCAGCGCGCCACGGCGCTGGCGATTTCGCGGCCCATGAGGCCGAGGCCGATGAGGCCGAAACGAATCGTTTTCATAGAACGGCGATTGGCTTGAGATGGGGCCCACGGAACACGCGGAAGGCACGGAAACCAGGCGTCGCCAGACGGGCATCGAGCCTGTTTGCGGGTTCCTGTGGAGGCAGGTCGGGCACACGGGACGGAGGGCGCTGCTCCGTCGGCGCCGTTATCCCGGCCGCGGTGTTTCCGTGTTTTCCGTGTGTTCCGTGGGCCATCGCTTGATTAGTACCCGAGCTCCTTTGCCGTCTCGCCGATGGCCTCGTCGATCAGGTCGAGGCCCTTGAGCAGCGTGGCTTCGTCCATCACGATGGGCGGGCTCATGCGCAGAATGTGGCCGGCCGGGATCCAGGCGAGGCCCTTGCGGAACGCCTTCTGGTACACGAGCGTGCCGGCCTTGTCGAAGGGCTCCTTGGTGGCGCGGTCCTTCACCAGTTCGATGCCCATCAGGCAGCCCTTGGCACGGACGTCGCCAATGATCTTGTGCGTGGCCTTCATCCGCTGCATCCGAGCCAGTGCGATTTCACCCAGCTTGGTCGCGTGCTCGAGCAGGCCCTCCTCCTCGATCACCTCGGTCGAGGCGAGCGCGGCGGCGCAGGCCATGGGATTGCCGCCGTAGCTGCTCGACGCCGAGACGGCCTCGAAGCTCTCCTTGTAGGGTTCGCGCACGGCGACGCAGGTGACCGGGAAGCCGTTGCCGAACCCCTTGCCGATCGTCACCACGTCGGGCACGACGCCCCAGTGCTCCGTGCAGAGCCACTGGCCGGTCCGGCCCCAGCTGGTGAGCACCTCGTCGGCCATGAGCAGGATTTTCCGGGCATCGCAGAACTTCCGCAGTTTGGGGAAGAAGTCGTCCGGGGGCATGACCGAGCCGCCCCAACCCTGGATGGGCTCGAGCACGAAGCCCGCGACGGCGCCGACCGTGGCCTTCTCGAGGTACTGGTCGTAGAAGGCGAGGTACTGATCGGTGTCGATCGTGCCGTCGGCCTTGGTCCACATCGGGCGGTAGGTGTCGGGGCGCGGCACCATGTGCGAACCGGGGGCCCGCACCGCGCCGTAGACATGGGAGCGGATGTGGCCGAGCGACACCGCGCTGTAGGTCTTGCCGTGGAAATCGTAGAAGCAGGAGACGGTCTCGTGCTTGCCGGTCGCGGCGCGCAGCACGCGGATGCCCGCCTCCACTGCGGCGGTGCCGCAGTCGTAGAACTGGAAGCCGTTGAGGTCACCCGGGAGGACGGCGGCGAGCTTCTCCACCAGCTGCGTCTTGATCGGCGTGGTGAAGTCGTGGGCGTTCATCAGCTGCCCCGCGGCCTTCGCCGTCGCCTCGGAGATCTTCGGGTGACAATGCCCGAGCGTGGTCACGTAGATGCCCGAGGAGAAGTCGATGTACTCGTTGCCGTCGACGTCGCGCAGCGTGCAGCCGCGGCCGGACTCGAACGACACCGGGAACAGCTTCACCTGGGTGCTGAGGCCCTTGAAGTACTTCGTGCAGCGATCGTGATACTCCCGGGAAAGGGGGCCGGGCGGCGGCACCGGCAGGTGCGGCACGCGGCTCAGATCGGTGCGGGCCCATTCAAGGGTGGACAAGGCGGAGGTGGCTTGGCTCATGGCGGGAAGAAAGGGGCGAGGTGGACGGGACTCACGGCCGGGCGACGATGATCTCCGGGCCCAGCCGGGCGAGGCGGCGCAGCGTCGCTGCGGGGGCGCCGGCGCTGGTGATGAACACGTCGACATCCGTGAGGGCTCCGCAACGGGCGAGGGCGGTGACCCCGATCTTGGAGTGGTCGGCGAGCACACAGCTGCGGGTGGCCAGGCGGCGCATCAGGCGATCGACCCGCGCCAGCCGCAGGTCGGTGTTGTAGATCGTGCCGTCGTCGCCGATGCCGTCGGCGCCCTGGAAGGCCAGGTCGGCCGAGAAGAGCTCGAGGCAGTGTTCGGTGACCGGCCCGGTGAGATCAGGGCTGCCGCGGCGCATGGCCCCGCCCAACAGGATGACCTCGACGCCGACGGCGTGCTGCAGCTCGGAGGCGACGGCGAGGCTGGGCGTGATCACCGTCAGGTCGGTGCCATCCTGCAGCAGGGCGGCGAGCTCGAGGGTGGTGGTGCCGTTGTCGAGGATCAGGCGCTGGCCCGGGCGGACGAGCTTCCGCGCCGCGGCGGCGATGGCGCGCTTGGCGGCGCGGTTGTGCTCGCGGCGTTCGCGGTAGTCGAACTCCAGGATCATCCGCTCCGAGAGGATCGCGCCGCCGTGGGTGCGCTGCACCTGGGCCTTGGCCTCGAGGGCCGCGAGATCGCGGCGGATGGTCATCTCGCTGACGCCAAAGGCGCGGGCCAGCGCCGCCACCGCGACCCCCGGCCGCTCCGCCAGGCGCTGGCGGATCTGGCTCTGACGGGCGGCCGACGGCAGGTTTTTCACGGGCGCGGCCAGCGTGGGGGCATGGGTGAAAATGTCAATATGGGACAAAAACGAACAAAAAATAACATTGGCAGGGAAGCGCCCGGCGCGCAGGCTGGGGCGCATGAATGCGCAGGGTGCGGCCAGTGGAACGGAACGGGTCTTGTGGGCGGGGGCGGCGGTGACGGATCTGACGCCGGCGGCGAGCGTCTTCCTCTTCGGCTATCCCCATGTGCCCCGGATGAGCACCGGGGTGCACGATCGGCTGGAGTGCGCGGCGCTCTACCTGCGCGAGGAGGCCGGCGGCGCCGCGATCTTCCTGGCCAACGACCTGATCTTTGCCGGGCGCGAGCTGGCGCGCGACGTGCGGCGGCGCATCGCGGCGGCCACCGGGGTGCCGGCGGCGGCGATCATGGTGACCGCGACGCACACCCACTCCGGGCCCGTCACGGTGGACTACGTGAGCAACGGGGCGGATGCGATCGTGCCCCGGGCGGATCCCGCCTACCTCCGGTTCGTCGAGGAGCGGATGGTCGAGGCGGCGCTCCGGGCGGTGCAGCGGGCCGAGCCGGCCGAGATTGGCCTGGCGGTGGCCGAGGCGGCGGGGGTCGGCACGAACCGGCACGATCCCGCGGGTCCGGCGGATCCGGAGGTTCCGGTGCTGGTGGCCCGGTCCCGGGCGACGCGCGCGCCGCTGGCCTGCATGGTGGTTTACGCGATGCACCCGACGGTGCTGCACGAGGACTCGACGCTGATCAGCGGGGATTTTCCGCATTTCACGCGCCGGTTCCTCCAGGCCGGCCCGCTGCCCGCGGACTGCCCGGTGCTCTACCACAACGGCGCCTCCGGCAACCAGAGCCCGCGGCACGTGACCAAGGCGAACACCTTCGCGGAGGCCGAACGCCTTGGCGAACTGCTGGGCCGGTCGATTGCGGGCGTGCTGCCCGGCATCAAGTACCTGTCCGGCGTGCGGGTGAGCGGTCGAGTGGAGGAACTCGAGTTGCAGCCGCGGGAGTTCCCCGGCGTCGCGGCGGTGGTGGCGGCGGAACGCGCGGCCCGGGAGCTCTTCGAGCGCTTGCGCCGTGAAGGGGCGCCGCGCCCGCTCGTGCGTACGGCGGAGTGCGACTGGTTCGGCGCGGAAGAAACCGCCGAACTGGCGCGGGCGGCGGCCGACGGGCGCCTGGCCGCCGCGGTGCGGCGGTGCCTGCCGGCGGAACTGCAGGTGATCGCAATCGGCCCATGGCGGTTCGTCGGCTGGCCCGGCGAGTACTTCGTCGAATACGCACTGGCCGTGCGCGCCCAATCGCCGCAGACCTTCGTCATCACCATGGCGAATGGCGAACTCCAGGGTTACATCGTCACCGCGGAGGCCGCGGCCCGCGGCGTGTACGAGGCGACCAATGCCGTCTTCCGGCCGGAGAACGGACCGCGCGTGGTGGCGGCGACCCTGGCGCTGCTGCAGCGGTGCCACGAGCCGCCGTCCGCGGCGCCCGCCGGGGGCAAACCCGCGGTTTGACGGGAGGGCGACATGGGACTGCTGCTCGGCATCGATCTCGGGACGTCCTACTTCAAGGTCGCCCTTTTTACTCCCGAGGGGACGATGCGCGGCCTGGGGCGCGTCCGGGTGGAGACGACCTCGCCGGCGCCGGGGCGGGTGGAACTCGAGGCCGCGACGTTCTGGTTGCTGCTGCGACGCGGGCTGGCCGAGGCGCTGGCCCAGGCCGGGGCCTCTCCGTCCGAGATCAGCGGAGTGGCGTATTCGTCGCAGGCAACGACCTTCCTCCTGCTGGACGCCCGTGACCAACCGTTGACTCCGCTGGTGCTGTGGACCGACACCCGCGGCGCGCCGATCGAGGACGCCGTGGACGGGGTGGCGCGGCGACCGGAGTTTGCCGCCGCGGTGGGACACCGTGGCTTGGTGGCCGAGTCCGCCGTGCCGAAGCTCCGCTGGTTTCAGCGCGTGGCGCCCGACCTCTGGAAACGCACGGCGCGCGTGATGACCGTGTCGGACTACTTCACGTTCGCCCTGACCGGGGAGCGGGCGGGCGACGCCAGCACGGCGGCGTTCCTCGGGCTCTATCACCTTGGCGAGCGGCGGTGGTGGCCCGAGGCAATGGCGGCGTTTGGCCTCGACCCCGCTCGGTTCTCGACCCCGCTGCGGCCGGGCAGTCCGTGTGGTCGCACGAGGGGTGCGGCCGATGAGCTTCTCGGCCTTCCGGCCGGTGTACCCTGTGCCGTGGGCGCGATTGATCACCACGCCGCGGCGATTGGGTCCGGGCTGGGTCGGCTGGCCGAGATCAGCATCTCGACCGGCACGGTGCTGGCCGCGCTGGCGATCGTGGATCGTGTGGAACCCGCCGACGGCTGCTATCACGGTCCCCATGTCGACGGAGTCCGTTTCTATCGCCTCGCCTTTGATCCCAATGGCGCGGGGCAATTGGAGGTCTATCAGCGGCGAGAGGCGCCCGGGCTGTCGATCGAACAGCTGTTGGAGTTGGCGGCGCGAGCCCCGGCGGGGGGCGGGATTCCCGGCGACCACGGAGGTGCGGTGCGCGGACTGTTGGAACGGGTGGCGGTGTCCCACCGCGAGCTGGTGCGTCGTGTGACCGGGGGCCAGGCGCCCGCGCGAGTGATCGCGACCGGAGGCGGGGCCCGCAGCCCGCTCTGGCTCCAGATCGACGCCGACATTCTCAACGCGACGATCGTGCGGCCGGCGTCGCCGGAGCGCGCCTGCCTGGGCGCGGCGGCGTTTGCGGCGGTGGCGGCCGGGTATTATTCCTCGGTCGACGGCGCGACGGCGGCGATGGTGCGGCCGGATCGGGAGTTTGCCCCTGCCGGCAGAGGGGGCCGGGCCTGAGGGTAACCGGGAGGACGGTTCAGCGCACGCAGCCGCGGGCGTCGACGCGCCAGGTGTCGACCACCTCGTCGCCGGCGGTGACGATTACCTCGTCGGTGAGGTTCACGACCGGGCAAACGTGCACCGGAATCAGGCGCAGGCGCTCGCCGATCCGCAGGCGATCCACGTCGGCGCCGCGGAGCCAGCCATGTTCCTCGCTGACCCGGACGACCTTGAGGTCCCGCCCGTCGGCGGCGACGGCATAGAGGGAGTCGGCGGTGCGGTCCGCGAAGAGGGTCTTGGACCCGGCGTCCACGAGCGCAAAACCCGGCTCCGGCTTGTCGACGACGGTGGTGAGCACGTGGAGGGCGATTTCCTCCGGCGGCATGACACGCGCGAGGTAGGCCATCTGGTAGTCGCCAAAGACATACGTGCCCGGCCGCACTGCCTGGGCGCGCCCGCGGCTGAGGGCGGCGACGTGTTTCGCGCTGATGCTGCAGCCCGGCCAGAGCGGCAGGCCCGGGGCGATGGCATCGCGGGCGGCGCAGGCCGACGCCAGCACCGTTTCGACTGCGGCCGGCTGGTCGTTCGCGGGGACGCCGTAGAGATGCCCCTCGTGGGTGTAGAAGCCGCGGAGTTCAACGTGCGGGCTGCGTGCCAGGCGGGCCGCGATCCGCTGGGCGGCGGCGAGATCGCGCGCACCTTCGCGGTGCTGGCCGGTGTCGAGAGCGAGCATGACGGAGAGCTTTCGCCCCGTGGCCGCGGCCAGCGAAACGAAGGCCTCGGCATGGGCCTCGCTCGTCACCGCCAGGCGGAGATCGTCGAGGCGCTCGGCGAGCGCGGCGAGGCGCGGAGCCTGGCGCGGGTCGACGAGGGAATGGGCGACAAAGAGGCTGCGCACGCCCGAGGGCAGCATGGCTTCGGCCTCGCCCAGCTTGGCGCAGGTCAGGCCGCGGGCCCCGGCGGCGAGCTGCTGCCGTGCAATCGCGACCATCTTGTGTGTCTTGATGTGCGGTCGGAGTTCCACGCCGCCGGCGTCGCAGGCGGCCTGCATGGACGCGAGGTTGGCGCGCAGGCGGGGTTGGTCGACCAGCACGCTCGGCGTGGGCAGGTTGTCGTAAATCGGGAGCGGGGGCATGGGGGACAGGGTGGAAACGGGGTGCGGAGGCGTCGACGCTTTATCGGGCGGGAGCAAATCGCGCGAGACGCCAAGAAATGGGCCGCTCGATCGTGATCAGGAGTGAACTCACCGCCCCGCCACTTCAACCCGCTCAAGCCATGACCCGTGATCTGCTCCTTGCCACCCTCGTTTCCGCCGGCGTCCACGCCCTGCTGCTGTCGGTCGATCGTCGTGACGGAACCAAGCCGGACGCCGCCGTGCCCGAGGAGCCCCCACACATCATCGAGTTCGATCTTCCTCCCCTTGAGCCCGAGACGCCGGAGTTTGTCGATTCGTCGGAATCCGACGCGAAACCGATCGAGATCGCGCCTCCGATGCAGCCGGATTTGCCGCAAGCTCCGCAGCCGGATTCCTTCCTGCAGCCGGTCCAGCCTCAGGTCCCGACGGTCGACGTGCCGGGTGACATGAAGGAAATCCCGGCCATCCGTCAGCCCAGGGTGTCGACCACGACTCCGATCTACAATCCGGACATGCTCGACCAGACTCCGGTCGCGCGCTTCCAGGCGCGCCCGGAGTACCCGTTTGACATGCGGAAGAGCGGCACGTCCGGGGAGGTTGTGGTCGACTTCATCGTCGATGCCGACGGGGTGGTGCGGAACGCCTTCGCGTTGCGCTCGTCGCAGCGGGAGTTCGAGGCCGCCGCGGTCACGGCCGTCAGCAAGTGGAAGTTCCGCCCGGGTCGGAAAGCCGGGCGGGCGGTGGCGACCCACATGCAGGTGCCGATCGTGTTCACACTGAACTCGGAGTGACCGCCGGGGCCGCAGAGGGGAAAAGAGGGAGAATGTAACCCAAGAGGTTACATTCTCCCTCGCGGGGCGAGGGGGGGCGGGACGGTCGAACCCCGCCGGTCTCGCGGGAGGTCCGGATGGGAGTGGCCTCAGGGTCGCGGGCGCGGCGCCGCCAGGATCGCCAGGGTACCCGCTTCCGCGGGCCCGCTGCCCAAGACAAACGTGCTGCCATCGGCGGAGAAGGCGGCGTTCCAGCAGGTCGCGCCCGCATCAAACCGCATCATCTCCTGGCCGGTGTCGACATGCCAGAATTTGGCCGTGCCGTCCCAACTGGTGGAGACCAGCGTGCGGCTGTCCGGAGAAAAAACCACGGACCACACCCAGTCCTTGTGCGGCACGGTGCTCCAGCGAATCGCGCGACTGCGCCCGTCGAGCAACTGCAGCGCTTCCGGCCTCAGCACGGCCCAGGATCGGCCGTCAGGAGACGGCACCAGGCGCGTGTCCTTGCCCGGCCATCGTTCGCGCATGGTTCTTTGTTGCGGGTCGATGAGGAGGATCTCGGCGAAGGTGCTCGCGAACAGGAGCGATCCGTCGGGAGCGAAGGCGAGGTGTTCGACCGAGGAGGTGGCGTCGCGAAGCACGGCGATTTCCCGGAGGTCCGCCACGTTCCACCACCGCAGGGTGCGGTCCTTCATGAACCCACCTGACACGAGCTGGCGGGAGTCCGGTGAGAAGGCCAGCGAGCGAACGGTATCCTCGTGTCCCCGCAGCGTTCCGCGGATCCGCCAGGTGGTCGCATCCCAGAGGGTGATCGTCTTGTCGCGACCCGCTGTGGCCAGCCAGCGGCCGTCGGGCGCAAAGGCGCAGACGGTGTCGGTATTGCGGTACTCCGGCATGGTGTGCAGGAGCGATCCCGTGCGGGCGGAGAGGATCTCCAGGCTGGTCCCGCTGGCGGCAAAGATCTCCCCACCCGGGTGAAACGACACGCAGTACCGGTTTTTCGAGGAAACGTTGCGGAACTCCTGAGGGGGATCGAGGCGCCATACCTTGGTCGTCCGGTCCCAGCTGGACGTCGCCAGTCGCGTCCCATCGGGGCTCAGGGCCAGGGCCCAGATGCCGGCAGAATGTCCGATGATGCGCTGGACGGGCCGGCCGGTCTCGACGTCGGATACCTGCACGATCTGGTCGAGGCCGGCACTGATCAGCCGGCGACCGTCAGGCGAAAAGGTCGCCGCAAACACCGGCCCGCGGTGGGCGGCAAGCGAACGATCCGGTCCGTTGGCGAACGACCACAGATCGAGAAAACTGTCCTTGCCGTAGGCGTCCCCGCCGCCGGCGACGAGCAGGCGCCCGTCGGGTGAATAGGCCACGCTGAAAGCGGGGGAAAAGCGGGAGCGCGGGCTGGCCGATCGCTCCAGGCTGCCCTCGGGCAGGCGCCACACGGAGATCCTGCCATCGGGAGCGGCGGTCGCGAGACGACGGGCGTCGGGAGCGAACGCAAGGGAGAGGACTCCCTTGGGTGGAACATCAAAGGCCGTCCGAATCGAGCGGGTGGCGGTGTCCCAGAGGGTGACTCTGGTGGGAATCGACTGGCTGCTGACCAGGCGGGTCCAAGGGGTGCCGGAGGCGCCAGGAAGCCGGCAGTTGCCGGCCGCGAGTTGCGTTCCGTCTCCGTTGAAAGCGAGCGCTCCGATGGCGGAGCTGAGCTTGCCGAGGGTCGCGAGCGGTTCACCACCGGGCAGGGTCCAGAGTCGCACGGTGCCGTCCTCGCCGCCGGAGGCGAGCGTCGTGCCGCGTGGTGAGACGGCCACGCTGGTAACCTGCCCTACATGGCCGGTGAGGCGCGCGCGAAGGCTTCCGTTCTCGGCGTCCCAGAGGCGCACCGAACCATCCGCATCGGCGGTGACGACACTTTGGCCGTCCCGGGTCCAGGCGACGGCGCGGGTCGGAGCATCGCCCGCGCGAAGTGTCAGGCGCGCGGTGTGGCACAGATGCCAGAGGTAATGCCACTCGAAACCCCGCGGGTCGGAGTCTGGGCTGGCGGAGTCGTACGGTTCCAGAGCTCCAGTCGCCCCGAGGAGGTCTCCCTGCTGCCAGGCGTCGAAGGCGGCGCGGATTCGCCGGGCGTACAAGTGTCGTCCCATTTCCTCGGTCTGTTGCTGCGCCCGGATTCTCAGGGCGTCGGCGCGCTCCCGTTGCACATCCGCGTCGCGGCGGGCCCGCTCCTCGAGTGTGAGGCGTTCTCCCGCGAGTTGCTCGGCGCGACGGGCTCGCAGTGCCTGCCAGGAGCTGACCGCCAGGCCGCCCACCAGTGACAATGATACCACGGCGGCGGTGATCACGGTGGCGAAGTTGCGCCGGACGAACTTCTGAAAACGGTAACGCGCGCTCGGGGGCCGCGCGACCACGGGTTCGTCGCGCAGGTGGCGCCGGATGTCCATGGCCAGCCCGTTGACGGTTTCGTAACGGCGCGTGCGGTCCTTTTCCAGGCACCGCATGATGATCCAATCCAGGTCGCCGCGGAGGAGAGTTGAGAGGTGGTCCGGCGCGGTGCCACGCTGGCGGGCGATGGTGGCGAAATCGGCATCGTCGAGGGTGGAGAGCCGGGTGGAGGGTCGCGGCGGTTCGACTTCGCGGATGATGCGGCGGATTTCGTCCAGCCCGGCGCTGACGAGCGCCTTGGGATCGAAGGGTGGGCGGCCGGTGAGCAGCTCGTAGAGAAGGACGCCGAGCGAATAGATGTCGGAGCGGGTGTCGATATCGAGGCCGCTGAGCTCGGCCTGTTCGGGGCTCATGTAGGCCGGGGTGCCGATGAACTGGTCGAAGGCGGTGAAGAGCGTGTGATCGGTGAGTCGGCCCTGGGTGGCCTTGGCGATGCCGAAGTCGATTACCTTGGGCACCGGCTGACCGTCGTGGAGGGTTACCAGGATGTTGGAGGGTTTGAGGTCGCGATGGATGATCCCCTTCTGGTGGGCATGCTGCACCGCGTGGCAGACCGTGGTGAAGAGTTCGAGGCGGGCGTGCGTCGACAACTGCTGTTCATCGCAAAACCGGGTGAGAGGCACTCCCCGGACGAGTTCCATGGCGAAGTAGGGCCGTCCGGTCTGGGTCGCGCCGCCGTCGAAGACCTGCGCAATGTTCGGATGGTCCATCAACGCCAGGGCCTGGCGCTCAGCTTCAAAACGGGCGATGACCTCGCGGGTGTCCATCCCGAGCTTGATCACCTTCAGGGCGACGCGACGTCGCACCGGCTGCTCCTGCTCCGCCATCCAGACCGAGCCGCATCCTCCCTCGCCGATTTTCTGGAGCAGCTTGTACCGTCCGATGATCTCGCCGGGAGCCTCGCGCCGAAGCTCTGGAGTGCGTTCGTGCAGGGCTGCGGAGATCTCGGTATCGGGCGGCGAGGCCAGGAAGTGAGGGGCGGCGTCTCCGGCCCGGATCAGGTCCTCGAGCTGGCAGCGCCGGGCCGAATCCGCGCCGCATACGCGATCAAGGAAATCCGCCCGCTCGGCAGGAGGCAGGGCTTGGGCGCGATGGAACAGCTCTTCGTTGTCGAAGGTCGGGGGCTGGCTCATGCGGACAGTGAGTAGGGGGCAAGGCGAGTTTCGCCCGCTGGGGAAGGGGACGGAAAGAAGTCAGCGCCGCCGGGCGGCGGACGAAAGCCGGCCGTGCCGCGAGGGCGCAAACAGGGGTGGGGCGCGTCGACCATGGGAGGACCCGCTCCCATGCGCAAGGCCCGGCGAAAAGGGATCATGCTGTCGGCCGGCACGCTGGCCGGACGAGGCCGGGCTTCAGCCCCGGGAGGCGGCGCGCTGGAGGCGATCGTTGATGGCGTGGGACAGGCCGTCGGTGTCCGGAGCGAGCTCGAGGTGCAGGCGCCGATAGCCGGCCGCGTCGAGGTGGCGCAGGACCGCGAACAGCCGGCGGGCGACGCCGCGGAGGTCGCCGCGGACGTCGAACCAATACACGTTGGACCGCCGGCGGCCGGGTGGGCGCGAGAGGAAGACCCAGGCCTCCCGCGGGGTGCCGGTGCGGGCCGCGTCCGGGGCGAGCCGGGCATGGAGCGTGATGGGCGTGCGCGGGCTGTAATGGCGCCGCAGCTGGCCGGGCGCGAGCTGCGGGGTCTCTTCCCCAGCGACCACGGTGCGGACGTGAACCGGGCGGCCCAACACCGTTTCAAGCTCGGCACGGGAAATCGCGCCCGGGCGGAGCAGGCACGGACGGCGCGGATCCCGCACGTCGACGATCGTGGACTCGAGTCCGACCGGGCACGGACCGCCATCGAGGATGTGCCGGATCCTGGTGCCGAGGCCGGCGCGGACATGTTCCGCCGTGGTCGGGCTCACGTAGCCGGACGGATTGGCGCTGGGAGCGGCCAGCGGGCGCCCGGTGAGACGGAGCAGGCGGCGAAACAGCGGATGGGCGGGCAGGCGCACCGCCACGCTCGGCAGGCCGGCCGAGACCAGATCCGGCACTTCCTTCCGTTTCGGCAGGACGAGGGTCAGCGGCCCGGGCCAGAAGGCGGCGGCGAGGCGGTGCGAAGCCTCGTTGGTGCAGGCGAGATCCTCCAGGGCGGCGAGGTCGGCGATATGGACGATGAGCGGGTTGGTGGAGGGGCGTCCCTTGGCGCGGTAGATGCCGGCACAGGCGCGGGCATCGAGGGCATCGGCCGCCAGGCCGTAGACCGTTTCCGTCGGAACGGCGACCAATCCCCCGCGGCGTAGCACGCCGGCCAGCTGCGCAAGATTGCGCGCCGTTCCGGAGTAGATGCGAGCGAGGCGTGGCGGGCGGGCCATGGCCACAGGGAGCCGCAACGCGCCGGTCAGGGCCAGTCGCAAAATGGCCGCTCTTCCCCGGGGTTGATCCCGCTCAGCTGCGGAGCGTGGGGCCTTCGACCCAGCGTCCCGGCAGGGTCGTCGTGGTGGGCCATTCGGGAATGCCGGTTTCGTTGCGCTGGAGCTGGGCGATGAGGAGTTCCGCGCTCCGCGCCCCGAGGGCCCGGGGTTGGAGGTCCAGCCCGGCGCACGGTCGCGTCTTCATGTGCAGGTTGATGCTCACGAAGCCATGCGTGGCAGGCACGCGCGCGCCGCAGGCCTGCATCCAATCCACCGCCTCGACGTGATGTCCGAGCACGACGTCGGGCTTGTGGCGGCGGAACCAGGCCTGGAATTCCGCCCGATCGAAGTGATCGGTGATGAGCGGGGGAAGGGCGCGGATCTGCGGGTGGCTGTCCTGAAAGGCGCGAAACGCGGCGCTCCAGCGGTATTGCAGGCGCTCGTCCTGATGCTTTTGCAGGTAAAGTCCCGGGCGGGTCCACCCGCGCGTCGCCAGGAGCTGGAGGGCGGAAAGCAGCGAGCGGTAGTGGTCCGGGCAGACCGTGTGCAGACGCGGCCGCTCGATGATGTAATCGGTGTAGACTCCGGCGAAACGGGCCCAGTCGAGGTTGGACAGATCCGGTTCATCCCAGGCCGGCAGGAGCACGATGCCGTTGATACCGCGCGACTGGAGGATCGAGTCGAGCCGCTGCACCGAGACGCCGGCGTGGCCCACGCTGAAGCGCTCGATCTTGAAGCCGAGGTCCGTGGCCCGGGCGTCGAGCCCGGCGACGAGCTCGCGGTGGTAGGTGGCGGAATCCTGCGGGCGGTCCGGCTCATTGAAATCGATGGCGGCGAGCACCCCGTGGAAAGCCGAACCGCGGGAACGGCGCAGCTCCGACATCAGGGCGCCCGCGAGCGGATTGCGCCGGTAACCGGCTTCTCGTGCGGCCTGCTGCACGCGCTGGGCGGTGCGGGGATCGACGCGCGGCGAACCGCGCAGGGCGTCCGACACCGTGGTGCGCGAGAGTCCCAGGAGCTTGGCGAGGGAGCGCAGGGTGGGAGCAGGGGCAGGCATGATTCGGACTGTCCGGAAGATTTGCGGGAAGGCGGCAAACGCAACGCGATTCGACAGCGGAGCGGCATGTGGGCCCACGTCGGTGCCGCAGAGGAGAATCGGCCTTCACGGAGGGCGCCGGACGGTCCGCGCAACTGCGGGCTCGCCGCCCCCGGGGAGGGGCCGCAGCGTCGGCGATAAACCCCATGACCATCGGCAGCCTTCATGTCATCGACCTTGGGATCATCTTCGGGTACCTGGCGGCGGTCGTCTGGATCGGAAAATCGGCCGCGAAGGCCACCCACTCCGAGGAGGGGTTCTTCCTCGCCGGGCGGAAGCTGGGGAAGCTCTACCAGTTCTTCCTGAACTTCGGCAATGCCACCGAGCCGCAGGGGGCGGTGAGCACGGCGAGTTTTGTCTACCAGCAGGGGGCGCCGGGGTCGTGGTTGTCGTTCCAGACGGTGTTCATGAACCCGTATTTCTGGTTCATGAACGTTTGGTTCCGACGGGTGCGCCTGACGACCTTGTCGGACCTCTTCGAGGATCGGTTTGCGAGCCGGGGCTTGAGCTTGTTCTACGCGATTTTCCAGATCCTCGTGGCCTGCGTCTTCCTCGGGTTCGGCAACGTGACGGCGTACAAGATTGCCTCTTCCCTGGTGGTGAAGCCCGAGACCGAATGGACGGCGACCGACCGGGCGGCCGTGGAGGGCTACCGCGAACTGAAGCAGCTCGAGAAACAGGCGGTGGCAGGCAGCCTGGCGCCGGAGGCCCGGAGCCGCCTCGAACTCCTGCGCGACCGCAGCGCCCGCGGCGAACTGCAGAGCTACATCACGGTCCTGAACGACCTGGTCTTCTACGCGGTGTTCACGCTCGTGGTGGGGACCTACATCGTGCTCGGGGGCATGGCGGCGGCCGCGGTCAACGAAGGCCTGCAGAGCATCCTGATCATCGTCTTCTCGGTCCTGCTCATTCCCACGGGCCTGCACGCGATTGGCGGCTGGTCGGCCCTGGGTGAAAAGGTGCCGAAACACATGTTCGACCTGTTCGGCAGCGGGGCCTCGGAGCAGTTCTCGGTCGTCGGTCTCGCCGCCATCCTGCTCGTGAGCATCGTGCAGAACGCCGGATTGAGCCACAACATGGGCATCTGCGGATCGGCCCGGAACGAGTTTGCGGCCCGGACGGGGGTGTCGGGCACCTACCTGAAGCGGCTGATGATCATCATGTGGGCCTTTGCCGGGCTGATCGCGGTGGCGCTGTTCGGGCCGGGCGGGCTGTCCGATCCCGACGCCGCCTGGGGCGCGATGTCGAACCAGCTCCTGGCGCAGGCGCCGGGGCTGATCGGCCTGATGCTGGCCGGCGTGCTGGCGGGCACGATGTCGACGCTGGCGGCCAAGGCGCTGGCGATTTCATCGCTCTTCGTCCGCAACGTCTACCGCCAGATCTGGCCCGGGATTGATCAGCGGCAGGGGGTGTTCTATGCGCGCTGCACGATCGTGGCGGTGCTGGTGCTGGGCACGGTCTCGGCCTGGCTGATGCGCGACTTCTTCTCGATCGTGAACCTGGTGCTGACGGTGAACCTGCCGTTCGGGGCGGCGGTCCTGCTGACCTTCTTCTGGCGGCGGTTGACCGCCCCGGCGGTGTGGTGGTGCGTGATCCTGACGACGCTGGTCGTGCTGGTGGTGCCGTGGACGGTGTCGCACGTGCCGGCCCTCGCCCGGCACCCGGCGCTGACCCAGGTGAGCGCACCGGCGAACGGCGCACCGGGTCCGGTCTATTTCAGCCGGGTCGCCCGGGAGCGGGCCAACGACCCGACCAGCCCGCTGGTGGCCACGGGCGGCCTGAACCGTTTCAACGTGGAATGCTGGATTCTGGGAAGGGCCGGCGTCGACGTGGCCGCGCTGACGAAGACCCAGCGGGTGACGCTTCAGTTCTTCTTCGACAGCCTGTTCCCGTTTGCCGTGTTGATCGTGGGCAGCCTGCTCACCCGGCCGACCGATCCGGCGCGAGTGGCGCGGTTCTACGGCAAGATGAAGACTCCGGTCGGCGCGACGCCCGAGCTGGAGGCGGCGGCGCTGGCCGAGACGGAGCGCCAGCCGGACCGCTTCGATCACACGAAGCTGCTGCCGTGGTCGAACTGGGAATTCTGCCGGTGGGATCGGGTCGACACGATTGGCTTCCTGGCGTGCAGCGCGCTGTCCGGGGCGATTGTGCTGCTCTTCGTCGGCCTGCTGCGCTGGGCGGCGGGATAAGCGGAAGCGGCGGGAGGGAGCCACCGGGGCGGGATCCGGATTGAGTCGTCGGAGCGGGGCGGCAGGCTCCGGTCCGTATGCTCTCGTGGAGAATCATCGCAGGGTGTTGGGGGTTGGGAGGGATGACGCTGATCGCCGGGGCGGCTTCCTTTCCGAAGCCGAATCCGGAGCGGCAGTTCGCCGAGATGAAGGTCTACTCGGCCCAGGGGGATCCGTGGCGCGCGGCGCGGGAGGACTGGATCGGGGCGCGCCGGCGCGTGAAGGAGGATTCGGTGTGGGCCGAATGGCTGAAGCGGGAGCGTGAGGTCGTCGACCGCTGGATGGCGAAGCACCAGGATCGCGTCGAATGGCTGCCGGGATGGTCGCACGACGGGGTGAGCCCGAAGGACGGATCGCGCGTGCGGTGGACGGAGCAGATTCCCCACGAGGAAGTGGAGTACTTTTCGAGCCCATCGGATCCGAAGATCGAGATCACCCCCAAGTTGCACGCCTGGTGGGTGGTGACCTTCCGCGGCACGCACGTGGGCACGATGGTGCGGGCCGCGCAGCTCTTCCGGCTGACGGGCGAGCCAAAGTACGCGGAGTGGGTGACGGGCCAGATGGACTTCTACGCGGACAACTTCCTGAAATGGGAACCGCAGCGGTCGGGCCATCCCGCGCGCCTTTTCTGGCAGACGCTGACCGAGGCGACGAACCTGACCAAGTTCACCGAGGCGGTGCGCCTGCTGGGCGACGCGGCGACCCCGGAGCAGCGGCGGCGGTGGAAGCAGCGCTTCTTCGATCCCGAGGTGAAGGCGCTGAACTCGACGATGAAGTCGATCCACAATATCGCGACGTGGCAGCGGTGTGCGGTCGCGCAGGTCGCGCTGCTCTTCGGCGACGAGGCGATGTGGCGCGAGGCCCTGAACGGCACTTTCGGGCTACGCCGCCAGATGGCGGAGGGGATCACGAGCGACTACCTCTGGTACGAGCAATCTGTCGGCTACAACAGCTATGTTGTGCGGGCCGTGATGTCGCTCTTCACGGCGGCCGGGATCTGCGGTCGGGCGGATGAACTCGCCCACGAGATGGCCACCGCGGAGAACCTGATGCTGGCCCCGCTGTACCTCCGCTTTCCGGATGGGCAGCTGCCCAACCCGGCCGACAGCGGCGGGATCTCCCGGGCGCCAAACCGCGACCTTTTTGCGGAAACCTACCGCGTGTTCCCCACCACGCTCGGGCTCGAGGAGGCGGCGAAGGTGCGCGATTGGAACACCCTGCTGGACCCGCCGTGGCCGAGCCCGCGCGCCGTGGTGCTGCCGGAGGTGGCCAGCCGCAGCTTCGAATCGTCGCGGATGGCGGTGCTGAAGTCCGGCGGTTGGCAGGTTTTTGTCCACTACGGCCAGGTGACGAGGTCGCATGCGCAGCGGGAGGCCCTGAACTTCTCCGCCTTCTACGGGAACACCGACGTAACCCATGATCCGGGGACGGTGGGCTACGGTTCGCCGCTGCACCGCGGCTACTACACGCGCGGGCTGAATCACAACGTGCCGCTGGTGAACGGCGAGGGCCAGGACGGCGTGGACGCAGGCGAACTGCGGGAGTTCTCGGCGAATCCCGCCCGCGTCGCGGTGGCACAGCCGAAATACCGCCCGGACGCACGCGCGGCGCGGACCGTGGCGATCGAAGGCGACTCCCTGGTCGATACCGCGGTTGTGGAAAGCACGAAGGGCCGGCAGCGGCTGGGCTGGGCCCTGCATCTGCAAGGGCGCGTGCGATTGCCGGCCGAGTTCAGATCGGCGGAAGATCTGCGCACCAAGCGGCCGGCGGAGTTCGGCCAGTGGCGCGAAGTCGTGGGAGCGACGTTGCGGGATCGCCTCGAATTCGACGTGGACTACGGCAAGGGAGTGGTCGTTCGCGTGGTGCTGGCCACGCCGGGGGAGTTCCGCGTCTGGCGGGGTTCAAGCCCGGACGTCCCCCCGACCCGGCGGGAGAGCCTTTACCTCGAACTCGTGGAGCCGGCCGTGCGGGCGGAACTGGTCACGCGGTTCTCGCCGGTGAAGTAAGGTCGCGGCGCGTTGTTTCGGGTGGATTCGTCCCTTCGTGCCTTTCCACTCGATTTCTCCGGCTCCAGGCGGCAGCGGGCCGACGCGCGGACGGATGGGAGTCAGGGCGGCGTCAGGATCGCGTCGTCGTCGGTGGCGAAGCGGCGATCCGGGCCGGCGCTGCGGACTTCCATGCGCTCGCCACTCAATTGATGGAATCGAAAGGGCGTGCCCCAGCGGTCGCAGAGTTCGCCCTGGGGATTGAGGGCGGGGTGGTTGCGGGGCACGAGGGCAAGTCCGAGGGGATTCCGTCCGGTCAGCGCGGCGGTGATGTCGGCATTCTCGCCGACGGGATTGCCCTCACGGGGGAAGTTGGTGCGCCAGGCATCGAAGAGCTGCTGCAGGATGCCGAGATCGCGGCGGATGTCGGAGTCGGCGGCATTGAGCGCCGCCGCGATGGGGAAGTCCGCGGGATTGAACGGGACGGAGAACGCAGGCACGGGCGCCGGCTCCGGGGTGGCGGAGCGCGGGGCCGGCCCCGCGCCGGGCTCCGGCTGGGCCTGCGCGGATCGCGAGGGTGACGGCACGGCCGGCCGGTTCTGGGCGGAAGGCGTGGCGGGCGTCGCCGGTCGCGGCGGAGGACGAGAAAGGAAGTACCCGGCCACGGTGGCGGCGGCCAGGACGACCAGCAGGAACAAACGGCGGCGGGTCATGGGAGCTCCGGTTCAGCCAGCAGCACGGGCAGCGCCGGGGCGGCGCTTCGTTTGCGGCGGCGGGCGGTTACCCCGAGGAGCCTGGTCGTTTCCGCGGCGTGCACCGATCACCGGCTCACACAAAGCCCAGGTTGGGGCGGGCGAAGCGGCCGAGGTTCGGGAAGACGATCGGGAGGTTGGTGGCGCTGACCCCGAACCAGGAGGCAAGCGTGGCGGAGTATTCGTCGACGCTCGTGGTGGGAATCCAGGAGCCACGGGTGCCGGCATCGTCGGGGCCGCGAATCGTGAGGTCGGCCATGCGGCCATAGATGTCGCCGCCCTTGACCGCGCCACCGACGACGAAGTGGTTGGAGCCCCAGCCATGGTCCGACCCGTCGCCGTTGGTGTTGTAGGTCCGCCCGAAGTCGGAGGCGGTGAAGAGCGTGACCTGTTCGGCGCAGCCCAGCTCGACCGTCGAGCGGTAGAAGGCGGCGACGGAGCGGCTGACATCGGCGAAGAGGTTGGCGTGCGCCCCCAGCTGGGCGTCGTGCAGGTCCCACCCGCCGATGCGGGCGAAGAAGATCTGGCGCTTGAGGCCGAGCTGCGGGGCGGCGGCGATGAGCCGGGCGATGGTGCGCAGCTGCTGGCCGAGGCTGGTGCCGGGAAACGCGGTGTTGAAGGGCGGGTTGCCGCCGAGGATGCCGGAAAGGAGGGCGCTGTCGGCGATCGCGTTCTGCGTGATCCCGGCGAACGCGGCGTCGAAGAGGTTGGCGTTGCGCGCGGCGAGCAGGTCGTTCTGGGCAAGCGCGCGGATGCCGGCGGCGGTGCTGCTGCCGGCCGTGCTGGCGAGCGTGATGGCACCGCCGGCATTGACCGCGAACTGGACGACCTGCTTGCCCACCTGGAACGAGTTCTGCCCGTTGAGGCTGATCGCCATCGAGATGCTGCTGTTGCCGTTGAGGGCGTTGGTCAGGTCGGCGACGCGCCCGCCCCAACCGGTCGAGAACGGCTTGTCGGGGATGCTGCTCTGCCATTCGACCTGCTGGTCGTTGTGCGAGAACAGCTGCGGCGGCAGCGGAACAGAGCGGGCCGCGTACTGGGCCTTGGTGGTGGGGACGACGAGGGTGCCGACGTTTCCGACCAGTGCCATCCGACCCTCGTCAAAGAGGGCCTTGAGGCCGGTGGTGTTGGTGTTGGCGACGTCGGAGTTGAGGCTGGAGTGCAGCGCCCAGCCCCGGCCGTCGCTGGTACGCGGCCGGATCTCGAGCAGCTGTGAGCGCGGCAGGGCGATGGCACCGCGGCCGGCGGCGGACGCGTAGGCGTTGTAGCCGTCGGTGTCGAACGGGACGATCAGGTTGTTGGCATCGTTGCCGCCGGCGAGGAAGAGGCAGACGAGCGCCTTGTAGTCGCCGGGCAGGGCGCCGGCCCGGTTTGGCGGTTGCGGGCCGTTGTCGGGACTGGCGACCGCGCCCATCATGCGCAGCTGGGCGAGGGTGGAGAGCATCCCGGTGGCGCTGACTGCGGCGCAGCACTGGCCGAGGAAACGGCGACGCAGGGGATCAAAGGCGGGATTCTTGGAATTCACGGCGGGGAGGGGCGGGTGGGGTTACTTTTGGACGGCACCGTGCGGTGAGGTGAGGACAAGGTAGATGGCGGAGCGGACCCGTTCCAGATCGGCGGCGGTGTTGGTGCTGCCGGCCGTGCTCACGGGCAGGGCGCTGATCGCGGAGACGATCCGGTCGGAGGCGGCGGCGGGCAGGGATCCTCCCGTGAGGATCAGGCCCAACGTGTCGATGAGCGATCGCGGGGTGCGGGCGGACGCCAGCCAGTCGGTCAGGTTGAGCCCCACCGTCTGCTGGGCCTGATCGGTCGTGGAGCGCGTCGTGTAGAGGTAGTTGTAGTAGAAGTTGGGCTGGGTGAGCGCCGTTGTGTCATTGAGGATCTGATACTCCGGGGCGTAGAGCCCCGCCTCGGCGACCGACCCGGGCAGGACGAAATTGGGCTCGAAGAAGTTGAAGACGGTCGGGGCGCGCAGCGCGGCCTGGGCGAGGCTGCCCTCGGGGTTGGGGATGTTGAAGCGTCCCGAGTTCGATCCCCCGCCAAAGGCCCGGAACAGCGCGGTGGTCATGAGCAGCGGCTCCTTTAGCTTGCCGAAGGTGGCGGTGGCCGCGACGGCCGGCGAGCGGGCCTCGTAGTCGGTGAGAATGGCGCGCACGACGGCCCCGAGGTCGCCGCGGACGCCCGCCCCGTTGTTGGCGAAGGCCTGCGCCACGCGGTAGATGTACCCCGGGCTGGGATTGCTGGTGACCAGCCGCTGGATGAGCTGGCGCGCAATGAACGGGCCCGTGTTGGGGTGCTGGAACAGGGCGTCGAGGGTGTCCGCGAGGTCCTTCACGCCGCCCTGGGAGGCCGGCAGCACGCGGCCGCCCACGATCGTCTTGGCGGAGTCTTCGTGGAAGGCGGGCCAGAGCATCATCGGGGCGAGGTAGTTGGCCGGCGCTCCGCGGAAGAGGTTGACATTGGCGGTGGCGTTCTCCGTGGAGCTGGCGAAGCTCCAGCCGGTGAAGACCCGGGCCGTGTGCACGATGGTCTCCTGGGTATAGGTGGGAATCGGCTGGCCGGTTGGATCGAGGCGGAGGGTGCCGTCGGGATTGAGTTCGTTCAGCCCGATGGTGAAGAGCTGCATGATCTCGCGGGCATAATTTTCGTCCGGGAGTGTGATCACATTGCCGCGGGCGTCGTAGGTGGCCTTGGCGTTGCGCAGCGAACTCAGGTAGATCCCCATCATCGGGCTGAGCGTGACCTGCTCGAGGATCGAGCGGAAATTGCCGAAGGCCCCGTTCACGAAGATGTCGTAATAGTTGGCCGCGCCCTCCTGCCACTGGGCGATGGTGCCGTTCTGGTCGGAAATGACCAGGATCTGGCTGAGGGCGAAGGCCACGCGCTGGCGCAGCTGGTCGCGGCCCTCGACGGCGATCTTCCACCAGGCGGCCTGGCGGTGCGGGCCGCCGGGGCGCTCGTACGCCTGGGTGACCGGGCTGCGATTGCCGACGCCGCCATTGGTCTGGTTGCGGTTGAAATCGTGCATCGTCTCGTCGCGATGCAGCGAAGGCGGCAGGGCCATCTGCTCGTTGATCCAGGCGTGGTAGCCCTTGGCGATGACGGTAGTGATGTCGGCCTGGGTGGCACCGAAGGTCGCCTGCAGCAGGAAGCGCGCGGCATCGACCGGAGAGATGCGGGAAAGATCGAGGGCGGGCGGGGCCGGCGGGGGATTGAAGACGGCCGCACCGCTGCTGCGCAGGAAGCCGCCACCGAGCTCGCCGGCGGGAAACATGGCCGTGTCGATGCTGACGGTGACGCGGCCGGCCTTGAGGGCGGCCAGCAGGTCGGCGGAGGAGTAGTTGCCGACGGGCGTGAAGAGCCAGAGGGCGTTGTTCACCTGGCCCGGCGGCAGGTTGAAGACGTAGTTGCCGTCGATCGCCAGGTGGCCGACGACTTCGGGTGAGCTGAGATTCGAGAACGAGACGTTGACGAACGCGGACTTTTCGTCGGAGGCGAGCTGGAGCGTGGCGGTGCCGTAGGCGGTCGAGGCGGTCGCTCCCGGCAGGGCCCGAAGCGTGGAAACGTAGAGGGAGCCCGGATTGGCGAAGATGGTGACCCCGGCCTGATCGCCCGTGCCCACGCCGTAGGCGGGGCGCGGCACGAGGGTGAGGGTGGCGGTGCGGTTGTTGGTGTTGGCGGGGTTGGCCTTGGGCACCAGCGTGACCGTGGCCGTCGACGCGCCGGCGGGGATGGTCACGCGTCCGGGCAGGGGCTCGTAATCGACGCCGGCGGTGGCGCTGCCTTCAATCGTATACTCGACCGTTACCGGGTTGGTCATCAGGCCGACGCGGGTGAAGGTGAAGACCGCCGGGGTGCCGCCCACCGTGTCGGTGGCGGGAACGGTTGCGCTGACGCTGACGGTGGCGAGGGAGTCGGGCGACAGATCGTAGAGTTCGACGAGAGCGGTGCCGGTGGTGCCGCCGACGCCGTTGACCTGGATCGTGTAATTGCCGGGCGCGAGGTCGATCAGGAGAGCGGCGTCGCGGCTGCCTGCGGGGAAGGGAAACGCCCCGGCCTGGGCGAACGCGGTCCGGAGGGCGGCGGCACCGCCCGATTCCCAGTCGTTGTTGGCGCCGTTGGCGATTTGACGGCCGGCTGAATCGAGGATGGCCACGGAGGGATCCGCGAGAGCCCCCGCGACCCCAAGGGCACCAAGGGACGGTCCGGCAGCCCGGACGAGCACGCGGCGCGCCCCGCCCCCCGGAGCCACGGAGAGCCCGGAGAAGAAGGTCGCGTTGCCGGTGCCGACAAAGGCGCGGGTCGAGAGGTTCATCAGCCGGGCCGATCCGGTCACATCGTAGACCTCGAGGATCGCGACTCCCGAGGTGTTGCCGACCCCGCTGACCTGCGCGGTGTAGGTGCCGGGCGAGAGGGTCGCCACTAGGGCGGCGTCACGGCTGCCGTTGGTGAGGGTGAAAGCCCCGACGGAGTTCATTGTCGCGAGGTCCGTCGCCGACCAGTTGTCGTTGGCGAGGACGAGGGCGCCCTGGCTGTTGTAGAGCTGCAGCTGGGGATCCGCGAGCACTCCGCTGAGATTGAAGGGGGCGGTGGCCAGCCGGGCGCCGACGGCGCGGAGCAGCACCCGCTTCGGAGCGCCCTCCTGGACGACGAAGCCGGTGATCATGACGTTGCCGCCGGTGCCGACCTGCGCGCGCGTCGAGAGATTGCCGAGGCGCTGGTCGTATTGGGCGGAATGCAGGGACGTCAACGGGAGCGCGGAGGCGAACAAAACCAGCGACGCAACGTAGGATAACGTCTTCATGGGCGCAGCAGACGGGAGTTGGTGGGAAACCAGAGGGAAGAATCCGGGGCTGGGGGAAGTTTTTGTGAACCGGGGCCAAAGTCGAGCGCCCGGTTGCAAAACCGAGGTAAATGCGCGCCTCTCCCGGGCCGTCCTCGCCGCGGCCGGCTACCGTCGCCAACCGGGAGGAAGACCGCGACGAAGAGGGAGCTTCCCGGGGATCGGCGCGCTTCGGCGGGTGGACGCCAGGGGAGAAACTGCCCAGGCAGAAGAGGATCGAACGCAGGAGACGTTCGACCCTGCAGGGCGAAAAAGGACACCCGTCCTGGAACGGACAGGTGACGACGTGGTCCGCCAACGGCCGCGCTTGCGCCGATGGCTCAAGCGCGGCGACGGTAGAACGGAGAGCGCTCTAGTGCCCCTTGACGGGGGCGAGGGCGGACATGGGCTGGCCGATCGTCGCCAGCAACTCGCCGAACCACGGAGCGCGCACGTCGAAGGGCTTGCCGCCCTTGATGCGCGGGAACTCGATGGCCCGCAGCGCGTCGCCCTTGTCTTCGTCCTGGCCGACGACGCCGCTTTCACGTCGCAGCGCGCACTCCACCGCGTGGTGGCAGCACTGCTTGATGAGGGCGAGGTCGGCGGCATTGGCCGGGGCGGCGCGCGAGAAGTAACCGCTCTTCTGCACCAGCACCTTCTCGGCCCCCATCATCTTGGCGAACTGATCGCCGAACCACTTGCCCGGGTTCACGGCGTCGAGCTTCACATGGCCGAACGCGTCACGCGGGACCTCCTGGCCGCGCGCAGTCATTTCGGCGACAATGCTGTCGACGCCGGCGCCCTCGCTCACGAACAGGTTGACGTTGCCGACGCGGTCCATGACGCCCTTGAGGCGCTGGGCCTCCGCGGCGATGTCGAGGGTGAGTTCGGGCAGGTACACACCGTGGACCATCAGGCGGTCGCGGGTGAGCCCGAAGCCCGGCGCGAAGGCGGTCTTGTCCAGGCGGCGCACGTAGTCCCGCGCGGTGGCGGCGGTGAGCCAGCCGCAGTTGCGGCCCATGACCTCGTGGACGATGAGCATGCGCGGGTTGGCGCCGTGCTCGGCCACGACCTGGGCGAAGAACCGGGCGCCTTCCTCAGCGGCAGTCCACGCCCCCAGGCTCTGGCGGATCGGCACGACGTCGTTGTCGATGGTCTTGGGCAGGCCGATGACGGTCAGCTGATAGTTGTTCTTGGCGAGGTAGGCCGCGAGGTCGGCCGCGGTGGTGTTGGTGTCGTCGCCACCGATGGTGTGGAGGACGTCGACCTGGTCCTTGACCAGCTGCTCGGCGGCCACCTTGAGGGGATCCTGCCCTTCCTTGACCAGGCCGCGCTTCACGCAGTCCTTGACGTTGGTCAGCTTCACGCGGCTGTTGCCGATGGGGCTGCCGCCATGCAGGCGCAGCACGCCGGCCATGGCCCGGTCGGCGGGAGTGACCGCGATGCTGTCTCCGAGGAGGAGGCCTTTGTAGCCTCCGCGGTAGCAGAGGATGTCCACTTCGGGAGCGATCGCACTGTAACGCTCGACGAGGTCCGCGATGGCGGCGCTCAAGCAGGGAGCCAGGCCCCCGGCGGTCAGGATGGCGACTTTCTTGGGACGCATAGGTGGGAGAGGGAAGCAGGAATCCCGCCGGGCAGGCAAGGCGGGGGGCCCCGCATTTTTTTCGTTTGGCCGCGCACCTTTTGAGGCGGGGCCGTGGAGGTGGGGGGCGTCGAAGTGCTTGCGCAGCTGCCCGGCCCGGTCGAGATTTCCCGGCACCCGCCTTCCCACATGCGACGGTACCTTCCGATGCTCCTCCTGCACGCCCAGCTCCTGCTTGGCGGCGGGGCGGCCGTCCTCCAGGCCACGCCCCGGCCCGCGACGCCGGAGGAGCTGTCGTTCCTGAATGACTCGCTGCACAAGGTGGCGGACGACCTTCGGCGCTGGGCGTACACGGAGCACCGCATCATCCGCGACAGCAAGGGGCGGGTGAAGTCCGAGCAGGTCGTGCGCTACGACCCCTCCCGGCCCTATGCGGAGCAGTGGACTCCGCTGAAGATAGACGGTCGGGAGCCCACGGCGCGGGAGCAGACGAAGTTCCGTCGCAAGGGCGAGGAGGCCGATCCGGAGCGGCCCGCCTCGAACCGCAAGCGCTACCCCAGCCTGGGAGAGGTGCTCGACGTGGGGAAATCGTTCATTGCGAGTGAGACGCCCACCCATCGGGTGTTCGAGATTCCGCTGCTGAAGGCGGGCAACGAACGGTTCCCGCCCGAGAAGTTCCAGGTCCACGCCCGGCTCACGCGCGAGGGCAGCCGGCTGGAGAACATCTCGGTGCTGCTGCGGGAGTCCTTCCGGTCCAAGCTGGTGGTGAAGGTCAAGTCGGGTGACGCCAGTCTCGAGTTTGCGCAGGTGGATCCCAAGCATCCGCCGACCCTGCAGGCGATCACCGGCGACGCGGACTGGTCGATCCTCTTTTTCGGCGGCGGCGGGTCGCTGGATCTGAAGCGCACCGAATTGAAACGGGTCAAACCCTACGACGAGCGCTTCGAGGTGAAGATCGGCACGCTGAAGACGATCGATTTTTGAAGGCCCGGGTTTGGCGCACCACTGCGAATTACGATGTTTTGACGGGAGGGCACTTAGGTTGCGGGCGGGATGTGCCGAGAAGAAGGCGGCACGCCCTGCTCCTACGACCATGACCCTTTCCCGAGAGAACATCATCGCCTTGGGCAACAAACTGGCGCCGGCGCTCGCGACCTTCAGCCGCCTGCGGGCACTGCTGCTCGAACCTGAAACCACGCTCGATGAAATCACCAAGCTGATCCGGCTCGACCCGGCGCTGACCTTTCACGTCGTGCGCCTGAGCAACAGCGTGCTCTTTGGCGTTCGCGAGCCGACCCAGAATCTGGATCTGGCGGTCGGCCGGGTGGGCCTGGGGGAACTGGTGCGACTGGTGGCCCTGGCGGCGGCCAAGAACGTCTGCCAGCGGGACCTTCCGACGTACCGGCTGGCGGCGAGCCGCCTGTGGGAGAACGCGGTGGCCACCGCCGCGGCGGCGGAATTGCTCGCGGAGCGGGCGGAACGCGATCCGGGACTGGCCTATTCGGCGGGGCTGCTGCGCACGATTGGCCGCGTGATTCTCGATGGTGCCTCCACCGGCCACGTGTATCCCGGGGAGGCGGAGTGGCCGGTTGTGGCCGAATGGGAGCGGCGGACCTTTGGCATCAGCTCGGCGGAAGTGACCGTGGAACTGCTGTCGTACTGGCGCTTTCCTTCCGAAATCACGGAGGCGATCGAGGGGCATTTCGAGCCTCTGGCCAATGCCGACGGTTCCAATGTGGCCGGCTGCGTGCTGAACCTTGCCTGCGGCGTGGTGGCCCGTTTCGGCCTCGATTTGCCGGGGGAGATGGGCGACTGGGAGTGCTCGCCGGCGAAGCTGACCCTGGCCGATGTCTCCGAGGCCGATTTGAACGAGTGCGCCGAGCGGGCGCGCCGGCACTTCAACCTGCTCTGCGCCAGCGTGGCGTAAGCGAACGCCCGAATGGGGACGCCACCGGTGCGTCGCCCGGACTCGATCGGACGCGCACCGGCGCCGTGTGTGACTATTCCTCGGGCGGGGTGAAACCCCGGCGGAGGACGTTCTCGGCGACGAGCCGCGGGAAGAGGAAGTTCTCGAGGTATTCGCGTCCGCCGGCCTTGGTGCCGCCTCCGCTCATCCGGAAACCGCCGAAGGGATGCCGTTGCACGATGGCGCCGGTGCATCCGCGGTTGAGGTAGAGGTTGCCGACCAGGAACTCCTCGCGCGCCCGTTCGAGCGCCCGTGGACTCCGGGAGAAGAATCCTCCCGTCAGGGCGTAGTCGCAGTCGTTGGCGAAGGCGAAGGCCTCGTCGAGATCGCGGGCCCGGAGGATGGCGAGCACGGGACCGAAGATCTCCTCGCGCACGAGGGCATGCTCGGGGCGGCAGCCGGTGAACACGGTCGGAGGCACGTAGTAGCCCCCGCTGGCCACGAGATCCGGTGGGAGCTCCGCCTGCCAGGCGAGCTTACTGTCCCGCTTCCCCGCCTCGATGTAGCGGAGGATCGACGCCTGCGCGGCCGCATCGATCACGGGATTGACGATCGTGCCCGGGCGGGCGGGATCGCCGACGGGCACCGACGCGCAGGCGGCGAGGAATCGGGTCACGAAATCGTCGTGGATGTCCGCATGCACAATCAGCCGGGAGAGCGCCGAGCACTTCTGGCCGGCGTAGCCGAACGCGCTCGCGAGCGCCGCCGGGATCGCCTCGTCGAGATCCGCGTCGGCGTCGATGATCATGGCGTTCTTGCCGCCCATTTCGCAGACCACTTTCTTGAGGTTGAGCTGGCCGGGCCGCGTGCGGCCGGCCTGCTCCCAGATGCCGCATCCGACCTCGCGGGAACCCGTGAACGCGATGAAGTCGACCTTGGGATGCGCGACGAGGTGGGCGCCGGCATCCGCGCCGGAACACGGAAGATAGTGCAGCGCGCCGGCGGGGACACCGGCCTCGAGCAGCAGATCCATCAGGTAGGCACCGAGGATAGAGGTCTGCCGGGCCGGCTTCATAATCACGCAGTTGCCCGCCACGAGCGGGGCGACCGTGAGGCCGGTGAGGATCGCCAGCGGGAAATTCCACGGTGCGATCGCCACGCCCACGCCCCGCGGCGTCCAGAGCTGGACGCAGCGTTCGCCGGGCACGGGTTGTGTCATCACAGGCTGCGCCAGCCGGCGAATCTCGAGGGCGTAGTAGCGCAGAAAATCGATGGCTTCGGAGGTGTCGCCGTCGGCTTCCATCCACGGCTTGGCGGCCTCGAGGATGAGCAGGGAGTTGGCCTCGAAACGGCGCGCCTCGAGCAGATCCGCGGCGCGTTCCAGCAGCCGCGCCCGCTCCTCCACCGGCGTGGCACGCCAACGGTGAAAGAAAGCGGCGGCGGCGGTCACGGCGGCCTCGGCATCGGCGACGGTGCCTTTGCCCCAGTACCCGACGATCTGGTCCGGGTGGGCGGGGTTGACGGAGGGAACGAAGGGACGGTCGCCGAGGCGCCGGCCGTCGATGACGGGCGGGCATTTGCGGCCGAGGCGCTGGGCCGTGAAGTCGCGCAGCGCGGCCCGCTGGCGCTCGCGGTTCGCGGCGAGCGTGAAGTCGGTGTTGGGCGCGTTGCGGAAGACCGGCGGTCGCACTACGGCCGGGTGCGCCGGAGTGGCCAACGGGGCTCCGCCCAGGGAGGCGGCCGGCGCGGCCGGGGCGCCCTCACCCGCGAGCAGCAGGGTGGGGTTGGCCAGCAGTTGTTCCTTGCTCGCCTCTCCCAGGTTCTTCTGCCGCAGGAAGCCTTCGTTGCTGGTGTTTTCGAGGAGGCGTCGCACGAGGTAGGCCATGCCGGGCAGGAGTTCGCCGATCGCACAGTACTCGCGGACGCGGTGACCGCGCTGCAGGAGCGCGGCCTTGAGTTCGTCCGCCATGCCGTACAGGGCCTGGAACTCGAAGGCACGGGGATCAACCCCGAGGCGTTCCGCCTGGGCGAGGGCATGGGCGCAGGAGCGGACGTTGTGCGACGCAAAGGCGGCGGTCACCAGGTCGTGGTTTTCCAGGAGCAGGAGGGAGAGCTTCTCGAAATTCGCGTCGGACTCCGGCTTGCGGCTCCAGACGGGGGAGGGCCATTCCCGCTGCCGCGCGAGGATCGTCTCGTAGTCCCAATAGGCCCCTTTCACGAGCCGGATGCCGATCGGAAGGCGTTGGCGGCGGGACCAGGCGAGAAGGTCGCGCAGGTCGCGCTCGGCGTCGCGCAGGTAGGCCTGGAGGGCGATCCCGTACCTCGCCGGCGTCCCCGCGGCGGAGGCGAACTCCTCTTCCTCGAGGATCGACCGGAAGAGCGCGAGCGTGAGATCCTTCAGCTTGTAGCTCTCCATGTCGAAGTTCACGAAGGCGCCGACCGCGGCGGCGCGGCGGAGGATCGGGCGGAGCCGGTGCTTGAGGGCGACGAGGGAGTTCTCTGGGTCGGCGGGATGGACGTCCGGGGTGAGGGCGGAGATCTTGATCGAGAGGTTCAGGCGCGGGAGGGGAAGATCCGCCGGTCCCACGTCGCTCGCGGCGCGGCGCGGGTCCCGGGCTAGGGCCGCGGAGAGGGTGTCCAGCACCTCGAGGTTGCGGCGCAGGAAGGTGTCGGCCTCCTGCTCGCTGACGACGGTCTCGCCGAGGAGGTCGATGGTGGTGGCAAGGCCGCGGTCGGCATTGCGTCGGACCTGGCGGACGAGGTCGGCGGGAGTTACGCCGGCCACGAATTGCGCGGCCATGGCCTCGACATTGGCCTTCACCGGCCCGGCGACCAGGGAGGGGGCAAAAGAGGAGGCGGCCAGGCCGGCCTTCATCGCCGGGTTGAGTTCGACCGCCTTGTCGCCGAGGTATTCTTGCAGGTGCCGCACAATCTCGGCGCTCGACTTGAGGGTGGGGAGGACGTCGACGAAGCGGAACAGCTGGGTCTTGAAGGCGGGGTCCTTCATCGCCCAATCCATCACACGGGCGTAGGCGCCCTTCTTGGAGAAAATTCCCGGCGCCGGGGAGGCGTCCATCGCGGCGAAGATCTCGTCGCCGATGGCCCGGACGCGGGTTTCGAGGCTGGGGTCGACGGGGAGGAATCCAGGGGTGGGGGGCGTGGGGGATGCACTCATGGTGGTCGAGTTTTCGGGCGCGATCGGCGGAGGTCGCAACCGGACAGGAAACCGGTGGAGCGCGATTCAACCGCCCTTATTCCAGACATAGGGTAGCATGATAGTCCCGGCCTCAGGCGAGTTGCGGCTTGGCGGAAACGGGAGGCGGCGGGGTCGAGGCACCCGCGCGGGCGGATTGCGTTGCGCCGGAAAAACCGCCAACTCAGGCGGTACGGTGGTTGGTTCCGCCGTTTCACCAATCCATGAAATGTCTCGGCCTCATCGGCGGCATCGGCTGGGAGTCGACGGTCCTGTACTACCGGCTCATCAACGAGGAGGTGCGGAACCGGTACGGCAGCCTGCATTCCGCCCGGCTGGTGGTGAACAGCCTGGAGTTCCAGGCCATCGATTCTCTGGTCCAGGCCAATCGCTGGAACGATGCGGGGGCGGCCCTCGCCGAGGCGGCCCGGATGCTCGAGCGCGCCGGAGCGGAGGCCGTGGTGCTGTGTTCCAACCTCATGCACTACGTCGTGGAAGCCGTCGCCGCCGCGGTGGACATCCCCGTCCTGCACATCGGGGATGCCGTGCTCGCGGAGGCGCGGGCCGCCCGCGTCAACCGCCTCGGCCTGGTGGGGACGCGTTTCACGCTCGAGCATGATTTCCTGCTGGAACGACCGGCAGCCACGGGAGGGAGCCGGCGATTGCCGGTGCAGATCCTGACCCCGGATCCGGCCGAATTCGACGGCCTGGATCGGATCATCTATGGGGAGCTTTGCCGGGGCGTGGTCCGCGAGGAGTCCCGGGCGACGCTGTTGCGGCTGGCGCGCAACCTCCGGGCTCGGGGGGCGCAGGGAATCGTGCTGGCCTCCTCGGAACTGGCGCTGCTGCTCCGCCCGGATGATTTCTCCCTTCCGTTGTTCGACAGCACCGAGATTCATGCCCTGGCGGTCGTGCGCTGGGCGTTGGGAGAGGAAGGCGGGCGGCGCCAGGTCTTCCAAACGACGGGGACATCGGGAGCCCGGGGGGCTGACTCTCGGAAACGCCGAAAAACCAGGGGCTAGCATGCACGGCAGGCCGGTGCATCCGTTCCGAGGAGTCTCGAGGTGAAGGGGAGACCATGGCTTGCGACGCCTTCATCGGGGCGTAGAGGCCGACCGGGTTGCCGGCCAACCGCGGGCTGGGGTAGGGAACCTCCGAGGATGAAGACGGGAGAGCCCCTTTCGAGGCCGCGGGTGGCGGGAGGTGCCGGGGACTGCGCGAGACCGGGAAAAATCTGCGACTTTCTGACTCCGGGAGGGTTCTGGGCATGAACGATGACCCTCCAGTGCACACAACCGAAGCCGGCGTGAGCCAGGCGGCTGATTTCACGACCTTCATGCGCAACTACCAAGACATGGTATTTTCCACGGCGGCGCGGATCACGGGCAACGACGCGCAGGCGGAGGATATCGCGCAGGAAGTCTTCCTGAAGGCCTACGAAAACTACGACCACCTCAGCTCCAGTCCCACCGCCGGCGGCTGGCTGAAGACGGTCGCGACCAACCTGTCGATCAACCACCTCTCGCGCTATCGCAATCGCTGGCGGTTCTTCTCGGAATTCAAGCGAGACAGCGACGCCGACGACCGCGAGGCCCCGGAGGTGGAGTTCGCCGCGCCCGAGACGTTTTTCTCCCAGGTTGACGCGACAGAGCGCCGGGCGCTGGTCGAGCGGGCGCTGGCCGAGTTGCCGGAACACCAGCGCGTGCCCCTGGTGCTCTACCATTTCGAAGACATGCCATACGATGAAATCGCCCGGACGCTCCGGGTGTCCCTGGCCAAGGTGAAGACCGACATCCTGCGCGCACGGGCCGCCCTGGCGAAGGTCCTGCTGCGCAGCGGCACCAGCCATGAACAATTCGACCCCGCCCAGCCATGAACCCCAATCCCGATTCCCGCGAACGTGAACTCGAACGCCTCGTGCACCGGGCCCTGCACGAACTGCCTGCCCGGCGGGCGCCGCGATCGCTCGAGCAGCGCGTCCTTGCCGAGATTTCCCGCCGGGTGGACCTCCCGTGGTGGCGGCAGAGCTTCGTGCACTGGCCTTGGCCGGCGCGCGGGGCCTTCCTCCTGGCATCGTTTGCGCTGGTGGCCATGGTGATCCTCGGCGCCGCGGCCGGGGTTGGCGGGATCGACGGTTCGGCGCTGCAGGTTGTCTTTGCCCAGCCCATCGCCTGGTGGGAAAGCGGGCGCGCGGTTTTCGACGCCCTCAACGGCTTTGTCGGGATCATGCTGCGCAACATTCCCCCGATCTGGCTCTACGGCGGCCTCGCGTTCATCGCGGCCGTGTACGCGATGCTCTTCGGACTCGGCGCCGCCGCCTACCGGGTGCTCCAACCCCACGTGTCCGTGGATCGTTGACCACCCCCAATCCTCTCTCCGTTCCCCTTGCAATGAAGACTTACCTGTTCCCTCCCTCCTTCCGCGCCGTCGCCGCGCTGGGACTCCTGTTGTCCCTGGCCGCCGGGGCGCAGGAAAAGCCCGCCCCGCCTCCGGATACGCCCGCCACGCCGGCGGAGGCTGCCGCGGCTCCGGCGGCTCCCGTTCCAGCTACCGCCCCCGAGTCGGTCGCCCCGGCTCCCGCCGAACCTCCGTTGCGCCGCCTCGACGCGGCTCCGGATTCGGGTGGCAAGACCGAAAAAAGCGCCCCGGCGAAGCGGCGTCGCGAGGCGCGGCCGTCCGGCAAGCGCAACGACGCCCCGTTTGGCGACCATGTGGTGGCCGAGGGCAGCCGGGCTTCGGAGGCGGTTTCGATCATGGGTTCCACCGTGGTCAACGGCGAGGTGATGTCGGACGCGGTGTCCGTCCTCGGCAGTACCGTGATCGGGCCCAACGCCAAGGTGGGTGGGGCGGCGGTGGCCGTGCTCGGACCGCTGACCTCCCAGGGCAGCATTGGCCAGGATGCGGTCAGCGTGCTCGGCGGCGCCGAAATCAACGGCCCGGTGAAGGGTGAAGTCGTCTGCGTGCTGGGGGATCTCAACCTCGGGCCCAATGCCGTGGTGGAGCGGGATATTGTGCTCGTGGGCGGCCGGCTCACGAAGCATCCCCAGGCGGTGGTGCATGGCGGCCAGGTAAACGTGCCGGGTTTTGGAGGCCTGGGGGATCTCGCGTGGCTCACGACGTGGATCAAGCGCTGTGTCTTCATGGCTCGCCCGCTGGCCTTTGGAGAGCATCTCGGCTGGGCCTGGGGAGTCGCGCTCTCTTTCCTCGGGTTTTACCTGCTGCTCGCGTTGGTCTTTCGCAGTGGGATCGACAAGTGCGTGACGACCCTCGAGACGCGACCGGGCGCCAGTGTGCTGACCGCCTTCCTCACGGTCCTGCTCTCCCCGGTGGCGACGGTCCTGCTGATCGCGACGGTGGTGGGGCTGATTGTCGTGCCGTTCCTGGCCTTTGCGCTCTTCCTGGCCAAGCTCTTTGGCAAGGCGGTGATGCTGGCCTGGCTGGGCCGCCGGATCACGCGCTACTTCGGCGACGGGCCACTGAATCACCCCTTCTTTGCGGTGCTCGTGGGCGGTGCGATTGTGCTCCTGCTCTACACGGTGCCGGTGTTTGGTTTCCTGCTCTACAAGGTGTTGAGCTGGCTCGGGCTCGGCGTGGTGGTGTTCACCATCGCGCTGGCGATGCGCCGGGAGACGCCGCCACCGGCCGCGGTCGGCGCCGGAGAGGCCCCGCTTCCGCCGGTTCCGGGCGGCGAGATGGCCCTCGGGGTGGTGCCGCCGAGCGTCTCCACGCCGGTGTCCGCCGCGACCCCGGTGGAAGCTCCCGCTCCGGTGGGGGACGCCGTGCCGCGCGTCAGCCCGGGTTTCACGGGGACTGCGGCGGTTGAGCCGCCCCTGCCTCCTTCGGTGCCGTCGTATGTGCCCCCGCCTGCGCCCGCGGCTCTGCCTCCGATGGCCTCGGCCGGATTTGCGGCGGGGGCCGCGGCGCCGGGACCGGTTCCAGCGGCTCCTCCACCACCGGCTTCCGCGCTCCGGCTGGCGCGGACCGTCCCGCCGGTGGCCCTGCCTCGCGCGGGGTTCTGGATCCGCCTCGGGGCGCTGGCCCTGGATGGGATTCTGATCGCGATTCTGGTGCAGTTCACGACGCACCTGCTGCCGCGCTTCCTGCAGTTCAACACCGGTCCGGGCGGCATCCTGCTGCCGCTGGCGGCGTACGCCGCGATCATGTGGAAGCACCGCGGGACCACGATCGGCGGCATCATCTGCGGCCTCAAGGTCGTGCGGCTCGATGCCCGTGAACTCGACTGGACGACGGTGGTAGTGCGGGCGCTCGGGTGCTTCCTCTCCCTGTTTGTCGCCGGCCTGGGTTTCATCTGGGTGGCCTTCGACGCGGAGAAACAGTCGTGGCACGACAAGATTGCCGGCACCACGGTGGTGCACGTGCCGAAGGGCACCTCGCTGTTGTAGGCCAGAATTGGTTGCCCCCTTCCCGGGAGCGGTGGCAGAGTGGGGGTTTCCATGAAGAAAGAAGCCATCCTCTCGAAAATCAGGGCTGAGAAGGTTATCGCGCTCATCCGGGCCAACTCGCCGGACGGCCTGCTCGACTGCGCCAAGGCGCTGGCCGCGGGCGGCCTGACGAGCATCGAGCTCACGATGACCACGCCAGGCGCCATCCGGATGCTGGAGAAGGCGGTGGCGGAGTTGCCCGACTTCATGTTCGGCCTGGGCACGGTGCTCGACGCCGAAACCGCCCGCGCGGGCATCCTGTCAGGGGCGAAGTTCATCGTCACACCCGCGCTGCGGCCCGACGTGATCACGCTCTGCAAGCGTTATGGCGTGCCAGTCTTCAGCGGGGCCTTCACTCCGACCGAGATCCTCGCGGCCTGGGAGGCGGGTGCCGACGCCGCGAAGATCTTCCCGGCCGAATTCTTCGGTCCCGGGTACATCAAGTCGGTGAAGGCTCCGTTGCCCCAGGTGGAGATGGTGCCCACCGGCGGCGTGAACGAGCACAACGTGGGCGAGTTCCTCAAGGCCGGGGCATTTGCGACCGCGGCCGGCAGCTCCCTCGTCGACGCCAAGGCGCTCAAGGACAAGAACTGGGAAGCGATCACCGCGAAGGCGAAGGCCTTTGCGGCGGCGGCCGCGGCCGCCAAGTAAGCTCCCGGTCCGCCCGCGGCGGCCGCCATGCCCCTGCGCCGTCCACCTGCCGGTGTGGCCTTCGTGGCCTTCACACATGGTCTCACCGGCCTGGTGATCGTGGCGGCGTCGGTGTTGCTGCTAAGCCTGACCCGCAATCTGCCGCGGTTTGGCTTCGGCTTCCGGACTTACGTGAGTGTCGGCGGGCTGGCCGGTCTCTACCTGCTGACCGCCGTGCTGGTCTGGTTCGGCTGGCCGTTCGGCCGGTTGCTGAGCCGGATTTGCGGATTGCTGTACCTGCCGCGTCCGGCCTTTGGGTTCCGGATCTGGGATACGATGGACTCTCCGGAGTTCCGGGACCACTTTCGCCGTCCGCGGATGGAGACCCCGCCGGAGAATTCTCCGTCTCCTCCCGGCCGCTGAGGTGGCGGCCCGTGCTCCGAAACGGTCTCCCAAGGTCCGGCTTCCGATTACCTCCCCTGTAGGCGGGGCGACCCGCCCCGCGGAGCGTGGCCTTCGAATCGCGAACGCGGAGCGAGATCGCCCCGCCCACAGGAAAGCAGGGAAGACGTGGCGCGCCGTCGCGTTGGGCGGCTAGGAAGAGGGCGGCGGTGCGTCGAGAAAGGCGGCGATGTCGGGCAGTTCCCGCACGCGCCGGCCACCCATTCGCCGGGCAAAGTACGGATCCTCGGCCGGTGCCGCCGTCACTTCCTCCTCTTCGTCTCCGGTGACATCTTCCTCGTCGATCTCCTCGCCTTCCGCGTCGGTGAGCACCCAGTCCTGCTCGGCGTCGAAGACCTGCGAGAGGCGCCGCGCCTGCGGTTCAAGGAGCAGCGCCGGGTTCTTCACCCGACCTTCTTTCACCAGTTCGAACAGGCAGGGCAGGTGCTCCTTCTTGAAGTGACCGAGGAAGTCACTCACCCACTTGTTCTCGACGCCTTCGCGCCGGTGCAGGAGGACGGCATCCGAAAAGTGGACACAGGCTTCGTACCAGGCGAGGAGCGCCGGATGGCGGGACGCGAATTGGCAGTCCACGACGCAAAACACCCGCGCCACGGTGGCGCCCTGGGACTCCAGCCAGGCCCGGAAGGCCTCGATCTGATCGACCGGGTTGCGCCGGCCGTCGACCAGGAAGAAGACATGGGAATGACCGGCGGGGAGGGCGGCGGCCACGGTACCGTCGCGCCATTCCCAACGATGGACGGAGGGCAGGCGGGGGTCGTCCGGTTGGGGCGCTTCGGAAGCAGGCAGGAGGACGGCGGCGCGGTCATCGGCCTCCAGCCCAGCCTCGACGAGGTCGGCGAGCAGTTCACGCCGGCCCGAGCCGGTGGCGCCGAGGACGAGGTAGATGAGGGGAGTGGCGGAAGACATGGCGAAAACGTCAGCGAGCGGGAAACGGGTGTCGGGCCGGCCTTTTGGGGCGACCGGACGCGCCGCCGGGTCTCAGAATCGCAGGGAGCCGCATTGCGCGGCGTGGCGCAGCCAGTGGTCGAGGAGCACCAGGGCGGTCATGGCCTCGACGATGGGCACGGCGCGGGGGACCACGCACGGATCATGGCGGCCGCGGCCGATCAGTTCGGTGGCGGCGCCCTGCCGGTCGACGGTGGCCTGCGGCTGCAGGATGGTGGCCGTGGGCTTGAAGGCCACGCGGAAGACGATCTCCTCGCCGTTGCTGATTCCGCCCTGGGTGCCGCCGCTGCGGTTGGTGCGGGTGCGGATGCTGCCGTCGCGCGACTCGAAGAGATCGTTGTGCTCGCTGCCGCGCTGACCGGCGCCGGCAAAGCCGCTGCCGATCTCGAAGCCCTTGGTGGCGGGCAGGGAAAGCATGGCCTTGGCGAGATCGGCCTCGAGCCGATCAAAAACCGGTTCGCCCAACCCGGGCGGCACCCCCCGGACGCGACACTCGATCACGCCGCCCACAGAATCCCCTTCGCTGCGGACGGCCTTGATCCGTTCGATCATGCGTTCGGCGGTCGGTAGATGCGGGCAACGCACGGCCGTGGCCTCCACGGCGGCGAGGGTCGGAAAGTCGGCAAGCGCCCCGGAGGGCACGGCGATGTCGTGGACCTGGGTCAGGAAGGCGCGGATTTCCACCCCGCCACCCAGGGACAGGGCCTTGCGGGCGATGGCGCCGCCGGCGACGCGGCCGATGGTCTCGCGGGCCGAACGCCGGCCGCCGCCGCGATGGGCCCGGATGCCGTACTTGGCCTGGTACGTGAAATCCGCGTGCGACGGCCGGAACTTGTCGCGCATCTCGTCGTAAGCCCCGGGCCGCTGGTCGGCGTTTCGCACCAGCAGCGAGATCGGGGTGCCGGTGGTGCGCCCCTCGAAGACCCCGGACAGAATCTCCACCCGGTCCTCCTCCTTGCGGGGGGTCACGATGTCACTCTGCCCGGGCCGGCGGCGATCCAGCTCAGCCTGGATGTCGGCCTCCGTCAGCGGCAGGCGGGGCGGGCAGCCGTCGACGACCGCGCCGATGGCGGGCCCGTGGCTTTCCCCCCAGGTGGTGACGGTGAAGAGGTGTCCGAACGTGTTCGGCATGGCTCCCCGGAACCAACGGGCTTCCGGGCCGATTGCGAAGCAAAAAGCCGGGGCAACCTTTGCCGGAATTGGCCGTCCCATCCCGCACAAGACCGTTTACATCAGTGGCGCTTTGGGTTCTGCTCCCTCCCCTTGCCGGCCGCTGGCGTATCTTCACACCCACCTCCTGCATGACCTTGCGATTTGTCCGCCTCCTGCCCATCGCCGCCGTGCTAGTCGGAGGCGCCTCTGTTTCCGCGCAGAACCCGGCACCGGCCACACCCCGGACTCCGACCCCGCCCGCCACCGCCGCGGCGCCCGCCGTGCGTCCGGAGGACGACATGGTGCAGCAGTTGATGCTGCCGGACGCCGACATCAACACGATGCTCGACCTGCTCGAGAAGCTGACGGGCCGCATCATCATCCGGCCGCAGCAACTGGTTACCGCGACCTACAACCTGCAGATCAAGAGGCCCGTCACCAAAGCCGAGGCGATCATCGCGGTCGAGACGGCACTGGCGGTCAACGGCATCGGCCTGGCCCCGATGGGGGAAAAGTTCCTGAAGGTGGTGAACCTGCAGGCCGTGCGGCAGGAGGCGCCGGAGTTGATTTCCGGCTCGGCCTTTGACCACCAGGCGAGCGGGCGCTCGGTTTCGAAGTTGTTCACGCTGGAGTACGCCCGGGCCCAGGAAGTGCAGCCCTTGATCGCCGGCTTGCTCAATCCCCTCTACGGCGGCCCGATCCCGCTGGCCAACGCCAATGCCCTCTTTATCACCGACAGCCTGAGCAACCTCCAGCGGGTCGAAACGGTGCTGCAGCACCTCGACAAGCCGGTCATCCCCGGGATGAAGCCGAAGTTTTATGCCCTCAAGGACGCGAAGGCCAGCGACCTGGTAAACAAGCTGCGCGGCATCATCACCGGGTCCCTGCAGCAGCAGCTTGGCGCCGCGACCACCTACAGCGCGGATGACCGCACGAACCAGATGATCCTGATCGCGGACCCGCGCTGGCACCCGTTCTTCGACGACCTGATCGAGCGCCTGGATCGCAAGGCGGACCCCAACACCCGCACCGATGTCATCCCGCTGAAGAACGCCAAGGCCTCGGATGTGGTGAACGTGCTGAGCAAGATCGTTTCGGGGCAGACCACGGCCCTGCAGCGCCAGAACACGGGTTCCGTCCGGCCCGGCCAGGTCACGCCTACTCCGGCGGCTCCGGTCGCCCCGGGCCAGCCTGCGGCGCCGGCGGTGGTGGCCGCCAGCAACACCGGCACTGATGGGGCCAACGAGTTCAGCGCGCTGATGACCGCCGTGAACGATGACCGCAGCAACTCGGTGGTGGTCTTTGGCACCGCGGATGACATCCGCCTCGTGAAGGCCTTGATCGACAAGCTCGACATCGTGCTCGCCCAGGTGCGCATCGAGGTCGTGATCGCCGAGGTCACCCTCGACGACCAACATAGCTCGGGCATCAGCACGCTCGGCCTCAAGGTCGAGGGTGACAAGCTCGTGGGCTTTTCCGGAGCGACTTCGGGGCTGACGACCTCCAACGGCACCATCACCCGCGGCAGCGGAACGACCGTGGTCAGCGGCCCGTGGGATCTCGCGGCGGAGATCAGCCTCGGCGCCAACCCGCGCACGCGCAACAATGCGATCACGACGGTGCCCGCCATCGTCACCAGCCACGGCAAGCAGGCGAAGTTCTTCAACGGCGAGACGCGGCCCATCGTCACCGGCACGATTCAGTCCGCGGCGGGCGTGAGCACCGGCCTCGCCTCGAGTTCGACGATTTCGCAGCAGTCGATCGGCACGACCCTCACCGTCACGCCGTTCATCGGCGTCGACGGTTCGGTGCAGCTCGACATGGTGGGTTCGGTCGAGGACGTGATCGGCGAGGTGCAGGTCGATGCGAACAAGCAGTACATCATCGGCCGCCGGGAGACGACCAACTACGTCACGGCGAAGTCAGGCGACATCATCGTCATCGGCGGCTTCCGCAAGAATTCGAACCTGAAGACGACGAGCCGGTTCGGCCCGATCCCGATCATCGGCGACTTACTGGGGGCGCGTTCCCGCGGGGTGACGACCACCGAGTTGATCTTCTTCCTCCGGCCCATCGTGCTGACCAATTCCTCCGTGGTGGACAATGCGGAGGCCCTCAAGCGGGTGGAAACGTGGCCGTCGCGGGACCTCATCAAGCGGGAGATCGATCCCAATTACGTGGCGCCCAAGAAGTCGGTGCTCGAGCAGATCCTGCCGAAATGAGCGCGGAAAGCGGTGCGACGACGCTGCTGGGTGCGGCGACGGAGGGCGACGTCTTGCCGCCGTCGCTGGCGGCATCCCTGAACGACGAACAGCGGCAGGCCGTGCTGGAGGCGCCGCGGGAGAAGCGGCTGGAGACCCTGGCGGTCGCGCTCGGGCGGCCGGAGCCGGAGGTGCTGGAGCGGCTGGCAGCCGCGGCCGGGCTGGATGTGGCGAGCAACCTCGAGACAGACCCGGAGGCGCGCGGGCTGTTGCCGCCTCGGCTCGTGCACGAGTACCAGATCATTCCCATCCGGTTTGGCGCGGTCGAGGGCAGCGCTCCGCCGGTGCCGCCACCGCCCTCGGCGCACCCGTTGCACGTGGCGACGGCCTGGCTCCCGGATGGGACGATGGCCGACTGGCTGCGGACCTTCACGCCGCGGCCGGTGCGGTGGCATCTGGCCGTGCCCGAGCGGGTGCACCAGTTGATCATCGAGAACTTCGGCGTCGGCTCCGGCTCGTTGGACGACAGCGACGACAGCTATGTGGCCCCGGAGGCGCAGAAGGAGGCCGAGGAAGTGGTCGACGAGGATGCGGCGGTGGTGCGCTTCGTGACCGACGTCATCTCCCAGGCGATCACCGACCAGGCGACCGACATTCACTTTGAGCCCCAGGAGGGGCAGCTGCGGATCCGTTACCGGGTGGACGGCCTGCTCGTGCCGGTGCCGGTGCCGGAGAACCTGCTCCGGTTCCAGGATGCCATCATCTCGCGCCTGAAAATCATGGCGCGGATGAACATTTCGGAGAAACGGCTGCCCCAGGATGGCCGGATCAACTTCAAGGCGGGCGGGGTGGTGCTCGACATCCGCGTGTCGACGGTCCCGACAATTTATGCGGAGTCGATCTCGCTCCGCCTCCTGAACCAGAAGAAGGAGGCGTATTCGATGGATCGCCTCGGCATGAGCGTGGAGGAGCAGGCGCAGATCACGAAGATCCTGGACTATCCCCACGGCATTGTGCTCGTGACGGGACCGACCGGCTCGGGCAAGAGCACCTCGCTGAACGCGTTTCTGCGCAAGATCAACTCCACCGACCTGCGCATCATCACCATCGAGGATCCGATCGAGTACGAGGTGCCTGGGGTGAACCAGATGCAGGTGCGGCCCGAGATCGGCCTGACCTTCGCGGACGCCCTGCGCCACGTGCTCCGGCAGGATCCCGACGTGATCATGGTGGGTGAGATTCGCGACAAGGACACCGCGGAGATCGCGATCCGCGCCTCGCTGACCGGTCACCTGGTGTTTTCCACACTGCACACCAACGACGCCCCGGGAGCGATCACCCGGCTGGTCGACATGGGCATCGAGCCCTTCCTCGTGGCGTCGGCGATCGAGCTGGTGATCGCGCAGCGGCTGGTGCGGCGGTTGTGCACGGAGTGCGCCCGGCCGGCGCCGATCACGCGGGTGAAACTGCTGGAGAACCTGGCCATCCTCGGGTGCGACCCGGCGGAGGCGGAGGGCATCGAACAGCTGAAGGCACCGGTCGGCTGCGATCGCTGCCGCGGCACGGGCTACCGGGGGCGGATCGGCATCTTCGAGATTTTCCGGCTCAACGAGGAGATGCACGAGCTGGTGCTGAAGCGCGAAAGCACGCGAACCCTTGCGGAATGCGCCCGGCGCCACGGCATGCGCACTCTCGAGCAAAGCGGCTGGGAAAAGGTGAAGCACGGGTACACGACCTTCGACGAGGTGCTGCGCGTGATCACCGTGACGGAGAAGTGATGCCCCGGTTCACCTACAGCGCCAAGGATCGCAGCGGCAGCGTCCTGGCCTCGGAACTCGAGGCGCCGAATCGAAAGGAGGCGCTGCGGATCCTGGCCGCGCGCGGGCTGCAGGTGGTATCGATGCGAGAAGCGGCCGGCGCTCCCGCCGGCGGGGCCAAGCCCGCTCCCAAGGCGGCCGGGGCGGCGGCGGTGGCACCGAAGGCCGGACGACGAATGGGATCGGCGGGACCGACCCGGCGCGAATGCCTGCCGTTCCTGGAGGCGCTGCATGATCTGGCGACGAGCGGACTCTCGGCCGGCGAGGCGGTGCGGTTGCTGTCGGTGCGGATCAAGGAACCTCGGCTCCGGACCCTGTGTGCGGGGATTTGGGAGCGGATCAGCGAGGGGGCGCCCCTGTCGCGCGCGATGGCGGCCTATCCGGAGATCTTCGATCCCTCGATCACCAACCTGATTCACGCCGGCGAGGCCACCGGCTCGGTCAATGAGACGGTCGGCCGGATCATCTCTCACCTGACCGAGCAGCGCGAACTGCGGCGGCAGCTGATGGCTGCGCTGGCCTACCCCCTCTTCATGGTCGCGGTCGCGGGAGGGGTGATCGTGTTCTTCCTGGTCTTTCTCCTGCCGCGGCTGAAGACCCTGCTCTCCTCCCTGGGGGGCAAGATGCCGGCGTCGACCCAGCTGTTGATCCACCTGTCGGAGTTCGCGCTCAGCATCTACGGGCTGGCCACGGTGATCGCCTTCGCGGTGGGGCTCACCTCGTTCCTCGGCTGGCGGCAGACGCAGGCCGGCCGGGCGGCGACCGACGCGTGGTTGCTCAAGCTGCCGCTCGTCGGGGATTTCATCGTGGCCCAGACCGTGCTCGCCTTCGCCCAGACCCTGTCGGTCCTCCTCGAGAACGGCATTACGGCGGCCGAGGCGCTGCGGATGACGGAGAAACAAATCAGCAACACCGTGCATCGCGAGGCGTTCAACGCCGCCACCGCGCGGGTGCTGGAGGGCGAGGCGCTCTCGGTCGCGCTCGGACGCACGGGGGTTTTCCCGGACCTGGTGCTCGACCGCCTCGCCGTGGGCGAAAACACCGGCAACGTCGTGCCGAGCCTCAAGCAGATCGCGGCGGCTTACCAGAAGCAGATTTCGAATCAGCTCAACGTCTTCACCAAGGTGATCGCGAGCGGCGTGCTGATGGCGGTCTTCATTTTCGTCGGCTTCATCGCCTTCGCCATCGTGAGCGCGGTCTTCCAGGTCAGCGCCAGTTTCAAGATGGGGGGCTGAGCCGGGGCGCGGGTGCGCTACGGCAACTCGTAGACCTCGACGAGGGCGACTCCGGTGCCGTTGTTGGCGCCGCTGACCTGCGCAGTATAGCCTCCGGGAGGAAGGGTGAGCAGGAGCACGGCGTCGCTGCTCGCCGGGTTGGAGAGGGCGAAGGCTCCGACCGCGGCCGCCGCAGCCGTCAGGCCCGCCTGGCCACCCCAGTTGTCGTTCTCGGCGACCAGCGTGCTGCCGGAGAAGAGCCGCAGCCGGGGATCGGACAGGGTGTCGGTGACGCCGAAGACGGCGAGCGTCGGGCCGATGGCGCGGATGAGCACCGTCCGCGCGGTGGTGCCGCCGATGTAGAATCCCGCGATGAGAATGTCGTTGCCGGCACCGACCTCCGTGCGGGCCGAGACGTTCACGAGGCGGGGGGTGGTCGCGGTGAAGGCGGCGGCCGGAGTGGCATCGTAGATTTCCGCGAGAGCGATTCCGGTGCGGCCGGACTTCTCGGAAACCTGCACCGTGTAGGAACCGACCGCCGGCGACGGCGCCAGGGCGGCGTCGAGGCCACTCGGGACGAGCGCAAAAGCGCCGACCTGGCTGGCGCGATCGGCGAGGAGGGTCGTTCCGCCCCAGTTGTCGTTGGTGGCTACGGTGGCGGAACCCTGGAAAAGGGTGGCGACCGGATCCGTGAGGGTGCCCGTAAGGCCGAACTGGCCGAGCGAGGGACCGACGGCGCGGACGAGGAGCGGTGCCGTGCCGGCGGTGCCGGTGCCGCCGAGGGAGAACCCGACGATGAGCGTCTGGGCCCCGGTCCCGGCGTTGGTGCGGATCGAGAGGTTGCTCAGGCGGCCGAGTTCGGCGGGCGCGGCGGAGACGAACGCGAGGGTGGCGGCGCGGCTTTCGACGGAGCCGGCGCTGTTGCCGACCACGCAGCTGTAGGTGCCGGCGGCGGCCTCGGTCGCGTTGCCGAGGATGAGCGTGGCGTTGGTCTGGTTGGGCAGGGCGACCCCGCCGCGGCGCCATTGGTAGGTGAGGGGCGCACTGCCGGTGGCAGAGAGCGAAAACACCACGGTCTGCGGGGCTCCGGAGGCCAGGCGAATCTGGGACTGCGGTTCGATGGTAATGCCCGGAGCATTCGAACCGCCTCCAGTGCCACCAACGGAGACCGTCACGGTCTGCGAGACACTGCTACCGTTGGTGTCGGTGGCGGTTACGTTCACCGTGGTCGTGCCGGTCGCCACGGGTGTCAGCGTCAACGTGGAGCCGGAGACGGCGGCGGTCACGACTGCCGGATTGGCGGAACTGGCGGAGAAAGAAAGCACCGAGGCGCTTGCGTCCGCCGCCGGGTAGATCGGGACCACGCTGATGCTCGTCACCGCGATCAAGTTCTGCAGCTGCAGCTGCGTCTGACCGGCGGTGATGTTGCGCACTGGCACGTTCTCCAGCGAGACGGCGCCAAAGTTGATGCTGGCCACTTGCAGGGCGGCGATGCTGTCCACGACCGACATGCCGTTACCCAGGACGCGGGCGAAGACGGTGAAGCCGCCATTCTGGTTATCGAGGTTAGCGGAGTTGTCGCCGAGATTGACGAACCACTCGCTGGTGGCGCTGTCGGGGTTGCCGCCGACCTTGGCCATGGCGACCGTGCCGCGAACGTTGGAACGGCGGAATTCGTTGCGGATGGTCGCGCCGGTCGGAATGTGCGTCGAGGTGACGGAATACGTGTAGCCCCCCCCCTGGATGACGAAGCCGGCTACCGAACGGTGGATGATGGTGTTGTTGTAGGTTCCGGCGTTGGTGTAACTGAGGAAGTTCGCCTTCGTGATGGGTGTGTCGTCGAAGAGTTCGAAATTGAACCGCCCGAGAACCGTATTGAGCTGCACGACGGTGCCCGTCACGCCCGGCAGGTTGAAGTGATTCCGCAAATCGACGGTCGCGTTTGCGCCTGACGAGAGCGATTGGGCCGGCAGGGCCGTCGACACGACAGGAGTCGTCGATTGGGCGGGAAGGACGGCCGGCAGCGAGAGAGCGAGCGCGGCAAGGAGGCGGCGGAAAGGTCGCATGATGGGCGGGAGAGTGGAACGAGGCTGACGCGCCCGCCAATCTCATTGTTCCGAAGAGAATCGTCCGCCCGGGAGCGTGGGACCCGGTTTGGGAAGGGAAAGGAGGGGGAGCCTGGGCCTTCCCCTCCCGCGCGGAACCGTGGTGCGTCGACTCCCTTCGCCTGGGGTACCTTGTGGGCGGGGCGACCGCGCCCCGCGACGTTGCGCGTTCGAGTCTTCTGGTGCGGGGCGGGGTCGCCCCGCCTACCGGGCGCGATCAAGTCCAACCAGCCGGCCGGAGCCATTTCACGCCAAGGCCCCTCCGTTGAAATTTCCTGCCAGCACGCCCGGATTCAGAACCGCAGGGTCAGTTGCGTCGCCAGGGTGCGCGTGGTGTCGCGCGGCGCGCTGTCCCCGCGTTGGAGGCTGTATTGGAACTTCAGCTGCGTATGCGGGGTGAGGCGGAGGGCCGGGGCGACGTCGATCCTCCACACCTCCTGACCCCATGGGGTGGGAACACCCCGGTGGAGGATGTTCGCGTAGACTTGCTGATTCCAGCGCAGGGCGCCGGACCACTGCGGGGTGAAGCGATAGCGGAGCTCGGAGTACCAGGCGAGGGTCTCGGCATTGCCGACCCGGGGGATGGTGAAACGCGCGCCGAAGACCTCGGCCCAGACCTGCCAGTGGCGCCAGGCGTACGAGGCGTCGGCCGCCACCACTTCCTGTCGGTAATCGCCCCGGCCGGTGCCGGCGGCCAGGGTGTCCTGCGCGAACTCGCGCAGGTAGACTCCGCGGGAGCCGGAGACGCCGAATTGCCAGGCGGTATCCGGGCGCCAGAGAAGGCGGGCGCTGAACGTGGGATGGTGGCGCTGTTCGCGGCTGTGGCGCCACGCCTCGGGGCGGGAGGAGAGCGATCCCAGCTTGGCCTCGACGGCATAGCGGAAGCGGCCAAACGCATCCGAGATCATCACGCCGTCGGCGTAACTGGGTCCCCAGACAATCGGCAGGCGGAGCGACTTCTCGATGGCGGTGGTCTGCGCGGACTGGCCGGGCCGCAGGTGCGCCCATTGCAGCAGCATGTTGCTGGAGCGGACCGCCTCGGTGTCCCACATCCCGGTCAGCAGTTCGTAGGGCACGGGCGCCGTGATGAAGGGATTGCCCCACGAGAGGTGGCGCGTGGCCCAGTTGCCGACCACGGTGGCGAACCGGCCAACCTGGAGATTGAATTCGCGGCGCGGGCCGGGGGCGAGGCGCAGGGCGACCTCGTCGAGGCGCAGTTCGGCGCCGCGTTCGCCGGGATCAAACCCGTGGTCGGCACGGGCCTGCGCAAACAGGTACGCGTGCGGACCCAGCTGGGAATCGAGAAAGACCGTGAGCCGGGTTTCGAGCAGGGACCCGTCGCGGGTTTCGAAGACGCCCGGGGCGGGCAATTGCGTGCGGTAGCCCTCGAGTTCCAGGGTGCCGCTGAGATGGGCGCGGGCCCGTCCTTCGTGGGCGCTGATCGTCAGGAGATCCTCGAGGCGATCGAGGTAGTCGTCGATCCGGCGCTCCGCCCGGGTGGTGGCAAGGGCCGCGCAGACCAGCACCGTGATCCCGGCGCGGCGCGCGCCGGGGAGCCAGCGGCGGGGGAACGGCGACCGGGCGTTCATGCGGGCGCCGTGGCGTGGCGGAACGTGGCCTCGAACTCGGTGCCGGTCTCGTCGGAGCGCACGAGCCGCAGTTCCCCCTGGTGGAGGCGGGCGAGCTCCCGGGCGAGGTTGAGCCCGAGGCCGTAACCCGGCACGTTTTCGCCCACCGTGCCGCGGTGGAAACGCTCGAAGATCCGCGGCTGGGCCTCGGGGGGGATGGGCCGGCCGCTGTTGCGCACCACGAGGCGCACCCTCCCTTCCTCGACGGTGGCGCGCAGGTGGATGCGCCCGCCCGGCCGGTTGTACTTGCGCGCGTTCTCCAGGAGGTTCTGCAGGATGATGCTCGTGTAGCGCTTCTCGCCGGAGACGTGCAGATCCGGCGGGAAATCGGTTTCCACCTCGACGCCAAACTCGTCGGGCAGGGCACTCAGGTCGTCGAGTGAGGCTTCGATGAGCTGGCTGAGGTTCACCGGGGTGAAGGCGAGCTTGAGCCGGCCGGCGTCCATGCGCGAGAGCAGAAGCAGGTCGTCAATCAGGCTGGAGAGGCGGAACGTCTGGTGAATCAGCGCCGAGATCTCCTGGCATTCGGCGGGACTGAGGTGCTCCCGGGCGAGCAGTTCCTCCAGGCCGGCGCGCAGGACGGTGACGGGCGTCTTGAGCTGGTGGGAGGCGTCGGCGGAAAACCGGGCGGAGCGCTGGAGCTCGGCGTGGGTGAGTTCGAGGGCGGCCTCGGCCCGGGCGCGCTGTTGCCGGTCCTCCTCGGAATCGACGGCGAGGCGCTCGACCGGGCGCGAGAGTCGCTGCGAGGCGAGATGGCTGGCGGCGAGGCCAAGGAGGAGAAGGGCGCTGCCGGTGCCGAGGATCTGCCAGCGCAGCCGCCGCTGATCCCGGGCCAGCTGGGCAAGCGGGTAGGCGCAGATCTCGTGCACCGGCGGATAGAGGGAACCAGGGTTGAGCGGCTGCGAAAACAGGAGGTGCGGTTCCTCGTCGAGCATGAGCCGGATCGGCGGGGAGTCATCCGCGCCAGCCGCGAGGACGGTGCCGATCTGGGCGGTGATCTGGGCGGCGGCGCGCGGGGACAACGCCGGCGAGTGCAGGGCTTCGCCGAACCAAAGTCCGCTGCGCATGCCCGTGGCCGGGGGGCGGCTCGGACGATCCGCGGGGTCAAAACCCAGCACCAGTGCTCCGAGCGTCTCGCCCGTCTCGGTCGAGATGATTGGCGTGGCCATGATCAGTGCGATATCGTCGTGACCTTCGCTGGGCCGGTGCAGGAAACCGACCTGGGTGGCGGGCGGCAGCCGGGGCAGGGCGAGACGCGCCTCGGCCGCGGCGGAGAGGGCGCCGACCGTGCGGAGGTTGGGCGGAGGGATCACCGCCCCGCGCGAATCGAGGAAGCGATAGAACTGCGCCCGCAGGATCCGCGGATGGGAGTCGTCGCGCGGCACCAGGATGTCGCGCAGCTCGTCTTCCGCGTTGGGATACAGCAGATCAAGCGCATCGTCCTCGAAGGCAGCGCGGATGCGGGGCTTGCGGACCAGGGTGCGGCACCGTTCGAGCAGGGCGGCGCGCCGTCCTGCCTCGGCGAGCTGGAGTTTGGCGAGCTCGCTGTTGAAGTCGCGCTCCAGATCGGCCGCCACCCGGCCGGTGAGGCTGCGATCGGCGAAATAAAGGGCCAGGAGCATGGTCGCGGAGACGATCAGCATGATCGCCGCGAACAGCCTGGTCCGGAACCCGGCCACGCGGACAGGTGGCGGCGGGGGCGCGGCCTTCACGGAAAATCGGCCCGCACAGGGACGTCGGTCGCGGGGAGTTCGACGGCCTGGGTGCGCGTGGTCTTGCTGTCGATCCACGCCTTCAACGTGTAGCGCCCGGCGGGCAGGCCGGTGAGCCGGAAGCGGCCGTCGGCATCGGTCACGACAAAATGCGGGGTGGCGAGCACCAGGATGAGCGCGCGCATGTGCTCGTGGATGTCGCACCGCAGTGTGACCAGTCCGGGCGTGTCGAACACCTGCGATGGAATCGGCCGATCCTCCGCCCGATAGCGACCCAGGTCGAACCGCTTGGCGGGCGAAAAGGAGAAGATGTTGTGGTAGGTGTCGTCGAGATTCGGAAACTCGACGCGGGTGCCGGCCTGGATGGGCAGGAGGGAGGGGAGGAAGGTGAGATCCTTCTGGCGCATCGACGCCACCGGTGGCGTGGCCGGGGCGGGAAACTGGCCCTCGAGGTAGACCACGGCCACGGGCGGGTTCGTGGAAAGAACGCCCGACTTGGTGACGATTTCGTACCGCTGGTTGACGACCGGCGTGGAGCGCGTGGCCGGGAGGCTGACGCGGCCTTCGACGGTGGCGGCGGAAGCGGGTGAGGAGGCGAGTGCGCCGGCCACCGCCAACGCGGCGAGCAGAGGCGGCAGGGCGGAGGCAACCCGACCGCGGAGGGGTGGCGAAAAGATCATGACGGAGGGCGGATGGTGTAGCCGACGCCACGCAGCGTGTGGATCAGCGGAGGGGCAGGTGACGGTTCGATTTTCTTCCGCAGGCGGGTGATGAAGATCTCGACCGTGCGGGTGTCGTATTCGTGGTCACGCTGCCAGACGCGTTCGCACAGCTCGGTGCGGGAGAACGGCCGCCCCGGCTCCTGCATCAGCACCTGCAGGACGTCGAATTCCCGGGGCGACAAGGCGATCACTCGGCCGGCGCGGGTCACCCGGCGGTGCCGGATGTCCATGTGCAGGTCCGCGACCTTGAGGACCTCACCGGGGTGGGCGGTGGCGCCGCGGCGTCCGAGGGCCTCCACCCGTGCGGTCAGTTCATCCATCGAGAACGGCTTGGTCAGGTAGTCGTCGGCGCCGGCGTGCAGGCCTTTCACCCGATCGCCCACTTCGCCGCGCGCCGTCAGCACCAGGACCCGCGCCGGGGATTGGGCTTCGCGGAGCCGGGCCAGCACCGAGAGGCCATCGAGCCCGGGCAGATTGAGATCGAGTACCACCAGGTCGGGCGGATCGGTGAGGATTGCCTTCAGGCCCTCGGCGCCATCGGGGATCGCCGTGGTGCAATGCCCCTGGCGGGCGAGGGCGCGCGAGATGTGCCCGGCGAGCTGGCGTTCGTCTTCGATGACAAGGATGCGCATGGGGCGATCGGGGAGGGGCCGGCCAAGCGCGAGAGGATCGCCGGACGGCCGGGGGCGTCAAGTTCCTGGGGGCGGGCGGGCGAGGCGCCCGCGTCGGCCGCGCCTCGACTTCTCCGGGGACGTCAGCGGCTGGGGGCGCCGAGACGGACGTCGACTTCGACCTCCCGTCGGTTGCGCAGAATCTTGACCTTGACGGTCTCGCCCGGCTGGCGGCGCTCCAGGGCGAGCCGGACGTCGCCGGAGGAGCGGATCGGCTGGCCCTCGATGCCGATGATGACATCGCCGAGGTCGATGCCGCCGAGGCGCGTGCGGGAAATCGGGCGGAGTCCGGCCGCGGCGGCGCCCGAGCCCTCGTGGACGCGGGAGATGAGGGCGCCGGCGATGCCGGCCCGGGCGCCATCGAGCAGTTCGACGCCCAGTGAGGGGCGCTGCACGCGGCCAAACTTGATCAAGTCCGGCACGACCCAGTTCACCTCGTCGACCGGGATCGCAAACCCGATCCCGGCGGAGGCGCCGGAGGGGCTGTAGATCTGGGTGTTGACGCCAATCAGCCGCCCGCCCGAGTCGAGGAGCGGACCACCGGAGTTGCCCGGATTGATGGCGGCGTCGGTCTGGATGCAGTCGCGTATGGGCAGGCGGGCCAGGGATTCGATTTCGCGGCCGAGGGCGCTGATGACTCCGGTGGTCAGGGTCTGGTCGAGGCCGAAGGGATTGCCGATCGCGTAGGCGCTCTGGCCGACCCGCAGGTCATGGGAAGTGCCCACCGGGATGGGGCGGAGCTTTTCGGTGGGGGCTTTGATGCGCAGGACGGCGAGGTCCTTTTCCGGGGCCACGCCAACCAGGTCGGCTTCGAAGGTGGATCGGTCAGCGAGGGTCACGCGGGCGCCGGTGGCGCCCCGGATCACGTGGTAGTTCGTGATGATGTGGCCTTCCTGATCCCAGACGAAACCCGAGCCGGTGCCGACGGGGACCTCGGCGATGCGGGGGGAGAAGAAGCCGTCGCCGGCCTGCACGGCGATTGTGGTGATGTAGACCACCGACGGTGAAGCCTGCGCGAAGAGATCGACCGTGTGTTGTTCCGCCGGCTGGAGGTCGACCCGCGGGGTGGCGCTGCGCGGGGTGGCGTCGGAGCGGCGCACCCCCGCGGCGGAGTGCCAGCCGATCGCCGCCGGCGGCACGAGCCAGGAACCGATGACAAAGCCGATCAGGGAAAACCCCACAGCAGCGAGCAGAAGCTGACGTCCCGAGACCCACATGCCCGCATGAAATCCAGGCCCCGGGACGGTGCAAGTCCGGGCGGCGGGCGGGGAGCCGATCCGAGGTGGAGATCGGCGTCCAGCCCGGCTGGAGGAGGGAGCGGTGCTTTCGCCGGCCCGGTTGGGCTCCCGGGCGTCACTTCAACTCGTAGATCTCGATCAGGGCCTCGCCGGTGGCGTTGTTGGCACCCCGCACCTGGGCGGTGTAGCTGCCGGGCGGGAGGTTGGCGAGGAGGGCCGCGTCGCGGCTGGAGGAATCGAGGGCGAAGGCCCCGACGGTGGCGAACACTGGCGCGAGAGAGGCGGACCAGTTGTCGTTTTCGGCGACGCGGGCGCCGCTGCTATTGAAGATCTCGAGCACGGGGTCGGCGAGGGCACCGGACACCCCGAACTCCGCGAGTTTCGGCCCGACGGCGCGGATGAGCAGCGGCTTCTCGCCGGCGCCGGAGACATTGAAGCCGGCAATCAGCAGATCGTCGCCGGTGCCGACGCGATTGCGGGCGGAGACGTTGACGAGGCGCGCGGTGGTGGGCGCGCCGGTGTCGTAGGCCTCCACCAGCACGACACCGGCGCCGGATCCCCGAGCCTGGATCGAGTGGGCGGACGCGAGGGTGCGGACGAAGGCGGCGTCGGCGCTGCCGGTGGCAAAGGCAAAGGCCCCGACGCTGGCGGCGGTGGGAGCGAGGGACGCGGGCCAGTTGTCGTTCGACAGGACCAGGGCGCCCTGACCGTCGAACAGATCCAGCCGCGGGTCGGACATCGCGGACGTCAAACCGAAGGCGGCGAGCGCCGGGCCGGCGGCGCGCACGAGCACATCCCTCGGGCCGTCGTTGACGACGACGCCGACGATCAGCGTCTGCCCGGCGCTGAGGGAGGTGCGGACACTCAGGTTGGCGAGCCGGGCCGCGGGATTCGCGGCGATGACGATCAGGGTGGCGACGGAGCTGGTGGTGGAGCCGGCAGAGTTGGAGGCGACGACAGAGTAGTCCCCGGCGTCGGAGACCTGTGCGGAAGGGAGGGTGAGGGTGGCGGAGGTGGCGCCAGGCAGGTCGATTCCGTTGCGCCGCCACTGGAGGCTGGGCGTGGGGGTGCCGGTGATCCCGGCACTGAGGGTGACCGAGGACCCGACCGTGACCGCCTGGCTGACGGGTTGTTGGGCCACGACGGGGCGCGTGGCGGTGCCGCCTCCTCCGCTGGCGGCGATCGCGAAGTTGATCGGCACGGGGTTGCCGTTGCCGGCAATGCCAAAGCCCTGGACGCGGACCGTGAAGTTGCCGGCCTGGGTGGGGGTGCCGGTGATGACCGGGCTGGCCGAGCGCACGGTGCCGTTGACGGGGGCAGGGACGAAGGCGAGTCCGGGAGGGAGTTGGCCGGTCACCGCGAAGAACTGCGGAATGCTCGGCGTCCCGGTGTAGGTAAAGCCGACCGTCAAGGTGGTGCCGACGGTGCCGGGCACGGGGTTGGCGGCCGGCGTCTGCACAAACGTGGTGGCGCCGGCGAGCGAGTGCACCGCTCCCAACCCGGCCGCAGTAAAGGCGGCGCGCAGGAGTTGGACCGCCGCCGTCGAGGCCAGGGGCGGGCTTCCCAGGATCAGCCCGCGGAGGGCCGGCGTGCGCTGGAGCAGCGTGAGGAGAAGGAGGACGGGGAGCGGGGTGCGGGAGAGCCGAACGAGGATCGCAGCAGTGGGCATGGTGGGAAAAGGAACGAAGAAGGCGGAGGTGGCGCGCCCGGATCAGTTGCAGCCGCAGCCGCTGCCACCGACCCCGCGTCCACCCGCCGCAATCTCCCGGGAGAAGTACGTGTGCTCCATCATCGCGGCGTGCAGCGGATCCCGGTCGGGCTTCATCGCATAGGTGGTGAGGGTGGCACGCTCCCAGGGCTTCACCCGGACGAGGTTGGAACTGGCGCAGCCGGTGAAGAAGAGGCCGGAAGCCGGGAGCAGGAGGAGAAGGAGGCGGCGGGTCGTTTTCATGGGCTCAGGTTTTTTCGGCGAGCAGAGCGGTGATCTGGCGGCGGAGTTCGGTTTCAGTGCGGTCGCCGTGGAAGCCTTGGTGGATGAAACGCACGCGACCATCGCGTCCCACAAGATAGCTGGTGGGCATGGTGGGCACGACGACCTGCCGGACCAGCGCCTGTGTGGCGTCGTGCAGGGTGGGGAAGGGCGGAGCGAGCTTCTTCGCGAAGGCGGCGGCGGCCGGGGCCTTCTCGTCGATGCCGACCGCGGCGATGACGAGACCCTTGGGGGCGAACTCCTGGTGCAGGCGGGCCATCATCGGGAACGAGGCCTTGCAGGGGGCGCACCAGGAGGCCCAGAAATCGACGAGGACGACCTGGCCCTGGGTCGCGGGCAGCTTGGCACCGGCAAGGGGCGAGGCCGCGGCCGGGGTGAGATCGGGAAACGCATCCCCGACCTTGATCTCCGCCCGGGCAAGCCCGGGCACCGCCGCCAGGGAAAGCACCAAGAAGAGCAACGATCGGAGGGCGGGCACGGGAGCGGGAGAGATGGGCGACATGGCGGGATCAGGACACCACATAGTGGAGAAAACCGCGGGTTTGGGCGCGGGCGCGCTCACTCACGAGCAGGCCCTCGGCGCCGGGAAACGACTGGATGAACTCCACGCCCTTCGGGATGCCGAGCACGAACGCCGTGGTGGAAAGCACCCCGGCCTGGAGACAGGTGGACGCGACGACGGTCGCCTGGAGGCAGCCGTGAGCCACGGGTGCCCCGGTGCGCGGGTCGAGGATGTGGCCGTAGCGCCGGCCCTCGATCACGAAGCGGCGGATGTAGTCGCCCGAGGAGGCCACGGCGCGATTCAGGATTCCCATGCTGCCGGCGGAAGTGCCGGGCTTCAGCGGGTCCTCGAGCCCGATGTGCCAGGCGGGCCGGTCCGGCGGGGCGCCGACGGCCCGGAGGTCGTGGCCGTAGTCGACCAGGAGGCTGGTGATCCCGTGCTGCGCGGCGATCTGGGCGGTGAAATCGACCGCGTACTCCTTGCCCCAGCCGCCGAAATCCAGCGCCATGCCTTCCTGCGGCAGGAAGATCCGTCCCGGCGAACGCTGCACCTTGGGCCAGCCAACCAGCGCCCGGGCGGCGTTGATTTCAGCGGCGGAGGGAATCCGCGGGGTTTCCGCGCGGTAGTTCCAGAGCCGGATCAGCGGCAGGGCCGTGGGGTCGAGCACGCCCTGCGACATGAAATGCAGCGTGTCACAGACCTTCAGCATCAGCTCCATCTCGGCGTCGATCTCGATCCAGTTGCGTCCGGCGGCGGCATTGATGCGGCTGATCAGGCTGTCGGGGCGGAAGCGCGAATACCGGGCCTCGAAGCCCGACACCCACTCCACCACGGCCCGCTCGAAGGCGCTGGCCTGGCCGTCGCCGCCCGGAGCCGCGTACTGCACTTCACACGTGGTGCCGAGCGCTGGAAACGACAGCCGGCGCAGCGGCAGTCCGGAGGCCGGGCCGGAAGGCACCGGCGGCGGGGGGCGCTTGGACTGGGAGACGATGGACAAGAGGGGGGAAAGAGCAGACGGGGAGAGGGGGAGAAACGGGAGGGGTGATCGGTGATCAGTATTCAGTAATCAGTAATCAGTGGTCAGTGATCAGTGGGCGGTGGACGGGGAGCAGGCGGCAAGGGAAGAGGAGTCTGGATGGAGACGCGCAGCGGAGGGGGAGGTGCTGAACTTCGCTCGCTGAACACTTATCACTGATTACTGAATACTGATTACCGATTACTGATCACCAATTACCGATCCCTGCCCCTGTTTCCTACCAGGCAAACTTCAGGCCCACGGTGAGGATCCGGGCGCGGCAGTAGGCGCTTTGCGGCGTCACGCGGTCGGTGCCGCGCATGTCGTAGCGCTCGAACGCGGCATCGACCTGCAGGGCGTCGGTGACGTTCCAGATGAGCTTGGCCCCGTAGGTGAAGGTCTGCAGGGCGGAGAGCCGGTAGTCGGAGGAATAGAACGGCCCCTGGGGGCGCGGTGGGCCGTTCACCGGCACAATCGCGGTCCCATCGAGGCGGTAGTGGTAGAAGCTCGCGGCGCCCTGATCGTGAAAGCGCAGGCCGGGGCGGAAGATCAGCCGTTCGCCGAACTGCTGGAACCACGCCGCGTCGATTGTGTGCGCCGTGCTGTCGTAGGTGTCGTGATACAGCCGGTAGCTCAGGTCGATCGCGCCCCGCAGCTCCGGGAAGGAACGGTTGAGGGCGGCGAAGCCAATCCACTTCTCGCGTTCGGCGGGGCGGTTCTCGGCGAAGGTGAGCGGGAGGGAGATTCCGGGAAAGATCTCGGTGTCCTTCTGGACCAGCTTGTAGGGATCGGCGAGGTAGCCGCGCTGGCGGCCCCAGGTGAGGTTGAAGGTGACCGAGGTGCGGGGGTCGAGCAGTTGGGTGACCCCGACGATGACGTCGTGCCCGCGTTTCTTTTCCCAGGGCGTCTGGTGAAAGACGCGGACGTCGTCATCGGTGCCGGCGAGGCCGGCGAGCAGCGTGGTGTTCTTCTGGTTGAAGTCCGTGAGGGTGTTGAGGGACCAGCCGGTGGAGACGTAATCGCTTTCGCGGCTGTTGCCGGCGCCGATCGCGACGTTTACGCGCGGAAACTGGTGGGCGAACGTCGCGTTCCAGGCCTTGCGACGCTCCGTGAGCGAGGCGAGCGGCACCTGGTCGGAGCCGGCCGGGGCGGGTTGGCCGTTGGGCGTGGCACCGGCGATGGCATCGATCACGCCCTCGACCTTGAGATGGTTGTCGGTGCCAAAGTCCTTCTCGACGGAGGCACCGTGGACCTTGACCGCCACCCGCCCGCCCAGCTCCTGGTAGTCCTGGAACTTGTAGCGCACGGCGTCCTCGGCGCGGCCGGACCGGGGCGACAGCGCCGTCAGCACGGTGGCGAGCAGGGCGGCGCGGGCGGAGGAGGACGCGGGAGAAGGGAGCTTCATCAGCAAGGAGAAGGAAAAGCGGGGACAAGAGACGCCGGCCCCCGGGTGGCGCAAACGGAGATTGGTAACAATTTGCTCAAATTCGTCGGACGTCATGCGTGGGCGCCGGGGAGGGTCGCAACCCGGCGGGAAAGGTTACACCTCGTCCGTCCCCTGCCGGGGGGAAACTACTGGGTGATCTCGACCGAGACAACCTTGAGCTGGAGCGTGAGCAGCGAGGGGTTGTTGGCGGCGGACGTGAGGACGAATCGCTCGATCGAAATGTACGGCGAGCGTTCTCCGAGCGTGCGGTAGAACTTCAGCAACTGTTCCCAGCCCACATTGTTGATGTTGTATTCCGCCGTGTGCACGGTGAACTGACCGCTCTTTTCGGTCGTGGGGGTGCCGCCGACACCGTTGCGCAGGCCGGCTTCCTTGGCGAGCTGGTCGACGGTGGTGACGAGCTGGTTGCCGTTGAGGGTGCGGGCGGGATCGAGGCGATCCGCCGTCTTCCGGGCGGACTGTTCGATGACGGCGCGGTTCTTGATCCACTGGTTCTGGACGGCGAGGCGGGCCGACGTTGAGCGCTGCTCCCGCCAGAAGCCCCCGGCGCGGGTGGCGAAGGCGGAGAACCACCAGAGAGCGCCGACGCCGATGAACGCCAGCAGCAGGAACTTCTCGCGCAGGGCGCGGGTGAGGAAGGCGTGACGGACGGCGCGCAGCATGGTCACGGGGCCTTGGGCGTTTCGCCGACCGCCGGCAGTTGGGCGCCGGCCTTGAAGACGGCGGTGAGGGTGAACCGCGTCTGGTCACCCTGCAGACCGGTGATGGGAGCTTCCACCCGCTCGATCGTGGGGAGTTTGCGCAGGGTGGACTCGTACGAGTTGATCAGGGCGGCATTGCTCGTCCGCCCCTCGACGTAGAGGGTGTTCAATCCTCGGCCGACATCGGCCCGGACCCCGGTGAACCACACTTCTCCCGGCTGCGGTTCCGAGACCTGCAGCAACATCTCGACCGGGCGGAGGCGCTTGGTGGCCATCTCCTCGATCTTCGCGGTCAGGGAGTGAATCGACTCGATCTTCTCGACCAGCGGCTTCTGGGCGACGAACTGCCGTTCCCGGACGCGCTGCCACATGCGCCCGCCGACGAGGGCGAATTCGCCCAGGCCGAAGACAACGAGGGAGGCCGCCAGGCCGACGGTCACACGCCAGAGCACCACGTCGCGGCGGCGGGCACTGCGGAATGCGGCGAGCTCTGCCTTGTCGCGCACGTCGGCCACCGCGAGCGCCGCGGCCGGCAGCCGGGAAACGACTTCGCCGGAGCGAAACACGATTTCCCGGTCGTTGTGCGCCGGATCCGGCGCGAGCGGCGCTGCGATCTCGATGACCCGGTGGCTGCCGCCGATCTCCCGAAGCAGTTCATCGCGCAGGCGGGCGCGATCCTCCTCGGTGGCTTCGGGATCCGGCACCCGGGTGAGCACGTGAGTGGGCACCGGCCCGTGGCCCCAGTGGACGGCCGTGATGCTTTCGGGCGAGGCGAGCACGACCGTGGTGGCGGGCTCCGGGGTCAGTCCCAGCAGAGCGGCGAACCCGGGCAACACGACCTCGGCTCCCTGCCACGTGGAAGTCTGATCCGTGGTGAAACGCCGGCGGTAGGCGGCGAAGACCAGGGCGTGGGGGGAGCCGGGGGCCCAGAACCAGCCGTAGTACAACTGGGAAAGCGGAAAGGGGGCCGCGGCCTCCAGGGCGAGCTCCACCTGGCTGGCGGCTTCCAGGGCGGTCGCCCCGGCCGCCACCGGCACTGCCCGGGTGAAAAAGGCGGCATCCGGGAGGAGCGCCACCCGGGGTGGCGGCGGGCCGGAACGGAGGAATCCAAGGGGCGACGACATCGTGGTGCAGTGCGTCAGAAGGTAAGGCTCTCTCGCGGGAGGGGTGCTCCCACCCCGCAACCAGGCACCGTGCATGCCCCGAGCCGCGCGACGAAGGCGTCGCTCCCACGCGGGATCCGGGATGCAGGTTTAGAGTTCAACATGGTAGCCTTGGATGGCTCGGGAGCGGTCAGGAGCCCCCGGGCATGGAGGAAATCTCATCATTTTCGCGGATTTCCAAGAGCGTAAACGGGTACTTGAGGTTCCGGTCGACCGCGTCCTTGGCGGTGGTGGAAGGGTTGGGCCGGGGGGAGGCCTGCCCAGGCGCGGGCTGGCCCGGAGGCGTGGAGGCTTTGGAGGAACCGCGGGTGATGGTTTCACGCTTGGTGGCGACTTCCTGCACCGTGGAAGCGCCGCCGGGAGGGGCCACCACGGTGGAGATGCGGTATTCATTGCGCCCTTCGCGGACGGTGAGGTTGATGCGCAGGGCGCTGATGGTGGTGCCAAAGCCGCCCGTGTCCCCCGCTGCCCCGGCGACCCGGGCCACGTCGTTGGGGTTCTGGAAGAACCCGGGGCCGTTGAACTGGTAATTGCCGGTGCCGCGCAGGTAATCCGTCACGCTGCGGGTTTGGGTCTGGTCGAACTGCCCGAGGGCGGCGAGGACGTCGGGGCGCGCGCCATTCAGGTTGGGCTTGGGGAAGTCGAACAGCGACACGCACTCGACAAAGCGGCGCCAGTTGTCGTTGGGACGGCCGTCGGCGTCGTAGAAGAATTCCCGCGCCTTGTCGATCGCGGCGAGTTCGTGGTACGACTTCAGCGATCGCCCCGGGGTCTCGTAGGGAAGGGCACCGGATTCGTAGTTCGGTTGCAGCGGGGAGGTGTAGACGTGCCCGCGTTTGATCCAGCCGAGCAGCACGTCGGCGATCGCCTCGGCCTCGGCCTTCGCCACTCCCCATTGCAGGAACAGCGCGGTGAGGGTCTGGGCGGAAACGTGGGGGAGCGGGAGCTTGCTGCTCTCGTCCTCGAACGTGATTTCCACCGTGCGCCCGTCGGCGGGGGTGTAGCCGGCGAAGGCCAGCGGATCGTTCCACCCCTCGGCCGGACTGCGCAGGCCGTTGAACGCCTCGCGAAAATCGACCAGCACGCCGAGCGTCACCTCCAGCGCGGAGTAGGCTTCGAGCCGCAGGCGCCGCGTGACCGATTCCCGCTGGTCGACGAGCAGGTCCACCGACGCCTTCTCCATGAAGGCCAGCAGGGCGAACGTGGCGAAGAGCAGCGTGACCATCACAATCACGAGCACCGACGCGCGGCGGGAAGCCGGGTGCCGGAGTGGCGGCGCCGCCTTCGGGGCAGGTGGCGTTGGCGCCGGCGCGCGAGAATCTGGGCCTGGGGGAATCATGGAGTTCCCGGTTTAGAACATCGGCATCGCCTGGCCGGGCGTGGTGAGGGTGATCACGCTCTCCCGCGTCAGGCGGCCATAGGTGAACTTCAGGCGGAGGCGCTGCGGCGTGAGCGGCTGGCCCTGCGGGTCCATCTTGAGCGTGGTTTCGGTGGTCCAGCGGCGGGCGTCGGCATCATAGTAGTCGTACGCGAGCGCGGAGACGAGCGGGGTCACGACCGTCTCCCGGGGGGAGTCGGTCTCGAAATTCTTCTCGAGGCGCGAGTGCCAGAGGAGGATCAGCCCCTCGTTGGGACGTACCTGGAGAGAGCAGACGACCTCGGGCAGCGGACGTTCGGGCCAGGAAAACAGGCGGCTTCCGGCCGGCAGTTCAAAGGTCAGCATCTTTTCCATCAGTCCGTTTTGCGGCCGGATTTCCTGGAGGGCGATCGGCGTCGAGTTGGGGCGGGCGGCCGGCGGGAGTGCCGAGGTGCGGAGTTCGTTGTCGAGGAAACGCGTGACGGCCCGGACATGCTGGTCGAACAACCGCACGTCGGTGCGCTGGCCCCACAGTTCACCCATGGAGAAGATGAACGTGTTCATCGACACCAGCAGCAGCGACACGAGGGCCAGGGCGAGCAGGATCTCGAGAAGGGTGAAACCGCGCCGGCCGGAATCCGCCTGGCCGGTGAGACCCAGGGAGGCATCCCCGGCGGGCGAAAGGCGCGTCGTTGGCGGGCGGCGTTTCATCGCGAGCGCGTGGCCTGCTGCTTCTGCTGCAGCTCCAGGATTCGGGTCTTGGCGTCCTCCTTCAGCTTGCCGCGTTCGCCGGCGTCCTCGACCCAGGTCGGTCGCAGCAGGTAGAACGTCTGGGCCTGCCGGTCGGGTTCGGGCCGGGAGGGATCGGCGAGTTCGCAGGAGAAGGTCACCCGATAGACGTCGGCGACCGTCGTGGACTCGATCTCGGCGGTCCATTTCGCGCGACGTCCCCCGGAAGTGTCGAATTCGCCGCCTTCCTCGACCTTCTTGCGATCCGGTTCATTAAGCACGAGCTGGCGGGCGAAGGCGAAGTCCTCGTTGACCTGCACGCCGCGGGAAACGACCTCGTAGCTGGTGAGTACGTTGAGATAGGCGGAGGCGAGCATGACCGCCGCCATCGCGAAGATCACCAGGGCGATCAGGACCTCCATGAGGGTGAAGGCGCCGGTGTCGTGGGCGGAGTCGGGGCACGCCGGGCGGCGCGGCGGCGTGGGGCCCCGCTGCAAACCGGAGGGAAGAAGCGCCGCACGCATCGCTCAGGAGGAGGGCGGAGCGTTCGGGTCCCCGGGAGTGAGGACCGGGGCGCAGGTCCACGGGTCGACCGTGAGTATCGTGCTCCCTCCACTCCGGGCCAGCTGCACGCGGAATGGGGCACAGGTGCCGTCCGCATAAAAGGCGACGTGCTTGATGCCTTGGGATTCGAGCAGGACGCCTCCGACGAGAATGGTAAGCCCGCCCTTGGTGGAAGCCGGGAGGAAGTCGACGGTAAGGTCGTGGGCGAGTTCCGGGGCGATCGGGAAGGTCTTCAGCGGCGTCTCGGTCCGGGTGATGCCGTCCTCGGCAAGGGTGGAGGGCGCGAGGCCGTCCACCAGGTAGAAGTGCTTTTTTTCCCGGTCGTACTTGAGGCGGATTTCGTGCTGCGCCCGCAGAGCCGTCTTGCGCGCCTCCTGGACGGACTTCCAGAACACCGCCGAAGGCGTGACCGGCTTGTCGGTGAGCAGGTGCGAGGAACTGCCGACGAGAACCCCTCCCAACAGCGCGATCAACGCGATGCAGAGCAACACCTCGAGCAGGGTGAAACCACCGACGGCACGGAGGTTCCTGGCTCCAGTGTGCCGGTGCGCTGCCCCGCCCATGTAGCCGGCCTCGGTGAGGCCGGTCTGGCCGGGGTCAACGACCCCGGCTACAGGGCCGATGAGTCCGTCGGAGGTTCGGTTCATGTAGCCGGCCTCGGTGAGGCCGGTCCGGCCGGGGTCAACGACCCCGGCTACAGGGGGCGCGGCGCAGGTGCTGAAATCGGTGCGAGGCCCCGATCGCACCTTCGGGATATGCGCGTGCGAATTCGACATGGGTGGGGGCATCCGGCCTTCAGGCCCGGGGCGGTCGGGCCACCGTCCTCCGCTTCCGCGTGGCAACGCGGACCGACGGGCGGGGCGACCGCGAGGCCCGGGGCTCACTTCTCGCCGCCCGGTCCGGAATCCCAGTTGCCGATGTCATCGGCCGTGCCGCTCTGCTTGTCGGGTCCCTTCGACCACAGGTCGTAGCTGTCCTTGTTCTTCGAACCCGGGCAGGCGTATTGATAGGGTTCGCCCCAGGGATCGAGGGGGATCTTGTTGCCTTCGATGTAGGGACCAAACCACTTGTCGCCCCGGGCGGACGGGCGCGTGATCAGCGCCTGGAGACCTTCGGCCGTGGTCGGGTAGTTGCCCATGTGGATTCGGTAGGAGGTGAGAGCTGTCTTCATGCTCTCCTTCACGAAGATGCTGACGGAGCTGGCCTGGGCGCCGCCGAAAATCTTGTCGACATTGGTGATCGCGAGGCCGGCCAGGAGTCCGATGATCGCGAGGACCACCAGGATCTCGAGCAGGGTGAAACCGCGGCGCAGGGAACGAGTGGACGGGCGCGACGGGCGAGGGGCGGACTGAGGGTGCATGATAGGCGAAACGATGCCGGGATGGGCGTGGTTGTCGAGACGCGGGCGCGGGCCGTTGGTTCCGGTGGACTGCCGGGTTGGGACGCGGGAAGTCGTCGCCGCCCGCGCGGCGGTTGCGCTCGCTGCTTCCCGGTCGCCCGCTGGTTCAATGCCCGGCGGCGACGTGAGGGGCCTGCACCTCCGCGTAGTGCAGGATCAGGCTGACCATGGTGTCGAACGGAACCTGCGCGACGTTGAACACGAGGTCGTAGGCGGCGGGGTCGGCGAGGGCGGCGTTGAAGGTGGCGCGCACATAGCGCATCCGGGCGGCGTCGCGACCGGCGTTCCAGGCGGCGGCTTCGCCGATGTCCATCCTGAGGAGGCGGGCGACGCGCGCATCGCGATAACCGGGAGGCGCGACGAGGCGGAGGTGGATGCCGTGGGGCAGATCGCGGGTGGCGAAGTTGGCCCCGCGACCGAGGAGGATGGCATGGCCGCTGCGCGCGAGGCGGCGCATGAGCTCGTTGGTCTTGGCGACGAGGGTCCAGAGGTTGGGATGGAGGCCGACCATCTCGCCGACCGAGGCGTCGAGTTCGGAAACCTTGTCCTCGGGCAGGAAACGGGCGAGGTGGGCGGGGAGGTTGTTGGTGCGGAGCATCTCCTCGATCAGGTTGCCGCTATACACCTCCCAGTGGTGCCCTTCTTCGGCGGGCAGCCGGGCGGCGAGTTCGCGGGCGAGCACGGAACCCCCGGTGCCGGACTCCCGGGAAAGGGTGATGAACGGGCCGGTCGGGTGGGCGGATCCGCCGGTTCCTGCGTGGGTCAGCTGGATGTTCAGATAGGATTCAGCTTTCTGGAAGACCGGGAGTGGATTCATAGGGGGCCGGGGTTGAAGTTGTGGGGCCGAAGCTGGTGGTGGAACGCGATCGACGGGGTCCGGAGGCGGGAACGGCACGTGCGGCGCCGGGGTGCAGTCGTCTCCCCTCACGCGTCCCGGATCGGATCAGGGGCGGCGCGGAATCGGGCGGGTGCGACGGTCCCATGGGGAGTGGGGTCGGCCGTTGGGTGGTGGCCGGCCCGTGGCTTGAAGCTACGCCGAAGGCCCGGGATTTCTCGGCGAAAATTGTGTTTCGTTGCGCATGCGTTGACAAACGTGCCGGGCGGTCGGGGAGTTTCCTTGCGGTGCCGCGGAGCAATGCCCACAAGGCGTTTCGCTTTGCCCCGACGGGTGGTCCCCGCCCTGGCCTGCCGAACCGGCCGCGAATGGAGTCGCCGCCTCAACTTCCCCTCTCCCCATGCCCTCCTGTCGCCTCCGAGTCGCCGTGCTGGATCGCCTGTTGGCCGTGCTGACACTTGCCGGCGGAATCGGCCTCGTTGCGCCTTCGCGCTTGGCCGCGCAGGCCATCGATGCCGGGTTTAATCTCCAGGCCAACGCCGAGCTCTACGCGCTGGCCGTCCAGCCCGACGGGCGAATCCTCGTGGGCGGGAATTTCTCCGCTTTCGGCTCGACGAATCGCAGCCGGATCGCGCGCTTGAACCCGGATGGCACCATCGATGCCGGTTTCAACCCCAACGCCTCTTCGACCGTGAATGCCATCGTCGTCCAGCCCGACGGGAAGATCCTGGTCGGAGGTTTCTTCAACCTGATGGGGGGCCAGCCTCGTCCGCGGCTCGTGCGCCTCAACGCCGACGGCACACTCGACAACGGCTTCGAGGCCCGGATCGACAACAACTCGGTGCAGGCGCTCGCCCTGCAGGCGGACGGACGGATCCTGGTGGGTGGCTCCTTTACTTCCATCGGCGGGGTGGCCCGCAACGGGCTGGCGCGGTTGAACGCCGACGGCAGCCTTGAGGCCGCCTTCGATCCCGGGTTGGGAGGAAGTTTCTCCAGCAGTGGCAGCAATGTGACGGGTTTTTCGCTCCTGCCGGAGGGGCGCATTCTGATCGCGGGGAATTTCACCTCCGTCTCCGGGCAGGATCGTCTCGGGGTGGCGCGACTCGGGGCCAACGGCGTGCTGGACCTGACCTTTGTGCCGCCGGTGTTCCTCGGTTCGAGCCGGGGAACGCTGCCGCTGGCGGGCGGCAAGTGTCTCGTCTTCGGCGGCGTCCTGCGCGGGACCGGTTCCGAGTTTCAGTATTTGGTCCGGCTGAACGCGGATGGTTCGCTGGATTCCTCGTTCACGCCCCCGGCTTTGAATGGTTCGGTGTTTGCGGTGGCTCAGCAGGCGGATGGCAAGCTCGTGCTCGGAGGTTCGATGACCCGGGTGGCGGGCACGGCGCGCGGAGGCGTGATCCGCCTCCAGACGGATGGTGCGCTCGATTCGACCTTCACCGCGGAGATCGCGGGAATCCTGACCTCGGTCGGCTCGACTCCCTATGTCTTCAACCTGGCGATTCCGCCCGGTCCGCTGAACATCCTCGCGGTCGGATCGTTCACGACGGTCTCGGGCCAGCCGCACAGCGGCCTCGTGCGGTTTGGAACGCCACTGCCGACGGTCTCCCGCGGGCCGGTGGACGTGACGGCCGGAGCCGGCGCGACCGTGACGCTCACGGCGTCCGCGGACGGGCCGGAGGTTCGTTACCAGTGGATGCGGAACGGTCAGGCCATCCTGGGCGCGACGCGCGACACGCTGGTGCTGGCCGGACTCCAGTCGGCAAGTGCCGGACTGTTCACGGTCACCCTCAGCAACCCGTGGGGTACCGTGACGACGGCACCGGCGACGGTGGCCGTGGGCGTCGCGACCGCACCGGCGTACTCGGTTGTGACCCTCGCCGGCCAGGCCGGCCAGACCGGCCATGTCGACGGCACCGGAGCGGGAGCGCGCTTTGATCATCCGACCGGCGTTGCCGTCGACGCGGCAGGCAACCTCTACTGCCTGGACACGACCAGCAACTTTCTCCGCCGGGTGACGCCGGACGGAGTGGTGTCCACGCTGGCCGTGCAGGCCGGACTGGGACTGACGATCGACGCCACCGGAGGGCTGTGCGTGGCGGATGGCTTCTCCCGGGTTCTGCGGGTGACACCGGCCGGGGTGACCTCGATTGTTGCTGGCACGCTGGTGCCCGGGGCTCTGGACGGGCCGGCTGCCTCGGCGCAGTTCCGCGGACCGACCGGGGTGGCGGTGGACGGACAGGGCGTCATCTACGTGGCGGACACGGGCAACTTCACGGTGCGGCGGATTCGTGGCGACGTCGTCACCACGCTCGCGGGCAAGGCCGGGGTTCCGGGCACGGAGGACGGCTCCGGGGAGGCGGTGCGCTTCGCCGGGCCGGGCGGCCTGGCGTTGGACGCCGCGGGCAATCTCTATGTCGCCGACCGGACGCGGGTGCGGCGTGTGACGCCGGGTGGCGTCGTGACGACAGTGGCCGTCGTGGAGGCGGTCGCCGTGGCCGTGGACACGGCGGGCTTGGTCTACGCGAGCGATGCGCTGGCGCATGTGGTGCGACGGATTGGTCCGGATGGATCCGTGGCGATCCTGGCCGGTTCACCCGGAATCGGCGGTGCCACCGATGGCGCGGCGGGCAACGCGCGCTTCCTCAGCCCCTGGGGCCTGGGCTTTGATCGCAACGGCAATCTCCTGGTGGCGGACAACGGCAACGCGACGGTGCGGAGGATTTCCCCGGGAGCAGCTCCGCTGGCTATCACCGTCCCGCCGGAGGCAGCGCATGCGGAAGCCGGGGCCACGGGGGTGATCACCGTCGGCGCCCAGGGAGGGAGCCTCACGTATCAGTGGAAGAAAGACGGCGTCGTCCTCCCCGGGGCCACCCGGGCGGCCTACGTGGTCAACGGGGTACAGGCGGCCGCGGACATGGGTTACTACAGTGTCGTCGTGAGCAGCGGAGGTTCCTCGGTGGAGTCCGCCGAAGTCCTGCTGACGGTGGCGAACCCGGAGGCGCCGGGCCGGCTCGTCAACGTGGCCACGCGCGGCCTGGTGCCGCCGGGCGGGGCGCTGACTCCCGGCTTTGTCGTGCGGGGGGGAGGGCCGAAGCAACTGGTGGTACGGGCGGTGGGGCCGTCGTTGTTGCGGTTTGGCGTGGGGGGCGTGCTCGCCGATCCCCGGCTGGCGCTGGCCCCGCTCGGCGGTGGGGTGACATTGGCGAATGACGACTGGTCGACCGGAGGGACGGCGTTGGTCGCCGCCACCGCTGCGGTGGGCGGCTTTCCATTGGACGCGGGCTCCCGGGATGCCGCGGCGCTGGCGGTGCTGGCGACGGGGGGCGCGTACACGGTGCGCGTCACCGGGCCCGACGCGACGAGCACGGGCGTGGCCCTGGCCGAAGTCTACGATGCCGACCCGATCACCGCCGGATCGCAACTGGCCAACGTCTCGACGATGGGGCTGGTGGGTACCGGTTCCAACTCGCTCGTGCCGGGATTCGTGATTGGCGGCGGTGGTCCGCTGCAACTGCTGATCCGGGCCATCGGGCCGGGCCTGGCGCCGTTTGGTGTCACCGGCGTGCTGGCGGACCCGCAACTGCAGGTCATTCCCGCCGGACGCACTGCTCCCATCGCTGCCAACGACAATTGGGGAGGCGGCTCGACGCTCACCGCTGCCTTTGCCGCCGCGGGAGCCTTTGGGTTGACCTCCGACAGCAAGGACGCCGCGCTGCTGGTGCGCTTGCCACCCGGGGCGTACTCCGTGGTCGTTGGTGGCGGAGGAGCGTCCGGAGTGGCGCTGGTCGAGATCTACGACGTTCCCTAGCCGCGTGGTAGATCAACGCGGCCGGAGGCGGCACCCAACGACGAGACATCGCATGATGTAGCCGGCCTCGCGGAGGCCGGCTGGCTCAGGAGATCGATCGTGCCGGCCGGGGTCGCCCCCCCCCGGCTACAACAGTTTCGTCGCGAGACAGGGCGAAGGGGATCGATACCAGCATGGTCTGCCGGCGACGGGTGAGCGACAACGTGGTCTTCTTTCCCGCCACGCTTTCACTCCGTTCCAGCGCAGCTGCCCGCGGACTGCGGCGTCGGGCCGCGATGGGAAATCTCCAGGCTAGGGCCGGCGCGTCAGGGTCCACGCGCCGGAGGGACCTTCCCACCAGGCGGCTCCGGAGGATTCAGTGACCTCGAGGGCTTGCGGGGCACCCGATCCGGCGGGCCGGGCTTCCCAGCGTCCCGGGGCGAGATCCGTAACGAGGATCCGGGCGGGATTCGCACCGGGGACGGTGAGTTCCACCGCGGCGGAGCTCCGGGTTTGATCCCGCCGCAGCAGGACCACCGTGGTGGCGGTTGATCCGGAAATGACGCAGCCCGTGCGTTCACCGCGATCGAGGCGGGTGACCGGCAGACGACCCGGCGCCAGACGATCGGTAGTTTGAAGCACCGTCAGGAAGTGGTTTTCGGCGGCGGGTTCCCGCGGAGTGAGTTCCAGGCGCCAGGCTCCGGTCTCGTGCGACCCGCGTTCACGCCGGGCGGAATCGACCTCGTTGGGGTAGTTGCGGCCGAAGACCCAGAACTCCTGCCCGGGGCCGCCGACCTTTTCCAGCCGGGCGTCGTTGGCAGCCGGCAGCAGCACGTCGAGCTGCAAGCGGCCCCGCGCACCATGCTCGGTGCGATCGATGACGGCGCCCGTGCCGGCGAGGCGGGGCTCCTCCTGTGAATGAAGGAGCCAGAACTTGCGGAACGATGGATCCGCGCTGATCACCCGATCGAAGACCAGCAGGGCGGCCGGCACCTTGGGCTCACCGAGGTTCAGGAACACAAACGAGCGCGTGACGGTGCGCACCTTGCGACTGTAGGCGGCGGTGAGGTCCCCCTGCAGCAGCGTGAAGGCCGGGGTGTGGGCGTCGGGCCCGAAACCGTGCGCGAGGACGCGTCCGGTCCGGTAGCCCTTGGCGGGATCGAGGAGGTCGGCCAGCGTGCGGGGCTCGGAGCGGTTGTTGGGCAGGCGCTGGCCGCCATCGTTGCCGTACTCGGGGCGCGAGCTGAACTTCTCCGCCGGATCGTGGATGAGCAGCGCGTTGTGGGCGATGGTGCGCCAATAGTAGTTCGTGGTGTGGGCGCTGCCGTAGGCGCCGCCGGTGCCGGAATAGAGGCCGGAGTCGATCGCCAGGGCGCCGCGGGCGTAGATTTGGAAGGCGCCGGCGTCGAGGTGCTGGTGGTTCACGAAGTTGTACTCGTTGATCTTCATCTCGGCGATGACCGCATCCTCGCCCCAGCCGGTGCGGGCGACCATCCAGCCGAACGGCGTTCCGAAGTACCGGGAGCGCGGCAGTCCGGCGATCGGCTGCGGCTTCAGGTCGGGATCCCGCCAGAGGAGCTCGAAGATCGCCTCGTTGTCGGAAAAGCCCCCCTGTTGCAGGGCCTGGCTGAGGAGGACGCCGTCGCCGTAGTAGCTGGCGGTGAGCATCGAGCTGCCGTAGTCGCTCCAGGGCCGGCCGCGCGGTGCGCTCGACGCGAACGTGTCGCCGGCCCGCAGCCGCTGGCCGTCGGGCCGCGTGGTGTAGACCCAGAGGTAGGGCACGTGGCGCTGGTCGGGATGGTAGACGTTGCCCGCCCCCATCCGATCGAAGATGAAGAGCGGAAAGAGATCCCACGAGAAGCGGTGCACGCCGTAGGAATCGCCCTGGTGGTAGGCGTGGCCCGGGTAGAACCAGTTGCGCGCCGGGAGGTGCTCGCGGAAAAAGCGGCCGGCGGCATGGTCGTACATTTCCGGATACTCGTCGTGGATCGCGATGCCGGCGGAGAGCATGTCGCGCATGATCATCGCCTCCGAGCTGTGGCCGGTGACGGAGCCCTGGCGGGTCGGGGGGTAGCCGCATTCCTGGGTCTTCGCCAGCCGGATGAACTCGGTGACGTAGGCCTGCCGCTGGTCTGCGGACAGCAGGGGGTACAGCCAGTCGTAGACGATGGCCCCGGTGACCATCATCCGGCCGGTGACGCGACAGGCGTCCTGGCGGTCGGGCAGTTCGGAGCGCTGCAGGAGGGCGAGGGTCTCGGCGACGAGGGCCCGTCCGGCTGCGGGATCAGGCCGCACCAGTTGCTGGAGGGCCTGCCACTCGGCGCGGAATTGCGGCGAGCGCGCGGCCAGTTGCTCCAGCCGTGCGACCACCGGAGCGAGCGTGGGATGCGAGAGGCGCCGGGGCAGATCCCGGATCTGTGCCTCGCGCAGGTACAGGCGCGGATGCCCGGAAGGTGGACGGGGCGGGGCGACCTCGGCCGCGAGGGCGCCGACGGCCAGCCACGCGAGCGTCGCGGCAACCCAGGCAACGGTCCCGATGCGGGTATTCATGTCCGCGAGCCTGCCACGGCGGCAAGGGAGTCCGAGATCCAATTTCAACCCGGGGGACATCTCCGGGGAAGCTGCCTGAATCCTGGAAACCCGAAACGGGTGATGAACCAGTCTGGTATTCCAAACCAGTGAACCACGGATGGACACCGATGAACACGGATGAAGGTCGCCCCATCTGTGTTCGTCTGTTCATCCGTGGTTGATCAGGTGTGGGGTGTCACTTCGCTGGGTTTCCTGCCGGACCCGTGGCGGGAGTGGCTCTCTCCCGAGAGCCGCCGGGCTGACGCGCCGGTTGGAAACCGCCGCTGGCAAAAGCAAGTGCAAAACCCACCCTGAATCCGGGGGGGGCACCCCCAAGCAGAGGGTGTTTTTTGTGGGCGGGTTGTCCCCGTCAAGAAGGGCAAGGTCGGTGCGCTCCAGTTTCATCACGACCGCCTGCAGGAAACCGCTTTTTCGCCATGACTCTCACGGTTTGCGCCGGACCTTTCCCCGCTGGGAACACTCGTGTTTCGCCGTACCTTCGCCTCCTCCCAGCCCTGTGCTTCGCGAGTGGTCTCGGCGCCCAGACGCTGCCCCCGAACGCGGCCGATCAGGCTTGGTCCCAGGTGACCAGCAAGGAAAAGGCGGCCAACGACGCGCGGGTCAGGTCCCCGCAGGGAATCGTCGCGACCAGTCGCACGGACGCCAGCCGTTACAAGGCCGAGGTCGAAGCCCGCGCCCAGAAGTACCGGGCGATGGCGCAAGCCGCGCGGGATTTTCATTCCCAGCACACCACTCACCCCAAGGCGGCGGAAGCGCGCAAACTGGAGGCGCTCGCGGGGGTGCAGGGCATCACGCCCACCGACAAGACCTACGAGCGCTCGGCCCTGGCGGTCGCCCGCGCCTTTCGCACGACGCCGACGCATCCGATCGAGGATCGCATCCAGGTGGCGCACAGCATGGAGGCCTTCTTCATCGGCCGGAAGACGCTGACGCGGCACTGGTATGACAACCCGTTCCTCGCGGAGACGATGCTGGATCGCCTGCGCGGTGAGTTTGGCGAGCAGCCTGAGATCTGGGGACTCTTTCTCTCCCTGGCCCAGAACACGTATTGCGACGCGGGGAAGGAGGCAGCCATGCGGATCGTCCAGTCTGCGTATGCCCCGCGTCCGACCAAGGAATTGGCGCGACGCGTCCTGGAGCGCTACAGCCTGGTCCGCCAGCCGTTGGATTTTCCTCTTACCTTGGCGCAGGGGAGGGCGACCACCCTGGGCGAGTTGGCGGGCAAGACGACGATCGTGTGCCTGTGGGATGGGCCGCGTCATCCTGAGGGCCCGCCGGGACTGCATGATTTCAAGGCCAAACCCCTGCCCAACACCAAATGGGTCTTCATCTCCGTCGGAGTCCCGGGAGACCTGCCCAAAGGAGCGAAGTCCACGCCCGTTCCATCCGGCAGTACGTGTGTCGAATCCTTGGGACGTGCAAGTCCCATAGTTGCCAGGCTGAAGGTCGACCGTCTGCCGTACGTGTTTGTGCTGGACGAGCAGCGGCGCCTCTCCGGCTACGGTCGCGTGGACGAAATTCCGGCGCTCATTGCCGGCATCGGACGTCCGGTTTTGCCCTGAACCTTCATCGCTCCACGCATGAACTCCCTCCGTCCCAAGATGCGGGCTTTTTTTCTCGCGGCGAGCTGACGTGATCCCGGAAATTCGAGCCGCTTGAAGGTTCGGTCTGGGTCCAACAGAAAGGACCCAGATCATGAAGGGAAAGCGTTACAGCACCGAAGAGAAAGTCCGCATCCTGCGGGAGGTGGACGCGGGCAAGAGTGTGGTGGATATCTGCCGGGAGAAGAACATCTCGGACGTGACGTACCACCGTTGGCGAAGGCAGTTCGGACACATGGACCTCGGCGAGGCCAGGCGGCTGAAGGAACTCGAGCGCGAGAACACGGAGCTGAAGAAGATGCTCGCGGACGCGATGCTGGCGAAGAAGGTCCTGGAGTACGCGCTCAAAAAAGATTGTGAGCCCGGGGCACAAAAGCAGGTCGTGGCCGCGGCGGTCAGGGCCGGCGTGTGCTCCGGGCGCGCTGGCTGCCGATTCCTTGGGTTATCACGCTGCGCCTACTGGTATCGCGCCGGTGAACCCACGAGCCGCCAGCAGCAGTTGGTGCAGCGGCTCCATGCGCTAAGCGAGGAGCACCCGCGTTATGGCCATCGCCGGATCCTCGTCGAGTTGAAGACGGAAGGCTGGCGGATCGGCCTGCGTCAGGTCCGCCGGCTCCGGCGGCAGGAGGGCCTGCGGGTGCCGCCGACGCGCCGGAGCATCCCACGCCGTGGTCACTCGACGGGACTGCCGACCAAGGCGACGAGAAAGAGCCATGTCTGGACCTGGGACTTCATCGCCGATGCCACCGTGCGCGGCGGTGCGCTGCGAATGCTCACGGTCCTCGATGAATATACGCGCGAGTGCCATGTGCTGCGAGCGGACCGGGCGCTCAGGTCCGGTGACGTCATCCGCCTGGTCCAGGCCGCCATCACGCAGCATGGAGCCCCCGAATTCATTCGCTCCGACAACGGGTCAGAGTTCATTGCGAAAGCGCTCCAGCACTGGCTGGCCGACCACAAGATCAAGACCCTCTACATCGAGCCCGGCAGTCCGTGGCAAAACGGCTTTGTCGAATCGTTCCACGGCCGTTTCCGCGATGAATGCCTCAATCGCGAACAGCTGTGGACGCTCACTGAAGCGCGCGTCGTCATCGAGGACTTCCGGATCAAATACAACCAGAAGCGGCCCCATAGTAAGCTCGGCTACCAATCCCCCGCATGCTTTGCCGCGAATCAATCTCCATCCCTGGCTCCGGTCAGGCCCGCCGAGCCGGGCCTTCCCTCCGCCAGGGATGGACAACCAATGTCAGTGGTAGCAACCTCAACCAACCACCCAGACCGAACCTAGGAGTGGCTCGAAGATCCGGACCCGATCACTGGAGGACCGCAACTACGACATGCCGGCGCTGTATGCGAGGTCAGGATGGCCGCGAGGACCCAAAGCACCAACGCAGACCCTTGAATGGCGCCATGGTGACGTTCGCGCGGTAGCTTACCGGTATTCTTTTGGCCTCTTTGACCAGATTGTCGCGATGTCAAACCAGTGACTATGAAAACAAAGTTCATCATATGCTTGGGTGCACTCTTGGGAGTCGCTGCCGTCGCTGTGAGGAAGCAGTTTGAGCTGCCGAAGGTTCGCGTGAACGTGCATGTCGCCGATGAAGCAGGGCATCCTGTTTCCGGCGCGCTGGTTCGCTTCGTGTTTGGTAAGTCCCGTGATGCCAACGCCATTGTGCGTGTTGAAGGCAATACATCAAGCAGCGGGGCCTTTACCGGTGAAGGCCACACTGGAGGCAGCTTTGGCGCGTCTGTGGAGAAGGCAGGCTACTATTGGAGTGGGCTAGCGATTCCGCCGCTGGAAGAAATAGTTCATGGTCGGTCGCAGACCGTGGAAGGCAAGGCTATCATGCGTCCTGTCGGGAGACCAATTCCCTTGTTTGCAAAACGGGTCACAATTGAGATTCCTGTGGCGGGACAGCCCTGTGGCTACGATTTGGAGAAAGGCGATTGGGTCGCACCGCACGGATTGGGAGTTTTTTCTGACTTCGTTTTTACATTGGACCGTCGATACGCCACTCGCGACGATTTCGACGTTCGCCTTAACGTGAGATTTTCGCGGATCAGCGATGGGATTCAGGAAGTAAGGTTACCCGAGGAATGGCGGCTGTCGCATTTCCGTTGGCCGCGGGAGGCGCCGGAGCAGGGCTATGAGCCGGTGTTGGTATCTCGATTGGCGAGAAGCCAGCAGGGTGGCACCAAAGCGTCCGCCACTGAAGACCAAGCGTATTTCTTCCGGGTGCGCACCGTCGAACGTGATGGTCAAGTCGTCAGCGCGCACTACGGAAAAATCAGCGGTGGCCTGATTCTCGGTCCGTCCAACTCGGCCACCTGTTTGGTGCGGCTGACCTATTATCTGAATCCAGCCGCCATGGATCGAAATCTCGAATGGGATACGAAGCGCAATCTGTTGAGCGGCCTCAAGGACGAAGAAATGCCGCGTCAGCCCTGAAGGCCCGCCATGAAATCTCTCTCCCCCAGCCGTGTCCTGCTCGTTTCCGTCGTACTCGCCTGTGCCGCCTCACTGCACGCGCAGTCGAATGCGACGCCCCCGGCGCTCGGCCTGTTGCGCTTGAAGAGCAATGCGAAACCGAACGAACCCGCGCCGCTCGCAGCGGGCAAGTTTGGCGTCGATGAACTATCCGCAACCGGCGTGGTCGGTGCGAGCAAGGCGAAGAAGAACAACGTCGACCTTCTCGCGCTTGACGCCGGCAAGGAATGGTCCAGGCCGCTGCGTGGCACCCCGCATGACGTGTCGTTCGTCTCGTTTCAGGTGTATGCCTCGCAGACGACGATCATCGACATCGCCGGGGCGCGGCTGGGGGTGGTGACGAGCCCGGTGACCGGCAGCCTGCAGCTCATGTACGACGATTCGGCGTCCGGCGCGCTGCAGTGGAAGTCGCTCAACTTCCACGTCGGAACCGGCAAGTACGATGGCCGGAACATGGCGGCGCTGCCGACCCTCACCGTGCGCCTGGATCCCGAGGCCGGTGTCTGGGATCTGTATTCCGGGGCCCGTCTCCTCGCCGACCACCTGCCGCTGATCGAGGCGTAGAAAGGGGATCGCCGTTTCGTGCTCCGGTCGGGCAGCGAAGGTGCGTGGGTCACCGGGTTGGTCCTCGCCGACGAAAACCCGATCTACGAGGACGCCAACGCCAACGGCCTCGACGACCGCTTCGAGGTTTCCCGACGGGGTTTCCTCCTCCCGGCCTCCGCGTCGAAGGCCGAGCGCCAGACCCTGGCGCAGCAGTGGCGCGAGGCGCAGCGCGCGAAGCCGCCCCCGGCCTTCTTCGTCCAACGCCCGGCGGCGGATCGGTGAGGACCGCGCTTCCACCCGGCAGGACAGGCTTGCAGTGCTGCAGGCGGGGCGACCCCGCTCCGCGTCACTCGCATCGACGCCCGGTCCGCGCGGGGCGGGGTCGCCCCGCCTACAGGGGGGAAGCCTTCAACCCTTGCGGGCAACGAGCATCAGGGCGACTCCGTAGCGTTGGGGGCCCACGGTTTTCCCCTCTGCAGGAAGAGGTGGCCTGCCAGCCGGAGCGATTTTCGCCCCGGGCTTAAATTGGCTCACGCCACTGACGCCAAGGTCGCAACGGAGGTTGGGGATTGGTCGGTCCTCGGCGGCCTTCGCGGCCTTGGCGTGAGGCAGAAGCGGGGGATCGCGAAGAAGCCACCCCGCCGATCGCCGGCGCGAACCGGGGCGATCCCCAACGAAGCGGCCAGGAGCGGAGAGACCCCATCGTTGCCCCTGCCGGGCGGCGCCGTCAGTCGCGAAAGACGTCGAAGGACTTGCCGTTGAGCGGGAAGATCGGTTGGCCGAGACGCTTCGAGCTGATGGCCTCGAATTGCAGCCCGATGACGAAGTCCTTGGTGAGGAATTGCAGGAACTCGCGTTTGTTCACAATCAGGCAGCGCGCGGGGGTGCGGGCGACGATGGTGGCCTTGGTCACGCTGTTCTGCAGCAGGCTGATTTCCCCGAAGAACTCGCCGATGTGCAGCAGGGCGATATCCTGCCGCAGGCGGCGGACCGCCAGCTCGCCCTCGTAGATGAGGTAGAAGAACTGGTTGTCCTCGCCCTCGTGGAGGATGTACGAGCCCTCGGCGAAGTCCTGGAAGGCGGCGCGGCGGCTGAAGGCGGCCATGGCGTGCGGCGACCAGTCGCAGGCCAGGGGGATGCGCTGCAGGAAGGCCATCTTCTGCACCGTGTTTTCGATCTGCTCCCGCGAGATCCGGGTGAGCACGAGCGACTGGAAGGCCTCGCGGGTGAGGCTTAGCACCGTGGTGGGGGAAAGGGCGCGGACGGTGCGCGTGCGCGGGCTCCGGTTCAGGAGCGCAATCTCGCCGAAGACGTCGCCGGGCACGAGCGTGGCGACGCGCTCCTCGCGGCCATTGTCGAGGGTGCGCACAACTTCGACCTCCCCGGAGAACAAGAGGTACAGCTTGTCGCCGGAATCCCCCTCACGGATGATCAGGGTGCCAGGGGCGATATCCTCGGGCACCATGGCGTGGGCGATGTTGGCGCGGTCGTTGTCCGACAGGTGTTGGAAGAGCAGGGCCTGGCCGAGTGCCTCCGCGATCGCTCCCTCCGTGGCGGAGCCGCCCCGGGGACGGAGGGCACGGGCCTTGCGTTTTTCGTTCCATTCGACCCAGGCGAGCAGGCCGACCACGGCAAAGGTCCCGACCACGGCGAGCACGGCGAGGACGAGGAGGCAGAGCAGGGCGAGGGCCGTGAAGTGCAGGCCGCCGGCGGCGAGATAGGATGCCCAGAGATCCGCGGCGTTCGCCCGGAGGAGGAGGGCGGCCGCGACGAGCGCGAGTGTCAGCCAGGTCGCGGCGTAGAGCGAGTGGATGCCGGTGAAGCGGAAGTTCGTCTTCTTCAGCCGGGTCGTGAAGGCGTACCAGATCGCCTGGTTGGGCTCGAAGGCGAAGCGCCACGTGGTGTCATTGCGCCGCGTGCCGTAAAGCGTGTGGATCACCGTCAGGCCGGGGGACCACCAGAAGGGCGACAGTTGGGCGAGGGCGTTGACGAACATCGCCAGGCCGAGCCCGGGCAGGAAAAGCGTGGTGAGGGCGAGCGCGAGGAAGGAGGGCGCCAGGCGCGCAAGAGCGACGTCGACCACCGTGGCCGACCCGCCCATGATCGCGTCGTCGAGGTCGGCCCGAAAGTGCGGCAGGAGGGTCTTCCAGTGGAAGCGGGCGTGATAAACCTCGGTGTTGGCGCGGCGGGCGACGCAGCCCCCCAGCCAGTACCCGGCGCTGGTGGTCAGGCAGGCCAGCAGCCAGCCGCCGAGTAATTCCAGGACGTTGCCCGGGAGCTGGAGCGGTCGCACGATGGTCGCCAGCAGCGCGGCGAGGATGATGGCGACCGCCCCGGTGCGCACGTGCCGCCCATCGATGAGCCAGGGCCACCGCGCCGGCACGACCGGACGGCCCGCGGAGGAACCTTCGCTGTAGAGGAAGCCCCGGGCGTAAGCCTTGACGACCAGTTCGTAGAATTCCCGCAGCGGCAGGCAGTCGCGGTCCGTGATCAGCCGGAACAGGACCTGCGAAGCCGTGCGGCCGGGGCCGTCGCCGAAGGCCCGGAGCGCCCGCCACTGGGCGGGGGTGACGGTGAGGTAGGTGCGGGTCTGCTGCTGCTTGGCGACCCAAAGTTCGGGGGTCACCTGGGCGATGCGGCAGCCGTCGGCGACCTGGAGTTCAATCACCGACAGCAGGGTCGCCTGGTCGATCTTGGCGACTCGAAATGGGGGTGGAATCGCGCTCGGCACCGGAGCCACAGCGGCGGGCTCGGGCGGCGCGCCGGTCTCTGACAGAGGCGCGGCGTAAAGAGAGGAGTTCACTGACGGCTAGAGGTTAAATCGGCGCGAGCGATGGAAAGTTGAAGGAAACCCCGAGGTGCCTGACCAGGGAGGGCGTGGGCCCCGGGGGAACCGGGAGGCGAAACTCTGGTGGGGGAGGGTGCGCAGTGTCCCGACGCAGCGGGAACGAAACGCTTTCTCGGGGACCGGGTAATTTGTTTTCCGGCGGTGGGAAATCTCCGCCTCGGCGCCGGCGCCGAACCCGAAAGGCGCCGGGGGGCGCGGATCGAACGGCCGCAAGTTCCGGCTTTTACGGCGAACCCGGCGGGTCCACTCTGGGGCATGAGCATGCGTCGCCTCTGGTGGGTAATGGGGATGGCCTGGGGACTGGGCCTCTGGACCGTGGGGGCGGCGGCGGCCGGCCAAAAGGTGGTGTTTTCGGGCGCGACCTCCGAGCACCGCTGGGATTTGGCGGCCTGGGGTTCGCCTTTGCCCTCGGATTGGACTGGCTACGACTACCTCGTGTTGGAACTGCGCGCGTCCTCGCCGCAGCGGTTCTCCCTGGTGCTCCACGGCGGCACCAAATCCCAGCGGCGGACGATGCAGCCGCTCCCCAACGTGTGGATCCGCGCGGCGGTCCCACTGCAGTACTTCCGCGAGCCGAACCGGGCCGGATCGAGCCTGGCCTCGGTGGGCAAGGTGGCGCGGCCGACATTCTGGATCGGCACCGGAGGGACCTACGGGCCGCTCGATGCAGTCACGGGCATCGGAGTGGCCATGGCCCAGCCCCTGGGGACGCCGACGCTGGAGATCCGGGCGGTGCGGCTGGAGCGCACGGATCCCGGTTCGGAGTTGTTGGATCCACGGCCCGTGGTGGATGAGTTTGGCCAGTGGATGCCAGCGGACTGGCCGGGCAAGGTGCGCGATCTCGACCAACTCCGGCGCGAATGGAAGGAGGAGGCGGCGGCGCTGCGGCCCGGTGATTTTGGCTGGGATCGTTACGGCGGCAGCCGCGAACGCCGCCGGCGGGGCACCGGGTTCTTCCGGGTCGAGGAGGTCGATGGTCGCTGGTGGTTCGTCGATCCCGACGGGGGGCTCTTCTATTCGGCTGGCGTGACCGGCATCCGGGCCGAAGGCGGCGAATCGCGCCTGCAGGGGCGGGAGGATTATTTTCGGGCCCTGCCGCCGCGGGCGGGGGCTGGGCGGGCGGGCGGAGGATTCCATTGGATCTCACGGTGCGCCGCATGGACTCCTGGGGATTCAACACCGTCGGCAACTGGAGCGAGCCGCGCTTGTGGGACGCGGGCAAGAAGGCCTACCAGGTCAACCTGGGCGGCTGGGGGATGCGCGAAGGCTATCTCGGCATGCCGGATGTGTATGGGGAGGAGTTCCCTCTCCTGGCGGACCGCGAGGCGGCGGCCCAATGTGCGCCGCGCAAGGATGACCCATGGCTGTTGGGATACTTCATCGCCAACGAACCGCCGTGGCCGGGGCGCGAGGTCTTCCTGGTGGACGTCATCCTCGGAGGACGGCCCAGCGCGCTGCAACGCGAGGCGCGGGCGTTCCTGGCCGCCGGCGACACGCCGGAGCGGAGGAGGGAGTTCGTTTACCGGGCCTTCGAGCGATTCCTCGAGGTCACGATGGCGGCCATCCGACGGCACGATCCCAACCACCTGATTCTCGGCCTGCGGTTCGGCGGGGCCCGGCTGCCTGTGGAGATGTTGCGGGCGTGCCGGGGCTTCGACGTGTTCAGCCTGAACGTGTACGCCGTGCAGCCGGACCTGAAATCGCTGGACGAAATCCAGCGGGTCACCGGCCGGCCGATCGTCATTGGCGAGTTTCACTTCGGCGTGCCCGGCCGCGGGCTGGCCGCCGGCCTGGTGCAGGTGCGGGACCTCGCCGAGCGCGGCACAGCGTATCGCTATTATGTGGAGCAGGCCGCGGCCCATCCGGCGGTGATTGGCACGACCTGGTTCCAGTGGATCGATCAGCCGTGCACCGGGCGAATGGACGGCGAGAACTACAACATCGGCGTCGTCGATGTCACGGATCGTCCGTATCCGGATCTCGTCGACGCGATGCGTGAGACGCATCGACGCCTGCCGGCGGTGCATGCCGGCACGCTGGCCCCGTTTGCCACCCGGCCGCGGGCGCAGTGAGCGGCGGGCCGGTCCGGCCGGCGGGGATCGGGGCCGGCGGCCCCGGCCTCACAACCGGAGCGTGAAGCAGAGGAAGCACGCCGCACCGGCCAGCAGGGTCACCCAGCCCCAGGCGCGGTGACCGGGCACCCCCCACCAGAGATAAAGGCCGGAGAGCACCCAGAGGATCACGGCGAGGGCCACAAGGTCGACCACGACGCCCCAGGAGTCCTGCACGAGGCCGTCCTGCTCGAAGCCGCCGCGGGCGTGCAGGCCGGTGAGAAACTGGTCGAAGCGGAACCGCCGGTCCTCGACCGTCACCTGCTTCTGCTCCACCGCCACCGTGACGCGCGTCGCCCGCAGGAAGGAAAAGGCGTAGATGTTCACCGTCCGCGGATTCGGGCGGTTGGCGCCGAAGTTGGGCTGGTCGACGCCCACCTGCCGCAGCACCTGGCGGGCGAATTCGCGGAGGGCGGCGGGATCCGCGGGCACGGGCAGCTCGAGCGGTTGTTGCAGCCGCACGGTCCACAGCGGGATCTTCTTCGCCTCGTCGCGCTGCTGGAAATACTGGTTGTGGGCGAAGGGGATCGACGAGAGCCCGTACATGAAGAGCCACGGGAGCAGGATAAGCCCGAGGTAGAGGTGGAGGCGCCGGTTGAAATGGGAGGAGGTCATGGCGTCGGGCTCCTTCAGATCGTGATCAGGTAGAAGGCGAAGAGGGCGATGCCGCCGGCGAGGCCGGTGGCGCCGATGCGCCGGGTGGCCTTCATCTCCCACCACATCCACAGGCCGGACAGGGCCCAGATCAGGCACGCGGCGATCACCAGATCGACCGAGACGGCCCAGAAGGTGTCGAGCAGGTAACCGGTCGAGTACCCACGCCGGCGGTGAAACCGCTCGAGGGTGGCGTGCGTGCGCGCCTCGGTGCGCTCGATCAGCACCTGGCGCGTGGCCGGCGTGTAGGTGATGCGCCGCGGGGAGAGCAGATCCTGGCGCTGGATGACGATCACGCCGTCGTTGCGACGGCTGACCTGGTGGGCGCCGTCGAGATCGAGCGAATCCAGGAGCTGGCGGGCGACGTCCCGTGGCGCCGCGTCCGGGGCAAAGGTACCTTCGTAGGTGAGTTCCCGTTCCTTGAGCCAGGGCGCGGGACCGCGGCCGTGCTTTTCCACGAAGTACGCCCGGTGGTTCATCACCAGGGTGCTGAGGGCGTACATCAGCATCCAGGGAGCGAGAAAAAGCGCGAGGTACAGGTGGATCCGGCGAAGGAGTTTGGAGAACATCGGGGTGGCTCGGGGCGGCGGGAGCATGACGCGGCTGGCGGGAAAAGGGAGGAGGAATTTCCGGGCCGCAGCCGGTCGGGCGCGATCCGACGCAATCGCCGCTTGTCCCCACGGCAGGCGGGGTCCAGCGTCGGGACACGCGCGGCGCGGGAATCACCAGGGGATTCCCGCGGGCGCGCCCCCTTGGCGACGCCCCTTTTCCCCCATGAACCTCCGCTGGCTGTCCTCCTTCCTCGTGGCCGCCGTCATCGTGGTCCTCGCCGTGCCGGCGGGGGCTGCCACCGCGGCCGCCCCGCGCCCCAATATCGTCCTGCTGATGGGGGACGACCATGGCTGGGACGAGACCGGCTACAACGGACATCCCTACCTGAAGACACCGGTGCTGGACGAGATGGCGCGGGGCGGCCTGCGCCTCGACCGCTTCTACTCGGGCGGATCGAGTTGCTCGCCGACGCGCGGCACGGTGATGACCGGCCGGCACCACAACCGCTATGGGATCTTCAACCCCGGCTGGTCGCTGCGGCCGGAGGAGATCAGCGTGGCCCACCTGTTGCGGCGGGCGGGGTACGCCACGGCTCATTTCGGGAAGTGGCATCTCGGACCGGTGAAAGCCGCGTCGCCCACCAACCCCGGGGCGATGGGCTTCGACACGTGGCTCTCGCACGACAACTTCTTCGAACTGAATCCGTGGTTCTCGCGCGACGGCGGGCCGCCGCAGCAGTTCCGCGGCGAGAGTTCCGAACTCGTGGTGGCGGAGGCCCTCCGCTTCATTGATCGCGCGCAGCGGGAGAAACGGCCGTTCTTCGTGGTGGTGTGGTTCGGCTCGCCGCACGAACCCTACAGCGGCCTGCCGGCGGATCTGGCGTTGTACGATGGCCTGCCGGCCGGGTTCGGCACCCGGGAGGTGAAGCTGACGTCCAACGAGACGGGTCGCAACGTGACTCGGCTCCAGCGCGAGGTGCTGCGCGAGCGCTTCGCGGAAATCACGGCGATGGATCGCGCGATCGGGCAGCTGCGATCGCATCTCGGGCGGACGGGCCTGCGGGCCGACACCCTGTTGTGGTACTGCGGCGACAACGGGACGCCGCCGGAGGCGGTGGCCACGGTGCCGTTTCGGGCCCAGAAGGGGGCGATTTACGAGGGCGGCATCCGCGTGCCTGGGGTGATCGAGTGGCCGGCGCGAATCGCGCGGCCGCGGGCGAGCGACGTCAACGCCGTGACGAGCGACATCCTGCCGACCCTCTGTGAACTCGCGGGGCAACCCCTGCCGGCGCGGCCGCTGGATGGCCTCAGCCTCGTGCCGCTGCTGGAGGGCCGGATGGTGGAGCGGCCGACCCCCATCGCCTTCTGGAATGCCCGGCCGCGGGCCGGGGCCAAGCCCTACCTCGACCCGGAACTCCAGAAGGGCACGACGCCGCTGGCCAAGCTCGGGCCGGATGGGGCAACCCGGAACTTCCAGAACGTGATCTACCCGGACGTCCGCGAGGAGGACTACGCGGGACCGCGGGCCATCGTCGACAACCGGTTCAAGCTGGTGCTCGACGGCGAGGCGCGGCGGTCCGGCGGTCCTTCCCGGGAACTCTTCGACCTGCGGGCCGATCCCGCGGAGCAGCGCAACCTGATCGCGACACACGCCGCGGAAGCCGAGCGGTTGGAGCGGCAACTGCGCAACTGGCAGACCTCGGTGCTGAACAGCCTGACCGGGGCCGATTACCGGTAGCGCGGCAGGAAGGAGGTCGTCGCCTCCGTCGACTTCGGGTTTGCGCGGCGCCCGGCCGGGGTACTTTCGTCGTGGTTGCACATGGCAACGGGCCCCGCTCCCCCGAAATCACTCCGGCCCGTGTGGCTCGCGTTGTTCGTCACCGGGCTGTGGTCGAGTTCCTGGGTGCTGATCAAGTTCGGCCTGCCGACGATTCCCGCGCTCACGTTTGCCGGCCTGCGCTACGCCGGCGCGGCCCTCGTCCTGCTGCCCTGGGTCCTGCTTTCCGCTGGGCGGCGGGCGGACCTGGCGCGATGGGATCGGCGAAACTGGGGCCGGGTGGCGCTGCTCGGGGTGCTGTACTATGCCGTGACGCAGGGAGCCCAGTTTGCCGGCCTCGAACTCCTGCCGGCGGCGGCGGTGAGCCTGATGTTGAACTTCACGCCGATTCTGGTCGCCCTGCTCAGTGCAGGTGGGCGGACCGAGCGGCCGACGGGGCGGCAATGGTGGGGCATCGCCGTTAACTTGGCCGGGGTGGCGCTCTATTTCCTCCCGGTGCGGCTGACGGCCGGCCAGTGGCTCGGGCTGGGGATCATGGCGGTCGGCACGCTGGCCAATGCCCTTTCTTCGGTGCTGGGGCGCCAGATCAACCGCGAGGCCGGTGGCGATGCGCTCACGATCACCGCCGTGAGCATGACGATGGGAGCGGCCCTGTTGCTGCTCACCGGCGTCGCGGTACAGGGCGGGGTGGTCCTGGGAATACGCGAGTGGGGGATCGTCGCCTGGCTGGCACTGGTCAACACGGCCGTGGCTTTCACGCTCTGGAATCACACGCTGCGCAGCCTGACCGCGACGGAGTCGAGCCTGATCAACAGCACGATGCTGCCGCAGATTGCCGTGCTGGCGTGGGTGTTTCTGGGCGAGGAGATCCGCGGCAAGGAAGGGCTCGGGCTGGCGCTTGCCGTGCTGGGGGTCGTGCTCGTGCAGCGACGGTAGGGCGGGGGCGGACCGACCTGCCACCGGTCGGGAGGCGGCGGGAGCCGGGTCAATGGCCGCGTCGATTCCGCCAACGGGCGCGGAGAACCGGGCGACGAAGTGGGCCATGCTGGGATGGCATTTCCCGCTTCGCCGGGGTCAGGCCTCCATTCGCTCCCGGCAGGTCGTTGGGCACCAGCCACCCCCCTTCTTATGAAAACCAAGCCCGGCCTCAGGAGGTATTTCCTCGGTTGCTGCCTCATGGCGGTGACCTCGGTCGCCCCGGCGACGACGATCACCTACTTCGGCAGCATCGTGGCGGCGCCCAACAACCCGGGCGAGATGGGCCAGGCCTGGCAGTTGACGATGGTCCTGCCGGATCCGCTGGTCGATTTCTCGACCACACCGGAACAGGGCAATCACCTGTACCTGCCTGGATCGGTCACGGTCACGGTCGGCGGCATCGACCGTGCGGGAGGACTGAGCCTCGTCTGGCAGGTGCTCGGTGGCTACAACTACGGCGGGTACTATGGTACCGTGGTGTCCGGGACGCCGTGGGGCCTCGGGGCAAGTCCCTTCGATAGCGTGATGGTGAGATTGACCTCGACCAGTGTCGTGACCTCGCCGGACGGGCTTCTCCTCCCGGGAATTCCCCTGGCCCAGTTCGAAAACCGGGACTTCGTGGTCACGAGCTTCGATGGCACTGACTTCTACCACGTCGAAGGCGTCGTCGGCGGTTACACCGTGACCAACGAGGTCGCGTTGGCGGATTCGTCCGCGACGCTGGCGTTGCTGGCGCTTGCTCTCGCTGCCTGGTCGCTGGCGGGTGGACGGTGCCTGCCGGGATCCGGCCGGCACTGACGAAGGCGAGCGACCCGATGGCCGGTTGGAGTGAACGAGGCCGCGTGCTCGGATCGGTGGTCGACTAATGCCGCGCGGCGGACCACCCTTGCGGATGGATCGAAACTGGAAGATCGGGATTGGGATCGGCCTGATCTTGCTGGTCGCGGTCGGGGCGTGGAGGTTTGCGGCAAAGCCGGCGCCCGTGCCGCGGACCCTGACATCCGCCCCCGCGCAACTGGAGATCGTGCGCCAGCCGGCGCCGTTGCTACTCTTGAAAGACCGCGGGCCGCTGTCCCAACTGCCCCGCTACGATCCGAATGCCGGCAAGGCCTGGCAGGTCGACCTGCGCGGGCGCGACGTGAGCGCACTGGATCTCACCGGGCGCCTGGCCGACCTGAAGTACGCCGATTTCGACAGCGGCACACGCTGGCCGCAGGGGCGCCTGCCGGCGGGCTTTGAGCCCGAGGAGATCCTCCGGCGCAACCGCTCGCCGGGTTTGGGAGTGCGGGCGCTGCACGCCCGGGGCGTGACCGGTGCCGGGGTGGGAATCGGCATCATCGACCAGGCGTTGCTGGTGGGGCACGTGGAGTACCGCGAGCGCCTGCGTTCCTACGAGGAGATCCATTGGAGTGGCGAGGAGGCGCAGATGCACGGTGCCGCGGTGGCCTCAATCGCCGTCGGCCGGACGGTGGGCGTGGCTCCGGCGGCGGATCTCTACTACGTCGCGGAGATGCACGGCACCCGCGGCTCCGGGGGGAGCTTCGATTGGGATTTCACCTGGCTGGCGCAATCAATCGTCCGCCTGCTGGAGATCAACGCCGGTCTGCCGGCCGGCCGCAAAATCCGGGTCATCTCCATCTCGGTGGGCTGGGGACCCGGCCAGAAGGGTACCGAGGAAACAAATGCCGCCGTCGCGCAGGCGACGCGGGCCGGAGTATTCGTGATCTCAACCGCGCTGGCGCGCACGCATCGGCTGGAGTTCCACGGTCTCGGCCGTGAGCCGCTCTCCGATCCCGAGCGGCCGGAGTCCTACGGACCAGGCCTCTGGTGGGCGGACCGATTCTGGTCGGGGCGTCAGTTCGGGCCCGGGCAACGGTTGCTGGTGCCGATGGATGCGCGCACCACGGCCAGTCCGACCGGAATTCGGGACTACGTTTACTACTCCTCGGGAGGCTGGAGTTGGTCGGTGCCGTGGATTGCCGGTCTCTATGCCTTGGCCTGCCAGGTGCGGCCCGACGTCACGCCGGAGGTCTTCTGGCGGGAAGCCCTGGCCACCGGTCGCACGATTCGCCTGGAACGGAACGGGCAGGCGGTGGACTTCGGCACCATCGCCGATCCCTGGGCGTTGATCACCCGGCTGCAGCAGCGCTGAGACCGCGCCGGCGCCGCGGTCACCGCACGCGCGTGGCCGTGCGCGCGAAATGATCGCGACTGCAGTCGCCGCAGATGCCGTGCGTGAACTTCACGTGGCTGTGCGACACGAAGTAGTCCTCGAGTTGCTGCCAGTAGCCGTCGTCGGAGCGCACCTTGCGGCACCAGGCGCAGATCGGCAGCAGGCCGGTGAGGGTGTTGACCTCGGTGAGCGCCCGGCTCAGCTCCTGATGCCGCACTTCCAGGTGCGAGATGAGGAGGCTGACGAACAGTGCGACCATGAAGAAACTGACCTCGAGGTCGCCGACAATCTGGAGCGAGGCGGAAGCGGCGGACCAGCCCTGCACCGCAAAGAGGGTGGCCAGCGAGACGCGGAGACCGTGGAAGACGCCGTGGACCAGGAAGACCGTCGCCGGCGAAAGGAGCGAGCGATGGAAGGCGGCGGGCGAATGTCGCAGGGCGGCGAACGACGCGAGCGAGAGGCCGCCCCAGACAAGGCCGTTGGCCACCATCCGCCACTTGGAGGAACCGCCGACCGCCAGAAACGCGGCGAGCGCGGCGCCGTGCACGATCACGAGGGCCGAGATCACCCGCCACGGGGCGGTGGCGCCGGCTGTCCGGCGCGCGCCGAGCAGGAGCGCGCCGTGCCCGATCGTGACCATCAGGGTGGGAAAAAACCGGCCGATCCAGTTGGGCAGTTCCGGGCGCGCCGCAAACAGCGCATCGGCCGCGGTCATCACCCACGCGGCAACCATCCAGTAACCCATCGCCGGCGCCCGACCCGCCCGCCGCCAGTGGTGGGTCACCAATCCGGCCAGGATCAGGCCGATGATCAGGTTCACGGTGTAAACGATGGTTTCCTGGGGCATCGTATGCCCGCGAGAGTGGGAGGATGTTCTCCCGAAGATAAAGCAAATTACCCGGCCGCTCCGCGCCTTGCGCTTGCCACGGTGAAACGACGGGCGATCCTTCCCGCATGAGCGCCCCCTCGCTGCAGACTGTCCATGGCCAGCCTTCCTGGCCGCTCCGCTCCAGCCATGTGCACGCCCACTTGACCCGCCTGGGCGGACACCTTGGGCCGGTGAGTTTCCGGCTCGACCATCGCACCGTCAGCCCGCTCTCCATCGCCCCATGGGCCGAGGAACCCGTCGCCAAGGGCACGCCTCCGCTGCTGCGGGCCCTGCGCGGGGATTTCTTCTGCGCGCCCTTCGGGGGCAACGGTACCCCCTGGCGGGGGGAACAACACCCGCCACACGGCGAGACGGCCAACGCGAACTGGCGCCTGCAGGGAGTGGAGCGCACCGACGAGGGTTTGGCCCTGCGCGCGGGTCTCGATCTGCGGGTGCGCCGCGGCCGCGTGGAAAAGGTGATTCGGTTGCGCGAGGGCGAACCCGTGGTTTACCAGCGTCACGTGATTTCCGGCGCGCGTGGGGCGATAAGTGTCGGGCACCACGCGATGGTGAAGTTCCCGGAGCAGGAGGGGGCGGGGTTGGTCAGCACCAGCCGGTTCGTGCGGGCGCAGGTGCTGCCGGATCCCTTTGAGCGGCCGGAAGCCCGCGGCTACTCTTCGCTCCAGACCGGGGCGGAGTTTCGCTCCCTGGATCGCGTTCCGCTGCTCACCGGCGGAACCACGGACGTGTCGGTCTTCCCGGCGCGGCGCGGCTACGATGATCTGGTGATGCTCACGGCGGATCCGCGCTTGTCGCTCGCGTGGACGGCGGTGGCCTTTCCCGTGCAGCGCTACGCCTACTTCGCGTTGCGGGATCCGCGGCAGTTGCCGCACACCCTCCTCTGGATCTCGAATGGCGGGCGGCACTATCCGCCGTGGAACGGGCGCCACACCGCGGTGATGGGCCTGGAGGACACGGCCAGCTACTTCCACTACGGCCTGGCCGAGTCCGTCCGGCCCAATCCGGTCAGCCGCCGCGGGCACGCGACCGCGGTCCGCCTGCATCCGCGCCGGCCCACCGTGATCAGCTACGTCTTCGGCGTGGTGGAGCTTCCCGCCGGCTTCCGTCGCGTCGCCGAGATCCGGCCGTCCGCCGGTGGGATCGAACTCGTCTCCTCGAACGGCAAGCGCGCCCGGGCGGAACTGGACCTCGGTTGGTTGCAGGGCTAAGGCACGTGGGCTCGCGCCCGGCCGAGCAGGTCAGGCGGCGTCCGGCTTCCGGCGGCGCGGGATCACCGTGCGGCCCTGAAACCAGGTGCCTTCGGCCAGGATCCGCCACGGAGTGGCGGGCACGCCGGTTTCGTTGCGGTGGATCATGCCGACCACGGTGTCGACCGCCATGGCGCCGACCGCGCGCACATTCTCGTCCATCCCGGAAACCGTGCGGTCGCCAAACGGGATGGAGGCCACCGCCACGCCGACGTCCCGCGGCACCCGGCGGCCGTCCGCCTCGAGCCAGGCGATCACGTCGTGCGCCCGGCTCGCGGAGGTCACGACGGCGTCCGGCCGCACGCGGCGGTTCCAGGTGAGAAACACGTCGGCGGAAAACGCGGGCGCGAGAAGCCTCTCGAGGCGGGCGCGGTCCGTCGGCAGTTCCTGCTGGGCGACCCAGAAGCCGCCGAGGTAGTTGTGATCCACCCGCTCGTCGGTCGTGGCCGGCATGGCGAAACCGATGCGCCGGTAGCCGAGACGATGGAGGTGGTGCACCAGATGACGCATGTTGCGGAACTGGTGGTTCATCACGACGTGGAGTTGCGGGTCGGCGAGCGAGTAGCCGAGGGCCACGGCGGAGAAGTACTCCCAGGCGAGCGCCAGGCGGCCGTGGGCGACCGGCAGTGGCGCCACGATGAGGCCGCGCACCCCTCGGGATCGCAGCACCTCCGTGGCCCGCCGGGCCGAAAGCGTCGGATCGCCGATCCAGAACTCGTCGAGTTGGTACCCGAGGCGCTCCGCCTGTTCCCGGGCACCGAGAAAATAACCCTCGGCCTGGATCATCCCGCGCCACGCCGCCCGAGTTTCGAAACTCGTCAGCCAAGCGAGCGTGCCCTGGAAGCGCGAGGGCCGTCGGTTCACCCGATACGCGTTGAGCGCGGAGAGCATCGGGTCCGGCCGGTAGTGATGGCGGCGCGCCAGCGCGTGGATCCGGTCGCGCGTGGCCGCCGGGATCGACGGGTGATCCCGCAACGCGAGGGAAACAGTCGTGTGGGAGACGCGGGCGAGACGCGCGAGATCGCGCTGGGTGACGCGGGGCAGGGCGGTCATGGGGCCGCAGCATGCCCCCGGCCCGGCGGAGCGCCAAGGTTACTTTCCTGAGAAAGGAACACGGGGGTTTCCTCACGGGAAGGGGCGGCGCTAAATCACCGCGCCGCCGGCCCCGCGCCGGCGTCCGTCCCCTTCACCCCGCGCACCATGAGTTTCCCCTGCCTGCCCCTGGGTTGGTTTCGCGCACCGTTCCTGGCGGTGTCGCTTTGCAGCGTTTTCCTCACTTCCGCCCGCGCCGACGGGCACCTGGCCGGCAACGTTCGCCATGCCCACACCGGCCAGTACCTGGAGGGCGCCGAGGTGACGGTGGTCGAGCGCGCCCGGGTGGCGCTGACCGCCCGTGACGGCAGCTTCTCCCTGCTCGCGCTGCCGGCCGGCCGGTACACCGTCCGGGTCACCTACACCGGGCTCGATGCGCAGACGCTCTCGACCGAGGTGACGGACGGCCGGACCACCACGCTGGCGGTCGCGCTGACGGCCGATGTCTACGCCCTGGATGCCGTCGTCGTCGCCGGCGTCCGCGAGGGCAATGCCGCGTCGATCACGGCGCAGCGTCACGCGGACGGAATCAAGAATGTCGTGGCGATGGATGCCTTCGGCAACGTCGCCGATGGCAACATCGGCAACTTCCTCCAGCGGCTGCCGGGCATCGCGGGCATCCAGGAGGTCGGCGACGTCGTCGGCATCAGCGTGCGAGGCCTGCCCCCGGAGTCCAATTCCGTCTCGGTGGACGGCACCCGTTCGGCCGCGGCCTCCTCCACGATCTACCAGGCGGCCGGCACGCAGGGTGAACGGGCCGTGCCGATCGACCAGCTGCCGTCGGACTTCATCAAGGAGGTTGAGGTGGTGAAGGCGCTCACCCCGGATCTCCCGGCCGATTCCCTCGGCGGCACCGTCAACCTCGTGACCAAGTCGGCGCTCGACGTGAAGGACCCGCAGCTGCACTTCCGGCTCGGCGGCAACTTCAACACCTACCGCCGGGAGCAGCGGGAGTGGAAGCCGGCTGCCTCCTTCACCTACCTGACGCGGATCGGCCGGGAGCAGCGGCTCGGGCTGGCGCTGTCGGGCAGCTACAACGACACCGTGAACGGGCGCGACCGCGTGCAGATGACCCGCAACCAGCCGGTCAACTTCACCAGCCAGGCCCGGACGCTGGATGACTGGAACTTCCGCACCCGGGCGGCGACGAGCGTGAAGTTCAACTATCGCGTCAGCGAGACGCTGGAGCTGATGGCCGGGGTGAACTACACGTACTATTCCTTCAAGTACACGCGCAACGACTGGAACATCACCGCGGTCAACCGCGTCGCCGACTACAGCCGGGTGAGCCGGGCCCAGATCGAGGCGGGGGTGCAGCCGCGCGACGCCACCAACCAGACGGCCGGCATCGCCCCGGGCGCCTCCGGGGAGTTCACCGAGCTCCTGCACGCGACGTTCGCGGACATCGGCGGGGCGGGGGCCCGGCACTCCCGGACCTACAAGTACGACCTGGGCGCGGACCTGCGCTGGCCCGGGGAGCAGAAGCTTGGCCTGCGGGCCTCGGTCAGTCCCTCGAACTTCGACACCGCCTTCCAGACCCTCAACGCCTCGCGGTCGCTCGGCGGCCTCGGCGTGGCGGTCGACTCGACCGGGGACCGGTACCGGCCGGTGTACCGCCAGACTTACGGGCCGACCATCGCCTTTGGCACCGACCTGACCGCCTACACCGCCACGCGCACCCTCAGCGCCAACCTCAACCACGATCGGATCACCGCGCTGAAGGCTGACTACGAGAAACGCTTCCCCTGGGGACCGGCGGCGGCGCGGTTCAAGGCCGGGCTCAACTTCCAGCGCCAGTATCGCACGCAGGCGCCCTATTCCCCCACCTGGAACTATGTCGGGGCGGACGGCGTGGCCGGTCGCAACGCCGCCACCGGCGTGAACGACGACAATCTCGCGCAGTTTGCACTGCCCAAGCCGGGCTACGGCGTGATGAACAACCGCTATCCACAGCGCACCACCCTCGACTACCCGGCCTTCATGCGGTTCTTCCTCGAACATCCGACCTGGTTCCGGGAGAGCGGGACCACGGTTTCGCAGGGGCCGCAGTACAGCGAGCTGACCGAGGATGTGACCGCCGGCTACGTCATGGGCACGGCGCAGGTCGGCGCCCTCCGGGTGGTGGGCGGCGTCCGGGCGGAGCAGTCGCAGATCGACACCACGGGCCAGAACCGCGACCCCCGCAATCCAGCGGTCACGCGCCTCTCCGCCTCGGCCGACTACCGGGATTACTTTCCCAGCCTCCATCTTCGCTACGAACCCGTCCGTCACGTCGTGCTGCGCTCCAGCTATTCGACCAGCGAGAGTAGGGCGGGCTTTCAGGACATCTACCCCGCGACGGTCGTGACCTACGATCAGAACACCGGGCTGGGCACGGTGCAGCAGACGACGCCAAAACTGAAGCCGCAGTACAGCCGCAATTACGACGTCTCGGCGGAATACTACGGCGGGTCCGCCGCGGTGGTTTCGGTGAGCGGCTTTCGCAAGAACATCAGCGACTTTCTCGCCCGCCAGACCGATGTGATCGGCCGGGGCGCGAACAACGGCTTCAACGGCCAGTACGAGGGCTTCAACCTCAACACCACCACCAACGCCGGCCGCGCCACCGTGAAGGGTTACGAGGTGAACTTCATGCGCCAGTTGGTGGAGCTTCCCAAGCCGTTCAATACCCTGGCCGTGAATGCGAACTACACCCGCATCCGCACCCAGGGGACCTACGCCTCCGGGGCGGACGAACTGGTGCGCTTTGTGCCCAAGGGGGCGAATGTCGGCGTCTCGGGCCGCTACGGCCTCCTCGAGGCGCGGGTCTCGTACAACTACAAGGGCGGCTACCTCCAGAGTTTCGCGGCCAACCCGGATCAACGGGTCCGGACCTCGGGGGTGGAGACCTGGGATTTCAACCTCCAGTGCCGCGTCGGGCGCCGTTTCACCGTCTTCGCCGATCTGGTCAATGCCTTCAACAAGTGGGAGTCCTGGTACACCAACCGGGACAAGGCCCGCGTCACCATGGCCGAGGTTTACGGCACCCGCCTCAACGTCGGCGTCAGCGGGCGGTATTGAACGGGAACGATGCAATCGGAGTCGTCGTGAACCGCAGTAATGTAGCCGCGACGACCTCGTCGCGGAGCGGGGCGTGGTCGCCCCGCCTACATGTCACTGTATCGTCAGTGGACTCCCGCAGGGGTGCTAGCTCGACTGAATGGTTCCGGATTGACCGGGACGGCCGCCGGCGATCCGGACCCTGACGATTGCCCATGCGACACCTTCGCCTCGAAAGTTCCGGGTTTCTTCTGCTGGCCGCTCTGCTGACCGGCGTGCCGCCCGCCGGCGGCGCGGAGTTTCACCTGGTCGCGCACGACACCCTCAGCGTCGTCGAGCTCGACCGGGGCGAGGCGATCCGCTTCCGCCTCGCCAACGGCGAAGAGCGCCGGTTCGAACTCGTCAGCACCGCCGCCCGCGTCCTGTTCACGAATCTCCGGCGGCCCAAGCAGGCGCAGTCCGACGGCGGCACGGTGTACGAGATGACCTGCACCCTGCGGGCCGACGGGGAGACCGTGGAACTGCGCCGGTACGTCTGCTCCCAGGAGGCGTTCTACGAACCGTATGTGATCAACGGGGTGCGCGTGTGGTTCGACGCCGTGCAGGCCGCGGAGGAGTTCCTGAATTTCAACCACGGCGACTGCCGCCCGAACCGGCAGGCCCGGTTCGCCTTGCAGGACGCGACGCGGCGCATTTGTCCGGACGAACTGCTGCCGTGGTACCCGAACCCGGCGCGGTTCATCTCCATCGGCGATTCCAACAACGGCGACGACTGCTGGATGGGGGCCTTTTCCGGGGCCGATGCCCACGGCGGGCTCGACATCAACCAGCCGGCTGGCACACCCAACTTCGCGCCGCTCGCGTTTGACGATCACTTCCTGTTCGAAAGCCTGGCCCGGGGCCACGACAACAACCGCTGGCGGGGCGTGCGCCGCTGGCCCGGCGGCGACGTCTGGTGGCTCCAGACCCACCACCTGCTGGCGCTGCTCATTCCGGAACACGCGCCCATCGCCGCCGGCGCGCCGTTTTGCACCGCGGCCGGCGTGAAGTACGGCGCGCACCAGCACAGCCACTACGCCTTCCGGGTCCAGCCGGCCGGCACGCAGAATCTGACCGAACTCGATCCCTGGATCGTGTTCTGGCAGATTTTCGAGGATCAGAAGCGGCGCGCCGGCGAGTTGCACGCCGCGATGACCCCGGTGGCCCCGGCGCGGGTGGGGGAGGCGGTGGCGTTTTCGGCGGCACCGAGCCGGCCGGGCCCGGGCCAAACGGCCCTGCAGACCATCTGGACCTTTGGCGACGGCGGAGGCTCCGCTGCCGCCGCGCCGCGCCACGTGTTCGCGGCGCCGGGCGTCTATCCGGTGACGCTCACGGTCACCGACGGGGTCCACCGGGCGGCGACGACGCAGCACGTCTCCGTCCGCGGCGCGCGGTTGACCACGCCGGTGCTGGCGCTGGCGGCGACGGACGAACCGTCCTTTCGCCCGCGGCCGCCGGACGCGATGGACGTCTACGGCATCCCGCCGGCGCTGCCGCCGCTGACGCTCGAACTGCTGGCCCGGGCGAACCGCCTGCGGCCGGCCGATCGTCTCGTGCGTCTGCGCAACCTCGCTGTCGGCGAACTCGCCCGCGTGCAGCTGACCGTGGCGCCGGCGGCGGCGCGGAGCTGGCTCCAGGTCACGGCCGAGGGCCTCGGCAATGATCAGAGCGTGCGCGTGTCGGCCGACGCCGCCGGACTCCCCCCGGCGCGTTACGTGGCCGAGGTGACGCTGCTCGTGCCCGGCGCGGCCAATGAGCGCCAGGTGTTCTGGGTGGCGCTATTGGTGCCCTCGCATCCGGCCCTGCCCCCGGTCAGCCGCCGGGTGCAGCAGCCGCGCGAGAAGATCGTCGATGACACGAGCCCGGGGTTCTACGCGACGCCTTGGTTCTGGGTCGGGCATCGTTTTCCCGCCCTGCCGCGCGGGTACCGCGGATTTCACCTGCTCAACGGCGGCCGCGCGCGCGAGGGCGAATACGCCCGCTTCAACCCGGACCTGGCCGCGGGTCGCTATGAGGTGCGCCTCGCGGCGGAAACGCCCTTCGCTCCCGAGGTGCGCTTTGCGGTGCGGGTGCGCCATGCCGGCGGCGAAGACCTGCGCTGGATCGAACCGGCCGTTTCCCGGAACGTCGGGAGCTATGCGTTTGCCGAGGGCACCGACGGGTGGGTCGACCTCCTCACTGCCGGTTCCCGGGGACAGGTGGTGGCCGACGCCGTGGTTTTCAAGCGGCTCGATCCTCCTTCCACCGCGCCGGCCTCGGCGCCCTGAACCTCCATGCTGGCCTCCACCATCCCCCAGGACTCACCTCGAGGATTTTACTGAGAAAGCGAGCACTGGATTTCCGCCGTCCGGCCAATCCTCCAAAACACCCGCGTCGTTCGCCGACTAGCGTGAGAACCCCTCCCTCAATGAACTCCCGGCCGATTCCTGGATTAAACCCTCGCGTACTGCTGCTTTCCCTGGCGCACCTCGCCGCGGCCCCCGCGCGGAGGGCGGCTGCCGTCCTGCTGTTCCCGGCGATCGGACTGGCGGCCGCCAGCGCCCCGACGGGCAACCTCACTGGGCGCGTCCTGAACGAGGCGACCGGCAGCTACCTGGAGGGTGCTGCGGTTGCGCTCGGGCGTGAGGGCCTGTCGACGTTGACCAACCGCACCGGGGCCTTCGAGTTCGTCGGTGTCGCTCCTGGAACCTATGACCTCCTGGTGAGCTATGCGGGACTCGACCCGCAGACAGTGCCGGTCGTGCTCACCGCCGGACAAACAACGGATCGGCAGATCGCCCTGACTTCGCAGATCTACCGTCTTGAGGCCGTGACCGTCACCGGCCTGCGCGAAGGCAACGCCGCCGCGATCACGCTGCAAAAGAACTCACCCAACATCGTCAACATGCTGTCGATGGACGCCTACGGCAATGTGGCCGACGGCAACATCGGCAATTTCCTCCAGCGCCTGCCCGGGGTCGATCAGGTGAAGGGCAACGGCGACGTGCAGGGCATCAACGTCCGCGGGATGGAAATGGCGCTCAGCACGATCTCCCTTGACGGGGCGCCGCTCTCGACCGCCTATGCCGCGTCCAGCAGCCCGGTGGGGGATCGGGCCTACCAAATCGACAACCTTCCCGCCGAGCTCATCAGCTCGATCACGCTGACCAAGGCACCGACGCCCAATCTGCCGGCAGACTCACTGGGCGGAAATATCGACCTGGTCACCAAGTCCGCTTTCGAGATCCAGGGCCGGCGGATCACCTATCGCGCCGGGGCCAACTACAACACGGACCGCGGTGACTCCAATTGGACGCCCACCGCGGCGCTGACCTATCTCGATCGCCTCGGGCGCGACACTGGGATCGGCTTCACCGCGAGTTTCTCGCGCTCGGAGAACACCTACGACCGGATCCAAAACTCGCTCGCGGCGGCGCCCGACGGCAGCGACGCCATCGTCAACACCCGGCTCCGCCTGATTGACAGCACGGTGATCCGCGACCGGGCGGGCACCAGCCTCAAGCTGGAACGCCGGATGAGCGACCGGCTCGTGCTCCGGATTGAAGGTGCGTACACCCGTACCGAAAACGGCAGCGAGCGGCACGACTACCGCATCTCCGGCGTCAACCGCATCGCCGACTACTCCCGCGTCAGCCGGGCCGCGATCGAGGCGGGCGGCACGCCTCGCACGACCGCCAACGCCACCGCGTCGCTCGCGCCCGGGTTTTCCACCACGTTCGAGGAACTCCTCAACGCCACCTACCAGTACTTCACGACGATTTCCCCCCGCACCAATTCGCTCTACAAGCTCGCGGCCGGCGGCGAGTGGAAACTCGACCGCGGCTGGGTGAGGTTCAAGGGCAGCCACAACCCGTCCACCTCGCACAACATCTTCCAGAACTTCTCGGCCACGTTTTCGAGCCCGAAGGGAGTCTCCCTCGACACCACGCGCGATCGCCACAAACCCGTTCTCCGCCAGATCTACGGCGAGACCTTCTTCTACGGCGCCGACGCCGGCAAGTTCACCGGGAAGTCGGTCAGCCGGCAGGACATCCAGGTGGACGACACCGTCGACACCCTGCAGGTCGACTGGCGGCAGGATCTGACCTTGGCCGGGCGCGCCGCCTACCTGCAGTCCGGGCTCAATTTCCGGGGCAAGGATTTCGCCAAGCGCGACAACACTCGCAGCTTCACCTATGTCGGCGCCGACGGGGTGGCGAACAACGCTGATGACACCCTGGCGGCGTTCAGCCTCGGACGACCGGGCTACGCCATGTTTCACGGGTTCTACCCGTCCTTCGACATCTTCGACGCCGACAAGGCCGATCGACTCCTGGCCAGCAATCCGGCGCACTTCGTCCCGAGCGCGACCAACGTCGTCCGGCCGCGCTCGCGGCTGGAGGAGGACGTAACCGCGGCCTACCTGATGGGGAATCTGGCGCTGTCACGCCTGGCGGTGCTGGCCGGGGTGCGGGTCGAGCGGACGGAAGTGGATGGCCGCGGCAGCCTGCAGATCAACGGCAGTCCGAATTTCACCGAGCGAACGACGGGCGCGCGTTACACGGACTGGTTCCCGGGACTCCACCTGCGCTATACGGCCGCGCCCAACCTGCTCGCCCGCGCCAGCTGGTCGACTGGCATGGGTCGCCCGGCGATCAGCGCCCAGGTGCCGACGACCACCGTCGACACCGATGTCGCCACCACGATCGGCGTCGGCCGGGTGACGGCGAACAACGTCGGCCTGAAGCCGATGTACAGCGACAACTTCGATCTCTCCCTCGAGTATTATTTCCAGCCGGTCGGTCTTTTGTCCGTCGGCGCCTTCGAGAAGCGCATCGACGGTTTCATCGCCACCCGCCGCACCCTGATCGGCCCGGGCGCCGGCAATGGTTTCGGGGGGCAGTACGCCGGTTTTGAACTGGTCACGCAGCAGAACCTGACCTCCGCGCGGGTTCGCGGCCTCGAGTGCAACTACCAGCAGGATCTTTCCGGTTTCGGCCGCTGGCTCCGGGGTTTCGGCCTGATGGGTAACGCGACCCTCCTGCGCACCTCGGGCCAGTACGACGACGGCCTGTCGCGGCTCCCGGGCTTCAAGCCCTACGCCGCCAATGCCGGACTGAGTTTCCGCCAGGGGCGGTTCCAGGCCCGGGCGCTGTACAACTACAACAGCGGATTTCTTTCCGGCTACAGCGACAACCCGATTAGCCGCACCTACTCCACCGAGGACAAGACCCTCGACATCAACTTCGAGTACCGGCTGAACCGCGGCCTCACGCTCTTCTTCGATGCCAACAACGTCTTCAACTTCTCTCCCGGGAGTTACATCATCAACAAGAGCCATGTCCTGATCTACGAAAGCAACGGCACCCGCCTCAGCGTCGGGATCAGCGGCCGCCTCTGACGCCTCCCGCATGCATCGTTTCCCCGCGTTCCGGAGTCCGACCTTGCTGCCCTTCCTGGTGGTGGCGGTGATCGCGCCAGCGCTGGGCGACGTGCGGCTCCCGGCGTTGCTTTCCGACCACGCGGTGTTTCCGCGCGAGGGCCCGGTGCCGATCTGGGGCTGGGCCGACTCCGGCGAGAGGGTGACCGTCGAAATCGCCGGACAACGCGCGGAAACCCGCGCCTCCGCCGACGGACGCTGGCAGGTGCAGTTGCCCGGCCTGGCCGCGGCCGGTCCCCACACACTGAAGGTTGCTGGTCGCAACGAACTCGTGGTGCGCGACGTGCTGGGCGGTGAAGTCTGGCTCGCTTCTGGTCAATCGAACATGGCAATGACGGTCGCCCAGGCGCGGGACTTTCCCGCCGAACGGGAGGCGGCGCAACGGCCGGCCCTGCGCGTCTTCACCGTGGCACCGGCGCATGCCGACACCCCGCGCGACGACTGCCGTGGCCGCTGGGTCGTGACGCAACCCGAGACCGTCGGCGCCTTCTCGGCCGTGGCTTACTTCTTCGGGCGCGAACTCCAACGCCAGTTGCGGGTTCCCGTCGGCCTCGTGGTTTCTTCGTGGGGGGCCACGGCGATTCAGGCGTGGACCAGCCGGGCGGCGCAGGAAGGTGACCCGGAATTGGCGCCCGTGTTGGCGCGAAAATTCTCCACCAGCATCCCTTCCGCCAAGGATCCATCCGGCACCAATGATCCCAAGAACTTCCCGGGAGTGATCTTCAACGGAATGATCGCGCCGCTGCTGCCGGGGGCGTTTCGCGGCGCAATCTGGTATCAGGGTGAAAACAGCACGCGCGACGTGGAGTACGCCCGGCTTTACGGCCGGCAGTTGCGCACCCTGGTTGCCGACTGGCGATCCCGGTGGGGGCGCGGTGATTTCCCGTTTGCCTGGGTGCAGCTGCCGAGCTTCAGCGGCAAGGATCGTCCCGGCTGGGTGCTGGTGCAGGAGCAGATGCTTGGGGCGCTCGACGTGCCCCACACGGGCATGGCGGTCACGGTCGACGTGGGGGAGGGGAAGAACCTGCATCCCGGCCACAAGCAGCCGGTCGGGCAGCGGCTCGCCGCCTGGGCGTTGGGCGCGGTCTACGGCCGCCCCGGTCCGATCTCGGGTCCGCTTTTCGCCGGATTCGAGACCAGCGGCAGCGAGTTGCGGGTGCGCTTCCGGCCCGGGTGCGGACGCCTGGAAGTCAGGCCGTCCGGCGCCTTGCGCGGGTTCGAGGTGGCTGGCAGCGACCGGCAGTGGCAGCGAGCGGAGGCCCGCCTGGCTGGCGGGGAGGTCGTGGTCTTCTCCGCGGCGGTGCCGGCGCCGGTCGCGGTGCGATATGCCTGGCGGCCGGATCCCGACGGCAACCTCGTCAACGAAGCCGGCTTCCCGGCCTCGCCTTTCCGCAGCCATACCTGGGAATGAAAGCCGTGCGACATACGTTCCCTTGCGGGCGTCCTTCGCCAACTCCGTCCGGCCGCAACGCGACCCGGTGGGCCCGGTGGTGGCTGGTTGTCGCGCTCAGCGGCGGAGCCTTCGCAGCGGAGCGTCCACCGGTTGCCCCAGCTTCGACGCTCGAACCGCTCGCCGTCGATCTGTGGTCCGCCGTCGTGGGCGACGCCGGTCCTGGCAATGGTCCGATGGCGGAGGCGGTCACCTTGTTGTGCGACGAGGCTGAGCGACGCACCGGACACCGCTGGCCCGTGGTGCCCGCGGAAAAGCTGCCGGCGTCTGCGGCCATCCTGCTCGGGCCGCAGTCCGCTGTCGCCCACCTGCCGACCCTTGATGCTGCCACGCGCCAGCGACTCGCCGCGCCGCTCGCTGCCGAAGGCTTTCGAATCGTGACCGCGGGCCGTCCCGGCGAAGTGCGGGTCATCGTGGCGGGAAAGGATGCCCGCGGCGTGCTCTTTGGCGTCGGACACCTCTTGCGCGCGCTTCGTCTCGGCTCCGGGCGGGCCGGTCTGGTGCGAGCCCTGGACGTGACCGCGGCGCCGCGTTATCCGATCCGCGGCATCCAGCTTGGCTATCGGGCGATGTCCAACTCCTACAGCGGCTGGACCGTGGCGCAGTTCGAACAGCAGATTCGCGATCTCGCGGTCTTCGGCTGCAACGTGATCGAATTGGTGGCGGGCACCGAGAACGAGTCGGCGCCGGAGTTCCCCCTGCCGGTACCGCAGATGCGCGCCGCGCAGTCGCGCCTGGCTGACAAGTACGGGCTCGATGTCTGGATCGTCGCCCCAGTGCGCGAACGCGACTACACGCAGTCGGAGGCGGTGACCCGCACCCTGGAAGAATGGGAGGCACTGTTCCGTTTCTTGCCGCGCCTCGACGGCGTGTTTGTCCCCGGCGGCGACCCGGGCAGCACGCCCCCCGAGCAGCTCCTGCCGCTGCTCGAGCAGATGGCGCCCCGGCTGCGCCGGTGGCACCCGCGCGCGACGCTCTGGGTCTCGCCCCAGGGATTCAACGCCGCGCGTCTCGAGACCTTTTTCCGTTTCTTGTCCGACCGTCAGCCTGCCTGGCTCACCGGTGTCGTCTCGGCCGCCTGGACGGACCTGAGCACGGCCGAGATCCGGCGCCGCGCACCCGAGCGACTGGCCGTGATTTCCTCGAACGACATCGGCCACGTGCTGCACTGCCAGCAGCCGTTGCAGGATTTCGACACCGCTTTCGCCATCACCGCCGGCCGCGAACCAATGGCTCCGCGACCGTCCGATCTCTCCCGGTTGCTGCGCACGACCCTGCCAGGCACCCAGGGGGCCCTGGCCTACTCGGATGGCTGCACCGACGATGTGAACAAGATCCTCTCCCTGCAGTTGGGCTGGGATCCCGCGACCGATCCCGGCGCGATCCTGCGCGACTATGCCGGCTACTTCATCGGGGAGAGGCTGGGTGAGTCGGTGGCTCGGGGGATGCTGCTGCTGGAGCAGAACTGGCGCGGGCCACTGGCCACCAACGAACAGGTTCCCGCTACCCTCGCGCACTTCCAGGCGATCGAGCGGGGTGCCACCCCGGCCGAGCGGCGCAACTGGCGGCTGCTCGCCTTGCTCTATCGCGCCTACCATGACGCCTACACGCGATTGCGCCTGCTCCATGAGACGCGCCTCGAGACGGACGCGCTGGCCGCGCTGGCCCGGGCGGAGGAGCACGGCAGCGAGGCGGTGATGCGGACGGCGGAGAAGATTCTCGCCGCAGTGTCCGAACGGCCGGTGGGGCTGGCGGAGCGGACGCGGGTTTTTCAGTTGGCGGAGGCCTTGTTCCAGACCATCCACCTCAAACTGAGCGTCCCGCTTTACGGGGCGACGCAGGTCAGCCGCGGGGCCAACCTGGACTCCGTGGACTGGCCCTTGAACAACCGGCGCTGGCTGGAAGCGGAGTTTAGGGAAATCCGCCGGCTGCCCACGGAGACGGAACGGCGGAGCCGGCTGCATCGCGTGGTGCATTGGACGGATCCGGGCCCGGGTGGTTTCTACGACGATCCCGGCCGAGCCGGACCGCAACCGCGGGTGACCACGTGACCCCGCCCGGCGAGGAGGATGTTCGCTTCCACCGGGGCGCCCATGCGATCAAGACGTGGGTGCGCGCGGCCGACTTCGCCCAGCACCGCCTGGCGTGGCTCGACCATGTTGCCACCTTGGGGGCCACTCCCCTCGAGATGGTCTACACGGGCCTCGACCCTGGGGCCGAGTACCTGCTGCGGGTGGTGTACGGCGACACCAAGCTCAACCATCGCGTCCGCCTGGAGGCCAATGGTGCGTTTGAGATACACCCGCTCCAGCGCGGCCCCGTGCCGGCCCGGCCGCAGGAATTCCCCGTGCCGCGCGCCGCAACGCAGGGGGGGACCCTGACCCTTCGCTGGTACCGCGACCCCGCGGTGGCCAGCATCAAGGGCGTCTGCCATGTGAGCGAAATCTGGTTGATCCGAAAACCCTGATGCTTTCCTGAACCTATGCCCGGCGACTCCAGTTCCTTCGACGTTATCGTCTGCGGCGGCGGTCCCTCCGGCGTGGCGGCCGCCCTGGCCGCGGCCCGGCGGGGCGCGCGTCCGCTGCTGCTCGAACGCTACGGCTTTTGCGGCGGCATGGCCACCGCGGCCCTCGTCAATCCCTGGGCCGGCCATGAGTTCACCGATCCCGCGACGCGCCGGAAGGGCTCGCTCATCGGCGGGATCTTCCGCGAGATCTGCGTCGCCCTGCGGGCGCGGGGCGGTTTCGGCTCCACCCTGTCCGCGTCCGCCTTCGACGAGGAACTCCTCTAGCAGCTCTACGATCAACTGCTCCTGCAGGCGGGGGTGGCCGTGCGTTACCACACCTGCCTGCAGGCCGTGCGGAAGGAAGGCGCCCGCCTCGTCGCGGTCGAAGTGTCGTCCAAGGGAGGCCGGGAGGAGTTTCGCGCCCCGGTCTTTCTCGACGCCACCGGCGATGGCGATGTCGCGGCGCTGGCCGGCCTTCCTTTCAGCGTCGGCCGGCCGGCGGACGGTCTCACCCAGGCCATGACGGTCAGCTTCCGCATGGCCAACGTCGACAAGGCGGCGATGCTCGCGACCGGTGTCCTGCGCGAGGCGCGCGGACTGGTGGAGCCGTACTTCCAGGCGGCGCTCGCCTCGGGGGAACTGCACTACCCCTACCGGAATTTCGTGCATTTCTACGACTACCCGCGGCCGGGTGTGCTGCACTTCAACATGACGCGCATCAACCGCGTCAGCGGCCTCTCCGCGGCGGATCTCACGACGGCGGAGATCGAGGGCCGGCGCCAGGCCTACCTCATCGGCGAGTGGCTGATGCGGACCGTGCCTTACTTCCGTCATGCGTACGTGGAGAAGGTCGCCTGCCAGGTGGGCGTGCGGGAAACCCGGCATATCCACGGCCGCTACACGATGGTGCAGGAGGACATCACGGCCGGGCGGAAATTTCCCGATGGCGTGGTGCGCTCCTGCTACTTCATCGACATCCACAATCCCGTCGGCAGCCAGGACGTCCATCAGAAGGCTGGGGCCCGCGGAGCGCCGCGCGCCGATTTCAGCCCGCCCCCGGGCGATTATTACGAGGTTCCCTTCCGGTGCCTCGTGCCGCTCGACTGTCCCAATCTCCTCGTGCCGTGCCGGGCCCTGTCGGCTTCGCACGAGGCCTCGGCGGCGGTGCGCGTGATGGCGACCATGCATGGCCTGGGCGAGGCCGCCGGAATCGCCGCCGCGGAGGCGGTGCGCCAGGGTTGCGACGTCACGACGATTCCCGGCGAGTGGGTGCGGGCGCAGATTCCCTACCTCACGGGCGGGCCGGATTTCGGTCCGCCCTGGGATGGGCCGGGGGATCAGGCGCCGCAGATCCTGCAGACCGAAACCCCCGCGCGCTGACACCCTTTCCCGTCGATCGGATGAATCCTTGTTGGAGACTTCTTTGTTTGGCGCTCGCGTTCGCCGCCGCGCTTCCCGCGGCTCCCGCGGGCGGTCCGATTCGCGCCCTTGCCAACGACCATCTCGTCGTCGCCGAGTCCCCCGATCCCGCCACCACCGCCCTCTACACGCCCTCGATTGTCGCGCTCCCCGGCGGCCGGCTCGTCGCCTGCCACACGCAAACAAACCGGATCCAAAAACACGGCCAGACCTTCATCCTGACTTCCGATGACGGCGGGCGGTCCTGGAAGCGCCGGGCCACGTCGCCCACGAACCAGGGCCGGTTGTTCTTGGCCGGCGACTCCGTCTACTACCTCGCGACGCGCTTCTTCATCCGGCCCGGCAGCAACCCCAAGGGCGAACCGCTCTGCATCCAGCGCTCGCGGGATCGCGGCGAGACCTGGAGTGAGCCGTCGAACCTCGACTCCCGCACCTGGCACCAGACGGCCGCCAACACCTGGCGGGCCCGCGGCTGCGTCTACCTCGTCGTCGAGCGGCTGACCGTCGACAACATCCGCAGCTGGTACGTGGGCGCCCTGGCCCCGATCTTGATGCGCGCCCGTGAGACCGACGATCTCACGCGCGCGGAGGCCTGGACTCACGCGAGCGAACTTACCTTTCAGGATCTGATCCCGGGCTACCGCGAGAACCAGCTCGCCACGGACTTCTTTGGCGTGCCGTTTTACCGGCAATCATTCCCGCGCGGCACGCCGATCGGCCGAGGAGAAAACTTCCCGCCCCTCGGCTGGCTGGAAACCAATGTGGTGCAGATTCTCGACCCCGATCACGTCTGGCACGACCCGCACGGACGCACCTTCCACCTCCTCGCCCGCGCCCACACTGGCCTGACGAACTATGCCGCCCTGGCGAAGGTGACCGAAAACCCCGACGGCACGATGACGACCTCGCTGGAGCAGGCGCCTTCGGGCAAGACCCTGCTGTTCCTGCCGATGCCGGGCGGGCACTTGCGCTTCCATGTCGTGTACGACACCACCACCCGGCTTTTCTGGATGGTGGGTTCGCAATCCACCGACTCGATGACGCAGCTGGAGCGACTGCCCAAGGACCGCTACGGCCGGGGCGACAACGAGCGCCATCGCCTGGTGCTGCACTTCGTGCGCAACCTCGTGGATTGGTGCTTCGCCGGGCTTGTCGCCACGGGCGCCACGGCGAAGGAATCGCGTCACTACGCCAGCATGGAGATCGACGGCGACGATCTCGTCATCCTCTCGCGCAGCGGCGATGCGCGGGCGAGCAGCGCCCACGATGGCAACCTGATCACGCTGCATCGCGTGCGGCAGTTCCGCGCGCTGGTGTACTAAGGCAGGATCCAGCGTTAGAACCACGAGTGGACACGAACAAACACCAATGAAATTACCCTGCGGAAGAGGAAGTCTTGCTACCCACCCAGAGGTGAATGCAGCGCGCGGGCCAATGCTTCGTGTCGATTCGTGTCCCTTCGTGGTTTTCCACTGAATCCCTCCGGCAAAGGCCACGATACCATGCCACTTCGCTTCCTTTCCTCTCGGATCTCGTCCCGCGCAGAGCGGGATCCGAGCCGACAGCTGCGGGGCGGGGTCGCCCCGCCTACATGCCTGTGACGACGACCCCCTAGCGTGAAACTTCCCCTGACCGATCTCGCCGTCGTCATCGCCTACTTCGGCGTGGTGCTGGCCATCGGCCTGCGGTTTTCCCGGAGGAATCGCAGCACGGAGAGCTACTTTCTCGGCCGGCGCGACTTTCCTGGCTGGGCGGTGGGACTGAGTTTCATCGGTTCCACGATCAGCTCGGTGACTTTCATCGCCTATCCGGCGGACAGCTTCAAGACGGCCTGGGTGCGGCTGCTCCCGAACCTCGCCTTTCCCTTCGTGGTTACGCTGGCGGGGCTGGTGTTCATTCCGTTCTTTCGCAGCGGCCGGGTGCGATCCGCCTATCATTACCTCGCGTTGCGCTTCGGACCCTCGGTCTCGCTCTACGCCGCGATCGTGTACCTGGGGGCCCAACTCGTGCGGACGGCGACGATCACCTACCTGCTGGCGGTGCTGCTGGCTTCGCTCACCGGCCTGACGACGCCAGCCTGCATCCTGGTCGCGGCGGGCCTGACCGCCCTCTACACCGTGAAGGGAGGTTTCTCCGCCGTGGTTTGGACCGACGTCATGCAGACCGTGGTGTTGATGCTGGGCGCCGGGGCGTGTGTGGCGGTGGTGGCGCAGGCGCTGCCGGGCGGACTGACGCAGGTGTTCTCGGAGGCCTGGGCGGCCGGCAAGATCTCGTTCCGAGACCTTGAAGCAGGGACCGGGCGGCTCGTGCCCGTGGGTGTTGGGTTTTCCCTGGTGGAGAAGACAGCCCTGATGTTCGTGCTGGTGGGCGCCGCCCAGTATGTGGCCGGGCAGCTCGATCAGGACACGGTGCAGCGCTGGTGTTCGGCCCGTTCCGCGCGCGAAGCGCGGAAATCGATGGTGGTGCTCGGGCTCGGCGCCCTGCCGATCTGGACCACCTTCATGTTCCTCGGCACCTGCCTGTGGGTCTACTACCGGCATTTTCCGTCGGACGTCGCCACCGCCGTCCTGGCCGGGACGCGCAAGGCGGAGGACATCCTGCCGCATTTCATCCTCACCGTGCTGCCGCCGGGCATCGCGGGGCTCGTCATCTCCGCTGCGCTCGCGGCCGCCATGGGGGCGCTCAGCAGCAGCATCAATGCCGCCGGCATGGTGTGGGTGAACGACATTCACCGCCAGTACCTCGCGCGCGATCGGGACGATGCCCATTACCTGCGGGCGGGGCGGATGGCCTCACTGGTGATGGCGGGTCTGATGGCCGGGGGCGCGTGGCTGCTCTATCATTCCTCCGCGGCGACCATGATGGAGCTGTCCATCATCCTGCTTGCCCTGGTGGGCGGCGGAATCTCCGGGGCGTTTCTATTCGGCATCCTCACGCGCTCGGGCGATGCGCGCAGCGTCGGCGCCGGCATCGCCTGCACGGTGGGGTTCACCCTCTACGCGACGCTCGCGCAGTTCGGCCATGTGCCGCGTCTCTTCAATTCCTACTACACCTCGATTCTCGGCAACGTCGTGATGTTCACGACCTGCTGGCTGGCGGCGCGACTCCTGCCCGCTCCGGAACGCGACCTCACGGACCTGACGGTCTGGACCCGGCGTCCGGCCGACTCTTCGGATTCATGAAATACATCCTCGTCCCCCTGATCCTCGCCCTCGCTGGCCCTGGCGTGGCGCTCCCGGCCGCCGCGGCCCAACCACCGGGCCTGCAGGGCTACGCCGCGGAAACCCGCAACCGGGCCGCCGTGCTCGTGGTGGGTGACCCCCTATCGCCCGCGGTGGTCCGGCGGTTGCAGGAGCAGTGGACCGATGTCGCGGCGTTCTTTCATCCGTCCCGCCCGGTGCCCGAGGTGGCGGCGGCCGAGCGTGGACTCGACTCGTGGCTCGAAGCGCGGACCTGGCATGGGGTCGTTCTGGCCCTGGCTCCGGTGGGGACCGATTCCGGGGAGCGGGTGCAACGGTTGCGGGCGCTGATGCGGAAACTGCAGGATCGGCAGCTGGCGGTGATCACTTGCACGTGGCCGGGTCGGGGAGAGGAGGGCGAGACTGCGCGGGCCAACGACGCAATCCGCCAGGCGGCGCGGGCCGAAGAGGTGGAGATTGCCGACCTGCGCGGCGTGGCCCTGGCAAATCCCGGCACCTGGCCCGGCGCCACCGGGGAATGGACGGAGGAGGGAGCCCGGCGCGTGGCGGAAGCCCTGCGCGAACCGGTGCGGCGCGCCCTGTTCAAACGTTCCACGCCTTGGGCCGTCCTTCCTCCCGGCGAAAAACGCGACCCTGCGAACCTGCTCGCGGAGGACGCGGCGCTGGCCTCGCCGATGAGTCTGCCGGAGGCGCCGGGAGAAACCGCCACGGTTTACCGGGCGGAGGCCGGCGCGTGGCAGTTCAACCTGCATTCGTTCATCGCTCACCATGAGGGTCACTTCTGGGCCGCCTGGTCTTCGGGGCGGGTCGACGAGGACAGCAGCAGCCAGTTGATCCGCTACGCCACCAGCCGCGATGGCCGCCTGTGGAGTGAAGCGCGCGTGCTGGCGGACGACCCCGACGGTGAGGCGGGCCCATGGCGGTGGATGACGAGCGGCCTGTATGTCGAGGACGGGAAGCTGTACGCGCTCGGTTCAAAAAACCAGGGCAACAACCCGCCCGGTGGACCGTGGTCCCACGCCGAACTCATCCGCTTTGTTTGGACCGGAACGGGGTGGCGGGAGGATCGGAAGGTGGCCGACAACTGCGTGGTCTACTTTCCGCCACTGCGAATCGCCGGACGGGATTTCTTTGTCTGGCGCGACAGCCGAGCCTGGTTCTACACCGGGCTGGCTCCGGCGGGGACCAACGACTGGGAGGTGCGGCGGGTGCCGGGCCCAATGCCCGACTATCGGATGAGCGAAACCAGCGCCTACGTCGATCCGGCCGGGGTGGTGCACCTGATCATCCGCGACCAGGGGTATACGCGGCGCCTGTACCATTCGCTCAGTTACGACGGGGGCGGCACCTGGACGATTCCGGTGAAGACGAACTATCCCGACGCCGTGAGCAAGAACCTCAGCGGGCGGCTTTCAAACGGCTGGTATTACCTCATCAGCAATCCCAAGGCGGCGGGAGCCAATCCGCGGGACCCGTTGGTCATCACCTTCAGCCGCGACGGTTGGAGCTTCGGTCACCCGCTGGCGCTGCGGAAGAACGCCCCGGCCTTGCGCTACAAGGGCGGCGCCAAGGGTTCGCACAGTTTCCAGTACACCCATGCCATCGAGCAGGGCGGAAAACTCTGGGTGATCTACGCCACGAACAAGGAGGACATCGAGGTCTCGGCGTATCCACTCGCTGGTTTTGGACTGCCGCCCTGAGGCCGGCCACCACGCCAGTCAGGTGCGACGTGCCACTGTCGGCGTCCCTTACAACTCGGAAAGAGGGCCTGTACCCTGGCGGTTACGTACTTACCGTAGCCGTGTCGCGTAAGGTCGTGAAAATCAGAGATTCCACCGAGCCGTGGTCGGAGGCCTGGAGTCGTTGGCATGCGAGTGGCTAACGGGGAGAGCCAACGGAAAATCCCCGGTCCTCACTTCTTCCGAAACTCTCATTCATCACCATGCGCAAAAACTCACTCCTCGCACTGTTCGGCGCGGCGGCCCTTCTGGCCCAGCCTGTCCAAGCGGTGAATATCGTGCCCGGTTTTACCACCAGCGCACTTGGGGCCAACGACGACAGCTCCACCGGCAGCCTCGCGATCGGTTTCAATGTCAATTTTTTCGGCAACACCTATTCGAGCCTCTGGGCCAACAACAACGGCAACCTGACGTTTAACGGGCCGCTCGGCACCTTCACGCCGTTCAACCTGTATACCACCGGTGTCCCGATCATCGCCCCGTTCTTTGCTGACGTCGATACGCGTGGGGTGGGCTCCAATCTCCTGCGCTACGGCCAGGGCACCTACAACAGCCATTCCGCCTTTGGCGCGACCTGGGATGGAGTCGGCTACTATAGCGGTCAGACCAACAAACTGAACAAGTTCCAGGTCGTTCTGGAGAACCGGGCGGATATCGCCTCCGGGGATTTCGACATTCACTTCTTCTACGACCAAATCCAGTGGGAAACGGGTGGGGCGAGCGGCGGATCCAACGGTCTCGGGGGCAACTCGGCCCGCGTTGGTTATTCCAACGGCACGGCCCTCAATTCGTATGAACTCACGGGTTCCGCGATCAACGGCGCCTTCCTTGACACCGGTCCCAACTCTCTGGTCAGTGGCAGCAACATCGGCGACGCCGGCCACTACCGGTTCTCGGTTCGCAATGGCACGGTGATTGTGTCGGCTCCGGACGGCGGTTCGATGCTGGTCCTCTTGGGCCTCGCCCTTGCCGCCCTCGCCGGACTGAAGCAGCGCCGGAACTGACGCGAAGTCGCGCGAAGCATCTCTGGACGCAGGCCATCAGGCCTGCGTCTTTTTTTACCGCCCCAGGCAGCAGTGTTTGAATTTCTTCCCGCTGCCACACGGGCACGGATCGTTGCGACCGACTTTGGGCGCCTCCGGCTTGGCCGGCGGAGGGCCGTTGCGCACCATGCGGGTGTAGAGCCACTTTCCGTCGATGCGGGCGAACTCCGATTTTTCGTGGAGGGCTTGTTCCCCGTTCTCGGACTCATAATAGGCCGAGAAATCCACGAAGGCGGCGTCCGAGGAGGCTCCGGGCTCGTGGGAGTGGATCACCAGGCGGGTCCACGGAATCTCCACCGGGTCTTCCTCCGCGACGTAGGGCTTGCGGGCGGTGGGCCGGTAGGTGAAGTGCAGGTACTTCCAATCACGGGCGACGTGGGCGGTGAAGCGCGAGCGCATCAGTTCCTCGGCGGTGGTCGCGGGCGCCGTGCCGTCCAGACGGGGGCCGCAGCACCCTTCGAAGGGTTTTCCGGTGCCGCAGGGACACGGTTGTCCGACCTGGGGGCGTGGGAGCCCGCGGGGAATCGGGGAAGAGGAGGATGCCATGGGCAGAGCCAAGCCGGGGCGAAGGGAACTTGGCGAGACGGAAGCGGCGCCGTCTTTCGCGACGCCGCGAGGCGGCTCGGGCGGCGTCGCGCCGGTGCCGGTTCTCGACAAACGCGGCTTCGGGCCTTGTAGTCCCCGGACCCGCAGCGTGGTCCCCGCATGGGGCGGGAACGCTGACTCGTCTCCATGTTACCACCGACTCCTTTGGCTCCTGTTTCCGATGTTTCCCGGAATGCGACCGCGACGGCAACAGCCGGCCTGGTTGCGCGGCGTCCCTTCCTCCGGGGCGGCGTTCGACTTGGTCTGGCGCTGGGCCTCTCGTTCGCCTCAGAGGGCTTGGCCGGCAACTGGCCGGGCTGGCGCGGCCCCGCGGGCGACGGAACCGCTCCGGAGGCACGGAACCTGCCCGAGACCTGGAGTCCGACGGAGCATATCCGGTGGAAACAGGAGATGCCGGCATGGAGCGGGTCCTCGCCCGCCGTCTTGGGGGACCGGATCTTTCTGAACACGCCGTCGAAGGAGGACGCCCCGCCGCCTCCTCCTCCGCCGCCGGCGCCCGGCAAGCGCGCGCGTCCCGCGCCGGCCGGCGGGCGTGGTCCGGGCGGGCAGGACCTCCTGCTGTTGTGCCTCGACCGCGCGACCGGTCGGGAGCTCTGGCGCCGCAAGTACGATCAAGGCAACGCGATCAAGATGAAGCACAACATGACTTCGCCCACGCCGGTGACGGACGGGCGCCACGTCTGGGTGACCTCCGGCAACGGGGTGATCGCCTGCTTCGACTTCGCGGGCAACCCGAAGTGGACCTTCGACGTGCCGAAGCAGTACGGAAAAATCGGGCTGCAGTTCGGCTACGGTTCGTCGCCGTTGCTGGTCGGCGACACCCTCGTGGTGCAGATGCTGCACGGTTTCTTCACCGACGACCCCTCGTATGTGCTCGCACTGCGCGCCTCGGACGGAAAGCCGCTCTGGCGGGTCGAGCGCCCGACCGACATGGAGCACGAGACCCCCGACGCGTACACGACTCCGTCGCTGCTCGAGGTGGAAGGCAAACGGCAGGTGGTCATCGGCGGCGGCGGGTATGTGACCGGCCACGACCTCGAATCGGGCCGGGAACTCTGGCGCGGCGGCGGGTTGAACCCGACCAATTCCCGCGTCTTCCGGACGATCGCCTCGCCGCTGGTGAAAGGCGGCATGATCTTCGTGCCCTCGCGCGTGAACCCGCTGCTGGCGTTTCGTGCAGGAGGAACCGGCGACATCACGACCAGCCACCTGGCCTGGAAGTGGACGGAGAAGGGCGCTCCGGACGTACCGACGCCGGTCAGTGACGGCGAGCGGCTGTATCTGGCGGATGATCAGGGAAACCTGACCTGCCTCAACGCCAAGACCGGCGAGAAGATCTACGGACCCGAAAACACCGGCATCGGGCGGACGAGCGGTTCGCCGACCCTGGCCGACGGCAAGATCTACCTGACGAGCGAGAGTGCCGAGGCGGCGGTGGTGGCGGCCGGTCCGACCTATCGCCTGCTGGCGAAGAACCAACTCGACGGCAGCTACACCCTCACGACCCCCGCCGTTGCCGACCGCGAGATCTTCATCCGCACGGCGACCCACCTGTATTGCATTGCGAAGTAAGCCATGAAAAACACCCCTTCGACCCGGCGACAGTTCGTGCAGACGGCCGCGGCGGCAGCGGCGACGATCTCGATCCTCCCGCGCCGTGTCCTGGGCGGGCCGCGGTTCGTGCCCCCGAGCGAGAAGGTCAACGTCGCCGTGGTCGGGGTGGGCGGGCGCGGCTTGCAGAACCTCAAGGCGCTGCTGGCGCTCGACGACGTGCAGGTGGTGGCGGTTGCCGACCCGGCGGAGGAATTCAGCCTCGAGGCCTTCTATTACAAGGGCACCGGAGGGCGCGCGCCGGCGCAGACCGCAATCGCGGCGCACGTGGCCAAGGGCAAGCAGGCGCGGCCGGGCGCGGCCTACGAGGATTTCCGTGTGATGCTGGAAAAGGAGAAGGGCATCGATGCGATCCTGTGCGCGACTCCCGACCACACCCACGCGTACATCTCGATCCTCGCGCTGCGCGCCGGCAAGCACGTGTACTGCGAAAAACCGCTCACGCACAACATCCGGGAGGCGCGCGAGGTGGCGCGCGTGGCGAAGGAGACCGGACTCGCCACCCAGATGGGCAACGGCGGCCACTCCACGGTGGGCATCCGCGAAACGGTCGAGCACATCCGCACCGGCACCATCGGGGCCGTGCGCGAGGTGCACGCCTGGGTGGGCACGCGCCGGTGGAATCCCACGCTGACCACCAAGCCGGTCGAGGCGCCTCCCGTGCCGGCGGGTCTCAACTGGGATCTCTGGATCGGCCCGCGCGAGCCGCGCGCCTACCATCCCGCCTATCACCCGGTCGCCTGGCGCGACTTCTGGGACTTCGGCGGATCGAGCCTTGGCGACTTCGGGTGCCACGATCTCGATTGCGCCACCTGGGCGCTGGATCTGCCGGCGCCGACGCGCGTAAACGCGGTGTGGGCGGGTCCGATGGACGCGGAGATCGCGCCTCACGGGGCCATCGTGTACTATGATTTCCCGGCCCGCGGCAGCCTGCCGCCGGTGCGCCTCTCGTGGTACGACGGTGGCCTCAAGCCCGCCGCGCCGGCCGTGATGGGCAACTTCCCGCTGCCGGGACGCGGGGTGATCTTCGTTGGCGAGCAAGGGGTGATCCAATGCGACGGCGCCGGGGGGGCGCCGCGGTTGTTTCCCGAGAGCCTGCGCGGCGCGCCGAAGCCGCCGGCGGCAATCCCGCGCTCGAAGGGTCATCACCGGGATTGGATCGACGCCTGCAAGGGCGGGGCGCCGGCCAGCAGCCATTTCGCCTATGGGGCGCACCTCACCGAGATCACCCACCTCGGCAATCTTGCGCTGCGGCTGAAGAAGCCGATCGAGTGGGACGCCGGGAAGATGCAAGTCGTGGGCCAGCCGGCCGCCGACCCCCTCATCCGCGGCACCTACCGCAAAGGCTGGGAAGTCTGAGCGGGCGACGGCTGGCCGGTCCTATTTCTTCTTGGTCTTCTTGCCGGCCTTGGTCGGGGCCTCGCCGGGCTTGTCGGCGTAGTCGGGTACGCGATACGCCACGGCCGTGGTCTCGCGCTCGAATTCGGCGTTGAGCTTCGCGAGCAGGGCCGCGTGGGCCGGGTCGCGGGCCAGGTTGCGCGTCTCGTAGGGATCGGCGGCGAGATCGAAAAGCTCGGTCCACTCGTCGTGGCCGGGGTACTTGATCAGCTTGGCGGTCGCGGTGCGCACCGCGACGGTCGTCGGCGTGGTGGGGAAGGCGTTTTCCAGGAAGTACTGCACGAGGATCGACTGCCGCCAGTCGGTGCGTTTGCCGGTCGCCAGGGGCGCCCAACTCCGGCCCTGCATCTCGCGCGGCACCGGCACCCCGGCGAGGTCGAGCCACGTCGGCGCCAGGTCGAGGTTGAGGACCATCTCGTCGACCGCCCGGCCGCGCGGGAACTGGCGCGGGTAGCGTGCGAGCAGGGGGATGCGGATCGACTCCTCGTAGAGCGAGCGTTTGTCGCCGAGGCTGTGCTCGCCCAGATAGTACCCGTTGTCGCTGGCGAAGACGACCACGGTGTCATCGGCGAGTCCGAGTTCGTCCAGCGTGGCGAGCAGGCGGCCGAGGTTGTCGTCGGCGGCGGAGATGCAGCGGAAGTAGCCGAGGTTGGTCGTGGCCCCGGTCTTCACGATGGGATCGTTGGGTGTGACGCGGAAGGGCGGACGCAGGCCGAGGTTCGGCACCGGTCTCATCTGCGCTCCGGCAAACCGTTCCCTGGCCCGTTCCGGCGGATCGAACGGCCCGTGGGTGGCCTTGAATCCGACGACGACGGAGAAGGGCTTCGCGCGATTCTTCCGGATGAAGTCGATGGCATAGTCGGTGGTCACGTCGTCGACCCAGCCCTTCGAGGGCGTGGAAACGCCGTTCACCTCGATGGGACAGTCGTAGTAGCGCCCCTGGCCGGTGAAACTGGCGGAGTAGTCGAAGCCCGGCCGCTGGCCGCTCTGCTGGCCCATGTGCCACTTGCCGACGTACGCGGTGGTGTAGCCGGCGGCGCGGAGCTGGGTGGCGTGGGTCACGCTCGTCTCGGGGAACGGCGTGCGGTTGTTGGCGATGCCGTTCAGGTGGTTGTAGCGCCCGGTGAGGAACACCGCCCGGCTGGGGGCGCAGAGCGGCAGGGTGACGAAGGCGTTGCGGAAGCGCACACCCTCGGCGGCGAGGCGATCCATGTGCGGGGTTTGCAGCCACGGGAACCGGGCCCGCTCACCGTGTTCCCGCTGCACCACGCTCATCGCGTCCCAGCGCTGGTCGTCGGTGTAGACGAAGAGGAAGTTGGGTTTGCGGTCGGCGGCGGCGGCGAGGAACGGCGTTAACCACAGGACGAGGGTGGAGAGACGGAGGTGCATGGGCAGGGAGGAACAGAAAAGGGAAATAGAAGAGGCGGAGGATCGGTGAAAAGAAAGACCGGGCCGTCGGCAGCGGCCGGTCACCACTGCAGACGCTCCGCGGGCCAGCCGAGTTGCCGCGCTGCCGTGAGGGTCCAGGACCAATCATCCCGGTTGGCGCCGCGCAGCGCGACCGGCTGCCGCTCCGCCGCCATCGCGACAGCCTGGGGCACATCGAGGTAGCGCAGGACGTTCAGGTAGTCGGGACCCTGGACATGCGAGGCGGGCGGCTCGTGCAGTTCCAGCCCGGCGAGGCCGTCGAGGAAGAGCGAGGCGTAGAGGGCGTTGATGGCCTGGTGGCGCGAGCCCGCCAGATGGATCGGCTGGCCGGTGAAGTAGGCGGAGGAGCGGATCGCGTCGATGGCGCGGCAGATATCCCACACGCGCATGCCGTCGACCGTCTGTCCAAGCAGCAGATAGCGGCGACGCAGGTGATTCTGGTCGACCGCCGGAGCGGTTGAGGCCGTGGGACCAATGCCGCGGGGGGCCAGCAGGAGCAGCGCAAGTTCACCGCGCTCGATCGGTCCGGCATAGGGGGCGGGCGGGCCATCGCCGGCCCAGTCCCTCTCGTCGGCCACGTGGAGGACAATCTTGCGCACGTCCTTCGGTTCGCCGGTGTAGAACACGCGCCACGGCAGGCGGACGACGCCCTGGCTGGTGAACTCCCAGGTCGCTTCCCGGATGGCACCGATCAAGCGGCCTCCGACCGGAGCCAGGTTGGGCGGATCGCGATGGGTGGGCCAGCCGGCGAACGACCGGGTGCGCAGTGCCTCGATCCAGGCTTCGCGCTGGCGTTGCCAGGCCCCCGCATCGGTGGGCACCGCGGGCGCGGCCATCGGCACGAACGTCTCGTGAATCTTGGTCGTGCGCTCATCGGCGGGGTGACCACCGACGGGGAAGACGCGAAGCTGCTTCGGGGTGAAATACTTTTCGGCGGCGGCCTGGATCAGGGAATCCTCGCCCTTGAGGAAGCGGTTGAACCAGCGAAACGCCGGCACCTGCAGATCCTGGGTGTCCTTGTGCGGGCCTTCGGTGATCAGCAGGCCGAGTTTGTCGGGGGCGTGATGCAGTTGGTAGATCTTTGCGACGGCGCGGTGGACGCGCTGCACGCCTTCGAGCGGGAAGATCGAGTCCTTGTCCGAATTGGCGATGAGCAGCGGCCGGGGGGCAATCATCGCGGCGAGCTGGGCGTAGTCCCAGCGATAGGTGTTCAGCATGAACATGCAGTCGCAGTGCCCCTTGACGGTGCCGTCGATCACGTGGTTGTGGAGATCGGTGATGCCAGCGACCGGCACCGCGGCCTTGATCCGCTCGTCGATGGCGGCGGTGTACCACGAGTAGGCGCCGCCGCCGGAGCGGCCGGTGATGCCGATCTTCGTGCCGTCGACCTCGGGGCGGGATTGGAGGTAGTCGATCGCCCGGACGCCATTCCACGCCTCGACGCCGGCGGGCGTGTAGCCGCGGGAATTCCACCAGTACATGCCGCGGTTGTGCGTCCCATGATGCACCCCCTCCAATTCGCCCAGCTGGATGGTGTCGATGGTCAGGCAGACGTAGCCGTGACGCGCGAACCAGGCCCCGTGGTGCTGGTAGCCGGTCTTGTTGCCCATGCTCGCACCTCCCTCCTTCACATTGGCGTGTCCGCAGACGTAGAGGATTGCGGGCACCTTCTTTCCGGCGAGTGCCTTGGGCACGTAGAGGTTGGCCGTGACGTACAGGCCGGGGAGCGATTGGAAATGCAGGTTCTCCACGGTGAAGGCCGCGTGGTCGAGCCGTCCGGTGACGGTGGCCTTCAGGTCGGTGCGCTCGGGCAGCGGGGAGAGGCCGAGCATTTCGAGCAATTGCTCGCGGAAGACGGGGCGTTGGCGGTTCCAGTCCTCCAGCGTGTTGATGCCGGCGAAGGCCTGGGCGCCGATGCGCGCGGTTTCGTCGCGGAAGTACTGGGCCAGCATGCGGTCCCCGGGCCCGGGCACCGGAGCGGGCGCGGCGGGGCGGGCGGGAGTGGCGGCGGAAAGGCTGCAGGAAAGCACAACCGGGACGAGCAGAGGGCGGAGGGAGGTTTTCACAAGGGGAAGGCGCGCAGCGCACGGTGCGCTGCGACGAGGAGGGCGGTCCACCTCGAGGTTTGCCCGGGAAAGGGCGGACGTAAAGCCGCGGGAAGCCGCCATGGAAGACAGGGTGGGGTGCTGCCAGCGGGAAGGAAAACGATCGGCGGGGCGGTTTGGTGAAAGCGGGGGGGCACCCGATGCCCGGCCCGCGCCAGGCCAAACCGGTCGGGGCCGCGAAACCGTCGCGCCCGCCGCGGCGATTGACCCGCCCGGTCGGCCCTGCTTCGTTGCGCGCGCCCGGCGCTGCCGTGCCGGCACCTGGCATCTTTTCCTGCCGCCATGGCCGAACCCTCCCCCGCCTCCGCTGCCCGCCACCCGGCCCTCCCCTCCGGCGACGACTTCCGGGCGCTGTTCACGGCGAGTCTCGACGCCCTGCTGGTGACGGAGCCGGACGGGGGCATCCTCGCCGCCAACGCCGCGGCCTGCCGGCTGTTCGACCGCACCGAGGAGGAACTCCGCCGGATCGGACGCAACGGAGTGGTGGATACCAGCGACCCGCGGCTGGCGGCGGCCCTCGCGGAACGCGCGCGCACGGGCCGGTTCCATGGCATCATCGGGCTCGTCCATCGCGACGGCACCCGGTTCGAGGGTGAGGTGTCGACCGCCGTGTTTCGGGATGTCTCCGGTGCCTTGCGCACCAGCATGGTGATTCGCGACGTCACCGAACGCCTTCGGTACGAACGGGCCCTGGTGCAGGCCGACCAGTTTCGGCATGCGACCCTCGATGCGCTCACCGTCCATTTGTGCGTGATCGACGAGGCCGGTACGATCCTGCTGGTTAACCAGGCTTGGCGCGACTTCGCCGCCGCCAATGACCTGCGCCTGCCGGGGGCCGGGCGGGGCCTGAACTACCTTGCCGTCTGCGATGCCGCCGCGGGGCCCGACGCCGCCATCGCCGCGGAGTTTGCCCGCGGGCTGCGGGCAATCCTTCGGGGCGCACAGGCCAGCTTCGAACTCGAGTATCCCTGCCACTCCCCCGGCACGCCGCGTTGGTTCGTCGGCCGCGCCACCGGCTTCAGCGAGGACGCCGGCCGGAGGGCGGTCGTCGTCCACGCCGACATCACGGCCCGGAAACTGGCCGAGATGGCGTTGCAGGCCAGCGAAGCTCGCTTTCGATCGGTCGTCGAGGACCAGACCGAAGTGATCTGCCGTTTCCAGGCCGACGGCACCTTCACCTTCGTCAACGACGTGTATTGCCGGCTTTTCGGCAAGTCGCGGGCCGAACTGATCGGCCGGCGCTGGCAGCCCAAGGCTCTGGCGGAAGATCTGCCGCACATCACCGCCCAACTCGCCACCCTGTCGCCCGCCCATCCCGTCGTCGTGATTGAGAATCGCGCCCACACACAACCCGGCGGCGTGCGCTGGATGCAGTGGATCAACCGCGGCTTCTTCGACGACACCGGGCGCCTGCGGGAAATCCAGGCGGTGGGGCGCGACATCCACGAACGCAAGCAGGTGGAACTCGAGCACCACGCCGCCCGGGAACAATTGCGCGCCCTGGCGGCACGGCTCCAGGTCGTGCGCGAAGAGGAGCGGACCATGGTCGCGCGGGAAATCCACGACGTCCTCGCCCAGGACCTCACGCGACTGAAAATCGACCTCGTCTGGCTCCAACGCCGCCTGGAGGAAGCCAGATCCTCACTCCCGCGCCGGAGCCTGGCGGCGCGCGTGGCGGAGATGAGCCAGGCGACCGACGCCGTCATCTGCAGCGTGCAACGCCTCGCCACTGGCTTGCGTCCGGCGGTGTTGGACGCGTTCGGCCTTTGCGCCGCGGTGGAGTGGCAGACCCGCGATTTCGAAAGCCACGTCGGCATCCGGTGCGCGCTGCATCTGCCGGCGGAAGAACCGCCCCTCGACCGCGCCGCGGCGACCGCGGCGTTTCGCATCCTGCAGGAGAGTCTCACCAACGTCGCGCGGCATGCCCACGCCACCGAGGTTGTCGTGGAAATGCAGCAGGCCGACCGGCAGCTGATCCTGCGGATTCACGACAATGGGTGCGGGATCAGCCCGGGAGCGCTCTTGACGCCGATTTCGATCGGGCTGGCCGGCATGCGCGAGCGCGCCCAGCTGCTCGGCGGGATCCTGACCATCGACGGAGTGACGGACGGCGGCACGACCGTCGAGTTGCGTCTCCCGCTCGGCGGCGCCGAGGCGTCGCGACCTCCCCATGAAGATTCTGCTCGCTGACGACCATGCGATTGTGCGCCGGGGGCTGAGGCAGATCCTCGCCGACGCGTTTCCCGAGGCCCGATTTGGCGAGGCGTCCACCACGCCTGAAACCCTGGCCGCGCTCGAATGCGAGCCCTGGGATGTGCTCGTGCTGGATATCTTCATGCCCGGGCGCACCGGGCTCGAAGTGTTGCAGGCGGTCAGGTCCCACCGGCCCGGGCTCCCGGTGCTGGTGGTGAGCACGGCGCCGGAGGAGCAACTCGCGGTGCGCGTCCTGCGGGGCGGCGCCGGCGGCTATCTCAACAAACAGGCTGCCCCGGAGCTGCTCGTCCAGGCGATCAAACACCTCCGGGCGGGACGGAAATACGTGAGTCCGGTGCTCGCCGAGCGTCTGGCGACGGATCTCAGCCGTGAGGTCCGCCCGGGTCATGAGCGGCTATCCGACCGCGAGTTCGCCGTCCTGCAGCTCCTGCTCCTCGGGCGCACGATCAAGGAAATCGCCGCCGAACTCTCGCTGAGCGCCAAGACCGTGAGCACCTACCACACCCGCATCTGGTCCAAGCTCGGCGTGCACAACGACGTCGAACTCGTGCACTACGCCACCTCCCAGGGCTTGAGCGGGATCCGCAACGGCACATAGCTGGCCAGTATTCGATGCGGTGTGCTTTCCCGCCACCACCGGCCGCGCCGTCGTCTGGCTGCGCGGCGCCGGCGCCTGAGCGCAAGACCCAGGGCCCCGAGGCCGGCAAGGGCGGCCTAGGTTGACGGAGTTCAACGGGTAGCCACCAGCATTGCTGCCCGGGGTGAAACCCCGCAGCCAACCACTGCGCACCGTAAACAAGAACGGCCTTTGGTGTGGTCGAGTCGAAGTTGGAAAGAGAGGTCGTCGACTGGCCCGACAAGCTGGCGACCGCGAACATCACAGCCAGGAGCGTGAGGATGGTCTTCCCCGGATTCTGAATGGGAGGGGACGCTGCAGCCAGTTGCCCTTGACCGATCCCATCCAGGGAATTGTCTCCTTGCCCCTCTCGGTCGGACCAGTGAACCGGTTCAAGAGCAGCTCGTGTAGGGCAAGGCCTACACGAAAGAAAGCCTCGGCCGACTGGTCCGCCCGCGGCCGGAGATGAGACCCTCGGGCCATGAAGACCCACCACCCTTGCCCGCGGGTGCCCATCCTGCTGCGGGTGGTCATCGCGGATGCCGGGATCTCGATCAACGACAGCCTCACCGCACTGCTGTCGGAATTCGAGGGCGTCAGTGTCCTCGGCTGCGTCCAGGAATCCGCCAAGATCCTCACGCTCGTTCGGACGACCCGACCCGATGTCGTGCTGCTCGATCTGCAGTCTCCCTGCGCCGACGCCCTTGCCACCCTGCGGCACCTGAAACGGCTGCCCCGGGCGCCGTTCGTGGTCGTGCTTTCGAATGACGATTTCTCCCCGTTGCGGCAAGCGGCCGCCGCGGCAGGGGCCGATGCCTTCCTGCTCAAGGCCACCGAATGCGGCCGGATCGAGGCCATCCTGCGCGCACGGCTGGGAGCCCCGCGCCCGCCCACGCGACTGGCCAGGGCACCGGTCCGTCGCCGCCACGCTGCATGATCGATCATCGGAGCCTGGCAGCGGTGACCCGACGCGGCACCACGGCGGCTGCGGTCGGCACCGTGGTGGTGGGCGGGTTCGCCTTGGGAACCTGGTTCTTCGGGCAGGGGTCGGCTTCCGCCCTCGGCACCGCGTATGTTCCCATGGCGCCCGATACGGCCGCGCTCTTCCTCCTGTTGGGCGGAGCGCTGGCCGTCTGCCGGCGTCGGCCGCCGTCGCGCGCCCTCGCGGCCCTGGCCCTGGCCTCTGGCGGCTTCGCCCTGGTGGCGGCGGTGCTCGTCGCCACGCGGTCGCTCCACGCGTGCACGTTGCCGTGGGAGGGGTGGCTGCGACAGGCCGACATCCCCATGGCCGGGAACCCCATCGGCCGCATGTCGCCGGTCACCGCCGTCGCGTTTCTCCTCTCGGCCACCAGCCTGCTCGCCTCCCTCCTGGGCGGTCCGGTGACGCCGGGGCGCCGCGCTGTCGCGCTGGGCGCCGCGGGAGCCGGCCTGGCCATCGGCCTGGTGGTCACGCTCGGGTACCTCTCGGGCACGCCGCTGTTCTACGGCCGCGACATGGTGCCGATCGCGTGGCTGACGGCCATGACCTTCGTCGCGCTCAATCTCGGCCTGCTGCTGTGCCACGACGCTCTCGCGCTGACGGTGCGCTGGGTCGGCCTGGAGTCCGGCGCCGCGCCGCCCGCGCCCTCGACCACCTTTGCCCGCAGCCTGTTCTTCATTCTGCCCGGCCTGCTGGTCGCGATCATCTTTGCCGGGCTCATTTACCACAAACACGAGCAGCACAACGCGCGCGCCGAGATCAATCGCGGCCTGGAGGCGATCGCGGATCTCAAGGTCGCCCAGATCACCGCCTGGCGAACGGAGCGATTGAGCGACGGACGTTTTCTTCGTCACGCCCCCTTCGTGGCGGACGATGTGGCGGCGCTGCTCGTCGATCCCGGCTCCGCGACGGCGCGTGACCGCGTGGCCGGCTGGCTCAATCTGATGAAGGGTGGCGATCGCTACGCGTCGGCGACCATCCTGGATCCGGCGGGCCGCGTCCGCCTGGCCATTCCCGCCGAGCTCCGCCCGGCCGGCCGCGCCCTCTGCGATCTTGTCGCGGAAAACCTGCGCAGCGCCGATGCCGCGCTCACCGACCTCCATCGCGCCGACGCCGAGCGCACCATTCATCTCGATGTCACCGTGCCGGTGTTCGCCCCCGGTCCGCCGCCGGACGCCACCGCGACCGCCTCCACCCCGATCGCGATCATCGTGCTGCGGCTGGATGCCGAACGTTTCCTCTTCCCCCTGTTTAAGACCTGGCCGACGCCCAGCGCCACCGCCGAAACCCTGCTGGTGCGGCGCGACCGCGACGAGGTGGTGTTCCTGAACGAACTCCGGCACCGCCGGGACACCGCGCTCACCTTGCGTCACTCGGTGCACGACCTCTCGCTGCCGGCCGCCGGTGCGGCACGCGGGGAATCCGGAATCCGGGAGGGCCGGGACTACCGGGGCCAGCCCGTACTGGCCGCAACCCGGCGAGTTCCCGAGTCACCGTGGTTCGTGGTCGCGAAAATCGATCAGGAGGAGGCGTATGCCCCGATCCGCGACGAGGCGTTCCGTACCGGCATCACGGTGGGATTGCTCCTGCTCACGGTCGGCTTCGCCGCTGCCTTCCTCTGGCGGCGGCGCAACGCCGATCTGCTGGTCCGGCAACTGACCCTGGAGCGCGAACGCAACCGGCTGGCCGAACGACTGGCCATGCTGCTGCGTCATGCCAACGACATCATCCTGCTCCTCGACACCGGCGGTCGCATTCTGGAGGCCAACGAACGCGCCCTTGCCGCCTACGGCTACACGCTCGAGGAACTGCGGGCGTTGCCCCCCGGGGGACTGCGCCCGGCCGACACCGGCGGCGATCTCTCCGAACATCTGGCCCTGCTCGCCTCCGCCGGTGGCGCGGTCTTCGAAACCGTTCACCGCCGCAAGGACGGCTCGACGCTCCCGGTCGAGATCAGCGGTCGCCCGGTGGAAATCGAAGGACAGCGACTGATCCTCGGCATCAATCGCGACATCACCGAGCGGAAGCGATTCGAACTCCGCCTGCACCTGCTGGTGGAGATCATCCAGCAACTGGCCCGGGCGCAGGACGTGCCCTCGATCCTGGCGGCGGTGCGCAGTTCCGCGCGCCGACTTGCCGCCGCCGACGGCGCAACCTTCGTCCTCCGCGAAGGCGATCGCTGCCACTATGTCGACGAGGATTCCATCGCACCACTCTGGAAGGGGTCGCGCTTTCCGCTCACGGCCTGCATCAGCGGCTGGTCCATGCTGCACGACGAAGCCGTGGCGATTGCAGACATCGGCACCGATCCGCGGATCCCGGTGGAGGCCTACCGGTCCACCTTCGTCAAGAGCCTGGCGATGGTGCCGATCCGGGTCGGCGCCACGTCGATCGGCGCCATCGGCAACTACTGGGCGCGCACCTACACCCCCACGAGCGAGGAAATGCAGCTGCTCCAGACGCTGGCCGACGCCACGGGGATCGCGCTGCAGAACGTACACTACTACACGGAGCTGGAGCAGCGGGTGCGCGCACGCACCGCGGAACTCGAGGCGGCCAACCGGGAACTGGAGGCCTTCAGCTATTCGGTGTCCCACGATCTGCGGGCGCCGCTACGCACCGTCGACGGCTTTTCCCAGGCCGTGCTCGAGGACTACGGCCCGCACCTGCCCGACGACGCCCGCCGGCAACTCGGGCTGATTCGGGCCGGAGCCCAGAGCATGGGGGCGCTGATCGACGATCTGCTCGCCTTCGCCCGCCTCAGCCGGCAGCCGTTGCAGGCCCGGGAGGTGAACATGAACCAGCTTGTCGCCGACTGCCGGGCGGAACTGGCCGCCGAACTGGCCGGACGATCGGTCGAGTTTCGCATCGCGGATCTGCCCGACGCGGTCGGCGACCCCGCGCTGCTCAAGCAGGTCTGGCTGAACCTGCTCGCGAACGCGCTCAAGTTCAGCCGCCGCCGCTCACCGGCCGTCATCGAGGTCGGCTCTGCCCAGGACCAGGGGATCGCGGTGTATCACGTGCGCGACAACGGCACGGGTTTCGACATGCGATACGCCCCGAAACTCTTCGGCGTGTTTCAACGCCTCCACCGCGCCGAAGACTTCGAGGGCACCGGCGTCGGCCTCGCCCTCGTCCAGCGGGTGGTCCACCGCCACGGCGGCCGCGTCTGGGCCGAGGCCGCCGTCGATCGCGGCGCCGCGTTCTACTTCACCGTCCGTCCCCCGCCCCTCCCAGGTTCATGAACGAACCATCCCCGATTGAAATCCTCCTGGTCGAAGACAGCCCGCAGGATGCGGAGCTCACCCTGCGCGCCCTGCGCAACGCGAGTCTCGTCAACCGCATCCACCTCGCCCGCGACGGCGTCGAGGCGCTCGATTTCCTCTTCTGCGAGGGCCCTCATGCCACCCGGCGGATCGAGGACGCCCCCAAGGTGGTGCTGTTGGATCTCAAGCTCCCGCGCCTCGACGGGCTTGAAGTGCTCCGGCGCCTGAAAGGGGATCCCCGCACGAAGGCCATTCCGGTGGTCGTGCTCACGTCGTCACGCGAGCAGAACGACGTCGTCGCCAGCTACCAGCTCGGCGTCAACAGCTACATCGTGAAGCCGGTCGATTTCGAGCGGTTCTCCGCCGCGGTGCGCGAGCTCGGGTTGTACTGGCTGCTGCTCAACGAGCCGCTGCGCACGCTCTGATCCGATGCCTCCATCCCTCAACCTCCTCTTGGTCGAGGACAGCCCGGCCGATGCCGAGATGGTCCTTCGCCAGCTCCGCCGCGCCGGCCTGGACTTCACCTGCCGCCAGATCGACAACGAGGCCGACTTTCTGGCGGCCATCGCCACGAACCCCGACTTGGTGCTCTCCGACTACCAGCTGCCCCAGTTCAGCGCGCCCCGGGCGCTGGAACTGCTCCAGCAGAGCGGGCTTGACCTTCCCTTCATCGTCATCTCCGGCACGATCGGCGAGGACACCGCCGTGCAGATCATGCGGCAGGGAGCGGACGACTATTTGATCAAGGATCGGCTGGCCCGGCTCGGGCAGGCGATCACCCATGCCCTGGACGCCGCCCGGTTGCGACGTGAACAGCGCGCCTTGAGCGAGTCGCTGCAGGAAGTCCAGGCCCGCTACCGGGCCATTTTCGAGAATTCCATCGAGGGAATCTACCGCTCGGATCCGGATGGAGGCTTCCTCCTGGTGAATCCCGCCCTGGTTCGCATCCTCGGCTATGCCTCGCCCGAGGAGTTGATCGAAAGTCGCGGGAGCGGCATGCGCCACGGCTACGTGGAACCCGGTCGGCGCGCGGAGTTCCAGCGCCGCCTGCGGGAGGAGGGAATGGTGGTGAACTTCGAGTCCGAAGTCGTTCGCCGCGACGGCACGCGCATCTGGGTGACCGAAAACGCCCGGGTCGTGCGCGATGCCGAGGGCAACGTGCTTTGTCACGAAGGCACCCTGGAGGACATCACCGAGCGCAAGCATGCCGAGGAACAGGTGCGCCTCCTGTCGCATGCCCTGCGCGAGGCGCCCATCTCCGTTGTCATCACCAATCCCGCGGGCGAGATCGAGTACGTGAACCCGCGCTTCACTGAGGTCACGGGCTACACGTTCGAGGAGGTGTGCGGACGCAATCCGCGGATTCTCAAATCGAACCAGATGCCTCCGGAGGTCTACGCCGACCTCTGGGCGACCATCTCCGCCGGCCGGGAGTGGCGGGGCGAACTGCTCAACCGGCGCAAGGACCAGATGCCCTACTGGGAGTCCGCCACGATCTCCCCCCTCTGCAACGACCAGGGCCAGATCACGCACTACATCGCCATCAAGGAGGACATCACCGAACGCCGGCAGGCGGCCGCCGACCTGAAGCTGTTTCGCACCCTGATCGAGCGCTCGAGCGATGCGATTCTGGTCGTCGATCCTGCCACCGGCCAGATCTGGGACACCAACGAAACCGCCTGCTTGGCGCTGGGCTACCCTCGCGGCGAGCTGCAGAACCTGAGCGTCTTCGATATCGATCCAGAGATGGATTTGGAGCTGTTCTCGGCGATCGGCACCCGCCTGCGGCGGACCGGCAGCCTGACCGTGGAACGGCAAAACCGGCGGAAGGACGGGTCGACCTATCCGGTGGAGATCAGCCTGTCGCTCGTCACCCTCGATCGCGACTTTGTCGTCGGCATCGTCCGCGACATCACCGAACGTCGGGAGGCGGAGCGGCGCATCCGGGAGCAGGCCGAGTTGCTCAACCACGCCACCGACGCCATCTACGTCCGCCGGCTCGACGGTGCTCTGACCTACTGGAACGACAGCGCGGAACGTCTGTTCGGCTGGACCCGCGCCGAGGTCATCGAACGCAAGATCACCGAGTTGAACTTGCAGGACCTCGATCTGGCGAGCGAGGCCGGCCGGGATTTCCTCGGCTCCGGCCAATGGTCGGGAGAACTGCGGCTCGCGACCAAATCCGGTCGCGTGGTCTCGGTATTGTCGCGGCTGAACCTGGTGCGTGATTCTGCCGGCCGACCCGTCTCGGTCTTCTCCATCAACACCGACATCACGGAGAAGAAACAGATCGAGGCCCGCTTCCTGCAGGCCCAGCGGCTCGAGAACCTCGGCGCGCTCGCGAGCGGCCTGGCGCACGATCTCAACAACGTGCTGGCGCCGATTCTCATGGGAGCCTCGATCCTTCAGGGTCGCACCGGGCACGAATCCGATCGCAAGCTGATCGCCACCATCGAAGCCAGCGCGCAACGCGGCACCGACATCGTGCGGCAGGTGCTGACCTTTGCCCGCGGAGTGGAAGGGGAACGGGTGCCCGTCCAGATGAGGCATCTCCTGCGCGAGATGGCCGACATCGCCACCGCGACGTTTCCGCCCACAATCGCGATCACCCTGCATGCACCGAAGGAGCTATGGCCGGTCCTCGGCGACGCGACCCAGCTGCACCAGATTCTCATGAACCTCGCCATCAATGCGCGCGACGCCATGCCGCACGGTGGCGCCCTGACGCTTTCGGCGGAGAACCTCGAGATCGATGCGGCTTTCGCCGCCATGACCCCCGATGCCAAGCCCGGGAGGCACGTCTCGCTCCGAGTGGTCGACACGGGCTGCGGGATCCCCCCGGATATCCGCGAACGGATCTTCGAACCGTTCTTCACGACCAAGGCGCCTGGGAAGGGCACCGGCCTCGGACTCTCCACGGTGCTCGGCATTGCCCGGAGCCACGGGGGCTTCGTTCGCTGCCAGAGCGAGCCGGGCGTCGGCAGCTCGTTCGAGGTCTGCCTACCGGCAGCTCTTGGCGAAAAGGCGGTCCCCGACGATGCCGCACCCCCATGCACCCCCCGCGGCGCGGGGCAAGAGGTCCTGCTCGTCGATGACGAGCCGGCGATTCGAAGCGTGGGCACCCGCATTTTGGAACAATACGGCTACCGGCCAGTCGTCGCGGCCGACGGCACCGAAGCGCTGGCCGTCTACGTGCAACGCCAGGGTGAGATTGCGGCGATCATCACGGATCTGACGATGCCGGGCATGGACGGACCGACGTTGATACGCACCCTGCGGCGCATCTCGCCCCGGCTGCCGATCCTCGCCATGACGGGCCACAGCGAGCGGATCAGCGGGGATTCCGAAGTGGCGACGGCCTCGACGGCGCTGCTGATCAAGCCCTTCACCGCGGATGCGCTCCTGTCGCTCCTGCACCGGGTGCTGCAGGCGCAGCCCGGCACCCGGATCGGAGGTTCCGCCCATCCGTGGCCCCTGCTTCCTCCCGCCACCCACACCGGCGAACCGCCCCGGACCGCCGCCGTCGATCCAGAGGGCGCCCCAGCGCCGCTCGCCCACCCTCCGCCTTCCCTCCCGCCCCGGCCCTGAACTTCGCGCCTCCTTCCCTGTGCTCCCGATCGCCATGAAGACGATTCTCATCATCGACGACGACCTGCATCTCGCCGCCACCCTCGCCCTCGGTCTCGAGACCCACGGGTACCGGGCCCTGCACGCCGCCGACGCCGCCGCCGGCTGGCGGCTCGCCCACGCTCACCTGCCGGACCTCGTCCTCTCCGACATCGACATGCCGGGCAAGGACGGCCGCCGGCTCCTGCAGGAGATGCGCGCCGACCCTGTGCTCGCAAACCGCCAGTTCGTGCTCATGACCGGCAAACGGGAAGTCTGCAGTTCGCGCACGGCGATGGACCTCGGCGCCGATGATTTCCTCACGAAGCCCTTTGCGCTGACCGATGTCCTCCACTGCGTCGCTGCCCGCCTCCAGCGCGCCGAACTCAGCCGTCGGCTCGATGGTCCCACCATCAGCCGCATCGGCTCCCGCCTGCGCTCCGAACTGCCGCGCGAGTTCTTCACGCCCCTCGCCTCCATCCTCGGCCTGAGCGAGTTGCTGCAACTCGAGCTCGAAAAGCTCACACCTGCCGCGGTGCGCGAGGACCTGCGGGACATCAACCTCTCCGGCCACCGGCTGCTCCGCAGCATCCGTAACTACCTGCTTCTGCTTGAACTGGAGGGAGGGTCGCCCGCGACCACCGCCGCTCCGCTTGATGCAGCTGCCGTTGCCGAGGCCCTCACCTCCGGCGCCACGATCGCCGCCGAACGCCACCGTCGAACGTCGGACCTCGTCCTCGATCTTCGCCCGGTCGGTTTTCCTGCCAAACTGTCGGACCTCCGCACGATCGCCGAGGAACTGGTCGACAACGCGTTCGGCTTCTCCCGTCCAGCAACGCCCGTGCACGTCCGCTGCTGGCGGGATGGCTTCGTGCTGCAACTGGCCGTTTCCGACGCGGGCCGGGGCATGACCCTCCTGCAACTGCAGCGTCTCAACGACGCCTGGCAAAAGCCCCTCCCGGACAGCCGGACACGCGGCTTGGGCATCGGGCTCGTCCTCGTCCGCTACCTCGCCCGCTCCCTGAAGGGGGAACTCCGCCTCGAGAGCCGCGACGGCGAGGGTACCACCAGCTACGTGACCCTGCCCATCCCACCGGTCTAGTCCGACTTCGTGGAGCCAGTCGCCCTCGCCGGGCTGAACGGCAGAGGTATTCCCACCTAATCGGCAGACAATTCGAGGAGCCGCCGCCGTTTCCCAGGGCCGCGGGCGCAGCTCATTTTCCTGCAGCGTTGCGTGCCCGGCTGGCTGACCGGAGCGGCGGTTTCCCAACCGCCGGCCCGACGCCACGGTGCTGGGGCAAGCGCCGCCCCGAGCTGCGGGTGTGCCGCAACCGAGGTCCCTTGGTGGAGCGGGACGCGGTCGTCCCGCCCACACGACGGGCGCGCGAGGCGGATGGTTGTACTTCGCACCGGAATCCGTCAGACTCCGGCGATCCCAAGCCGCGCGCCCCATGAACCAATCGCCCTTCGCCCTTCTGGCTCTCGCCATTGCCGCCGTTCTCGGAGCCGCGGAAGCCCCGCCGGATGCCGTGTTTTTCAACGGCAAGGTCCTCACCGTCGATCCCGCCTTCCGCGTGTTCGAGGCGCTGGCCGTGCGTGATGGTCGAATTGTGGCGACGGGTTCGAATGCCGGCATGCGCGCGCTGGCCGCGCCCGGACGCACGCAGATCCACGACCTCGGAGGGCGGATGGTGCTGCCCGGGCTGATCGATTCCCATGTGCATGCGCCGGCGGCGGCGATCTTCGAGGTCGATCACGAGGTGCCGGAGATGGAGACCATCGCGGACGTGCTCGCCTACATCCGGGCGCGCACGCAGGTCGTGCCCGAAGGGCAGTGGATCCAGACCTCGCAGGTGTTCATCACGCGGCTCAAGGAGTCGCGCTACCCCACGCGCGCGGAACTCGACGCCGTGGCGCCAAAGCACCCGGTGAACTTCCGCACGGGCCCCGACAACAGCCTCAACACGCTCGCGCTGCGGAAATGCGGCTTCGATCGCCACTTCACGGTCAAGGACGGCGGCCCGGGTTATCTCGAGAAGGATGCGAATGGCGAGCCGAACGGCATTGTCCGCGGCCTGCAGCGCTTCATCAAGGCGCCCGCGGCCCGGGCGGTGTCCGAGGCGGACCAACAGGCGCGGCTGGCGGCGCTGTTTCGCGACTACAACCAGATCGGCTTCACCGCGATTGGGGACAAGGGAGCCTCTCCGGCGTCGATCCGGAATTACCAGGCGATGCGGGAGCGCGGGACACTGAGTGTGCGCGTGGCGCTTTCGCAGACTTTTCCGACCGTGGGCAAGATGGACTCGATTCTCGAGGCCATCGACCAGATCGCGGCGAGCCCGCTGCGACGGGAGGACGGCTGGCTGCGGCTAATCGGCACGAAGATCTGGCTGGATGGCGGGATGCTCACCGGCAGCGCGTACATGCTGGCGCCCTGGGGGCGCAACGAGGGCTACGGCATCCGCGACGACGACTACCGCGGCGTGCTCAACGTGCCGCCGGACCGGCTCCAGGAAATGGTGCGCCGGGTGGCCGGACACGGGATGCAGTTCACCGCCCACACCGTCGGCGACGGGGCGAGCACGGTGCTGCTGGCCGCCTACGAGCGGCTCAACCGGGAGAAACCGATCCGCGACCTGCGGCTCAGCGTGTCGCATTCCAATTTCATGACCCGCGAGTCTGTCGAGCTGGCGGCCCGGCTCGGCGTCGTGCTCGATATCCAGCCGATCTGGCTCTACCTCGACACGCGCACGCTCGTGAACCAGTTCGGCTACGATCGCCTGCGGTATTTCCAGCCGCTGAAGAGCATCTTCGCCGCCGGCGGCGTGGCCGGCGGAGGATCGGATCACATGCTGAAGATCGGCGACCTGCGGGCGATCAACCCGTACAACCCGTTCCTCGCGATGTGGACCACGATCACCCGCCACGCGAAGTGGTACGACGGCCAGCTGCACCCCGAGGAGGCGCTCACGCGGCAACAGGCCATCGAGTTCTACACCCGGCATAACGCCTACCTGCTCTTCTGGGAAAAGGAAATCGGCTCCCTCGAACCCGGCAAACGCGCCGACTTTGTCGTGGTCGATCGCGATCTGCTGACCTGCCCGATCGACGAGTTGAAGGACACCCGCGTGCTGCAGACCTGGCTGGAGGGGCGCGAGGTGTACCGGAGACCGTAGTCCGGAGATTCGTGTTGCGGCGCAGGGCCGCAACCAACGCATGAGACGGCACCTGTTGTCGCCGGCCTCGCTGAGGCCGGCCAGGTCCCGGAGATCGAACGAACCAGCTGAGGACGCCGCCGGCGGAGCGACTGGGCCGACTTACCCGATGCGGATCGCCACCGGCCGTTGGTGGAACGCGCCGAGGCGGTCGGCGGCCTGCGCAATCCCGCGCTGCACCACGGGCGCCAGCGGGAGGCGGAGGGTGATTTCGAGGACCAGCTGTTTCGCCGAGACCTTCTTCTGCCAGAGACCGGCCACCCTTCCCTTGACCACGAGAGTGGGCCGGAAGACGCCATTACCGCCGGGGGCAACGGCATCGGCAAAGGCGGCGTCGAGTACCGCGGAACGATCCTGATAGCCGAGCAGATGCTCATCGAACGCCGGGAGGAGCATCGTGGAGGCGGCGGAGGGTGGGTCTCCGGTCTCGTCCGCGGTCCAGTGTTCGTGATCGTTGCAGAGGTGGCGTTCCAGGGTTCGGCCGGCGGCGCCGATGGCCGTGCGCGCTTCGCCGAGGGGCAGGCCGGTCCACCACGCAAAATCGTGCACGGTGGCCGGACCATGCGAACGGAAGAAGCGGCGGGCGATTTCCGCGAGGGCGGCCTCACGTTCGAGCAAGACGGGACGGGGGATCCACTCGTCACGCAGGGCGAACGCGGGCTCCCGCCCCTGGAACTCTCCCTGGCAAATCAACCCCTCGTTGCCGAAGCGGCGCAGGAGATGGTTGCCGCCCTGCTCATCGGTGCGGAAGCCGGCGGCGGCGAGTCGTTGGATCAGCTCGGCCCGCGGGCGCTGGTGTCCTCCCTCGAGCGCCTTGACCACCAACCGGCGGCCGCGGCTGACGTCCGCCTCGTCAAAACCGAAATCCGCCGACCGCCGGCGAATGGCGGGCAACTGACGCGAAGCGAGCAGATCCTGCATCCATCGGACGTCGGCGGCCGGAACGAAATGCCACGTGCCGCGCATCGACCACGTGCGCACGATTTCCCGCCGGGCGATCGCAGCTTCCACCTCCTCCCGGGTGGCGGCGCAGGTCCGCAGCCCGATGGCCCAGAGGCCGCTCTCATAGTCCTGGGCCTGCAGCGCGCCCATCCAGCGCACCACCTCCAGTGCGGTTTCCTTTCGGCTGCGCTCCTGCAGCAGCAGGGAGCGCAGCCGGCGCGCCAGAAACCCCGCCAAGGTCTTGGGTACAATGGCAGCCACGTCGTCAGGCTGGGCCGCGATCCCGCGCGGCGTCGGTCTGCCCGAGGGCTGATTTCCGCCGGCGACAGTCCCCTCCGGCGAAGATCGCCACACTGGCGCCGGCCCCCGCGGTCAGGAGCGACAGCGTGGTTTTGCCGTGGGCTTCCCCACGGGTGGCAAAGGCGGTGGCGATGATGACGGCGGCCCAGAGGAGGGACACGACCAGGAGGCGAGTTTTCATGCGGTGGGTGGCTCCAGCCTGATACGTGGTCCGGGGTATCCTGTCGCCGTGCACGCAGTCGACCGGTCGGAATCCGGGATGGATGGCAAGCCCCGGCCAGTCGAGCGATTCCCGTGGTTCGCTGGCAACGACGTGGGCGCAAAGACGGAGGTCCGGTGCGGCGCCTAACCCCAATTTCAGGTACAAGGGCAACTCGCCGTCAGCGCCGGGGATCAAACCCTCGGGCGGACATGAAGAAGACTGCTGCAATCGTGGTTTTGGCGATGGGGCTCGGTAGGTTGGCTTTCCCGCAGGATCCGGTGGCGGTCCGCGACACCATCGCGGAACTGCGCCAGGAAATCGCCCGGCTCGACTTGCTCTATCATCAGGCGGGGGAGTCGACGGTCAGTGATGCGGAATACGATCGACTTCGCCAGCGCCTGGGCGAATTGGAGCGGACCTACCCTGCGGAAGCCGCGGCGGTGCCGGCGCTGGCTGGATTCGGGGATGACCGCAACGGTCAGACACGAACGCGCCGGCACCGGGAGCCCATGCTCAGCCTGGACAAGGCGTACACGGAGGCGGAACTGCGCGCCTTTCACAGTCGTCTGGCGAAACGGTTCGGGCTCGAGGATCTGGAGTACGTGGTTGAACCGAAGTACGATGGCCTGGCGGTCAGCCTGGTGTATGCCAAAGGGCGGTTGGCCCAAGCGATCACCCGGGGAAACGGAGCGGAGGGCGATGACATCACGGCCGCAGTCCGGGCGATTCCCGGAGTGCCGCGAAAGCTGCGGGGAGGCGACGCACCGAATCTGATCGAAGTCCGCGGGGAGATTTTCGTGCCTCTGGCGGATTTTGGCCGCGTGAACGCGGAGCGAGAACGGGCAGGGGAGTCGCCGTTTGCCAGTCCGCGGGCCCTGGCAGTCGGCACGGTGCGGCAGAGCGACCCGGGCGAAGTCGCGTCGCGTGGGCTGCAGGTGGTCTGCTTCGGGGTGGGGGCGTGCGAGCCCGACACGAAATTGCCGGGCACCCAGACGGAGCTGACGGGATGGCTCCGGGCCTGCGGGTTGCCCGTGGTGGGAACCACCTGGCCTGCGCGAGGGGAGATTGAGTTGGTGCGTGCGGTGGCAGAGGCGGGCCGGGAGCGGAGTCGGCTGGGGGGGCCGACCGACGGCGTGGTCATCAAGGTCAACTCGCGCGCACTCCAGTCCGCCGCCGGACTAGGGGTGAGCGCACCCCGGTGGGCGGTGGCGTACAAGTTTGCCCCGGAGCGGTCCGAGACTCGGCTGCTGGGAGTCCGGATTCAGGTGGGGCGCACGGGCGTCCTCTCTCCCGTGGCGGAACTGTCGCCGGTGGTCCTTGGCGGCAGCACCGTCACCCGCGCGACCCTGCACAACCGGGCGGAAATCGCGCGTCGCGATCTCCGGATTGGCGACACCGTGATCGTCGAGAAGGCGGGCGACGTGATTCCCGCCGTGGTTGGCGTGAACCTCGCGCTCCGTCCGCCGGGCGCGAGGGTATTCACGTTTCCGCGGAAATGTCCGGAGTGCCGCGCCGAAGTCGAAGTCGGGGAAACCGTCGTGCGTTGCCTCAACTGGACGTGCCCGGCGCAGCTGCGGCGGCGCCTGGAGCATTTTGCCTCGAAGGCTTGCGTCGACATCCCGGGGCTCGGGCCGGCGTTGATCGACCGGTTGGTCGCGACCGGGTGGGTGACCGACCTTCCGGACCTGTACCGGCTGCGTCGCGAGGATTTGCTGACCTTGAACCGAAATGGCGACAAGTCGGTGGATCGGCTCCTGGAAGCGATCGAGCGGAGCAAAAAGGCGGAGTTGTGGCGTTTTATCCACGGCTTGGGCCTGCCGAAGGTGGGTGCGGCGGCGGCGAAGGAACTGGCGCGGCGCCACGGCAGCCTTGAAGCCTTGGCGGCGGCGGATCCCCGATGTGGAGACCTGGTGGCGGCGTTCGTGGCCCGCGGGGTGCAACCGGCCTTGGCAACTCCCATCGATGGGCCCCTGGCGGGAAGGACCTTCGTTCTGACCGGGACGCTGGTCGGCCTCACCCGCGAGCAGGCGGAGGAGAAGATCGAGGCAGCGGGAGGGCGCGTGGCAGGGGCGGTCAGCGGCAAGACCCACTTCGTCGTCGCAGGAGCGGAGCCGGGAGCGAAGCTAACCCGCGCCCGTGAGCTCGGGATCGCGGTGCTGGATGAAGCCGCTTTCCTCCGGATGCTCGAGGGGAGGTGAGATCCGAAGTCGAAACTCAATCCCACAGCGAACCAGCCCGGCGGCGGAGGCTGTGCGTCCGAGCCGCAGTTGCCCCGGCAACAACCTGCGAGGCATGACGCGGCGTCTTTGGCCCGCGCAACCTGTGGGCGGGGCGCCCTCGCCCCGCAGTGTCGTGATTTCGATGTGGCTGGCGCGGGGCGGGTCGCCCCGCCTACAGGTCGCGCAATCTCAAACAATGATTGTTTGGGAAATGAAAAGGGCGCGGGGAAGCGGGTGCCCTTCCGCTGGTGCCAGCGCGCTCACGCCGCCGGCGGCCGCAGGTCCGGCGGGTGATGGGAGTGCCGGCGTTCGAATTCCTCTTCCCACGCTGCCGTGTCGACGTGCAGCAGTCTGTACAGCGGGCAGAAACTGCAGGCGGCACTCGCGATGGGCAGGAGCCCGAGCAGCGCCCACCAGCCCAGACCATTGACGCTGAAGAACAGGATGGCACAGCCGAGGATGAAGCGCGCGCCGCCATCGAAGGAGCCGACATTTGCTTTCATGGGGAAGGGGGGCTTTTCCCCAGCCTAGCTCAGTCGCGGTTGCCGGGCTGCGCGTGCTTTGGCCAGGAATGCGCATTAGCAGCGAAAGAGAAAACTCGACGACTCCGGCTTGGAGGATCCCATTCGCCAAGAATCGCGCGACTTGTACGTTTACTTCCGGTGGGGTGGCGTGGTTTCCGCACCTCCCTTTTCTCCGCACTTCACCTGATGAAAACTGTCGTAGCCAGCTCCCTGCTCGTTCTTGCCCTGGTCGTCGGCCAGGCCGCCACCGCCGAGCGCCTCACCGAACTCCGCGCGGAACTGGAAGCGATGCACGAGACCGATCAGGCGCAGCGTCTGCAAATGGCCCGGGTCGAACGGGAACATGGGGCGAGTTCCAGCCAGATGGCCGAGCTTTGGAAGCAGCAGAGTGCGAGCGATGCGCACAACATCCGTCGGCTCGAGGAGATCATCGCGGAGATCGGTTGGCCGAAACGCAGCGTGGTCGGGGATCGGGCGGCCGGAGCCGCCTTCCTGATCCTCCAGCATTCGGATCTGTCCTACCAGAAGAAGTACCTGCAGGTGGCGCGGGCGGCGGCGGCCGAGAACGAACTGCGACCCTCGAGCCTCGCCTTGCTGGAGGACAGGATTCTCCTGCGGGAAGGAAAGAAACAAATCTACGGCAGCCAGGTGCGGCGCAACGAGGCGGGGGAATGGGAGGCTCATTCCCTGGAGGACCCGGAGCGGGTCGACGAGCGCCGCGCGTCCGTCGGCCTGCCGCCGCTGGCCCAGTATCTGGCGGGCTTTGCCGAGCGCAGCGGAGGCACCGTGGCCAACCGGACCAAGGATGCGCCGAGGGCGGATGCGCCGCCGCTGCGGCAGGGTCTCTTTTCGGCGGCGGACGACGCGCGCGCCGCCTACGAGAAGCTGCAAAAGGTCCGACCCGCCTCGTTCGCGGAGCGGCGCACCCTGATCCTGGCCTGCCACGACTTTTGCCGAAGGTTTCCGGAGCACACGCTTTACGGTGCGGTTGTCGTCCTGGCGGTGCGAACGACCTCCTTCCTGCCCGCGGAGGAGCGCCGGGACCTCGGCGACTGGGACCCGGCCGCGGCGGAACAGGAGGCGAAGCTTAATGCCGAGCAACGGGCGGAGGTGGCGCTGACCCTGGCGACCGGGCGGGCGGCGGAACAGATGCGCCAGGGGGGCGGCGACTGGGGCGAGCGCCAGTTTGAGGCGTTGGTTGCCGTCGTGCCGCCGCACCGGGCCACGCAACACGCCCGGCAGGCATTGCTCCGCGCTGCCCTCGAGGCGCCGCCGGCGCGGGCCATGGCCGTGCTGCGCGAGCTCTTCCCGGGAGACTCAACCGTGGCGGCCGGAATCCAGGCCTTGGAGCAGATCGGCCGTCCCTGCGAACTGGCGTTTACGGCTTTCGACGGTCGGCCCGTGAAGACCGCCGACTCTCGCGGCAAGGTGGTGTTGGTCGTCTTCTGGCTCGGCGCAGGTGGCGTCGACACGACGATGAGCAAGGTGAAGGAGTTGGCGGAACGTCACGGTCCGGCCGACCTCGCGGTGGTGGGGGTGAGTTTCGATCGCAACCGGGAGGTCGTGCAGGAAACCATCGATCGCCATCGCCTCACGTGGCCGGTGCACTTTGACGGCCGGGGCTGGTCCTCGGAGTTGGGATCCCGGTTTCAGATTCGGGTCCTGCCGGCCTATTTGTTGATCGATCGCGAGGGTATCCTGCGGTTTCGGGGTGGTTCGCCCACTACGGTTGGGGCGATGGCCCGGATCGATCAGTTGTTGGCGGAGAAACCTCCGGCGAGGTAATCCCCGCCTAGGAGGAATCTCCCGGAAGGGGCATTGCGTCCCGGGTGCCGGTTTTTCAGAGTGCGAGCGGCTCTTCCCCGCCATGCCTGACTTCCCGCTCATCGACACGCACGTGCACCTCTGGGATCCGGCGCATTTGTGCTACCCCTGGCTCGCCGAGGTTCCGGCTCTCAACCGGCCGCATCGGATCGAGGATTTTCGCCTCGCCTGTGGCTCGGTGCAGGTCGCCAAGCTCGTGTTTGTGCAGTGCGAGTGCGATCCGAGCCTCTCCTGGCGCGAGGCGCAGTGGGTGGCGGAAGTCGCGAAATCGGAACCGCGCCTGCGGGGCATCGTGGCCCAGGCGCCGTTGGAAAAGGGCGACGCGGTCGAGGACGACCTGCTGCGCCTGGCGGAGATCCCGTTGGTGCGCGGCGTGCGACGACTCCTGCAGTCCGAAGCCGATGACGCCTTTTGCCTGCGTCCGGATTTCGTCCGCGGGGTGCGGCGGCTGGCGCGGTTTGGATTCAGTTTCGATCTGTGTGTCTTTCACCGCCAGCTGGCGAACGCCACGGAACTGGTGCGGCGCTGTCCGGAGGTGCGCTTCGTCCTCGATCACATCGGCAAGCCGGCGATTAAGGAAGGGCGGCTGGAGCCCTGGCGGACGGACCTCAAGGCGCTGGCGGCGCTCCCGAATGTCTGGTGCAAGGTGAGCGGGCTCGTGACCGAGGCGGACTGGGCGAAATGGACGGCGGCGGACCTGCGGCCGTACCTCGAGCACGTCCGCGCGTGTTTCGGTCCGGAGCGACTGATGTTCGGCGGCGACTGGCCGGTGAGCACGCAGGCGACGGACTATCCGCGCTGGGTCGCGACCGTTGATGAGATCTGGCGCGCTTGCCCGCCAGCGGAACTCAGGCGGCTCTACGTGGCGAATGCCGAGCAGTTCTACCGGATCTAGCGCAGTCTCCGGCTGAAGTGTGGCCGCGTGGGCGATCAATCCGCGGCAGGCGGGCAAGCAACCACGCTTTCCGTGCGTTCCAGCGCGGCTGCCGTGTCGATCGGGGCATTTGGCTACGGCGGGCCATCCGCGCTGGTCTTGCTTTGGTACCTTCGTGTAGGCGGGGCGACTTCGCCCCGCACGCTTGGCTGCAATACCACCTGGCGCGGGGCGTGGTCGCCCCGCCCACAAGAGATTCGGGCGAAGC
>JACRQG010000018.1:193166-245567 GCA_016222805.1 Verrucomicrobiota bacterium | reverse complement strand
TGTCTTCTCGACTACGCGGGGTAGTCCGGGCATTGGCATGCATGTCCTTTCGGGTCCTCCTGGGTTAGGTGTTTTTTCATCACACCCATCTCTCTCAGGACGGACTCGGAGGGACAACCTCCTGAAAGATCACACCTAGGGCGATTTCCGGCTTCTGGTCTCCTTCCCATGATTACCCCAAAACCTGGAACGATTTCGTGGATGGACCTCACCATCCCCAATGCGGACGCCGTGCGCGACTTTTACGCCGCCGTGGCGGGCTGGAAGGCCGAGCCGGTCGACATGGAAGGCTACCACGACTATTGCATGTTTCCTCCGGGCGGCGACGTGCCGGCGGCCGGCATCTGCCACGCCCGCGGGCCCAATGCCAATCTGCCCCCGCAGTGGTTGATTTATATCACCGTGCCCGATCTCGACCGCAGCCTCGCGTCCTGCCTGGCGGCGGGAGGAGCGGTGGTGGCCCCGGTCCGGGAAATGGGGGGCGGGCGGATGGCGGTGATTCGCGAGTCGAAGTCGACGTGCACCGCAGCAATGTAGCCGCGACGACCTCGTCGCGGAGCGGGGCGCGGTCGCCCCGCCCACAGGCCACCGTTTCGTCAGTGGACTCCCGCAGGTGCGTCAGCCCGACTGCATGGTTCCGGCTTGAGCGGGGTGGGGCCTGCCGCTCGTCCCGCGGGTCGTGCCGCTCATCCCGAAACTCGCGCCGGGATAGCGGGACGTGGTAGATTTCGCTCCATGCTGCTACCGCGATCCTGCCCGCACCTCCGGCACCCCCGGTGTTTCCGGCCATGAGCGACGTCCCGGCCACGACCAGCGTCCTGCTAGAGGACGACGTCCGGCGCCATCGGGCCCGGGAGCGGCTCTATGTCTTCTTCCAGGTCGCGGGGTGGGGGGCGTTCCTGATCCTGCAGATCATCTTCTCGCGCACCTTCACCGCGAAGGAACCCACCTGGGACGAGCAGCTTCTCTCGGTCAGCACCATCGTGATGGTGGTGGGGCTGGGGCTGTTGCTGACGCACTACCTGCGGCCGCTGATCGCCCGCTGGGGCTGGAAGGAGCTCGGCTGGCTGGCGCTGCTGCCGCGGATCCTGGGTCTCTCGGCCGTTTTGTCGGTGGTGTGGAGCGGGATCGGCTACGGGTGGGTGTACGGCGTGGTGCAGCTTCCCTGGAGTTCGAAGTACGGCTTCTGGGCGGTCTTCGCCACGAGCTGCGTCAACGGTGCGATTCTCTTCGTCGGCTGGTTCTGCATCTACTTTTTCTACCACCTCTTCGACCGCTACAATCGCCTGCAAATCGAGCAGCTGCGACTCGCGACCCACGTGAAGGAGGCCGAGTTGCGGGCGCTGAAATCCCAGATCAACCCGCATTTCATCTTCAACTCGCTCAACTCGCTCCGCGCCCTGATCGACGAGGAGCCGGCGCGTGCCCGCCAGGCGGTGACCCAGCTGGCCAACCTGCTGCGGTACTCCCTCCAGAGCGGCCAACTGGAAACCGTGCCCTTCGAGGATGAACTGCGGATCGTGAACGACTACCTCGCGCTCGAGCAGGTGCGCCACGAGGAACGCCTGCGCGTGCGGCTCGATGTCGCCCCGGAAACCCTGGCGCTGCCGATTCCGCCGCTCCTCCTGCAGACGCTCGTCGAGAACGCGGTGAAGTACGGCATCTCGACCCGGCCCGAGGGCGGGGAGATCGGCATTCTCGCGCGCCGGGAACAGGGTTCGCTGCGCCTGCAGGTGACCAACCCCGGGGAACTGGCGGCGGGCGCCGGTCTCCCGCGGAGCGGCTCCACCGGGCTGGGGTTGCGCAACGCCGCCGAGCGGATGCGCCTGCTCTTCGGCGATCGCGCGCGGCTCGAATTGCGCGCCGCGGAACCCCGGCTCGTCGTGGCCGAGGCCATCCTTCCCTTGACGGCGCGCGCATGAAGACACTGCTGGTCGACGACGAGCGCCTCGCGCGCAACGAACTGCGCCGCCTGCTGGCGGCCTTTCCGGAAATCCACATCGCCGGAGAGGCCGTCAACGCGCAGCAGGCCCGCGAGCAGATTGCCGCCCTGGAGCCGGACCTGATCTTCCTCGACGTCCAGATGCCGGGGGAGTCGGGCATGGAACTGCTGGCGGCGCTCGAGCCTCCCGTGCCCCGCGTGATCTTCACCACCGCCTACGACGAGTACGCCGTGAAGGCCTTCGAGCTCAACGCGCTCGACTACCTCCTGAAGCCGGTGGATCCCGATCGGCTCGCCGCGGCCGTCGCCCGCCTGCGGGCCCAGGCCGGCCGGGGAGGGGCACCCGCGGCGGCGGGCGCTCCCCGCACGCCGGGCCGCGATCGGCTGGCGGCCGAGGACAAGGTGTTCGTGCGCGAGGGCGACCGTTGCTGGTTCGTCGAGGTGAAGGCCATCCGGCGCCTCGAGAGCGAAGGCAACTACACCCGGGTGCACTTCGAGGGCGCGCAACCGCAGCTCTTCCGCTCGCTCAATGCGATGGAGGAGCGCCTCGATCCCAGGTCTTTCTTCCGGGCGAACCGGCGCGAGATCATCAACCTGGCGTGGATCGAGAAGATCGAGCCGTGGTTCAGCGGCGGGCTCCTGGTGCACCTGCAGGGTGGCGCCAAGGTCGAGCTCAGCCGCCGTCAGGCGCAGGAGTTTCGCGAGAGGATGAGCCTATGATCGAAGCCCGCCAGCTGACCAAGACGTTCCGGGACAAGAAACGCGGTGAGATTCACGCCGCGGAAGACGTCACGTTTCGTGTCGTTCCCGGGCAGATCTACGGCCTGCTCGGGGCCAACGGGGCGGGCAAGACCACCACGTTGCGGCTGCTGGCGACCCTGCTGCGGCCGACCCGCGGTTCGGCCACGGTGGCCGGCTTCGATGTCGTGGAGCATCCGGAGAAGGTGCGCGCCCATGTCGGCTTTCTCGCGGCCTCGACGGCCCTGTACGGCCGCCTGACCGCCCGCGAGATGATCGCGTACTTCGGGAGTCTCAACGGCATGTCCCCGGCGGCCATCCGGGCGCGGACGGAAGTCCTGTCCGCCCAGCTCGACATGGGCGAGTTTCTCGACCGCCGCTGCGACAAGTTTTCGACCGGGATGAAGCAGAAGACCTCGATCGCCCGGACGCTGGTGCACGATCCGGCGGTGATGATCTTCGATGAACCGACGCTGGGGCTGGACGTGATGACGGCCCGGTCGATCGTGCGGTTCGTGCGCGAATGCCGCGACCGCGGCAAGACGGTGATCTACTCCACCCATGTGATGAGCGAGGTGGAGAAGCTCTGCGACACGATCGGGATCATCCACCAGGGCCGCCTGCTGGCGGAGGGCACGCTCGCGGAGCTGCGCGCCCGCCACGGCGAGACCGACATGGAGGAGATCTTCGTCAAGGTGGTGGGCGGCGATCCCGTCCGTTGAACCGCCCCTGCCACTGACATTCGCCTCCGGGAATCCCGCATGAACTGGAACAACATCGCCACCGTGTATCTGAAGGAGCTGAAGGACTCGCTGCGCGATCGGCGCACCCTCATCTCCACCATCGTCATTCCCACGCTCGTGATGCCGCTGATGTTCTTCGGCATGGGCAAGGTGATGACCAGCGTCGTGACCAAGGCGCGGGAGGACATCCCGACCGTCGCCGTGCTCGGGGGCGAGGACTCCCCCGGGGTGGTGCGTCAGTTCCGCGAGTCGAAGCGCATGCGGGTCGTGCCGACGCCCGCGGACTGGAAGCAGGCGATCAGCGACAAGCGGCTGCGGGTGGCCGTGCAGCTGCCGGAGAAGTTCGAGGCGCAGTTGCAGGCCGGGGCGGCCCCGGCGGTGAAGGTCTTCTATTATGAAGGCGAGCTGAAGTCGGAAAACGGGGCGCGGGTGCTGGAGCGCTTCCTGGGCGAACTCCGCGAGCAGGTTGTGGCGGAGCGGCTGGCGGCGCACGGACTGCCGAAGACGGCGGCGCGGCCGTTTGAATTCCGGCGGGAGAATGTGGCGCCGCCGGAGAAGGTCGGGGGCAACCTCTTTGGCGGGCTGGTGCCCTACCTGATCATCATCCTCTGCTTCACCGGGGCGATGTACCCGGCGATGGATCTCACCGCCGGCGAGAAGGAGCGCGGGACGATGGAGACGCTGCTCTGCAGTCCGGTTCCGCGCGTCGACATCGTGCTGGGCAAGTTCCTGATGGTGCTGACGGGCTCCCTGTCGGCGATGGCCTTCATGCTCCTGTCGATGGGCGTGACGGTCGCGGTGGGCGGTTCCCTGATGATGGGGGGAGGGATGGGGCGCGCTGCCGCGGCCGGGGCGGCCGCCAAGTCGGCCGCGGCCCCGGCGGCCTCCGGCGGGGGAGTAATCCCGATGATCGATCCGCTCGGCGTGGTCGGGGTGATTGCGATGGTGTTGCCCGTGGCGGTGTTGTTCGCGGCCGCGGCCTTCACGATTTCCCTGTTCGCCAAGAGCTACAAGGAAGCGCAGAGCTACCTCGGCCCGATGATCATCCTCGTCATCATGCCGGGAGTGATCGGCATGCTGCCGGGAATCGACCTGAGCGCGAAGACGGCGCTGATTCCGATCCTGAACCTCAGTCTCGTCTGCAAGGAAATGCTGTCCGGCGTGTGGCACTGGGGCTACATCGGGCTGATCTTCGGATCCTCCTCGCTCTATGCGGCCATCGCCCTGTGGCTGGCGGTACGCATGTTCAATCGCGAGGACGTGCTCTTCCGTGCGTAAATTCTCTGATAAAGCCGGGCCGGGCGACGTAAACGGGGTGTAAAAGCCGGGCGGACCCATGGCGCGACATGGGTAAAGGTACTATGATGGGGACGCAGCCAGCGATCCACCGTTCCCATGAACTCCACCATTCTGCTCACCGCCACGGAACCCGCGTTGAAACTCAGCCGGCCGTCCGCCGAGAAATGGGCGGCCGCCCTCGCCGAGGAACGCCGGCGCTTGTTGGAGGACCAGGAGCAGCTGCGCGAACGCGAGGAGAACCTGCGGCGGTACGAGGCGCGCCTGCGTTCGCTGCAGGAGGAAATCGAGGCGGGGCGCGGGGGCGGCCCGGCCGGCCGATCCGGTGGGACTGCGGCGTCCGGGGTGCGGGTGATGAGCCGCGCCCCCTTCGGTGACGAAGCCGCCCTGATGGCGGGATGGGAGAAACTGCACCGGGCGCGCGAACTGCTCGAAGCCGAACAGGCGCATCTGCGCGAGGATCGGCTCGCGATCCGGGATCAGGAGCAGCAGGTCAAGAAGCGCGAGGCGGCCGTCGCCGCCCGCGAGCAGGCGCTCGCCGCCCGCGAGTCCCAGATCGAGGCCATCGCGGTGGCCGACGCTCCGGTCGCGAGTGAACACACGCTCTCCGCCGTCACGCGCCTCACCCGGGTGCCGTTCGACATGGCCCGCTCGGTCTTTGGCGGGAAGAAGTGATCTTTCTCGGGTCGGCTGGCTGGCGCGATCGAGAAACGGCGGCGGCGGCCCCACGGGCTGCCGCCGCCATCCTGGGAGGAGGAGGAGGTCACTGCCCGCGGTCGGACGAACCGGGAGGTCTCCGACCGGATTTCGCGCGACGCCGCGAAACAGGCGAACCTGCCCGCACTTTCCCCTTGCGCCCGTCGCGGGAAACACGCATGTCCTCGGCGCGATGAATCGTTCCGCCACGCTCACCTGCGCCGCCGTCGTCTCCATGACTACGGTCAAACGCGCACGCTGGCATGGGTCGGCTTGGCGACGATGGTCCTGCGCGAATCCCGCGCCACTCGGCTGAAACCAGAACCGAGTTCCACCGCCAAGCCCGACTCCACCCGAGTCGGGCTTTTTGTTTTCCGACTCCCGCTTTCCCTCCAACCGCATGCCTCCCTGAACTGACCACCTCCCATGCCCTCGATCGCTCCCGCAGTACTTCCCCCCGGCCCGACGGACGTGCCGGCCGATTCCCCGGCGCTCGGCCGCGGCCGGTCCCTCACGGACTACGTGTCCGCCTTTGCCCTCGATCTCCTGCTCCTGCGCGGCCGCGACGTGCTCGAAGTCGCCGCCGGTCCGTCGTCGTTCGTGGCCGAGGCTTGTGCGCGGCGCATCGATGCCGTGGCGGTGGACCCGGCGTACGATCTTCCGCCGGCCGCTCTCGCCGCGCGCTGGGGTCGGGCCGGTCGCGCGATGGGTGGAACCGCGTCCGATGCCGAATGGCGTTCCTCGGTCGAGCGCTTTCTCGCCGACTACGAGGCCAGCTACTGCCGCGGCCGGTATGTCTGGGGCGGCCTGCCCCAGTTGCCGTTCTTTGACGGCACGTTTGATCTCCGCTGCTCGCCGCGTGCCACGAGTTGCTGCGGGTGAGCGCCGGAGAGGTGCGGGTGCGGCCTGCCGCCAGCCCGGCCGGGCGGTTGCCGGCCGCGTGGACCCGGGTGCGCCGTGAACTGCGGGCGGCCGGGGTGGAGTCCGCGTCCTGCGGCACGGCCGGCGGCCCGTTGCTCATCCTGCGGAGGGCCGGGTCATGAGTGCCGCCGCGATCCTGGCGCGCACGCCCGCGCCGCCCTACTACGCCGTGATCTTCACGTCCAAGCGAAGCGCCGGCGATCGGGGCTACGCCGCCATGGCGGAACGCATGGTGGATCTGGGTTCGCGCTACGATGGCTTCCTCGGCCTCGAGAGTGTGCGCGGAGCCGACGGCCTGGGCATCACCGTGAGCTACTGGCGCGACGAGGCGGCGATCCTGGCCTGGAAGCGCGACACCGAGCACGAGAAGGCCCAGCAGGCTGGCCGCGCCACGTGGTACGAAGCCTACGAGGTGCGGATCGCCCGGGTGGAACGCGCCTATGGTTTCGGCCGGCATTCCGGGGAAAGTGCCGCCAGCACCCCGGGGTGACGGCCGATCGGAGGTACCGGCGATGAACCGCGGCGGTTATGGCAGCAGGCGCCAGTTCCCCGTGGGCTCGGCGGGCACTTCCTTGTGTCGCTCCACCCAGTCGATGATCAGATCGCGAATCTCGGTGCTGGAGCGTTGCACCACGGGGGCGCCCTTGAACATCACGTAGCCGCCGCCGCCGTTGTAGCGGTAGTTGTTGGTCGCGAGCCGGAGTTTCTGCCCGGGAGCCAGGGGCTGGCCCCGGAAGGTGAGATTGCGGATCCGATCGCCGCGGGGGCGCCGGAGATCGATGTCGTATGAAACCCCCTCGGCGATGTCGAAGTTGTAGCCGGGCACGGTGCGATCGATCAGCTCCGAGGGCGTCTTGCCCTCGACGTAGGGCAGGAAGTAGCGCGCCGAGTGTTCGAGGGCGGCCTTGAGCTGCTCGCCGGTCACCTCAATCACGTACAGGGTGTTCTCATAGATGTAGAGACCGGCGATGTCGCGCACGGTGACGGGGCCGGCGGCGATGCGCGCGCGGGGGTTGAAGTTGGCGGCGAGCGAGACGTCGGCCTGGCCGGCCTCGAGCTGGACGCGATGGATCAGGTCGAGCAGCGCCGTGTCCTCCAGGGAAGCCCGGGCGGCGTCGAGCGGGCGGGCGGTGGTGCCGATGGGGCGCGACAGCCAGGCCTGGGTGGCGCGGTGGTAGGGTTCGGCGAGGGCGAGGACGGCGGGGTCGGCGGGGATCTCCGCGCGCACGGGAAGCGTGCGGGAGGATTTGGCCAGCACCTGCCAGGTGCCGCCGGAGCCGCGATCGAAAATTAGATCGGCCCGGGCCAGCCGGTCGCCCCAGCGACCGGCCTGGACGAGGAGGGCGCCATTCACCACGAGGGCGGAAATCTCCCGGTGGGTGTGGCCGAGGAAGATCACGTCGAGGCCGGGGACTTCCCGGGCGAGGGCGAGGGCGGCGTTCTCCCCGGGAAAATCGCCCGGCGGCAGGCGGCCCGTGGCGAGGTCCTCCTCCACGCCGCAGTGCACCGTGACCACGATGGCGTCGACGCCCTCCTTGCCGCGGAGCACGGCGGCCCACTTGCGGGCTTCGCTCACCAGCGGACGGAACTCGAGCCCGGCGTAGTTCTCGGGATTCTCCCAGTGGGGAACCGACGGGGTGATGAGGCCGAGGATGCCCACGCGCACGCCGCCGACCTCCTTGACCAGATAGGGAGTGTAGGCGGTTTCGTCGGTGCCCTTGCGGTAGGTGTTGGCCGAGAGCCACGGGAAGCGGGCGTCGCGGCGGGCCTTGGCGATCGGGGCGGGTCCGAAATTATATTCGTGATTGCCCGGGGCCATGCTGGTGTACCCGAGCGCGTTCATCACGGTCATCATCGGGTCGGGCCGAGTCTGGTCCTTGCGATGGTGGTAGTAGACGAGCGGCGTGCCCTGGATCGTATCCCCGCAGTCGAGGAGAAGCGCGCCCGGGGATTCGCGGCGGACCTCCGCGACGAGCGTGGCGATCTTGGCCAGCCCCACCTCGGCCGGTTTGTCCGTGTAATAGTCGATCGGGTAAATCCGGCCGTGAAGATCGGTGGTCGCGAGCAAGGTGACCTGCACGCGCTCGGCGGCTCCGAGCGACGCGGCGATGGCCAGGCAGAGGCCAAGACCAGGGACGGTGAGGTGGCGCCGGAGGAAAGCGAAGGAGGCGGTCATGGCGGCGGGGGCGGAGCTGAAGGGAAGCGGGTGAGACGCGGCGTTCGGGTCAGCTTCAGGGCGGAGGGATCCCCCGCTCGAAGGTGCGCCGACGGAAACGCCGGGACGCAGGTCAGGCTTTCTCGTCGTCGGCGAGATGGCGTTCGATGTGGCGATCGAGATCCGACAGGCTGCCGGCGCAGGAGGCCGCCTTCACGCGATCGACCATCTCCGCGCACCAGGCTTCCTCTTCCACCTGTTCGTTGATGAACCAGTGCATCAACACCTGGGCGGGATAGTCCTTGGCGGCCAGGGCCGCTTCGAAGACGGCGTTGATGCCGCGCGTGTTGGCTTCCTCCATCGCCTGCGCCTGGAGGGCCGCGTCCAGCAGCGAGGCGAGATTCTGGCGCGGCGCCGGGAGCGCCGCGAGTTCGGGGGTAACCCCACGATCCACGAGATGGTCGATGATCTTCCCGGCGTGCTCGCGTTCTTCGCCCGCCTGTTTGGCGAAGAACGAGGCGAAGCCCGTGAAGTTGCGGACGGCACACCAAATCGAAAGGGCCTGGTAGGCGTGGGCGGCCCCGAGCTCATGGTTGAGCTGACGGTTCAGTTCCTGGATGACGGTGGGAGCGATGGCGATCTTGGACATGATAGAGCGAAGGGTGGGGGACCGAAATCACGACGGGGTCGAAGGGTTTCGCAAGTCCTCATTCGAACCAGGACGGACGGCGAGAATCTGCACCACGGCGCCGCGACCGGTGTGCCCGGTCCCTTCGCGGACGTCGCGTTCAAGCTCCCGCGCAATCCGCAGATCGAGGCCGGCGAATTCCTCCCGCAGCGCCGCAAGGGTCATGAAGCACTCGGGTTGATTCACCGGACCGCCCGTGCGGTGGCGCAGTTGGTCCGGGGTATATGCCTCGAGGATCAGGCAGCCCCCCGGACGGAGACCGGCAGCGGCCGCGTGGTGCACGCGGGCGCGCAAGGCCGGCGGCAGGTGGACGAAGGTGGCCACGATGCCGGACCACGCGCCAGGCGTGATGCCGTAGGCGCCCAAATCGGCAACGACCGTATTGATCGTGAGGCCGGCGCGGGCGGCCCGCTCGCGGGCCTTGGCCAGGCCGACGGCCGACTGGTCGACCGCGGTGACCTCGTGGCCGCGTTGCGCAAGATAGAGGGCGTTGCGTCCCTCGCCCTCGCCCAGGCAGAGCACCGGACCGGCCGGGAGGTGCGGCGCGCAGGCGACGACGAAGGCGTTGGGGTCGGTGCCGTAGGTGAAGCCGGGAGCGGCGTAGCGGTTGTTCCAGAACTCGGGATCCATGGAAGATGGCAGAGCGGCGACGGCCCTCGCCTAATCGGTGTGCAGGTGAAGCGCCGGCGGCGGGTCGGACGCTTCACCCGCCTCGTAGTGCAGGCAGTCGCGGCCCTCGCGAACCAGGCGGCCGCCGCGTTGCGGATGCTGGCACCAGATCCACTCGCCGTAGGTGCCCGTCACGGGCCGGGCACACCGGCACTCCGGTCCGCAGGGCCACTGCTGCCAGTGGGCGGGCCGCGCGGGAAGCTCCGGGATCATCGCCATCGATCATACGTTCACCGCCATGCTGTAGGCACGATAGTATTTCTCGGTGGTGGGATGACGCATGCCGAGGTGGCGGAAGATCCCCAGGCACAGGGCGCGGGCCCGGCCGCCATCGAAGCCCGGCTTCTCCTGGAGCACTTCGGTCAGACCGGAAAGGCCGCCATCCAAGTCGCCGGCCCGCAGCGCTCTGACGGCGCCGAGGTAGCGGGTTCCCAGCGGAGTGGCCGCCAGCGCGGCGCGTTCGGTCGGCGCGGCGAAGCCGTCGATCAGGGCCCGCACCGTGTCCGCGTCGCTGGACCAGGGTGAACCGACGGGCAGGGTGGCGACGAGACGGCCGGCTTCCGCGGGATCGGAAAAGACGATCGCGCGCGCGGCGAGGACGGCGAGTTCACCGTTGGCGGGATCCGCGGCGGCGAGGGGACGCAGCAGATTCGCGGCAGCCCGGGCCTGGCCGGCATGGAGGAGCTCACGGGCGCGGCTCATCGCCTCCCGTTGGGGAGTCGGCAGGTTTTCCGCCAGCCACTGCCGCAGGTGGGCCTCGGGAAGGGCGCCGGAGAATTCCGCGATCACCTCGCCCTGGGAGAAGAGCTTCACGTCGGGAATGCCCCGGATCCCGAACTGGGCGGCGAGATCGGGATGCGCCTCGGTATCGATCTTGACGAGGGCCCAGCGACCGGCCGCTTCGTCGGCGAGTTTCTCCAGCACGGGGCCGAGCATCTTGCACGGGCCGCACCAGGCGGCCCAGAAGTCGACGAGCACGGGCGTGTGTCGGCTGCGATCAAGGACGTCGGACTGGAAGTCAGTGAGATCGTGGCTCATGGAAGGGCGGGTCGAACAGGAGAGAAGGGATTGTGGGGCGGGGCAATGGGGCACAGACGGGGCAACGCCCGCTCGGCGCAGGAGGAGCCGAAGCCGGCGCCGCGGGTGTGCGAGGGAGATCCGGAGTGGATCCTTCCAGTCAGGCGGAGCATGCGCGGGAGCGGAGGGCGAGGGGGTGCGGCGGCCCGGCTGGTGGGAAAGGTCCGGCCCGTTGCCCGTCGGCGACGAGGCTAGCGGTCGTGCTGCCGCCTGCGCCGGAGGCGCCAGCTGCCGGCGATCACGCCCAGGCCGACGAGTACCCCGGTGCCGGGTTCAGGCACCGCCGTCGGTCCGGCGATAGCCCCGGAAACGTCGAGACTGACAAATGTCGGCTGATCCAGCGCGAATCCAGAGGTCGAGAATGTGGCCAGGCCATTCACGGCTCCGGACGCGGTGATGGAAAACCCGTAGACATTCAGGGGAATCGAGTAATTGCCGGTGCCGGGGCCGTTGTGGCTCCAGACGACGGTTGTTCCACCATTGAGCACCTGTGGCGTCCACGCGAGATTTACGGTGTTTCCAAAGGTGTTGGGAATATCGGTGGAAGTGGGGCCCGTGGCGGCGGTCACCCCGAAAAGCCCGTTGAGGGTGATGGTGGTGACCGACTGGAAGATCGAATAGTTGTCGAATGGGTCGTAGGTGAGGTTGTACACCCACGTGTTCGGTCCGGTTTGGACGACGGTGAACGTTAACGCCCGGGCGGATGGGGCCAACACCAGGAGGCCGAAGGCCGCCGCACACACGGCGCGCCGGATGGCGGAAGAGGAAGGCATCATGTTCAGGAGGCCAAGGCCCGGACTCGCGCGGAGTTTTACCCTCCCGGATCCACTGTCGCAAGGGTTAATCCGTGGCTCGCTTCCGTGCGGGCGCATCTCCTGGTTGGCGGTCATTTGTCTGGTGTAGCCGGGGGCGGTGACCCCGGCGGCCGGCCTCACCGCGGCCAGCTACAACCGCCAACCGACAGATGCGCCCCTTCCGTGCGCCTGGGCCTCAGTGCAGCGCATTGAAGAGCCAGCCGATGAGAGTGGTGCCGACCAGCACCACGGCGGAGAAGGCCGCGAGCAGACGAACGGTCATCACGCTGCGCAGCAGGACCAGTTCGGGCAGCGACACCCCGACGGCCGAAAGCAGAAACGCCAGGGCGGTGCCGAGCGGCACTCCCTTGGTCACGAGCGCCTCAAGCAGCGGGATGGTGGCGTTGGCGCTGACGTAAAGGGGAAAGCCGGCGAAGGCGGCCAGCGGGACGGTCCACGCGCCCGTGCCGGCAAAGGCGCGGGCAAAGAACCCCTCGGGCACAAACCCGTGCAGGGCGGCTCCCAGCACCAGCGCGCCGACCAGCCACGGGGCGATGGTCGCGAGGATCGACCCACTGGTCTCCGCCGCGTCACGGAGGCGCGCCGGCCAGCCCATCGGCGCAGACTCGGCTTCCTCGTTCCCCGCGGCCAGGGCCCCCGGCGCCAGCCAGCGCTCCGCGCGCATCAGGGTCAGGGCCAGACCCCCGGCGACGCCCAGGCCGATGCCGGCGGCCGCATACGCCACGGCCAGCTTCCAGCCAAAGACGGCGGCCATCAGGGCCACGGCGATTTCGTTGACCAGCGGCGAGGTGATGAGAAAGGCGAAGGCCACCCCGATCGGAAAGCGTGCCTGGACGAAACCGAGGAAGATCGGGACGGACGAACAGGAGCAGAACGGGGTCATCGCGCCAAAGAGCGCCGCCGCCGGGTAGCCCAGAAACCGGCCGCCCGGCCGTTCGAGCTGGCGGCGGATCGCGGCGAGGGGCAGGGCGCCGCGGATGAGCGCCATGACAAACGCGACGACCAGGATCAGCACCACGATCTTCTGCAGATCGTACACGAAGAAATGCACCGCGGCGCCCAGGTTCCGCGTGGGGTCGAGTCCGATCAAGGCCGTCAGGCGATCGGCGCTCCATTCTGCCCAGGCCCACATGGAGATTCGGAGGAAGAAACCCGGGGGAGTCGTTGGTACCCGGCTGCGGCGCGATCAAGACGAGGCCAGCCGGCGCCGTCGCTCGATCCGCTCCACCCAGACAAAGACCGTCACGGCGATGGCCAGCAGGGCGACAAACCATACGAGGGTCGGGATGCCGGTGACGTCGGGGAGGCGCACCTTGCCGAGCGCGCCGACCGGAAGGATCTTCTGCGCGATCCACGGGAAGCTGAAGGCGTAGAGGGTGCCTCCGACCATGGCCCCCAGCAGCCCGACGATCGCGTGGACGCTGCCCGAGGCGGCGGCGGCAATCGCGGTGCCCGGGCAATAACCATACACCACCATCCCCACGCCAAAGATGGCCGCGCCGAGGACGACGCCGAGCAGGTTGGTCGCCTTGATGTGATAGTTGGCGAGCCCGGCGGAATTGAGGGCCAGCACGCCGAGCCCGCCTACGATGATGGCGGTGAGCATGATCTTGAGGACGGTGAAGTCGTGAAACCGGAACTGGTTCACGATGACGTTGTAGTTGGCGACGCCGCCGCGGTGCAGCAGCAGGCCGAAGAGGGCACCCAGGAGCACGGCGGCGATCAGGGCCGAGGATCCGGAGACGGGAGGGGTGGCGGCCAGGAAGATCATGGCGGGAAGGGAGTCAGTTCTTGGAAGGCCGCCCGGTCCCGAAGAGCACCAGGCTCGTGAGGATGCCGAAGGCGAAGAGGGTGAGGAAGAAAGTCCAGCCGCCGACGGCGAGTTGGAGGCTGCCGCTGATGCCGTTGCCGCTGGTGCAGCCGTCGGCAAGGCGGGCGCCAAACATCACCAGCAGCCCGCCGATGAACGCGGCGAGGAACCGCTTGCCGGTCGAGGACCCGAAACGATCCCGCCAGACGGTCGGCACGGCCTCGAGCCGTGCGGAGCCGGAAAGCAGCGCCGACAGGAGGCCGCCAAGCGCGATGCCGAAGAGGAAGAGCATGCCGTAGTCCCATTTGAAGGCGTGCTGCTTGAAGTAGGCATTGGCGCCAATGGTCTCGGCGCCGATGATCGGCGTCGCGCAGACACCGGCCAGCCCGGTCAGCGGCGTGGTGACTCCGAGGGGCTTGTCCACGAGGAAGAAGACCGTCCAGCTCAGGATGCCGATGCCGGCACCGACAACGTAGGGGTTCCACCGTTCCTGACGGAGGAACCCGCGGGGAGGAGGCGAGGAAGACATGGTTGAGGGATTAGACGAGCGGCCTGCTTTTCGGTGACGCGGTGTCGCCCGGTGGACGAAGGCCCCGCTGGGTGGATTCCACCCAGAAATCCGCCCGAGTCGATCCCGGGCACAACGTGACCCGGCTGAAATCGGGCGCCGCGGAAACCGGGAGAACAGTCAGATGCGCCCTTGGTGAGCACGGCTGGGTCCGGTAGGATGGCGGGCGCTCCATGGAATCCCTCCCCCCGCAACCTCAAACCGCCCGGCGCGGGTGGAGCCTGCTGCAAGGGGTGCTGTTGGCATTGCTCCTGGCGGGCACGGTGTGGGTTGCTTGGGCGGCGTTCCGCCTCGTGCCGTTCTGGACATGGAGCGCCGCGCGCCTGGCCGCCTCGGCGAGGCTGGCGTTGGACTTCCCGCTCTACCCGCCGCCGGGGGATGGCATGGTCACCGGCTGGGTTTATGGGCCCGTGAGTGCCATCGCCTACCTGCCGGCGATCGGGGCGGGCGAGCCGCTGGCCGCGCTGCAGGTGGCGGGCTGGCTCAACGCGGGCTACTTCCTGTTTCCGATCGGGGCCCTGGGGGCGTTGGCGCGGGTGAAACTGCACGCGCGGACTGACCTTGGGACGCTGGTGGGATTTGGAGCGGCGGCTTGGCTGTTGCCGTATTCGACCTGGTATGGAGCCGCCGCGCTGGGGGCGGATACGGTCGCCATCTGTCTCGGCGCCCTGTCCTGCCTGGTGCTGGCCAAGTCCGGACCGCTGCCCCTGGCGGCTGGGTTGAGCGTGATGGCGGCTTGGACCAAGCAGCCCGAGGCGCTGCTCGGGGTCGCGCAGGTGGCATACCTGGCGGGTACAGCAGGAAGGCGGGTGGCCTGGTCGTACGTGGCGTGGCTGGTGGCGTGGGCCGGTGGAACCGCGCTGTTTTTCGGAACCTGGTTCGGCTGGGAAGGCCTGTGGCACGGCATGATCACGGTGCCGAGTCGGCACCCGATTGAGACCGGCCGCCTGCCGGGCCTGCTCTGGTCGTGGTGGGTTTCGACCTGGTGGGTGTGGCTGCTGTTTCCGGCGACGCGGTGGCTGGCGAGTGGGCAACGCGGCGGCCGGCCGGATGTCCTGAGGAGGAGCGGTGATCTGCTCACGCTCGCGAGCCTGGGGTTGCTGCCCGGAGGACTGGCGGCGGCGGCCAAGGTGGGAGGCGACCAGAATTCCCTCCATGCGATCGCCTATGCGACCCTCGGAGGGGTGGCTTGGTTCGCAGGCCTGCTGGGAGACGACCGCGGACCGGTGGCCCGGACCGCCCGGCTGGGGTTGTTCGGAATGTGGGCGCTCCTGATCGGGCTTGGCCTCCAGCGTGTCGCGGGGCATGGCCACTTCGCGATCCGGGAACCCGGCGCGCAGCATCGCGCGGCCTTCGAGTTTGCCCGGGCGCGTCCCGGGCAGGTCTACTTTCCCTGCAATCCCCTGATCACGCTCCTCGCCGAGCGACGGGATGTGCCGTTCGACTATGGCTTGCTGGACTGGCGCCAGGCCGGACTGGCGCCGGACGCGGCGGCCGTGCGCGCGCGCCTGCCGGCGACCCTGCAATGGGTGGTGTTTCACGAAAAGGATCCGTCGCGGGAGGTGCTGCGATTCCTCCCGGAATTCGACCGGCTGAACCAGAGCGGTCCGTGGGATTTCTACCACCGGGGGGCGACGAATGCCGACCCCGGGATCCGGGCTTCCCCATGAATCTCCTGCAATCGACGCGGGCCTTTCCCCTGGCGGTGCTGGTCGCCGCCGTGCTCCTGCGGTTCGGCCTGGTGGCCGGCGGCGGGCAGTACTTTCATTTCGACGAGGCCCGGCACGAGCGCGCGATCTGGATCTATACGAGCCTCTGGCGCGGCGACACCGCCCCGCTGCGCGCCGTTGCGGCGATGCCCGAACATGGCCTGTTCCCCTGGGTGGGAGTGGGCGTCACGGCAGTGCAGCATCTGGTGGCGCAGGCGACGGCGCATGGCGACTGGAGCCGGCCGGAGAACGTCGCGGCCACGACGGGGATCGGGGCGGCGGTGCTCTCCTTGTTTTCCGCGCTCAATCTCCTCCTGGCGTGGCGGCTGGCGCGGGTCCTGGGTGCGACCCACCCCGAAGCCAACGCGGCCTTGCTTCTGATGGCGGTGAGCAACACCGCATTTTATCATGCCCGCTTCCTGCTGCCGTACGACTGCGCGATCGCGGCGGTCCTCGTTGCGCTGCTGCTGGTGGCCACGCGACCCACTCTTGGCCGGACGGTCGCGGGTGGAGTCGTCCTCGGCTTTGCCTACCACCTCTACAACGGCTATTGGTACGTCGTGCCGCTGGCCTGGGGGGCGCTGGTGGGGATTGGCCGCGGGCAAACGCCGCTTCGAAACCGTGCGATCGTCGGGGGCGTGGGCGTGGCCGCCGGAGGGATCCTGCCCGTGGCCGTGGGCGTGGCGGCGGGGGGCGACGAGTTTCTGGCGGCGATGCGAGACTTCAGCCGCTCGGCGACCCAGGGAGCCTTTGCCGAAGGCTGGTCGCTTCCCTGGGAGTATGCCTGGCACTCGGAGGGGATGATGGGACTCCTGCTGGCGGGAGTCCTGATCTGGGCCGGAGGGGATGCGTGGCGGGAGCGGCGGCGGATGCCGGGGTGGGGCTGGGGCAGCCTCGCGGTGCTGGCAGGGGGCTACGCGCTGCTCGTGCTGTTTTCGGTCGGCCTGGAGCGGATCGTGGTGTACGCGCGCACCCTCAAACCCATGGTCGTGCCCGCGTGCCTGCTCGGCGGTTGGGCCCTGGCACGGGTCGTCGAGAAGTCTGGTCGATTGGGCCCCGCGGTCGTGGCGGCGGTGGCGCTGGGCGGCGCGCTGCGACTGGCGCCCCACTTTGCCCAGACGTTCCCACGGGAAGTGGAGGCCGCGGTGACGCGGCAGTTCGGGATCCCGAAGCGGACCCTCAGCGTGACGGGGGCGATCTATCTCCCGTCCCGCCGTCCCGTGACCCGGCCGGACCTTCTGCTCGTGGATGCGCAGAACCTCTTTCCGATCGCGGGCCGCCGGCCGGTGCCGGCAGGACGCACCCTCCTGCGCGTGGAGCACCCCCTGGCGTACCTGCCACTGCAATACGAGGGATACTCGCCGCGGGAGCGGGCCCTCCTGCGGTCGGCCGACCTGTCGATCCGCCTGCTCCAGCTCGAACGGCCCGCCGAGGTTCCGGACGATCTCCCGGCGAGCGAACGCTACCAGCCGTCGCGGTGAGATTCACGAATCCCTTACACGCAGCTCAGGGCAGCAGACCAAGTCGAATCCTGGCAGTTTGTAGCCGGCCGCGCTGAGGCCGGCCTCGACCGGGAGATTGAAGGTGCCGTACCGGGGTCGCCGCCCCCGGCTACATCGGTTCGATTGCCGCCAACCAGGAGAAGCGCCCTGCCTACCCGGGGGCGTGCGCCACGCTTGCGCCGCGTCCGCGGGGGTGTCATGAAACGCCGCCTGCATGAGAGCCCCGGCGCCACGCCCGCGCATCGCCATCGTCATCCCGGTCTTCAACGAGGAGGCGGTGCTGCCGGAGCTGTTTGCCCGGCTGGCGGCGGTGTTCGACGCCCGACCCGCCTGCACCTGGCGGGCGGTGTTGGTCGATGACGGCAGTCGCGATCGTTCCGCGGCCCTGGTCCGGGCGCAGGCCGGCCGGGATGGCCGGTTCCAGCTGGTCGAACTGTCGCGGAACTTCGGCTTCCAGAGCGCCCTTTCGGCCGGCCTCGCCCAGGCGGAGGCGGATGAGGCGGTCGTGACGATGGACGCGGATCTCCAGGATCCGCCGGAGGTGATCCCGGACCTGGTGACGGCGTGGCAGGGCGGGGCCGAAGTGGTGCGGGCGACGCGGCGGACGCGCCGCGAACGCGGATTGCGCCGCCTGGGCTTCGATCTCTTTCACCGCCTGTTCGGGCAGCTGTCGGATTACCCGGTGGAACCGAACACGGGCACCTTCGGATTGCTCGGCCCGGCCGCGGTCGCGGCCTTCAATGCGCTGCCGGAGCGCCACCGGTTCTTCCCGGGCCTGCGGGCCTGGCTCGGCTTCCCGACGGCCGATGTCCTGTACGATCGGCAGGAGCGGGCGGCCGGGCAGCCGCAGCAGACCTTCCGGCGGTTGGTCCGCTATGGGCTGGACGGGGTGTTCAGCTTCTCGCACCTGCCGCTGCGCATGCTGACCTACACGGGCGTGTTCGTGGCGTGCATGGGTTTTGCCGCCGGCCTGTTTTTCATCCTTTGGCGGTTGTTCCAGTTTGAGCGCAGCCCGACCGGTTTCACGACGCTGGCCGCGCTGATCACCTTCCTGGGCGGCGTGCAGCTGATCGGCATCGGCGTGTTGGGCGAGTATCTCGGACGGATCTACGACGAGGTGAAGCGCCGACCGAACTACATCGTGAAGAACCCTGCGCGCCCGGGTGGGGCGGCGACCGGAACGGATTCCGCGCGTGACTGACCCGCGAACCTGGCGCCGGCCCGCCTGGCTGGACACCCTTGTGCTGGCGCTGGCGGCGGCGGGACTGATCGTGGCGGCGGCGCGCGTGATGTTCAGCGCGTTCATGTTCTACGACGACGAAGGCTACGTGCTGTTCTCGCTGCGCAACTTCGCCGAGCACGGGGGCCTGTACCGCGACGTGTATTCCCAGTACGGGCCGTTTCCGTTCGTCTTTCACTACATCCTGCAGTCGCTGGGGCTGCCGCTCACGCATACGGTCGGCCGGGGAATCACGCTGCTGGCCTGGGGCGCCGCGGCGGTGCTTGGGGCGGTGGTGGTCGTTCGGGCAACCCGCAGCCTCGTGGCCGCGCTGGCCGTGCTGGCGGGGCTCTTTGCCTACCTGTGGGTGATGGCGAGCGAACCGACCCACCCGGGCGGTCTGATCGTGCTGCTGACCTCGGTGCTCGCGGTGGTGGGGCACCAGTGGCTGGTGCAAGACCGGGTCCGTGCGTGGGCGCTGCTGGCCGGGGCGGTGACCGCGGCGCTCGCGCTGACCAAGATCAACATCGGCGCCTTCGCGGCCTTTGCGGTGGGAGGCTGGCTGTTGCTCCACCATCGCTCCATCGCGGTGCATCGCTGGGCGCCGGCGGTGCTGCTGATCGGGGCCGGCGTGCTGCCCCTGGGGTTGATGCGACCGCTGCTCGGCGCGGAATGGGTGCAGACCTTTGCCCTGGCGTGGGCCTGCGCCGCGATGGCGGTGGTGCGGTCGGCGTCGCCGACGACCGAAGGCCGCGCCGACTGGGCCACCCTGGCCTGGGTCGTGGGCGGCGGTGCGGGGGTGGCGGTGGGTGTCGTGGGAGTGGTGCTGGCACGCGGCAGCAGCCTGGCCGAAATCATCGATGGCGTCGTCCTGGCACCGACCCGCCAGCCGACGACCTTCAGCATCCGGTACCTGTGGCTGCCGGGGACACGGCTGTTCGCATTGGGATCCCTGGGGTTGTGCATGCTGGCGCTGGCCGCGCGGCGCCGTCGCCGTCGTCGGGTCGACACGGCGGTGGCCATCGTGCGGCTGCTGGCGGCTGTCACCCTCGCAGTCCATCTGGCGCGCTTTCCGGCGATCAGCGCCGACTACCTCGTCTTCGGCCTGGTGTTGCCGTTGTTGTGGCCGTTTGCCTGGTCGCTTGCCGGGGAGGAACCGCGGGTGGCCCAGGCTCGCGCCTGGCTCGTGCTGGTGTTGCTCGGCCAATGCCTGCATGTGTTTCCGGTGGCCGGCAGCCAGATCGCGTGGGGAACGTTCCTGGCCCTGCCCCTGGCGGCGATGGGGGCCTGGGATGCCGCGCGGTGGCTGGCGCGGACCTGGGCCGGCGACCTCACCGCGTCGCGGTGGCGCTTGGGATTTGGCGTGGCGGTGGCGGGAGTCGCGCTGTTCGCAGGCGCGGTGGCCCGCGAGTTCACCCTGGTGGGCGAACGCTACCGCGAAGGGGAAAATCTCGGTCTGCCGGGGGCGGAGCTGCTGCGCCTGCCGGAGGGATCGTCGGCGTTGTTTCGCCTGCTCACCCTGAACGCGATCGCGCACGCGGATGTCCTGTTCTCCGAGCCCGGGATGTTCAGCTTCAACGTCTGGAGCGGCGTGCCTGCTCCCACGCGGGCCAACGTCACGCACTGGTTCTCGCTGCTCAGCCGCGACCGGCAGGAGGAGATCATCCGCCGGCTGGAGGCGAGCCCGCGGGCGGTGGTGATTGTGCACCGGGAGCACGTGGACTTTCTGGCCAAGCGCGGCCTCGCGCCCAAGGGCGTGCTGCACGACTTCATCGCGCGGGAGTTCGCGCCGGTGTTCACGCTCGACGATTTCGAATTCTGTGTGCGGCGCGGCCGCCGGATCGCTCCGTTCCTCGTCGCCGAATGGCTGACCCGGTCGGACGCCTCCGGTGCGGCGGAGGGGACGCGGGAAAACACATTGCTGCGCTTCTCCGTGCTGCTGCCCGCCTCCGCTCCCGTGGAGCGCCTCGAATTCATCGGCGCTTCCCGCGCGGGCCCGCTGGTCCTGGATCGCACCAACACACGCGTCGAAATCACCCCGCTCAACGCCCGCGGCGATCCGGTGGGGGCCCCGCGTGCCGGCGCCTGGCCGCTGGTGTTGACCGGCCCCGCCCAGGTGGCGGTCTACTTTGACCGGACGCGCCTGCCGCCTCCGGGCAGGAACGCGACCGTGGCCCTGCGGGCCGCGGATGGGCGCGAGGTGGCACTCGTCCGCCTGCTGCCCTGACCGGAAACTCCACCCCGGGTTGGAGCCAGCCTGGGACCGGGCCCGGGATGCGGTTCCCCCGAAGGCTCAACTGCGTCGCCGGGCCACCAGCACGAGACTGACTCCGAACGGGAACGGCAGGCGACACCGGGCGGAGCCGACAAAGGTGGCGCGCAGCAGGGAATTCAACCAGCGCGGGGGAAGTCGGTCTTCGGTGCGAACGGCGCCACCCGCGGGCGGGCGGGCGCGGCGCCGGGCGCGCCAGCGGCGCACCAGCCAGACGGCGGGGTAGGCCAGCACGTTGGTGTAGTTCACGTGTACCGTCTCCCAGTCCGTCGCGGGAAAGAGGGCCCGCAGCTGGCGGCGATCGTACCGGCGATGGTGGTGCAGGGCGACGTCCCAGTCGCTCCACAGCGCCATGCTGGCGGGCACGGTGACGACCGCCAGGCCTCCGGGCTTCAGCAGGCGGTGGAAGCCGCGCACCACGGCCGCGTCCTCCGGCACGTGCTCCAGCACATCGAGCGCGGTCACGTACTCTAGCGAGCCGTCGGGCAACGGCACGCGATCGCCGGCGAGACTGAGGATCTGCTCGGGACGGAACCGCGTGCGAAGCAGACGCAGGGCCTCCTCGTGATCGTCGAGGACGAGGACGCGGCAGAACGCGGACATTTCCTCCGCAAAACGGCCGGTGCCGGCGCCGCAATCCAGCAGGAGATCGGTGCGCGCCGGCGGCCGCGCCCGGAGGATCCACTCGCGAACGAACTGCCGCTTGCCGGAGTAGTACCAGTGTTCGCCTTCGAGGGCGGCGATGTTGGCGTATTCGGCGGCGTCCATGGCGGAGGAGCGACGATGCGAGGGACCCCGGGCCTTGTCGAATCCGGACGGGCCGGTGCGGGCGGGCGCGGCGGGACTCCGGCCCTCCTCAACGCCACACCCCGGGCACGGGTGCGCCACAGTGGCCGCAGCGGCCTTCCGCCGTCACGCGATTCGCGAGAATCCGCCAGCCGTAGCGCTCGATCAGGCACGTCTGGCAGTGCGGACACCAGGTGTGCTCCCAACGCCCCACCCGGCCCGGCTGGTTGCCGGCGTACACGTGGCGCAAGCCGGCCGCGGCGCCGATCTCCGCGGCGCGGAGGAGTTGCGCGGTGGTGGTGGCGGGCGTGTCCTGCATCTGGTAGTCGGGGTGGAATCCAGTCACATGCCACGGCAGATCCGGGCTGATCGACGCGAGGAAGCCGGTGAGATCCCGCAATTCGGCGTCGTCGCTGTTGAAACCGGGCACGAGCAGGGTGACGACTTCGAGCCAGAGGCCGCGGGCGTGCACGTCGCGGATGGTCGCGAGGACGTTCTCCAGCGATCCCCCCAGGCGGCGGTACCCTCGGGCGTCGAAACCCTTGAGGTCGATCTTGCACGCGGTGAGCAGCGGCGCGAGCAGGTCCAGCACCTCGGGCGTGGCGTTGCCGTTCGAGACGATGGCGCATCCGAACCCGCCGCTCCGCGCGGCCCGGAAGACCGCGGCACCCCATTCAGCGGTGATCAGGGGCTCGTTGTAGCTGGACACCACGAGGCGTGCGCCGGAATGGCGGGCGACGGCGGCGATTTCCTCGGAAGTGATGCGTTGCACCGCACCGGTGGACGCGGGATCGCGCAGCGCCTGGCTGGTGACCCAGTTCTGGCAATAGGGACAGTGCAAGTCGCAGCCCAACATCCCGAAGGTGAGGGCGCCTGTGCCGGGCAGCACGTGGTAGAACGGCTTCTTCTCCACCGGGTCGCATTGCAGGCCGGTGACGTAGCCGAACGGCACGCGCAGGCGGCCGCCCCGAGCGAAACGCAGCCGGCAGACTCCGCGGCGTCCCTCTCCCAGGAGGCAGCGGTGGCCGCAGGCCAGGCAGCGCACGCGGTCACCGACCTTCCGCCAGAGCGTGCCGTCCTGCGTCTGGGTATCGAGGAGGTCCGCCAGCGACGAGCCCGTGGGTAAGAAAGAGTCGTCGATCATGGCCGGGTTCGAGTGGCGCGGGCTCGCCCCGGCGCGGGGCGCGCCTGTCGGGGTGAGTTGACATGGCGAATGTTAGTTCCGACCGCCCTGGGTGTCAAAGGATGCTTCTAGCGCACGCCACCGGGAAAAACGCGGTTGCGACGGCGCAGGCGCCCCGGGGATGTTTCCGGGCGAATCCGCGGGCCCGGTCCTGGGCGTCGGGAACGGCTCGCGGCCCTTTTTCTCATGCCTGCCCTCCGTCTTCCCGAACCCTGCCGCCACGGCGGCATGCCCCTTGCCAACGCGCTCCAGCGCCGACGTTCCGTGCGGGAATTCCGGCCGGAGCCGGTAAACCTCGCCGAAGCCGGGCAACTCCTGTGGGCGGCCCAGGGGACGACGAGCAGCGACGGCAAACGCACGGCGCCGTCGGCCGGAGGAACCTATCCCCTGGAAACCTACCTGGTGGCGGGCCAGGTCGATGGGCTCGCGGCCGGTGTCTATCACTATCGACCGGCGACCCACGAACTGGCCCTGATGACCGAGGGGGATGTCCGCGGCGCGCTGGCGGCGGCCTCGATGAACCAGGAGTGCGTGCGCCAGGGGGCCATCGCGATCCTCTTTGCCACCGTCGTGGCGCGCACCGCCGCGAAGTACGCGGGCAGCGCCGGCGGCTACGTCGACATGGAGGCCGGCCACGCCGCCCAGAATCTCTCGCTCCAGGCGGTCGCCCTCGACCTGGGGGCCGTGATGATCGGCGCGATGGACGAGGCCGCCGTCGCGAAACTGCTGCAGTTGCCCGCCGAGCACCGGCCCCGTTATTACGCCACCCTCGGGCGGCCAAAATAAATCGTGAAAGCGCGCTCCCTTCTCGCCGTCCTGCTCGGCCTGCTGCTCCCTTCCGCGGGCAAGACCGCCGAGCCGATCGTGATCCATGTGGCGCCCGACGGCGATGATGGCGGCCCCGGCACGGAGGCGCGGCCCTTCGCGTCCCTGACCCGGGCCCGCGACGCCGTGCGCCAGCGACGTCTCGCCGCCGGCTCCCAGCCAGGGCCGATGGTCGTGCAACTGCGGGGCGGCACGTACCGGCTGGCGCAGCCCTTCGAACTCTTGCCCGAGGATTCCGGGACCCCCGAGTCCCCGGTCATCTACCGGGCCCGCAGCGGGGACCGCGCGGTGGTGTCAGGTGGGCGGCGCCTCCAGGGCTGGCGCCCGGCGACCGGTGGTCGCTGGGTGGTGACGGTGCCGGGAGTCCGGGAGGGCGAGTGGTATCCGCACCAGTTGTTCGTCGACGGGGTGCGACGGCCGCGCGCGCGGACGCCAAACGAGGGTTACCTCCGGACCCGCGGTCCGCTCGTGACCTATCCGCGGGACCGCACCAAGGCGCCCCCCGAGGCGCGGATCGGATTCCGATTCGCGCCGGGTGACGTGCAGCGGTGGCCGGACTGGCGCGAGGCCGAGATCGTGCTCTATCACGCCTGGACCGCCTCGTGGCATGGAATCGCGGAGATCGATGAGCCCGGGCAGATCGTCCGTTTCACCAATCCGTGCGGCTGGCCGGTTGGGTGGTGGGAAAAGGAGCAGCGTTTTCGGATCGAGAACCACGCCGCGGCGCTCGATACCCCGGGCGAGTGGCACCTCGACCGGCAAAGCGGGGAGCTGACCTACTGGCCCCCGGCAGGGGAGGATCCGCGGAGCGCGGAGGTGGTGATGCCCGAACTGCGGGTGCTGGTGCGGTTCGCGGGCGAGCCCGACCGCGGCCGTTTCGTCGAGCACGTGCGGATGGTGGGACTCTCGTTCCAGCACAGTGACTGGGCGTTCGACCGGACCAAGCTGGCGGACGGACAGGCGGCGGTGTTCCTCGGCGCGGCGATTGCCGCCCAGGGGGCTCGCCATTGCACCCTCGAGGCCTGCGAAGTTGCGCACGTCGGGGAATACGCCGTGAACTTCGCCCGGGGCTGTCGCGACAACCGCATCGAGCGCTGCCACCTGCACGATCTGGGCGCCGGTGGCGTGCGCCTGGGCGAGGCCGGGCGGACTGCGAAGGATCTGCCGCAGGCCGACGCGGTGCGTACCGGCGGGAATGTCGTGCACAACAACTTCATTCATGACGGCGGCCATGTGTTTCCGGCGGGGATTGGGGTCTGGGTCGGGCAGAGCGCGAACAACACGATCACGCACAACGAAGTCTGTGATTTCGACTACTCGGGCATGTCGCTCGGCTGGACCTGGGGTTACGGACCGCATGAGGCCCGGGGCAATCGCGTCGAGTACAACCATATTCACCACCTGGGTCGCGGGGTGCTGAGCGACCTGGGCGGCATCTACACGCTTGGCGTGCAACCCGGCACGGTGCTGCGCCACAACGTGATTCACGACGTGCTGTCGTACAGCTACGGCGGCTGGGGGCTCTACACCGACGAGGGCAGCACCGACATCCTGCTGGAGAACAACCTCGTCTATCTCACCAAGACCGGCGGGTTTCACCAGCACTACGGCCGGAACAACGTGGTTCGAAACAATATCTTTGCCCTCGCGGCGGAGGAGCAGATCAAGCGGTCGCGCCAGGAGGAGCACGTGTCCTTCGTCTTCGAGCGCAACATCGTCTACCAGGACAAGGGGCCGCTGCTCGGCGGCAGCTGGGGCAACCGCAACTTCCGGATGGCGGCCAACGTGTATTGGCGTGCCGGCTACGAGCCGACCTGGAGCGGGCTGCCGTTTGCCGACTGGCAGGCGGAATCGGGCCAGGATGCCGGCTCGGTGGTGGCGGATCCGGGGTTTGTCGACGTGGCCCGGCGCGACTTCCGCCTGCGGCCGGATTCGCCGGCCCTGCGGCTGGGCTTCCAGCCGTTCGAGGCGGGTCGCGCGGGACTGGTCGGGCCCGCGGAATGGACCGGCCTGCCCGGGAGGATCCAGCGGCCGGCCACGGCGTTTGCCGCCTGGCGGGAACAGCCGGCGATCGGGGATGATTTCGAGGCGGTCCCGGCCGGGCAGCGCCCGGCGCAGGCGACGTTCAGCGGAGTGGAGGGCGGCGCGGCGGTGGCAATCACCGCGGAGGTCGCGGCGTCGGGCCGGCAGAGCCTCCGGGTGGTGGATGCGGCCGGCCTGGAGCGCGACTACCACCCCCACTTTGTCTACAAGCCTTCGCTCCTTGCGGGCCGCGTGCGGGTTGCGATGGATCTGCGGGTCGAGAACGGGGCGCAGCCCTGGTTCGAGTGCCGGGATGCCGCGTCGCCCTACCGCGTGGGCCCGAGTGTGCGCGTCGACGGGCAGGGCCGGCTGCTGGCCGGAAAGCGGGTGCTGTTGACCGTGCCGACGGGCGCCTGGGTGCGGATCGAGGCGACCTTCCAGGCCGGACGGGGCGGCCCCGGCACGTACGACCTGATCGTCGGACTCCCGGGCGGAGAGACGCGGCGTTTTGACGCGCTGCCGTTCGGGCACCGCGAGTTCCAGCGCCTGCAGTGGTTTGGTTTCATGAGCATGGCGAAGGCGGCGGCCACCTACTACGTCGACAATCTGGCAATCGAGCCGATCCGGTAGGGTGGGTGTCGTGCCCAGGTGACGCAGATCGCCGGCTGCGGTGAGGCTGGCCTCGTGGCACAGCAGAATCGGCAGTCGACAGGCCGCGGCCAACCGACGAAATACTCCGCGCCCTCCCGCTGACCATGGCCCCTCCACCCCGATTCCGCTGGCGCGACCGATTGCCGGGCCGCCGACCCGAAGCCTACTTCCGCTGGCGCGGAAAAGAGGTGTCGCGCCTGGAGAATCTGGCCGATGGCGTCTTTGCGTTTGCCGTCACCCTGCTGGTCGTGGCGCAGCAGGTGCCGACGACCTTCGAGGGACTGATGGAGGTGATCCGGTCGTTTCCGGCGTTTGTGGCGTCCTTTGTCCTCCTCATGTTTTTCTGGAACGTCCACTACCGGTTCTTCCGGCGGTTCGGGTTCGAGGACTTCTTCACCCGAATGGTGAACTACGTGATCCTGCTGCTCGTCATCTTCTCCGTCTATCCCCTCAAGTTTCTTTTTTCCGCGTGGCTCGGCGGGGGCAAGGGAGTGGGCACGCTCGACAACCTCTTCCTCGTTTATCGGATCTACGGCCTGGGACTTGCCGGCATCTGGGGGCTGTTCGGGGTCCTGTATTGGCATGCCCTCCGGCAGCGGGAGGAACTGGGACTGTCCCCCGTGGAGGAAATCCTGACGCGGTTGGATCTCTGGAGCGCCGGCATCAACGTGGCGACCTGCGGCTTGTCCATCGGGCTGTCGTTCCTTCCGGTCCACCCATGGGTGCCCGGTCTCATCTACGCCTCGCTGGGGCTCACCCTGTGGTTCAACGGCACGAGGCACGGCCGGCAGGTTGAGGCGGAGTTGGCGCGGCAGCGGAACGGCCGGGCGAACGGGCGCGCGTCCGATCGCGACTGACCCGGGCGGCGGAGCGGCCGCGATCAGTGCCGCCGCCGGCGCCACCACCAGCCGCCGCCGGCCCCGAGGGCGAGCAGCACCCAGGTTTGTGGCTCCGGGATCGGCAGGCCGGGCGTCACTCCGCCGGCGACGAAGGTGTCGGAAAACGTAAAGGCGAGAATCTCGTGGTTGGCGTAGGCGCTGCCGGTGCCCGCGGTGAAACCGACGTAGCCGCTGGAGCCGCCAATTGTCGCCGTGAGGCTCAGCGGCTGCGACAGCAGGGGTGCGGTGGGCCGGATGCCGTCGTTGGCGACGCGCACTTCCAGCGTCGTGCCGTTGTAGTCCACCCAGGCCGTCCACTTCGTGCCGTTGTCGAACGCCGGGCTCACGGGTGCCGTCGCCAGCGAGGTGACGTTGCCGCCCGCATTGAAGCCGATGTGGTTGCTGTTCGGGTCGGCGCGTCCGGGATTGTAGAAGGTGTCGAACTCGATGCCGATGCTGGAGCCGATTCCCTGATAGCCCATCCCTTCGCCGCCGCCGCCCAACGCTGTGGGCCCGGCGCGCTGCACGACGAAGACCAGACCATCCGCCCCGGTGGCTCCCGTGCCGTCGGTGATGCCGCCCGGGGCGGTGAGCCGGAAATTGAAGGCGGCGCTGAATCCCGCGCCGACGGTCACCTGGTTGCTCACAAAGACGCTGCCGATGTCATTCACGCTGGTGCCGACGAGATGCAGCACGGTTCCATCTGAAGGTACAGCGCCCGTCGTGGCCGATGCGCTGTTCAGGGTGAGGCCAGCCGTGGAACTGAAGTTGGGAAACACCACGGGCTGGGCCAGCAGCCCGCCTACCAGCACGAACGTACCTAGGAAGTACGTCGGAAAGCGGGCCAGCAGGGGCTGGCAACGGGACAAGGCGCGCATGGGTGGGGAACGCAAAAGAATGGCGCTTTCCCGGAGGGTGCCAAGCCCGGATTCAGGCGGTCATCCAGCCTTCTTCGGTGCCTGCTTGGGCTTGGGAGGGAGAGGTTCGACCGAGGCAGGTCCGAAAGCCGCCAGATCGGGTGCGGCGGTCTTCACTCCACCGGCCGGAACGTCGAGGCCGGCTGACCAGACGATCCCGTTGAGGATGAACCGCCGCAGATCATCGACGAGCCAGTTGCGGTAGAAATGGGGCATGACGATCCCAAAGCCCCGACCGCCATCGGGGCGGTCGATTCCCCAGGCGACGATTTCGGATTTCGGTGCCTCGGGCGGCAGCAGCGACGTCGCCAGCACCGTCACGTTGGGCGCCGGCCGGTTGCCGTTCGGGCCGAAGTAGTTGTTGATGTAAGGCTCGTCGTGCACGGTGAACTCCCGCCACCCGCGGCTCACCGGGTGTGCCGGCGACGCCGGCGAAATCGTCGCGGCGGGATACACCCGGGCGACGCCCGGGTGATGCGGTGTCTTGGTGCCGAAGTAACCTCCCGTCCAATGGAGCAGCGGATGCTCGCCGTTGGGCGCCACATCCTCGGCCCGCAGGCCGGTGGCATAGTGGATGCACACGAGACCGCAGCCGCGGCGCATCATCTGATCCAGGCGGGCGAGGATGGCTTTGGTTCCGGCGAACTTCTGCGGCGGGAAGTGATCGCCGATGAAAACCACGCTGCGGGCGGCATCCAGCAGGGCCTCGTCGGTCGGCCACCCGACGACCACGTCCGCGTGCACGCCGGGCACGTTTTCCATCCGCTGCAGGCAGTGGGCCAGCAGGCGTCCGCCGGCGCCGACCTCGTGCGTGCCGGGGGCGTGGGTGCTGGGGCCGACGACCACCAGGATGCGTGGGTTGGAGCGCCCGCCCTGGGCGGCGGCGGCCAGCGAACCGGCGGCGAGGGGAAGGCCAAGGAGAAAGGTGGAACGTTTCATCGGGGACCGGGGGCTGGCGTTACGGGTTAGCCGCCCGAGGCCGCGCAGGCGAGCGGCAATCGCGCTTGAAATTCGCGGCGGCCCCGCGAGCGTGGGGCCTTTCCCGGCGGCTTCCGCGGCCGCCGACCCACCCGCCCCATGTCTCGATCTGGCCTTTGCTTCGCCGCGTGTCTCGTGCTGGCTGTCCCGCGAGGGGAATCAGCCGCGGCAGCGCCGCCGGCGGAGGAGGCGCTTCCCGACGTGGTGCAGTTCAACCGCCACATCCGACCCATCATGTCGGACACGTGCTTCCACTGCCACGGCTTCGATCCGAAGAGTCGCAAGGGTGGCCTCCGGCTCGATCTCCGCGAGGAGGCGCTCAAGCCCGCCAAGAGCGGCGGCATCCCGATCGTGCCGGGCAAGCCCGACGAGAGTGAGATTCTCCTGCGGGTGATGGACACGGTGGAGCCGATGCCGCCGGCAGACGCCCACAAGGCGCTCACTCCGCGGCAGAAGGCGCTCCTCCGCCGCTGGGTGGAACAGGGGGCCAACTACGAGGCGCACTGGGCCTACACGCCGCTGACGCGGCCCCCGGTGCCGGCGGTGGCCGGCGCCGTGAATCCGATCGACGCCTTCATCCGTGCCAGACTGGCGGACAAGAGGATCGCGCCGTCGCCGGAAGCGCCCCAGGCCCGCCTCCTGCGCCGGCTGTCCCTGGACCTCACCGGACTTCCGCCGACACCGGAGGACGTCGCGGCTTTCCTGCAGGACGGCCGCCCCGGGGCGTACGAGCGCCAGGTCGAGCGCCTGCTGACCTCGGCGCACCACGGGGAACGCCTGGCGGTCTGGTGGCTCGACCTCGCGCGTTTCAGCGACACGGTCGGGTTTCACGGCGACCAGAACCAGCGGATCTTCCCCTATCGCGACTACGTGATCGCGGCGTTCAATGCCAACAAGCGCTTCGATCGCTTCACGATCGAGCAGCTGGCCGGGGACCTCCTGCCGGAGCCGACGGTCGAGCAGCGGGTGGCGACGGGCTACAACCGACTGAACATGATGACCCGCGAAGGCGGTGCCCAGCCGGCCGAATACTTGGCGAAGTACGGGGCCGAGCGCGTGCGTTCCGTGGCGGCGGCCTGGTTCGGCAGTACCTTCGGTTGCGCGGAGTGCCACGACCACAAGTTCGATCCGATCACCATGCGGGATTTCTACTCCCTGCAGGCCTTCTTCGCCGACGTGAAGCAGTGGGGCGTGTATGCTGATTACGGGTACACGCGCAACCCGGACCTCGCCGGCTTCAACAACGACTACCCGTTCCCGCCGGAGGTTGAGGTGGTCAGCCCCTACCTCCAGGCCCGCCAGCGGGCGGCCGAGGCGGCGCTGGGGAGGCACCGGGCGGAGATGCAGCGCGAAGCCCCGGAGCCGCAGGTCGCCGCCTGGGCCGCCGCGGCCCGCGAGCGGCTGACCGCCCATCCGGGAGGCTGGCAGCGCCCGACACCGACGGCGGCGGTCCTCCGGGCGAACAAACCGCTGGCGGGGGCCGCGGTGACGATTGGCGCGGACGGATTCGTTTTTCCCGCCAAGCCTCTCGGGCGCAACGAGGCCCTGCAAATCACCCTTTTGCCCGGGGCGGGCCGGGTGGCCGCCGTGCAAGTGGAGGTAACGGCCGGCCCCGCCGGCTCGCCGGCGCTGAAGAACGCGAAGAACCGCGGGACCTTCCGCCTCGCCCTCAACCGGAGGGACGCGGCGGGCAAGATGCAGAAACTGCCGGTGGCCCTCGCGGAGGCCTCGGCCAGCGACCGGCGGTACAAGGACGGGGAGGAAGTGCTCGGCATCACCGGCGGGTGGAAACTGCCGGCACTGAACGAAGGGGAGATCGTCTCCGGCGTCTGGGTGCTGGACGCTTCGGTCGAGTTTGCCGAAGGGGAGCAGTTGGTGGCGGTCTTTTCCGGCGATGTGGCGCTGCCGGTGCGGGTCGGGACGAGTTTCCTGTCGGCCGGGGAGCCGTTGCAGGTGGCGTCTCCGGCCTTGCTGGCGGCCCTGCCGATCGCGCCGGAGCGTTGGACGACGGCGCAACGCGAACTTGTCGCCGAGGCCTGGTGGCACAGCGCTGCCGGTGGCGAGCCGGTGCGTCGGCAGCGGGAACTCTATTCCGCGTGGCGCGAAACCCGTGATGGCCGGGCCTGGTCGATGGTCACGGAGTCCACCACGCCCCTCACGATTCGCGTCCTGCCGCGCGGCAACTGGCAGGATGAAAGCGGTCCGGTCGTCCTGCCCGCGACCCCCGGCTTCCTTCCCGGCCGGAGGGAAAGCACGCCGGAGAAACGACTGACGCGGCTGGATCTCGCGCAATGGATCGTCTCGACGGAAAACCCGATCACCGCCCGGGCCGTGATGAACCGGCTGTGGGCGATGTGCTTTGGTATCGGACTCAGCGCGGCGGTGGATGACCTCGGCTCGCAGGGCGAACCGCCGACCCATCCCGAACTGCTCGACTGGCTCGCGGCGGAGTTTCGCGAGAGCGGCTGGGACCTTCGGCACATGATTCGGCTGATTGTGACGAGTGCGACCTACCGCCAGGGCAGCCAGGCCCGGCCGGAGCTGCGCGAGGTGGATCCGGCCAACCGGCTGCTCGCCGCGCAGAACCCGCGCCGCCTGGAGGTGGAATTCGTACGCGACCAGGCTTTGGCTGCCGCCGGAGCGCTGAATCTCCGGGAGATCGGCGGGCCGAGCGTGAAACCCTACCAGCCGGCGGGCTACTATTCGCAGCTGCAGTTTCCCGATCGGGACTACCTCGCCAGCACCGGCGACGAACAATGGCGGCGCGGGGTCTACATGCACTGGCAGCGGACCTTCCTCCATCCGATGCTGGCCAACTTCGACGCGCCGGCCCGCGACGAGTGCGCGGCGCAGCGGGTCGTGAGCAACACGCCGCAGCAGGCGCTCACGCTGCTCAACGATCCCACTTTCGTGGAAGCCGCGCGCCTCCTGGCCGCGCGCCTGCTCCGCGAGGCGACCGGGGACGACGCGCGGTTGCGCCGGGGCTACCTGCTCGCCGTGTCCCGTGAGCCCCAGCCGCGGGAAAGCAGCGCCCTGCGCGATCTGCTCCAGCGCCAGCGCGAGCACTACCGCGAAAACTCCAGCGAGGCGGAGAAGTTGCTTCGCGTCGGATACGCGCCCGTGCCCAAGGACAGCAACCCGGTGGAACTCGCGGCCTGGACCCAGGTGGCGCGCGTGCTGCTGAACCTACAGGAGACCTTTACGAGGTATTGAGGGAGTGAACGAACAAGGGAGTGAAGGAAAATTTGCCCCGCCGCTGATTCCTGAATTCCCGCATCCAAGCCAACCTTACGCAGTTCCCCCTCACTTTCTCGCGCCCACCATGGATCCCACCTCCCACGCCCTGAGCGTCAACCGCCGCGCCTTCCTGACGCAGAGCGCCTACGGCCTCGGGGCGATCGCGTTTTCCCTGCTGCAGCAGCGCCTGGCCGCGGCGACCGGCGGCGCGGCCGGCCGGCCGCCTGGCTGGAACGGCGCCCTGGCGGCGCCACATTTTCCGGTGAAGGCCAAGCGCGTGATCTTTCTTTGCATGGCGGGCGGGCCGTCGCAGTTCGAGACCTTCGACTGGAAGCCGAAACTCAAGGAGCTGCATGGCCAGCCCTTCCCGGAATCGTTCACCAAGGGGCAGCAGCTGGCCCAGCTGCAGAACACCGAGCTGAAGGCCCGCGGGCCGTTCACCGGCTTCCAGAAACACGGGCAGGCCGGCATCGAGATTAGCGATCTCTTTCCTCACCTCGCCACCGTGGCGGACGAATTGTGCGTCATTCGCTCGATGCAGACCGAGCAGATCAACCACGACACGGCGCACGCGTTCATGAACACCGGCTCGATCATCAAGGGCCGGCCGAGCATGGGATCCTGGCTGCTCTACGGCCTCGGCGCCGAGACGCAGGAGCTCCCGGGCTTCATCGTGCTGACCTCGCAGGGGAAGATCGGGCTGCAGCCGATCTCCGCACGGCAATGGTCGAGCGGCGTGCTGCCGAGTCGGTTCCAGGGCATCCAGTTTCAGTCGCGCGGCGACGCCGTGCACTACATCGGCAATCCCGAAGGAGTGTGCCAGAGCACCCAGCGCCAGGTGGTGGAGGAAATCCGGCGATTGAACGGCTTTCTCGGCGAAGAGGTGGGCGATCCGGAAGTCGCCACACGCATCGCCCAGTACGAAATGGCTTTCCGGATGCAGGCGAGCGTCCCGGAGCTGACGGATTTCCGTCACGAATCGCCCGCGACGCTGGAGCTCTACGGCATCAAGCAGCCGGGCGACGGCAGCTTCGCCTCCAACTGCCTGCTGGCGCGCCGTCTCGCGGAGCGCGGGGTGCGGATGATCCAGTTGTATCACCGTGCCTGGGACCACCACAGCGACCTGGAAAACGGCATGAAGGCGGGCGCCAAGGACGTCGATCAGGCGACGGCGGCGCTGATCCAGGATCTCCGGCAGCGCGGGATGCTCGACGACACCCTGATCCTCTGGGGCGGGGAGTTCGGGCGCACGCCCATGGGGCAGGGTTCCGGGCGCGATCATCACATCCTGAGTTTCAGCGTCTTCCTGGCGGGCGGCGGAGTGAAGGCCGGCACGACCTACGGCTCGACCGATGAGCTCGGCTACCGGGCGGTGGATAACGTCGTCAACGTCCACGACCTGCACGCAACCATGCTTGCGCTGATGGGCATCGACCACCGGCGGCTGAACACGAAGTTTCAGGGCCTCGACGTGCGCCTCACCGGCATCGCGGGCGAGGTTATCAAGGACCTCATGGCCTGAGCCGGAGGGAACTCACCGCCGTCGAAGGCCATCACCGGAGGCGAGTTTCCGCAGCTTGTAGCCGGCCTCGCGGAGGCCGGCATCGACCGGTGGATCACAGGTGCCGGCCGGGGTCGGCGCCCCGGCCACAACAGAATCCCCGTGAAACCGTGCCTTCTTCGCGATTGACCCGATTTGCCTCGGCCCGGGAGGGCGGAGGTCAGGGTACCTCATAGACCTCCACCAGCGCGATCCCGCTGGTTTCATTGGCGCCGGAAACCTGCAGGGTGTAGGCGCCGGGCGGCAAGGTCACGAGCAGGGCACTGTCGCGGCTGTCCTCGGCGATAGGAAAGGCTCCGACGGCGCGGGTGACGGCGCGGATTTCGGCGGCGTTGAGGGCGGAGGACCACGTCGTGTTGGTGGCGACCGCCTGCGTACCGACAAACAAGGTGAGGACCGGCTGGGCGAGGGCGCCGCTGACCTGGAACCGCGCCTGGATCGCCGCGCTCGCCGAGCCCGCCCCCGCCCAGCCGGTGTCGCGTCTCATCAACCTCGCCGCCCGCAGCCACGCCGGTGCCGGCGAGGCCCTCTTGATCACGGGATTCGTCCTCGGACCCGGCGCCGGTCGGAGTTTCGGCGTCGTAAATCTCAAGGAGGGCGATCCCGCCGGGCGCGGTGCCCGGGGCGTTGCTGACCTGGGCGGTGTAGGCGCCAGCTGGCAACTGCGTGACGAGGGCGGCGTCGCGACTCCCCACCGGCAGGCGAAAGGCGCCGACGCGGTCGAAAACGCTGCTGAACTCGGCGGTGCCGGGGCTGGGCCGCGCTCCGCTCCATTGATCGTTGGTGGCGGCGATGCGGGTGGTGGAATCGGGTCCGAAGATCGTGAGTACGGGATCGGCGAGCGCGCCGGGAAGTCCGAAGCTCTCGGCCAGGGTCGGGCCCACGGCGCGGATCAGGAGGGTGCGACCGGCGCCGGGTCCGAGGACGAATCCCGTGATCAAGAGGGCCTCGCCGGCACCGGCGTGGCTGCGGGCGGCGAGGTTGATGAGACGCGACACCGGCTGGGCGGGCGACCGGCGCCGGGTCCGAGGACGAATCCCGTGATCAAGAGGGCCTCGCCGGCACCGGCGTGGCTGCGGGCGGCGAGGTTGATGAGACGCGACACCGGCTGGGCGGGGGCGGGCTCGGCGAGCGCGGCGATCCAGGCGCGGAGCAAGGATTCCCCAACGAGGTCTCGCTCCGTCGAGGCCAGCGGCGGCATCTGACCCGGGCCGCGAACGCTGATGCGACCAAGAAGTCGGGAGTGGGCCGGATCGCCCGGGACAAGGACGCGACTGGCGGGATCGCCGCCCGAGGCGAGGAGCTGGCCGTTGACCAGGCCGGCGAGAGGAAGTGGCGTGGTGATGCGAGCGTCGAAATAGCCCAGGGCGGTGCCGGAGGGCTGGTGGCAGGCAGCGCAATTGGCGTCGAGGTATGACCGCGCGCGAAGCTCCAGGGAGGCGGCGGGATCGTCAGCGGGGGCGAGCCGGGGAAGGACCGCCGGTTCCAGGGGAGTCGGTGCCCCGGAGAGATAACCCGCCGCCGCCAGGGCGGTGAGCTGATTAACCGGTGGTGTCGCGGAACGGGTCGCGCCGTTCAGCTGGCGGGTGTTGAAACTCAGGGCGAAGCCGCCGGCGGATGTGTGGCAGGTGAGGCACTCCGCGCGCGAGGGGAAACGCCAGGATTGGGCGCGCGCGACGCCGGTCTCGGAGACCGTGAAAGCCTGTTCGGCGCCGGTGTCTGAGACGAGGGTGGCATCGGACTGGGCGTCATTCCAGCGGTAGGTGAAGCCGAAGACGCCGTCGCCGGTCTTCACCAGGAAGCGCGTCTCGATCCGGCGCGCGGTGGCGGGATCCCCGCGGGTGAGCTCGAGGTCGAAGTGCTTGATCCAGACCGCGCCGGCTGGGAGCGACCAGTTGCCATCCGCCGAGAAACCAAAGGTGCTGGTGGCATCGCGCAGCGCGAACCAGCGGCGTTTCCGGGCATGGTCGGACCAGAAGGAGACGTTGGGCTCGTACGGAACCACTCCTGGGGCCGGGGTCAGGGAGACGAGGCTGGAGAATGCACCGGTGGCGGAAAGCGTGGCCGGGAGGTCGCCGCCACCGGCCGGGCTGGCCACGAGCCGCTTGATCGTGTTCTCGGTCAGATCGGCCAGCAGGATGTCGCCGGTGGCGGGATCGAGGCCGAACGAGGCGATGCCGCCATCGCCGGCGATTTCACGTACACGGTCGGGACCGACCGGGCGGGTGCCGTCCGGCCTCAGCGCCCAGATCCGCCCGCTGCCGAAGTCGGCGAAGAGGTACTGTCCGGAGAGGTCGGCATAGCGGGAACCGCGATAAACGAAACCGCCGGTCACGGACTGACCCTGGCCGGGATTGGGGTAGTCCCAGATGGGCGGCAGAAACGTCGCCGTGACCGCGGCCGCGGGCGCGGCGCGTGGACTCGCGAAGTTTCCTTCCCGGTAACTCCAGCCGTAGTTTCCCCCGCGGACGATGACGTTGATCTCCTCGCGGGCATTCTGGCCGACGTCGGCCAGCCAGAGCTGACCGGTGGCGGCATCGAAACTCATGCGCCAGGGATTGCGCAGACCCACCGCCCAGAATTCCGTGCGCACGGCGGTCGGGTTGACGGAGGCGCCGTTGAAAGTCGTGGCGCCGACCCACGGGTTGTCGGGCGGGATCGCGTAGGTGCCCGCGTGGACGGCCGGGTGGGCGTTGGGCGCGAGCGATCCGGGACGCCGATCTACGTCCACGCGAACCACACCGGAGAAGAAGTCGCGGTCGAGGCGCTGGCTGTTCTGAAACTGATCGTTGGCTCCGCCCTCGTCGCCGAGCGAGAGGTAGAGGTAGCCGTCGGGTCCGAACAGCAACTGTCCGCCGTTGTGGTTGCCCGCTTCGTCGTACTGGCTCAGCAGCGGTTGCTCGGAGGCGGCGTCCGCGGAGTTGGGATCCGCGGACGAGGAGAGGAACCGCGCGAGGCGGTTGTGCAGCCCGGATCCGGCGGCCGTGGTGGTAGTGAGCGTGTACCAGACGTAGAACTGGCGGTTGTCCGCGTAGTCCGGATGAAACGCGAGCGCGAGCAGGCCGCGCTCGTCGTTGCCGCCGCCGGTGGCGACGCGGCCGGAGAGGTCGAGGAAGAGGGAGCGGGCAGGCGTGGGGGCGGTGGTGTCGGGGATCACCCAGATCCGGCCGCCCTTCTCGACGACGAACAGGCGCGAATCACCGGGAGGTGAGACCAGGGCGAGCGGTTGCGCGAAAGAAAGAGTCGGGAAAGCGCGCACCGTGGTGTAGGTGGTGGCGGGCGGCGCGAGCGGCACGCGGAGCGACGTGGCGGCGGTTCGGGCCAACGGTTGGGCGGAGAGCGCTGCCGTCAGAAGAAGGCCGGCAAATCCGGCCCGGCAGTGGAACCAGGGGTGAGCGGCGGAGCGGGGCATCGCGGCGGGAGGACTTACTTTCGATCCAGCCAGGCGCGGTACTGCTGCCAGTCGGCGGCAATGGCGCCCGAGCGGCGGGCGGAGTCAGGGTCTCCCGGAAAGACCTTTGCCAGGTAGGTCGGGTATTCGGCGGCGGCGAGGGCGTCGCGGTAGTCCTGGTTCGCGGTGGCGAGGGAGCGCCGGAGTTTTTCGAGGTTTCCGCCGGCGAGCTTGAGGACGGCGAGACGCACTCGCGGAATTTCGCGGTGCCAGGGCTGGGACCCGTAGGCCTCGAGCAGGGAGAGGGCGTCGGCGGCTCGCTCGCCGGGAAACTCGCGCCGGGCGATCCGATCCACCTCCGCGAGGGTGGCCGCGGGCACGGGTTGGTCGGGCTCCGGGGGGTGCGGATCCGGCATGGCGATCGCGGCCCGCTCAGCGGCCGATGAGGAAGCACGCGCTCATGATGGCGGTGGGGGCGAGGGCGGCGAGGGCGAGGGCGAGCGGGGAGATCCCACCCGGAAAATAGCGGGAGAGAATTGCCTGGCCGGCCGGGTTGGGGGCGTTGGCGATGACGGTGAGACCTCCGCCGGTCACGGCGCCGGCGACGACGACGAATTTCAGTTCGTCGGTGAAGCCAGGGACGAGCGAGGCGAGGTAGGTGATGGCGGCGTTGTCGTTGAAGGCGGTGAGGGTGACGGCACCGAAGAAGAGCGGCATTTCCCCGAGCCGGGTGAGGACCGGTTCGATCCACCACGACTGCAGGCCGCCGTGGACAACCAAGCCCGCCAGGAAGAACCCGACAAGGACCGGCGGCCGGAGATCGACGGGCGTCTGGTGGTGCGCCGTGGCCTGGACGAATGCGAGGAAGAACAGGAGTGCGCCGACGCACATTACGGGGTAATGCGCGTGCCAGACTGTGAAGGCCAGGAAGGCGAGGTGGACGCCGGTGATCCAGCCGGGTACGGGCGGGCGGGTCGCGGCGCCCTCCTCCGGTGGCGTCGTCGGAGCCCGGAGCGCGCCCAGTTCGCGGCGGAAGACGAGGTAGTACAGCACCGTGGAAAGCACCACGCCGATGATGGCGCGTACCCCGAAGTGGGAGAACATGAACCAGAGGTCCCACTTCCACGGCCCGGCGACCATGATGACGGGTGGAGCCGCGAAATGGGTGAGCGTGCCGCCCACCGAGATGTTGACGAACAGAAGGCCGAGGGTGGCGTAGGCGAGCCGCGGGCTGGGGTGCAGCGCATAGAACTGCCGGCCGAGCAGCAGGGCGCCGATGGTCATGGCAGCGGGCTCGGTGATGAAGGAGCCGAGCAACGGGGCGAGGATGAGAATCGACAGCCACCACGCGGCAGGGGTCCCGTGGCCGAGGGCGGCGACGGCGCGCAAACAGCGCTCCGCGAGGTCGAGAACCGGGCGCGTGGCGGCGAGCGCCATGATAACGACGACGAAGACGGGTTCGACGTAGCTGACCTTGCCGCTGACATACCCGATCACTTCGGGCCAGCCCTTGAACCACGTGATGGCGGCAGCGAGTACCAAGACCCAAAGGCCGAAGACTGCCTCCACTTCTCCGAGAAAATGCAGGATCTGGCCGGCAAAGCTGACTTCGTCCGGCTGGCCATCCGCATCGTGGTCCTCGCGCGGACGCTGGGTCCGACGCGCGGCGGCATGACGCTCCTCGACCACGTGCGCCCAATGCCGGATCTTCGCCGTGAAGAAGGTGTGCAGGATTGCGCCGGCGAAAATCGCGAGGGCGACCGCGTTGAACGGCTCGGCCTGTGCGCGGTGCACGAGGAGGGTCCAGAGGTCCGCGCCCGCGGGGTCTCCGTAGGAATCCAGGGGCCGCGGCAGGGAGGAAACTGCCGGCGCGGCGGAAACCTGCGCGATTCCAGGGATCAAGAGGGCGGACAGGAAAGGCAAGGGGCGCACCACGATGGCGTTGACGGAACGACGTTGCGCGCCGAGGTCAACGCCGGCGGTGGTTTTCCCGCGCTCCCGGCCTGGATCCATCACACCCCGGCTTGTTCGCGCCACCCCTCACCCCTCTCGAACCGCATCCGGGCCATCAAACCACGAATAGACCCGAACGAACACGAATGGAAATACTCTGCGAAGACGGAGGTCGTTCCGCCCACCGAAAGGGCAACGCGGCGCGCAGGATTTACCTTCGTGTCGACACGAGTCCCCTCTCCCGGGAGGGGTGGCGCGACAGCGCCGGGGTGTGTCGGAGCGAGGCTGCGGTGGCGGGCTTCCTGCCTCCCCTGTAGGCGGGGCGACCGCGCCCCGCGCGCGGCGGTTCGACGGCGTCGGTCATGCGGAGCGGGGTCGCCCCGCCCACAGGGTCGCTTCGCCCACAGAAACAGGACAAAGGTAGCCTACGTCGGCCAGGGCACGTCGGGACGCAGGGCAAAACGCGTGCCCGGGGGGAAGTGGAGGCCGAAGTACTCGGCGAGGACGGCGAGCAACTCGTCGGCGGTGGCCAGGGTGCGTTTTTCGGTGCGTCCGTCGCCGTGCCGGATGGTGAACTCGCGGTTGAAAATCGTGTGCCGGCGATCGGGCAGGGTGAGGGAGGCGCGGAGCGTGTGGAGAAAGAGCGACTGCGGATGGGCGCAGGTGAACCAGTTGCTCACCTCAAAATCGATCGGGGGCACCGGATGCAGGCGGAAGACGTAAACATCACCCCAGGTGTCGCCGAGCTTCGCCTGGTGGGCGATGAGATCGGTTCCGCCCGGCGCCGGGGCCTCTTCCGGGGCGAGGCGCACGAGGCGGCGCGGCTCCAGGCAACCGGACTGCGGGGTGTCGAATTCAAGCCGCAGCGGCCGGAACAGCGACATGCTGCCGAAGCCGACGTCAGCGAGGCAGGAACCGGCGTCGGGTGTCTCGACCCGCAGGAGCTGGTGGACCGGCGGCGTCGGCGTGTCCTTGGGAACCTGCCACCGCACGCGGCCGATCAGGGGGGTGACGGTGTAGCCAAGGGCCCGCAGCACGGCGGCGAGGAGGGCGTTCTGTTCGAAGCAGTAGCCGCCGCGGCGGTCGTGCACGAGCTTGCGCTCGATGGCGGGCAAATCGAGGGCGATGCGGCGGCCGAGCAGGATGTCGAGGTTCTCGAACGGAATGGTCTGCGCGTGGCGCGCGTGGATCCCGGCGAGCGTGGCGAAGTCCGGTGTGCGCGGGCCGGTGTAGCCGATGCGGGCGAAGTAGGCGTCGAGATCGGGAGCGGGCGGAACTTCGGGCATGCCGGAAAGGTGGGCGCCCGGGCCGCGGAGGCAAGGGCGCGGGAAGGGCGAAACCGAAGCGTCCCGGTCTGCTGTAGGCGGGACGACCTCGTCCCGCGGGGAACCGGGCCACGAGCGTGAAAGGCGGGGCGGGGTCGCCCCGCCCACAGGGGGTGCAGCGGCCGAGTGGAACGGCGACCAAGAAAAAGACGGGCCCGCAAAGGGCCCGTCTGGGAAGGAGGCGAGTGGCTTGGGCCGGCTCAGACCTTGCTGTCGTCCGGAATCCGCATGCCGTAGAAGGAGCGGTAGACGAAGACGAGGGCGATGACGAAGAAGGTCGCGCCGATGGCGTTCTTGATCCCCTGATCCTTCATCGTGACCGCAATCTCGACGGCGAGAAGGCCGAAGAGCGTGGTGAACTTGATCACCGGGTTCATCGCGACGGACGAGGTGTCCTTGAACGGATCGCCCACGGTGTCGCCCACGACGGTGGCGGCATGGAGGTCGGTGCCCTTCTGGCGGAGTTCGACCTCGACGATCTTCTTGGCGTTATCCCAGGCGCCGCCGGCGTTGGCCATGAAGATGGCCTGGAAGAGGCCGAAGAAGGCGATGCCGATGAGGTAGCCGATGAAGAAGTACGCGTTGAAGAACGGCAGCGCGAGGGCGAAGCAGAACACGACGATGAAGATGTTCCACATGCCCTTCTGCGCGTACTCGGTGCAGATGCGGACGACCTCCTTGGAGTCCTTGTCGGAGGCCGTCGTGGCATCGAGCTTCATGTTCTCCTTGATGTACACGACGGCGCGGTAGGCGCCGGTGACGACGGCCTGGCAGGAGGCGCCGGTGAACCAGTAGATGACGGAGCCGCCCATAATCAGGCCGAGGATGATCTCGGGCTGCACGATGGAGAGCTTCGGAATGACGCCGCCGAACAAGTTCTCGAGGAGGATGATGATGCCGAACACCATCGTGGTGGCGCCGACGACGGCGGTGCCGATGAGCACCGGCTTGGCGGTGGCCTTGAAGGTGTTGCCCGCGCCATCACCCTTCTCGAGCTGGTACTTGGCGTTTTCGAAGTCGGGCTTGAAGCCGAAGTCCTTCTCGATCTCGGCCGCGATGCCCTTCTTGCCCTCGATCTGGGAGAGCTCGTAGACGGACTGGGCGTTGTCGGTGACGGGGCCGTAGCTGTCGACCGCAATGGTGACGGGACCCATGCCGAGGAAGCCGAAGGCGACGAGGCCGAAGGCGAAGATGGGCGCGGCGAAGAGGAACTTCTCCGGCATGATCGAGAGCAGGGCCGGGTTCTGCGAGAAGTAGTACGAGATAAACATCAGCAGCATGATCACGAGGCCCATCCAGAAGGCGGAGAAGTTACCCGCGACGAGGCCGGACAGAATGTTGAGGGATGCGCCGCCGTGCTTGGAGCAGTTGGTGACCTCCTTGACGTGTCCGGAGTTCGTGCTGACGAAGATCTTGGTGAACTCGGGAATGAGGGCGCCGGCGATGGTGCCGCAGCTGATGATCACCGAGAGCACCCACCAGAGACCGGGGGCAACACCCTTTTGGTGGGCGAGCAGGAAGTAGGAGGCGGCGAAGGTGATCGCGATCGAGACCGCGGAGGTGATCCAGACGAGGTGGGTGAGGGGCGCCTCGAAATCGAAATCCTTCTGGCTGCCGTACTTCGCCTGGCTGAAGGCCTGGTTGCCGAAGTAGGAGACCAGCGAGGTGAGGATCATCAGCGCGCGCATCACGAAGAGCCAGATGATGAGGATGCCGCAGGTGGCCGGGTTGGCGGCGAGCGCGAGGGCGAGGAAGGCGATGAGCGCGACGCCGGTCACGCCATAGGTCTCGAAACCGTCGGCCGTCGGCCCGACGCTGTCACCGGCGTTGTCACCGGTGCAGTCGGCGATGACGCCGGGGTTCTTCGGGTCGTCTTCCGGGAGCTTGAAGACGATCTTCATCAGGTCGGAGCCGATGTCGGCGATCTTGGTGAAGATGCCGCCGCAGATGCGGAGCACGGAGGCGCCGAGGGATTCACCGATGGCGAAACCGATGAAGCAGGGGCCGACCAACTCGCGCGGCAGGAACATCAGGATGCAAATCATGAAGAACAGTTCCACGCAGACGAGGAGGAGGCCGACGCTCATGCCGGAGCGAAGAGGGATGCAGAGCGTGGCGAACGCGTTGCCCTGCAGGGCGGAGAAGGCGGCGCGGGAGTTGGCGACCGTGTTGATGCGGATGCCGAACCAGGCCACGCCGTACGAACCGAGGATGCCGAGGATGGAGGCGAGGAGGATGACCACCACGTGGCCTGCGCTCATGTGCGACAGGAAGCCGAAGTAGTACACCATGCAGGCGCCGATCAGGAGCCAGAGCACGGCCAGGAACTTGCCCTGGGTGAAGAGGTAAGTCTTGCAGTTCTCCCAGATGGTCTTGGCGACGTTCTTCATCGAGGGGTGCACCGGCAGCGCCTTCGTCTGCTGGTACTGGATCAATCCGAAGATTGCGCCGATCACGCAGAGGGCGATGCCGAGGTACATGAGCGTGGGACCGCTCATCCCACCCAAGCCATCGAAGCTGACCTTCGTGAGGTCCGGGATGTTGATATCAGCTTCGCTGGCGCGAAGCGCTGTCGCCAAGGTCAGCATGAGAGCTGCAGTGACCCATTTGATTGAGTTTTTGACGGTCATAGGGATTCGGGTACAGGAGCTGATCCAGAGATCGTGAAGGAACCGGGACGGAGGGTTTTTGTGGCGGGCGGCAACGTCAGTCGCGAGATTTTAGTGCATCCTTTGCTTGTCGAATAGTGTGCCTAATTTGGCCTGGTTTGGCGCTAATTCAGGGGCGTCGCGCGCCGGGGTATGGGAGCGAGTGGGCCGCAGCGGAAGGGGTACCGACGGGGGGATCGGGTGGCCGGAGCCATGAGGTGAGAGTTCCGGGCCAGGGCGGAAGGTCAAGGCAGCGCCAACGCGGACAGGAGGTGGGCGACGACATCGCCGGAAGGCGCGTCGGACAGGACGGCAAACAAGGCCGGCTGCCATGGGTCGAGGCTGACCGTGAAGTGCTTCCCGTGCCCCAGTCGTTCACCGGTGCGGAGATTGATGATTGCGGCGGGCTCGGACAGCCGCACGGGAAAAGTCAGGGGCCGTTCCAGGGCTTCGTTTCCTCCGGACTGCCGGAGTTCCTCGCGCATGCGGTAGTCGATGTTGCGCTCGAAGGCGAGGAGGCGGCCCTGGTTTCCGACCCGAAAGCGATGGATGCGCACGCGGGCTGAGGGGGGGACCTCGACCGGCGGGGAGAGGACGAGTTCGGCCAGCAGGCGACGGACTCCTTCCGCGCTGGCCTCGGGAAACTCCGCCTGGCGGCGCTGGGCGGCATATCCCGCGAGCGAGAGCTCGGCCGTGGAAATCTCCCGACCGTCCGGCCGCCGACCGATGGTCTGGCGAACGGCTTCCGGAGGCTGATCGGTGGCCGAAGGCCAGGCGACGTCGCCGCGCAGGGTGCCGTGGGCATCGAAGGCTCCGGCCGGCCCGTCGGCGATCACGGCGCAACCGGCGCGACGGGCGAGTTCGGCCGCGGCGGCGCGTTCGCGTTCGCTCATCGCCCAGCTCTGCGGCAGGACCAGCAGGCGGGCATCCGCGGGAACCCCGGCTTCCAGTGGTTCGGCGGCGAGAAAGGTCGGGCTGAAGCCGAAATCCTGGAGTACCTTCAGCCAGGCGTCACGGACCCGGGCATGGCGGTTGTGATCCGCTTCGAAGCTGCTGAAGCGCCGCACCCAGGTCCGGCCATCCGGAATCGACTCAAGGAGCCACGCCACCTGGATGCTGGGCTGGGAGTAGTGGAGATAGAGGGGATCGCGCTCTCGCTCGGCCCGGAGGAAAAGCTGCGCCAGCGGAGTGTGGAGCGACTGCAGGACGGGGGCGAGCGCGCGAGCCTTGGGCGTGAGCGGGATGTCGGGCTCGCGCCAGGCGATCACATCCTCACTCCACCAGACGATGCAACCGCGGTCTCCCTCGAGAAGCAAATGCCAGAGGCGGCGCTCCGCCGCGCGGGTTTCCTTTTCGAAGACCGTGGTCAGGATCGGCCGGCCGGGCAGGAAGGCTCCGAAGATCTCGCGGGCGTTGGCGATATCATAGGGCTCCACCCAATCGAGGACGCGGCTGAGGCGCCACAGATCGTAGCCGCCGAACGCATGCGGCATCTGCGTGCCCTCGATGCCGACCGGTGTGGCCGGATCAATTTCCCGGCTGGCGGCGCGAAACTGCGCGAGCGCCGCCGCCAGCGCGTGGTCCATGTAGGTGCGGTGGTCGGCCCACGGGGCGAAGTTCCAGCGGGTGAGCGGCCCCGCTGACACGGGCAGGCGGAAGCTCGCGGCCCGCACCCGACCCCAGTCGGTCTCCGGGTCGGGTCCGGGGCGGCCGGTGGCCATCCGCTGCTTGATTTGATCGGTGGTGAACGGCCGCACGTCGTCCCAGGTCGGGAAGGAGGTTTCCCACTGGGAATTCAGGGCGGCGAGGCTGGGGTAACGCGTGCGCAGCCAGGCGCGAAAGGCCGCGAGCGACGTGTCCGAGAAATCATAGTCGAAGGGATTGGCGGAGATCGTCGTCGAGAGTTCGTCGCGCAGATCGTAGAGAAGCGGGGCGGCGGTAGCATGGCGGCGGGCTGCGTTCTGCACGCGGCCGGTCATGCGCTGGAGCCAAGCCGGATCCTCCAGGGCGTAATCCCGGACCAGCGCGCGGGGATCGCGGGTTTCCATCCAGCCGCGGATGAAGGCATCCCAGTCGGTGACGCGGGAGCGGAACTTCAGGCACAGGCCTTCATTGACGATGTTTTCGACGTAGTAGGCGAGGCCGTGGCGGCGGTAGAAGGCGCCGTCGCCTTCCGGTCCCGCCATGCCCGCGGAGATCCCCAATTCGCGCAGGCGCTCGGGCAGGCGGGGGTGGGCCAGACCTTTTTGCCCTTCGGCGCCCATCCACAAAATCGTCTGGTAGGTGGTCCAGGGCCGCAGAGTGGGTTCGGCGGCGCCGATGACACCGGCCGTGATTGCGAGTAACGTGAGGTGCGCCCAGGCGCGCCTGGCTCCGGAACGTTGGCGGAGGGTGGAAGTTGGAACCGGCACGACAGGCAGGGCAGGCGGCATCGGCGGGGGCGGAACAGGCGGGGGACGAGGCAAGAGCGCCGGCTTCCCGCTGAAGAGTCGAGGACGGAATGGGCGCGGGCATGCGGCGACCCCGAGGCCGGCCTCAACGCGGCCGGCTGCAACCGCCATCGCGCGGAGGCGCGTGCTTGCCTGGGGGCGTTGGCCGGCGGAAACTCCGACCCCATGAAGACGACCCTGGCCGCCCTGGTGCGGTGTCTGATCGGAGTCGCACTGGCGGGCGCCGCCCTGCGCGGTCCGGCGGCGGAACCGTTTCACTTCATCCAGCTCACCGATCCGCAATTCGGGATGTTCACCAGCAATGCGGACTTTGCGCAGGAAACGGCCAATCTCGAGTTTGCCGTCGCCACCGTGAACCGGCTGCGGCCGGCGTTCGTGATTGTCACTGGCGATCTGGTCAACCGCCCGGGGGACTCGGCCCAGATTGCCGAATACCGACGGATCATGGGCAAGGTCGATCCGGCGATCCCGGTGTACCATGTCGCGGGAAACCACGATGTCGGCAACACGCCGACCAACGACGTCGTGGCGAAATACGAGGCCACCTTTGGCCGCGATCACTACGTCATCCGGCACGGCAACCTCGTCGGGTTCGTGCTGAACTCGTGCTTGATCCATACCCCGGAGCAGGTGACGGAGCGGATGGAGGCCCAGGAGCGCTGGCTGCGGGAGGAATTGGCGAAGGCGCGGGCCGCCGGGGCGCGGCACCTCGTGGTCTTTGCGCATCACCCGTGGTTCCTGAAGGCCGCGGATGAACCCGACCAGTATTTCAACGTGCCGCGCGAACGGCGCGCCCGCTACCTCGCCCTGTTTCGCGAGCACGGCGTGCGGTACCTCTTCAGCGGGCACTACCATCGCAACGCGGTGGCCCGCGATGGCGGGTTCGAGGCGGTGACGACGGGTCCCGTGGGCAAGCCGCTGGGCGGCGACCGCTCGGGGCTGCGCCTCGTGATCGTGCGCGAGGAGGGCCTCGACCACGCCTACCACGACTTCAGCCAGCTGCCCAACCGCGTGGAGCTGGTGCCGCCCGCGCCCGCCGCCAAGCGCAAGGAGGCGCGCTGACCGTTTCCACGTTCGTTCCCCCGGCTGCCTTCACCCCATGAAAACCTCCCGGCGTCGCTTCCTTTCCTCCACCGCCGCGGCCAGCCTGGCCGCACCGTTGCTTCCCCTGCCGGCCGCGTCGGCAGCAGAGCGAAAGACCTCGCCGGAGGTGGCGGCGCGCCTCGAGCGGCTCAACGCGGCCTTGCGGCAGCCCGTGCTAAAGCGGGAGCTGTTTCCGCAGCCGGTGATCCTCAAGAGCATCGAGCTCCTGCGCTCGCAGAACAGCTTTCTCTGCCGCGTGCGCTCGGCGGACGGCGCGGAGGGAATCTCGGTGGCGCACAGCACGATGGCGCGGCTGTATCCGATCTTCCTGCGCAACCTGCAGCCGTTCTTCATCGGCAAGGACGCGCGCGACCTCGATCTGCTCCTCGAGCGCGTCTACATCTACGGCTTCAACTTCCGGTACAACGGCATCTCGCTCGGACTCCCGCTGGCGACGCTGGAATTCGCCATCCTGGATCTGCTCGGGCGGATGGCCGGGCGGTCGATGGGCCGGTTGCTTGGGGAAATTCACCATCCGCAGGTGGCCGTCTACGTCGCGACGGAGTGGCGGGAACGCCCGCTGGAGGAGACGATCGACCGCATCCGAAAGGCGGTGGCGGAGTACGACGCGAAGGCGCTGAAGATCAAGGTGGGCTACCTGATGTTTATGACCACCGATCTGCAGGCCCGGGGGCCGATCGGGAAAACGGAGCAGCTCATCCCGCGGCTGCGCGAGATCTACGGACCCGACATGGCCCTCTACGCGGACGCAAATAGCTACTACGACGTGCCCGAGGCCATCCGCGTGGGGAAACTCCTGCAGGAGCACCGGTATGCCTACTTCGAGGAGCCGGTGATGTACGACGACTTCGAGGCGATCAAGCAGGTGGCCGATGCGCTGGAGATCCCGATCGCCAACGGCGAGCAGGACCAAAGCTTCGTCAACTTCCGCTGGCTGCTGGCCAACGACGGCCTCGAGATCGTGCAGCCCGACAGCTACTACTTCGGCGGCATGATCCGATCGGTGAAGGTCGGACGAATGGCGGCGGCGGTGGGCAAGACAATCGTGCCGCACATGTCGGGCGGCGGGCTGGGCTTCCTCTACAACTCCCACCTCGTGTCCGTGCTGCCGAACGCCGGGGCGCACCACGAGTTCAAGGGCCTGGGCACCGATGTGCCCTTCACCTGCCCGACGTCGCCGCTGAAGGTGGTCGGCGGCCGGATCCAGGTGCCGACCGGGCCGGGTTCCGGCGTGGAAATCGACCCGGCCTTCGTCGCGAAACACCGGCCGGTGACCTTGTAGCTCGCGGCGCCGCGGTTTCGCCTGCAGCCGGGGCGGTGGCTCCGGCGGCGGACTTCGCCTCCGGTGGGCGCGGCGACCCCGTCGCGCGGGCAGGCGAGAAAAGGCGGGGCGAGGGCGCCCCGCCTACAGCGCTGAAGATCCCCGACGAAGGCTCGGCTAGTTTGCCAACCCGAGCCGCCGGAGGAGGGCGGAGGGATCCGGGTCGCGGCCCATGAAGCGGCGGAACAGCTCCGCGGCGTCGGCGGTGTTGCCCGGCTCGAGGATCGCGCGGCGAAAGTCCGTGCCCGTCTTGCGGCTGAAGATGCCCTCCTGCTTGAAGCGCGAGAAGGCGTCCGCCTCCAGCACCTCGGCCCACTTGTAGGAGTAGTATCCCGCGGCATATCCGCCGGCGAAGACGTGGAGGAAACTGGCTGGCATGGCGAAGTCGGCGGCGAGCGGCGCGGGCGTGAAGCGTTGCAGGATCCCGCGGGCGTAGCCGACCGGTTCGCCGTCCCGCGCCGGCTGGTAGGACGTGTGCAGGTCGAGGTCCATCGTGGCGAAGCCGAGTTGGCGCATCTGCGCCGTCGCCGCGCGGAAGGTGCGGGCGCGCACCAGGCGTTCGAAGAGCGCGGCTGGCAGGGGCTCGCCGGTCTGGTAGTGGCGCGCAAAGAGGTCGAGGCACTCCCGTTCCCAGAGGAAGTTCTCCATGATCTGCGAGGGCAGCTCGACAAAGTCCCACACGGTCCGCCGCAGCCCGGGCTCGGGGACGCGGAGCAGCATCGCGTGCATGAGATGGCCGAATTCGTGGAAGATGGTCTCGACTTCGCGGTGGGTGAGCAGTGCCGGGCGATCGGCTTGTGGCGGGGTCATGTTGCCGACGATGACGCTCACCTGCGGCCGGGGCTTGGCGCCGTCGCGGCGGGAGACGAGGCCGCCGGCCCAGGCGCCGGCCCGCTTGTTCTTCCGGGCGAAGAAGTCGGTGTAGAAGTAGCCGAGGTGCCCGCGCTCCGGGTCCTGGATTTCGTAGTACTTCACCGTGGGATGCCAGACCGGCGCGCCGGGGACTTCGCGGATCTTCAGCCCGTAGATCCGCTCCACCAGTCCGAAGAGGCCGGTCATCACCGGCTCGAACGGGAAGTACGGCCGCAGCGCCTCCTCGTCGAAGTCGTACCGGCGCTGCCGCAGTTTCTCCGCGTAGTAGCCGAGATCCCACGGGGCGATGGGCGGGGCCTGGTCTCCCTCGAGGCTGCGGCGGAAGGCGGCGAGTTCGGCCTGCTCGCGCTCGAATGCGGGCACCGTCTTCCGTTCGAGATCGGTCAGGAACTCGCGCACGCGACGGCCGGAGCCGGCCATCCGATCCTCGGTCTGGTAATCGGCGAAGTCGTCATAACCCAGGAGGCGGGCACGGGCGGCGCGGAGTTCGAGGATGCGGGCGATCAGGGGGCGGTTGTCGTTGGCGCCGCTGGTGGCGACGGCGTTGCGGGCCCGGTAGATCTGTTCGCGGATGGCGGCGTCATCGAGAAACGTCAGCACCGGGGTCATGCTCGGCTGCTGCAAGGTGAACCGCCAGCCCTCCACGCCCTTCTCCTTGGCGGCCTCGCGGGCGGCGCGGCGGGCGCCGTCGGGCAGGCCGGCGAGGCGGGCTTCGTCGGTGACCACGAGGTCGAAGGCGTTGGTGGACTCGAGGGCGTTGTCGTTGAATTTCTTCCCCAGGGTCGCGAGTTCGATGTTGAGCTCGCGCAGGCGCTTCTTGCCGGCTTCGTCGAGATCGGCGCCGGCGCGCTTGAAGCGCTGGAGGGTCTGCTTCAGCAGTCGCTGGCGGTTGCCGGTCAGGGTGCGGGCTTCGTCGCCGGCGGCGTACTGCTTGATGCGGGCCCAGAGACGCGGGTCGAGGGACACCTCGTTGCGGAAGGCGGTGAGCAGCGGAAGCACCTCGGCGTTGGCCCGGCGGAGGTCGGCGCTCGAGGCCACGCCATCGAGGTGGCGGGCGATGTCCATCGCGGCGTCGAGGTCATCCCCGATCTCATCGAGGGCGAGGATGGTGTTCTCGAAGGTGAGCGGGCCGGTGGCGGCGAGGTAGGCGTCGCGCTGCTGCCGCGCCTGTTCGAGCAGGATCTTGGCCGCCGGGGCGACATGATCGGCGCCGACGCGATCAAACGGGATCGGCAGCGAACGATCCAGGAGCGGATTGGGCGTGGTGGTCGCGGCCAGACAGGGCAGGGCGACGAGGAGCAGGCAGGAGATGCGCATCGTTGAGGAAGGAGGGTGAAGACGGAACGAACGAGAAACAGGGATTGGCAACCGGCCCGCGGCAGGGCGCGGAGGGGAGCCCGCCCGCGGCCGGCGGGCACGGCGCGACGGCGGATTCACCGCCGGCACGCCGCCGGGTGACCGAGTCGGACTACGCCTTGGCGATCTTGTCGGCGTTCCGCTGGATCTTTACGACCGCGTCGACGATGTCCGCCATGTCCTGGCGGCTGCCGAGTAGCATCGGGGTGCTGTTGAGCCAGACGGAGGTCTGGAAGGTCTGGATCAGCTTCGGGCAGTGGTTCTTTTGCTTGTACTGCTCGAAGTTGAGCTCCGCCGCGGGGTAGAGCTTCCGGTAAATGGCCGACTCAAACGTCGTGCGCAGCAGGCCTTGGGTGTAGAGCGGATCGTTCGGGTAGCCGCCCGTGACGCTGACGCCCTCGGCGGACAGGGCCTTGACGAACTTGTCGCGGCTCAGCCCCTTGAACGCCTGGGCGTCGTAGATGAACGGGCACATGTAGTACGACACGCTGTCGACGCCGTCGTAGAGCCGCACGGGCTTGATGCCCGGGATTTCGGCCAGCTTGGCGCGGAGCCAGTTGCCGTTCTCGTTGCGGAGCTTGTGCTGGGCCTCGAGCTTCTTCAGCTGGACGAGCCCGATCGCCGCCTGGTACTCGGCCATGCGGATCTTGTTGCCGAGCCGGAAGGAGTGGATGGTGCTGGCGTAGGTGCCGGGCGCGATGCTGGAGGCGTAGCCGTAGTTGTGGTACGAGTAGAGCCGGTCCTTGAAGTCGGCGTCGTCGGTGGTGATGGCGCCGCCTTCGCCGATCGGCATGATCTTGCTCGTCTGGAAGCTGAAGCAGCCGGCGTGGCCGAAGGAGCCGACCTTGCGGCCGCGGATCGACGACAGGTGGGCCTGGCAGGCGTCCTCGACGACGAAGAGCTTGTGCTCCTTCGCGATCTTCATGATCGCCTCCATGTCCGAGGGGAAGCCGCAGATGTGGACCGGGAGGATGGCCTTGGTGCGCGGGGTGATCTTGGCGCGAATCTTCTCCGGATCGATCTGGTAGGTGGTCGGGTCGATGTCGGCGAAGACCGGGATCGCCTTCTGATAGAGCACGCCGAAGATCGAGGCGCTGAAGGTGTACGGGGAGATGATCACCTCGTCGCCCGGGCCGATCGGCAATTCCATGAAGGCGGCGCTGAGGGCGTTGGTGCCGTTGACCACGGCGAGGGCGTGCTTGTTGCCAATCATCTTCGCCCACTGGTTCTCGAATTCGGTGACGAGCTTGGCGCGCGACCAGACACCCTTCTTCATCACGTCGGCGAGTTCGGGATCGCTGGCGGCGTCCCACTGGGGCCAGCGCGGCCAGCCGCCCTTGTGGGCGGGGGTGCCGCCGAGGACGGCCGGGGTACCGGCATCACCGGTCTTGCCGACGGCGGGGGCGGCCGAGGTGGTCGCCGCCACCCCCAGGGCTCCGCCGACGGCGCCCAGGGAGCCTGCCTTAACGAAACTGCGCCGGGTGAGGTTGGTTTTCATGGTCATGTTCCACTATCGCTAGGTTGGAATTCAGCCTCCGCCGGGCACGGCGGAGTGGGGGGCGGATCCCCCGCGGGAAGACGATGGGCCGGGGCGGGCCCTGGGACCTGCAGTGGGACAGGCGCAAAGAACGGCCGAACCGGCCGGGCCTGGCCGTCGGGTGCGAGGAACACCCACAGGGGCGCGCGGCGGATTCGAGCAGATCGTACTCAACTCCCCGCGTTTGCGGGCGTCAACCCCGGCGGCGGGACCGATCCACCCGGCAAGTCGCCTAGTAGTTTTTTGCGCAGGCAGCTTCCCTGCTCCTAACCCTGGCGGCCCCGCGGCAACCCGGCGTGCCGGGCCCGGGAGGCCCGACCCGCAGCCCGGGACTGGCGCAGGGTGGTGGCGGTGCCACTTTTGCATCGCCATGCGCGGGAGGCTGCGATCACTTCCGGCCGTGATCGCACGGTGGCAGGCATTTCCCCTCTGGCTTCCGCTGCTGTTGACCATGGGAGCCCTCTTGGCGTCGGCGCAGGAGCCGCCCCGCCCGCTCACGACCGCGGCCGCGGTGCGCGGGCTGGCGCCGGCGGTAGCCGCCGGGGAACTCCCGGTGAGGCTGCGCGGCACGCTCCTGCTGGTGAC
>JACRQG010000018.1:0-193131 GCA_016222805.1 Verrucomicrobiota bacterium | reverse complement strand
GCTGGTGACCCGCCAGCGCGACGCCCTCGTGTTGCGCGACGAGACCGACGGAATCTACGTGGAACTGGGCCAGGCGGTCGGGGACGCCCGGCGTCCCGGTGATCGCCTCGAGGTGACCGGCGTGACTGGAGCGGGCGATTTCGCCCCCATGGTGCGCGCGACCCATGTCACCTGGGAAGGGTCGGGTCCGTTGCCGCCACCGCGACCCACCACGATCGCCGAACTGAACGCCGGGGGCTTCGACGCCGCCTGGATCGAACTTGAAGGCATCGTGCGGTCCTGCCGGCCGGCGACCGGCGATGGGCCTCCGCCCTTCCGCCCCGGCGCGGCCCGCGCGGCGCCGGATCGCTCCGGACCGGAGATCTGGATCCTCACGTTGGCGCAGGGCGACGATCGGATGACGGTGCAGGTGCGCAATCGCGCCACCCCCGGCCAGTTGGTCGACGCCCGGGTCCGCCTGCGCGGCGTCGTTTTCAACGTGCACAACGCGAACCGGCAGTTCGTGCGCGCGAGCGTCCAGGTCCCGCACCAGGATCTGATCACGATTGTCACGCCGCCGCCGGCTGATCCGTTTGCCCTGCCGCGGCAGCGCATCGAGGAGATCCTGCGCTTCACGCCCCAGGGGTTCACCGGCCACCGCATCCGCGTGCGCGGGGTCGTGACCGCGCAGCATCCCGGCAAGAACCTCTGGCTCCGGGAGGGCAACCGCGGCCTGCGCGTCACCACGGACACCGCGGGCGATCTCGCACCGGGCGACGTCGTCGAAGTCGTGGGGTTCCCGGACCACGGCGGCTATGCGCCAAATCTCAACGACGCCGTCTTTCGCCGGGTGTCCGCCGGCCCGCTTCCGGTCCCCTTTGCTCTGCGGACGGTCGAGGAAATCTCCCGGCAGGACTCCAACCTCGTGGAGATCGAAGCCAGGCTCGACGAAGTGAGGAAGACGGCGGATGGGCTCCTGCTGGACCTCACCTGGCAGGGCATGAATGTCCGCGCCGTGCTGCCGCCCGGGGGCGCGCGGATGGACGACCCGCCGTGGGATCCCGGCAGTTGGGTGCGCGCCACCGGCATCTGCGTGCCCGGCCAGTCGGAGTTCTCGCCACCTTCCGGTCTGTGGGTGGCGGATCAGCTGCAACTGCTGCTGCGCACGCCGCAGGATCTCGCCGTGGTCCGCCCGGCACCGTGGCTGACGACGCGCCGGGCGCTGCTCCTGGCGGTGGCGGTGGCGGTCCTCGTCCTGCTCGCCCTGGTCATCGTCTCGATCCAGGCGCGCCGCCAGATCGCGCAGCGGGAGGAGGCGCGCAAGCTGGCGGAGGTGGAGTTTTCCGCGATGCTGGCGGAGCGCAACCGGCTGGCCCGCGAACTCCACGACACGATTGCCCAGGAACTCAACGCGGTCTCGATCCAGATGGAACTGGCCCGCAACTCCGCCCGGACCGGCACCCTCGCCGACGTCATGCCACACCTGGTCACGGCGCATGGCATCGTCCGCGGCTGCCTCGCCGAGACGCGGGAGTCGATCTGGGACATGCGGTCCCACATCCTGGAGAAGACCGACCTGCTCGGCGCGCTGCGCTCGGTCGCCGACCAGATGAGCGCCGGCCGGGACTGCGCGATTCGCACGCAGGTCCGCGGCCGCGCCCGCCGCCTGGCGCCGATGATTGAGAACAACCTGCTGCGGATCGGGCAGGAAGCGGTGGCCAACGCGCTCAAGCACGCCCGGGCGCGGACGATCGAAGTGGAGCTGGCCTTCGAGCCCGCGCGTGTCGTCCTCGTCGTGCGCGATGATGGCCAGGGCTTCGATCCGGCGGCACCGCGTCCGGAGGGGCATTTTGGCCTGCGGGGCATGCAGGAGCGGGTCGAGCAGTTGAACGGCGAACTCCGCCTCCGACGCGGCGAGAACGGCGGCACGAGTGTCGAGGTTGCGGTCAAGGTCCTGGATTCATAGCCTGTCCCTTTTCCTCCGCGTCCCGTGAAGAAGAACGCCGCCACGCCGATCCAGGTCCTGATTGTCGAGGACCATCCCACCTTTCGCATGGGTCTGGCGGCGCTGATCGAGAGCCAGCCCGACATGACGGTGGTCGCGCAGTTCGGCTCGGGGGAGGAAGTGCTCGCCGCCTACCGGCCGGGACTCGCCTCGGTCGTCCTGATGGACTTGCGCCTGCCCGGCATCGGCGGCGTGGAGACGATCATCGGGCTCCACGCGCGCGATCCGGAGGCTCGCGTCGTCGTGCTGACGACCTACGAGGCGGACGAGGACGTGTTTCGCGCGATGCAGTCCGGGGCGAAGTCGTATCTGCTGAAGGACATGTCGACCGAGGAGATCGCGGGCACGATTCGGTCGGTGCACCGCGGTGGCACCGAGATCCCGCCGCGGATCGCCGAGCGCCTCGCGGCACGCGCCCAGCGGCAGGACCTCACCGCCCGCGAACGGGAGGTGCTCGAACTCCTCGTCCGTGGCCGCAGCAACAAGGAAATCGCCGCGCAACTCCACATTTCCGACGAGACGGTCAAGTCGTACCTGAAGACCCTGTTCGCCAAGCTCAAGGTGCGTGATCGCACGGACGCCGCCATCCACGCCGTGCGGCACGGCATCGTGCACCTCGAATAGTCCGGGGGTCTCCCCCCCCCAAACGGGGGGTGGCGGTGCGGGACGGCGGGTGTTATTCTGTCCGGATAGTCCCTGGTTCCAACCCCGCCTACCATGCTTCTGACGCCCGTCGGCCCGACCGTCCGTTCCGGTGTATTCCCCTCTGTGGTACCTCCTCGCGTCCCGTCTGCGGCGTCGCGTTGGCAGGCGTGCGCCGTGGCCGCGGGAATGGGCCTGCTGGCCGCCTCGCCGGGCTTCGCCCAGGCCACGGTACCGGCGGTCGAGGCCCGCCACGACGACCCCATCGAGCTCAGCCCCTTCGTCGTCTCCACGGTCAAGGACGTGGGTTACCAGGCGACCAACACGCTCGCCGGCACCCGCCTCAACACCAGCATCAAGGACATCGGCGCCGCCGTCTCCGTGTACACGCAGGAGTTTCTCGACGACATCAACGTCACGAAGCTCCAGGACATCCTCACCTTCACCGCCGGGACGGAGGGCGCGGGCCAGAACGGCAACTTCTCCGGCGTCACGGGCGAGAACTCCGCCGAGGTGCGCGACGATCCTTCGAGCGTCAACCGCGTCCGTGCCCTCGCGCAGGCCACGCGCACGCGCGACTTCTTCGCGTCGGACCTCCCCGGTGACGCCTACAACTTCGAAACCCTCACGATCAGCCGCGGACCGAATGCCGTCCTCGCGGGCGTGGGCAACGCCGGCGGCATCATCGACTCGGCGCTCCGCAAGGCGATTTTCCAGGACAGCTACCGGCTGGTCTCCCGGTTCAGTTCCTACGATTCGCACCGCGAGGAACTGCACCTCAACAAGGTCCTGATCCCGCGCCGCCTGGCCGTGCGGCTCGACTTGCTGAACGACAACAAGAACTACCGTCAGCAACCCGCCTACGAGAAGGACCAGCGCCTCTACGCTGCGCTGCAATACCGGGTGCTCGATCCCAAGCGCGACTCGTTCCTCGGCCGCGGCACCTTCCGGGCCAATGTCGAGACTGGGCACATCGACGGCGTCCCGCCGGACCCCATCACCCCGACCTTCACGGTCGGCAACTGGTTCAATTCGATCAACCCGAAGTGGCAGTGGAACGGCGCCCTGCAGCAGCTGCTGACCTCCTCCGGCGCGCCCATCACGGGCACGGCCGCGCAGACCGGAGTCTATCAGGGCTTCCCGCTCTACTCCCAGTGGGCGCTGATCTATGCCAACCCGGCCTCCGGCGCCGCCGGCCTGGGTTTGACCGATCCCGCCCTGTCCAACCTGCAGGGCTTCCAGGGCACCATCCCGGCGGCGGCCGCGGGCGGCCCGGGGGGCGCCTTGCGCGGCACGGGCGACCCCGCCCGCATCAACGGCCGACCCGGCTACCTGCGCACGCACCTGATCGATCCCAACATCTTCAATTTCTACGACCACCTGCTCACGGGCGTCTTCGACCATCGCTCCCAGACTTTCCGGGCCAGCGATTTTCGGTACGAGCAACTCCTCCTCGGCGGCAAGGCGGGCTTCGAGGCGGCCTACAACTACCAGACCTTCACCCGCCGGCGGGATTTCCCGATTCCGGGTTCCGGTGACGACGAGGGCATCTTCGTGGATGTGAACTCCGTCCTCAGTATCCGCACCCCGCAGTACCCGAACGGCGTGCCCAACCCCAATTTCGGCCGGCCCTTCATCTCCACGCCCGACGTGTTCCGCGATCAGATGAACCGCACGCGGCGGGAATCGTACCAGCTGACGGCGTTCTTCAATCACGACTTCTCCCGGAGCAACTCCCGGTGGGCCCGGGCACTCGGCCGGCACACGCTCTCCGGCCTGCTGTTCACGACGGACATCGAGCGCTCCAACCGCACCTACGGCAGCACCTGGGATCCCAACGGCGCCCTGACCCCCTACGCCAACAACGCGGGCGTCCTGCCCGGCCTCTTTGGCGCGCAGGTCAACGGCTGGTTCTATCTCGGGCCCTCGCTCGCGAACCTGAACAGTGTCTCTGACGTGCGCCTGCAGCCGATCAGTGCCGAGCGCCCGCGGTACGGCCAGTCCTACACGGTCCGCATCTTCGACACCGTCACCCGGAACTTCGTGACCGGCACGGCGAAACCTGTCCGCGTGCTCAATCGCCTCGTCGATCAGCGCGAGGAACTGAACTCCTCCGCCGTCGCCCTGCAGAGCCACTGGTGGAAGAACCACCTCACCACCATCGTCGGCTGGCGGGAGGATCGGGACGAAGGCGCCTCCTCGCTCACGCCGGCGCGTTTGCCCGACGGCAATCTGGATGAGTCCGCGGTGAAGTTCCAACCCTCCATCTCCCAGGGCAAGCGCAGCTGGACCAAGAGTGTCGTCGGCCGCCTGCCGTTCACGCTGCCCGGCGAGACCGAGCTTCGGGCTTTCTGGAACGAGTCGGGCAACTTCACGCCCGGCGGTCAGCGCCGCAACATCTGGAACGAGGAAGTGGGCTCGCCCTCGGCGGAGACGACCGAGAAGGGCATTTCCCTCAGCACCTTTCACGGGAAGTTCTTCCTGCGGTTCAACCGCTTCGACACCCGCATCCAGAACGATTCCGTGAGCGGAGTCAGGAACGCCTTCGGCTACATCAGCTCGACGATCAACAACATGGTCCAGGCCAACCTCGCCGGCCTCAGTCCCGCCGCCTACGGTTACACCACCGCCAGCGGCAGCAGTCCGTATGCGAGCTTCGAGCAGGTCGCGCGCGCCATTTACGACACGATTCCGAAGCGGCTCCGCATCGGCAACGAGTACAACTTCAATCCGCGCCTTACCGGCTCCGGAGCCGCGCTGCAGTGGACCCCCGAGTCCATCACGGGCCTGGTCTCGACCAGCGACACGCGGTCCACCGGCAACGAATACGAGGCGATCGTCAATCCGCTCCCCGGCTGGCGCCTCGCGTTCAGCGTCGCCGAGAACGAGGCGGTCAAGGCGGACGTCGCCCGCCAGGACCTCGCCTTCGCCAACGAGTGGGTGGCCAACGTGCGGGCCAAGGACAACGGTGCGCTCATTAACGGCCAGCGCAATCCGGTGCAGAGCGCCACGCTCGGGACCTTCCTCGCGCAGTATGACGGCGAGCACGTGACCTTCATCCGCACGTCCGCCGCCCAGTCGGGGGTCGCCACCGCGGAGATCCGCAAGTGGCGCACCAACGTCGTGACGCGCTATGAATTCCAGCGCGGGCTGCTTCGCGGCTTGAGCCTCGGCGGCGCCCTCCGCTGGCAGGACAAGGTCGGGATCGGCTATCCCAACATCAGCGCGACCCCCAACACGCAGTATGTCCCCGACATCGCGCACCCGCTCTACGGTCCGTCCGACACCCAGGTCGACCTCAGCCTGGGCTACCGGAACAAGTTCCGGCTCCGCGGCACCTCGGTCTCGTGGAACGTCGGCGTCAATGTCCGCAATCTCAACGCCCGCGATCGCATCATCCCGATCGCGGCCAACGCCGACGGTTCCTATGCCACGTTCCGCATCCCGCCCGAGCGCACGTGGAGCGTGACCAATTCGTTCTCGTTCTGAGCCGGCTGCGCGGCATCGTGGTCATCGCTGTCATGATGCCCGCTTCGTTCCATGGTTTCGTCTCCGGGCTCCGCGGCTCCGGCCGGGCCGCCCGGCGCGTGGGGAGCCTCGCCGTCCTCGGCCTGCTGGCCCCGGCGGTGGACTTGGCCGCGGCTGCGCCGGACCGGCCCAACATCGTTCTGATTGTCGCCGACGATCTCGGGTACGGGGACCTCGGCTGCTACGGGGCGACGCGCGTCCGCACCCCGCATGTCGATCGGCTCGCCGCCGGTGGCGTGCGTTTCACCCAGGGTTACGCCCCGTCGTCGACCTGCACGCCCACGCGCTACGCGCTGATGACCGGCGAGTATGGCTGGCGGCAGCCGGAGAAGAAGACGGCGATTCTCGACGGCGACGCCCCGCTCTGCATCGATCCGGGCCGGCCGACGCTGCCGCGGGCACTCCAGGAAGCCGGCTACCGCACGGGCGCAGTCGGCAAGTGGCACCTGGGCCTGGGCGATGGCCGCGCGGCGGTGGACTTCAACGGCCGGATCCAGCCCGGTCCCCGGGAGATTGGCTTCGATTACAGTCACATCATTCCCGCCACCGTGGATCGCGTCCCGTCGGTGTGGATCGAAAACGACCGGGTGGTCGGCCTCGATCCCGCGGACCCGATCGCGGTGAGCTACCAGAAGGACTTCGGGATCGAGCCCAACGGTGTCGATCGGCCGGACCTGCTGAAGGTCGGCGCCGACCGGCAGCACAGCGGCACGATCGTCCACGGCGTGAGCCGCATCGGGTACATGAAGGGCGGGAAGGCGGCGCGCTTCAAGGACGCGGACCTTCCCGCGACGGTGATCCGGAAATCGGTGGAATTCCTCGAGGCCAGCCGCACGCGTCCCTTCTTCCTCTACGTGGGGTTGTTCGAGCCGCATGTGCCGCGGGTGGCGGCGGCGCCCTTCGCCGGGGCATCGGCGCTCGGCATCCGCGGCGACGTGATCGAGCAGATGGACTGGATCACCGGCGAGATCCTGCAGGCCCTCGAGCGTCTGAAGCTGGCGGAGCACACCCTCGTGATCTTCACCAGCGACAACGGTCCGGTGCTTTTCGACGGCTATCACGACCGCGCGCAGGAGGACACGAAGGATCATCGTCCGGCTGGCGGCCTGCGCGGCTGGAAGTACCTCGTCTACGAGGGCGGCTGCCGCGTGCCGCTGATCGCCCGGTGGCCGGCGCGGATTCGGCCCCGGGTGTCCGACCAGATGTTCAACCTCGTCGACCTCTATGCCACACTGGCGCGCCTCACGGGGTCGAAGTTCTCGCCTGACACCGCGCCGGACAGCCTCGATCTGTCGCGGGTGCTGCTCGGCCAGACCACCGACAACCTGCGCGGGGACACGGTGCTGCACGGGATTGCCAACACCCTGTCGCTGCGGGCAGGGGATTGGAAGTACGTGCCGGCCACCGCGAGCGGACTGGCCTCCGGCATCGGCAGCGGCGCCAACCCGCGCGACACCCGCTTTGCGGAGAGCCGCATTCCCGAACCGCTGCTCTTCAACCTGCGGACTGATCCAGCGGAGACGCGGAACGTGATCCGCGAGTACCCGGAAAAAGCGGTCGAACTCCGGCAGCGGCTCGACACCCTCACCGCCCGACGAGGTCACGCAGCGGCGCCATAGGCCGCGCTGGCGGCTGGCTGCGAGAGCAGCCACGTCCGCCTGGCCGCCGGGCAACCGGGCCGGCCTTGGAGAGGCCGGCTACATCAGCCATGACCCTTTTCCTCGGTCGCGCCTGGATCCGCGCGGGGAGGGATGCAGGTCAGGGTGCGGTGATACCGGGCTCGGCCAACAGCCTGCCAATCTCGGCCCCTACCGCCACATCGGCGGTGACCCCAAAGTGCTGTGCACGGAGGCGGCCGCACCGGTCGATCAAGACGAGTGTGGGCGTGCCCTGCATTCGATACGCCTGCATCGTGTACGGCACCGGCCCGTCCGCGGACGGCTGGTCGATCGCAATGGGAAACGTGAGCCGATACTCGTGCACGAAGGCGCGCAGCGCCGCCGGCGTCATCGCCTTGTGATGTTCGAACACGCTGTGCAGCCCCAGCACCGCGACCGCGTCCGGATCGAACGCGCGCTGGATTTCCACCGCCTGCGGCAAACCGTGGGTCACGCAACCGGGACAAAGCATCTGGAACGCGTGCAGCACCACGACGCGCCCGCGCAGCTGGGCCAGGGTCACCGGTTCGGGGGTGTTCAGCCAGAGCGCCGCCGAGATTGGCGGCGCCAACGGAGCGGAAACGGCCGGCTCACGGCCCCGGGTCATCGCTGGCACGGAGGCACGTGGGCCGGCCATGGCTTCACTTCAGCGCGCTGAGCGCCGCCCCGAAGTTGAGGTGCAGCGTCTGGCCGCCGATGACGAGCGCCGGGACGGACTTGACGCCGGCCGCTTCGGCTTCGACGACGCGGCTCTTGGACGTACCGAGGTGGACGATCTCGAGCGCGACCTTGCCCTGGTCGAGGTAGCGCGTGACGGCGGCTTCGGCGTCGAGACAGACGGGGCAGCCCGCGTGATAGAAGACGGCAGTGGGTTTGGACATGAGGTTATTTCCGTGGGTTGGGAGGGGAGGACATAGCGCCACGACGTGTGGCGCATCACCCGACGATAACCGATTCCCCGGCGGGACGGCAGAGGGCACCTTTCGGGGAGTCCGCACCATTTTGTGCCTACTCGACGGGCGCGGGCGCCCTCGCATAATTCCTCGCATGCCTGCCAAGCACCTGACCTTGGACGAACGAACCACGTACCGTCGCCTCGAGGATGTCGTGGGGTGCAAATGGTCCGCTGCCGTCGTCAGTGCGTTGCGGCGGGGCGTGTCCCGCCCCGGACAGCTCGAGCGCTACATCCCCGGGATCTCGACCAAGATCCTCAATGAACGACTGCGCAAGCTGGTGGACTACGGCCTCGCCACCCGCGTCGATCGGTCCGCGGCGGTCCTCCATGTCGAATACCAGCTCACGCCCACCGGCACCAAGCTCGCGGGCGTGATCGAACAGTTGCACGCGCTCCAACAGGAGCACACGGCGCTGCAGGAGAGCCAGCCGCCTGGCAAGCCGCGGCGAGCCCGGGCGCAGCGTGCGTCAGACGCGCGGAGTTCGCTCGACCCGCAGGATCGATCGCGATCCCGATCAGGAAAGTGAGAGACGGGATGACCTGCTGGACCTGCACAGCACGTGAAATCCTGGTGCCCGAGGCGGGGATCGAACCCGCACGGCCTTGCGGCCAAGGGATTTTAAGTCCCTAGTGTCTGCCATTCCACCACTCGGGCCCGTGCCGCCGGGAGCCAAGCCCAGGAGCAGAACTGACTCCAGCCAAACCTTGGGCGAAACGCGCGGGCAGACTCGCGGCCGGTTGCCCCGGTGAAGACCCGGGACGTTGCGCCGGTGTTTTCGGGGAAGGCGCGCCACCGGTTCTTGCCTGCGCGCCGGCCGGGTGCCTTGATCCCCTTGCTGCAACACACGGCCTCGCTCCCCCGCCCGGGTCGGAGAGGTCCGTCTCACCCTCAACCACCCTCCTCCATGTCCACCGAATCCAAATGCCCTTTCCACCATGGCGCCGCCGGCAGCGGCACGACGAATCGCGACTGGTGGCCCAACCAGCTGAAGCTCGAACTTCTCCACCAGCATTCCGCCAAGTCCGACCCGATGGGGGCGGGCTTTGACTACGCGAAGGAGTTCAAGAGCCTCGACTATGCCGCCCTGAAAAAGGACCTCGCGGCGCTGATGACCGATTCACAGGACTGGTGGCCGGCGGACTTCGGCCATTATGGACCGTTGTTCATCCGCATGGCCTGGCACAGTGCCGGCACGTACCGCACGGGCGACGGTCGCGGCGGCGGCGGCCGGGGGCAGCAACGCTTCGCCCCGCTGAACAGCTGGCCGGACAACGTCAACCTCGACAAGGCGCGCCGGCTGCTCTGGCCGATCAAGCAGAAGTACGGGCGCAAGATCTCCTGGGCCGACCTGATGATCCTGACCGGCAACGTCGCGCTCGAGACGATGGGCTTCAAGACGTTTGGCTTTGCGGGCGGTCGGGAGGATGTCTGGGAGCCCGACCTCGACGTGTACTGGGGTTCCGAGAAGACCTGGCTGGCGGACCAGCGCTACTCCGGTGAGCGCGACCTCGAGAATCCGCTCGCGGCGGTGCAGATGGGCCTGATCTACGTCAATCCGGAGGGGCCGAACGGAAACCCCGACCCGCTCGCGGCGGCGCGGGACATCCGCGAGACCTTCGCCCGCATGGCGATGAACGACGAAGAGACCGTGGCGCTCATCGCCGGGGGCCATACCTTTGGCAAGACCCACGGCGCGGGCCCGGCTTCCCATGTCGGGGCGGATCCGGAGGCGGCCGGCCTCGAGGCGCAGGGTCTCGGCTGGCAGAGCACCTACGGGTCGGGCAAGGGCGGCGATACGATCACGAGCGGTATCGAGGTCACTTGGACGACCACGCCTACGAAGTGGAGCAATGACTTCTTCTGGAATCTGTTTGGGTACGAATGGGAGCTGACGAAGAGCCCGGCCGGGGCCCACCAGTGGCGACCGAAGGGAGGCGCGGGCGAAGGCACCGTCCCGCATGCCCACGATGCCGCCAAACGGATTGCCCCGGCGATGCTCACCACCGACCTCGCCCTCCGGTTCGACCCGGCCTACGAGAAGATCTCGCGGCGCTTCATGGAGCATCCGGACGAGTTTGCCGATGCCTTCGCCCGGGCTTGGTTCAAGCTGACGCATCGCGACATGGGGCCGCGGGCCCGCTACCTCGGACCCGAAGTGCCGGCCGAGGAGTTGATCTGGCAGGACCCGATTCCCGCGGTGAATCACAAGCTGATCGGCCCGAAGGAAATCGACGCCCTCAAGGCTCGAATCCTGGCCTCGGGTTTGTCGGTCGCGCAGCTCGTGTCGACCGCCTGGGCCTCGGCCTCGACCTTCCGCGGCTCCGACAAGCGCGGCGGCGCGAATGGTGCGCGAATCCGCCTGGCGCCGCAGAAGGACTGGGAAGTCAACCAGCCGAAACAACTCGCCAAGGTGCTGAAGACCCTCGGGGCCATCCAGCGCGCGTTCAACCAGAGCGCCAAGGGCGGCCGGCAGGTGTCGCTGGCCGACCTCATCGTGCTGGGGGGCGCCGTGGGCATCGAGCAGGCGGCGCGCAACGCCGGGCACAAGGTCACGGTGCCGTTCACACCCGGTCGCATGGACGCGTCGCCGAAGCAGACGGATGTCGCGTCGTTTGCGGTGCTCGAGCCGATCGCGGACGGTTTCCGCAATTACGTGAAGGGCAAGTACCGCCTGCCGGCGGAGGCGTTGCTCGTCGACAAGGCGCAGTTACTGACCCTGACCGCGCCGGAAATGACCGTGCTGGTCGGCGGCCTGCGCGTGCTGGGTGTCACCGTCGGTGGTTCCACCTATGGTGTCTTCACGCAGCGGCCGGGCAGCCTCACCAACGACTTCTTCGTGAACCTGCTCGATCTGGGCACGGAGTGGAAGCCGGTGTCGCCGGAAGCGGACCTCTTCGAGGGTCGCGACCGCAAGACCGGAGCCGTCCGGTGGACCGGGACGCGGGCCGACCTGGTCTTCGGTTCGAACTCCCAGCTCCGGGCGCTGGCGGAGGTGTATGGGTGCGCCGACGGCGAGAAGAAGCTCGTGCGCGACTTCGTCGCGGCGTGGACCAAGGTGATGAACCTCGATCGCTTCGACCTCGCGTAAGGCAGCCCCGTCGCGCGGGGCTGGCCCGGCTGGGCCGGCCCGGATTCCAGGGAGCGGGTCGGGCCGAATCCGCGCGGCCCGGCCGGGCGCCAGTCACCTTCCCTCGGTGACACGGTACCGGCCCGCGCCGAGGATGGCGCCGTCCGGCAAGGTATACGGTGCGTTCCCGAAATTCACCGTGATGGTTGTGCCGTTGCCGAACCGCGTTTCCTGCACGTGGCGATCCGGGGTGAGAAAACGGTGGTCGGTCATCTCGGCGGCGGCGATCTTCGCGATGTGCGGGCAGGTGTTTTCGTAGCTCTGCACGAAACGCGAGCGGTGCGCGGTCCAGAATTTCCGGTCAAACATGTACATCGGCGGAGCCCCGTAGAGGACGTTGAAGAGGTCGCGCTTGTCCCAGAGGGCGGGGAGCTTGTTGTTGTAGTCGCCCCAGTACCAGTACGAGACGACGCAGTCGTGGAACACCAGTTCGAACAGGGGCAGCCGGTAGGTGTGGCCGAGCTGGAATTTCGCGACGCGCTCCGGCACCTCGTCCCAGATCTGCTGCATGCGCCGCCCGGAGTCCGGGACACGATAGGGCCCGAGGCTCATCATGCCCTCGAGGAAGTGCAGGTACGGCACGGCCGCGTCGTGACCGGTTTCGCTGCCGGTGACGAGGTGCTGTGACTCAGACATGTAACGCAGCAGCTCCATCTTCCAGTGACGGCTTTCGGAGCGCGTCATGGGATGATCCGGATGGTAGCACTCGCGCCAGGACGAGGCCGTCGTCGTGTCGATGAAGCGCCCGAGGTACCGGTGGGTGGCGAGTTCGGGCGGGATGCGTTCGCGGGCGTAGTCGAGGGCCCGGCGATCGCAGAGCACGCCGCAGGGAATCTGGGTGCCATCTTTCGCGGTGACACCCCAGCCGTGAATCCACTGACCGGCCCGGTCGAGAATGAGATCCTTCGGCCAGGCGGCGGTCGTCCAATCGGCGTGGACTCCGCGCAGGCGCGGAAACTGGGCGGGGTCCATCACATCCTGGTAGATGTCGTACCGGCTGGTGAGGATGCCCAGGGCGTTCATCGCCGCGATGCCCTCGGGGCCCTGGCGGTTGCTCCAGAGGAGGCGCTGCAGGCCGGCGGCCTGGAGCTCGCGGGCCATCGCGACGGCGTCCTTGTCCCAGCACCAGATGTTGGCGGCGCCGTAGAGCCGCTCGACGGCCGGCACGTCGCGTCGTTTTTCCTCGAGGGTTTTGAGAATGCCGATTTGCCGGGCGTACGCCCGATAACGCTTGGCCATGGCGACATGGCCGCCGGAGTTGAGGAAGACGTAGCGCAGCCGGCGCTCCGGCCCGAATGCGCCGCGTTGGGCTTCCCAGGAAGGGGCGATGGCCAGCCGGCCGTCGAGGCGATCGAGGCGAATCGAGGCGTCGTCCGGAGTTTCCAGGAGCGCCATCTGCCCGCGGGTGCCGTCGGTCAGGCCCCAGAAGGCCATGCAGATGCCGTGGCCCCCGTAGGCGATCAGACGCATCGGGGCGATCGTGGGATCGTCGACCGGGTAGGAAATGCCCTCGTTCATCGGCACCACGAGGTAGTCCCCGGGCTCGCCGGTGAACGGGTGGGGAAACACCACGGGACTGCCGAGCGCGCCTTCGCCCCGCAGCGTGACGAGGAGTTCCGGTTGATCGGGGTCGGGCTGCAGGACCGCCGTGAAGTCCACGCCGCTGGTGGCATGGAAGAGGCGAATCTCCAGGCGGTCGCGGCTCGCGGTGGCTCCCGTGACCAGCAGGTCCTGACCCTGCCGGCGCTGGCTCCACTGCCGTCCGCCCGGTCGACGATCGACGACCACCAGCGTCGCATCGCCCGTGTGAAATTCGATCGCCAGCGTCGGACTGGCGACGGCCACCTTGGCGGGAAACCCCGTGCCGCGGCGGTCGCGCAGGTTGAACTTCCGTTCGAGCGAAAAGTCGTCCGCCCAGGCGACCATCGGGCCGCTGCCCAGAAGCCGCGGTTGTATGCGGGTCACACCCTCGGGCACCACGAAGCGCGCGCGGACCAGCTGCCAGCCGGAATGGACGCGGGTGGTCTGGGCGCCATGCGACCAGCTGAGGTTCCGCCCGGAGGCGTCCCACGTTGAGACCCCGAGGGTGAGGCCGCTGCCGCTCTGCACTTTCAGCCAGGCCTGCAATTCCAGCACGTCGCCGGCTTCCACCGTGAGGCGTTCTGCCGACTCGAAACTCCAGTCCCGGGCGCCAGTGTGTTCGAGGCGCACGGCGGCGCGCCCGCCGTGAAAGGTCCCGGCGTCGGGCGTGGCGCGGCCCGACTGGGGGTCACGCGTGAACAGCGGCTTCCAACCTTCGAGCCCGGTTTCAAAACCCGGATTGGGCAGGGCGAGGCTGGCGCGCGTCGGGACGGCAGCCAGCCAGGCGACTCCGGCGCAGAAGAGCAGGGGGCGGAGGGAAACGGCGGGCGCGGAAGGCATGGCGAGAGCGGCGGCGGCCGGCGGGCCGGTGCCGGGGTAGCAGCATGCCCGTGGCGGCGAGGATCGCGCAAGGGTGCGGCCCCCGAAGGCGCACCTTAGCAGTCGCAGGACTGGCCGGGATGCCTCCGCTAATCCCGGTTCAGCTCCCGGTAAAGCCAGGCCCGGGAGTAGGTCCACCAGCGCTTGGCCGTGCCCTCGGGCACGCCGAGAGCGGCGGCGGCATCCTCCAGCGTGAGTCCGCCAAAGTACCGCAGCTTGACCAGCTCCGCCTTGCGCGGCTCCTCGCGGGCGAACTGGTCGAGGGCTTCGTGCACGGCGAGGAGTTCGTCGTCGTTGCGGCTGAGATCGGCGATGTTCTCCAACTCGGCTTCTTCGGCGCGCACCTGATTGCCCCCGTGGCGGATGGCGCGGCGGCGCCGCGCGCGGTCGATGAGGATGCGGCGCATCGCCTCGGCGGCGGCACCGAAGAAATGCGCCCGGTTCTGCCAGGCCGGCTGCTGGTCGCCCCCCAGGCGCAGCCAGGCCTCATGGACCAGCGCGGTCGGCTGCAGGGTTTGCGCCGCCGACTCGCGACTCATCTTGGCGGCGGCGAGCCGGCGCAGTTCCTGGTAGACGAGGGGCAGCAGTTTTTCGGCGGCGTCGGTGTCGCCCTGCTCGATCTTTTGCAGGAGGAGCGTGATGTCGTGCATCGAAGGGGTGGCGGTCGAATCCCCGAGCGAAGGGGCGGGGCGAAAGCTCGGGCGCAGGCTAGGTCGTCGCCGCGAAAGGGCGAGCCGGAACTCGGCTGACTGCCGGACCGGCGTCAGCCGGCGGAGGTATTTATGCCGAGCTCAGGCGGAGGGGCGAAGAACACAAAGCGGCCGGGAATTCCCTCGACCGACGCGGCACCGAGCGGGGGGCAGCGCCCGGCGAGCTGGAGCGATTGCGCCGCCGCCTCGCTGAGCATCGCGGAGGCACCGAAACCCTTCGCGAGCTTTTCGGTGCGGAAGAGGAAGTTCACCTCCTGGCCGCTCAGTTCCTCGCCGCGCTCGCTGCGCGTGAACAGGACGCTGCCGTGGTGCACCACCACGCGAAACGCCACCGGGCTTTGCGGCCGCCACTGTTCGATCGCGGCGAGGGCCGCCCGGACCTGGGCCGGTTTGGCGGATTCGCCCGACCACCACGCAAAGATGGCATCGCCAACGTAGCTGTTGATGTGGCCTCCGTGGCGCTCGATCAACGGACGCATCCCCGCAATCCAGCCCTGGAAACGCTGCAGGGCCGCCTTGCCGCCCAGTTCCGTGTTGAGAGTGGAGTAGCCGGCGACATCGGCGATTAGCAGCCAGCAGGCGGCCTCGCGCACGTCCTCGAGCCGCCGCGTGCGCTCCGGGTTCGTGATGGCCGGATCAACCGTGGGACGCCGGGTGCAACGGTAACGGAGCACGGCATCTCCCAAGCGAAGTTCGTCCCCGTCGTGCAGGAGGGTCGGACGCGTGATCGGCGCGCGGTTGACGTACGTCCCGTTGCTGCTGCGCAGGTCGCTCAGGAGGTATCCGGCCGGCTCCGGGGTGAGCAGGGCGTGGTGCCGCGAGACGGAAGGGGCCTCGAGGATCAGGTGGTTGTCGAGATGGCGTCCAAGGGCGCAGCGACCGGAGAGCCAGAAAAGGCGGCCGTCAGGCAGTTCAAGCCAGGACTCGGCGAGGATCGGCGCGGTGGAGGACGTCATCGGCAGCGCGTAACTGCATGGGTAAACTCGTTGCGCGGTGCAAGTGAGGGTTTGGCGCAGAGGGACGCCGGACCCGACACTCGGAGCTTGATTTGCTCCGGGGCTTCACCTCGCCTCTCGGCGCCGTGGGTCGCCTCCACCCCGAGGTCTCCCCAGTTGAACGCGAGCCGCCCCCGTTACCGCCACCTCTGCCCCGCCCCCGTCCATGAACTCCCAGCTCCCTCCGAGAATCCACCGCGCCTTGCTGTTCGCCCTTGCCATCGGCGTGGCGCAACCGGCGCCCGGGGCGGAGCCGGCGGCGCCGGCGGAGGGCTTGCGCGAAGTGGCGCCGCGGGTGCACGCCTTGGTGGGCGGGCGCGTCCACCTGACCCCGACGGAAGTCGTGGAGAATGCGACCATCGTGATCCGCGACGGAGTGGTGGTGGCGGCCGGGGCCGGGATCGCGACTCCGGCGGAGGCCCGCGTGTGGGACCTCCAGGGGCGCACGGTCTATGCGGGCTTCATCGAGAGCGACAGTTCCCTGTTCTTGCCGGCCGCCTGGAAACCGGCGGGAGCGCTGCGCCGGGCCAGCGACGAAGAGGCGCCCGCGCCACCGGCGCCACCGCCGACCGCGGCCGCGCCTGCGGCCTCCGAGGCGGCGACGGGAACACGGTCGTGGAATTCGCGGGTCACGCCCGAGCGCGCGGCGCACCGGGCCTTGGTGGCGGATGACCGCGGGGCGGAGGCCCTGCGGCGGCTCGGGTTTGCGCTGGCGCACGTGATTCCCGCCCGAGGGGTGTTTCGCGGCCAGAGCGCGGTGGTCAGCCTTGGGCGGGGCGATTTCAACGGCCAGGTCGTGCGGGAGACGATGGCCCAGGGGCTGGCGTTCGAGCATGGCGGCTTCGGGCCCATCGCGTCCTATCCGGCGTCGCTGATGGGGGCGACGGCTCTGTTGCGGCAGACCTTGTGGGATGCCCGCTGGTATGGAGACGCCCAGGCGCACCACCGTCAGGCCGGGGGAACGCGTCCGGAGGTGAACGAGGCCCTGGCGACGCTCGGCCCCGTAGTGCGCGGCGAGCAGCCGGTGTTTTTCGAACTCGGTTCGGAACTCGATCTCGCCCGGGCGGCGCAGGTGGTCGGCGAATTCAAGCTGAAGGCGATCTTCCGGGGGAGCGGGTACGAGTACCGCGTCCTGCGCGATTGGCCAAAAGGCGTACCGGTGGTCGTGCCGCTGGCGTTTCCGGAGCCGCCGGAGGTGGAAGACCCGGACCGCGCCCTCGACCTGACCCTCGATCGTCTCGAACACTGGGAGCTGGCGCCGGGAAATGCGGCGCGACTCGCCCAGGCCGGGGCCCCGGTGGCCCTGACCACGGCGGGACTTCGACGGCCCGAAACCGAATTTTGGAGCCGCGTGCGCACGGCGGTGCAACGCGGGCTGCCTCCGGCGACCGCCCTGGCGGCCCTGACGACCACGCCCGCCGACTTCCTCGGCCTGGCCCGCAGCCATGGTTCGATCGCACCCGGCAAGGCGGCGAATCTCACCATCGCGAGCGGAGACCTGTTCCGCAGCGACGACGCGGAAATCCAGCTCGTGTGGATCGATGGCGAGCCCTTCGAACTGGAGGCCTGGCGGCGGAAGGAGGTGCGCGGTGCCTGGCGCGTGGCCTGGACCGGCGCACCGGGCAAGTCCCCGGCCGAGATCAAGATCACCGGCCGTTCGTCGCGGCTGCGGGCGAGTGCCGACGGAGTCGAGGCGAGCGCGCGAACCGACGGCACGGTGCTGACGCTCCTGGCGCCGCCAAAGTGGTTCGGCTTGGAACGGGGCACGACGCGGCTCACCGCCCAGGTGGAAGGGGCCGTGTTAGTGGGCACCGGCGACCTTCCGGACGGCCGCGTGATCCGCTGGCGCGCCGAGCGCACCGCCGCGGGAGAGCCGCCCCGGACTCCGGAAAAGAAGCCGGAGACCCTGGTGGCCAGCGGGAATCGTTATCCTGCGGGCGCCTTCGGCCGGGCCGGGCCACCCGAGCAGCCCAAGGTGCTGCTGGTGCGCAATGCCACGGTGTGGACCAGCGGACCGGCGGGTGTGCTGGAAAACGCGGACGTCCTGGTCGATGCGGGCAAGATCGCCCGGGTCGGCCGCGGTCTCACCGCGCCGGCGGATGCGGTCATCGTGGACGCCTCCGGCCGGCACGTATCCCCGGGGTTGATCGATTGCCACTCGCACGTGGCGATCGACCGCGGGGTGAATGAAGGCACGCACTCCGTGACCGTCGAGGTGCGCGTGGGCGACGTGCTCGATCCCACGGATATCGGCCTCTATCGGCAACTCGCGGGCGGGCTGACAACGGCCAACCTGCTGCATGGCTCCGCCAACGCCATGGGGGGACAGAATCAGGTGATCAAGTTGCGCTGGGGCGAGTCGGCGGAAGGCCTGAAGTTCGCCGGCGCCCCGCCAGGGGTGAAGTTCGCCCTCGGGGAGAATGTGACCCGGAAAAGCGCGACCACGCTGCCGACCCGTTATCCGGTGTCGCGGATGGGCGTGCGGGAGATCATGCTCGACGCCTTTTCGCGCGCCCGCGACTACGAGCGGGAGTGGACGGAGTTTCGCGCCGGGCGAACCTCCCGGCCACCGCGCCGTGATCTCCGGATGGAAGCGGCCCTGGAAATCCTGCGCGGGGAGAGGTTGATCCACATCCACTCCTATCGCCAGGACGAGGTGCTGGCCTTCATCCGGCTGGCCCAGGACCTGAAACTGCCCGTGGCGACATTCCAGCACATCCTCGAAGGCTACAAGGTGGCCCGGGAGATCGCGGCGCTCGGCGCGGGTGGTTCGTGCTTCTCCGACTGGTGGGCGTACAAGTTTGAGGTGGTCGATGCGATTCCGTACGCCGGCGCGCTGATGCATGAAGCCGGGGTGATCGTGTCGTTCAACTCCGACGACCGCGAACTCGCGCGCCATCTCAACACCGAGGCGGCCAAGGCGGTGAAGTATGGCGGCGTGTCACCGGTGGAGGCCCTGAAGTTCGTGACGATCAACCCGGCGCGGCAGCTGCGGCTCGAGGCCCGCGTCGGCTCGCTCGAAGCCGGCAAGGATGCGGACTTCGTGATCTGGAGTGCGCCGCCCCTTTCCGGCTACGCCCATGTCGAGCAGGCCTGGATTGACGGCCGCCGGTACTTCGACCGAAAGGACGACGCGCAGATGCGCACGGCCGCGGCGCAGGAACGGGCTGCCCTGATTCAGAAGATCCTGCCGGAGCGCCAGCGGGTGCTCGGCGCCGGTGGTCCCGGCGGCGGCGAGGGTGGCGGCCGGGGTGAGGATCGGCCCGGAGCCCCCACCGTTTGGCAGGTGTTGCAGCAACTCGCGGCGGCCCATGACGGGAGCACACGCGGCCTGTATCACGACGGCAGCGACGCCCACAACTGCACGACCCACGACCAGCCATGAAGACCCCCGTCCTTTCCTTCTCTTTTCTGCTGGGGGCGCTGGTGGCCGCCGGCCTGCCGGTTGCGGCCGCGCCGACCATCCTGCCCGCCTCGCAAAACGCCAAGCCGATCCTCCTGACCGGTGGCAGAGTCGTCCCCGTGAGCGGTCCCGCGCTGGACCGCGGCGACGTGCTTTTCCGCGATGGCCGGATCGTCGCGGTGGGAGCCAAGATCGCCGCGCCGGCGGGGGCCGAGGTGATCGACGTTCAAGGGCGGCGGGTGTACCCCGGGCTCATCGCCGCCCACTCGCAGCTCGGCCTCATAGAGGTGTCGGGGCTGCGGCAGACGGTGGACATTGCCGAGAACAGCGCCATCAACCCGAATGTCCGCGCCCAGCTGGCGTTGAATCCCGATAGCGATCACCTGCCGGTGACGCGGGCCAACGGCATCCTCACCGCCTTGTCGGTGCCGGCCTCCCGCGCCGGAACGGGGGCACGGGCCAATCTGATTGCGGGCTCCTCCGTGCTGATCCGTCTCGATGGCTGGACGTGGGAGGATCTGACCCTGCGCCCCGCGCTGGCCATGCACGTGTACTGGCCGACCCTGGCGTCGTCGGGGGAGGGCGGGCGCCGCGGCGGCGCGGGCGGTGGGGGAGGGCAGGGCGCCGCCGCGGAAGTCCGGCTGCTCGACGAGGCCTTCGCGCAAGCCCGCGCCTATGCAAAGGCGAAGGCGGCGGCTGGGCGGCCGGTCGACACCGACTTGCGCTGGGAGGCGATGCTGCCAGTCCTGCGCGGCGAGCAACCCCTCTTTGTCCATGCCGACGAGGTGAAGCAGATCCGGGCCGCGCTGGCGTTTGCGCGGCGCCAGGCGCTGAAAATCACGATTGTGGGCGGGATCGATGCCTGGCGGCTGGCCGAGGAACTGAAGGCGGCGGAGGTCGCCGTCGTGATCACCGGCACCGATCGACTGCCCTTGCGGCGGGATGACGATTTCGAGAGTGCCTATGCCAATCCGGCCCGGCTGCATGCGGCCGGGGTTCGCTTCTGCATCGCCGGTGAAGGCACGGGCGACTTCGGCAAGGACCGCAACCTCGGTTTGTACGCGGCGCGGGCGGCGGCGCACGGGCTGCCGCCGGAGCAGGCGTTGCGCGCCGTGACCCTCTCCGCCGCGGAGATCCTCGGCGTTGCGGGCGAACTCGGCTCCCTGGAGCCGGGAAAGCGGGCGACGCTGATTGTCACGGATGGGGATCCCCTGGAAGTGGCGACGCGGGTGACGATGGCGTGGATCGACGGGGCCCGGATCCAGTCGAAGTCGACGTGCACCGCAGCAATGTAGCCGCGACGACCTCGTCGCGGAGCGGGGCGCGGTCGCCCCGCCCACAGGTCACCGTTTCGTCAGTGGACTCCCGCAGGTGCGTCAGCCCGACTGCATGGTTCCGGCTCAGCGCTTCGGAGCGATCGGCGTCGGCGCGGCCGGGAAAAAGGGCGCGAGCCAGTCGATGAACGGCCGCATGAAGGCGGGCTCGGTCCGCGTGTAGGTCCAGTGCAGGACGAGCATCGTGAGGATGAGCAGGCAGATGAACCCGACCAGCGCCGGGCTGATGCTCCGGAGAAACTTGTAGAAGCTGATCGTCATCATGATCGCGAAGAACGCGCAGACGATCGTGAGGAAGTGATGCTCGGCGAAGAGCGTCTTGAGCTGTTTCCAGAGCGGCGCCAGGGCCTTGAGGATTGGATCGAGCTGTTGCATCGCCAGGGGGGCAGCACTGTGCGCACACCGAGGACAGCGTCAAAGGGATATCCGCCGGTTAGACGAGGTTCCGCCCACGTCCGCGCCGGCCGCTGCGGGGGCGCCCGCCCTGGCCCGCATCACCACCCGGAACATCGCGGGAAACGCCCGGGTCGCGGTGTCCTCACTTGCCGGCGGGAATACTGCCCGCGAGGACGGTGACCATGCGGTCCGGATGCAGCAGGCGCCGGATGGCGGCATTCACGTCGGCCAACGTGAGCGACTCGATCTTCTGCGGGTAATCGTCGACCCATTCCGGACCGAAGCCGCGCTGCACCGCGTTGAGCAGGGAATTGGCGAGGCCGCTGGTGGTGGCGAGGGTCACCTTGTAGGAGCCGGTCAGCGTCACCTTGAAGGTTTGGAGCTCTTCTGCGGTGAGACCCTCGGCATGGAAGCGGCGAAGTTCGCGCAGGGTGGACGCCGCACCTTTGTCCAGGAGATCAGGGGCAAAGGTGCCGTGGATGACCCACGAGCCGTCGACATAGGTATCCGCGGAGAGCGAGGCGCTGATGCCATAGGTCAAGCCCTCGCGGTTGCGGATGATATCGAGCAGGCGGGCGGAGAAGAAGCCGCTGCCCAGCACCGCCGTCGCCATGTTCAAGGTCAGATGGTCGGCATCGGCGTAACGCAGGCCGGAAGGCTGGCCGATCAGGAAGGAAACGCTCGTCTTGCCGGGCATGTTGACCTTCTCCGTGCGGGCGGCGGACAGCGCCGGGGCCTTCGCGGCCGCGGGGAACGGGCGTCCGCCCTGCCAGCCGGCAAACGCCTCGGTCAGCGCGCGATCGATCGCCGCGTCGTCGACGTCGCCCACGGCGACCAGGCGCGCTCCCGCCGGACCGTAGTGCGCCGCGTGAAACGCCTTCACCTGCTCCAGCGTGGTGCTCTCGATGTCGGCGAGGTACTGTTCGTCGGAGGGCGTGCGGTTGGGGTGACCCTCCGGGAAGACGGCCCGGGCAAACGCCGACTGGCCGCGGAAATCGGTGTCCTCCATGTTGCGCCGGTGGCGTCCGGCCAGCTGCTTCTTGAGTTTGGCGAATTCCTCGGGATCGAAGCGCGGGGTGCGCAGTTGCTCCGCCAGGAGTCCCAGCACCAGGGCGAGATCCTTGCGGAGGCACTTGGCGCTGAAGTTGAGGGTGTGCGATCCCGTGCCGAAGGCGAGGGTGGCGCCCGTCTGCTCCAGCACCTCCGCCACCGCGAACTTGTCGCGTTTCACCGTGCCCTTGTCGATCATGCCGGCCGTGAGATCCGCGATGGCGGAATTGCCGGGCGGATTGAAGATGTCACCGGCGGCGACCACGCCCCGCAGGGTGACCACCTCCGGGATCGAAGTCTTGAGCGTGAGGACGTCGAGGCCGGCAAGGGTGCGGCGGCGGACATGGGGGGCGATGCGGGCTCCGCCGGCCGCGGCGGACGCTGGCATCCCGGCGGCTGGGGTCGAAGGGTTGGCGGCAAGCGGGACCAGCGACGCCGGCGCCGTGCGGGACCCTGGGGCATCGGGATCGGCGGGGGCGCCCGGTTCCCGGTAGAATTGTGGGCCGCGGGCCGCGGCTGTCGATGCCGCGAGGCCTTCCTCGCCCGTTTCACGGCGGAAGGTGACCGCGGTTTTTCCCGGGGCCTCCGCCTGGGGGATGAACCAGCCGGTGGTGCTTTGGTCCTCGATCAGGTACTTTTCCGCCACGCGTTTCACGTCGGCGGCGGTGACGGCCCGCAGTTTCGCGAGGAGGCCGGAGTAGAGCGTCCAGTCGCCCACCGCGATGGCTTCGTTGATCTGCCCGGCGATGGCGAAGGAGCCGTCGCGGCCAAAGGCGATCGACGCGAGCAGCTTGTTGATCGCGCGGGTGACCTCGGCGTCGCTCACTCCCTCCGTGCGCACCCGGGCCAGTTCGGCCAGGATGGTCTTCTCCACCTGATCATGGGTGATCCCGGGGGCCAGCAGGGCGGTGGTGCTGAAGAGAAAGTCGTCGTGGAAGAAGCCCTTCGAGGCCTCGGCACTGATCGCGAGGTTCTTGTCGATCAGGGCGCGGTAAAGCCGGCTGGTCTTGCCGGTGCTCAGGATCGCCGACAGCACCTCGAGCGGGGCGTGGTCGGCATGGCGACCATGCGGGGCCTTGTACGCGATCTGCACGGCGCCCACCTCTCCCGGACGCCGGACGACGACGCGGCGCGGGCCGTTTTGCGCGGGTTCCTCGGTGTAGGTCTGCGGGATGGGTTTGGGCGAACGCGGGATGGCGCCGAAGTGTTTCTGCAAGAGCCGGAGCGCGGTCTCGGGCTGGAAATCGCCGATGACCGTAATCGTGGCGTTGTTGGGCCAGTAGAAGGTGTCGTAGAACTCGCGGAGCTTCTCGATCGAGACCTTTTCGATGTCGGAGCGCCAGCCGATCGTCGGGTGATGGTACGGGTGTGCGATGAAGGCGTTGGCCGTGACCTCCTTGTCGAGGGCGGACGCGGGATCGTTTTCGCCCCGTTCGAATTCGTTGCGCACGACCGTCATCTCCGGTTGGCGATCCTCCTCGCGGAGCAGCAGGTGGCGCATCCGATCCGCCTCGAGTTCCACGGCGAGCTCGAGATGGTTGCTCGGGAGGTTCTCGTAGTAGTTGGTCCGGTCGAGCCACGTGGTGGCGTTGTTGATGCCGCCGATCCGATCCATCAGCGTGTCGAAGCCCTTGCCGATCCCGGGGTGAAAGTTCTTCGAACCCTTGAACATGAGATGCTCGAGGAGATGCGTGGCTCCGGTGGTGCCGGTGACCTCGTGGCGCGAACCGACCCGGTAGGTCACCATGAAGGTGAGGACCGGGGCGGAGTGATCCTCGAGCAGGAGGATGGCGAGATCGTTGGCCGGGAGCTTGTACTCCGAGATGCCGGCCACCGTCTTGACGTAGGTGACTCCGTCGAGGGTGACTGGGGAGGCCGCCCGGGTGGACAGACTGGCGGCGAGGGCGAGGGCAAGAACGGCAAGGCGGGACATGGCGGGAAGGTCGTTGGCGGCGCACATTGCGCCGGTCGGCGGACGCCGCAAGACGATTGCGGTGAAGGCGCCGTTGGAGTGGACGAGCGTGGGGGCACCGGGAGCTGGGACGGCCCGGAAAAGGCGTGGCCAGCGCGAGGAGGGTCGCTACGGTGCCGGCATGTCTCCTGGAGTCGTCGGACAACGTTGCCTGAGCGAGCGGGAACCCGAGTTGGGCCTCGGGGTGGTCACGACCGTGGATGCGGCGGCGAAGCGGATCGCGGTCGAGTTTCCGGCCACCCGCGAGCAGCGCCTGTATGCGCTCGGCACCGCGGTGTTGAAACGGGTGATGTTCCGCGCGGGGGAGACGGTTACGCCGCGCAGTGGGGAGCCCTTCGTGATCGAAGGCATCGAGGAAAAGGACGGCCTGCTGACCTATGTGGGTCAGGGCCGGCGCCTGCGGGAGGATGCGATCTCGGACGTGACCAGTGTCGACCTGCCGCACGAACGCCTGCTGGCGGGCCAAACCGATCCGGGGGAGGTATTCAATCTGCGCTACCGGGCGCTGCAGGCGCAGGCCCGCTTCCGGCAGTCGGACGTCCGCGGCTTCCTGGGCGGTCGTATCGATCTCCTCCCGCACCAGTTCTACATCCTCCACGAAGTGGCCGCGCGGCAGATCCCGCGGGTGCTGCTGGCGGATGAAGTGGGCCTCGGCAAGACGATCGAGGCATGCCTGATTCTGCAGCGGCTGCTGGCGGTGGGGCAGGTGCGCCGCGCCCTGATTCTCGTGCCCGAGTCGCTGACGCACCAGTGGTTCGTCGAGCTGCTGCGCCGGTTCAACCTCTGGTTCAGCATCTACGACGAGGAGCGGTGTCTCGCCTGCGAACAAAGCGAGCCGTCGCAGAACCCTTTCCTGGCCGCCCAGCTTGCCCTGGGCAGTGTCACCTTTCTCGCCGGCAATCCCGCCCGCCGGGAGCAGGCGGTGGCGGCGGGCTGGGACCTCGTGGTCGTCGACGAGGCGCATCACCTCGGCTGGACGCCGGAGCAGGCGAGTCCGGAGTACCTGCTGGTCGAGGAGCTGGCCCGACGCGCGCCGGGACTCCTGTTGCTGACCGCAACTCCGACCCAGCTTGGGCTGGCCGGGCACTTTGCGCGGCTGCGGCTGTTGGATCCGGCGCGATACGACAGTTTCGAGCACTTCCTGGCCGAGGCGAAGGGCTACGGGGCGGTCGCCGAGGTCGCGGGCAAGATCGTCGACCGGAAGCGACTCACCGCCCGGGACCGGGCGGCCCTGCAGCGGATCTTCAACAAGGACCCGGAACGACTGGCCCGGCATCTCGACGACTTGGATCGCGGCCGGCCCGGTGCACACGCCGCGCTCTTGCAGACCCTGCTGGATCAGCACGGCACGGGGCGCGTGATGTTCCGCAATTCACGGTCGGCGATGACGGGGTTCCCGGCGCGCAAGTTCTGCCCGGCGCCGCTCGCCGCGAGCAACGTGACCCTGCTGGCCCGGATCGCCCGGGAGCTCCGGGCCGAGGAGGGCGGCGACGACGCCGGGATCCGCTACAGCTTCAGGGACGACCCGCGCCTCGACTGGCTCGTGGCCTTCCTGAAGGAGCACCGACCGGCCAAGGCGCTGCTCATCTGCAAGTCGCAACGCAAGGTCCTGGCGCTGGCGGCGGCGCTGCAGGAGCGGATCAACGTCAACACCGGTCTCTTTCACGAGGGCCTGCCGCTCGTGCAGCGCGACCGGCAGGCGGCCTGGTTCGCCGAACCGGAGGGGGCGCAGCTCCTGCTCTGCTCTGAAATCGGCAGCGAAGGCCGCAATTTCCAGTTCGCGCATCACCTCATCCTGTTTGATCTGCCGCTCAACCCCGGGCTGCTCGAACAGCGGATCGGGCGGCTCGACCGCATCGGCCAGACCCAGACCATCCGCATTCACGTGCCGTACGTGGCCGGCAGCGCGGAGGAGGTGGTGGTTGACTGGTACCATCGGGGCCTCGACGCATTTGAGGCACCGCTGCACGGCGGCGCCGAATACGAACAGGCGTTCAAGGCGCGGGTCATCGAGGTCGCCACGGCCTATGCGGAAGGCGGCCGGGTCGGGAAACCGGAGCGGGAGGCGCTAATCGCCGAGACGGCGGCGTTCCGGGAGCGGCTGGCGCGCCAACTGCGGGAGGGACGCGATCGCCTCTTGGAAATCAATTCGTTCAACCGCGAGGCCGCGGAGGGGGTTTTGGCCCGCGTCCGCGCGGCGGACGCCGATCCCTTCCTGCGCCACTTTCTGGTCGAGCTGCTCGACCACTTCGGCGTGCGCATCAAGGAGCACGAGGAAGGGGACGTGTTTCTGGATCCGAGCCACGCCTACATCGAGAGCTTCCCGTCGATTCCGGCCGACGGCATGCTGGCCACCTTTCAACGCAGCCGGGCCCTTGTGCGGGAGGACATCCGGTTCATCTCTGCGGATCACCAGCTCGTGGAGGACGCGATTGACCTCTTGCTGGAATCCAAGGCGGGGACGACGGCCTTCGGCGTGCTCGAGGCCGACGAGCCAAACCTCCTCCTTGAGGCGGTGTTTGTGCTCGAGGCCGTGGCCGACACACGGTGGCACGTCGATCAGTTCCTGGCTCCGGTCCCGGTGCGCGTCGTGGTGGACCTCCGGGGTGGCGAGGTGAGCGGGGAGCATGATGCCGAGGAACTCGCGGGGTGGTGCGAGGATCGCGACATTCACCGCTTTCTCGAGCGACCCGGATTCCACGCCGGGATCCTCCAGGAGTTGTTGGCTGCGGCCACCGGGCATGCCGAAGGGCGGGCGAAACACCTCCGGACCGAAGCGGCGGGCAAGGCCGCCTCGGTGCTGGGCGCCGCCATCGATCGCCTCGTCGATCTTTCCCGACTCAACGACCACGTGCGACCGGAGGAAGTTGCCCTCGCGCGGGAACGGCTCACCAGCACACGGGCCGCCATCGAACAGGCTCGGCTGCGGCTGGACGCGGTCCGGTTGATCGTCGTGGGCGAGTTGGACGAGGCCTGATGGCGGGGCGGGCGGACGAACTCCTGGCCCCTCAGAGGGAATTGAGCGTGTCGAGATAGCCGCCGGCGAGCTGGAGGATCTTCCACACCAGGTACACCGCGACCGCGGCATAGGCCAGACGCGGGGTCCAGCTCACCAAGGTCCGCAGGCGGTGTCGGAAACTGGCACCGTAGTGTCGCGCGAGGTTCTGAAAGGTCTCGCCGAGGCGGCCGGACTGCTCGCCCGTGTGCCAGAGCGCCAGCATTTCCAGGGGAAACTCCCCCGAGGCGCGCAGCAGGGGACTGAGCGGCACGCCGCGCCGGTCGGCTTCGTCCGCGGAAAGGCGGAGGGCCAGGGCGAGGCGAGAGCTGCGACAACCCGAGGCGGAGAAGCGCACGGCGTCGATCACCCCGATGCTCGTGTGGGCGAGAAGGGCGAGCGTCCGATTCAGTTGCCACAGCTCGAACTCGCGCCAGGTCGTGCCCAGGTAGGGCACCGGGCGCAGAACCCGATCGAGCAGGTTCCCGGGGGCGCGGCGGAAAAGGAGAGCCAGCGCGCCCACCAGCGCCGCGAACGCCGCCACCGTTCCGAGCGATGAGATCAGGTAGCGCGCGAGGCTGCCGCCCAGCACGAGCGCCGGCACGGGGGCGATGAACGCCGCCGCCAGGAAGTAGGCCGCGGGCAACGCCAGCCCGCCAAGGGTGTCGCGCCGCATTTCGATAATCTCGTCGGTGAAGTCCGCCAACTCCCCGAGCAGGCGATCGCCGTGGCCGCTCTTCTCCGCGAGGGCGAGGAGCTCCACGTGCGCGGGCGGGAACATCCCCGAGTCCCGCAGCCCGCGGCTGAGCGCCTCGCCGCGCCCCAGCGAGGCGCGGAGGATCGCTCCGCCGGCGGAGCGCTGCCGGGCCGGCAAGTGGCCGAGACCAAATTCGAGCGCTGGCGCTACGGGCGCTCCGGCCGACAGCAGCTGGGACAAGGAGCGATAAAACGCGGCGCGGTGGCGCAGGGAGAGCACACACGACGCTCCTGCCGGGCGCTCGGGCGGGTCAAGCACGAGAGCGCCGGAGCAACCCCCGCCGCACGGTGGGTCCGCCACCCCCTTATCGGCGGGGTGCGTTGCCCTGGAGGTGAAATCAGACCTTGGCCTCGGGCGGCTTCGAAGCGGGCGGCGAATACCAGTGATCGTAGACCATCACGACCAGGGTCAGCAGGAACAGGGCGGTCGCGCCACGAACGAAACCACCCGGAGTCGTGCCTACCATGGTTTGGATATTCAGGAGTCGAGTGACGACTCCGATCAACAGGGCGGCCGCGCCCAAACCGCCGATGGCAACTGGCAGCATTTTCATGACGGTCCTTTCGTTCTGGCCGCGAGCTCCTCGGAGGACGGCAGTGCGGCCGGAAGGCATTTACCCTTGCGGCCGAGCGTCGGCAAGCAGATTGGCGGTTCCTTGCCGTTACAGGGGGACCGGCTCTCGGTGCCGGAGTCCCCCGGGAGCCCGTCGCTACCTCGGAGCCCGGCCCACCGCTTGGGCGGCGCCGGCGGCGGCCACCAGAGCGGCGGCCAGCTTCACGACTTGGGCCACCGGGATTCTCCACAGCGGCGTGGCCAGCCAGGCGTCGGCATCATGCAGCGAGATGAAGCTGACCGCGGAAATACCCCAAAAAAGATCGGCCGATGTGTAGACCAGCGAAACGGGTTGGGCGTGGTCCCGGCGCAGGGCGAGGGCGGCGAGGACAAGGGTGACGGCGATGACACCCAGGGTCAGCAGTTCCTGCAGTTGCCGCCGGTGTTCGTACCAGCCGCGGGCCAGGGCGATTTGCCGCAGCCAATGGCCCAGCAAGGCCTCGCCGCCACTCGCTTCCCAAAGGGCGCCGAGGGCGCACGCCACTGCCAGCCAGCGCCAGCGGATCGCGAGATCGGCCGCGCCGACGGCAGGCGATCGCCGCCGGCCGACCCACCCTGAACCGAAGGCGGACAAGGCGAGCAGGCAGGCCGTGGCCCAGCGGACTGGACGGGAATCCTGGCGGGGAGGGGTGGGGACGAGCGGTTGCTCGTGGGGGGTCACGCGACGGAGCCCGGGCTTCGACGGCGAATCGCCGGCCGGGCGAACGCGGATTTCGTCGAGCAGACAGGCGTGGGTGCGCTCTCTCCATCCACCGGTCGGCGAAACGTAGATGACGCCGTACACATAGGAAGCAAAGTCGGAACGCGGGGGCACGAGCAGCTGGAAGCGGTAACGGCTGACGCCTGGCTCGATGGCCTGGGGTGCAGCGATGCTCAACGCTCCGCGTGAAACGCGGCGGGTGTCTTTCCAGTGCAGATCGGCGCGGATGAAGCCCCGCGTGACGGAAGGGTCCAGGGTAATCTCCAGCGTGACGGGTCGCCCGCGAACGATTGGATCCGAAATTTCCACCTGGAGCCAGCGGGCGCGGTCCGACGCGCGCAGCAGCAGCACCCACAGCACGGCGGCAACGGCGCAGGCGGCGACCACCAGAGAAACGCGGCGAAGAGCGATCATGCCGAAGAAACCGGACGCGCGGGGAAGGAAGGGCGGCCGTGGCTGCGCGCGTGGCTTCCGCGCCACCCGGGCGGGCGGCGGCGGGAGGCCGGAGGGTTACGCCTCGTCAAACTTGCGCGCAAACAGGGCTTCGATTTCGGCGATCATCGCGGCGGCGTCCGCTCCGGTGGCGATGAACTTCACCTTCGAGCCCTTGCCGGCAGCCAGCATCATCAGCCCCATGATGCTCTTGCCATTGACCTGCTCGTCGTCCTTTTCGACCAACACTTCGGCTTTGAACCGGTTGGTGACGCGCACGACCATCGCGGCAGGACGGGCGTGGATGCCCATCTTGTTCTGCACCACCAACTCCTTGATGACGGAGCCGGGTGTGGTGGCAGATTCGCTCTTGTTCATGCAGGCGGGAAGGACCGGCGAAAATTTCCACCGCGGCGGCGGCTTGCAACCCAAAAACCGGAAGTCAGGCTGCCGCCTCGATGACTCACCCTGCAATCATCGTGCCCTGCCGGCTCGAGTCGACGCGGTTTCCGCGCAAGTTGTTGCATGTCATCAAGGGCCGGCCGCTGCTGCTCTGGGTGGCGGAGCGCATCGCGCGGGAGGCCCCCGAATTCCCGCTGTATTTTGCCGTCGACGACGAGCTGCTGCGGGCGTGCGTCGAGGGCGCCGGTTTCCGGGCCATCCCCACCAGCGTCTCCCACCAAAGCGGGACGGATCGGCTGGCGGAGGCGAACCGGGTTGTGCGGGCGGAGCACGTGATCAACGTGCAGGCGGATGAACCGCTGGTGACCGGCGCGCAAATTCGCGCGCTGGCGGATCTGTTGGCGGGTGGCGCCCCGATGGCGACCCTGGCGACTCCGTTTCGCACGGCGGCGGATTTCCGAAATCCGAATCAGGTCAAGGTGGTCCTGGCTCCGACGAAGCGCCGGGCGCTCTACTTCTCGCGGTCGCCGATGCCGTTCGCGCGGGACCGGGGCGGAGAGGTCGACGATGCGTGGGTGACCGCGCACCCCTGTTTCAAGCACCTGGGCTTGTATGGGTACCGGGCCGATCTGCTGGAGCGCTTTGCGTCCCTGCCCCCGGGGCAGTTGGAGCGGATCGAAAAGCTCGAGCAGCTGCGCGTTCTCGAGAACGGCCTGGAGATTGCCTGTGACGTCACGGCAGATCCGTCGATCGGGGTCGACACGCCCGAGGACGCGATCCGTTTCGAGCGCTGGCTGGGGAGCTGACGAGTGAGCACCGCGGCGCGCGAGTGGCTCGGGCCGCATGGCTCGCGGTGGTGCGCCCTGCTGGTGGTGGTCGTGACGGCGTGGCAGGTGCACGGCGTGGTGGACTTCGGCTTCGTGGACCTCGATGACGGGATCAACCTGGTCTTCAATCCGCATCTTGGGCCCCCGGGGTGGGGCACCTGGTCGTGGCTCGCCACGGACACGGACTACATGCGCCGGTACGTGCCGCTGTCGTGGCTGGCTTTCTCGCTGGTGTATGGGGTGTCGGGGCTGGCGCCCGCCGGCTATCATCTGGCCGGGGCGGCAGTTCACGTGATCAACGCCGGCCTCGTGTATGCGGTGGTGCTGGCGGTGTTGCGGCGCGGAGGGCCGGCGGCGGGGGACGGCGGGCGGGCGGGGATGGCGGCCCTCGCGGCGCTGGGCTGGGCGCTGCATCCGATGCGGGCGGAGACCGTGGGGTGGGCCTCAGGACTGATGTATGGAGTATCCGGATGCATGGCGCTGCTGGCCGTGCTCGCCTACCTGCGGGCGTGGGAGGCCGGCGCGGCGCGCGGCCGCTGGGTGATTGCGGCGGCGGGGTTGCACCTCGGGGCTCTGCTTGCTTATCCGGTGGCCCTGGGACTGGTCGTGGTGCTGGTCGCCTGGGATGCGGCGCAAGGAGAACGTGCGCGCGCGTTCGGCTGGCGGCGGCTCTGGCTCGAAAAGGTGTGGTTCCTCGGTCCGGCGGTGGCCGTGGCGACGGTCACCTGGGTGGCCGGCCATGGAGCCTCCGGTTTTTGGGGGACACCTCCCTCCCGGGAGGACTTTCCCCTGTGGGAGCGGGTTCTGCAGGCCGCGGCGGCCTGGGGGTACTACCTCGTGAAACCCTGGTGGCCGGAAGGCCTCAGCCCGGTGCCGACCTGGCTGGTGGAGCCCGCGGCGGTAAGGGGCCTGGCGGTGGCGAGTCTCGGCGTGGTGGTGGCCGTGTCGTTGGGATTGGCGGTGACCCGACGCTGGCGGGGCGCGGCTTGGCTCTGGTTGGCGCACGCCGGCCTGTTGCTGCCGGCGCTGGGGTGGGCGGAGCGCCCGTACTTCCCGGTCGATCGCTACCACTATCTGCCGTCGATCGTGCTGGTCACCGCCGTGGCCGTCGCGTTGGACCGGACGAGCGGGCGCGGACGAGTGGCCCTGGGGCTCGCCGGTACGCTCGCCGTCGGGATCGCCGCGGAACTGCAGCGCCGGCAACTCGCGCACTGGGCGGACAACGATACCCTGATGGCCCGGATTGTGACCCGGGCCGAACATCCGGCGGTGCGGCGGGAGTACGGCGAACGCTGGATCAAATACCACGCGCACCAGGGTGATCAGGCCCGAAGCGTGCAGCTCGCCCAAGACCTCGGATTGCCTCCGGTGGACGCGGGTCGGGCGGCACCGGACGGGGTGCCGCTTGCGGCGGCGCTGCACGCGCAGCTGGCGCGGGACTTTCGCCGGCAGGAGCGATGGCGCGAGGCGGGCGTGCACCAAGCGCTGGCGGTGCAGATTGCCCCCGGCTGGAGCGAGGCGGCCTACAATTGGGCGCTCGAACATGCACGGCAGGGGGCGCCGATGGAGGCGTGGCGTTGGTATCGGCGCTCGCTCGCGGCCACGTGCGGCGCCCCCATTCCCAGCGAGGCCCGGCAGCGGCTGCTACTCGTAATCGCCGAAGGGGCGGCGACGGAAGGGCGAGTTCGAACCGCGGAGAAGTTGCTGGAAACCGCGTTGCGGGAGGGGGCCGGCCGCGCCGGGGATACGGAACTGGACCGGCGGATTCGGGCGGAACTCGAACGGTGGCGCGGGAAACGGGGGAACTAGATCTTCCCGGCCTGGCGTGCCTCCACCATCCGGTAGAAATCGACGAACAACGGATCCGCGTCGTTGGGCCCCGGGGCCGCTTCGGGGTGATACTGCACGCTGAAGACCGGCAGCGTGTTGTGCCGCAGGCCCTCGACCGTCTGGTCGTTGAGGTTGATTTCGGTGATGCGTGCGCCGCGCGCCTCCAGGGATTTCGGATCGGTGGCGAAGCCGTGGTTCTGGGCGGTGATCGACACCCGCCCGGTTTCGAGGTTCTTGACCGGCTGGTTGCCGCCGCGATGGCCGAACTTCAGCTTGAAGGTGGTGCCCCCTAGGGCGTGCGTGAGCATCTGGTGGCCGAGGCAGATGCCAAACATGGGAAAGTCCGGGAGCAGGTTTGTCACCGTGCGGTGGATATACGGCAGGGCCGCCGGGTCGCCGGGGCCGTTGGAAAGAAACACGGCGTTGGGGCGGTGCTCGCGGACTTGTTCCGCGGACGCGGTGGCGGGAAAGACCTGCACCTCGAAACCGTGGTGCACGAGCTTGCGGTAGATGCTGTACTTCGCGCCGTAGTCGAACGCGGCCACGCGGAACTTCCGCGCCGGCACGCCGGGTGCGTTCATCGTCGTGCCGACCGGCAGGTACGGGCGGTTGTGGTTCGCGGCGTCATCGGCGCGCCAGAGGAACGGTTCCTTGGTGGTGACATCCTTGACGTAGTCCGAGCCGGCCATGTCCTGCCAGGACCGCGCCCGCCGCACCGCCTCGGCCTCGCTGATGGGCAGCGTGCTGAGGCAGCACTTCATCGCCCCGTCCACGCGGAGCTTCTTCGTGAGCGCGCGGGTGTCGACTTCGCTGATGCCGGGCAGGCCGTACTTCGCGAGATAGTCGCCGAGCGACCGCGTGCTGCGCCAGTTGGAGACCACCGGGGAAAGTTCGCGGACCACGAACCCCGAGCACTTGGGGGCGGAGGCCTCGGTGTCCTCGTCGTTGACCCCGTAGTTGCCGATCTGCACGGCGGTCATCGTGACAATCTGTCCGAAATAGGAAGGATCCGTGAGGATCTCCTGGTAGCCTGTCATCGACGTGTTGAACACGCACTCCCCGGACACGGTGGCGTCAGCCCCAAAGGCGCGGCCGCGGAAGACGGAACCATCTTCCAGCGCAAGGACGGCAGGTTTCGGTGTGGACATTAAAGCCGAACGAAAGGGCCTCGGTTTGGCGGTGCCAAGCGGTTTTCTGCAAAACTTGGCGGCGGATGGGCGCCTGTACGGTGGGCGGCTGCGAGGTGGTGTGCCGGATCGCAGGGCCAGGATTCTTGGACCCTCGTTTGACATGGGGGGGCGAAGGTCCTAACTCTCGCGGGAAATAATGTCTTACACCGAAGATCGCGCCGCCTGGTTCCGGGGCCAGGGTCTATGGACGCACGTCCCCGAGCACGAGTGGCGCGATTGGGCCTGGCAGCTCAAGCACCGGCTGACCACGACGCGGCAGCTGGAGGAGCTCATGGAGCTGACTCCGGAGGAAAAGGCCGGGTGTGAACACGCCAACCAGAAGCTCGCGCTGGCCATCACTCCCTACTTCTTCAACCTCATTGATCGTTCGAATCCGGACTGCCCGATCCGCAAGCAGGTGATTCCCAGGGCGGATGAAATGGTGGTGTCGGAAGGGGAGGCGCTCGATTCGCTGGGAGAGGATGAGCACTCCCCGGTGTCGGGACTGGTGCACCGGTACCCGGACCGGGTGCTCTTTCTGGTCACCGACCGTTGTGCCTCGTATTGCCGCTACTGCACGAGGAGCCGCCTGGTTTCCAACGCCCAGGACTACAATTTTCACCCGGAGTACGAACAGGGGCTGCAGTACATCGAAAACCATCCCGAGGTGCGGGATGTCCTCCTCTCGGGTGGCGATCCGCTGCTGCTGTCCGATCGCAAGCTGGAGCAGCTCATCTCACGGCTCCGGGCAATCAAGCATGTCGAGTTCATCCGGATCGGATCGCGCATTCCGGTTTTCCTACCCCAGCGCATTACGCCGGAATTGTGCGAGGTGTTCAAGAAGCACGGGCCGGTGTGGATGAGCATCCACGTCAACCATCCGAAGGAATGCACCGACGAACTACGCGCCGCCTGTGAAAGACTGACATTTGCCGGGGTGCCGCTCGGAAATCAGAGCGTGCTGCTCAAGGGTATCAACGATGACGTCGAGGTGATGAAGGCCTTGGTCCATCGCCTCCTTCGCATGCGGGTGCGGCCGTACTACCTCTACCAGATGGATCTCATTACCGGCGGGTCCCACTTCAAGGCGGACGTCCGCAAGGGAATCGAGATCATCCGGGCGCTGCGGGGGCACACCACGGGCTATGCGGTGCCCCAGTTTGTCATCGATGCACCGGGGGGTGGCGGGAAGGTCCCCATCAACCCCGAGTACGTGGAGTCGCTTTCGGACGAGGCGGTGGTCCTGCGCAATTACGAGGGTCGGAAATACCGTTACCCGATGGTGACGGGTGTCCCCTCCGAGGTGAGCGCTGGCTCCATGGGCTCCGAATCGGCAGGGGTGTGGGGCGACCGTTGAGGTCCTTGGCATGTCCGGTCGAAGGTGCGAGCGCACCGGCCCAACCCGGCGAACCGGCCGCGGATCGGGGGTTCGGTTTTCAGATTTTTTCTGACGCGAAGATTGAGCGTTTTTGATCCCCTCGCGTCTATCCTTGCGTAGTCAGCACTGTCCGCAGGGACAGTGAGTGTTTGTAGTTCTAACGGTTTGCTTGGTGTTAGGTCACACGGGCCGCCCCTTTCAAGGGGGCGGCTCTTGTGTTTCTATTTGTCGACGAAGGCTATGAGAGTTTGGTCTTGAACCTCTCGTTTTCCGGCTTGGCACGGGAAGTTTGCAGGTGTCCCGCCGGCTTTGGCCCGGGTTCGTTGGGCAACGCTTCGGCCAAATATCCCCTTCATTCGCGTCCCGGCTCCGCTTCGCGAGCGCACGACTCAGGGGCACCCTGCGACACCTTTTTTCAGAAATTCAACGAAGGCAGTGCCCTCGATGCCTAATGCCGGCGCTGATACTCGGCTCGCACTCAGGTGCGGGTGGGCGGTGGTGGCGCGCCGATCACCTGTGCCACGGCAGCGAGGATTTGTTGAATCGTGAAAGGCTTGCGGATGGCCTGTTGAACCCCGGCTTTCAGCGCGTCGTCGAGGGTTTCGGTCGCCGTGACACTGCCGCCGGAGATGGCGATGATCTTCACCGCGGAGTCGATCTGGCGAAGCTCAGCGATGGTCTTCAAGCCGCCCTGCACCTTCATGATTAGGTCGGTGATCACCAAATCAAACTGATGCTGTCTAAATACTTGGACGCCGACTGCTCCGTTCTCCGCTTCGAATACCTCATGCCCTGCGCCCTGGAGGATTCGGCGCAGCAGGTTTCGAATGATGACTTCGTCATCGATGATTAGGATTCGCGACATCGGGTGGTTTCATGGGGGAGTGAAGGCGCGAACGAGAGGAACTTGGCCTGCGGGTGTGACGCAGTTTTACTATACGAGATGATTATAGGGTTTTAACCCTACCTCTTTCAAGGGTAGTGTCTGCAGCTTGCCGTGAGTAGCGCTACGGTGATGCCTGATTCTCCTGGTCTGGCTCCCAGTTCTCTTGGGGTGGAATGATCGGACTTAGTTTCGCAAAATATTGAATAAAAATTACTAGAGTGGATCCAGTCACGAGGAACGCGGGAGCCAGCAACGAGGCCGCGATCCGTAGCAGGCTACCACGGTTCTAGCCTCGGGAATCAAGACTGGTTCGACCGGTGGGAGGTTCTCCGGCGCTGATTACAGGAAACAGCGTGAGGCTGTATCAGATTTCCTGTTGAAGGTCCGGTCGCTCTGGGGTCGTCACCGCCTGCCCCCGCCCAGCGCCGTCGTGGTTCATGGAACTTCGTAGACTTCCAACAGGGCAACCCCTTCTGCGGCGTCCTTGCCCTTCACCTCCACGGTATAGGCCCCCGGTGGCACGGTGATAAAGAGCGCGGCGTCTTCACTATTGGCAGCGAGGGCAAAGGCGCCCACCCGGCGGCTTGCCGCGGAGAGGGCGGAGAGGTTGGTCACCGCTTCCCAGCGATCGTTGGTGGCGACCACGGTCTGTCCGGAGTAGAGGGTGAGCACGGGATCACGCAGGGTTCCGCTGACGCCGAAACCTGTCAGGGTGGGGCCAATGGCGCGGATCAGGACCCGCTTGTAGGCAGGACCCGAAACCACGAAGCCGCCGATCAAGACGCCGTCGCCGCTGCGTACCTGGGCGCGGGTGGAGAGGTTCAGGGTGCGGCCGTTGCCATCGAGTTCGTAAAGTTCCACGAGGCCAATGCCGGCCTGGCTGGTGGCGGTCGAAACCTGAAGGGTGTAGGATCCGGCGGTGAATTCACTCGTGAGGGCGGCGTCGCGGCTGGCCGCCGGAAGGGAAAAGGCTCCCACCGCCCGAAAGTGGGAAGGAAGCTTGGCGGCATCGGTGCCCTGCTCCCAGTCGTTGTTGCGCGCCAGTTCCCGGCCGGTCCCGCTGAAGACGGTGAGTTGCGGGTCCGGCACGAAGCCCGTCGCTCCAAAGGCTCCCAACGCCGGACCAATACCACGGGCGAGATAGCGCTTGGCCTCCGTGTCGGCCACCACCACACCGGCGATCAGCGAGTTGTCGCCCGCCGCCACCTGCGCGCGGGTCGAGAGGTTGACGAGCCGGGCGGCCGGGGCCAGGGGAGACGACGAAGGCCCGCCGACGGCCGAGCTCCAGGGCGTGTCCGGGGCAAAACTGCCATCGACGAGGGTGCGGGACTGCCGCCCCGCGGCATAGCTGCGGAGATGGATGTTGGAACCGGCCGGGACCGTGACCGCGGAGGCGCTCACGGTGGCGTTGGGGGCGATGTCCCCTCCGAGGGAACGCGGATCCGAGCCGTCCAGCGTGTAGGCCAGCTGGGCGCCGGGGGCCGGGGTGAAGATCAGGTTGGACCCGGACGACGTCACGGTCGGCGCGGCCAGGAACTGCTGATCGATCCACTCCGCGCGCTGCGCCAGCCATGTCTTCAGCCGGGCGACCTGGGCCGCGTAGCTTCCGTAGGGACTCGCGTTGTCGGGCCAGCGGCCGGCGTCCCGGGCGGCGGCGGTCGTGAGGCCCGCGCTGAGGTTGTCGACGAGGAGGCCGAGTTTCGCCGTGGCCAGCTCGGTGCGACGGAGCCCCTGCCACCGGTCGATCCAGTCCTGGAGGAACTCGGGATCCTGGACCAGAATCCCCCACCAGCCAGTCCGCCAGACATCCGCGGCTCCCACGCCGACCCAGACGTCGTGCCGGTAGGAGCGCTCGTCCCAATAGGAACCGAGTGCGCGGTCAAAGTCCCAGACCGGACCCGCGGCGATTCGCCCGTTCTTGTTCTTGGTGAAATACGCGCTTCGCACCAGCGCGTCGGGATTGGCGACAAAGGTGTTGAGCAGGTGATGGTCGACCCAGGCGGCGCGATCGAGATAGTCGAGGTAGGTGCGCTGGGCCCAGCCGGAGTCGCGGCTGGCGACGAGCGCGTTTTCCATCCGCTGGACGTAGTCCCGGAGGTAGGACAGCTGCGCCGGGGCGACCTCGGCCGCGGAAGGGGAGACGAGCACGATGGCGGCGCCGCCGCCGGGGACGCCGCGGCTTGTCGTCCAGCCGATTTCGTCGGCGTCCTTTGTATCAATCTTCAGGATATACCCGCCGGTCACATCGGGAGCCGTCAGCTCGGTCGGGGTCAGGTTGGCGAGGTCGACCCGCTCCCGATCCACTTCGATGCGGTCGGTCACCAGGTAGATGCCGGCGTAGTCGTTGGCCTCGACGTCGCCGCCGTCGGTGTTGAAATAGCCCTCAACCAGGCGGGTGCGGGGGGCCCAGCGACCGAGACGGCGGGAGAATTCGTAGACGATCGGGTTGTTGAGATACGAGAGGTCGTACTTCCATGGGGCGACCAGGGCCCACTTCTCGTGTTCGGTCAGATCGAGGAATTCGGGCGCACCGGCGTGGCCGAATTCATCCTCAAACCGGAAGTTGTAGCCCTTCTTGGGAAACTCCGCCGACGACGAGCCCCGGACCGTGAGGGAGATCGGGCTCGCCAATTCGGGGGCGACACTGAAAAGCGGGGCGCCGCCGGAACGGGCGGGATAGACGGCGACCCAGCTGGTGTGGTCGAGGTTGTCCTTGGTCAGGGGGCCCGAGCCCAGACTGTCGAGAACCAGCACCGGGAGGGTGCTCGTGGCGGCGGCGAGGGAGGCCCCCGCCTTCGAGTAGTAGACCGTGCGCACCGGCCCGCGCGTCGAGCCATCGCCGGAAAACACCGCGGCCCGCACGACAGTGGCGCCGGTGATCGAGAAGGGAGCGGCGTACGCCGGAGAAGACGCCGTCGGTTCCGGGGCAGTGGCCCCGCGCGAGGCTGGAGTGGTCGTGTAGCGAATCTGCTGGCTGGCGCCGGCCCCTGAAAGGGTGAGGGAGAACGTGCTGGAGAACGGACCCGCGGGACGCGAAAACGTGACCGTTTCGGTCAACCCGACCGGACTCGCGGCCGAATTGGCGGCACCGGGTGTGGGTTTTAGCAGAAACACACGCGCGCCGGACGTCGCACTGCCGGGAAACCCGTAGGAGACGTTGTCCTGCTGCCGGGGGTACTTGGGCGCGAACTCCGAGGAGGTGACCGAACCGTCTGGTCTGACCAGCGCGAGGTACTCCCCGTCGTCGTCGAGCCCGAAGTTGGTGTGGAGCCGTTTCGTCGGATCCCGGCGATTCTTGTCGGACGCAAAGACGATCAGGTAGCCCCCAGCCGGAAGGGATACGGCCGGAAACTGCCACTTGGTCTTGTTCGAGATGCTGTCCGTCAGGTACCACCCGTTCAGGTCGAACGGGGCGTTGTCCGGATTGAAGAGTTCGATCCAATCGGAATGCGCGCCGTCCTCGTCCGTGAGGCTGGTGGTGTTGGCGGTGAGGAACTCGGTGATGACCGGCTCCGCCTGCAAACCCATGGCGCCCGCCAGGATGGCAAGGGTTCGAATCGCGAGGCGGATCGAAGTTGGCGGGCGAAATCCGGTCATGAGGCGGTAAAAAGACGCCGCGGCGCGTCAATGGTTAAGGCGATGTTGGGAGATGGGGTGGTGGCGCGGCGCGGGGACGGAGGGCGTTCCCCGGGCTGGTACGAAGAAACACCACCCGCAGGGGGCGGCCGCCGCCGTTGAGAAACACCTTGCGCGGGTGGGCCTCTGAGACGATGATTAATCAAACCTCTCACCCCATGTTTCGTACCTGGCTCACGGTTGCGCTTCTCGCCCTCTTTGGCGGCAGCGCGTGGGGTCAGCCGGACTCCCTGTTCATCGGGGGTGTTTGGGTGGGGAATGTCACTCCAACCAGTGCGACGGTCAGCATCCGCTTGGTGGCGCCCAATCTGCGGGTTCGCCTGCAAGTCAGCCGGTCGGAGGCGCTGGGCGCCGCCGTGTATTCGTCCGTGGCGACGACCGCCACGGCCACCGGCAACACCGTCAAGCTGACGGTTCAGGGACTGGTTCCCGACACCGACTATTTCTACGGCATCGAGGTTGGTGGGGCCCTGCGGACCGAGGTCGCGTCGCGCGGTCGCTTCCGGACCTTCCCGTTGGGCCGGGCCTCCTTCCGCGTCGCCTTCGCCTCGTGCGGGGATTTTCGGGCCGCCAACCAGACCGCCTTTCCCGCGATTGTCGCGGAGAAGCCGCTGCTCTTCATCCATACGGGCGACCTGCACTACAGCGACACCAACAGCACGGTGGCGGATGAGTACCGCTACAATTACGACAACGTCCTCGACCATCGGGCGCAGGCGCAGTTGTTCCGCTCCATGCCGGTGGTCTACATGTGGGATGACCACGATTTCTCGGGCAACGATTCCGACACCAACGCGCTTGGGCGGGATGTGGCGCGGGCCGTCTATCGCGAGCGGGTGCCGCATTACCCGCTCGGCGCGACCGGTGGAACGGTGGGCCAGGCCTTCACCGTCGGGCGCGTGCGTTTCGTGATGACCGACCTGCGGAGCGCGGCCTCGACGCCGACGCTTCGGGACTCTGCCAGCAAGACCAAGATGGGGTCTGCCCAGAAGGCGTGGTTCAAGCAGGAGTTGATCAATGCGCGGGATAACGGATTCCCCTTGATCGTGTGGGTCTGTCCGGACCCGTGGATCGGCTCGACCAGCCCGGGGGATGGTGGCTGGTACGATTACGCGACCGAGCGCCGGGAGATCGCCAATTTCATTCGCGACAACCAGATCAACAACCTCGCGGTCATCGCTGGCGACATGCATGCGCTCGCCTACGACGATGGCACGAATTCCGACTATGCGACCGGCGGTGGCGCGGCGTTCCCCGTGCTGCACGCGGCAGCGCTTACCCAGGAGGGATCGATCAAGGGTGGACCCTACTCCGGGGGCGTGATCCCGGGGCACCCGCACTTCGGCATCCTGGAGGTCTACGACAATGGTGGCTCGAGTGTGGCCTGCCGGTTCCTCGGCATCCATGCCACGGAGGGGCGCAAGCTCACGCATATCTTCAGCAGCTCGACGGCGGGGGCCAAGGAGCACTCGATCGTCAACATCTCTACCCTGGCGAAAGTCGCCTCGGGCAATGACGCCCTGGTGAGCGGCTTCGTCATCTCCAGCACGAACAGCCGTTCGGTGCTGGTGAGGGCCGTGGGCCCGACGCTTTCCGCCTTCGGGGTGGCGGATGCCTTGATCAAGCCGCAGCTGTCGGTCTACCAGGGTGATCGTTTGATCGCCACCAACCTGGGGTGGGCCGGGCCGCAGCGGGAGCGGGCTGGTTTGCTCACGGAGGCCTTCGACCGTGCCGGGGCGTTTCGCCTCATCGATGAAGGCAGTGCCGATTCCGCTCTGGTGCTCGCGCTCGCGCCCGGTGCCTACACCGTGCAGGTGAAGAGCGCCGACGGCACGCCCGGGGCCGCGCTTCTCGAGGTGTACGAGTTGCCGTAGGCGGGACTTCTCGACCCGCGGCCGGCGGTGAGGCGGTTCGTGCGAGCCGGCCGGGAATCTCCGGTGCGGGGTGGTCCGCCCCGACGAGTGTTTCCGCTTGCGCTGGGGCAACGAAGCGCCTTCGTTGCGCCTCGCCTGTAGGGGTGTCCTCCGCGGAGGGCTGAGATTGCGGCGCGATCGGCTGCTCGACCCTTGAACCTGTTCGGATCATTCCGGCGAAGGAAACAGCAGGCGTCGCGAAAGGCGCCATGGGGCGCGGTTCCGGCGCCCCTTTGCAGGGAGTCCGCCGCAGGTCGGGCCAACCGACCATGAGATTCCCTTCCCTCCTCGCCCTCCTCGTCCTGGCCCTCGGCTGCGTCCGTTTGCCAATGGCTCGCGCGGCGGCGCCCCATCCGGCACCTCCGGTCTCGCTCGCCCCTGTTCGGGTCACGTCCGACTTGTGGGAGTCGCCCCTGGACCGGATTCCGGCGAGCGTGAGTGTGTACGACCAGGGATGGCTGCAGGAGGCGGCGGTGCGCCACTTCGGCGATCTCGTCGATGGCATCCCCAACCTGACCTGGAGCGGGGGTACGTCGCGGCCGCGGTACTTTCAAATTCGCGGGGTGGGGGAGAACTCCCAGTACGAGGGTGAAACTCCCGACTCCGCGGTGCGGTTTCTCGTGGATGACTTCGACTTCACCGGCCTCGGGACACTCGCGGGCAGCTTCGACGTGCAGCAGGTGGAGGTCCTGCGCGGCCCCCAGGCCGGGGCCTTTGGCGCCAACGCCGCGGGGGGCCTGGTACGATTGGTCACCGCTGCCCCCACGCCGTTCTGGACGGGGCAAGTCGAGGCTTCGGCCGGCGGAGACGCGCTGCGATCGGGTGGATTCGCGGTGGGAGGTCCTCTGAGCACAGGGGCGAATCCGGAGTCGTTGATGATGCGGCTCGCCGTCCACCAGCACCGCAGCGACGGCTTCCGCCGCAACCTCACCTGGCAGCGCGACACCAATGCCCGGGATGAACGCATGGCGCGGCTGCGGGTTACCGCCAACCCGGGTGGGGCCTGGCGCTGGGAAGGCGCCCTCCTGCACTCACGGGTGGCCAACGGCTACGACGAGTTCGCCCTCGACAACAACGGGCGGAACACCTTCAGCAACCGCCCTGGCCGCGACGAACAGCGCTCCGCCGCCGCCAGCCTCCGGGGAACCTACCGTGGGGGCGCGGCCGCGCGCTTCACGACCGTGTCGCAGGCCAGCCGCGTCGATTCGGTGTACAGCTACGACGACGACTGGACGGCGGCCTCCTATGACGGGTTCAGCGACCTTCGCCGGCGGCGCGAGGTGTTCAGCGAGGAACTCCGGCTGGATTCGGCGGTGGCCCGCGGCGCCCTGCCCGGACTCGATCGCTGGACCCTCGGCGCCCATCTGGCGCGCACGACCGAGGCGAGCGCCTACACCAATGAAGACCCGGGCAACCTGCGGGGCCTCACGACCAGCTACGAGTCCACCCAAGGGGCGTTGTTCGGCCAGGGAGGGAGGGACCTGACCCCGCACACGCGGCTGATCGTGGGTTTGCGGGCCGAATGGGTGGATCTCGCGGGGGAAGGCGTGCGAACCCGCTACCGCAAGGCCCGTGGCACCCATGACCCCGTGGTGCGGTTCCGGCCGGGCTTCAGCGGTGCGCTGCCCGGGGGAAAGCTCAGCCTCGAACACGACCTCTCTCCGCAGCACCTGGCCTTTCTGTCGGTGACGCGTGGATACAAGGCCGGGGGGATCAATGTCGATGCCCGGATCAACCCTCCGGCGGACCCGCTGACCTACGCCACCGAGACGCTGTGGAACTTCGAGGCCGGCCTGCGCGGGAGTTGGGCGGACCGCCGGCTGGTCGGGGAGTTCACGGCCTTCCGCCTCGAGCGTCGCGACCCGCAGGTGCGGGACTCGGCGGGCTTCGGCGGCAATTACCGTTTCTTCACCGCCAACGGCCGGAAGGCGTCCGTCTCCGGGGCGGAGGCCTCCGGCACCTGGACCTTCAACCGGGCCTGGTCCGCGCAGGCGTCGGCGGCGTGGATGGAGTCCGAGTTGCAGCCCTTTGTCCTCCCGAACGGCCACGCCGGAGGGGGCCGCGCCCTGGCCAACACGCCGCGCCACGGCCACACCCTCGCCCTGCGGTATCGCGGGGACACCGGACTCTTTGGACGAATCGAACAGGTGGGACGCGCGCGGCAGTACGATTCCAACAACCAGAACGAGGCGCGCCGCGCCTTCCGGGTCCTGAACGCCACGCTCGGCTGGTCCTGGGGTCGCGCGTGGACGGTCGCGGTCTGGGGCCGCAACCTGCTCGATGTGCGGTACGAAAAACGGGTGTTCTTCTTCGGGAACGAAGATCCGGATTATCCCGAGCGACGCTACGAAGACCGGGCCGATCCCCGCCAGGTGGGGGCGACGGTCACGTTTCGCTTCTAGCCCGGGGGCGGCCCCCCTGGACGCGTGGGATCCTTGTCCGTTCGGGCCTCCGGCGGAGCGTCCTTCCGCTTGCGCCGCGCCGTCCCGCCCCCTTTGTTGAGCCGTCCATGATTTCGCTTCACGAAGGCCGAGGTTCGCGGGTCAAGCGTCCCCCCGAGCGCGTCTTTACGCTCGAACTCCGGGTGGTCGCCTGCCAACCCCGGATCTGGCGCCGCCTCCTCGTGCGCGAGTCCATGTGGCTCTCCCGATTGCACGACACCATCCAGATTGCGTTCGACTGGTTCGACTACCAGACCCACGCGTTCAACCTCGACGACCTGCGGTTCGGCAATCCCCTGCGGCGCGAGGAACTCACGATCGAGGACGATCGCGACGTGGCCCTGGCGGATCTCGATCTTGAGCACCGGGAACGCTTCTCCTACGGCTACCATTTTGGCGAGGGCTGGCAGGTCGATCTCAAGGTGGAGAAGATCGGCGCGCTGGAAAAGGGCCTGCACTACCCGGTCTGCACTGCGGGGGAGCGCGCCGGCCCGCCGGAGGATTGCGGCGGCCTGGAGGCCTTCCACGACATGCTGGCCTGTATCAAGGAACCCAACACGGACCTGGGGCGCGAGTGGCTGGAGTGGCTGGGGCCCGACTACCATCCCGAGGTCTGCGATCTGGAGAAGATCAACAAGGCGCTGCGCAAGCTGGGCAAGTAAGGGTGGGCGCGGCGGACCGGCGGCACCCGGCCGGGAGGCCGCGTGCGGGCGGCGCTGCCCGCAGGAAGAAGGAATCGCGTTTTTCCGGAGGGCTGCCAGCATGGCCGCTGATGAGAACGCTCCTGCGTGCCCTGGTTCTGCGTGGGTTCTGCCTCGTGCTGGCCGGGTGCGCCGGCGCAGCCGAGACCGGGGTGCTGACGCGCCGGCTCCGGCTGGTGGACCCCGCGGCGCTGCAGCGGGCGATCGAGGACCTGGCGGCCACGTTTCCCGATCGCTATGACGCGGCTGGTTTTCGCCGGCGCCTCGCGGCCCTGGACCCGGATCTCGCCCGCCTGCGCGATCGCCTCGCCCGGGGCGACCCGGCGGCGGTGCCGGCCGCGGAGGCCTGGCTGGAGCTGCAGCGCGCCGCGCTGCTCGCCAACCCGCTGCTCGACTTCCGCGAGGTGCTCCATGTGCGACGGAGCGCCGCGCGCCTCGGCCTGCCGACCAACTGGGCGAGCAACTGCAGCCTGCCCCGGGACGGCTACGACAACGAGATTGCCGCCGTGGATTTGCGCGAGGCGACGGTGCCGCGCCGCACGCTGTACCGCCCGGCGGATGGGACCTTCGCCGGGGATCTCGAGTTGCATTGGGATGCCCGCCGCCTGCTGCTGTCGAAATCGACGCCCGGCCGGCCCTGGCAGGTGTTTGAACTCTCCCTCGCGGCCGACGGCGCCCCGGCCGGATCCCTAAGGCAGGTGACGCCGGATCTCGGACCCGACGTGGACAACTACGACGCCTGCTACCTGCCGCGGGGCGATGTCCTCTTCATGTCGACGGCGGCGATGGTGGCGGTGCCGTGTGTCCACGGCCAGACGGCGGTGGCCAACCTCTTCCGCCTCGGTCCGGAGGGCCGGGTGCGCCAGCTGTGTTTCGACCAGGAACACGACTGGGGGCCGGTGGTGATGGAGGACGGGCGCATCTTGTATCTGCGATGGGAGTACGCGGACATTCCCCACGCCCACGGGCGCCGCCTCTTCCAGATGAATCCGGATGGCACCGGCCAGACCGCGTTCTATGGCAGCAACGGCTACTGGCCCAACGCGGTGTTCTACGCCCGGCCGATCCCGGGCCGGCCCACGCAGGTGGCGGGAATCGTGACGGGGCACCACGGCCTGGCGCGCATGGGCGAACTCGTGCTGTTCGACAACGCCCTCGGGCAGACCGAGACCGGCGGAGCGGTGCAGCGCATCCCCGGCCACGGGCGCAAGGTCGCCCGTGTGGTGCGCGACAATCTCGCGGACGACTCCTGGCCGCGTTTTCTCCACCCCTGGCCGCTGGGGCGGGCCGACGGAACCGGTTCCGGCCGGTATTTCCTGGTCTCGTGCCAGCCGGGTCCGGACGCCCCCTGGGGGCTGTATCTGGTCGACATCTTCGACAACCTGCTGCTGCTGCGGGAGGAACCGGGCATGGCGCTGCTCGAGCCGGTTCCGCTGGCGCCGCGCCCCGTGCCGCCGCAGCCCGTGGACCGGGTCAACCCGGAGCGTTCGGACGCGAGTGTCTTCATCGCGGACATCCATGCCGGCCCGGGGCTCGTGGGCATTCCCCGCGGCGAAGTAAAGGCGCTCCGCCTCTTCACGTATGTATTTGGTTACCGCAATCTCGGCGGCACCTACGGCACCATCGGGATGAACGGGCCCTGGGACATGCGGCGCATCATCGGGACCGTGCCGGTGCAGGAGGATGGTTCGGTGTTCTTCCGGATTCCCGCCAACACCCCTCTTTCGCTCCAGCCCCTCGACCGCGACGACAAGGCCCTCCAACTCATGCGCAGCTGGCTGGTCGGCATGCCGGGTGAAGTGGTCTCCTGCGTCGGCTGCCATGAGGATCGGCGCACGACGCCCGCGGCGCAACCCGCACGGGTCGCTTCCGTCAGTCCGGCGGAAATCACCCCATGGCGCGGGCCGACGCGCGGGTTCTCGTTCGCGCACGAGGTGCAGCCGGTGCTCGATGCGGCCTGCGTGGAATGTCACAACGGCGTGACCACCCACCGGGGCCGGCCAACGCTGAACCTGCGGGGCGACGTCGCGCTCGAAGGCTGGCACAGCATCCTGCCCGGCAGCCAGAACCCCAAGCTGGGGGGCAAGTTCTCGGTCGCCTACGCCAACCTCTACCCCTACGTCCACGCCGCCGGCATCGAGAGCAACATCGGTCTCCTCAGCCCGATGGAGTTCCATGCCGACACCAGCGAACTCGTGCAGATGCTGCGGAAGGGGCACCACGGCGTGAAGCTCGACGCCGAACAGTGGGATCGCCTGGTGACCTGGATCGATCTCAACGCCCCGTTCCACGGAGACTGGGGCAGCATCGCCGGGGAAGAGGCGCGCCGTTGCGAGGAGCGCCGGGCGGAGGCACGCCGGCGCTTTGCCGGCCTGGAGGAGTTTCACCTCGAGAGCGCCTCTCGTCCGCTGCCGCCAGCCGTGTCTCCCGAGCGCTTCCGACGGCAGGTGGCCGTGGCGCCCGCGGCGGCTCGGCCGGCCGAGCCGCCCCGCAGCGGAGAGCGCAACCGGCCGCTGCAGCGGATCGAACTCGGCGACGGCGTGGGGCTGACGTTCACTTACGTTCCGCCGGGAAGCTTCCCAATGGGCGGGGATCAGCCGGACGAGCAGCCGGTGCACACCGTGAAGATGCCCCGCGGCTACTGGATGAGCACGACCGAGATCTCCAATGCCCAGTATGCCCGCTTTGATCCGGAGCACGACACGGGCCGGGAACACCTGCGGGGCTATGCGTTTGGCGTGGAAGGCTACGCCCTGCACGACGGAGCGCAGCCGGTCGCGCGGGTGTCGTGGCACCGGGCCCGGGACTTTTGCGCGTGGCTCGCGCGCCGGACGGGCCTGGCCGTGGACCTCCCGACCGAGGCGCAGTGGGAGTACGCCTGCCGCGCCGGTACTGTGACGACCTACGGTTTTGGCGCCGCCACCGCGGACTTCTCCTTGCATGCAAACCTCTCCGACCTGACGACGCGGGAATTCGCGGCCAACAACTACCTTCGCACGGCACACGTGCCCCTGCCCAATCCGCCCTTCGCGAATGACTACACCCTGAAGGATGACCGCTACCGGGACGGTGTGCTGGTCTCGGGCCCGGTGGGGCGCTTCAACGCCAACCGGTGGGGACTGTTCGACATGCACGGCAACGTGGCCGAATGGACGCGATCCCTCTACCGCGACTATCCCTACCGGGACGACGACGGCAGAAACCAGGTCGAGGCTGAGGGGCGTCGCGTCGTCCGCGGTGGTTCGTGGCGCGACCGACCTTTTCGAGCCGCGGCCGGCTTCCGGCTCGCTTATCTTCCTTTCCAACGAGTGGTTGACGTTGGGTTCAGGGTGATTGTCGACGCCGATCTGGCGGAGTTCCCGGCGCGCTCTTCCGCGGCAGTGGCGGACAACTGAGCGGCTTTCCGTCCGGGGCTTAGGCCGCGCCGATCCCGGTCAGGCTAGACGGGCGCCTCCTGCCACGGCAGGGCTCGATCTCCCTCGGGCCGCGCAACTGTACGACCGGGTCCGATTGGTCCCGGTGATACGGCCCGCCGACCCAACCACCAAGGGTGTTGGCTGGCGGTAAGCCTGGGGCGTGGGCGTCCGGGACTTTGTCTGCATTTTAGTAATTGTTGATAAAAAAGTTATCAATTCTCTGACAAAATGGACAGACAAGCGAAACGGCGGTCCATTTGGATACGTCCCAATCCTCCGCATGATCATCCGCCGTGGTGTTGCCTCCCTGCTTGTCTCCGCGCTTTTGAGTGCGGCGGTGGCGCAGGAAGCGCAGGTACGCCCGGCACCACGGGTGGAAATGCCAACTCAGGTTGACTGCAACAGCCCGGCTTTCTGGCGAGGAGGCAGGCTCTTTTGGTTTGGTTCACACGGCCGTCCGCTGCTGAGCGAAGGCAGTAGTCAGTTTGGGCCGTGGGAAACCCGCGAAGTGAGCTTGGAAACGAGCAACGCCTGGCCGCACTGGATCGAGTCCGTCTGGCCGGAGGACGACCAGGTGCTCTGGGGGTGGTATCATTGCGAACCGGTCGGGTTGTTCCCGGATTCGACCCTGACCGCCCCGAAGATCGGGGCGGTTGTTTCTCTGGATGGCGGCCGGACGCTGCGGGACTTGGGCATCGTCCTGGAATCAGGGGATCCGCTCGATCCCACCGCGCAGAATGGGTACTTCGCGGGCGGTCACGGTGACTTCACCGTGATGCTCGATCGCGAGCGAAAGTACTTCTACTTTTTCTTCGACAACTATGGCGGCGCGAAGGAGACGCAGGGCGTGTGCGTGGCGCGCCTCGCGTTCGAGGATCGAGCCAACCCGGTGGGCAAGGTCTGGAAGTACCATGACGGTCAGTGGAAGGAACCGGGACTCGGCGGAAAAATGACCCCGATCCTGCCGGTGGTGCAGCGCTGGCAGTCGCGGGCGCCGGATGCTTTGTGGGGGCCGTCGGTCCATTGGAACACGCATCTCAACTGCTTTGTGATGCTGCTCAACCGGGCGCAGGGGGAGCCGGGTTGGTCGCAGGAAGGGGTGTATGTCTCGTTTTCCTCCGACCTCAGCCGGCCGGGCGCCTGGACGACGCCGCGCAAGATTCTCGATCGGGAGGAGTTTCCCGGGTGGTACTTCTTCTATCCCCAGGTGATGGGGCTGGAGGCCGGCGGCTCGGATCGCCGGGCCGGCGCGACGGCGCGCCTGTATGTCGGGGGAATCTCGAAATGGGAAATCGACTTCATCGCGCCGCCCGGTCCCCCTTCCTCTCTCCAGGTGAATGGCGGCGCCACCGCGCTGACCGCGGCGCCCGGGGAGACCGTCGCACTGACGGCGACGACGGCGGGCAGTGCGCCGTTTTCGTATCAGTGGTTCAAGGACGGAGTGGCGTTGCCGCAGGCGACCGCCGCGACCTTCACCCTGGCAGCCGCCAGCCCGGCGGATGCCGGGGCGTATTGGGTCACGGTGACCAATCCCCTCGGCTCGGCGGAAAGCCCGCACCTGAGCCTGGCGGTGGTGGTGCCCCCGGCACCAACCCCCGCGCCGGCCCCTCCCCCGGAGGAAAGCTTTCTCTCCAACCTGGCGGTGAGGGCGGTGCTGCCCTCGGAGGAGGCGGTGCTGACCTTGGGTTTCGTGACGCAGAGTACCGCCGCGAAGACGCTGCTGCTGCGGGCGGTGGGTCCGACGCTGGCGCAGTTCGGAGTCGAGAATCCCGCGGCCGATGCACGGCTCGAAGTCTACGACGCCGCGGCAGTCCGGATCGGCGCAAATGAAGACTGGGCGGCGGAGGAGGCGGAGGCGTTCGCGGCCGTCGGGGCCTTTGCCCTGCCGTCGGGCAGCGCGGATGCCGCCCTGCGGCTGCAGGTACCCGCGGGGGCGGCGACTGCACAGGTGCGCACGAGCGGAGGAGGGGCGGTGCTGGCGGAGATCTACGATCCCCTGCCGACGTCGCGCTCCAAGGTGGTGAATTTCTCCACCCGCGGGTTAGCCGGAGAGGGAAGCCAGGTCCTGGTTGTCGGATTGAGCGTCGGTGGCACCGGGAGCAAACGGGTCCTGATCCGGGCCCTCGGCCCGCAGTTGGCGGCGTACGGGGTTGTTGGGGCCGCGGCCGACCCTTCGTTGGAGGTCTTGGCGGCAAATCAGACCCGGCTGGCGGCCAGTGACGATTGGAGTCCCGAACTGCAGACGGTGTTTGCCGCGGCGGGCGCACCGGCGCTGGTGCCAGGCAGCCGCGACGCCGCCGTCGCGCTGACGCTGGCGGCGGGGAGTCGCTGCACCGTCGTGGTGCGCAGCGCCGACGGACTTCCGGGCGAAGTCCTCTGCGAGATCTACGAGCTACCCTGACGGTGGCCGGCTGCGCAGAGGGCGTCGTACCAGCCGGTCTTGTTCCGGTGTGAAGGGGCCCACTGCCTGCTGGTGGCCGCGCCGTGAGCGAGGCGAAAGCGCGGTCGCGCCTCCGGCCCAGTGGTCGCATCGCCCCATCGTTGCCGCGCGACGCCGGGCGTCGGCCCGAGCGGACCCCCTTCGATTCCGCTCAGTGGGTTTCGGAGAAACTGGTGATCGAGTGCCACTCGAACACTTCCTGGAGGAGGGCGCGCTCGGCTTTGGCCACCACGCGTTCCAGCGCACCCCAGGTTTGGACGAACGCCGCCTCCCGGCGGGCCGCGGTCAGACGCACCTGCAGTTCGCGGTAACGCGCCACGCGCCGATGGAGGTCGTGCACGTGAATCAGTGAGATGAAGGTGGCGGCGAGGACCGGCAGCACGACCGGGCCGAAGGCGTAGACCCAGGTTTCCACCCAGGCGGGGGCGGCCAGTTCCGGCAGGGCGGTGTGCGAAGCATGGGCGGCGGTGAAGCACAGCGCCAGGAGCGAACAGACGAAGAAGCCCCAGCGCAGGCGTTCCAGCACCGGGACGGCCTCCTGCTGCCGGGCCGCGAAATAGGCGAGCTGGCCGTCGATGCGCTCGTGCAGGTAGCGCTGCTTGAACTCGTCAAAGCTCGCGGCCTGCGCCCGGGCGCCGCGGCGGTGCAGGATGTCGAGCGAGCGGCGCAGGGGCTCCAGCCCCGCCCAGTCGAAATCATCGAAGAGCCGGAGCGAACGGGGCAGTCCCCAGGTGGCCAACGCACTCCGGGTGATCTCGGCGGCCAGCCGGCAGCGCACCCACTTGTGCTGTTCCCGGCGGTGGCGCACGAGCAGGGCCACGCCGATGGCCACCAGCAGGCAGCTGAGTTTCAACCACGGCAGGCCGGCGAGCGGCACCGGAAAGGCCAGTCCCGCCGTCGCCAACATCGTCGCGGCGGTGTGCAGCCAGAGGGTGATGGCCACGAGGCGGCGATCGTGGGGCGCGTGCGAGGTGGCGGCGTGGTCGACCTTGGCCTGGAAGTCCTGCACGAGCGATCGTCCGCGGTCGGGGCTGTCGTGCACCGGGGCCCGCGGGCTGGTCGGCAACTGGTTGAAATAGGCCAGATGCCGGTCTCCCACCTTGAGTCGGTCGAAGTTCTCGCGCCGCACCGAGAGGTCGTTGGCATCGATGATGATGACCGGCCGCCCCATCTCGCGGGCGTAGGCCACGATCTCCGCGGTCCCGCCGCGGCCGCGCGAGGGCTCGCCGTTCCAGACGGCGAGGAGCACGTCGCAGTGATTCACCGTTTCCATGCCGCAGTCGAGATAGGCATCTTCGCGGGCCGTCCGCTCTCCGATCACCCGCGCATGTTCCGCCTCGGCCAGGAGTGTCTCGACCTCGCGCCACCGCGCGGGATCGAAGTCGGCGCGGAATTCCGCCGGGGACAGGGGGAGCACCGCTTCCCAGCCCAGCCCGAGGCGCAGCGCGGTGCGTGCAAACAGCATGTCGGCCCCCTCGGCGATCGAGGAGAGCGCGAGCCATTCGACACCCTCCTCCGCCCGCAACCCTCCCAGCACTTCGCCCAGGGTCCGCTCCACCGCGGCGGGGTCGCGCAACTGTCGGTGGCCGGTGAACCCGACGACGTGAAACACGGGCAGTTGGTCGGGGTCGGCCATGCGGGCGGGAGTCTCTCCGCGAGGCTCCCGCGTCTGTCAACCGCGAAGCCGCCGGCCTGCCCCGGACGGGCGCATCTGCCGGTTGGCGGTCATTTGTCTGGTGTAGCCGGGGGCGGTGACCCCGGCGGCCGGCCTCACCGCGGCCGGCTACAACCGCCGACCGACAGATGCGCCCTCCCCGGACCCCGATCGATCTTCTGGGTTGTGCAGCGGAACAGACCCCGTATCCCTACGTGCTCCCACCCACCCCGAGACCCACCCACATGGTTTCGCCCCACGACGCGACCGGCGGCTTCGCCGGATCCGGTGCAGATGTCCCGCCGTTTGACGACGACGCGTGGGAGGATCTGCTCAACTTCATCGAGGAGAAGCGCGTCATCCCGATTCTCGGGCCGGAGCTGCTCCGCGTCGAGACGGAGGGAGGCTCCCGCCTGCTCTACGACTGGCTCGCCGAGCGCCTGGCGGCGCGCCTCGGCGTGGACCTCGGGCAGCTGCCGCCACCGCCCACCCTCAACGATGTGGTCTGCTGGTACCTGGCCGCCCGCGGCCGCAGGGAGGAGGCGTACACGCGCCTGCGGACCATCCTGCGCGAGACCAACTTCGCCCCGCCGCCGGCCCTGCGGCAGCTCGCCCAGATCACCGACTTCGATCTCTTCGTCACCACCACGTTTGATCCCCTGCTCGAACAGGCGATCAACCTGGAGCGGTTCGCCGGGGCCGCCTCGACGGAGGTGATTGCCTATGCGCCCAACCGCGTGGCCGACCTGACGGTCGAGCGGGAGCGGCAACAGCGGCCGGTCGTCTATCACCTGCTCGGTCGCCTCTCCGCCTCGCCGACCTACGTGATCTCGGACGAGGACACCCTGGAGTTTGTCTGCGCTCTGCAGAGCGAACACCTCACGCCGGAGAAGCTCTTCCACGAACTGGAGCACAACCACCTGCTGCTGATCGGAAGCAACTTCTCCAACTGGCTTGCCCGGCTGTTCCTGCGCATGGCGAAGCGCCGCCGGCTGTCGGATCCCCGTGACGTGGGTGAAGTCGTGGCCGACAGCCAGTCCGCGAAGGACTCCCGGCTGATGAGCTTCCTGCAGCAGGTGAGTGTGCGCACGCGCGTGTACTCCGGTGCGGAACGGTTTGTGGCCGAGCTCCACGAACGCTGGCTGCGGCGGCGGGGTCGGGACGCCGGTTCCGCGGCGATGGCGGCGCCCGCGCTGGAACCGCAGCGGTTCCTGCCGCCGCAGCGCGAAATGCCGGAGAACGCGGTGTTCATCAGCTATGCGCGCGAGGACCTGCCGGCGGTGCAGCGCTTGAAGGCCGGGCTCGACGCCGCGGGGGTGACCACCTGGTTCGACATGGAGCGGCTGGAGAGCGGCGACGACTACGATCGCAAAATCCGCCAGAACATCGGGCGCTGCGCCTTCTTCGTGCCGGTGGTGTCCGCCACGACCCAGCGGCGCCTCGAAGCCTATTTCCGGCGGGAGTGGAGCTATGCGGTGGATCGCTCGCGCAACATCGCCGAGGGGGCCGTGTTCATCCTGCCGGTTTGCATCGACGGCACCACCGAGGCCGAGGCGCTCGTGCCGGAAAAGTTCAAGGCCGTGCACTTTTCGCGGTTGCCGGGCGGGACGGTCACCCCGGAGTTCGCCCGCCGGCTGGCCGAGCTGTTCGGCTCGCGGGTTCGCTGATCCCTGCCATGCCCGCCGAGTCCCCCCGCCCCCCGATGACCGCGCCGGTCTCCTCCGCCCTGGCTCCCGGCGCGATCGATGCGCAGCATCCCTGGCTCGGCCTCGCCTCGTTCACCGAGGATACCCGGGCGTACTTCCATGGCCGTGACGACGAGGTCGGCGAACTCGGGCGACGGGTGCAGCGCAAGCTGCTCACCATCCTCTTCGGCCAGTCCGGCCTCGGCAAAACCTCGATCCTGCGGGCCGGCCTGGTGCCCCGCCTCCGGCCTGAAGGGTACTGTCCGGTGTACGTCCGCCTCGACTACGGTCGCGAGTCTCCGCCGCCCGCCGAGCAGATCAAGCTGGCCATCTATCGCGCCACCGAGGCGGCGGGCCACTGGACCCGGGCGGGGATTGCCACGGCCGGAGAGTCCCTGTGGGAGTTCCTGCACCATCGCGACGACGTGCTGCGGGACGCGGAGGGGCGGACCCTGGTGCCGCTGCTGATCTTCGATCAGTTCGAGGAGATCTTCACGTTGGCGCAGGGCGACGATCATGGCCGGCAGCGTGCGGCGGAGTTCATCGAGGAACTGGCCGACCTCGTCGAGAACCGCGCCCCGCGCGCCCTCGAGGCCCGTCTGGAGGCCGATGAGGCGGGCCTGGAAAAGTACGACTTCAGCCGATCCGACTACCGGATTCTGATCGCCCTGCGCGAGGACTACCTCGCCCACCTGGAAGGGTTGCGCGCACGGATGCCGTCGGTGACCCAGAACCGGATGCGGCTGGCCCGCATGACCGGGGCGCAGGCCCTCGCCGCGGTCACCGGGCCCGGCGGATCGCTGGTGAACGACGAGGTGGCGGCGGCGATTGTGCGTTTCGTCGCCGGCGGCGCGGAAGTGGAGCGGGCGGAAGTCGAGCCCTCGCTCCTCAGCCTGGTGTGCCGCGAGTTGAACAACACCCGGCTGGCGCAGGGCGAGGCCACGATCTCCACCGCCCTGCTCGCGGGTTCGCGCGACACGATTCTCTCGGAATTTTACGAGCGCACGCTGGCGGATCAGCCGGCCGGAGTCCGGGCCTTCCTGGAGGATGAACTGCTGACCGATTCCGGCTACCGCGAGAGCATCGCTGAAGAGCGGGTGAGGAAGGGGCTCGCGGCCGCCGGCGCCGCGGAGAATACCCTCGCGCTGCTGATCGACCGCCGCCTGCTGCGGGTCGAGGAGCGGCTGGATGTGCGCCGCGTGGAGCTGACGCATGACGTGCTTTGCGGCGTGGTGAAGGCCAGCCGCACGTTGCGCCACGAACGCGAGGCGCTCGAGCAGGCCGGCCGCGAATTGGAGGCGCAACGCGAACGCGAGGCGGCCACCCGACGCTCCCTCAACCGGGCCCGGCTGGCCGCCGCCGTGGCGGGCGTGCTGATGCTGGGCGCCGCGGGCAGCGCCGTGTTCGGCTGGGTCAATCTCCGACGGGCCGCCGCGGCGGAGATCCGGGCCTCCCGCGAACGCGATCGCGCGCAACAGTCCCGCGCGGAGGCCGAGAAGCTGGTTTCGTTCCTGCTCGACGACCTGTACACGGAGCTCGAACCCACCGGGAAGATCGAAATCGTCAGCGGACTGGCCCGGCGGGCCCTGGCGTATTTCTCGGCCCTGCCACCCGAGTTTCACGATGCCCGAAGCGAGCGGTTCCGCGCGATCGCCCTCAGCCGCCTGGGGCTGTCGTTGTCCCAGCAGGGCAAGACCCTCGAGGCCGAGGATCCGCTGCGGGAGGCGGAGGAGTTGTTCCGCCGGCTGGCGGATCAGGGGGATCGTTCCCCCGAGACCATTGTCGGACACACCGCGGTGGTGCGCCAGCAGAGCCGGAATGCCTACCTGCAGAACCGCGCCGGACTGTCGGTGGAACTTGGCCGACGGGCGGTGACGCTGGTGCAGCCGGCGGCGGCCGCCGCCGGTGCCCCGGCCTTCATCCGCCTCGAGCACGGCCGATCGACCATGAACTACGGCTTCATCCTCCTGCGGGAGCGGCAGCATGCCGAGTCGATCGAGGCGCTCCGCCAGGCTCTGGGGATCTTTGAGAAGCTGCGGGACGAACCCCAGCATCGGCAGCGCGCCCGCGTGCAGTACGCCGAGGCGTGTGCCTGGCTGAGCGAAGCCCTGCGCCGGAACGGTCAGGTGGCGGACGCGGTGGAGATCCTGCGGGCGGCCGTGCCGATCGCCAACGAGGCGGTCGAGGCCGAGGCGGGCAACCTCGGGGCCCTGCGGTCCCGTGCACTCCTGCGCAGCCGGCAGGCCCAGGCGGCCATGGATGACTTCCAGTACCGGGAGGCCGAGAAGCTCGCCCTTGCCACCGCCGCGGATTGGACGGAGTTCCTCCGCTTCGACGCGGCCAACGACACGGCCCGCAACAACCGCCGGGTGGCCCGGGGAGTCGCGGCGGCGGCCCAATGGCGGATCGGGGAGTTCGAGTCCGCGATCCGGCTGTCGCGCGAGAACGCCCGGGAGATCATCGCGGCCGGCGGGTCGCCGAGCACGGTGCGGGGCGCCGCGTTTCAGACGGAGGTGCTGGACGCGATCGAGGCCGATCTCGGCCGGGTGACCGATGTGGATGCGGCGATCGCCGAGGGGAATCGCATGCGGGCCCTCGCCGTCGCCCAGGTCGATCCGGAGAACTATTTCCGGTTTGTGACCCCGCTTTGGAATGAAAACCAGCGATCGGAATTGCTGCTGCGCACCGGCCGGCCGGACGAGGCCCTGACCGTGGCGCGATCGGTGGCGGGGAAGTTCCGGACGCTGAACCCAGTGGCCGGTTCCGAGAAAGAGACCCACCGGTACCTCCTGGAAGGCAATGCCCGCGTGCAGACCGAGGCGCTGCTGCGGCTGCGCCGCTGGGCGGAGGCGGCGCAGGCGGCCCGCGATCTGGTGCGTGGCCGGCCGGCCCTGGGAGACACCTCGCCGGGCACCTTGGACGACCTGGCGACCGACCGCGCGATCGCCGCCGTCGCATTGGCGCGCCATGGCGACAAGGCGGAGGCCCGCGAATTGCTGAGTGCCGCCGCCCGCTCCAATCGGGAGCGGCGCGCCGCCGGGGCCGACGACCATGCCAGCCGGACCCAGACGGCTTGGATCGCGCTGGGGGAGGGCCTCCTCGCCGCCACGCCGGCGGAGCAGCGGCGTTGGTTCGCGCAGGGGATTTCCGAGGTGAACGGGATGGCCCCGCAGCCGCAGCGGCTGCGCTCGGTGCGGGAACTGCGGGAAACGCTCGAGGCGGAATTGGCCCGGGTGGCCCCCTGAGCCTGCCACCCGCGTTGTCCGGTTCCGCCATAGGCACGCATGAGTGAATCGCGCCCGGCCGTCTTCCTCATCCGCAAGGCGCCGGCCGGTGCCAAGGCTCCGGCCCGGCCAGCCCGACGGCTCGTGATCGGAGGTGCAGGCGGATGAGTGAAGGAAGCAAGGCGGTGTTTCTTTCCTACGCGTCGCAGGACGCGGCGGCGGTCGAGCGCATCGCCGAGGCGCTGCGGGCGGCGGCGGTGGAGGTGTGGTTTGATCGCAACGAGCTCGTCGGCGGCGACGCGTGGGATGCGAAGATCCGGAAGCAGATCGCCGAGTGCGCGCTGTTCGTGCCGATCGTCTCGGCAAGCACGCAGGCGCGCGACGAAGGATATTTTCGCCTCGAATGGAAACTCGCCGCCGACCGCACCCACCTGATGGCGCACGACAAGGCCTTTCTCCTGCCCGTGGTCATCGACGCGACGACCGACGCCGCCGCGCGCGTGCCCCCGGAATTCAAGCAGGTGCAGTGGACCCACCTGCGTCCGTTGGGCTCCGGCGCGCTGGCGCCCGACGAGGCGGCACTGGGCGCGTTTTGCCGGCGGGTGAAGCAGTTGCTCGGCGGCGATGTCGCCGGGGTCGCCGATCCCGGCCGCGTCGGGAAAGCCGCGCCGGCTTCGGCGAGGCCGGCGACAACCAAATCCGCGCGTCCATGGCTCGTGCCAGCGGCGCTCGGGCTCGCCGCGGTCGTGGTGGTCGCTGCATTTCTGAGTTTCCGTTCGAAGCCGGAGGCGGGTGCGGGGGCGCGTCCAACGGCCACTGAAAAATCTGCGCCGCTCACGGAAGCGCGAAAGCTGGTTCGCCAGGCGCGGGCTTTGTTCGACTCGGGGGACTATGTGAATCGCGAGGACATCTTCCTGGCGGAGGATATCCTGAAAAAAGCGCAGCTCATCGACAATACCGACGCCGAGGTCTGGGCCGCACAGGCCGATCTTTCCCGCCAGATGATCATCTTTGGCTACGAGCGCACGAGCGTGCGTCACGAACTGTTGCGCCAACAGAGTGAACGTGCCTACAAGCTGGCGCCGGAAGCGATCGAATCGCAAATCGCCTACGGCGGTTATCTCCAGTGGGCGGGCAAGGATAGCGCGGAGGAGGCGACGCGGCTCATGGAGTCAGTCCTCGCCCGCGATCCGGAAAACCGCAAGGCGTACCGCGTGTTGAGCATGGCTTGGTCGTATGCCGGCGACATCGACCGGGCGATGGCGGCCGCGTACCGGTCGCATGCCCTGCCGGGCGGTGATCCGGTGGGTTTGATGATGGGGGCGGCCCAGTTGCAGTGGTGGGGCCGCTACGCGGAAATCGACTCGGCCATCGCCCAGGCGGACGCGGTGCGGGTGACCGGGCGTTCTTTGGTTTTGCGGGCGTTGCTCGACCTTTTCTGGAGGGGCGACCTGGACGAGGCGGCGGCGGTGGTCGAAAAATGGCCGGTGTGGATGCGCCTCGAGGATCGCGGTGCGTTTGTGGCGAGCCAGGTTTGGCTCTGGCGGCGCGAGCCCGACAAGGCGATTGCCGTGCTCAGCCCGATCGCCCGCGACTCGTTTTTCGACACCTATTACATGGGACCGAAGGCGGTGCTGCTGGCCCTGGCCCACGAGATGGCGAACCGTCCGCAGGCGGCGCGTGACGAATGGGCGAACGCCAAGCGCGTCGCCGCGCGTGTCGTGGCGGAGCAGCCCTCCCTCAAGCGAATGCTGGCCTTGCAGGCCCTGGCGATGGCCAAACTTGGCGAGAAGGCCGAGGCGGAGGCACTGCTGCGCAGTCTTGAACAGGGTGGTGCCCTGCGGAATGAGTACTGGTCCTGTGCGCACGCTTCGGCGCTCCTGCGCCTCGCCTTGGGCCACACCGAAGCAGTGTCATCGGGGCTCAACAGCGATCCGATGGTCGACATGGTGGGGCGGAAATTTCCCGCGCCACGAGCGGCGTTGGAGCTGAATCCCGCCTATGACTCGGTGCGCGCGACCCCGGCCTTCCAGCAACTCCTCGCGGCGGCGCCAGCTCCGCCGCAGAGGGCGGCCAAGAAGCTGACGACTGACCCCGCTCCGGCGGAGCGGCCCGCACCGGAAAAATCCATCGCGGTGCTCGCCTTCAAGAACCTGAGCGATGACCGCAACCAGGAGTATTTTTCCGACGGCTTGAGCGAGGAATTGAGCAATGCCCTGGGCCGCGTGCCGGGGTTGTTCGTGCTCGGCAGCACCTCGGCGTTTTCCGTGAAAGGCCAGTCCCTGCCGGTGCCGGAAATCGCGCGCAAGCTGGGGGTCGCGTACGTGGTCGAGGGGACGGTGCGCCCGTCCGGGCAGTCTGTGCGGGTGACGGCGCGGCTGCTTAGGGGTACGGATGGCTTGCAGGTGTGGTCCTCGGGCAACCTGAACCGCGAAGTCCGGGACAGCCTCGCGCTGCAGGAGGAACTGGCCGGGCTGATCGCGCAACAGCTGTCGCTCAAGCTTGGCGCCGCGCCGGCGGGGGCGGTCGCGGCGGTGAACCCGGAGGCGTACCGCCTGTACCTGGAAGGGCTGCAGGCCTGGAGCCGGCGAAGCGGGATCGCGGGTGAAGACGAGGAGGTGCTGCGGGCGCAGGCCCGGTTTGGCCGGGCGCTCGCCCTGGCGCCTGACTTCGCCCGGGCGCAGGCGGCGTTTGCGGACACCTGGGTGCTGTTGTTCGACGGCCGCTACCGGAACTTCAGCCCGGACGCGGCGGAACTCGGGGCGCGGGCGCGGCGGGAGGTGGAACGGGCTCTCGTTCTGGGCGCGGAGCTCGGTGAGGTCCAGGCAACCCAAGCCCGCCTGCTGCTGGCCGAGCGGCGCTACGTGGAATCGGCGGCGGCCTTTCAGCGGGCGATTCAGGCAAATCCGAACTACGCGTACGCGCGGCAGTGGTATGGCCGCTTGCTCTGCAACCGGGGCCGGCTCGAAGAGGGCCTGGCGGAGATGAAGCTCGCGACGCAACTGGATCCGTTTTCCCCCATCGTGACCAGCAACTACGCCCTGTACCTGAACATGGCCCGCCGCTGGCCGGAGGTGCTGACTGTGGCGGACCGGGTGCTGGCGATTGCGCCCGACTATGGCCAGACCTTGGGCGCGCGGGCCCACGCCCTCATCGGTTTGTCACGGTTCGAGGAGGCGCGGCAGGTGTTGCGCGCCGAGGCCGGACGGAAGCGGTCGCTGTCAGGGGACCTGCGGATCCTCGTTGCCCGCCTGCTCGCCGGCGAACGGGGCGAGCTGATCCAGGAGGCGGAGGCGCGGCTGGCGAAGCCGGCCGACCTGCGTTTGAGTGATGCGGTGCGACTGGCGTTGGCCCTCGGCCGGACCGAGGAGGCGTTCCGCTTCGCTCGCGAGCGCCCCGGCGAATGGCGGGCCGACTCCGCGCTGTATTTCTTCTTTCCCGGCTACGATGGGGTGCGCGACGATCTTCGCTTCACGCAGTGGCTGGAGGACGCCGGTTGTCGCCGCGAGTACGAGCAGGCCTGGGCGGAACACCGCGCCTGGCGGCGACGCACAGGTACGGAGCATTGACTGCTCTGTCCGCCGCGGACGACCGGGGCAGGCGGTACGGCGGCGGTCGGTCTGACTGCGCCTCTGGGTCGCCGAACCCACCCCGGAGCAGGGCTACAATGCACTCGCCACGATGGGACGGGGTTTCCCATTCTCCGCGGTCCCACCTCCCCTGCGTCCATGTCGGATTCCTCCAGTCAGGCCGTCTTCCTGAGCTACGCGTCGCAAGACGTGGAGGCGGCGCGGCGCATTTGCGGGGCCCTGCGGGAGGCCGGGGTCGAGGTGTGGTTTGATCAGAGCGAACTGCGGGGCGGGGACAAATGGGATCAGAACATCCGGCGCCAGATTCGCGAGTGCGCGTTGTTTGCCCCGGTGATCTCCGCCAACACCCAGGCCCGGGGCGAGGGCTACTTCCGCCTGGAGTGGAAACTCGCGGCGGACCGCTCCCACCTGATGGCGCGAGATCAGATGTTCTTTTTGCCCATCGTGGTCGACGACACGCCTTGCCAGATGGCGCGGGTGCCGGACGAATTCCACGCGGTGCAGTGGACGCACCTGCCCGGAGGTGAAACCAGCCCGGGCTTCTGCGAGCGGGTGAAGCGAATCCTGGAGGATCTCGGTGCGGGAACGGTGCCTCCTTTGAACCTCGGCACGCGGCCCCCCATTCCTGCCCCCGGCCCCGGGACGGCGGCACCGGGACGAGAGGAACTTGCCGATCGCCGTCGCCCCGCCGGCTGGCAGCTGGCGTTCGCCTTTGCCGGGGTGGCGGCCGGGGTCGCAATGCTGGCCTGGCAGCCCTGGCGACGAGGCGAGCCGGGGACGCTGCGCGCGCCGGCGGAGTCGGCCAGTGAAACGAAGCGGCTCGTCGCGAAGGCGCGCGAGCTCTTCCAGGTGAAGGACGATGCGCAGCGGGAGAATTTCTTCCTGGCGGAGGACCTGTTGAAGCGGGCGGTCGCGCTGGACGTGTCCGATGGCGAGGCCTGGGCGGCCTCCGGGCACCTTTCAGCGGATCTCTATCGCTTCGGCTTCGATCGCACGCCCGCCCGGCTCGAGGCGATGCGCAAGCAGACCGAGTATGCGATTCGCCTCGCACCGGAGTCGGTGGCCGTGCTGGTCACCCAGGCGACCGCGGCGGACTACCTTGGCCTCGATCCCGCCAAGACAGAGCCCGTGCTGCGCGATCTGGCACGCCGGCTGCCGGACAACTGGGAGGTGCTCTACGCCCTCGGCCGGAAGCTCGGCCGCGCCGGCCGGCTGGAGGAGGCGATGCCGTTGCTCGAGCGCGCCACGGCCCTTTCCGGGGGCAATCCCGCCCCGATGAACGACGGGGTTTCCTACTTGCTGGCGGCGGGTCGCTACGCGGACGCGGAGGCCGTGGTCGCGAAATCACTCGTCCGGGCCCCGAGCGGCCGGGCGCTGAACTGGGACCTGATCCTGAAGCTCTGCTGGCGCGGGGATCTGGAGGCCGCGGCGGCGGCCCTGGACCAGTGGCCGCCCTGGTCCTTTATCGAGGATCGCGGCGCGAGCCTCGCGGGTCTGGTGCGGCTGTGGCGGCGGGAGCCCGACAAGGCCCTCGCGATCTACGAGAAGATCCCGCGCGACTACGTGCGCGACATCAGTTTCACCGGACCCCGCGCGGCCCTGACGGCGCTGGCCCACGCGATGGCCGGCAACCGCGAGGCGGCGCTGGCGGACTGGGAGCTGACCATGCAGGCGGCGGACCGCGAACTCGCGGTGGCCCCGGGGGACGGACACGCGCTGTACTGGAAGGCGTGGGCCCTGGCCGAGCGGGGCGAACGGCGCGCGGCCGACGAAATCCGCCAGCAGCTCAAGCAACGCAAATGGGAGCCGCCATCGTACTATTCACCCGAGGCGAAGTTCGCCGGTCTGGCCCTGACACTCGGGGAACCGGAGCAGGCGCTGGCGACCCTGGAGGCGGAAGTGAAAGCGCGGGAGGCGGTGGGTGGGGTGTTCAAGAATTCCTACGTCAGCTTCGGGATCACTCGGGCGGTGCTGGAACGAAACCCGTTGTTTGATCGGTTGCGCGCGGACGCCCGGTTCAAGGCTGTCGTCGCCGCGGCGCCGGCGCCGTAGCCGGCACCCTCGCGGCCTGGTGCCGAGGTTCGGAATCATGGGTGGCGGCGATCGTGGGACCGCAGTGCCGCGGATCCGGGTTGAAAGTTCGCCCGCCTGGGTGCTGTGTGGCCGGCATCCCCTTGTGCTCATGATGCCCCAGTCCCTGCCCCGTAACTTCCGCACCCTGGCCTGGCTCGTACCCGCGGCGCTGTTGTCGGCGGCGGCCCCCGCGCCGAAGGAAACGGTTCCGGATCCCGCCACGCTGCCCGCGCCTAAACGCATCGTGGTGCCAAAGCTCAGCGGAACAGTCACCCTCGACGGCGAGCTGAACGAGGTGGTGTGGTCCAAGGCCGCGGTGCTGCCGAACTTCGTGCCGGCCGACGGGCAGGGGGCCGCCCGCGAGGCGACCACGGTGCGGGTCTGGTACGATGAGGGCGCGCTCTACCTCGGCTGGGTGTGCCGCGACATCGACATCCAGGCGACCTTCACCGCACGCGACAGCAAGTTCTGGGAGGAGGAGGTGGCGGAGTTTTTCGTCACCCGCGGCGAACTGGCGAAGTACTACGAGCTGCAATGGAATCCGCTCGGCGGCGAGTTCGATGCCATCATCACCAACACCCTCGATGAACGCGGGGTGTCGAAGACCTTCAAGGGTGACTGGAATTACACCGCGAAAGGGATGAAGAGCGGGGTGAAGGTGAGAGGCACGGTGGGCAACTCCGGCGATCGTGACGAGGTCTGGCAGGTGGAGGTGCGGATTCCCTTTTCCGATCTCGGCGGCCCGGCGCCGCGCCCGGGCGACCTCTGGAGGGCCAACTTCTACCGTTACAACCGCACCAAGGGCCTGCCCGTGGAACTGCTCAGCTGGTCGCCGCCCTTGCTGCCGGGGTTTCACCAACCCGTCCGGTTCGGGTACCTGGAGTTTGGCCGTTGAGCGTTTGCCGCGCAACCGGCGACGCCCCCGAGCGTCTTGGCTGGCGGGATCGCCGGTCCGCCGCCGGGATCCGCTTTCCTGCTCCTCTTTTCGCATGCAATCGACCCCGCTCTCCCGTCGCCGCTTCCTGCAAAGCACCGCGCTGCTGACCGCCGCGCCCCTCATCCTGCCCTCGCGCGTCTGGGCGCAGGCCTCGGCCCCGAGCAAGCGTTTCAATGTGGGCTGCATCGGCATGGGCAAGCAGATGGGGGGGCACCTCCGCAGCATGCTCCCTCGCGACGACGTGCAGGTGGTGGCCGTCTGCGATGTCGACACCACGCGGCGGGAGAACGCCAAGAAGATCACCGACGAGGCGTACGCGAAGAAGAACGACACCGCCTACAAGGGCTGTGCCGCCTACAACGACTTCCGCGAGCTGCTCGCGCGGCCGGACATCGACCTGGTGCTCATCGCCACGCCCGACCACTGGCACGCGTACATCGCGATTGCGGCCGTGAAGGCGGGCAAGGACGTCTACTGTGAAAAGCCGCTCACCTACAACGTGCACGAGGCGGTCGAGCTGGAAAAGGCGGTGCGCAAGGCCAACCGCGTGTTTCAGGTGGGCTCCCAGCAGCGGTCGTCGAAGGAGTTTCGCGTCGCCGCCGAACTGGTGCGCAACGGCGTGCTCGGGCGTGTGCATGCGGTCGGGGTGTCCTTTGGCGACCCGGCGAAACCGTACAACATGCCCGCGGAGGAGATGGAGCCGGGGCTCGACTGGAATCTCTGGTGTGGTCCGGGCCCGCTCGTGAACTACAACCCGATGCTCTCGCCGCGGGGCCTGCACAACCACTTCCCGAAATGGCGCGACACCTGGGAATTTGGCGGCGGCATGATCACCGACTGGGGCGCGCACCATATCGACATTGCGCAATGGGGGCTCGGCATGGATGAGAACGGCCCGGTCGAGGTGCGGGCGCCGCAGAACTGGCAGGAGGCCCGGCGCGGGGCGCAGCTCGTCTACGCCGACGGCACCGTCCTCACCCATGTGCGCGGCAAGGGCGTCTCCTTCTACGGCACCGAGGGCGAGGTGCACGTGAACCGCGGCAAGTTCGAGTTCATCCGCGACGGCAAGACGATTCACAAGTTCTGGGACAAGGAGATCGACAAGGGCACCTCGATGGAGCGCGAGGTGACGCTGACCGAGCGCGAGTTCCTGGCCGACGCGAAGGTGAAGCTCTACAACAGCAAGAGCCACTTCCAGGATTTCATCGACTGCGTGGTCTCGCGGAAGCGGCCGATCTGCGACGTCGCCATCGGGGCCAGCAGCGTGATCGCCTGCCATGTGATGAACTTCGCGTACCATTTCGGCGCCAATGCCAAATGGGATCCGGTGCGCAAGCGCTTCGCCAGCGGCGGCAGTTCGAAGTGGCTCACGCGCGACCGTTACCGCGACAAGTGGGCGGTGTAAGCGCGGCCGGTCCGCGGCCGGGACCCGGGCGCCGCCACGAAGGCGCCCGCGCATTTGACCTCGGGCGGATTTCACGCCTGATCGGGCCAGCCCCCGCCACCCACCGCCATGCACTTGCGCCTCCCCCGTGATTGGGAACTGCCCGAATCCGCCGTCACCCCTGAGCGCGATTACCACCTCCGTCCGCGCCGCGAGTTCCTGAAGACCGCCGGCTTCGGCGCCGCCGGCCTCGCCGCCGCGGCGCTCCTGTCCGGGACGGCGCGGGCGACGACCGCGGGGTTCCCCACGCGGGTCAACCCTGACCATCGCGATCCGAACCTGAAGCCGACCGCCTACGAGCTGATCACCAGCTACAACAACTTCTACGAGTTCGGCACCGACAAGGCGGAGCCCAAGGTGCTCGCCAACCGCGGTTGGACGACCGAACCCTGGACCGTCACCATCGCCGGTCTTTGCCGCAACCCCTTCAAGATCGATGCCAACGATCTTGTGACGAAACTCGGCGGCGCGGAGCAGCGGGTCTACCGCTTCCGGTGCGTCGAAGCCTGGTCGATGGTAATCCCGTGGGATGGGTTTCCCCTGGCGAAGCTGATCGCCCTCGCCGACCCCCTGCCGGAAGCGAAATTCGTCACGTTCACGACCTTCCTCGACCCCAAGAGCGCCCCCGGCCAGCGGCGCGACAATCTGGACTATCCCTACTTCGAGGGTCTGCGCCTCGATGAAGCGAGGCACGAACTGGCCTTCATCGCCACCGGCATCTACGGCCGGCCAATCCCGAACCAGAACGGCGCGCCGCTCCGGCTCGTCGTGCCGTGGAAGTATGGCTTCAAGTACGGCAAATCGATCGTGAAGATCGACTTCGTGGCGAAGCAGCCGCGCAACACCTGGCAGGTGATGACGCCGCACGAGTACGGCTTTTACGCCAACGTGAACCCGCAGGTGGACCATCCGCGCTGGTCGCAGGCGAGCGAGCGGGTGATCGGCGGCGGCGGCCTCCTCGGAGCCCGGCAGCGCACCCTGATGTTCAATGGCTACGAAAAACAGGTGGCCGCGCTCTACGCCGGCATGGACCTGCGGAAAAATTACTGACTGCGGCGATCCGCGCGACCGCCGCACCCGGATCGGCGACGGTTGAAACCAAGACGACTCCGATGCGCTGGCTCGCCGTGATTCTCCGCTCCAAGGGTGTCGCGTGGGTCCTGATCGTCTTGCCGGGACTCTGGCCGGCATGGCCGTTGTTCGTGCAGCAGGATGCTACGGCGCTGACCGACCCGCTGAAGTTCATCCTGCATCACTGGGGTTTCCTCGCGTGTGTCCTCCTTGCCCTGGTGCTGGCCCTCACGCCGCTGCGGGTGCTCTGGCCCCGATCGGAGGTGACGCAGGCGCTCAACCGCCACCGGCGGCTTGTCGGGGTGAGCGCCTTTGCGTACGCGCTGCTGCACTTTCTCGCGCATACGCGACACGTGTATGACGGCACCTTCGAGACTTTCGGAAAGGAGATCCAAAAGCCCTTCCAGCTGACCGGACTCGCCGCCCTCGTGATCCTGCTTCTCCTGACACTCACGAGCCTCGACGCCGCGGTGCGCTGGATGGGTGGACGCGCCTGGAAGAACCTGCACCGCCTCGCGTACGTCGCCGCCGCGCTGGCGGCCTGGCACCAGGCGGCGGCGCGAAAGCTCTTTCCGCTGCAGGTGGTGTGGATCTTTGGCCCGCTGCTTGTCCTGGAGATCGCGCGCCTCTGGCGGCAACGCCGCCGCACCTCACCGCCGCCTTGACCCTCGTTCGCCGCTTCCATCAGCCACCCGCCAGCGGCGTGGTGTCACCCATTAGGTGACAAAAGTGGGCGGGCGGACGCGCCGTGCGGCGGGGTGGGGGCGGAGAAACAGGGGGGGCGGCTACGGGTGGACCGGCGGCTCCGTCACGCGGCGCAGGAACCACTCGAGGGCGAAGCGGGTGATCTGACCGCCGGGTCCGTGAAGGTTGTAGTCGAAGCCGTGGGTCGCCCACGGCAGTTCCACGTAGACATGGGGCACGCGATGTTCCGCCAGCCGCGCCGCGAGGCGTTCGCTGTGGCGATACCAGGCCAGGGCGTCGTTGCGGCCGTGGAGCAGCAGGGTGGGCGGCATCCCCGCCCGGACGTGATACCAGCCGCTGGCGGATTCGTAGGCCGCGCGGGCGGAATCGGGAGTGCCGCCGAGAAACCGTCGCATCAGGGCTGGCGACTTCAGCATGTCGTTCTCGTGGGTGTTCACATAGCCGAAGATGAGATCGGACGGGGCGTAGAGGCCGACCACCCCGCGGATTGCCGGGAGCCGGCTGGTGTAGGCGACGACCTGGGCGATCTGCCCGCCGGCGGAGCGACCGACGAGAACCAAGCGGTCGGGGTCGATACCGAGCGCCGGCGCCCTCTCGCGGAGAAACGCGATCGCCCGTTCCACATCCTCGCGCTGGGCGGGCCAGCGGTGCGCCGGGGCGAGGCGATAGGAAACCGCCGCCACGGCAAAGCCCCGGCTGGCGATCCAGTGGTTGAGTTTCGGGAGTTGTCCGCGATCTCCGCTCTCCCAGCCGCCGCCGTGGATCAGAATCACGCAGGGGCGCCGCGGACCATCGCCGTCGGCGGCTGGCGGTCGGTAGAAGTCGAGCGGCAATCCGGGCGCCACTTCCAGCGTTTGCGGCGGCCGAGTCGGCGGATCCTCTCCGAGGAAGAGTTCCGAGCCGCGGAACGCAGGCGCGTCCAGGCGGGCCGGGCCGAAGGCTCCGCCCAGTCGCGACGGCAGGTCGGCGGCGACGCGCCGGGCCTGCCACGCCGGCACGAGCAGCAGGCCCGCAGCCGCGAGGGCCGACGCAGCCGTCGAGCCGCGGATCCAGGGTTCCGACCCGCTCCCGAGGCCGGCCGCGAGGGCGACCACCGCGGCCAGGGCCGCGAGCCAGTGGCCGAATTCACCGGCCAGCACTGCCAGCTTCCACGGCGACCAGTCGGGCGAGCGCGTCACCGTGAGGAAGCCGAGGATCAGCAACGAGATCGCGAGAAGAAAAAGTGGCCAACGCAGCATGGAATGGAGTCGCCAGAGCAAGGCACAAAGCGGCAGAAGATCGAACCCTTGATGCGCCGCCTGGATCAACTTCTGGCCAACCTCGGCTACTGCAGCCGGCGGGAGGCGCGCGACTGGGTGAGGGCGGGCCGGGTGGCGGTGGGGGGCCGGACGGCGGATGACGTGGGTGATCGGGTGGAGCCGGCCCAGGTGCGCATCGATGGCGAAGCGCCGGATCACGCCCACGGCCTCCTGCTCCTGCTGCACAAGCCGGTCGGCCTGGTGTGTTCGCACGACGAGCGGGAGGGGCCCAACGTCTACTCCCTGCTGCCCGAACGCTGGCGCCGGCGGAATCCGCCAGTGACCAGCATTGGGCGCCTCGACAAGGAGACCAGCGGTCTCCTGTTGCTGACGGATCTGGCGCCGTTGGTGCACCGGCTGACGTCGCCGAAGCACAAGGTGCCGAAGGTCTACCGGGCGATCGTCGACCGGGACCTCTCGCCGGATCTCGTGCCGCTTTTCGCCAGTGGCACGCTGCAACTGGCGGGCGAAGCCGGGCCCTGTGCTTCTTCGGAGCTGCACCTCGTTGGCCCGCGGGAGGCGTTGCTCACCCTCACCGAAGGGCGGTATCACCAGGTGCGGCGGATGTTCGCTGCCGCCGGCGCCACCGTGGTGACGCTGCATCGCGAACGATTCGGTTCCCTGGATCTGCAGGGACTGGCGGCGGGCCAATGGCGGGAACTCCCGCCCGACTTCTTCGGGGCGACCTGACGCCGGCGTTTTTTGTCTGTCCCTTCGCGCGGGATTGCGCCTACTGCGCAACACACGCCATGTACGATTTTCCCCTCACTGGAGCCCAGAAGTCCCGCCTGCGCGGCCTTGGCCAGACCCTGCCGGACCACCTGAAGGTCGGGCGGGCCGGCCTGACCACGGAGTTTTTCGCGGAGTTGCAGCGGCTGTTGCGCGCCCAGGAGTTGGTGAAACTGCGCTTCCTCGGCGCCGATCGCGACGAACGGGCGGAACTGTGCGCGCGAATCGCCGACGAGGGGCGGTGTGTCTGCGTCGGTGCGGTGGGCCACACGGCGTTGTTCTACCGGCAGAATCCGGAACCGAAGGAGCGGCGGATCTCCCTCGGGTAGACGGGCAGTTGCGGCGGTGCTGGCAGCGGACGTTTCGGGAGTCGCGGCCGGAACGGTGAGTGGACAGCGCGGCGCCTGACCCGGGAGCACAGTCAGCCGCCGACTTGCACCGGCCGGTGCCGACGCCACGCTGCAGCCGTGTTTGCACTGCCGTCCCGTTCCGAAATCGAAGCGGCCGCCCAGCGGGTGAACCCGGTGGTGCCGCCGACCCCGCAGTACACCTGGCCCCTGTTCAACGCGCGCGCAGGGGCGGAAGTGTGGCTGAAGCACGAGAACCATACGCCGCTCGGGGCCTTCAAGGTGCGCGGCGGTCTCGTGTACTTCGACGCGCTGCTTCGCCGGAAACCGGACTGCCGGGGCGTGGTGTGTGCCACGCGGGGCAACCACGGCCAGTCGGTGGCGTTTGCGGCCCGCCGGCACGGACTGACCGCCACGGTGGTGGTGCCGCACGGAAACAGCGTGGAGAAGAACGCGGCCATGCGGGGCCTGGGGGCGACCCTGGTGGAGCACGGCGAGGACTTTCAGGCCGCGTTGGAGCGAGCGCAGCAGCTGGGCCGCGAACGGGGCCTGCACGCGATGCCGTCGTTTGCCCGTGAACTGGTGCTGGGCGTCGCCGTATCCGCGCTGGACTTCCTGCGGCAGGCGCCGCCGCTCGACACCGTCTACGTCCCGATCGGACTCGGCTCGGGAGTCTGCGCGATGATCGCGGCGCGTGACGCCCTGGGGCTCGAAACCCGGATCGTCGGCGTTTGCTCGCGCGAAGCCCCGGCCATCGCGCGCTCCTTCGCCGCGCGGGAGGTGCAGGCACACCCCGCGGCCACGCGAATCGCCGATGGACTCGCCTGCTCGCGGCCGCATCCCGACGCCCTGCCGCACCTGTTGCAGGGGGTGGAGCGGATTGTCGAAGTGGGCGACGACGAGGTCGAGGCGGCGATGCGGGCCTGCTTTGCCGATACCCACAATGTCGCGGAAGGCGCCGGGGCCTCCGGCCTCGCGGCGGTGCTGCAGGAACGATCCCGCCAGGCCGGACGGCGCGTGGGGGCGGTCCTGACGGGCGGCAATGTGGATGCCGCCGTCTTTGCGCGCGTGCTCGCCGGATAGGATGGGAAGCGGGCTGGGCACGCAGCCGGAGATTGACTCGGTTCGTGCGACACGGCTCGCTCCGTGCGTCCCTGGGTGAACCAGGACCTCTTCCACGCCAACCTTCGCCGTTATGACCTCCACGAGTGTCCTTGTCCTGCGTTCGCTTTCTTCGGTTGGCCTGGCCCGGCGCGGCTGACGTCCGCGCAACGAGACGGATTCGAGTAGCCAGGTCGTCCGAGGGGGCGGCCGGGTTTTGCCGTGCCTGAAACGGGCGCGTGGTGGGGTTGATTTTTCCGGGTGTGGTCCCGGACGTTCGAACGATCTCGTAGCTACTTCCATGACTCTCTTTTCCCTCGGCTGGAACTCCCTTCTGGCCGATGCGTTTGTCTCCCATGCCGCGGCGGGTCTCGTACCCGCGCGCGTTTCCGTCCAACACAAGCACGCCTATGAGTTGCTGGCCCCGGACGGGCCGATGGAGGCGGCCTGCACGGGCCGCTTGCTGCACTCGACCGTCGACCGCAGTGCGCTTCCGGCGGTGGGCGACTGGGTGGCGGTGCGCCGCCGCCCGGGCGAAACCCGCGCGGACATCCACGCGGTGCTTCCGCGCCGGACCCGATTCTCGCGGCGTGCCGCCGGCGAGGACTTCGAACAGGTGGTCGCGGCCAACGTCGACACCGTGCTGGTGGTGACGGCCCTGGATCGCGACTACAACCTCCGCCGCCTCGAACGCTATCTCGCGGTCTCGCGCGCGAGCGGCGCGGCGCCGGTGATCGTGCTCAACAAGGCGGACCTGCACCCCGACCCGGCCGCCGCCGGGGCCGAGGTCGCCGCGATCGCACCGGGAACCCCGGTGGTGATCGTCTCTGCCGCGGTCGACGGGGCGCCGGAACCGGCAACGATTTGTCCGGTGGCGTCAGCGCTGGCGCCGTGGCTCGTGCCCGGGGCGACGCTGGCGCTGCTCGGCTCGTCAGGAGTCGGCAAGTCCACCTTGATCAACCGCCTGCTGGGCGAGGACCGCCAGCGTACCGGCGGACTCAGTGGGACGATGGGAAAGGGTCGGCACACGACCACGCGCCGCGAGCTTCTCCTCACGCCGTCGGGGGCAATCGTCATCGATACGCCCGGCATGAGGGAACTGCAGATCTGGGATGTTGCCGAGGAGGATGTCGATCAGACCTTCGCCGACATCGCGGCCCTGGCGGCGCGGTGCCGGTTTGGAGATTGCGCGCATCGCGGCGAACCGGGTTGTGCCGTGCAAGCCGCCCGGGAGGACGGCACCCTTGCCGAGTCGCGCTGGCAGAGCTACCAGAAACTCCAGCGCGAGCAGGCCTATGCGGCGCGGCGCGCGGACCCGGAGTTGGAGCGCGCCAACCAGGCGAAATGGAAAAAGCTCCATCGCCAGTTGCGGGCGCGCAACCGCGTGAAATACGGGGATTGAAACCCCCGGGCGGGGACGGCATCACCGCGCCATGTCCGTCCCCCGCCTCCTCCTTGCCGTGGCGCTGCTGGTCGTCGGCCGGCCCGCCTCGGCGCGAACCCTGGTCCATTGTGGCACGCTGATCGACGGGCGTTCCGCGTCGGCGCAGCGCGACGTGACCATCGTGGTCGACGGCCAGCGCATCGCCGCCGTCGAGGCGGGTTTCGCGGCGCCGGCCGCCGGGGACCGGGTGATTGACCTGAAGTCGTGCACGGTCACTCCCGGCTGGATCGATTGCCACGTGCACCTGGAGTCGCAGCAGTCGGCGACGAGCGCCCTCGAAGGGATCCAGCTCAACCCGGGCGACCGGGCGCTGCAGAGTGCGTATTACGCGAAGAAGACCCTGCTCGCCGGCTTCACGACGGTGCGCAACCTCGGCGATCGATCCAACGGCAGCGTGGCCTTGCGGCGGGCCATCGGGCTCGGCATGGCGGAAGGACCGCGCATCTACACCGCGGGCAAGTCGATCGCCACCACCGGCGGCCACGCTGATCCCACCAATGGCCGCGCGCGGGAGTTGATGGGTGACCCGGGCCCCGCCGAGGGGGTGATCAACGGTCCGGACGAAGCCCGCAAGGCGGTGCGTCAGCGGTACAAGGAAGGTGCGGACGTGATCAAGATCACGGCGACGGGAGGGGTCCTGAGCCAGGCGACCAGCGGCATGGCCCCGCAGTTCACGGCCGAGGAGTTGCGGGCCATCGTCGAGACGGCGCGCGACTACGGCCTGAAGGTGGCGGCGCATGCCCACGGCACGGAGGGCATGAAACGCGCGGTGGAAGCCGGGGTGGCTTCGATCGAGCACGGGACCTTCATGACCGACGAGGTGATCGCCCTGATGAAGCAGCGTGGGACCTATTTTGTGCCGACCATCAGCGCCGGCCGGTTTGTGGCGGAGATGGCGAAGGTGGACGGGTATTTCACGCCCGTGGTGCAACCCAAGGCGGCGGCGATCGGTCCGGTGATCCAGGCGACCTTCCAACGTGCGTGGCAGGCCGGCGTGAAGATCGCCTTCGGCACGGATCAAGGGGTGGCACCGCACGGGGAGAATGCGCGGGAGTTCATCTACATGGTGGAGGCGGGCATGCCCGTGCTGACGGCGATCCAGTCGGCGACGATCGAGGCGGCGCGACTGCTGGGCGCGGAAAAGGAGATCGGATCCATCGAAGCCGGCAAGTTCGCCGACCTGGTGGCCGTGCCGGGCGATCTGCTCGCCGATATCCGGCTCGTCCTGAAGGTGAACTTCGTGATGAAGGGCGGAACCGTCTACCGGCAGTGAGGCAGGCGCGCAGGGTGGATGACTGGCGGCGGCGCGGGCTGGCGGTGGGGGTCGCGTTGGCGGCGGCGATCGGGCTTCCCCTCGCGGCGGCCGGGGCGGGCTTCGATCCGGAGGCGGGCTTGCCGAGGGTGCGGAACTTTCCGCCCGAGATTTACCGCGGGCACAGCCAGGTCTTCGCGTCCGCGGCGGCGCCCGACGGAGTCATGTACTTCGGCACCTACGGCGCGGTGGTCTCCTTCGACGGCGAACGCTGGCGGCAGTATGCCGTGCCGGGCACCTGGATCCGGGCGCTGGCGGTGGGTCCGGACGGACGGGTCTACGTGGGTGGGGGCGGGGTGTTCGGTCGAATCGAGGAGGCTCCCGGAACGGGCGAGTTGCGGTTCGCCTCCCTGGCCCATCGCCTCCCGCGGGAACACGCGGAGTTCGACACCGTCTGGAGCGCGGCCGGCGCGGACGGACGCGTGTTCTTCACCGTGGACGGGGCGGTGCTCGCCTGGGAACCCGCCGGGACCTTCCGCCGCTGGCCGTTCCCGGGAATCCGGCCGGCGGTGCGAAGTGCGGGAGGGGAGGTCTTCTGCCATGCCGGGAAGCGATTGCTGCGGTGGCGCGGCGGGGACTGGCGAGCGGTGGCGGAGGATCCCCGGCTCGGAACCGCGCGGCGCCTCACGGTCGTGCCCGGAGACGGCGGCGCCCTCGTGCTGGCGACCGATGCCGGCCAGCTCCTGCGGCTCACCGCGGAGGGAACGCTGGCCGAATGGCCCACGCCGGCGGCGGAGTTTCTGCGCCGGTCGGGAATCCGGAACGGACTGCGTCTCGACGACGGCTCCCTGGTCTGGTCGACCGCGGGTGAAGGCCTGCTGTGGCAGCGGCCGGATGGCACCGTCACCCGGAGACTCGGGGGCGGTTCGGGACTGGCGCACACGGCGACCTACGGACTGGCCCGGGGTCCGCGCGGGGAACTCTGGATCGAGACCGCCAACGGCCTCTCGGTGCTGGACCCCGCGGCCGCGTGGACGGTCTTCGACACCCGCAATGGAAGACCGGATACCATCGGGGGCATCCCGAGCCGGCACCAGGGGGAGATGGTGATCGCGATGGGCGACACGGCCCCGATGCGCCTGCGGCCGGCGGTCGACGGAATCGGGCACGCCCGGCTGGAGCCGTACTCGATCGCGGCGGCCAAGCGGATCTCCAACGCAATCCTCTGGCAGGGGGGCGTGATGGTGGGAAGCGAGCGCGGCCTCGTGCGCCTGGACGCGAATGGCGGCCTGGTGCACGCGACGTCCAGCCAGGTGGAGGATATTGCCAGGGTTGGCGGGCGGCCGGACCTGCTCGCAGTGGGGATGTTGCGGGGCCTGGAGTTCGTGCGGGTGGCGTCCGACTGGTCGGCGGCCCGGACCGGAGGCGTGCCAAACTTCGAGGCCGAAGTGACCAACCTCGGCACCCAGCCGGATGGAATCGTGTGGGCGGGCACCACCTCGGGGGTGGCGCTGCGGGTGCAGCTGACCCCAGACGGCAAACCCGCCGACGTCCGGCGCTTCGACGCGACGCGGGGTCTGCCGGCCAGCGCCGGATGGGTAAAGATTCACGCCCAGCCGGCAACCGTTTTGGTCTGCGTGCGGGACGGTGTCTTCGTTCCGGAGCCGTCCGGCGAACGGCTGGTGCCGGACCCGCGTTTTGCGCGGTGGCGGCCGGCGGGGATCAACACGCTGCCGCTGGCGAGCGACGGGAGTGGGAGATTCTGGTTCCAGGTGTCACGGGCGGCGGGATTGTATGAACTGGGCTGCCTCGACACCCGAATGCCCGGAGAGCCGGCGTGGACGCCGCTGCCACCGGCGATCCACGAGGTGTTGGGATTCGGCGGCGCCCGCAGCGTGACCTGGCTGCACGAGGCCGGACGGGAGTTTCTGTGGATTGCAGGCACGCGCGGCATGGTGCGGTTGGACCTGGCCGCCGCGGCGCCCGTCCGGGAACCGCCCGGCGTGGTGGTCAGCGAGGTGGTCCAGGGCGAGCGGCGCTGGCGGCCCTCCCCGGAAACCCGGCGGATCCCGTTCAGCCGGGAGCCCCTGCACCTGAGGTTCGGCAGCCCGGCGGCGGCGCTGGAGGCCGTGACGTACGAGGCGAGGTTGCTGGGGTACGAAGGTCACTGGGCGGTGGTGGCGTCCCCAGAGGTCACCTACACGAACCTCGTGGGGGGGCCGTTCACGCTGGAGGTGCGGGCGCGCGACGCGCTGGGCCGCACCGGCGAGCCCGGCCGGATGGCCTTTGCGGTTGCACCACCGTGGCATCGCACCCCGGAGGCGTACGCTTCGTACGGGCTCGCCCTGCTGGGCGCCGTCCTGGGCTTTGTGCGCTGGCGGCTGGGACGGGCGGAGCGGGAGCGCCGGCGGCTCGAGGCGCTGGTCGCGGAACGCACGCGGGATCTCGCCGCCGCCCGGGATCAGGCGGAGGCGGCGAGCCGGGCGAAAAGCGCGTTCCTGGCCGCGATGAGCCACGAATTGCGGACGCCGTTGAACGGGGTCATCGGCTATGCGCAGTTGTTGCAGGACGATGCGCGCCTGGCGCCGGACCAGCGGGATCGGGTGCGGGTGGTGCACCAGAGCGGCGAGCATCTCCTGCGGATGATCAACGACGTGCTGGACCTGGCGAAAATCGAGGCCGGCCGAATTGATCTCCGGCCGGCGCCACTGCCGCTCCGCGAACTCCTGGTCGACCTGGCGGTGGTGCACACTGCCGCGGCGACGGCCAAGGGACTGGTCTTCCGGCGGGAACTGGCCGACGATCTGCCGGAGTGGGTGGAGGGCGACGCGGCCAAGCTGCGCCAGGTTCTGGACAACCTGATCGGCAACGCTGTGAAGTTCACGACCAGGGGTGAGGTGGCCCTGCGGGCGCGAACGACCGGTCCGACCGGCGACCACGGCCTCGGGCTCGAGTTTGCCGTGAGCGATACGGGCCCGGGGGTGACACCGGGGGATCAGGCGCGATTGTTCCAACCTTTCGAACAAGCCCACGCCACGCGGCCAGCGTCGCCCGGCACGGGGCTCGGCCTGGCGATCGCGCGGGCGCTGGCCGAACGCATGGGGGGAAGCCTTGCGCTGGCGAGCGAGCCGGGCGCGGGAAGCACGTTTGTTTTCGCCCTGGCCCTGCCGACGGTGCCGCCGCCGCCACGATCCGAGGCCGGGGTCAGGGTCACCGGCTACGACGGCCCGCGTCGCCGGGTCCTGATCGTGGATGATCACGCGGTGAACCGGAACCTCGTGGCCGATCTGCTCGTGCCCCTGGGATTCGTCTGCCGGGACTATGCGGATGCGGCGGAGGCCCTGGCCCGGCTCGACGACGGCACGGAGCCCTGGCCGGATTTGGCGATCGTCGATTACCGCATGGCGGGGATGGATGGACTGGAGTTCACGCGCCAACTCCGGGCGCGACCGCGCGGAGCGGCGCTGCGGCTGCTCCTGACCTCCGCCTCGGTGCTCAGTTTTGATCCCCGCACGGCCCAGGAGGCGGGTGCCGACGATTTTCTCCCCAAACCGTTTCGCACGGGAGACCTCGTCGGCAGGGTAGGGCGTCTGCTCCACCTGCACTGGCATTTCCTGCCCGCGGCCAACGAGGCCGCCGGACCGGCCGGCGTGGCGCCGGACGTTCCCCTGCCGCCGGAGGTGCGGCCGATCTTGCAGGAGGTCCTCGCGCAGGGGGATCTCGAGGCGTTCCGGTCCGTCGTGGCCCGGATGCGCGCGGCGCATCCGGAGGCGGCGGTCCGGTGGGACGCGCTCGACGATGCGGCCACCGGCTTTCAGCTTTCGCGACTGCGCGAGCTCCTCGAACGGCCATGAACACTCCCACCGTCCTTGTCGTCGACGACACCCCGGCCTCCCTCGGCCTCGTCTGCCAGGCCCTGCGGCGGGAGGGCGTGCGGGTGCTGCTGGCGGACAGCGGCGCTGCGGCGCGCACGGTGCTCGCCCGCGAGCGGCCGGCGGTGATTCTCCTCGATGTGATGATGCCCGGGGAGGATGGCTTCACGTTGTGCGCGGCGCTGAAGAGTCACGCGGAGTGGCGGGATCTTCCGGTGGTGTTCCTGACCGCGATCGACGAGCCCGAGCAAAAGGTGCGGGCTTTCGCCGTGGGGGCGGTCGACTACGTGACCAAGCCGGTACACGTGCCGGAGCTGGTGGCGCGGGTGCGGGTGCAGCTGGAACTGCTGGCCGCGCGGCGGGCGCTGGAGGCGAAGAACGCGGAACTCGAGTCGGAGGTGGCGCTGCGAGTCGATGCGGAGCAGCAGCTGGCGGCGTCGCTGGACCGGGCGGTGGTCGTGCTGGGGGCCGATCGAAAGCTCCTGTTTGCCACACGGCTGGCCCACGATCTGATGGCGAAGTTCTCGCTCGCCCCGGCAGAGCTGGCGCGGGTGGATCGCCACGAAACGAAGGAAGGCAGCCTGCGGGTCCGGCGGTTCACCGAGGCGGGCCGGGAGGATCTGATCATGCTCGCGCTGGAGGAGGAACGTGCGGCCCCCGGACCGGCGGCCTTGCTCGCGCTCGGTCTGACGGTGCGCCAGGCGGAAGTCGCCTACTGGGTAGCCCAGGGCAAGACCAACCCCGAGATCGCAGTCATCCTGGAGGCCAGCCCGCGCACCATCGACAAGCACATGGAGCGCATCCTCGATCGCTTGGGGCTCGAGAACCGGGCGTCGCTGATTGTCCGGACCGCGGATTTGTTGCGCGGGGCTTAACCGCCATCAGCCGGGCGGTCACTTCTCGGCGATCCACTGCACGGCGTCGATGACCACGAAGCCCTCGGTGCCGGCGTTGGAGATCTCAACGTATCCACCGCGGCCAGCGGCGAAGCGAAAGGTGCCGACCGGCTCAAGCAGGTCGTCCACCGCCGGCTTTTTCTTCTGGTTGAGCAGCACCCGCGTCTCTCCGTCGGCGTGGCGGATGATCACCGGCACGGAGGCGGCGCGGTTGGCGTTCCACGGGTAGGCCACCAGCACGCGGTAGCGGCCGGCGGCGGGCAACGCGGGCGTGAAGCGCGCGGTCTGCTGGCCCTTGCCGGAGTTGTTGTCGTGGTGATAGCCCTGCCCGACGTAGACCGAATGGGCGGCGCTCGCGCGGTCGAAGCCGTGCCGCGTGGCGTCGAGATCGTCGACCACGACGCCGCCGAGCCGGGCCGCGGACACGCGGACCCTGGGCTCGATCGGCGGGCTCTCGAAGTCGAGCACCTGGCGGTCCTGCAGGAGACGCGCCTTCAGCCGGGCGGGATCGAGGCGCTGGATCGCCACGCCCTGTTCCAGGGCCTGGACCGCGGCGGTGGCGGCGCTCTGGCCGAGGACCATGAACACCGGCTCCATGCGGATGCTGCCGTACGCGATGTGCGAGGCGCTGAGGCAGACCGGCACCAGGAGGTTGGTGCACTCGGTGGCCTTCGGGTGGATGCTGCGGAAACTGATGGGATAGGGGCGGACCCTCACCTGGATGTCGCCTTCGTTGCGGACGAAGCCCTCGGCGGTCACGTAGCGCTGGATGTTGTGGGAGTCCATGTTGTAGGCGCCCATGCCCACGCTGTCGGCCACGACCTCGGCCCGGGTGCAGTTCTTCTCCGTCATCACGTAGTCGCTGATCATGCGCCGGGCCTCGCGGACGTAGAGCTGCCGCGGCCAGTTGTCGTTGTCCGTGAACTCATCCTTGGCGAGACCGAGGCGCTGGAATTCGGCCCGCACCGACTCGGGCACGCGGGGATGATGGGCGAGCGTCCACATGAGTCCCTTTTGCCAGTCCTCGTGGGCCTTCCAGATACGGGCGCGCGTGGCGTAGTCCCCGTCGGGGTAGTCCCAGTTCTGGCCGATGAAATCGGTGCTGATCGCGTAGTTGTTGTTCGTGTCGGTTTTGCGGTTGGGCATCCAGACCGGGTTCCACGGCACGCGGTGGTCGCCAGCTTCGAAGTTGCGCAGGAGCAGTTCAAACCACTGCGGATCGTAGTTCGCGGGCTTTTCCCAGGCGCGGCGGTTTTCCGGGACATCCGTCGTGCACATCCGGAAGTTGTAGGCCTGCACCTTGCGATCGCCCGAGAACTCCACCCCGGGGCCGTCCGGGGTGATGCCGGGCAGCAGACCGCTGGAGCGATCACCCGGCCGGACGTAGGGATCAACCTGCTTCGTGAACTGGTGGCTGAAGGCGTGGCCGGCTTGGACGCCGTTGATGGTCTCTCCGTAGACCGCGTTGGCCTCGCGGCCGACGTGGTAGCTCACTCCCGCCCGGGCCATCAGGTCGCCCTCGTAGGTGGCATCGATGAACATCCCGCCTGCAAAGGAGCGACCGCTCTCCATCACGATCCGCACGATGCGCCCGCCGTCCTTGATCACTCCCCGGCCGGGCGCAAGGTCGAGTCGCTCACCGCGCACGACCGTGACCTTGGCGGCGACCTCGCGCAGCATGTCGTCGTAGACCTTGGTCGCGACGTGGGGCTCGAAGGTCCACATCGTGGTTTCGCCGGGATCGGCGGCGCTGCCGCGGCGGTTGGTGTACTCCTCGCGCTTCTGGTACTTCCAGGCGGACGGCTGCTGGTAGTGCTGCCAGATGCGGCCGTAGAATTCGCGGGCGATGCCGCCGATGGCCTTCTTGTTGCCGATGTCGGTGGCGCCGAGGCCACCGGTGGTGAGGCCGCCGAGATGCCGGGTGGGCTCGATCAGCACGGCGGTACGGCCCAGGCGGGCGGTCTGCACCGCGGCGGCGATGCCGCCGGAGGTGCCGCCGTAGATGACGACGTCGAAGGCGGGTGCGGCGGCCAACGCCGCGGTGGCAACAGCCAGTGCAAGGGTGAGGGGAATCAGCGGTCGGAGCATGGTCGGGAAAGATCACCGAATTTTCTGGTGCGCGACGAGCCTCTTTGCGGCGCGGGGTCGATCGGCCCGTGCGTCCAGGGCTGCCGCCTTGGTCTGCTTCGCGCGGCGCCACCGGCGCGGTTCCACGCCGTGTCGGCGCTTGAAGTGCTGGCTGAAGCGCGGGAAGTCCCGATATCCGACCCGGCGCGCAATCGCACCGATGGGCAAGCGGGTGGACTCCAGCAGCTCGGCCGCCTTTTCCAGCCGCAGGTTCTGCAGGTAGGACCGGAAGCTCATGCCATACCGGAGCCGGAAGAGCCGCGAGAGATTGCCTTGGCTGGTGAACGCCACCTTCGCGGCGACGTCGGTCAGGCGCAGGCGACAGTGCAGCCGAAAGGCGAGGTGCGAGGTGGCGCGCTGGAGCGGGTCCGCCGCCGCCGCGCCCGGCTGATGTTGTTGCTCCGCCAGGCGGAACCAGACCGCTTCGACGTGGCTGCGGGCCGCGTCCTCGGCGGCGACCGGATCGCCGAGGATGATCGTCTCCACCAGGTGCTCGTGCTCCTCGATCAGGATCCGCGTGTCGGGAAAGCACTCGTCGAAGCCCTTGCGGTGAAAGCCCTGCAGGCCGTTCCACACCAACCGCCAGACGTCGAGCAGCCGCGGCACCTCGGCCGCCGCCACGACCGCGGTGTGCAGTTCCTCATCGGCGGCGCGGAACGCGGCGTAGTCGCGCCGTCGGATGGCGGCGTTGAGCCGGCGGAGAATCGCGCGCAGCTGGACCGGCTGCCGGGCCCGCGGGTCGGCGTGGGCGGCGGTCTGGCGGGCGGCAAATCCCTCCAGCAGGGAGCGCAGTTCGGAAAGGCGGCGGAGTTCGGTCTCAGTCATGGGATGTTTTATGCGAAATCGGGCCTCGGACTATGTCGGCGAGATCAAACGAATGCACCGGGACACGTCGAGCTTGCGCTCCCCGGGGCGGAGGTTCCGAGTGCGGTCGATTCACGCGTTTATGCGGAATCGCCCTTCGTCACTGACTCCCTCCCTCGCATGAAATCCTTCCGCGGCCTCTTTCCTCCGCTCATCACGCCCTTCCATCCGGACGGTCGTCTCAACGAACAAGGCCTGCGTGAGCACGTCGACTTCGTGATCGCCAATGGCGCCGACGGCTTCTGCGGCGGCAGCAGCACGGGCGAGTTCATGAACCTGACGCGCGCCGAATGGGAACGCGTGCTTGGGATCACGGCGGAGCAGAACCGCGGCCGCGTGCCCATGCTCGCCGGCACGGCCGACCTCTCGACGGCCGGGACGATCGAGAAGGCGAAATTCGCCGAGAGCCTCGGCTACGACGGCCACCTCATCATCCCGCCCTGGTACCAGGTGCACACGATGCGCGAGATCGAGGCGCACTACCGCGCGGTGCGCGAAGCGACCAGCAAGCCGATCATGATCTACAACAATCCGCCGGTGGTCGGGGTCGACCTCGCCCTGGAGACCCTCGTGCGGCTGACCAACGACGGCGTGATCCAGTACATCAAGGACGCCAATTCCGACCCCTACATGATCACGCGACTGCGCATGCGTCTCGGCGACAAGCTCGGGCTCTTCTACGGCCACGACAACAACGCCCTCGGCGCCTTCGCCTTCGGTGCCACCGGCTGGGTCTCGGGCTCGGGGAATTTCGATCCCAAGCGTTGGTCGAAGATCGTGCACCTCTGCATCGATGACGGCAACTTCGTCGCCGCGCGGCAGCTCTGGGACGAGATCATGCCGTTCGTTGATCTGGTCACGGTCGGGCGCGACGGACAGCGACCCGACTGGATCGCGGTGATCAAGCGCGGCCTGCAGCTGCGCGGCCACGACGTCGGCTCCGTGCGCCGCCCGATGCTGCCGCTGACCCCCGAAGTCGACGCGCTCGTGCGCGAGGTCGTGGGCCGCATGAAGTTCGACTGAGCGAGTTTTGAACCGCACCACAGAGACGCAGAGGCACCGAGGTTAATCGCCTCTCCAGACTTCCTCTCTTCCATGTCTCGCGGTCTTCCTCTGTGTCTCCGTGCCTCCGTGGTTCACTGCCGGACCTGGCCATGACCGTCTTCGCCTTCAGTATCGCGCTGGCCGTCGTGTTCGCCGCCCTCGCGGTGAGCACGCGGTGGTTGCGAGTGTTGCACGGGCTGGGGTTCACCTTCGCAGTGCTGGCGGTGGGCTGCCTGGCGGTGGCCCATCCGCCGCTCTTTGTCGCGTGGGCGGGCTTTGAACTGAAGGGGGCCATTGTCCCGCTGGTGCAGCTGATTTTGCTCGGCATGGGGCTGACGCTGACGGTGGCGGACTTCCGCCGCGTGCTCACCCTGCCGTGGCCGATCTTCCTCGGTTTCGTGCTGCAGTTCACCGTGATGCCGCTGGGCGGCCTGGTGTTTGCGTGGCTGTTTGGGCTCCAGGGTGCCGTCGCCACCGGCTTGGTTCTGATTGGGTCGGTCCCGGGAGGCACGGCGAGCAACGTCATCACACTCCTCGCCCGGGCGAATGTGCCGCTGTCGGTGACGATGACGGCGTGTTCGACACTGGCGGCGCCGATCATGACCCCCCTGGCGATGAAGCTCCTTGCGGGCACCTATGTCCCCATCGACGCCTGGGGGATGATGCGGTCGATTCTCACCATGGTGATTGCGCCGCTGGTGATCGGCATCGCGGTGCATCACTCTCTGCCGGCGCTGGCGCAACGGCTGGCGCGCGGCCTGCCCGTCGTGGCGATGGGCGGGATTTGCGCGGTGATCGGCATCACGATTGCGTCGTCGCGGGAGCAGTTGCTGACGGTGGGTCTTGCCCTTTTCGGTGCGGCGGCGTGCCACAACGCCGTGGGCTACACCCTCGGTTACTGCCTGGCTCGGCTGGCCCGACTCAACCGCACCGACGCGCGCACCGTGGCCATCGAGGTTGGGATGCAGAACGGCGGCATGGCCACCGGCCTCGCTTTCGACGTGCTCAAGAGCCCTGCCGCCGCCCTCGGTGCCGCGATCTTCGGCCCGTGGAGCGCCATTACCGCCTCGGTGCTCGCCTCGTGGTGGCGCCAGCGGATGGCGGACGGGGCGGCCTGAGCGCCGCGATCCGCCCTCCCTTTCCTCAGCCTTCCTTTCAACCCCATGACCTCGATCCCGGGCCTGCCCCTGGTCCAGCGCGTCCGTGCGCTGGCCACCTTCCTCCTCCTCGTCACGCTCGGCACGGCGCCTGCGCCCGCGCAACCCGTCGCCACCGGGGCCCTCACGGGCACGGTCAACAACCTCGCCACCGGACGCCTGCTTGATGGCGCCCGGGTCGAGATCGCCGCGCTCGGCCGCACGACGCTCACCGACGGCGACGGACGTTTCCTGCTGCCGGACCTGCCGGCCGGAGAACACGTCGTCGCCGTCTCGTACGAGGGCCTCGACGCGCACGTCGAGGCCGTGCGGATCACGGCCGGCGGACTGCAGACCCTGCGCGTCGACCTGACTGCGGGCATCTACCGGCTCGACGCGTTCAAGGTCACCGGAGAGCGCGAGGGTACGGCCGCGGCCATCACGGCGCAGCGCCACGCGGAGAATGTGAAGAACATCACGGCGATCGACGCCTACGGCATCATGCCGAACATGGGCGGGGGCGAACTCGCGATGCGCCTCCCGGGCGCCGCGGGATCGGTGGACGATGACGGCACCGTCAGCGGCATCGTGGTGCGCGGGATGGCGACGACCCTCAACCGCCTCACCGTCGACGGCGGCGCGGTCCCGCCGAACCAGCTGGCGAGCCGCGGCTACCAGTACCAGTTCGTCACCGCGTCGATGTTCGACCAGGTCGAGCTGATCAAGGGGCACACGCCGGACAAGGGCGCGGACTCGCTCGGCGGCACGGTCAATTTCAAGACCCGCTCCGCCCTCAGTCAGCGGGAGAAGCGCGTGTTTACCTATAACGTCGGGGCCATCTGGGCGCCGTCGTTCACCGATCAGACCGATCTGCGCCGCGACCGCGCGATCGCGCCGCTGACGAGCGCCACCTACAACGAGGTATTCGACGCCTTCGGCGGCGCGCGCAACCTCGGCGTCGCGCTCAACGCGATGTACAGCGAGAAGGTGATCGGCTACTATTACACGATTCGCGACTACCAGAACACGGCCACCACGCCGGCCTTCCTGTGGGACTACCGCTGGCGCGACGACTTCGCGCGGCGCTTCCAGACCAGCCTCAACCTGCGGTTCGACTACCGCCACTCGCGCGACGCGAAGTTCTCCGTCAACGCGTACTCGACCGACCACTTTGAGCCGAACCGCTACTTCCACGACACCCAGACCTCCACCGCGCAGACCCTCGCGGCGATCGGCGCCAACGGCTTGCCGACCGGGACGGGGGCGATTCTGCCGGGCTTCACCGACCGGATTACCCAGGTGCGCGGCGTGACCAACTCCACCATCGCGGTGCGCGACACGACGACCGGGTTCATGCTGCGCACCCGGGGTGTCGCCTTCACCGGCGAACACCTGCTGCCGCGCTGGGAGATCGATTATGGCGCCTCGTTTCACCAGACGCACGTCAACCGCACGAGCGGTCCCGGGGCCGGCGCCTTCACGCACACCATCCGCGGTGTCGGCTGGGTGCTCGATCGTTCGCAGTCGGAGCTTTTCCCGCGCTTCGTGCAGACCGAGGGCCCCGACATCACGAACCCCGCCAATTATGTGATCACCGGTGCGGACACCCGCACGCGGAAGGGCATTTCGGGCATCAAGAACGCCCGCGCCAATGCCCGCTACGCCGTGCCGGCGCCGGTGCCCCTCTTTCTCAAGTCCGGTTTCGACGTGCGGGAGCAGACGTCGGGCGAACGCGGCGGCAACCGACGCTGGACGTACATCGGCGGGAGGTCCCTGCCGGCGAACCCGGACTTCGTCGGCACCGACCGCGCGAAGACCGGCCGGCAGCTCCCGACCTGGGAAAGCTCATGGTATTTCCACAACGACGAGCCGCGCGATCCTTCGCTCTGGCGCGAGGACCTCTACTTTCGTGAACAGAGCCGCTACATCACGAACAACGACGTCAGCGAGACCGTGAGCGCGGCCTATGTGATGGGGCAGTCGCGGATCCGGCAGTTCGGCCTCCTGGCCGGCGTGCGCACGGAGCGGACCGACGTGGAGAGCTTTGGACGCGTGCGGGCGAAGACCGGCAGCACCGCCGCGCAGCAGGCCACCGATCCCATCGGCTCCGCGCGGCGCGACTACGAGGACACCGCCCGCCGGATCAAGGGCGACTACACCAAGTCGTTCCCGAGCGCGCACCTCACCTACACGCCCATGTCGAAGCTGAAGACGCACCTGAGCTGGTCGACCAGCTTTGGACGCCCGCAGTTCAGCAATCTCCTGCCCAACGAGAGCTTCAACGACACCCAGCGCACGCTCACGATCAACAACCCCGCGCTGAAACCGCAGACCGCGCGCAACTGGGATGCCACGGTCGAGTATTATCTCCCGGTGGGGCTCGTGTCCGCCGGTTGGTTTCACAAGCGCATCGCCGACTACATCGTGACCGGTATCGACGGCGGCACGGTCGGCGCCGGTCCGAACAACGGTTACAATGGGGAGTACGAGGGCTACGACATCCTGACTTCAGGCAATGCCGGCCAGGCCTTCGTCCAGGGCTGGGAGTTCAGCTACCAGCAGCAGCTCAATTTTCTCCCCCGTCCGTTCAACGGCCTCGGCCTCGTGGCGAACTTCACCTACCTGCGCACGCATGGCGACTACGGCTCCGTCAGCCCGCGCGGCAAGAACGAGTTGGCCGGTTTCATTCCGCAGACCGGCAACGTCAACCTGACCTACAAGTACCGGGCTTTCAGCACGCGGGTGCTGGTGAATTACACCGGTCGTCACCTGACGAGCTTCACCGCGTCCAACTCGCCGCGCAACGAGTACAAGTACTCGCGTACGATCGTGAACTTCGGGCTCGGCTGGCAGCTTCGTCCCAGCGCCAATCTGTTCTGCGAGGTCATGAACGTGTTCAATGAACCCCAGGCGCGGTTTCGGGGCTGGGACGATCGCATGAGCTACACCAGCGTTGGCGGCCCACAGATCAACTTCGGCGTCACCGGCCGATACTGAACGTCCGCCACCTTTTCGAATGCGCGTCCTCACTGCTTTTCCCTTCCTGGTCCTCGGACTGTGTTTCGCGGCCGGCCTGCCGGCGCGTGCGGCCACCGCGGTCGCTGCGCCCGCACGGCACTGGCCGCTCGACACCGCCGCGAATGCCGCCTTCACGCTGCGCGGGCAGGCGTCCGCGGTTGCCGGGGTCCGCGGTCAGGCCCTCGCCCTCGACGGCCGATCGCTAATCGAGCTCAACGACTCGGCGGGGCTCAATCCGGGTGAGGCCGGGTTTACGCTGACACTCTGGGCCGCCGCCTTCGCCCCCGGCGGGGAGCAACAGATGCTCGCCGCCAAGAACCGCTACTCGCTCGGCGAACGCCAGTGGGGTGTGATGATCGATCGCGACGGGAAATTCCGCCTCTATGTCGATCAGGGCGGATGGAAGACCGTGACCGCGGCGGCGTCTCCCCAGCCCGGCCGCTGGCATCTCGTTGGCGTGGTGGTGCGCCCCGGCGAAGCGGAGCTCTGGATCAATGGCCGACGCGAGGGTTCCGTGGCGCTCGCGAAACCGATCCCGGCGACGGCCGCCCCGCTCACGTTGGGCGGCGTGAATGACCAGGGCGCCCTGCGGCAGACCTTCCACGGCGCCCTTGACGAAGTGCGGCTATTCCCGCGGACGCTCCCGCCCGCTGAGCTGGTGGCGCTCTACTCTCCGGTCGCGGCCACGGTGGCGGCGCCCGCGCGCGCGCGTCCGGCCAGTGATCCCGTGTGGGAGAAACAGGTGGCAGCCGATGCGCGCGAGGACCGCACCTCGGTCATCTTCGCCGGAAAAAGCCCCGACAAACTCGCCTGCGACACGACGCTGCGCCTCATGCCCGACGGCTCGTGGGTCCTGGTGATGCTCGGCGGGGGCGATCGGGAGCCCGATCCGCGCAACCAGGTTTTTCTCAGCCGCAGTCACGACGAGGGTAAGACGTGGGCGCCGATGCAGCCGCTCGATTTCGGACTGCCGCGCACGGGTGCCACCGCGGCGATGGTGCCGACGGAACTGATGGTGCACGGCGGGCGCAGCACGCTGTTCGTCGCCACGCATGACGGCAGCTTCGCGCAGTGGAAGGAGTGGATGACGCACAGCGACGACTCCGGGCGGACCTGGAGCGAGCTGGCGCCGGCGCCGGGGCGACTCCATGACCGCGCCTTCGTCCGGAACCACCTCGTCACCCGCGACGGGCGCCTGCTGCTTCCCTTTCAGCACTACCTCAGAGTCGGCGCGACCGAGACGCTCAAGGATGGCCGACGCTTCTCCCGTCCGACCAATCCGCGCAACGGCGTGTTGCTGAGCCACGATGGCGGCCGGACCTGGACGGAGCACGGCGACATCCGCCTCACCGGCAATGACGACTACGCCGGCTGGGCGGAGAACAATCTCGTGGAGCTGGCCGATGGTCGCATCGCGATGATCATCCGGGCGGATGGACTCGGCGGCGTCCTCTACTACGCGGAGTCGCCGGATGGTGGCCGCACCTGGCCGGAGTATGCCACGCCGACCGACATTCCCAACCCGGGATCGAAGGCGACGATTTACGGCCTCGGCGGCGACACCGTGGCGCTGCTGCACAATCCGAATCCGAAGGCCCGCAGCCCGCTGGCGCTCTGGGTGAGTTTCGACGGCCTGAAGACGTGGCCCTATCAGCGGGTGTTGCGCGGCGACCTCGAGGGCCGCTTCAATTACCCCGACGGTTTCGTCAGCGCCGACCGGCGCTGGCTGCATTTCGCCTTCGACCACAACCGCGATCGCGCGATCCACGTGAGCGCGCGGCTGCCGCCCTTGCCCGTCGCCGCCACCCCGGTGTGGGAGGAAAAGGTTTCGCTGCCCAAGGCTGCGGATCTGCCGCGCGTCGCCGGGGTCGAGTTTCACGTCATCAAGCGCCACGAACCCGCGGTCGACGGCTACCCGTGGCTGCATGGGGTCGGCCTCGGCTGGCACCAAGGGAGGCTCTACGCCTCGTTCGGACACAACCAGGGCGCGGAGAACACGGCCACCGAGGAGGCGCGCGGCCGGGTGAGCGCCGACGGCGGTCGCACATGGAGCGAGGTGTTCACGATCGATACCGGCACCGACGCGCCCGATCTCGCGGTCAGCCACGGGGTGTTTCTCTCGCACCGCGGCACTCTCTGGGCCTTTCACGGCGCGTTTTACGGCAAGATGGGGCGCATTCACACCCGCGCTTACACGCTCGATGAGAGCACTGGCAGGTGGCAGCCGAAGGGTGTCGTGGTGGAGGGCGGTTTCTGGGCACTGAACCAGCCGGTGAAGATGGCCGATGGCAACTGGATCATGGCGGGAGTCTGCGCCGGTGCGTTTTCGGAGAAATCCATCAACCCGCCGGCCGTGGCGATCAGCCGCGGCGACGACTTCACGCGCTGGGACCTCGTCCGCATCCCGACCGCGCCGGGCCTGAGCATGTGGGGCGAGTCGGCGGTGATCGTCGACGGTGCGCGGGTCGTGAACCTCGCCCGCTGGGGCTCACAGGCGCAGGCGCTGGTGGCGGTGAGCGAGGACTACGGCCGCACGTGGACGCCCTCCGCGCCGAGCAACCTGCCGATGGCGACGTCGAAACCGGCGGCCGGCCTGCTCAGTACGGGGCAGCGCTACCTCGTGTGCACGACGTCGGCCGACAGCGGCAAGCGCCGCTCGCCGCTGACGATCGCGGTCAGCCGGCCGGGCGAAGCAGTGTTCAGCAGGGTGTTCACGATTCGGCCTGCGGTGTTCCCGGAGGGTCCGGGCGAATCGACGCCGTCGGCCGCGCTGTCGTACCCGTGTGCGGTGGAGCACGACGGCAAACTCTACGTCGGTTACTCGAACAGCGCCGGCCGGCGCGGCAACCACAACAGCGCTGAGCTTGCGGTCATCCCGCTGACGTCGCTGCGCGTGGAGTGAGGCGGACTTGCCGCCGAGGCAGGGCGAGCACGTTGCTCCCGGGCCCGTCGGTTACTCCCATGCGCGGCGCAAAGTCGGCGGCCGGGTCGGGGTTGAGCGCGGGAGAATCCGGGCAGCTTCCCGCCAGTGCGAGCCGCAGAGGCTCCGCCCACTGGTCGCTGCTTGGCCTTGCGCGATCGTCAGCCCGTTCACCGGTGCTGCAGCGACCATCAGGTTTACCCCGTTGATTTCGCCCTTGGTCGGTTGACCCCTGCAAGAATTCCCCGGCGTGGAAGCAGCCTCGCTCCCCGGCGCGGTCGCGGTGTTGCGAGGCCGGCATGGAGTGAAAACTCCGGCCTTCGCTGGGACACCACGAGGCAAGGCTGTACGATTCGCCTACTTGTGCCGCCCGTGGCGGATGATGTCCCAGATGACGTAGAGGCCGAGCACGGCCGATAGCAGGTAGCCGACGATCCCGAGGGCGGGGTAGCCGAGGAGATGGGGTTCGATGCCCGTGGTGACGATGAGCGACGAGCCGATGATCAGGGAACCGATGATGACGCCGAGGCTGATGCGGTTCGCGGCGATCTTCACGGCGTCGTCGTGGTCCTCGAGACCGCGGTGGTGGAGGTTGATGGCGAGGCTGTCGTGCTCGAGGCGGCGGACGAGGCGGCGCAGTTCGAAGGGAAGATCCTGCAGGCCGAGCAGGGTGTGGCGCAGCATCTCGCGCGAGCGGCGGAGGAGGACGCGCGGGCGGGCGCGCTCCCACTGGAGTTCGCGCAACACGGGTTCGGTGTGGGGCCGGAGATCGAACTTCGGATCGAGCAGACGGCCGACCTCCTCGATCGAGAGCACGGCCTTGGCCATAAGAGCGTAGTCGCGCGAGAGGGGGATGCCGGCCTGGCCAAACAGGAAGAGCAGGCGCAGCATCGCCCGCCCGAGGGCCTGGCGGCCGATGGCGAAGTTGAGTTCCTCGCGCAGCGCGAGGGTGACTTCCTTCTCCAGCGCCCGCAGATCCGGGCGGGCATCGACCGGGGCGAGGTCGGCGGCGATCTGGACGATGCGCTCGGTGTCCTGCTCGACGGCGGCGATCCAGAAATCCGCCAGGGCGAGCCGCAGGCGACGGGTGAGGTGCCCGGCGAGACCCCAGTCCAGGAAACAGAGCCGGCCATCGTGCCCGAGGAAGAGGTTGCCGGCGTGCGGGTCGGCATGGAAGAAACCGGCGAGAAAGACCTGGCGCACGAGGGACTCGGCCCCGAAGGCGGCGAGGCGGACCCGCAGGTCGCCGGGCACGTCGGCCATCTGGCTGAGCGGGGATCCGGCGATGCGTTCGGTCACCAGCACGCGCTCGGAGCAAAAGGCGGAAAAGACTCGGGGGGCGTAGACGCGGTCGGGGTGGGGGTTGAGGGAGTTGAAGTACTCCTGATTGTGGGCCTCGTGGCGGAAATCGAGTTCGCGCAGCACGCCGCGGCGGGCTTCGGCGATCACGCCCTTGACGTCGACGATTTGCAGGGCGGCGACATGTTGCTGAAGCAGGCCGGCGAGCCATCCGGCGAGATCGAAGTCGATTTCGATGCTCCGGTGCAGGTCCGGTTTCTGAATCTTGACGGCCACGGCCTCGCCGGTGTGCAGCCGGGCGAAATACACCTGGGCGAGGGACGCGGCGGCGACGGGACTTTCGTCGAACTCCGTGAAGACCTGCGCGGGCTCGCGACCGAGCTCCTCGGCCAGGATGGGCCGGAGAGCGGCGAAGGGCAGAGGTTTGACCTGATCCTGCAGTTTCCGCAGTTCGAGGATGATCTCGTGCGGCACGATGTCGGGCCGCATCGAGAGCAGCTGGCCCAGCTTGACGAAGGTCGGTCCGAGCTCCTCGGCGGCGAGCCGAATGCGTTCGGCGGGGCTGCGGTGGGGCGTGGGCGCGGGCAGGAGGCGCTGCCAGACCCCGGCCGGCAGCTCAAGTTTGGCGATCAGGTCGGCAAAGCCGTGCCGCGCCAGGACGGAGAGGATTTCCTTGGCGCGGACGGCATGCTGCAGCACGTCGAACACGCCTAGTCCCTCGTCGGGGGCTCGACGGTATCGGCCGCGACGGTGGCGGCGGTGGCGGCGGCGCGCTCCAGGGCGGCCACGCGGGCCTCGAGGGCGTCGAGGCGCTGCTGGGCGCGGCGATCGATGCCGGCAAAGGCCTCGCGGATCTTTTCGGCCAGCTCGTGGCTGGAGTGTTCGAATTCGCGGCGGCCGTCGGCGGCGATCTTCTCGGCCATCGCGCGCGCCTCGGCGGTGGAAACCTTGCCCTGCTGGACGAAATCGCCGAGGGCGGACTCGACCTTTTCCCGGGTGATCACCGCAGCGCCGACGCCGGCGAGCAGCGTTTTCTTGATGACGTCGATCATGGCATCCGGAGCATAATGGCGAATGGCGGCAGCGCAATCGCCGGGCAGCGGACACCGGAGGGTCAACCGGAGAGCGCGGCGCGCGGGTGTCCGGCCAGTGACGGCCCCATCGGGCCGGGCAGCCGGCTGATGATGAGCAATTTGAGTCAAGATCCCCTCAATTGTGCCGAAAAAAGGGGTCGAAACCGAGATAGCGTGCCGTCCGATCCATGAAAGCCCCGTCCGTTGCTGTGCGAGATCAGTCGCGCCCCTTTGGCGCCGACGAGATGTTTTTTTCCACGACCGATGGTCGTGGCATCATCACCTCGGGGAACGAGGTCTTTGTGCGCATCAGCGGCTACGAGGCCCGAGACCTGGTGGGGAAGGCACACAACATTGTCCGCCATCCCGACATGCCGCGGTCGGCCTTCCGAATCGTCTGGGAGCGTCTGAAGGCCGGCAAGGCCGTCGCGGCGTTGGTGAAGAACCTCGCCAAGGACGGATGCCATTACTGGGTGGTGGCCCTGATCTCGCCGACTCCCGGGGGATACCTCTCGGTGCGGTTCAAACCCACGGGGGCCTTCCAGGCGGTCGTGGAGCCGTTGTACGCGCAGGCGTGCGCCGCGGAGCAGAAGGCCCGGGAGTCCGGGGCGGATGCCGCGGCGGCGATGGAACGCGGCGCCGAGGTCCTTTCCGCCGGACTGCAGGCGGCGAAGTTCAGCGACTACGACGCGTTCATGTGGGTGCTGCTGTGCGAGGAGTTGAAGGCGCGTGATGCAGTCCTTGCGCGGGAACACCGTTCCATCCTTCGTCCCCTTCCGTCCGATGCAATGGAACGCCAGGTCAAGGATCCGGCGCTGGCGCAATTGGCGACGGTATATCGGGGTGGCGGCCGGGCGTACGAACACCTGAACCGCCTATACCGGCGCATCGATGACTTCGTCGCGCTGAACGAGACGCTGGATCGGAAGTCCTCGTTCGTGAACAACCTGACCTCCGAGCTGCGCATCTCGGCGATCAACGTGGCGCTGGCCTCGGCCCGGGCCGGTGGCGAAGGGCAGGGCCTGGGCGTCATCTCGCGCCACATGGGAGAAAGCTCGGGCGACGTGGCGGCGGCGGTGAACCGGCTCGTCTCCGGCATCGGCAACCTGTCGGGCCGGCTTCGGGGCGTGATCTTCAACCTGGCATCCGCCCGGCTCCAGCTCGAGATGGGCCTGATCTTCGTCCGCGAGCTGCTCGGCAGCACGTCCGTGGATCAGGACTGGAAGGAGCGGCGGAAGAACATCCACGTGCTGCACGAGGCGTTTCTCGTGACGATGAAGCTGGCGAGTGAAGCCCTGCATGAGCTGGAGCAATCGGTGCGACCGTTGGGCACGATTGCGGAGGACCTCGAGCGGCATGTCCTGAGCCTGCAGGTGGCCCAGGTCGGAGGGGTCGTGGAAAGCACACGCATCTCGGAACACCTGGGTTTCCGCGATATCTTCTCCGGCATCCGCCAGCAAATCGATCGCACGCATGACGAGTTGCTGGAATTGAGCGAGGCCCTGCACCGGCTGGATCGGCTCGCCGATGAGACGCCCACGATTGCGCGGGATATCGAGGCCGCGGCGCGTCAGATCGGGATCGACATCCAGGCGATGTCGACGGGCGACAATAGCGATGGCATCCCTCAGCCTGTCCCGAGAATCGAGCGCCCCGCTCCCGAGGAGGAGAAGGTCGACGAGGTCATCTTGTGCCCCTCGCTGCCCATCCGGTCGGTGAAGGAGCCGGCGATGGTGCTGACGGGAGCGGCGGGCGGGTAGAGCGGTTGCGGGTATTCTGAAGCCGCGCTTGAGCCGAAGGCGAGAGCCTGGCCGCCCCGGGATCACGAGGCCGCCGGCCCGTCGCCGGCGGGCGGCGCTTCCGCTTTTGCTGAACCGATGGCGGAGGGAGCGACAACGCGGCTACGGTGCGAAGGAGATGAAGCCCGGGCGCAGAGCGGCGAGCGTGTCGACCACGCGGTCGTGCCGGGCCCGGAGCCGGGCGTGCGGGTGGTGTCCGGCGGCGACCAGCACGCAGTCGACGCCCATGTGCCGGGCGACGTCCAGATCATGCAAGGTGTCGCCGATCAGCAGCACCTCCGCCGGCGGAAGGCCGAGTTCGGCGAGCCACGCCCGGCCGAGTTCGGCCTTGCTGTGGGCGAAGATGTTGTCGAGACCGATCAGGCGGATGAAACGGGGCGTCAGCCCAAAGTGCCCCACGATCTCGTGAAGGGTCTCCTGCCGATAGGCCGAGAGGATCGACTGGGTCGCGCCGGTCCGCGACACGGCGGCGAGCACCTCGATGGCGTCTTCGTGGAGCCGGCAATCCCAGCGATGGGTGTCATAGGCCGAGATGAACTCGACACTGAGCCTCTCGAACGGATCGCGCGCCGGGTCGAAGCCGAGGCGATAGTAGTAGTCGCGCACCGGGAAGTCGAAGAGTGCATGATAGCGCGCACGATCGAGCAAGGGCAGCCCGCGACGCGCGAGCAGACCGTTCATGCAGGCGATCGAGTAATCGACGTCGTCGAGCAGCGTGCCGTTCCAGTCCCAGACGACGTGGCGGTAGCGGGGAACGGGCATGGAGCGGACGGGAGCGTCGTCTCTACTCCGAACCGAGATCGTAGGCTTCGACGAGCACCACCCCGGTGGTGCCGCCGACCCCGCGCACGACGATCGTGTGATTGCCCGGGGCAAGCGTGACGAGCAGGGCGGCGTCCCGGCTTCCCGTGGTCCACGCAAAGGCTCCGCGCCGGGTCGCCGCGGAGGTGATCGCGGCGGCCACCGCCGGGTCGTCGCCCCAATTGTCGTTGGAGGCGACCAGGCGCTCCTGATTGTCGTACAACTCGACCAGGGGGTCGAGAAGCACCCCGGGCACGCCGAAGGGAGTCAGGGCCGGACCGCTGGCGCGAATCAGCACCGACTTGGCATTGTCGCCGCTGACCACGAGGCCGACGATCTGCACGGCGCCGCCTGCACCGACGGAGCCACGGACGGAGAGGTTGGCGAAACGGGAGGTGTCGAGTGGGATCGCCGCATTGAAAAGGCTGCGCATGCGGGCGAGCACGAGGGCGGCCTTGTCGGGCGGAGCCTGATACGTGCCCTGGATGGGGCTCACCGTGATCGTGTTGCCATCGGCAATGGCGTTGTCCTCGTTGAAGGGATTGGAGGCATCAGCGGACTTGCCGGGCGTGTTGATCTGCGTGAACACGTACCGGTAGGAGGCGGCGGTGCGGGAAGGATCGAGCAGCGGCACGTTGACGTTGATGCCGGTGCCGGCGGGCAGCGAAATCCGCCCCTGGCTGAGCAGGGAGTTCATGACCCGGATCGTGATGTCGGCAATCAGGCTCGAGGAGACGGCGCTGACGTCGAGGCTGCTCATGGCGATGGCCGGGACTCCGCGGTTGAGGGCGCAGATCGCCGCTCCGATGGTTCCGGAGTGGGGCGTGACCGTGCCAAGGTTGGGCCCGAGGTTGGGCCCAGAGATTACCAGGTCGGGGAGCGCGCCCCACTTGTTTTGGGCAAAGACCTCGATGCCATAGATGGCGGCCGACGCGGCCGTGCTGTTCACGTAATACTGGTCCGGGGCGATGGTGGTGGGGCCGAAGCCCGGCAGGCCGGCGCCGAGGGTGCCTCCAGGGGAACGACTGGTCGTGGCCGGCACGGACGGAAAAGTCCCGAGGGCGGCGGAAGCGCCCGTCTGTTCGCTGAACGGGGCACTCAGGATGACGTCATGGCCGGCCGCCTTCAGGGCGGAAAAGAGGGCCTGCAGGTGGCGGCTTTCAAAGCCGTCATCGTTGGTGACCACGATGCGCAGGGCACGTGCGGGCACCGCGGTGACGAGCAGCAGGAGCAGGCCACCGGCAAGGAAGGTGAGCGGACGGAAAGGGGGACGCATGGGCAGGGGAACGGCGGAACGGTGCGGAGGTTCGCCGCTCGACGCAACCGCGCCCGCGAAAGTTACCTGGTAAAACCAGGTGGCGGGCACGGGTTCGCCGACCGCCTGGCTCCGGGAGCCTCGGTTCAGAGTCGGCGCACCCAGATGTTGCGGAAGCGGATCGGGCAGCCGTGGCCGCCGAGAGCGACCGGGCCGGTGCTCACCTTTTCCGTGTAGGCGGGCAGCTTGCGGTGGCCGGTTTCGCCGTGGATCGGCTCGTTGTCCTGCACGAGGATCCCGTTGAGCAGCACGGTGACGCGGGCGGGGGCGACCAGCTTTCCTTCGGCAAAACGCGGGGCCCGGAAGATGATGTCGTAAGTCTGCCATTCCCCGGCTGGCCGGGTGGCTTCGACCAGGGGCGGGGTCTGGCCGTAGATGGCGCCGCACGCGCCGTCGGGGTAGATCTTCACGCTGTGGGAGTCGAAGATCTGAATCTCGTACAGGCCCATCAGGAAGACGCCGTTGTTCCCCTGGTTGGACCAGGGACCCTTGAAGTTCGCGGGAGACTGCCATTCGAGGTGCAGCTGGAGGTCGCCGAAGCGCTCGATGGAACTGAACTTCTTGTCGCCGGCCACGAGGTGGCCGCCTTCAACCTTCCAGTCGTGGGGTGTCTGCCAGGCGGAGGCGTCCCGGCCGTTGAACAGGATCACGGCGTCTGCCGGGGGAGGCACCGGAGCGCCGGACGGCCCGGGGAGCACGCGCGGCGGCGCCGGCCGGTCGCCGTCGTGCACGAGCCAGTCGCACCACGGCAGCTTTGGAGTGTCCTTGTACCCGAAATAACCGGAACCGTTCTTCGCCGGGATCAACTCCGCCGCGGGAGCCGAGGCCGCGAGCAGGAGGGAGGCGGCGGTGGCGATGGCCGACCAGGAGTGGGGAAAATGCGGTGGCAGGAAGGGGAGGCGCATGGGCGGAAATCGTGGGTGTCGGGAGGCTGGGAGGCAACGCTGCGGACGGCCGGGCGAACTTCGCTGCGGGCCGGCGTTGGAGCCGGCCTCGGTAAGTCCGGACCGGGGTCGGCGCCGCCGGTTACATCGGCCTCAACCACCGCCGATTGAAGGACGCGCGCCCCGCGGTCCGGGCGCATCTGTCGGTTGGCGGTTGTAGCTGGCCGCGGTGAGGCCGGCCGCCGGGGTCACCGCCCCCGGCTACACCAGACAAATGACCGCCAACCGGCAGATGCGCGCCCGCGGTCCGGCCAGCCGAATTGGGCCTTGCGGGAGTGGAAACCGGTGCCCACGTTGCGCCCGGTGAAAATCGGTCTTCTCGGCGGGAGTTTCGATCCCGTGCATTTTGGCCACCTCTTGGCCGCCCAGGATGCCTATGAGCAGTACCAACTCGACCGGCTGATCCTGGTGCCGGCGGCCCAGGCTCCGCTCAAACCGAACGACGTGCAGTCGTGCGCCGAGGATCGCCTGGCCATGTTGCGGTCGGCGGTGGAATGGGACCGGCGGTTCGAGATCTCCGACGTGGAGCTTCGGCGCGGCGGGGTGAGTTACACCGTCGATTCCGTCCGTCATTTTCGCGCGCAGTTTCCGCACGACGACCTGTACTGGATCATCGGCGGTGACCAACTGCCCAAGCTGGGCCTCTGGCGGGAGATCGAGGAACTGGCGCGGCTGGTCGAGTTCATCTTCCTCGAGCGTCCGGGGTTTCCGGTGAAGGCGACGCCCCAGATCCCCGGCCTGCGCCTGCATCGTTGCGATGGTCACCTGCTCGCCATCAGTTCGACCGAATTGAGGGATCGGACGCGGCGAGGGCTGTCGCTGGACTATTTCGTCCCCCACAAGGCCATTGTTTACATCAAGGAGCACCGCCTGTATCGCGACACCGCATGAAAGCCACGAAATCTCCGGCACTTGACCTCGCCCGCCTCTGCTGTCGCGTGCTCGACGACAAGAAGGCCGGTGCCGTAACGGTGCTGGACGTGTCGGCCCAGTCGTCGATCACCGACTACCTGGTCCTGGCTACGGCGACCTCCGAACCGCACCTGCGGGCGCTCCGGAACGAATTGGAGAAGGTCCTCGACGACGCCCAAGTCCGCCTGGTGGGGGTGGAGCGGGCGCAGGAAAGCGGCTGGATCGTGATCGATGCGTTCGACGTGATGGTCCACCTCTTCCTCGGAGAGGTGCGGGAGCGGTATGGGCTGGAACGGCTTTGGCGCGACGCCAGCGAAGTGCCGCTGGCGGAGGTCCTGCGGGTGACGCCGGCCAAGGCGCCGGCCGCCCGGCGAAAGAAGAAGGCCGGACCCCGCAAGGCGAAGCCGCGGGCCAAGAGCCGGAAGTCGTAGCCGGGAAATCCGCACCGCAGCCCAAGCCCGGCGCGGTTCGTCGGGCCGGCGCCGGGCGCGGGAGTGACGTGGAGATCGGCGCGAGCGCGGGGCGCTACTCGGCCTTCTTCGGCCGCGAGCGTCCGCCGCGGCGTCCGCCCTTCTTTTCGTCGTCGTCGGCGGCGGACTCCTCTCCCTCTTCGGAATCGTTGTCCTCGGCGGCGGCCGTCGCTTCGGCGTCGGGGTACTTTGAGGCTTTGGCGTTGAGCCAGAGTTCACCGCGGGCGTTGCGGTTGAACCAGAGAATTTCGCCCGCGTGCTCGACAAAGACCGGCTTCTCCCGGGGTTTCTCCGGAACCTTCAGCCCGGCGGCGACCAGCGTCGCGATCAGGTCCTCCGCGGTCCGGCCCAAATCGGCGGCGAGGCGATCGACCTTGCCGGCGAGCGACCCGGTGCGGGTTTCCTTGAGCAGGAGGCGGACGGCCGCGAGCGGTGCGCCGGGAGCCGCGGCTGGGGCCGCCGGTGTGTCCGCTGCCGGCGCCGGGACGGCAGCCGGTTCGGCCGCGGGCGCGGGCGCCACCGCCACGGGTTCGCCCACGGGGGCGGGGGCGGCGTCGCTGGGGGCAGGGGCGACGGACGTCGCGTTGTCCAGCGAAGGGGCAACTGCAGGGAGTGGCGTTTCTCCGGTGGATCCGGCCGCCGGCGCGATGTCTCCCGCAGGTGCCGCGACTGCGGCTTCGGCGGCGGGTGCGCCCTCGGACGCGGCGGCGGATGCCGTTTCGCCGTCCTTCTTTTCCCGGCCGTTGATCCAGAGGCCGCCGCGGGAGTCGAGGTTCAACCACCACAGTTCATTGCCGATTTCGGTGTAGGCGGGCTTGTCGCCGGGCGAGCCGGGCACCGCCAGGCCGAGGCCGACGAAGGCAGCCTTGAGCTCGGCCTCCTTGGTGCGGAGGGCGCGCGAGAGGAAGTTGAGGCTGCCGGATCCGCCGGGGCCGCGCCGGTTGCGCCGCATGTGCGGACGGATCTTGGCGAGCAATTCCGGACCGGTGGGCAACGGGGCGGCGGGCGTCTTGCTGTCGTCGTTGGCCGGGGTCGCCTCCGCCTTGGGCTCCGTTCCCTCGGCGGGGGTGTCGCCAGCCGGGGCGGTGCCGGCCTCGGGGGCGGGCGTGGCGGTGTCGGCTTTCGGCGCCTCGACTTCCACGCGAGCGCCCTTCACCGAGCGGAAGACCGGGCGCGGTTTCTCCTTGGTGTTGATCCAGAGCTCGCCGCGGCGGTTGATGTTCAGCCAGTAGAGATCACCGTCGTACTCGAGATACTCGACGGGCGAATCCTCGTCGACGGGCATCACGAAGCCGCACTCCGCCAGCGCACCCTTCAGGTCCTCCTCGGAGAGATCCCATTTCTTGCCGAGGTAATCGACGCCAACCGACATGCCAGGGCCGCGCTGGTTGCGGCGCATGTGCGGGCGGATCGCCTCGAAGAAGCTCGGGAGCTCGTCCTCTTCGGCGGCCGTGAGCTTGTCCCACTCGTCCGCCTTGTCGTCTTCCGACGCCTCGGGATCGTCGTCGCGCGAGGTATCGACGAGCTTGCGCAGCCCGTCGTCCGGGGCGGTCTTTTCCTCCAGGAAGCTGGGGGCGCGCTCCTCGGACACTTCGGGCGAGGGGCTCGAGGCCGCCTTGAATTTCGCCTCGAACTCGGCCCGGAGCTTCTCGGCTTCGACCTTGGCGGCGGCAGCGGCGGCGTCCTCCAGGGTCCAGTCGCGTTGGGTCGACCGCCGGGCGAGCCCGGTGAACGCCAGCAGATTATCCGGCGGAGTTTGATAATGAATGATCTCCCACTCGTCGCGGCCGAGATCGTTCAGAAATTTTTCCAACAGGGCCGGCGTGGCGAAGCCGCCCTTGCCGCTGGTGATGACCTTATATTCCCAATATGGCATGTTTAACCCGCGCCGTGCGCGGAACCCCACCCATCCCAAAAGGCGGGGCGGTTGCCGAGCACTAAATCGTCCGGAGGCAGCGGAGCGGTGCTTTCCCGGGCCGGCACCGGTTCGATGCCAGGCCGGGGAGGAGAGGTGGCGCCCGTCGAACCGTCGCCGGAGCACCCGCCGGCGCGGGGCCCTCGAGTCGGGCGCGTCGCGCTGTCCTGGGCATCGTTCTTGCACCGGTTCCTCTCGCACCGATGCGCGTTGATTCGGTTGTAGCCGGGGACGCCGACCCCGGTCGGGGCCTTTGATCTCCCGGTCGAGGCCGGCCTCAGCGAGGCCGGCTACACCCTGCCGTGGTTTGTCTGGGATTGGGGCACTAAGAGGGCCCTGAGCCGCGTTGGGGGTGATTGCTCGCTAAGCTTTGCTTCCGACGATCGTTTTTGGGATAGAAGACCATTCCGCTCTCCTGCTTGCACTCCATCCGGATCCTCCTTGCTGGTGTCCTCGCGTCGTCCCAGGTGCGGGCGGCGGAGGTTCCCGCGGCGCTCGAGGCGCCGCGTCAGCTGGAACAGGTGACCGTCACCTCCGATCGGTATCATCCGGTTCCGCCTCCGGACGTGCCGTGGTTCCTGCTGGGAATGCCGCGTTTCGGGGGCGGCTTCAATGTGCCGTGGGGCTGGCCGGGCCAGCTCGAACCCGTGGTCGTGACGGCGGCGCGCACGCCGCAGCGGGCGGAAAATGTGGCAACGGTCGTGCGGGTCCTGGACGCGAAGGAACTGGGGCGCACGCCGGCCGCCACCCTGGACGGGGTGCTGCGCGGGCTGCCGGCGTTCAGCCTGTTCCGGCGGTCCGACAGCCTGGCAGCCAACCCCACCGCGCAGGGAGTATACCTCCGTGGGTTGGGACCCAGCGGGGCAAGCCGGTCGCTGGTCCTTTACGACGGCGTACCGTTGAACGACCCGTTTGGAGGCTGGGTGGCCTGGAGCAAGCTCCCGCGCGAGGGCCTGTTCCGTGTCGAGGTCGTGCCGGGGGGAGGGGCGACGGCCTGGGGCAACGCTGCGCTGGGCGGGGCCATCCAGATGCTCGCGGCGCCGGTGACGGCGATGTTGACGATGATCGATCAACCGCCCCGGCCGGTGGCCTGGGGCTACCGGGGGACTGTTCGGGCCACGGCGGTGTATGGCAGCTTCGGGACGCGCAGTGCGGAGGTGGCTTTGACCACGCCGGCCGGAACCGAGCTGGTGCAGTTCCTGGCCCGGGCCTTTGCCACGAACGGTTACTCGCTGGTGGCGCCGGAGGATCGCGGCCCGATCGACGTGCCCGCCTGGAGCCGGCATCGCTGGCTGCAGGGACGCTGGCGGCACTCCGTCGACGAGAAGCGCGAGATGCTTGTGACCGTCCGGGGTTTCGAGGAATCACGCGGCAACGGCACTCCCTATACCCGCAACGGCACGCGGGAGCGGTTCCTCTCCGCCCAGCTGCTCGCACGCCCGACGGCGGAGGCAAACTGGAAGGCGATCGTCTTCGCGCAGGATCAGTCCTTTGCGAGCACGTTCAGCTCGGTCAACGCCGCGCGGACCGCGGAGACGCCGGCCAGCGATCAGTATGCGGTTCCCGCCGTTGCCCTCGGGGCGGCCTGGACCGGTTCGTGGCGGAAGGATGCCGAGACCCGGACCAGCGGCGGTCTCGACCTGCGGACGGTGCGAGGGGAAACCCGTGAACTGTACTCCCCGGTGGCAGGCCGCTTCTCACGCCGCCGCGTGGCGGGGGGGCGGCAGGATTTCATCGGTGGGCACGTGCTGCAGGAGCGCCAGCTGGCCAAGACCGTGCAGGCCATCGCGGGGCTTCGGCTCGACGCGTGGCGCGATGGCGACGGGCACCGTGACGAGACCGATCGCGACACCGGGCTCGCCTTCCGCTCGGACCGCTATGCCACGCAGACGGGACTCGAGGCCAGCCCGAGTGCCGGGTTGATCTGGTGGCCGGTGAAGGAATGGCGGTGGCGCGCCAACGTGCAGCAGGCTTTCCGGCGCCCGACCTTGAACGAGCTTTACCGACCCTTCCGCCAGGCGGCGAACGTGACGGAGGCCAACGCCGCGCTGCGCACCGAGCGCGTGACCAGCGGTGAAACCGGCCTGGAATGGACGCGCTGGGTGACCCGCCAGGTCGAGGTACCCTCGATGACGGCGAAACCGCAATTCAAGTCCCAGTCGGTCGCGGGCCTGACGCTGGCGGCCACGGCGTTCTGGAACGATCTGCGCGATGCCGTCGGCAACGTGACCATTGCCCGCGGGCCCGGGACGTTTCCCATCGTCGGCGCGCTGCCGGCAGGGGGCTTGGGGCGCCAGCGGCTGAACCTGGATCGGACCCGCGTGCGCGGCGTCGAACTCTCCGGAACCTGGTCGCCCGTGACGGCACTGCGCCTCACCGGCGAGGTCCTGTTCAACGACGCCCACGTGCGTCGATCCGGTGTGGCTCCGGCGCTGGCCGGCCGGCAGGTCGCGCAGGTGCCGCGCCGGAGTGCCGCCGCCGGCCTCACCTGGACGGCTCCGGGAAACTGGGTCGTCTCGGCGCGGATGCGAGCTCTCGGTCGGCAGTTCGAGGATGACGAAAACCAACTGCGCCTGGGCGCCGCGATCGTGGCGGACCTCGGCATCGATCGTCCGTTGACGAAGCGGGTGAGCCTCTTTGTTTCAGGCGAAAACCTCGCTGACGCCCGGGTGGAGACCGGCCGGAGCGCCGATGGTGTGGTCAATCTCGGCTCTCCCCGCCTGATCCTCGCCGGTGTGCGCGGGCAGTGGTGACGGGAACTTCCGGCTCCGGGGGCGAGGGATCACCGGCAGCACGGGCGTCTGCGCGCAACGCTTGCCTCCGGCCGTGCGTCGGACATGCCACTTCAGTCCATCATGCCAGTCCGCTTCTGCGCCCTCTTCGTCCTGTTGTCCTCCGTCCTGCCCTTGCCGGCGGCCGAAACCTCTCCGCGGCTCGCGGTGGTCATCACGATCGACCAGTTTCGCGGCGACTACCTGGCGAAGTTCGGCCCGCATTTCGGTGAGGGCGGGTTCCGGCGCCTGTTGGCGAACGGGGTGCATTTCTCCAACTGCCACCACCGTCATTCCGTGATGCTGACCGCGCCGGGTCACGCGTCGATCCTCACCGGGGTGTTCGCCAATGTGCACGGGGTCACTGCCAACGAGTGGCTCGATCGTGGCACCTGGGAGATGGTGAATTCGGTCGAGGATCGCAGAGCTCCCCTCGTCGGCATCGCACCGGCGGAACTCGGTCCGGTCGCGGCGGCGGCACCGGCCAAGACCGGGCGCTCCCCGGCCAACCTCAAGGCCGAGACGGTGGGTGACCTCCTGAAGCGGAAGCACGGGAATGGCACGAAGATCTTCGCCGCCTCCAACAAGGATCGATCGGCGATCCTGCTGGGAGGCCATCGGGCGGATGCGGCCTACTGGGACGAAAACGGCAAGATCGTCACGTCGCGCCACTACCGCGCGGAGCTGCCCGCCTGGGTCGAGGCGTTCAACGCGGAACGCCGCGTCCATGCGACTTTCGGCCGGACCTGGGATCGTCTGCGCGAGCCCGCGCTCTACGATCGGGTGCAGGGGCCCGACGACGCCCCCGGGGAGGCGGACACCGCCGGTCTCGGCCGCACGTTTCCGCGCCGGGTCACGGGCGGCAAGGAGGCGATCAGCCCGGCGTTTTTCACTGCGTTCGACAACTCGCCCTTCAGCGCGGAGTTCCTCGGCGAGTTCGTCCAGCGGGCGGTGCGCGAGGAGAAGCTCGGGCGCAACACCGCCACCGACCTCCTGTGCGTGAGTTTCTCCCAAGTGGATGCGATCGGCCACAACTACGGTCCCGACAGTCACGAGATGATGGACTCCGTGCTGCGCCTGGATCGGGTGCTCGCCGGCCTGCTCGACTGCCTGGAGAAAGAGGTCGGGTTGGACCGCTGCCTCATTGTCCTGACGGCGGATCACGGCATCGTGCCGCTCCCGGAACACGTGCAGGCGACCCGGCCTGGCACGCCGAGCGGGCGGATCAAGACCACCGATATGGACGCGGCCGCCCGGAAGGCGTTGGACGCGAAGTTCGGCGCGCCCGCCGGGCGCGAAGTGTGGTTCACGCGCGACAATGCCGGCATCCACCTCCGCCCTGCCGTGCTCCAGGCCAAGGGGATCGCGGCGGCGGACGCGGCCCGGGTCATCCAGCAGGCCTGGCGCGAACTGCCCTACATTGCGGCGGTCTATACGCGCGAGGATCTCGACGCCGCCGATGCTTCCGGGGATACGCCGCTGGCCATGATGCGGCGCAGTTATCGCGGGGCCGAAGATCGCGACGTCGTGTATGTGTTGAAGCCGTACTTCCTGGCCAAGGCCGGTGGCGGGGCCAGCCACGGTGCGCCCTACGACTATGATCAGCACGTGGTGCTCCTGTGGTCCGGGGCGGGGGTGCCGCGGGGCGAGCGCGCCGAGCGCGTGGGGGTGGATAGCGTCGCCCCGACGCTGGCGGCGCTGCTGGGCGTGGCGGCGCCGAACGGCGCGACCGGGCGCCGGCTGTTCTGACCGGCGGCGCACCGCACGGGTGACGATCGGGAGCTGCCATGCTGGACGGCCTGCGGGAGAGAATTCGGGTGGTCGGTCCGGGGCTGGTGCTGGCGGCGGCAGGCATCGGCGCCGGCGACGTGGTGGTGGCGTCGGTTTCCGGCCTGCGCTTCGGCACCGCGTTGCTGTGGGCGGTGGTCTTCACCGCGGGCTTGAAGTTCGTGGTGACCGAGGCGCTGGCGCGCTGGCAGTTTGCGACGGGTGAGACGATGGTGCGTGCGCTCGTCACGCGGTTGTCGCCGGGGGTGTCACGCGTGTTTGCGGCGTATCTGCTGTTCTGGACGTTCATGGTGGGCGCCTCCCTCAGCAGCGCCTGTGGCATGGCCGGCGCGAGCCTCTGGCCCGGGATTTCCGCCCCTGTCTGGGGGGCCATCCATGCGGCGCTGGCGGCCGCCCTGGTGGCGACCAACCGCTTTGTCGTCTTCCAGCGGGTGATGAAGGGACTGGTCGCGGTGATGGCGCTGTCGGTGCTCGCATGTGCCCTGGTGGCGGCACCAGCGTGGCGGTCGGTGTTGGGCGGCCTGACCTGGCCGCGGATTCCCGCGGACGGGGGAGGCCGGGCGGTTCTGGCGCTGATTGGGGGGATCGGCGGGAGCCTTACCGTGGTGTGTTACGGCTACTGGATGCGTGCGGCCGCCTGGGGAGGCGTGCGGCGGTTGCCCACGGTCCGGGGTGACCTGCGGCTGGCCTACGGGTTCACGGGCTTGTTTGGCGTCGCCCTGATGGTGATCGCGGCCGGTGTCGCCGGCTCCGCGGCCGGTGGTACCGGCATCGCGCTGGAAGTGGCGGCCCGCCTGCAAGAGGTCGCGGGGCCAGCAGGGCGGTGGGTGTTCCTGATTGGGTTTTGGTGCACCGTGTTCACCGCGATGCTTGGAGTCTGGCAGGGCGTGCCGCAGATCTACGTCGATCTCGTGCAGGCGTGGCGGAAGCAGGTTGCCGAACCGCGCGGCACCTCCGCTCCGATCGTTTCCGACTGTGGAGGCACGGCGGTCGCCGCATGGGATCGCCGGGTCGAGTGGGCGGCGTTGTTCTTCCTCGCGGGACCGCCCCAGGTGCTCCTGTGGTTCCGGCAACCGGTGACCGTGGTGGTCGCGTTTTCCATCGCCGGCGCCTTCGTGATGCCCTTCCTCGCCGCGGTCCTGCTCTATCTGAACAACCGGCGGGACTGGATGGGCGTGCTGGCCAACGGCCGCCTCGGCAACACGGCGCTGGTGTTCAGCCTGTTCGTCTTTGGCGTGGTCTGCTGTGCGGAAGTCATCGGTGCGCTGCACTCCTGATCTTCCGCGTGGACCGATCACGTCGGAGGGTGGTGCGTCCGCCTGCTTGACCGCCTCGGGCCCCAGCCGGATAACCGAACCCATGCGCTCTCTCCGCGTGCTCCTGTTCTCCGTGTTGCTGCTTCCCGGCCTCGTTCGCGCGGCCGACCAACCGGCGGCGGACAAGGCGGGCAAGGCCGCGGACAACCCTCCGCGGAGCCGCGAGGAAGCGCTGCAGCGCGCCGGGGTCAAGCTCCTCGCCGGACCCGCCACGGTGCCGCTCGGCAAGGTGGCGGAACTCAAGCTTCCGGCCGACTACCACTTCGTCGGGCCCGACTCGCTCGATCGCTTTTACGAACTCACCCAGAATGTGCGCGGCGGCAACGAAGTCGGCGTCGTGCTCGCGCCTGGGTACATGCTGTTCTTCGACTACGACGACACGGGCTACGTGAAGGACGAGGAGAAGGACAAGCTCGATGCCGACAAGCTGTTGAAGACCATGTCGGAAAACCAGGAGGCGGCCAATGAGGGACGCAAGCGGCGCGGCTGGGACGAAGTGCGGCTCAAGGGCTGGGCGACCGCGCCGCACTACGACACCAAGACCAATCACCTCAAGTGGGCGATCCACCTCGCCTCGTCGCAGGACGGCTTCAAGCAGGTGTGGATCAACGAGAGCATCCGCCTCCTCGGGCGCGGCGGCGTGATGAACGTCACGCTGGCGAGCAGCACGGAGGGGTTCAAGGCGGCGGAGGTCGACGCCGACAAGTTGCTGGCCTCGAATTTCGGTTACGTGGCCGGGCAGCGCTATGCGGAGTTCAAGGCCGGTGACAAGGTCGCGGCCTACGGTCTCTCCGCGCTGGTGCTTGGGGGCGGCGCGGTGATGGCGGCGAAGATGGGCTGGTTTGCCGCCTTTGGCGCCTGGCTGGGCAAAGCCTGGAAGGGCCTTGTGTTTGCGCTGATCGCGATCGGTGCCGCGATCAAGAAGCTCTGGAACAAGATCACGGGCGCGCGTCCGGTCGAGCCGCCGCCATCCGTCTGAGATGTGCATGCCCCCACGACGGGTGAGTGATCCGTTGGTGCCCGCGAGGGCCACGGGACCCGGAGGCGGGGCCGGTGGCTGGGAAGGGGCGCGTTGCGACATTGGGCGACGCATCCGTACCGACTCGGGGCCGGTGACGGACTGACCTCCGGCATGTCCGAGTGGATTTCAGTCCTGGCGGTGTTTTGGTTGTTGTGGGCGGTCGACGGGGCGCGCCTCGCTCCCGGGCGGAGTTTCACGCTGACCGGTGGCGGGATGGCGGGAAGCTTGCGGTGGTGGCCGTGGCGCCGCGTGCGCGTGCGGTTTTCGCGCCTGAGCCTGCCCGGTCTGGCGCCGGGGAGCTGGCGGCTGCCGGTCGCGGAGGTACCCGTGAGTCTGTCGCCGATTGGCATCAGCAATCAGCCGGCCGGCGCGGCGGGGCGCCCCGGCGAGCCGCCCGTGATCGCGCAGGCGTGGCGGTGGGAGGAGATTCGCGAAGTGGGGCTGGCCGGAGGCTGGGTGTTCGTGAACGGCGTGCGCTTCGCCCCGGATACGGGGCACCTCACGCCGCGGGAACTGCTGGCGCTGGCTGGCACGACGGGAGAGGAGCGGGAGCGGCGCCTGCGCGCGCTGCTGCAGCGGTGGTTTCGTCCGACCCAGCTGCGCCGGCGCGTGCGGGTCCTGATCGGCCGGACCCGGACCCCGGCCGGGTTGAACGCGGTGACGCTGGCGGGCCTGGTCGGAATCTCCGCCTACGTTGCCGGTGATGTCGCCGCATGGATTCCCACTCGGTGGAGCGAGGGAGCCGTGGTGGCATTGCCGTGGTTCCTTCTCGGACTGTTGGTGATTCACCTCGGGGCGGTCATCCTGGCGGGACGGGCGCTGCGGCGGTTGCGGCCAGTCCGGCCCCAGAAGCGCGGGGCCAACCTCCTCAGCGCCCTGTTGCTGCCGCCGCAGGCCCTGCGCCTCCGCGCGCTGGCGGGCGATGGTTTCTTCCCGGTGATGCATCCGCTGGCGGCCATCGTCGCGCTGGGGCGGCCGCGGCAGGTGGAGGAATGGGCGTTCAACGTCGTGGCGGATCTGCGCTGGCCGCTGGCTCCGGAGAACGGGTCCCCGCTCGATCGCGAGATTGCCGGGTGGTTTCGCGCTGAACTCGAGCGCCGGGTGGCTGCGCTGCTGGACGGGGTGGGATTGCGGTCGGAGGGGCTGCTTGCCCCGCCTGTTCCCGACGGCCCGGCCAGCTGCCGGTATTGCCCGCGCTGTCGCGATCAGTTCGGGAGTGGGCCGGCGGTGTGCCCAAACGGTGTGACGTTGCTGCCGCTCGATCGCCGGTAGCCGCGGACGGGCCGGTATCCGCCCTTGTCGCCTTTGCCGGGGGCGACCTCGCCCGGCCATGTGCCCCGGTTCTCCGGGCATGGCCGGAACCAGCAAGTGGCTGTTACGTCAGGCTCGCCGCGGCGTCTCCGAGTTGGTACGCCTGTCCGGCTTTCTTCAACCCTCCGATCCTCCATGACCTCGCGTTCCCTCCTGTCGCGGCGCTCGTTCCTGAAACTCGGCACTGCGGGTGCCGGTGTGCTGGCCCTCCCGCAGATCGTTCCCTCCGGGGTGCTGTTCGGCGCCCAGCCGGCGAACCGGCGCCTCAACGTGGCGGTGATCGGCTGCGGAAATCGCAGTCTGTCGCTGATCCCGTCGATCCTGCAGGAAGGCGACAACATCGTCGCAATCTGCGACGTGGATGAGGGCCAGATCGCGCGGGTGAAGACGGGCGGCGCCTCCGACGGAAAGAAGCGGAAGGGCGCATCGGAGATGCAGGGCGGCCTGGCGCGGGCCAAGGTCTACGGCGATTACCGGCGCCTGCTGGAGGGCGAGCGCAACCTCGACGCAGTGATCGTCGCCGCGGGCCAGCGCTGGCACATGCCGATGAGCAAGGCCGCGCTGGAGGCCGGCCGGGCGGTGTTCTGCGAGAAACCGCTGGCGCACAGTGTCGCCGAGGCGCGGGCCATCGCGACGATGATGCAGGGAAGCAAGCTGGTGACGCAGATCGGCACTCAGGGCGGTGCCACGGACGCCTTCCGCCGGAGCATGGAGATCATGCAGGCCGGTCTCCTCGGCCAGATCCGCGAAGTGCACTGCTGGATGGATCGCACCTTCCCGCCCAGCGAGGCCATCGCCCGCGACGCGGACCCGATCCCGGCGGGGCTCAATTGGGATGCGTGGTGCGGGCCGTCACCGGTGCATCCGTTCAAGACCTACTATCTCGGCGGCTGCCTGAAATGGGGCCGCTGGCTGGATTACGGCGACGGTCATCTGGCGGACATGGGCGCCCATGCGCACAACCTGCCGTTGCGGGCGCTCGAACTGGGCCCCCCGATTCGGATTTCGGTCAAGAGCGCGGAGCCGGTGAAGGATGCGTATCCGTCGAAGAACGACTTCCGCTGGGACTTCGCCGCCCGGGGCAAGTACGATCCGGTGAGCGTCTGGTGGCACGACGGACCGGATGCCGCCCCGCCGGCGCACCTGACGGCGGATCTCATCGCCACCTACGGCAAGGTGCCGACCAACGGCTGCCTCTTCGTCGGTGAAAAGGGCATCCTGTGCTCCGATGCCTGGGGGCAGAAAGGCGTCATGCGTCTGAAGAGCGACTCCAGCCCGAAATGCCGTGGCGTACTCGATCATGAGGCGGCCAAGCCGCTGCCGGTGGTGTATCCGCGCATCCCGGGGCAGAACCACATGAAGGAGTTCCTCGACGCGTGCAAAGGCGGGCCGAAGACGTTCCAGAGCTTCGACATCGCCGCCCGGGCGGCGGAGTTCGGCATGACCGGCATCGTCGCCCTGCGCGTGGGTCGGGAAATCGACTGGGACAGCAAGGCCTTGAAGGCCAAGGGCTGCCCGGAGGCGGATCGCTGGATTCACCTGCCCCAGCGCAAGAAGTGGATCACCTGAGCCGCGACCGGCGCGGGTCTCCTGCCTGAGCGATTCACGGACGGGGATTCCCGTCCGTGTCCGGGTTTTTCGCTTCGACTCGACGCAGGCACGAGCGTGGCCACAGTGCGTGGACATGCTGCGACCGACTTCGATCCTTCCTGTCCCGTGGGTGCGGAGGTGGCGGTGGTCGGCGACCGCGGTCGCCGGAGTGCTGCCATTTGTGGGTGTGCCGCCGGCGGGCGCGCGGACCGCCGGGCCCGAGTTGATTGCCTCGGCCGAACCAGGGTGGCCGCAGTTCCGGGGCCCGCGGCGCGACGGCGTGAGCGACGAGCGGGGCCTGCTGCCGGAATGGCCGGAAGGCGGGCCCGGCGTGCTGTGGTCGACAACCGGGGTGGGGCGCGGCTACTCCTCGCCGGTAATCGCGGGCGGACGTTGGTTCATCACCGGGGATTTCAACGACGAGACCCGGGTGCTGGCTTTCGATCTGGCGGGCAAACCGCTCTGGAGTGCCCGGAATGGCGCGGCGTGGCTGAACCAGTATCCGGGCGCACGGGCCTCGGTCGCCTGCAGCGCCGGCAAGGTGTACCACCAGAACTCGCATGGCCGGGTGGTCTGCCTGGACGCTGCGACGGGGCGGGAGGAGTGGGCGGTGGAACTGCTGCAGGCCTTTGGGGGGGAGAACATCACCTGGGGTCTGAGCGAGTGTCTGGTCGTCGATGAGCACCACGTCTACGCGACTGCCGGCGGACGCGAGGCACTCGTGGTGGCGCTGGAGAAGTCGACCGGGAAGGTGCAGTGGAAAAGTGCCCCGCTCCTGGATCGGGAGGCGGGCGATCGGGTCGAGCACCCCGGTTATGGGCCGCCGATCCTGGTGCGTTTTGCCGGGCGGCGTCTGATCATCGGAACCTCGGAGCGCCACCTCTATTGCGTCGATGCCGACACGGGGGTCCTGCAGTGGACCAGACATCGGCCCACGAACTACGCGGTGCTGGCCACGATGCCGACCCTGGTCGGCGAAGGGGTGTTCATGGCGGCACCCTATGGTCCGCCGGCCACCGTGCACCGGTTGATCCCGCCGGCGCCGGGAGCGGGACGGGTGGGGGTCGAAGATGGCTGGACCGCAAACCTCGACACGTGCCAGGGCGGGGTGGTGCACGCGGCCGGGCGGGTCTTTGGGTCTTATTACCGGAGCGCAAAAGGGTGGGTGGCGCTGGATGCCGGCACCGGTACAATTCTCTACACCGCGCCGGAGTTTGCCAAGGGCTCCGCCCTGCATGCCGATGGTCGGCTTTACGTCCTGTGCGAGGACGGCTGGGTGTTGCTGGTCGATTCCGCCGCCCCGCGCTTCGAGATCAAGGGACGGTTCCGGCTGCCCAACGTGCGCGGGCGCGATGCGTGGGCGCATCCCGTGCTGCTCGACGGGCGATTGTATCTGAGATACCACGACACCGTGACCTGCCACGACGTGCGCGCCCGCCCATGACGCCGCCACCGGACAGGGGTGCCGACGGGGAGCGGCCCCCGGGCCTCCGCGGCGATCCGCCGACGCGAGAGGTCCACTGCGCGGAAGCGATCGCGTGGATGCAGGCGCGGGGCGTGATCGCGGGGGCGGGGGTGGTGACTTCGCTGCCGGATGTGTCGGAAACGGGCCTGGCCCTGCCGGCGTGGCGTGCGTGGTTTCTGCACGCGGTGGGGCAGGTGGTGCACAGCGTCGCGGAGGACGGGGTGGCCGTGTTCTTCCAGTCGGACATCAAGCGCGACGGGCGCTGGATCGACAAGGGCGCCCTGGTCGTGCGGGCGGCCGAGGATACCGGGGCGCACGTGCTGTTGCACAAGATTGTGTGTCGCCGGCAGCCGGGCCTGCTCACCTACGGACGGCCGGGGTATACCCATCTGATTGCCGTGTCGCGGGCCCGGCGGTGTCCGGACGTGCTCCCCATCCCCGACCTGATTTTGGACCCGGGCCGACAGCCATGGGTGCGGGCGATGGGGATTCGGGCGGCGGCCCACGCGGTGCGTTTTGTCCGGGAGGTCGCGCAGGCCTCCACGATCTTCGATCCCTTCTGTGGGGTAGGCACCGTCCTGGCCGTCGCCAACCATCTGGGGATCAATGCTCTGGGTGTGGATCGCTCGCCGAAAAGATGCGAAAAGGCCCGGGCCTTGGTGGTCGGGGCGCACGAGCTTTGAGGGTTCGGGCATCCGGGTCCTGCGGTTGGGGCTAATGCACCGTCGATGTCCAGCTACTGCCATGCAGCCGCAAGGTGTTTCGAGTTGTGCGCGGTGAGGCGCACCGTTTGCCTGCAGACCTTCCTCCGCTTAGCGGAGGTTTGGGGTAACTAAGAAAGTAATGCCCGCCGTATAGGGGTATACGGCGGGCTCTTTTTTTCCCGCTTGGGAAGGTGGGGTGACGTGAGTGGCGGGGTGTTCCTTGGGTTGCGGCCTCCGATCATCGTGTGAGACGCTCCGGGGCATGGCGAACGCACCGTCCCAGTTCCTCCAGGCGCGCAACGGGGTGCGGCTCGAAATCAGGCCGTTGACCGCCGCCGAAACAGCGGGGCTGCAGCGCTTCAATGCGGGCCTGTCCCCCGCGACGAGGGATCTCTTCCTGCCGCACGCGTACGATGAGGGGACGCTTGGCCGGTACGTGGAGCGTTCCGCGGCGGGGCTGGACCGCAGTTTCGTGCTATGCCACGGCGCGGAAGTGGTCGGTTATTTCTTCCTGTGGGAGTTTTCCGAACCCGTGCCCCTGCTGGGCGTCGGTCTCGCGGATGCATGGCAGGGGCAGGGGCTGGGTGAGCCGCTGATGCAGCGGTTAATCGCGGAGGCGAGGTTGGGGAAGCGGGCGGGAGTGGAACTCACCACGGTGACGACCAACACCCGGGCCTACCGGCTCTACCTGCGGGTGGGGTTTCAGCTGGTGGGAGAGGTGGACAATGTGGCGGGAGACGGGCGGGTGGTGCGCGAGTTCCGCCTGTTCCTGCCGCTGCAGCCCGGAGCGCATCCCCCCGTGCGCGAGTTCAGGCCCCCGGTGTAGGGGAGCGTCCAGGTGGCGACGCGACCGGAACCGTGAGCGGCCTGCGCCGACGTCGGACCGCGATCACCAGGGCGGCGGCTCCGGCGGCCGCAGCGTACGTCGAGGGCTCCGGGATGGCGGAAGCCGTGAGGCTGAAATTGTCGAGCCCCAACCCTTGGGAATTGGAGCCGTTGGTGACGAACGCCCAGCGGAGGAAGAGGCTGGAGCCGGCCGCCAGGTTCAAGGAGTCGAGGGTGAAGGATCGGGTGTCGGAAGAGACCAGGGTGCCGAAGCCATAGGTGCTGGCGCCGGTGGAAAAGGCGCCGCTGTCGCCGGCGGCGACCGCCGTCCAGGAAGAGCCGTCGGTGGAGTAAAAGAAGTTGATGGAGGCCGCGGACGTGTTGAGGCGATAACGCTCGTAGTCGAAGGAAACGGTGACCTGGCCAATCGTCGTTCCAGTCTGGTTCGAGAAGTGGGCGAGCAGGCTGCTGGGGCTGGCATAGTTGGTGGAGGTCATGAAACCGATCGCGCGGTCGGTGGCGGACTGGCCCCAGTTGTAGCGTCCTCCCGAGGTAGGGGAGCCGCTGCTGGCTTGGGCGCTTGTGGCCGTGAGGTTGGCCGGATTGGCCCAGGTCACCGATGTGTCGCCCGCGGCGGTGACCCGCCAGTGGGCTGGCAACAAGGCGGTGGCGCTGGTGCCCAGGGAGTCGAAGTTCTCGAGGACCGGGGTGCCCAGCGCGGTGATGGCGACCTGGCCGTAAAGCGGGAAGGAGACGGAAAAGGTCAGGACGAGAAACGGGACAGCCCGGAGGGTGCGGGCGAACCAGGGACGCCGGTGGAGGAACTGCCGAGGAGCGGAGTGCATGGCGCGGAAGGGGTGGAGGACGCGCAGGAATCGCGTGCCGAAGAGGCCCGGAGCGTGGGCGCCGACATCCTGCCTTCAATCGGTCGCTGTACCCAAAAAAGGGTATCGTGGGGTGCGGCCGTCGCGCCGGCCCAAGCGCATCGGTCCGAAGCCGGGGGAGGAAATCCGGCGAGACCGCGGCGCGAATCAGCCTCCCCTTTTTCCGCGCGTCCGGTAGAGTGGCGGACAGCCATGAAAGCGACCGTTGTCCTGGGTTGTTGTCTCATCGTGGCGGGAAACGCCGGCGCGGCGGTGGCGCCGGTTTCGTTCTCGTCCCTGCTCCGGGAGATGGTCGACCGCGACGCCGCCGCGCGCCGCCCGGCCCCGGCGTACACGTGCGCCCAGGCCAGCAGCTACGACCGCGCCTCCACCTCGCCGGACAAGCCCGAGACGTGGTGGGCCAACGGCGACCGCAGCCACTTCGTGCGCTCCGAGAAGAACGAGGGCCGCGAGGAGTGGGTGCTGATGGATGCCGCCGGCCCCGGGGCGATCGTGCGCTTCTGGATCACCGCCGACAAGCCGGCGGGCCAGGTGCGAATCTACCTCGACGGTGCCGCCGCTCCCGCCGTGGTGGCTCCGGTGGAGGATCTCGTGGGCGGGACGGCGCTCGTCGGACCGCCGCTGTCGGCGGAACGGGCGCGGGGGCGCAACCTCTACCTTCCCATCCCCTACGCGCGCCACTGCAAGGTCACCTTCGACCGGCCCAACTTCAACGTCACCAAGGACCGGCGGGATCTGCTGTACTACCAGATCAACTACCGCACCTACCCGGCGGGCACCGCGGTGGAGACCTTTACCCCGGGTTCCGTGGAGCGGGCCCGCGCGTTGGTGGCCGAGGTTCAGTCGGCGCTGCTGGAACCCGGTCGGGCCGTTCCCGCGGGCCTGACTGGACGCGATCTGGCCCGCCACGTCGCCCCGGGCGAGACGGCGACCCTGTCCGTTGCCGGCCCCGGGGCGATCCGGCGCCTGGCCGTGCAGCTGCAGGCGGCGAATCTCGAGCTCGCCACGCGCCAGACCGTGCTGGAGGCCGCGTTTGACGGCGAGGAGGGTCTCTGGTGTCCGGTGGGCGATTTCTTCGGCAGCGGGGTGGGGGTCAATCCGTTCAAGGATTGGTGGCGGGAGGTGACGGCGGAGCGGCGGTTCACGAGCTACTGGGTGATGCCGTACGAACGGGCGGCGGAGGTGCGCCTGCGCAACGCCGGGAAGCAGCCGGTCGAGGTGACCCTGCGCGTCGAGCATGGCCCCTGGCAGTGGGACGGGCGTTCGATGCACTTTCGCGCCAACTGGCGCCAGGAGGGCCCGCTCGATGCGAGGAAGAAGTTCGACTGGAACTATCTCACCGCGCAGGGCGAGGGGGTGTACATGGGCGACACGCTCTGCCTCGTGAATCCGGTCCTGCGCTGGTGGGGCGAGGGGGATGAGAAGGTTTATGTCGATGGCGAGTCGTTCCCCTCGCACTTTGGCACGGGCACGGAGGATTACTACGGCTACGCCTGGTGCACGCCGCAGGTCTTCGATTCGCCGTTCCACGCCCAGCCGCGCGCGCAGGGTCCGAACAACTTCGGCCACGTCACCAACACGCGCGTCCGGCTGCTCGACGGCATTCCCTTCCGGACCGCGCTGCGCTTTGACATGGAAGTCTGGCACTCCCGTCCCTGCGAGATCCCCTACGCGGTCGCCACCTACTGGTATGCGCGGCCCGGGGCGCGCGCCGAACCGCGGCCGCGCGAAGATGCGCTGCAGGTGTTCTCGTTTCCGGCTCCCGCCGCCGACATCCGCACCGTGTCCGGAGCCCTGGAGGGCGAGACCCTGCGCGTGGAGGCCGTCAGCGGAGGCAAGACCCAGGTGCAGGCCATCACGGCTCCGCGCTGGAGCGGCGGCAAGCAGCTCTGGTGGATGGACGGCCAGCCCGGCGATCGCCTGACCCTGGTGTTCACGGTGGAGCGCGCGGGGCGTTACCAGCTGCAGGGCGAGTTCACCCAGGCGCGCGATTACGGCGCCGCGACGGTGGCGGTGGACGCGGGTCCGGCCTCCGCGCCGATCGATTTCTACAGCGCCACGCTCACGACCCAGGTCCGCGATCTTGGCACGCACACGCTGTCGGCCGGCCCGCACCGTCTCACGATTACACTGGCTGCACCGAATCCGCGCGCCCTGCCGCGCCGGATGATCGGGATCGACTATCTGAAGCTCACGCCCGCGTCGCCCTGAGCCCCCTCCGGAGGAGGGACCTGCCGGTGGGCGTTGATTGCCGACGGCGGTGAGACCGGGCCGGGGTCGCCGCCCCCGGCTACACGTGGGCGACGGCTGCCAGTCCGCAGGTGCGCCTCCCTCCGGGATCAGACCTCAATCTCCCTTGCCGCCGTGGCCCCGGCCGTGGACAACCTCGGCCGGCGTTTCTGCGCCGCCGCACCATGTCCCTGGAAACCACTCCTTCCCGTCCCCTTTTCGATCTGAGCGGCCGCGTGGCCGTCGTCACCGGCACGAGCCGCGGTCTCGGCCAGTACCTGGCTCGGGCCCTGGCGCGCGCCGGGGCCGACCTGGTGATCACCAGCCGCACGCGGGAGTCGCTGGCGCCGTTCCAGCGGGAGATCGAGGCGCTCGGCCGGCGGGTGCTGCCGCTGGCCCTCGATGTGCGCAATCGGGAGAGCATCGATCAGCTCGTGCCCGCGGTCCTCGCGCACTTCGGCCGGATCGACATCCTCGTCAACAACGCCGGCTGCAATGTGCGCAAGCCCGCGGTCGAGGTCACTTGGGACGACTGGAACCTGATCCTCGACACCAACCTGCGCGGCACCTTCTTCGTCTCGCAGGCGGTGGCGCGGCACATGATCACGCGAAAGTACGGCCGGATCATCAATATTGGCTCCGTCACGTGCGTCGCCGGCTACGCGGGCCTGGCCCCGTACGGCGCGAGCCGGGGCGGCGTGAAGCAGCTGACGATGAGCCTGGCCGATGACTGGGGCGTGCACGGCATCACCGTGAACTGCCTCGCGCCCGGGTGGTTCAAGACCGCGCAGAACGCGGTGATGTACGAGAACCAGGAGTGGGTCGATTACCTGAGCGACCGCATTCCGCTCAAGCGGCCAGGCCGGCCGACGGACCTCGACGGCGCGGTCGTCTTCCTCGCGTCCGACGCGAGTGAATACGTCACCGCGCAGACCCTGCTTGTCGACGGGGGAATCTCCGGCGGCGCCACGCGGGCGCTGCCGCGCAAGTAGCGCAGCAGCCACCACTGCGTCGGTGCGTTGATGTGGGCGGGGCGACCGCGCCCCGCACGCTTCGTTTCGGAGCGCCTACAACGAACCCACGACGCAGTGGGCCGAGGGTCCCTCGTGGTCCCGGTTCGAGGCCCGGGGCGTGCCGCTCTCAGCCTGGGGGCAGCGGTTCGCGTGGCTCGACCCGGGGAGCGCCATCCCGGAGGCACGCGGTGGGTCGCGCCCAGCGCACGGCGTTGAGGATCACTCGCTGCACCTGGGGATGGTGGTAGGTGGGGTGGGTCTCATGTCCCGGGCGGAAGTAGAAGATGCGGCCGTGGCCACGCCGCCAGGTGGCGCCGCTGCGGAAGACCTCCCCGCCGGTGAACCAGGAGATGAAGATCAACTCGTCGGGCGTGGGGATGCCGAACGGTTCACCGTACATTTCCTCCCGTGGCAGTTCGAGACACTCGCCAAGGCCGGCGGTGATCGGATGGGAGGGCAGGAGATTCCAGAGGCGCTCCTTGTCGGTGGCGTCGCGCCAGCGCAGCGAGCACGTGTCGCCCATGAGTCGCTGGAAGATTTTCGAGTAGTGGCCCGAGTGCAGGACGACGAGGCCCATGCCCTCGAGCACCCGGGCCTGAACCCGGGCCACGACGGCATCGCTGACTTCGGCGTGGGCCTTGTGGCCCCACCAGATCAACACGTCGGTCGCGGCCAGCACTTCGTCGCCGAGACCGTGTGCCGGCTCATCGAGCGTGGCGGTGCGCACGCGGAGATCTGGTTGGCGGCGGAGGGGCGCGGCGAGGGCTTCGTGAATCCCCTGCGGGTAAATGGCGGCGACGGCGGGATTGCTGCGCTCGTGGCGGAATTCGTTCCAGACGGTGACGCGCAGCGGCGGGAGCTCCATGCGCACAACCAACGCCTGGTTGGACGGCGGTGCAAGTCAGCCCGGATGGCACGTGCCGGAGTTTTTCAACCGGGCCGGGACCTCAGTCGAAGATCCGCAGCACGAAGGGCTCGTTCAGGCCGTAGCCGACTACGTCGTAGTCCGCGCCGGGCGGCAGGCCGCCCTTGGGCGCCGTCTGGAACATCCGCGGCCAGGCGCTGCCGAGCGGGTGTTTCCCGTGGTGCGGCCCAAGGGTGTTCTTCAGCGTCCCGAAGACGACGACCTCGACCTCGTTCTCTCCACGCTTGGCCTGGCTGGTGACGTCGCATTCCCAGGGCGGCGCGGTGACGTAGCCGGCGGTCCGGCCGTTCACGAGCACCTTCGCGACGGCCCCATACCAGGAAGGCAGCGCCACCACCCGCCGGCCGCCGCCCGCCGGCACGTCGAACTTCATCCGGTAGGAAACCCCTCCGCCGTAAAAGGGGTGTCCCTGTTCCTTCCACGGTCCCCGTTGGAGGGCGCGGTCGGGAGCGAGCGCGAAGCCACGCTCCGTGGCCTGCACGGAGAAGCTGCCGGTGACGTAGGCAGGCTCGAGCTCGTGCAGGAGGGAGAAAGGCGCGGCGCGAAGCGTGACGATGTTCTCGCCCACCTTGGCCGCGTCCCGGAGCGGGATGCGCCCAAAGGCGTGGTCGAGCCACCAGTCGCCGGCCCGGGCCGTCACCGGCCGGCCATTGCAGGTAATGTGGTAGAGATCGGGCCGCTCGATCACGATGGCCAGGTCGGCGGGCACGGCCGAGGCGATCACGAACCGATATGTCGCCTCGAAGCCGCTGCCGGCCGGAAAGGTGCGGCGGATCAGCTCGTCGCGGAACTGCACGGCGCTGTCCCAGGGGTTCCGCTCGAGGCCGTTCTTTTGGAAGGCGAACTGCCCGGCCTGATAGAAATAGGTGTTCGAGCGGGTCTCCCCGCCGGCGGTGATGTCGACATGGTCGAGCACGAGCACATTGGGTCCGAGCCGGCGGATCTCCAGGGGTCCGCTGGCGGTTACCATCCGCGCGGATGGGGAACGCGCCGGCGCGGGGGTGTTGGCGCGATCGCTGAGGAACAGAAGCAGGCTGCCTGAAGGCGGGAGTTCGAAGGCCAGCGCAAGGCCACGGGCATCCCGGGTGAAGGCTGCCGGCTCCGCCTTGCCGCTCGCGGGATCCCATTTCTCCGCGCCGCGGCGGGAACTTGTCACCACGCCCTTGGACGCGTGTTCGATGCTGGTGTTGACGAGGAAGACCAACTCGCCGTCCGCGAGTTGGCGGCGGTGATGAAACAGGAGGCCCCGGTCGCCGTCCGCCCGTTCGATTCGGAATCCGGGTCGGCTGCGGTTGGACAGCTCGCCCGGCACGGCGACCGCGTCGAGACGCTTCCAGCCGGGGCGCGCCGCGAGCGAGGAAGCGCGATCGGACATCGCGCCGTCGACGCGCGAGGGCGGCGAATCGCAGGCGAGGACAGTGCCCCCGGCCGCAAGAAATGCCTCGAGCCGGGCGACGGTGGTTGCTTCGAGATTCTCGGTCCGGGCGGGCAGGACCACGGTCGTGTAACGCCGTTGGCCGATGACGAGCGCGGCGCCGTCGTTCCGGCCATGGCGGGACAGGATGTCCTCGGAGCCGAGGTCGTATTCCACCTGGGCGGCTTCCAGGGCGCGCAGGAGGTTGAAGCAGTTCTCACCGATTTCCTTCAGCCGGGCTTCGTTGCCCTGGTACATCCACGCCGTGGTCGTGGGCTCGAGCACGAGGATCTCGTTGATCTGTTGTCCCTGGGAGAGGGCGGCGGACAGGCGGGTGAGGTAGTCGGCGTTGACGTGGTAGGCCTCCCACCACGGGGTGTGATAACTGAAGGACTGCGGATGGTCCCGCTTGCGCGCGCCGCGGAGCGTCACGTACGAGAGGTGCTCGTTGAAGAGGTTGACGCCGAGAACCGCGAGCCAGTCGCCGATACGCTTCATGTCCTCGAAGCGCAGGTCCCAGCCGCCGGCGCCGTAAATTTCGCAGAGGGTGCGTGGCCGGCCGAGCTGGTTCGCCACGCTGGCGAGTTCGCGCACCATCCGGATGTTGCCGAACTGCCCGTTGGTGTCCTCGCGGTACTGGTTCATCAGGCAGTCGATGCCCGGTACCTGCTGCCATGCCGCCATGGCCATGTTGTCCGGCACTCCCGTGCACTTGGGCCACGAGTGATCCCAATAGTGGCCGGTGAAGGCGAGGCCCTGCTTCGCGCACCAGTCATAATAGGGTTTGGCCCAGCGCTCGATGAAGAGGTCGTTCAGGACGTGGAAGTAGTCGTGCCGCAGTCGCCGCCAGTCACCGGTCTCCTCCTTCAGGCCGGCCAGGCGGGGGAGCAGCGCGTAGCCGCGGCGAGTCTCGAACTGCCGCGGCAGATCGTCGGTCCATGGCAGGCCTCCGGCGGGGATGATTTCGGGCTCATCCGTGAACGAGCCCGGAATACGGCGGCCGAACTCCTTGCCCACCTCCCGGCGATAGGCCTCGAGGGTAAGCTCGAGGAACTTCTCGGTCACGCCGGGATGGAGGAGGTCGACGTAACTGCGCCCGCCATGCCAGCCGCGCAACGGCGCCCGCTGGATCGCGGCCACCAGGTACCGCCCCGGCGCGGGGAGCGTGCCTGCGCGGGCGGCGGCCGACACGTCGGTTGCCTGGTCGCCGTCGATCCGGAAGATCGAGTGGACGGTGTCGTCCCATGCCGGGGCCTTGGTGACGGCGCGCAGGTGCAGGCCGCGACCACGCGACTCCGGCATCACTTCCGGCACCCAGCCCCCGGCGAAACCCGAGGGGTACGAGTTCTCGTCGTAAATCCAGCAGTTCATGTCCAGCCGTTCGGCCTCGGCGAGGGCGACTTTCCACAGCTGAAACCACTCCGGGCTGAGGTAGGGGGTCATCAGCCCCGGCCGCGGGTGCACGAACACCTGCCGCACCCGCTGCGCCGCGAGGTCCCGCAGCGTGCCTCGCACTTGTTCCTCGGTGAGTTGATCGTTCCACACCCAGAGCGGGGCGGTGGAGTACTCGCGCGGCGGCTGCGCAAAGAGACGCCGCACGGTGGCGGAGTCGTTGGCGTTGGCGGCGGGCGCCGCCTTCATCGGCTGGAGGATCGCTGTCGCGACAGCGAGCACGTGAAACCAGGCGGTGAGACCGGGGCGAAGTGATTTCATGACGAACCGGGGGCGACGCGCGCCTCCGGGTGGAGGATGAACAGGATCCCTGGCACCGGGCGACACTGGAGTTGGAGAGGCCCGCACGCGGGGCGCACTATCGGGGGTGAACGATGTTCCGCCACCCTGTAGGCGGGGCGACCTTGCCCCGCGGATTGCCGCGAAGTAGCAGCGGCGCGCGGGGAGGTCGCCGCACCCACAGGAATCGCCGGCCGCCACCGCCAGTTTACTGGCAAATGCGATCGGGATCGCGTTGCGGGCAGCGAAGCCAAAGGCTGCCGGACCACCTCCCGTGACCCGGGCCCAGCCCGGCGTCGCCGGAGACTTGCCCTGGATTCCGCCGCTGCCCTTTCGCCCTCCCCATGCGCTCCTTCCCTCCTCTTCGTCTGGTCACCCTGATCCTGGTGCTCGCGAGCCCGGCCCTTCGCGCCGCCACCCCGGGATCGAAAACCGAGGCGCCGGCCAAGGCGATCCCACCGCTCATCGACTCTCCGGCGGAGCTCAAGGCCCGGATCCCCGCGCAACTGCGGATCACCAAACCCGACTACATCGTGTTCGTGCCCGAGGTGACCGACGCTGGAGTGAACGACACCGGCAACGAGCACTTTCTCGTCACCGAACATCCCGATGGTTCGCTCCTGGCGGTGTGGACCCAGAGCTCCGCGGAGTCGCAGCCGGATCAGCATATCGCCTTCGCGCGGAGCACCGACGCAGGGGTGACGTGGAGCAAGCCGGCGATCATCGCTGGCCCGAAGCGACCCGGCGACGGCCAAATGGCGAGCTGGGGTTACCCGCTCGTCAGCCGCTCCGGGCGCATCTATGTCCTCTATAGCCAGCACATCGGGAAGCACGACAACTTCCCCCATCACACCGGCTGGCTGGACGGGATCTTCAGCGATGACCTCGGCCGCACCTGGTCGCCACCGCAGCGAGTCCCGGTCGCGCGCAGCCAGCGCGACAACCCCGATGCGGCGATGCCGCCCAACATGCTCTGCTGGCAGAAGCCGCTGCGCCTCGGGAAGGACGGCCGGTACTTCGCCGGTTTCACGCGCTGGACAAGTTTCGCCGTGACCAAGAATCCCACCAAGTCGTGGATTTCGGCGGACTCGCGCGTGGAGTTTATGCGTTTCGAGAACATCGACGCGCATCCCGCGGTGGCGGAGATCAAGATCAGCTGGTTCGCCGCGAATGAACGGGCCCTGAGCGTGCCGTTCCCCGGGCACCCGGCGGTGAGCGCCTGCCAGGAGCCGACGGTGGTGAAACTGCCGGACGGTCGCCTCTTTTGCGTGATGCGGACGGCTTCGGGCAGTCCCTACTGGAGCGTGAGCCGGGACGGCGGGGAAACCTGGACCGCGCCGCGCCGGCTGCTGCGCCGGGACGGGGGCGAACCCCTGCTGCACCCGCTGTCGCCGTGTCCGATGTACGATGTCGGCGGCAACGAGGCGGGCAGCGGCCGCTACGTGCTCTTCATCCACGGTCACGACGGAAACTACCAGGGCTGGGGGCCGACCGACTCGTCGTACCACCGCCGGCCGCTTCAGATCGTGACCGGGCGGTTCCAAGCGGGCGCCGATCAACCGGTATGGTTCGACGAACCGCGCTTCTTCTTCGACCACGATGGGGTGGCGCTTGGGAAGCCCAAGACCCGCGGCCGGTTGGATCTCGCCCTGTACGCGAGCTTCACGGTGCAAAAGGGCCGGGCGGTGCTGTGGTATCCGGATCGCAAGTTCTTCCTGCTTGGCCGCGTGATCGGGCCGGAGTGGTTCGACGGCCGGTAGCGGACGGGCGCGGGGTGGGGGCGGGGGGCGCGGGGCGGGGTCGCCCCGCCTACAAGAAGGCAACCTCGTCCTGCCTCACGCAGGGGCGAAGGTTCGCGATGTTTGTGGGCGCGGTGGCCCCGCCGCGCGGGCTGGCGGCTTCGCCATCGAGGCTGCAGGGCGGGGTCGCCCTGCCCACAGAGCAGATGGTCGCTGGCGACTGCCGGCTCAGTCCTCGTCGGTCAGCTTCACCGCCCAGCGGGGGAAGGGCGTGTCGTGGCCCTTCATCGCGTGCCAGAGGATCTCGTTGAGTTGGCCGTCCTCGCACTGGTCGGGCGCGCTGAGTGGCAGGCGCTCCGAGGCGAGGGCGTGGGCGCGCTGGCGGGGATCCACGATCGAGGTCGCCTTGGGGTTGAGTTCGTCGAGCGGCACCTGGTTGGGACGCGCCGTGAAGGGCGTGAGGTCGGCCCGGTCGGTGAAGCAGTCGGTCATCGGCGGGGCGGAGGCGTCGAGCTGGTTCATCGGCGGCACGCCGAGCATCAGTTCCATCGTGCGCAGGACGCTGAGCTGGCTGTACTGGGTGGAGACGCGGGCGCCGCGTTTGGTGTAGGGGCTGGCGACGTAGCAGGTGGTGCGATAGCCGCTGACGTGATCCCAGCCCGACTGCGGGTCGTCCTCGATCGCGAAGATGCAGGTCTCGGGCCAGAACTTGCTGCGCGAAATCGCCTCGACGATCATGCCGAGGGCGAGGTCGTTGTCGGCGACCTGGGCGGCGGGCGTGGGGCCGCGGCCGCGGGTGCCGCCGGTGTGGTCGTTGGGCAGGAAGATGAGCGTGAGGCCGGGGAAGCCGCCGTTCTCCTCGAAGCGCCGAAGCTCCTCGATGAACAGCTTCGCCCGCACGACGTCCGGCACGTTGAGATCCCAGCCGATGCCATCGAGCTTGCTGACCGGGCCGAGCGAGGCGATGGCCGGACTGCAGCCGAGGCGGGTCAGTTTCGTTCCGTGGCGGTAATCGTTCCAGAAATCCTGCCAGGTGGGCTTGTCCTTGCGCTGCGGGTCCGCCCAGCCGGCCTTGGTCACGAGCCATTCGCCGTAGTTGCGGAAGGTGCGGCCATGCTTGAGCACGTGATCCCACAGGAATCCGCTCGAGGCGTAATTCAACGCATCCGCCGCCTCCTCGCCCTTCGCGCTGGCGTAGCTGCGCGGGTAGGAGGAGATGAGCTGCCGCTCCAGGTAGTCGTTGACGATGCCGGCGTCGGTCCACTGGTGGCCGTCGGAGCTCTGGACGCCGGAGCAGTAGGTGTTATCGAGGAGAACGAACTGGCGCGCGAGCGCGTGGGAGTTGGGGGTGACCTTCTCGCCGAAGATACAGAGCGAGGGATCGCCGTTGCCCTCGGGCATGTCGCCGAGGATCTGGTCGTAGGTCCGGTTTTCCTTGATGATGTAGACCACATGGCGGAACACGCTGGGTTCGCCGACCCGTTCCGGCACCGGGCGCGCCGGCTGGCCGGGGCGCGCCGGCAGGCGGCTCTCCAGCACGCGCGGGTAGCGCAGGTTGGCGAGCGCCGTGCGGGTGTGGGCGGAGAGCGCGGCAGCATTTGGCACGGGCACGAGGGAGAGCGTTCCCCAGAAGTCGCGCGTGCGCAGCTTGACCGCCTCGCCCTCCTTGAACTCCCGCGCCGTGCCCACGCCCTTGAGGTTGGCGACGCACAGCTGGCCGCGGCGGGCGTCGAACGCGATGCTGCCTGGAAACCACGCCACCGGAATCAGGCCGAGGAGCTTCGACTCGCGGTCCGCGGGATCGAAGGCCACCACCGCCACGGCGTTCTGGGTGCCGTTGCAGACAAAGAGGCGCCGGCCGGCCGGATCGAACGCGAGGGCGCAGGGCTGCGCGCCAAAGAGGTCCGCCGGAGTCTGGCGCGTCCAGATCTTCTCCACGATCGCATCCGTGCGCGTGTCGATCACGCTGAGGGTGTCGCTGCCGGCATTGGCGACGACGACGTGGCGCCCGCCGGGCGCGGCGGCGAGGGCCGAGGCGTGCATCCCGGTGAGGAGTTCGCCGGTCACGCGGTTCGCCGCGAGATCGATCACGCTGACCGAGCCTTCACTGGCGATGGAACGGGCGTCCACGCGCACCTCCGTGCCCCGGCCGGCCGGGCCCACGGTGTCGCCGGCGGTCGGGCGGCGGCCGCCCTGGTTGCTGACGTACGCCTTGCCGGCGGCCAGCACGACTTCCAGCGGGGCGACGCCGACCTCCCACGTGCGCAGCACGGCACCATCGGCCGTGTCGAGTTCGAGCAGGCGGTTCGTGAGGTTGGCCACGACGTACAACCGGCGGCCGTCGGCGGACACGGCGAGCCCGGCCGGAATCTCCGCCGTGCGGCCGTGGGCGTTGGCGAGGGGAAGTTTGAAGGGACTCAGCGGCCGGACCTTTCCGTCCGGCTCGACGGCGAAGACCTTGAGGCTGCCGTTGGCGTTGGAGAAATACAGGCGCGAGCCGTCCGGCGAGAAGGCCAGGCCCGCGAGACTGAGTTTGTCCCACTTGTTGGCGGCGAGGTTGGTGCTGTTCTCGCCCAGCGAACCGGTGCCCTTGGGATCGACGGGCAGGGCGATCTTCTCGCGCAGCACCCCGGCGACGGGATCGATGAGCAGCAGTTCGTTGGCCGAACTTCCCACGACAAGGAGCCGGCCGTCCGGCGAGAGTGCCAGCGCCTGAGGCCGGATGCCGGGCAGGTCGATTTGTTTTCCCGCCGGCGTGAGGATCTGGTGCGTGGGAGTGACCCAGGTCTGGTCGGGCTGCCGGCCGACCAGGGCGGTGGCTGGGGGCGTCCGGGTCGCCGGCACTTCCTGGCAGGCGCCGAGGAAGAGCGCGGCGCCCGCGGCGCCAAGGGAAACCACGCCCGCGGTGAAGACCTGGCTGGGCGACACGGAAAAGCGAAAGGCAGACACGGCCCTCCACCGAATCGGATTGCGCCGTCGAGGCAACCTTCGGTTCGGGTGATCTCCTTCGAAACCTTTTACGAAAATTCCGATGTAGCCGGGGGCGGCGACCTCGGCCGGCATGTTTGATCTCCTGCTCCAGGCCGGCCTCGGCGAGGCCGGCTACAACAGGAAAGGTCTCGTTGGAAGTGTACGGCCTTGAGCCGCGAGGTGAGGACTTTGGATGACGTGGGTCAGCCATCCGGGTCCATCCGTGTTCATCCGTGGTTAAGAGGATCCGCGGCGCCCGCTCGCAGGCTGACTTTCCTTCCTTGTGGGCGGGGCGACCGCGCCCCGCGGGACGACCGGCCGCGCAATTTTCCTTAACTCTCCGGCGGCTGGCCCGTCTTGTCCGCCACCACCCCTGGCCGACCTCACCCACTCCCTCGCATGTCCTTCCGTTCTCGTTTCCCTCGCGAACTGGTCTTTCCCGCGTACCTCATCGCGCTCACTGGTGTGCTCGCCATCGCCCGTCCGGATCTGACCCGGACGCAGAAGTCCGAAATCAAGACGGTGCCGGCCGATCAGCCGCCGCCCGGACCCAACGAGGTGACGATCACCCTCGAGAGCGATCGGCGCGTCATCACCGCCAACGGGCTGCCGGACCATCCCACGGGGCGTTTCCCCAATGCCGACAACCCAAATCCGATTCGGTCGCAGCGTTATCGCTTCACCGTGCCGGCACGGCCTCAACCCGCCACCCAGCCGACGCCGATGGAACGGCGGCCGTTCGGCATCGCGCTAAACGGCGTGCTGTTCGATCCGGACACGGCGGAGTACTGGCAGGGCAACCGGAATTCCGGCTGGCACTACGATGCCCTGGGCGGGGCCTTCTCCCTCGGGCTCGACGACAACCTCGCCCACGTGCAGCCCAACGGGGCCTATCACTACCACGGCGTGCCGGCGGCCCTGCTGCGCCGGTTGTCGCAGGGTGAACCGAAGATGACGCTGGTGGGGTGGGCGGCGGATGGTTTCCCCATCTACGCGGTTTGGGCGTATCGGGTGGCCGGTGACGCGTCGTCCGGGGTAAAGCCAATGCGGTCGAGCTACCAGTTGCGCCCAGGGTCGCGGCCCGTGGAAAAGGGTCAGCCGGGCGGTACCCACTCCGGGGTGTTCAACGAAGACTTCACCTATGTGGCCGGGAGCGGCGACCTCGACGAATGCGGCGGACGTACCGGCGTGACGCCGGAGTTTCCGCAGGGGACCTACTATTACGTGCTGACGGAGGATTTTCCCTTCGTTCCCCGCGCCTTCCGCGGGACACCCGACGCGAGCTTTGCCGTGCGCCAGGGACCGCCGCCACGGGGAAAAGGCGGGCCGCCGCGCAAAGGGGGATCCTGAAATCGGGCCGCCTCGCGGACCGCCGGGTCAGCGTTTGGGTTGGGTCGGACCCGCCACGCGAAATGAGTGCCGGGCCTGAGTGCCCGAGGCGAGTTCGCGCACCTGCATCGTCCAGAGGCCCGGGCGATCGTTGGTCGCGATGGCCACGGAAACCCGCACCGTGCCATCCTTGGCGCCATAGTAGCCGCTGCGCTCGGCGATTCGGCCGGCCGGATCCTGAAGCAACAGGTGAACGGGTACGACGGCGGCCACCGGCTTTGCGGCGTCATCCCGGACCACCGCGGTGAATTCGGCGGAGGCGCCGGGGGCGAGGGTGTCCGGACCGGAAACTTCCACCCCGCGAATCGGGCGGGGCACGACCAGGTAGACTCCGCCGTCGCCGGGGCCGAGGGCCGCCGTCCACGAGAGCCGCCGATCACGAGCAGTCGACGGCACCGGGCGCCCCGCGAAGAGATCGTAGATGTGCCCGTCCGTCCGCCCGACGGAGATCTGTGCGGTGGCGGGCAGGCCATGTTCCATCACGAGGCCATGCTGGCCGACGTAGTTGCCGAACTCCCGCCGGTCGTTGACGACAAACACGTAGTCCGCCTCACCCGTTGTGCGCGTGCGGGTGATCACCTCCGGCTCAGAGCTTTCGGCGTAACCACGGTAACGCTTGGCGAGAGCGTCGCGGATCCGGGCGGCCTGGGCCAGGATGGCGGCGTGGTCGACGTCGCCCTTGCGCTGGCGCGTGAGGCGTGGGAAACGGAGATCCGGTCGGATGGCCGGGGCGAGGTTCTCGTCGCCGAGGACGAGACCGTCGTTTCGCTGGAACTCCTGGATGCGGGCCACGACGCTGGCGGGCAGCACATCGCAGTCGGCCAGGACAAGGAGGCGGTAGCCGGCCAGGCCGCGCTGCAGGAGCGTTTCCTCAAACAGGACCTCCGGCTGCAGCTGCGCGTGCAGCAGCGCCAGGTAGGCCTCCTCGTTCGAGTAACCATAGCTGCCGCGACCGGCGAACATCTGGGCGGTGAAACTGTCGAGGTAGGCCACGTCGCTGCGCCGATCACCGACCTGGCGGAGGGTGGGTCCGAGGCGGGCGAGCAGTTCGCGGTGCAGGCGGCGAAACTCCTCCTTGGTATCGGGGTGCGTGTAACGGTAGCCGCTGGTGCTGTCGGTCGGGACAAGCGCCTGCCAACCGTGGTACATCAGGCCGTCGACAGGCCGCGCGAGTTTCATCCAGAAGGACTCCCGCAGGTGCAGGGGGGCGATCGTGATGTAGGCGGCGTCCGGGTCGTGATCGTCGAACGGCGAGGCGATGTGCTCCGGCCCGGCCTTCTTCGGCGCCGATTGGGTGCGGTACCAGAAGAGTTGCGTCATCTTCATCACGCGCGGCCGATGGGGCGCGGCCGCGGCCATGGCGAAGAGCTCGTCGGCAAAATAGCCGATGCGCGGAGGATCGGGATTGGTGTAGGTCCACTGGCTGAGCACGTCGACGCTCCCGCCGCTGCCGCCGACGCTGGCGGCCCGAATCGCGGGATCGAACCAGGTCCAGACATCGTCACGTCCGGTGGAGTGAAGTCCGCGGTGCACGGCCGTGTGCAAGGGGTTCCAGCCGTCGCCGACGGTCCAGAACCAATGCAGGTAGCGTCGCACGGGATGATCGTCGGGAATCACGCGGTCGGCGGGAAACCCCGGCAGCTTGCGCCAGTCGACTCCGCGCTTGGTGGTGATCTCGGCGGGAATGTCGACGCCGGCGAAGGCGCGATAGGCGGCCTGATCCGCGGCGGAGAAACTGGGCTGCGACGAGTCCCGCACCTCCGTGTTGATGAGCGCCGCCTGCCAGGCCGGGTACGCGTGGTAGGCCTGGGCGAGGCTCGCGCCGACGTTGAAGCCAAACTCGGCCAGCCCGGGCAGCGCGGCGTTGACGTCACCGCGCGGCGCGTACGGTTTGCCGGTGCGGTCCACCCGCTGGAGATCGGGGCGCTCCTTCAGCCAGTGGCCGGGGGAAAGGGTGAGGGCGATGCCGAAGTCGCGGGCGAGCGCGTGGTCCAGCATGGCCCGCGTGGCGGCGAGGCGATCCTCGCGCACGGGGGCGATCGGGCTCTTTGCCTCCCAGATCCTCCCGAAGTCCACGCCGCCCGCGAGGCAATGCGTGAAACCGAGATCCTGCAGCCGTGGCAGTTCCTTGAGAATGGCGTCCGGGCTGTTGATGCCCCACATCACCACCGGCATCTGGTGGGGCAGCGGGCGGCCCACCAAAGTGAGTTCGATGGATTCCTCGCTGGAAAGGCGCGGCTCGCCGGTGGTTTCGAGGCGCGCCACCAGCCGGTAGGTGTCGGGGCGGAGGGTGGTGTCGAACCGGACCGGCACCGTCTGGGAGGCACCGGCTGCGAGGGACGGGACGGTGGCGGCGACTTGTTCGAGGCCTTCCCAACCGAGCTTCAGCGCGGCGGGAGCCGAGGTCCCCTTGGTCAGGTTGCGAACGACCACGCGGACCGTGGGAGCCGCTTCCATTCGACGCCACGTGCGGCGCTCGATCTCGAAGCTCACGGCGAAGGGGCGGAATTCGCGGGCGCCGTCGCACAGGCGCACTTCGTCGATCCAGCCCGGGAAGCCTGCGTAGGTGCTGCCGCCGCGATCGCCCAGCGAAAGTGCGCGCGGGCCCGCCGTGATCGGTCCCCGGCCGGGCTGGCGTCCGCCGCCCAGGGAACCGCCGTTGCGGAAGAACCGCACCTCACCGGCGCCATCGTACGTGAAGGCGAGGTGCTGCCATTCCGTCCCCAGCGTGAACGGTTCCGATCGGTAGGTTTCGGAGGCTTCGCCAAAGCCGAGGGAGACCAACAGGCGCCGGGCCCCGCCCTTGTCCGCCGCGGTGAGCCGCCACTGGTAGTCGGAGTGGGCGACGTATTTCTTGTCCACGAGAACCGGCGACGCCTCGGCGCGCAGGTCGGCCTTGGGTTTGATCCACATCTCGAGGGAGAATGCCCCCTGGGGTGAAAGGGTCGGACGCGCGGCGGCGAGCGCGGCATGCCGCACATCCTGTGTGGCGCCGCCCGGAAATGACTCCAGCGCGCCGCCGAACTTCCCCGTCGGCGACGCTACGGCCCCGGCGAAGGTGAGCGTGTGGCCGCGACCCGAGGAGTCCGCGGTCTCGGCACCCGGCTCAAATCTCCAGTAACCCAGCACCCGGGGGCCGGTGGCCTCGGCGCCGGTGTATCCGCTTTGCCATGTCTCGGCGTCCTGGGCCCGGAGGCAGGCGGCGATCAGGCTGAGGGCGATCCAACTCGGGCGGAGCAGGCGGGCGGAGAGGTTCACGTCCCCACGATAAGACTTTTCGGTCGCGACGGAAACCCTTCCGCGGCCGATTGCCGGCGGGCCGCTCCTTCGCTTGAGCGCTTTGGAGGCGGGCCGGTCAGGGGATGGGTGGCACGCGGGCGGCGAGCAGGGCGCGCAGTTCCTTCAGGACGGTGGCATGCCGCGGATCCTGGGCCAGATTGGTGAACTCCCGCGGGTCGTGGTCATGATCGTAGAGTTCGATTCCATCGCGGCCTTCATTCCACTCGGTGCAGCGCCAGCGGGCCGTGCGCACACTGCGGCCCCAGTACTCGGCCTTGGGGCCGCGACGGGCCTGGGTGAAGGCGGCATCGTGGACGGAGGCACGCGGGTCCTGGAGGATGGGCCGCAGGCTCTTTCCCTGCAGGACCGCGGGTGCCGGCACGCCGGTGAGGTCGCAGAGGGTGGGATAGACGTCCAGCATCTCGGCCAGGCTCCGCGTGGCCTGTCCGTTGCCCCGGGCTCCCGGCGCATGGATGATGAACGGCACGCGGGCGGATTCTTCGAAAAGGCTGCGCTTGTGCCAGAGGCCATGCTCGCCGAGATGCCAGCCGTGGTCGCCGGTGAAGACGATGATGGTGTTGTCGGCGACTTTCAGACGCTCGAGGGCGGCGAAGACCCGCCCGGCCTGCGCGTCCATATAACTGACCGTGGCGAGGTAGGCGCGGATGGCCGCGCGGCGCTGGTCCGGCGTCGCGGTCAGTGCATACTGGGGCACGGACTCGTTGCGGGCGGGCAGGGGGATGTCGTCGACGTCGTTGGCCGGTTCCGGCGGCAGCGGGATCGATTCGAAGGGATAGAGATCGTAGTACTGGGCCGGGGCGGCGAAGGGCAGATGGGGGCGATGGAAACCCACGGCGAGAAAGAAGGGTTTCTTGGGATCGCGCTTTTCCAGCCAGCCGATGGCGGTCTTCGCGAAGTTGCCGTCGACGAGATCGTCGTCGGCACATTCGATCTCCTGCCATGGCAATCCCTGGCGCTGGCCGGTCGAGACCCGCACCGCGCTCGCGCGGCTGGGCGGATAGGGCCGCTCGTCTTTGAAGGGGGTGCCGAAGTCCCAGGCTTGCGGGTCGTCCATGCTCTCGTTGCCGGATGGCACCCCGAGGTGGAAGATCTTCCCGCAGCGGGCCGTCGCGTAGCCATGGCGACGGAAGTGCGTCGGCAGCGTGACGACGCCGGGCACGTTTTTGTAGAGGTTGTCCGAATTGAGCGTGACCCGGGTCGAGTTGGGCCGGAGGCCGGAGAGCATTGAGGAGCGCGACGGATTGCAGTGGGGAAACTGCGTGTACGTCCGGTCGAAGCGCACGCCGCGGGCGGCGAGGGCGTCGAGGTGCGGGGTCTTGGCCAGCGGGTGGCCGAAGGCACCGAGCGTGGCGGCGAGGTCATCGGAGACCATGAGCAGCACGTTCGGACGATCGGCGGCCCGGCTTGGGCTGAGCGCGGCGGCGGCCGCGAAGACCAGGCCGGCGAACCGGGCGCGGAGCAGGGGTAGCAGCATCATGGCGCTTATCGGAGAACTCGCCTGCGACGGGGCGAGCCAAATCGGCGGGCTGGTGACCAGGGAGGTTTACCACGAACGATCCACCTCGTGTCGTTCCGCGGCAGTCCTGTGGTAGGCGGGGGCGCGTACAATCAGCGCCTGCTTGGGTTTCCACGCGCACACAGGTGTGCTGTTTGCTCCTTCGCCCGACCAGATTACCCACCCTGCCCTGCCGGGCACCCCTCCCTGGAGGGGATCCTTCCGGGACCGTTCATGTCCGGGCCCCTCTGGAGCCGGAGCCATTCGTGGTTCGAACAGACACCAATGGAAATACCCTACGGAAGAGGAAGTCTTGCCACCCACCCAAAGGTGAACGCGGCGCGCGGGCTGATATTTCGTGTCCCTTCGTGGTTTTCCACTGAATTGCTCCGGCTCGAGAGGGGACCCGGGCGAGCTTGGATTCGGAACGATCCCCTCTCCAGCGGGAACGATGCAATCGGAGTCGTCGTGATCCGCAGTCATGTAGCCGCGACGACCTCGCCGCGGAGCGGGGCGTGGTCGCTCCGCCTACATGTCACCGTATCGTCAGTAGACTCCCGCAGGGGTGCCAGCCCGACTGAATGGTTCCCGCTGGAGAGGGGTGTCGCGTCAGCGACGGGGTGTGCTGGCCGGGCTTTCTCATCGGTGACGATCGCGGACGAAGTGGGCGCTCGAGGGGCGCCGGCCCCGGCGGGCACGTTTGTTCTCCTGCACGAGGCCGGCCTCGGCGCGGCCGGCTACCTCGGGCAGGATCTTATCTCTTGATGGCGGACCGATGCGATTTCATCCGAGTTCGCGGGCCAGTTCGACGGCGGTGCGGTCGGCGCGGCTGAAGCGCAGCGTGGCGGCGAGGTGCGTGCGCGCCTCCGTCGCCTCGCCCAGACCGTGCGCCCCGAGGGCGACCAGAAGGTGGTGCTCGGCGTCGCGTCGCGCGGACAGATCCTCGTCGAAGACCAGGAGGTTGGGCAGCGAAGTCGCGAAGTAGTCGATCCGGGCCGGCTGACCGATCCGGGCGAGGCCGTAGGCCCGCAGTTCGACGAAGACCCGGCGGGCCTCCTCCTCGCGGCCGAGTTCCCGCAGCGCGAGGCCCCGATGGTAGCCGAGCGGGCTGTGGACCGCGACGGCCATCTCGCTGAAATCCCCGCGTTCGGCGGCGCACGCGGCGAAGTGTTCCGCGGCTTCGGCGTCCCGACCCAGGGCGCGCAGCGCGCGGCCCAGCCAGTAGTTCACATCCGCCACCGCCTGATGCAGGTGCCAGGCTTCGCCGAGGTTTGCGGGCACCTGGAGGATGGCGGAAAAATGCCGCAGGGCGCCCGCGGCGTCGCCCGCCGCCAGGGCGGCGCGGCCGAGCAGGAGGTGCGCCGCCTTGTACTCGCGCAGGACCACGCCCTCTCCGCCTTCCCAGGGGTGAAAGCGCCGGTTCGAGAGGAGGGCGAGCGCCGCGGCCGGCCGGTTCAGCAGGTTGTAGAGAGCCGCCAGTTCGACCGAGGCGTCGTCGCGCTGGTCGACGAGCCCGCGGTGCTGTTCCAGGAAGGCGAGCCGCTCCTCGAGAGGATCGTTGAGTTTCTTGCGGAGTTGATCGGCCTCGTAAACCAGGCGGGCGTCCGACGGATCCAGGGCCAGCGCGTGGGCGTACGCAGCGCGGGCTGCGGAACCATCCCGGCGCACATTCCAGGCGGCGATGCCCAGGTTGCGGTGCGGGGTGGACCAACGGACGCCGGAAGCGACACAGCGCTCCCAATGCGCCATCGCCTCCAGGTGGCGGCGACGATCGTAAAAGAGGTTACCCAGGCCGTAGTGGGCGAGCGGGTCCTGGCCGGGTTGGGTGAGGGCCCACTCGAGCACGATCTGCTCCTGCAGGCGGGAGGGGAAGAAGTAGTCCGGAGACTGTGCGCGCGCGTCAGCGAGGGCGGCGGTCACTTCCGCCGGCGCGGCGCCCGCCTGGGCCTGCAACCAGGCGAGGGCATAACGTGTGCCGGCGGAGCGGGCCTGGGGGTTGGGCACGGCGACGGGCACCACCGGCGCGGCGTGGTGGCGTTCCAGCACGGCCAGCGCTTCGGCAAGCAGCCCGGCTTCCGCGTAGTCGAACACCACGTCGAGGATCGTCTGCGCGTCGTTCCGCGTCAGGGCGAGAAAGGCCTCCCAGTCGTCCGTGGTCGTGGCCGCTTCGGCGTGCGCCCAGGGGTCTAGTGGATCGACGGCCCTCAGCGCGGCCAGGGCCGCCGCGGCCTCGGGGGCGCGGCCGAGCCGGCGGAGGACGACCGCCCGAAGGACGAGGGCGCGGTTGTTCAGGCGGTTGGTGTCGAGGGAGGCGTCGAGGTGGGCGAGGGCGCGCGACCAATCGCCCCGGCGGCCATCGAGGTTGGCGAGTTCGAGGTAGGCCGGGGCGCGCCACGCGTAGTCCCAGGTCGCCTTGTAAAACAGCGCGTAGGCTTCCTCGCCGCGTCCCTGCCAGCGCCGTACCAGACCGAGGTGGTAGTGGGCCTCGCCGGTCATCGGATTCGGGTGCCGCGCGGTCAGGCGCGCGACCGCCGCGCCGAGGTGCTCCGCGGCCGCCGCCAGCTCGCCGCGACGGAGGAGGCGGCGACCGAGCGCAAGGTGACAGCGGGCGTCACCCGGATCGCGGCGCAGGGCCTCGCGCCAATAGGCCTCGGGGGCGCGCGTGGGATGATCGTACTGCTCCAGGTGTTCGCCGGCGAAGAAGAGTTCGTCCGCCGAACCGGTCGCGGCGGGTTCCGGTGGCTCCACTGCGACGGGCCGAGTCCGCCGCGTGGTGTCCGGTACGGTGTGACGGTAAGACAGAATGGGCCGTCCGGCGGCATCCTCGAGGGTGAGCTCGAGTGCGGTCTCCGGACCTCCGGAACGCGCCAGGCGGGGACCGACGAAGGGGCGCCCGGGGGCGAGATCGAGGCGCTCGAACAGGCGCGGGCGATCACCCTCGCGCAGCACGAGACGTGCGCCCGGCAGGGGCGCGGCCGCTGCGGCGCCAAAGTCCAGGCGACCGTCGCTGTCGATCACGAGGCGGAGGGCGGCGTGTTCATTGGCCGCCTGCACGGGTCCGATCCGCTGCAGCGGCCACCAGTATTGGGAAAAGACCTTCGTCTCGCCCGGGGCGAGGTAGGAGAAGTCCGGCTGGTTGTCCGTGTACACGCCAGCCATGAGCTCGATGTAGGGACCGCCCTGGTCCGTGAGCTCGCGATCCCAGGCGTGCCCGAAGGCATGGTTGCCCCAGGTCCATTGCTTTTTTCCGGGCGCGAGGTGGCGGTTGGCGACGTGGACGAATCCGCCCTGGGCGGCGTGGTCGTAGCCGCCGAAGAAGTCGAAGGCCGTCTCGCAGACCATGTAGCTGGTCGGCACCGGAATGTGGCGGTACCACGTGAGGTCGTTCGCGCCCGGCCGATCCTGGTAGGGCACGCCGTAGTACGGGCCCTGCGCGATCGGGAAGCTCACCTGCGCGCGCACCGCATGGTCGGCAACGTAGTGGACGTCGGGCGGAAAGAACGACTGGTACTGGTCGTGGACGCGCGCGGCGACGTTGGCCCACCACAGAAAGGTCTGCGGCAGGGCGGTGCAGTTGTGCAGCCGCACGCGCAGCTCAATGAGCGCGCTGCCGGGGCGCAGGCGAAGACCGTGCAACTCCCGGCGCCGGCCCATCGGGTCGTGTTCGGCGCACCACACCGTGCGGGCACCGTCCGCCTCCTCCTCGATCCAGGCATCGGCCGGCAGAAAGGTGCCGGGGCGGTGGTGCTGCGGCCAGTTGAACTCGACGCCGCCGGAAATCCACGGGCCGGCCAGCCCGACCAGGGCCGGTTTGATCACGTCCTGCCGGTAGAAGAAGTCGTAGTCGCGGTTCGTCTTGTCCTGCGCGCGCAGCACGCGGCCGCCGATTTCCGGGAGCAGGACCAGGCGGACGTGATCGTTCTCCAGGCGGACGGAACGGTAGCGGACCGGGTGCGGTTCGTCGAAGACCTTGTCGATGAACGGCACGGGGTAGACCTTGCCATTGGAACCCTGATACACGCGTTTCTCGAAGAAGACCGGGTTCTTCTCCGGCCGGCCGACGGGGTAGGTCGGCAGGATCAGGTCCTCGAAGCAGGCGGTGACGGCGGCGGGCATGGCGGTGCGGTGGAAGACGGAAGCCGATGCAACGGGCCGCGACAAGGCTGCGGCGCGCGCCACCGCCGGGCGGCGACCCGGCCATACCGAGGTCGCGCGAAGCCGCCAAGGGTGCGCGATCCTCCGGGTGGCCCCGAGCGGTTTCAACCTCCACTCGCCCGCAATCTGATGTGTGCGGCTCTGGAGGTGCCTCGACAAAGCCCCATTCCCTGCGCACGCTGGTCGCGCCTCATTACAGTGTTACTCTCACTTGCCGCGATCACCGAGCGCCTGCATCCCCGTGCCAGAGCAGCCCTGCTGGCCCTGTTCCTGGCGGGGTCTCAGGCCACGGGCCTGGCCCAGGCGATTGTCACGGTCACCGGGTTTGGCCCAGGTCTCTGGGGGGCATCAGATGCTGCCCTGGGGATCACCGGTTTCGTGCTCGAGGATTTCGAGGATTCGGTTCTGGCCACTGGTTTGTTGATTGGATGGCAGACACCCGCCGGCAATACGACGCCGGCAGCGGTGCTCCCGTTCACCTTCGACCCCGTGACGCAGGATCCTTACGGGACTGCATTTCACACGGGTGTTTGGGATGGCTCGCTCGTCCTGGTAAACACCCGCACAAACCAGTCATACGTTTACTCCGCCGTCGCCAACTGGGGCGACATCGTCCTCGCCTTCCCGACGCCCGTCACCTCGGTGGGATTCAGTCTGCAGCAGAATGACTTTGATGTCGGCTTGGTGGTGAACGGGATCAATGTCGGCAGCGTGCAGTCCTTGACCGGCCTGGCGCCAAACGGTGGTCGGTATGGGTATGTCCGCATCGATGCGTTGCCCGGGCAGACGATCTCCTCCCTGCAGCTGACCAACGGACGGTTCGGCTTCAACGATGGCTTCGTCCTGGACCGCGTTGCGTTCTCACCGGTCCCAGAGCCCTCCGCGATTCTCCTGCTGTTTTTGGGCTCCGGCGCGATGGCACTCTGGTATCGAAGAAGAGTACTTCTTTGACCTCTCGGGTGGGACCCAGCAGGCGTCCGGGGCCGACGAGTCCGTTAAGGGTCAGGAGCAATGCCGCTCCCACGCGGACTCGTGAAAGCGAAAATTTCAGGCCAGGCCTTGGGGTATCTGGTCTCAAGCGTGAGACACCGAGAATCAGGTGCCTCCTCCGCCGCCCAATTCTGCTAGCCTGATCCATTCGGTGCTCGGGCGGACTCGTCCGCGCCGAGTCGTGCGAGCCGGTGAGGCGTGTGCCCGTCGTGTGTCCGGCTGGGCGTTGGGTAACGTGTCCCGGACACTGCCTTCACGACTTGCACCTGCCCCCATGGAGTGCCCGGCATTTCCCTAGAGTGCCGTTTCCGCGAGGCGATACAGCTTGGTCTTGGTGCGAAGGTAGAGGCTGGAGCCGGCGAGGGCGGGGGTGGCGAGGCTCATTTCGCCGAGGACGTTGCGGCCGAGCTCGGCGTAGGTTTCGCCGGCCGAGAACACGATGGTGGTGCCGTTTTCGTTCAGGGCGTAGATCCGGCCGGCGCTGGCGACCGGAGAACTGGAGAACGTGTTGCCGGTCCCGCCCACGCGTTCGCGGTAGAGCTCGCGGCCGGTCGCGGCGGCGAAGACCTGCATCATGCCGGTGTCATTGAGGGAATAGAGCCGTTCGCGATAATAGAGGGGCGAACCGGTGTAGGGCGTGCCACGCGGTTGAAACCACGCGACGAAGGGGCCGGAAGTCTGTCCCTCGGCCAGCGAAATGTCCCCGGTCGCACCCGGCTTGATGGCGTAGAGCGGACGGTTGTTTTCCCCCTGCGAGCCCGAGCCGACGAAGAGCAGGCCGGCTCCCGCGGCGGGCGACGGCGTCGCCTGCGTCATGCCGCGCAGCCGCCAGAGTTCCCGGCCGTCGAGGCCGTAGCTTACCACCAGGCCCCGGCCGACGGTGATGATCTCGGTGCGCTCCGGCGTGACCCAGACAAAGGGCGTGGCCCAGCCGGACTTCACCTTGGCGGCGAGTTCGGTGCGGGAGGCCGTCCACTTGACGTCTCCGGTTTTCGCGTCGAGCGCGGTGAGAAACGACTCGCCCTCGCAGTCGCGTTGCACGTACACGCAGCCGCCGTGCACGACCGGGGAGGAGGCGGTGCCAAAGTCGAGGTAGATCGACTGCGGCTCCCAGGTGCGGCGCCAGAGCACCTGGCCGTCGAGCGAGAGGCAGAAAAGCCCGACGTTGGCCCCGAACGAGGCATAGAGGCGCTCGCCATCGGTGGCCGGGGTCTCGGAGGCGTAGGTGTTCTTGCGATGCCGGCCGCCAAACGGCTTGCCGCGGTGGGCCTCGTGCTGCCAGAGCGGCTTGCCGGTCTGCGCGTCATAGGCGTGCACGAGGTAGCTCACCTCCTCGACCTCGCGCGACAACTCGATGTCTCGGGCGATGACGCGCTTGTTCACCTCCTCGTCGGGCAGGCCCTGCTTCTGCAGTTCGGCGACGTAGTCGTTGCCAAAAATACCGGTCTGCGCGGGCTTGAGGCCGCCGCGCGCGCTGGTGACAAACACGCGGTGGCCGGCCACGATCGGTGAAGACCAACCATCCCCCGGGACCTCGGCTACCCACGCGACGTTTTGGGTGGGCGACCAGGACACGGGCGGCCGGGCGTCGTCGGCGACCGCCACGCCGCCGGGACCGCGGAATTGGGGCCACGCCGGCTCGGCGGCGAAGAGGGCGGGGGCGAAGAGAAGACCAAGGAAGGTGGGGCGCATCTGGGGGGAGGGAACGCGCACTCCGGCCGATCGGACGACGCCCGGCAATGTCCTTGCGATGAACGACGAGGGGGCGCGGCGGGCGGTCAGGGGGCACAGCGGGGCTGGCGAGGGCCGACGCTCCCGGTCGGCGGCCGAAAAAAGCTTCCGTCACGGCGGGTGCTCGGCCGTAATGCGCCGCCTCTACCCACCCATGACCGGCGCCCCACCTTCGGCGGTCTTTCTCTCGTATGCTTCCCAGGACGCGGCGGCCGTGCAGCGCATCGCCGAGGCCTTGCGGGCGGCGGGTGTCGAAGTCTGGTTCGATCGCGACGAGCTGGTGGGCGGTGACGCGTGGGATGCGAAGATCCGCCGGCAGATCGCGGAGTGCGCCCTGTTTGTGCCGGTGATCTCGGCGGCGACGCAGGCGCGCCGCGAGGGGTACTTTCGGATCGAATGGCGGCTGGCGGCGCAGCGGACGCATGCGATGTCGGACGACACGACCTTCCTGCTTCCCGTGGTTATCGACGACACCCGGGATGCGGACGCGCGCGTGCCGGCGGAATTCAAGGCCGTGCAGTGGACGCGCCTGCCCGGGAGCGAGTCCATCGAGAAATTTTGTGCGCGGGTGCAGCGGGTGTTGACAGGTACCACCGGGGAGACGGCGATGTTTGCAGCCACGGAAAACGCCCAGTCCTTGTTGCCGCCGCCGCGGACCCAGGCGGGAAGGGCGTGGCGGACCTGGAGGTGGGGCGGCCTGGTGGCAGCCGGGATTGCCGCGACGCTCTACTTCGGGCTGAAGCCGGGCGCCCCGCGGTCTTCTGGCGTGCCGGCCTCGCCGCCTCCGAAAACAGCCGCCGCCCCCGGGAGTGAAGCCCAAAAGCTGGTGGCGCAGGCGCGGAAGATCTACGATGACGGCGACGAACTGAACCGCGAGAACCTGCTTCTGGCCGAAGAACTCGTGCAGCGGGCCATCGATCGCGACCCGGCCGAGGCGTCGGCGTGGGAGTTGGCGACCTGGCTGTCTTATACGATGGTCTGGCACAGCATTGATGGCTCGGAGGCCCGCCGCGACCAACTCAGCCGGCAAGCGACTCGTCTGTTGGCCCTCGCGCCAGAATCGGTCTCCGCCCGGATCGTGCATGCCAATGCTCGGCTTACGCCCGGTTGGGCCGGGGCCACGGTGCAGTCCACCCGCGAGAAGGCCATCCAGGAAATTGAGCGGGATCTGCAGGTACTCGCGCAGCGTGAGCCGGAGAACTGGCAGATCCAGCGGGCGCTCGCCACCGCCTATCGGTTTCTCAATCGCACCGACGAGTCGATTGCGGCGATGCGACGCGCGGTCGCACTTTCCGGCGGGCATCCGACTGCAGTCGGGGATCTCATCAACGTGCTGGTCCGACGGGGCCGGCACACCGAGGCGGAGACCGTGCTGGCTTCGGGGCTGGCGCGCCGGCCCACCGGCCGGCTCCTCACGTTTGCAGTCCTGCTGAAGACGCGGTGGCGCGGGGACACCGCGGCCGCGGTTTCTTCCGTGGAATCCGAGGCCTGGCCGGCGTGGCTGACGCGGGAGGATCGGGGCGCGTTCTTCGCTTGGCAGGCCTATTTCTGGGCGGGGCGGGCCGACCCCGCGCTTGCGGTGGTGCGCGGAGTGCCGCGCGACTATCTGCGCGACGCCAATTTCTCCGGCCCCCGGGCCGTGCTCTCGGCCCGGGCCTACGAACGGGCAGGCCAGACCGTCGCGGCGCAGGCCGACTGGCGTCAGGTGGTGCAGGTGGCGGAGCGCGAGTTGGCGCTCCACCCCGACGAGCTTTCCGCGCTGTATTGGAAAGCCTGGGCGCTGGCCCGCCTCGGCGATCTGGAGACGGCGCGTACCCTCTGTGCCTTGATCCAGCAGCGATCCCAGGGGGATCAGCCGGTGTTCCTGCGCGGCACACATCTCTCCGCGCTGCTCGCCACCGCCGGCCTGGTGGATGCGGCCCTGCAGGATCTGCGCACCTATCGGACCGCGTTCACCGATGGCTATGTCATCACCCGCGCCGTGCTCGAACTCGATCCGGCCTTCGACCCGTTGCGCGCCGATCCGCGTTTTCAGGAAATCGTCCAGGCGGCGCCCGCACCGGCTGAGGCCACGGCGAAGCCGGGCGAAAAATCCGTCGCCGTGCTGCCGTTCGTCAATCAAAGCGCGGACAAGGACAACGAGTACTTTTCCGACGGCATCGCCGAGGAACTGCTGACGGTCCTGCAGAAGATTCCCGGCCTGCGCGTCGCGGCGCGGACCTCGGCGTGGTCCTTCAGAGGGAAGAACCCCACGGCGCAGGAGGTGGGCGAAAAACTCGGCGCGGCCCACGTGGTCGAGGGCAGCGTGCAGAAATTCGGCAACAAGGTCAAAATCACCGCCCGTCTCAGCCGGGCGGCGACGAATGTTGCAGTGTGGTCGAAGAGCTTTGGGCCGCTCGAACCCACCGATTTGTTTGCCACGCAGAGCGAGTTGGCGGCGGCGATCGCGACGGAGTTGCGCGGGAGGCTCACGGGCGATTCCACGGGGGTGGCCGCCACGGAGATGGTCGCCCTGGTGCAAGCCGCGCAGAAAGGCGGCACGAAAAACGCCGAGGCGCACGAGCTCTATCTGCGCGGCAAGTTCCTGGCGAATCAGTTTTCGCTGGAGAGTTTCGCCCGGGCGGAGGCGCTGCTGCAGCAGGCGGTCGAGCGCGACTCGAACTTTGCCTTGGCGTGGGCGCTGTTGGCGCAGGTCGGCCGCCTGCGCAGTGGCTGGGGAAACACGCGTCCGGAGGTGGAGGCTGGCTACGCGTTGTCCGAGCGGGCTTCGGGCCGCGCGGTGGAGCTGGCGCCCGATCTGCCCGAGGCGCACCTGGCGCGGGTCAACTTCCAGTTGATCGCTTTTGACTGGAAGGGCGCCCGGGCCTCGGTGCGTCGCCTGTTGGAACTCGCGCCGACCACGGCGCTGGAAAGCGAGATGCGGCTGGCGACGGCGCTCGGAGAGCGGGATCGGGCGGTGGCGGCCGGACGCAAGGCGGTGGCGGCGGACCCGGTGAATCCGGAACTGCGGGTGAACTTTGCTTTCGCCCTGGTCAATGCGCGGCGCCTGGAGGACGCCGAAGCGGAGTTTCGGCGGGCGGTCGAAATGAGCGTGGCCTCGCCGGTTGGCTACGCCGGGATTGCGCTGGTGAAGCTCCTGCAAGGGAAGGCCGGCGAGGCCGCAGCCGCGGCCAACCGGGAGAGCTCCGGATGGGCGCGGACCCAGGCGATCGCGCTGGCCCGATGGGGCGAGGGCGATCGCGCGGGTGCGGAGGCTGCCCTCGCCGAGCTCAGTGAGCGCGAGGGAGACGTGGCGGCCTATCAGGTAGCCCAGGTATATGGCTTCCGCGGCGATGCCGACAACGCGTTCCGCTGGCTGGAGCGTGCCCTCCGGCAACGCGATCCGGGGCTCAGTTTTTGCGGATCCGAGATCTTGTTCGAATCCCTCCACGCCGACCCCCGCTGGCCGGCCTTCCTGCGGAAAATTGGCCTGCACGACGAGCAGTTGCAGGAGCTCCGCTGAGGCCAGCCGCTCCATCTTCCTTTCTTACGCTTCGCAGGACGCGGAGGCGGCGCGGCGCCTCTGTGAGGCGCTGCGCTCTGTTGGGGTGGTGGTGGGGTTCAACGCCGACGGCGGGCGGGAACACGGCGGGGCCTGTTTAACTGGCCCGGGAGAGGGGCGAGCACACCATTGAAGCCGGCGGGGAGTTCATCGGTCAGGCCGCGGATCGCTGCCGCGAGCCTGCCCAAGCCGGGCGCACGCGGGGCCGCCAGGGGCGCGAAGGAGGCGGACGGGGACGAAGACCGGGATCAGAAATCCCACCGCCGGGGGGCGCGGCCGGGGGAGACCAGATCGATCCAGTCGATTTCGACCGGCGCCTTCTGGGCCGGCAGGTAGAGGCGGAGGTGTTGCAGCGATCCTTCGACGGGCAGGGTGACCCGGGCCTCGCTCCATTCCGTCGACGCCGCCAGCGTGAACTCCACCGACTGCCCCGTGGCCGGAAACTCCGCCTGGGCCGCCGTGCGCCATTGCACTCTGGCGACGCCGCCGGCGGTCCGCGCGCGGAGCGTGAGGGTTACCGGACCGGCCTGGTCGAGTCGCGTGACCGCGAGGAACGGACTGCGCCCGTCTCCCTCGACCACCAGTGCCCCTTCGCGAGTCGTGACGGTGGCGGCCTTGGGGACCCAGCGCCGCAGCGCGGCGGCGGTGGCGGGAGCACCGGCGGCGCGCTTGCGGCTCGGGGCCGCCGCGTTGTAGGCGGGGTTCGGAACAGGCGCCAGCGCTCCGGTGTCGCGCAGAAAGCCGTCGATCAACGCATCGAGTTCACGCACGCGCGCGGGTTGCGTCTCCGCGAGATTGCGGGCCTCGCCCAAGTCCTCGCGCAGGTGGTAGAGCTCGCGCGGCGCCTGGGGATCGAACCAGCGGATCAGCTTCCAGTCGCCGGCCCGCACCGAGACGCCGCCGCTGTTGCGGGCATGGGGAAAGTAGTTGAAGAACGCGCGGCGCTCGAGGCCGACTCCGGCGGTGAGCACGCGGGCGTAGCTCACGCCGTCCATCACCTGCTGCGCCGGGCGCGGCAGGCCGAGGAGTTCGAGCAGGGTGGGGTAGAAGTCGATATGCCCGACCACGGCGTCGCTGGTGGTGCCCGGGCGAATTTTCCCGGCCCAGCTCCACAGCAGCGGCACCCGCGTGCCGCCTTCGTAGAGCGTGCCCTTGCCGTCGCGCAGCGGGGCGTTGTTGGTCGGGGGGAGGTTGCCGGCCCACTTGCGCCAGTCGGCCAGTTGGCCGGACTTGGCCTTCTCGGCCCTGGCGGTCTTGGCGGTGTCGGGCACGTTGCTGTGCACGTTGCCGCCGTTGTCGGAGTTGAAGATCACGATGGTGTGGTCGGCGAGGCCAAGGCGATCGAGCGCCGCGAGGATCCGGCCGAAGCTCTCGTCGACACTGCGCAGCATCGAGGCCATGATCGGATTGCCCTGCCGGCCGGTGGGGTCCTGCTTGCCTGCAAATTGCCGCGTGTACTCGAGCTTGTGGCCCCAGGGCCCGTGCACGCCATACTGCCAGACGTTGAGCAGAAAGGGCCGATCGCGGCTGGCTTCGAGGAAGCGGATCGCCTCATCGGTCACCCGATCGACGATGTACTCCCCCGGCGGCCCGTCGGTGATCGTGCCGACGCGCTGCTGCCCGCGCGGGGTGCCCGAGGCGATGACCCCGTACGGTGAGAAATAGCCTCCGGGCGGTCCGGGGTCCGGGTGGCAGTGAAACGCGACGTCAAATCCCTGGCGTTCCGGCCAGTGCGGTTCGGTCAGCCCGAGGTGCCACTTGCCAAAGTGCCCGGTGCGGTAGCCGGCCGCGCGCAGGGCTTCGGCATAGGTGATTTCGGCGGGGTCGAGATAGTTCTTGCTCTGTGGCGTCAGCAGCGCCTGGTTTGCCGGCGCAGAGGCGGGGCGGAAGACGTGGCCGGGAGGCTGGGGAGGCTGGTGCCCTGAGGCGGTGGTGATGCCGTGGCGCGCGGAGTACTTGCCGGTCATCAGGCTGGCCCGGGTCGGGGAGCAGAGCGGCTGGGCGTAGGCGTCGGTGAAGCGCATTGCCCGGGCGGCAAAGGCGTCGAGGTGCGGTGTTTCGTAGTAGCGTGAGCCATACACGCCGGAGTCGACCCAGCCCATGTCGTCGACCAGGAACATGACGACATTGGGGCGGCGGGCCGCGGTGGCGGCGAGGCCGGTGGTCCCGGTGGCGACGGCGAGGGCGAAGACGAGCGGGCGGGGGATCAGGGGCATCGGGAAAGGCGGTTGCAGGGAAGAATTTCACGGCGCTGCCCGCGGGTGCAACCTCCGTGAAGAGCGCCGGGGATGTAGCCGGGGGCGGTGACCCCGGCCGATCGGGATTGGTCGCGTAGTGCGATCGGCCTGGCTCGACGCGCCCGGCGAGAATGACCGATCCAGTCTGTTCTGGGCCGCCGCCGGCGCCGGGTCCGCGACTACTTCTTTTTCTGTTTCGCCTTCTTGGCATTGCCGGCCCGGCCGGCGGTGCCCTGGAAGACGGGATCGATCAGCTCCTTGTTCCAGGCTTCGAGGGCGGCGGCCAGGCGCGTGGTCACCGCCGGATTGGCCCACGCGACATCGTTCTTTTCGCCGACATCCTTCTCCAGGTCGTACAGCTCATCGGACTTTCCCGCGCCGCGCACGAGTTTCCAGTGGCCGTCGCGGACAGCCAGCAGGTTGGCATTGCGCCAGAAGAGCCGCTCGTGGGGCTGGCCGACCTTCTCGCCGGTGAGGTAGGGCACGAGGTTGACGCCGTCGTATTTCCGGTCCGTTGGCATCGGCACGTCGGCCATCGCGAGCGCAGTGGCGAACACATCGAGTGAACTCACCATCCGGTGGTCCGTGCGCCCGCCCTCAATCCGGCCGGGCCAGGCGACGAGAAACGGCACCCGCACGCCGCCTTCGTAGACGGAGCCCTTCGCCCCGCGGAGAGGTGTGTTGTCGGAGCCGTTGACCGAGACGGGACCGCCGTTGTCGCTGAAGAAGAAGATCAAGGTGCGTCGTTCCTGGCCGGTGTCACGCAGCGTGGCGAGGGCTTCGCCGATGGCGTCGTCCATGAGGCTGAGCTGGGCGGCGTATTTCTGGCGCACCGGATCCTTGATGGCGGAGAAGCGCGCGAGCCGTTCGGGGGTGGGCTCGTGGGGCGTGTGCGGGGCGTTGAAGGCGAGGTAAAGGAACCAGGGCTGAGCAGGGTGCCGCCGGATGAAGGCCCCGGCCTCGCGGCCAAAGGCAGGCGTGAGGTGCTCGGGGGCGGGTTCGCGCTGACCATTCCGCTCGATCGGCACGTTGTATTCGACCGCGACGTTCTCCTGCCATTCGCGGAAACGGTGGCCGCCGCCGATGAAGCCGTAGGTTTCGGCAAACCCGCGGCGTTCGGGGCGGAGGGCGGGGGCGGCGCCGAGGTGCCACTTGCCGACCCAGCCCGTGAGGTAGCCGGCGGATTGCAGGTGTGCGGGCAGCAGCTTCTCGGTCAGCGGCAGCCCCTCGCGGGCGTCGTTGGGATCGTAGAACGGGTTGCGCTCGTGACCGAAGCGCTGCTGGTAGCGCCCGGTCATGAGTCCGGCGCGGGTGGGGCTGCAGAACGGGTGCGAGACGTAGCCGTTGGTGAAACGGACCCCGCTGGCGGCCAGGCGATCGAGGTGGGGCGTGCGCAGATCCTTGGCGCCCTGGAAGCCGGCATCGGCGTAGCCGTGGTCGTCGGAGACGATGAGGAGGAGATTGGGTTGGCCTGGAGCGGCGGAGTAGCCGGGCGGGAGCACGGCCGGGAGGAAGACGGCGAGAAGGGCGCGTCGGATGAGGTTCACCAGGCGCGGGGGCGAAGACCGGGTGGGGGAGGGCGTGGTCATGGTCGGATCGTTTTGGGGGCTGGGTGCAGGCGCGGGTACGGACGGCCGGGGATCAGTTTTTCTCCGTCGGAGAAACCTTCGGGTCGACCGGCGAGGCGAGAGGTGAGGCGCTGGCGCCATGGAGCGAGCAAGTCGGCCTGGCCGGGTTGGGAGGCCAGGTCGACGAGTTCATGCGGGTCTTGGGCGAGATCGAAGAGTTGTTCGCGACCGGACTTGGGCCGCCAAATGTACTTATAGCGGCCGTCGGCCAGGGCGTGAAACCCCTGCTCCTCGCTGTAGGTCGGCGCGTGCTCGAAATGGAGCCAGTCGCGCACGCGCGTGGCCTGGCCGCGCAGCACCGGCACGAGGCTGAGGCCGTCGACCGTTGCGGGCCGCGGCACGCCGGCAAGATCGAGCAGGGTGGGCATGACATCCTCGAGGCCGACCGGCGCGAGCGACTGCAGTCCACGCCTCAGGCCGAGCGCCGCGTCGGCCGCGACGATGAAGGGGATGTTCCCCGATCCCTCATAGGGCTCGCACTTCCGGAAGTACCCATGGTCGCCGAGCATTTCGCCGTGATCCGTGGTGACGAGAATCACCCAGGGCCGGCCGGCCCGTTCGCTGCGGGTGCGAAAGTCGGCGATCAAGCCGGCGATCTGCTCATCGATGTGTTCGATCAACCCGAAATACCCGGCCTGGGCGCGGCGCAGGGTGTCACCTTCGAGCAGCACGCGGGCGCCCTGCTTGTCGCCCTCGGGCCGGAGCCGGCCGCGATCCACCCACGCACCCATCGCGACGGGCGGAAGCGCCGAGCCGAGGTGCTTTTCGTACAGCCGGCGCGGCGGAAAGAGGGGCGGATGGGGCGCGTAGAACGACGCGGTGAGAAACAACGGGCGTTCGGTCGGGGTGGTGGTGATGATCTCGCGCGAGCGACGGACGATCCACGCGGTGGGGTGAAGTTCCTCGGGATGCGGCCAGGGAGCGGCCGGCCAGCGGTTGTTGTCGAGCCGCAGGGTGGCGACGATGCCCCGGATGCCGCCGCTGTCGGGGAGCGCGCGTTTTAGCTCCTGATCGTAGTCGTCATCCGCCACGTAGGTTGATCCCAGCAACTGGCGGGCGTAACCGAGGTCGCCGCTGTCGGCCGACTGGTGCATGGTGCGACCCACGAGGACGGTCGCGTAGCCGGCCGCGGCCAGGGTGGCCGGCAGGGTGGGTTCGGTGACGCGTCGCATCGCGTAACCCACGACACCGCTCGACTGCGCCTGGCGGCCCGTCAGCAGCGCGAAGCGCGCCGGGATGCACGAGGGCACAGTCGAGTAGGCGCGCCGGAACAGCGTGCCTTGGGCGGCGAGAGCATCGAGGGTCGGCGTGCGGACCTGGGGATGGCCGACGGCCGAGAGGCAGTCGCCGCGCATTTGGTCCGGCATGATCAAGAGCAGGTCCGGGCGGGGCGGCGGGGTGGTGCCGGCGAACGCCGCCCGCAGGACGATCGCGAGGGTGAGGCAGACGAGAAACCGTTTCATCGGGACGTCGGGGCGGATCGACTCAAGTCGCGGAGTGGCCTGGCCAGCAAGGCCTATTCCCGTGCGCAGCGCAGGGCGCGGGCGAAGGCAGGGTGGACCGCACTTCGGCAGGCTCCTGAAACGTCAGCCGGCGGGTGATTGCTGGCGACCTCCTGTCTTTCCTGTGGGTGGGGCGACCTCGCCCCGCCGTAATGGAGACCCTGGCCGGATGGCGCGGGACGTGGTCGTCCCGCCTACAGGCCGGAACCTGCGTCCGCGCCCTTTGGCCTCCGGAGCTTGTGTCGCGCTGGCGGGACGGCTTACCTGCCGGCATGTCCGCCACCCACCAGGGCACCCGCGAGCATCTGCAGAGCATCATCGGCAGCCTGACTCCGGAGGAGATTGCCCGTCGGCTCGCCCCCAAGACCCATGATTCGCCTCCGCGTGTGCCGGGCGCCACGCAGACGGATCCCGCCATCGTCGACAAACGCTGGGCGCTGCTCCCGCACGCCGCCGCCGGGCGGCCGGAGGTGGCCGATCCCGTGTCGCTGGGCCGGCACGAGGCCTACGCGCGCAACATCGAGAACTTCATCGGCACGGTGAAACTGCCGGTCGGCCTCGCCGGGCCCCTGCGCGTGAACGGCCTCGCCGCGCAGGGCGATTTTTATCTGCCGCTGGCCACGACGGAGGCGGCGCTGGTGGCGAGCTACCATCGGGGAGCCAGCGTCATCACGCTCGCGGGCGGCTGCACGACGGCGATTCTCAACGAGGGCGTCTGCCGCGCCCCGGCCTACGCGTTTGCGACGCTGCTGGAGGTCGGGAACTTCGTCATCTGGTGCCTGCAGCACTTCGAAGCCCTGCGCGCCGCGGCGGAGGCCACCACGCGCCATGGCCGGTTGCGCGACCTGCGTTTCACCGTCGAGGGCAACCACGTCTACCTGCTGCTCGACTACACGACCGGGGACGCGGCGGGGCAGAACATGGTCACCATCGCCACCCAGGCCGTCTGCGATCACATCGCCGCGCACTGTCCCATCCAGCCGAAGTACTTCTTCGTCGAGGGCAACCTCTCGGGGGACAAGAAGGCGAGCGCGCAGTCGTTTGTCAGTGTGCGCGGGAAGAAGGTCAGCGCGGAGGTGCGGCTGCCGCGGAAGATTGTCGAGCGCCACCTGCACACGACGCCGGAGAAGATGATCGACTACTGGCGGATGTCGGCACTCGGCGGGGTGATGAGCGGCACGATCGGCGTGCAGGGCCATTATGCCAACGGGCTCGCCGCGCTCTTCATCGCGTGCGGGCAGGATGCGGCGTGCGTGTCGGAGGCCGCGGTGGGGGTGACGCGGTTCGAGATCGATCGGGCGGCGGATGCCCTCTACACGGCGGTGACGCTGCCCAACCTGATCGTCGGCACGGTGGGCGGCGGCACGGGACTGCCGAGCCAGCGGGCCTGTCTGGAGATCATGGGGCTGGCGGGACCGGAACATGCACGGGCGCTGGCCGAGATCTGCGGGGGCTTGGCGCTGGCCGGGGAGATTTCGATCATCGCGGCACTCAGCGCGCACCAGTTTGCGCAGGCCCACGAGCGGCTCGCACGCGGGCGCAAACCCGCGTCCGGCGGGGATCCGGGACCCGCATGAACCGCTGGTGGATCTACCAGCGGGAGCGTTTTCCGCTCGCCGCGCACGGCCCGCTGATCGCGGCGTTCAGCGCGTCGGCGGTGAGTTACTCGGCCCTGCTGCGCGGGGACGGGGCGCGACCGGCGGCGGCATCGCTGGCCGTGGCGTTCGGCGTCTCGCTCGGCTCCTTCGCGCTGCTGCGAATCGCGGATGAGTTCAAGGATGCCGAGGAGGATGCGCGCTATCGTCCCTACCGGCCGGTGCCCCGTGGGCTGGTGACGCTGCGGGAACTGGGCCGGCTGGGTGGCGCGATCGCCGTGGTGCAGCTCGCCCTGGCGCTGCCGATCGGCTGGCCGCTGGTCGGGTTGCTGGCGGTGACCTGGACCTATTTTGCGCTGATGAGTGTCGAGTTCTTCGCGCGCACGTGGCTGAAGGCCCGGCCGGTGGTCTACCTTTTCAGCCACATGATGATCATGCCGCTGATCGACTGGTTTGCGACCGGCTGCGACTGGGTGCGGGCGGGCGGAGGCATGCCGGAGGGGTTGTTCTGGTTCCTCGCCGCGAGTTTCTGCAACGGCGTCGTGCTCGAAATCGGCCGCAAAATTCGCGCGCCGGAGCAGGAGGAGAAGGGAGTGGAAACCTACACCTTCCTCTGGGGACGTCCGGTCGCGGTGGGATCCTGGCTGGCGGCGCAGGCGGCGACCCTGGGTTGTGCGCTGGAGGCGGCCGGGCGCATCGGGTTTCTCGTTCCCGTGGCCGCGGTGCTCGGGCTGCTGTGGCTCGGCGCGCACGCGCTGGGGTGGACGTTTGTGCGGACGGCGCGGGGCCGGCTGGGCAAGGCGATCGAGGCCTACTCGGGCGGATGGACCCTCGCCTTGTATCTGATGCTCGGAGTCGTGCCGTTGCTGCTGCGGCCGCGTTGAGGTCATGACCCGGGGAAAATGCCAGCGAGCGGCGGATGGGCGTGGGCTCGGAAGGGCGATCGGGCCCAATCGCATCCGACGCATGGCAGGGTAGAAGGCGATGATGAACACCTACCTGCGCCACAACGACGACCTGCCCCCCGGGGCGGTGCTGGGCGGCAAGGCCGGCGCGCTCGCGCGGCTGACGGGCACAGGTCTCCCGGTGCCGGAGTGGCTGGTGGTGCCGCCGGAGATGGCCGTCGACGCGCGCCTCGCCGACTGCGCGCGGGAAGTGGCCCCGGGCGCGACGCACTTTGCGGTGCGATCCTCGGCGGTCGAGGAGGACGGAGGGGAGCATTCGTTCGCCGGCCAGCTCGACAGTTTCCTGTTCGTGCCGCTCGCGGATCTCGCGGCCAAGGTGGAGGCGGTGCGGCGATCGGGCGCGAGCGATCGCATTCTCGCCTACCGCCGGGAACGCGGTCTCGGCCCGCCGACGCAGCCCCCGGCGGTGCTCGTGCAGCGGATGATCGACGCCGAAGCGGCGGGCGTGGCGTTCAGCGCGGATCCGGTGAGCGGCCGGCGCGGCCACGCGGTGGTGTCGGCAGTGTTTGGCCTGGGCACGGCGCTGGTTTCGGGGGAGGCGGACGCCGATACTTACACCGTCGATCGCCGCGGCGCGGTGGTGGCGCGCGCGATCGCGCGCAAGACTGTCGCGCACCGCGCGGCTCCCGGCTCCACGGAAGGCTTGGGGGCGACGCCCGTGCCGGCCGACCTGGCGGACGCCCCCGTACTGACGGACGAGCTGGCCGCGGAGGTGGCGCGCCTGGCCCGGGCCACGGAGCGGCATTTCGGCCGGCCCCAGGATATCGAGTGGGCGGTGGCCGGCGGAAAGGTCTGGCTGCTGCAGTCGCGGCCGATCACCTCGCTCGCCCAGGTGGCGGATCCGGACGGCGAGCTGAACCTGTGGGACAACGCAAACATCGCGGAAAGCTACAGCGGGGTGACGACCCCGCTCACCTTCTCGTTTGCCCGCGGGATCTACGAGGCGGTCTACCGCGAGTTCGCGCGCCTGATGGGGGTGTCGGCGGCGCGGATCGAGGAGAATCGGGATCTGTTTCCGCGCATGCTCGGACTCGTCGGGGGGCGCATCTACTATAATCTCGCGAGCTGGTATCGGCTGCTGGCGTTGCTCCCGGGGTTTGCGGTGAACCGCGGCTTCATGGAGCAGATGATGGGCGTGAAGGAGGGACTGCCCCCGGAGGTGGAGGCGCGACTGCCTCGCGCCAACGGGTGGGCGCGGTTGCGCGACGGGGTCGCCCTGGCCGGTTCGCTCGCCGGCCTCCTGCGCAATCACCTCACCCTGCCGGGGCAGATTGACCGGTTTTACGCGCGGTTGAGCCACGCGCTGCGCCCGGGCGGGACCGCCCTGGAGGAGATGCGACCGGACGAACTCGCGGCCCATTACCGCGATCTCGAGCGGCAGCTGCTGTTGCGCTGGGACGCGCCGCTGGTGAACGACTTCTTCGCGATGATTTTCTACGGGGTGCTGCGCCGACTCACGGCGCGGTGGTGTGACGACGCCGACGGCACACTGCAGAACGATCTCCTGTGCGCGGAAGGCGGCATGATCAGCGCGGAGCCGGCCAAGCGCGTGCGCGAACTGGCGGCCCTCGTGGCCGGGGATGCCGCAGCGGTGGAGACGCTCTGCTCCGGGAGCCGTCGGGCGATCGACGCCTGGCTGGCGACCCGCGCCGATTTCCGGGCGCGCTATGGAGCCTACCTGGAGAAATTTGGCGACCGCTGTCTGGAGGAGTTGAAACTGGAAAGCCTCACCCTGCACGACGAGCCGCTGACCCTCTTGCGCTCGGTCGGGCAGTACGCGTGTCGTTTTGGCGCCGCGGGCCTGGCGGCGGAGGCCGGCACGGAGGCGAAACTGCGGGCGGCGGCGGAGGCGCGGGTGGCGGGGGTGCTGCGCGGAAGGGTCGGTGGCCGGATCGTCTTCGGCTGGGTGTTGCGCCATGCCCGGGCCCGAGTGCGGGATCGGGAGAATCTGCGGTTCGAACGCACGCGCCTGTTTGGGCGGGTGCGGCGCATTCACCTCGAGATTGGAAAGCGCCTGCACGCCACCGGCCGGCTGCACGATCCGCGCGACATCTTCTTCCTGACGGTCGAGGAGGTCCTGGGCTTCATGGAGGGCACGACCGTGACGACCGATCTGATCGCGCTGGTCGCGCTGCGGCAGCGGGAGTTTGCGGCCCACCGCACGCGGCCGGCTCCGGCGGACCGCTTCTCGACGCGCGGCGCCGTGCACCTCGGCAACGCGTTTCTCGCCACCCGGCCCGCGGTCCCGCCGGAGGGAGATTCGCTGCGCGGGCTCGGGTGCTGCCCGGGTGTGGTGCGGGCCCGGGCGCGAGTGATCACCGATCCGCGCCACGCCGTGATCGAGTCCGGGGAGATCCTGGTGGCACCCCGGACCGACCCGGGATGGATCATGCTGTTTCCCTCGGCGGCCGGCTTGGTGGTGGAGCACGGCAGCCTGCTGTCCCACTCGGCGATCGTCGCCCGCGAAATGGGAATCCCGGCGATCGTGGCGGCCGGTGGCGTGACCGCCTGGGTGAAGACCGGGGAGTGGTTGGAGATGGACGGAGCGACGGGAGTGGTGCGCAAGGTGGAGGGGCAGGGTGTGAAGGAGGGCTCAACGTGAGGCAAATGGCCGGTCAAAGGCCGCGGGGAGAGCTTGGTAGCCGGGGGCGGCGACCCCGACGGCCATCGCGGGGCGGGGTCGCCCCGCCTACAGGGGGGGTGGCGGTTTCACCATGAGCACGGAAGCGGCGCAGCGAGCAGACTTTTCGCGCATCCGGTACGCGCAGGTCTGGGAGGATGCGGATGTGCTCCTGGCTGCGCTCGACGTCAGGCCAGAGGACACCGTGGTGTCGATCGCCTCGGCCGGGGACAACGCGCTGGCGCTGCTGGGAGCGGGGGCCGCGCGGGTGGTGGCGTTGGACCTCAACCCTGCGCAACTAGCCTGCCTGGCGTTGCGGGTGGCGGCGTATCGCGAGCTGTCGCATGAGGGTTTGCTGGAACTGCTGGGTTCGCGGCCGAGCGATCGCCGTGTGGAGCTGTACCGGCGATGCCGGCCGATGCTGGCTCCCGCGGTCCGCGATTTCTGGGATGCGAGGCCGGTGTGCATCGCCGCGGGCGTGGGCGGAGCGGGGAAGTTTGAGGACTACTTTCGGCTCTTCCGTTCGCGCGTGTTGCCGCTGGTGCACCGGCGATCGACCGTGGCGGCCCTGCTCCGCGGCGGCGACCGGGCGGCGCGGGAGGCGTTTTACCGCGGCCAATGGGATACGTGGCGCTGGCGGTTGTTGTTTCGCGTCTTCTTCTCCCGCTTCGTGATGGGTCGGCTGGGGCGTGATCCGGCTTTCTTCAAGTACGTCGAAGGCTCCGTGGCGGAGCGGATCCTCGGGCGAACGCGACACGCGCTGACGGAGTTGAATCCCGCCGAGAATCCCTACCTGCACTGGATCCTGACCGGCACGCACGGAGAGGCGCTTCCCTGGGCCCTGCGTGCGGAGAACTTCGAGCGGATCCGAGCGCGGCTGGGTCGGCTGGAGTGGCACGAACTCACGCTGGAGGCCTATCTGGGGCGGGCGGGTTCGGCGGGTGCCCGGATCGATAAGTTCAACCTCAGCGACATTTTCGAATACATGTCGCCGGAGAACACCGCGGCCCTCCTGGAGCGGCTGGCGGCGGCGAGCCGGCCGGGCGGGCGCCTGGCCTACTGGAACATGCTTGCCCCGCGCCGTCGGCCGGAGGCCCTCGCGGCCCGGCTCCGACCGCGCGAGGACCTGGCGGGGCCGCTCTTCGCCCGGGACAAGGCGTTTTTCTACAGCGCCCTGGTGGTGGAGGAAGTGGTGTGACTGCGATGAGCCCGATTCTGGGAATCGTTCTGGTCTTGGGCCTGCTGGCGGCGCTGATGCTTGGCGTGCGGGCGTTGCAACAGCGCGGCGCAGTGGGCCCGGAGTTGGCCCGGAAGCTCGTGCACATGGGCATGGGCACGGTGTGTCTGGGCTTTCCCGCGATTTTCCGGACGCCCGGCCCGGTGTGGGTGCTGGCGGGTGTGGCGGTGGCGCTGATGCTGGCGGTGCGGCACGTCGGCGCCCTGCAGGCGGCGATGGGCGGCGTGCTCGGCAGCGTCGAGCGGACCTCGCTGGGCGAGGTGTATTTCCCGGTGGCGGTGGCCCTCGCCTTTACCCTGGCCCGGGGGGAGGTGGCCGTCTTCGCCGCCCCGGTGGCGATCCTCGCCTACGCTGACGCGGCCGGGGCGCTGGTGGGCCGGCGCTGGGGAAAGACCCGCTATCGGGCGGTGGAAAGCCTGAAGTCGCTGGAAGGTTCGGCGGCGGTATTTGGCGTCACCTGGGTCGCGGTGATGATCATCGTGGGAGTGTGGACCCCGGTGCCGTGGCCCGAGAGGGTGGTGATCGGCCTCATCATGGGCGGGTTTGCGGCGCTGGTGGAGGCGGTGTCCTGGCGCGGCCTGGACAACCTGCTCGTCCCGATCGTGGCCGTGGGGCAGATGCGTTTCTACCCGCAACTCACCTGGCCGGATCTCGTGGGACGCGCGCTGGTGATGGGTGTCCTGGTCGCCTTCATGCTGGGCTGGCGCAAGCGGCTGCTCGACTCGAGCGCGCGGCTCGGCGCGGGTTTGATGCTGTACCTCTTCTGGTCGCTGGGCGACTGGCGTTGGCTGGTGGCCCCGGTGGTTCTCCGGGCGAGCTACACGCGGCTGATGCCGACGGTGCCTGGGGGGCCGGATCGGCACTATCTCGGGGCAGTCCTCTGCCTCGGATCCGCCGGCATCGGTTGGGCGGTGGCGAATGCCTGGCTGCCCGGAGCCGGTTGGCTCTGGCCCTACACCCTGGGCATCGCCACCCACCAGGCTATTATCGCGGTGGTGCGATTCTCGCAGGGGCGACCCCGGTGGTGGCCGGGAGCATGGTGGGCCGTCGCGCTGGTGCAGGCGGTAGGCGTGCAAGGGCTGCTGTTCCTCGCGGTCAACGGCGTGGACGCACTCTCCGGCTGGTCGTGGGCGAGCGGCGCCGTGGTGGTCGGAGTGGCCCTGGCCGGCTTTATGGTCTGGGATCGAAACCTGGCGGAACCCGAGGATCTGTACGCCCGTTGGTGGCGGCAGGGAGTCACCGCGGTGCTCGCCTCACTCGCGGGACTCGCTTTGATGCGGCCATGAGTGGCGATCTACCGATGGGAGCGGATGGCCGGGTGACCGCGGGGGGCGCGTCCGGCAGCGGGGAGGCGCTCCTGTGGTGGCGCCAGGTGCCCGCGTTGGCGGGCGAGCGACTGGGCGTGATCGGCGGCTTTCAGGCGACGACAGAGCCGGCGACCCACGACACCCTCGGGCAGGCGGCCGCGCGGCTGCGGGCGGAGGGATGCACGCTGGCGGTCGGGCCGATGGACGGGAATACGTGGCGGCGCTATCGGTTTGTGACCGACGCCGGCACAGAGCCGCCGTTTTTCCTGGAGCCGCCAAACCCGGCGGTGTGGCCGGAGTGGTGGCGCGGCGCCGGATTTGCGCCGCTGGCGGAGTTCTACTCGTCGGCCACACCGGACCTCACGACGCGCGATACCCGGGTGGCGGGCGTTGCGGCGCGGATGACGGCGGCGGGCGTGACGGTGCGGTCGCTGGATCCGACGCGATTCGAGGACGAATTGGGGAAGATCTACGATGTCTCCGTGGTGTCGTTTCAGGGCAACTTCCTGTACACCCCGCTCGCGCGGGAAGAATTCCTCCAGCAATACCGCGCAGTGCAGGCGCGGGTCCGGCCGGAACTGGTGTTGCTGGCCGAGCAGGCCGGGCGCCCGGTCGGCTACGTGTTTGCGGTGCCGGACTGGGCGCAGGCGCAGCGCGGCGAGCCGGTGACAACCCTGATTCTCAAGACCCTCGCCGTGCTGCCCGGGCGCTCCTACGCCGGGCTGGGGGCGCTGCTCGTGGATCGGGTGCATGCCGCGGGCCACACCCTCGGCTTTCGTCGGGCGATTCACGCGCTGATGCACGAGTCCAACCAGTCGCGCAACCTGAGTGCCCATTACGCGGTGACGATCCGGCGGTACACGCTGTTGGCGCGTTCGCTGCGCGCGGCGTGAACGTCCATGGAACGCGACTGCGAGGGTGGGCGGTGTTCAAGGCGCGGGACGGGGTTGTCCCGCCCTCAGGTTCGAACGGTGCGGGGGCGGGCGCTGAAAGCGGGGCCATGACGACCATCGCCGAGATCCTGAGCGGGCAGGCGCGGGCACGACCGGACACCCTGGCGCTGGTCGAGGCGCGGCCGACGGGAGGCCGACGACTGACGTTTGGCGAACTGGAGCGGGAGGTCGAACGGGCGGCGGCGGAACTGGCGGCGTGGGGGCTGCACCGCGGGGATGCCGTGCTGGTCTTCGTGCCGATGTCCGTGGATCTCTACGTGTCGTTGCTGGCGATGTTTCGGCTCGGCGTGGTGGCGCTGTTTCTCGATCCCTCGGCGGGCCGGCGCCACTTGGAACAGTGCTGCCAGCGCTGGCCTCCGCGCGCCCTGCTGGCGACGCGGCGCGCGCACCTGTTGCGGCTGGTCTGCCCCGCGCTCCAAAGGATCCCGTTGAAGTTGATCCCTTCGGGCTGGTGGCCGAACACGCGTTGCTGGCCGGGTTGGAGCCGGCGGCCGGGAGCGCCGGCGCGTCACCCCGCTTCGCTCCCGGCGAGGGGGGATGTCCGGCCGGAGGACCCGGCACTTGTGACCTTCACGAGCGGCAGCACCGGTGGACCAAAGGCGGCAGTGCGCACACATGGATTCCTGGTGGCGCAGCATCGCGTGCTGGCGCCGGCGATTGGGCTGGCCGCGGGTGACGTGGATTTGGGCACGCTGCCAATCTTCACGCTGGCGAACTTGGCCTCCGGGGTGACGACGGTCCTTTCCGCGACGGAGCTGCGGCGCCCGGGCGCGGTGGACGGGGCGCAGGTGATGGAGGAGATTGGGCGGCATCGGGTGAACCGGATTGCGGCCTCGCCGGCGTTCTTCGAGCGCCTCGTGGCGGCGGCGCGGGCGGGGGGCGCGGTCCTGACAACCCTGAGGCACGTGCACACGGGCGGAGCGCCGGTGTTTCCCCGAGTCCTGGCGGATCTGCGTGCGGTGGCGCCCCAGGCGGAAGTGGTGGCCGTTTATGGATCCACCGAGGCGGAACCCATCGCGCATCTCGCCGCGGAGGAAATCACGGAAGACGACTTGGCGGCCATGCGATCCGGCGGGGGGCTGCTGGCGGGCCAGCCGGTGGAGGCGATCGATCTCCGGATTGTGCGGGATCGCTGGGGAACGCCGCGAGGTGCCCTCGGCGCGGCGGAGTTCGCGGCGGAGACGTTGCCCACCGGGGAGGTCGGGGAGATCGTGGTGGCGGGGGAACATGTGCTGCCAGGCTATCTGGGCGGCGTGGGCGACGAGGAAACGAAGTTCCGGGTCGATGGCAGGGTCTGGCATCGCACCGGAGATGCGGGACGAATCGACGACCGGGGACGGTTGTGGCTGCTGGGCCGGTGCGCGGCCAGGATCGACGACGCGCGGGGACGGCTCTACCCGTTCGCGGTCGAATGTGTGGCGATGGAGATTTCTGGGGTGCGTCGGGCGGCGGCCATCGCGCACCGCGACCGGCGGTTGCTGGTGGTCGAAGCGCCGACGGAGTGCCTCGATTCGCTGCGCGCCGCGCTGGTCTGGGCTCACCTCGACGAAGTGCGGATGGTTCGCGCGATCCCGGTGGATCGTCGGCACAACGCGAAGATCGACTACCCGGCATTGCGGCGAATGCTGGGGTAGCGCGCGTTCGAATCTTTCGTCACCGCGCGTAAGCCGAAGGCGAGGGCGTGGCTGCCAGCCGGGATGCATTCCAGCGGGGCCCGGGGACCGCCACCCGAGGCGTTCCTTTCTGGATCTTTCTCTTTCCTCTTTCTCTTCATCCTTCGTCAGGAGTTCCCGATTCCTCCCAACCGGGGAGAAAAAAGAAAGAGAAAGAGGAGAGAGAAAGACACCCTGTCTTCGCGAGATTGTACGACGTGGCTCGACGGTAGCTTACCGGTTTCGGCGGAGCAGACACACCCCGGCGCTGGCGCGCCACCCCTCTCGAGCCGGAACCATGCAGTCGGGCTGACGCACCTGCGGGAGTCCACTGACGAAACGGTGGCCTGTGGGCGGGGCGACCGCGCCCCGCTCCGCGACGAGGTCGTCGCGCCTACATTGCTGCGGTGCACGTCGACTTCGACTGCATCGTTCCGGCTCGAGAGGGGACCCAGCGGACGATGGGCTCCGAACGGTTCCTGTTCCGGAGCGGCTGGTTGCGTCAAAGCGTGGCGCGGGCGGCAGAGCGAGGGTGTCGCCGGCTATTTCGGTGGCGCGGGAGCCGACACCGGGAAGGGATTGGGCTGATTGCGATAGCGGGCGGCTTCGGACGGCGTGAGGAGGCGCAGGTTTTCACCGCGGAGCAGGAAGAGGCGCCCGGCCTCGTTCGCGACGAGCAGGTTGGCGCCCGGGCCGCCGCCGAGCTTGGTCCCGACCACGCCACTTTCGTGGCTGCCGCCGGGTTGGACGAGTCCGTGGGTCGCATGGGCGAAGGGCTGCGGGGCGGCGAAGACCGGCCGTTCGTTCGTGCCCACGTTGCGCAGGAGCAGCGGGGTGTTGAGCGTCTGCTGGCCGAGGATCGGCAGCGGGTAGCCGCTCTGGCGATTGGGAATCGCCCCGCGGCGCCCTGTGCCGGCGAGAAGGTCGAGGCGGCCATCGCCGTCGTAGTCGAAGAAGTCGAGTTTGCAGCGCCCGGTGCCGCCGGCCGGATCGTAGGTGGTGGAGATGAGCGAGCCATCGTCGAGCCGGAGCTTGCCGCCGTCGGCGACGTTGAAGTCATCGATTTTCCAATACAGGTGCAGGTGGTCGTCGCCGTCCGGGAGCACGAGCGCGATCCGCTGCCCGAGGCGGCCGACGGCGGGGCGGCACCTCCACATGCCGTGGAGATCGAGGCCATCGCAGTAGAGCGGACGAGCGGCTTCCAGCGCCGGGACCGTGGGCGTGCCGCGGTTGAGGTAGATCACGTAGTTGCCGGTGATGTCGCCGACGATCAGGTCGGGGCGCCCATCTTCGTTCCAGTCAAACGCCGTGGGCGAGACATAGCCCCAGCGGGCCTCGCCGGTTCCCTGCACACTGCCGGAATAGCCGGCTTGGTGATGGATATCCCGCCCGGCGGCCCGAAGGCGTTCCCCGGGAAAGAAGCGCGGGGCAAGGTCGGTGCCGACGTTCTTGAAAAGGAGGATGAACCCCTCGGAATTGCCGACGACCAGATCCGTGACGCCATCGCCGTCCCAATCCACCACCGAGGGACTCGGCAGCGTGCCCGCGTAGAGCGCGGCCTGTTCCTGCAGCAGTGGCACCGGGTCGCGGAAGACGGGCGCTCCGCGCGCGGAGAAACGTCCGGTAGAGCCGTAGAAGTAGAGCGCGCTTTCACCGCTGGCGAGGAAGTGGCAAGACCCGGCGGTTGAGGAAGGGTACGCGAAAGGCGCCGCACCCACGCTGGGATGGCGGAGGGCATTGCCATCCTCCCCGGCGACGAGCAGGGGCTCTGAGGTCTTCGGCGGGGCGTCGATCGTCGGGTGAAAGTGAAAGGTGCCGAGCCGGGAGCCCGCGATGAGCCCACGGGCGCGATCGAGGCCGAGCGGAAGGGGTGACAGCTGCATCATGCCCCAATAGGTTTCCCGGCGAGTCGCCGAGAGTTGGCGAAGGTTCGCCAGGGGGCCGCGTCCGGAGGCCGGCAGGCGGGCGGCGACGAGGTAACGATAGCGGAAGGCCGCAGTCGAGATGCCGGCGGCATCGTAGGGGCGCCAGTCCGCGGAAGACGCATTGGTAACGGTGCTGCGCGCTGGAGTCGCCTCCCCGGCGACTTCGAAGACGAGGTCGATCGCGCCATCGGCGACAGGGAAGACTGCGAGGCTTTGTGCGCCGCCGACGGCGCTGGGCAGCGATACGGATCCGGCCGGGGCAAACGTGAGCGTCGTCCGGTCGAAGGTGAACTGTCTTAGCGTGTTCTTCTCGATCCAGAAGCAGCGGATGGCGCCGTCCGGGGTTTCGAAGATCGCGCCGCGGTCGCCGTCAAAGGGTGCCCGCAGCGGACGAGGCGGGGCGAAAACGGGCGCGTCGTCCGGCCCGGTGCGCAGAAACGGGAGCAGGTGCAGGCCGGCCGCCCGGCCACGGGTGAAGATGAAGACGTCCGGGCGGGCGGAGCGAAACACGTGCGCGGTGCCCAGCGCGGTATGGCTCAGTCCCGGCAGGGCGATCGGCCCCAAGCCCTGCGGTGCGGCGGAGGGCAGCGGCTGCAAGTCGGCGGCCGGTCCCGGAGGAGCGCCGGCGCAGAGGGTGCCGACGACAGCGGCGAGCGCGAGGCAGGTGCGAACGGAAGGCCACGGAGCCGGGAAAGCCATGAGCAGAGGTCGTTGAGGAACCGGAGGGCAGTTGTAGGCGGGGCGACTCCGCCCCGCGATCCTGGAATCGCGGACCCGCTTCCAGCGTCGTCGCCGCCTACTCAGTACCGCCCGCTGATCCCGAAGCTCACGAACGGGCCGTTGTAATAGGTGCTCATCCGGTTGCCGCTCACGTAGTGCGTCGTGCGCTGGGGCTCGTCGAAGAGGTTGGCCGCATCAAAGAAGAACTCGAGGTTGCGCGGCAGGCGGACGGAGAAGCCGACGTTCACGATGCGCCGCTCCAGCCGGTGGGACTGCAGCTGCGGGTCGGTCGCGAAGTTGCCGAGGCTGCGCCCGGTGTAGGTCCATTGCACATACGGGGCGAACCACTGGTACTTGTAGCCGATCCGGGCGTTGGCGGTATCGGGTACGAAGCCGACCAGGCCGGTGGTGCCGCCGCTGCCCTGGCCGTAGTCACCGGTGGCGGACAGGTGCGTGTAATTGAGCAGGACGGACAAGCCGCGCAGCGCCCCGGGCAGGAAGGTGAGTTGCTGGAGGTAGGAAAACTCGATGCCGTCGACCCGTCCGCGGCCGCCGTTGCCGTTGGAGATGATGTCGTAGCCGGCATACTGGCCGCCGAAGCCGTTGTCCGGCCCGGCCGCGACGACCCCCATCTCCTGCCGAAAGACAAAGTCGGTGAGATCCTTCCGGAACAGCGTGACCATCAGCTGCCCGACCGGCTTGAGGTAGTATTCCAGCGAAAGATCGTAACTGTCCGCGAACTGCGGCTTGAGCGACGGATTGTCGAGGGTGACGGTCTGCTCGAGGTCGGAGGCGGAGAAGGCGGGCACGAGATCGCCGAGGGCCTGGCGACCGATGCTGGTCGACCAGCTGGCCCGGCCGACGAGGTTCGGGGTGAAGGCATAGCGGAAGTGCAGGCTCGGGAAGAAGTCGCTGGTCCGCCCACGGCGGACGACCGGCTCCTTGCCGTATTCCGCGTCGGTCCGGGCGACCGGGTCCGTGATGGCAGGCAGGGTGGCGCGCTTGAGGAAGCCGCTGGAGCGGGTGCGCGACTCCTCCCAGCGCACGCCGGTGACAACCCCGAGCCGGCCGACCCGCGCGGTACCCATGGCGTAGGCGGCGAGGATGCGCTCGCGGACGGCCGACTGGCCGGCGCGCCGGGCGGACTCGACCTGATACGGATCGACGCGCCACTGGGCCGGTTCGTGATCGAGCGAGTAGCTGTACTTCCCGGGGTCGAAGGTCGGCACGGGGCCGAGCCCCAGCCGCGGCATCAGGGGCGGAAAGGAGGCGAAACGGGAGAGGTCGTCGTCGTTGACCCGCGTGACCGGATTGACGCCGGCGACACCGTCGGGGCCGACGTAGGTGGAGGTGCGGGAGCCGGAGTCCTGCACCGAGGACTGGCTGGTGGCGAGGCTGCCGGTGGCCAGCAGGATCCGCTGGCCAACCACCTCCACCTCCCGCTTGAGGTTGAGTTCGGCGCTGGTGGCGCGGTTGACGGACACGGCCGACGTCTGGGAAACGCTGCCACTGGCATAATTGCGGGGGTCGAGGATGCTCGGGCCGGAGGTCTGGGTAAACGTGGGGAATTCCTCGCTCGCGGTCTTGTCGAGGATCCAGCCGACGTTGGTGACGCTGGCCGTCCAGTTGCGGCGCACCGAGTGCTGGCGGTAGGCGCCGGTGTTGCGCTCGCTGCGCGAGTTGCTGAGCGTGTAGTCGAGCCGCCACGGGCCGAAGCGATGCTCGCCGCCGAACTGCTGGTAGTCGGTCATGTCATCGGCTTCAAACGGATTGGTGGCGGCCTGGAAGGAGGTGCGGGTCGAGCGCAGGACCTCGGTACGGAGCACGGTCGAGCCGGGACGGATGTTGCCTCCGCCGGAAGGGGTGCCGTCGGCGTTGACTCCGGTGGCGAAGGAGCGGCCGGCGGTGGCGACATTCGCGTTGTACGCGACCTGGTAGTTCTGCGGGCGCTTGGTCGCCTGCTCCTGGAAACTCCGCATCGCGCTGAAGAAGAGCCGGGAGTCGGGACCGAGGCGGAAGTCGGTCCGGACGTTGCCGGTGTAGAGGATGCGGTCCTGTACGCCGTCGGTGCGCGAGTAGCTGTGGGTGAAGCGCGGCAGCCGCTCGACGGTGTCGAGGGTCGACAGCGTGCGCATGCGCTGGGTGATGTTGTCGTTGTAGACGAAGTTGGCGCTGAGTCCGAGGTTGCGCGCTTCACCGAAGATTCCAAACGCCTCGCGGTAGCTGACCGAGAGGTTGGGCTGCACCTGCGGGGTGGTGCGGCGCGGGGTGAGCTCGAAGAAGGTCGGCGACCACTTGCCGCCGAACCGGAAGGTCAGCTCGCGCTTTCCCTTCAGGTTGAGCGTGCTCTTGGTCTTGAAGTTGACCCGGCCGCTGATCGAATCGGCGGGGAGATTGGGGGTGAGCGACTTGGTGACCTCGATCTCCTCGAAGTTGGTCGCCGTCATGTTGGTGTAGATCGGGCTGCGGCTCATCGCGAGCTGCGAGACCACCGTGCCGCCGTCGATCGTGGTCACGTTCATGGTGGCGGGAAGGCCGCGGATGGTGGGCCGGTCCAGGTTGCCCTCGTCGGAGGGCAGGGAGTAGATTCCCGGCAGGCGGTTCAGCAACTCGGCGGGGTTGTCGTTGGCCAGCACGCCGAGCGCATCCATCGCGATGACGTTGCGCACGCTGGCGGCATTCTTTTGGCGGGTCAGGGCGGCGGCGTTGCCCTCGCGCTCGGAAGTGACGACGAAGGCGTCGAGCTGCACGGCGGCTTCGGTCTTCAGCGGGACACTGACGTCGACGCGCGGCCGGTCCGTCACCCGGACGGTCACGGATTGGTCCGCGAAGCCAAGGTAGGTGATGCGGGCGGTGTAGTCGCCGGGGGCGACGTCGAGGAAGACCGCGGTGCCGAGGTTGTCGGTCATCGCCTCCCGGCCGGAAGGAGCCAGCTCAACCCGGGCCTGCTGGAGCAGCTGGGCCGAGTCCGCGCTGCTGACCGTGACGGTGACGGTGGCCGCGTAACCGGTGGCGGCCAGGGCGGCGAGGACGGCGCCGAGCAGGGAGCAGAGGAACGCAGCAGGTAAACGGTGGTGCATGGCGAAAAAAGCGGGGAGGAACGGGGGAACGTGCCATCAGGCCGGCGCAAGAGCGGCGCGGCGGCCGATCTTCGCGGGCCAGGGGAGGGGACGTCCAGCGAGAGGGCGGCCCACACCTTCAAGACCACGGATGAACACGAATGGACACGAAAGGGTCGAATTTCATCCGTGTGCGTGGGTGTTCATTCGTCGTTCTCTGGTTGGAGATACTCGACCCATCCGCCACGAGTTCCGGGTCTCCTAGTTCTGCTTCTGCGTCGAGGTCTCGTGCGTCCCGGACGAGCCGGAGAACGACGCGCCCGAGGAGCTCGAACCGCTGTAGCTCGATCCCCCACTGTAGCTGGAACCGCCGCCGGAGCTGGACGAACTCGACGAGTACGAGCTGGAGGAGCCGGAGGAGTAGGAGCTGGAGGAGCTCGACGACGAGCTGTAGGAGGAGGAACTGCCCGAGGAAGAGGAGCTGTAGCCGCCCGTGGAGGCCGGGTACCGCGGCGACGGGTAGGGCGGGTGCGGTCCGGGCTTGGCGGGTCCGTCCGGATCGACGCCGACAAACCGGCCGGCGCCGCTGCGCGGCGGCGGGGTCATGCCCGGGACGCTGTCATCGCCCGATGTCGCCGGCGCCGTGGCCTGGTTCTTGGAGGGGGGCGCGGACGTGGTGCCGCCGGAATAGCTGTAGGAAGAATGACCATAGTCGCTGAACCGGTCGTAGCCGTACGGGGAACTATGGTACGCGTAGAGGCCCGAGGAGTAATTGATCGAGGAGACGCTGGACGACGGGGAGGAGACGTAGGTCAGGGCGCGGAGGGGATTGATGCGCCAGCCGAGGAAGACAGCATTACCGGCGGTGTTCGGCGAAAGGGGGTCCGGCGTGAAGTCGATCCGCAGAATGCGGTCGGCGTCGCTGAGATTGTTGACGAGCACCATGTTCAACGCCGCAAGCCGGGGCTTCAGGGCGGCGATGAGGTTGGCCCACTGTTCCGGAGTGGGTTGGTCCGTGCCATTGACCGTGAGAGCGATGGCGACGCGATTGCCGTCGGCGCGCCGATGGGTGGTGGCGCAGCCGGCGCTCAGGAGCAGCACGCCAGCGGCGGCGAGAAGCGACAGGAGGAGGCGAAGGCGGGGGCGCATGGGTGACGAGTCACCGCGGCAGGTTGAAGGGAGGGGCGAGCGTCGTAGTGACAGGGGAAGGTAATCCCCTTTTCCCCCGTATCGCAACCCTTCCTTTGCCGCTTTCCCAGGGGTGGGGCGCCGGGGAAGAGGTCCACCCGGCCGCGGGCATCGGCGGTCCGTTCCGGGGTTGCCGCCTTCCCGATGGGGTGAAAGAAGGTCGGCATGCCCCGCCCCCTTCTCCCCTTCCTCCTGTTCCTTCTGGCCGGTGCCCTGGCAGGGGCGACGCCGCCCCCGGTCTTTCCCGGAGCGCAATGGACGGTGGCGGCCCGGCCGGAGGACCAGGGGTTTTCCGCCGAGAAGCTGGCCGCCGCCCGGGCCTATTCCGAGACCATCGCGACCGCCGCGGTGATGGTGGTGCGGGACGGCGTGGTGGTGGCGCAGTGGGGGGATGTGGCGCGGAAGTTCAACACCCACTCCATCCGGAAGAGTTTTCTCAGCGCCCTGTATGGGGCGCCGGTCGGAAGTGGCGTGATCAAGCTCGACGCCACGATGGGGGAACTGGGCATCGATGACGTCGAAGGCCTCACGGAGGAGGAAAAGAAGGCGACGGTTCGCGACTGCCTGAAGGCCCGCTCGGGGATCTACCACCCGGCGCTCTACGAGTCGGCCGGGATGAAGAAACTCAAGCCGCCGCGGCACTCGGAGAAGGCGGGCACGCATTGGTATTACAACAACTGGGATTTCAACGTGGCCGGGACGATCTACGAGCGGGCGACCGGCCGCGGGATCTTCGACGCGATCGCGGAGGACATCGCCCGCCCGATCGGGATGGAGGATTACTCGCCGGCCGACGGGAAGTATGAGCGCGGAGCGGAGTCGCGGCACGCGGCCTATCCCTTTCGCGTGACCGCCCGGGATCTGGCCCGGTTCGGGTGGCTGATGCTGCACCGCGGAAACTGGGCCGGACGGCAGGTCCTCGACGCCGCCTGGGTGGACGAGAGCACGCGGTACCATTCGGACGCCACCTTGTATGCGTGTGACGGCTACGGCTACATGTGGTGGGTGGCGCGGCGGCACAACAAGCACCCGCACCTGCCCGGAGTGGAGCTGCCGGAGGGCACCTTTTCGGCCCGCGGCGCGGGTGGGCACTTCGTGCTGGTGATTCCGCCCGAGAGCCTGGTCATCGTCCATCGCGTCAACACCGACGGCGCCGGACCCCGGGTGAACGACCGGGAGTTTGGGCGGCTCGTGCGGCTGATTCGCGAAGCCCGGCAGTGAGCGGCCGGCGGATTTCCGTGGCGTCGGGGCGGTTTTGCCGGTTGGCATGGCAGGCGTGACCCCTGCCTTCCGCCTGCTTGCCCACGTTGCTGCCCTGGCGCTCCTCGCCTCCGTCGCGCCGGCGGCGGCGTCCCGTCCGAACATCCTGTTCATCGCGGTCGACGACCTGCGCTGTGACCTCGGCGCCTACGGGGTGCGTCACGTGCGGTCGCCGCAGATCGACCGGCTTGCGGCCACCGGCGTGACCTTCGCCCGGGCCTACTGCCAGCAGGCGGTGTGCAATCCCTCCCGGGCGAGCGTGATGACCGGCCTCCGGCCGGACACGACAAAGGTCTGGGATCTCGTGACCAACCTGCGGACGACGATGCCCGACGCGGTGACGATGCCGCAGCACTTCCGCAAGTTCGGCTACCGGGCGGTGGCGTACGGGAAGATCTACCACAACACCTTCCCGGACGGGGCATCGTGGGATGAGCCGACCCACAACGTGCAGGGCGTCGTGCGGTATTCCGAAGCCAACCAGCGGCGCCTGGCGGAGTACCGGGAGCGGATGAAGGCGGACGGCAAGCCACCCGCGGCGATCACCCGCATGCGGGGACCCGCGACCGAGATGCAGGAACAGCCCGATGAGATGAACTTCGACGGCCGGCAGACGACCGAGGCGCTGGTGAAGCTCCGGGAACTGGCCGGGCGGGGCGGACCCTTCTTCCTGGCGGTCGGGTACATCCGGCCACACCTGCCGTTCATCACCCCGAAGAAATACTGGGAGCTGTATGACCGGGCGAAGATTCCGCTGGCGACGAATCCGTTCCTCCCGCGCGACATGCCCCCCATGGCCTACGGGGATCGCTCGATGGGTGGTTTCTATGAACTGCGGGATTACCTGGATTATGCCGACGCCCCGTCTCCATTCGACCGCCCGTTGACCGAGGAGCAACAGCGGGAACTGCGGCACGGCTACTATGCGTCGGTGTCGTTCGTGGACGCGCAGGTGGGGAGGTTGCTGGACGGACTGGACGCCATGGGCCTCGCGCGATCCACCATCGTGGTGCTGTGGGGCGACCACGGCTGGAAACTCGGGGAGCACGGCGGCTGGTGCAAACAGACGAACTTCGAGATCGACACGCGGGTGCCCCTGATCATCCGGGCGCCTGGGGCCGCGGCCAACGGCCAGACGACGCGGTCGCTGGCCGAACTCGTCGATCTCTATCCGACGCTGTGCGAGCTGGCCGGCTTGCCCGTGCCGTCGCACCTCGAAGGCCGCAGCCTGGCGCCCCTGCTGGCGGACCCGGGGAGCTCCGTGAAGGACGCGGCCTTCAGCCAGTTTCCGCGGCGCCACGAGGGACGGGACTACATGGGCTACGCGGTGCGCACCGAGCAGCATCGCTACGTGGAGTGGGTGGAGAAGGCCACCGGGCGCACCGCCGCGCGGGAACTCTACGACGAGGTGCGCGATCCGGAGGAGAACGCCAACCTTGCCGCCCAGCCCGAGCAGGCCGCCGTGATCCGGGCCCTGAGCGAGCGGCTCTGGCGCGGGTTTGCGCGACCGAAGGGATAGACCCGGGCGCATCCGGGCGAAGGTGCCACGTTCCCCGGTTGCCGGCCCAGGGCGGCGGAAAACGCACTGCATCCGCGCGGGGGCTTGTGGCGTCTTGCCCGTTGATCTTACCTCCCTCCATGGTCCCGCCCAACCTCCTTCCGCCAAAGATTCGCTCGACCCTCTTTGCGGCGCTCCTGGCGCCGACCTTGGCGCTGGCCGCCGCGTCGCGCCCCCCCAACATCGTCTTCATCATGGCCGACGACCTCGGCTACACGGACGTCGCCTGTTTCGGCAGCAAGTACTACGAGACGCCGAACATCGATCGCCTGGCGACGCAGGGCACCCGTTTCACCAACCACCATCACCACCAGAACTGCACCCCGACGCGGGCCGCACTGATGAGCGGCCAGTACTCGGTCCGGACAGGGATGTACACGGTGGGGGGGATCGACCGGTTCGACTGGAAGACGCGCCCGCTCCGGCCGGTGGACAACGTCACCAACATGCCCCTGGACCGCACGCTGCTGCCGCAGGCGCTGAAGTCCGCCGGCTATGCCACGGGGATGTTTGGCAAGTGGCACATCGGGCAGCAGCCGGCCTACCACCCGTCGAAGCGCGGATTCGACGAGGCGATTGAAAGCGCCGGGGCGCACTTCGACTTCCGGACCAATCCCCAGGTGAAGTACCCGGCGGGCCAGTACCTCGCGGACTTTCTCACCGACAAGGCGGTCGACTTCATCACGCGGCACAAGGACCATCCGTTCTTCCTCTACCTGCCGCATTTCGGGGTGCATGCCCCCCACGATGCCAAGGCCTCGCTGATCGAACGCTTCAAGCCCAAGCCGGGCGTCGGCGGACACAACAATCCCGTCTACTCGGCGATGATCGCGAGCGTCGACGAAAGCGTCGGACGGGTGATGGCGTTGCTCGACACCCTGAAGCTCGCGGACAACACGGTGTTGATCTTCACCAGCGACAACGGCGGGGTGGGCGGCTACGCCCGCGCCGGCCTGCAGCGCGGCAAGGAGGACATCACCGACAATGCCCCCTTGCGCAGTGGCAAGGGCAGCCTGTACGAGGGCGGCACGCGCGTGCCCTTCATTGTCCGGTGGCCCGGCCAGGTGAAGGCGGGCGCGGTGTGCGCCGTGCCGACGATTCACGTCGACATCTACCCGACGCTGGTGGGGATCGCGGGCGGCCGGATGCCGACCACGCAGGTCTTCGATGGTGAGAGCCTCGTGCCGCTGATGCGCGATGTGAATGCGCGGCTCAGCCGGGACGCGATCTACCAGCACTTCCCGGGCTACCTCGGGGCGGGTCCGGGCCAGTGGCGCACGACGCCGGTGAGCCTGATCCACGCCGGCGACTGGAAGCTGATGGAGTACCTCGAGGATGGCCGCCTGGAACTCTACAACCTGCGGGACGACATCGGGGAATCCCGCAACCTGGCGACGGCCGAGCCGGCCCGGACGCGGGAGTTGCACGCGCGACTGGTCGCCTGGCGCACCGCGACCAACGCACCGATGCCGACCAAGAACACCGAAATGACGGCGGAGCCGCCCGCGAAGAAGAAGGGCGGCAAGAAGAAGCGCGCGGAGGAGAAGAACTAGGATGGCTCCAGCATGCCGGTTTGGAGGAGGCGCAGGCGCCCGATCGTGGCCGGGGTCGGTGACCGCGACTGCCCGGTGGACGCGACTGGCCCTTGGCCTCCTGGGGGCGGCGATGCTGGCCGCGGGGGCGCGGGCGGCGGACGTGGCCTGGCGCACGTCGCCGGCCGCGTCGGTGCTCGTCATCGGGGGGACGATGATGAAGGGCAACCGCTTCGCCGATGGAACGCTGCCGACATTGCGGGAGCATTACCGGGATTGCCGGCAGGTGGCGTTGGTGCTGCATGCCACGCATCCCTCGGAACGGGACCGGATGGAGCAACGGTTGCGCGAGGCCTTTGCGCACCTCGGCGTCCCGGCGGCGGAGTCGCTGCATCGGCGGGATCCCGCCGGCATGCGGAAACTGCTGGCGACGGCGGACGGAATCTTTGTCGGCGGCGGCGAGACCTTTGTGCTCCTGGCCGAACTGCAGCGCTCGGGCCAGCTTGGGCTGATCCGCGAGCGGGTGCTGGCCGGGGTGCCGTATGCCGGCTCCAGTGCCGGTGCCAACGTGGCGGGGCTGATTATCGGGACGACCAACGACTTTCCCACCGCAGAGGTGTCCAGCCGGGAGGCGCTCGCGCTGCTCCCGATGACGATCAATCCCCATCACCCGCTGCCGCAGGAGCGGGGCGAATTCGACAGCCGGGTGGGGAAGATTCGAACCTACCTCCAGTTCAACCCGACGGAAAGAGTGCTGGGCCTGGCCAACGCCTCGATGGTCCGTCTGCACGCCGGGCGGCTGACCCTCACGGCCGGGACGGCGTGGATCTACACCGCCTCCGGGGTACGGACACTGAACGTGGGCGAGACCGAACCGGCGGCCGGGCGGTAACGGCGGGTGGCGGAGACGCGCTGGTTACGCCTCGAACCCGTGCTCGATCTGCCAGGCTCGCGTCTCGCCGGGGGCGAGCGAGAGATGCAGATAGGGCTCGATCGAGAGGGTCTGCGCATTGGCCCAGACCGGGCATTCGTTGGGGATGAAACTGGTCGCGAAGGTGACGCGGGAGAGGCGGGGATGATCAAGTTCCAGGCGCAGGGCCTGGCCCGCGGGCAGGTCGAGGAGGGCGAACTGGCTGTCCTCGGGCGTCCGGAAAGGACGGCGGAAGGTCAGGAGACCGTCGCGGTCGATCGCGAACCCCGGGTTGTCCGGCACGGTTGTGCCCAAGGGCAGGCGTACGCGGGCCTCGCCGCGGGTCAGGCACCAGAACGGATGGGCGAACCACTCCAGCGTGAGCGCGGTGTCGCCGGCATTGGTGAGCCGCGAACGGGAGATGACCGAGCGATCGCGCAGTTCAATCTCGCGCGAGAGCTCGCAGGAGAAGCCCGCGCCGGCCTGCCGCGTCTGGAAGGAGAGGTGGCCGGGGCCGCGGGTGACGTGCCAAGTGCACGGTTCCGTGAGCGAAACCTCGCCCTTCTCGTCGGCGGTGAGCCGGCCCGCCCCGAGTCCGAGCCCCTCGCGACCGCGCCATGTCAGCGGACGACCGTCGCGCGTGCGATGGCGGAATGACTCCGGCAGTCCCTGCCCGTTGAACGGCGTGGGAGTCGGATGCGGAAACTCCGGGCCCGCCACCAGCGGTCCGAGCCGCAGATCGTGCACCTGCCAGAGGTATCCTCCCCAACAGTACCGGGCGCCCTGGCGGGCCTGGTCGGGCGGATCGGCGGGATCCAGGAGTTCGAGGCGGAGTTCGGCGTTCCCGAGGATCAGCATGGAATGGAGGCGGCCGGGCCCCCGAGGGGCGGCTGTCGGAGTCGCGGGCCGGGGCGAGGGGGAGCGGGGCGGGGTCGCCCCGCCTACAGGGGGGCGGCGACGGGTGGCGGCGCCCGATCAACGGAGGCGGCGCACCCGCACGGCAAGGGCGTTGTCACCGACCTTGAGGGCGAAGTTGTTCAACGGCCGGGCCTCAATCGTGATCTCCTGGCCGAGCAGGTCGAAGGGGATGGGTTCCAGGCCCTCCCAGACCTGGCCGGTATCGAGGGCGAAGCGGTTTGCTCCCTGCCACGAGGTGACCCGGGCCTTCATCGGCGGGGCCTCGCGCCAGTCGCCGCGGATCTTCTCCAGCCCGAAACTCTCCCAGTAGCGGGAGCGGAGGGCGGCGGACTCGGCGGGATTGGCGCCGGGTGGCGGCTCGGTCGGCACCGGGTTCTCGACGATGGCGAGCAGCCGTTTCCGCTCCGCGGCCTGGTGGCGGATCAGCGCGGCGTCGATCACGCCGATCTGATCGGGAGTGAGCCGTTCGAGACCGGCGCGCTTCCATTCCTCGGCGGTGAGGACCTTTTGGAGGCCGGGAAAGGCGTCCTGGGCGGCGACCGGGACCGCCGCCAGCAGGGCCAGAAACAGCAGACGGGGGGAGTGCATGTGGAGGGCGGGACGTTCAGGCGCCGGTCGGGGCGGGGCCGCCGCCGTTGACCGCGGTGTAAAAGCGATCTCCCGGCTGGATGGAGCCGGCGCGCACCACCTGGCCGGTGAAGGCGGATTTGTAGATGGCGGAGAGCAGTTCCAGGGTGCGCCGCACCTCGCGCCCGGACACCAGCGGGCGGGTGCCGGCGTCGAGATGCGAGACGATCTCGGCCAGTTGCGCGGCATGGGTGGAACCGACGTCGGGGGGAAAACTCTCCCAGGCGCGCACCAGGCTCTCGTCGTTGCCGCCGGGCGCGGGGGTGAACCGCCAGTTTTCGCGGGTGTAGCTGTAGAGGTGCGTGAGCTCGACGGTGGCCTTCTGGTAGTCGAGGCGGATGTAGGTCTCCTGGCGGGGACTGAGCGCACTGTTGGTGACCGTGGCGATGGCCCGGCTCGCGAAAGTGATCAGCACGGCCGAAACGTCCTCGACCTGGATCGTGCGATCGAGGGTCGCCGTGACCGCGCGGACCTCCGACCAGTCGCCCCAGAGGTGGAGGAGATGATCCATCGCGTGGATGCCGAGCCCCATGGTCGGACCGCCGAACTCGCTCGCCCACGTGCCGCGCCAGGGCACGGCGTAATAGGAGGCGTCGCGGTACCAGAGGGTATTGCACACCGCGACGAGCGGCCGGCCGAGCTGACCCGACTCCGCGAGGGAACGCAGGTGCGCGGTGGAGGAGGCAAACCGCATCTGGAACACGCAGGAGATGAACCTCCCGGTGCGTGCTTCCGCGGCGGTCAGGGTGTCGAAGTCAGCCAGGGAGCCGCAGAGGGGCTTCTCGCACCAGACCCAGGCGCCGGCCTCCATCGCGGCCACGCACATCGCGGTGTGGGTCGCCGGCGGGGAGGCGATGATCACGAGATCGGGGCGGGTCTCGCGCAGCATCGTGGCGTAGTCCGTGTAGGTGGCCGCGACGCGGTTCCGGGTGGCGAAGGCGCGCACGCGCGACTCATCGATGTCGGCGGCGGCGACCAGGTGCACGCGGCCCTGGGTTGCCTCCACGGCCCGCACGTGGGCGTCCGCGACGCCGCCGGTTCCAGCGATGACTGCGCGATAGGTCTTGGTCATGAAAGTCGGGAAACGGGGTGGGTGGGCGGGAGGTGTTAACCCCGCCGCCGGGCTGAAGGCCACGGGATTGAATTCACGGCCCCGGGGCCCCGAGGGCAAGCCGGCGGATCTTCTCGCCGGTCAGGCGCACTTCCGGGGGAAGCGAATGCGGGGTGCGGCCGCCGTGGATCGCGGCGAGCTGTCGGAACCGCTCCTGGGTGGCGCGGACGAACTCCTCCACCGATCGCGGCTCGCCGAAGAGCGCCATCATCCGGGGCAGCCAGTGGTGGCCGTAGCGGACGTGGTTCTGTTCGTCGTTGCGATCGAAGGCGAGCAGGGTGTCGGCCTCGAAATCGTTGAGCTCGCGGATGCGATCCATCACGTGCGCCTTGGTCGGGAAACTCCCGGCCTCGAATTCCATCGTCATCATCGCGTAGCGCTCCGGGGGCGTCATCTGCACCAGGATGTGGTAGAGGTCGAGCGAGTGCTCGAGCGTCATGAGGTCGACGCCGAGCTTGGGAAGTTGCCGGTAGCCGAAGGCGCTGTGCCGGGACTCGTCCCAGAGGTGGCGGGCGAGATCGAAATGGAGATCAAACGGGGCCTGCGGGGTGTCGTAGAAGACGGTGGCGAGGTAATCGACCGCATCCATCTCCATCATCAGCCAGACGTAGACCATGAGGCGGATGACGCGGGCGTCGGTCTGCGGATCGACGAGCCAGGGGCGGACGATGGGCACCTCGGCGGGATCATGGCCGAAGACGCTGGAGCAGGTGGGATAGCGGCCGCGGTGGCAGGTCGGGGGATGCGTGTAGGCGCGACCTTCGTGTTCCCAGCGGAATCCGGGGGGCAGCGGGACCGGCGGATTCGTGCCGAGCCAGCCACCGCGCGCGGCCAGGGCGGCGGCGAGATGATCGCACCACGCGGCGGTCGTCGGGGATTGGCCGGGTTCACCGAGCGCGGCAACCTCGTGTGCTGCTGCCTTGAGGAAGGGGGCCATCTCCCGGGCGTGCCGTTCCTCGTCGGCGACGAATTCCTCCACCAGCTTTCGGGACGGCCAGTCGGCGAGGGGTTCGGTGACGTGCAGGTAATGGCGGTAGCCGGCGAGGAGCGCGGGCTTCAGGACGGCATAGAAACCCGTGAGGGCGGTGGGGCCGTGGTCCGGCCGGACGGCCTCCTCGAAGACGGCGCGCAGCGCGGGTCGGGTGTCCTCGTCGCTGCCGAAACCGGAAAGCTCCCGGCCGCGCTCCCGCAGGAACCGCGCGTGACCGGCGGCCTCCCAGACGTGCTGGCAAAGGAGGTACTTCAGCTCCGGCTCGCCGACGCGGTAGATGAGCGTCGTGGCGGTGCGAACAAACTCCCGCTCGACCTCGAACAGCAGGCGGAGAAGCCGCGCCATCTCCTGCACCGCGGCCATCCGGCCGGTCGCACCACCGGAGGGGGCGGCAGACAAGGGGGGCGGGGTGGCCATGGGGGGCGGGCGGCGGGACAGCGCGAGCGGCGTCGTGGTTGTTCGCTTTCCTTGTTCTCGTCCTCTCTCTCAGCTCCGAAGGGGACGAAGGAGGAAGATGCAGGCGAAAGAGAACGATCCGGTCAGCAAATCCTCCCGCGCTTGCCGGCGACGCTGTGACCCGGCGGATTGAGGCCGATCCAGCGCTCGTCCCGGGGTTCGGAGGCGCGCTGGTAGCGACTGTCGCTCGAGATGCGCAGGCGGTTCTCGGTGCGGTTGTCGAGCGAGGCGTGGACAAGGAACATACCGAACGTGAGGAAATCGCCGGCCTCGTATTCGGTGGTAAGCCAGCGGCCGCCGAACTTCCGGCGAATCATCGGTGGGTGGTGTGAGAGCGTGCCGGTGAAGGTCCAGCCGGAGTTGTGGTGGCCGTTCTGGGCGTTCGCGACCTGCTCGGGCTTGTTCGCACAGTAGGAATCGACGTCGCGATAGACGTAGTTTTTCAGCAGGTCCATCCGGCGGTGGGATCCCTCGAGAATCATCAGGCCGCCGAGCTCGAACGAGATGTCGCCGTAAGGCAGCCAGCAGGTCAGGTGGCGGTGGGTGCCCCGTCCCATGTAGGGAAGGTCGCAATGCGGGTTGGTCCCCTTGCCGGGGCCGATGGCACGCAGCCAGGTGAAATCGTAATGGCTGATCTCCTCCCCGAAGAACCCGCGGTAGAACTCCACGAGCCGGCCGGAGTAAAGGAGATCCTGGACGGCGGGATTGTGGTTCGTGATCTCCGGCTTGAAGACGTAGCCGGCGCCGGGCCGGCAGATGCCGTCGATCGCGGGGTGCGCCGGATCGAGGACGCCGGCGGCGGCGAGCCGATCGGTCAGGCTGGCCCGGGCGCGAAGGACCTCGTCGCGATCGAGGTAGCCCTTCATGTAGAGGTACCCGTCGGTGTCGAAGCGGCGGCGCAGTTCGTCGAAGTCCTCCGCGGCGTCGCTGGAATCGCGCAACAGGCCGACCTTGTCGTCGTCCATGTCGAGCGGGTGACCGTAGGAATGGAGTTGGGGAAGGTTGCTGAGCGTGGGCATGGGAGACGAAGACAGAGAAGAGAGGAAGACGTGGAAGACGGGAGAGACGGGAGGGACGGGGGGACGAAACGGGGAAAAGGAAAAACGGCAAAAAGAAGAAAACGGTCTCTTGTCTTTGGTCTCTTTGTCCCAGGTCCCTTGGTCCCTATCCGACCCAGCCTTCGGGCCAGTGGGTGCCCGGGGCGGGACGCCAGTAGATGTTCCGGTCGATCCGCGGCGGAACATGACGGTAGCGCTCGGTGAGGCGGATCTTGGTGCGGAGGTGTTCGACCAGGTTCTCGCCGTAAAAGAACGTGTTTTCGGCGACGGCGGAGAGGGCGAGGACCTCGGTGCGGGAGGATTCGAGGAGTTCGATCAGGCCGCGTGTGTTGGCGAGTTCGAGGTCGATGGCGGCCTGCAGGCGCTGCTCGCAGGCGGATTTCGTGGCGGCATCGGACGCCGGATCGAGGTAGCCGTAGACGTTTTCGCACCAGGCGCAGACGTTGCGCAGGGTGGTGACCCAATGCAGGTAGGCCTGGACACGATCGCGCAGGTCCACGAAGGCGGGGTGCCGGGAGGCGAGCGGAGCCAGGCGGGCGAGCAGGCTCCGGAGGCGCGGGGTGAGTTCGCGATCCATGTCGGCGGCCATCTTCGCCCCGCTTTCGCGGGTGATGAGGTCGAAGAGGACGTCCTTGCCGAGGTCGTTCAGTCCGGGGTTGTTGAACTGGAAGCAGCCATGGCGCTCGTAGTATTCGCGCTCGGCGGCGGGCACCGCCTCGAGGTCGGGCACGAACGGCCGGTCCCACGTGCGTTGCCAGCAGAAGCCGAAGACGCAGAAGAGCGGCACCAGCGGCTGCCAGACCAGGGCGTCCTCAAAGTCGCGCCATGCGGCCACGAGGTCGCCGGCGTGGGCGGGGCCGGTGATCCGGGCGGCGTACTCGGTGAGGACCTCGTCGAGGGGGCGTTCCGGGAAGAACTGGGCGGCCTGGAGGGCGACGGGGTTGGGCCAGTACGGCGTGCGCGCGGTGTTGGCGAGGCCGCCGAGGGCGCTCAGGCGCGTCAACCCGGTGCGCCGGGCGGCGAGCAGCTTGGCGTGGAGCAGCCGCGGGAAGGGCAGTCCGAGGAGCGGCTCGTGGTTCATCACGCCGCTGACCGAATAATGGAGGACGGGCTCAATCCCCCGGGCGCGCGACTCGGCAAGGGCCGCCGCTTCGGCGGGATCCATCGTCGCGTGGAAGATGCTGCCGGCCACCCCCATGTTCTCGGGGTATTTGGGATGCGGGTACGGGAGGGAGTAGCCGCGTACCAGCAGCGAAGGGGCCTCGTAGGCAACGTGCCCGCCCATGCCGGCCTTGATGTGATCGTGCTCGACCTTGAAGGGTTCGATGCGGAGCAGGACGTCAAAGTCGGGGTTCAGCTCGGCGGCGGCGTCGCGCAGGTTGTGGAGGAAGCGGGCGATGCTCTGGCCGGCGGCCTCGGCGACCTTGTCGTGGTTGCGCCACTCGCGAATGAGGTAGGGTCCCCCGTTGCGCCCGACATAGAGCGAGGCGGTATGTTCGAAGCCGGCGCCGCTGTCGTTGGTCCAGAGTGAGAGGTACGAGAGGTCCGGCACGTGCCGCATCAGTTTCTGCAGGGCCTCGCGGAAGTGCCGGCGGGTGACCGGGTGATCCTGCGCGAGCGTGAAACGGGGCAGGCGGGAGCGGAAGGGGTGGTCGACGCGGGCGCCGCGCAGCGTGGGGTACTTCTGGAAGAACCGCTCGGGAAAGGTACGCGGCTCGAACATGCAGACGCCGGGTTTCAGGCCGTAGCGGCGGCCGAGGGCGGCGAGCTTGAGCAGGTGGTTGAGGTTCGCGTCGAGGTAGAGCGCGGGCCAGAGGCCCTTGGTGAGCTCGGTGGCGACGAAGTGATTAAACCCCGGGGCGTAGGTGTAGAACTGCGGGTAGTACTCGTGCGCGACGAGGTCCTCGTGCGGGAAGTGGGCCTGGAGGCCGTTGACCTCGCAGTGGGTGAAACCGGCCTCGGCGAGGGTGGCGACGTAGTGCTCGGGATCAAAACCGCGCGCCGAACGCCAGTACTGCGTGTAGCAGGCATCCCAGTGCGGCCGGTGCCAGGAAAATGCGGCCGGCACGAACAGACCGGCGGCGAGCTTCTCGCGGGTGCAGGAGGCGACGCCGTTGGCGAGCAACCGCACCGCCGCGAAGAGGAAGGAACCGTGGGTGGCGATGATCTCGCCGGTGCCGTCCTCGGCGAGGCGCAGCCACATCCACGCGGGAGTCGAGGCGGCGGCGGACGGGAGGCGGGAGGCCGGCACCCATTGGCGGTGGGCCAGCGCGACCGCAACCCCGGCTCCGGGAGCGGCCGCCGGGCCCGCCGTGGCGGCCGTGAGCCGGGCGAGTTCGGTGGCGGCGGTCACCTCGCCCGGAGTGGCCGTGGCGGGGTGCAGGATGGCGCGGAGGGCAGGCAGGGAAGCGACGGGCATGGGTAGGGCGGCAGCCGGAGGCGATCACTTCCCCCGCCGCTGCCCGAGTCAAAATGAACATTCCTGAAAATTTCAGGAGAAGAGCGAGGGCGCCGGCGGAGGAGTTTCCGGACTCCCCGGAGTCGGGGACGATCGCCCGCGCCGCACGGATCTGCGTCCTCTGGGATTCCCTGTGGGCGGGGCGCCCTCGCCCCGCGCCAGACGGGCATCAAAGCACAGCGTGCGGGGCGCTGTCACCCCGCCCGCCTAAAGGCAACGATGCGGTTCCGTGCGGAGGTTGCGACACCGCCTCCGACGGGAGCCTACCGCCCGAGGTAGAGGTCGCGGCCGCGGACGAGGGCTTCGATCTTCCGATCTGCGACCGAACGCTTGAGCATCCAGAAACCGCAATCCGGATGGACCCAGCGGACCCGGCCCGGGCCGACCTTCTTCTCCACCGCCTCGATGCGCGCGGCGATTTCGTCGGGGGTTTCGATGTGGTTCACCTTGATGTCGATCACGCCGACGCCGAGGGCGATCCGCTGGTCGATGCCCTTGAGGGCGTCGAGATCGGCGGCCGGGCGGTGGGCGAGTTCGAGGACGAGGTGATCGGTGTGCAGGGCGTTGAGGAAGCCGAGCAGTTTCTTCCAGTTGCCCTTTTGGATGGTCTGGCCGCCGTAGTTGCCGAAGCAGAAATGCACGGCGCGCTCGGTGCCGGCGTCGATGGCGTCGAGCACGAGGTTCATCGAGGCGGCGGCCAGCGGGCCGTCGGCCGGGTTTCCCGGGATGTTGGCCTCGTCGACCTGGACGCAGGCGGTGGGCAGGCCGCGCACCTGGGCGGCGAGCACCTCGCCCAGCGCCATCGTGAGCCGATCGAAGTCGCGGTAGTGATGGTCGAGGAGCGTGCGCGCCAGCATGTAGGGGCTGGTCACCGTGAACTTGAACGGTCCGCCGGCGACAGCGGCGGCGCGCTGGCAGTCGGCGAGCAGGTTGAGCGAACCTTCGCCGAGCGGGCCAACCACCACGCCGGCGGGCTTGCGGCGGAACCCCATCGGGTGGTGGCGCGAGAATTCATCCGTGATCGAACGGCCGACGACCGACGACACGCCGGCCATCGGACGGATGAAGTACTCGATCATGCCGTTGGTGTCGGGATGATTGATGTCGAAGCGGTAGAGTTCGCCGTCGGTGGGCAGGTCGATGCCGGCCTGGCGTTGCAGGTCGAAGACGACGCGGGTCGCATCAACGACCGCCTGCTCGCTGGGCAGGGCGGCCAGCCAGTCGGGAATCGGGTAGGAACCGACGGTGGTCGTGAGGATGCGCGGGGATTTCGGGAGTTTGGCGTTGGGCATGAGGGAAAAGGTGGGCTCGGGGTCACTTCGCCGCAGCGGTGCGGGCCAGCAACTCGTGGGTCTTGGCGATGATCTTCTCCTCGAGGCCGGGCGTCCACGGGCCGGGGCGCCCGTACGGAACCATGGAGGATTCCCCTTCATAGCGTCCCTCCTTCAGGACGCGCTCGCTGGGGATGTAGGCCATGACGTCGGTGGAGTAACCGAAGACCCACAAGGCGTCGCCGGCCTCGCGGCGCAGACGCAGGGCGTAATCGACAACCACCTCGCCGCCGAGGGCGACCCAGGAGAGGTTGCCGAGGCGCCAGGCCTGGATCGGATAGTCGTAGTCGAGGAGTTTGGCGCCGCGGCTGCGCATCTGGGCGCGCACGGCGGCGGCCCAGGCCTGGTGCATTTCCTTGTTCGCTTGTTGCTTCGTCTCGGCCTCGACCAGCTGCGCCTCCGTCGGCTGGCGCGAGAAGGTCAGGGTGATGTCGGCGAAATCACTGGCAAACCGGCCGGAGACGGGGGTCATGGACTTGGCAAGAGCCCGGTCGGCGGCGTCGGCCAGGGCCCGGCCGTGCTGCTCGACGTAGGGAAGCTCGCGGCGCGGGCCGGGGTTGATGTCGGCGCCGCACCCGATGGCAAAGAGCACGGTGGCCCCGGGGTGGCGGCGTTCGAGTTCGGCCTGCGCGCTGCCGGCGTAGTCCCCATGCCACTGGAAGAAGGAGAGCGTGGTGTTGTGGCAGGCGTAGGAGAGGAAGAGGGCCTGCAGTTCGCCGGCGGTGGTACGTACTGCCAGGACGGGTACGCGCGGGTCGAAGGGGCCCTTGAGCTTTCCCGCCGCCCGGAGGGCGACGACGTCCTTTTCCGGGTTTTCGCGGCGATTGAATCCGAAGTGCGCCTCGTCGCCGCCCCAGGTGATGACGGCGGGGGCGAGCGAATCGAGGGCGGTGGCGGCGGCCCGGATCATCTTCTGCTCGAGCTCGCGCGTGTAGGCGACCATCTTGGCGATGCCGTCGGGCGGGAGGACGCGGATGCCGAGGAGATTCCCCTCGACCGCCGGGGAGCAGTGCGTGTGCGAGACATTGGTCATCACCGCGCTGCGCGGCAGGCGATAACGACGGCAGATCTCGGTCGCCGCCTTTTCGCTGCTCTCGCGGGAAATGCCGCACAGGTCCAGGGTGAGGAGCACGCCGCGATTGCCGGCGGGATCGGCGACCGCCAGCGCCTTGACCCAGAGATCCTGCGCCTTGCCGTCGGCGGGACGGTCGCGCGAGGCGTAGCCGGTCATCCAGAGGCCAGCGGGGGGCGTGATGATCTCCCGGCCGGTGCCGGCGCGCCAGGTGGCGGTGGCGGCGGGGGCGGCCAGCGCGAGGGCGAGCGTGCCGAGGAGAACGCAGAACCAGCGAACGCGATCGAAAGCGAGGGGCGCGTGCATGCGGGGGCGAATAATCGCCGCGCGCGAAGCGACGCAAGGGCATTTGCGGCGCGCCGGCATTCCGGTTGGATCGGTTCCGGCGCCCCGATCGGCATCACCGCGCGATGCGCAGGATCCGGTGGTTGTAGCTGTCGGTGATGTAGAGGGTCCCGTCGCGGTGCACGGTGACGCCATGGGGGCGGTTCAACTCCGCCTGGGCCGGTGGTCCTCCCAGCCCGGCGGTGCCCTTGCGGCCGTTGCCGGCCACCCGTTCCATCCGGCCGGTGGCTGGGATGTAGCGGCGGATGAGGTGATTCTCCGCGTCGGCGATGATCACGGAGTCGTCGCGGTCGATGCAGAGGTGCTTCGGGCCGTTCATCGTGGCGGCGAGCGCGGGGCCGCCATCTCCCTCCGCTCCCTTGCGACCGGAGGCGTTGACGACCGTGCGGATGCGCCCGTCGCGATCGACGTGGCGGAGGGCATGGCCGCCGCGTTCGAGGATATAGAGATTGCCCTGGCGATCCAGCGCGGCGGCGCGGGGGTCGGCCAGCGGGGCGTCGAGGGCGCGAGCCCCGTCGGGCGGCACGCCCTTCTGGCCATTGCCGGCAAGCACGCGGGCACGACCGGTGGCCAGATCGATGGCATGCACGCGCCGAAGGTCGGCGACCACAAGGGTCCGGCCGGTGAAGTCGAGCGTGATGCAGTAGGGGCCGGAGGCACGCGCCTGGGCGGCGGGCACCGAGAAGCCGGGCAGGCTCGAAACGGTGCCGTCGGCGGCAGAGAAGCGCCGGACGCGGCCGTTCCAGGTGTCGCCGATGAGGATGTCGCCATCCGGGAGGACGGCGAGGTTGTGCGGGCCGTTGAATTGCGCCGCGAGGGCGGGACCACCGTCGCCGGAATCCCCGGCGGTGGGCTGGCCGGCGACGTGCGTGAGCCGGCCGCCGCGGTCGATTTTCAGCAGGCGGTTGCCCGCGGCCATCTCGATCACGTAGAGATTGCCGGCGGCATCGAAGTCGACGCCGAACGGCTCGCGCAGGGCGGCGCGGGTTGCCGCAATGCCCGTGGCCGACTCGGTGCCGCCGGCGACGAGTTCGAGGCGTTCGGCGTGCAGCCCGCCGGCGAGGAGCAGGGTCAGGGTGAGGGCGACGAGGCTGGCGCGGCCGGGCGGTGCGGAAAGCCGCGGCGCGGCGGCGCGAACCGGTGGTGGCCGGTGTTCGGCGGGGCGGGGTCGCCCCACCCACAGGCCTTCGAGAGGGCGGGAACAGCGCGAGAGAGCGGCGGGGGTGGACATGGCCGGGTGAGGGGAAAGCGGCGAGGGAGGAGGCGAAGGAAAAGGAGCCCGCAAGAAAAAGCCCCGGCCGGATGACGGCCGGGGCGCGGGAGCAAAGGACTCAGTGCGGCGCCGCGGCCGGGCTGCCGGCGGCGCTGGTGTCCTTCGGGGGATGGAAGAACAGCGCGAGCGCGATGGCGGCGACCGACGCGGTGATCAGCGGGACGAGGAAGAGGCCGCGGAAGTCGGTCACGGACTTCACCGTGTAGACGTTCTGGATCAGCCACGGGCAGATCGAATTCGCGAGCAGGGCGCCGATGCCGAGGATCTGCACGTTGAAGAGACCCTGGGCACTGGAGCGGATGTCCTTCGGGAAGTACGCGTCGACGAAGATGTACACCGTCGCGAAGAAGAAGGCGTAGCAGATGCCGTGGAGGATCTGGACGACGATGATGAGCGCGGGGCTCTGCGGGAAGAAGGCGTAGACCGCGAAGCGCGCGGCGTGGCCGAGGATGCCGAAGATCATCGTGGTGCGCCAGCCGAAGGCCTTGAGGGTGGCGCCGAGCACAAACATCGTGAGGATCTCGGCAATCTGGCCGATGCTCATGACCGGCATGATCCAGTTGCCGGCGATGCCGACTCCGCCCGCCTCCTTGGCCGTGCCGAGGAAGACGCCGGTCCAGTTGAAGTAGCAGTTGTGGACGAAGGAGTCGATCAGGGTGACGAGCCAGAGCACGAGGACAAACGGGTGCTTGAGCAGCTTCATGGCCTCGAGCCAGGCGAGGTTTTCGGCGCCGCCCTCGCCGGCCTTCTTGGCGGGCGTGTGCGGGAGCGTGAGGCTGAACCCGGCAAGGACGAGCGAAGCCACGCCGGCGACGATGAAGGTGTAGCGGGTGGCGTCCTTGAGGGCGTCACCGCTGAGGCCGGAGCTGAGGACGGTGCCGAGCCAGTTGACGAAGCCCTGCGCGTTGGCGGCGTCGACCTTGGCCCAGTCGACGAGGATGAACGTGAACGGCCAGGCGGCGAGGATCCAGCCGATGGTGCCGCCCATGCGCACGATGCCGAATTCCTTCGCCGGGTCCTTCATCGCGGCGAAGGCGATCGAGTTGGTGATCGAGATCGTGGGCACGTAGAGCAGGCAGTGCACCAGCATCAGGATGAAGAACGGCGTGAACTGCCGGGTGAAGGCGCAGCCGAGGATCGCGAGCCCGCCGACGAGGTGCGAGAAGGCGAGGAACTTCTCGGCGGCGAAATGGCGGTCCGCGTACTGATTGCTGAAGAACATGCCGACGATCGCGGCGATCGGGAAGGCGTTGAGGATCCACGCCTGCTGGACCGGTGTGAACCCCAGGCTCGGCAGGTAGCCGAAGATCAGGGGGAGCCAGGCGCCCCAGATGAAGAATTCGAGGGCCATCATCGCGAAGAGCGAGCCCTTGGGAGTTTTGTTGGGAGTAGTCATCGGAAGAGTCGGGGTTCAGGGTTTCCAGGTGCCTTGCGCCACCGCGGGGACAAACGTCTCCAGGCCCGGCGGTTTCCACGGGAGCGTGCGGCCCTGCTCGGCGCTCATATAGGCGGTCATCAGCATCTCCACCACCTCGAGACCCTCGGCGAAACCGAGCTCCGGCTGGCGGCCTTCCCGGAAGCAGCGCACGAAGTGCCGGTTCTCGTTCTCATAGCCGTACTCGGCCACCTCGTTGCCGACGAGCGGCATGAGGCCCTGCTCGGCATTCTGCTTCTCCACCAGATCCTCGCCCGCGCGGCCGGTCACGCGCCGGCTGAGGAAGAGCTGGGCGCCGGCGTTCAGGGAGTTGTAGGAGAAGGAGTATTCCGGGCCGAGCAGTTCCATGCTCAGCCGCAGGCCGGCGCCGACGAAGCTCCACGACGTCGTGACCTCCGCCATCAGCGGGTGGCCGGCGTCGTCGACGTATTCGATCGTGGCCCGGGCGAAATCCTCGGACGGGCGGCGCGTGTAATCGACGGCGGCGCCCATGCGCTCCCGCAGCTGCTGCGCGTAGTCGGGCCGCGACCATTTCAGGCTGTGGATGTGGCCGGTGACCCGGACGGGCGTGAGGCTGGAGCGCGGCTTGGCGGGGTCGGTGAGCAGGCAGCGGGCGACCTCGACGCTGTGGCACATCATGTCGTTGAGCACCCCGCCGCCCTGGAGATCGCCCTGCCAGAACCACGGCATGTGCGGGCCGCTGTGCTCCTCGGCGGCGCGCGCCAGGTAGGGACGACCGCTGATCGAGGCGCCCCGGGCCCAGGCGAGGGCGCGTCCCTTCACCAATTGCGGGATGAACAGCTGGTCCTCGAGGTAGCCGTGGAGGACGCCGGCCCGCTGGATCAGCTCGAGGCAGCGGCGCGCCTCCGCGACATTGCGGGCGAGGGGTTTCTCGCAGGCGATTCCGATCAGGCTGCCCCGGCCGGCCTCCAGCGCGGCGACGATCTCCTCGAGGTTCTCCACGCGGCGGTGGTTGGGACCGCAAATCCAGAGCGCATGGATGGCGGGATCGGCCACCATCTCGGTGATGGAGCGGTACGCGCGGGTCTCACCGACGCCGAGCGAGCGCGCCAGGGCCGCGGTCTCGGCCGCGTGGGCCGCGTTGGGGCTCCAGAGGCCGACGATGTCGGCATCGCGCACCGCCTGCCACGATTGCAGGTGAAACCGGGTCATGAATCCGCTGCCGATGATCCCGACCCCGAGGCGCTGCGTGCTGGTGGACATAAGCGGTTTGGGCAGGAAAGGGATTCGCGGCGCCGGCGTCGACACTTTCATCGCGCGCGCCGGAGTTGAGGGCAGCTCCCGGTGGGCGGTCGTTGGTCTGGTGTCGCCGGGGGCGGGGACCCCGGCGGCCGGCCTCACCGCGGCCGGCTACCAGCGCCAGGTGGCAGAGGCACGCATCAGCGCCCTCCGTGGCGGAGATTTGGTTTGGCGGCCGGGTGGCGGACGAGTGAAGCTGCGCGCGATGTCGGCACGCCCGGAGATCCCGCCCGCGACCGCCCGGACCGAAGCGTCCGGGAACCGGCTCACGGTGATCCTGGACGGAGCATGGCGGATTACCGAGGCGCGGCCCACCTGGCCGGAGATCCTCGGGTCGACCCGGCCGGAGCGGGTGCAGCTGCGCCTGGCGGACGGGGTGCGGTGGGACAGTTCGCTGCTGCTCTTTCTCTTTGCGGCGCAGCAGTGGTGCCGGGAGCAGGGGAGCTACTGCGACCTCGACGCGCTGCCGGCGAAGGTGCGCGAACTGCTCGCCGAACTCGATCGTTCGCATGAGAGCAGCGTGCCGTTTGATCGGACGGAGAGTTTTCTCACCAGCGTGGGCGTGGCGACGGAGAACGTGGCCGTGCAGGCCCGCGGGATCTTCGATTTCATCGGGGAGTGCGTGCTCAGCACGGTGCGCCTCGTCCGGAGCCCGCGGAAGTTCCGCTGGGGCGATTGCCTGAATGAGATGCAGCAATGCGGGGCGATGGCGCTGCCGATCGTGAGCCTGATCAGTTTCCTGGTGGGCGTAACGCTGGCCTACACCGGCGCCATCGTGCTGCGGCAGTTCGGGGGCGACATCTACATCGCGGACATCATCGGCCTCTCGATGGTGCGGGAGATGGGGGCGGTGATGACGGCGGTCGTGCTGGCGGGGCGCACCGGGGCCGCGTTTGCGGCCCACCTCGGCAACATGAAGGCCAACGAGGAAATCGACGCGCTGGAGACGCTGGGGATCCCCCCGGTGCAGTTCCTCGTGCTGCCGCGGCTGCTGGCGCTGTGCGTGATGATGCCGCTGCTCACGCTTTACGCGAACGCCCTGGGCATCCTGGGCGGCGGCGTGGTCGCCTACGGGTTGCTGTCGATTCCCGCGGCGGCGTACTGGATCGAGATGCAGACCATCGTCGATGCCTCGGACATCGCGTCGGGCCTGATCAAGGCGGGGGCCTTCGGGCTGATCGTCGGGTTGGCGGGTTGTCTGCGCGGCCTGCAGGCGGAACGCAGCGCGGCGGGTGTCGGCCGGGCCGCCACCTCGGCGGTCGTGACCGCGCTGCTCATGCTGGTGATCGCGGACGCGCTGTTCGCGGTGGCCTTCAACAAACTGGGGATCTAAGCCGCGCATGAGCCTGATGACCCAAGGCGGGGACGGTGCCGGACCGGCAATCGAGGTGGCCGGGCTCGAATGTGGGTACGACGGAAAGGTCGTGCTGAAGGACGTCTCCTTCACGGTGGCGCGCCAGGAGATCTTCTTCGTCATCGGCGGTTCGGGCTGCGGCAAGAGCACGCTGCTGCGGCATCTGGTGGGACTGCACACGCCGACCCGGGGCACGGTACAATTCCTCGGCCGGTCGTTCACCGACGCCGATGCGGCGGGCCGGCGCGAGATGCTGAAGACCTTCGGTCTGCTCTACCAGGGCGGGGCGCTCTGGACCTCCCTGACTCTGCGGCAGAACGTCGCCCTGCCGCTGGAGGAGTACACCACGCTCAGCCGGCGGGAGATCGAGGAGATCGCCACGCTGAAACTGGCGCAGGTGGGGTTGCTCGGCTTCGAGGACTACTATCCGGCGGAGATCAGCGGCGGGATGAAGAAGCGCGCCGGCCTGGCCCGGGCGCTCGCCCTCGATCCGGACATCGTGTTTTTCGACGAGCCTTCGGCCGGGCTCGATCCGATTACGTCGCGCAAGCTGGACGAGCTGGTGAAGCACATCCGCGACACCTTCGGCACGACCTGCGTGGTGGTGTCGCACGAGCTGGCCTCGATCTTCGAGCTGGCGGACCGCGCCATCATGCTGGATCGGTCGGAGCAGGGCATCATCGCCGAAGGCCGGCCGCGGGAGTTGCTGGAGCGCAGCCGCGACCCGCGGGTGCGGGAGTTCCTCAGCCGGGGGGAGAAATGAACACGCTCGCCACCGCGCCGACTCTGTTGATCCTACCGTCTTTCCTTCCTTTGTCGGAGGCTGTCGCCGCGTGAAAACCAAGGTCAGTCCATCGGTCGTCGGAGCGTTTGTGATCGGCGCGTTCGCGCTGCTCGTGGTCGCGCTCATTTCCTTCGGCGGCGTGACCTTCTTCTCCAAGCCGCAGCGTTTCCTCGTGTTCTTCAACGAGTCGATTCACGGGCTCGACGTCGGCTCCCCGGTGAAGCTGCGGGGCGTGCGGGTCGGCAAGGTGGTGGATCTTAACATTCGGTACGATACGGGCAGCAACCGTTCGGTCGTCGCGGTGGTGTGCGAGTTCGGCAAGGACGCGATGACCGACGCCAGTGGGACGGGCATCAACGTGGCGGATCGCGAGGCGCTGCAGGGGCTGGTCGATCGCGGGCTGCGCGCGCAGCTCGGGGTGCTGGGGCTGGCGACGGGCCTGCTCTACGTCGAACTCGACATCGTCAACCCGAAGGACTTCCCGGCCGAGAAGAGCGCCAGCGATGCCCGGTATGTGGTGGTGCCGGCGATGCCGTCGGCGATCTCGGCCTTCCAGGCGAGCGCCTCGGAAATTCTCTCCAAGATCCGCAAGATCGATTTCGCCGGGCTCTCGGAGGAGTTGAAGAATCTCGTCGCGCAGACCCGCAAGCAGGTCGCGGGCATCGATGTGCGCGGGGTGGTCGAGCAGTGGAAGAAGACCGGGGCGGCGGTGGAGGCGCTCGCCGCCAATCCCGAGCTGAAGCGCACCTTCGAGCAGATGAACGTGGCGGTCGGCGAGCTGCGCTCGGTCCTGCACCGAATCGACACCCAGGTCGAGCCGGCCGGCAAGGAACTGGCGGCGACGCTTGGCGAAACGCGTCGGGCGGTGCAGGCGTTTTCGGAGGCGGCGGCCCAGGTGCGCGGTTTCTTCGCGACGCATGCCGGCTTCGGGGCGGACGTCGGTGAAACCCTGGGGCGCCTGAACGAGGCCGCCGAGGCGGTGGCGCGCCTGGCGGACTTCCTGGAACGCAACCCCAATGCCTTGCTCACGGGGAAAAAGAAACCGTAGCGCGCGAATCCCATGCCTGGATACCACCACTTCGACGATGGCCTTTCCCGGCGCCCGGCCTGGCACCGTGACCGCCGGATGGACCCCGACAATCGACTTACTTCAATGAAGGCACCCACTGTGACGTCAGGTGCAATGGCAGGTGGAGAACCCTCTCGGGCGCAGTTCAGGGGTGGCCCGGGAAGGTGGCTGGCGGCGGGCCTGCTGGGCTGGCTGGGATTGACGCTCGCCGGGTGCTCGCTGCTGCCGGAGGCCAAACCCGATCCCACGCGTTTTTATGTCCTGACCTCGACGGCGGAGCGGGCCGCGCCGACGGCGGATCGCGGGACCTGGCAGTTGCGTCCGATCGAGGTGGCGAGCTACCTGCGGAATCCGCCGCTGGTGGTGCGCCGCGGGGCCAACGAGGTGGAGTTTCGCGAGTACGCCCGCTGGGGTGAGCCCCTGGAGCAGGGCGTCGCGCGCGTGCTGCGCGAAGAGATGCACGGCCGGGGGATCCACCTGGGTGCGGGTGGCACCCGCTACAACAATGCGGAGCTTCCGCTCCTCACGGTCCGCGTACTGGCGTGCGAGGGAACCGCGGCCGGGGCGGTGGAGTTTCGGGCGGCGTGGGAGCTGACAAAGGGGATTTCGCCCGTGGTCCGGATGGCCGGGGGCGAGTTTCGGGCGGAGGGACTGCGCTGGAGCGGCAAGAGTGAGGCGGAACTGGCGGCAGGCCTAAGCACGGCAGTGGCCCAGTTGGCGGAAGCGATCGCTGCCGCTCCCCGGCCGTGAGGCCGGAAGCGCGCTGGTTCTGCTGTAGCCGCGGGCGGTGACCGCGGCGAGGGACGTGTAGGGTGGACTTTCCTTCCGACCGGGCTCCGTGCGCCTGGCTACCCCTGCCTTGCGGGTCGGTCGCCCGGCTCAGGGCACGATCGTCATCTCGCGCAGCAAGTGGTCGGCGCGGTCGACCTCGGTCATCACCCACAGCAGGTAGCGCGTGTCGCAGTGGATGCTGCGGGTGCGTTCAGTGTCGTAGAAGTAGTCGGACGCCACGGTGTCGTAGGTGCCGTCGAAGAGCAGCCCCACGAGTTCGTTTCGGGCATTGAGGGTGGCGGAGCCGGAGTTGCCTCCCGTCGTGTCGACGGTGGAGAGGAAATTGACGGGCACGTCCTTCAGCCGGGAGTCGACGTAGGGGGAAGTCCGGCCTGTGCGGAGGGCTGTGATGGCCGCAAGTTGCGCGGCCGGGGCGTTGAACTCGCCTTTGCCAGTGGCCTTCTGCTCAACCCCTTTGAGCGTCGTCTGCGGCAGGTAGAAGAGGCCGTCGCGATTCTCCACTCCCTTCACCGTGCCAAAGGTCACGCGCAGGGTGCCGTTGGCATCGGGGGCGACGAGGCCGCCGGCGCGGGCCAGCACGGCTTCGGCATAGAGGGGCGTCAGGCGCTCCAGTTTGCCGCCGGTTTCCTTCGCCTGGTTGCGGATTCCCTCCTGGACTGGGTAGAGCGCGGCCGCGACGCGCAGCAGGGGATCCTCCATCGCGTCGAGTTCGGCGCGGGAGCGGTCGAAGCAGCCGAGCCTGAAGTCGCGATCGTACAGGCGGCTCTTTTCGAGCTGAGCGCCGACCCACCGATCGATTGCGGCTGCGGCCTCCGCGTCGGGTTGCCCAGGTTTCAGCCCGACGAGGCGGTCGATGACCTCGATTCGCTGGTCGGCGGGCAGGCGGGCGATCGCGGCGAGGTTGTAGGTCATCACGGCGTGATCGGCGCGGCGGTCGAGGTTGCGCTGCAGCCGGTCGAGGTTCTCCCGCGTGCGTGGCCAATTGCGTTCCTGGAAGACCGGGTCGCGCTCGGCGTCGGGCTTGGCGCGTTCGGCCGCGAGCCGGTACAGCGTCTCCGCGGCCCCGAGGGCGGAGCCGGTGGCGCCGGCAAAGTCGGCCAGCAGCTGGTTGCGTTCGCGGGTGCGGGTGCGTTCGGCATTGAGGGCAGAGATGGCCGGGATGACGGTGCCGTACTTTGACTGTCGCGCCGGGTCGGCGGCGATCCAGGCGACCAGCTCCGCCTCCTGGCGCTCCTTCTGGCGCAGGACACCGCCGCGGACCATGGCTTCGTGCACGCCGCGGGTCTTGGTGAGGCCGTTGTTGAGGCTGCGGATGCGGGTCGAGACGCGGAGAGCGGTTTCGGGATGACCCACGCCGACTTTTTCGAGAAGGGCGATCATCTCGGTATTCCGCCGGATGGTCCGCGGCAGCTGGTAGTCGACGGTCTCGCGCACGCCGTCATAGGTGACGAACCGGGCCGTGCGGCCCGGGTAACCCGCCACGAAAACCACCTCGCCCGGCGACGCACCGCGGGCGGAGACCTTCAGCCAGTGCTTGGGCTGGAACGGCACGTTGTCGGGGGAGTACGCGGCCGGCCGGCCCTGCGGGCTCACGTAGGCGCGCAGAAAGGAGAAATCCCCCGTGTGCCGCGGCCATTGCCAGTTGTCGGTTTCACCGCCGAAGTTGCCGATGCCGGCGGCGGGTGCGTAGACCAGGCGGACATCGCGGATCTCGAGTTGCGTGATCGCAAAATACTTCAGCCCCTGGAAAAATGACGCGACGGTGCAGCGGTAGCCTTCCTGTTTCTCGCGGGCGGCGGTGAGTTCCTTCTGTCGGCGCTCGATCAGGTCGTGGTAGGCCCGCCCGGTGACGGCGGCGGGGATGTCGCCCGTGACCGCGGCGGTGACATCCTCGACGGCGAGGGTGACGAAGACCCGCGAGCCGGGCCCGCTGGGCAGTTCCTCGGTGCGGGTGCGGGCCAGGAACCCGTCGACCATCAGGTTGCGGTCCGGGCGCGAGTTGAACTGCAGCGCACCCTGCACGCAGTGGTGATTGGTGACGATGAGGCCGTCCGGCGACACGAACGAGGCGCTGCAGCCTCCGAGCGAAACGATGGCGCCCATGGGAAACCCCGTCAGATCGGCAAACGTCCGGGGATCACCCTGAAAGCCGGCTGCGGCGAGCCGCTCGGCGAGGGCGGGCACTTGCTGGGGCATCCACATGCCTTCATCGGCGGCGAGCGGGCTGGACATGGCGGCGAGGGCGAACGTGAGGACGTTCAGGAGGCGGGAGGGGCGCATGAAGGGACGGGAAGGGTGTGGCCCCGGCCGGGGCCGGGAGCGAAGGGTGGGGCGAGCGTGGGATTACTTCAGCGCCGCCGCGATGCGGGCGAGGGCGGTCTCGACGTTTTCGCGGGAATTGAAGGCGCTGATGCGCACGTGGCCCTCGCCACACTTGCCGAAGCCGGCGCCCGGCGTGCACACGACCTGGGCGCGCTGGAGCAGCAGGTCGAAGAACTCCCAGGAATCGCGACCGGTATTGACCCAGATGTAGGGCGCGTTGTCGCCGCCGGTGCAAGTGAAGCCCAGCTTGGTCATCGCCTCGCGGATGAGTTGGGCGTTGCCGAGGTAGAAATCGATCAGCGCCCGGGTCTGCTGCTTGCCAGCCTCGGTGTACGTCGCGGCGGCGGCCTTCTGGATGGGATAGGCGACCCCATTGAATTTTGTCGTGTGGCGGCGGTTCCAGAGGGCATGCAGGGGCTGGGCATTGCCCGCGGCATCATAGGCCACGACGGACTTGGGCACCACGAGGTACGCGCAACGGGTGCCGGTGAAGCCGGCGGTCTTGGAGAAGCTGCGGAACTCCAGGGCCACTTCGCGGGCGCCCTCAATCTCATAGATGGAGTGGGGGATCTGCGGATCCCGAATGAAGGCCTCGTACGCGGAATCGAAGAGGATGATCGCGCGGTGCTGCTTCGCATAGGCGACCCAGGCGGCGAGCTGGGCCCGGGTCGCGACGGCGCCGGTGGGATTGTTGGGGAAGCAGAGGTAGATCAGGTCGGTCGCGACCGAAGGGATCGCAGGCACGTAGCCGTTGGCCGGGGTGCTGTCGAGGTAGGTGACACCGGCATAGCGGCCGTCGACGTTGGCGCCGGTGCGGCCGGCCATGACGTTGGTGTCGATGTAGACGGGATAGACCGGATCAGGAATCGCGAGGCGGATGTCGGAAGCGAAGATCTCCTGGATGTTGCCGCAGTCGCACTTCGCTCCGTCGGAGATGAAGATCTCGTCGGCCTCGATCGGGCAGCCGCGAGCGGCGTAGTCGTGCTGCGCGATGGCCTCGCGCAGGAAGGCGTACCCCTGCTCGGGGCCGTAGCCCTTGAAGGTCGCCCGCTGGCCCATCTCATCCGAGGCGGCGTGCAGCGCCTCGATGCAAACCTGGGGCAACGGTTCGGTGACATCCCCGATGCCGAGACGAATCACCGGCTTGCCGGGATTCGCCGCGACATAGGCGCTCACGCGCTTGGCGATATCGCTGAAAAGGTAGGAGGCCTTGAGCTTCGTGTAGTTCTCGTTGATGCGAATCATGTGGGAAAGAGGGAAAGGAAGAGAGGGAGACGCGGAAGAGAGGAAACGGGGAAGACTGGGGAGACTTGGAAGAGAGGGAGACGGGGGAGACTGGGGAGAGGGGAAGACGGGGGAGACGGGGAGTGAGGGAGACCAGGAAGTGCGGAAGACGCGGGGAGAGGGAGACGGATGGCAGGCGGGATCGGAGGGCGGTGGAAGGTGGGAGGCGGGAACGTGGTGGGCCGAAATACTTGAACAAACGTGGCGCGCGGGGTTAGTTCAAGTCCGGCCTTGGGGCCGGTTTCGTCCCTTTCTCCATGCACAAAGTCGAATCCGTTTCCGAGATGCGGGTCCTCGCGGCGCAGGCGAAGACGCCGGGCGCCACGGTGGCGCTGGTGCCGACGAGCGGGGCGCTCCATGCCGGGCACGCGGCGCTGATTGCGGCGGCGAAGGCTCGCGGGGCGGTGGTGGTGGTGTCGGTCTTTGCCAACCCCCTGGCGTTCGGTCCGAGCGAGAATTTTGCCCGCTACCCGCGCACCCCGGAGGCGGACCTGAAGCTGTGCCGGGAACTCGGGGTCGACATCGTGTTCCAGCCGGGCGTGGAGGAAATGTACCCGCGCGGGTTCTCTACCTACGTAACGGAGGAGGCGGTGAGCCGGCCGCTTTGTGGGGTCTCCCGGCCGTCGCATTTCCGAGGTGTCACGACGGGAATGCTGAAGCTGCTCAACATCGTGCACCCCGATTTGCTGTTCCTCGGCCAGCGGGACGCCCAGCAGGTGGCGGTCGTGCGTAAGATGATCGCCGACCTGTGTCTTGGGGTGGAGGTGGTCGTGGTGCCGATTGTGCGCGAAGCCGACGGCCTCGTCGCGACGGTGCGCAACCGGGATCTGACCGCGGGTCAGCGGCAGGAGGCGGCGGCGATGCACGCCGCGCTGCAGCGCGCCCGGGAGATGGTGACACAGGGAGTGCGCATCCCGGACCGGATCATCGCGGAAGTCACGCACCTGCTCGGCGAGCGCCGCCGCGTAAGGGTGATCTATGTCTCGATCGTCGACCCGGCGACCATGGAGCCGCTGCGCGAGGTGGTGCCGGGCCGGACGCTCCTCGCCATCGCCGTGTGGATCGACGAAGTGCGGTTGATCGACAACGTGGAGTTGTAGGACCGGCGGCCCGGGGCCTGTCTTGGAATTTCGTTGCACGCGTGTAGGCGGGGCGACCGCGCCCCGCCCTGGGCGAATCGAGGTCCCGTTCCCGCGGGGCGGGGTCGCCCCCAATAGCGTCCAATCAGAACCCATTCAACGTTAGCTGGTTCTGTGTATTGGAATCGGACTTGCTTGTATCAGGTTCGGCAAACAACTCAACGATAGGTACTTTCTGAAACGCGTTCACGGAGAGGA
>JACRQG010000017.1:97972-118001 GCA_016222805.1 Verrucomicrobiota bacterium | reverse complement strand
GAAGGGCGCGGGGCGGAGTCGCCCCGCCTACCGGCCTCCAGAGCGTACTGGTATCGATGCCCTTCGCTCCGCTTCGCGGCGATTTGAAGGTAGCCCGGGGGGCGTCGACCCCGGCTGGCGCGATCGATCTCCTGGCCCAGGCCGGCCTCCGCGCGGCCGGCTACCTCATGCGAGGTCTCGTCCTTTGGTTGCGGCCTCTGGCCGCGCTGAGATGAATGCAGGCTTGTTTTCTTTTTTCACCCATGCCCACGAACCTCGAATCCCAAATCAACAACCGCCGCCTGCGTTTCGGTGACAACGGCCGCGTGCAGGAACTCGATCCCGCCGGCGCCGTCTTGCGTGAGACCAACTGGGGCAGCCTGTCCGGAGAGGGCGGCAACCGGCTGGCGTTCACCTTTGCCGGCGAAGCGCAGCAGAGCGTCGCGCTAAAATGCGCCTTCAACGAGCGCAACCAACTGACGCTGCAAATCGTGGCTCAGCCCGGGGTGCCGGCGGCCTCGGCCACCTGGACGCTGCAGGGCAAAATCGTCGTCGATTCGGTCACCGCCATCGCCTACGCGCTCGTCGACGACAACGGTGACGTCACTTCTCGCAAGCTCACCTTCGCCGCCAAGCTGGACTTCCCCAAAGGGAACGCCCAACTGCGCGCGCAATTTCCCGACGGATCCGAGACCTATATCAAGGGGTTGAAGGAGTCGCGCAGCCTCACCGCGGGGAACTACGCCGCCGGGGGCGACCTTGCGCGTGACCTGCTCGCGTTCACCGCGGTGACGGGCAACACGATCGATGGGCAGGTGGAGAATATGGCGGCCGAGGTGAAGTTTTACGGCCGGTGGGACCTGCATCAGAACTCGCTCGTCTTCGTGACGCACTACGACACCACGGGCGCGAAGCCGGTCGGCTACGTGGCAATCGCCGGCGAGGTGAAGGGCACGAATGTCGGCCTGATCATCGAGCAAAACGGCTCGGCCGCGCTGCAGATTCGCGGGACCTACGCCTGGAACAAGAACACGCTCGGGTGGGACTTGAACGTTGGGTACTCGAAGGCGGCCGGAATCGAGGCGCGGGTCTCGGCCAACGCGGCGATTGCGGGCAAAAACGGCACGCTGACGTTCAAGGGCAGCGCATCGCTGAAGAAGGGAACGCAGGCCAAGGACCTCACCTTCGATCTGGCCGTCGACTACACGACCAAGGGAGGCAAGCTCAGCTTCCAGCTCAGCGGCGAGGCAGGCAGCTATGCCGTCAAGCTGAGCGGCGACTTCGCCATCAGCAACGGCTTCGTGAAGTTCGCCATCACCGCGGCCGACAAGGACGGCAAGAAGGTGGTCACCGGCAGCGTCGAGTTCGGCTACTATACGCAGGATTCCGACCTGAAGCTCTCGATCGAGGCCGTGCTCGGGCCGAATGGAATCCAGCTGAAGCTCGATCTCCAGTTCCGGTTCTATTGGGGGCCCACCGGCCCGGTGGCGGAGCTGCCGTAGGTGCGACGCGCGGGAGTCCCGTCACTTACCGCGCCTCGGACGCCGAGGGGGCGAAGGCGGCGCGCCGCGCCTCCCGGCTCATCTCCTCCTGAAAGAGCACTGCCATCCCGCGCAACTTGCGGAGGACAGCCGGAGCGCGCGCGGGTTTGCTTTCGCCCGGGTCGGTCGAGAGATCGAAGAGCTGCGGCGCCGGGGACAGCGCGAGCTTCCAGTTCCCGGCACGAACGGCGGCAAGCTGGCCTTCGGCGCCGTGGTAGAAAAAGGCATTGAGGTACTCGTCGCGGGTGAAGAGGGATGCCCATTCGCCGGGCGGATCCCAGGCCCGCCGGAGCGGGACAGCGGCATTGAGGGAGAGCTGCGCGGACGGGGAAGGGATGGTGTCGACGCGGCCCTGGAGGAGCGGCGCGAGGTCGCGGCCATCGAGGATCCGGCCGGCCGGTACGGGCACTCCGGCGAGGCTGGCGAGGGTCGGGAGCCAGTCCATCGCGTGGATCAGCGTGGGGGAGACGTAGCCACGGCGAATGCCGGCACCGGGGCCCCAGGCGATTGCCGGTACGCGCAAACCGCACTCGTACGTGGTGAGCTTGCCGCCGCGCATCGGCTGGGTGGCAGAGCGTCCTGGCCCGCGGCCGTTGTCGGAAGCGTAGACCACGACGGTGCGCTCGGCGATACCGAGCCGGTGCAGCGAGTCGATCAGGCGTCCGATGTGGTGGTCGAGTTCCTGGGTGGCGTCGCCGAGGGTGCCCCAGCGGGACTTGCCGCGGAACTCTTCGCTCACGCCAAGCGGCTCGTGGAGCATCGTGTGCGGCAGATAAAGGAAGAAGGGCTGATGCCGGTTCGCCTCGAGGAAGGCGATGGCCTCATCGGTGTAGCGGCGCGTGAGTTCGGTTGGGTTGGCGGGCCGTTGGACGACCTCGTCGCCCCGCAGCAGCGGCACCCCGCCGGCACGTTCGAAGTAGACCGTCTCGATGGGGTCGAGGTTGTGAAGCAGGCCGAAGAAGTGATCGAAACCCTGCTGGCGCGGGAGGAAAGGAGGGGCAAAGCCGAGGTGCCACTTGCCGATGCAGGCGGTGGCGTAGCCGGCGGACTTCAGCAGACGTGGGAGCGTCAACTCATCCGGGGCCAACCCGCGGCGGGAATCGGCGCGCTGAACCCAGGTTTCCATCCCCACGCGGCGCGGGTAGCAGCCGGTCAGCAGTCCGGCGCGCGAGGGCGAGCAGATGGGCGCGGCGGCGTAGTAGTCGGTGAAACGAATGCCGTCGCGGGCGAGGGCGTCGATGCGCGGCGTATCCACCTCGGTCGCGCCGTAGCAGCCGAGATCGTAGTAACCCTGATCGTCGATCAGGATGACGATCAGGTTGGGCGGAGCGGCGCCCGCCACCGTCAAGGCCGCCGCGAGGGAGAGCAGGCGGGCAATTCGCAGCAGACGGGTCATTTCTTCTTTTTGCCGGCGGCGGCGAGCGGCGGTCTGGCTTCCGGATGTCGCGCGAGGATGGCGCGCAAACGCGTGACCACCTCGGGCTGGCTGGCGGCGAGATTGCGGGTTTCCTCCGGGTCCGTGGCGTAGTCGTAGAGTTCGAACTCCGCGGTGTCCGCCGGTTCGCCGGGGCGCTTCCATTCGACGAGCCGGTAGCGGTCGGTGCGGATCGCCCGGCCGAGGCGCGGTTCGCGCGGGTAGCAGTGGTAGGCGTGATCGCGGACCGAGGCGGCGGGATTCCGCAACACCGGCACGAGGCTCACGCCATCGAAGGGTTGGGGACCGGCGGGCTTGGGCAGGCCGGCGAGTTCGACGAGCGTCGGATAGATGTCGACCGTCTCGGCGGGCTGGCGGGTGACGGAGCCGGGGCGGCCGACACCCGGCGCGACGATGAGCAGCGGGATGCGATTGGCCTGCTCATAGTTCGTGTGCTTGGTCCAGTAACCATGGTCGCCGAGGTGCCAGCCGTGGTCACCCCACAGCACGACCAGCGTGCGATCGGCGAGTTGCAGGCGATCGAGTTCGTCGAGGACCCGTCCGATCTGCGCATCGACGAAACTGACGCAGGCGTAGTACGCATGGATGAGCGTGCGCTGGCGTTCCTCCTCGCGCAGATTCTCCTCGGAGAGCGGGTCGTAGTTGACGATTTCGCCACCGCGCTTGCCGGCATAGGCGGGGGCCCCGACCGGATCCTGCTGATACCGGGCCAGGCTGAAGCGTTTCGGATCATACAGGTCCCAATACTTCTTCGGGGCGGTGAACGGGAGGTGCGGCTTGACGAAACCAAGCGCCAGGAACAACGGCTGGTCGGGTCGGCTGCGCGACGCCTGGAGGCGGCGGATGCCCTCGTCCGCGATGCGGCCATCGGCGTAGGCATTGTCCGGGACGTCGAGTTTCTCCCAGGCGGCACCCCGCGGCAGGCTACGGATCTCTCCGAGCTTCTGGTTGGTGAAGAACGCCTCCTCGCGGGTCAGCTGGCCGTTGGCGGAATTGGCCGGGTCGAGATACTCGACGACCTTGTCCTTCTGCGTCGGGACGGACCAGGAGGCGTCGTCGTCGTGGTTGCCGTGGCCGGTGTGGAGGATCTTGCCGACGGCCTCGGCGCGCCAGCCGTTGCGCATGAAGTGCTGGGTCAGCGTGACAGCCTGGGGCACGGCGAGGCGGAAGTGGGTCGACAGGCCATAGATCCCGAGGGAGGTCGAACGCGAGCCCAGCATGAGGTTGTTGCGGGACGGGGCGCACACCGCCTGGTTGCAGTAGGCGAGATCGAAGCGCGTGCCGCGGGCTGCCAGGCGGTCGAGGTTGGGCGTCCGGGCCTGGGTGTCCCCATAGCAGCCGAGGTTCGGCTTCAGGTCGTCAACACAGATCAGGAGCACATTGGGGCGTTGCGGAATCGCGGCCAGGGCGGTGGCGGCAGCGGCACCCAGGAGGGCGAGGGAGAGAACGAGGCGCATTACAGGAAAAGTGAGGTGGAGGAGAAAGGAGCGTTCTTCTTCGGAACGGGAGATGTTGGCGATCCGGTTTTTCGAGTGCGCGGCATGCGACCGCCGCGGAGGAAGGGATCAGGCCGGCGGGACGGGACGGGTTTCTTTTGCCCCCTGGGTCAGCCATTTCTCGAGGAAGGCGGCGATAATGCAGCCGGCCAGGGCGTAACCACCGAGGAGCAGCCACATGGCCTCGGGCCGGTGCCAGTAGTCGAGTTTCCCGCCGAGCATCGCTTCCTGCAGCGGCACTTCGACGCCTTCGATCCGCACCTTCTCCGGAGACCAGCGTTCGAGCAGGTGACCCGACAGGAGGCTCACGCCCGACTTGGCCAGGAACCAGGGAAGCAGGGAAAGGCCCAGGTAGACACCTTCCTGGCCCTTGGGTGCGATGGCCGCCGTGTATTCATACAGCTTGGGTGACCACACCACTTCGCCGATGGTGACCAGCACCATGCAGAGGAGGGCCATGACATAGTGCGCCTGGCCGATGTTCATGCCGTAGATCGTCCACGGGAGTGCCAGAGGGAAGAGGGAGATCGAAGAGATCATCGCCCCATAGACCAGCATCCGGAAGACGCTGAACTTGTTGGCGAACGGAATGAAGAGCACGAGACCGACGACGATCCCGATAGGGTTGATGGCGTTGAGGGTGCCGATGGCGGCGTCGGGCCCGATGGTGCGCAGCCAGTACTTCGGCATCAGCAGGTAGAGGTAGCTGAACACCGCGCGCACGCCGACAATGAGGGCGACGAGCACGAGCAACCGCCACAAGGTCGGTTCCTTCAGCACCTCGCCCCAGATCTCCCACGGCTTGCGGCGCTCGACCTTCTTTTCCTCCGCCTGGCTGCTCGCCGGATCATCCGTGCTCACCAGCTGATCCTCAGTGCGAACCATGAGCCGGCCCACCACCAGGCACAGGACGGCAGTGACGACTCCCATGGTGAAGACATGGACGTTGGAGACGCCGAGGCCCTTGCGGATGATGTCGATCGAGAACCCGGCGAGGGCCGCCCCGATGTTCATGAACAGGTACCAGAGGTTGAAGCCCGCGCTGCGCGAGCGGCGCGTCGTGAAGCGATTGGTGGCGGCCTGGAAGATCGTCTGCACGGCGGCCATGAACGGCGCCATCAGGAAGAACACCCCTGCCGCCAGCAGGCCCCGGTGGGGCAGCGAGGGGAGCAAGCCGATCGCCACCATGGCGCCGCGGAGAAACAGGTGCGCCCACATCGAAAGGTGCAGCGACTTGCGGATGCCCAGCCAATCCGTCACCGAACCCGAAAACAGCAGCATGATCGACGTGGTCGAGGTGAAGAGGGTCACCGTGTACCCGGCCTGGCGATCGTCGAGGCCGAGATCCTCGGAAAGAAACACCGCCGCGATCGTGAGCAGGGCGAAGTAGGCGGTGCAGTCCAGGAAGTTCACGATCTGGATGCCCCAGTATTCGCGGCGGGTTTCGCGCAGGACGCCGAAATCCCGGAAGTAGCCGAGAATCATCTCGCGGGTGGACTTGCTGGTGGCGGAGGAGGTCATGGCAGGGAAAGAGCGGCGAGCGGAAGATCTCCGGCGGCGGATCGGCGCAAGTTCCGCACGGCGTGGCCCGGGAGCGGGAGGTTCAATTCCCGGCTGGCGCGATCGCATCGTGCAGGGGAGCCGCAGCACGAGGGACTCACCTCACGGGAAGCAGCGAAGGCCGGACCCGCCGCCGGAAACGAGGGCCGGGCCGGCAGACCGATCCTGCCCAGCCTCGGGAGGTTTGGGAGACAGGAGGTCGGCGGAGCGGAAGGCACGTTGGAGAGTAGACGTCAGCGTGCGGGAAATGATACCCGCGGCGACAGAGAAAGCACTTGAGCCGGGGACCGGCGCCGGGGCACTGTCAGGGCGTGGTCCCGCCGCCTGCGGCGGGCCACCCACCGTGTTTTCCCCATGAGCCTTCCTCGTTTCAAACTCGCCCCCAGTGGACCGGAAGTGTCGGCGCTCGCCTACGGCCTGTGGCGACTGGCCAAGGATCCCCTCGGGGCCTCGCCCGCGCGTGTCCGGGCAAAGATCGATGCCTGCCTGGAGGCGGGCATCACGACCTTCGATCACGCCGACATCTACGGACAGTACACCTGCGAAGGGCTGTTCGGCCGGGCGCTGGCGGAAGCGCCGGCCCTGCGCGAGCGCATGGAGATCGTGACCAAGTGCGGCATCAACGCCGTGTGCGACAACCGGCCGGGAGTTCGCGTGAATCACTACGACGCCACCCCCGCCGCGATTGAACGGTGCGTGGAACGCTCCCTGCGGGAGCTCCGGACCGATCGTGTCGACCTGCTGCTGATCCATCGCCCCGACTGGCTGACCAGCGCCGAGGAGACGGCGCAGGGGCTGTCCCGGGTCGTCGCGGCAGGCAAGGTGAAGGCTGTGGGTGTTTCGAACTACAATGTGCACCAGTTCGCGCTCCTGACCCGGTACCTCGGCCAGGTGCCCGCGACCAATCAGGTGGAGGTGAGCCTGCTGCGCATGGAGGCGATCCTCGATGGCACGCTCGACCAGTGCCAGGCGGGCGGCGTCCACCCGATGGCCTGGTCGCCGCTGGCCGGAGGGCGCCTCTTGGCCGGAGAAGAGCCGGACGCGGTGCGGGCGCGTGACGCGCTGCGGCGGATCGGAGCGCACTACGGCGCGAGTCCGGAGCAGATTGCCCTCGCCTGGGTCGCGGCGCTGCCCTGCCGGCCGCAGGTGGTGATCGGAACCAATCAGGTGGAGCGAATCCGTGACGCCGCCGGGTCCGCGCGGGTGCAACTGGAGCGGCAGCATTGGTACGAACTGTGGACGGCCGCGCAGGGTCGCTCGGTGCCGTGACCGCGCCCGTGCCGCCCCTGTCGATTCGCACGCCGGAACGCCGGGCCGAGGTCGCCTGGTTTTCCGCGTTGTGCAGCGACGACTACGAGTTCCTCGGGGTTCCCGAGGGGAAGCTCCGCAGCAGCTTTGCCCATTGCGGCGAGATCGTGCGCCGGGCGGACGAGTTGGGCTACCAGAACATTCTCCTGCCTTCCGGCTGGGTGCCAGGGCAGGACCCGTTGACCTTTGCGGCCGCGATGGCGGTGCAGACGCGGCAGATCAACCAACTGGTGGCGCTGCGCATGGGCGAGGTCTGGCCTCCGATGCTGGCGCGGGCGATTGCGACCGTCGACCACATGGCCCAGGGGCGGCTGGCGGTGAACATCATCTCGTCCGACTGGCCGGGGAAGAAGGAGGAGAGCGAGGAGCGCTATGCGCGCAGCAGCGAGATTATCCAGATTCTGCAGAAACTCTGGACGACCGAGGGACCCCTGGCCTGGCACGGACGCTTCTACGACTTCGAGCTGCCGAACACCGATCCGGCGAAGCCGTACCAGCAAAACGGCGGTCCGCTGCTTTATTTCGGCGGGATCTCGCCGGCCGCACAGGAACTCTGTGCCAAGCACTGCGACGTGTTCCTGATGTGGCCCGAGACGGAGGAACAGTTGGTCGCGACGATGCGGCACCTCAGCGAACGGGCCGCGGCCCACGGCCGGAAGATCGATTTCGGGCTGCGGATTCATGTGATTGTCCGGGAGACCGAGGCGCAGGCGCGGGCGGCTGCCGACCGGCTGATTTCGCGCCTCGACCGCACGAAGGGCCTGGCGATCAAGGCCCGCTCCCTCGATGCCCAGAGCGCGGGCGTCCGCCGGCAGGATGAGTTGCGCGCCAAGGCCGGACCGGACCTCTTCATCGAGCCCCTGATCTGGTCGGGCATCGGTCTCGCGCGGAGCGGTTGCGCGAGCGCCATCGTGGGTGATCCGGATCAAGTTGTGGCGAAACTGAACCGTTATCTGGATCTGGGCATGCGGGCATTTATCCTCAGCGGCTATCCCCACGCGGAGGAGTGCGAGCTCTTCGCCCGGCATGTGCTGCCGAGGCTTCCCAGCTGCCGGCTGAACGAACTGCAGGGCCGGCGGGTCGCGAATCCCGTGACACCTTTGACGACGGCGGAGCGGCGGTAGCTGCCGCCGCGAGCGAAAACGGACGAGACCGCCGCCCCCGGAAACTCCCCTTCGAGAAATGCAAACTTCACCTGTTCGATTCGGCCTGGTCGGTTTCGGCGCCTGGGGGCAGTACCACGCCCAGTCGATTGCCGGTCACCCTGGTGCCCAGTTGGCGGGCATCGTGGCCCCCTCGGAGGCCACGCGCGCCGCGGCGGTCAAGGCTCACCCGCAGACCCCGGTCTTCGCGGATCACCACGCGATGCTGGCGGCGGTTCGGCCCGACATCGTGGACGTGGTGACTCCAAGCCACACCCATCTGGAGATCGCGACCGCGGCACTCGATGCCGGTTGCCATCTCCTTTTGGAGAAGCCGATGGCATTGCGCGTGGAGGACTGCCAGGCGATCGTCCGCCGGGCACGGGAGCGGGGCCGCCATCTCGCGGTCGGGCACGAACTCCGGCTGTCCTCCCAATGGGGTGAAATCAAGCGGGTGATCGATCGTGGCACCATCGGGGAGCCCCAGTACGTGCTGGTCGAGTTGTCGCGCAAACCCTACCGGCACGGATCGTCGGGCTGGCGGTACGACGCGGCGCGGGTGGGCAGTTGGGTCCTGGAGGAGCCGATCCACTTCTTCGACCTCGCGCGCTGGTACCTGCAGGGAGCGGGCGATCCGGTGGAACTGGTCGCGTACGGAAAGTCGCGCGATCCGAGCCGGCCGGCCCTGTACGACAACTTCAGCGCGATGTTCCGCTGCGGCAACGGGGCCTATGCGGTGGTGTCGCAGACGCTGGCGGCCTTCGAGCACCACCAGACGGTGAAGGTGGCGGGCACGAAGGGCGCGTTGTGGGCCGCATGGAGCGGCGCGCTCGACCGGACGCTGGAACCGACGTTCTTCCTGCGGGTGTTTGACGGGGAGAAGCTGGAGGAGGTGAAACTCGCGCGCCACAGCGGCGAGGTGTTCGAGTTGCGCGAGCAGATCGCGCGCTGCGTGGCGATGGTGCGTGGCGAGGCTTCGCCCGCCGCGACCGGAGAGGATGGCCTGTGGTCCGCGGGACTCTGTCTGATCGCGGAGGAATCGATTCGCGAAGGGCGCCCGCTGCCGGTGGGTGAACGGCTGCGGATGTAGGGGCGGGCGGCCGGTGTCCGGCCAACAAGTCGCTGTGGGTGCCCCCAAGTTTTGTGGGCGGGGCGCCCTCGCCCCGCATATGCTCGCCAGCGATATTCCAGCCCGCGCGGCGAGGTCGCCGCGCCCACAGGCTTTTTCGGACTTCCGACGCTACCAGGCTCCGGCTCGCTTGAACGCCGCGTGCACGCAAAAGGCCTCGGCCGCGGGCACGCTCGCCTGGGCCCCGCGGGCGCGGTACTGCAGGCGCATGAGATCGAGGAGCGGCGAGAAGTCGCGGTCCTGGCTCCGCGCCAGCTGGCTGCGATGGCAGGCCAGCATCCGTTCCTTCAGGTCCGTGTACTCGCTGATCTCGACAAAGAATCCGGGGTCGAACTGGTGCATCGACACCGTGTCCATCCACCACAGCGCGGGTGCCTGCGGCAGGGCGGGGGAGCGCGTCTTGTAGCCATTGGAGGCACAAGACCAGGAGGCGGCGTCGGCCAGGGCGGAAGCGGCTCGGTGGTCGGCGTGGTAGTCGGAAGCCGAATGCGCGAGCACGAGCGTCGGGCGAAACCGGCGAAACAACTCGACCAGCCGGCGCCGCTGCCCGCGACCGTCGGCGAGTTCACCGTCGCTGAAGCCCCCGAACATCAGCTCCGCGCCGAGGAGCCGGGCCGCGGCCTGGGCTTCGCGGCGGCGCACGGCGGCGAGATTGGGGACGGGCCGGCCGGGCTGGCCCTTGTCGCCGCGGCAGAGGACGCAGACGCCGACCGCGGCGCCATCGGCGCGGGCGCGCGCCAGCGTGCCGGCGCAAAGGAGCTCCGCATCATCGGGGTGGGCCACCACCGCCAGCACCCGCTCTTGGTCGAATCGCAGTTTCATCGGAAGACGAGAAGGTGGGATCAGCGGAGCCGGATGTTGGGCGGTGCCGCCACGTAGTCCGCCACGGTCAACGTGGCGTCGCCGTGCCGGCGCAGGAGGGAGGCCGGGCAGGCGGCGGTGATGGGTCCATGCAACACGCGGCGGGCGACGGCGCTCTGCCAGGGACGGTTGCAGTAGAAGCGCAGCCGGCGCGCCGCGAGGATCTCCTGCATCCCGACGGTGACGGCGCGGTGCGGAATCAGGCTGATTTCTCCGCCGACGGTCACGGAGTTGATGGTGCGCGTTTCCCGGGTCAGGGTCAGCACCCGGGTAGGCAGCGCGGCGAACGCCTCGATGCTCACGTGCTCCCCGGGCTCCGGCGGCTCGTTGAACGCGATGTGCCCGTTGATGCCGATTCCCCCAAAGCAGGCGTCGACGCCGCCGCGCTCCGCGAGGAGCCGCGGCAGGGCTCCGCAGTCCCGGGGATCGGGAAAGACCCGGTGCTGCGGGCGTGGCGCCAGCGCGGGATCCAGGAGATCGTAAAAGGCGCGATCCATGTAGCCGCGAAAGCTCAGCGGATGATCTGGTGGCACGAACTGATCGTCGTCCGTGAGGTACTCGTCCATGTTGACCAGCATCACGTCGCGACAGTCGAGGCGGGTGGCGTTGATGCTGGCGGCGAGCAGCGGAAACTGGTCCACGGGCCCGACGGGGACGATGAGAGTCGCGGCGCGCCCGGCGGCGCGGGCGGCGAGAATCTCCCCGAGCATGGCGTCGGCGAGGTCACGGGCGATCGAGGCCATGTCGCCGAGGATCCGCACGGTGACAGGCGTGCCCCGGCCGAGTTGCTCGGCGGGGACGAGCAGGTAGTCGGGGAGATCCGCGCTCACTGGATGACGAGGGAGGCGTGCTTGGTCTCGAGGAAAGCCTCCAGGCCTTCGACACCGAGCTCGCGGCCCCAGCCGCTTTGTTTGACGCCGCCGAACGGGGCGTTGCTGGTCGTGGGCAGGCCGTCGTTGACGCCGATCATGCCGGCCTCGAGGGACTCCATCAGGCGGAACGCCCGGTTGAGGTCCCGGGTGAAGACGTAGGCGGCGAGGCCGTAGGTGGACGCGTTGGCGAGGGCGATCGCCTCGGCCTCGGTGTCGAAGAAGTTGACGTACGAGACCGGGCCAAAGGTCTCGTCACACATGCCGGCGGCCTCGGCGGGCACGCCGGTGAGGACTGTCGGCTCCAGGAAGGCGCCACCGGGCAGGGCGGCTCGTCGCCCGCCGCAGAGCAACCGTGCGCCCCGTTGCTGCGCATCGGCGATATGTTGCAGGGCCAGGTCGACCGCCGCGGGGTTGATGAGCGGGCCGATTTCCACGCCGGGTTCGGTGCCGGGACCGACCTTCAACGCCTGGACGCGCGGGACGAACGCGGCGAGGAAGGCCTCGGCACAGCTGCGCTGGAGGTAAATCCGATTGGCGGCGATGCACGACTGGCCGGTGTTGCGGTACTTGGCGATCAGGGTCCCGTCGACGGCGCGAGGAAGGTCGGCGTCGTCGAAGACGAGGACGGGTGAGTGGCCACCCAGTTCCAGGGACAGCGGTTTCACGCCGGCGGCGGCGCCGGCGATGAGCTGGCGGCCGACCTCGGTCGAACCGGTGAAGGTGATCTTGCGGCAGAGGGGATTGGCGAGGAATTCGGCGCCAATTTCGCCGGCCGCCCCCGCCACGAGTTGAAAGACTCCGCGGGGGGCGCCGGCGGCGTGCACACACTCGGCGAAGAGGACGGAGCACAGCGGGGTAGCGCTGGCGGGCTTGAGCACGACCGTGCAGCCGGCGGCGAGAGCGGCGGAGACCTTGCGCACGGCGAGGACAAGCGGGAAGTTCCACGGGCTGATGGCGCCGACGACGCCGATGGGCGATTTCAGGACGAGGTGACGTTTCCCGTCGGCCTGCGGCGGGATGATCCGGCCGTAACCGCGCCGGGCCTCCTCGGCGAACCACCGGAGGTGGTCGATGGTCATGGCGGTTTCGCCCCGGCTCTGGGCCAGCGGCTTGCCGTTCTCCTGGGTGATGACGCGGGCGAACTCCTCCTGCCGCCGTTCCATCTCCGCGGCGATCTTCAGGAGCAGATCACCGCGCGAGCGCCCGGTGGTGTGGCGCCAGGTGGTGAACGCGGTGTGGGCGTGGGCGAGGGCCTGGGCCACGACGTCGCGGCCGCAGGTGGACATCTGCGCGACGACGGCGCCGGTCGCCGGATCGAGCACCGGGCGCGTGGCCGAGGTGACGACCAACTCGCCGTTGAGGTAGAGGGGATGGATCTTCATTTGGCTTGGCTGGTGGCTTTCGCCCAGTCCTTGAGGAAAATGTCGAGGCCGAGGTCGGTCATGGGATGATCGTAAAGCTGTTTCAGCACATCAAAGAACATCGTGCAGACGTCCGAGCCCGCCAGGGCGGCCTGAAGGACGTGCTCCGGGTGCCGGACCGCGGCGGTGAGAATCTGGGTCGGATAGTCGTAGTTGTCGTAGATGGTGCGGATCTGGCGCACGAGGTCCATGCCCACATGACCGGCGGCATCGAGGCGGCCGACGAACGGGCTGATGTAGGTGGCACCGCACTTGGCCGCCAGGAGCGCCTGGAGCGGGGAGAAGTTGAGCGTGACGTTGGTCTTGATGCCCTCGGCGGACAGTGCCTTCACCGCCTTCAGGCCCTCGCGGATCACGGGCACCTTTACCACGACGTTGGGGCCGAGCCGGGCGAGCGCGCGCCCCTCGGCCACGATGCCCGCGGCGTCGGTGGCAATCGTCTCGAGGCTCACGGGCCCGTCCACGAGGGCGAGAATCTCGCGGTAGACATCCTCCGGGCGGCGGCCCGTCTTCATCACGTGCGTGGGATTGGTGGTCACGCCGTCAATGATGCCCCAGCTCCAGGCTTCCTTGATTTGCGCGACGTCGGCGGTGTCGATGAACAGTTTCATCAGTGGATCGGATTGGTGGTGAGGAGGTACTTGGCTCCCATGAGGAGGAGGAACGAGAAGACGCCGGTCTTGAGGGCGGGCAACTGGACGCGGCGCAGGAGGCGGTTGCCGAGGGTGATGCCGCCGATGAGCGGAACCAGGGCGAGCAGGGACAGGCGGCCGAGTTCGGCGTGGAGCAGACCCGACTGGCCGATCAGGGCGACGCGGATGAGCGCGCTGACCCCGAACACCAGCTGGAGCACGGCGACGATTTCCTCCTTCGCCCAGTCCTGCGAATAAACGTAGGCGATGACGGGCGGGCCGCCGGCATTCAGGGATCCGCCGAGTGCACCGCTAACGATGCCGATGGGAAACCCGGCCCAGGAGGGGAAGCGCAGGCGCACGCGACGGCTCAGGAAGAGCTCGTGCAGGGCAAAGAGGCAGAGCACGGTGCCGAGCAGGCGCAGCAGGAGGCCGGAGTCAAAGTGCACGAGCGCGTAGAAGCCGATCGGCACCCCGACCGTCGCGCCGAGCGTCAGGGTAAGGCCGCGGCGCCAGGTGAAGTGGTGGCGCGTGGCGTAGAGCGTCAGGGCGCAGACGGGAAGATTGAGGATGGCGAGCAGAAAGAGAGCCTCCTTGAACGGCAGCACGAGCGGGAGCAGGGCCACCGAGACCAAGCCGAATCCGAACCCCGTCAGGCCCTGCACGAAGCCGGCCACGGAAATCACACAGATGGCGATCGCGGCGGCCATGGTCAGGTGGCCTCGGGCGGGCGAGACAGTGGCTTCATTCAGGCAGCGGCTGGTCCTTGGTTTCGGGAAGGAACCAGACGATGGCGATGCCGGCGAGGAAGACGAGGCTGAGAATGGAAATCGCCGTTGGCAGAGCCATCCCGGGCTGGGCCTTCAACCAGCCCGAGAACACGAGCATGACCGAGGCCAGCAGGCGGCCGCCGTTGAAACAGAATCCCGTGCCGGTCGACCGCAAGTGGTGGGGGAACAGTTCGGGAAAGTAGATGGCGAAGCCCGCGTGGATGCTGAGGGTGCAGAAGCCGTAGGCCGGGAGCAGGAGCAGCAGCCCGACGTAGCTGGTGGGCAGGAAGCAGGTGGCGGGCACGATGACGAGAGCGGCGCCTTGCATGAGCATGAAGGTGCGGCGCCGGCCGAGCCGCACGCAGATCGGGCCAAAGGCGAGCATGCCGATTCCGCCGCCGATCGACTGAATGAAGCCGTAGGCGAACTTGGCTTTCTCCGCCGCGACCAGCGGGGCGGTTCCCTCGCGGAGGAGCATCTCCCGGGCGAGATCCTGGCCGGCCACGGTCACCCCCCAGAAGCTGCCCATGCCGACGGCGGCGAGGAGCATGCCGAGCAACGCGCGCTTTCCCCAGGGGGCATGCAGGAGGAGGTCGCGGAAGCTGCCGAGTTGGACGCCCTCGCCGGACTGCGCCCGTTGTTTGGCCTGCTGCCACGAATCCGGCTCCTTGATCGTCGCCCGGACCCAGAGAATCAACAGCGCGGGAATGACCCCGATCACGTAGGCGTAGCGCCACTGTTCCCCGACGGCGATGCCGGTCAGGGCGGCCAGCCAGGTGCCGATGATGCTCGTGCCATGGAAAATCCCCGAGGCATGGGCGCGGGCGTGCCGCGGGAAGACCTCCGCCACGAGTGCGGCCGCCACCGCCCATTCCCCGCCGACTCCCATCGCCACCAGAAAGCGCAGGACTCCCACCTGGAAGAGGTCCGTCGCAAAGTACGTCAGCCCGGAAAAGACCGAGTACATCAGGATGGTGACGATCATGGTTGGCTGCCGGCCCCAGCGATCGCCCAGCCATCCGAAGAGGATGCCGCCCAGGGTGCCGCCGACGAGGAAGACGCCCAGAAAGACGTCGCCCCACTGCCGGATCGCCTCCGGAGTCGCGTCCTTCCCGAGGATGTCGGCCAGGAGCTGCCCCCGGGTGATGTTGAACAGCTGGCCCTCGAAGGCGTCGAACACCCAGCCGGCGCTGGCGATCGCCAGCACGAGCCATTCGTACCGGGTGACGCCGCGGTACCACGGTTGGGGGGCGGGAGTGGTCGGGGAGGATCCGGGCGAATCGGTCGGCATTGCGGGGCAGGGGCGAATCGAGCGTCCGTTTACGAGCAGCGGGCGTCAAGCGTGCGCGGGGTGCCTCCGTCTGGCGACGGCTGCAACCGCCGTCGCAAAAGTTGGACCGGGGCGATCGATCGCGATCCTTGATTCGCTTCGTCACGCGTCACGACGGAGGGGCGGCGCGGTCTCCGTTCCGCACCACGTCAGATGGCCGCCGCCTCAACCGGTTCCGCAGAGACCAGAGGCCGTGGGCCTTGCCAGAAGGGCCCTGGGTTGGAAGCGGTCGCCTGGTCTCGCGCGGCTACCGCCGCCGGTAGACGTAGAACGGCAGAAAGGTCCGCTGGCTCGACGGGACCTCGAGCGTGGCCGGGTCGATCCGGGTCGCGGGGAGAGGTGGCGGGGGCGGGGGAATTGCCGCCAGAAAAGTCGGAAAATAGTCGGCCTTGGGCCGGTTGCGCCAGACGTCGACATGCCGGGCCGGAGCCGGAAGGGACCGGGGCGTGGTCCAGCCGATGAGTGACCCGTGGAGGAGCACCTCCGCGCCATCATCATAGGTCCAGGTTTCGAACCCCTTGCCCGCTGTGCGCAGGAGCGGGAAGCCCAGGGTGAGGTACGCCTCCTCCGGCGTCATGCCCAGCTTGAGGTTGGACCATGGCTCTTCGCCCGGTGCCGGGGAAGGCGCCAGCGCGAGAGCAAGCAGGACGACGTGGAACGTACCTTTACGCACCAAGGACCTATCGGCGCGTTCCGGGAGAACTGAATCCCGGAGTCGCCGGAACGGGCCCCGGCCGCTTCGGGTGGAAACTCGGGTCAACGCGCAGCGGAATCGCGGCGCGCCGGCACGGCTTCGAGCAGCAACGCCAGGGCGCGCTTGAGTGCGGCGCGGCCGGGGCCATCGCCCTTGTAGTGACCGAGGCGGGCGACCACGAGGTCGTGCGACGGAATGATCATCGTCACCTGTCCGCCGGCGCCCGCCATGAAGTAGGCATCCGTGGGAACAGGGTAGGCGCCGTCGCCGTTGATCCAGAAGAAGCCGCCGTAGATCGGGCGGCCATCGGCCACCCAGGCCGGGGCCAGCGTGCTGGCGAACTTCACGAAGCCCTCGGGGAGGAGCCGCTCACCGTTCCAGACCCCGTCCTGCAGGTACAGGTTTCCGAGCCGCGCCCAGTCCCGGGCGGAGGCGAACTCGTAACCCTGGGTGAGGAAATTGCCGAGACAGTCGGTTTCGAGCACCATGGTGCGGATGCCGAGGCGGTCGAAGAGGGCGCGCTGCGGAAACGTGAGGTAGTCTTCGCCGCGTTTCTCGAGGGCGAGCCGGATCAGGTAGTTCGCGAGCACGGGGTCGGTGTTGCGGTACCGACCGACCTTGCCCGGGGGCCATTGCAGCGGGCGGCTGGCGGCATAGCGAAAGGTGTCGACGCATCCGGTGTAGAGATACAGGTGCCCCGGATAGGGCCCCTGGGGATCGAAGTCTGGATCCGTCGGCGCGCGGAGGCGCAGTCCGCTGGACATCTGCAGGAGATCCGCAATCCGGATCTGCGCCCGCGGATCGCCGGGAGCCTGCCATTCCGGCACCGGCGCCGGCTGGTGGAGGGCGTAGGTGCCATCGCGCAGGAGCAGGGCCAGGAGGGTGGCGGTGACGCTCTTGCCCATCGACCAGCTCTCCAGTGGGGTGCGGGCGGTGATCCCGGAAGCGTAACGCTCGGCGAGCAGGCGGCCGCGCCAGGTGACCACGAAGGCGGCGGTGTGACCCTCGGCGGTGGCAAAGGCGGCATCGACGGCTTCCTTTAACTTCGTGGGATTGACGTCGGCGGGCAGGGGAACCGCGGGCAGGACATCCCCCATCGGCCAGGGCTGCGTGTCCGGATTCGGCAGGCGGCTGGTCACGGCGACCGGCTGGAACGAGACCGTGGTGGCCCCGCGCGGCAGGGCGACACAGCCCTGCGAACCGAGGTGGATGGCCGTGCGCGTGACTCCATTGGGCAGCGTGACGTGCACCGCGCGACGCTCGCGGTCGATTGCCGGCCGGCCCAGCCGCGCGCGCTCTGCGTAGGGCGCCGTGAAGTATCCGACGTGCTCGAGGGCAAAGTCGGGATCCAGGCCGGTGATGAACACGGCGGACGCGATCACTTTGGCCAGGCCGGCGGCGTGGTGTTCGAGGACATCCCCGGGCGGGGGCGTGTCGGCCGTGGGCAGTTCCAGGGCCCGGGCGCGTTCCAGCAGCGCCGTGCGGTCCGGGGCGGGTTGGGCGGCTGCGGCGCCGGAGGCGAGAAGGGTCAGGAGGGCCAGGGAACGGGCGATTCGGAGGCGGTGCATGGGATTATTTCTTGGGCGGAGCGGCTGCCTTACCGTCGTCGACCACGGTGGGGGTGCCGATCCGGACCTCGGCCTTTCGGCGGTCGGCATCCTCGATGAATTTCGGGAGGTCGGTCTCCGTCGCGAAGTACGGCGCGGCGCTCGCCAGCATGGTGCGCATCGACTCGGGCAGGGTGTGGCGCCGGGAATCGATCGAGATGCGCACGCGCCACAGGAGCTTCTTTTCCTTCCTCGCGAGGGCATCGACGTCGAAGGCGCCGATGAAGAGGTACAGCCGGTTGTCGCGGGCGGCCTCGTTGATGCGATCCGCCTCGAAGGAGGAGAGCAGGCGCCGATCGGCTTTCAGCGCGCCGACCAGCGCGGCGATTTCCCGGCGGTTGAACGTGACGGTGGAGGTGGTCGTCTCACCGGTTTCGGCGCTGGTTTCCACGAGGTCGACACTCGAGAGGTTGGCCGTGCCGTAGGTGTAGAGAATTGCGATGTGCGGTCGCGGACCGCCGACGCGCGTGAGGAGGTAACCCTGCGAATGCAGGGCGCGGGCGATCTCGTACTGGAGGGCCGCGGGTTCCGGCATCTTCTCGCCCGCGATCGGATCGCCGAGGGTGCGCTCGGCACCACCGAGGATGACGTAGTAGACCGGCTGGTCCTTGGCCGGGCGCAGCGCCGGGAACTCCGGGACGAGCAGATCCGAAACCACGAGCACCTCCGGCCCCTCGCGGGGCTTCGAGGCGGCGGATGCCGCGGCCGACAACAACACCAGGGCGGCGGCCGCGCGGACCTGCCGCGGCCAGGTCATTTCCGCAGCTTTTCGAGCGCCGCGATGAATGCCTTGGGGCCACCCGGCATGTAGCCGAGTTCCCCGATCTGCTTTTGGTCGGCGTTCAGGACGATGAGGGTGGGATAACCCTGGATGCCGTATTTCTTCTGCAGTTCCTGGTTGGACTTCTTGAGCTCCGCGCTCTGGGGCTTGTTGCGGGGAAAGTCGACCTCGAGCAGGATCAGGTTCTTGGCCGCGTAGGTCTTGAACTCCTGGGTGTTGAAGACCTCGTTCTTCAGCTTGATGCACCAGCTGCACCAGTCGGAGCCGGTGAAGTTCATCAGCATGACCTTTTTCTCGGAGCGCGACTGCTGCTGGGCGGCCTTGAGGTCGGTGGTCCAGCCGTCCGCGGCGAACAGCGGGGCGGAGACGAGGGCGAGGAACGTGAGGAGGCGGCGAAGGGAGATCATGGCCGGCAAATAGGCCAAGTACCGGTGCAATGGCAAGAGTGCGCCCGCCGCAGGTCGGCCAGTAACGACATCCGATCGCGGGGGAAAGGCGCTCGACCGGGAGAACGAGTGGCGCCGCACTGCCTCGAAAGGATTGCGGGGTTGCTGGCTGGGCCGGATCAAGCCGAGGCGGAGCAACCGATGCCGACCGGGGCGGCGAATTCCCCGCGCAGATAGCGAATCACCTCCGCGGCCCCAAACGCGGTCATCCCAGCCGGGAGTCGAGCCAGCAGGTCGCTAATGGTGTTGCCGGAGGTGACCAGCGGGATCTCCGCGATTCCGGATCGCACCTGCGCCAGGCCCACGGTGGCGAGAAGTCCGTTGCAGAGGCACTTGCGGCCGACGGTGGCGGCCGGAGCTCCCCCCTTGCGCACAAAGTCGTCCTCCGGTTCGGCGGCGCAGCGGTAGCCGAGGTCTCCGGAGTCCTTGCGGTAGGGCTGCCGGAGGTAGCCGAGATCGCAGACGCGTCTGCGCTCAAGGTACAGATCCGAAAGCGAGAGGGTTCCAGGCAGCTGCAGGACCTTGAAGGGAAATCCGGTCGGGGAGGCGAGGGGATCGGTGAAGACCCGGGCGTGGCCGCCCCGGGCAGCGGCGAGGGCGCGCTCGCGAAGCTTCGGCTCGATGCCGGACTCGGTGCAGAGAGCGAAGGCTGTGCCCACCTGAACTCCGACCGCGCCGTGGGCTTTGGCTTCCGCGAGCTTCCCGGGTTGGTCCCACGCTCCGGCCAGCCAGAAAGGCAACCCAAGCGCCCGGAACGCCGCGAGATCGGGCCGGTCTCGTTCGCCATAGATCGGTTCTCCCTCGGCATTGAGTTTCAATGCCCCGCGGGGCGGGGCATTGTGCCCGCCGGCGATGTCGCCTTCGATGACGAACCCGTCCACACGTCCGCTGGCCTTGCGGGCCAGCGTGATCGCGAGGGTCGAGGACGAAACGATGGCAAGAAAGTGAGGCCGGCGCAGTTGGGGGGGCGGAGCGCCCAGAACGTCGGCTGGCACAAACCGGGAGCGAAAGACCTCGTCGGGGAG
>JACRQG010000017.1:86316-97908 GCA_016222805.1 Verrucomicrobiota bacterium | reverse complement strand
ACCTTCGACGTCCACCTTGATTTCCGCGGGTTCACCGGCGGCGAGGCGATCGAGCGCCCCGGGGATGGCGCGGGGGATGCCCGCGCCCATCAGCACGTAGTCGACGCCGGCCAGCATCGCGCCGTACAGGGACGGCAGCGTGGGAAGTTGGATCTTCTCGAGGAGGTTGATGCCCACCGAGCCGCTGTGCCCTTCCTTGGCTAGGAATACCTCCACGAAGTTGGCCGCGAGGGTGAGCCGCTCGAGACGCGGGCTGGCTTCGAGCGTGGGCATCGGCACCGATCGGTAGGGCGCCGCCGCAGCCTTGCCGCCGGGAATGAAATGCTCCTCCAGAATCTGCGCGGCCACTCCGGGGATGGGGAGATGCTCCAAGGCCCGGCGCATGTCACCGTCCGGGTCTCCGTCCTGGAGCCGCCGGGCCAAAACCAGGGCCAGCAGCGTCCCCGAGATGACTCCGAGTTCTCCGGCGCGTGAAACGGCGCGAGCGAGACGCCAATTGGAGACGGCGACTCCCATGCCGCCCTGGATGATTGCTGGATGTTGCATGTCGATGGGTGCGCCGCCACCGACTCACACCCGGATGCGGGCCCGGGGGCGGACGCAACGCGCAGACTCGAACTGGCAACGCGCGGCGAGTGTGCGGTGCGTCCGGCCAAAGGGAAGCTGTTTGCGCGTCATCCGGTAGATTAGTGGGAAGGGCGCGAACGGATCGTCACCCCGCCGCGCCGATGGGGCCGCTAATGACCCGCGATGCCAACGACCGGCACGGCGGCCAGGCAAATGGCGCGCCGCGCAGTCGGGAGAGGAGCAAAGACGAGTGCGGCCAGACAGACCGCCGTGTCGCTGGTCAGGAGCGAACGCGCTCCGGTTTCCGCGCTCGGAGACCCAGCAGGGTCACGCCGACGGCGAGGGAAAGCCATGCGGTCGAACCCGTGTCCGGGACGGGCGCGGAGACGACTTCGTAGTTGCCCGCGCGACCGCCAAACAGCCCGAATTGAGTCGCGGAGGACGGCGTTCCGGAAATGCCGGTTATCGTCGAAGTCAGGGTGAGGCCGCTGAAAGAGACACTCTGGCCGAGGGAGAGGTTGCCCATGAGGGCCTGGCCGAGGATTCCACTGGTTCCAAACCCCGGAAGTGCCGTTCCGACCAGATTGGAGTAGGTCACAGCCGTGGTGTTGGTCGTATACGAGCCCGAGGCGGTGGAAAAGAAGAAGACCAGACTCGAGAAGTAAGTCGGCGCGGACGAGTCGACGACGTTAGGTCCTCCGGTGATCTTGAGGCTGTCGCCATTCGCAAAGCTGACGGAGGTGACAAGAATGTCGCCGACCGACGGCGCGAAGCTGGGAATCGCCACGGGGGTCGAGATATTGCCGAGGATCAGTTTTCCACCTGAACCGTCGTTGGAAATGGAGACTCCGGAGAGGTTGAGGGTGACCGTATTCGTGATCGTGATGGCCCGGGACGCCGGAGCGGACAGGAGCAGCACACCAAGGAGAGCGAGGGTAGGGGTTCGATAGTTGGGAAGAGACATGGCGGCGCCGGTTTGCAGAACTCGTGCCATGGGAGACTGCAGCGTCTGTGGATGATGTAACCCATTCAGTGGGAGAGTCCTTCGTCAGGCCGTAGCGAGGCTGCTCGCCGCGTGGAGGGGAAGGATTGTAAGGCCTGCCGACAATCGCCCGCCGCGGATGGGCGCTGTATCCAGTTATTGCAGCCTGCGCGACAAACCCCCATGCCGCCGCCGCGTTGGAGCACGAGGCAAGCGCGGCATCAGGTCTCAGAGGGCCATCGCGATTCGAGGTATTCGGCAATCTCTTACGTTCCGGGTCCGCCGAACTGCGCGCGGAGGGCACGTTTGTTGATCTTGCCGACGCTGGTTTTGCCGATCTGGTCGACGAACTGGACCCGCGAAATCAGCGCGTGGCGGGCGATCTTTCCGGCGTCACAGGCTGCCGCGAGGAAGGTGCGCAGGTCGTGCTCGGTCGCGGTCGCTCCCGGTTTGGGCAGGACAAGGATCAGCGGGCGCTCGCCCCATTTTTCATCCTTCAGGGCGATCACGGCTACCTCGCCGACCGCCGGGTGCTGCGAAAGGAGGTTCTCCAGATCCAGCGAGCTTACCCACTCGCCGGCGACCTTGATCACGTCCTTGAGGCGATCGGTGATTTCCAGGTAACCATCGGCGTCGATCCGCCCGATGTCCTGAGTGTGGAGGTAGCCCTGGGCCCAGAGTTGCGCGGAACTCTGGGGATCGTCGAGGTACCCCTGGGTCAGCCAGGGGGCGCGAACCACAACCTCGCCGACCGCTTCGCCGTCGTGGGGGACGTCCCGCAGGTCGCTATCGACCAGGCGGAGATCAACCAGAGGCAGCGGGATGCCGGCCCGGCAGCGTTGGGTGAGAGAGGCGGCTGGATCGGAGGCGGATGGTTCCGTCCGCAGTTGGGCGATGGTGAGCACCGGGCAGGTTTCGCTCAGGCCGTATCCGCCGAAAACATCGACACCCCGATCCAGCGCCGCCTGGGCGAGGCCCGTCGGCAGTCGCGATCCACCGATGATGATCTTCCAACCGCGCAGGTCGGTCTCACGGCTCTTGGGTGCAGTCAGGAGCAGGTGCAGGATGCTCGGCACGCAGTGGGAGAAGGTGACTCCCTCCCTGACCTTGAGATCGAGCAGCAGGTCGGGACCCCACCGGCCGGGATAGACCTGCTTCACGCCCATGAGCGTGGCCAGGTACGGCACCCCCCAGGCATGGACGTGAAACATCGGGGTGATGGGCATGTAGACATCGTGACGGTGAAAGGACTGCTGCGGCCCGCCGGAGGCGAGGGCGGCCATCGTGGCAAGGGTGTGCAGCACGAGCTGCCGGTGACTGAAGAAGACACCTTTGGGGAGGCCGGTGGTGCCCGTCGTGTAGAACGTGGTGGCGCGGGTGTTCTCGTCGAAATCGGCGAAGGCGTGGGCGGGATCCCCTTGGGCGAGCAGGGTCTCGTAGTCGGTGGCGAAGCGCGGGGAGGCGGCGGGGGTGCTGCCGGGTTCGGCGACGAGAATCGTCGTGCGTATCGTGGCGAGACGGTCGCGAATCGGGTCGAGGAGCGGCAGCAGTTCCGAGTGAACCAGGAGGTACTGGGCGCGGGCGTGGTTGATCGTGTACAGGATCTGCTCCGGCGTGAGCCGCACATTCACCGTCATCAGGACAGCGCCGAGCATTGGCACGGCGAAGAAGCACTCGAGGTAGCGGTGGCTGTCGAAGTCCATGACCGCGACGGTGTCGCCCGGGCGGACGCCCAGGTTCGCCAGCCCCGAACCGAGGCGCCCGATGCGCTGGCGAAGTTCTCGATAGGTGAAGCGTTGTTGTCCGCGGTAGACGATCTCCTGGTGCGGCGAGTGGAGCAGTGGAGCCGTCAGCAGGTTTTTGATCAGGAGCGGATACTGGTAGGCGGCAGGGGTAACGGGGACGAGGGGATCGTTCATGGGGAAACGCGAAACCGGGGCGGCGGGGAGTATCCCGGCCGCCGCGCCGAGAGCGAGCAGAACCAGGAGGACCGGTGCGGAGACGTGCCGGCGTTACGCAGGTGCAGGCGGGCTGCGCATCGTCCTTCGCAGAGCCTAAGGCGGACGTTTCGCCCACGCGGCGACCCGAGACCGACCGCTGACACGAAAAGGCAACTTCCGATCTCTCTTTAGGGGAGGCGTGCGTGCTTGCCCGCCGCGTCGGCGCGGACCGTGCCTTCGAGAGTGATCAGCGGGAGCGGTCGATCCACCCGGCCGAGCGGACGACATCCGGGCCCGACGCCGTCCCGGCCCAGATCGGCTGCGGTGGACTCCGCCAGGGCAATCAACCGACGGACGACCTCCGGCTGCGCAGCGGCGACGTTGCGCGCCTCGCCGAGGTCATCACCCAGATGATACAGTTCCCCCTTGGCGAGATGGAGCTTCCAGGGGCCGGACCGGACCGCCTCGAGCGCCAGGCCCCGGAAATACAGGAAGCTGTCGCGCGGCGGTGTGGCGGGATCACCGGCGAGCGCGGGCCAGACATTGACGCCGTCCAGCTTGCGGGAGGGTAGCGCCGCGCCCGCGAGCTGCGCCAGGGTCGGCAGCACATCCATCATGGAGGTGATTGCCGTGGTGGACGTGCCCGGCGGGATCTGGCCGGGCCACCAGGCGATGGCGGGCACCCGGATGCCGCCTTCGAGGGTGGAGCCCTTGCTGCCGCGCAGGGGGCGGTTGGTGGCGCCCTGATTGACGGGGCCGCCGTTGTCGGAGACGAAGAAGACGAGCGTCCGGCGATCGATCTGCAATTCGCGGAGCGTGTCGAGGACGCGGCCGACACTCCAGTCGACCTCGGAGATCCAGTCGCCGAGGAGCCCCTGGGCGGACTGGCCGCGGAACTCGGCGCGTGGGTAGTGGGGAAAGTGCACCGCGTTGTGGGCGAGGTAGAGGAAGAACGGCCGGTCGCGGCGCTCGCGGATGAAGGTGACGGCGTGCTCGGTGTAGAGACGGGCGAGTTCGAGTTGGTCCTCCGCGCGGACGCGGCGCACGACGGTGTTGCCGTCGAGGAGCGGGAGCGGCGGCTGTTGGCCGCGGATGCCGGTTTCATCGTCGGTGGCGGCGACCTTTTTCGCGGGCGTCTTTGCCTTGGGCAGCGGCGCGCCGTAGCTGCTCTTCACCCCCTCGGAGGCCGGTCCCATGTCGTTGGAGTAGGGCAGGCCGAAATAGGTATCGAACCCCTGCTGCAGGGGCAGGAACGGGCGTTGGTCGCCGACGTGCCATTTGCCGATGCAGCCCGTGGCGTAGCCGGCGCCCTTCAGCACATCGGCGATGGTCGCCTCGTCCGGATGCAAACCGACCGCGGCGCCGGGAAACAGCACGTGGGGAATCGGGAGGACGCGCTTGGGGTAACAGCCGGTGAGCAGCGAGGCGCGCGAGGGGGAGCACACGGGAGCGGCGTAGTGGCTGAGGAGGCGGCGGCCCTCCGTGACCATGCGGTCGAGGTGCGGCGTGCGGTTGGCGGAACCCCAGGCGGCGATGTCGCTGTAGCCGAGGTCGTCGATGTTGATGACGATGAAGTTCGGCCGCGGGGTGGCCGCGGCCAGGGCGGCGGGAATCGCGACGGCGGCGAGGAGTGCGAGGCGAAATGGAGTTGGCATGGAGCGGGAAAGCAGGGGGAGCGTGGCGGCGGCTATTTCTTGTTCCGCCCCTTCTTCTTCGCCGGGCCGGCGGGAACGGCTGCGTCGCCGAGGTCCGGCAGGGGCAGGTAGTCGAAGTCGAGGATCATCTTCTCCGCGAGGGCGACGCGGAGCTGCTGCTCGATCTCGCGCACGGCGGGCGAACCGCTGAGGTTGTTGAGCTCGGAAGGATCGGCCTGAAGATCGTACACCTCGTAGACCGGCCGCGGGGTGGTGAAGTACGTGGCGCGCATGCCGGGGGACAACCGGCCCTGCTCGTTCGCGGCGGTCATCTCGCGCCAGGCGGCACCGCCGGCCGAATCCACCGGGGAGTAGGGAATCCACGGGGTGCAGTTGTAGATGAGCTTGTAGCGGTCGCTGCGGACGCCACGTGACAGGTCATAGGTGCTGTTGCGGATGCCGACCGTGACCGGGCCCGAGCCGTGCGGGCCGCGCTCGAAGAAGACATGGGCGCGCGGCGTGTAGGCTTCGCCGCGGAGGTGCGCGACGAAATTGTGGCCGCTCATCTTCGGCCCGGCGGGCAGGCCGGCGGCGGCGAGCAGGGTCGGGGCGATGTCCTCGCCGCTCAGCAGGGTGCGGGATTCACCGCCCGGTTTGATGACCCCGGGCCAGCGGATTACCAGCGGGACGTTGCAGCCCGGGTCGTACAGGGAGCCCTTCCCGTGGGGCAGCGCCTGGCCGTTGTCCCCGGCAAACACCACCAGGGTGTTCGCGGCGAGGTTCCGATCGGCCAGCACCTGCAGCACCGCCTGCATGCTGCGGTCGACGCGGTTCACCTCGGCGCAGTAGTCGGCGAGTTGCTCGCGCATGCCGGGCAGGTCCGGCCAGTGGCCCGGCAGCTTGAGGGAGGCGGGGGAGGGACGAAACTCCGCCGGGGCGTTCCACGCATGGTGCGGATCGCTGAAATTGAGCCAGAGCGCGAAGGGCTTTCCGGAGGGCTGACCATCGAGAAACTCCTTCATCTGCGTGATCGCCATTTCGTCCGATCCGGTCCGCAGGTAGTCGACCCGCTTCTCGAAGGTCCGCAGGCCGTGCTTCTCCATCAGGCGGCCCACCTCGGATCCGGCGGCCCGCGCGGAGCCGTCGAGGTGGTAGGTTCGGCCGCAGATTCCCGTGTAGTAGCCGCCCTGGCTGCGCAGCAGTTCCAGGAACGTCACCTCGTCCGCCGGCAGGGCAGACGAAAAGCGCGTCATGCGCGCGGCGACGGCGGAACGCCCGGTCAGGTACCCGGCGCGCGACGGCACGCACTGCGGGGCGACGGTGAAGAACCGGTGGAACTTCATGCCGTCGGCGGCGAGGCGGTCGATGGCCGGCGTGCGGACGTTGGTGTCGCCGTAGCAGCTCAGGAACGGGTAGCTGTGGTCGTCGGAGAGGACGAAGAGGATGTTGGGCCGCTGGGCGGCGGGCGCGGCGAGCCCGAGGGCGGCGGAGATCAAGAGGATCAGGGCAACCAGGGTGAGGTGGCGGGGAAGCTTCCGTGGATTCACCCCTCGACACTGGAGAAATCGGTCGCTGGCGACGACACAGAACTGCGGGTTCGACGCACTCGGGGTGACCGCTCCGCGGAAGTCAGTGAGCGGCGGAAATCGTCCGACCCGTCGCGGATCGGAATTCCGAAGCTGCGCTTAAGGCGAAGGCGAAAGCCTGGCCGCTCGCGGCCCAAAAGGACGCCTGCCCACCGCCGGCGGGTTGGGCCCCAACGCGGCCACCGGACAGCTGCAAGCGTTCCAGGCTACCATGAGGCCGCCCCACGCGTCGTCGGGTGGCGGTCCTGTGGCGCCTCTTCGCCTCGGGGAGAGTGGGAAGAAACCTATCGGCCGAGAATTTCGCGCAGGGCGGCGAGCACGAGGTCGACGTTGCGGACGGTGGCGCCGTGGCCCATGAGGCCGATGCGCCAAGCCTTCCCCGCCATCGGGCCGAGGCCGGCGCCGATCTCGATGCCGTAGTCCTCCAGCAGGCGCCGGCGCACTGCCGCGTCGTCCGCCCCGGAGGGCACCTGGATGCAGTTCAGGGAGTGGAGGGAGCGCTTCGGCACATAACCAAGCCCGAGCTTCTCGAGCCCGGTGCGCAACCGCTGGTGCATGGCGGCGTGGCGGGCGTGCCGCGCCTCCAGCCCCTCCTCGAGGACAATCGTGAGCGCCTCATGGAGGGCATAGGTCATGTTGATGGGTGCCGTATGGTGGTAGACACGCCCACCGCCTCCACCCCCGGTGTAGTATTTCCGCAGCATCGAGACGTCGAGGTACCAGGACTGGACCTTGGACTTGCGGGCGTCGAGGCGGGCGAGGGCGCGCGGGCCGAAACTGACCGGTGCGAGGCCGGGCGGGCAGCTGAGGCATTTTTGCGTGCCGCTGTAGATGGCATCGATGCCCCAGTCATCGACCCGGACGTCGTGCCCGCCGAGGCTGGTGACAGCGTCGACCACCAGGAGGGCCTCGTGCGCGCGGACGATTTCCGCGAGGCCCTCGAGCGGCTGGTGAGCGCCCGTGCTGGTTTCGGCGTGAACAATGCCGACCAGCTTCGTGCGGGGATGCGCGGCCAGGGCGGCCGCGATTTGCGCCGGGGCGAAGACATCGCCCCAGGTCGCCTCGAGGGCGTGGACGGTGGCGCCGCAACGCTCCATCACGTCCTTCATGCGCATGCCGAACACACCGTTGATGCAGACGATGACCTCGTCGCCGGGCTCGATCAGGTTGACGGCGATGCACTCCATGCCCGCCATGCCGGTGCCGCTGACCGGGAAGGTCAGCGGATTGCCCGTGCGGAAGACCTGGCGGAGCATGTCACACACCTGATCCATGATGGCGAGGTACTGGGGATCCAGGTGGCCGAGAGTGGGGGCGCCGAGGGCGCGGAGGACGCGTTGGGGCACCGGACTGGGCCCGGGGCCGAGAAGGATGCGTTCGGCGGGATGCATGCCTCAGGTAGAGCCAACGGGCGTCCGAAAACGAGCCCGAAACCAAGTGATGCCGCGCGGCCCAGCGGCAGTGCTGCAGGGACCGCGCGGCCTGGCCTCAGCCGGAACCATGCAGTCGGGCTGACGCACCTGCGGGAGTCCACTGACGAAACGGTGACCTGTGGGCGGGGCGACCGCGCCCCGCTCCGCGACGAGGTCGTCGCGGATACATTGCTGCGGTGCACGTCGACTTCGACTGCATCGTTCCGGCTTAGTTCGAAGGCATGTCCTTCTTCTTGCGCGGGGCCTTCTTCGCCTGGCCGGCGGCGAACTCCCCGCGGCTCAGGGATCCATCCTTGTTGGTATCGAGTGCGGCGAACTTCGCCCTGGCCGCGGTCGCGTCCAGCTGACCCTTGGACGCGGTGGTGTACTCTTCGGCGGAGATCTTCCCGTCGCCGTTCACGTCGGCGGCGGCGAATGGGGACTTCGGCTTGGGCTTGTCGGCGGCGAGAACGGCGAGCGGGAAGCTGAGGCAAGCCGTAAGGATGGCGAGACGGAGGGGGGATTTCATGGGGTCTGAGACGTCCGCCTCCCGGAATTGGGAGGGAGGGACGTTCCCCAGCACGACGGACCGGCCCGCGATCGGCCAGCGCGGCGCATACCCAATATTGGGGACAACGAAGGATCGCGGCTCCGCAGCGGAGCGGCGCGGCGGGTGGGTCGGTCCGCCCGGGGGAGTCGTCAGGCGCCCCAGGGTTCGCGTCGCGCCCGGGAGCGCAGACGGTTGGCCTCGGGATCGCCGGGAAATTCCTCCTTCACCGGGTCCCAACGGACGTTTCGGCGCAGCAGCATGCAGATGTTGGCCACGTGATTGGTGCTCATCGTGCGGTGCATCACGACATCGCTGGCGACGCAGGCCCGGCGTGTGCGCACTCCCTGCAGGAAATCACGGATGTGGTGCAGTGGGCGGTTGGCCTGGGCCTGGTATTCGCGCACCACGGCGTCGAACTCCGCGAGCAGGGCGGGGGAGGAGGTCTCCGGACGGGCATAGCCGTCGGCGATGGAGACCCAGCCCTCGGTCCCTTCGTACCGCACGCCACAGGAACCGCGCCAGAGGCCGCCATCGCCGGGCTTGGGCCAGCCCTGGGCGTCGAGGCGCAGGCGGGTGCCGTCGGCAAACCGGCAGATCAGGCCATGGGCGTCGTCATTTCCCGGATACTCGTACTCCACCGGCGAAGTGGCGAGGGCGCCCAGCGCCGACTGGCACTGGCAGATGGTATGGCTGCCCCAGCCGGCCACGCCGGTGCCAAAATCATAGTAGTCGAGCCAGGAGCCGCAGGCGCGGAGGTAGGCGGCGTTGTAGGGGCGCCAGGGCGCCGGCCCGAGCCAGCGGTCCCAGTCGACCTCCTCGACCGGAGGTTGCGGTTCGGCCGGGAGCCAGTCGCGGCGCATCTGGAATTTCAGCTGGTGGGCGTGGACGGTGTGCACGCGGCCCAGCCGTCCGCTCCGGGCAAGCTGGTCGGCGAAGACGAAGTTGGCCTCGCTCAGGCGCTGCATGCCACTCTGGAAGATCCGGCCGTAGCGGCGCGCGACCGCGACCAGTTCCTGCCCCTCGGCAATCGACATCGAGGAGGGCTTCTCGCAGAACACGTCCAGGCCGGCCTTCATCGCGGCGATCGAGGCGGGCGTGTGCCAGCGATCGCCGGTGGCGATCAGGACGGCATCGAGATCGGTGCGGCTGGCCAGCAGTTCGTGCAGGTCCCGCGTGGTCGCGCAGTCGCGGTTGCCGTAGCTCTGATCCACCAGCTGTTTCACGGCGTCACGGCGCACGCGGCGGACGTCGCAGACGGCGACAAACTGCACGTCGGGTTCCTGGAGCAGGATGCCCAAGTCGTACTGGCCGCGGTTGCCGATGCCGATTCCCGCCATCACGATGCGTTCACTGGGGGCGACGGCGCCGCCCCGGCCGAGGACAGAGGCAGGCACCACCAGGGGAGCGCCCAGGATGGCCCCGGCGCGTGCGGTCCGGGTCAGGAAGCGGCGACGGGTGAGACGGGAGCGGGTCTTCATGGCGAGAAGGGAGTGTCGCGATGTCAGCGGAGGGGGAGGGCGCCGGGGCGGAGTTCCCGCCAGCGCGCCGCGGAGCGGGCGAGATGATCGCGGGCGTCGCCGCCGATGCCAAAACACTGCAGGCCGATCGGGCCGCGGAATCCGAGTTCGTCGAGGGTGCGGACGAAGGCCGCGAGATCGAAGGAGCCCTGGTCGAGCGGCTGGATGTAGCGCTTCCAACCGGTGGGCTGGTCGTCGCGGACATCGGCGCCGTTGATTGAGACGGCCCAGAGGCGCGGCAGCGCACGGGCGAGCAGGGGGCGGTAGTCGCGACTCGGATCCACCCGCAGCCAGTGGCAGAGATTGAACATCACGCCGACGTTGGGTCGGTCGACGAGTTCGGCGAGGCGCACGGCCTGCTCGATCCGTTCCACCCAGTCCTTTTGATGGGGGTAAATCAGGAGCTGCGCGCCGGAGTCCCGGGCGAGATCCGACATCCGGCGCAGAAGCTCGACAGCGCGGGCGTCGCCTGAAGGATCGCCGGGCGGCAGCCCCTTGCAGGTGACGCAGAATTGCACCCCGCGGCCGCGGATGGCGGTGAGCACCTGGGAGAGACGCGCTTCATCGTAGGGCATCTTTCCCGGGCCCACGTCCACTGTCATCGTGATTTGGAAGAGGCGGAGCCCGGCCGCATCGAGCGACGCGAGACGTTCCTCGACCTTGTCGAGCCAGATGTGACCGACGCCGGGATAGCCGAGTTCGCGCAGCATCCGGGCCTGCTGCTCGAACGTGCGTTTCTTCGCGTCGTGCCAATCGATGCAGAAAGGGAAGAATGGCTGTTCCGCGAGGGGAGCGGCGCGGAGCGGCCACGGACGCGAAAGGACGGCGAGGGAGCCGACGAAGATGGCCGAGGACCGCAGGAGAAAACGGCGCGTCATGGCGAGGGGCCAAAGGAATCGGGGAAGTCGGGGAGCATGGCGGGCGCGCGCTTGGCGCGCCCACGTCGGCAGATTCGCACGCCGGTGCGCACGGCGCGACAGCGATTGCCGCGCACTTTTTGCCGAAGCATTCGCGCTTCTTGGGCGGGCGGGTTGGCGCTCCGAACCAGGCCCGCGGTGGGAGGCGCAGGGCCTTGCTTGGGCACGACCGCGTGGGCGGGGCGTGGTCGGCCTGCCCGCCGGCAATCCCAGCGGAAGGAGAGCCAGGCAACGGAATCGTCCTACCGGGACGATGGTGCGAACGTGGCGCGGAGGTAGGCGACGACGTCGCGAATGGCCTGGGGCGGGAGGACGTTTCCCCACGGGGGCATGATCGCGACCGCGGGTGGCGTGGGCATCTTGCCCTGGGTGACGACGGCGATCAGTTCCTCCTCGCTCTTGGTCAGCGGTCCCCCGGGAAGCGTGTAGTCAGGGGTGCCTGCCTCCTTGGAGCCTTTGCCGTTGGCTTGGTGGCAGGCGAGGCAAT
>JACRQG010000017.1:0-86248 GCA_016222805.1 Verrucomicrobiota bacterium | reverse complement strand
TTGGTGGCAGGCGAGGCAATAGAGGCGGTAAGTTTCCGCGCCTCTTTGGGGATCTCCGGGTTGAAGCGGAGCGTCGGCCTTGGCGACCAATTGCGTGGCCCCGGCCCGCGACTGCCCGGAGCGGAGGCGATTCAGCGTGTAGTAGAACGTGCGGTTGAGCACCGCTTGGCCACTGGTGGAGGCTACGGCACCCGCCACGGTGAATTCGTAGATGTACTCCGGCTGCAGTTCCTGCAGTTCGAGCGAGACGGTGCGTGCGTCGGCGCCCAGACGGGCGGACGTCACCGGCACCTCCACCTGGTTGATGCGCAGGGAGCCATCCTGGGGATGGTAGTTGTATTGGAAACGCTTCACCTCGTAGTGCCGCGCCTCCGCGGCCGCCGGTGCCAGGGGGACGGTGAAGGTGAGATCGAATCCGCGTTCCGTGAGCCGGACGGTGCGGACCTCGACGGGCACCTCGCCCGTCCAGACGATACGTTGCAGGCCTTCGTTGCCCTCGGTGGGCATCCAGCCGCGCACGGTCTGGGCGAGGTAAAGCGCGCCATCCGGTCCAAACGCGGAATGAACGCCGCCCAACCGCAGGCCCTGGCCGCGCAGGAAGGGGAAGGCCGCCCCCTGCCACGCGCCGGCGATCTTCTCCAGATCGACCCGCATGACCACCGCCGTCACGTCGCCGAGGAAGACCTGACCGCCAAACGGCCCGAAGCGGCCCCCGGAGAGATCCCAGACGGGCTGGCCGGGGGAGGTTCCCATCAGGCCGCGCGGCAGGTAGATGCTGGGGGGGCGGCGCAGCTGCGCGAGCTCGGCGTGGGAGAGCGGGCGGTCCTTGTATTCAGGATGCCACTTCAGGCTGTCCGCGTGACCGTAGAAGCCGCCGCGCTCCACGTGCGTCAGGGTCGAGGTCGGCACCCACGCACCCGGACAGTCGCTGATGAAGAGCTCATCCTCGGGGCTCACCCCGAGGCCGAGGGGCTGCCGGAAACCGGAGGCGAAGGGCACGAGCCGGCCGGCCGGAGAGATCTGGAAGGCCCAGCCCTGGAACTGCGCGACGGAGCGATGCCCATCCGGAACCGGGCCGGGTCCGGTCCAGGGGTGGTACTGCGCCGTCTGCAACGGGCCGCGCACCCAGGGCAACTCCACCCCCCGGCCATAGGAGCAGAGCCCCGACGAGGCGTAGAGATTGCCAGCGCGGTCCCGCACCAGGCCGTAGGAAAACTCGTGGTAGCTGCCGGTGATGCCCCAGTCGTCGGAGACCGTCGCGAACACGTCCGCCACGCCGTCGCCGTCGGTGTCGCGCAGCCGCGTGATTTCGGGGCGCTGGATGACAATCACCTCGGACTCACTCACGGCTACGAGGCCGAATCCCTCGTAGAGGCCCTGGGCGAAGCGAAACCAGCGCTGGTCGGCGGCCCGGCGCATCCAGACGTCGCCCCGCCGGTTCGTGACCACGAGCGAACCGCCCGGGGTGAAGGACACCCCCGAGACCTCACCGATCATCTGCCGGTGCAGGGCGAGCGTCTCGACCCGATAGGGCATCTGCTGCAGGGGTCGCAATTCGAGGTCGCGGGTGACGAGCGCGCCCGCGGTCAGCTCGAGCCGGACCTTGACGTCTTCGTGGTCCGGCGCGGAGGCCCACAGGTCGTAGTTCCCGGGTGGGACGTCGAGTTGATACCGGCCGGGAGGCTTCAGTTTCTGGATGATCTGGCTGTTCTCCCGACTCGCGAGCGTGGGCCCTTCGATCCGGACCTGCGAGAAGGGGACGTAGGTTCCGGAGTCGGCCCGCCGCACCTGGCCGGACACCCGGGCCGCAGGGGCGGCGGCCGGCGCGAGGGAAACGGTCAGAAGGACCCCGGTGACGAGCCCGAAAAGGGAGAGACGCCTCGGCGCGAAGCGCATGGCCGGGCTGGGGCGGATTGGGACGGCGGAGTTCATGGGGCAGTCCCTCCGCCGGACCGTCGCCGGATCTCAATCGTGAAGCTACCGCCCTCCGGGGCGGCAAACCGCGCGTGCGGTCCGTCGCGCTGCAGGCCGCGTGTCGCCACCTCGGAGGCGGACTGCGGATCGAGCGTGAGCCATAAGGCGCGCGTACCCGGTCCGACGTGAAATTCGCGGGAGATTCCGGCGCCGGCTGGGAGAGCCCGGAGCGTTTCCCGCACCTCGCGACCGTCGATCTCGTAGTGGAACTCCGGCTGGCCGTTCCGGAACGCAAACCCCCGGAATTTCAGGCCGGCTTCGCCCTTGGGAGTCCCGGAACGCAGGGGCTGCCAGGATTTCTCCTCGTAGAATCGCTCCCCCACGACGCGGGCTGGGGCCCCCTGTTTGGTGAGCCAGCGCGGGCGGAGGTCGACGAAGTCGCCGTCCCAGATGAAGTTGATTCCGCCCCGCACCGGGTCGAGACAGACGCCGGGACCTTCGGGAAACGTGATGGCGAACGAGCCGGGATAAGAGTCGGGCATGAAGGTACGCTGCACGATGGGGACCGCGCCCGGGATTGCGCGGCGGCAGACCCAAAGCAGCGCCTGGGCGGCGAGGCGCTGGTAGGCGGGGTCGGCGAACTGCGCAGCGGCGGCGGGCACGAGATGGCAGAGGCGGCGCGAGGAGGCTCGGCGCACCCAGGCGAGTGGGGTGGTGTCCTCGCCGACGGTTCCTTCCATGAGGATCTCGACGTCGTCGGCGAGCTTCGACCAGGAAGGAAACCCGCCGGCGGCCTCGAATTGCCCGATGCCGAAGAACACCGGGTGGGCGAAGAGGTTGATGACGCTCATCGGCGCGCCGTTTGCAAAGGACCCGGCGGACTCGGCGCCGACGACTTCGCGGAAGAAGCCGGGATCCGCGGGCCAGGACTCCGGAACCGCCCCGAGCACGAGGAGCCCGCGAGTGGCCCCGAGAAGTTCCCGAAGGGCGGCGAGCTCGTCGCCCGCGAGCGGACCAGGCCCACCCAGGATTAGAAGGGCGTCAACCGGGCGCGGCCCCTTCGTGAGTGCGGCGCGGGAGGTGGCCGGCGAGAGACGAAGGGTTTCAAACGTGGCTCCGGTCGCGGTGGCGATGGCCGCGGTGAGAGCGGTCACCGCTGGGGTGGGGCCGGGGTCAGGCAGGACCAGGCCGACGCGCAACGGGGCAGCCGGCTCGGCCCGGGCGGCGCCGCCGAGGAGGCATAGGGCGGCGAGAACGCGGAAGAGACGACCGACGAGGCGACCATGTTGAGGAGGCTCGCTCATTCCAGGCACACCAGCGCCGAGGAGGAGGGAATCGGGTCCGGGATTCACGGCGCGGTGGCGGGGGTGGCAAACGGACTCGGGCGTGCGGAGAGCGTGATCCGGCCGAAGCGATCCGGCGTGTGGAAGGAAGGCTTGGGGGTATCGGCGGGAGACCACTGGCTGTACTGCGGGTTGGTCCGGCCACCGTGGCGATTGAAGTTGGCGTGCAAGACGGTCCCGGGCCGCGGTGGGGTGTCGCGCATCACGGCGGCGAAGTTCTTCCACGGGATGGCCACCTCCACCTGCCACGACTGATCGAGATCCGTGTCGTCATTGAGAGTCCCGACCTGGCTCCCCGCGATGCGGACACCCTCGGCGTCCCACTTCGGGGCGCGGGGCTTGTCGGGTCCGTTGGGGCGGAAGTTATCCAGGATGCCGCCGATGACATTGAACTCGATGTTGAAGTAGACGTGCGGGGTGGCGGCGTTGGGGGCGAGCATCACCTCCAGGCAGTCGTCTTCCGGGATCTTCCCGTCGCGCTCGGTATGCCGGGCGGTGATGTGGGCGTCCTGGCAGAGGGCGGCGAGGTAGAGGCACTCGTCGTCCCACAGCAGTTTGAGGCGCGTCTGCTCCCTGGTCCCGGCCTTCCACCAGGTGAAGACAAACTCGCCGACGTCGGGCGCGCCGAACCACGCGGCCTCGTCGAGGCGCCCGTCGATGACGGGCGGTGTGGCGGCCCGCAGGACCGTGTATTCCGGGGGGCGGAACGGCTGTCCACGGGGCGCGGAGGAAGCGAGGACAAGCCCGGCAACGGTGGCGGGCAACGCGAACCAGGCAAGGCAACGGGCGGGGGAGGACATCGGGGGCGTGGGGCCGGGCCGGCGCGAAGCCCGGCGGGTGCGGGAGAAAAGTCGCCGGGCGGAAGCGAGGTCGCTCGCGGCCAAGGGCGCAAGAATTAACTGATCAGTTACCGAAGGCCCCGGGTGGGCGTTCGGCTGCCATTGCCCCGGAGCCGCGACGCGGTCAGCGCGCCGGCAGCGGCCGGACACTCACCTCGCGAAACCAGACCACGTCGCCGGGGTCGTGGTTCTGCAGGCCCAGGTAACCCGCGATCGGCCGGGCGGGCTCCCGCTTGGGCTCATGCCAAATCTTGCGGGGAGGCAATCCGGCGGCGGCAGAATCGAAGGAGGACACCCGCGTGCCGTCGAGATCGACCGTGATTCGCTCGCGATCGAGCGTGATCAACAAGGTGCGCCACACTCCGGGACGCGGTTGGTCGGCGCTGGAGGGCGCCAGCGAGTAGATGGCTCCGGTCCGATGCAGCGCGTCGCCGCGATCCATGATTTGGACCTCGTAACCATGGTGCACCGCATACCAGGGGCCCTCGTCACGCTCGCCGGAGGCCTGCATGAGTTCCATCGAGGCCGGGGTGATCTTTCCCGCCGCGGTGCGCTCGAATTGCGCCCCGGGCCGGCCGATCTGATCGAGGATGCCGTCGGCCAGGCGGACGTAGATGCCGGCATTCGACTTGGCCTCCTGGGTCTTGAAGACGACGCGGATCTGACAGTTGCCGAGGCGCTCCCGCCGGTAGACCAGCAGGCCGAGACCCCGGGGATCGCAGTCGGTGCGCAAGCCGCCCTCCTCGACAACAAAGCCGCCCCAGCCGATGTGCACCCAATCGGGATGGACCTTTCCTCCGGCGACGAGGGGGAGCGGGCGCCATCCCGTGTCGGCGGCCGCCGGCGGGTTCGCGGCAGAGGCACCGGCGATCGTCAGCGCGAGTGCGACCAGGGCGCGGGCGCAGCGAAGGGAGCGGGGCGAGAGAACGGGGGTGGCCAGGCGCGGTCTAAGGGTGAGCTTCATGGAACGGGGCGGGCGAAGATGCCCGGAAACATGGAGGCCGCCGGGACGAACTCAAGATCGCGACCGGGCGTCGCCGCTGCACGGAAGATGACCCAATGAAATTCGTGTCGGCGGGGCGACCCAGCCCCGCAGCCGTGGTTTCAGCGCCCGCCTGGCGCGGGCGAGGTTGCCCCGCCCACACCCGATCCGTGAGATCGCAAGGCGATGTGGTCGCGCCGATCGGCCAGCCGCTCAGGTCAGAACTTCTGCTTGGCGAGGAAGTCGAAGCTGGCCTTGGTGTAGTCCCAGGGCGTACCGGCGCCGTTGTCCTGTTCGTACACGTACCACTCGATGCCGGCGTCGCGTCCGGCGGCGAAGAGGTCGGCCCACTTGACGGCACCCTGACCGAGGGGCACCAGCTTGTGCTTCTTGTCCGGGCTGGGGAGCACGTCCTTGGCGTGAACCACGGGACAGCGGCCCTTGAGCTTGCGAATCAGCGCGACCGGATCCACCCCCGCGGCCAGGGCCCAAGCGATGTCGATCTCGGCGGCCAGGTTGGCGGGCTTGGTTTCCGCCATGAGAATCTCGTGCTTCGTGCGGGCGTCCTCCGGGAACTTCTCGAATTCCATCTGGTGGTTGTGGAACGACAGACGCATGCCGACGGAGCGGAGGCGGGCGCCGAGGGTGTCGAGGCGCTGGCAGCCGCGCTTCCAAGCGGCGAGGTCCTTGGTGCAATCCTTCATCATCCCGCCGGGTGCGACATCGAGGGCGCCCACGGTCTTCCAGAAAGCCACCTCCTGTTCGAACTTCGTCTCGAAGGCCTCGATGCTGACGTGGGCCGCGATGCACTTGAGGCCGGCGGCGTCGAGGGCGGCGCGGATCTTGTCGGCGGGCATCTGGGGCATTCCGCTCCATTGCACATAGCGCCAGCCCATGTCGGCGGCGCGCTTGAGCGTGCCGGCGGCGTCCTGTTTGGCGGGTTCACGGAGGGTGTAGAGCTGCAGGGCGAAGCCGGCTTTTCTCGTCTGGGACGCGGCCTGGAGGAGAGCGCGGGAGGCCAGGGCAAGGGTGCCGAAGGCGGCCAGGGCCTGCCGGCGCGACAGGGGAAGGGAGGAAGCACGCATGGTGGGAGGCATGATGTCGCAGGCGTGCGCGGCCGTCTGCGCGTGTCTTGGAGAATGTGGCGCGAAAATTGGCGCGGGCAACCGGCGCCATCGGACGGAATTCCGTCGACCGGGCGAGTTCTGGAGTCGCCAGCGCCGGCGAGGCCCGCTGGAATCGCGCCGTTCCCAGGCAAATCTCATGAAGACGCGTGGATGCAGGTGGGCCGCCCTCGGCGGCTTGATCGGAATGGTGGCGGCGACGGCCGGTGGAGCGGCGATCGCGACGGATCGCGCGCTGCTGGTCCTGCGCACGAGCGAAACCCGGGCCTTTGCCAGCTGGCGGATGCTCGGCACGGATGGCCCGGGGGCGCGCTACGAGGTGGAGACGGCAGAACGGGCCGCGGGACCCTGGCGACCGGTCACCGGCGGCCAGCCGACCGGGACGAACTGCGTCGTGCCGGTGCCGGGCGGGGCGACACCCCTGGTGCGCGTGAAGGTGACGCGGCCCGGGCGGCCGGACGAAGTGACGCCAGCGGCGGCGGTGCCAGCGCGGCCAGAGCCCTGGGTGCGCCTGCCCCTGGCCACGGGCGATCGCGCGCAGAAGGTCGGCCTCGGGGATTTCGATGGCGACGGGCGCCTCGACTACCTGGTGAAGACCCCGGACTTCAACACCGACCCGTATCAGCAGCCAGGTTACTGGAAGAAAAGCACCGACACCTACAAGCTCACGGCCTACCGCCACGACGGCACGCGGCTCTGGACCTACGACATGGGCTGGTCGATCGAGGAGGGCATCTGGTATTCGCCAGTCGTGGTGTGCGACCTGGACGGCGACGGCCGGGCCGAAGTGTTCTGCAAGGCCGGGGAGGGCGATCCCCGCGAACCCACCGGCCACGTGCGCACCGGGCCCGAGTGGCTGGTGATGCTGGACGGCCGGACCGGGGAGGTGAGGCGGCGGCTGCCGTGGCCGAGCCGCGACGGGTTCGACGACTACAACTATTCCTCCCGCAATCTCCTGGGCGTCGCCTACCTCGACGGCAAGCGCCCCCACCTGCTCGTGGTGCGCGGCACCTATCGAATCATCAAGGTGCAGGCTTACACCCCGGAGCTGCGGCCGCTCTGGTACTGGGAGGCTTCCGGGCCCGACGCGAGCTATCGGGGGCAGGTCATGCACGGCCTTCATGCCGTGGACGTGGATGGGGACGGGCGCGACGAGATCATCCTGGGCTCCGCGGCGCTGGACGACGATGGCAAGCCGCTGTGGAACACCCGCAAGGGGCATCCGGATATCTGCTACGTGGCCGACTTCGACCCGGCGCGGCCCGGGCTGGAAATCTTCTACGGGTTGGAGAAAGGCCAGCCGCGCGGCGGCGTGGCCCTGCACGATGCCCGGACGGGCGCGGAAATCTGGGGCAACCCAGAGAAGACGGTGCACGTCCATGGCCAGGGCATGGTCGGTGACATCATCCCGGAGGAACCCGGGATCGAGTGTTACGCGGGGGAATCCAAGGGCGGAACCGGATGGTGGCTCTACACGGCGGCGGGGAAGCTGATTCACCGGCAGGATCTGGGTGAACTCTCGCCGAAGGCGGTCTACTGGCTCGAAGGTGCGACCAAGATCTACGTGGTCGGCCGCAAGCTGTACCGCTGGCCGCGCGAGGAGATCGGGGAGCTTTCCTCCGGCCGCACGGTCGCGATCGCGGACTTCCTCGGCGACTGGCGGGAGGAAATCGTCGTGGCAGCGGACGGGGAACTGCGGATATACTCGAGCACGGTGCCGACGAACCTCCGCCGCCCCTGGCTGATGGAGGACCGCCTGTACCGCAACGACGTCACCGTGCAGACGATGGGCTATTTCTACCCGCCGCAACTGAGCACGGCGCTGGTGCAACCCTGAGCGGAGAAAAGGGACCATGAGGAGGTGGCGCGCGGGGATGCTGGCGGTGGGCGGGCTGGTCGGGGCGATGGCGGTCGCCGCGGACGACTGGCCGCAGTGGCGGGGGCCGCGGGGCGACGGCATCAGCCCGGCGGCGGTCGCACCGACGCGGTGGGGTCCCGTCGAGAACATTGCCTGGAAGGCGCCGATTCCGGGGCGCGGGCATAGTTCCCCGATTGTCGCGGGCGATTCGGTGTACGTGACGACCTGCCTGGAAGACGCGGGGCAGCACGTGCTTCTTTGCCTGGACCGGAAGACCGGCCAAGTGCGCTGGGAGCAGCGGTTGCCCCAGCGCCTGCAGAAGGCGATCCACAAGCTGAACAGCCATGCGAGTTCGACCCCGGCCACCGATGGGCGGCTGGTGTGGGTGAGTTTCCTGGACCATCCGGACATGACGATTGCCGCGTACGATTGCGCCGACGGCCGTCTGGTGTGGAAGCGCGTGCCGGGAAAGCTGCTCAGCAAGCACGGCTATTGCAGCAGCGTGCTGCCTTACCGCGATCTCATCATTCTCAACGGGGATCAGGACGCCGAGGCGTTTCTCGTCGCCCTCGATCAACGCACCGGGGAGGAACGCTGGCGGACGGACCGCCCGAACCGGACGCGGTCGTACTGCGCCCCGCTGGTGATCGAGCGGCCGACGGGACGCCAGCTCGTGTTGTCGGGCAGCCTCAGCGTCGCGGCGTACGAGCCGGACACGGGCCGGTTGATCTGGAACATCGACGGACCGACGGAGCAGTTCGTCTCAAGTCCCATCGACGTCGGGGGACTGGTGTTTCTCACCTACGGGTTTCCGAAGCGGGGCATCATGGCGATTGATCCGGCGGGACGCGGAAACGTCACGGCGACGCACGTGGTCTTCAATCTCGAGAAGACCAGCCGGGGCGGGTACGTGCCGTCGCCGCTCGCGCACGACGGTCGGGCGTTTGTCGTGACCGACGAAGGCATGGGCAGCTGCGCCGATTCGCGGACCGGACGCGAGATCTGGCTGGAGCGCCTGGGCCGGCACCACAGTGCGAGTCCAGTTGCGGTGGGCGATACCGGTTACTTTCTCGATGACGACGGGAAGTGCTGGCTGGTGCGGCTGGCGGAGAAATTCGAAATCCTGGCGGTGAACGAACTCGGTGAGGAGACCCGCGGATCGCCGGCGGTCAGCCGGGGCCAGCTGTTCCTGCGGGGGACGAAGCACCTGTACTGCGTGGGGAGGTAGGGACGCAGGACGGGACAGCGCCGCGCGGCGGCGCGAAAGGCATTGTCGCCCGTGGCCCGGCTTGTCACCCTGGGGCATGAACCCCAAGGGACTGTACACGCGGCGGGACTGGCTGGTGGCGGCGGTGGCGGCTGGGCTGACGGCGCGCCAGTTGGCGTTGGGAGCGGAGACCGCGGCCAAGCTGCCTCCCGCCAAGTTGGCCATGCCCGGGCTCTGGCCGGGCCGGGTGGTGGCGGTGACGCACCCCGGTTGCCGGACGGATGGACAGTTTCGGGCGGAACCGATCGCGGCCGTGATGCGACGGGGGATGATGGAATTGACCGGCGCACCCGACGACACGCAGGCGTGGCGCACCTTGTTCGAGCGGGGCGACGTGGTGGGCATCAAGGTGAACCCGGTGGGCGGACCACACGTGATCAGTAGCCCGGAAGTGCTGCACGAGATTGTGCGCGGCCTGGAAGCGGCCGGGGTGCGACGCCGGGACATCGTGGTTTACGACCGGTACCGGCGGCAGTTCCTGCAGTGGGGCTTCGACAAGTGGCTTCCCGACGGGGTGCGCTGGACCTGGGCGGTGGAGGACCACGACAACACCCAGCAGAAGATCGACGGCTACGACCCGGCGCACTACATGGACATGGCGGTGACGCTGCCCGGGCAGAATCCGGAAGACGAGAAGGCGCGCCGATCCTACGCCGCGCGGTTCATCACGCAGGACGTGGGCAAGCTGATCAACCTTCCGGTGCTCAAGCACCACCAGTCGGCGGGCGTGACGCTCGCGCTGAAGAACCTGTCGCACGGACTGGTGAACAACGTGGCGCGCAGCCACTCAAGCCGTTCGCTGAACGTCTGCGGCGCGTTCATTCCCGCGGTGGTGTCGATGCCGATCATCCGCAACAAGACCGTCCTGCACATCCTGGACGGGATTCGCGGCGTGTATCATGGCGGCCCGTACGCGCGGCCGCAGTTCATCTGGGACCACCAGACGATGTACTTCGCAAGCGACCCGGTGGCGCTGGATCACGTGGGCTGGAAGGAGATCGAGCAACGCCGCAAGCTGGCCGGGCTGAAGCCGATCGTCGAGGCGCCGCCGGACGAGTTCAGCACCTTCGTGCATGGTCAGCCCGAGCACATCGAAATCGCGGGAGCGCTGGGCCTCGGGGTCTTTGCGGAGCGCCGGATTCGACTGCGCACGGTGCGCCTCGGAGCGTAGCGCGCAGGCCCTTTCTTTCGTGGCTGCGTTTGAGCCGAAGGCGAAAGCGTAGGCGCCCGAGCACTGCGCCTTTGATCTAGCGCGCGAGATCCTCGAACACCGACCAGCGCGGTACCCCAAACCGCGGGCGGACGATCTCCCCGCGCGCCTGGGCGGAGGGGTCATGATAGGCGCCGTAGAAGTTGCTGTTGCAGTCGAGCCAGAGGGTGATCCGGTACCAGTCCTCCGGCGGTAGTTTTCGGTCGTAGCCGCGGCGCAGCAGCAGCGCGTGGAGCCGGCTGGCGCGGGCGCCGACCTGTCCGGGGAGGCTGTATTGCCGCTCTTTCAGGGCCACGCCATTCCCCCCGCTCATGCCCCACGCGTACGGCCGCAGCGAGTGAAAGGCCTCGCTCCAACCGAATTTCCCGAAGCGATCTCCGCGCAGGCTCGGGGGCTTGGTGGCGGCAGAGGAGTCATGGCAGGAGACGCAGTGGCGATCGAGCACCGGCTGCACGAGGCGGGCGAAACTGAGGGGGTACGATCCGGGGGGCTCCGGCTGCAAGCGGGACGGCGGCCGCTGCAGGGCCAGGGGCGTGGCACGGAAGTGGGTGCGCCCGGTGTGCTGCTTCGACTCGTGGCACCCGACACAGGTCAGCGTTTCACCCGGATGCAGGTAGGTGGCCGACCGCATGGTTTGCACCGCGAGGCCCCGGTCATCCAGGGCCTGGAAGTAAAGTCCCGCTCCCGTGGGGGCGAGAAAGTGAGCGCTGCCATCCTCCTCCACGGGGACGGTACCCAGCACTCCGCGAGCGAGAGACTGCGCGGCATGGCCGATGTTGGGTTCATCGGCGATCGAGTTTTCCTTGGGAAAGAGGTTGATCACGCGCAACCGCCGGATCGTGGTTCCGGACGGCCAGGGTTGGTCGCTCTCGTAGACATTGGTGACGATCACGGTGCCGAGCGACAAATCGGCGGCCGAATCGGGACGATCGGCCTCGGCCTGGATCGTCCGCGGGGGAAAGGCAGGCGGGCGCGGACGGGGTTGGAGCGGGATGGGATCCAGGCAAGCCACCGCCGGGTCCCGGTAGAGCAGTTCGCGGTTCCCGAAGGAGTCGATCAAGTAAATCCCGTAGTGGCGCTGTCCCGGATCGTAGACGACCAGATGGAAGTCCTCGCTGAGCGGCCACGGCGTGCCGTAGACCTCGGCTGGGGGCGAGTGTTTGCCCTTGGCGTGTGGCACCCCCGGGGCGGATTCGGATTCCGCAAAGGGCACCTCCGGGGTCAGGCGCCGGAGCTGCCCCGAAGCCCGATCGTCGGGAACCTGCAGGTCAATCATCACGAGCGACCCATACGCCTGGCCGTGGTGGGCGCCGGTCACCGCGACATAGCGATGGGAACCTGGAATGGCCCGAATCGACATCTCCATCCACGGCCGGGATTCGCGCCGGTCCGGATAGTTGCCGTGGAAGCTGCGGGGATCGCGCCCGTCGGGGAAGCAGTGCCAGAGATGGTGCGCCACATCCGAGTCGCGGTCGACGTAGTCCCAGCGCGTATAGACGATCATCCCCTGGTGATCCACGCTCGGCTGCCACTCGTTGGTATCGTGAAAGCTCAACGGGATGATGTCGCGACCGTCGGGCTGCATCGCGTGGAGCGTGTAGGCGGGATCCGGCCGAAAGCCGCAACGAAGCTGGCCGCCGATCCGCGTGGAGATGAAGGCAATCCGTCCGTTGGGCAGGAAGCAGGGATCGAAGTCGTTCCAGGGGCCATCGGTGAGCTGCGTGAGCCCCGAGCCGTCGGCGTTAATCCGGAACAGATGATAGCAGCTTTCGGGGCGGAAATGGTAAAAGGCGTGCTGGGGGCTGCGCCGGGCGTCGGCTTCCGACCAGACATTTGGGTCATAGGTGACTCCGGCCGGAAGGGTGTGCTCGGCTTCGGTAAAGGCGAAGAGCAGGGTGCGCGCGTCGTAATCCGCCTCGAGGGAAATGAAACTGCCGGCGTGTTCGAGGCGGCGGCCGGCGAGCCGGCCACCTTCGACCCGTGCCTCTGCGAGCAGGCTTCGTACGGTGGGGCGGTCGCCAAACGGGTCCTCCAGCACGTACACGCCGCCGGCCTTCTCGGCGGTGAACCCGAAGTACTGATCGACCATGTGTCGATCCCCGCGGACCTGCTTGTTGTGCTTCAGGAAGGCAATGCGGTTGAAGGTGAGAAGCGGGTTCTTGAAGGCGATGCGTCGGCGCAGCGCCGTGAGCCGGTCGAACGTGGCGCGGGAGGCGTCGTTGGGGAGGGCGGCGAGAGCGGCGGCTTCCCGTTCCAGGTTCGGCGCGGCGGGCAAGCCGCGCAGATGCTGCAGGAGGGCGCTCGTCCGGCGTCGGACGACGTCGACCGGCGATCGATCGGTGTCGAGGAGGAGGGATTCCCGCCGCCACGCCTCCTGTTCCAGTCGCCGCTGGTCCCCGGAGAGCAGGGCGGCGATTTGGGCGGCAATCTCCGCATACTCATCCAGCCCGGCGGTGGCCGGGGCTGCGGCGCTCCGGACCTGAGCCGGGGCCTCCCGGCCTGCGAGCCTCTCACCGCCGCCGACTGCGACCGCCATCAGCACGACACCGCAAAGGGTTCGGAGTGCGAGGACGGGGGCCATGGCGGTGAAGGTCGCCGGACCAGGTGGGCGCGTCGTCAGCCGGCGGCCGGCGGTGTCCGCCGTTGCGTCCAGCGCTTGAGGATCCGGTCGAGTTCGCTGCGGCGTGCCGGCTTGTCGATGAAATCGTTCATTCCGGCGGAGAAACACTTGTCCCGATCTTTCGCCGAGGTGCTGGCGGTGAGGGCGACGATTGGGGGCGCGCGGCCGGCCTGCTCCTCGAGGATCCGGGTCGTGGCGGTGAAGCCGTCCATCTCCGGCATCTGGCAGTCCATCAACACAAGGTCGAACACGGAATGTCGCACCTGCTCCACCGCCGCGGTCCCGCTCTCGGCGCGGACGACGACGCAACCGAGCCGCTCCAGCAACTGCGCCGTGACGGAAAGACTGATCTCATCGTCGTCGACCAGCAGGACGCGGGCGGCGTTGTACGGGGCGGGGGCGACCGGCCGGGCGATCCCCATGGTGGGCGTGGCGGCGGGGCGGTGCAGGTCGAGCCGCGGAGCGGACTTCAGGGCGGTGACCAGCCGATCGGTGCGGACGACGGGTTTGCGCAGCAGGCCCCCGATCGGAAGCGGATGCCCATTGGCGGCGACGGCATCCGGATCGGCGGCCATCAGGATCACCCGGGTGGAGTTGCGCACCTCCGGGGCGGCGAGCAAGGGCTGCAGGGCTTCGAGTTCATCACGGGCGACGGATTCGTCGAGAAGCAGGATGGTCTCGGTGGCGCCGCCTTCGCGGGCGTCGCGCAGCAGGTTGGCCGCAGCCTCGACGGAGTCGGCCGAATCGTGGTCGATCCCGACGGTGGCGAGCAGGCTGGCCACCGCCACGCGGGAGGCCGCCAGGTCGTCCAGAATCACCACGTGCGCGCCGGCGACCGCGGGGGGCCCACTGATCACCGGGTTGGGGTCTGTGGCAATGGGCAGGACCACCCAGAATTCGGCCCCGGTCTCCGGAAGGTTGCGAACACCGATCTTGCCGCCCATCAACTCGACGAGGCGCTTGGCAATCGCCAGGTCCAGGCCCGACCCGCCAAACCGGCGCGTCGACTGGGAGTCGGCCGGCGAGAAGCGGTCGAAAAGGGTGGCCTGCATGTCCTCGGGGATGCCGGAGCCCGTGTCGCTGACAGTGAAATGCAGCCATGTGGCGCCCTGCGGGGAGGCCGTTGCCGACCCGGGAGGAAGGGAGACGCGGAGCACCACCCGCCCGATGGCCGTGAAGCGCACCGCGTTGGCCATGAGGTTGAAGAGCACCTGGCGCAACCGCGCGGCATCGCCGCTCACCTGGGCGGGAACGTCGGGAGGGATGATCAGCGCCAGTTCGAGACCCTTGAGCACCGCCAACGGAGTAAGGTGCTCGACGACCTCGGCCAGTGGGTCGCGGAGGGCAAAGGGGATGCTCTCCATGCGCAGCTTGCCGGTCTCGATGACTGAGAAATCGAGGATGTCGGTCAGAGACTGGTGCAGCGACTCGGCCGAGGCTCGCAGCGCGGTGAGGTGTTCCCTTTGGGGGGTGCTCAGCGTGCCGTCGAGCAGGAGGTCTGCCGAACCCATGATGCCGTTGAGGTGGGCGCGGACCTCGCGGCTGAGGGTGGCCAGCAGTTCGCTCTTCGCCTGGCTGTCGCGATAGTACGTGTCGCGATCGACAATGATCTGCTTGGCGCGCTCGTCGGCTTCGCTCGTCTGGCGCGTCTGTTCGGCCAGATCGAGGGCGTACTGGCGCTGCGATTTCCAGAGCTTCCACAGGAGGAAGACAATCGTGCCCAGCGAGAGCGCCAGAAAGAGGGCGCTGCCCAGTCCCAAAGCGGCGAGGGGAAGCCCCACAGGCAGCAAAGGAACAGCGGTGGGGGGCATGCCGAATTTTCTGCGGGTCCGCTTCCGCACAGCAAATCCATAATCGAGTCCGGAGGGGTTGGGGGCGGAAGTTACGTAGCGCCCCGGCGGAGGGCGCGGCCGGGCGCCCGGGTGCTGACAATTCCCTGACAAACCCCTGACGACGCGGTGACAACCTCCGCTGGGCCTTCTGGTTCAATGGAGCGGTACAACCAAGGCTCACAAATGAACACGCTTCGTTTCTTTTCCTCACGCGGGCTCGCCCTCATCGGCGGGTGGTCGCTCCTCGGTGCCTCGACCGGATTTCTCCAGACGGCGGAAATGACCAGCCCGGTCCGGGTGCAACTGGACGTGGATCGGATGGTCCTGCCCGCGGGCTCGCGCGAGCGGGCTGTCATCAAGATCGGCCTCGACTGCCTCAAGCTCCCCCGCCGGGATCGGCGACCGCCGGTGAACCTGGCGCTGGTCATCGATCGTTCCGGTTCGATGGCGGGCGAGAAAATCGCCAAGGCGCGCGAGGCGGCGCTGGAGGCGATCCGGCGCCTGGCACCGGACGATGTCGTGGCGCTGGTCGCCTATGACACCCGCGTCCAGACGCTCGTGCCGGCCCGTCCGGTCGGCAACGGCCGACAACTGGAGGAGGCGATCCACGCCTTGGCCGCGGGAGGAAACACCGCGTTGTACGGGGGCGTGATGCGAGCGGCGGAGGAGGTGCGCCGGTTCGCCAGCGACCGAGGCTATGTCAACCGGGTGATCCTGCTTTCGGACGGGCTGGCCAACGTCGGCCCCAGTTCCCCGCAGGATCTGGCGCGCCTTGGCACGCAACTCGGGGGCGAAGGGATCTCCGTGACCACGATTGGGCTCGGGCTGGGCTACAATGAGGACCTGATGACCCGGCTGGCCCAGCGCAGCGACGGCAACACCTACTTTGTCGAGCACGGCGCGGACCTGCCGCGCATCTTTGCGGCGGAGTTGGGCGATGTGCTGAGCGTAGTGGCCCGCAGCGTCGTGATTGAAATTGAGCTTCCTGGCGGGGTCCGGCCGGTGCGCTTTGTCGGACGGGAGGGCACGATTCGCGGCCAGCGCGCGGAGCTCACCCTCAATCAACTGTACGCCGGCCAGGAGAAGTTCGCGCTCCTCGAGGTCGAGGTGCCGGCGAACGAATCCGGGGTGGAACTGGAAATCGCCCGGGCGCACGTGCGCTATGAGGATGCGCTGACCCAGCGACCGGCATCGGTGGGGGCCGTGCGCAGCGTCCGGTTCAGTGGCAGCCGGGCGACGGTCGTGGCGTCGGCGGACCATCGCGTGCAGGAGGACTATGCGGCGAATGTCCTGGCCGTGGCGAAGGACGAGGCGGTCCGCCTGGTGGACGCGAATCGCCGCGACGAGGCGGCCGGTCTCCTGCGGGCGCGCAGCCAGGAACTCCGGTCGCTGGCTGACACCTACGGCAACAAGGCTGTGGAGCAGGCGGCGGCGGCCCTGGCGCCGGCCGCGGCAAAGGTGGAGCGGGACGGACTGGGTAATGCCGAGCGCAAGGCGTTTCGCGCCGAGGCCGCGCAGACGATCAACCAGCAATCGAACGTTTACTCGAGCGGCCCCGGCTCACGGTAGTGCAGTCGGCGGCGGGCCGGGGGCGCCGGGGAATTTCCGGGCTAGCCAACCGGCCGCCGGAGAAGCCAACCTCCTGACGTTCCTCCCCATGCTTCCCGCTTCGCGGCGCATTCTTCTCTTCTGGCTCCTGCTCCTGGTGCCGACGCTGGTGGTGGGGGCGGGGGCCATCCTGCTCCTGCGGAGGGAGGCGGACCGCCTGCGGCAGCAGGGAGGTGCCGTGGCGGAAGCGCGCCGGGCTGCGCTGGCCACGCAGGCCCGGTTGGTGGTGGAGAATGTGGAGTTGTTCGCGGGCGACGTGCAGAACGGGATGCTCGACACGCTGGCCGGCGAGTCCGGCGGTTCGCTGGAGATGCTGTTTGTCCGCTGGGAGCGGGAAAACCCGCTCGTGCGCATCGGCTTTCGCGCGCAGCCCGGCGGACGCCTCCTCCGCCCGCAGCCCCAGAATGGGGACGGGGAGGCGGCCGGATTCGTGCGCCGCTTTTCCACGCAGTTCGGGGCGAGGCCGCCCTGGGGGGCGGAGGCCACCGCCAAGGACGCCAAGTCGGAGGCGGCGGCTCCGCTCGGCGCGCCGGCGGTTTCCGGGGATCGCCAGCTGGCGTTGCAGAATGTGATGAACACCCAGTCGGCCCGGCGGGATCTCCAGCAACTAGTGGGGCCGACCCCGTCGGCAGTCGCGGAGCAGGCCGCGCCGGCTGCGCGTTCCGAGCGCCGGCTCGCCGCGGATTCGACCAGCTCCTCGGGGGCGCCGCTGATGAAAGCCGCGGCCATGCCGGTGCGGGCGGCGCCTCACGGCGTCCGGGGGTGGAAGGCCTTCGAGGTGGAAGGGCGTTGGCACATCATCGGCTGGGTGCAGCCGGTCGCGGGAGGAGAGGTGCGCGGGGTCGAGCTCCGGTGGCAGGAACTGGTGCAGCGGCTGGGCGCGGCGTTGCCGGCGAGTGCGCTGAGCGGCGAGGGACTGGCGTTGCGCGACGCCCGCGGACGGGTGGTGCACCAGGTGGGCGCGGTGCAGGCCGAGGTCGCACCGGTGGCTCGCCTGCCTCTGGCGGTGGGTATCCTGCCGGGCTGGGAAGTGGCGGCCTATCTTGCGCCGGGGTACGACTCGCTTCCCAGCGCCGGCTTCGCGAGCCTGGGCATCCTGCTGGTGGGGCTCTTCATGATCGCAATCCTCGCGGGCGGATATCTGTTGCTCTGGCAGGCGCGGAACAGTGAAGCGGAGGCGCAGCAGAAGACCTCGTTCGTCGCCAACGTGTCGCACGAATTCAAGACACCGCTGACCACCATCCGCCTCTACTCGGAACTCCTGGAACAGGGGCGGGTACGCGATCCCGAGCAGGGGCGGGAGTACCTGCGCACCATCGGACGCGAAACGCAGCGGCTGGCGCGGCTGGTGAACAATGCCCTCGACTTCAGCCGGCTGGAGCAGGGGCGGAAGAGGTACGTGCGCGAGAACCTGAATCTTGCCGCGGAATTGGGAAGGCTGCTCGACACCCTGGCACCCCGGGTGGCCGAGGCGGGCCTGAGCCTGGAACGCGATCTTGCGAACGCGGATCTGTCGGTAGCCACGGACCGCGATGCCCTCCAACAGATCGTCACGAACCTGGTCGACAACGCCTGCAAGTATGCCGCGGAAGGCCGCGTCGTCGCAGTGGCGGCGGGGCGGCGGGAAAAGGGAGGCGTGGAAGTGCGGGTGGCAGACCGGGGGCCCGGAGTTCCGACGGAGCAGCGCGAGCGGATTTTCGAGAAGTTCCATCGCGTGGACGAGACGCTGACCGCGGAGCGGACCGGCACCGGACTGGGGTTGAGCATCGCCCGGCAGTTGGCGCGGGGGCTGGGAGGGGATTTGCGTTGCGCGGCCCGGCACGGGGGCGGGGCGGAATTCGTCCTGGAGCTTCCATGAAAGCCCGAATCCTGCTGGCCGAGGACGAGGCCAACATCCGCCTCGGACTGATCGCGACGCTCGAGAGCGAGGGCTACGAGGTGGTGGCAGCGGGCGATGGCGCCCAGGCGTTGCGTCTCTTTCCGCAACACGCCTTCGACCTCGTGATCCTGGATATCATGATGCCGAAGACGAGCGGGTACGATGTGTGTCGCGAGCTCCGATCCGGCGGCGCACGGGTCCCGGTGCTGTTCCTCAGCGCGAAGGCCGAGGAGATCGACAAGGTCGTGGGACTGAAGCTGGGCGCGGACGACTATGTGACGAAACCCTTCGGCGTGCATGAATTGCTTGCCCGCGTGGAAGCGCTGCTGCGAAGGGCGCGGAGCGAAGCGCCCGCGCCGGGCGGAAACCTGCCGGCGATCCTGCGCCTGGGCGCGGCCGCGATCGATCGGAAGCGATTCCTCGCGACGGTGGGCGACCGCGAAGTGGCGCTGACGGCGCGCGAGTTAAAGCTGGCGGAGGTTTTTGTGGCGCACCCGGACGAAGTGCTGGCGCGCGACACGCTGCTCAACGCCGTCTGGGGTGTCGGCTATTTCGGGACGACCCGCACGCTCGACCAGCATGTCGCCCAGCTGCGCAAGAAGATCGAGGAATGCCCGGAGTCGCCGACGACGATTGTGACGGTCCACGGCATCGGCTACCGCTACGACACGCGCGCGAACCGAAGCTGACGGCTCGCGGACACGGGCAAGGGCTCAGGGCGCGGCGGCCGGCAGCAACCGCCGGGCGTGCAGGAGGGTGAACTTCCCGTTGCCTCCGCGTCGGGAAACCAACTCGTCGAGGGGGGCAAGGTGCACGCGCTCCGAAGCGTGGAGGACGCGCCCGTCTCCGAGGTAGATGCCGACATGGACGACCTTCTCGCCCGACTCGGGTCCCGCGGCGCGCCCGAAGAAGAGCAGATCGCCGGCGCGGAAACTTCTGGCTTCGGGGTCCAACGGCACCGCCATGCCGCGCGTGGCTTGCTGGCTCGCCTGGTGGGGGAGCGAAATGCCATTCAGGCCGAAGACCAGTTGGGTCAGGCCGGAGCAATCCAGCCCCTTGGGCGTATTGCCGCCCCAAAGGTAAGGTCGACCGAGGAAGCGACGGGCGGTCGCCTCGATGCGGGCCGCCGTCGGCGGCGGCTGGCGCCGCCACGAGGCATGGTCGGTCACGGCATCCGCTTCGACAAACCCCGACCGGCCGTCCGGAAAGGAGACCTCGCGCCAGCGCGGGCCGGAGGTGCCGCCCGTGAGGAGGTTGCCGATCACGACATCACCCACGGGGTCGGAAGCGCGGTCAGGTTTCGAGTACACCACGGCTTCGGTGGCAGTCACGATGACCAGGGGTCCGCCGTTCCAAGACTCAACCTGGGCGGCGGTGGCGCGCACGATGGTTCCCGACTCGATCCACGCGCGATAGCCGCTGGGTGCCTCCACAAAAAGCCAGAGCCCCTCGGCGCGCAGCAGGCGCACGGCCTGGCCGAGCGGAATCTGCGTGCCGAGTTCCGCCTTGTGGTCGGGTTTTTCGCGGGCGCTGGCCACGCTCAACGTGACCAGCCCCCAAGGGCGATCGCCGAAATCGGCATCAGACATGGCGGGAGACGCGGCGCGCGGTGAGAAAGGCGCGGCTCCGAGCACGAGCGCAAGAGAGAGGCGGGCGAACCGGGCAATCGGCATGGCACCTCATCCCAAGGGAGCAATTCCGGGATGGCGACAAGGTTTGTGACCTCCCCGCGAGACAAGGGCCGCCGGGCCCGCCGCGGAAGCCCGGCTTACCGGTACCGGTACTCGACGCGCAGCGTATAGGAACGCCCGCGGGGATCCGCGACGCGAGGTTCCCAGCTGCTGCCGGCGCCGGAGTTGCTGTCGTAGGCGACCGAGAAGGGCGGGTCGGTGTTCAGCAGGTTCTTGATGCCGGCGATGACGGTGGTGTTGCGGATGCCGCGGTAGGTGACGCTCAGTCCGTAGATGTTGTACGGTTTCACCTTGGGGTTCCAATTGGTCGGGCGGATGGTGCCGTTGGCCACACCGGGCAGCACCTGGTCGACATAGCCGCCACGGTAGAGCTGGTTCAGGGTGCCGGACCAGTTGCCCTTCCGGTAGCTGAGGAAGGCGGTGTGTTTCCAGCGGATGCCGAGGTCGCCGGAGCGCGTCCACTGTCCGACTTCACTGGGACCGAACGGCGTGCTGGCGAGAAGCTTCGATTTCTTCACGAGCAGGTAGGAAACATCGAAGCCGGCGGTGACCTTGCCCCGCAGGGTGTCCATGTCCCCGCGGAGTCCGAATTCAACCCCCTGGGTCACATACTTGCCGCTGTTCACCCAGCGGGTGTCAACCGCCGTGATCGTGCCCGTGGCGTCGCGAATGAAGCGCTCCTTGAACAGGTCGTAATTCTGCGCCATCTGCGTGAGCGTCATCAGCTGGATCATGCCGTCGCGCTCGACCGACCACCAGTCGAGGTTGCCACTGAAGTGACGGGAAGGGGCGAAGACCACGCCACCGGAATACATCGTGGCCTCCTCCGGCTGCAGGTCCCGCTTGCCTCCGGTGATGAGATCGAAGCGCACCGCGGGGGCGTTGGGAGTGACGACTCCCTTGGTGCCGAGGGCGGGATCGGCGAAATCAAGACCCGCGTAGAACGTCGTGCCGGGAGGATCGAACATCTGCTTGAAGGTCGGCACCCGGAAACCGGTGCTGTACGTGCTGCGGAACATCAGCTTGTCGGTGGCGGCATAGCGCAGCGTGATCTTCGGATTCGTGGTGCGGCCGAAGCCGGTGTACTCGTCGCTGCGCGCGGCGGGATTCAAGTCCAAGCCGCGGAAGATCGGGATCTGCACTTCGGCAAAGGCGGACTTGATCGTGCGCTTGAGCGTGCCGGCGGTGGCAAGGGAGTTGTCGAAGGGGGCGTTGAAAACCTGGGCCTCGATGGCGTTGGCATTGGGGCGCTGGTCGCCGGCAAAGAAGTACTTTTCCACGCGCCAGTCGACGCCGACGGCCGCGTTTACCTGGCCGGCCGGGAGCCGGAACAGGGGGCCGGTGGCCGTGAAGTCGGTGTTCTCGGAAGTGAATGTGCCGCCGTAGAGCTTCACGCCATTGGCCCGCACCTTGTCGAGGGCCGCGAGTGCTTCCGGCGTCTGGGTGACGGAGAACGGACTCAGCACGCCGGTGTTGATGAGATTGGCGAAGCCCTGGCTGTAGAAGTAGCCGTTGATCAATTCGGAACTGCTCTTGCTCTTGGCCCGTGTCGCGCCGAGGCGGTACTCCCACTGGTCGAACAGCCCCAGGGGGCCTTCGGCGCCGAGCATGAAGCGCTCGGTGTCGCTCCGGGTGGCGATCTCCCGGTTGCCCGCCGGCATGGCGCGCCAGCGGAAACCGAGGGGTTGGCCGCGGTTCGGGGCGATTTCCGGAAAATAGGCGACCAGGGTGTTGAAGACCCGGTTGTAGTCCGCCCCGGTGGACGGGTACGAGAGATGGCGGAAGGGGTTGGGTGCGGACGTGCCGTTGGGCAGAGTGATGTTAGACGTGTTGATCGCCGTGGTGATCTGGTTCGGCGAAAAACTCTTCTCCGACTCGGAGCGGCCGAGCACGGCCTCGCCCGTGAGGCGATGCCGGCCGAGTTGGAGCGTGCCCCGGGTGACGAGGTTCGTGTTGCGCACGGGTTGCTGCAGCACCGCTGCCCGACCGGTATCCCACGCGGAGGCGTACTTGGCGGTGGGTTGCGACCACAGGCGCTCGTCGTACGGCGCCATGCCGTCGAGTCCGGCGTAGCCCGGGCCATTGGGGAGGTCGACGATGTTGATGCCGCCGCTCATCCGCACCGCGGGATTCTGGGGATCGGCAGGACCGGTGCTGCGGCCGGCGTTGTCGAGGTTGTCGCGACTGATCGCCGTGTAGAGGGTGGTGAAGGGGAAGATGGTCGCGACCGGGGTGCCGCGGGTGTCGACCGAAAGGCCGCGGTCTGGTTGGAAGGTGTTGACGAAGTCGCGCTGGTCGCCGCGCAGCCGCTTGTGGTCGGAGACCGCCAGCGACGTCATGATGTTGAAGCGGTCGCGGCTCAGGTTGCCGTAGCCGGCGAGGACAGAATAACGGTGCACGTTGCCGCCGCCCTGCTCGGTGATGTCGGTCGAGGCGTTGGCGGTGATCCCCTGGTAATCGGTGCGGAGGATGAAGTTGATCACACCGCCGACGGCATCGGTGCCGTAGATGGCGGAGGCGCCATCCTTGAGGGTTTCGATGCGTTCGATGGCGGCGAACGGGATCGAGTTCAGGTCAACCACGCCGCCGTTGAGACCATGGGAGGCAACGCGCCGGCCGTTGAGCAGGACGAGCGTGGCGCCGGCACCCTGGCCGCGGAGATTGGCCGAGGTGGCGCCGTTGTTGCCGCGCTGGGCCCCGGTGACGACATCCGCGTTCGAAGCGAGATTGTCGAGGCCGTTGCCGTTGATGTTGAGGTTCATGATCAGCTCTTCGGCGCTGTTGATGCCGAGCTGATCGATCTCCTGCATCGTAATCGTCTGGACCGGCAGGGCGCTCTCGCCGGCGATGCGTTTCAGCAGGGAGCCAGTGACCACGAACTTCTCGAGTTTGACCGACTCGTCGGTCTTGGCGGGGGCGGCCGGCGCGGGCGCCGGGGCGATCCCCTGGGCGTGGAGAGCAGGGGCGGCAAGAACAAGAACCGGGAGCAACAGGAGAGACCCGGGCAACCGGTTTCTCCGGGACACGACAACGGAGGTCCGTGGTAAGCGTACAGTCATGGGTGGAAAAGGGGCAGGGAGCGAACGGGGCGCGTTCGCAGGTGGGCAATGGTAGCGGCGAGGGAGGTCAAATGACTGTCCCGGCGGAAGCAAGGAGAATGCCACCGCGGGACCAAGCCGGCGGGAAGCAGGCAATCTTCGGGGTGTGCCAGCGCTCTTTCTATTGGCCCCGGCATGCGACGGTCCAGTGGCAGGCGGGATCGCCGACCGGGGGCCGTGCTTCGATCTCCGGGTCGAGGCCGGCCTCAGCGAGCCGGCGACAACTTGCGCGCTGTATCACGGCGGTGGCGGCCCCGCACCGCGAGGGGGAAACCCGGCGCTAGACGGCGCAGAGTTTCACGGCGGCGCGGAGGGAGGTGAGGGGATCGCGTTTGGGCAGGAATTCCTGGCCCACGAACCCCTTGAACCCGGTCGCCTTGATGGCCTGCATGATGGCCGGGTAGTTGAGCTCCTGCTGATCCTGCGGCTCGAACTCGTTGCGACCGGGGTTGCCGGCGGTGTGGTAATGCGCGAGGTACGGGGCGTAGTCCTTGATCGTGCGGATGACATCCCCCTCCATGATCTGCATGTGGTAGATGTCGTAGAGGAGCTTGAAGCGCTCGGAGCCGATCCGCTTGCACAACTCCACCCCCCAGGGCGTGCGGTCGCACATGTAGTCCTTGTGGTTCACCTTGGAGTTGAGGAGCTCCATCACGAGCGTGACTCCCCGTTTCTCCGCCAGACCCATGAGCCGCTTCAGGCCAAGGGCGCAGTTCTCGAGGCCCTGCTGATCGTCCATCTTCTCGCGGTTGCCGGAGAAGCAGATGAGATTCTGGAACCCGGCCTCCGCCACTTCGGCGATGCGCTTCTCGTAGAGGGCGACGAGGGTGTCGTGGTGTTCGACGCGGTTCCAGGACTTGGCGATGCCGCCCACGTTGACGCCGGCCGGAGTCTTGCCGGTCGGATTGCTCACCATGGCGCAGTGCAGGCCGTGCTTCTTCAGCGTGGGAAACTCCTCGGGATTGAGCAATTCGACCGAAGCGAGGCCCATCGCCTTGGCTTCGGCGCAAAAGCGATCCAGCGGAATGTCCTTGTAGCACCATTTGCAGACCGACTGGCGGAATCCGCCACCGAGGGCGCTTTCGGCGGCGCGGCCCGCCGGAAGCGAGGCGAGGGCGGCGGCGCCGGCGAGGTTGCGAAGGGCATGACGGCGGGAGATCGGAGAGCGCATGGGACGATGGTGGGGGCACGCTCGCAGCGGGGCCGGTACTTGGCAAGTGCTCAGGAGGTCGCGGGAGCGGCGGTTGAACATCATTGCGTTCACGGCGTCCGGGAGTTTTGTCGCGCCCAGCACTCGTGTGAACAGGCGCTTGCTCGTCATTCTGGCCGGGCTGGGCGGGGCCGCCCTCGCCTTCGGGCTGCTCCTCTTCGGGGCGGGGTGGCTGTTTCGTCCGGAGGTCGCGGCACCTCCGCCCGCCGCGCCGCCGGCACAGTTGCAGGCGGTCGCGGAGGCGCGGGAACGGGCGCGCGAGGTGGCGCGCGAACACCCTCCGGTGGTCACGCGCGAGGTCGACTACGCCGCGGGAGGGCGTCCCGCCTGGCGGCCGCGTGGCCAGTCTCCGATCCTGGCGGGGCTGGTACGGGAAGGTCGGCTGCCGCCCGTGGCGCAGCGAACCGGGCCGGAGCCGGTCGTCATGGAAGGGCCGGACGGGATCGGCCGTTACGGCGGGACCTGGCACCGGTTCGTGAACTCGATGACGGACCTGTCGACGATCTACTGGCGATTGTCCGCTTCGAACCTGGTGCGGTGGTCGCCGCAGGGGTATCCAATCGTCCCGCATGTGGCCAAGACGTGGGAGGTCTCTCCGGACCGTCGGGTGTACACCTTTGAACTCCGGCGCGGCATGCGCTGGTCGGACGGCCACCCGGTGTCCGCGGATGACATCGTCTTCTGGTACGAACACGAGGTGCGCTACTTCAACCTCGTTCCCAAGCTGCTGCGCGCGGGACCGGAACTCGGGCGGGTGACGAAGGTGGACGATCGCCGGGTGCGGTTCGAGTTCAGCCAGGCGAATCCGCTGTTCCTGGAGAGGCTGGCCTCAACCGGGATGAACCCCGAAGAGCACATCGAGCACATCCTGCCGGCCCACTACCTGCGCCAATTCCACCCGGCGGTGGGAGACCCCGAGTTGATCCGCCGGACGATGGAGGCGTTTGAGCTCTCGAGCCCGGTGGCGGTGTACCGGCGGATGAAGCACTACCTCAACCCCGAACACCCGCGGCTCTGGCCCTGGGTGCTTCGGACCTACTATCCGACCACCCCGCAAACCCTGGTGCGCAACCCGTACTACTGGGCGGTCGACACCCAGGGCAACCAGCTCCCGTACCTCGATCGGCTGGTCCTTGAGCTGAAGTCCAACAACCTCATCGCGGTGGCCGCCGCCAACGGCGAGGTGTCGATGCAGGATCGTCACATCCGTTACGATGACCACACGCTGTTGCTCGGCGGGGCGGCGGCCCACGACTACGAGGTGTACCACTGGAAGCCGAGCACGCAGTCCCTCTTCACCGTCTTTCCCAATCTCAACCGAAAGGTTGATCCGCGACGGCCGGACACCGCGTGGAAGCACCGTCTCCTGAACGAGCCGAAGTTCCGGCAGGCGCTGTCGCTGGCCATCAACCGTCGCGACATCATCCGGGCGGAGTTCAACGGGCAGACCGAGCCGGCCCAAATTGCGCCGCCGGCGGACTCGCCGTATTACCATGAGCGCCTGCGGCGGTCGTTCGTGGAGCACGATCCGGCACGGGCCAACCGCCTGCTGGACGACCTGGGGCTGCGGCAGCGCGATTCCGAGGGTTTTCGGGTGTTTCCCGACGGCACGCGCATGACTTTTACGCTGAACCTGACCGACTACACCACCGATGGTCCGGCGCAATTTGTGATCGACGACTGGGCCGCGGTCGGGGTGCGTGTCCTGTTCCGGGCCCGGGCGCGGCGGCTGTTCGAGCAGGAGAAGCTCACCTATGAGCACGATTTCACCGTGTGGACGGGCGAAAGTGAGTTCTATCCGTTGATCGAACCGCGGAATTTCGTGCCGACTTACTTCGAGTCGTTCTTCGCTCCGGGGTACGGGACCTGGTACCAGGCCGGCGGCCTGTATGGGGACCCGGCGGCACGACGGCCCAACGCGATCGAGCCTCCGCGCGATCACCCGCTGCGCCGGGCGATGGAGATCCTCGAGGAGGCGAGCCAGCTGCCGAGGGAGGAGGAGCGGATTGCGCGTTTTCGCGAGGTGCAGGAGATCGCGGCCGACCATGTATGGACCATCAGCGTGTCGTCGCCGCCGCCGCAACTGGTGGTGGTGAAGAAAGGCTTTCGCAACGTTCCGCGAATGGCGGTCTTCGGGGCGAACTTCCAGACGCCGGGCAACACCGGGGTGGAAACCTATTTCTGGGAGCACTCGCGCGAGGATCCCGCGATCACCGCCCAGGTCCGGGACGCGATGGTGACGGTGTCTCCCTGGCCGCGGTCCGCCGCCTTGGCCGCCGGGGGAGGGCGGGGGTGGCTGGGCGGGTTGGTGCGCGTGCTGGGCTGGGTGGCGGCCGGTGCCGGGGCGGTCCTGATCCTGCTGCGGCACCCGCTCATCGGGCGCCGTCTCCTGCTGATGGTGCCGACGATGCTGGTGGTCTCGGTCATTGTCTTCGGGCTCGTGCAGCTGCCGCCGGGGGATTTTGCGGAGATGCGCGTGGCGCGGCTCGAGATGGAGGGGACGCCGGCGAGCGCGGAACTGGCGGCCGAAGTGCGGCGCAACTTCCGCCTCGATGAGCCGCTGTGGCAACGCTACGCGCGGTGGATGGGCTTCCGTTGGTTCGCAACCTTTCAGCCCGCGGACGAGGGACTGCTGCAGGGCAACCTCGGGCTGTCCATGGAGCACGAGAAACCGGCGGGCGAGGTGATTGGGGATCGGGTCGCCCTCACGGTCTTCATCTCCCTCGCGGCGGTGCTCTTGGCCTGGGCGGTGGCGCTGCCGCTCGGCGTCTACTCGGCGGTGCGGCGGTACTCGGCCGGTGATTTTGCGCTGACGTTCCTGGGGTTTCTCGGGGTGTCGGTTCCATCGTTCCTGCTCGCGCTCGTCGTGATGTACGTGGCTCGCCGCTGGCTGGGATTGGAGAGCATCGGCCTGTTTTCGCCGGAGTTCGCCTCGATGCCGGGTTGGAGCGGGGCCAAGGTGCTGGACCTGCTGAAGCATGCCTGGCTTCCCGTCGTGGTTTTGGGCGCCGGATCGGCGGCGGGCATGGTCCGCGTGATGCGCGCCAACCTGCTCGACGAACTGAAGCGACCCTACGTCACCACCGCGCGGGCCAAGGGAGTCCGTCCCTTGCGACTGTTGCTCAAGTACCCGGTGCGGCTGGCACTCAATCCGTTCATCTCGAGCCTCGGTGGAATGTTCCCACACCTGGTGTCGGGCGGGGCCATCGTCGCGATGGTTCTCAGTCTGCCGATGATTGGACCGACGCTGTTCGATGCCCTGATCGCCGAGGATGTCTATCTCGCGGGTTCGATGCTGATGCTCCTCAGCCTGCTCGGCGTGGTGGGGACGTTGGTGAGCGATCTCCTCCTGCTTTGGCTGGATCCGCGCATTCGCCTGGGAGCGGCGGGTTCCTGAAGGCGCTGCTTGCACCGCGGACGGTCACCACTACGGTGCGCGCATGTCGCCCACTTCCCCGCTTTCCCGTCGCGCCCTGTTGAAGTCGATCGGCGCCGGTGTGACCACCCTTGGCCTGGGTGCCGCCGTGCGTCCTGCCCTCGCGGCCTCGGCCGCCAGTTCCCGCACTGTGCCGCCTTTTTCCCTGCCGAAACTCCCGTACGCCTACGATGCCCTGGAACCGCACATCGACGCGCGGACGATGGAGATTCATCACGCCAAACATCACCAGGCCTACATCACCAATGCCAACAACGCTCTCGCCGGCCACCCGGACCTGACACGACGGTCAGCTGAGGAAATGGTGGCCAACCTCGGTGCGCTGCCGGAGTCCGTGCGGACCGTGCTCCGCAACAACGTGGGTGGCCACCTCAACCACGCGCTCTTCTGGCAGGTGATTGGCCCGAAGGGAGGCGGGGCGCCGACGGGAGAGTTGGCGACGGCCTTGAACCGGAGTTTCGGTTCCCTGGAGGGTTTCAAGACGCAGTTTGGAGAGGCGGCGATGAAGCGCTTCGGCAGCGGCTGGGCCTGGCTGAGTCGTCGCGGCGGCAAACTCGAGGTCAGTTCCACCGCCAACCAGGACACGCCTCTCATGGAAGGAGCCGTTCCGCTCCTCGGGCTGGATGTCTGGGAGCACGCCTACTATCTCAAATACCAGAATCGCCGGGCGGATTATGTCGCGGCGTTCTGGAGCATCGTCGATTGGAACGCCGTGGCCGCGCGCTTTGCCGCGGCGGGCTGAAGCTGCTGGTGCACAGGTAACATGAGGGTGCCGAGCGGTCGGCACCTCTGGCCCGCGCTGTGCGCCGGTTAGCGAATGGCCGAGACGGGTGCGTTGGCGCCACGCACGGCCGCGGGCGATGGCGCGACGCCGAAGAATTCCACCATGTGGCCGACATCCGTGTAGCCGCGCGCCCGCAGAGTCTCCTGCACTGCTTCCACCGCCCGGCGCAATTCGGCGGAAGTGGCCGCGTCCAACTCCGCGACGGCATTGGTCTCCTTGCACACCACATGGTAGCGCTCGGGCTCCCCGCAGGTCAGGCGGAAGAGTGCGGTGCCATTGTGGAAAAAGGCGCGGCTCACGAGGCCGATGCGCTCGAATGCCGCCATGCACCGGTACACCGTGACTAGATCGCAAGTGGCCGATCCGACTTCGGTGTGGATTTGCTCGATACTGGTCGGGCTGGAGTGCCGGCTGAGCGCGGCCAGGATCGCCAGTCGCGGTTGCGTCACCCGGAGTCCGGCGGACTTCAAGCGAGCGGTGGCGAGGTCGACCTGGGAAAGGGAGGGCGCCGTGGACTTGGAGGAACCGGCGAGGGGCGAGTTCGTCTGGGTGGACGCGATCATTTGTAACCGGACAGTGACATTCGGCACCTGCTTTTCCAGCCAATACTTGGCACTTGCGTTGCTCCCGGCCCCGGGAACGCGCGCAGAGTTGCACCGGCAGGTGCGGTTTGCCAACCTGCGCCCGCCGTCATGCAAAACCCGGATTTCGCCGAAATCGTCGCTCTCATCTGCAAGGAAGATCCCCGATTCGATCGGAAAGCCTACGATTTCGTCCGCCTAGGCCTGGATTTCACGGTCAAGGAGATGAGGAAACGGGACAACGCCCGGGCCGAGCGATCGCGTCATGTTTCCGGCCCGGAACTGCTGGAGGGACTGCGCTCTTATGCCCTCGACCAGTACGGTCCCCTGGCCAAGACGGTGCTGAACTCCTGGGGAGTGAAGCGTTGCCGCGACTTCGGCGACATTGTCTTCAACCTCATTGAATACAATGTCTTCTCGAAGACGGAGAATGATCGAAAAGAGGACTTCGCGGACATCTTCGACTTTGAGGAAGCGTTTGTGAGGCCGTTTCAGCCGGCCCGCCGCCCGCGGGGGACGTCCGCAACGGAGGCCTTTGGCACCGCCTGACCGGCCTGCACCTGGTTGCGCAACGGCCGCTCCTTGAGTCAGCGGGGAGCGCACACCCTGTCTTCTTCCCTTCGCATGCCCAAAAACCACGCTTCAACCTCCGACTTTGCCCTGCTGGACGCCTTCTGGAACGAGCCGGTGGAGCGTCACGTGCTGCCGAACGGCCTGACGTTGCTGCTCAAACGCGACACGTCGGCCGCGCTGGCCTCCGTGCAGGTCTGGGTAAAGACCGGCAGTGTGCACGAGTCGGCGCACCTCGGGGCGGGACTGTCGCACTTCCTCGAGCACATGCTGTTCAAGGGCACGAGCCGGAGGGCGGGTCGGGAAATCAGCGCGCAGGTCCAGGCCCACGGAGGGTACATCAACGCATACACCACCTTTGACCGCACGGTCTACTACATCGACCTGCCGAGTGAGCACGTGGGCGTCGCGGTCGACATCCTGGCCGACGCCGTCCTGGAATCGACCCTACCGGAGGACGAGGTCGCCCGCGAGAAGGACGGGGTGCTGCGGGAAATCGCGATGAGGAAGGATGACCCCGACAATCGGCTTTGGGATCAGTTGTTCCCGACGGCCTTTCGGGAGCATCCATATCGCCAGCCGATCATCGGTCACCGGGACGTGTTCGCGGCTGTGTCGCGGGATGACTTGGAGAGTTACTACCGGGCCCGGTACGTGCCCAACAACCTCGTGGTGGTAATCGTGGGCGACATCGATCCCGCCCGGGTGCGAACCCAGGTGGAGGAGCATTTCGGACGGGCGCCACGGGCCCGCCTGGCCCCGGTGCTCGTCCCGGACGAACCGCCCCAACTCGCACCGAGGGTCGAGCACCGTCGGGAGGACGTGGAAGTGACTCGCGGGGTGCTGGCATGGCCGATCCCCGGGCTGTCCCACGAGGATGCGCCGGCACTCGATCTGCTGGCGGCCGTGCTCGGGCACGGGGAAAGTTCGGTGCTCTGGCAGGAGATTCGCGAAAAGGCCGGACTGGTGCACGCCATCGATGCTTCGGCCTGGAATCCCGGCACGGTGGGGCTCTTTTGTGTGTCGTATACCTGCGAGCCGGCCAGGCGCGAGGCCGCCGAAGCGGCGATCCTTCGCCTCGTGGAACGGTGCCGGAAACGCGCGTTCGCAGAGGCGCAGCTGCGAAAAGCGCGGCGACAAATGGTGGTGGCGGAAATCAACACCCGTAAGACCATGAGCGGGCAGGCTTCGCGCCTCGGGGTCGCAGAGGTGGTGGTGGGGGACCTGGATCACAGCCGGACCTACTTTGCCCAGCTCGAAGCGGTGGACGCCCGTCGGCTCTCGCGAGTGACGGCGCGCTACCTGGTGCCGGAACGCCTCACCGCGGTTTCGAGCAGCCCGCGGGCGGCGGCCGCCACCGCGGCACCGGCTCAGGGCGTGGCCGCGGGGGAGCGCGCGGACTTCAGTGAGGTGCGACTCCCAAATGGGGCCCGGATTCTCCTGCAGCCGGATCGCCGGCTGCCCAATCTCCACCTTCGATTGATGCTGCAGGGTGGGGCGCTCTACGAGGAGGCCGGGAAGCGCGGGGCGACGATGCTGCTGGCGACGATGCTGACCAAGGACACCCGCCGGCGCCCGGCAGCCATGGTCGCAGGGTATATCGAGGAGGTGGGAGGCAGCTTTTTTCCGTTTTCGGGCAACAACAGCCTGGGAGTGGCGGTGGAGGTGCTCCCGCCGGATGTGGATCGCGCCGTGTCGGTGCTGACCGAGGCGCTGATGGCCCCGGCCTTCCGCGCGGCCACGCTGGAGACCGAGCGGGAGGCGCAGATCGCCGCGCTGCAGCAGGACGACGACGATGTCGTGACGCTTGCCCGAAAGCGGCTGCGCGAGCGGTTCTTTGGGTGCCATCCGCTGTCCCTGGATGCGGCTGGAAACCGGGAGGGCGTTGCCGCGCTTTCCGCGAAGGACCTGCAAGGCTTGCACCGACGCCTGGCCGTCGGCCCCAACGTGGTCCTGGTCGTGGCCGGGGATTTTGAACCACGTCGGCTGCTGCCCGCGCTGAAGCGGGTGGTGCAGGGGTTGCCGGCCGGCCCGGCGCCCGTCTGGGCGGTGGACGTTGCGGGGCTGCTCCTGCCAGCAACCCCGGGGGACCATGTTGAGACCCAGCCCCGGGAACAGGCCGTGGTGCTGCAGGGTTTCCCCGGTCCCTCGATCAACGCCGACGATTTCTACGTGGGTGAGGTTATCGACGAGTTGTTCAGCGGAATGGCTTCGCGCCTCTTTGAACGGGTTCGCGAGGAAAAGGGACTCGCCTATTTCGTCCGGTCGGGGCGCGTCACGGGGATCGAGTCCGGGATGTTCTATTTTGTGGCCGGCACCCAACCCGGCCGGGAACAGGAGGTGCTGGCGGAGATTGACGCGGAAGTGAGCCGCGTGGCCACCGGCGCGGTGGAAGCGGCGGAGTTGGCGCGTTGCCAGACGAGACTCAAGGCGGCGCGGCGGCAGAGCCTCCAGACCAACTCGGCGCGGGCCATGCAAGCCGGGCTCAACGCCCTGCAGGGGCAGCCCATCAACGATTGGAAAAACTACGATGGCCGCGTGGAGTCGGTGACGATCGCGGACCTCGCGGCGTTTGCGCAGCGCCGGCTCGTGCGGGAACGCCGAACCCAACTGGTCGTGCGACCGTGATTCTGCCGTGAAATCGTGGACGACGGTGTTCCCGGAGGGGGATTTCCGCTTTCACCTGACCCTGCGGCGAGGGGAGCCCGGGGCCTTCTTTGCGGGACAGGACCCGACCGGCCGGATCTTGGAGGAACGGCGCCGTTGGCTGGAGGAAGACCGGGAGCGCCATGCCGCCCTGGAGCCAGAGGGAGTGCCGCTCCTGGCCGAGTTCGCCGAACTCGCGGTGGGTTGGGCGGGGACGCCGCCGTCACGGGCCGCCGCTCCGCTGGACGTGGTCGAGATGGGGAAGCGACTGGAGCCGGATCTGCTGTTGTTGGCACGCGAGCCCGGGGACACGTATCGCCTGCGAGGGGGCGCCTTGTGCTTTCCGACAGGCTGGGCGCTGCGCGAGAAGCTGGGAGCGACCTTGGAGGAGATTCATCAACCGGTTCCCGGCCTCAACGAGGCGCTGGCAGTTCCGGTGCAGCAATTCCTCGGACGCATGAAGCCGGGGATCGCCTATCTCCGGGACAACTGGGGCCTCGCCGCGACGGACGAACTCAACCTGCATCCGGAGCGCGGCCTTCCCGCCCCCCGTCGGCCCGTGAATCTCGCCGGGCTTTGGCTGAGAGTGGAGCACCAGGCGCTGGTTGCCCTGCCGCGCTCCGGCGGGATCGCCTTCGGCATTCGGATCAGTCTCGTGCGCCTCGATGGCGTGGTCGGCACCCCGCTGGCGGCAGACCTGCGCCGGGCACTCGCCACGATGCCGGAGCCGCTGGCGGCCTACAAACGACTCCTCGAGGTTCGGGAAGACCTGCTGGAACGGCTGGCGTAGTTGCGGAGCTTCGAAAAGGACGAGAATCGAGGAAAAGAAAATGGCGACCCGGAAACCGGGTCGCCCCTGAGAGCAAATTTAAGCGAAGGATTACTTCTTTTCCTTCTTCTTCTGGCCGGCGGCGAACTCTTCCTGGCTCAGGAAGCCGTCGTTGTTCTTGTCGAGATCGGCGAAGCGCTTCTCGGCCTTGGCGGCATCCTTCTGGGCAGCGACGAACTCCTTCTTGGAGACCTTGCCGTCCTTGTCCGTGTCCATGGCGCCGAAACCGCCGCCCTTTTTCTTTTCTTCCGCCGCATTCACGAGGAGCGGCAGGCTGACGAACGCGGCAAGAACCGCGGTGGAGAGGAATCGTTTGTTCATTTGTTTTTTGGAGTAGTTCCGACTGAAGACCTCTCTACGACGGACCCACGAAGTCAAGGTTACACTTGGGACAGAAACCGGGCTTGCCCTTCGCTCCTAACGCTTTGCGGAAAATCCTCCGCTCCACATCAGCTTTTTTCGGATCACCGAAAAATGGGAGTAGTCCCGATGCTGGGCCAGCAGAAGGCGGCGTTTCGCGATGGCGATGTCGATGTGTAAGCTATTGGCGGGCAAGGCTTGGCGCCGGCCGTCAATCGCGACGAAAAGCCGGGAGTCAGGCGATCGACTGACCACGCGAAGGCGCACCGAATCGCGAAAGATGATGGCTCGGTTGCTGAGGGTGTGCGGGCAGATCGGAGTCATTGCGATGACTCCGGCGGAAGGGTGGAGGATCGGCCCGCCGGCGGAGAGGTTGTACGCCGTGGACCCGGTGGGGGTCGAAAAGATGAGGCCGTCGCAGAGGTAGTCCGTCACGAGTTCTCCGTCGGCGTGGACTTCAAGCCGAACGAGCCGCGAGTTCACTTCGTCCTTCACGAGCACGTCGTTCAGGGCGAGTTCCCCGGGCGACCGGCCAAAGGAGCATTCGATCAATTTGCGTGGATCGACCTGAAGGGCGCCTCCGAGCAACTTCGCGAAGTGGGCCCGAGCCTCTTCGGCCGAAAACGTGGTGAGGAACCCCAGGTTGCCGCAGTTGACGCCGATGATCGGCACCTGGGCCAGGGCGGCCTCCCGCGCGACCCCGAGCAGGGTGCCGTCGCCGCCGATGGCGCAGCAGGCGTCGCAGCCCCGCAGGAAACCAGGGGTGGGGGGAAAACGCGACGTGAGCTTGTAGCGCACGCCCTCCGCCCGCGCGATGCGCGCGAGCTCCCGGACCAGCGCCGGGGCGCCCTCCTTGCTGCGGTTCACGACAAACGCGAGGTGGCGGATGGGTCTCATCGGAAGTCGACTCGGACTAAGGCCGCTTTTTCAGGCACAGCAAGAACTCGCGGTTGCCATCCGCGCCCGTGATCGGGGAGTCGATGGCTCCTTCCACGGCGGCGCCGGGCAATTGGGTCGCCGCGAAGCCACGCACCCGCTCCAGGGTTTCCGCCTGGACCTGCGGGTCGCGGATCACCCCTTTGCCGCGATCGACCTCCGCCTTGCCGGCCTCAAATTGGGGTTTTACCAGGGCCACCAACGTGCCTCCGGCACGAAGGAACGGCCAGACGGCGGGCAGCACCACAGTGAGCGAGATGAACGAGAGGTCGAGGACCACGGCGTCGAATTCGCTGCGCGGCAGGTCCGCTGCCCGGAGGAAACGGGCGTTGATCTTCTCCAGGTTGGTGACCCGGGGATCCGCGCGCAGGCGCGCGTGGAGCTGGGCGCGTCCGACATCGACGCAGACGGCGGAGGCGGCGCCGGCCTGCAAGGCGCAGTCGGTGAAGCCGCCGGTCGAAGCGCCAACGTCGAGCACGTGCGCGCCCTGGAGTTGAATCCCGAAATGGACGAGCGCGGCCGCGAGTTTCTCGCCGCCCCGGCTGACGAACCGTGGCGGCTGCTCCACGGACAGCTCAATGTCAGCCGGCACCTCCCGGCCCGGTTTGTCGAGGCGCTCGCTGCCGTGGAGCACGCGCCCGCTCATGATCAGGGCCTTGGCCTTGGCCCGTGACTCGGCCAGTCCCCGGGCCACCAGCAATTCGTCGAGGCGAACGCGCTTCATGGGCGCGGCTGCCGGGCCGGGGACCAGCAGGTGGTCCGACCGCCGATGGTCGCGCGGGCGAGGCGGCAACCCGTGCGGGGACAGCGCCCTCCCTCCTGCCACCGATGGAGAAACAACCAGGAACGGGGAATCCCGACGTTGAGGTCCGCCGGCAGCGACTGGCCCCGCCCGGCGATGCAGTTGAGGGCGAGTTGGCAGACGCGGCGGCATTCCCGCCAGAGCCGGCGCGTCTCGGCCGGAGAAAGGGACGCGGCCGGACGAGCGGGATGGAGCGCGGCCCGCCAGAGAATCTCGTCGGCCATCCAGTTTCCGATTCCGGGAAATCTCTCCTGCTGCAAGAGCACCGCCTTGAGGGGGGCGCGGGCCCTGCGGCGCAGGTACGCCGCGACCTCCTCGAGGGTGAAAGCAGCTGAGAGGATGGGGGGAGCCAGTTGTGTCCACCACGTCGGAGCTTCGCGACCGGAGTGAAAGAGCACGCGGCCGAACATCCGGGGGTCGCGGAATACCAGGGCGGACTCGCGCAGGTACAGCACGAGGTGATCGTGCCGTCCCGGCTCATGGGTGGGCGGCGCGACGAACAGTTCCCCGCTCATCCCGAGGTGCAGTCCCAGCCAACCTCCGCCGCGAAAGCAAAACAGCATCTGCTTGGCGGCGGCATGGGAGGACACCAGGGTGGCGCCGGTCAGCGCGCGGCGGAGAGCCGGCACATCGGTGCCGCGGAAGACCCGGCGCCCGTCATGCGTCGCAATCCGCAAGATTCGCGCCCCGGTCGCGACCTGCGCCCAGCGTTTCCGGTAGAACTCGACTTCGGCCAGTTCAGGCATGCGACGCGGCCGGAGGAAGCGGCTCGAGGGTGGCGACAAAGTCGGCGAGTCCGGGAAAGATGCGCACGCCGGCGGGCGCGACCTTCGCCCACCCGGCGGCATCATGCTTGCCCGTGCAGACGGCGATGGCGCCGATGCCGGCGGCGAGCCCGGTTTCGACGTCGCTCTCGCGGTCACCAACCATCCAGCAGTGGGCGGGATCGAGTCGGTAACGGGTCATCATCTCCAGCGGAAAGCGGGGTGTCGGTTTGCGGTAGATTGCCGGATCACCGGGGCCCTCCGGCGCGATGCAGATCGCGGCAAAGATCGGCCGCGGCAGGGCGAGGAGTTCGTCCATCCGCACGTTGCAGCGCAGGACGTCGTCGAGCTGAAAAAGGCCCCGGGCGATGCCGGACTGGTTGGTGTGCAGGAAGAGCCGGTATCCCTTGGCGAGCGCCTCGCGCAGGGCTCCGGCGACTCCCGGGAGCAACTCCACGCCGGCTGGATCGGCGAGATAGTGACGATCGTAGATGAGGGTGCCGTCGCGATCGAGGAAGAGGGCGCCCCCGCGCGTCGCGGACGGGGCGGGGGGCGGGAGATGTTCGAAGATCACCGGTGATTCACGTACGCAATCATCTCGGCGGGAGTGACCGTGGCCGTGCCCAGCTTGCCCACGACGACCCCGGCGGCGGCGTTGGCAAAGTGGGCGGCGGTTTCGAGCGTGCTCCCGGCGGCGAGGGCCAGCACGAGGGAGGCGAGGGCGGTGTCGCCCGCGCCGGAAACGTCGAAGACCTCGCGGGCGGCGGTGGGGATGATCTTCCGGATCCTTCCTCCCGAACTCAACAGCATGCCCTCCTCGCCGAGCGTGATGACGAGGTGGCGCGTCGCATAGAGTTCGTGCAGGCGCTGGCAGACCTCGGCGGCCGGGAAGGGCGCGTGCGGGGGGGGCTCGATCCCGGCCAGCTGCAGGGACTCGCGCTTGTTGGGGGTGATGAGATCGAGGCCGTGAAAGCTGAGACGCCGCTTGGGCTTTGGGTCGAGGGCGACCAGCTTGCCGGCGGCCTTGGCCAGGCGGGTGACGCGCTCGACCACAGGATCGGTCAGGATTCCCTTGGCGTAGTCGGAGAGGATTACGGCATCGCAACGGGCGATCTCCGGAGCCACCAGCGGCTCCAGCTTCGAGGCTGAGATTTCATAGGCCGTCGGGGGAGCCTCGCGATCAAGCCGGCAGAGCTGCTGGTGCTGCACCACCACCCGGGTTTTCACGATGGTCGGCGCGGATCCGGGAGTCGTGACGGTATGGATGCGTTTGCTGTGGAGAATCGTGGACAGCCGCGTGCCGCTGTCGTCGCTGCCGAAATAGCCGATGACGGAGCAATGGGCGCCGAGCGAGGCGAGGTTGAGGGCGACGTTGGCGGCACCGCCGGCCGTCCAGGAGTCGCGCGCGATGTCGATGACGGGGACGGGTGCCTCCGGCGAGATGCGGGTGGCGTCGCCCCAGATGTAGTGGTCGAGCATGACATCCCCGACGACGAGGATGCGGAGCCGCGTGATCTTCTTCAGGAGTTGGGGCAATCCTCTCATGGCTCAGAACTCCCAGTGATAGTGATAGCGGGAGAGCATCCGCGGGGCGCCGGTCGTGACCTGCACCACGTCCTCGATCCGGCAGGCACCCACGCCGGGATAATAGAGTCCGGGCTCCACCGTGACCACCGAGCCGGCCTTGAGGGTATAGTCCACGAGGCCGCTCATACGCGGGGGTTCATGGACGGCGAGCCCCAGGCCGTGGCCGGTGCCGTGGAAGAACCCGACGGACCCGCGGGCCGTGACCTTGGTCTCGAAGCCGCGCTGGCGAAAGACCTCCACGCATCGGTTGTGCACATCGCGGCCGTTGGCGTTGGCGCGCGTGGCCCGGAGCGCGGCGAGTTGCGCCGCGCGCACGGCCTCGACCAGCGCCCGCTGGGCATCGGAGGCGCGCCCGCGCAGGAAAGTGCGGGTCATGTCGCCATGAAACCCGGTGTGGCTGACGCGGGGAAAGATGTCGACGATGACGAGTTCGTGGGGCCGGATCGGCCCCGAACCGCGCTCGTGCGGATCGCACGCCTGATCACCGCCGGCCACGATGGTGTGGGAGGAAATGGCCCCCGCCTCCAGGCAGGCCACTTCGATGGCGAACTTCAGGTGTTCGCTCGTGACCACCCGGCCGCGATGGTAAAGCCGATTTCCCCGGATCCGGCTCGCGCGCAGGATGCGCTCGACGGCGGCGAAACCGAGGGCGCTGCAGCGGTTGCCCTCGCGAATGGCGGCCGCCTCCGCCGGGGTCTTGATCTCCCGATCGGGGAACAGGGGGCCGTCGGCAACTTCCAAGCGGAGCCCCAGGGCGCGGGCCTTGTCCAGCAAGCCGGCCGGAAAGTCGAGCGGCACCCGGAAACGGTTCTGACGGTACTCGCGGGCCACCAGGCTCAGCACTTCCGCCGGTCCCGGCGTGCGCCGGGGCCAGCGCTCCCGGGCGAGTTTCAGGAAACGCTCGAGGGGAAGAACGACGTCGAAGGCCGACGTGCGGCGGACGCGGCCGAATTCGAGCGCACTGACCACGGCGTATCGGCGGCCTCGCAGGCCGAAGGCGAGGAACGGATCGGGGACCTCCACGCGACCGAAATAGAGCGCGTCGGGGCTCCGGGCGGTGTCGGCGTAAAGGAGGGGCGGCGGAAGTTGCGGACCAGGCACGGCAGAGAGAGGTTGAGTTGCGGCGAGGCGCGCATTAGCCACCGCCGCTGTGAAAAATGCAAATCTGGTTTCGCGCTGGGGCGCGGTCCTCGTGTTGACGGCCGGCCTGCTTTCGTGCGCGCGGGAGAAGCCGGCAGGAGCCGGGCCGGCGACCGGCGCGCCGGTGGTGAAGACGGTACGGGACTTCTTCCCCATCCGGGTCGGAGAGAAGACCGTGCGGATGCAACTCGCGGTTCGGCCCCTGGAGATGCAGCGGGGTTTGATGGAGCGCCGGGACCTGGGCCGCGACGATGGCATGATCTTCATCTACGACCGGCCGCAGGCGATGAGTTTCTGGATGCGCAACACTCCGACCCCGCTCGATATCGGCTTCTTCCGCGGCGACGGGGTGCTGGCGGAAATCTACCCGCTGCACCCGTTCGACGAAAAATCGGTGAGTTCGCGGAGCACCGACCTGCAATTCGCCCTGGAGGTCAACCAGGGGTGGTACCGGGAGAATGGGATCAAGCCCGGTGCGAAGCTCGATCTGGCCGCGGTGGCGGCGGCGCTGCGGGAGCGGGGGTTCGATCCGGCCCGATACGGTCTGCCCGCGGGCGATGGCGCGGCACGGCGCCCGTAGCGGCGTTACTCCCGCGGAATCTCGTTGTCGGTGCGGAGCATCAGCACGGGCGTCTTGGTCTTCACCCAGACATCCGCTTCCTTGAAGAACTTCGCCGGCACGTTCTCGATCGCCTCGCCCACGGTTTTCACCGGCAGCAGGCGGCCCTTCTTGGTCGTGTTGAAGTCGTAGGCGCCGCGGAAGACCCGCTCCTGGGTCGTGGCCACGCTCTCGTTCTCCGGGATCTGCAACACCCAGCCGACAAAGTCCTGTTTCGGCAGCCGCCCTTCGGGATCGCTGACCAGAATGACGAACTGCTTCTTGATCGGCGGCGGCTTCTCCTCCTCACCCGGATCCGGTTGCACGGCGAGGTTCATCTCCTCGATCACCCGCCGCAGAATGGCCGGGGAAATGTCGTTCTTCTTCAGGATTTCGGCGACCTTGTTGACCTCGATTTTGGGCATGGCGGTGTTGGAAGGGACGACCAAACTACGAATCGGGCGGGTTGACCAAGCCAAATCCGAGGAGCCGGCGACCGGCGGTGAAAGCGGCGGCCGGGCCGCGAAACGATTGCCACGCCCGGGGTTTTCCCTTCTCCCATGGGCGCGTTTTCGCACCGCACCTTTCCGACATGGTCCCCTTCGCCCTCACCATCTTCACGGGAGCTTTCCTGCTTTTCCAGGTCCAGCCGCTCATCGGCAAGTACATCCTGCCGTGGTTCGGAGGCAGCCCGGGGGTGTGGACGACCTGCATGCTGTTCTTCCAGGTGTTGCTGCTCGGCGGGTATGCCTACGCGCACCTGCTGAGCCGCCGGCTCTCGTCCCGGGCGCAGGCCGGCGTGCACGTCGTGGTGCTCGCGGCAGCCCTGGCCACGCTGCCGATCACCCCGGCTGATTCCTGGAAACCCACCGGGGCCGGAGACCCGACCTGGCATATCCTGGCCTTGCTCGCGGTGAGCCTGGGGCTCCCGTACCTTGTCCTGGCCGCGACGGGCCCGCTGATGCAGGAGTGGTTTCGGCGGACCCGGCCGGGGGCCTCGCCGTACCGGCTCTACGCGCTGTCGAACGTCGGCTCGCTCCTCGCGCTCATCAGCTATCCCATCTATTTCGAGACCAACTTCACCCGGCAGGGCCAGGCGCAGATTTGGTCCTGGGGCCTGGTCGCCTACGCGGCCGCGTGCGCCTACTGCGCGTGGCGGATGTGGCGGCAACCCGCGGCCGAGATGATGGCGGCCGCCACAGACACGAACGCGGCGCCGGCTCCCACTTGGTCGCAGCGCCTCTTGTGGCTGGGGCTGCCGGCGTGTGCGTCGATCCTGCTCCTGGCGGTGACCAACAAGATGTGCCAGGACGTGGCGGTCATCCCGTTCCTGTGGGTGCTCCCGCTGGCGCTCTACCTGCTGACCTTCATCATCAGTTTCGACGGGCCGCGGTGGTATTCCCGGTTTTACTACACGTTTGCGCTGGTGGCGGCGATGGCGGCGATCACCAAGGCCCTGTTCGAGGGGCCGGACATGGAAATTCTCACGCAGATTGGGATCTACTCCGCCACGCTCTTTGTCGCCTGCATGGTCTGCCACGGGGAACTCTATCATCTCCGACCGGACCCGCGACACCTCACGTCGTTCTACCTGATGATCGCGGCCGGCGGCGCGGTGGGTGGCCTGTTCGTGGCGCTGGTGGCTCCGGCGGTCTTCTCCAATTTTCACGAGATGCACCTCGGCTTGGCGCTGGCGGGCCTGCTGCTCATCGTGGTGGCTTGGCGCGGCCGGGCGGCTTTCAGTGCGGGGCGGTGGCGGGTGTTGGGGGTGGTGCTCGCGGTGGGTGCCACCGCAGGCGCCGCGACGGCCCTGCAGCGTCTGTCCGAATGGATGCGGCAGCGTGTGATGACGCATGGGGGCAGCTACACCTTCTGGGAGCGGGTGGGGGCGCTGCACTGGCTCGTGTGGGTGGCGGCCGCGGCGGTGGCCGGTCTGCTCTGGTGGCGGGCAAGGCGCGGGAGCCGGGCGCTGGCCTGGCCGGCGCTCGCCTGCGGCCTCTTGGGCGCCGGCTGGCTCGGGTTGGTCTTCGCCCTCGTGACCCAGATCCGCGAGTCGTCGCACGGGGCCGTGCTGAGCGCGCGCAACTTCTACGGCGTGCTGTCGGTCTTCGAATACGAAAAGGGCAATCCGCTCTCCCATCACTACCTGCTGCAGCACGGGCGAATCACCCACGGCTTCCAGTTCACGTCCCCGGAGCGGGCGCCGATGATCACCTCGTATTTCGGCCCCTCGTCGGGCCTCGGCCTGGCGCTCCGCCAGTTTCCGCGGCAGCAGGGGCAGCGCATCGGCCTGCTGGGCCTGGGTGTCGGGACGGTGACGGCCTACGGCAAGCCGGGCGACACGATCCGCATTTACGAGATCAACCCGCAGGTGACTGACATCGCCCGCAAGCCCTTCAGCTACCTCGCGCTGAGCCCGGCGAAGATCGAGATCGTGATGGGCGACGGCCGGCTTTCGATGGAGAACGAGCCGCCGCAGGAGTACGATTTCCTCATCATGGATGCCTTCAGCAGCGACGCCGTGCCGGTCCACCTGCTGACGAAGGAGGCGTTTGCGATCTACCAGCGCCACCTCAAGCCGGACGGCGCCATCCTCGTGAACATCTCCAACCGGTACCTGGACCTTCGTCCGGTGGTGGAGAACGCCGCACGCGAATTCGGCTACCAGGCGTACAACATCGACAGCAGCGACGGGGGCATCGACGAGGAGGACGGCGGCTGGTGGTTCTATGCGGCTTCGTGGATGGTGCTGAGCAAGAATACGGAGTTCATGAACCGCGAGGCCCTGCGCGCGGCGGCGAGCCCGGCAGTGCCTCCGCGGGCCGACATCCCGCTCTGGACGGACGACTACACGAGCATGTTCAAGATTCTGAAGTAGGCCGGCGGGGCCAGGTCCGGGTTGCGCTTGCCGGACCCGCGAAGTTGTCGCTAGTCTCCGGCGTCGCGGTCGCGCGGCGCCTTACCCCGCCGTGCGATTGTCCGGAAAGTCCAGCCCTCGGACAGAAACCCGTCCGGCGGCCTCAACCCCAAGCCCCCATGAACCAAGCCTCCTGCCCTGGTAGCCGTGGTCACGCCCATTGCGGACGTTTCATTGCCTTCCTGTTCCTGATCGGCGCGGCGACCGCCGCGGAATCCCCGGTGGCGGAGGCTCGGTCGCGGACCGGAACCATCACCGGTTCGGTCAGCAATTCGGCGACCGGGCAGAACCTGGAAGGCGCGGAAGTCACCTTGCTGCCGGGCGGCCTGTCGGCCCTGACCACGCGCGATGGGCGCTACGAGATTCCGGACGTTGCGGCCGGCACCTACACCCTCACCGCCACCTACGCGGGTCTCGAGGCCCGATCCCTGCCGGCGGTGGTCACCGCCGGCGCCGTCGTCACCCGGGACTTCGGACTCAGTTCCTCGGTGTACCAGCTCGACAAGTTCGTCGTGGAGGGCGAGCGGGAGGGGAACGCCCTCGCCATCACCGAACGGCGCAACGCCGGCAACGTGAAGGACGTGATCTCGTCGGATGCCTTTGGCAACGTGGCTGATCTCAACCTCGGCAACTTCCTCCAGCGCATGCCCGGCATCAGCAAGGAGGAATCGGAAGGGGAGATCTACCTGATCCGCATCCGCGGGGTCGATTCGAACATGAACGCGGTCAGCATCGATGGGACCCGCGGCGCGAACGGGACGACGCGCAGCCTCAACCGGGGCTTCGAAATCGACAAGGTCCCGGCGGATTTCATCGAAACCATCGAGGTCACCAAGGCGGCCACGCCCGACATGGACGCGGACTCGATCGGTGGCAGCGTGAACCTGAAAACCAAGAGCGCCCTCGATCGGAAAGGGCGCCGCGCCACCTACAATGTCGGACACACGTACAACCTGGACCAGAAGTCGTTCCGGCCGCTCGTGAGCCTGAGCTACTCGGACATCATCCGCGAGCGGGTCGGCATCCTCGTGACGGCGAGCTACAACGAGAGCCACAAGCCCCGGGATCGCAGCAATCTCCTGTACGAGCAGACGACGGCCACGGACCGCCCGGTGTTTTTCACCGCGGCCAACTGGGGCCAGGATCAGCTCAAGCACAAGCGACAGGGGGCCGGCGTGCGCTTCGACTACCGGCTGGGGGATGCGACCAAGGTCTACTTCAACACGACGTACTCCTACTACGTCGACCAGCTGAATCGCCGGCAACCGACGGTCAACACCGCGACGGCCACCAACATCGTCTCCGTCACCAGCACTGTCACGGAGACCCGCAACCAGACCTTTACCTTCAACCAGAATCGCCGTGAACGCGACGTGCGCACCCTGAACTACACCATCGGCGGCGAGAATTCCCGCTTTCTCGGGGGCAAGGTGGACTTCACCGCGAACTACTCCCCGTCACAGGGCGACGAGCGGAGGTTCATCCCGGCGCGGGCGGTGGCGGGAGTCGGCTTCCGTTTCGATCGCTCAGCGACGCACAATTACTTCACGGTCGCGCAAATCAGCGGGCCGGACATCTACGACCCGCGCAATTCCACGATGACCTCGCTCGATCTGCCGGAGATCGCCAGCCACGACGAGATTGTCGGAGCGCAGGTGAACTACCGGAAGGCCTGGGCGAGCGTCCTGCCGCTCTCCCTCAAGACGGGCTTCCGTTACCGGGAGCAAACCCGCAAGCGCGACCAGACGCGCAACCTTTACAGCTATGTCGGTCCCAACGGCGTGGCGGGGCCGGTGGGGACGGCGAATGACGACGACCTCGGACGCTTCTTCGACCCGGGCTACACGCATGTTGCCTTCAGTTATCCGCGCGGGCTGCAGTTCATGAAGCTGCCGGAGTTGATGGAGGCCCTGCGGTCCCAGCCCCAGCTCTTCCGACGCAACGTGGCGACCAGCACCCAGGACACGATTCGCAACGACACGCGGGCGGAGGAGACCGTGACGGCTCTCTATCTCCAGGGAGAGACGCGCTGGGGGCGTCTGAACCTCGTGACCGGCGTGCGGTTGGAGGAAACCTCCTTCTCGGCCTCCGGCTACAAGCAGGAACTGACCGCGGCGGAGCGGGCCCGGCGGGCGGCCTGGGTCGGCACGGTGACCGACGAGGAGACGGCACGCCGCAACCTGGCGGAGTACGGCAACCCGACCCGGGGCGAGGGCGACTACCGCAACACCTTCCCGAGCGTGCACCTCAAGTACAATGCCACGCGAAACCTGATTGGACGCTTGAGTTATTCCACCGGCATCGGACGGCCCAACTTCGGCCAGATCATCCCGACGATGACGATCAACAACGACAACCTGACCATCACGTCGAACAACCCGGATTTGCAGCCGCAGCGGTCGAAGAATCTGGACCTCTCCCTGGAGTACTACTTCGAGCCGGCCGGCCTGTTTTCCGTCGGGGCCTTCGAGAAGAAGCTCAGCAACTTCATCTATCGAGCCAGCGTCGGTCGCGTCGACGACAGCAACAACATCTTCGGCCAGGAATATGAGGGCTACCTGCTCACCACGGACCGCAACGGCGGTTCCGCGACGATTCGCGGGCTGGAGTTCTCCTACAACCAGCAGTTCAGCAATCTTCGGGGGTTCTGGCGGGGCTTCGGCGTGTTTGCCAACCTCACCTGGCTGCGCACGCAGGGCGACTACGGCACGCCCGGGGCGAACAACAGCGGTCGGACCATCCCACTCTTCACACCGCGGACTGGAAACGCCGGCATTTCGTACCTGGCCCACGGCTGGACCGTGCGGGCCAAGGTCAACTACTCCTCGGATCGGCTCGAGAGCTACAACGCCGACGCCTCCCGGCGCGTCTACGACAAGGGCAGCACGCCGGTCGACTTCAACCTCGCGTACGCGTTCAGCCGTCGGTTTAGCGTCTATGCGGATGTGATCAACGTGTTCAACGTGGGAACCAACCACCAGTTCACGTACATCAAGGATCGCATGACGCGAAACGACCTCTACACGACGGTGATTAAGTTCGGTTTCAGCGGCAGCTATTGACCCTACGGTCCGGCAAGGAGTGCGTCGGCGGCAGGCTTGCCTCCGCAGGATTTCTACAGTCGCCGATTGACGGCGGGCGTCCGGCCGGTTCCCCTTGCGCCGCGCTCGCCGCGCGGATCATCCCGGTCCGCAACCTCCTGTTCCCCCCATGAGTTTGTTCCACCGCAAGCCGTTCGCCACCCTCCAGGCCGAGGGTGCCCACGAAAGCCCGCACGGCCTGCGCAAGGCCCTCGGGCCGGCCAACCTCGTGAGCCTGGGCATCGGGGCCATCATCGGCGCGGGCATCTTCGTGCTGACCGGCCAGGCGGCGGCGCAGTACGCGGGCCCGGCGATTGCGATCTCGTTCCTCATCTCCGGCGTCGGCTGCCTCTTTGCCGGCCTCTGTTATGCCGAGTTCTCGGCGATGATTCCCATCGCGGGAAGCGCCTACACGTACGCCTACGCCACCCTGGGGGAGTTTCTGGCCTGGATCATCGGCTGGGACCTGATCCTCGAGTATCTTTTCTGCGCGCCCACCGTGGCGGTGGGATGGTCGGGCCACTTCGTGGCCTTCCTGAAGGAGTTTGGAGTCACGCTGCCGGAGCACCTGACCCGGGCGCCGTTCGACATCGTGAATGGCAAACTCGTGGCGAGCGGGGCGCTGGTTAACCTGCCCGCGATCGCGATCATTCTGCTCATCACCGGCCTGCTCGTCGTGGGGGTGAAGGAGTCGGCCAATTTCAACAACGTGATGGTCTTCACCAAGGTCTCGGTGCTCCTGGCCGTGATCGGATTCGGGGCGTGGTTCCTGCTCACGCATCCGGACCTGGCGATCAAGAACTGGACCCCGTTCATCCCGGAGAACACCGGTCCCGGACAGTTCGGCTGGAGCGGCATCATGAAGGGAGCCGCGGTGATCTTTTTCGCCTACATCGGCTTTGACGCGGTCTCGACCTCCGCGCAGGAGGCGAAGAATCCGCAGCGGGACATGCCCCTCGGCATCCTGGGTTCGCTGGGAATCTGCAGCCTGATTTTCGTCGCGGTCTCGCTCGTGCTGACCGGGATGTCGAAGTACACCGACCTGAACAACCCGGCTCCGGTGGTGAATGCCCTGCAGGCGGCCGGCGCCCCCGCCGCCCTCCGGTTTGTCGTCGAGATTGCCGCGCTGGCGGGCCTGAGTTCGGTCATCCTCGTGATGATGATGGGCCAGCCGCGCATCTTCTTCTCGATGGCCAACGACGGACTGCTGCCGGCGGCGTTTGCGAAGATTCACCCCAAGTTTCGGACGCCGCACATCACCACCATCGTGACCGGCCTGATTGCGTCCGTGTTCGGCGGGCTGCTGCCACTCAGCCTGCTGGGTGAACTGGTGTCCATCGGAACCCTCTTCGCCTTTGTGATCGTGTGCCTCAGCATCTGGATCCTGCGCATTCGGCAGCCGGAGCTGCATCGGCCGTTCCGGACGCCGCTGGTTCCCCTGGTGCCAATCCTCGGGGCCATCGTCTGCGGAGCGCAGATGCTCGCGCTGCCGTGGGACACGTGGCTCCGGCTCATCGGCTGGATGGCCTTGGGGATTGTGATCTACTTCACGTACAGCCGGCACCACAGCAAGCTGCGCCGGCAGGTGACGCCGTAGGGCGAATCCCGCCAACCGGTAGCCGGCCTCGTCGAGGCCGGCCCGGTGAAAACGTAGGGCGCAATCAGCAAAGGCCGGGGTCGCCGCCCCCGGCTACAGGACGCCGGTGTAGCCGGCCTCGCTGAGGCCGGTCCGGTGAATACGTCAGTCGCTTTTGCCCAAGGCCGGGGTCGCCGCCCCCGGCTACATTCAAGCGTCGGTCAACTGGCGGCGGAGGCGGGGCGGAGCTTCAGGAGCAGGTCCTTCGACTCCACGGTGTCGCCCAGAGCGACGTGCAGTTCCGAAACCACACCGTCAGCGGAGGCGTAGACGGTGTTCTGCATCTTCATCGCTTCCATCATGAGCAGCTTGTCGCCCTTCGCGACCTTGCTCCCGACCGAGACGACGAGCTGCGCGATCAGCCCGGGGATGGGAGCCGCAATCTGCAGCGGATCGGCGAGGTCGGCCTTCGGGCGGGCCTTGGTCTTCGGGGCGATGCTCTTATCGACCACGAAGGTCTCGCGGGCGATGCCGTTGAGTTCGTAGCTGATCGCCCGGCGGCCATCCTTGTCGGGCTGCCCGATCGAGATCAGGCGGATGATCAGGACCTTTCCTTCCTCGATGTTGACGGAGATTTCCTCGCCGGGCTTCAGGCCATAGAAGAAGGCCGGGGTCGGCAGCACGGAGACGTCGCTGTAGGTGGCCACATGCTTGGCGAAATCCGCGAACACCTGCGGGTACATCAGATGCGAGAAGACGTCGTCGTCGCTCGCCGGGCGCCGGAGCGCCGACGCCAGGTCGGCGCGTACCTTTTCGAGGTCCAGCACCGGCGCGCCTTTGGGCGCCCCGCCGGGTTTCTTTCGCGTCGCCTGGTAACGGGCTTGCGCCTCGGCGTGCCGCTTCTCCCCGAGCACCACGAGGGAGACTCGCTCCGGCCACCCGCCCTCGGGCCAGCCGAGGCCGCCGCTCATCATGTCGATGACACTTTCCGGGAACGGCAGGGAGCCGGGCTCGAGATTGACCACATCGGCCGGTTTGATGCCGCGGCTGAACAGGAACAGCGCCATGTCACCGACGACTTTGGAACTGGGCGTGACCTTGACGATGTCGCCGAACAGCTGGTTCACCTCGGCGTAGGTGCGGGCGATCTCCGGCCAGCGGTGGGCGACTCCCATCGAAGCGGCTTGCTCCTTGAGGTTGGTGTACTGCCCGCCGGGCATTTCGTGGAGGTACACCTCGGCGGAGCCGCTCTTCGGCGCGGTGTCGAAGGGCCGGTAGTAGTCGCGCACAATCTCCCAGTAGTCGGAAAACTCGTTCAGGGCATCGAGGTCGAGCTGGGTGTCGCGGGCCGTGTGCTGCAGGGCGGCGACCACGGAGTTGAGGTTCGGCTGCGACGTGCTGCCGCTCATCGCGGCCAGAGCGAGATCGACGATGTCGACCCCGGCGTCCGCCGCGCGCAGCACGCTCGCGGCGGCGATGCCGCTGGTGTCGTGCGTATGGAAATGAATCGGCAGGCCGACCTCCTCCTTCAGGGCCTTGACCAGCTTGAAGGCGGCATACGGACGGCACAGGCCGGCCATGTCCTTGATCGCGAGGATGTGGGCGCCCATCTTCTCCAGTTCCTTTGCCAGGCGCACATAGTACTTGAGGGAGAACTTGTCGCGCCGCTCGTCCAGGATGTCGCCGGTGTAGCACAGCGCGGCTTCGCAGACGGCGTGGGTCTCGTTGACCGCCGCCATCGCGACGCGGAGGTTCGGCAGGTAATTCAGGGAGTCGAAGACCCGGAAGATGTCCATGCCGTTGGCCGCGGCATGCTTCACGAAACCGGCGACGACGTTGTCCGGGTAGTTGGTGTAGCCGACGGCGTTGGCGCCGCGGAACAGCATCTGGAAGCAGATATTGGGCACCCGGGCGCGGAGCTGGCGGAGGCGCTCCCAGGGATCCTCGTTGAGGAAGCGCATCGCCGTGTCGAAGGTGGCGCCGCCCCACATCTCGAGGGAGAACAGGTTGGGCGTGCGGTGGGCGAGGGCGCCCGCGCCGGCGAGCATGTCGTAGCTGCGCACGCGGGTCGCCATGAGCGACTGGTGGGCGTCGCGCCAGGTCGTGTCGGTGACGAGGAGGCGCTTCTGCTTCGCAGCCCAGGCGGCGAATCCCCGCGGACCCAGTTCGAGGAGTTTCTGCCGGGTGCCGGCCGGCGGTTCGACGCGGTGGTCATAGGCCGGAATCACGGCGGGCAGGAAGGGCTTGTCGGGGCGGTATCCCTTCGCGTGTGGGTTGCCGTTGACGATGACGTGGCCGAGGAAGTTGAGGAGCTTGGTGGCGCGATCGCGCCGCGGCTTGAAGGCGAAGAGCTCCGGCGTGGTGTCGATCAGCGTCGTGGTGGCCTGGCCCGACCGGAATTCCGGATGGGCGATGACGTTTTCCAGGAACGGAATGTTGGTCTTCACCCCGCGGATCCGGAACTCGCTCAGCGTCCGGTGGGCGCGGCGCATCGCGATGTCGTAGGTCTGTCCGCTGGTGATGCTCTTCACCAGGAGCGAGTCGTAGAAGGGCGTGATCACGGCGCCGGCGTAGCCCATGCCACCGTCGAGGCGGACGCCGAAGCCGCCGGGCGAGCGGTAGGCCAGAATGCGGCCGTAATCCGGGATGAACTTGTTCTCGGGATCCTCCGTGGTGATGCGGCACTGGATCGCGTAGCCGTTGCGCGGAATGTCGGGCTGGCGCGGCATGCCGACCTCCGGCGAGTGGAGCGAGTGGCCCTGCGCGATGAGGATCTGCGCCCGCACCAAATCCAGCCCGGTAATCACCTCGGTGATGGTGTGCTCGACCTGGATGCGCGGGTTCATCTCGATGAAGAACCACTCGTGCCGATCGAGATCGTAGAGGAATTCGACGGTGCCGGCGTTGTCGTAACGAATCTCCCGCGCCATCCGCGCCGCGGCGTCGCACAGTTCGTTGACGACCTTTTCCGGGAGCCCGAAGGACGGAGCGACCTCCACCACCTTCTGGTGGCGGCGCTGCACCGAGCAGTCGCGCTCGTGCAGGTGAATCACGTTGCCGTGGCGATCGCCGAGCACCTGCACTTCGATGTGCTTGGCGCGCGGAATGTACTTCTCGAGGAAGACGGCGGGGTTGCCGAAGGCGCGGCCGGCCTCGGCCTGAGCCTCGTCGAGCAGGTTGGCCAAATCACCGGCCTTGTGGACCACGCGCATGCCCCGGCCGCCGCCGCCGAAGGCGGCCTTGATGATCAGGGGGAAGCCGATGCTCTTGGCCACGCGCAGGGCCTCCTCGCGGTCGACGATGGGATTCTCGGTCCCGGGAAGGGTCGGAACGTGGATCCGCTGGGCCAGGGCGCGCGCGGCGGTCTTGTCGCCCATCATGTCCAGGAGTTCGGGGCGCGGCCCGACGAAGATCAGTCCGGCGCGTTCGCAGGCGCGGGCGAACTCGGCGTTTTCCGAGAGGAACCCGTAGCCGGGGTGGATGGCGTCGACGCCCTTCTCCTTGGCCACGCCGATGATGCTCTCGATGTCGAGGTAGGCCGCCACCGGGCCCTTGCCGGCGCCGACCTGGTAGGCTTCGTCGGCCTTGTAGCGATGGATGCACAGGCGATCCTCCTGCGCGAAGATGGCCACAGTGCGGAGATTGAGCTCGGTGCCGGCGCGGAAGATGCGCACGGCGATCTCGCTGCGGTTGGCCGCCATCAGCTTGCGAATCGGGCGGAGGGCGGGTTCGGCGTGGGACGGGAGCGGCTTGGAATTGGGCATCGATGGGCGCCAGTTGCATTGCGATTCACCCTCCGGGCGGCAATGCCAAAGCGGAGGCAAGCGGTGTGCGCCTTGGACATGTGGGCGCGGCGACCCCGCCGCGCTTGGCCGGGACGATCGGCCGGAATCGCGGGGCGGGGGCGCCCCGCCTACAGGGGAGCTTCGTCGTGCGGGACGAGGCCGCTGCGCCGGCGGTTCAGCGCCCGCCCCCGGTGAGTCGCAGTTGATCCAGGTTGGCGCGGAAGGAAAGGGTGTAGTTAGTGCCGAAGGTACGGCGCGAGGTGTTGCGCCCGCCCTGGTAGAAGTTGCGCCAGGAATCGTTGGTCAGGTTGGCTCCGTTGAGTTCCAGGGAATAGGTGCGACTGATGGTCCAGCGGAGGGTGGCGTCCCAGCGTTGGTGCTTCGATTCGTAGACGGGACGGAGATCCGTGGCCGAGGCGGCCGTGGTGATTGCTTCCGGGAAAAGCGTGGTGCGGACGTTGAGGTACAGGGTGCGGCGCGGGGTCATGTAGCTGACGCCCCAGTTGGCATTCCAGTCGTAGAAGTTGGGGGCGAGCGGCTTGGTCACCACGCCGGCGCGGTTGGGGGCCTCGCCCTTCGTGTTCTTGTTGTAGCCGCCGAACACCTCCCAGCCCCGCAGCAACTCCGGGACAAACTTCAGGTAGGGTTGCAGGCTCTGGCGGGCGGAGAACTCGATGCCCTCGAACTGTCCCTTGCCGCCGTTGTCCTGCGTGTTGAGCAGGTAGCCGGCGTATTGACCGTCGAAGCCGTTGTCGTCGCCCGGCTGAATCGTGTCGGTCGAGGTGATGATGTAGTTTGAGACCGTCTTGCGGAACCAGCCGAGTTCGATGCGCCCCGACGGCCGCGTGAAGAGTTCAAACTGCAGGTCGATGTTTCGGGAATAGGTGGGGAGCAGCCCGGTGTTATTGACGGTGACGCTGGGAATCGCCGCGGTGTCGTTGACCGTGGTGTTGGGCAGGATGGTTTGCACGCCGGGCCGGGACATCGAACGGGACACGGCGCCGCGGAAGAGCAGGTCCGGCGTGAAGCGGTAGGTGGCCTGGAAGTTCGGGAAATGGTCGGTGTAGTCGCTGGTGGCGCGCTGGGTGCGCGAGTAGATGGCGTCAAAGTACGGTTTCGACGTGTTGGAAAAACCCTGGGCGAGAATGGGCGCACCGAGGGAGTTGATGCGAATGGCTCCCCGGACGAAGTTCTCCGTCTTCTCCCCGCGGAGTCCGGCCACGAGGGTGAGGCGCGGCGTGGGTCGCGCCGTGCCGGCAAAGTAGGCGGCGGTCACGTCCTGGGCCATCTGCTGGGTGTTGACGCGCTGACGCTGGATGTTTTGTCCCTGGATGTCCTGCACCGCGCGGGGGTTGGCGGTCATGAAGGCGGCAAACTTGTACGGATCGACGAGGGGAGGCGTGCGGATGCCGTAGAGGAACTTGTCGCCATAGGTGGTCTTGATGAACTGCGCAGCGCTGAGCTGCGGATCGTCGGCATTGCCGGCGACGCCGTCGGGGCCGGTGTAGTTGAGTACGATCTGGCCGGCCATCTTCCGCCGGTGCAGCTGGTAAAGGGAGGCGCCCGCCCGCAGGTCGAACGGCACGACGAAGCCGGCAAAGTCGCGGCGCGCGTCGAACTTCAGGTTCCAGGTGCGGTCGTTCTGGAAGCGGGGCGAAGTCTGCAGCGAAAAGCTCTTGCGCGTGTTGTAGCTCGCCAGGTCGTAAAGATCGGGCCCGGCCACCTGCACGAGCGAACGCGGCGCGGGGGTGTTCGGGTCCGCGGTCATGCGCACCACGATCGCGTCGGCCGCGACCAGGTTGAACTGCATCGACTGAATCATCGCCGGCAGATCGGTGACCTTGGAATCCGACTTCGCGTAGAACGCCGAATAGTCGACCCGCCACGGGCCGAAGCGATGTTCGACCGAGCCGCCGACGCCGTAGTTGGCGCTGAGGGAGTCGCTGTAGTCGTTGAAGATGTCGACGAGGGCGTTGCGCACGGTGGCGTCGGTGGTGGTCGAAGCGGGATCCACGGTGCCGGGCCGGACGCGAAAGGTGTGGCTGCGATTCTGGCTGAGGTAGTGGTTGCCCGATGTCTTGAGCTTGAGGACCGTGTGCCGGCCGAGCCGGTAGTCGGCGTTGAGGGTGAGGGAGCGGCGGTTCTTCACCTGCGGACCGTCGACGAGGGTGAAGGTGTTGACGTTGAAACGGGAGTTCTCGGTGACGGGATTGGCGGCGGTGCCGGCGGTGAATGGCGAATATCCCATCGCGTAGTTGTGGCTCGGGTTGATGACGTTGCTCTCGAAGTACGAGAAGGTGAGCCCGAGGGTGTTTTCGAAGAAGGCTTCCGAGTAATTGACGCTGCCGCCGGGCTTGATCCGGTGGGTGGTGCGTGAGCCCGGCCCGGGGAGGCGCCAGTGCATCATCTCGCTGTTGGCGGAGAGCGTCAGGGTGGTGGAGAAGCGCCGGCCCTTCTGGGCGAAGGCATTCTTCGTGACGGCGTTGACGACCCCTCCGGTCGAGGGCGACATCCACGGCGGGGGCGCCTTGTACACCTCGATGGTTTCGATGTTGGCGATGGTGGCCTGGCTGAATTCAAAGGCGCGGCTCGAGGCGTCGCTGCTGCCCGTGCTGGAGCGCGGGGGCGTGCCGGCGGCCGCGGGCACCTGGCCGTCGAAGGTGAACAGAGTCGCCTCGGGATCCTGCCCGCGCATCGAGACGGTGGAGGCATCCGCGTTGCTGAAGTTCACCTGGATGCCGGGCACGTAGCGCAGGAACTCGCCGATGTTGCCCTCGGAGACGTTGCCGAGCGTGTCGGCCGAGATCGTGGCGATGAAGAAGTCCGATTTCTTCTGCTGGTTGATTGCGGCGGCGTTGCCCTCCACCTCGCTGGCGACGACGAAGGGCTGGAGCCGGTAGATCTCCGCCGTGAGGTTGAACTCTTGCCGGCTCGTGGCGCTGGCGGCGACGGTGACGGTGCGGCGTTCCGCATCGAGCCCGGTGTAGGAGGCGATCACTTCATAGGTGCCGGGTTTCAGGCCGGACAGCGAAAAAGCGCCCGCCCGGTCCGTCAGCGCGACGAGGCTGGTTCCGGCGATCCGCACCTCGGCGTCGGTGAGGAACTGCCGGGTGCTGGCGTTGGCCACGGTGCCGGCGAGGGTGGCCGTGGGCTCCTGGGCAAAGCTCCCGGGCGGCAAGAGGGACACGGATAGGCCGGCCCAGAAAAGCGCCCGCGCGAGCGAGCGGATGCGAGAGACGAACAGAGCCTGAGGGGTAGTCATGGCGGAGACGGGGTCGAGGTGCAGGTCGCGGCAAGATCCGCGCGGGGCAAGCTGGCCCAAGGCAAGCGCCGGGGCCGCCTCGCTGTCAAATCGTGGCGCGCTGGATTGGACTGTCCGCGTTTGGAATGGGGATAACCGCTGGGAATCCACGGAACGACTCTCATGCTGGGACGTCGTGCCCGTTCTCCCCGACCACTCCTCGCCGTCGGCTCCGACAGCCAATCGGCGGTGACGGGAGAATCGCCGACCCAGTTCACCCCATGAAATCGCAACTGCCCGCCCTCTTCTGCCTCCTGGCGACCTCCCTTCCCGCGGCCGACCCGACGCCGGTCGAGTTGAACTGGCTCGGTGGCAATCCGGCCGAGTTGAAGGCCGGCGTGAGTTGGGGAGTGCCGTGGCCGCGGGGCGCGGTGAAACGGGAGCAGGCGTTCACCTTGACGGGCCCTTCGGGCCGCGCGCTCCCGCTGCAGACCTGGCCGCTGGCCTACTGGCCGGACGGCTCCCTCAAGTGGAGCGGGTTCGCCACCGTGGCCGGCAGCGAAGGGGCGGGGAAGTTCACCCTCGCGCCGAGTCCGTCGGTGGTCGCCACCGAGGTCCGCGTGCGCGTGCGGCGGAGCGACACCACCATCGAGGTCGACACCGGCAACGTGCGGGCGCGCGTTCCGCAGTGGGGGGATGCGCTGATCGATTCGTTGGTGGTCGGCGGGCGCGACGTCGCGCGGCGCGGCCGTCTCGTTTGCATCGTGCAGCACGGACCGGAGGGCGAACCGCAGGAGACCGCTCCGCGGGAGTCGTTTCTGGGCCGCACCCAGCGGGTGACCGTGGAGCAGGACGGTCCGGTGCGGGCGGTGCTGAAAGTGGAGGGCGTGCACCGGGCGGCGCGCGGTTCCCGGGAGTGGCTGCCGTTCGTGGTGCGGCTGTACTTCTTCGCCGGCCAGGAGACGGTGCGCATGGTCCACACCATCGTGTTCGACGGTGATGAGCAGAAGGACTTCATCCGTGGTCTGGGACTGGAATTCGGTGTGCCGCTGCGCGAGGAAGTGCAGAACCGGCACGTCCGCTTTTCGGGTGAGAACGGTGGCCTGTGGGCCGAGCCCGTGCAGCCGATGGTGGGGCGCGGGGGGAGAAGCGTCTCCCATCCGGATGGCACCGGCAACGTCTACCCGGCGCAACTCGCCGGCCGCCGCGTGCCGAATCGGGCGGAGTATTCGGCCGGGGAGCAGGGGCTGCTCGCGGACTGGGCGGTGTGGGATGCGTTCAAGCTGACCCAGGCCAATGCCGACGGCTTCACCGTGGTGAAACGGACCAATCCGCAGAGCGCCTGGATTCCGTGCGGGGCGGGGCGGCGGGCGTCGGGACTGGTGTTTGCGGGGGACGCCAGCGGCGGGCTTGGCGTGAGCGTGAAGAACTTCTGGCAGTCGCATCCGGTTTCACTCGAGGTTGCGGGAGCGACCACTGGGGAGGCGGCCTTGCGGGTCTGGCTGTGGTCGCCGGACGGGCCGGCGATGGATCTGCGGCACTACGACACGCGGGCTCATGGGCTCGAGGCGGTGTACGAGGATGTGCAGCCCGGATTGAGCACGCCCGTGGGCGTGGCGCGCACCAGCGAGTTGACGCTCTTTCCCGCGGCGACGGTGCCCTCGCGGGAGGACAGCGTGAAACAGGCCGGGCTGGGGGAGCGGCCGCCGCTTCTCGTCGCGACCCCGGCCTACCTCCACTCGGTCCGGGCTCTGGGGATTTGGAGCCTGCCCGACCGGTCGACACCCTTCCGCAAGGCGGTTGAGGAGCAATTGGAAAGCACCGTCGCGTTCTACCAGAAACAAGTCGAGCAGCACCGTTGGTACGGCTTCTGGGATTTTGGCGATGTGATGCACTCGTTCGACCGCGAGCGCCATGTCTGGAACTACGACCTCGGCGGCATGGCGTGGGACAACACGGAACTCGGCACCGACCTCTGGCTCTGGCTCAGTTTCCTCCGCACGGGCCGGGCTGACGTCTTCCGCCTGGCGGAGGCGATGACCCGCCACACCAGCGAGGTGGACTGCTATCATCTCGGTTCCCTGGCCGGGCTGGGATCGCGGCACAACGTGCGGCACTGGGGCTGCGGCGCCAAGGAGGTGCGCATCAGCATGGCGGGACTGAAGCGTCCGTATTACTACCTGACGACCGACGAGCGTACGGGCGACCTGATGCGGGAGGTAGTCAACGCCGACTTCACCTCGCTTACGCTCGATCCGATGCGGCTCGCGCAACCAATCACCGCGGCGGAAAAACGCCACCCGGCGCGCGTGCGGGCTGGACCTGATTGGTTCGCCTACGTCAGCAACTGGATGACCGAGTGGGAGCGGACGGGCGACCGCAAGTGGCGCGACAAGATCGTGGCCGGAATCGAGTCCTTCCAGGCCATGCCGTACTGGCTCAAGTCCGGGAAGAACCTCGTGTACGGATACGATCCCGAGACCGGAAAACTCTTCCAGGTTTCTGATGAGGTCGGCTCGTACAATCTCTCCACGATCCAAGGAGGCGCGCAGGTGATCTTCGAGTTAAACGAGGTCATCGATCATCCGGGCTGGCAGAAGATGTGGCTGCAATACTGCCGGATCGGCAGCGCGCCGGCGGACGTGCTGAAGCGCGACCAGCAGACGGGGACGGAAGGTGCAGATGGCGCCTACCTCGGCGAACAGGGTCGCATGAGCCAAGGCACGCCGCGGCTCGCCGCCTACGCCTACTGGAAGACGCGCAATCCGGTCTTCGCCCGTGCCGCCACGAGTTCGCTGCTCCGCTTCGGCGGCGGACTGCTCGCCACGACCCGCGTTGAAGGGCCCCTGGTGCTTAATCCCATCGACGAGGCGCCCCGACTCAGCACCAACGGCGCCGCCCAGTCGGGGTTGAGCGCGATCGAGGTGCTGGAACTCTGCGCCGATCAACTTCCCACCGAGGTTCCGCCACCGGAGCCCTTCCCGTTTGGTCGGGGCGGCAGGGGCGGGCGCAGTTCGGGAGATGGGCGCGCGGTTCCTCCGGGCGGAAAGGCTCCGGAACGAAAGGGGAAGTCCCCATGACCTCCCAACGGTCGACCTGGCCGTGCGGCGCCCGGCATTGGCTCAGAGGAGCGCTGCTGCTGGCAGGTATCCTGGCGGCCGGCGCAGCCACGCCGCCGGCGGCCGAAACGGCGCCCTGGAACTGGCCCGCGGTCACCGCGGAGACGAAACCCTGGTCGCGCTGGTGGTGGCTCGGTAGCATCGGCACGCCCCGGGACTTCACGGTCGAGATGGAGAAGTACGCCAAGGCGGGCCTCGGCGGACTCGAGATCACGCCCATTTACGGCGTGCGCGGGCAGGAGGATCGCTTTCGACCCTACCTGTCGCCCGATTGGATGAAACTTCTGGAGCATGTTCTCGACGAAGGGGAGCGCCTCGGCTTGGGCATCGACATGTCAACCGGTACCGGCTGGCCCTTTGGCGGGCCGTGGGTCACGCCGGAGATGGCGGCCCGGCATGTGGTGGTGCGCAGCCATGAACTCGCCGGAGGGAAGCGACTCACGCAACCCCTGGTCGAAACCGACCGGCCGGTCGTGCGGGTGGCGGGACCACGCCGTTCCCGGATCGAGGACCTCAAGGACCCGGTCACGGCCAATGCCAACCTGCAGGACCTGGCCTTGGACCAGGTTCGGTTCCCGCGCCGGCTGGAACTCCAGGCCCTGGTGGCGCACTCGGGGCGCGGCGAACGGGTCGATCTCACCTCACGGGTCAACCCGGATGGGCTCCTGGATTGGACCGCACCCGCCGGAAGCGACTGGGTGCTCTATGCGGTGTTCCAGGGCTGGCACGGCAAGCAGGTCGAGCGGGCCGGACCGGGCGGGGAGGGCGATGTGATAGATCACTTTTCCTCCGGAACGCTGGCGCAGTACCTGCAGCGCTTCGACACGGCGGCAAAGGGCTTCCGCGTCGACCGCCTCCGCGCCTACTTCAACGACTCCTACGAGGTCGATGACGCCAGCGGCGAGGCCAACTGGACGCCGCGGTTCTTCGAGGAGTTCCGGCGTCGGCGCGGCTACGATCTTCGCGCAGAATTGCCGGCCTTCGCCGGCCGCGACACTCCCGACCGGAACGTGCGCGTGCGCTCCGATCACCGGGAGACCGTTTCCGATCTGTTGATCGAGGAATTCACGTTGCCCTGGGCGGCGTGGGCCAAACGCCACGGAGCGATCATCCGCAACCAGGCCCACGGTTCACCGGCCAACCTGCTCGACCTCTACGCCGCGAGTGACATTCCGGAGACCGAGGGCACCAACATCGTCGGCATGAAGTTCGCCTCCTCGGCGGCCAACCTCACCGGCCGGCGGCTGACGTCGGCCGAGACGGCGACCTGGCTCGACGAACACTGGTTGTCCTCGCTCGGGGACATCAAGCGCCGCGTCGATCAGATGTTCCTCGGCGGGGTGAACCACAACTGTTACCACGGCACGGTGTTTTCGCCCCCGGGCGAGCCATGGCCGGGGCACCACTTCTACGCGTCGGTGGAACTCGACCCGACCAATCCAATCTGGGCCGACGCGGACGTGCTCAACGCCTACGTGACCCGTTGCCAGTCCTTCCTCCAAGCCGGAAGGGCCGACCACGACGTCCTGCTGTATTATCCGATTCATGACGCCTGGGCGCAGCCCGGTCCGGGGCGTGACGCCAGCGCGATGCCGCACTTTCTCGGCGGAGCCCGGCCCGGTGCCTACGGGGTGGCGCAGATGCTGCAGGACCGCGGCTACACCTTCGACTTCGTGAGCGATCGCCTCCTGACCGGGATCGAATTCCGGAACGGAGGTCTGGAGATCGGTGGCGGCCGCTACCGGGCGATCGTGGTGTCGGATACCAAGCTGATGCCCGCCGCGACGGCCGCTCGGCTGCGGAAGCTGGCGGAGGCGGGGGCCAAGGTGATCTTCCATCGTGGCTGGCCCGCCGATGTGCCCGGCTGGGGGCGGCTCGAGGAGCGGCGCGCGGAAGTGCGCGGACATCTGCAAGCCCTGCGGGCCACCGCGTTGGCCGGGGAGGATCTCGAGGCGTTGCTGACGCAGGCGGGCGTGTCCCGGGAGGGGCTGGTCGATCGGGGACTGCAGTTCGTGCGGCGCCGGCTCGATCGCGGCCATGTCTACTTCCTGCACAACGGCACGGAGAAGGTCGTTGAGGATTTCGTGCGACTGGAGGTGCCCTTCCATGACGCCGGGCTTTTTGATCCCATGACCGGAAAGAGCGGCCGGGCAAACTCGCGGCGCGGCGCGGATGGTAGGGGGGAAGTTCGTGTCGCGCTGGCGCCCGGAGAAACCTGCCTGATCCGGACGTTTGAGCGCAGCGTGGGTGAGGGGGAATCCGCCAGCCCCACCTTCCGCGCTGCCGGGCCCGCCGTGCGCCTGACGGGCGAATGGACGGTGACGTTTTCGTCAGGGGGCCCATCCCTGCCTGCGCCTTTCCGCTGTCGCGATCTCAAGACGTGGACCGAACTCGGGGGCGAGGCGGCCCGGGCCTTCGGCGGGACCGCCGTGTACCGGCTCGAGTTCGACCGACCGGTGCTCGATAGCGCGGTCTGCGCACTGGACCTCGGGCGGGTGGCGGACAGCGCCCGCGTGCGCCTGAACGGGACCGAAGTGGGGGCCCTCATCTCTGCTCCCTGGCGGGTGGTGCTGGCTCCGGGCTCTGCGCTGCGCCCGGGGCGCAACGTCCTCGAGGTTGCGGTGACCAATCTGGCCGCCAACCGGATTGCGGATCTCGACCGGCGCGACGCCACCTGGAAGAAATTCTACAACACGAACTACCCCGCGCGCCTGGCGGCCAACCGGGGTGCGGACGGCAACTTCTCGGCCGCTGCGTGGACTCCGCGGGAGTCGGGCCTGCTGGGGCCGGTGACACTCGTTCCGCTGGCGGTGCCTGCTGCGCGATAGGACCGCGCGGGAGCCGCCGGCAGCTTTCCAACTGTCCGGTGGCGGCGCCCGTTGTCACCGGGCCGGGCACGGATTGCCTTGGGAGGTCCCCGAGTGGGCCGCCCTGCGGTCCGCTTCGCTCTGAACTACTCCCTGCTTGCACCATGAAAAACCTCCTTTCTTTCCGTTGGCTCATCGCCCTATTGGGCGCGAGTGTCCCGGTCATCGCCTGGGGGCAGACGGCTGCGACCCCGGCGCCGACGCCGGCGCAGCTCGCGCGCTACGACAAGAACCAGAACGGACGCCTCGACGCCGATGAGCTTGCTTCGCTGCAGGCCGACGAGGCCCGAGCCGCCCGGGCGCCCGTGGCGGCGGCGGGCACCGATCAGGTCGTGGAGTTGTCGCCGTTTCAGGTCTCGGCGTCGGCCGACCGCGGCTACCTCGCCGCCAACACACTGTCCGGGACCCGCCTCAACTCGAAGATCGAGGACCTGGGCGCGTCGATCACGGTCGTGACCAAGCAGCAGCTGCTCGACACGGCGGCGGTCGACATCAACGACATCTTCCTCTACGAGGCCAACACCGAGGGGACCGGGAACTTCACGGCCTTCACCGTCGATCGCAACGGGGGCGTGAACGACAGCGTGCAGGGCAGCCCGATGACCGCCAATCGTATCCGCGGCATCGATTCAGCCAACATGGCGGTGGGGAACTTCGCCAGCACGAGCAGCATCCCGATCGACACCTACAACATCGATGCCGTCGAGATCAGCCGCGGCCCGAACTCCAACATCTTCGGGCTGGGCAACACCTCGGGCACGGTGAACGTGATCCGCTCCCAGGCCAACCTGACCCGCGCCTTCGCCTCCGCCACCCTGCGGGCCGACAGCTACGGCGGCTATCGCACCAGCTTCGACGTCAACCGGCCGCTGCTCGACCGCAAACTGGCGGTGCGCGTCTCCGGCGTGTACGAGGACAAGGCGTTCGAGCGCAAGCCGTCCGAGGAACTCAGCCGGCGGGGACAGGCCGCGGTGACCTACCGCCCCTTCAAGAACACCACGGTGCGGGGCAGCTACGAATCCTACCACAACTACGCGCGCCGGCCGAATTCGGTGACGCCGCGCGACGCCGTGACCTACTGGAAGGCCGTCGGCAGCCCGACCTGGGATCCGACCACCCAGATCGCCACCTACGCCAACGGCACGCGCATGGGCCCGTACACCCAGGGCCAGGATGGCATCCTCCCCATCGGGCTGTTTGCCCAGGGCACTGGTTTCTACAATCGGCCGAGCATCTACGTCGACGGCGGCGCCATCCAGTTCTGGAGCGTGAACCGCACGGGCACGGTTCCGACGACGGGCACGTTTGCCGGCATTCCGACTCCGGACAATCCCAACACCAACCTCCGCTTCCTCGAGAGCGGCACGGATCTGCAACGTCTCCGCGGCACCCTTTTCCCGCTCTACGTGATGTCGAGCATCACCGATCGGTCCCTCTACGACTGGAGCTCGGTGAACTTCGTCGCGCCGAACTACAACAAGGACAAGGCCGACATCTACAGCGTGGAGCTGGAGCAGTTCCTGGTGCAGACGGACCAGCATCTCCTCGCCGTGCGGGGAGGCTGGCTTCGAGAGGACTTTGACAGCTACAGCCGGAACTTCATCGGCGGCACCAACGCGGTGCTCTACGTCGACGTGAACGAGAAGCTGCTCGACGGACGCACCAACCCGTACTTCAAGCGGCCCTACATCGCGGCCTCAGAGCCCACCCTGTTCAACCGGCCTTCGATCAACGATATTCAGAGTGCCGACGTCGCGTACCAGCTCACGCCGCGCGGGCTGCCGCGCCTGTTGTCCTGGATTGGTCAGCAGCGCCTGGCGTGGCACTGGGAGACCCGCCGCCTGGACACCGCGGTCTTCCGCTATCGCGACGCGGTGCTCTCCGACCACAACTGGATCAACCTGCAGAACCGCACCGGGGTGACGGCCGCCCGCGCGTACTACAAGTACTACGTCGGCGACGCGGCCAACCAGAACATCGATTATGCGCCGCCGGCGGTCTACGGCCTGAGCGGTCGCTACAACCTCACGTGGTTCAATGCCGCGACCAACCAGTGGGTGAACGAGCCGGCGACCATCGGGGAAGCGGGGGTCACGCCCTCCAATCGCACGCGGCGCGAGATTCGCACCCAGTCGAGCACGATGCAGAACTTCTTCCTCGACGGCCGCCTCGTCACGACCTTTGGCGTGCGCGAGGACAAGAACCGCAGCCGTGATTCCAACGGCGCCGTGGTAGATTCCCGCACCGGCCTGCTCGACTACACGCCGCTGGATGTGTGGGGCAACTGGCTGGAGAAGTCCGGCAAGACCAAGACCTACGGCGGCGTGGTGCGGCCGCTGCGCGACGTGAAGCTGCTCGACCGCACGGCGCGCGAGGGCAGTGGACTCGCGCGGTTCCTCGCGGACGGCGTCCGGTCGATGGCGGCGCACTACAACAAGTCCGACAGTTTCCAGCCGGCGGTGACCCAATACAACCTGCTCGGCGAGGTGCTGCCGAACCCGACCGGCCGCGGCAAGGACTACGGCGTGTCCTTCAACCTCCTCGACAACCGGCTCTACCTGCGCATCAACCGCTACGAAAACTTCCAGCAGAACGCCCGCAACGGCGACGCCGGCATCGTCGCCACGCGCGCCATCCGGCTCGACACCGGGCGCAGCGGGAACGGCAACGACTCGTTCGACTTCGAGGAATGGGCGACCAACGTGGCGAATGCGCGGTTCACGGCACGCGGCATCGTGCCGACGGCGGCGCAGACGTCCGCCGAGGTGGCCCGGATCATGGGGCTGCCGACCGAGTTCATCGACAACCTGGCGGGCAAGAGCATCACGGAGACTTCCGATATCGAGGCGAAGGGGCTCGAGATCGAACTGAACTACAACCCGACCCGCAACTGGCGCTTCAAGTTCACCGGCGCGCAGCAGAAGTCGATCGACACCAACATCTCGCCGCGGGTGCAGGAGTACATCGACAGCCGGATGCCCATCTGGACCACCGCCAAGGATGATGCCGGGGTGGAATGGTGGACCAACCGCTGGGGTTCGGGCGGGGTGCCGCGCGACTTCTTCATCGGCAGCGTGCAGGCCCCGCTGAAGCTGGCGATTGCCAACCAGGGCAAGCCGCGGTCCCAGGTGCGCGAATGGCGTTTCAATTCGCTGGCGAACTACACGTTCTCCGAAGGGCGGCTCCGGGGACTGAGCCTCGGTGGCGCCGTCCGTTGGGAGGACAAGGCCTCGATCGGCTTTTATGGCGCGACGCCGGATGCCGACGGGGTGGTGCGGACGCTCGATCGCAACCGTCCCATCTACGACAAGTCGCGCTACTACGTCGACCTGACCGCGGGTTACGGCCTGCGGCTGTTCGCCGGCAAGGTGCGAACCCGTCTGCAGCTCAATGTACGCAATGTCTTCGAGGGCGGCCGGCTCCAGGCCATCGCCGTGAATCCGGACGGCTCGTCGTACGCCTACCGGATCATCGATCCGCGCCAGTTCATCCTCACGGCGACCTTCGATCTGTAAGAGCGGCGCGGAGGGTGGTGCCGGGCGCCGCTACGCCATCACCCTCCGGCCGACGATGACGAGGTCGCGTTCCACCCCATCGAGGACCGCGACCCGGGGCAGGTGCGCCCACCGGACAAATCCTTCGGCGGCAAACAGGCGCAGGCTGGGCTCGTTGTGTCCGAAGATATAGCCCAGGAGCGTGTGCAGCCCGAGGGCGGGCGCGCCCGCCACCGCCTCGCGAAGCAGCCGGCGGCCCAGCCCGCAGCGACGGTGTTGCTCGGACACATACACGGCGATCATCGCGGTGCCATCATACGCCGCGCGGGGGTAGAACGTGTCGAAGCTCAACCATGCGCCAACCGCGTCGGCGCCGTCCGCCAGCACCCAGAGGGGGCGGGAGGGTTGCTGGTGCAGGTCGAACCACGCGCGGCGCGACTCCACGCTGACTGGCTCGAGGTCGGCGGTGACCATGCGGCCCGCGATGGTGGAGTTGTAGATGGCGACGATGGCCGGGAGATCGGCAAGTGTGGCCAGGCGCCGGTAGAAGGGAGAGGAGGTCATGCGGTGCGCGGAGGGATCAGCGGTCGGCGGGGCCGAAGTTGAAGCCCAGTTTTCCCACCGGCGTGACGGCCTGCCAGAAGGTCAGGGCGCCGCTCGCCGTGTCGAAGCGGAGGATCATGTCGAAGGTGCCGACGCGTGATTCGCGGGTCGCGGGAACGTAACGGTAGCGCAGCGTGGTTTCGGTGCCGGCCATCTGCCGTTCGGTCGGAGCGCCGAGGAGCTTGTCGATGGCGGCGAGCCGGGGCCGCGCCGAGGCGACGTCGGGCGCAGTCACGGAGGTGTGCACCGACTGGCCGGTCTGATCGATCTTCCCGCGGCCAAAGCTCCGGATGACCCCGACGAGAAAGGCCTTGGGCATCACGGCAAAGTAGCGCTCCGGGATGGACACCCGATTGAGTTTTCCGTCGGCAAAGCCGAGTTCGATCACGATGTCGTACTCGGCGGTTTCGGGACTTTCCGGCGGGCGCTGCTTGACCCAGCGGATCCGCCATCTTTCCGCCTGGCCGAGATGCTCGACCGACTCCGGCTTGACCCCAAACCACCGAACGTCGTCGGGCCGGATCACGGGCTTCTGGCAGAGAAGCGTCAGCCCTTCCTCAGTGCGGAGGGCGAAGTACTGGTCGAACTTGCCGAGCTGCAATTTGACCTCGAGCAGCCGGAGGTAAACACAGCCCCCGAGGAAGAGGGCCAGGATGGCCAGGCTGGCGGCGAGCAGGCGACGTCTGGCCGGGCGCCGCGGGAACGTCATTTCTTGGGGGCGGCGGGCTTGGTGAAGGTAATCTTGTCGACCATTTCGAGCAGGCGTTTGCGGAGGATCTCGTCCTCCTCGGCGGTGGTCTTGCTGAACGACTTCCCTTCGATGACCTTCTCCGCGAGCTCGATGCTGATCACGAACACGTGCTCGTTGCGCACGAAGAGGAGGTTGCCGCGCTTCGCGACCGGGAGGCGATCGGTGCCGACCTGCGGGGCGCGCTCCGGGAACATGGTGCCGCCGGGCACCAGCAGGTAAGTCAGCAGGGAACCGTCCATCGTGCCCGGGACATACTTGGCGCTCTCAATCTGCACGCCGGCAAAGGTCTGCTTGAAGTCCGCGAGCACGAAGTTGCTGAAGAAGTAGATCAGGTAGTCCTTGGTGCCGCGCGTCGAGAGCTCCCACCGCTGGGTCGCATCCTGCTGAAACGCGGCGATGCTCACGTGGACGTTGAAGTCATCCTGAAAGGTCACGACGTTGGGGGTGTCGGTGACATCGCCACCCAGCTCCGGCAGGACCGGAATCAGGACCTTGAACAGGCCGGTGGGGGAGACGTAGGTCTTGCCCTCGATCTTGCCTTCGAGGCCCTGGGCGCGGAGCGCCAGCGCGGAGGAGACGAGGGCCAACACAAGGGCGAGCGTGGTACGCAACATGGGAAAGGGGATAGTGACTAGCGGTCCGGGGCCGGCTTTCAAGTCAACGGTGGCGTGGGGGCCAGGGCTCCGAGGGCCTGCCAACAGGCCACGGGGAGGTCCTCCGGGCGGTCCTGCTCTGTGTGACCATGGGCCGCCAGCCGCTCCCGGATTGCCGGGCCGCCGTCGGGCAGGCGGTGCCGCAGGAGGGCGCCGATCTGCTTGCGGCGTTGTTGAAAGCACCCCCGGACCAGCGCCCGGGCGGGGGCAGGGAAGACATAGGGACTCGGTTTGCGCACGAGGTGGAGCAGGTGGGACTCCACGTCGGGACGGGGATGAAAACAGGAGGCGGCGACGCGATGGCCCGGGGCGACGTCGTAGGCCGCCTGCAGGAAGACGGAGATGGCGCCAAACGACTTGGAGCCCGGCTGCGCCGTGTACCGCTGGGCCGCCTCCTGCTGGAGCATCAGGACGAGCCGGAGCGGCAGGGGGCCCGAAAGGACGGCGTCGAGCCAGGGCGTGGCGATGGCGTACGGGAGGTTGGCGACGATCTTGAAGTCGGTCGGTGCGGCGGAAAGCCCGGCGAGCGGGTGTTCCACGGCATCGCCTTCGAGCAGGTGCAGCTGCCCGGGAAAGCGCGGTTGCAGGGAGTCGCGCAGGTGGGCGTGGAGGGTGCGGTCGGTCTCCACCGCCCAAACGGTTGCCCCGGCCTCAAGGAGCGCCGTCGTGAGAGTGCCGAGCCCGGGGCCGACCTCGATCACGATGTCGCCGGGCGCGATCTGCGCCAACTCCACCGACTTCCGGACGATGTTGCCGTCGACGAGGAAGTTCTGCCCCAGGAACCGCTTGGGCGCATGGTGCAGACGCGCGAGCAGGTCGCGGGTGGCGCTGGGCGAAAGCGGCATGGTCAGCGCGGGGCGCGTCCTTCGTCGACCTCGTAGTAGTCAAAAAAGGTCAGCAGGTCGGTGCGATGGGCGAGCCCGCTCTCCGCCTTCTGCTGCTCCAGCAGCGGCGTGGCGTCATCGCGCCATCCTCGCTTGGTGGCAAAGCCGTTCCAGATCAGGACATCGACGTCAGTGAAGGGGCGTCCGTGGGCGCGAATCCAGGCCAGTACCTCCTCGTCCGTTCCACCGGCGAGCGTGCGGGCGCTCAGGTCGTCGTAGCGGATCCCGAGGAAGTGGCAGAGGCGGCCATCAAAGCCCTTTCCGATGAAGGCAAAGTGGTCGGGGTGCAGTTCGCCTCGGGCGTGCTTGCGAATCTTGTCCAGCGAACGCGGGAGGAAGGTCAGGCCACCAAGGGTGGCGAACGCGGTGATGGGACGCAGGTGCATGGGAAACGGCTCAAACGGCGTGAAACTCGCGGAGCAGGGCGGACGGGTCCGGGGCGCGCATCAGCGATTCCCCGACCAGAACGGCGTGCGCACCGCAGGCGCGCGCGCGGGCGGCATCGGCGGCCGTGGCGATTCCGCTTTCGCTGACCGCGACGACATCACGCGGGAACTTCGGGATCAGGCGCTCACTGAGGCCAAGATCAGTCTTGAAGATCGCGAGCTCGCGGTTGTTCACCCCGATAAGCCGGGCCCCGTGGGCGAGGGCGCGGTCGAGTTCGGCCTCGGTGTGAATCTCGAACAACGCATCGAGCCCGGCCGCGCGGGCGGCTTCCTGGAGCTCGCGGATTTCGGGGTCGGCCAGGGCCCGCACGATGATGAGAATGGCGCTGGCACCGGCCTCACGCGCCTCCCGCACCTGCAGCGGGTGCACCATGAAGTCCTTGCGGAGGCAGGGAGGCGCCGGCGGCGTGGCCTGGAATCGGGCGGTGACTTCGCGGAGATCCTCGAGGCTGCCGCCGAAGAACTTCTGATCGGTCAGGATGGAGAGTGCGTCGGCACCGGCGGTGCGGTACTTCGCGGCCTGATCGAGGGCCGAGACGCCGGCCTTGATGGCCCCCGCGGACGGGGAGCGGCGCTTGATCTCCGAGATGACGGCCAGTCGTCCGTCTGGCCGGCGCAGGGCCGCGGCGAAGGCCGGCGGCGGCGGCAGGCGGGCATGCAGGGCGGCGAGTTCCTCCGGAGGGACGGCGCGCAGTCGCCCGGCAATCTCCTGCCGCTTCCAGGCCATGATCTCGGTGAGCTTGTCGGACATGGGGTCTCCACGAAATACACCGAAGGCGCGAAAACCAGACCAGAGTTCAGGAGGTTTTTTCGTGTGTTTGGCGGGATTGGTGGTTTCTCCTCGTGGGATGAGTGCAATCGACGACTTGCGCCGGACCATGGCGCGGCTGCGGGCCCCGGACGGCTGCCCCTGGGATCGGGAGCAGACGCATGGCACGCTCGTGCGCTGCCTGATCGACGAGGTCAGCGAGCTCATCGACACGATCGACCGGAACGATTACCCGCACATGCGCGAGGAGCTCGGCGACGTGCTGATCCAAATCGTGTTTCATGCCCAGATCGCCGCGGAGCAGGGGCACTTCGACTTCGACGATGTCGCGCGCGAAATCAACGAGAAGCTGGTCCGCCGTCATCCGCACGTGTTCGGCACCGGCAAGCTGGAGACCTCGGAGCAGGTGATCACCGAATGGGAGAGGATCAAGGCGACGGAGAAGAAGAACGGCCCGGCGGCGTCGCAGGGCGCTGTGTTCAAGGATCTGCCCCCGCGGTTGCCGGCGCTGATGTTTGCCGAAGCGGTCTGGAAGCAGATTGAGAAGAAGCAACTGCCGGTGGATGGTGTCGTGGACCCGGCGCGCATCGCCGCGCTCGGACGCGAACTGGATGAGGCGACGCTGGGGCGGCGGTTGTTCGAATTGGCGGCGGCGGCGCGCGCCCGGGGACTCGATCCCGAGGGCGCCCTGCGCCTGCAGGCGACGCGAGTGATGCGGGAGGTTGAGGCGCGTGTCCAAACCGGAGGCTGAGATTCCTGCCGCGGTGCTCGCGGAGTGGTGGCAACCCTTCGAGGACTTCCTCGCGCGGGAGCGGCGTTATTCGCCGTACACTGTTCGCAACTACCGGCAGGCGTTTGTGGACTTCTATCGCTGGGCCTCGGATCCGGCGATCGGGGCCTGGGCGCGCGGGGTGGAGGCGCTGACCTCCCGGGACCTGCGGGACTTCGTGATCGAGGCGCAGCGCCGCTTTGACCGGCGCACTCTCCACAATCACGCCTCGGGCCTGCGCACCTTCTTCCGTTACTGGCTGCGGCAGGGGCGAATTTCACGGAATCCGTTCCTCGGAGTGCCGCTGCCGAAGTTGGAGAAGCGGCTCCCTCGTTTTCTGACCGAGGAGCAGGTGCGCACACTGCTGCTCTCCCCGCAGCGCCTGCTGGAGGAGGGGCAGATCGACGCCCACACGGCGTGGCGGGATCGGCTGGCGATGGAACTACTCTACGGGGGCGGGCTGCGCGTGAGCGAACTGGTGGGCCTGAACTACGGTGCGATTGACCTTTCGGCCGGGGTGGCCCGGGTCCTGGGCAAGGGGCGAAAGGAACGGCTGTGTCCGTTGGGCAGGGTGGCGCTCGAGGTGTTGCGGAAGTTCCGCGCCGAGTTTGCCCCGGAGGCGGCGCCGGGGTCGCCAGTGCTGGTGAATGCCGACGGGCGTCGCACCCGCGTGCAGGAGGTGCAGGCGATGCTGAAGCGGCATCTGGCGCGGGCCGGACTGCCGCTCGATCTGACCCCGCACAAGTTGCGGCACAGCTACGCGACGCACCTCTTGAACGCCGGGGCCGACCTGCGGCTCGTGCAGGAACTGCTGGGCCATGCGCAGCTGGCGACCACCCAGGTCTACACCCACGTCAGCGTGGCGCGGCTCAAGGAAATCCACGCCAAGGCGCATCCGCGGGGATAACCGCAAGCCGCGCAGACTGGGGGCGGCGCCCTCCCGGCTGCCCCCATGGCGGAGGCGCCGAAAACCGGCGAAACGTGTCGGGGGAGTTTACATCCCGCGCGGCGGTCGGTAGTGGGAAACTACGTACGCATTACCCGTATGGCACGCCATAAAGCCCTCCGGCGCCGCACGATGGGGCGGTTCGGCAGACCGCAGGGAATCCGGTTGGTACAAAAGGCGCTAAACGGGCGTTTAGATAATCTCATCCCTTGGCACATTTGAACCCATCCCTTCCTCTTCACATGAAACGCTACCTGCTTCCCCGCCTTCTGGCGCTCGGCTGCCTGGCGACCGCGACGTCACTTCAGGCGGTGGTCTTGGTCCAGACGAGTGACCCCGGCTTTTACAACGACTCGATTGGCACGGTGCTGAATCAGACCGCGGCCAACGGTGGCGAAACCGGGATGTTCCCGATCTCCAATGATGGGTCTTTCACTTACAACACCGCGCCGGACCTTACCGCCGCGGCGAGTGCTCTGGGCAACTGGCTCACGAATCCGCTCAGCCTCAACTCTAACTGGACGTACGAAACCAACATCCCCAACACTTGGATTCCCGGGACTGAAGTGGCGGTGATGTACCAGTTCAACACCCTGGGCGCGACCAACGTCGTGGCCAAGTTCGGGGTCGATAACGGCATCTTCGTCTGGCTGGACGGCAATTACATCGGTGGCGCGCGCGCTGGCGGGCATGCGGTGCCGTGGGAATACCAGTACAACATCGGCAACCTGAGCGCCGGCACGCATTTCCTGCAGTTGCTCCTCGAGGACCACGGTGGGTCCAATGGCTACCTCGTCGAAATCACCGCTGACACCTACACCCCGGGGCCGCCGCCGTCGTCCGTGCCGGAGAGCGGGAGCTTCCTCGTCTTTGGCTTCGCGCTGGCTTTTCTGGGTGGCCTGCGCCGCTTCGTGCGCCGCTGACACCGCCCATCCCCCTGAGCAGCCCGCCGGTCCCCCGGCGGGCTTTCTTTTTTGGGCTGGTTGCGGGCGCCGCCAACCGGGAGACGCCGTCGCCTCTGCCGGGCAGGCCCACGTGAAGGGCGAACATGATGGAGCGCAGCCCGCCGTCGGCGGGTTAGCGATCACGAGGTCTTTTCCGGCCGCGCTTGCGCCTTCGGCTCAAGCGCGGCTGCCGAATCAGGGAGGCGGGCTAGACGTGCGCGCCGTAGTTGGAGTGCGGGCCGGTGGCGCCGAGGTACAGAGGCTTGCGCGGGAAGAGCGGGCTGTACTTCTCGGCCAGGGCCTGCATCGACTTCAGGTCCGTATCGGTAGCGGGTCGGAAGGCCCGGCCGGCAATGATTGAGCGCTCGTTCAGATCGATAAACGAGGTCGGAATCGCCGAGACGACCGGATCGAGCGAGAGGGCGAAACGCATCGCCAGGTTGATCTCGTCCTGCTCCTCGAGCGCCCTGTACCAGTAGTTGTTGCGGGTCTTCTTCTCGCCGGGCTTCCAGGAACCGGCCGAGATCGGCTTGATCGCGATGACCGCGGCCCCGGACTGGCGCGCGAGCGCGAGCACCTCGGGATCAAACTTGTGCTGGTAGTGCTCCACGAAGTTCACGGGGTACATCACCGTCTCGAACTTAAAGTGCCGCAGGCAGTCCAGCGCGGCCTCCTTGGTGTGGGCGGAGAAGCCGAGCCAGCGCACCTTGCCCTGCTCTCGCGCCTTCAGCAGGGTTTCGATGGCACCGCCTGGCCCAAAAGCCTCCTTCACTTCCGCGGCGGTCGACATCACGTGCAGTTGGTAGAGCTCGAAATGATCGGTCTTCAGGCGCACCAGCGACTGCTCGAGCTCCTGCATGGCCCCGGCCGCGTCGCGCTTCTTGGTCTTGCAGGAGAGGAAGACTTGGTCCCGCGGCAGCGCCTGCAGGGCGGGCCCCATCGCAATCTCGGCTTTGCCGTTGCCGTAGGCCGGTGCGACGTCGAAGTAGTTCATCCCGCTCTCAAAGGAGGCACGGACCGCCCGGTTGGCCTCTTCCTGCGTGGTGCGGGCGAGCGCGAGCCCAGGAAACCCGATGATCGAAATCGCCTGCCCGGTGCGCCCGAGGACGCGGCGGGGCAGCCCGCTGGGATGAGAAATGAGCCGGCGACTCGGATCGGCAGGATCGGCGAACAGCGGGCGGACACCCGCGGCGAGACCAGCGGCAGCGCCCATGGTCTTGAGGAAGGAGCGACGTTTCATGGGGAATCAGGAAGGAGGTTACCAGGTCAGACGCCGGGCCACGCTGTTGCCGGCCTGGTCGAACAGAGTGAGTTCAAGCGAGGTGGCGTTGGCCACGCGCGCCACGGGCACTTCGAGCACGAAAGTCTCCTCGCGGCCGTCCCGGACTCCGTCGATGGGATGTTCGACATTTTCGCGCACGTTGTTGTTGAAGACGACTTCGAGGCTATCCAGGAGCGAAAGCTGATCGCGTCCGCGCACCGTGACAACCACGGAGTCGGCGGTGCGGCGCGCGGTCGCCTCGAGCAGTTCGGGGGCAGTGTGGTCGATTACCAGATCGTCGGTTTCGAAGGTATGGGAGAGCCGCTCGGCCGCAGGCCGGGGTGCGACCTCGGTGGCCACCAGGCGCGTGAAGTAAATTCCGTCGGGCAGGTGCCGGGTGTTGAACTGCGCGTAGGAATCACGAGTGGCGGTCACCACGTCCGTCCAGTTTTCCTCGCCTTCGCGCCGGAGGGAAAACGTGGACGCCAGCGCGTCGCCATCCGGGTCGAGGAGATTCCAGAGCACGACCTGCACGCCCGGGCTGGGCACAATCTGGCTGGTGAGAAAATTGCTGCGGCGGCGGTCCTCGTCCTTGGAACCCTGCAGGAGTTGGTTGAGCGAGAGGCTGGCACTCGGGGTAGGGTCGGAGGCGGGGAGGAGTCCCAGTCCTGGAGCGAGCACGCGGAACTCCTGCAACTGGGGCCGGCGATTCTGCGGCAGGAAGAATAGGGAGGCTCGATCAATTTCGAAACCGGCCGGTGCCTCGAAGGCGACGCGGAGCTTGAGGGCCCGGCCGCGCAGCGATTCGCCGCGCCACCCCTGGTCGGGGGAGAGCGCGAAAGGTGTCCACGGAGTCCAGCCTTCCACTTCGTCGGTGCCGTTGCTGGTGCGAACCTCCAGGGTGAGCGCGGATGCGGGTACCGAGCGCAGCCGGTTGAAACGAACCGCCCCGAGCAGGGACGGAGCCGGCAGGTCGAGGCGGCGCGTCTCGGCCTCACGTCGGCCGGTGCCGGCGAAATCGAGGAGGGCGAAGCCAGGTGCGTTGTTGCGCAGAACGACAAAGCGGTCGGGGATGACGCCGGAGCCGCCGAGCGGGAGCAAGTGGTTGAGTTGGGAGGAGGCGCTGCCGGCGAACCACAGGGAGAGGCGCGCCTTGAGGTCGTAGCCGGCGAGTTCTCCCTGTTCTCCGCCGGCTAGAATGAGCAGGTCGCCCCGACGGGCGACCCGGTAGAACGCGGTGTTGGTCCGCGTGGTAAGCGTTTCCGGGAAGCCGCGGGCGGGGAACCGCACCAAGGTGCTGCGGCCGCCAAAGCGCTCGGGCTGCGAGGGTGGGGGGAGCGGGTCCTTGGCGTCCGGGCCCGGTCGGGGCGCCAGGGGCGACGGCGTGATGCGGGTTTCACCCGTGGAGGGCGCGAAAACGATCGTGGCCAGCAGATCACCATCGAGGAGGGGCAGCAAGTCGGTGACTTCCCCATCGCGGTTCTCCTGCAGGATCACGGGGGCCCCGCCGGCCTCGCGGGGGAAGAGATAAACGTTGCCGCGCGGCGAGGACCCGGCGGCCACCCGGCCATCCGCCAGGACCGCGAGGCGCCGAACATTGCGGTCGCGGATTTGCCCGAAAACCGTGAGGCCCCTTTCCGCGAGCACGGCGGCGTCTGTCACCTTGGCCGGGTGAACGCCGGAGTCGCGGAATCGACCAAGATCCAATCGGTAGATCCGGCCGGGATTCCCGGTACCGACCAGGATTGTATCCGAATCCAGCGAAATCAGGTCGAAGATTGAATCGACGGGAAGGGCGGTGCGGGCCACCACCTTGCCGTCGCGCAGGAGGCACAGCGCTCCTTTCGGTGACGTGCCGGCGAGAACGGAACCGTCGGGGAGGCGCCGGAGAGCGAAAACCTGCGGGTCCTCCAGGCGCGCGATTTCCCGGGACTGAAAGCTGGCGGCAGCCGGGTCGACGGTGACTTCGAAGATCCGCCCTTCCGGGCCCGTGCCGACGAGAAAACGCCCGGGATCCCCGCCGGGCTCCAGGCACCAGAGCAGTTCGGCGGGTGGAGTCCCGGCGAGTTCGACCAGCGTTGGCCCCGCGACCAGCCGGCCATCGGAGCGGGTGGCCAGGCCCTTGAGGTTCCGGCTGGGCACATCGCGGTAGAAGTCGATCTCCGTCTTCCGCGACAGCGGGTCGGCGGAGAGTGGCGCGGCCAGAAGAACCAGGCTGAGGAGCTGGGAGGGGAGGTGCCGGATCACCCCACAAGACGGAGGAGAATATGCGGGAAATGCAAGGCGGCGCCGCGAGTGAGGTTGAGCGAGTGCGCGAAGGAGGGAGGTGTGGATTGACCGACGCGAGGGGAGTGTGTCCCCTCGGCGCATGGCGAAATGGCTCCTCGTGGATGGTTTCAACCTGGCGTACCGCTGCTTTCACGCGATGCCGGAACTGACCCGTGCGGATGGTTTCCCGACGGGGGCATTGCATGGGTGGGTCAAGTCGCTGTGGAAGCTGATGGATCAGGAGAAGCCGGACTCCACCCTGGTATTCTTCGACCTGGGCGAATCCGCCGATCGCGTGGCGCTCCACGCGGAGTACAAGGCGCAACGGGCGCCGATGCCGGATGCCCTGCGCCAGCAAATCGAACCGCTGAAGGTCCTGACCCGGGCGATGGGCCTGGCGGGCATCGAGCAGATGGGCGTGGAGAGCGACGACCTGCTGGCGGCCGAGGCGGTCCGGCGGGCGACCGCGGGCGACGAGGTGGTGATCGTGAGCAGCGACAAGGATTTTGCCCAGATCGTCGGGGAGCTCGTCGTGGTCATGCTGCCGCCCCCGTCAGCGAACCCCAGGCTCGGCTGGCGCCGCCTCGATGCGGCGGGCGTGGTCGAGAAGTTTGGCGTGCCTCCCGGGCAAATCGCCGACTACCTCGCGCTGGTCGGGGACACCTCCGACAACATTCCCGGGATCGACGGGGTAGGCCCAAAGACGGCGGCGGCGTGGCTGTCGGCCTGGGGCAGCCTCGAGGGAGTCTTGGCCCACGCGGGGGAACTGAAACCGGAACGTTTCCGGGAAAAGGTCGCTGCCGAGGCCGGGCGCCTGCGGGTTAACTTGAAGCTCACGACCTTGAACCTGGGGCTCCCGCCGGTGAAGCCGGAGTGGCGCACGCCGCAACCCGCCGAATTGGTGCGGTTGCTTGAGGAGTTCGAAATGCGGAGCACCGCTGAAGAGGCCCGCCGACGCTATGCGGTGTTACCAGAGAGCCGGGAAGCAAGGGCGAGTCCAGGCGTCCAGTCGGAGCTTTTTTAGGCCAACCGATTCCAGCGGAAGGGAATGTTGGCGCGACTCTAAGAAGAGGGGTCGCCCTGGGGTGGGAGATTGCGGGTGAAGTGGCGTGGGGAATCACCGCAGGCAGAATCGCCGAGGGAAACGGGCGCCAGCCTTGCCCGACCGGTTCGGTTAACCTTCGGGCGTTGTTCGCAGGGGCTGCCTCCCGGGATGGAACGTGGCCCCAGCGGGGTATCCAGCGTCTTTCCGGGCCGCGGCTCCGACGGGCTTCGATAATCCCTATGCGCGAGGTTCGCAAATCCCCTAATGGTTTCAGGAATTCCCTAAGGTAGGTTCAGGCTCGGGCGATAGGAGCAAGTCTCGAATGCTCCCTTTGTCGAACCGGACCTGCGCAGCGCATTCCTGTCAACCACGCCCTACAATCGTCCCCGCGCGTGGCAGTGACCGGGGCAAATGGCATTAGCGCCGAGGCAAAAGACAATGAACTGGACACTGCGAACGAAACTCATGGCTGCCGCCCTGGGGGTGGCGCTGCTGATGCTGATCCTCGGAGGGATCGCATATGTAGGTGCGGAAAGGAGTGACCAGGCGGTGGAAGAACTAGGGTTCGTGCGGCTTCCCAGTGTCGATTCCCTGCAGGATCTGGCTCTCGCGATGCGCACGATTGACACTGCGGAGGAGGAAATCGCGGCCGCGGAGACGACGTCCGCCGCCCGCCAGGCGGCCCATCGGGAAATGGGCGCGGCGAAGAAGGAGGCCGACGAGTCCTGGGCGCGTTACGAGGCGCTGGCCAAGACCCCGGCGGAGGCGGCGGCCTGGCATGAGTTCGTTTCCCAATGGAAGATCTGGTGGAGCGCCCATGAGGCGTTTGTAGCTGCCGAACGGGCCTTTGTCGGGTTTGGGGTGGGTGATCCCAAAGTGCTGAGACGAGACATCGCTGACGTCCGCACTGCTCACTACCGGCTCTATGTACAGGTGATGGAGCATGTGGAATCCGGAGTGCCCATCCCGGGCGGGGGCATCGACCCTGCCTCGTGTTCCTATGGCCGCTGGATTGCTTCGCTCAGTATCGGGAATCCCCGCATGCGTGAAACGGTGGAGGCGTCGAAAGCGCTCCACCAGAGGCTGCACGAGGAAGTGGCGCAGGCGAAGGCGCTGGTCGCCGGCGGCGACGCGGTCGGTGCCCGCAACCTGGTCCGTTCAAAATTTGCTCCCCGATTGGGGACGGTGATGAAGCACTTTGATGACATCTCCGCCATTGCGGCGGAGGCGGAAGAACTACTCGAGAAGATGGGAAAGGCGATGGAGGACGTGGACAGGAAGTCCGAGCCGGTCGAGGTGGCTCTGAAGCAGATGGTGGCGCTGAACCAGCGCGCCGCGGAAGAAACCGCGAGGCGCACCGAGTCCCTGACCAACACCGTGAAGACCTTGAGTATCGCCTCGACGGCCGCGGGGGTGGTTGTGACGTTGATTCTCGGGCTTACCTTCACCCGAAGGCTGGGTCAGGTGCTGGGGCGGATCTCGACGCAGCTCAGTTCCGGTTCGGAGCAGACCTCTTCCGCCGCGAGCCAGATCTCCTCGGCCAGCCAGTCCCTCGCCTCCGGTGCGAGCGAGCAGGCGGCCTCACTGGAGGAAACCAGCGCGTCGATCGAAGAAATCAACGGCATGGCAAAACGGAATGCGGAGCATGCCCAGAAGGCCAAGTCGCTGACGGGGGCCACCCGGGCCGTGACCGATCAAGGCGCCAGGCAAATGGAGGAAATGATCGGCGCGATGAACGCGATCAAGGCATCCGCCGACAACATCGCAAAGATCGTCAAGAGCATCGACGAAATCGCCTTCCAAACCAACATCCTGGCTCTCAATGCTGCCGTCGAGGCGGCGCGGGCTGGTGAAGCCGGCATGGGTTTCGCCGTGGTGGCTGAGGAGGTCCGGACCCTCGCGCAACGGGCGGCCCAGTCCGCCCGGGAGACCGGCACGAAAATCGAGGACTCCATTGCCAAGAGCAACACCGGCGTGACCCTGAGTGGGCAGGTAGCCTCGGTACTCCGCGAAATCGCGGACAAGACCCGGCAGATCGACGAGACCGTCGCGGAAATCGCGACGGCTTCGGTCGAGCAGACCCGCGGCATCGAGCAGGTGAATGGGGCAGTGGTCCAGATGGACAAAGTCACGCAGGGTACAGCGGGCAATGCCGAGGAAACCGCCGCCGCCGCACAGCAGCTGAATGCCCAGTCGCTGGCCTTGAGGGATGTGGTCGCCAGCCTGGAGCAACTCGTGAATGGCACCGCGGCCCGGCGGGAGCAGAGTGGCTCCCCTGGAGGGAGTCGTGTCTTGCCTGCGCTCTCCGTCACTTCTTCGGGTCAACGGTCCTCGGTTCCGACCGCAACCGCGGTTCCCAGCGCTGGGCGGTGGCGTTCGGAAAAGAACGGGCTCGCGCCGGTCGGCACCCGGTCGGAGGACCTCGAGGGTTCTGTCCGCGACCGCTGACCGGGGACGAGTGTTGCCGGCGTGCCGGACTTGGCCAGGCCGCGCCTATTTGCCGAGGTCCGACTCTCCCTTGGGATCGAAGATGTAACCAATCCCGTGGACAGTACGGAATGCGTCGAGTGACAGGCCGTGGCTGGTGTAGAGATCCCGCACCTTTACGATATACTGGTCGAGCGAGCGGCTCTTGACGTCGGCGTGCACGCCCCAGACCGAGTGGATCAGGGCTTTGCGGGTGATCACTTCGCCGGCATGGGCATTCAGGTAGGCAAGGATGCCAAGTTCCTTGCGGCCCAGTTTCTGGGTGACGCCATTCGGGAAAGAGATCTCGAGGCGTACCGGAGTCACGCGTGCGCCACAGAAGTCGAACGGCTCGTCGCTGACGCGGACGTTCTTGGTGACGTTGAGGTCCGTCTTGACCTCGGCCCGGCGCAGGACCGCGCGGATGCGGGCGGTCAATTCGGCGTAGCTGAAAGGTTTGGTGACGTAATCGTCGCCGCCCATATCGAGGCCCCGGACCTTGCTCGTCTCCTCGACATTCCCGGTGAGGAAGATGATCGGGATATTGATGTCGGCGGCCTTCAGTTCCTCCGCGAGGGCGAAGCCCGACTGATCGGGCAGGTTGATGTCGAGGAGGATGAGGTTGGCGAAGTTGCGCTTCAGGAACTTCAACGCGTGCTGCGCCCGGTTGCAGATCTGTGTGTGCATGCCGACGCGTTCGAGGTGACCGGCGACCAGATTGGCGAGGTCAGCCTCATCCTCCACAATCACGATCAACGGTTTCGGCTGCGTGCGGGCGGGAGACGCGGAAGGCATGGAAAGGGCTTGCGCGAGCTTTTTACAATTCGCCCCCCGGGTGTCAACCATCACGCCGGGTACTGACGCCCGCCGCGTATCGACTCGGGGATTGCACCGACGCCGGTCGGAGGGCATTTTTTCGCCATGCCGGCGACCGTTCGCCTTCTCTGTTCGGCGCTGTGGCTGTTGCTCGTCCTGGCGGAGCGCGGCCAGGCCCAGGTCATCTTCACCGATGACTTCACGGCGGGCGCGGCGCCGGCCTGGGGCAACGAGGTCGGCGGGTGGACGGCCACGGGCGGCGTGTATGCGCCGACGTCTCCGAACAACAACCCCGCCACCTACTCCGGGCTGCCGTGGCTGCTCACCGACTTTTCGGTGTCCGTTACCATCCAAGGACTGTCGGATGGCGGAATCTGGCTGCGCAGTTCCGGCAATCAGAACGGAATTCTGCTGGTTACGGGCGGAAACGGCCGGACGGGCACAGGTTTGTACTGGCACGAAATCGTCAACGGCTCGGTCAGCCCCGCGTTGAACGAGGTGACCGGGTTGTTCACCAATGGCGTCAGCACCGCCACCATCCGCGTCGACGTCGTGGGCAATACGTTCTCCGCGTACGTGAACGGAAACCCGACCCCGTCGACCGTGCTGGTCAGCAGCGCCTTTTCGAGTGGGCGGGTCGGCCTCTACGGCTTTTCGGCGCAGACCTTTGACGGTTTTGTCCTGAGCGCGGTGCCGGAGCCATCCGTCTGGGCTCTGCTGGCACTCGGTTTGGCGATGGGGCTGGCCTGGCGTCGGCGGTTGCGTTGAGCGAGGGGTGTCGCGGCGGGTGGCGTCGGGGGCGGAAGGGCCGGCGGAAATTAGCTTGAAGGTGCCGGGGCCGGAGTGTCGTTTCTGCGCGTGTCCGAAAAAGCTCCCTTGCTCATGCTCGGACTGCCGAAGGGCAGCCTCGAGGAGTCCACGAAGAACCTCTTTGCGAAGGCGGGATGGAAGATCGCGACCAGTTCGCGGAGCTACCGTCCCTCCATCGACGACGCGGAACTGGACGGCCGCTTTGTGCGGGCCCAGGAAGTCAGCCGTTACGTCGAACACGGGTTCTTCGATTGCGGCCTGACGGGCTACGACTGGATCCAGGAAAACAACTCGGATGTGGTCGAAGTGTGCGATCTGGTCTACAGCCGGGCCTCGACCTTGAAATCGCGCTGGGTGCTGTGTGTCCCGGAGTCTTCGCCGGTGAAGTCCGCCGCGGACTTGGCCGGCAAGCGGGTGGCCACGGAGTTGGTCAATACGACCCGGCGGTACTTCGAGCGGAAGGGCGTCGCCGTCGACCTGGAGTTTTCCTGGGGGGCGACCGAGGTGAAGGTGCCGGACTTGGTCGATGCCATCGTCGACATCACGGAAACGGGCAGCTCCCTCCGGGCGGCCAAGCTCCGGATCGTGGACACCCTGCTCGAGACCAACACCAAGCTGATCGCCAACAAGGCGAGCTGGGCCAACCCGGCCAAACGCCGAAAAATCGAGACCATCGCCCTCCTGCTGCGCGGCGCCCTCGAGGCGGAGTCCAAGGTCGGTCTGAAAATGAATCTGCCCAAGGCTGCGCTCGATCAGGTCGTGGGACGGCTGCCGGCCTTGCGCAACCCGACGATTTCCCAACTCAGCACCCCGGAGTGGATCGCGCTCGAGACGATCATTGATGAGAGCGTCGTGCGCGAAATCATCCCGCAGCTGAAGGCACTCGGAGCCGAGGGCATCGTCGAATATCCCCTGAACAAGGTGGTTTACTGAAGGCCGGCGCCATCGCCGCGTTTCCCGTGGGCAAAGTCACCCTCGCATTGTTGCAGCACGCCTGCGGCGAAAGGCCGGAGGCCAACCTGAAGAAGACCCTGGCGTTCGCCACGAAGGCGGTCCGCGGGGGGGCGAAGATCATCTGCACGCAGGAACTCTTCCGGTCGCAGTACTTTTGCCAGGCGGAGAAACACGACTACTTCCGCCTCGCGGAGAGCATCCCTGGACCGACCACGGAGGCCTTCAGCCGCTTCGCGCTGAGGCACCGGGTGGTGGTCGTGGCGTCGCTGTTCGAGCGGCGCGCCGCGGGTCTTTATCACAACACGGCGGCGGTCATCGATGCCGACGGCAAACTGCTGGGGGTCTACCGGAAGATGCACATCCCGGACGATCCGCTCTACTACGAGAAGTTCTACTTCACGCCGGGAGACACCGGCTTTCGGACTTGGAAGACGCGCTACGGGCGCATCGGCGTACTGATCTGCTGGGATCAATGGTATCCGGAGGCGGCCCGGCTGACCGCGCTGCAGGGGGCCGAGATCCTTTTCTACCCGACCGCGATCGGCTGGCATCCGGCCGAGAAGGCGGCGCACGGGCTGCGGCAACACTCGGCCTGGGAGACCATCCAGCGCGGTCACGCCATTGCCAACGGCTGCTATGTGGCGGCCGTCAATCGGGTAGGGCTCGAGCGGCCCGAAGGCGGCGACGGACTCGAATTCTGGGGGCAGAGCTTCGTGGCGGGCACCAGCGGTGAGATTCTTGGCCGGGCGAGCGTGGAGCGGGAGGAAGTCCTCCTCGCGGAGGTGGACCTTGAGCGGGTCGAGGAGACTCGCACCCACTGGCCGTTCCTTCGCGACCGGCGGATCGACGCCTATGCGGGACTGACGCAGCGCTTCCTGGATCACGCATGACGACCCACGATCAACTCTTCCTCCTGACCCCCAATTTCGCGGATGGCCGCGTAGGCACCGGGATCTTCCACTGTCCGGAATGTGCGCAGGTGGAGGGGCTCCTGAGCTACTATCCCTACCTGCGGGGCAGGGTCGACGTGCACTATGTCGATTTCGCCCGGCCCCGGGCGGAGATTGTGCCGCTCGTGGGCGCAGAGAACCAGAGCTGCCCGCTGCTGGTGTTGGCGGGGAGGCCGCCGGAAGGGATGGCGGTGCGGCAGCATGACGCCTCGGGTCGGTGGTTTGTCGCCGGTGCTCCCGCCATTGCCGCCTACCTCGCGGCGGTACACGGCATTCCGGCGGCGCATCCGTGAGCAAGCGGGGCGCAAAGACCCCGGCGCGTCTCGGGTTCCGCATGCCGGCGGAGTGGGAACCGCAGGCGGCGGTCTGGCTGTCGTGGCCGCACCGGCGGGCCACCTGGCCGGGTCGCTTCCGGCCGATCCCCTCGGCGTTTGCCCGGGTGGCGGCGGCGATCAGCCGGTATCAGGAGGTACGAATCAACGCCGTCGCGGCGCTGCGCCCTCAGGCTCGGCGGCTTTGCAAGGCGGCAGGAGCCAATCTCGACCGGGTGCGCTTCTTTCCGCATCGCACCAACGACGCCTGGTGCCGCGACCATGGTCCGATCTTCGTGCGCAACGACCGCACCGGGGAAGTCGCGATCACCGACTGGACCTACAACGCCTGGGGTGGCAAGTATCCCCCGTTTGGGGACGACAATCGCATTCCGGCGCGCATTGCCCGCCGCCTGGGACTGCGGCGGTTTCCGCACGCGATGGTGCTGGAGGGGGGATCGATCGATGTCGACGGGCAGGGCGACCTGCTCACCAGCGAGCAGTGCCTCCTCAACCCGAACCGGAACCCCGACCTGTCCCGGGAGGAAATCGAGGCCAATCTCCGCGGGATGCTGGGGGTGCAGCGTGTGCTGTGGGTCGGGGAGGGAATTGCCGGCGACGACACCGACGGCCATATCGACGACATCGGCCGGTTCTTCCGTCCGGGCGGAATCGTGGCCGCGAAAGAAACAAACTCCCGGGATGCCAACTACCGCCCGTTGCGCGGAGTATGGGAGCGGCTGGAGTCGTTTCGGACGCGCACCGGTGGGAAGTTCGAACTCGTGGCGCTGCCGATGCCGGCGCCGGTGGTCTTCGATGGACAGCGGGTGCCGGCCAGCTATGCGAATTTCCTGGTGATCAACGGAGCGGTCCTGGTGCCGACCTTTCGGCAGCGCCGCCGCGACGCCGCCGCGTGCGCGGTGCTCGGAGCCTGTTTCCCCGGCCGGGAGATCGTCCCCATCGACTGCGCGGACTTGATCTGGGGGCTTGGCACGCTCCACTGCATTTCCCAACAGCAACCCGCATGAAGAAGCTCCTCACCTCCGTCCTCGCTGCCTCCGTGCTGCTCCTCGCCGGCTGCGAGTCGCTTTCCGAGGCGACCTCCGCGGTCCGCGAGCGCCTCGCGGCGCGGGATGAGGGAAAGGCGCGGGAGTACGAGGCGACCGCCCGTGACGTCTATGACGCCGTTCGCATTGCGGCCAGCCAGATGGGGTATCGGATGGTGCGGGGCGGAGCTGCGCAGGGGGAGTATGAAGGCGTCGGAAACGTCCACCTCGGCGACACCCAGGGGAGTTCGCGGCAGTTGTCGCTGCGCGTCAAAGTGCGGTCGATCCGGGAAGGGGCGGCCGCGGAGGTGACGGCGCGCCTCAGCGAGATCATCGAGGCCGACTCCTCGAACCGGGCCGGTCACGCCACCGCCACGCCCCTGCGGGATACCCCCCAGTACGAGGTCTTCTTTCAGCGGGTCGGGCAGGTGCTCGGCAAGCCTCCGGCTGCAATGGAAAAAAGCCGTTGACGCCGGGTGCGTCGCCGGGCCTAGTTACCCGCTTTTCCTTTCACCTTCGTCCGCCCAAGTCCTTCAACATGCCTATCGAAATCAAAATCCGGAAGAACGAGCCGATCGACCGTGCGCTGCGCCGCATGAAGAAGAAGCTCGAGCGGGAGAACATCATCAAGGGTGCGCGCGCCAAGCGCTACTACGAGAAGCCCTGTGAGAAACGCCGGCGCAAGGAGAAGGTCCAGGCCTTCACGCAGATGCTGCGCCGCCGCTACGCCGAGTAAGTCCTACCGGCGTTTGGTTCATGCCGACGCACGCCGCGCTACCGCCCAGCGGAGCGCGGCGGTTTTTTTGTAAGTTTTCGACAGCGACGCAACTTGCCTCGGGCGGGTTTCGTCATTGGCTGCACGTCGCGTGAAGCCTGTCGTCGCCCTCTCCACCAGTTGGTGCTCGCACCGTCACCAGGACGGCTACGCGATGCTGTCGGAGATCGCCGGGCTGGGGTTCGAATATGCCTAACTGAGCCATGGCATCCGGATTACCCTGGTTCCGGGAATCATGCGGGCGGTGGAGGCCGGGGTCATCAAGATCAGTTCGACCCACAACTTTTGCCCTTTGCCGACCGGGGTGGTGCAGGCCGCCCCCAACCTTTTCGAGCCGTCGGTGAAGGAGCATCGGGAGCACGACCAGTGGCTCCGGCACACGAAGCGCTCGATCGATTTCGCCGCGCAGATGAAGGCCAAGGTCGTGGTCTGTCATCTCGGCAGCGTTACGTTCTTCTGGTTCAACCCCGCGCGGGACATCCGCAACTACCTGCGCGATCACCACGATGCCGGACGTTCCGCGGAGGATACGACCTACCAGAATCTGTTGCGCAAGAGCCTGGCGAAGCTGCGGAATCGCATGCCACCCTTCTGGAACCAGGTGAAGGCAAGCATCAACGAGGTGCTCGACCACGCCCGGCAAAAGGGAATCCGGCTGGGCTTCGAGAACCGCGAAAAATTCGAGGAACTGCCGCTCGATGCCGACTACCCGGCTTTCCTCGCGGAATTCCCCGCGGATGCCCCCGTGGGCTACTGGCATGACACCGGCCATGCCGACATCAAGGAGGGCATGGGCCTGTTGAAACATCGCGACCACCTGGCCGCCATGGCTGGTCGCACCATCGGCTTTCACCTCCACGACGTGAATGCGCAGGGGAACGACCACCAACCCATCGGGGCGGGGCACATCAATTTCAGGATGGTAAGCGAGTTCTGGCGGCCGGAACACTTGCTGACGCTCGAATTCGGGCCGCGGTTGACCGTGGAAGACATCACCACTTCCAAGGCTCGGGTGGAGGAACTCTTGGCACGCAGCGCTTGAGGGTGGCGGCGGGGAGGGGCAAAGGCGCCCGTGGAGCGCCTCAAGCGGGCTCGCTGGGGTTGGTGTCGGCAAGGACTTCGCGTATCCACCGCCGGTGGGGGCCGGAGAGGGCAATGGAGTCCAGGTCTTCCAAGGGGATCCATACCAACCCGGGGTCCAGATGGCGGGGAGGCGAGGACAGCGCGTGGATCCTCTCGGTGATCACGTAGCGGGTGATGGAGCGGCGGCGGCGCAGCAGCAGGAGCCCTTGCGTGGCCGCAGTCTCGGTCAGGTGTAGCTGAGCGGCGGTCGGGAGTTCATGCAGGCGCGCGAGCCGACGCGATTCGGCGGAAGCCCGGTGCAGCAGCAGGGCGCCGCGATGGAGGCACCAAAGCCGGGTCACCTGGCGCTCCTCCGTGGTCCGGGGCGCAAGGCGCGGATACTCCTGGGGATTCCCCGCGCGGGCGGCTGCGCAGTGGGTGCGGACCGGACAGGTGAGGCAGAGCGGGTTCTGGCGCAGGCAGACCGTGGCGCCGAGTTCCATCATGGCCTGGTTGTGATCGCCCGGATGGTCGGCCGAGAGCAGGGCGGTGGCCAGTGGTGCCAGGGCGCGGGCCGCCGTCGCCGAGTCGCGGTGGCGCGTGGAATCCGCCGTCAGGCGCGTCAGGATCCGCACCACGTTGCCGTCCACGCAGGCGGCGGGGGCGCTGAAGCTGATGCTGGTGATGGCAGCCGCGGTGTAGGGACCGACCCCCGGCAGTTCCTGCCAGGCTTCGGGCGTGCGCGGCGGGGCGGGCAGGGCGACCAGGGTGCGGGCCAGTCGGTGGAGATTGCGGGCCCGCGAATAATAACCGAGGCCCTCCCAGAGTTTCAGGACCTGCTCTTCCGGCGCCGCGGCGAGCGCATCAAAATCAGGCAGGCTTGCGAGCCACCGGCTGAAATACGGCAACACCGTCTTCACCTGGGTCTGCTGCAGCATGAACTCGCTCACGACGGTCTTGTAGAGAGTCGGCGCCTCGCGCCACGGCAGGGAGCGGGCGTGGCGGCGATACCACGCCAACAGGCTGGCCTGGAACTCGCGACGGAAGGCGGGCAACGGTGGGCGCACGGGGAGCCCACCACGCACCAAACACCGGCGAGGACCAAGCAGATTTTTTTTGAGCTTTCCGCCGCTTTCGTGGGTGATGGCGCCGATGTCGAACCGATCCCGCGAAGAAGCCGAAGCACCGAAGAAGCTCTCCTCCTACACGGTCAAGCTGGACGACGCCCAGATGGGCAAGCTGCGCTCCCTCCTGGAAGCCCGCGGCTGGACGCCTTTCGAGGTCGCGTACACGCGGTTCGCGTTCAAGGCGGACCACCTCAAGGTGAACGTGAGCGCGTATACCAGCGGCAAGGTGGTGGTGGCTGGGAAGGGGACCGAGGACTTCGTCAGGGATGTCATCGAACCTGAAGTCACCGGGGCGGCGAAACTCGGCTACGACGAGGTGCTGCATCCCGAGTGGTTCGAGGCGCACGCCGGTCTGGATGAGAGCGGCAAAGGCGACTTCTTCGGACCGGTCATTGCGGCCACGGTGATTGCCGACCGGGCGGCCGTCGAGGGGTGGATCAAGGCCGGCGTGAAGGACTCGAAGAAGATCGCGGAGCCCCAGATCATGAAGTTCGACGCGATGATTCGCGAAACCAAGGGAGTCGTCGTGCGGACCTGTTTCTGCGGGATGCCGAAGTACAACGAGTTGATGGGCCGGCCGGGCGCGAACCTGAACCGGCTGCTTGCGTGGCAGCATGCCACGGCCCTGGACCAGGCCCTCGCGGAGCGGTGGGTGCCCTGGGGCCTGCTGGATCAGTTTTCCGAGCAGCCGCTAGCCCAGCGGGAACTCGCGCGGAAAGGGGTCAAGAACTTCGACCTGCGGATGCGCACCCGGGCGGAGGAAGACCCCGTCGTGGCGGCGGCGTCGGTGGTGGCGCGCGCGGAGTTCGTGCGGCAGATGCACACGCTGTCCAAGCAGTTCGGGGCCAAGTTGCAGAAGGGAGCGAGCGCGGCGGTGAAGGCGCAGGGGGGGCAGATCATCGAACGCTTCGGAGCCCGGGCGCTGGGGAATTTCGCCAAGCTGCACTTCCGCACGGCCTACGAGATTGTGGCCGCCGCGGGCAAGCTCGACGAGTTGCCCCTGCC
>JACRQG010000020.1 GCA_016222805.1 Verrucomicrobiota bacterium | reverse complement strand
CCGCGTGCCGCTGCTGGTCCGCTGGCCTGGCGTCGCCGCGGCCGGGTTGGCACGAAGCGAACTGGTCTCCACGGTCGACCTTCTCCCCACCATGTTGGTGGCCGCCGGTCTGGCGCCCGAGGCGACGCGACTGTCGGGACGGGCCTTGCAGCCGCTCCTGAGCGTGAGCAGGGGGGCGCCGCCGCCCTGGCGGGAGTATGTGTTTGGGCTCACGACGGGCTCGTTTCCCGGCAACTGCTTCGTGCAGCACTCGATACGCGACGCGCGATTCAAGCTGATTTCCAGCCCACAACCGAACACCCCCAACCCCATTGCGGAATCCTATCTCAACCCGGACCATCCTTTCCCGGTGGTGTCCGGTGCGACCCGCGAGGAACAGGCCGCTGCGCCGCCCGTCGTCCGGGAGGCCCTCGCCCGGTGGTCCTCGCCGCCCCGCTACGAGTTGTACGACCTCAGCCGCGATCCCGGCGAGTGGCACGACCTGGCTGGGGATCCTCGGTACGGCCAGGAGAAGGCGCGGCTGATCGCCGCATTGCAGGCCTGGCAGGCGCAGACCCGCGATCCATTTCTCGACCAAACGAATGTGGACTCCTTCGTCGACGAGCAACTGGCCAACCGGGACCTCGGTTATCGGAAGAAGGACGACTTCCGCTGGAGCTACCTGGAGACCTTCGTCCGCTGGCGCGAGCGCCACTGATCCGCCTGGTGCCGACCGCGGCCATCGCCGCAAAAGTCTCCGAACGACGGCTGCGATTCGGCCAAGGGAGCAAGCGCCGACCCGGCTCGCGGGCTGGAGACCATGAAGCCCGAAATTCGTGGTGAACAGGCCGAGTCTCTCGAACCAGAGAGCCAGGTTTCGACGCCACTGAACACGAATGACGTTCGCCCGCTCCCGCGGCCTCGATCTCGTCGCGAGGATGGGTCAACGTCGTGCCACGATGTACCTCTCCTGTTTCTGCCGTCGCCTCGTGCTGGTCGTTGGACTTGGTGGTTTGGGCGCGACGGTGGCGTGGTCGGACTGGCGGCGGGACGACCGCACCCTGGCGTGGCTCGCCGGTGATCAGGTGGTCTGGCAGTTCTCGTTTGATGCCGCCCGCGGCAAACCGTTTTTCCATCCGCTGGGCGCCGTGGGCGGGGCGAGCCTGACGAACTTTCGCCCCGAGGACCATCCGTGGCACTATGGGCTCTGGTTCTCCTGGAAGTACATCAACGGCGTGAACTATTGGGAGGAGGAACGGACCACCGGGAAGGCCCAGGGCGCGACGCGCTGGACGCCGCCGACGATCACGTCGCGTCCGGACGGCAGCGCCACGGTGCGGATGGACCTCACTTACGTGGCGCGCACCGGGCAGATCGACCTGACCGAGGTACGGGTGCTGGAGATTTCCGCACCCGCCGCGGACGGCAGCTACACCATCGACTGGCAGGCGCGTTTCACGGCGGGACCGGCGGGCGCGGTGCTCGATCGCACCCCGATGCCGGGCGAGCCGAAGGGACAACCCAATGGCGGCTATGCCGGGCTGAGCCTGCGGATGGCCGGGGCGCCCCTCGCGATCGCGTTTCTCACCTCCGAAGTTCCGGTGACGGAGTTCACTCGCGACCGGGCGCGCCCAGCCGCGCCGGCCGTGGCGTGCAACTTCGCGGAGGAAGGTCGGGCGGTGGGTGGCGTGGCGATTCTCAGCGACCCGGCCAATTCGGGGGAGCGTGCGCCCTGGTATCTGATCCACTCCGCGCAGATGCGGTTCGTCTGTGCGGCCTTGTTGGCGCCCAAGCCGCTGGTGCTGCGGGCGGGTGGGACACTCGCGCTGCGCTATCGCGTCGCGGTGAGCCGCGCGGCATGGACCCCGGCCGGACTGCAGGCGGCCTGGCGCCAATGGGCGCTGCCGGCGGCGCGGTAAGTGAAGCTGGCGGCAGTTCCCCGGATGAGAGCCCAGGGCCTTGGAGGGACGCGCCGCTTCACCCAGTCTTCGCGAGGGCGTTCCACGGTTCGATCTGGCGGAGGTTCTTCCGGGCGAGGAAGCGATAGCAGTCCGGCAGATCGAAGTGCTGCAAGACCCCGGGCAACAGGGCGGAGAACGGCCACTGGTAGTCCTCCGCCTCGGCGACCGCGGTGTAGCTGGTGAGGGCGTGCTTGAGCGTGACCTGCGTGACGCTCTCGGCGAGCACCGCTCCGAGTGCGGCGGGGATGGCGGCGAAGCCCTTGGCCACGAGGTGGACCTCGTCATGGCCGCAGGACTTCAGCCAGTCGACCAGCCGAAGTACGTCATGGGTGCGCTGGGCCACGTAGGGATAGTCGAGCATGTGCCCGTGGGCGGCATAGAAATAATCGCTGCCGTAGGCGGAGGTGTAGCTTCCGGTCGTGGGCAGGGATTCGCCGAGGCCGCGGAGGTCGGCGGCGAAGAATGGGACCTTGGGCTCCGCCTTCAGCAGTTCGCCGATGAGAGGTTCGTCGCGCAGTTCGGCGTCGGCGGAGTGGTGCGCCAGGTAGAGCAGGGCGCGGCGGCCGTCGCGGGGCGGCCGTGACAACAGGGTTTCATCGGCGAGCCGGTAGACCAGGGCGGTGATACCGGGCTCGGTCTCGACGGCGTAGGTGGCGGCAAACCGCTTCGGATAGCGCCGGCCGCTGGACGGGCGCAGGATGCGGTAGTCCGGCACCCCGGCGCGCGGGGGAAGGCGCAGCGCCGCTTGCACCGCGGCGCCCAGCGCCGGGCCCTCCGGTTGGCCGCGGCGGGTGGCCTGCTGCCGCGAAAGCGCCGTCGTGAGGGTGAGGATGGTGGCGGGTCGCAACTCGGCGATCTGGCCGTGCGGCGTGCACCAGAGATCCTCGTCCTTCTCCAGCTTGAGGGTCGGTTCCTTCGTGGCGTTGGAGATGCGGGTGGCGTGGTTGAACCAGCGATACATCGCCTCGCGGTTGGCCTGGGAGTAGCCGTGGTAATCGGGTCCGAGGTGCAGGCCGATCGCCTCGCGCTGGCCGAGCAGGCCGTAAAGATGCTGCAGCCGTGCATGGGCCTCCTCCAGCCCGCGGGCGTCGAAGAAGTCCTTTTCCTGGCCCATGACGATGACCGGCTTGGGTGCCATCGCGGCGATGAAGTCGGCATGGTCGAGCCCGAGCGCGAGGGCGCGGGGCGGGCATTGCTCGGTGTCGGCCGGCAGCTCGTTTTCGAGGTTGCGGCGGAAGGTCGTCACGAAGCAGCTCGGCGCGGCCATGGTGAAGCGCGGTTCCACCCCGCAGAGCCAGGTCGACTGGGTGCCTCCGCCGGAGTTGCCGGTGAGGCCGAGGTGCCGCGAATCAACCTCGGGTCGGGTCAGGAGGTAGTCGAGGGCGCGGATGCCGTCCCAGTTGAACCACGAGCCGAGGAACTCCCCGGTGAGGCCCATGCGGGCGCCGACGTAGAGATGCTCGGACGTGCCGACCCCGTGGCGCGGCTTCCAGTTGTCGGCGACGTGCTGGAGGCGTTCGCCCTGGCCGATCGGATCGTAGATCAGGCAGATGTACCCGAGGCGGGCCAAGCCCTGGGCGAACGACTGGTAGGTGTCGCCGGCCTTGCCAGTGGCGGAGTGTCCGCAGGTGCCGACGACGGCCGGCAGTTTGCCGGAGCGATTCGTCGGCAGGTAAAGGTTGGCGGTGACGGGGAAGTTCGGGCGGCTGTCAAAGATCACCTTCTCGACCTTGTAGCCGTCGCGCACGAGCGTGCCGGTGACGCGCGGGTTGAGGGGCGTGCGCTCGGGGAAGGCGCCGAAGCACTGGAGGATTTTCTGGCGGATGTCGCGGAGGTACGCCTCGGCATCAGCCTTCGTGCGCAGGGCTGCCCGCCGCGCGTTGCCCTGTGCCTCCACGGCGCGGAGGAGGGCGACGTAGTATTCCTGCATCATGCGCCCGAAGCGGTTCAGCGGCACGAGGTCCGCCGGGGCGGGTGGGGCTTTGGCCGGGGCCGGGTTCTTCTTCTTTGGCTCGGCGCCGAAGGCGGCGGTGCCGAAGGTGGAGACGGCCACCGCGCCGAGGCCGGCGTGACGGAGCAGGCCGCGGCGGGTGAGGGGAGAGGATGAAGGGGAAGACATGGGAAACTGGGAAGACATGGAAGACGGGGGAAACTGGGGAAACGGAGGAAGCCTGGGAGGCGGGACAACTCGGGAGACGTGGAAGACGGTGAAGACTTGGGAGCAGAAGCGGCGAGGAAGACAGGTCAGGTGGGGCAGAGAAGAATGCGGGGGAGAAGGGAAAGCGGGGG
>JACRQG010000010.1 GCA_016222805.1 Verrucomicrobiota bacterium | reverse complement strand
TGAGCCACACGCCCGCGCCCAGGCACGCCCCCATCACCGCGCCGAAGCTCGTCTCCATCGCGTTCCACCAGTTCACGTGCGGCGCGAGCGCATCCCACCAGCCGCCGCGAAACACCTCCGGTTGCCACGCGTGCCACGACTGCAGTCCTTGCCCGAGCGGAAACCCCAGGCCACCCAGCATGCCCCACCGCGCCAGCCGCCGGGCCAGCACGTCCCGTCGGATCACGCCGGCCCACAGCCACGCCCCCAGCAGCGCGCACCACAGCCCGCCCCAGACTTCGGGCCGCGGCCGCAGCTCCGGCCCCGCCGCCGGTCGCCAGTCCCACGAGGCGGAAAAGTAGATCCGCGGCAACAACCGCTGCGCCGGATCGTGGGGTGAATTGAGCAGCCAGACCCCGCCCAGGTACAAGGCTCCCATTCCCAGCATCAGCCCTGCGATCGCGCGCCAGGAGTAACGCACTCCCCCCAGACCCATCCCCAGAAAGAGCCCCGCGAATCCAATCCACGCCGCGCCCTTGATGCCCAGCCCGAGCATACCCCAGCGCCACGCGGCCCAGTTGCCGATCAAGTCGCGGTCCTGCGTCAGCCCGATTGTCTGCCCGTAAGTCATCGAACCGCCGATCCCCATCGCAATCGTCGCAAACGCCGCCGCACGCATGGCCCGCAGCGGATCGGCCCCTTTCCCAAAAAGCAGGAGCAGGGTCGTGCCCACCAGCGCCCCGGCAATCATCGCCCCCGTTTCGTGCCCGTACTGTCCGCGAATGCCCCAACCCATGCCGCCCGCGAGCGACGTCAGGAGCACCGCCTGCCAGCAGGCGGGCTCGCGATTTGCGGCGGGCGGGGTTTCGGGGTTCACCCGGCCAGCAAGGCTCCGACCCACCGGTGAGACAATCCCGGAGGCGGGGTGGCGGCCTCTGCCACCTGCGGCTGCCGCTCCTTCACGCCCCAGACTCCCGGGCTGTACTTTCGACGACCACGCGGCGAAGAATCGAGTCCCCACCTCCCATGCCCCGCGTCACCTTCACTCACGCTCTCCTTTTGCTCATGCCCCTCCTCGGCTCCGCCGCCGAAAACTGGCCGCAGTTCCGGGGGCAGGGCGGACGAGGGATCTCGGCCGTCGCGGCTCCCCTCACCTGGGACGTCGCCACCGGGCGCAACATCGCCTGGACCGCCGCGGTGCCGGGACTCGGCCATGCGAGCCCGATCGTCTGGGGCGACCGAATCTACCTGGCGACGGCCGTCCGGCCGGGTGGCAGCGCCCCGGTGAAGATCGGGGTGTATGGCGACGGCGACTCCCAGAAGGAAAACGATCCCCACCAGTGGCGGCTGCTGTGTTTCGCGCGCGAGACGGGCAGACTCCTCTGGGAAAAAACCGTCCACGAGGCGATTCCCCGCCAGGAGCGCCACACCAAGGCGACCCACTGCAACTCGACGCCCGCCACGGATGGCAACAGCCTCGTCGCGATCTTCGGGTCGGAGGGGCTCTTCTGCTTCGAGATGGACGGCACGCTGCGCTGGCGGCGCGATCTCGGCAAGATGGACGCCGGACCGTGGAACGCCCCCAACCTGCAGTGGAGCTTTGCCGGCTCGCCGGTGCTGCACGAAGGCCGGGTACTGGTGCAGTGCGATGTGTTGAGCGGTCAGTTTGTGGCTTCCTTCGATGCGCGGGACGGACGCGAAGTGTGGCGAACCGCGCGCGAAGAAGTCGCCAACTGGTGCACGCCGGCCGTGGCGCAGGTGGCCGGTCGCACACAGATCGTGCTCAACGGCTGGAAGCAGATTGGCGGCTACGATTTCGCCACCGGAGCGCTCGTCTGGAGCCTCTCGGGGGGCGGGGACATTCCGGTGCCGGCGCCGCTCGTGATCGACGACTGGGCCTACTTCACGACCGCCCACGGCACGTATCGGCCGCTCCGCGCCGTGCGGCTGGCCGTGGCGCGCGGCAGCATCACGCCGCCGGAGATCGAGGCCACCTCCGAGGCCATTCCCTGGTGCCACCCGAAAATCGGGAGCTACATGCAGACCCCGATCGTCGTCGGCGACCTGATCTGGAGCTGCGACTGGCGGGGCGTGCTCTACTGCCTGGAACGCACCACGGGCAAACAGCTCTACGACGAGCGCCTTGGGCGCTCCGGTCCCGCCTACACCGCGTCCGGGGTGGCGGCGGGGCGTCACCTCTATTTCGCCAGCGAGCCGGGCCAGGTCTACGTCGTCGAGGCCGCGCGCCAGTACGTGCTGGCCGCCACCAACGATCTCGGCGCCCCCGTGCTCGCCACCCCCGCCGCCGTCGACGGCACCCTCTACTTCCGCACGACGGAGAAACTGATCGCCATCCGCGCGCGCTGAGGCGCCGGGTGAAATCGTAACTCCGGCTCATGCCTTCCCGGTGGGCGGGGCGCCCTCGCTTCGCGCCCTCCAGGTCGCGTCTGCAACGTCGCGGGGCGGGGTCGCCCCGCCTACAGGTAGGAAAGCGAGACGACCTTGGCGCCGGCGAAAGCGCGGCCGAACGGAGCCCGCTTTACCGCGCGCGCTTATTCTTCTTCGGCGCCGCCCCGGCGGGAGGCGGGTCCGTCAACGCGAGCCGCTTGGTTTCCTCCCAATGGCGCGTCCACAGCGCCTCGAGTTCGCTCGCCTTGGCCGGGTGGGTCGCCGCGAGGTTGCGCTGTTCGCCCCGGTCCTTCCCAAGATCGTAGAGCTCCCAGGCGCCGTTCTTCAGCGCAACGAGCTTCCAGTCGCCCTGCCGGATCGCGCGATTGCCTTCGTGCTCCCACCAGAGGAAGTCATGCGCCACGGCGGCATCCGCGGCCAGTGCCGGCACGAGGCTGCGGCCCGGCGCCGGCGGCACCGCGTGGCCCTTGATCGTGGCCGGTTTCGCCACGCCGGCGAGTTCCAGCACGGTCGGCACGACATCGACCAGGTGCACCGGCGTGCGCCGCAATTCCCCGCGCGCGGCGATGCCAGCCGGCCAGTGCGCAATCAGCGGCGTGGAGATACCACCCTCGTGCACCCAGGTCTTATGCCGGCGGAACGGCGTGTTGCTCGAGCTCGACCAGCCGGGCCCGAGGCAGAGGAAGGTCTTCGCCGATCCCGGCGGCGCCGCCGGGTCGTGGCCTTCGCCCCGCACCATGATCTCGGCGCTCGCCCCGTTGTCGGAAGCGAAGAGGATCAGGGTGTTTTCCCAGGCGCCCATGGCCTTCAGCTGCGCCAGCACGCGGCCAATCTCGCGATCCATCCGATCGACCATCGCGGCGTGGATCGCCATCTTGTCCGCCTGGAATTCCCGCTGCGCCGGGGTGAGTTCGGTCCACGGCAGCGGTCGGTTGATTTCACCCGGGCCGAGAATCGGAAACGAATCCGGAAAATCGTACGGCGGGCCGACGTCGCGCTCCATCGGCGGCAGGTCGTGGTTGACGAGGCCGATCCGGCGCTGCCGTGCGTGGCGCTCCGCCGCGACCACATTCCAGCCGCGAGCGTAGGCTCCGCGGTACTTCGCCACATCCGCCGCCGGCGCCTGCAAGGGGAAGTGCGGCGCGATGAAGCACAGGTAGTGAAAGAACGGCTGGCCGGGAAACTTCGCCGCGTGGTCGCGCAGGTACTTCACGCTGTGCTCGGCCGTGGCCGCCGTGGAGTAGTAATCCGGGTCCGGCGCGAGCGCCGCCCCATCGTCGGTGTTACCGGGTGCCCGGAAGTAGTTGTTCTGCCCCTGGCCGATTTCGAAACTGTGATCGAAGCCGTTCTCCAACGGCTTCCCGTCGATGTGCCACTTGCCGGAGTGGTAGTTGCGGTAGCCCGCCGGGCGCAGGAACTCCGTCACAAGCGGGGCCCACGCCGGGCGCACGCCGCGTCCGCCGCTGGCGATCCCCGGCACGACATCGCGCCGCACCTGCGGCGCATAGTAGCCCGTCGTCACCGCGGCGCGCGACGGCCAGCAACGCGCCGTGTTGTAGGCCTGGGTGAAACGCAGGCCGTTGGCCGCCAGGGCGTCGAGATTCGGCGTGGCGATCTCGCCACCGTAGCAGCCGAGGTCCGAGTACCCGAGGTCGTCGGCCAGGATGACGAGGAAGTTGGGCCGCGGAGCCTTCGTGGCGGCGGAAGCCATCGCGACCAGCGCTGAGCACAGCCACAGGCCCATCAGCGGGAGCAGGGGTTTCATGCCCGCGAGCGAAACGCGGGGTCGGGCCCGGCGCAACCGCACACTCGGACGCCGGGTTTTGCCGTTGCGCCACCGGAAGCCGCGGATCGTCATGTCGGCGTGAAAGCTCCCCGCCACCCCTACCTCACCGTTTTCATCGGCGCCGTCCTCGCCCTGCTCGGCGCCACCGAATCCAGCGCGGCTGCAACCGCGCGGCCCAACGTGCTCTTCATCGCGGTCGATGACATGAGCGAGAGCCTCCGCTGTTTCGGCAACCCACTCATCCACTCGCCGAACCTCGATCGCCTCGCGGCCAAGGGCGTGCGCTTCGATCGCGCCTACTGCCAGTTCCCGCTCTGCTCGCCCAGCCGCTCGTCGATCATGACGGGCCTCCGGCCGGATACGACCCGGGTCTTCGATCTGCAGTACCATTTTCGCACGCATCTCCCCGATGTCGTGACGCTGCCGCAGCTCTTCAGCCGCGCCGGCTACTTCGCGGCGCGCGTCGGCAAGATCTACCACTACGGCAACCCGGGCGAGATCGGCACCGCGGGCCTCGACGATCCCACCTCGTGGCAGGTCGCGATCAATCCGCGCGGCCGGGACAAGGACGAGGAAGCCAAGATCACGAATCACACCCCGGGTCGCGGCCTGGGCAGCTCGCTCTCCTTTCTCCGCGCCGATGGCACTGACGAGGAGCAGACCGACGGCAAGGTCGCCACCGAAGTGATCAAGCTGCTGGAGGCGAACCAATCCAAGCCCTTCTTCATCGCCGCGGGTTTCTACCGCCCCCATTGCCCGTACATCGCCCCGAAGAAGTACTTTGATCTCTACCCGATGGAGAAGATCACGATGCCGCCCGGCCCCTTCCCCGAGGCGCGCTCAGCGCCTCCGGCCGCCATCGCCTCGGTCCGGCCCTGGCCCTGGTTCGGCACCACGGAGCAACAATCCCGCGAGGCCAAGCAGGCCTACTACGCCGCGATTTCCTTCGTCGATGCGCAGATCGGCCGGCTGCTTGACGCCCTCGATCGGTTGAAGCTGGCCGAAAAGACCATCATCGTGTTCTGGAGCGACCACGGTTACCACGAAGGCGAACACGGCCTGTGGATGAAGCAGAGCCTCTGGGAAGGCTCCGCGCGCGCTCCGCTCATCATTTATGCACCCGGAGCCCGCGGCAATGGTCGCGCCAGCCGGCGGATCGTGGAGTTCGTCGACATGTACCCGACCCTGGCGGACCTCGCCGGTCTGACCCCGCCGACCAACCTCGCCGGCGCCAGCCTGCGGTCCTTGCTCGACCAGCCGGATGCCACTTGGAACCGCCCGGCCTTCACGCAAGTCTGGCGCGGCACCTACCCCGGCCACTCTGTCCGCACCGCCCGCTGGCGCTATACCGAATGGGAGGGTGGCAAGCAGGGGGCGCAACTCTACGACATGGAGCAGGACCCGCAGGAACTCCACAATCTCGCCGCGGATCCCAAGCACGCGGCCACTGTTGCGGAGCTCAAGGCCCTCGTGGCGAAAAACTGGTCGCAGCCCTGGGTGCCCGCAGGCCGCGTCGGACGGAAGTCCGAGAAGCGGGAAGACGACTAAGCGGCCCCTGCCAGGCGCCGCCGGAAGTCGCGGACCCAATTCGCCTTTTCGCATTGTAGGCGCTCCCCCGCGCCGATCGGATCGACAGCCCATGCGCGGGGCGAGGTCGCCGCGCCTACTGGGAAGGGACGGCTGAAGCGGAGAAATCTACCGGGTGGCGGCAGGAGCCACCACGCCGAGGGCGGCGAGATCGAGTTCACCTCGGGTGGTCACGGAGATGTCACCAAACGCCGCCCCTTCGGCCGGGTGCAAGCGGCTCTCGAGCCGGTAGGCCAGGCGCGCCAGTTGGGAGAATTCCCGGGCCTTGGTCAGCAGCGTCAGGTTGTCCAGGTACACCGTCACCTTCACGGGGACCGATCCGAATGCCGGCACGACGGTCCGCTCCGCCCCCACGGCGCGGCCGACGTGGGTGTCGTTGACGTACACCTTGTGCGCGGATCCCGCGAGCGTGAGCGCCTGCGCCGACTCGTTGGTCAACCGCAGCGTCAGTTCCACGCTGGTCTCGAGCAGCGTGCTTTCGCGCGGCTCGAAGCTCGCCACGCTCAGACTGACGACCGGCGCCGGACCCAGCGTTGCGCAGCCCGCCACCAATATCGCGAGCAAGGCGACGAGTCCCCGGCAAAGAAAGGTCAGGCCTGATTCCATCTCCGCGACCAGAGAGGAAATTGTCCGGCATTCCAAGCCCGGGTTCAGGTCCCCGCGGACCGCGGTCGCACCCGCGCGATCGCGGCGGCGGGAACCATCGGCCGGTTCCACGCGCGTCGCGACCGCGCGGGGGAGCTGCCTCCGGCTCAGACCCGGATTCGGCTTACCCCGGGCAGCCGGTCGGATCGGATCAGGTGGCGGCAGAGGTCCGCGATCACGCTGTCCGCGCTCTCCTCGAAGGCCCGCTGCAGGCCCCACCGGCCGTAGCCGCCCCACCAGCGCGGGAGGCTGTGGGAGTACACGCCGAGGCGTCGCTCACCATCCGGCGTATGCAGCGTGGCGGTCAGCGTGCAGTCCACGAAACCCGCCGGGCTGAGCCTCCACTCGGTGATATTGAGGGTGAGCAGATACGCGGCCTTGCTCGGATCCTCCGGATAACGCAGTTCCTCGACGTGCCCGGCATAACCCTGGCGGCCGAGCTCGTTCCGAACTCCGTCCGCAAACCATTCGGCGATGCGATCATCGATCAGGATGCTCCAGCTGGGAGGCGTGATGACCTCGATTTTCAGCAGCGGCGCGGCGAGCCGGTCGTCGGAACCCCGCACCCAGGTTCCCGCGAGCAGGATTCCCCCAAGGACGAACCGCCACCCGAGCGACCAGGCACGCGAAAGGAGGAGAAGACTCAGAGGAGAGAAGAGGGTTTTCATGAGGAGTGTGAAGGTAGAGGTGGGTGGGCGGACGAAACCTGGATTCGGCCGGCGCCGCCCGTTCTCCGACCGAATCGCTCCAACTTCACGCCGGCGGAGTGGGCCGCCAGCGTTGCTCCTCTTCGCAGGCCACATGCCGGACTGCTGCGGTTGCGCAAATTTCGATCGCCGCGAAATCTCCCCGAGGCTGGCCGGGCAGCCGCTGTGTCGCCGTGACCCAGCAGCGCCGACCCCGTGCCGGGACGCGGGAAATCCTGACTCGCCCAACTGGGTGGGCGGGGGCTCCTGCTGGTCCGGCCTCGGCTCATCCAAAGCCGGAATCGACCGCGAGCCTCTCCGGTAGGCGCGGCGACCTCGCCGCGCGGACGTGGGCCTGTCGCCGGCGGACGGACGCGGGGCGGGGTCGCCCCGCCGACAGGACGAAAGCCGTCGGCGCAGGGGAAACGACTTTCCGACAAGGTCCGCTCCTTCTGAATCGCCGGACTGGAATTTCGAGACGAAGTGACTATGGGTACTGGTTTCCCACCCACCCATGAAGTTCACGCCCCGTCTCTGCGTCGTCATCCTGGCCGCCTTGCTCGCCCTGCCTGCCCTGCAGGCCGCGGAGGCCCCCAAACTCGAGTTTCCGGCGCCGAGTCCGGCGAGCACCGTGAAGCAGCGCGTCGGCATCACCGACATCGAGGTCACCTACGCCCGGCCGGGCATGAAAGGCCGGAAGGTCTTCGGCGGGCTCGTTCCCTACGGCAAGGTCTGGCGCACCGGCGCCAACACGGCGACGAAGATCACGTTCAGCACCGCGGTGAAACTCAACGGCGCCGCGGTGCCCGCCGGCACCTACGAGCTCTTCACCATTCCCGGCGAACAGGAGTGGACCGTGATCATCCACCAGCACAAGTCGCAGTGGGGCTCCTACTCCTACGATGCGAAGAACGACGTCGCCCGCTTCACGGCGAAACCCATCGCCCTCGCGTCGCCGATCGAGAACTTCGCGATCGGCTTCAACGATCTGCGCGACTCGTCCGCCACTCTCTATCTGGCGTGGGAAAAGACCCGCGTGCCGGTGAAACTCGAGATCGACACGGTCGGCCTGTTGCGCCCGCAGCTCGAGGCGGCGATGAAGGCGGAGGGCAAGAAGCCGTACTTCCAGGCGGCAATGTTCTATTACGACAACAACCTCGACCTGAAGCAGGCGCTGGCGTGGATGGATGCCGGCCTGGCCGAGCAGCCGGAAGCCTTCTGGATGATCTACCGCCGGGGCCTCATCCTGGAGAAACTCGGGGACAAGGCCGGCGCGGCCGCCGCCGCCCGGCGTTCGATCGAGCTCTCTGCCAAGCGGCCCGGGGAAATCCAGGAAGAGTACGTGCGCCTCAACGAGGCCCTGCTCGCCCGCTTGCGCTGAGCCCGGGGCGCTGTGGGCGGGGCGACCCCGCCCCGCGCCCATCAGGCGATCCAGCGTCATGGCGGGGCGAGGTCGCCCCGCCTACAGGTGGCAGGCGACCTCGCAAAGTCGCAGATCGCCTGCGAGTCTTCTGTAGCCGCGCTTGCGCCGAAGGCGAAAGCGCGACCCCGCCCCGCAGCTTGACGGTTCGGCGCGCGGGACGTTCGCTCACACGCCGCAACTCCGCGGTCGCTGCGGCCGGCGTTTCGGTCGGCCCCGCCTCCGACCGAAATTTCCACCATGCCCCTCCACCGCCTGTCCCGATTGCTCCGCCATTGCCTTGTCCCCCCCGTCCTGGGCGTCCTGCCGGTCCTGGTCCTCGCCCAGACGACGCCGCAGCCGCCCGTCGCGACCGCCGCCAAGGACGACGCGGTCGTGCTCAGTCCGTTCGTGATTTCCACCGGACGGGATTCGGGCTTCGTCGCCGCTTCCTCGCTCGCCGGCGGCCGCCTCGCCGGTGATCTGCGCGATACCCCCGCCGCGTACTCGGTGCAGACCCGCGAGTTCATCGACGCGCTCGGCCTCGACAGCGTGACTGAGGCGAGCAAGTGGTCGGTCAACGTCGCCGACGTCCGCGACCAGGGCGCCACCGAGATCTTCGGCGCCGCCACGCAAATCTCCTTCCGCGGTGGCTCCAGCGCCGCCACCCAGCGCGATTTCTTCCCCTTCGCCGTCAACTACGACTCGTACAACCTGGAGCGCATCGACTACGCCCGCGGCCCCAACGCCGTGCTCTTCGGCAACGGCGACTTCAGCGGCACGATCAACGCCGTCTCCCGCACCGCCCGCACCGACAAGACGTTTCACGAGGTCCGCGCCTCCTACGGCTCCTGGTCCAACCAGCGTTTCACCCTCGACTCGAACCTCGCCGTGAACCGCCACTTCGCGCTGCGCCTCGATCTCCTCTACGCCGATCGCGAGGGCTGGCGCCAATTCGACCGCGAGCGCAAACGCGGGGCGACGCTCGCCTCGACCATCAACCTGACGCGCACCACGCAACTGCGCCTCCAGGGCGAAGTCGCGGACGTGCGCCGCAACAATCCGTTCATGACCTTCACCGACCGCTTCACCGGCTGGGACGGTGTGACGGTGCTGAACGCCCTCGTGCCGGCCACCGGCCTGCCCTCCGACGCCACTGCGAAGGGCTACAGCCAGTGGGGCAACGCCACCACGCCGTTCTTCGTCTACGCCCCGGCTTTTGGCGGCGTGATCGACGTCTCGCGCACGGCGCAGACCCTCGGCGGCAACGCCAACGCCAACGTCTCCGTTGGCGGCGTCCTCGTCACCGGACCGAGCGCCAACATCGCGGGCAATCCCTTCAACGAGGCGCTGAACCTGCCCGCGGGTCGCTTCGACCGGGCGACCAGCGGCTCGCGGTTCCGGTTTCCGGGGCGCGAATTCGCGGTGTCGTCGAACAATCCGTCCTTCGTCCAGCCCGCCCGGTCCTTTTCGGTCTTTCTCAACCAGCGTTTCGGCGAGCGCCTCTTCGCCAGCCTCGATCACAACTACACCCGGGAACGCCGCACCACCGAGTACATCAACAGTCGCGGCCTGCCCCAGGTCTACATCGACATCAACCGCAACCTGCCCGACGGCACGCCGAATCCCGAATTCCTCCAGCCGTACAGCCAGGGTTACCGCCTGCGCATCCGCGTCGGCGCCCAAACCGAGAGCACCCGCGCCGCGCTCGCCTACCTGCTGAAAAACACCCGCTATGGCGACTTCAGCGCCAATGCCGCCTGGCAGCACAGCAACAGCAACTCGGTCAGCGATCCCACCGCGTTCACCGGCAAGCGCAGCCCGGACCCACGCACGTGGGTCACCCCGTCGTACACCGACGTCGTCTACTACCGCTACTATTGGGATCAGCCCGACCTTCCGACGCCGGAGGTGCCTTCCGTCTCCTACGGTGGCGTGACCTACCCCACCGGATGGGTGAAGGACATCGGCGGCACGACCGTGGTCCCGGCGGTCAACTACACCACGCTCGACACGTTTCAGGGCGCCTTGAAGGGAGCCCTGTTCAAGGGCCGGATCCACCTGCTCGGAGCCGTCCGCCACGATCGCTACCTCGCCTACAGCCAGTTCTCGCGCGTCCCCGGCGACTATCCAGCCAACTGGGACGGACTGACGTACCACTACCGGCCGGCGGCACCCGCAGACTTCGGCTCCCTCACCTATGTGCCGAAGAGCGCGACGGGGGTGCCCACCGGCAGCGCCATCCCCGCCACCACCCGGCCGCGCAACGGTCTCGTGCCGCTCGCCCAGTACGCGAACGATCGCTTCCAGGACGACTTCGCCCCGCCGGAGGTCCGCGTGCGCAAGACCACCTACACCGTCGGCGGCGTCGGCCACCTGGCGCGCGCCCTGAGCGTGTTCTACAACTACTCCACGACCTTCAACCCGAGCGCCGCGCGGCAGAACATCTATGGTTCGTACTACGGGCCGCAGGTCGCCGCGGAATGGAGCACGGGCGTGCGCCAGACCCTCGCCGACGGTCGCCTCTCCGCCACGCTCGGCTACTACCGCGGCCGGCAGACCGGGCAGGTGTTCGACTTCAGCTCCACCGCCCAGTCCAACCTCAACACCTTTGCGACGGCGAGCCCGACTCCGGCCAGTGGCCCGGCGCCCGCCGCCGGCCAGGGCAACCTGCGCGGCCTCACGCCGGTGCCTCGCTTCTTCGACACGCGTGACTCGAACAACGACGGCTACGAAATCGAACTCGTCGCCAACCCCACACGCTCGCTTCGCGTCACGGCCAACGCCGCCCGCCCGCGCACCTACCAGACCAACGTGGCCGCCGGGTTCGCAGGCTACTACGCCGCCAAGGAACCCGTGCTGCGCCAGATTGCCGCCGACACCAGCGTCCTGATCGACGCGCGCACCAACATCGCCGCCGTCAACGCGGCCGTGCCCACGACAATCCGCTCCCCCGACGCCAATGGCGTCGCCAGCGCCTGGAACAGCCTGCAGACGATTCGCGCCAACGTCGTGCCCGGCGCGCAACTCGTGACCCGCCTGCCGCTCCTCTCCGGCAATCTCTTCGCCGACTACTCGTTCCGCGAAGGCCGCCTCAAGGGCCTGCGCCTCGGGGCCGGCGCCAACTACCGCGGCCGCCAGGCAATCGGCTACCGCGGCGGCGACACCATCGTCGACCCGACCTCGCCCACCAGCGCGATCGACGATCCGAACGCCGGTGCGCTCGACCCGGTCTATGTCCGCGGCTACACGACCGCGACGCTGGTGCTGGGCTACAACTTCCGGCTCGGCCGCGGCTACACCGTGCAGCTCGATTTCAAGATCGACAACCTCCTCGACTACGCGGAGCCGCTCTACGTCGCCACCGTGCAGCGGCCGGTGGGCGGCAACCTGGCCACGCCGGCACGCGTCGCCACCCCGTCGAACCTCTATTATCTCACGCCGCGGAATTACACCCTCAGCGCGACGGTGAAGTTCTGAGAAACGGCGACCGCAGCCAGCCCGGCCGCCCCCATGTAGCCGGGGGCGGCGACCCCGGCCGAATTCATCGTGGCGGTCGACCCCGTTCCGCCGGGCTCGCCGCGCCCGACGACAGAGCAACGTTCGAGTGCGGTGCTGGTGCCGACGGAGTCCTCCCACCCGGCCGCGTCCGCAGCGTGCGAGGTTCCTTCAGCGAGCGGCGCCCTTGAGCTCCCCCGCCATCTCGAGCAGGGTTCCCAGCATCTTCTCCGAAGCCGTGGGTTCGAGGTAATTGGTGCCCGGCCACGTCTCGTAGCCGCCGAGCTCGAAGTGCCGCGGCGTGGGCAGGTAGCCGAAATAACCGTGGTTCAGCTCGATCAGGAATGAGGGCGCGAGGGGGCTGCGTCGCTTGAACTCGAGCCCCATCTCCGCGAACGTCTCGCACGGCGTCGTGCCGATGCCGACATCACCGATGCGCAGCATCTGCAGCGGAATCCGCGCCGGCGGCACCGCCTGGGCGAGAATCTGCACCCGACCGGCGTAGCTGAGGCGCTGCACCCAGTCGGGCGTGGTCGCCCAGCGGGCGCCCACCGGAATGTCGCCCCGCGGCAGCCGCGGCGCGCGGGCCTCGACCTCCCGGGCCCACGCGAGCAACTCCGGTTCGATCGTGCGCCACGCCACCGGGATCTCGCGATAGCGGGCGGCCAGCGGGGCGCGATCCCGCCAGGTGACACCCGCGAGGGCGCCGTGGACGCGGGCGGCGACGTCGCGGCCGACCAGGCGCATCTTCTCATAGGCCGGACGGCGCGGCTCGGGGGTGCGGAAGTTGATGTTGTTGATGTCGCCGCTCGTGCCATTGGCGAGAAGCGCCACGAACGGCGGACCATCATCCGCAGGTGCCACGAGTCGCTTCAGCTCCTCGCAGAAAACCCCGAAGTAGTCCGCCGAGATCGCGCGGCCGGCCACGCCGCCGACGTAGTGGAGCGAATAGGCGGCAAAGACGGAGATCGGGCGCCCACCCGGTTCCCGCAGGGCGATGAACGAGACCTCGGGATCGGTCGGGCCGGCGGGTTCGACGAGGTTGGGGCTGCCGGCAGGCGGGTTCATCCTCACGCGCTCGACCCGGCCGAACGGACTCGGGGGAGCGGTGCCTTCCCGCATGTGCCAGCGCCGGTTGAAGACGTGCTCGGGCACTGCCACCGAGCCAAACGCAATCTCGGCCGGGCGGAGGCGGTTGACGGCCCGGCTGACCCCGTCCGCGACGCGGCGCGCGACGAAGCGCTGGTAGTCATCGAGCGGCTGTTCGTACACGAACCGGCTTTCACCGAGCGCCGTCCCGGCGGAGTGCGTGTGGGTGCCGGCCACGACGACGTTTTCCGGCGGGATGCCCGTGGCCTCCTGGATGAGACGACGCGCCTCCACGCTCACGGTGCGGTGCAGGCCCAGCACGTCACAGATCACGAGGGCCAACCGCGTACGGCCGTCGTCGAGCACCAGGCAGCGCGCGTGCAATTCGTCGTGGACGTCCTGGGCGGGAAACGGCGCAAAGCCGCCCACGATGACCGTGCCGAGCGGGGGCGTGATCACGCTGGTGGCGGCCCCGGCGCGAAGCGGCGCCGGCGGGGTGGCAGCGGCACTGCGGGCGGGAGTCGAGAGCGCGGTGGGGAGCAGAAGCGTGAGCAGGAGAACCGGCAGGCGCATGGGCAAAGAGGAGGGAGAGGGGTAAGACAGGGAGCGGCGAGAAACCAGCCGCACTCAAAACGATCCCTTTACCCCCAGGGCGAGGGCGATGCCAAATTCCGAGGTACGATTCTGGCGGGCGTAGGCCGGAGTCTCGTCGCCGTAGCGAAGGAGCATCTGCGGGACGTTGAAGACGTTGCTGGCGCTGGCGACGAGCGACAGGCCGCGACCGAGCTGGTACGAGCCGTTGAGGTCAAGCGTCGTGCGCGCGCCGAAATACTGGTAGGCATTGGTGCCGACGGCGGGCATGGCGGTGCGCCGATCGAGCCCGCGGTAGTTCCAGCGGGCGACGAAGTTGACCCGGCGCCAGTTGAACGAGGCGCCCCAGTTGCCGGTGCGGGGAATGAAGCTGGTGAAGTCGGCCTGCCGGCTGCCCTGGAGACGGAGGGTGGTGGCGTTGGCGAAGACGGTGAACGCGCTCCCCCAACGGCCCAGGGCCCGGAGCGACTGGCGGAGGTTGAATTCGCCGCCGGAGATGCGGGCGTCGCCGGAGTTGAACTTTGAGCTGACGTTCCAGCCGACGTAACCGGGGTCGAGCCCCAACTCCTCGAGGAGCGTGGCGTCCGCGAGGCGCACCGCCGTGCCGAAGAAGTTGCGGATATCCTTGCGAAAGACGCCGGCACTGAGGATGCCGCCGCCCTGCGTATAGTACTCGGCGGAGAGATCGAAGTTGTCCGCCGTCCACGGCCGCAGCGCCGTGTTGCGCACGGTGATGGTGCCCTTGACGATCGCGGGGTTGGTGTGGTCCTGCTCGCTGAGGTCGTTCTCGGCGAACTGGGCGTTGGGGATCACATCCGGGAGGTCGGGCCGGCCATAGGTGCGGGCCCAGGCGGCGCGCACGAGGAGGTTCTCCGTGGCCTCGAAGTTGAGGTGCAGGCTCGGGTAGACTCCATCGTAGGAACGCTCCGCACGGAAGGCGCGCTCCTGGCGGACGAGGAGCAATTCCTGCATCGAACCCGCCGCGCCGGCCTCGGGCTTCCGGATCCGCTGCCCGGCCGCGTTGCGCGCAAAGGTGCCGTTGGGGTTGCGCAGCCAGACGGCCGCCAGGTCCACCAGCGGTCCCTGGCCGGCGTCCATCGTGCGCTCGACGCGGGCCCCGGTCACCACGTTGAGCCGGTTGTGCCAGAGCCGCGCCTCGGCCTGCACGTAGCCGGCGTCGACCGTCTCACGGATGAACTCCGAACCCGTGATCCGCGACTGCTCCGAGGCGACAAGATTGCCCGCCGTTTGCGTGAAGAGGTCGAGCCGATCGAAGGCGCGGTTGGCCGAAATCCAGGGCACGTTGCGAAACCCGTAGTGCGAATCCTGGTTGCGGTAGGATTGCATCTGATACGGCGCGGCGGAGTCGGGAGTGGCGGTGTTGCCGTCGGGCCCCGCGTAGGTCCAGGACACCGTCTGCACCCGGGAGTCGATCTTGAGCACGCTGCGGGCCGCCCCGACCTGCACGGCCGTCGGGAAGGGAAGGAAGCTGAAGCGGCGCCGCACGTTGACGTTGGCGGACCGCAGGTCGGAGACGTTGTCGTAGGGGGCCTGCGTGGCCGTCGTCAGCGTGTAGTTCCGGATCTCGTAGGCATCGACCGGACGATCCGAGGCGTCAAACGCCTCAATCGTCCATGGCCGGTCGAGGACGATGTCGCGCAGGGCCACCCGCACCGGCCCGTTCAAGGTCGCGGTCAGACCCGCGAAGTGGCCGGGGTTGGGCCGGGAGCGGTCCGAACTCGAGGCACTGGCCGCCGCCTCGACCCGCCACTGGCCGTCGTCATGCCGGAAGCGCAGGCCGGCCTGATCGGTGCCCCCCAGGAAGGTCTGGCCGCCGCCGGAGAGCGTGACCGCCCCGCGGCCGGTCGCCCCGATCACCTCGCGCTCGCTGAAGCGGAACGGGACGCCCGTGGCCGGCGTCGGCGCCGCCACCGTGCCGGCGTTGAACGCCCACGACTGCGTGCCGATGTAGGTGACGTAGCGGTTCAGCTGCGCGTTGAACGACAGCACGCCGTGCGCGGTGGCCCGCCAGTCCGCCTTCAGGCCGGCGTTGCTTCGCGACTGGCTGCGGGGGCCATCCTGAAGGGTGTACTGCTGGAGATAGGGACGGGCAAAGGTGGCGCCGGTGCCGGTGCCGCCGGCGTTGAACAGGGTCGTCGAGAGGTGCTGCTCGTTGTACTTGTTGCTCTGCATTCCCGTAACGACGATGCCGAAGTCCCGGTTGACGGGCAGGGTCCAGTCGAACTCCCACCCGAGGTGGACCTTGCGCGTGGGGTGGTCGCCGAGGGTGTGCGGGGTCTTGCGCAGGGTGAGGTTCTCGCTGTTCGCCATCACGGTGACGCCGTAGTTGAAGCGCGCCTGCCCGCGCTCGAAGGCATTCTTCGTCACCAGATTCACCGCGCCGGCCAGCGAGTCCGCCGGGTTCGCGGGCGTCGGCACCTTGGTCACCTCGATGCGCGAAATCGTGTTCAGCGCGAGGGTGTTCATGTTGAAGGATCGGGCCGGACTGGCGTTGGCGCTCACCACGCCACCCCCGTCGGTCGTGAAGGCGGTCATGCTGCCGCCGATGCCGCGCACGGAGACACCGACGATCTCCACCTCGCTGTATTCGGCGGTCATCCCGGGGATGAACTTCAGGAACTCGCCGACATTGCTGCCGAGCACGTCGCCGAGTTCGTCCGTCGCCATCACGTTCTTGATGTTCGAAGCGAAGCGCTGTTCGTTCACCGCCAGCGAGCGGGCGTCGGTCTCCTTGTCCGAGGAGACGGTGAAACGGTCGAGCTGCACCACGGAGCCAGGGGCGTTGCCATAGCGGGAACGGCTGGTGAGGCCGACGTCGCGCCGGACCGTCTCCCCGGCGGGCACGACCACCGTGACCGCGAGCGGATCGAGATCGGTGTAGAACACCTCCAGCGTCGCGGAGCCCGCCGGCACGTCGATCAGGCGGTACTCGCCGAAGTCGTCGCTGAACCCGACCAGATCCGTGCCTTTGACGGCGACCCGGGCTTTGCCCAGGGAGTTGCCGGTGGCGGCGTTGGTCACCCGCCCGGTGATGGTGCCGGTCGCTTCCGCGGCCTCCGACGGAACGGCAAGAAACAGGGGAACAAGCAGGCCAAGCGCCACGGACAGGGGCCGATGTTTCATGGGGCGGGGGAACCGGGGTGAAGCGCGCGCGAAGGGAGAAGCGGGCGGGCCGGTGGGGAGGGGTCGACCCGGCCAGGGCGACCGTAGGACGGTGCCTCCCCCGGGCAACCACGAATCCAGGGCGCGTGGAGTCGATCAGACGCAGGTTGATCGGTGAGGATCGAGTCAAGTTTGGCCTCCGCCGAACCTCGTGGCCGCGGTGCGGGGCCGATCCGCCCGTCCCGAAAAAACGGAACTACGCCGGCGCCGCTCCGTCGCGCCCGGGCTCGCCGTCCGGTTCGATCGTCACGGCACAGGCCTTGTAGGCCGGCTGCCGCGAGTGGGGATCGAAGGCCGGGAAGGTCAGGCGGTTCACGTCCGGGAAGTGCATCGGCATGAAGAGCTGGCCCCGCGCCACCGTGGCCGTCACCACCACAAAGGCGGTGGCGGTTCCCCGGCGGGAGCGCACCGTCACACGGGCGCCCGGTACGAGCGCCAGGCGGGTGGCGTCGTCGGGGTGGATCTCCACCGTCGGCACGGTGGGGGCGAGCTTGCGCAGGACGGCGCTCTTGTCGGTCCGCGAACCCGTGTGCCACTGGGCAGAGGAGCCGCGACCGGTGAGGAGCAGGAACGGATAGGACTGGTCCGCCGGCTCCGGCAGGGGTCGCGGCGGATCAAACAGGAACCGTGCCCGGCCATCCGGGTGAAAGAAGCGACCGTCGGCAAACAGCCGCCGATGGGTGCCACTGGACGGCGCCACACGACCGATCGCAGGCTGCCGGGCGGCGTCGATCCGCACCTCCCCCCCGCCGCCGATGCCGGCGGGCGCCTCCGTGCAAGGCCACTGGATGCCACCTTCCGCCTCGAGGTGTTCATAATCGCGAATCCCGGTGAAATCGCACGGCTGGCCGCGCGACAGCTCCTTCAGCAGCTGGAATACCGCCGCCGGCGATGACCATCCGCGAAAGAGCTCCCCGCAGCCCCAGGCTTCGGCCACGAGTTGGAAGATCGCGAAATCGCTCAGGGCCTGGCCCGGGGGACGCGCCACCTTGCGGGTCAGGCCAATCCGGCGCTCGCTGTTGATCAGCACTCCCTCCTTTTCGCCCCAGCCCGCCGCCGGCAGCACGAGATCGGCGAGCCGCGCGGTTTCGGTGGTCGTGTACATGTCCTGCACCACGAGGAAGTCCAACCGGCCGAAGATCTCGCGGACGCGGCGCTGATGGATCCACGAGTGTGCGGGATTGGTGGCGATGACCCAGAGCCCCCGGATCTCGCCGCGTTCCACGGCATCGAGAATCTCGTCGTAGGCGTACCCCGTCTCTTCCGGGATGCACCCGGCCGGCAGCCCAAGGGTGCGGGCGACCTGCGCCCGATGACTGGCGACGGCGAAATCGTAGCCGCCGAGCAGGGACGTCGCGTTGCCAAACAGCCGCGATCCCATCGCGTTGCACTGCCCGGTGATGGAGTTCGCTCCGGTTCCCGGCCGGCCGATCTGGCCCGTCAAGAGCGCCAGGTTGATGATCGCCTGGGCCGTGCGGGTCGCCTCGTGACTCTGGTTCACCCCCATGGTCCACCAGAAGGAGACGCGCTCGCGTTGCGTGAGGATGTCGGCGAGGCGCAGAAGGCCCGCCTCTTCGATTCCGGTGGTCGCGGAGACCCGGGCGGGTGTGAAGTCGCGGACGAATGCGGCGAACTCCTCGAATCCCGTGGTATGCGCCGCGGCGAACGCACGGTCCACACGCCCGCGGGCGATCAGCAGGTGGGCCAGGCCATACAGCAGCGTAAGGTCACTCTTCGGGTGCGGGGTCAGGTGGAGCGTGGCAGCCTGGGCGGTTTCGGTCACCCGTGGATCGATGACGATGATCGCCGGGGAGCGACGGTTCATCTGCACGCGCTGCCAGAGGATCGGATGGGCAATGCAGGGATTGGCGCCGATGAAGACCAGGGCATCGCTCTCCTCCAGGTCGGCGTACGTGAACGGCGGGGCGTCAAAACCGAACGACTGCTTGTAGGCCACGTGAGAGGTGGCCATGCACTGCCGCGTGTTGGAGTCGCAGTGCAGGCCGCCCATGCCGAACTTGAAGAGGGCCCCGAGCAGCGCCATCTCCTCCGTCACGATCTGGCCGGTGCTGAGGAAGGCGATCGCGTGCGGGCCGTGCTTCTGCTGGATCCCCTTGAAGCGGGCGACGAAGGCGGCGAGCGCCTGCGGCCAGGAGACGGGCGCGAGGCGGCCCGAGGTGGCGTCGCGGAGGAGCGGAACCGTGGCGCGATCGGACGCCGCGAGCGGCGTGAGCGCCTCCCATCCCTTCGGGCACGCCATGCCGAGGTTGACGGGATAGGCCGGGTCAGCGCCCAAGTTGAGGGCGGCGCCATCGGCTCCGAGATGCACCTGCAGGCCGCAGCCGGTGCTGCAGTAGCCGCAGACGGTCGTCGCCGTGGCGGCGGGGTGCAGGCGCACCGGCAGCCGCCCGAGTCCGAAGTCCGCCGGCTGCTGCAGCAGCTCGCCGGTCATGGGACCGGTGCGGGCATGGAGGAGGGAATCGAGGGAGAGGCTCACGCAGTGGGCAGGCCGGGCATCTTGGGAGCATCAACGGCCCGGAAGTACAGCAGGCGCCCGGCCAATTCGGCGGCGAGGACCACCGCCAGCGTACCGGGCCCGGGTCCGATCGCCAGCAACACCGCCCCGGCGAGGCCCAGGCCCGTCCGCACGGCGACGAGCCGGCGCAACGGGCCCCGCTGCAGCCGCGCGGAGACGTCGTCGGGGGCCCGGGTTCGGTGTTCCCACGCGAGCAAGGCGATCAGGATAAGGGCCGCCGCCCACGGCACCAACAGGCCGGCCGCAACCAGGGCTGCCGTGCCGAAGAAACGGGGAAAAGTCTGTCCGGCGCGCCAAAAGTGGCGGCGGGTGTCCACATAGATCATGGCGGAGCAGGCCAGGCCGGCGAGGCCGACCGCCGCGGCGACCAGGGTGATTGCCGGAAACACCAGCGCCGCCACAGCCAGCCCGAACCATCCACCGCAAAGCAACGCCTCGCGACTAAGCCAGCTCCGGCGCCAGCCAAGAAAGATCCGCCACGCGCGCCGCGGTTGCCCGAGGTGGAACCCGCTGGCGGCCAGTCCGGCCGCCCCGAAAACAACCGCCGCCAGCTTCACGTCCTCCGTGCCCACAACTGTCCCACCGGAACGGAGGGCGGCAGCGAGGGAGCAACCGACCGCAGCAGGGAAAGCGGTGAGCAGCACCACCAGCGGCCAATGCGCCGGCTGCACCCGCAAGGTGGCCGCGTCGGCGGCGACGAGATTGGGGGGCAGGCCTCGCCGACTGAGGTAGCGGGTGGTCGGCCGGGTGTAGCCGGGGTCCGGAGCCGCCGGCAGGAAGCGACCGCCGTCCGCCGCCCCCCCGGCCGGCACCGTCACAATCCGAATGGCCTGGGTCGGACACGCCTGGGCGCACGCCGGAGCCTCCCCGGCGGCCAGCCGGCCATGGCACAGATCGCATTTCCGCACGATCCCGAGACGCGCGGAGTACTTGGGCACATCATACGGACACTTCAGGATGCAGTAGCTGCAGCCGATGCACTGGTCATCGAGGTGCCGGACGATGCCGGTGATCGGATCCTTTTCGTAGGCCAGGACGGGGCAGCCATGGAGGCACGCGGGCTCAGCGCAATGATGGCACGCAGCCGTGACGGTTTGGGCAAACGGATGCCCGGCGTCGGGGCTGAGGAGGAGGCCGACTTCGCGCCAGGTCTCGGCCTCGTCGAGCCCATTGAGCGAATGGCAGGCGGCGACGCAGGACTTGCAGCCCGAACACGCGTCGAGATCGACCTCGAACGCGTATTGCTCGCCCGGGCCGGGTCGCGAGAGCGGCAGCAGGCTGGCGTGACGGGTGCCCGGGGCGGCCGGCAGCGTACGGTCCACCGTCGTCGAAAACCGCGCGACGGGCGTGTCCAGGCGCTGCTGCTCGGCCAGCAGTTCCGCCAGGAGCGGGAAGTTCTCGCGCGAGGCGACCACGGTCAATAGACGTCCCGCGCGTACCGTTTGGCGGCCCCGAGGGCGCGCACGTAGGCGGCGGCTTCCTCGGGGGTGCGCCCGCCGGCGCGAGTGATGATCGTGTGCAGCGCGGCATCGACGTCCTTCGCCATCCGCTGGGCGTCGCCGCACACATAGAAGTGCGCTCCGGCCTCGAGCCAGGCGAAGACTTCAGTCGCGTGCTCCAGCAGCCGGTTCTGCACGTAGATCTTCTCCGCCTGATCCCGGGAGAAGGCCGTGTCGAGGCGGGTGAGCAGGCCGTCGCGCTGCAGCGCCGCCAGCTCGTCGTGGTAGAGAAAGTCGGTCGCGGCGCGCTGGTCGCCAAAGAAAAGCCAGTTGCGCCCCCGGGCGCCCGCGGCCTGGCGTTCCTGCAGGAACGCACGGAACGGGGCGATCCCGGTGCCTGGACCGACCATGATCATCGGGATGTCCCCCGACGGCGGCGGCCGGAAGGCCGGGTTGTGGTGCACGTACACGCCCACGCGGGATTCTCCGGGAACGGCTCGGGTGGCGAGGTAGGTCGAACAGACCCCGAGGCGCGCGCGTCCGTGCAGTGCGTAGCGGACCACGCCCACCGTCAGGTGAACCTCGCCGGGGGTCGCTCGGGGGGACGAGGAAATCGAATACAGGCGAGGCTGGAGGCGCTTGAGGAGCCGCACGAAATCAGCCGGCGGCAGACGCGGCTCTGCCCGCGCGGCCAACAGATCGATGACGTGCCGCGGCGCGGGAGCGCAGAAAACCGCGCCTCGCCCGTCGGCATTCGCCGCGCCGTCGCCCGGCGCAAGGCGGGCAGCCAATTCGGGAGAAGGACGGCCGAGGTCGTAGCATTCCGTGAGGGCGCGGCGCAGCGGCATGGTCGAACCGTCGGGCGCCGGTACGGCCTCCTCGCCGTCACAGCCGAGGGCCAGCAGCACCTCGTCGACCAGCGCGGGACAATTGTGCGGAACGACCCCGAGGGCATCACCGGCCTCGTAGGAGAGACCGGAACCGGCGAGGTCAAAGACAACGTGGTGCACCTGCTTGGCGGAACCGGTGCCGCTGAGATTGCGGGAGGCGACCAGCCGGGCGGGAAATGGCCGCGTCCGCGAGTAGCCCGCGGGCTCGGGCGAGGTCTCCGGCTGGGCGACGGCGCCCGCGGAAACCGCCCCCGACGAACCCAGGGCGGCCAGGGCGGCATCGAGCCAGGCGGTGAACTTCGCCTCGTAGTCCAGATCACAGTCTGCGCGGGGCGCGAGACGGGTGGCACCGGCGCGTTCCAGAAAACGGTCAAAGTCGATCCCGCACTGGCAAAAGCGGGTATAGTTGGTGTCCCCGAGGGCGCAGACGCTGAAACGCAGGCCCGGGAGCTCCGCCCCGGGGCCGGCCAGCTGTGCGTGCAGGGCACGGGCGTTGTCGGGCGGTTCGCCATCACCGTAGGTGCTCGTGATCACCAGGACCTGCTTTTCGGCCGCGAGGCGGGCCAGGTCGCACTGTGCGAGATCGAGCACCGTCGGGGCGAAGCCCCGTTGGCCAGCTGACTTAGCCGCCCGGCGGGCGAGGCCCTCGGCGGTGCCCGTCTGGGAACCGTAGACGATGGTCAGCGGCATCAGGGCGGCGGGCGGCGCCGCCGTTCCCGCCGCCGCCGGGGCCCGCGAGAACAGGCCGGCGAGGAAGCCGTTGAGCCAGGCGCGCTGTTCGGGCGTGAAAGGAGCGCTGTCGGGGAGGACGGGGACGAGGGCATTCATGCCGAAAGGAATTCCTGCAGCTCCTTGACCGAGTGCCGGCGGGTCCACTGCACGAACGTCTCTCCGGAAGCCCGGTGGCGGGTGTAGACGTTGAGGATGTTCTCCAGCAGGGCGTTGACCTCGGTCGCCCGGACGCCGCGGAAGACCTCGCGGGCGATGCCTTGCTCGTGGTCCATGCCGCCACCCAGCACCACGTGGTAACCCTCGGCGCCGTCGGCCAACTTCGCGCCGACGAGTCCGATGTCGCCGCAGTAGTGCTGCGCGCAGCTGTGCGGGCATCCGGTGAAGTGGATGTTGACCGGAGCGCCCGGACTGACACGGGAGGCCAGGTGGGAAATGAGGGCGACCGCATGGCCCTTGGTGTCGGCGGCGGCGTACTTGCAGCCGCGACTGCCCGTGCAGGCGACGATGCCGCCGGTGGCGAGCGAGGCCTCGGTGCACAAGCCGAGGCGCACAACGCTGCGCATCAGCGTGGGCAGGAAGGCATCGCTGACGTGCGGGATGAGCAGGTTCTGCCACACGGTGAGGCGCAGTTCGCCCCGGCCGTAGTGCGTGGCGAGATCGGCGAGCCCGTGCATCTGCCGGGCGGACAACCGGCCGACCGGCACGCCGACGCCGAGGGAGTTGAGCCCGCGCTGGGCCTGCCGGCGCGGACCGATCCAGGCGTGCTTTTCGACCGGCCGGCGAGGCTCGCAGGCGGCGAGCGGCAGGTGCACCAGCGGGAAGGCCAGGTGCCGGGCGGTTTCGGAGAGGAACTTCTCCACGCCCCAGCGCCCGAGGAGGTACTTGAGGCGGGCCTGCTTGCGATCGGTGCGGCAACCGTGCTCGGCAAACACGCGGATCATCCCGACCGCCAGCGCGACCGCCTGGGACGTCGCCACGAGGAGGCCGGTGTCCTGCGCGAAGTCCTTGTGGCCGGTGATGCCGCCCAGCTGGACGCGGAAGTAGGTGCCGGGGGCGATGTCCGTTCTTTGCTTCTCGTTTTCCGATTGGGGAGCTGCCGCGAGGGATTTCTCCGTGACCCGCACGGCGACGAAGCCGATGTCGTTGGTATCGGCGGCGACGGAGAGGCTGCCGCCGTTGTCGAACGCGACGTTGAACTTTCGCGGCAGGCCGTAGAGGTCCCGATGGTTGAGGATGTAGTGGTGCAGGGCGCGGGCGTAGGGGCGGACGTCGAGGACTTCGTCCGGGGCGAAGCCGCTGTCCGGGGAGGCGGTGAGGTTGCGGATGTTGTCAGCGCCGGCGCCGCGCGACGTGAGGCCGAGGTCCTGCACGCGCGTGAGCACCTGGATCAGATCGCGCGGCTTGAACTCGCGGATCTGGAGGTTGGCGCGGGTCGTGATGTGCGCATAGCCGCCTCCCAGGTCACTGGCGAGGTCGGCCAGCCCATGCAGCTGCGCGGCGGTGATTTCGCCGGCCGGAATGCGCAGGCGGAGCATGAAGCTGTCCTGCGCCGGGGCGACATAGAAGAGCCCGTGCGTCTTGAAGCGGTACGTGTGCTCGGCGTCGGGTTTCCGATCCTCCTCGGCATGGCGGAGCAGCCGATCCCAGGCGTCGAGGGGATTCTCGTCGTGCTTCCAGCGTTCCTCCCGGCAGAGGTCCTCCACCGGCGTGCCGTGCACGGTCGCGCCCGGTGCCGCCGCAGCGGGACTGACTGGCGCGGGAAGTGCGGGAGCGCCGCCCGCGCCGGCCGGCGCGAGGCCGGCCGAGGACACGCCCGCCAGGAAGCCGGCGAGGTACTCCTTCTGCTCGGGAGTGAAGGCTCCGGACGGGAGGTTCATGGCAGCGGTTGAATCCTGGGCCGCGGGCGTGCAGCCGGCGGCGGGAGCGCTGCCCACCTACCGGAGACGCACGGGACAGGGCGGCAGGTCATCGCGGCGGGTTCACAGGCTGAGTGTGATCTGGACGTAGCAGTACTTCGCGTCCTTCGAGCCCCCATTGTCGGCCAGCGACTCCTTGATGTAGTCGCCGCGGAAGTACCGCCCAAGGCCGATCTCCAGCTGCGTGGAAGGCACCGGATTCCAGCTCGCCGCCAGATCGAGTTCCCGGCCAACCTGATTGCTGTGGCCGCGGGTGGCATACCCGCCGGCGTTGCGGAAGACCCCGCCGACGTTGTACCAAAAGTCGGCCGAGGTCGCGAGCGACTGGAGATGGCCCTCGAGCGCGATACTCACCTGCGGGAGCGGGCGGACGGCATACGCGAGGCGGAAGTCGTGCAGGTTCTGCAGGCTCGATAAATCCATGTACCCGTAGTGAAGGTGGGTCGTGGCAAAGAGATTCTGAAAGGTCTGGCTCCGGCCATCGGTCGGGTTGCGGTCGCCCGAGGCGTAGCTGTAAAGGGCGCCGAGGCGCGGCTGCCAGGCATGGTCGGTCCAGGTGTAGCCGCCCTGCAGGACCGCGGCCCAGGCCGACTGATCGAGACGGGCCGCGGCCCGCACCGCGGCCGGCGTGGCGGCGGGGGCCGTGGTGGCGCGGTTGCCGAACTGGTGCATGAGCTCCACGCCATAGTCCCACGGCCCAGAAGATCCCGGCTTGGAGCGGATCCGGAGCCCGGCGGTATAAAGATCCTGCTTGGCGGGGAGACGGAAGGGCGCGGCGACGCCGGCAAAGTCGACGCTGGCAATGTCAGCGGTAACATTGCGGGCGAGCAGGTAGGACTCCACCACGGCCTTGGTCGCAGCGGCCGGCCAGTTGAAATAGGCCCCGGAGAAGGTGTCCCTGCCGAGGTGCGCGCGATTGAGGTTGTGATGGTCGTTGTAGACGAGCCCGCCGGTGAACAGGTCGACGCCGAAGATCGCATTCTGCCAGCGGACCTTCACGGTGTCGAAGGTGCGGGCGTTGTTGTTCCAGCGCAGATGGCCGACGAGCCGCTGATCACCGTAGACCAGCTCCTGGCGTCCGAGCTTCAGGGATACCGGGTACTCCTTGTGGTTGCCCCAGAAAAAGTACGCCTGGTGGAGATCAAGGGGACCGTCGCGCTCGGCGAGACCGCGCCCGGGCCCGGCGGTGGCGAAGCGTTCATCGCCGAAGGAATAGCTGGCGCGGCCCTCGACCAGGAAGGCGCCGCGCTTGCCGGCATAGGCGACGCGCGGCATCACCCGCAGCAGCTGATAGGTGTTGTGGTTGTCGAAGGAGGGATTGGCGGAAAAATCCCAGTTCTGGCCGGCATCGGTGAAGCCGGCGCCGTCCTTGTTCTCGAGCCGGGAGCGGACGTTCACGCCGACGTCCCAGACGGACCGGTAGGGATCGGCGGCCCGGAGGCGCTCGTTGACGTAGCCCGGAAACGGGCGGGCCGGCAGTGACGGCGTGTACTGGGCGCGGCTGGGGAGGGCCGCGGCGGCGAGGACGGCGAGGAGGAGCAGGCGGTGGAGGCGGTTCATGGCGGTGTGGGCGCGGGCGGAAGGAAGTTTCAGGCGGCCGTGAGCGCGCCGAGCAGGCGCTGCAGCGGACGACGGGAGGCCGCGGGCCGGCTCGGTGGCGGGACGGCCGGCGGCGGCGCCGCCACCGGCCGGAGATGGGAACGTTCCTCCAGGAAACCAATCAGCTGCTCCCGCAGCGCGTAGTAGGCGGGATCGGCCAGGAGCTGGGCGCGCGACCGCGGACGGGGAAAGCCGACCTCGAGAACCTCACCGACGGTGGCGGCCGGACCGTTGGTCATCATCACGACGCGATCGGAGAGGAACAGGGCCTCGTCGACGTCATGGGTGACCATGAGCGCCGTCTTCTGGTTGCGCTGCCAGAGATCGAGCAGGACCTCCTGGAGCTCATAGCGCGTGAGGGAGTCGAGCATGCCAAAGGGCTCGTCGAGCAGGAGGAGCTTTGGCGACAGCGCGAAGGCGCGGGCGATGCCGGCGCGCTGGCGCATGCCCTGCGAGAGCGAGGCCGGGCGCAGATGCATCGCCTCGCCGAGGCCGACGACGGAAAGGTAATATTCGGCGATCTGGCGGCGCTCCTCGGCATCCGCCGTGTAATACACCTGGTCAACGCCGAGCATGACGTTTTCGAAGGCAGTGAACCAGGGCAGCAGGCACGGGGCCTGAAACACGACCCCGCGGTCGGGCCCGGCGCCGGCCACCTCACGGCCCGCGAGGATCATCCCGCCGGTGCTGGGCTCGGTGAGCCCGGCGATCATCGACAGCACGGTGGACTTGCCGCAGCCGGAATGGCCGATGAGGGTGACGAACTCGCCCTTGCGGAGGCGCAGGTTGAAGTTCTCGACGATGACCGCGGGCGGGCCGGCGGGCGTCGGGTAGGTCTTGCCGATCTGCGACAGTTCGAGAAACGGTTTCATGGCAGCGGAGTTGGTCAGGTCGAGACGGTGATTTCCTCGCGCTTGATTTCGTGCGGTCGCAGCGGCCGACGGCGGTTCGTGCGCGGGGCATCGAGGTCCTCGGGCAGGATGTCGGGCAGGGTGAGTTTCGTCCGGACAGTGCAGCGACGGCGGGCGCCGTAGCCGAGGAGCTGGCTGGTCACCAGCGCCCGCAGGCGCTTGAACTCCGGATCGTGGTTGAGCGCCTTGCGGTCCCGGGGACGGGCCAGCCCGACGGAGACGGGTTCGCCAAGCGCGGCGCCGGGCCCGGTGGTCAGCGGGATGATCCGATCGGCGAGGAGCAGGGCCTCGTCGACGTCGTTGGTGATCAGGACGACCGTCTTTTGATCCGTGCTCCAGATGCGCTCGATCTCGTCCTGCAGGGTCGCCCGCGTGAGGGCGTCCAGGGCCGAGAGCGGCTCGTCGAGCAGGAGAATCTGGGGGTCCAGGGCGAGCGCCCGGGCGACCGAGACCCGCTGGCGCATGCCGCCGGAAAGCTGGCGGGGCAGCTTGTCGCGCGCCGGAGAGAGGTTGACCAGCGCGATGTACTTCTCGACGTGCTGGCGCCTGGCGGCCGGCGAGTGGTTGGGGAACGCCTCCTCGACGGCGAGGGCGATGTTCTCATAGACGGTGAGCCACGGGAGCAGACTGTAGTTCTGGAACACCACGCCGCGATCGGGACCGGGAGCGGTCACCTCAAGGTCGTTGAGCCGGACGGTGCCGGTATCGGGTCGCTGGAGACCGGCGATGAGCGACAGCAGCGTGGTCTTGCCCGATCCGGAATAGCCGACGATCGCGACGAATTCGCCTCGCTCGAGGGTGAGGTTGATGTTCTCGAGCACGGGCGGGCCGCCGTAGCCCTTGCTGACGTTGCGGAGTTCGAGGAAGGCCATGGGAGTGCCTCACGCCGTCTTGAACCGGCTCTCGAGCAAGCTCATCAGGCGGTCGAGCACGAAGCCGACCAGGCCGATGACGATAATCGACAGGATGATGTGCTCGTAGATGAGGGAGTTGTACTCCTGCCAGAGGAAGCCACCGACCCCGGGCCGGCCGGTGAGCATCTCGGCGGCGACGATCACCAGCCAGGCGATGCCGAGGCTCAGCCGGAATCCGGTGAACATGTACGGCAGCGTCGCCGGGATGAGGATGCGCGTGAGCATCTTCCAGCGGGAGAGCTTCAGCACCCGACCGACGTTGAGATAGTCCTGCGGCACGGCGCGGACGCCCACCGCGGTGTTGAGCACCGTCGGCCACATCGAACAGATCGCGATGGTGAAGAGGGCGCCGTAGGTACCGGCCTCCTTGCCGGTGTTGAGGAAGAGCACGAGGCCGAGCGGCAGCCAGGCCAGGGGCGAAACCGGCCGCAGGATCTGGATGAGCGGATCAAACGTCCGGGCGAACGTGCGCGAGAGCCCGAGGAGAAACCCGATGGGCGTGCCGACGAGGACCGCCAGCGCATAGCCCTGGGCCACCAGGACCAGCGAGTACCAGGTGAAGCGCAGGATGCCCTGGTCCATCTCGCCGCGCTTGGCGAACGGCTGCAGCACGTAGTCGCGGCTCGATTCCCAGGTCTTGAGCGGAGACGGCAGGTTGCTGGCCCAGGTGGCGCTGGAAATCGCCCACGCCGCGAGAATGACCGCGAGACCGAAGAGCGGAAGGATGAGCCAGTCGAGTTTGAGGCGTTTCATGGCTCAGGCTTTGATCGCTTTCACGGCAAAGCCGTGCGCGTGGGCCTCCGGGTCCCGGGGATCGAAGGTCGCCCCGTCGAAGAACTGCACGGGAGCATCGTCGCGGCCGCCGTGGGCATAGCCGATCTCCTTCATCGCCTCCTCATACAGATCCGGGCGCATCACGCGCTGGGCGAGTCCGTCGTAGTCCGGCTTGCCCGCGACCATGCCCCAGCGGCGGTACTGACTCATGAACCACTTCGCGAACTTGGGCTGCGGGTAGTTGCAGTTGCGCTGGCTGAAGTGCATCGGCAGCCTGTCCTTCACCTGGCGGCCGTCCCCATAGTCGAGATCCCCGAGCAGGCGGCCAAGAATCACCTTCTGGTCGCAGTTGATGTAGGTCGGCTTCGCGACGATGGCGCACTGCTCGGCGCGGTTGTTCATGTCGTCGAGCCAAACGCTCGCCTCATGCAGCGCCTTGAGGACAGCCTTCACCGTCCTGGGATTCCGCAGGGCAAACTCCTCGGTGAAGGCGCACACCTTCTCCGGGTGGTCGGGCCAGATGTCCTGGGTGGTGACGGAGGTAAAACCGATCCGGTCCACGATGGCCCGGGCGTTCCAGGGCTCGCCCACGCAAAAGCCGTCCATCTTGCCGATCTTCATGTTGGCGACCATCTGCGGCGGCGGAATGGTGATCAGCGTGACGTCGCGGTCGGGATCGATGCCGCCGGCGCCGAGATAGTAGCGCATCCACATCGCGTGGGTGCCGGGCGGGAACGTCATCGCGAAGGTCAGCGGCTCACCGAGCTTTTTCGCCGAGTCGACGAAGGGCTTGAGCGCCTTGGGATCGGCGCCGACCTTGCCCTTCCAGTCCGCCTTCAGCGTGATGGCCTGGCCGTTGCGGTTGAGCAGCCAGGGGGCGACCATCGGCTTCTTCGGTGAACCGGCGAGGCCCATGGTGGAGGCCAGGGGCATGCCGAGCAGCATGTGAGTGGCCTGGATCGATCCGCTCGAGAGATTGTCCCGGATGGCGGCCCAGTTGGCCCCCTTGGTCACCTTCGAGTTGATCCCATACTTCCGGAAGAGTCCCTTTTCGTGCGCGATGACGATCGGCGAGCAGTCCGTCAGGGCGATGATGCCGAAGTTGAGTTCGGAAACTTCCGGGGCTTCGCTGGCCTGGGCGGCGGTGGCGGCCCAGGTGCGGCCACCCAGCGCGGACCAGACCGCGGCGGCGCCAGCGCCGGCCGCAGCCTGCCGGAGGAACGTGCGGCGCGGGACGGCGGCGGATTCAGGCGGGCGCGTGGGCGGCGACCCCGCGGAGGTCTGGTGCAGTGGTGATGTCATGGTTCGGTTGGGTGTGGAGGAAATCGCGATGCAAATCGTCGCGAAAGAGGCGGCGGGGTAAGTGGGGAGCGGTGTCGCGCGGGAGCAGCCCGGCGGAGGTCAGCGCCTGCTGCAGGGCGGCGGCCTTGGCGACGGACGGAGTGCCGGCACCGTCGCGGTGAAAGACAAAGAAGTCCGGCGCCTCCTCGACCCGCCCGGTCCCGTCGTCAAAGCGACCGAGGAGCGGTGCCGCCACCACGGAGCGTGGCAGGTTGAGGTGGCGCCGATCGGCCAGGAGGTCGGCGAGGAGCGGTCGGTTGGCCGGGACGTCACACCAGGCCGCCGCCTCGGCCAGAGCGCGCACCAGGGCGCCGTGGACCGCCGCCCGCGTCTCCGCGAAACGATGCGTGACCAGCAGGACCTTCTCCATCTGCCCCGGATCGGCGGCGGCGCTCCAGGTCGGGCACCAGCCGGCGCCTCGCGCCACGGCCACGCTGTTCCAAGGATCGCCGGAGCAGAAGCCGTCCAGGGTTCCAGCCGCAAGGTTGCGGTACATCTGCGCCGGCGGGACCACCACGATGCGAACATCGCGTTCCGGATCGAGACCCGCACCCTGCAGCCAGCCGCGCAACAGGAGGTGATGCGAAGAAAAGGGAAACACCACGCCGAAAGTCAGCTGGTCGGCACCCCGCCGGCCGCGGGCGAACTCGCGCAGGCTCGGTCCGTCCCGCACGCCCGCGTCCCACAGCCGCCGGGACAGCGTGAGGGCGTTGCCGTGACGGCTGAGGACTAGGGCGGTCAGCACCGGGGTGGGAGGACAGCCGATCCCCAGCTGGGCGGACCAGAGCATCGGCGCGGGCGCCTGGGCGGCATCGAGTTCGCCGTAGACGATCTTCTCCCGGATCGTCGCCCAGCCGATCTCGCGCTGGATTTCCACGGCGATCCCGTGCCGGGCAAACAGGCCCAGTTCGGCGGCGACGACGATGGGGGCCGCATCGGTGAGCGCCAGGTAGCCGAGCCGCAGGGTGCGGGGACGGGCCGTCGGGATCTTCAGGCTGGGCGGCAGCGGCGTCATTGGGAAACGCCTCCTCTTTAGCCGCCACTGTGCCACCGGAGGGGCTGGCGCAATTACTGCTGTTCAAACATTTCATCGCAGCAATGAAAGGCCCTCATCCATGAAACCGACGCTGGACAGCAGGCAGTTGCATGCCTTCGTGGCCCTGGCGCGGCGCGGAAGTTTTACCTTCGCTGCCAAGGACTTGTTCCTGACGCAGTCGGCGGTGAGCCACGCGATCAAGGCCCTGGAAGAGGACGTCGGCTGCCGGCTGGTGGACCGCGTGGGCCGAAAGGTGCTGTTGACCCAGGCGGGCGAGCAGTTTCTGCGGCATGCGGAGAAGATCCTGAGTGAAATGGAGGTGGCGCGGACGGGGTTGGAGGCCCTGTCGAAATGGGGTCACGGCCGCCTGCGCGTCGGTGCCAGCACGACGGCCTGCCAATACCTGTTGCCCCCGGTGCTGCGGGAGTTCCGCCAGAGTTACCCGAAGTGCGTCATTCGCGTGGAGCCGGGCGACCACGGACTCCAGCTGGAACTCCTGCGCAGCGGGCGCATCGATCTCGCGATTGTGCTCGCGCCGCCAGCCGAACGCGGCGAGCTGACCTTCCTGCCGCTGTTCGCGGACGAACTGCGGTTTGTCGTGGCGCCGCTCCACCCGTGGGCGAAACTCGAACGGGTGCCGCGCGAGGCGATCGAGCAGGAAACCCTCGTCCTCTACAATCAGCGGAGCCAGACCTTCCGGCTGGTGGCGGAGTATTTTCGGGAGGAGCGCGTGGCGCTGAGCAACACCATCGAACTCGGCAGCATGGAGGCGATCAAGGAACTGGTGAAAATCGGCATCGGTGCCGGCGTGCTGGCACCCTGGATCGCGCGCACGGAACTGGAGAACGGATCCCTGGTGTCGCTCCCGCTGGGGACCCGCCCGCTGAACCGGCGGTGGGGCGTGGCGCACCTGAAGGGTCGGCGGCTGGCGCTCGCCGAGGAGACGTTTGTCGGCCTCTGCCTCAGTGTGTCGGAAGTGCTGGGGCTCGCGGCGCCCGGAGAAGCGGGAGAGCAGCGGACGGCGTAACCCACGCGACCCACCGCCCGCCGCCGCGCGCCGCCTTTTGACACCGGCCGGCGCATCGGACATGGCAGGGGCATGAGTCTTCCGGTGTTTCCCGGGCCGCGGAGTGCGGCCATGATCGCAGAACTGCGGCGCTACGTGATCGCCGATCCCTACCCGTTCTGCGTCGACCTGCCGCGGTGCGAAGGCATGTGGCTGGCGACCGTCGACGGCGAGCGGCTGTTCGACTGGGCCGGCTATTACGCCTCGAAGTGGATCGGCCACAACCATCCCGGTCTCCTCGACCCGGACTACCTCCGGCGCCTCGGCTACGCGGCGAATAACAAGCTCGCCAACCCCGACTTCCTCACCCCCGAGTGCCTCGAATATTACCGCACGCTCGCGGAAGTCGCGCCGCGCTGCCTGCGCAACCCGAAGCTTGAGATGTACGCCGTCAACTCCGGAGCGGAGGCGGTCGAGAACATGATGAAGTACCTCATCAACCTCCACGACCGCCACCGCGGCACGAAGACGGGCGCCCGCCGGTTCCTCTACTTCGACCAGGCGTTTCACGGCCGCACCGTGTTCGCGCTCAACATCACCGAGCTGTCCCACGATCCGGTCATCACCAAGGACTTTCACGGCCTCGTGCGCGGCAACGTCCAGGTGCCGTTTCCCGCCATCGATACCGATGAGCCGCCGGCGGAAAACCGCTTCCGCACCGAGGAGGCCCTGCGGCGCGTGGAACGCAGCCTCCAGGAACATCGCGGCGAAATCGTCGCCATCATCACCGAGCCGATCCAGGGCGCCGGCGGCCACCGCGTAGCCGAGATGGAGTTCTTCCAGGGCCTCAGCCGGCTGGCGCACGACCACGGGGTCTTCCTCGGCTTCGACGAGGTGCAGACCGCCGGCGGCCAGACCGGCGACTTCTTCATGGCCGATCAGATGGACCTGCCCTACCCGCCCCAGGCCATCGCCTCGGCCAAGAAGCTCGGCAACGGCGTCGTCTACATGCGCGAATCGATGGAGGACGAAGGTGTGCTCGATTCCACCTGGGGTGGCAGCCTCGCCGACATGGTGCGCTTCTGCCACGAGTGGGGCATCGTGAAACGCGAGGGCCTGATCGCCCAGGTGGCCGGCAAGACGGCGCACCTCGTCGCCCGCCTGCGGGAATTGCAAGCCCGCCATCCCGCCAAGGTGCGCAACATCCGCGGCGCCGGTCTCTACCAGGGTTTCAGCCTGTCCACTCCCGCACTCAAGTCCGCCCTGATCGAACGTGCCTTGCAGGAGGAAAACCTCCTGCTCCTCGGCGCCGGGCGCATCCACGTGCGCCTGCGGCCCAACCTGAGCGTCACCCTCGCGGACATCGACGATCTGGCGACCAGGTTGGATCGCGTGCTGGCCCGGATCTGATTCCGGCGGCCCCAGGCCCGTCGCCCGACTCCACGCCGGAGCGCCTCGCGGGGCAGGAGGTGTCCCCGCGCGCCCACCGGACGCGAGGAGACTCCGTGTACCTTTTCTTCTGATACTCCTTCCCCCCGCGGGCGATCGGTCGGGAGTTCACCCCAATTTTGGGGTTACGGCGGACTGTTCCATCGCGCCCGAAGCGGGCACAGCCCTTGGGTGGCGACGCGCCACGCCGTTCGCCCGCGATGATCCCTCCTTCCTTCCGCATCCTCCCCGGCCGGATGCCCGCCCATTCCCCCGCGGGCCCTGGGTTCGATCGGCACTCTGGCGGCGGTGGCGGGCAACGATTCCGCCCGGCCGGGGCGACGCCCCCATCTGTAAAAACTCCGACTTCTCTCCTTCGCGCCGCCGTTGGCTGGTGGCTCACCGTCACGGTGCTTTTGGCCCAACCCTCGCCTCCGCCGGGAGGCGCGCCGGCCCGTCCCATCGCCGCGACCGCCCGGAGCGACGCCCGGGCGGCCCTGAAGAACGGCCAAGCCGACCGCGCGTTCGGTCTGCTCCTCGCGGGCACTCGCGCCACGCCACGCGGACCGGCGGTCGAGCTGCAGGCGATCGCGGAGTTGTGCTCGATCGCCCGGGAGTTGGAATCCTCCGAGCCCGGGGCCGGCCGGGCGGTCGCCCTCACCGCCCGAACGGAGGGACTGCGCGTCCTGCCCCGCCTGTCCCGGCGCGATGCCGCCGCCCTCGAAAGCCACCTCGGCGAGTTGCACGAAGGCTTCCTCAGCGATCGCTCCCGGGCCCGCGCCCACTACCAGGCGGCCCTGGGCTTGGATGCCTCCCGCCGCTCCGCCCGCGAGGGCCTCGCGCGCCTCAACCGGCTCGAGGCGCTGCTGCAGTCCCGAGCCCGCGACAGCGCCACCCTCCGCCGCCGTAACCCGTAGCCCGCGATGCCTTCCCTATTCCCACTCCACTTTCGCCTCCGCCTCCTGTTCGGCCTGGTCACCAGCCTGCCCGCTCCGGTGGCCGCCCAGATTGCCGACGAGGCCACGGCGGTGCCCGTGCACTTCCAGGGGATGTTCACTGCAGACAACGCCGCCGGCCCCGACCTTCCGGCGTACGTCGAAATTGCGGCCCTCGGCGTCTCCGGAGCCAGTGCCCTCGCCGCCGGCCAGTCTACCGGAGGCATCGACCTGCTCACGTCCGAGGGGTTTGCCCGCATCCGACCCGGGCGGACGTACGCCTTCGATATTTCCACCCGCGGGTTGACCCGCCTGCGCGTGAAGGTCACCCCACCCGCCGGCCACCGGGTCTTTCTCAACGGCGTGGAACGGGAGATGCTCGACTGGCCTGCTCCCGGCGAAGGGCTGGTGGAGACCCACGGCTCGTTTTCGGTCCGGCTGGACGACGGAGCAGCCGGCGCCGTCGGCGAAGCCTCCTCCCTGCGCCCGGGACGAGTGCTCTGGTCAATCGGACTCGGCCAACGACGGAACGGCCAGCCGGCCGGCAGCCTGCGGCTGGTCGACGACGGCCTCACCGCCCGGGCCTTCCGACCGGATGGGCTCTATTACGACCGCGATGGCACCTTCGCCGACGGCTGTTACGCCGGTGACGACGGCGAAACCCTCGTCGTCAAGGCCGCGGGGGTGCTCCGGCAGGTCTACACCACGTCGGTCCTCGCCGACATCGGCCGGATGAGCGCGCACGCCTACGTCATTCGCATCTACCCGTGTGAACAGGTCGGCCCGCCGGGGCCGGACGACACCTTCGGCGTCAGCGGGCTGCCGCTCTACGAGTTTCTCATTGAGAATCCCCAGCCACCAGCGCTCGACGCGATCCGCATCACGCGGACCACCCGGCAGAACGGCGTTCTCACCCTCTGGACCCAGATGACCCGCGACCCGAGTCCGCCCGCCGGAACCACCCGCTGGACCGTCGACGACTGGGTGGAACGACCCGCCAGCGCGACCACGGTGTCGAGTCCGGTCCGCCATCGCTGGACCTACTCCGACCAAGACCGCCAGGAGCATTTCGAAATCATCGACGCTGCCGGCACCGTGGCCGTCAGCACGTGGAAGCGCTTCGCCGACATCTCCTTTGGCCGCGAAACCACCCGGGAGTTGGTCGAGGAAATCACCGGCTACGGCGGTGCCGCGCCGGTCGTCACGACTTACACCTATCACACCGACCCGGCCCGTCCGGGCAACTGGCGCAAGGTTCGCACCGTCAGCGCCAACGACGGCAGCTGGAAGGCCTTCGACTATCACGACGACTTTCTCACCCGCGGCCAGTTGCGGCAGACCCGCCGGCCCCATCGCAACGATCCCGCAACCGACCCCGGACCCGACGCGACGGTCGGCGAGGTCGTGACCCATACGTACGCCCATGTGGACGCGTTTGGGACGCAGCGCCTGCCCACCCGCATCGAAACCCGCCTCGCTGGGATCATGGTCGCCCGCTCAGATTTCAGCTATCGTGACGAGTGGGTCGTGGACCGATCCACTTCGTATCTCGAGAGTGACTCGGCACGCCTGCCCGTTCGCGTCACGGAGCGGCGGGACTTCTTCAACGCCGGGCAGTCGTTGCTGACCCGTACCTGGACCTACCGGGAGGATGCGGATCCGGAAAACCGCTATTTCCCAGGGCTGCTCCGCGCGGTGGAGCGGCCCGATCGGACGATGACCGCCGTCGTCTACTTCGCCGCTGTTCCCGGTGCGGATGGCCTCTCGTACACGCTGTTGGCGGGCGGCGGCTGCCGCGGGCACGCCACCCTGGAAGGCACCAGTGACGCCAGTGCCGGAAGTGCCGTGCTCCATTACGAATCCGTGACCCAGGCGATGCCCGCCCCGTTTCGCGCCGTCGCGGGCAAGTCCACCCAGGCGATCATCCTCCACAATGAACGCGGCGCGCCCCTGCTTTCGGAAAAGCGCGCCCTCGTCGGGCCGACGTGGACGGTCACCCAGCAGGACTGGACCACCCTCGCGCATGGCCTCTGGACGTCCTCCGTCCGCCGGCGATCCGGGGATCGCGGGCAACCCTGGACGGTGTTCGAAAACAACTGGGTGGCCGGACGACTCGCCGCGACGCTCAACGAATCGGGCCAGCGCCAGACGTTTGAATACGACAGCGTCGGTCGAGTGCGCTCCCTCTCCCGCCCGGGCGCGACCTACACGGAAGACACGGTGCCCACCCTCACCCTCCTCCAGACCCACGACGCCGCCGGCCGGGTCGTCGACACGTCCCAGTCGGCGGGCGGCGAAACGCTCCGGATCACCCGGCTTCACGACACTGCAGGCAGGCTGGTCCGGGAAAGCCGCCCGGGGCTCGGGCCGACCCTCTGGAACTACTCGCCCACCGACCGCACGACGAGCGTCTCACTGCCGGGCGGCGGCACGCGGATCGAAGCGCGCCTGCGGGACGGCCGGCTGGCCTGGGTCGGCGGAACGGCCGTCGTGGAGGAGCACTACCAGTACGACCTCGAGCCCGACGGTCGGCAGAAAGTGACCGTGCGCCCCCGCAGCGCCACCGATGTCCGCACGACGGAGACCTGGAGCGACTGGCTGGGTCGGCCCGTGGAAAGCCGGCGCCCGGGATTCCGCCATCTGGCCTCGGCGGTGGAGACCCTGACCTACGATCCGGTCACCGGGCGGCTGCTGGCCCTCTCCCGCCCGGGGCTGGCCCCTACGCGCTACGAGTACAACGCCATGGGAGAATGCACCCGGACTGGCCTCGATCTCGGTTCCCCGGGCCTCCTTCCGGCGTCGTCCGATCGCCTGACCGATTCCGATCAGAGCTTCGAGCAACTCGGGGAGGACTGCTGGTTGACCCAGCGCACCTGGATCTACCCAACCCACGCCTCCGCCGCGCGTCACCTCGCCGGCGTCACGCGACACCGGCTTACCGGACTGTCGGCCTCGGTGCGCGCCGAGACCCGCACCCGGGACTTGGAAGACAACGAAACCGTGCGCACCGTCGTCGTCGACGCCGGCGCCCAAATCGTCACCACCGCCACGGCCCTGCCCGGCTTCGCCCTTCCGGTCAGCGACGTGACCCTCGCGGGCTTTCCGGTTCGCCGCGTGGAGGCCGACGGCCTGGTGTATCGTACTACCTACGACGCCTTGGGACGTCCGTCCGCCACCGTGGATCCGCGGGTCGGAGCCTCCTCCGTTTCCTATGTCCCGCACACGAATCTCCCGGACGAGCGCCGGGATCCGGCCGGAACCCTGCTATCCCAGAGCACCTATGATGCGGCCGGCCGCCCGGTCTTCGTGCGCGATGCCGGGGGGCGCACGACCCGCACCGAGTACAACCTGCGCGGCCAGGTGCTGCGCCGCTGGGGGTCCGCGGGACCGCCGGTGGCGTATGTCTACGATGACTACGGACAGCGCACCCACCAGCACACCTTTCGGGATCCCACCGGATCGGTTCCGAATTTCTGGGAGGTTCCGGCCTGGCCGGCCGGACCGCTGACCCCGGACGTGACCGAGTGGGAGTACGACGGGGCCAGCGGGCTGCTTTACCGCAAGTACAGCCCCGGGCCGGATCGGAAGTTCGTCGAGTATGCCTACAATGAACGTGGCCAGATTCTCAGCCGCCAGTGGGCCCGCACGCGCCAAGGCCTCCCGGTCACCACCCGCTACGCCTACTTTCCCGAAACCGGCGAGGTGCGCTCCATCAGCTACTCCGACGGCACCCCTGCCGTAAGCTTCGAGTCCCCCGCCGAAGAAGCCTATTCGCGGCTCGGCCAGCCCCGGTTTGTCACCGACGCGACCGGTCGTCGCGAATTCCGCCCGGATGCTTCCTTTCCGTGGCGGCCGGGAGTGGAGCACCTGCCTTCGTTCTATGGCCAGCGCGTCCTGGCGCCGCTGTTTGAAGCCGCCACGTCCGCCCAGGCCGGTACGGCAGGCTACGTTGGCCACACCCTCGGCACGGTCAAAGGCCGCGCCGCCGGCTTCCGGCTCGGCCCGACTTCCGCGGAAGTCTCCACTGCGGAGCTCGAGTTGAGCCTCGCCACAGCCAACACGGGACGACTGGCCGGCCTGCTCGCCCGCCGGGCCGGCGGGAGCATCGGTCGCCAGTTTGTGTACGCCTACGAACCCATTGCCGGCGGCCTCACTTCCCCGCTGATCCAGGGGCTTTCCGTCGTCGGCCATCCGTATCAGGTGAGCCGCACCTACGAACCCCGACAGGATCGACTCTCGCGCCTCGACACTCTCTGGAGCGGTGCCGTGCGCACCCGCTTCGACTATCGATCAACTTCGGTCGGCCAGCGCGAGTCGGTGGTGCAGTCCGGGGACGTCTTTGCCGATCTCGGTCCCACGCACCAGCGATTCACCTACACGCCCCGCGGCGAGATTGCCTCGGCGTACGGATATGCGGGGGAGATACACGACTCGACCGATGCACCGCTCCCGGCCCGCCTGCACGACTACACCTACGATGCCGCCGGCAACCGGCTCTCCGCCAACACCAGCGGCCGGCCGACGATACAGGATCGGTTCCTGGCCAACGAACTCAACCAGTACCGGCAGCGGGAGAACAACACGCTCCCCGTCAGTGGCACCTTGACCGCCGCCCCCGCTGCCTGGGTGGCGGTTTCCGGGCCTCCGCCGCTGCCTTCCTCGGGCGGACAGGGGCTGGCGGGCCGCGTCGGCACGTACTGGGGCACCACCCTCGTGGTCGGCAACCAGCAGGGCCCATTCAGCGGACCCATCACCATTCAAGCCGTCCTTCCCGGTGGCGCCGGCGGTGGCATGGATGTGACCCGCCAGGAGAGCCGCAACGGTTTCCTCGCTCCCGCGGTTCAGGTGTTTTCCTACGACGCCGACGGAAACCTCCAATCGGACGGACTCTGGGAGTACAGCTGGGACGCGGAAAACCGGCTCTCCAGCATGACGACTTCCGCCGCCGCGGTCGCGGCCGGTCGGCCGGCGCTGATCCTCAGTTTCCTCTACGATTATCAGCATCGGCGCGTGCGGAAGGAAGTGCGCTCGTCCGCCACTGCAGCGGTCCTCCGGGAGCGGCGTTTCCTCTACGAAGGTTGGAACGTCGTCGCCGAACTGGATGGAGCAGCCACCCTGAAGCGCACCTTTGTGTGGGGACTGGATCTCAACGGTGGCCGCGGCACCGCCGGTGGTGTGGGCGGCCTGCTCCAGATCGAAGACCTCGACGCGGGAAAGACGCTGCTGCCGGCGTTCGACGGCAATGGCAACGTGGCGGCGCTGCTCAACGCTGCCAGCGGCAACCTCGAGGCGGCCTACGAGTATGATCCGTTTGGCGAACTGCTGCGTGCGACCGGCCCCTACGCCAGCGCCAACCCGCTGCGCTTTTCCACCAAGTGGCACGACGAGGAGTCCGGTTTGTGCTACTTCGGTTATCGTTACTACAGCCCGCGGGAGGGCCGCTTCCTCTCGCGCGACCCGATCGAGGAGCGCGGCGGACTCAATCTCTATGGCTTCTGCGACAACGACCCCATCAACCACTGGGACTACCTCGGTCAAAAATCGTGGCTCAGCCGCCTCTGGAACCGCTTCCGTCACACTGTCATCTCCGCCGCCCTCTACGCGATCCCCGTCGCCGGCCCGACCCTCAGCACCCTGTACAACGTCGGCGTCGGCGCCCGCTACGGCGGTGTCCAGGGGGCGGCCCTCTCCCTGGCCGCTTCCGGGCGCCTCGGCGGCGCACTGGCGGTCGCCTCCCAAGCCCACGGACTCTACCGCACCTTCCAGCACGGCAAGTTCCTCAACAACTTCGGCAACTGGTTCCTCGGATCGACGCTCGCCAACGCAAGCTACCAGGTCGCCAACTACCTCATCAACGGCCCCCCCAGTTTCCCGGCGCCGATCGACCTGAGCGGCGAAAAGGCGATCGATCCGAGGGATCTGGGGGAGAGGATCGGAACGTTTGAATCGCGTGAAGAACTGAACGAGTTCTTGTCACACAACAAAGGACTCGATCCATACGGAAGTGACTTCTTCACGGCAGTCCGGGACGGAAGCGGCTGGGACTTGCACAAATCCAACGGGATTCAAACCGATGTCGTCTTTGCCAACGGCATTCAGGGCCTGTTAGGTCGACATACGTCGCTGGGTGCCTCGCACCTCCTCACTCGATTCACCAATCTCACACAATTCACCATCGCCCACAACCGCAGCCACGGGTTCCTTCTCGATATTCTCGAAGCGGGCGGTGATCTCCTGGGGATTCCCAGCAAATCGTCTCTGAAGTTACTCGCAGGGCTTCAAACCCGGCTCGAACGAGGACACGCAGTTCACCTAGTCGCGCACAGCCAGGGGTTCGCCACTATGATCAACGCGCTGCGGTGGCTGGGTCTGCGGCAGGTGGACGCCTCACGACTGACACTCTATCCGCATGCCGGAGCGGGAAACTCATTTCACGCCGCCGCCCTCGCGACGGCGGTCGACGCGAGACTGATGCCCCACGTCTTCTCCTCCTTCGATCTCGTGCCAGGCATCGCTGGCATGAACGGCAATCCCTTGCAGGTCGCCACAGGATTACTTGGCTTCCCGTCGTTGTTCCGCGTCGAAGCCAAGTCTCCCCATTCGATCCCCAACGCCAACTCCGAACTGCCGTGGCGGCGCTGGGGACCGGGCAACTAGCCGAGTTTCATGACGTATCAGACTCTCCCACATCGTGCCCCAGGCTGTAGGCAGGGTGCCCCCACCCCGCGATTCCCTGCTGAACCGACGGCTCCCTGGGCGGTGAGGGCTCCGCGCCTCCAGGCGAAGTGCACACTGCTCCTGGTGACAATCGCGCCCCTGATTGCCGCACGAGAAATCGTCGAGGTGGAACGCGTGCCGATTACCCATGCCGGCGTGACGGTCTCGCTCGAGATGCCGAAGCGTTGGGTCAATGCCCCGTTTCCGATCCGCTCGGTGCCGGAGAACGTAACATCTCTAATGCAGCACAGCAAGGTCTACAACATCTGGAGCAAGGACCTCAGTTGGAGCCGCTCCTGGTTTCGCGGGCCACTCGGTCATATAGTCTTTGACGCCCTACTGGTGCACATGCCCGCAAGTTCGAGAGATCCCGGCACACCGCCTGCCTCCGAAGCTGGGTTCCTCCGTCCGCACGATCTTCTGGAGTATCTGCGCATCAGTCAGCAGCACGTCTACGAATCGGAGTACCTAACCTATGCGCTCCGCCGTCTTGGTTCGCACGTCTGGGTCCGTCAGCATCGTACAAACAAACTCTTCCACGGCATCCCCCGCTCCGAGAGTTGGATGATCGGCCTCACGCCGGAGATCTACCTCCGCCTCGATCTCGGATGCACGCCCGAGCACAAGGGCGAGGCCGGCGAACGCTGGCTCCAGTCCGTCCTCTACTGGCAAAACCGAACCATCGGCTCGCTCCAGGTCACCGGCCTGCGCCAGATCCTCTCCGGGCAGGAACCGATCACCCCCTGGGAATTCCCGGCGCTGCTGAAGACCGTTGCGGACCTCCCGGATTAGGGGGCTTGTCCCAGTGCCGCCCGGCCCAGCCGGCGTACCTCCCCGCCAATCCCCGCGCCCTCGTTCAGCGGGTGCGGGTCCGGGGATCCGGCAGTGGCGCCGCGGCAAATTTTCCCCCGACGTGCTTGACGCCATCGGCCGCGGTCAGCGCCGCCCACGGACGGAAGTGCGCGGCGCGGTGCTCTGCCGCCTGATCCTGCGGCTGATACCCGAACCGCGCCGCCGCGTCGTTCGCAAAAAACGGATCCGGACATCGGGAAGTGCCGTAGAACACCTCGCACCGTACGGCCTCGTGCTCCAGGCCGATCGCGATCAACTGCACCAGATCGCGCGCGCTCACCCACAGGCGCTCTCTCCTCCCATCGACCACCTCCGGATCCGCGTTGCCGATGCGGAGAATCGTCGTGCGGATTCCGAACCGTCGGGCGTAAAGCTGGCAGGCCGCTTCCCCAAAGGCCTTGCTCAGGCCGTAGAAGCCGTCGGGCGCCACCACCGCTTCCTCCGCGAGCAAACCCGGGGCGTGCAGGCCCAGCACATGGTGGCTGCTGGCAAAAACGAAGCGCGGCACGCCACCGTGCCGACACGCCTCGAGCAGCGCCAGCAACGCCCGGTAGTTCGGGCCCAAAGTGTCCTCGAAGGTGACATCCGGGGCCACCAGGCCCGCCAGGTGCACGACCCCGTCCACGCCCTGCACGGCCCGGGCCGCCACGGAGGGATCAGCCAAATCCCCCTGCAATACCTCATCGTGATTCGCCGTTGCAGCCAGCGGCGCCAGATCGGCCACGCGCAACGCGTAGTGTTCCTGCAACAACGGCCGCACCAAGCGCCCCACCCGCCCAGCCGCGCCCGTCAGAAGGAGGCGTTTCGTGCCCATGGATTCAGCCCTCTCGTCCAGCGGAATCTCCGCCCGACCAAGAGCGGTGATCATTGGTTTGGCGGATCCAGGGCGTAGCCGCGCGGGAACGACGTGAACGCGTGGCCGAACGTGCCAGGCCGTTGTCGCGATGTTCGCTGTTTGTCACGCGAGCCATCGGATCGTCGCCCACAGCGGTTTCGGAGCGCCTCAGTTCTTGAGCTGCTTCAGAATCTGCGCCGTGACCGCCTGGACGATCGCCTCGATCTGCGGATCGAGCGGAGCGGACTCCGCCGCGGCCGGCGCACTCGGGGTCTGGCAAACCGCCCCGGGGCGGAATTCCGCACTGTCGCACAACTCGCACTCCTTCCAGTTGGCTCGCGGATCTGGCATGCCCAGCTTCTGCCGTAGTTCGACGAGCTCCTTGGCGTGCTTGCCGCTGAAGCGGTGCAATCCGCCGCCCAGCCCGGCCGCGATCCAGACCGTCCGGCAATACGAGTCGATGTTCTCCATCTTCCAGTAGGCATCCTCGACATCCTTGCCCCAGCAAATCACGCCGTGATTCTGCATCAGCACCGCCTGGTGATCCTTGCCGACCTCGCCCACTTCGTCGGCGTTGGCCGGAGTCCCCGGCGTCTTGTACTCCGCGACGCCGATCTTCCCAAGGAACACTTCCGCCTCGGGGATGAGGCAGGAGGGAATGTCGACGTTCGCGATCGCAAACGCCGTCGCATGGGGCGGGTGCGCGTGCACGCACGCCTTCGCCGCCGGCTGCCGCTTCATGATGCCGAAGTGTGTCATCGCCTCGCTCGTGCGCTTGCGCGTGCCGGCGAGCTGCTTGCCGTGGAGATCCACCAGGCACATGTCGGCCGGGGTCATGAAGCCCTTGCAGATCAAGGTGGGCGTGCACAGGGCGAGATTGTCGCCGACCCGGATGGTAATGTTGCCGCCGTTGCCATCGGTGTACTCACGCTGCCAGAGGCGGCGGCCGATGTCGCACATGCGCTCCTTCAACACCGCGATGGCCGGCGAGTGGAAGAACTTCTCGATCTCCGCGGGCGTCTTCGGATCGCTGCCGGGCTGCCACTTGAATTCGAAGTCCGGCGTGGACGGCTCCGCCGACGGCTTCGCGGGAGCCGCGGGAGCCGCCGTGCCCTTGAAGGCAGACTGCAGGCTGCCCCCGCCCAGCACATCGCGGGCGGACGGCGTCAGGATCGCGCCGGCCGGCGGTTTCTCGCCTTTGCGCAGCAGCTCCTCGGCTTCGCGGGCAGTGATGACTTTTGGCATGGTTGGAAAGGGAGTGAAGGAATGAGGGGGAAAGGGAATGAGGGAAAGGGAAGCTGCGGGAAGGCGTGCCGACGGAAGCGATGAAGACGTTCCGCGGTCTTCCGTTTACTTCCTCATTCCTTCCTCCCTGCCGCCACCGGCGGCGTGTAGAAGATCGCGTCGACAATCGCGGCGTTAAAGGCATCGACCGGCGTCGGGTCGTCGAAAGGCGCGGTCGCCTCCGCCCCTTCGGTGAACCCAATCACATTGCCGATCCCGGCGCCGAGGTTGTCGTACACCACGAGGCTGCTGCCCTTGGCGAGCGGGGTCATCCCGGCGCCGCGGAACTGCTCCTTGCCAAACGGCTGCACCAGCAGGAAGCGCCCCCCGTGATAGGCGGGATCCTGTTTCGCGAGGGTAACGCGGCCGATGACGTGTCCGAGGCGCATGGCAGGGCGGCTACGGCTGTAGACGGGGCGACCCCGCCCCGCGCAACGTGAATGAAGCCGCGGAGGATCCGCGGGGCGAGGTCGCCCCGCCTACAGGAAGTCTCCTCGGTTGGTTCCTGCTCATCTCAGTTTCCCGCCCGGGCGTCCTCGTCGTCGATCACGCCGAGGATGATGTTGCGGAGGGGTGACTTGGGATCCTTCACGTGGGTCCGGGTGTGCGAGCCATCGGTCGAGACGAGCACGCGCTGGTGCTGGCCGGCCCCGTAGGGATCCAGCGCCAGGATCGGCCCGCCCTCCTCGCGCCCCTGTTCGTCGAGTGGCTGGCAGATGATCGTGCGGTGCCCGGTCATGCTCGGATGGCAGACCGTGGCGACAATCACCCCATCGACGCGCGCGACCATCATGGCTCAGTAGATCCGCAGGTTGTCGACCATCACGCAGCGGCGCGTGCGGGTGAAGGTGGAGGGGGTGGTGATACCTTCGCCGGTGGTGGTGGCGATGGAGTAGCTGAGGTAGCCTTCGCCGCCGAGGCCGAGGCCGGCGACGCTGGGACCGTTCTTCACGAACAGGGTCGTATCGAGGGCCCGCGCCATCTGCGTCATGTGATCGACGTTGAGCGAGTGGATGATCGCCGAGTGCTTGTAGCCGTGCTCGGACTTCCGGGCGAACTCGATGCCCTGCTCGATGCTCTTCACCCGCACCACGGGCAGCATCGGCATCATCTGCTCCTCCATCACGAAGGCATGCTCGACGTCGGTCTCGGCAAAGAGCATCGGCGTGTTGGCCGGCACGCTCGCGCCCGCCTGCTGCGCCAGGACGGCCGCGTCCGCCCCGACCAGCTTGCGGTTGACCGCGGCATGCGAGCAGCCGCCCGCATCCTTCGAGAAGGTGAAGGCCGCCGCCGTGAGCTTCTCCAGTTGCGCGGGGTTGAGCTGCGCCGCTCCTGCCGCCCGCAGGCCGTCGAGGAACTTGTCGAAGTAAGCCTCGAGGACGAAGACCTGTTTTTCGCCGATGCAGAGGAGGTTGTTGTCGTAAGCCCCGCCCTGGATGATGTCGCGCGCGGCCTTCTTCAGGCAGCCGGTGCCGTCGACCAGCACGGGCGGGTTGCCCGGTCCGGCGCAGATCGCCCGCTTGCCCGACTTCATCGCCGCCGCCACCACCGCCGGCCCGCCGGTGACGCAGAGCAGCCGGATGTGCTCGTTCTTCGTCAGCGCGTCGAAGGTCTCAAGCGTCGGCTTCTCCACCGTGCAGACCAGGTTCTCGATGCCGAGCGCGGCATGGATCGCCTCGTTGTAGGCGCGCACCGCCAGCGCGGCCGACCGGGCACCGCCCGGATGCGGATTAAACACCACCGCGTTGCCCGCCGCCACGATGTTGATCACGTTGCCGCTCAGGGTCGGCACCGAGTGGGTCACTGGCAGGATCGCCCCGACGACCCCGTAGGGCGTGTGCTCCTCCATCGTGATGCCGTGGTCGCCGCTGAGCCCGTACGGCTTGATCCACTCCACGCCGGGCACGAGCTTCACGATCTGCAGCTTCTCGATCTTGTGTTCGAGCCGGCCGATCTTCGTCTCCTCGAATTCGAACTTGCCCCACTCCGCGGCCTTGTCCGTGCACAGGGTCTTCACGATCTCGACCACCTTGGCGCGGCCGGCGATGCCCTTGGACTTCAGCTGCTCGAACGCCGCCTGCGCCGCGGCGCAGGCTTCCTTCACGTCGGAAAACACGCCGTAGCGCGGTCCACCGCTGCGCACCGCAGGCGCGGAGGCGGCCGCCGCGGCGGCGGCATTCGCCGGCGACGGGGCGGGTGACGTGACCGGCGAGCGGCCCAGGCTGCGCATCACGTCCTCGACGATGGCGCGCAGGGCTTGTTCATCCAGTTGCAGGGAGGAGCTCATGAAAGGTCTGGGTTGGAGCGGGCCGGGACCGGGCTTTCACCCTTCCGCCGACGACGGCGGCCCGGTGGCGAAGGTTCAGGTTTTCGCGGGGTAGATTTTCTGGTTCAGGACATCCACCGAATCGACGATGCCGACGATGACGGCGTCCACCGGCAGCGTTTTCATCCCGCTGGCCTGGCGCGCGGAACTGCCCTGGCAGAACAGCACCACCTCATCGAGCCCGGCGCCGAGGGTGTCGACCGCCACGAGGGTGTTGCTGCCACCCCGGAACTGCGCGGGATTGGATTCGTCGACCAGCAGCGGTCGCAGGACGACGAGTTTGCGGCCCTTCATCGCCTCATCCTTCTTGGTCGAGACGACGGAGCCGATGACACGCGCGAGAAACATGGGAGAGGGAAAGGGAAGGTGAAAGTGAAAGGAGGGTTGTCCTCCGGTGCGTGCGTCGGTGCGCCGGCCCGCCGGCGATGCGACGGATCGCACCTTGCCGGCGCGCCCGCGGCGCGAGCCCGGACTACTTCTTCGCGGCGGGGGCCGGAGCCTTGGGCAGCACCACGGCGACGTCGTCGTGCGGACGCGGAATCACCTGCACGCTGACGACTTCGCCGACCGTGCGGGCGGCCTGGGCGCCGGCGTCGGTCGCAGCCTTGACGGCGGCGACATCGCCGATGACGACGGCCGACACGAGGGCGTTGCCCACCTGCTTCATCGGGCCGGCGAGCGTGACGTTGGCGGATTTCAGCATCGCATCGACGCCGGTGACGAGGGCGGTCAGGCCGCGGGTTTCGAGGAGACCAATTGCTTTGGAGGCCATGTTGGGAGGAGTGGTTGAGTGAAAGGGGAAAAAAAAGGGAAAGAGACGGGATGAGGAGAATTCAGCCGGCCTGGAGGCAGCGCACGGTTTCGCGCGCGACGACCAACTCCTCGTTGGCGGGTATGACGAACACCCGCGTCCGGGCACCTGCGGCCGTGATTTCGCCTTCGGCCCCGCGGAGGGCCTCGTTCTTCGCCGGGTCGAGGGAGATTCCGAGATCCCCGAGCCCGCCGCAGATCGCCGCCCGCAGGTCCGGGTTGTTTTCGCCGATCCCGGCGGTGAAGACGAGGGCATCGCAGCCGCCGAGCTCGACCAGAAAGGCACCGATCCAGTGGCGGGCGGAATGGATGAAGACGTCGAGCGCGAGCCGGGCGCGGGCGTTGCCCTGGGCGGCGGCGGCGCGGATGTCGCGCATGTCGTTGCCCACGCCCGAAAGTCCGAGGAGCCCGCCTTCCTTGGTCATCTGGCGCTCCACTTCCGCGAGCGGGAGGCCGAGGGTCTTCATCACGAACGGCACGGCCGCCGAATCGAGATCCCCCACGCGGTTGTTCTGCGGCAGGCCCGATTGCGGGCTGAGCCCCATGCTCGTGCCGATGGCGACCCCATCGCGGATGCCGGTGATCGAGCTGCTGCCGCCGAAGTGGCACGAGATCACGCGCAGTGGTTTCGCTCCCGCCGCAAGCGGCGCCAGCCCGGCCTGGTAGAGCCGCCGCACCCGCTCCGCGACGTCGGTCCGCCCGACGAGCTCGGCCGAGCGCTCCGCGACAAACTTGTGGCTCGCGCCATGAAATCCATAACGCCGCACACCCGCTTCGTACCAAGCCTGCGGCACGGCATAACGGGTCGCGGCCTCGGGCACCCATTGGTAGAACGCCGTCTCGAACAGCGCCACCAGCGGCACGCCCGGGAGCTTTTCGCGAAAGCGCTGGATGCCGAGCGCGTAGGGCGGGTTGTGGGCTGGGGCGATCTCCCGGAAACCGTCGAGCGCGGCGATCACCTTTTCGTCGGCGCGCACGCAGCCGGTCAGGTTCCGGCCGAGCACGGTCTTGAATCCCACGCCGTGCAGATCCGCGGCGGAGCGCACGTGGCCGCCGGCCTGCAACTCGGCGAGGCAATCGTCGATCGCCTTGCCGTAATCCGTGACGCGTTCGTAGCCGCCCTTGGCCAGCAAGGCCGCCGCCCCGGCTCCGTCGAAACGAAAGAGCCGGAACTTGAACGAGGTCGAACCCAGGTTGGCGACGAGGATGTTCATCGAGCGGAGGCGTGCCCCACGGAAAGACCCGACGCGGTCACCACGAAATACACTCAACCCACGAAACAACCCGGGCGCTCAGGCGTGTTTCCATTTGGTGTATTTCGAGTGTTTCGTGGTGGCCAGTGTCGGCAGGTTGCCGCAGGCGAGCTAGCTAGCGGGACGCCGGAGTCTCAGGCGGGAGCCTGCTGCAGCCACTTGCCGAGACCGCCGAGTTCCTCGTGCGGACGCGGAATGACCTGGACGGCGACGACCTCGCCGACCTTGGCGGCGGCTTCCGCCGCGGCATCGATCGCGGCCTTCACGGCGGCGACATCTCCGCGGAAGAATCCGCAGACATAGCCGCTGCCGACGGCCTCGTAGCCTGTCATCGTGACGCTGGCGGCCTTGAGGGCGGAATCCGCGGCCTCGAGCATCGCGCAAAAGCCCTTGGTTTCAATGATACCGACTGCTTCCTGAGCCATGGTGAAAAGTGGATAGAGGTTGTGAGGGAGGGAACGACTGAGGGCGCCTCAGAGGCTGAGGGTCCGAGTCAGCTCGGCGTGGGGCCGGGCGATGATGTGCGAGCAGATGAGCTCGCCCACGCGCTTGGCCGCCTCGGCGCCGGCCTCGACCGCGGCCTTCACGCTGCCGACGTCACCTTTGACGATGACGGTGACGAAGCCGCCGCCGATCTGGATCTGGCGAACGAGCGAGACGTTCGCGGCTTTGACCATGGCGTCGCTGGCTTCGACGCTGCCAACATAGCCACGGGTTTCTACCATGCCGATGGAATCATTCATTGTTTGGGTCGTTGAGAGTTAGGGATCGTTGGAAATTCCGTAGGTGAAGCGCTGGACTCAGCGCACCAGCTCCACCGGTGTGTCGGGCTGCAGGGCGCAGGCGTTGCCTTCGTCGGTGTCGATGTGCACCTCGAGTTTGAAGTCGGCATGCACGCGCACGAGCAGGCGGTCGAAGGTCGTCGCACAGGGCCCGCCGACGCGCAGCTTCATGTACTCGCCGGCCTTCACCCCGTAGAACGCCGCGTCGTCGGGGTGCATGTGCACGTGGGGCGCCGCGCGAATCACGCCCTCCTTCATCTCGAAGAAACCCGCCGGCCCCATCAGCATGCAGCCGGGCGTGCCGGCGATGTTGCCGGAAGAGCGGATGGGAATGTCGAACCCAAACGCGATCGCATCGGTGAGCGCGAGTTCGATTTGGTTCAGGTCGCGGCAGGGACCGAGGATGCGCAGGTTGGAGATCACCCGGCTGCGCGGCCCGATCAGCGTGACCGTCTCCTTGGCGGCAAACTGGTCCTTCTGGTACAGCCACTTCATCGGCGTGAGCTTCGCGCCCTTGCCGAAGAGAATCTCCACCGCCGCCGGCGTGAGGTGGCAATGACGCGCGCTCACATTCACCAGGAGCGGGTTCGGCGCCTGCACCGCCCGCGGCAGCGAGCGTCCCACCCGCTGATAGATCGCCCTTCGAACGAGGTGCTCAATCTCGACGCGATGAGGAAGAGGCGGAGGCAGGGACATGGCGCGGTGGCAGAAAACGCGCCCAGATACGCCAAATCTCTCCCAAAGAGTCAAGGAAGAGTTGCAATTGTTGCCAAAACCTTCCAAAACTTTCCACCGACATGCAAGCCGAGGAGCGCCAGGCGAAAATCGAGGCCTACCTGCAGAGGTCCGAATTCGCGTCGCTGGAGGAACTTGCCCAACACGTCGGGGTGTCGACCTCCACCGTGCGCCGCGACCTCGCCACCCTGGAAGCCGGGAAGACCATTCGCCGCACTCACGGAGGCGCCCGCTCGCTCCAACCATCCAAGAGTGACGAGTTCGTCTTCAACGTCCGCGACACCCATCAGGTCGCCGAAAAGGAGCGCCTCGGAGAGGCCTGCGCCGCCCTCATCCAGCCGGGGCAGAACGTCATCATCGACAGCGGCACGACCTGCTTTCACGTCGCCAAGCGTCTCGACGACAAGGTCGCGCAGATCATCACCAACTCCCTGCCCGTCGCCAACCTGTTCTCCGCGTCCGTCCGCCACGAAGTGCACCTTTCCGGTGGCGTGATCTATCCGCGCCTGGGCACGCTGGTGGGACCGCACGCGGTGGAGACGTTCTCGCGCATGCATGCCGACGTCGCGATTCTCAGCGGCAGCGGCATCTCGTCGGAGGGCATCTACAACTCCCACGCCCTGATCGTCGACATCCAGCGCGCGATGATGGCCGGAGCCGCCAAGGTGATCTTCTGCCTCGATCACACCAAGTTCGGGCGCCGCTCCACCTTCTTCCCCCAATGCTGTCCAATCAGAGTGGTGTGCGAGTCTCCTAAGTGATTTATTTTGAGTGGCGCTACGTGACTGAAGGGGTGCTCACGATTTGACGGCGATTCCGCGATCCGCCGTGTGGCGGGATGCACTCTGGCAAGTTTGTGTTCTCGCAGGTGATGGAGCGGATGCCGCACTGGGAGTTTCAGCGTGTAGCGCGGCGGCACGGAGTGGACTCGGCAAAACTTGGCTTTACGGCGTGGGAGCATTTCTCGGCGATGGCGTTCGCGCAGCTCACGTTTCGCGAGAGTCTGCGCGATATTGAGGCATGCCTCAGTTCGCAGCGGTCGCTCGCATACCACCTGGGGTTTCGTCGAGCTGTCCGGCGCAGCACTCTGGCGTACGCGAACGAGCACCGCGACTGGCGCTTTTTCGCCGAACTCGGCCAGCGGATGATGCAACGCGCCCGTTCGCTCTATCGCAACGAACCTTTCGGGGTGGATTTGGCGGGCGAGCTTTACGCGCTCGACGCCACGATGATCGATCTGAGCCTGGCACTCTGTCCGTGGGCCAACTGGACTGGTACGGATGCCGCGGTAAAAATGCATACGATGCTCGATCTGCGCGGGCCGTTGCCCTCGTTCGTCACCATCACCCGCGGCGAGCAGAACGAGATGGCCTGGCTGGATGAGATCCCGCTCGAAGCGGGGAGCTACTACGTCATGGATCGCGGTTACTTGGATCTGCGCCGACTCCAACGCTTCACCCGCGAAGGTGCGTTCTTCGTCATCCGGGAACGCCCCGACCTGAAGTTTTACGTGGCGGAATCGCGACCGGTAGACCGAACCACAACACTGCGTTGCGACCAAACCATCCGCTTCAACGGTGGTGATTCTCGACGCAGTTGGCCCGAGCGCATGCGCCGAGTCGGGAACTTCGATGCCGAACATTCGCGCCGCATGGCGTTTTGGACTAACCAGTGGACGCTGCCAGCGGCGACCATCAGCGAACTCTACCGACAGCGTTGGCAGATCGAGATCTTCTTTCGCTGGGTGAAGCAGAACCTGCGCATTCGTAGTTTTTACGGCACTACCTCCAACGCCGTGCGGGTCCAGCTCTGGACCGCGATCTGCACCTACCTCGCCGTTGCGATCACACGCAAGCAACTCGGGCTCACCCGTTCGCTGACCGCGGTTTTGCAAATCCTCTCCGTGAACGCGTTTCAGAAAGTACCTATCGTTGAGTTGTTTGCCGAACCTGATACAAGCAAGTCCGATTCCAATACACAGAACCAGCTAACGTTGAATGGGTTCTGATTGGACGCTATTGGGG
>JACRQG010000015.1:31378-37255 GCA_016222805.1 Verrucomicrobiota bacterium | reverse complement strand
TCTGGAGCGGGCTGCGCGAGAAGGCCGAGGCCTACGTTTTCACCCTGCAACAATGGCATCTGACCGCCGTCCTGGAGCCCGATGAAGCGCATTGAAGTCAGGCTGGCCCTCCCGATGGTCGCGCCGCTGCTCGACGTGATCCGGGAGCTCTCGGATTCGCTGCGCGGCAGCCTGGCGGCGCCGCTGGCCCTGAAGGATCTGGATGCCGAGTTCCGCGACGCCTGGGTGGAGGAGTTGATCAAGGGACAGGTGCACGAGGTCGAGCAGCTGCTGGCCCTCTTCGACGACGAGTTCTTCCGCGAGGGCGTGGTGGCGTTCGACGAGGACAACGCCGAGACCATCGTGCGGGCATGTGCCGCGGTGCGCCTGAAGTTGCGCGAAATGCACCTCGCGCCGCTCGGGGACGAGACGCTCGAAACCGGCGAAGTGGACCTGCTCGCCCTGGCGGACTCGGTCCGGAAGCCCTTCATGTGCTACCTCTTCCTGGCCACGATTCAGGAGCTCATCATCCAGCATCTCGACGAGGGGATCCTGGGGGAGTAGCCGCTTGGGATCGCGGGGAGGGCGGGGAAGGCGCCGGACTTCGATTCGCGTTTGACCGAGCTTGGGGGGAGCGTACGTTGCCGGTGCCAGTCTGCAGTGTTCGAGGTGCTTTCAATAACCGCTCTTTGCCTTAGGAAAATTACGGGAGCTGAAACCCGCGCGGAGAATGTCAGGCCGTAAACCGGAAGACAGACGACGTGAGGGAGGCGCCCACCTAAACTCAAAAAGGTCTTGAGCCTTTGGGCATACGGCACAGGCGGACTGGCACTGACTTTCCTTCCGGGATGGGACCGGTTGCGGCGCGGGGGGTGGGCGGGAACAAACCGCCCCGGCCGCTTGCGGAAATAGGGTGGACGCGTTGAACTACGCCCGCTCAGCTCACCCTTCCCATGAGTCCCACCTTCTATCACATCCTCCACCTGGTTTCCGTGCTGGTGCTTACCGGCTACACGTTTTACGCCTTCGCCGCCCCGCCGGAGACCCGCAAGGGCGTGATGATCATCACCGGAATCGCGAGCCTGGTCGCATTGGTGGCCGGATTCGGGTTGCAGGCGAAGCTCGCGGTCGGCTGGCCTGGCTGGCTCATCGTGAAGATCGTGTGCTGGCTGGGGCTGTCGGCCCTGGCAGGCATCGGGTACCGACGCCGGGGAGCCGCCGGCACGCTGGCGCTGGTGGCAATTGCCCTGGCGTTTGTGGCCGTGGTGATGGTCTACGTCCGACCCTTCTGATTCCGGGGGCAAGCACATGGCCGGGTCGCTCTGCGGCTTGTGGGTGGACGACGTCGGCCGGGTGCACACCACCCGCGAGACGCCCGGAGGCGGGCGGGTGGAGGGGCACGAGGAACTGCGTCCGTTTGCCTGGCTCACCGCGGCGGCGGCGTCCGGAATGGGGGCACCGACGGTTGCGATTGAGCGGCTGGCGGGTGACGGTCCGTTCAACCATCTGGCGCATGGGGAGGTCTTCGATGCCTTCAACGACTTCCTCCGCGCGGCGCGCGAGACCTCCGGCGTTGATCTGATCCGTCCCTGGGAAGGCCAGTTCCTGCTGCAGCAGCGGGCGCGCCTGTACCAGGACATGACCTTTGGGCAGTTGCGGCGCTGCCAACTCGACATCGAGGTGGCCGCCCCGGAGGGGGGCTTTCCGGATGCGGGCCGGCCCGAGGATCGCGTGCTGGCGATCGGACTGCGCCAGCAGGGAAGCGACCGCCTGCTGCTGCTCGAGGAGAATTCCGATGACGGGGAAAAGCGCCTGCTCGCCGCGCTTGCCGCCGCCCTGGAGGAGATGGATCCCGATGTGATCGAGGGGCACAACATCTTCAAGTTCGACCTCGATTACCTGCGCCAGCGCTGCCGCCGGTTCCGGGTGCCGTGCGCATGGGGGCGGTACGGCGGCCGGGCGACGTTTCGCTCGAGCCGGTTGAAGGTTGCCGAACGCTGGGTGGATTTTCCCCGCTGCGACCTGCCCGGACGGGCCGTGGTCGACACCTATCTCTTGGTGCAGTTGTACGACATCACGACCCGCGAACTCACGTCGTACGGACTCAAGGACGTGGCGGTGTACTTTGGCATCACGGAGGAGGCGGATGATCGCACCTACCTCCGGGGCGATGAGATCCAAGAGGTGTTCCGGACCGATCGGTCGCGGTTCTGCGCCTACCTGAAGGATGACCTGCGCGAGACCGAGGGGCTCGCGGCGCAGCTGCTTCCAACCTATTTTGAGCAGGCGCGCACGTTTCCGACGCTGCTCCAGGATGCGACCCTGCGCGGCGCCACCGCCAAGATCGACCTGCTCTTCCAGGAAGAGTACTACCACGCGCGGCAGTCCTGTCCCACGCCCCCCGAAGTACAGCCGTTCGAGGGCGGGTACACGCGCAGCTTCCAGGAGGGAGTGTTCCGGCACGTGCTGCACTTTGACGTCGCCTCCCTGTACCCGAGCCTGCTGCTCGCCATCGGGCGGAATCCGCGCAACGACACGCTCGGGGTGTTCATCCCGCTGCTGCGCCGCCTGCGGGAGTACCGGCTGAAGTACAAGCAGATTGCCCGTACCGGGAATTCTGACGACGAACGCGCGGAAGCCCAGGCCCGCCAGGCCAGCTTCAAGATCCTGATCAACTCGTTCTATGGCTACCTCGGTTTCTCCGGCGCCCGTTTCGGCGATGGCGAACTGGCCGCCGAGGTCACGCGGCGTGGTCGGGACCTGCTGCAGTCCCTGATCGAGGAGTTCGCCCGCCAGGGGTGCACGATACTCGAAGCGGATACCGACGGCATCTACCTCGCTTCGGAAACGCACTATCCGGATCCTGAGACCCTCCTGCGCCGGGTGGCGCCGATTCTGCCGCCGGGGATCGAACTCGAGTACGACGGCCGGTATGCGGCGATGTTCTGCTACAAGGCCAAGAACTACGCGCTCTACGACGGGGCGAAAATCACCCTCCGGGGCAGCGCCCTGCGGTCACGGGGCATCGAGCCTTTCCTCAAGCGACTTTCGGATCAGCTGATCCGGTTTCTCCTGGGGGCGACACCCGACTCGCCGCTGACGCTGTGGGAGGACTATCGGAAGAGATTGCCGGAGCGGGCGGTGCCCGTGGCAGAACTCGCCCGCAGCGAGACCTTGAGCCTGAGCCCGGAGGCCTACGAACGCTTCATCGCCGGGGGAGGCAAACCGCGGCGGGCCGCAGCCGAGGCGGCCCTGCAGTTGACTCCGCGACCGCGGATGGGCGACCGGGTGGCTTATTACATCACGCCGAAGCTGAAGGGCCAGAACAGCGACTGGCAGCGCGCGCGGCCGCTCGCGCGCCACGACGAGACGGCCCCGTACGATCCCGCCTACTACCTCGAAAAGCTTGATGACTGGAGAGAGCGTTACGGCGGCTTCCTTGGGGTGAAGCCCAAGGTGGAGCCGGGGGCCCAGGGCGAACTCGCGTTGTAGGTTCCGGGGTGGGTGTCCGGATCGCGCGGTGACCTGGAGCGGTCATCCCGCCGCCGGGGGCGGTTTCTGGTCGGCCTCGGCAGCGGCGAGGAGGGCGGCGGTGTCGGGGTCGAGCGGGCCGTCGCCCAAGGCGGTGCGCAGGTGGGCAATCGCCGGCGCCCAGGCAGGCAGATTGTCGGGGGAGAATTCGAGCTGCGCCCGCAGCCGGAGGCGCAGGGCCTGGATCCAGGTGGTGCGGGCGAGGGGCGACTTGCCCGAGGCCTGGTAGACGCGCCCGGCCTCGAGATTGAGAGCGGCGTACATCAGCACGCGATTGCGCGCGACTTCGCGGTCGGGAACGTCGATCAGCATGGCGTATTGCTGTTCGGCGTTGAACTGAAACAGCTCGTGCATCTCGAGCCCGAACAGCCGCTCGCAGCCTCGCACGATGGCATCGAGGGCCTCCTCCGCCGCGCCGGCACCGCGGCGGTTCACCGCCCGGGCGAGCATGCGGCCGGCTTCATCGATAATCCGAAGCAGGTAGTCGCGACGCGAGAGCAGCATCTAGCCGGTTCCTCCCGTGAGACCAACCCGCCCACGGGCGGGACGCTGCGGCGAGGTCAGCCGCGCAGCGTCACGCCAGCGGAGGCGGGTCGGGGAGGGGATCATGACCAACGCAGATCCACGCGCGTGAGCGGGAGCTGGCGGACGCGAACGCCGGTCGCCGCGAAGATGGCGTTGCAGATGGCGGGTGCGACCGGCGGCAGCGGCGGTTCCCCGAGCCCGGTCGTGGGGTAGTCGGTCGGCAGGAAGTGGGTTTCGATCCGGGCCGGCGCCTCGCTGAATCCCATGAGCGGGTAGTTGTTGAAGTTGCCCTGGACCACCCGACCGCCCTCGATCGTGATCTCCTGCGAACGCAGTACCGCCAGGCCGTCGACCACGCAGCCTTCCACCTGGTTCTCGGCGCCGCTCGGGTTGATGATCTGGGCGCCGACGTCGCAACCGCTGACGAACCGATCGACCTGGAGCTTGCCGTCCTTCGTGACCGTCACTTCCGCCACCTGCACCACGTAGCCGCGGTGGCAGTGATGGAAGGCGATGCCGGCGCCCTGGCCGCGCGGGAACTTCCGGGTGCCCCAGCCCGCTTTCGCGGCGGTGAACTTCAGGAGATTGCGCATCCGGGCGACGTTGTAGCTGGCGCCACCACCCTTGCCGGCCTTGCCGCCGCCACCGCCGCCGCCGGCGGGCATCTCGTCGCGGTCGCCGAGCAGTTCGAGGAGAAACTCCACGCGGTCGCGGCCGGCCGCATGGGCAAGTTCGTCGATAAAGCTGTGGATGACCCACGAGAACACACAGCTGCCGGGAGCACGCCAGGGTCCCATCGGCCAGCCGGTCTCAAACATCGTCTGTTCGGCCGTGTAGTGGGGAATCCAGCGACCCGGAAACTCGTCCGGACTGAGGGAGCCGCCGCTTCCGGGATTCCCGCCCTGGCCAAAGGTGAAGAAGTGGTTCTTCCAGGCGACGACGCGGCCGCGGGCATCGAGGCCGGCCTTGAGGAAGTGCAGGCCGCCGGGGCGGTAGTGGTCATGCTGCACGTCGTCCTCGCGCGTCCAGGTCAGCTTCACGGGCGCGGCGACCTTCTGGGCGATGGCGGCGGCCTCGATCACGAAGTCGGCGCTCAGGCGGCGACCGAAGCCACCGCCGCTCCGCGTCAGGTGAAAGACAACCTTCTCGGCCGGAATACCCAGGACCCGCGTGATGATGGCGGCACCGGCCGCCGGGTTCTGGGAGGGCGACCAGATTTCCATCACCCCGTCCTTCCAATGGGCGGTGGTGTTCTGGGGCTCGAGGTTTGTGTGCGAGATGAACGGATACAGGTACTCGGCCTGCACCACGCGGGCGGACGAGGCAAGGGCGGCGTCGGCATCGCCATCGCGCCGCAGGACCCGGCCGCCGGGCTTGGCCGCGTTGGCGCGGGCCTCCTTGACGTAGTTGCTCCAGCTCTGGCTGGCGGTGGCGCCCTCGTCCCACTCGACCTTGAGGCGGTTGCGGGCGCTGAAGGCGGCCCAGGTGGAATCCGCGACGATGGCGACTCCCGGGACCAGACCCTTCACATCGGGCGTGCCGGCGAGGATGAAGGCGTCCTTCACCCCCGGCCGCTGCTTGATCTCGTCCAGGTTGGCGGAGCGGACCTTGCCGCCGAACACCGGGCACTTCACGTAGGTGGCGTACAAGAGCCCCGGCAGCTTCATGTCGATGCCGAAGAGCCCCGCGCCCGTCACGACCTTGCGGTTGTCGACGCCGGTGACGCGCCGGCCGAGCAGACGGTAGTCGGCGGGGGCCTTGAGCTTCACCGCTTCTTTGGGCGGCACGGGCAGGGTGGCCGCCTTGGCGGCGAGTTGCCCATAGGGGAGGCTTCGACCGGAG
>JACRQG010000015.1:0-31369 GCA_016222805.1 Verrucomicrobiota bacterium | reverse complement strand
GGAGGCCTGGTGGCGCACCGTCCCGTGGGCCGCGGTGCATTCCGTGGCGGGGACACCCCAGGTCTGGGCTGCCGCCTCCACGAGCATCGTCCGAGCGGTGGCACCGAGCAGGTGGAAGTTGTCGTAGTTGTTCGGCGTGGACGTGCTGCCTCCCGCGGTCTGGCCGCCGTAACGCGAGTCGAGGTCTCCCTGCTCGATGTGGACATCCTTCCAATCGACTTCGAGTTGTTCGGCGATGACCATGGGCAGGGCGGTTTTGATGCCCTGGCCGATTTCCGGCATCTTGGAGATGAGGGTGACCCGGCCGGTTTTCGGGGAGATGCGGATGAAGGCGTTGGGGGTGAAATCCCCAGCGCCGGATTCCGCGGCGCGCGCTTCGGAATCGAATTTGAACTGGAAACCCAGGATCAGGCCGCCACCGGCCACGCCGGTGAGTTTCAGGAACGAGCGGCGATCCACGCGGCGGGGAAGGGCGATGGCGTTCATTGGACGGTCTCCTTTCCGGCGGACGGCAGGCCGGCCGCACGTTTGATTCCCTCTCGAATCCGGAGGTAGGTGCCGCAGCGGCAGAGAACGTCGGACATGGCTTCGTCGATTTGCGCCTCGGTCGGCTTGGGATGCTTTTGCAGGAGCGCCGCCGCGGTCATCAGCTGGCCCGCCTGGCAGTAGCCGCATTGCGGCACGTCCAGGTCGCACCACGCCTGCTGGAGCGGCGTCAGGCGACCTTGCGGCCCGGCGAGGCCCTCGATCGTTGTGATCTTGGCCGTGCCGACGCCGCCGACGGTGATCATGCACGACTGTTGCGGGGCGCCATCGAGGTGAACCATGCACGCGCCGCACTCGCCGATGCCGCAGCCGTACTTGGTTCCGACCAGACCGAGATGATCCCGCAACACCCACAGCAGGGGCGTATCGGGTGCCACATCCACCGTGCGGGACTGGCCGTTGACGTTGAGGGTGTATTTCATGGTGGGGTGAAAATCAGGCAGCTGCCGTGGTTCGACCGGGTGAGTCGGGTGGAGGGGCGAAAGCGTACGGACCGGAGGGGTGCGGTCAACAGGCGAGACATCGCCGGGGCGCAAGAGGGCGCGAATCGAAACGGCTTCAGGACCCGAGGCCGAGCCGGAAGGCGGAGTCGGGCCGCGCGGAGCGAAGGTGCTGCGGCGGCCTAAGTCCGGCGGCGGTCACGAACGCTGGCGCGCCAGCACCCAGTCGACAATGGCTTCCGGTTGCTGCTCGTGCCGCCAGACTAAGGTCAGGAATTCGGCCGGCAGGATGTTGTGCTCCTTGAAGAACCGGCGGTCTCCTCCGCAGCAGTACATCAGCGAGGGCGGCAACTCGCCGCGGAGCTTGGCACGGGCCTTGGGAATTAGCCGCGGCAGCCACGCAATCCCGCGGACTGCGTCCGTCTTTGCGGGCAGCTGGCCGGCGTCGATGACGACTGCCGAGGGGCGACCGCCCTGGGCGTTGAAGAAATAGTCGCGCCGGACGAGTTCGATCGCGAGGGCCTGGTCGGGCCCCGGCTCGCCGGCGTAGCCATGGTGATCCTCCGCGTAGTCGTAGAGGTTCTGCACGGTCAGCCCGTTGGCGGCGAGGAACTGGCGCTCCTCCGGGGTGAAGTAGGTGTCCGCGCCCCGCTGGCCGCGTGCATAGAGGGCGACAGCGGTTTCGTACAAGGCGCGGAATTGCGAAGGGAAGTCGTAGTGGCGCATCAGGGGACGGGTCGTCAGCCGGAGACGCAACGCACGCGGCCGGCCAGGTCAATCCGTTCCGTGGGTTTCCGGGGTGGGTGGCGTGAAGACAAACGTCTGTCGGACCCGCACCGCTGTGGGCTGACCTGCGCGCAGGGGCGGGCTAAAGCGCCATTGCAGGAGGGCGGCAATCGCGGCGTCACCGAAGGCTTCATGGGAGGAGGCGACGACGACCGGCATGCGCGGCCGGCCTTCCGCGTCGACGTAGAAGTCCACGGTTGCGCTGCCCTGGTGCAGCGGCGGTTGAAGGCGTGGGCCGGGATGGGTGGGGGAGATGGTGACCTGTGCGGCTGGCGGTCGATCGAGTTCCCGTGGTGTGCAGGCGAGGGAGATCGTCTCGGTCGGGACCCAGCGGGTGGCGGCGGTCGCGGCGGTGGTCGCGGTCAGGGAGACGACCGCGCCGCGGGCCTCGAAGTGGAACACCACCTCTGTGCGGACGGCAATCGGTTCGCCGCGACGGCGCGCCGGGACGAACTCCCACTCGCGGAGGCCGGCCTGGAATTCAGCCAGCAGTTCGCGGTGGCTGCAGGCGAGCACCAAGTGATCCAGCACGCGACCATCGGCCCCGACGTGCAGGACCGCCTGGACGAAGCCGGACGTGATTCCCTCCGCCAGCAGGCTGGGCGGAAAGTAGGGGGCAAACGAGGGGATGATCTTCAGGCCCTCGTCAGACCGGGGATTGACGGCCGCGATCCTCGCACCGCCGAGGAACATCCCAGCGACGATGGCGACGCGGACGCAGGTGACCGAGTTCATGAGGCGTGCGACCTCCTTGGGGCGATGCCCCAAAGGTATCACGAAACGCCCCCGACTCAATCACCGAACCGCGGCGGGTCGGAAGTCGATCAGGCGCTTGTAGCGGTCGACCTTGGCCACGACGACGTCGAATCGGTCGTTGACTGCGAGGTGGCGTTTCCGGCGCCGGCCGACGAGGGCGTTGCCCTCCCGGTTCAGGGCATAGGTGTCGTCGTCCAGGGATTCGACGGGGATGAACCCATAGGTCATCGATTCAACCAGCTCGACAAAGAGGCCGTTGGCACGGACATCGGTGACGACCGCGGCGAAGCGCGTGTGCGGGGCCCGCGCGAGGCTTCGCTCGAAAAACTCGAGCAGCTTCACCTTGACGCTGTCGCGTTCGGCCTCGGCGCTGTTCACTTCGGTGAGGCTGAGGTGCTCGGCGAGGCGCTCGACGCGCGGCAGGTCGTAGCGGGGAGCGGACTTGGCTGCCGCCGCGCGGGCGGCGAGGTGTTGCTCCAGCACGCGGTGCACCACCAGGTCGGCGTAGCGACGGATCGGAGACGTGAAATGCGTGTAGTCCTTCTTATGCAGCCCGAAGTGGCCGTCCGGAGTGGGGCGGTAGGCCGCCTTTTTGAGGCTGCGCAGCAGTTGGGTGCGCAGGGTGTGACCCTGCGGGTGCTCGTCCAGCACGCGGAGCAGTCGGACGAGTTCGGGCCTCCGCGTGAGGTCGCTGACCACGATGCCGAAGGTGGCAAGCAAACCACGCAACTCGGAGAGGCGATCCGGATCGGGCGCATCGTGCACCCGGTAGAGGGAGGGCAGCTTGAGGGTGCGGGTGAGGCGAGCGACCGCCTCGTTGGCGGCAAGCATGAACTCCTCGATGAGCTGATGGCTTTCGTCGTGCGCGATGCGTTCCAGGCGGTCGGCGTAGCCCTCGGCGTCCACGAAGATCTTCGTTTCCGGCATGTCCAGATCGAGGCTGCCGTGGGCCATCCGCTGGCGTCGCAGGCGGCGGGCAATGGCCCACAACGCCCGATTCCAGGTCTGAAGATCCCGCAATTCGGCATCGGAAAGTTCACGCAGGGCCCGTCCGGTGGATCCGGTCTGGTGCGCGGGAGGCACGGGGAGGGCGCGAAGGGCGGCGAGGTCGTCGGTGAAGAGCAGCGCGTGGGCCTGTTTGTAGGTGAGGCGCTTGCGGCTGCGGATCACGGTGTTGGCGAACGCGGTGTCCACCAGGTGCCCTCCGCGATCGAAGGAAAGGAAGACGGCCTTGCAGAGACGATCCTGGCCCTCGACAAGGGAGCAGAGCCCATTCGACAATTTCTCGGGCAACATCGGCACGACGGTCCCCACGAGGTAGGTGGAATTGCCGCGGCGTTGCGCTTCGCGATCCAGGGCCGTGCCCGGTCGCACGTAGGCCGAAACGTCGGCGATATGCACGCCGACCTTGACGCCCCCGTCGGGGAGGTCCTCGAACGAGAGCGCGTCGTCAAAGTCCTTGGCATCATCGGGGTCGATGGTGAAGACCGGCCGGGTCCGGTAATCGAGCCGGTGGGCGGTGTCGCGCGGCGGGACCCGATCCGGAAGGGCGGCCGCTTCCCGTTCCACGTCGGCGGGAAACGCCGTCGCGAGGTCGTACTTGAGGAAGATCGCGCGCAGTTCCGCCTGGGGTTCGTGGGTGCGCCCGAGGCGTTCCAGGATCGTTCCCGGGATGGGCAGCTCCCGCCGCGTCCATTCGCCGAGGCGTACCACAACCTTGTCGCCCTCGCGGGGCGGTGGGCGCAGTCCCGACGAAGCCGGGTCGGCGACATGTAGCTCGCGGCCAAGGCGCGGATCGTCGGGGACGACGACAAACGTCCGTCGGGATCGGCGGAGTTCCCCCACGATGACCTCGCGCCCGCGTTCAAGCACGCGCACGACTCCTCCGACCTTTTCACCCGCCCGCTTGCCGCGGCGCCCGGGAAACTCGCGCGCCAGGACGCGGTCACCCGGCAGGGCCGTGCCGGTGTCTTCCGGGAATACCTGGAGGTCCGCGGCCTCGCCCGGACCTTCGCGCACAATATAAGCGGAGCCGCCGAGCCGGAACTGGATCCGTCCGATGAGCTCGCCGGCGCGAAGACGCGGGGGCGGGGCGGACGTGGCGCGTTCCGGCACCGGTGCCAGCTCTGCAGGGGCGGTGGGGGTCGGCGCAGAAGGTGCGGCCGGGGCGGCTCCCTTGGTGCCGAGGAGCCGCAGTTCGCTGAACGCCTCATGGGGAGCCGGCATGCGTGGTCCCCGGCGGGACGGGATAAACACCCCGCGTTGGCCGCGGGCGGCGGAGCCAGGCTTTGCCGCCGATGGAGCGGAGGAGCCCGTGGGGCGCTTGGCGGTGAAAAGACCCTGCCGGTTGCGCTGGATCACCCCCTGCTGCACCAGGCGGCGAAGTTCTTGGGAAAGCGGGGCGCGGTCGCCCCGCTTGAGGTGCAGGCGCCGCGAAAGGTCCCGCTCACTGGCGGGGGGAAGGGCCGCGTCGCGCAACAAGGCGAGCAGGCGATCTCGGAGTGACATAGAGGAAAGATCCCAGACAGGCCGTCGGCGTGCTTTGGGATTGGCCTGACCAAACGCGCGCCGTAAGGTGCCGGCGATGAAAATCGTCCACGTGGCGAGCGAATTGTTCCCGTACATGAAGACCGGCGGCCTGGCCGATGCCGTCGGCGCGCTGGCAGCTTCCCTCGCCGACAGCGGACATCAGGTGGCGGCGTTTCTGCCGGGATATCGGGCGGCGCTCGAGCACCGGGACGCCGCGGGAGCGGAACGGATCCTGCGACTCAAGATCGAGATGGGCAACGAGTACCTGTCGGGCGAGGTCCGGTCGTTTTCCCCGCGACCAAACCTCCGGGTGTACCTGATTTGCCGGGAAGAGTACTTCGACCGCCGCATGCCGTACGGCAACGGCGAGCGCGATTTCGAGGACAACGCCGACCGCTTCATCTTCTTCTGCAAGGCCGTCGTGGAGTCGCTGCGGATCGGGGATTTCGGGGCGGACATCGTGCACTGTCACGACTGGCAGGCCGCCCTTCTACCGGTGCTGCTGCGGGAGACGGAGCGGCGCCACGGGGTCACCCTGGCACTGAAGACGATGTTCACGATTCACAACATCGCGTACCAGGGCGTGTTTCCGGCCAAGACCTTCTTCCGCACCAACCTGCCGGATGAACTGAACCAGATCGACGGCATCGAGTACTACTCGCAGATCAACCTGATGAAGGGTGGCATCCTGTTTGCCGATCGGGTGACCACGGTCAGCCCGCGGTATGCCCGGGAGATTCAGACACCCGAGTTCGGCTGCGGGCTCGACGGGGTGGTTCAGACGCGGGCGGACGACCTCGTGGGCCTCCTCAACGGCGTCGACACCGCAGTCTGGAATCCCGCGACGGATGCCCTCCTCCCGGCGAGGTATTCGGCGCAGAACATGGCGGGCAAGAAACTCTGCCGGGCGGAGTTGCTGAAACGTTGCGGCTTAGCATCGGAGTTCAAAGGCCCAATCTTCGGGGTCGTGGCGCGCCTGGCCGCGCAAAAGGGGATCGATTTCGTCGTCGCCAACCGGGACTTTTTCCTTGGGCACGACGTGCGGCTGGTTGTGCTCGGGGCCGGGGAGCGCCGTCTGGAGGACGACGTCCAGGCGCTGGCACGGGAAGCGGGTGGCCGGGTGTATTTCTCGCCGCGACTCGACGAGGCGATGAGCCATTTGATCGAGGCGGGGGCGGATTACTTCATCATGCCGTCGGTGTTCGAGCCGTGCGGCCTGAACCAGATGTACTCCCAGGTTTACGGCACGCTGCCGATTGTCAGTCGCGTGGGAGGCCTGGCCGACACCGTGGTGGACGTCGACAGTGACCCGGCGAACGGCACTGGCCTGATGTGCGAGCCGAACGCGGAAAGCCTGCGCGACGCCCTGCAGCGGGCGCTGCGGCTGTTCGCGGATCCGCGGCGCTACGAGGCGGCGCAGCAGCGGGGCATGGCCCGGGATTTCAGCTGGAAGGTGGCGGCGGGTGCCTACGAGCGGTTGTACCTGGAGTCGCTCTAAACGATCGACTGCGGTCCCGCTCATCCGGGGGGCGTCCAAGCCGGCCGGCGGCGCGTAGCATGCTGGCGGCCGGTTTCGGCCGCGCGAAATGACGCCCATCCTTCTCTGGTTCCGCCAGGACCTGCGCTTGCAGGACAATCCGGCGCTGCGGGCCGCGCTCGAGCGCGGCGGTCCGGTGCTGCCGGTGTACATTCACGACCCTGAGGCCGAGGGCCGGTGGGCGCCCGGCGGAGCGTCGCGGTGGTGGCTTCACCACGCGCTGGCGGCGTTGGATCAGTCGTTGCGGGAGCGCGGATCCCGCCTGACCCTGGCGCGGGGGGCGGCGGCCGAGGTGCTGCGCGAGCTCGCCCGGCGCACCGGGGCGACGGCCCTGTACTGGAACCGGCGTTATGAACCGGGGATTGTCGCGCGCGACGCCGGTATCAAGCGGGAGTGGACCGAGGAAGGTCGGGAAGCGAGGAGCTTCGGTGCGGCGCTGTTGCACGAGCCGCATGCCATCGCGAACAAGCAGGGGCGGCCCTTCCAGGTCTTCACGCCCTACTGGCGGCATTGCCTGGAACTGCCCGTGGAAGCCCCTTGGCGGCTGGCCGGCGGAACCCAGGTTCCGGCCCCGACGCAGTGGCCGCGGTCCCTTTCACTTGAGGAACTGGACTTGCTTCCGCGCGTTCCCTGGGACGGTGGGCTAAGATCCACCTGGGCGCCGGGAGAAGCCGGGGCCGCCGCCCGCCTCCGGCAGTTTGTGCGGACGGCGATGGAACATTACGCCGACCGTCGCAACCTGCCCGGTTGTGATGGCACCTCGATGCTGTCGCCCTGGCTGCACTTCGGCGAACTGTCTCCGCGCCAGGTGTGGGCGGCGGTGCAGGCCCTTTCGCGCGACAGTGGGGTGTTCCCGCCGCACAACGGGGCGCGCGTCTTCCTCAGCGAGGTCGGCTGGCGGGAGTTCGCCCACCATCTGTTGTACCACTTTCCCCATACACCCGAACAGCCGCTCCGGAGCGATTTCGCGGCGTTTCCGTGGGCGGACGATCCGGGAGGGCATCGCTTGCGGGCCTGGCAGCGCGGACGGACGGGGTATCCGATTGTCGATGCCGGGATGCGCCAGCTGTGGCACACCGGCTGGATGCACAATCGGGTGCGGATGATCGTGGCCTCCTTCCTGGTCAAGCACCTGCGCCTGCCCTGGCAGCACGGCGCGGCATGGTTTTGGGACACGCTCGTGGATGCTGACCTGGCGAGCAACACGCTGGGCTGGCAGTGGAGCGCGGGATGTGGCGCGGATGCCGCCCCCTATTTCCGGGTATTTGCACCGGTACTGCAGGGACGGAAGTTCGATCCCGACGGAGCCTACGTCCGCCACTGGGTGCCGGAACTTGCCCGCTTGCCGGCCGAGCACCTCCACGCCCCTTGGGAAGCGCCCTCGGCGGATCTGCGCGCGGCCGGTGTGCGGCTCGGACCTGAGGGGGATTATCCGCTTCCAATCGTGGACCATGCCAAGGCGAGGTCGGAAGCCCTGGCGGCGTTCCGGCAGTTGCGCGGGAGCGCCGTGGTGGAACGGGAGTGAGTGCGATGGCTGCGACGGCAAAGGAGCGGGCGAGGGAGGCAGGTCGCCAGGTGCGCAACCTCGTGCTGGTGCTGGGAGATCAGCTCGACGCCCGTTCAGCGGCTTTCGACGGCTTCGATCCGTCCTCGGACGCCGTGTGGATGGCCGAGGTGGCGGAGGAGTCTCAGCACGTGTGGTCGTCCCAGGTGCGCATCGCTCTCTTTCTGTCGGCGATGCGGCATTTCCGCGATGACCTGCGCGCCGCCGGCCGCCGGGTGCAATACGTTGCCCTCGACGACGCGGCGAACACCCAGAACCTCGGGAATGAACTTCGCCGCGCGGTGGGCCAGCTGCGACCGGCGCGGTTGATAATGACCGAGGCCGGGGACTGGCGCGTTGCGGAGAGCCTGGCCCGGGCCGCCCGGGAGGCGGGATGCCCCCTCGAAGTGCGGCCGGATCGGCACTTCCTGTGCTCGCGGGAGGAGTTTGCGCTCCATGCGGCGGGTCGCCGGCAGCTGCGCATGGAGTACTTCTATCGGGAAATGCGGCGACGTCACCGCGTGCTGCTGGACGCCGCCGGCGAACCGCTCGGTGGGCAGTGGAACTTCGATGCCGAGAACCGCGAGAGTTTCGGACGGCAGCCGCCCGCCCCGCCGCCGCCGAGGTCGTTTCCGCCCGATGCGGTCACCCGCGAGGTGCTGGCCCTTGTGAGGAGCCGCTTCGCCGATCACCCCGGCGACCTGGGGACCTTCGACTGGCCGGTGACGCCGGCCGGGGCGCGGGCGGCGTTGCAGGATTTCGTGGCGCACCGGTTGCCGGACTTCGGTCGCTTCCAGGATGCGATGTGGATGGGGCAGGCCTGGCTCTATCATTCCCGCCTGTCGGCGGCGATGAACCTGAAGCTGCTCGATCCGCGCGAGGTGATCGCCGTGGTGGAACAGGCTCAGGCCGAAGGAAAGGTGCCCCTGGCCGGGGCAGAGGGTTTCATCCGGCAGATCCTCGGATGGCGGGAATATGTGCGCGGGATCTACTGGTTGCACATGCCGGACTACGCCGCGCGCAACGCGTTGGGAGCGCGCCAGGAACTGCCGGGGTTCTTCTGGGATGGCGCCACGGAAATGGCGTGCCTGCGCGATGTGATCGGGCGGACGCTGCGCCTGGGCTACGCGCACCACATCGAGCGGCTGATGGTGACAGGGCTCTACTCCCTGCTGCTCGGCGTCGATCCGCGCCAGGTGCATGAATGGTACCTGGCGGTCTACGTCGATGCCGTGGAGTGGGTGGAACTCCCGAACACCCTGGGAATGTCGCAGTATGCCGACGGCGGTGTGATGGCCTCCAAGCCGTACATCGCCACGGGAAAGTACCTCCAGCGCATGAGCAACGCCTGCGGCTCGTGCCGTTTCAATCCGGCGCGGGCGCATGGGCCGGACGCTTGCCCCTTTACCACCTTGTATTGGGATTTCCTGGCCCGGCATGAAGCGCGTCTGCGGCGGAATCCCCGCCTGGCGCTTCAGGTGAAGAACCTCGCGCGCGTACCGGCGGGGGAACTGGCGGCGATTCGCGCACAAGCGGCGGAGCTTCGAAGGCGTGGTGGCCAGCCGCCCGCCCGCGCGGGCGAACTCGATCTCGCCGGAGGAGGCGGGAAAGCGCAGGCTCGTTGAACACCATGCCCGATCTCGTTGAAGTTCCCCGCCGACCAGTGCAGCCGGAGCCGGAGGGCAACGCCGCCCGGGATCGCCGCCGCCGCGTCGTCCTGGCGGGTGCCTCGGGACTCATCGGTCGTGCGCTCGTCAATGAACTCGAGCGCAACGGCGACGAAGTCTGGACCCTCGTCCGCCGGCCATCTTCCGCGGATCGGGAGATCCCCTGGGATCCCGCCAGCGGAAGACTGGACGCGGCCGCCCTCGAAGGGATGGACGCGGTGATCAACCTCTCCGGCGAGAATGTCGGGGCGGGGCGTTGGACGCGGGCCCGGCGGGACGCGATTCTCCAGAGTCGGGTGGACGCGACGCGAACGCTCGTGGTGGCTCTTCGGAACCTGCGGAACAAACCCCGGGTGTGGGTGAACGCTTCGGCGGTCGGGTACTACGGGGAGCGTGGCGACGAGGTGCTCGACGAACGCTCGGTGATGGGCCACGGCTTTCTGCCGGAAGTGTGCCTGGCGTGGGAGACGCACGCGGAAGGCGCGGCGCGCGCCGGGGTGCGGACGGTGATGCTGCGGTTGGGCGTCGTCCTCACGCCGGCAGGCGGGGCCCTCGCGAAGATGCTGCCGGTGTTCCGCGCCGGACTGGGCGGGAGGGTCGGCTCCGGTCGCCAGTGGATGAGCTGGGTCGCGCTTCCGGATGTCGTGGGGGCCGTCCGGCATGTCCTCGACGAACCACGGTGCGCCGGGCCGATAAACCTGGTCGCCCCGGAGCCCGCGACCAACGCGGAATTCACCGCGACGCTGGGTCGAGTGCTCGGGCGGCCCGCGGTGCTGCCGGTGCCGGCGCTGGTGCTGCGCGCCGTGTTGGGCGAAATGGCCGAAGAGACCCTCCTGGCCAGCACGCGGGCGGTGCCGCGGGCGCTGCAGGCGGCGGGTTACGAGTTTCGCCAGCCGACCCTGGAAGCGGCCTTGCGGCAGGCGTTGGGGCGCGGTTGATTCCGCCCATGCACCGGCGAATCTTCGCGCTCCTGATCCTGGGCGCGGTCGGCGCCGCGGGAGGGGAGTTCCCGCCGGGGCCGCTGCGGGAGGCACGGCAGGTACGGGCGTTGACCGCCGAGGCACTCGCGCGCCGTCCGGAGGTTCGACTCTCGGGAGTGGTGACGTTTGTCGAACCGGAGACCGGGATCACGTTTGTGCAGGACGGAACGGCGGGGGTGGCGCTCGACGTTGGGGTGCCGAGCCGCCTTCCCGCAGAGATCAAGGCCGGGATGCGCGTGGAGGTCAGAGGGACGGCCGCTCCGGGCCGATATGCCCCGGTGGTTGCCGGTGCGAGTGGAGGTGCCCCTGAGGTGCGGATCGTCGCGCCGGACCGTTTTCCCACACCGCTGGCCGGCAGCCTGGAGCAACTGCTCGGGGGGCAGCATGACGGGCGGTGGGTGGAAATGCGCGGCACCGTGCGTTCGGCGGTTGCCCGCGTGTTCGCGCCGGAATCCGAGGCCGAGGAGGACGGAGGCGACGCGGAGTCGGCAGGGTCTTCGGCGTTGCGGTTGGTGCTGGAACTCGGGACCCCGGCAGGTCGCTACACCGTGATTCTGCCCTGGACGAAGGATCGGCCGGTGCCGGTCGAGTTGGTGGACGCCCGGGTGCGCGTTCGAGGTGTCCTCGGCTCGATCGTCAATCGCTGGCGCCAGTGGGTGGGACTCCTGTTGTACGTCCCGGACTTGTCCGAAGTCACGGTGGAGCGGCCGCCGGCGGCCGACCCGTTTTCGCTGCCATTGCGCCGTCCGGATGAAATCATGGGCTTCGCCGCGGAGGCGCCCGAGGAGGACCGGGTTCGGGTGCGGGGAGTGGTGACCTTGGTGCAACCCGGCTTCCGGATCTTCCTGCGCAGCGACAACGGTCCCCTGGAGGTGCAGACCCCGCATGACACCCAGACGCTCGAACCGGGGGTGGAGGTTGACGCGGTGGGGTATCCGATCCTCGGCGGGAAGCGCGCGTTGCTGCAGGATGCCAGGATCCGGATCCGCGGACCGGCGGGAAATCCTCTGCCGCTGCCTTCCACGCACCGCCAGGCGCTCGCCCTTCACTTGGACGGGGAGTTGATTCAGGTTTCGGGCACGCTCTTCCAGAATGCCCTGCGCGGACGCAGCCGGGTGCTGGTCCTGGAGATTGAAGGGCAGATGGTGGAGGCCCGGTTTGGCTCCTCACTTTCCGGCGTGGAGGACCGTCAGGTGGGCGACCTGCAGCCCGGATCGGTCCTGGAGGTCACGGGCATCGCCCAGGTGCAGGGGCGGTCCGATTGGGGGGGGCGGGTGCGGCCCACCGTCCTCAACCTGCTCCTTCGCCGCCCGGGCGATGTCGCGCTTCTCCACGAGCCTCCGTGGTGGACCCCGTCGCGACTGGCGGCGATGGTCGGTGCCCTGCTGTTGTTGCTGGCCTTTGGCGCTGGCTGGGTGGTGATGCTCCGCCGGCGTGTGACAGCGCAAACGGCGGTCATCCGCGAGCAGGCCCGACGCGAGGCCAACGAACGCGAGCGCCGGCGCATCGCGCAGGATATCCACGACGACCTCGGCTCTCGGCTCACGCAACTCGTGCTCCTGGGGGCGCGGGTGAAGGCGGCGGCGGGCGGAGACGCCCCGGCTGGCGAACTCGGGGAGCGGATCAGCGAAACCGCGCGCACCACGGTGCAGACGATGGACGAAATCGTCTGGGCGGTGAATCCCGGGAACGACACCCTGCAAAGCCTGGGCGACTACCTCTGCAAGGTGGCGACGTCGCTGCTCGGCGGCGCGGGCATTGCCTGCCAACTCGACGTGCCCGCCGTGCTGCCGGTGCGGCCGGTCAGCGCCGAGCTGCGCCACAACCTGGTGCTGGCCGTGCGCGAGGCCCTGCACAATGTCGTCAAGCACTCCCGGTCCACGGAGGCGTCGCTCGCGTTGCGCCTTGAAGGGGAGGACCTCGTCCTCGAGGTGACTGACAACGGCATCGGCCTGCCGGCGGACGGCGCGCGGCGGGGCAACGGCCTCGGCAACCTGCAGCGGCGGTTGGCCGAACTGCACGGCACCTGTGAAATCGGTCCAAATGCCGGGGGTGGCACCAAGGTCCGACTGACCGCCCGGGTGGGGGCCCCGTGAACCGGCCGATATCACACAGATGTGCAGGTGCGGGCCGCGCTTCTCTCCGCTAAGATGCCGGCTCGAACCATGCCAGACAGCGATGCGCAGCCTCCCCGCCCGATTCGGGTGTCGGTCGTCGAGGACGATGCCTCCCTGCGGGAGAACCTGCGGCACTTCCTGCGGCTGGCTTCGGATCTGCAGTTGGTGAGTGAACACGACACGGCGGAAGCCGCCCTTCGCGAGTTGCCCGATCTTCGGCCGGATGTCGTGCTCATGGACATCAACCTGCCCGGCATGAGCGGCATCGAGTGTGTCCGGCGCCTCAAGGCGAGGTTGCCGGAGGTACAGGTGCTGATGGTGACCGTCTATGATGACGGCGATCGGGTCTTCAAGGCCCTGCTCGCGGGCGCCAATGGCTACCTGCTCAAGGCCAGCATCGCGTCTGACATTGTTCCGGCCGTTCGCGAGGTGGTGCGGGGCGGGGCGCCGCTCAACAGCTTCATCGCCCGCAAAGTCGTCCAGTTCTTCCAGCAACGTCCGCCGGAGCCGAAGGACGACGCCGGCCTGACCGCGCGGGAGCGGGAAGTGCTCGAACTGCTGGCCAAGGGGCTTACGTACAAGGCGATTGGGGCGCAGTTGGGCATCTCCCTCGATACCGTGCGCCGGCACTGTCACCATATCTACGGCAAGATGCACGTGGCTTCCCGCACCGAGGCGGTGGTGCGCTACCTCGAAGGTTGAACCAGCGGCCGGGCCGGGGAAGGGGAGGGCGGCGGCGCCCAAGTTTCCCGCGGCATCACACAAACGTGCGATAGGCGGGTGCCGGGGAGCGAAGGTACGCTTACGCCAGCCTCAACGGATGCGGCGCATCCGATGCGACCGCCACCCCAACACCATGAACACTCGTCCTCTCCTGTTTGCCTCCCTGATCACCGTCGCTATCGGCGCGGGTCTTCGCGCCCAGTCCACGCCCGCGGGGGTGTCGGCCGGCCTCGCGGCCCGGGATGATCAGCCGATCGTCCTGTCGGAGTTTCGCGTGGATACCTCGAAGGATCGCGGTTACGTCGCGACCAACGCCACCACCGGCACACGGCTCAACATGCCGATCAAGGACATCCCATTGCCCGTCGAGGTGATCACGCGGGAGTTCATCGACGACATCGGCGCCGTCGATATCAAGGAGTCGCTCCGGTACAGCGCGGGCATCGTGCAGGACACCGTCACGACCTCGAACAACTTCACCTTCAGCCCGTCGGGTACGGGAAATGCCGGCTCGATCAGTCGTGACAGCGTGCAGATCAATATTCGCGGCTTCAACACCCGCTCCTTCCTGCGCAACGGTTTCCGTCAGGACACCGTCACGGACGTGGTGAACATCGACCGCCAGGAGGTCGCGCGCGGTCCGCAGGCCCTGCTCTACGGCGTCGCGGCGCTCGGCGGCATCGTCAACATCACCCCGAAGTATCCCCGCAACACGCCGTACACCTCGGCGCGCGTGGGGGTGGGCTCGGATGAGTTCTACCGGTTCGAGGCCTACCGGTCCGGACCGGTGATGAAGCGGGACGACGGCAAGGCCCTGAACTACGGAATCGGCGTCGTCTACCAGACTCTGAGCTATCCCGATGAGTTCGACGACCGCCGCCGCCTGCTTATCACCCCGGCAATCGACTTCCGGCCGTTCCGGAACACGAACGTCTTTGTCGATGTGGAGTACGGGAAGTTCCGGGCCGAGGGCATCGGTTTCAAGGACGTCTCCGACGCCAGCGCGGGTAACGTGATCAACCGCTTCGGCCTGCGCGTCGCCGAGAACGTCAACGAGTACAACGAGGGCGTGAATGTGGCGCGCAATCGGTTTGGCCGCGATCGGTTCTTCCGCTGGAGCGGCGGCGACACCTTCAACAAGGACGACTATTTCTCCGGTACGGTCGAGGTCACGCAGCGGATTCTGCCGGGCCTGAGCGCGGTGGTCGGGGCGAACTACACGGATGTGTTCCAGCAGCGCCGGTCGCTGGATTCGCAGGGTGTGGTGACGAGCAACACCACCGGGGCGGTGGCGCCGACCACGGTTGGCGTGTGGACCAATGTCGGTCCCAATCCGACCAATCCCGCGCAGACTTACTGGAAGACAATCAACTACCAGTGGGCCCACGGGGCGACCCACAAGTTCATCCGCCAGTTGCGTGCGGAACTCACGGCCGACTTCTCCCTCTGGGGCAACAAGCAGCTTTTCCTCCTCGGGCGGCAGGAGCAGACGATCAACCAGACCGATCGCTCCACGGCCCAGGTGACCTCCAACGTCACCGGCGGCACGAACCGTTCGTTCGTGGCGTTCAACGATCTCAGGCCCATTCGGTACCAGGGGGAACAGACGCGGGTGTTCCGCGAAGTTCCGTTCTGGGAGTGGAACTCCGGCCACTACGCGACCTACCAGGGGCGGTGGTGGCACGACCGACTCACGACCATCGCCGGCCTGCGGTGGAATCGCTACATGGTCCGGACCTACAACAACACATTTGTGAAGGCCGATGCGACGCTGCCCGACACGAACCTGGCGAACTGGGCCAAGCCCGCCGCCCCGGATGCCACCAGTCTCAACAGCGCTCCCGGCGCCGTGCCGGTCGTCAACGGCTACCGTTTCGGCGGCAAGGTGCAGCGCGACACCAGCCCGACCGCAGGCGTGAGCGCCAAGGTCTGGCGTGACGTCGCCCTCTATGCCGTCACCGCCGGCGGCATCTTCCCCAATACCGGCCAGCGCGATGGCGCGGGCAACCCCTTCCAGGCGGAAAAGACCGAGAGCAAGGAGGTCGGGTTGAAGTTCGACCTGTGGAAGGACCGGCGGGGCCGGGACCGCATTTCCGCCACGGTGGCGGCGTTCGAAATCAAGCGGGAGAACGCGATCTACAACCTCTTCTGGGCGCCCCAGCCGCGGAGCAACAACCAGGCAACCTTGCGCGCGGGGTTCACGGGCAACGTGCCGGTGAGCGGTTCCGGGCCAAATGCCTACGCTGTCACCAACTCGGCGTACACGACGTTCCAGACCGACAAGCCGGTCACGTACCTGCTGCCCATCAGTTACGTCGCCGCGGCGGACCTCAATCACCCGCGGGTGACCGGCGCGCCCCAGTTGAACGGATTTGTGCTCGTCGACTACGCCTCCCTGGGCGCGGCGGCCAGCGATCCGCTCCGTCGGGCACTCGACCAGGCTGCCAATGACGCCAATAACTTCACCGCCCTGCAGACCGCGACGACGGGCACGGGCGCGGCGGCGTTGAACGCCAACAACGGCTACGCGCTCAACCGCAATTCCGACACGTCCTACAATGACCAGACGCGGGGCGTGGACCTCCAGGTCTACCTGAACCTCACCGACCAGCTGTCCGCGGTGGTGACCTACCAGTACCTGACGCAGTGGGTGCTGGGTGGCTTCCGGGTCGCGGATCAGCCATCGAGCACGGAATACGACTCCTGGTGGAACTACATGGGGGTTCCCCTGGAGAGCCGGCGCGCGAACAAGGACGAATCCAGCTACGACTTTTCCGGCCAGACCCGGGGGCGCCGCACGCTCGACAACCCGCGCAACCAGCTCTCGCTCTGGACGAAATACGAGTTTCCCGAAGGCCGGTGGCGGGGCCTGGATCTCGGCCTGGGCGTCCAGTTCAACGGCCAGCGGCAGAGCGAGGTGCTCTTGACGAACGGCGCGCGCACGACGGAGGGGCTCGAGAACGTGCGGTACAAGCCGAAGTTCCAGGCGGACTACAAGGTGAACCTGGGAGTGGGGTATCGGACCACGCTTTGGGGGCGGAAGTGGAACTTCCGGCTCAACGTGAACAATCTCCTCAACGAGCAGAAGAAAGAGGCGACCGGTGAGAGCACGCTCTTTGTCGATCCCGCGACCGGGGCGCTCGTCGCGTCCACCGTGGCTGGAGCCCGCCGGATCACCGTCCCGGAGCGGGCGGTGCGTTATTACGACCCGATTTCCTTCCGACTCACCGCGGGTGCCAGCTTCTAACCCACGTTGAATCGTCCGGGAGCCGCGCTTGCACGGGCAGAAAGCGCGGTCGATCCCGGGGCGTACCACCGGGGTTGTCGCGGGATGGCCTCCGGGCGGACCGCCCACCCGGTGGAGGGTGTTTTTGCCCGCCTCCCGGATGATCCGAAGTCGCGGTTGACAAGCACCGCGCTGCCCGGCACTGGTAACCGTTTTCCATGAGCATAGTCCTCGGTATTCTCACCTTCGTTCTGATCCTCGTCTCCCTGTTCCTGGTCCTCATCGTGCTGATGCAGAAGTCAAAGGACGGCGGCATGGGAGCGGCCTTGGGCGGCGGCGCAGCCGAAGCCGCGTTTGGTGCCGATACCAGCAACGTGCTCGTGCAGGCGACGAAGTACTCGGCGATCCTTTTCTTCGTCCTCGCCTTCCTGCTTTATCTCGGGCGCATCTACGAGCGTAAGCACGCCGGCGTCGCTGCCGGCAGCGCGCTGCCGACGATTGCGGCGCCCGCGGCCCCGGCTGCCGCCCCGGCCGCAGCTCCGGCCACTCCCGCGGCCGCCACTCCGGCGGCGACCACGCCGACCCCGGCGCCCGCGACTCCCGCTCCGGAGACCCCGAAGAAGTAAGCGCCCGGTCGACGGCGATGTCCGGGAATGGCCCTACGGTGCCCGCCAGAGTCTGGCGGGCCCTTTTTTTCCTTAGCCTGGCCGGCCTCGTGCGCGGAGCGGCGCCGGTGGCGCCCCCGGAACTTGCCCAGGTGGGAAAGCCCGGCGCCGAGGAGGCCGCACGCATCTTGCAGCAGTTCCGGCAGGCGGGACTGCTCGGGGAGTTCTACCTCGAGTTTGAGTTTCGCGCCATGCCGCGCCGGGGTGAGGAACGCCTTTATCCGGGACGCCTGTGGGGCGGACGCACACCGCAGGGAACGGCCTTTCGTATCGAGGTGCGCGACGGCTCCGGGGGCACCGGGCGCTGGCTTCTGCGCAACGGGGCGAAATCGGCCGCCTGGAAGGTGGTCGACGGGCAGGTGGTCCCGCTGTCGCTCGCGTCGAGCCTCGAGCCGCTGTTTCCCGGGGTGGAAATCACGGCATTCGACCTGCAGATGCCCTTCCTGTATTGGGAGGATGCCACGCTCGACCGGCTGGCGCGGGTGTTCGGGCGGCCATCCTACGCCTACGTCTTTCGGCCGCCGGCTGGCGAACGGGCAGCGCTCGGCGCGGTCGCCGCGGCCCGCGCCTACCTCGACACGCAGTTCAACGCCCTGATGCAGACCGAACTGCTGGACGACCGCGGGCGCGTGTTGAAGTCGTTTGCGCTGATCAGCCTGAAGCGGGTCGGGGAGCAGCACGTGCCCAAGCAGGCCGACTACCGCAACGACACGACCCGCGACAAGACGCGTTTCCAGGTCACCGCGGTGGCGCTGAACCTGCAACTGCCCGCGGCGGTGTTCGCACCCGCGGCGCTGGCGACACCGCTCGAGCCGCCCGAGGCGGCCCTGCGGGTGAGGATCGACTGATGACGACGGTGATGGCTCGACGGGCCGTGGTCTTCGATCTCGACGGCACTCTCATCGACAGCCTGCCGATGGTCCTGGCCGCGATCCAGCATGCAATCGCGCCCTTCGGGGGACGGACCTCGATGGAGATCTTCGCCCGGCTGGGCGGGCCGCCGGATCGCTTTCTCGCGGACCTGCTTCCGGATCCCGCCGCGGTGCCGGAGGCCCTGCGCCGGATGGAGGTCTTCCATCGGGAGAACATTCACCTGATCCGCCCGTACGACGGCGTCCGGACCCTGCTGGAGGAGCTGGCGGCCGGCGGCATCCGCGTGGCGGTGTGGACCGGGCGGGACCGCGCCTCCACCGAGGCCCTGCTCGACCGCCATGCCCTTGGCGGCCTGCTGGGGACGGTCGTGTGCGGCGATGATTTGCCGTCGCACAAGCCCGATCCGGACGGGTTGCGGCGCATCCTCGGCCAACTCGGCCTGCCGGCGGCGGAAGTCCTCCTGGTCGGGGATGCCGACGTCGACGTCCTCGGCGGGCATGCCTGCGGAGTGGATACGGTGCTCATCCGCCATGGGCGGACGGTCGCGACCCCGGTTCTCCAGCGTACTTGGAGGGTGGTGACGACGCCGGCGGAGGCGTTCGAGCTGGTGCGGCGCGACGTGACCCGGGCCGGATGAGGGTGGCGGCGGGCGGCGACCGGCCGGCGGCCCCTTCACTTCGCTGAAATTTTTCGTTGCCGCCGGGGGGCGGCAGGTGCCATCTATCCCCGTCTTAGCTTCAGCCCGCACGTCGTATGGCCAAAAAAACCAGCAAGCCCTCTGCCCCGCTCACCTTTGATCTGCCCGAGTCGCTCATCGAGCGCATCGAAGCCTGCCGCAAGGGGCACGGTTTTGCGACGGCGAGCGAGGTGGTGCGGACCGCGATCGCCAGTTTCGATTTTTCGACCTGCAAGCCCGACCGGGACCCGCATCGGCAGATTTCGGTGCGCATCACCGCGGATCAGCGGGCGCTCCTGAAGCGCTACTCGAAGCAGAAGGATGCCAGCGTGGGCGAACTGCTGCGGCTCGCGCTCGAGGCGCTGCCGACCAAGGCAGGGAAGAAGAAATAACCGGCGCAGCGCGGCGGTGGGAGAGCAAGAGGCGGTCTGGCGACCGCCTTTTTTCTTTGGGCGCGAACCGGACGGGGCGCCCAGCGCGGTGCTTGCCTTTCGGGCGGCGCGACCTTTTGGTCGGCTGGTTTTCCCATGAACACACCTCCTGCTCCTCTCTCGATCTGGGCCCGCAACGTCTCGCCTTCGCCGACGCTGGCGGTGGATGCCAAGGCCAAGGCGCTCCAGGCGGCGGGTGAAGACGTCTGTGGTTTCGCCGCCGGCGAGCCCGACTTCGACACTCCCGATCACATCAAGGAGGCGTGCATCGCGGCGCTGAAGGGCGGGAAGACGAAGTATGCGCCGACGCCCGGCATCGAGCCCCTGCGGCAGGCGATCGTCGATCGGTATGCGGCCGAGTACGGCTTGAAGGCGACGCCGGCGCAGGCCGTGGTTTCGCCGGGCGGCAAGTTCAACTGCTACCTCGGGGTCCTGGCGGTCTGCTCGCCGGGTGACGAGGTGATCGTGCCGGCGCCCTACTGGGTCAGCTATCCCGAGATGGTGAAGCTGGCGGGAGCGGTGCCGAAGTATGTCCTCGCGGACGATCGCACCGGTTTCCGGCTGACCCCGGCGATGGTGGAGGCGGCCATCACGCCGCGGACGCGGATGCTGATCCTCAATTCGCCGTCCAACCCGACGGGTGCGGTTTACTCGCGGGCGGAACTCGAGGCCATTGTGGCCGTCGCGCTCAAGCACAACCTCTACATCCTGTCCGACGAGATGTACGAGCACCTCGTGTACGACCAGGCGAAGCCGACCTGTGTCGCCACCTTCAGCAAGGAGGTCGAGGCGCGGACGATTACGGTGGCGGGATTCTCCAAGACCTATGCGATGACCGGGTGGCGGATCGGCACGACCGTGGCCCCGCTGCCGATCGCCAAGGCCATCGGCGAACTGCAGAGCCAGATGTCGTCCAATGTTACGACCTTCGCCCAGTACGGCGCGCTGGCGGCGCTGAAGGAAAAGGAAAAGACCCAGGCGGCGGTGCAGAAGATGCTGGTTGCGTTCGACCGGCGGCGAAAGTTCCTCCATGCCGAGCTCAACAAGATCCCGGGCGTGAGCTGCCTTCTCGCCGAAGGGGCGTTCTACCTTTTTCCGAACATCTCGAGCTTTGGCGTGAAGGACATGGATTTCTGCACACGGTTGCTCGAGCAGGAGCGGGTGGCGGCGGTGCCCGGCAGCGCCTTCGGCGCCGAGGGTTACCTCCGGCTGAGCTACGCGACGAGCGACGAGACCATCGCCAAGGGCGTGGCGCGCCTGGCGAAGTTCTGCGCGGGCCTGAAGAAATAGCCGGCGCGTCAGGCCGGCGATTCCGCGTGACATCCGCCCGGGGGCGTCACGCGGCCAGGCGCTGCAGGATCAGGCCCACGAGGTAGCCCCCGTAGGTGCCAAGGGCGTAGCCCAGCACGGCGAGCAGGACTCCGACCGGAGCGAGTGCCGGGTGGAACGCGCTGGCCACAATCGGCGCGGAGGCCGCTCCGCCGATGTTGGCCTGCGAACCCACAGCCATGAAGAACACCGGTGCCCGGATGAGTCGGGCCACGAGCAGCATGAGGGCGCCGTGGGTGCAAATCCAGATGGCGCCGAGCGCGAAGAGGAAGGGGCGATCCAGCAGCCCGCGCAGGTCCATCTGCATGCCGATGGTGGCGACGAGGAAGTAGAGCATCACGGACCCGAGGCGCGAGGCCCCGACTCCCTCCAGCTTGCGGGCGGGCGTGGCACTGAGCAGCAACCCGGCCGCCGTGGCCACCAGAACCACCCAGAAGAACGTCGCCGTGAGACTGTAGTCCTGCAGCCGCCACGACGCCGGCAGGCCGCGGATCCAGCCCGTGATCGGGCCGGCGAGGAAGTGGGCCAGACCGGTGGCGCCCAGCCCGATGCCCAGAATCAGCATCAAGTCCGACAGCCCGGGCAGACGCGTGTGCTCCGCCTGGTACGATTCGATCCGCCGGCGGAGATCGTCGATGACGGAGGTGTCGGCTCCTGTCCAGCGGTCGATGTCCTTGGCGCGGCCGGCGAGGATGAGGAGAAAGGCCATCCACAGGTTGGCCACGAGCACATCCACGGCCACGAACTGGCCGAACAGGGTGGCGTCGGCCTGGAAGACCTCCTTCAGCGCCGCCTGGTTGGCGCCGCCGCCAATCCAGCTGCCGGCCAGGGTGGCCATGCCGCGCCAGACTTCTCCGGCAACGGTGGAGGGATGGACGAGGCGCAGGGTCAGGAAGGAAACCACCGCGCCGAGCATGACCCCGAGCGTGCCGGTGAGAAACATCACCAGGGCCTTCGGGCCCAGCCGGCGGATGGCGCTCAGGTCGACGGAAACGGTCAGCAGCACCAGGGCGGCGGGCAGCAGGTAGTCGCGGGCCACCGGGTATAGCCGGGAGGCATGCCCGTCGATGAGCCCGAAGCTGTGGTACAGCGCCGGCAGAAGGTAGCACAGCAGCAACGACGGCACGTAGGAATAGAACCGGCGCCAGAAACCGGTGGGCTGCGCGGAGCCCCAGAAGATGAAGCCGAGCGTGGCGGCCAGGAGGCCCAGCACGACGGCGTCGTGGGTGATCACGGCCGCGGCGAAACAGGGAGACGGCAGGGAAAGGGCGGGCACGGTGGCGCCCCGCGGGCGGGGCGGGCATGCTTGTGCGCGAGGATCCCGGCGCGGACAAGTTTCGAGTGCGGGCCGAGGCGAGTTTTCGATCGTGCGCCGGCGGGGATTCCATGGTTAACGGGGAGACTCGCGCATGAAGCTCGGCCTCGGTCTCTACAAACACATGCTCACGCCGGAGAACTTCGCCTTCGCGAAGCAGGCCGGGGCGACGCACATCGTGGCCCACCTGGTCGACTACTTTGCGACTGGAGGCGATTGAGAACTTCGATCCCGCGCACTGGGGCGATATTCTGCTGGACGGTCCGCGACGCGCGCAGCACGTGGAAAACGTGAAGACCCTCCTGCGCCGGATGGGTGAGGTGGGCATCCCGATCATGGGGTACAACTTTTCCATCGCCGGCGTGGCGGGGCGGACGCGGGGGAACTACGCCCGGGGTGACGCCCCCTCGGTCGGAATGGAGGGCCCCTATGACCTGCCGATGCCAAACGGCCTGGTCTGGAACATGGTGGTGGACCCCACGGCACCGGGCCGCGAAACCGGCACGATCCCGCCCTCCACCCACGAGCAGTTGTGGTCGCGGCTGGATCGATTTCTCGACGAAGTGCTGCCGGTGGCGGAGTCCGCGGGCGTGCGCCTGGCCCTGCACCCGGACGATCCGCCGATGCCATTCATTCGCGGCCAACCGCGGCTCGTGTATCAGCCGCGCCTCTACCAGCAGGTCATCGATCGCCACCCGAGCCCGGCCAACCAGCTGGAGTTCTGCGTGGGCTCGCTGGCGGAAATGACCGAGGGAGACATCTACGACGTCGTCGACCACTACAGCCGCCAGCAGCGCCTCGGCTACGTGCACCTGCGCAACGTTCGGGACAAGGTGCCGCACTACAAGGAGACGTTCATCGATGACGGCGACGTGGACGTGCTGCGCGTGCTGGCCATCCTGCAGCGCAACGGATTTGAAGGCGTGGTCATTCCCGATCACGCCCCGCAGATGAGTTGCGCCGCACCCTGGCATGCGGGCATGGCCTATGCCCTCGGGTATCTGAAGGCCGGCCTGCAGTCCCTGGGCCGGCGCTAGCCGCTCCCGCCCGCCCCTCGTTCCAAGACTCCGTCCGCCATGAAACCGCTACACTGGGAGTTGTTCAAACGTGCCGCCCGGCGCGAGAAACTCGCGCAGGTGCCGATGGCCCTGATCATCGACAGCCCGTGGCTGCCGGGGTACCTGGGCTTGAACCATCTCGACTTCTATCTGGATCCCGAGACCTGGTTCCAGGCGCACCGTCGGGTGCACGAGGAGTTTCCGGACATCATGTTCTTTCCTTCCTGGTGGATGGAGTACGGCATGGCGGCGGAGCCCTCGGCGCTGGGAGTGAAGATCAAATTCTGGCCGAAGAACACCCCGAGCGAGAGTCGCACCCTGCGGAACATCGAGGACCTCGAGCACCTCGCGCCGTACGAAGTGGAGAGCGACGCGTTCATGGCCCTCAGCCTTCACCGCATGCGGATGCAGCGGCAGCGCATCCTTGACCTCGGGGAAATCCTCCCGGTGGCGACGGCGCGGGGACCCATGTGCACGGCAGCCTTCGTGCGCGGCACGACGGAGTTCATGATGGACCTGCTCGAAAAGCCGGAATGGGCCCACCGGCTGCTGGATTTGTCCACCCGGATGATCATCGACTGGCTGAAGGCCCAGGCGCGGGCACTGGGGCCGACCGTCGAGGGCATCTTCCTCCTCGACGACCTCGTGGGTTTCGTCGGCGAGGAACACTACCAGGAGTTCTGCCATCCCTACCTGAAGCGGATCTGCGACGCCTTTCCGCCGGACTGGGTGAAGGTCTACCACAACGACGCCTCGATTGAGGTCTGCCTGGAGCATCTGCCGGCGACGGGGTTTCACGTGCTCAACTGGGGCAAACAAACCGACATCGCCGACGTCATCGCCCGGGTGGGCGACAAGCTGTGCCTGATGGGCAACGTCAACCCGCTGGAGATCGGCGTGCGCGGCACCCCGGCGCAGGTGCGGCAGGCGACACTGGAGGTGTTGGAAAAGGCCCGGGGCGCGAGCCATATCCTCTCGGTCGGCGGCGGCGTGAGTCCCGGGATGCCCCGGGCCAACATCGTGGCGATGCAGGAGGCGCTCGCCGAGTTCAACGGACGGCGCTGATGGGGTGGGCGGCCGCGGCGGCGCGCCCGGCTCAGGCGAAGCCCTGCGTCTTCATCCAGGAGAGGTAGCCGCGGGCCTTCGCGTCCAGGTTCGCGGACCCGCCTCCGCCGGCCACCGGGGAGCACATTTCGTAGACGGCCAGGCCGTCGAAGCCACCGTCCCGCAGGCCGCGGAAGAAGGCCGGATAGTCGATGAAGCCCGAGCCGAATTCCACGGCTCGCACCCAGTCGGGCGACTGGCGCTCGTAGTTGACGAATTCCGGCCGGTAGCGCCAACGCGGCACGCGCACGTAATCGGCGTTGGTGGTGATGACCGTGTGCGGGGCGGCCTGGCGGGCGACCGTGTAGAGATCCTCCCCGCGCAGCGCCGGAGACCACGCGTCGAAGCCAAGTTTGCAGTTGGGGCGGGCGATTTCACCGAGAAGATCGAGGAGCGCGGGGGTGGCGAGCCCGAGGTCGTGGTGGTTCTGGATGGCCAGGGTCGTCCCGAGGGGAGCGACGCGGTCGGCCATCTCCCGCAGGCCCGTGACCGTCCGCTGCCAGATCGCCTGCGGATCGGTGCCCTCGGTTTCATAGGACGTGAAGACCCGGACGATGCCGGCCCCGAGGGCCTTACCCAGGCGGGCGAGCGACTCGACATAGGCGATCTGCATTTCCAGGAAGGGCACTTCCGGGGCCCCGGCGGGAACGAGATGGGTGTAGCCGGCGATCACCTCGCAGCGGACGTGATGTTGATCGAGGGTTGTGCGGAGAGCGTCGACTGCGGTGGGGGTGGCGTCGAGGGGAGAGAGGTGCGGGCGTTTGCCCGCGAGCATCACCGCCGGAAACCCAAGCGTGCTGGCGCGGGCGACAAAATCGGGGAGGGAAAGAGCGGACTGTCCCCAAAAGCCGGCGTAGCTGACCGAGAAGAGGCAGGGTGTCATGAGGGCGCGGCGGAAACCAAGCGCGCCGGCGCGCCCGTGTCAGCGGAATTTCTGCCGAAGCACGATGAGGAGCACACAGCCCGCAATCACGTCGCCGAGCCCGAGAAAGAGGCGAAACGGCAGCGGCAGCCGGTCGACCAGGAAGATCAGGGCCAGTCCGCCGACAATCAGGACGCCGGCGAGCGCGGCGATGGTCCGGGCCTGGCGGCGGCGGTCGGCGGGCGGGGCTGCGCGCCCGGGCGGGGGCGCCGGGTTCATCGGGCGAGCGGCAGCGTGAGCCGCATGGTGGTGCCCGCCGGGCCGGTGGCGAGGAGGGCAATGTCGCCGTGATGGCTGAGCAGGATCCGCTTCGCGATGGCGAGGCCGAGCCCCGTGCCGTCGGGCCGGCCGGAGAGGAACGAATCAAAGACACGTTCCCGGATTTCCTCGGGCACCCCGGTGCCGGTGTCGGCGAGGTCGAGGTGGACGCAGGGACCTCCCGGGCGATCCTCGGCGGCGACGGTGATCAAGATGGTTCCTCCCTCGGGCATCGCCTGGGTGGCGTTGAGCAGCAGGTTGAGGAGTACCTGCTGAAGCTGCCCCTTGTGCACCTCGACGAAGAGGGGCCGGCCCGGCGGGGTGAAAGAGACGGTGACCTTGTGTTGCGCGAGCTTGAGGCGCACCAGCACCAGGGTGTCCGCCACGATGTCGGCGAGGGACCAGCGGGAGTGAAGGCTCGAGGGCGCCTTGGCGAAGCTGAGCACGCGGGTAACGATGGCCTCGAGCTGGTCGAGTTTCTCGCTGATCACCCGCATATCGGTCCGGCGCGGGTCGTGCTCGGGAAAATCCAGGCCGAGACCGCCGTGGAGAAGTTTCAGCACCGTGAGGGGATTGCGGATCTCGTGGGCGATCTCCGCCGCGAGCAGCCCGAGGGTGGTGAGGCGCTCGTTCTTGCGCAGGACGTCCTCGCTCTGAAACACGCGGGCGTACAGGCGCGCGTTCTGGAGCGCGACCGCGCCGAGACTGGCGAAGGCGGCGCAGAGACGGCGCTCATCGTTGTGGAAGCGGTGGACGGACGCGGTGAAGAGGGCCACGACTCCGAGCACCTCGCCCTCGACAATCATCGGGGTGGCGAGCACCGAGTGCAGGTGGCGGTCGGCGGGGAGATCCGGCAATTCGCGGTACTCGGGCGACTGGACGTCGGGGAACCAGATCTGCCGGCGGGTGTGGATCGGGGAGGCGAAGAGGCAGTTCTCGAGATCAAACTCGATGTCCGGCCCGGCCGGGCTGGCGCTTCCGAAGAGGGAGGCGCAACGCACGGTGCGTCTTTCGGAGTCATGCAGGTACAGCGCGCAGGCCCGGGCCTGGAGCATGTGGGCGGCCTCGCGGGTGAGGGTGTCGAAGAGTTCCTGCTGCTCAAGTTTCGTGACCAGCGACTGGCCGGCGGTGATGAGGGACTCGAGTTGGCGGGCTTTGACGCGCAGGTGGCCGAGTTCCCAGAGCCGCAACATCACGCGGGCGGCCTCCCGCGCGAGTTGCTCGAGGCCGGCAAGATCGGCGGCGGTGAAGCCTCCCACCCGATCGCATTCGAGGTCGATCACGCCGATGATTTGGTCGTCGTGCTGGATGGGCACGGCCATCTCGCACCGCGCCGACTGACGCACGGCGATGTAGCGGGGTTCGAGCGCCACGTCGGGGACCAGGACGGAGCGCCGGTTGAGCACGCACCACCCCGTGATGCCGTGGCCGGGTTTCAGCCCGGGAGTCGGGTCCGGGGCGAGGTCGGCGCCGAACTGGACCTCTGTTTCCAGCCGGCCGGTGTCGGGAGAAAGGAGGGCGAGGGAACCGGCGTCCGCCCGAAAGGCCGCGGCGCAGGTTCCGAGCATCGTGCGCAAGGCGACCGCGGGGTCGTCGGTGCGATTGCCGAGCGCCGCAATCTCGTACAGGGCCGCCGTGATGCGTGGATCGTCGGGCGGCGGGGTGGCGTTTTCCAGGGCCGAACGCACGGGGGAGGCGGAACAGGGGGACGGCCAGGGGGCTCCGCGGCCGGAGGGGGCGGAAAGCCGGGCGCCGGGTTACTTTCCGTTGACGACCGGGGCGGGCGCCGGGGCGATCACTTCATTCAGCGCCCCGCGCAGCACCTCGAGCCGCTCGGGGGTCGACAACGGCTCGTGGTTGGCGCCTTCGATGTAGAACGTGTCGATGGCGACGCCCCGCTCGGTCCCGATGCGGGCGAAAGTGATGTCGAAACCGTGATCGGAAATGGTCTTGGCCAGCCGGTACAGCAGACCGATCTGGTCGCGGGCCTGCACCTCGACGATCGTGCGCTGCATCGTAAGTTCGTTGTAGACGTCGACGGTCGGCGGGAAGGAGCTCTGGAGCGTTTCCCCGGCGGCCGGGGACAGGTAGCGGGTGGCGGCGATCTTCTTGGCCTGCGCCAGGATGTCGGGCAGGAGGTCGCGGTTGGCCACCAGCGCATCCTCGATGGTCTTGGCGAATTTCTCCTGGGCGGCCGCGCTCTGAACCGGCCCGCGGCCCGGTTCGACGACATAAAAGGTGTCGATGGCGATGTGGTCGGTGCGGGAGATAACCTTGGCGCCGAGGATGTTCAGGCCGGCGACGCTGAAGGCGCCGGCAAGCTTGTAGAAGAGCCCGGCCCGGTCCCAGGTCACGACGTTGACGACGGTGAGGGAGCGATTGAGGTCGTCCTTCCACTCGATCACGGGCCGCAGGGAGCCCACGGAATCCGCCGTGGTGATCGATTTCAGGAGGCGGTTCACCATCTGGATGTGCAGGGCGATTTCCGCCGTATCGGTGTGGATGAAGTAGCGATCGGGCAGCAGGCCGAAGTGGGCGTTGATCTCGTCGGCACTGATACCGGGGATGGATTTCGCGATGAGCTCCTGTTGGGTCATTGTTTTCTTTTCCTGCAGGCTGGCGTCGACGGCCGCACCGTGCTTCAGCCGGTCAAACGTGGAACGGTAAAGCGTGGTGTGCAACGTATCCTTGTAACTATTCCAGAGGTCGGCGGCGGTGCCGCGGGCGTCGCAGAACGTGTGCACGTAGAGGTGCCGGAGACGCTCGGCGTCCCCGACCAATTCGGCAAAGGCAGCAGCCGTGTTGGGATCATCGACATCCCGCTTCTGCCAGAATCGTGCCATCACCAGGTGATTTTTGATGACAAAGAGCACGAGTTCGCGCGCCGCCGGTTCGACGCCGAAACGCGCCAGCAACGGGGCCGCGAGCCGGACGCCGCTCTCCGCGTGCCCGCGGATGCCCTCGGCCTTGCCGATGTCGTGCAGGAGGAGGGTGAGGTACAGCAGGGAAGGGTCGGTCGTTTCGTGCAGCGCGGCGCGGTACTTGAGCGTGATCGGTTCGGCTTCGGTGTAGATCCGGTCGAGTTCGCGGATGGCGTTGAGGGTGTGGACGTCCGCGGTGTACCGGTGGTAGTACTCGTGCTGGACGAGACAGGTAAGGGCGTCGAACTCGACGATGAAGCGCCCGATGACGCCCAGCTCGTGCATCCTGGCCAGCACGGGATGGACCGCACCGGCCTCGGAGAGGATGGCCCGGAAGCAGACGCTGGCGTCGGTGGACTCGGCGACGGCGCGGGTCAGGAGGGGCAGCGAGGTGCGGATCAACTCGCAAAGGTGGAAGTCGAGGGCGGCCTCCAGCGTCTGGCTGTGCCGGAAGACGCGGATCAGCCGGACCGGGTCCTCCTTGAAGACGTCGGGTTTCTCCGCGGCGAGTTCGCGACCCCGCAGGATGAAGCCGTCGATCCGCTTGGTGCGCTGGAGGCGGGAGGCGAGGATCGAGTCGCGGAAGGAGCGTTTGTCGCCGTTGCCGCTGCGTCCGATGCTGAGGGCGAGGCGATCCTCGACGAGTTTCGAGACCCGGAAGACCGTCTGCGCGGCCCGGTAATAGTCCTGCATGAACGCCTCGACCCGTTCCAGCATCTCGGGCTGCCGGTAGCCCAACGCCTCCGCGATCCGCGGCTGCAGGTCGAGGCTCATGACGTCGGTCGCACGGTTGCTCATGAAATGCAGCTGGTTTCGCACCCGCAGGAGGAAATCGTAGGAGCGCTGGAAGGCGACGAGGTCGTCGGCGCGGAGGTAGTTCTGGGTGGCGAGTTCGTCGATCGTGGTGACGTCCAGTTTCACCCGGGCCATCCAGACGGTGTTGTGGTAGTCGCGAAGGCCGCCGACGCCGTTCTTGATGTCGGGTTCCTGGTTGAAGACCGTGTTGGCGTACTTGTTGCGCCGGTTGGCCTGGTCGTCGAGGCGGGCCGCCAGGTACTCCTTCGGATTCTCGGTGGCATAGTAGCTCCGATAGGCTTGGGAGAACGTATCGTAGAGCTTCTCGGAGCCGGCGATGCGTCGCGCTTCCAGCAGCGCGGTCTTGGTGAGGATGTCCTTGCGCGCCTCGGCGAACGCCTCGTCGATCGTGCGGGTGGAATGGCCGACCTTCAGGCCGCAGTCCCAGAGGATGTACAGGATCTCGTTGGTGAGGTGTTCCTGGAGGGGCTTGGCCTCGGCGGGGGACGTCTTCGTGGCAAAGAGAAACATCACGTCGACGTCGCTCAGCGGGGAAAGTTCGCCGCGGCCGTAGCCGCCCAACGCGACCAGTGCGACCGGAGCGGGGGCAGGTGAACCCGGGCGCGCGGCGAAGGTGCGCAGGGCGTACCCAAACAGGTGGATCAGCAGCGCGTCGATGATCTGGGCGCGTTCCTGCGAAATCTGGAGGCCGGGGGCGCCCGCCTCATGCCGGGAACGAAGCCCGGCCATTTCGGATCGGATAAACTCCTTGCATGCGGCCAGCCGGGCTGGAACCGGGACGTCACCGGGAAAAGCAAGCTGTTCGCTGGCTCGACGGAGGATGTTGGCAGGCATGCGGGTACGGTGGGAACCGGTGAACATCGGACAGGGAGGGCGCTGGTTTCAATGTCCAAAGCGCCGGCGCGGCCGCTGCGGAAAGCCCCGGGGTCGGCAGCTCCTGCGCCCGACTCATCCGCCCGGTCCGAAGGCGACCTGCGTCGGGCCAAGCGGAACGACATCCACCGCAACTGCTAAGGCGTGTTCTCCGCTGCCGGTCAGGACCCCCCGGATGGGGCTGACGTCGCTGTAGTCCCGCCCCCACGCGACCGTGATGTGGCGCAGGGAAGGCAGGCAGCGGTTGGTGGGATCCAGATCGACCCAACCCAGGTCGGGAAGGAAAAGGGACACCCAGGCATGCGAAGCATCCGCCCCGACGAGCCGGGCCTGGCCCGGCGGCGGGGTGGTTTCGAGATACCCGCTGACATACCGGGCCGGCAGACCCAGCGAACGGAAACAAGCGATCAGCAGGTGCGCGAAATCCTGGCAGACTCCGCGCCGTTGGGCAAAGACCTGCCGGAGCGGCGTCGAGAGCGTGGTGGCGGCCGGATCGAACGTGAAGTCTGCGTGGATGCGTTCGTTGAGTTCGACCGCGGCGGCGAGCAGGGATCGACCCGGCGGGAAGGAAGCGGCGGCGTAGTCGGCGAAATCCGGCTCGAGCGAGACCAGGGGCGAGGCAAACGTGTATTCGATCGCTTCGAGCACAGGCAGCGAGCGGTCGCTGCGACAGCGGCCGCGCACGGCCTCCCACGGCGGAGTTTCGGATGGATCCGGGATGAAGGCCGGACCGACCGCGACGCGGCTGCGCGAGGTGATCCGCAGGCTCCGGTGAGCGCCCTGGATCGTGGCAAAGGTGGTATCGTTGCCGAAGTAATCGATGCGCTGGCTCAGGGTGGCCGGCGCGGGATCGATAGCGAGGGAGTGAAACTCGATCGCCTGGCGGGGAAGTCGCCGCGGGCACAGCCGCATCAGGTGGTGTGAGACCGTCACGGGCGCACGATAATCGTACGTGGTGACGTGGGTGAGTTCGTACAGCTCGGCCTTCATCTCAACTGACCTGTGGTGTCACGTGGCTGAAGCAGACCTGCGTCAGCAGGTCGGAGAAGGCGCCCAGCCTGGCGGCCTGCTCGCGGAGGCAGCTGGCGATCCGTTCCGGTTCGGCCGTGGTTGCACCGTCGGGGACCGGAGCCGGCTGGAACCCGTCCAGCTGCGCCCGCAGTTGGCGGGCATGCTCGCGGAGGCGGGCGACGCCCTCCGGATTCGCACCATCGGGCACGCCGGCCGTGTGATCGTCGATTCGCGCCAGCTGGAAGGCGAGGGCCCGGGGGTTGGAAG
>JACRQG010000009.1 GCA_016222805.1 Verrucomicrobiota bacterium | reverse complement strand
TCCTCTCCGTGAACGCGTTTCAGAAAGTACCTATCGTTGAGTTGTTTGCCGAACCTGATACAAGCAAGTCCGATTCCAATACACAGAACCAGCTAACGTTGAATGGGTTCTGATTGGACGCTATTGGGGGCGACCCCGCCCACAGTTCTGACGGGTATGCTGCAACGGTTCTTATGGAGTCCCTGAGGTCAGAAACTCGGGGCGAACCCATCAGATGTCCCAATCCGTGGAACCACGGATGCACACAGATGAACACGGATGAAGATCAATTCCTTCATGTTCATGTGTGGTGAAGCCGGATCGATGCAACAGAACCACGAATGAACCCGAACAAACACGAATGGAAAGAGCCTGCGAAAGAGGAGGTCTTGCCACTCACCCAAAGGTGACGCGGCGCGCCGGCCGATGCTTCGGGTCGATTCGTGTCCCTTCGTGGTTTTCCACTGAATTCCTCCGGGTGAAGAGGGTCTGGGAGATCGTCAACGAAGCCGAAGCTCGGCTTCTCGCCGCCGGCGCAGGTCGGTCACCGCGGCGTGAACCGGACAGTGAGGGACTCGTACCCGTTGGTGCGGGTGTAGGCGGCTTCGCGTTCCACGTTCTCGTGGGCGGACAGAATCGTGATGCCGGAGATCCGCGTACAAAGGCGCTCGAGGAGGGTGCGGACGATTAGGCGGGCATGCGCGGCCCCGAGGCAGAGATGCGGACCGAAGCCGAACGAAACGTGCGGATTCGGCTTCCGGTCGAGGCGCACCTCGTGCGGGGCTTCGAAGACCGTCTCGTCGAAGTTCGCCGAAGCCCAGCCCAGCGACACGCGACCGGCCGGCGGCACGGTGACGCCGTGCACCTCGGTTTCGACGGGGCAGACGCGGCCGATGTGGGTCAGCGGCATGAAATACCGGAAGAACTCCTCGCCCGCGTGCACGAGGCGACGCGGGTCGGCACGCAGCCAGTCGAGCGACGCGGGGTTCTTCGCGAGGTAGGCGATGATGTTCGAGATGCTGTGGATGATCGTGTCCCGGCCACCGGCAAAGGTGAGGTTGGCGAAACCCATCATTTCATCGCGGGTGAGCGGGCGCCCGCGGAAGGTGGCACGGGTGAGCGCGCTGAAGAAGTCCTCGCCGGGGTGGGCCGCCGCGCGGTCAAAGCGTGCGCGCAGGTAGTCCTCGAGGACGGTGCCGGGCTTGAAGTCGCCGCCTGTGGCCTTGAAGACGTGGATGCCCCAGCTGATCCAGAGGTCGCCTTCGGTCTCAGGGACGTTGAGCAGGTAGGTCAGCGCGTGGCATTGCACGGGCAGCGAGATGTCGTTCACCACCTCGACCGCGTCGCGCTCCAGGGCGTCGCTGAGGCGGCCGTCGATCAGCGCTTCCACCTTTGCGATCACCTCGGGCTGTTTCGGGCGCTGAAAGAACGGTTCGACGATGGCGCGGTACTCCGTGTGTTCGGGCGGGTTGGTCTCGATTGGGAGCTGGCGCATCGTGCGTACGGCTTCCTCGGACGGGATGGGCACCCGGAACGGGGCGTCGGAGCTGTACGTCTGCCAATCGCGCGCGGCCTCCCGGACGTCGGCGTGGCGCAGCAGCATGGGCAGCGTCTCGCCCTGAAACGGGCAGCGCAGCACGCCCTCCTGCCGCCGGGCGTCGCGGAAAGGATCGTGGGGGTGGGTGGCCTCGGCCATGTCGCGGAATAAGGTCGTGCCTCAGGCGGGCAGCAAGCCAACACCCGCGGCGTTTCGGGGCGCACGCGAAGCTGCGGGGAACGCGCCAGGACCGGGATCGCGGCAGGGCTTCGCGGTCGGGAAATCTCGTTGTCGCCACGTGTCGTGCCCGTTGCACTGGGCGATCGCGATTTCGATCGCTGGAGGTACCAACATGATTACCGGGATGATGCGAAGGAAGATGTGGGCGTTGGGGTTCGGCGTCCTGCTGGCGGCAGATGGCCACGGGGCGGCGGTGCGGCCGCCCGAGGCGCTCAGCGTCGAATACCTGCGTGATCCCGTGGGCCTGGATACCCCGGCCCCGCGTTTGAGCTGGAAACTCGTGGCGGCGGATCCCGCGGCCCGCGACCTGAGGCAGGCGGCGTACCAGGTGATTGTTGCCTCGACGCCGGAACGCCTGGCGCGCGGCGAGGGAGACTTGTGGGACAGCGGTCGCGTGGCAGGCGACCAGTCGCTCAATGTCGAGTATTGCGGCGCGCCACTGCGCACGTCGCAACGGTGCCACTGGGCCGTGCGGGTGTGGGACAACCGCGGGGGCGAACCCACCGGCTGGAGCCGGCCGGGACGCTGGGTGATGGGCGTGGTGCATCCCGAGGACTGGCGCGCGCAGTGGATCGGGGCCGCGGCGGCCACCCGGCCTGATTTCGATCTGGCGAGGGCGCAGTGGATCTGGACGGGCGATGCACCCTCGCTGGATCAGGCGGGAGGAGGGAAGCGCTATTTCCGCCGCGTGTTCGAGGCTCCGGCCTTCAAGGAAGGAGAGACGGTGACCCTGGCGCTGGCGGCAGACGATGAGTTCGAAGTTCATCTCAACGGCCAGTTGGCCGCCAAGAACTGGGGGCACCTCAACGACCCGCGCTGGCTGCGCTTCATCGAGGTGACAAAATTGCTCCGGCCCGGGCGCAACCTGATCGCCGTGATGGTGACCAACAAGGAGCCGGGGCCGACCGGCCTGTTGCTGGCGCTGCGTTTTCCCGGGGGACAGACGATCGGCAGCGATTCGGCGTGGATATCCGCGGCCAAGGTGCCGAAGGACTGGGCCACGACCGCGGAAGGGTTTGACGCCGTCGGTTGGAAGCCAGCCGCGGTCGCCGCCGAGGTGGATGCCGCGCCGTGGGGGAAGATCGCGCGCCGCCAGGAGACGAGTTCGCCGGCGTTCGAGAAACGCTTCACTGCCGCGCGGGCCGTCCGCGAGGCGACGTTGCACATCACGGGCCTCGGCTATTACGAGGCGAACCTCAACGGCGCGCGCGTGGGCCACAAGGTGCTGGATCCCTCGCCGACGAAATTCGACCGCCGGGTGCTGTATTCGACCTACGATCTCACGGGCCGCATTCAGCCGGGCGAAAATACCCTGCGCGTGCTGGTCGGCCACGGTTGGTACGATGTCCGCAGCGTGGCGGTGTGGAACTTCGACAACGCGCCCTGGCGCGACTTCCCGCGCATGATCGCGCAGCTCGAGCTCACGTACGAGGACGGCTCGCGCCAGACGGTGGTGTCGGATGGGAGCTGGCGGCAGGTGGCGAGCCCGCTGGGTTTCGACTGCATCCGGGAGGGCGAGGTCATCGGCAAAACCCCACCGGGGGCACCGGACCTGGCAAGGCAGGACGTGCGGGCCGAGGTGGTGGCGGCGCCGGCCGGTCGCCTGATGGCGGCGGCGCTGCCGCCGAGTGTGATCGCCCGGGAGTTGCCGCCGACCAAGGTGACCGAGGTGAAGCCCGGCGTGTGGATGGTGGACTTTGGCCAGAACACCGCGGGCTGGGTACGGCTCAAACTGCGCGGGCAGCGGGCCGGCGATATCGTGACGGTGCGCTATGGTGAAAAGGTCAACCCGGACGGCACGCTGAGCCTGAAGGGCACCGAGGCGCACTTCCGCTACCCGGCGTCGTTTCGCGTCCTGCCGGGCGGCTGGTTCCAGACGGATCGCTTTGTTTGCGCCGGTCAGGGCGAGGAGGTCTACGAGCCGCGTTTCACCTACAGCGGCTTCCAGTATGTCGAGCTGCACGGCCTGCGCGCGGCGCCGACGGCGGCGACGATTGCCGCGTGCGTCATCCACACGGATTTTGCCTCCGCCGGAGCGTTCGCGTGCGATCATCCGCTGCTGAACCGGCTGCAAGAGGCGACGCTGTGGGCCTACCGGAGCAACTTCGTCAACGGGTACCCGATGGATTGCCCGCATCGCGAGAAGAACGGCTGGACCGGCGACGCCTCGCTGGCCTCGGAACTCGCGATGTACAACTTCCAGAACACCGCCGCCTACGAGAAGTGGGTGCGCGATCTGATCGACGAGCAGCGCCCCGACGGCAACCTCGCCGCAATCGTACCGACGAGCGGTTGGGGCTACAAGTGGGGCAACGGTCCCGCCTGGGACAGTGCCCTCGTGATTTTACCCTGGATGCTGTACGTCTATCAGGGCGACCGGCGCCTGCTGGAGGAGGCCTATCCGGCGATGCGCCGCTACGTCGACTACATGACCACCCGCGCCAAGGATGGCCTCGTCGCGCACGGTCTCGGTGACTGGATTCCCGTGAAGAGCAAGACCCCGGTGGAAGTCACGTCGACCGGCTATTACTATGTGGATGCGCAGATCGTGGCGCGGACGGCGGAACTACTCGGAAAGAAGGAGGATGCGACCAGGTACGCTGCGCTGGCGGCGGGCATCCGCGAGGCTTTTCACCGGCGCCTGTACCAGGGAGCAGGCGTGTATTCCATCGGCAGCCAGACGGCGCAAAGCTGCGCGTTGCACCAAGGTCTGGTGCCTGCGGCCGAGCGCGCGGCGGTGGAGGCGAAACTCGTGGCGGCGGTGGAGGCGACGGGTCGGTTCCCGGATTTCGGCATTCTCGGATCAAAGTATATCTTCCGCTCCCTGAGCGAGGCGGGTCGCAGCGACCTGGCTTTCGCCATGCTGGCACAGGACGAGGCGCCTTCGTACGGCAACTGGATCAAACGCGGGGCCACGACCCTGTGGGAGGACTGGGGCGAAGGCGCCTCGCGCAATCACATCATGTTCGGCGATTTTTCCGCGTGGTACTACCAGTACCTGGCCGGGTTGCGGCTGGATTCCGCGGTGTCGCCGATCGGCGAGCGGGTGGAGGCCGGAGCCGTCGCCTTCCGGCGCTTCCTGGTGGCGCCGGAGCCGGTGACCGGTCTCGGCGAGGTAAAGGCGGAACATGACTCGCCCTATGGCACGATTCGCTCCGCCTGGCGGCGCCAGGGCGCGGGCTTGCGGCTGGAGGTGGAGGTGCCGGTGAACACCACCGCGACGGTGCTGCTGCCGGTGGCACCGGACGCGAAGAACGTCGTGGCCCCGATCCCGACCGCGGCGCCGGAGCGCGGGCGCATGACCTTCCGCGTCGGTTCCGGCCGCTACACCTTCGAGATCCGCTGAAAAGGGGCCGCGGACCGAATCGGGCGCGGCGTTCCAACGCAGCCAAGCCGTCTCCATGCCATGTAACCACGGATGGACCCGAACGAACCCGCATGGAAACACTCTGCAAAGGCAGAGGTCCTGCCGCCCACCGAAAGGTGAACGCGGCGCGCAGGGCGATGCTTCGTGTCGATTTGTGTCTCTTCGTGGTTTCCCTCTGAATTTCTCCAGCTAGGAAAGCCCGCGAGTCGTTGCGATTCACCAGCGGAGTTGTCGCCGGGGGCAGCGAACCCGGCTGCGCACGACTTGGAGATCAAATCGGATCGGCCGGGCTCGCCGCGCCCGGCGACCCTGCAGAGGGCATCAGTACGATCGCCGATCGCTCGAGCGGGGGTCGGAAACGACCTCCCCGCTGTTCAGCTTTCCCTCCATGGCGCGGGCGCGGAATGGGCCGCTGGCATCGTAGAACTTCTTCGCGGTGTCGACGGTGTTGACCATCACTCCGGGCTGATCGAGCTCCAGCGCGCGGGCGATCAGGCCGTCCGGGGTGATGAAGCGGCTCTCCCAACTGCGCGGGGCGCTGCTGTTGTTCAGCGAGATGAACACGTTGTTCACCGCCGCGTGCCCCTGGGCGGTCGGCGGCATGATCTTGGGGTGGATGCTGCCCTCCTTCTGGCGCGCGTTGTAGAAGGAGTGGAACATCAGCTGCACCCCGCGGCGGGCGTATTCGCGGTAGAGTTCGGGAAAGCGGATGTCGTAACAGATGAGCAACCCGCATCGCACTCCCTTCACCTCGAAGGTCACGAAGTGGTCACCGGGCGAGTAGTGGCGCAGATCACCGGAGGTGCAGAAGCGCTTGTCGTAGCGATCGACGATGCTCCCGGTCGCGTCGATCACGTAGAGCGAATTGTGCGGCTTGTGGTCGCCGCTCAACCGATGGTTGGCCCCCAGGACGACCCACACGCCGAGTTCGCGCGCGAGCGACAGGATCTTCTCCAGTTCCTCCCGTTGCTGGTCCCAGCGAAACTCACCCAGCGAGGCATGGTCGACGCCGGCGTAACCCGAGAGCGCAGCTTCGGGAAAGTGCACGATGTCTGCGCCGAGGGTGCGGGCCTCCCGCAGTTGTCGCCGAATCCAGTCGCCATTGGCGGCCACGTCGGCCGAGACCGGAAACTGGCAGGTGCCGACGCGGAGTTCGGCCGCGGCCAGTCGGGGAAGAAATCCCAGTCCCAGCACGAAGGCGAGGAGGTGGACCGCGGAAAGAGTCATCGCTCCCTGTAGGCGGGGCGACCCCGCCCCGCGGTTCCCCGCCGGCGACGCGGCGATTCGCGCGACCGGGTCGCCGCGCCCACACCACCTGCCGATGTCGGGTGCCGGGCGGAAGGAAGGCGCAAAGGGGATCCACCGAGAGGGAGGGGTATTCATGGGGCGGGTTCCAGCATTGGCCGAACCACCGGAGGAAAACAACCCCGGGAGAAAGGCGGTGCTCGCGCCTCACCGCCGGGATCCGGAGCAGGGGAGGGTACCGCTTGACGTGGAGACCACGGATGTTCCTGGCGTTGACGCTCCCGGAACGATGCGGCCACCGTCCCGGCATGTCCGCTTCCGAGGTTGCCTCCTCGCATCTGGTTTCTGCGGTGCGCCTGATCACGTTTTCCTGCGCCGCGACGATTGCCCTGCTGGGTGGCGGGCGGGCAATGGCCGCACCAGCCGCCGCCGCCGAGGCAACCGGGCTCCGCGCGGGGCCCGGAGGCACGGTGGAACGCGCCGGCCGGCCTTACCGCGGGATTGGCGTCAACTACTTCGACTGTTTCCTCCGCACCCTGAAGGACGGCACCGACACCTCGTACGCGGCGGGTTTTGCGGCGCTGGCGGCGAGGGGCATCCCCTTCGCGCGGTTTTGCGCGACGGGCTTTTGGCCGAAGGACCTCGACTTGTACCGCCGCGACCGCGCCGAGTACTTCCGCCGGCTCGACGGGGTGGTGCAGGCGGCGGAGCGCCACGGGGTCGGGCTCGTCCCTTCGCTGTTCTGGCATTTTCCCGGTGTGCCCGACCTCGTGGGCGAGCCGATGGATCAATGGGGCGAGCCGCGCAGTCGGACGCACGCCTGGATGCGGGAGTACGTCGCCGAAGTGGTCGGCCGGTACCGGGCTTCGCCGGCGATCTGGGCCTGGGAGCTGGGCAACGAGTTCAACCTCGCGATCGATCTGCCGGGCGGTGCCACCCATCGGCCGAAAATGGTCCCGGCCCTGGGCACGCCTGCCACGCGGTCGGAGCGGGATGAACTTCGCCTCGAGCATCTGGAGGTGGCCGCGGCGGAGTTTGGCCGGGCGGTGCGGGCGTTGGATCCGGTGCGCCTGATCAGTGCCGGCCATTCGTTTCCGCGCCCCAGCGCCTGGCACCTGCACGCGCAGCGCTCCTGGAAGAAGGACGATGAGAACCAGCTGACCGAGATGCTGGCGCGGCAGAATCCCGCGCCGATCGAGCTGCTGAGCGTGCACGTCTACCGCGACGACAGCCTGGGGCGGATGGACTGGCTGGTGGGTGCGGCGCGCCGGTTGGGCCGCCCCCTGTTCATCGGCGAATTCGGGGTGTCGGCCGAAAAGCTGTCGCCGGAAGAGCAGCGGCGCGAGTTTGCAGCCCTGCTGGCGAAGGTCCGGCAGTCCGGAGCTCCGCTCGCGGCGCTCTGGGTGTACGACTATTCCCGCCAGACCGAATGGAATGTGACCGCCACGAACGCGCGGGCCTGGCAGCTCGAGGCGGTTGCGGCGGCGAACCGGGCCGAGAAGTAAGCGCAGGGACCGCGAGCCCCGGTGTTGCTTTCCCGCCGTCGGCGGGGCGCGCGCCATCGGAACCTGCTCCAGACCGGACGTCGTTACCTTCTCAGGAGGCGGGACGTCGGCCAAACCGCGCGTAGAGGGCTGGCAGGAGGAAGAGGTTCAGCACCGTCGAGGTGACGAGTCCGCCAAGGATGACGAGCGCCATCGGGCGTTCGATTTCGTTGCCCGGCACATCGCCTTTGAACACCAGCGGGAGCAGGGCGAACGCGGCCGTCGTGGCGGTCATGAGGATCGGCACCAGCCGCTCTTCGGCGCCGCGCAGCACCAAGGCGGGGCCGAAGGGCTGGCCTTCCTCCTCCTCGAGGTGCCGGTAGTGGCTGATCAGCAGGATGGCATTGCGGGCCGCGATGCCGAGGACCGTGACAAAGCCGACCAGCGAACCGAGGGAGATCACCCCGCCTCCCAGCCAGGCGGCGAGCACGCCGCCGATCAGCGCGAAGGGCAGGGTCAGGGCGATGAGTGCCACCAGCCGCGGCGATTGGAAATCGGCCAGCAGCAGGGCGAGGATTCCGGCAAGCGCGGCAGCGCCCAGCCAGATCAGGCGTGACTGCGCCGACTGGCGTTCGGCGAATTCACCGAGAATCTCCGGGTGATAGCCGGCCGCGAACGGCACCTTCTCCAAACGACGGCCGATTTCCCGGGCCACGGCCCCCAGATCGCGGCCGGCGACGTTGCACGTGACGTCGATGCGGCGGGAGGCGCCTTCACGCTTGATGGCGTTGGGGGTCGGGACGACCGCGAGGTCGGCCACGTCGGCGAGGCGCACGTGCCCGCCGCGCGGTGTCTCGAGCAGGAGTTCGCGCAGCTGCGTCAGATCGGACCGCACGCCCGGAACGCTCCAGACGGCGACGTCGTGCACCTTTTGATCCTGGTAGACTTCTCCGACCTTTCGTCCGCGGATGAGGGTGGTCACCGCCTGGCGCACCTGACCGGCGGTCAATCCGTGCAGGGCGGCGTGGTCCGGGCGGATCCGCACCGTGATTTGGGGCACCAGGGTCTGCGGTTCGATTTTCAGCGCGCTCACGCCGGGCACGTCCTTGATCGCGGCGCCCACCGTGGCGGCGTGTTCGCGGAGCAGCGTCAGATCGGGTCCGAAGATCCGCACGACGATGGCCGCGCCGGTGCCGGTCAGCACCTCCTTGATCCGTTCGCGGAGGTAAGTGAGCAGATCACGGACGAGGCCGGGAAAGCCGTCGACGACGGCCTGCACGCGCGCGATCGTGGCGTCGTAGTCGGCGGTGGGTTCGATGCTGATCCACAGCTCGGTGAAGTCGGGGCCGACCACCTCGTCGGCCACCTCGGCGCGGCCGATATGGGCGCCCAGGTTGCGCACGCCGGGCACGGCCAGCAGGTCCTTGGCAGCGGCGATGGAGATGCGGGTGCTCGCTTCGACCGAAGTGTTCGGCTTTTCCAGCCAGTGCATCAGGAAGTCGCGCTCCTTGAAGCGCGGCAGGAACTCCTCGCCGAGCCGGTAGTGCCAGATCCAGGCGGTGACGGCGAAGGCGGCGACGAGCACGAGGCCGGCCGGCCCCGGGCGCGCGAGGAGGCGCGGGAGCAGCGAGCGGTAACCGGCCTTGAGCGTGCGGGCGAACCAGGCTTCGTGGTGCTGCTGCGCCTCCAGGCGAAGGAGAATCAGGCTGAGGGCCGGCGTCACCGTGAGGGCGACGGCGAGGGAGGCGGCGATGGCGAGGATGTAGGCGAGGGCGAGCGGCTGGAAGAACGTGCCCGCCAGACCCGGCAGGTAGAAGACCGGCACGAAGACCAGCACGATGATGACGCTGGCGTACACGACGGCGCTGCGCACCTCGAGCGACGCCGCCAGCACGACCGCCAGCGGGGGGCGCGGGCTTCCGGCCGCGGTGTTCTGGCGGAGCCGGCGGAGGATGTTTTCCACGTCGATGATGGCGTCGTCCACCACTTCGCCGAGCGCGATGATCAGTCCGGCAAGGATCATTGTGTTGATGGTCTCGCCCCGGGCGCGCAGCAGCAGGAGCGCCACGGCGAGGGAGAGCGGAATGGCGATGGCGCTGATCAGCGTGGTGCGCCAGTCGCCGAGGAAAAGGAAGAGAATCACGACCACGAGCAGGCAGCCGAGCCACATCGCGTCGGTGAGGTGGTGAATCGACTCCTCGATGAACGTCGCCGGCCGGAAGATCGTCGAGTCGATGGCCACCCCGGGGAGCCCCGGCTTCAACTCGGCCAGGACTTTCTCGACGCCTGCGGTCACGTCCAGCGTGTTGCCCCAGGGCTGCTTCTCGACAATCAGCAGGAGGCCCGGTCCGTCGTTGATCACGGCATCGCCGATCGGGGGCGGGTGGCCGATGCGGACCTCGGCGACGTCGCCGAGCCGCACCGGTGCGCCATTCCTAAACTCCACCACCGTTCGCGCCAGATCTTCCGGGGTGGTGATGAGCCCGGGCTGCGCGACGCTGAGCCGGAGGTTCGGCGTGTCGATAAACCCGCCGGCGGCGATCACGGCCGCATCACCCGCGGCGCGAATCACGGCATCGAGCGTCACCCCGGCGGCCCGCAGGCGCTGCGGATCCACCAGCACCTGGTATTGCCGGTCGCGCTGGCCCCAGATCGCGACGTTGGCGACGCCGCGCACCGCCATCAGGCGGGGCCGCATGGTCCAGAGCGCGAGCTCACTGAGCTCCATCTGCGACAGGGTCTTCGACGTGAGCCCGACCTTGAGCACGCGGCTGAGCGACGAGTAGGGGGCCATGAGCACCGGCGGCTTCACCACCGCCGGCAGCCGGTTCTGGGCGAGATTCAGCCGTTCCTGGACCAGCTGCCGGGCGCGGAGGATGTCCGTCCCGGTGTCGAAGATCATCACCACCGAGGACAACCCGAGCACGGATTTCGAGCGGATCGTCTTGAGAAACGGCAGCCCGTTGAGGGAGTTCTCCAGTGGCACCGTGACCAGGGCATCGACCTCCTCGGTGGAAAGCCCCGGCGCCTCGGTCTGCACCTCGACGAGAGGCGGAGCGAATTCCGGGAAGACATCGAGCGGCGCGTGTCGCGTGGCCTCGATCCCGAGCGCGAGCAGGGCGGCCGCGGCGGCGAGGACGAGCACCCGCATCCGGAGCGCCCAGGAGACAATCGCTTGGAGCATGGGACGCGGGCCTATTTGCCGGTCATGAACTCGGTCCCGAACAGTTCCGCCGCGCCGTCGGTGACCACCTTGGCGCCCGCGGCCGGTCCCGAGACGAGCACGGCTTCGGTTCCGGCCAGCCGCTCGACCTGCACCCGGCGCCGGGTGTAGGTGTGCGGAGCAATGGCCTCGTAGACCCACTGGCCGCCGTGAATGTCATGCAGCACCGCGGCGTGCGGCAGCACCAGTCGCTCTTCCCTGGCATCGCGGCGGGGGATCCCGACCTGCAGGCGCTCTCCGGCCCGGACGGCGACGGCTGGTGGCAGTTCGTAGTACCAATCGATCGTGGCGCTCGCGGCCTGGGCGGTTGGCGGGCCGGCAACGGGAGTGGCCGAAAAGCCCGCCGTCGGGGATCCGAGTGAGCTGACCCGGGCCGGTGCGCCGGGATCAAGCAGGGCCGCTTCGCCACTGTAGACGGCCACCCGCAGCCAGGTCCGGGCGCGGTCCAGAGGAGCTCCGAGCAATTCCCGCTGGGCGCAGGCGGTGCGCCAGGCAGCTTCGGCCGTCGCCAGGGTCGCACGCGCCTCGTCGACTGCCCGCTGGCTGCCGGCGTCGCTCCGCCGGATGCTTTCGGCCCGCGTCAGCGCGAGGCGGGCGGCGTCCCGCTGGGCCTCCGCCTGGGCCACGCGGCCGTCGGCCACCGCCTGCTGGTCGGCCACCCGGATTGCCTCTTCCCAAGTCCCGCCCACCAAGGGCGCGAGGGTGCCCTCGCGGGTCGCAAGCGATCGCACCACTTCACCGGAAAAGAGCCGCACTCCGGGGACGGCGCGCCGTGCGACCACCGCGGTGGCGAGGCGCAATCGCTGCTCCGCCTCCGGCCGGAGCACCACGGTGGTGAGATCACCTTCCTTGGAAAGGGTGGCCGGCGCAGGTCCGGTCGGGGCGGCGGACGCGGCGACGGTAACGCACAGGGCCGAAAGCAACCAGGGTTTCATGGAGACGGGCTGGTGGAGAAGGGGGCGTGGACGGGGGGTGGCACCGCCAGTGCCAGAGGCTTGAGGGATTGCTTCATGGCTGGCGGGGCCGGGACGTGGCGCGCCAGGAGGTCTCGGGCCAGGCGAGGGGGCGCTGCACGGCGTCCTCGAAGTCGCCGATGGCCTGTTCGGTCCGAAGCCGAAGATCGATTTCGGCCCGGCGATGTTCCGCCAGCCCGATCTGGGCGCGCAGGACGTCGAGTCGGGAGATCTCCCCTGCGCGGTACTGGACCGCTGTTCGCTGTGCGAGCCGCTCCGTTTCCTGCTGGAGTTGCCCGGCGGCGTGCAGGTCGTCAGGGACTTGGGCCAGGTGGGCGAGGGCGCGATCGACCTCGGCCAAGACCTGGCTCTGTCGGGAAAGAAAGCGAGCCGCGGCGGTTTCGCGGCGGGCCAGTGCCTCGGCGATAGGACCCTGGTTCCGATGGAAAAGCGGCACGGTGACACTGAGGGCGAGCGACCACTTGCCTTCACCCTGGTCGAAGTCGTAGGCCGGGCCGAGAGAGAGGTCGGCGAAAGTCCGGACGGCCTCGGCCTGCAGGGCCGCGTGGGCGGCGGCGTAGGTCGCGAGTTCGGCGAGAAGGTCGGCGCGGTTGCGGGCCGCCCAGGCGCGAGCCTCCGCGCCGGCGGGCGCCGATCCGGACGCGGCGAGGCCGCGATCGGAGAATTGCACGCCGGAGAGCGCAGCGAGCGGCACGCCGATCGCTTCGGCCAGCTGGCTGCGCGCGGTAACGAGCGCCGCCTCGTGGGCGCGGGCCGCGGTTTCGGCCTGTTGCAGGGCCAGGCGGGCCTGGCTGGCTTCGAGCGGGGCCGTCTCCCCGGCGCTGACCTGGCGTTCGACCAGCGCGGCAACGTCTCGATAGGACGGCAAGAGATCGCGCCAGAGGAGGGCCAGGCGATCGGCGGACCTCACCTCCAGAAGCGCGCGGCGCACGGCCCGGCGCACCGCCCACGCTTCACTCGCCAGGGCGAGCCGCGCCGCCTCGATCTGGTGCTGTGCGGACGCCAGGCGATGGCCGCGCTTGCCGGCCAACTCGATCGGCAGGTTGAGGGCGTAACCGAGAATCCAGGGTGAAACGCCCGCGCCGGCTTCGGTGTTGTAGCCCGGCGTAAACGTGAAGGTCGGATTCGGTAGCTCCCCGGCGGCGCGGGCCGCGGCTTCGGCCTCCGCCAGACGGGCGCGTGCCTGGTCGAGCCGGGGCTGGAAATGGAACGCGGCGAGCGTCAGACGATCGAGGTCCCATTCGCCTGCGGCGGGCTGGCCGTGCGCGGCGAGAAAGTGCCGCAGGTCCGCGTCGTCGAGACGGCGTGCGTCGAACCGGGACTGGGTTTCGGCTGGAAGCAGCGGTTTGGAACCTGGTGCGGCGCACCCTCCCAGCCCGACTGCCGTCGCCAACGCGACCAACGCCCGGTTCGCCCACGGGAAGCGCCGCGGCTTGTGGGGATCACCCCGCCTGGCTGGATCAGGTGCGGAGGGCATCTTTGGAACCGACCGAGTCTTGGCGGGGAAGGGCTGGAAAGGGAAGCGTCAGCACAAACTCGGTCCAGGCTTCGCTGGCGGAGGGGGCGAGGACCAGATCACCCCGGTGGGCCCGGGCGATTTCCCGGGCGAGGCTCAGCCCGAGGCCATGGCCGCCCCGCTGTCGGGCGGGATCGGCGCGAAAGAAGCGTTGGAACAGCTGGGGTCGCGCCTCCGGCGGGATGCCCGGTCCGGTGTTGCGCACCCGCAGTGCGACCGCGGCGCCGTGGCAGACGAGGTGGCACTCGACACGGCCGTCGTCGTGGTTGTAGCGGGTCGCGTTGTCGAGCAGCGTGAGGACCGCGCGCCGGAGGTGCGCGGGATCCCCTTGCACCACCAGGCTCGGGGTCACCTGGCGCTGCAGGCTGAGGCGGCGCGGAGCGGCGAGAAGTTCGGCATCCTCGCAGGCGAGAAGCACGAGGTCGCTGAGGTTGGTCGTCTCGAGGTTCAGCGGCATGTCGCCGCTGTCGAAGCGCGTGAGCAGGAGCAGCTGCTGGGTGATACGATCGAGGCGGGCGATCTCCTCCTGCAGGCTGAGGAGTTTGGGCTCCAGCGTGGGATCAAGCTGCGGGGTGCGGAGCAGGCGCTCGATTTCGCCGTGCATGATGGTGAGCGGCGTGCGGAGTTCGTGCGACGCGTCGGCGGCGAAGCGCTGCGCCTGGTGGAAGCCGATTTCGAGGCGCGCGAGCATCGCATTGATCACCGTGGCGAGGCGCTGGACCTCGTCGCTCGCGGGCGGAACAGGCACGCGCCGGTCGAGGGCGGTCACGCCGATCCCGGCGGCGGTGGTGGACAGGTCGCGCAAGGGACGCAGGGCGCGGTTGGCGACCCACCAACCGCCGCAACCGGCGACGGCGAGCACAACGGGGAAGAGAAGCGCGGACGAAAGCAGCAGCTGGGAAACCAGGCTCATGACCTCGTCGAGCTGGTAGCCCAAGGTGACGAGGTAGTGATCCACCGGAAACGACACGAAACGCCACCGCCGGCCCGATTCATCCCGGATGGTCCGGGGGGGCTGGGCGCTGGCGGCCAGGCGGGCTAGCGGATCGGGCAGCTGCTCGGAGCGCCGGAGGAGGCGCCGATTTTCGTCCGTCACGGCGATCGCCATCAGTGGCTCCAGGCCGATGAGCTCTTGGGGGGATTTCTGGCGCAGCTGCTCCCGGGAAAGCTGGGTAATCTCGCGGCGGTGCACCGCCGTCTCCAGATCCACGGCTTCAATCTGGCCGTGGTACAGGCTGATCAGCATGCCGCCGGCAAAGAGAACCACGACTCCACCCGCCAGGGCTGCCGCCCAGTAGGCGAACTTCGCCTGGATCGTAATCGGTCTCATGGGTCGGCGTGGAGCGCGTACCCGACGCCCCGCACGGTCTGGATGATCTTGCGCGGGAAGGGGTCGTCGATCTTGCGCCGGAGGCGCTGGACCGCCACGTCGACGAAGTTGGTCCCGGGATCAAACTGGTAGCCCCAGACGCTCTGGATCAGTTCCACGCGGGTGACCGCCTTGCCCGGGGTGCGCAGCAGGCAGGCGAGGAGGGAAAATTCGCGTGGGGTCAATTCGACCCGCGCGGCTCCCCGCAACACTTCCTTCGTGACCAGGTTCACCGACAGGTCGCCGCAGTGCAGGATAGTCAGGCCGGTGCCCTGCTGACGGCGGAGGACCGCGCCCAGTCGCGCCACGAGTTCGAGGACGGAGAACGGTTTTGGCAGGTAGTCGTCCGCGCCCAGGTTGAGCCCCGCGATGCGTTCCGGGAGGTCGCCGCGGGCCGTAAGGAGCAGCACCGGCACGGTGTTGCCGTCTTCGCGGAGCCGTCGCAGGACACTCAGGCCGTCGCGGCCGGGCAGCATGATATCGAGGATGACCGCATCGAAGCGCTCCCGGCTGGCGCGTTGGAGCGCTGTGTTCCCGTCGCCGCAAGTTTCCACCTTGTATCCGTGCTCCTGCAGTCCCGCCTTCAGCAAGGCCGCCACCTTGATTTCGTCTTCCACCACCAGCACGGTCATGTTTGTCAGTGTTTCGGTCTTTGGGGAAACGACGAGCCAGAACCGGGGGAGTTGCGCCGGATGACCGCCGGATGTCCGGTGGATTACATCGCGGTAATCTTTCGAACGGCGAGGGCGGGTTTGCGTCGCCCTTCCATGCAAAGAGAGATACTGCAGCAGCCCGGCGCTTCGTTCGCGGCGGGCTGGTGGCCTGGCTTCGGACATCTGATTGCCCGGCGCACGGGTGGAGCGTGGATCGCCCTGGCGGCGGCCCTTGGGGTTGGGACGGCGATCCGGCTGGCGTTGCTCGGCAAGGCCGCCCTGGAGGTATCATGGAACCTCAGCCTGCTGGCTGCCCTGGCCTGGGGTACGCTTTTTACGGGGGCCGCCGCGCTGTGCTGGGTGGCGCCTCTGGCACTGGGGCTGGCAGCGCTGCCGCAGCGGTTCTTCTGCTGGCGTTGGGGCCGCATCGGGGCGCACTTCGGGTCCGTAGCGGTGCTCTGCGGCCTTTCGTTCGGCGCAGTCGCCGCGTGGTTGTTTTGGGATGAGTTCGGCGTGCGCTTAAACTTCATCGCCGTGGACTACCTCGTCTACACCAAGGAGGTCGTGGGCAACATCCGCGAGTCGTACCCGATGCCGGCCATCTATGCGAGTTTGCTGGCGGTGAGCGTCGCCTTGCACCTCCTGATCGTACGGCTGGGTTGGATGCGCCGGTGGCTGGAAGCAGGCGCCGCCGGAGTGGGGCGGCGCTGGTCCGTGGCTGCGGGCTGGGGCCTCGCGGCCCTCGGCCTGGCGCTGTTCCTCAGCGAGGAGCGGCTGCCGGAGTTCGCCAACAACTATAACCGCGAGCTGGCCAAGGATGGACTGTGGTCACTCTTCGCCGCGTTTCGGGCCAATCAGCTCGAGTACGATCGCTTCTACCCGACGATGGACGTCGACGCCGCGTTCGCCCGCACCCGGGTCCGGCTGGCCCGGGACGGCGCAGTCCCGCTCACGGAGGATCCTCACGACCTCCTGCGGCTGGTGAAGCACACCGGCCCGGAGCAGCGGCTCAACGTCGTGCAGATCACGGTGGAGAGCCTGAGCGCCGATTTTCTCAGCAGCTTCAACCGGGCCTCGCGACTCACCCCGAACCTCGACGCCCTGGCCCGACAGAGCCTCGTGTTCGAGCGGTTCTACGCCACCGGCACCCGCACGGACCGGGGCATGGAGGCGCTCACGCTGTCGGTGCCGCCCACGCCGGGGCGTTCGCTGGTGAAGCGACCCCGCAACGAGGGCCTGTTTACTCTCGGCTCCGTGTTTCGCTCGCGCGGTTACGCGACCGCCTTTCTTTACGGTGGCTACGGCTATTTCGACAACATGAACGCGTTCTTTGGCGGCAATGGCTACCGCGTGATTGACCGTACCCAGGTGGCGGCCGCGGATGTGACCTTCGCCAACATCTGGGGAGCGTGCGATGAGGACCTCTACCGGTGGACCCTGCGGGAGGCGGACCGTGATTTCGCGGCCAGGCGGCCGTTCCACTACTTCGTGATGACTACGTCAAACCACCGTCCGTTCACTTACCCCGAGGGCCGCATCGACCTGCCCTCGAAGATCTCCGGACGCTTCGGCGCGGTGAAGTACAGTGACTATGCCATCGGCGCCTTCCTCCGGGCGGCGGAAAACCGGCCGTGGTTCCGGAACACCGTTTTCGTCATCGTGGGCGACCACTGTGCCTCGAGCGCCGGCAAGGTCGCGCTGCCGGTGCAGAACTACCATGTGCCGCTCTTCCTCTACGCGCCGGGTGGGCAGATTCCGGCCGGGGTTGTGAAGGCCGTCACCAGCCAGATCGACTACGCCCCGACCCTGCTGGGCCTGCTGGGCTGGACGTATCCCAGTCGCTTCTACGGACGCGATGTCCTGAACCCGGAGGATGCGCAGCCGGGATTCGCGCTGCTCGGCAACTACCAGCGCCTGGCCCTGTTTCAGGAAAACCGCCTCCACGTCCTGAGCCCCATCCGCCAGTCCGCGTCCCACGTGTACGATCCCGAGACCCACGCCCTGCTCCCGAGTGCCGGGGATCCCGAAGCGGTCGGGGACACCATTGCCTACTACCAGACGGCGAGCTGGCTCTTCCGGCATGGCCGCCAGCGTGAGTTGAGCCGGGAGGAATGGGTGCGGTATGCGCGTGACCTCCCGGCCGTCCCGACGGGAATCTCCCAGTAGGTTGCGCCGGGTCTTTTGTCCCTTGTGTCTGGTGCGGAGATGTCCAAGTAAACGGGTATCGCTGTCATGCCTTGGTCGTACGCCATCGATGCCGAACGCGATCTCCTCCTGGTGAAAGCCACGGGAGTGTTCTCGGATCTCGACTTGCAGGCGATGCGAACGATGACCACGCGCGATCCGCGGTTTCACCCGGGCATCCGGGCCCTCTTCGACTACCTCGGAGTGAGTCAATCCGCCGTGACCTACACGGCAGTTGTCTCCTGGCCCATGGGGCAATTGTACGGCCCGGCTTCCCGACGGGCGATTCTGATCGGTGGCGGCTTGCACGAGAAGATCGCGGCGGTGTTTCGGGATTCGATCGAAACTGACCGGCATGGTCGGGTTCTGGTGACCCGTTCCCGGGACGAAGCGGTGGCCTGGTTGAACGAAGGAGTGTCGCCGGAGAAGTGGATGGAGTGAGTTCCGCCCATCCGGAACGGAGTCACCGCGGAACCCGTTTCCTGGGCCGGAGACGAACGCGGCAGCCGGAAGGGAACGTCACTCCTTTTTGGCCTCGGACCGCGACCGGGCGCCGCGAGGGTGAATTCGGTCGGCTGGAGGCGTTGCTGCCGTCCCGGACGGTCCACGGCTCATGGCCGCGGGGGAGGCGCGGCTTGCTTCCACGCAGCGCTGGCGCCGCGTCGGAGGCCGGGTGGCGTCGATGCTCCGTGTCACTACACCGGGCTTGCGACCGTGCTGGGAGGTAGCGCAGTCTGACCGTTATGATTCGCTCCGGGCTGGACCGCGTCGCGACGGCGCCGTGTGACCAAGGCGAAACGCCGCTTCGAATCCGCATTTTCCGCCTGGTGTGCGTGACCGTCGTGATCCTCATGGCCGGCTTGGTCGTGCCCATGAACCTGGTACAGAACCTCCCGCCGGTGCTGCACCTCGCCAGCGCGGTTTTCATCCTGTGGGGAGTGGTGTGTTACGTGCTCTCGCGCCGGGGGCTGCATCTTTGCGGCACCTACCTCCTCGGGGCGATGGTGTTGCTCGATGTGGCGTGGTTTGGCAACGGGGGTTCCGAGGGGAGCATCGCGTTCTACTTCTTTCCCGTGATCCTGCTGGGTGTCGTCCTGCTCGAGGGAGTCCACCGGACCGTCGTGCTGGGTCTCATCCTCGCCAACTCGATCCTGCTCTATGCCATCGAGTGGAAGGCTCCCGAGCTCATCATCCCGTACGCATCGAGGTGGGATCGAACGATCGACCTCGTCACGGGAGTGGTGGCGGTGGCGGTGGTCACCATCGCGATCGCTACCGTGATGCTGGAGAGTTATCGCCGGGAACGGCAGCAGCTCGCCGCCGTCGCGGGCCGGTTGCGAAACAGCGAGGAGCAGCTGCGGGAGATCTTCGACTCGACCAGCGACGCCCTCTTTGTGCATGCCCCCGACGGCACAGTGCTGGATGTCAACCTGCAGGCGTGCGCGATCTTCGGCGGCACCCGCGAGGCGTTGCTCGCCGGGACCTTCGACCACTTCAGTCTGGGCACGGAACCCTATTCGCGCCGGGAGGCCGAGGCCCGGGTGGCGCGGGCGGCGGCCGGCCAGTCCCAGCTGTTCGAGTGGCACTGCCGGCGGGCGAACGGCGAACTCTTCTGGGCGGAGGTGGCGTTGCGGGGCTGCCAGCTTGGCGGGGAGAGGCGCGTGATGGCATCGGTCCGGGACATTTCGCTGCGGAAGCGCGCCGAGGAGGAATCGCGCCGGAACGAGGAGCGCTTGCGGCTGAGCATGGCGGCCACCGCCCAGGGCTGGTTTGAGCTGAATGTCCAGACCGGAGTCGGCACCTCGAGTCCCGAGTACGCCCGAATCCTGGGGTATGACCCGGAGACCTTTCGGACCACGCTCGCGGAATGGCAGGCGGGCATCCATCCGGAAGATCGCGAGCGGACGGTGCGCGAGTTTCGCGACTGCGTCGCCAGCGGCCGGATCCACACGATGGAATATCGGCGCCAGACGAAGACCGGGGGCTGGAAGTGGGTGCGGTCGGTGGGCAAGATCGTGGCTTGCGACGCCGCCGGCAAGCCGCTGCTGATGTGTGGGACCCACGCGGATGTGACCGAGCGCAAGGAACTGGAACGGCAGTTGATGCACAGCCAGCGGCTCGAGGCCGTCGGGACGCTGGCCAGCGGAGTGGCGCACGATCTCAACAACATTCTCACGCCGATCGTGATGGCGAGCGGCGTGCTGACCGGGCGGCTGACGGACCCTCGCGACCGGGAACTGATGCAGATGCTCGATTCCGGCGGACGTCGGGGCGCCGCCATCGTGAAGCAGTTACTCGCGTTCAGCCGCAGCCAGGCCCAGGATCGGGTGCCGGTCGATCTCTGGCAACTGGTGCGCGAAACGCTGCAGATCCTCCGGTCGGCGCTGCCACCCAAGGTGATCGTGGTGGGGCCGGCGCCCGGACGGGGAGCTGTCCACGCGGACTCGACGCAGCTCCACCAGGTGCTGATGAACCTCTGCGTGAATGCCCGCGATGCCATGCCCAACGGAGGCACGCTCACGGTCGGGCTCACCCGGGAGCAGTTGCCGCCGGGAGCTCCCGACGAGTTCGGCTCGGCACCGGGGGGCCCGTACCTGGTGCTGAGCGTGGTCGATACCGGCTGCGGCATCCCTCCCGAAATCCGCGAGCGGATCTTCGATCCCTTTTTCACCACCAAGCCGGGCGGCACGGGGCTCGGCCTGGCTACGGTGCATGGCATCGTGAAATCTCACCGAGGGTTTGTTCAGGTGGAATCCGCGGTTGGCGGGGGCACGGCCTTTCGGGTCTACCTGCCCGAGATGGCCGAGTGGGGAGACGGCGAAATCGGCCGGCAGTCCGGGGCGAAGCCCCTCTCCGCACCGTTGCCCGGCCACCGGCCCTGCGTGCTCCTGGTCGACGACGATCCGGCCGTGCTGCTCGCTTCGCGCCGGTGTCTCGAAGCCGGGGGATTTTCGGTGCTGCCGGCGAAAAACGGGGTGCATGCGCTGCGGGTGCTGCAGGAAGCCGGCCCGAGGATCGGGTTGGTGATCACCGATTTTTCGATGCCGGAGATGGACGGGCCGACCTTTGTCCGCAAGGTGCGGGAGTATTCCGTCAGCCTCCCGGTCGTGGGCATTTCCGGCAATTTGGGGGCGGAGCGGGAAGAGGAGCTGCGAGGGCTCGGCTTCAGCGATTTCCTCGGCAAGCCCTTCGAGCCCGGCGAACTGGTGGCCAAGGCCTGCGCGAACCTCGCGCGGGCGGGCCTCCGGGGCGCCGGAGAGACCTGAGCCCCGGTCGGGATTTCTCGCCAGGGCTCAGGGCGCGTTCCCGATTGCGGTTGCCGGGTGGATTGGAACGTCTGTCCAATCTTGTCGCCACCCGCGCTGGCCTCCGCCAGGGTCATGCTCCCCTCCACCCCGCGTCCTCCGTCCATGAATTTCCCGCGCATCCATTCGCTGCTGCTGGCCCTCACACTGATCGGTCCCGCCGGGGCGGCGGAGAACTACGAGGCGCTGCTGCCGCCCGATGCGCAGCGCCTGCAGCTCGGCGACCTCGCGCCGGACTTTAAGCTGCCCGGGATCGACGGGCGCACCTACTCCCTGGTGGATTTTCCCGCGAGCCGGGCGCCATTCCTGCTGGTGGCGTTTCTCTCCAATCACTGCCCCTATTCGCACGCTGCGGAGACGCGCCTCATTCCGATCGCGCAGGAGTTTGCCGCCCGGGGGCTCGCGGTGGTGGCAATCAACCCCAACAGTCCCGACAGCGTTTCCGTCACCGAACTCGGCTACAGCAAGTACAACGACGGCTTCGAGGAGATGAAGCGCTACGCGGCCGAAAAGGGCTTCGTGTTTCCCTATCTGTACGACGGTGAGCAGCAGCTCGCGGCCAAGGCCTATGGCTGCCTCGCCACGCCGCACGTGTTCCTCTTCGATCGCGAACGCCGCCTGCGGTACGCGGGCCGGGTCGACGACTCGCGCTTCGAGGAGCTCGCGAGCGTGAAATCCCACGACCTGCGCCAGGCGATCGGCGCTCTGCTGGCGGGAAGACCGGTGGCGGTGCCGAATACGCCGGTGCTCGGGTGTTCGACGAAATGGAACTACAAGCGCGCCAAGGTGGCGGAGGCGGATGAAAAGTGGAAGTCCGAGCCGGTGGAACTGGCACGGATCGACGCCGCGGGGGTCGCCCGCCTGGCGAAGAACGATTCGAACCGGCTGCGGCTGATCAATGTCTGGGCCACGTGGTGCGCGCCGTGCGTCGCCGAATTCCCGGCGCTGGTCTCGCTGGCGCGCCGGCTGGGCAACCGCGACTTTGAGTTGATCACGGTTTCGATGGACGATCCCAAGCAGGAGGAGGCGGCGAAGCGTTTCCTCGAGCGCCAGCATGCCGCCACGCCCAACCGGCTGCGGCGCCTGCTCAAGGCCGAGGGCCGCACCGCCACGAACTTCCTCTACACCGAGGCCAGTGCCGACGCGCTGATCGCGGCCCTCGATCCGCGCTGGCCGGGGCCGCTGCCCCACACCGTGCTCATCGCGCCGGGCGGACAGATCCTCTATCGCAAGAACGGTCCCATCGATCACGACGAAGTGCTGGCGAAGATCCTCGACGTGCTCGGACCGTATTACCGGCCGTAGGCGAACGAGACGGCGGCTGCGAGCCGATCAGCGCGCGGGGTTGACCGGCGGGCTCGGGCGGCGTTCCGCGACCGGCGGCGGGGCGGTGGCGGGGGGCCGGGGAACGCCGTCGTGGGTGCGCGGCTCCATGATCTCCACGCGCGTGCCATCCGGATCGTAATAGTTGATCTGCCGCTTGCCATTCACGCCCACCTTCAGCTCGGTGGGCGGTTTGCTGCCGGGCGGGTAGGGGCGCCGCGCGAGTTCGGCCCCGGCGGCGGCGACATCGGGCACCTCGAGGCAAACGTGGTGCATCGTGCGGAGGCGGTCCGGCGTCGGGTATTTGTCGTAGAGCATGAACTCCACGTAGTCCTCGCCGTCGGGCACCTGCATGTTCACCCAGTTGAGCACCTTGCCGCCCGCGCTGCCGCGCCAGGTCTCGCGGAAACCCAGGAGGTCGCGGTAGAACCGCAGCGAGGCCTCGAATTCGCCGATCATCACGCCGACATGGCTCATCCGTTTCGCGATGCGCGTGGCCGGGAGGTGCCGGCCCTGTTCCCGCACGGTCCAGCCGTCGGGCAGGTATTGGGTGAATTCCACGCCGTTGCCGTTGGGATCCTTGATCGTGAAATTCTTGTTTCCGATCCGGCCGAGGGGGGCGGTCGCCGTCGGTGGCAGGCCCGCCACGCCGTTCGCCCGCAGGTAGGCGAGCATGGCGTCGGCGTCGTCGACCTCGATGGCGAGGTGCACCAGGCGATCGGCTCCGGGCGCCGTTTCGCTGCCGGGAAAGAGTTCGATGCTCTGGCGGTCGTTGATCTTGATCCACACGAGGTGCTCCCCCGGGTTCTTCCGGGGAATCGAGTAGGGGGACGCGAAGCCGAGGAATCCCTCGTAGAAGGCGCGCGCTTTCGCCATGTCGCTGACGTAGAACGCGGCGTGGGAGATCCCGAGGAGGCGCGGCCGCGGCGGCACCGCGCGCTCGGCTGCGGCCAGGCTCGGAACGGCGAGGACGGTGCCGGCGCACGCGAACAGGAGGCGGAGGTACAGGTTCATGGGCGGGATGGGGCGGCGGCGAGCGTGGCGGCGGGCAGGCGGTTCTCCCGCATCAGCGCCACGATCTCATGCGGCTGCAGGGCGCGATCCGCCACGAAGAGTTCATCGATCTGCCCGAGGAACCGGCGCCCTTCCTGCCGGTTGCCGGTGAGACGGTAGCCGAGCCAGAGCACGTCGGAGAGAGTGGCATCGCCGGTGCCCGCCCGCGGGCTGAGCACGCCGCGGACGATCGTGCTGCTCTCGAGCCGGCCGTCGACGTACTGTTTCACCTCGACCGGGAGGCCGGCCTCCTCGCCGGCCGTGAAACACACGGCGACGTGGTGCCACTGGCCATCGCGCAGACTCGTCGTGCCGAGCGCGTGACCGCCGCCGAAATCCGTCCGCAGCGCCCCCAGCGCGCCTTCGCCCGGCCGGCGGTTCCAGCCGATGTGCACCGGCCGGCGGCCCAGCTTGGGCAGCTGCGTGCCCCAGGCGACCATCCAGGTGTCGGCGGGCGGTGCATCCTCGGGCACGCGGACCCAGAACGCGACGGTGCGCGGCTGGCCGCCGGAGAGGCCGGGTACGGCGGCCTTCGCGTATCGGCGACCATCGAAATGCAGGGCCTGGCCGCGGCGGCCGCGGACCCGGCTCCCCGCATCCCCCGCACCGTCCGGACCGAGCAGACGAAGCCACGGTTCGACGGCGAGTGCCCCCTCGCCGCGGGCGGCGCCGTCGGGCTCGTCGAAGGACCAATGCACCAGGCGCACTCCCGGGACGAACCGTTCGAGGGGCATCAGGTCCGCAAACCGTTCCAGCTTGCGCGCGCGATCCGCGACTTCGGAGATCCCGTCCGCCCCGAACCGCCGGCCCTCGCGCTCGCGCAGCAGGATGGAGTCGGCTTCGCCGCCCTCGCGGGGAGCGGCCTCCACGGCGCCGCGATTGACGAGCACCTCGGCGCCGCGGTCGGCATCCGCAAACAGCGTGAACTCGGTTCCCAGGTCGACCACGTCCACGAAACGGTGGGCGATGCGGAAACCGATGGCCTCGGGCGGCACCTCCGCCTTGACGGTCCCACGGCGGAGCGTGGCCTCCCAGGCGGAACCGAGATCGAGCGCCGTCGCGCCTTCCAGCAACAGGCGCGCGCCGGAATCGAAGGTCACTTCGGCGTAGCCCGATTTCAGTTCCAGCTGCTGGCCGCGTCGGAGGGAGGTTCCGGGGGCGGTTGCCGTCCCGCGCGCGACCCACACGGCGTCCTTCGCCCCGGTGAGTCGCGCTACCACCTCGGCGCCGCCGTCCGCCGGTTTCGGGGCGGCGCCCGGGCCGCGGATCATCAGGTAGGCGCCTGCGACCAGAACGGCCGCAAAGGGCAGGGCCGCACCACCGACCCAGGCCGGCAGCCGGTCGCGCACCCCGCGGCGCCCGGGCTCCAGCGGGGCATCGGCCTGCATTTCCGCGGCGTAGGCGTGGAGGCTGGCGGACTGGGCGGCGGCGCGGACGTAAAACCGTCGCGCGGCCTCGGAATCGCGCAGCAGGGACTCCAGCTGGCGGCGCTGCGCCTCCGTGGCCCGGCCGTCGGCCAGGGCGCCGCAGAGTTCGTTCAACTCGAGGATTTCCCGGTCCGAGAGTCTCATGCGGATCCTTCGTGGGGCTGGGGCGCGTCGGCGGCGAGTTCGTGGGTGACGCAGTCGTGCAGCAGTTTCCGGAGCCGGTTGAGCGCCTTGTAGGCGGCGTCGAGGGATCGGCCGGTGCGCTCGGCGGCCTCCGCCACGCCGCCACCGGGTTCGTAACGCGTGAGCAGGAGTTCGCGATCGCGTGGAGCGAGCTTCTGCAGGCAGCCGGCGAGGGCCTCGTGCCGATCGTCGAGTTCCTCGCGGAGGGCGGAGGCGGTGAGGGCGACCTTGGCGAGCACCTCGTCGTCAAACACGACCTTCGACCGGGCGAACTTTTGCCGCGCGTAGCGAATGCGCCACCAGGCGATCTGGCAGGCCCAGGCGACGAAATCGGTTCCCGGGGTGAATTCCTCGAATTTCTCGCAGATCACCACACAGGTCTCCTGCAGGAGGTCCTCAGCGTCGGGCCGATCCGGCACCAGCGTGTAGATGTAGGAGAAGATCTGACGCTGGTGCCGGGTGATGAGCGCCATCAGCCGCTTGCGGCCTTCGGTCTCGGGGGACGACGGGTCAGGCATGGCCGGAGGCTGGATTAATCCGGTTGGATTTCACCACGAAATACACGCAGCACACCAAAGGAGCGGTCGAGAACGGGAGCCGTCATCACCTCTGTGATCGAATGCATTCCCGGTCGTGTGTCGGGTGCGTTCCGTGGTGCCCCGCCCGAGCCGTGACCTTCATCAGTGCTGGAGGGTGTAGGCCAGGAAGGTGCCGCGGCTGGCGCCGAGCTCCGCGCGCGGCGTGAGGTAGTCGCGATTAAGGAGGTTCTTGGCGCTGAGCCGTACATTGTGGCGCCAGCGGTCGCCGGTGCGCCAGGCGTAGCTCAAGCCGGTGTTGACGATCGTGGAGGAGCCGGTCTGGACGTTGCGCCGGGCGTCGATGGCGGTCGAGTTGGGGTAGGCGCTGCCGGTGTAAACGACGCCGCCGTTCCACATCAGCGCCGGCAGGCCGAGCGCCCGCAACGACCACCGCCAGGTGAGGCTCGCCTGGTCATCCGGCACGCCGGCGGGGCGGCGGCCGACATCGGTCGTGGCGTTGCCGTTGTAGAGGATGCGCGCGTGCACCGACGAGAGGCTCGCTTGCAGGGTGAGGTCGTTGTTCACCCGCCACGAACCTTCGAACTCGACGCCCTTGGAGAGCTGCGTGCCGGCGGCGACCACCTCGTTCACGCCGGTGACGGGATCACGCACGGTCGTCTTCACGCCGAAGCGTTCGATGTAGTAGCCGCCGAGCGTGAAGATCAGGCGGTCGTCGAGGAAGGCGGCCTTGAAGCCGTAGTCCCACCCCTCCGACGTTTCATTCTCAAGATGGGGCTCGCCCAGGCGGGCGCTCTGGCCGGCGGGGGTGAAGGACTCGCTGCGGCTGGAGTAGAACGAAAGGGTGCGGGTCACCTTGTAGTTGAAACCGGCACTCGGCGACCAGGCGGAGTCGGTGTAGCGCGAGACGAGCCCCGGTGTGCGGAGCGCGCCGCCTGCGGCATTGTACTGGTTGCCGAAGGTGAAGTTGTAGGTGACGCTGTCGCGGCGCAGCCCGGCGAACGCCACCAGCCGCCCGTCGAGCGCGGTGGTCTGCTGGCGCAGGAAGGCGCCTTTCGTGTCCCAGCGGGTCTTGTCACGCCGGGTGACGATCGTGAAGGCGCTGTGCGGCGGCAGCGTGTAGTCCGGCTGGTCGAGGAAGACCCCGCTGATCGAGTAGACCCGCGAATTGACCTGCCGCTGTTCCCGGTAGCGCCAGTTCTGCGAGTAGTCGAGGGTCAGCAGCGTCTTGTGCTTCAGCCGGCCGTTCTGGCTCGCCCAGTCGGCGAGGGTGTCGAGCTGCGCCGCGCCGCCGTCCTCGTTCAGCGGGTCCCAGAGGGTGTTGCCGCGCCCGAAGCGCCGCTGGACGGGGTCAAACTGGTCGCTGGTGCCGGTGTTGAAGTTGAACGCCTGGCGCTGGTAGGAGAAGGCGCCGGCGCGGGTGGACCAGGTGCGGTTCCAGCGCTTGTCGTAGGTGAGGTAGACGGAGGTCGACTCGCGATCCTGCTCGGAGTCGGGGCCGCCCTGGCTGAAATGCCCGAGGTCGGGTCGCAGGCGCGAGGAATAGGTGCGGGTGGCGAGGTTGTACTCGTAGGGCACGGTCGACGTCGCGGTGACGGCGTCGCGCTGCGACCATTCGAATTCCGCCAGCAGGGTGGAGCCGTCCGGGAGGCGCGCGAGGATCGACTCGCCCAGGAAGCGCTTCTTGGTCCGGGCAAACGGGGTCTCGGAGTCGCTGTTCTCGGCCTGGGCGCTGAACAACTGGTAGAACTTCACCCGGCCGAGGGAGCCGAGGGGACCGTTGACGTTGGTTTCGGCGCGCCACATCGATTCCCCGCCGCCGGTGATCCGGAACAGCTGCGACGGCGTGCCGGTGGGCCGCTTGGAGACGTAGTTGACGAGGCCGGCGGGCGAGGTGGCCCCATAGATGGCGGCGTTGGGGCCCTTGATGATCTCGATGCGGTCGGTGTTGATGCGGTCGTTGAGGCCGAGGCGGTAAAAGCCGTTGCGCAGGGTGAAGGTGCCGCCGTAGCCGCGAAGGGTGGAGTTGCCCTGGGTGTCGACCCCGTTGAGCGAGGCCGTGTAGGCGAGGTCGGCGCCGAGATCGAAGAAGTCGAAGTCGTTCATGAACTCGCTCGTGATCACGCTGACGGAGAAGGGCAGGTCCTTGATCGGCGTCGCCACCCGCGTGCCGGTGACGCTCTCGGACGCGAGGTACCCGTCGAGCTGCTTCTCCGCCACGGTGAAGGGCGTGAGTTCGATGAGGTCGTCCGCGGGGGCCGCGGCCCGGGCGGGCGTCGTCGCCGCGGAGGCCGCGCCCGCACCGAGGGCGAGCGCGAGGCCCAGCGCAGCCGCGAGGAGGGGTTGGGAGTTCATGACAGGGAAATAGCGCGGGCCGGCGGGATTGGGACAGGGCGGAGGCCGCGGTCGCAGGGCGGGTGCCCTACTTCTCGACCAGCCAGACGTTGCGGAACTGCACCGGCATGCCGTGTTCCTGCAGCAGCAGCGGGCCGCGCGGGGCCTCGCCGAGGCGACCGGCCGCTCCGGAGGGCGGGCTCAGCTCCTGTTCGTCATAGAGGACCACGCCATTGAGCACGACCGTCGCGCGGGCGGGCGCGATCTTCCGGCCGGCGGCGTCAAAGCGCGGCGCGCGGAAGTCGATGTCGAGGGTCTGCCAGGCGAGGGGCGGGCGCGACGCCCGGGCCCGGGGGGCCGTACCCTTGGGCGTGCAGTTGTCGAGGCCGCCGTTGGCCGGGCCGTCGCTGCGACCAAACGTCTCGTTGATGTTCACTTCGTAGCGGGCCTGGAGATACACGCCCGAGTTGGTCGGCGCCCCGAGGGTGCGGAACTCGAGGTGCAGGTGGCAGTCGCCGAACTGGCGGTGGGTGATGATCGAGTCAGCGCCGGGCACCACCTCGACGGCGCCGTCGCCGACGAGTTTCCAGTGCGCGGGACCGTCCGCCTTGAGCCACTCCTTGCCGGCCTTCTTCGCCCAGGCGTCGAGGTGCTGGCCGTCGAACAGCACCACCGCGCCGGCCGGGGGGCGGGCGTCCAGTGTGGGCGGGGCGGGGCTGGCGGGTTGCGCACTCGCTTCCGCCGGGACAAACGGGGTCGAGCCCGGCGTTGCCGCCCCGGCGGAAGCCGCCAGGGCGAGGATCGCTAGCCAGAGGGGGGAGGGGTTCATCGGAGGTTGGGGAACTTCACGCGGTGGCCGCGAGGGCGGCCCGGACCTCGGCGAGGAATTTCGGCACCACCGTGAACGGGTCGTAGTTTCCGCCGCCGCGGGGGGAGAGGGTCTCGATCGGCAGGTAGCCGCGGTAGCCGGAGTCGCGGACAATCCGCAGCAGGCGTTTCAGGTCGGTGGGAGCCTCGGCCTCCTTCTCAACGCCGAGCGGGCTCTGCTTGATCTGCCAATTGACGGCGTAGGGCGCGACCCGGGCGATTTCCGCGTAGGGATCAGGGGCCTTGAAATAGCCAGTGTCGACGATGGCGCCACACCAGGGCGAGTCGATCCGGTTAAGCAGGCTGATAACCTGGTCGGCGGTCTGCAGGAAATCACCGTGGTTCTGCACGCCGATGATCACCCCATGTTTCGCGCCATGGTCGGCGCAGGCCCGGATGTCGTCGGCGATCCATTTCTCCACCTCGGTGCGGGAGGCTCCCTGGGAGACGGTCTCCCAGGTCTGGGCGCGCATCTGGGTGTCGGCGAAGACGCGCAACACCGGGGCGCCGAGCTTGGCCGCAAGTTCCACCCCCTGCTTGACCCAGGCGACGTCGCGGGCGCGGGCCTCTCGATCGGCGGTGGTGAAGTTGTTGCCCGTGCCCGTGCCGCTGATGGCGAGCCCGAGTTCGAAGCAGCGCCGTTTCACCGCGTAGACAAACGAATCGGGCGGCGGGGTGCGCTCGCGGTAGCCCGGGAAATAGTAGGCGGTGATGTCGATGGCGTCGAAGTTGTGCCGGGCGCAAAACTCGGCGAGCTGCTCGAGGGAAAGCCCGTCGCCGCGCCCGAGCAGCCGGTCGTTGAGCAGGCGGGCGAACGAGTAGGCGTTGAGGGAGAGTTTCAGGCTGGGGCCGCCCACCCGCGAGGGCGGCGCGGCGGGGGCGGCGCGGATGGCGCCGGGCACCAGGGCGCCCCCGGCGAAGGGCAGCAGGGCGGCGGATTTCAGGAATTCGCGGCGGAAGCTCATGTGGAAGAGAATAGCCGGAGCGGGGGGAATTGGGACATCGGAGCGGAGGACCTCCCGCCGCTTGTCCGGATTGGCCCGGCGTCGGCTATTACTCCTGCATGCCCCGCGCTTTCCTGTTCCTCCTCGCCGTGGCGGGCCTGGCCGTCGCCGCCCGGGCCGCCGAATTCCGCCATCCCGGCGTGTTGCTCAACCGTGAACACCTGCAACTGCTGCGGCAGCGGGTCGCATCCGGCGTGGAACCCCAACGGACCGCGTTTGCCGCGCTTCGGGCGAGCCCGTATGCGGATCCCGCCTACGAGCCGAAACCCCGCGCCGTCGTGGAATGCGGGCCGTATTCCCGGCCGGATCTCGGCTGCAAGGACGAGCGGCGTGACAGCGTCGCCGCGTACACCCAGGCGCTGGCGTGGGTGGTGACGGGCGACGAGCGCCACGCGCGCGCGGCGATTCGCATCCTGAACGCCTGGGCGTCCACCCTCACCGGTGGTCATACCAACCGCAACGGACCAATCCAGGCCGCCTGGACCGCCTCCGTCTGGCCCCGGGCCGCCGAGATTATCCGCCACGAGTCCACGCTCTGGCCGGCGGCCGAGGTGGCGCGTTTCGGGCAGATGCTGCGCACGCAGTACGTGCCTTCGATTCTCACCGGTTCCACCGAGAATGGGAACAAGGAGCTCGCGATGGCCGAGGCGCTGATCAACGTCGGCGTCTTCCTTGACGATCGCGCGCTCTTCGACGCCGGTGTGAAGATGTGGCGCGGCCGGGCCCCGGCCTACATCTACCTGCGGCGGGATGGCTCGACCCCGTTGCTTCCGCCGAGTGGCGAAACCCCCTTTTGGGGCAACAAGGGGCTGACCACGCCCTTGGTCGACGGGCTGTTGCAGGAGTCCGTGCGTGATCCGCATCACGCCAACATGGGGTTCGCCTCGCTGGTGAACGCCGCCGAGACCGCCCAACAACAGGGACTCGATCTCTACGCCGAACACGGCGACCGCATCATCGCCGCGATGGAATTCCAGGCGCGCCATCTGCCACCGAACTCGGCTCCCCCTCCTCCCAACGTCGAACTCTCGCTGCAGCCAACCTGGGAGATTGCGTTCAACCACTTTCACCACCGGCTCGGTCGGGCGGTGCCCCTGATGGCCCGGGTGATTCCGGGCAACCGGCCGACGGGCGCGGATCTAAACCACATTGCCTGGGAGACTTTCACGCATGGCGCCGTGGGTTCGGTGGGCCTGCCGACCGGGCCGGAAGGTCGGAGGTAGCTGCGGCCGGCCGCAGTACGGCTCCGCGGCGACCGCCGCGGCCCAGCGCAGGAGCCGGCGCGGATCCGAACCACGGCCCGCGCCGGCTGGGCAGGCTATTTTCTGGAGCGGTCGTACAGGGCACCGCCAATCCAGCCGATCACCCCGAGAATCAGGGCGCCCATGCGGGCTTCGTGGAAGGCGAGGCCGATCAAGGCGCCGGCAAGCGCGCCGCCAATCAGGCCCCAGGCGGCCCAGGCACCGGATTCAGTTCCGGCGGCCGGGTGAGGATCTTTGGAAGGAAGAGACATGAGAAGAGATAATTACTGACGTTTCACGGTGCGGGGTCGTCGACCGGCCGTCCCTGATCTCGGGGGATCAGGCCAGGCCGCATCGATGCCAGGAAGGGACGCGCGCCAGTCTCGCTGGACTGGCCTCGCGGCAGGTAAGGTGTGCGCGGGCCGGCCCCCTCCGCGGAGGAGAGGCCGCTCGCGCGGGGATCCCGGCTAGATCCGAAACTCCACCACGCCCACCAGGGTCGTCCGTTCGTCGACGGAGGAAGCCAGGACCACGGCGGTCTGGTTCCAGGCGGAAAAGGTGGGAGCCGCGACCCGGCGCAGCGCCGGCGCCGGAATCGCGGCGCCAAGGTCGCGCCACAGCGGAGACAGCGGGGCGGGATTGGGCGAAAACACATGCGTGGCCAGCAGCGGCGAGGGCTGCACCGGCGTCGCAGCGAGCACCGATCGGCCGTCCCTGCCCGCGGCACCGGTTTCCAGCTGTGCGGCCCCCGGAGTCACGGCGTTTGCTCCGAGAAAGAGCAAGATCGTCAGCCAGGCGAGCGGACGAAAAACGGCGAGACGCGGGCGGTTCACAGGGGGGAAACGGTCGGCGGATCGGCGGAAGTGTCAACGGTGCGGGCGGGATTCCCGCCGCGACCTGGCGGCGCGGCACCCGGCCGGCGCGAATCCCCGGCTTCTCACCGGGCCGTGCCCCAGCGCCGGTGAAGGAAGCGCTCCCAGGGTGAGAACAGGATCTTGTCCGCCAGCAGGCCGATCGCCAGGAGGACGATCATGATGCCGATCACCTGCTCCATGGCGTGCAATTCCCGTCCATAGTGCAGCAGGTGGCCGAGGCCGAAGCCGCTCAGGATGGTGACGTAGATTTCGGCCGCCATCAGCGATCGCCAGGCAAAGGCCCAGCCCTGCTTCATGCCGCCGACGATGTAGGGGAGGGCGGCGGGCAGGATGACACGCAGCCAGGTGTGGAGCCCCCGCGAGCCCATCGTGCGGGCCGCGCGGGCGAAGATCGGCGGCACGTTTCGCACCCCGCTATCGGTGGCGATAATCACCGACCACAGCGTGCCCATCACCACCACAAAGAACATCGCCCCTTCCGTCTGGCCAAACCACAGCAGCGCCAGCGGCACCCAGCAGACGGAGGGCAGCGCCTGCAGGCCCAGTGCGAGGAGGCCGAGGGTGTCGGCCAGCAGCTGGAAGCGGGCGGTGAGCAACCCCAGGGGCAGCGCGAGCAGGAGCCCGGCCACGTAACCCAGGCCGAGGCGCTGCACGGTCACCAGCGTCGCGGACGCGAGGGTGCCGTCGGTCACCGCTTCCCACAGATAACGCCCAACGCTCGCCGGTGACGGCACGAGCACCGGAGACCAGATCCGCGCGGCCACCAGGGCCTGCCACGCCACGAGGAGGACGCCGAAGAAGACCAGGGCCTTGAGGGTGCGCTTCATATCCCGTCTCCCTGTGGCGCGGGAGGGCCGCTCCGCCCGTAGCCGCGCAGCGCGGCGGTGATCAGCGTCGCATGGTGGGCGACGTCGACGTCGTTGATTTCGCGGGGGCGCGGCAGGCGGATCTGGAACTCCTCCTGGATGCGGCCGGGATGGGGCGAGAGCAGCACGACGCGATCCCCGAGGCAGACGGCTTCGCGGACGTTGTGCGTCACGAAGACGATGGTCTTCCGGCGCTCGCGCCAGATCCGCTGGAGGTCGCCGTAGAGCTGCTCGCGGGTGAGTGCATCGAGCGCCGCGAACGGCTCGTCCATGAGCAGGACGCGCGGGTTGGAGGCCAGCGCGCGGGCCAGCGCCACCCGCTGCTTCATCCCGCCGGACAATTCGTGCACGAAGGCGTGGTGAAACTTTTCGAGGCCGACGAGCTGCAGGTAGAACTCCGCCACCTCGCGGCGTTCGCGGCGGCCGAGGCCGGGTTTCAGGCGCAGGCTGAAGAGCACGTTGTCGAGGACGTCCAGCCACGGGAACAGCGCCGACTCCTGGAACATCACCATGCGGTCCCGGCCCGGCTCGACCACCGGTGCGCCATCGCACAGCACCTGGCCGGCATCCGCGCGTTCGAGCCCGGCCACGATGTTGAGGAGCGTGGACTTGCCGCAGCCGCTCGGGCCGAGCAGGCAGACGAACTCGCCCTCGCCGATCTCGAGCGAGATGTTGTCGAGGGCCTGCACGGAGCCGCGGCGCACGCGGAAGTGCTTCTCCACACCGCGGAGCGAGAGCTTCGACGGCGCCGCGGCCTGGGTTTCGGAAGCGAGGGTCATGGCTGGGGGCGGAAGAGCCGATCGAGCGGTTGCGCGTGGCGCAGGAAGCCCACGCTCTGGGCCTCGACCACGAGACGCTCGAACTGGGCCTGGGTGATGCGATCGGTGAAATGGAGCCGGCGCCAGGCACTCGCCACGAGCGGGGCGGGCAAATCCCGCTTGGTTTCGGCCGCCAGGGCGGTCCGGACCGCGGCCTGCGCCTCCCCGGGGTGCTCGTTGATCCAGGTGGTCAGCTCCGCGTGCGCCGCGCGGAAGGCTGCCGCGAGGTCCGGACGGACCTTCAGAAACCGGACGCTGGCCACGAGGACAGTGGTGACCGCTTCGGGTTGTTCGAGGAAGATCCTGCCGCGGGCCTCCATCTCCAGGCGGGAGACCCAGGGCTCGACCGTCCAGACCCCGTCGAGCCGCCCCTGTTGGAACAGCGACAGCTGCTCCGGGTTGGCGGTCGGCACCACGAAGGCGTCACCTCCGGTGAGCGTGATGCGGAAACCCTGCTGCTTCAGCCAGGCGCGGGCGGCGACGTCCTGCGTGTTGCCCAGCTGCGGCGTGGCCAGGCGGCGGCCCTTGAAGTCGGACGGGAGCTTGATCCTGCCGTCGCCCGGCACGACCAACGCCGCCCCGCCCTCGGCCGCGCCGGCGAGCACGCGGATCTCCTCGCCCTGCGAGCGAAAGTACGCGTTGAGCGCGGGATTCGGACCGACGTAGGTGAGGTCGATCGAACCGGCCAGGATGCCCTCCATGGCGCTCGGGCCCGCGTTGAACGGAAACCACTGGAGCGACACGTCGCGGCCGAGGCGTTGTTCGAACCAGCCGCGCTGCTGGCGCGTGGAGTGGCTGCCGATCAGCCCTTGGGCGTGCGTGAGGTTGGGAAAGTAACCGACCCGGAGTTTCACCGGCGCGGCCGGCGCCAGGGCGGACCCCAACAGGAAAAGAAGCAGCAGGCGCAGGGGCATGACCGGTCAGATGGAATACTCCTCGAACAGTTGATGGATCACGCCGTCGGTGACGTCGAGCCGACGACGACGGGATCGGCGGGCGGCCGCGCGGCCGCTTCCGCGTGTCGCGGCCCGGCCGGCGGGGCGCGGGTGGGATTTGCGGGCGACCGTCGCCGTCACCCCATCCCGGCGCAGCTTGCGAAGGGTGACGTCGACGACGTCGCCCAGCGTGTAGCGGTCGAGGATGCCGGCGATGGCGTTGCGCACATCGAGCATCAGCATGCGCAGGCCGCAGTGATCCTCGTCGGGGCAGGAACACGGGGCGTAGGCCGTCTGGCTGACGCAGGCGATGGGCGCGAGGGGGCCGTCGATCCACCGCACGATCGCGCCGATCCGGATCTCGCGGGCCGGTTTCGCCAGCCGGTAACCGCCGAACTTCCCCCGCACGCTGGCCACCGCTCCCGCTTCCTTGAGGGACTGCATGATCTGCTCGAGAAATTTCCCGGGGATGCGCTCGTTGCCGGCCAGCTCCGACACCCGTACGAGCGTACGCCCCTCCTCGGCCGCGAGGCCGAGGTAGATCAGGGTGCGGAGGGCGTATTCGCCTTTCTTGGAGAGTTTCACGCAGACGGAGGGTTTAATCCATATTCATCTGGTAGGAATTGAGGCAAGCGCCGTCTCGCGGCCGGAAGCACTATGACACGGATCCGGTGTCGGCCTGCGACCGCCCTGATCGCCGCCGCGAGGCCTCCCGCTATCGCGCGGAGCGGAACGCCCAGCCCAGCATCAGCAGGCCGGTGGCGGCGATCCAGCTGCCGAGGATGCGAGCCACCACGCGCGCCCAGGGTTTCTGGACAAGCTCGAGCAACACCGTCGGATAAAACGACACGAAGGCGACCGCGCTGCCGATGCCGAGCAGTTGGAAGACGCCGGCGCGAAAGCCGGGGGCCTGCATCCCCACGCCATTGAGCAAGCCGTGCACGCCGCCGGCCACGGCCACGACCGCCATCACCACTCCCGGGCCGAAGCGTCGATCCCAGGCCGCCAGCAGGCCGACGATCAGCAGGGTGCCGGCGGCGGCCCGGTCGGCGGCGGCCGGAAGCGAACCGATCGCCAGGCCGCCGAGTCCTCCCGCCAGCCAGGCGGCCGCGAGGACGGCGACGCCGCGCACTGCGAACTTTCCGCCGTGCTCGGCCGCGAAGATGCCGGCCGCAATCGCGATCAGGATGTCCTCGATCGAGAAGAGGAAGTGCTTCAGCCCGCCGGCAAACGGGCTGTCCGGGGAGACCATCGTGTGAGCCTCGGCGCGCGTGGCGAGCAGGCCGACGGCGATCGCGACGGCGACCGACACCCGGCGAAGCGAGGGCCGCATGATCAGGAGCGCGGTGCGGTCGCGGCCGGGACCGCGTCGTCCGGCCCGGATCGGAGCGCCCCGAAGAGGAACGTCCCACCTGCGAGGGCGATCAGGGCGCCGGCGGCCCGCAGGAGACGGGAACCGTGCGACCAGCGGCGCACCTCGCCGAGTCCGATCCCGATGCCGTGCAGCACGCCGGTGGCGACCACGAAGCCCAGGCTGTAGAGCAAGCCGTTTTCCCCGGCCGGTAGTTCGGTGCCGTGCGCATGCCCGTGAAACAGACCGAAGAAACCGACGATTACCGCCGCCCAGGCGGGATGGCGGGGCCTCACCTGCGCGGCGACCATGATCCCCAGGAGGAGGGCGGAGAAGGCGATCCCCACTTCCACGCCCGGCAGGGGAAGGCCGAGCAGTCCCAGCATGCCGCCCAAGGCCATGATCAGCGGAAAGGCGACCGGCAGCATCCAGAGGGCGGGCGCGCCGAGCTGCGCCCCCCACAGGCCCACCGCCACCATCGCCGCGATGTGGTCCCAGCCCGACCAGGGATGTTGCAGGCCGCTGACGAGACCGCCGGCACCTCCGCCCGCGTGCGCCAGGGCCAGCGGGGCGGTGGACAGCCAGGCCGCCAGGGCGAACCCCCACGACGGCCTCCGAAGACTGCAGGCAAGGGCGTGCATAGTGCGGAATGTGGTGGGTCCGCGGGCCAGGGTCGATTCCGTTTCCAACGCGCCGCCCTTCGCGGCCAAGGTGCCGATGCGCGGGCTTTACGCGGGCGCGACGTCCCTCCACGTTCACGCTCCACCCACGACCCCTTCCCCTGTGATGGCACGACCACGCCCCATCATCCCCCTTGGCATTTTTGTCGCGCTCGCACTGCGCGGCGCGGCGGCCGCTCCGGTGCCGCTGGACTATAACCGCGACATCAAGCCCATCCTGGCGGAGAACTGCTTTGCCTGCCACGGCTTCGACGAAAAGGCCCGCAAGGGAAAGCTGCGGCTGGATCTCGCCGAGGCGGCGTACGCGGAACGCGACGGCCGCGTGCCGATCAAGCCGGGCGATCCGGCCGGAAGTGAAGTGTGGCAGCGCTTGATCAGCCCGCACGAGGACGAGGTCATGCCGCCGCTGGATTCGAATCATCGACTCGACGCGGCGCAGAAGGAGAAGATCCGCTCCTGGATTGCGCAGGGGGCGAGCTACGCGCAGCACTGGGCGTTCGTGCCGCCGCGCCGTCCGGCACTGCCCTCCGCCTCCGCTCAGCTGGCCAACCCGATCGATGCCTTCGTGCACGCCCGCCTCGCTGCGGAGGGACTGACACCTTCGCCCGAGGCCGATCCGCGCACGCTGATCCGGCGCCTGGCGCTCGACCTCACGGGCCTGCCTCCCTCCGCCGAGGAGGTGGCGGCCTTCGAACGGGCCGCGATCGCCAATCGTCCAGCGGCCCTCGAAATTCTCGTCTCCCGTCTTCTCGCCAGCCCCCACTTTGGCGAACGGCTGGCGCTCGACTGGCTCGACGCCGCCCGGTACGCCGACACCAACGGTTTCTCCATCGATGGCGGCCGCCACCACTGGCTGTGGCGCGACTGGGTGATCCAGGCGTTCAATGACAACAAGCCCTACGATCGCTTCCTGGTGGAGCAGATCGCCGGGGATCTCCTGCCGCAGCGCACCGAAGCCGACCTGATCGCGTCAGGCTTCCAGCGCAACAACATGACCACCCACGAGGGTGGCACCATTCCGGAGGAGAACCTCGTCAACTACAACGCCGACCGCGTGAAGACCCTGGGCGAGGCGGTGCTCGGGCTGACGCTCGGCTGCGCCCAGTGCCACGATCACAAGTACGATCCGATTTCGATGCGCGACTACTACCAGCTGTTCGCGTACTTCAACTCGCTCGGCGATCGCGGGCTCGACGGCAACGCCGGGATCAACGCCGGACCGGCGGCGATGGCGCGCACGGTGCTGCGCACGGACGAGGTGCCGGCGCTGCGCGCGGAGATCGCCGCCCGGGAGGAACGGCTGGCGCGCCGCGATGACGCGGTGCTCGCCGCGTGGGAACGTCGCGAACAGGTGCGGTTGGCGGAACGCGGGCGCGGCCTGCAGGTGATCCCGCTGCGGGCCCGCAAGGTCTCCACCCCCAACCGCGGCGCCGGTTTCGAGGTTACCGCCGAGGGCCGGGTGCGCATCCGCAATGGCGGCGACCTCGGAGCCTTCGACATCCTGGCGGAACTTCCGCGCACCCCCGCGCCGATCACGGGCCTGCGTTTCATCCTGCACCCGGAACCCGATTTGCCCGGAGGCGGGTGGGGGAGCGGCCCGACCCAGCCAGGCGCCGCCCGGGCGGCGAAGAAGAAAGCGGCCGCAGCCGTGCCGCCGCCCAAGGGCACCTTCAAGCTCACGGCCGTGGCCCTCTCCGTGGACGCCGTGCCCGGCGATCAGGTGAACCTGCACAAGCTGGAGAAGATCGCCCGCGTGACCGCGAACTCGTGGGAGCCCGCGAATCCACCGGCCGGCTGCCTCGATCCGCGTAACGATTCCGGATGGGCGCCCGACCTCGCGACCGAGGGTCCGGTGCATATCACCGCCACGCTGGCGCGGCCCCTGGATCCCGCCGCCACCCCGCACCTCACGGTCCAGCTCAACTTCGGCGCCGGGCGGGGCTTGATCGCCGGGTTGATCGAGGTTGCGGCGATCACCGGGGTGGACGACGGGACGGATCTTCCGGCGGATGTCCTGGCTGCGCTCGCGGTGCCGCCGGCACAGCGGACGGCGGAACTGGTGGCCCGGCTTTGGACGCACTGCGCGGGCCACGCCGGAGAACTCGAGCGCGAACGGGTGGCGCTGGCCAACCTCCGCGAACGCCTCGCGGCCCTGACGGAGCCATTTTCCACCATGGTCATGGCGGTGGCGGAGAAACCCCGCGAGACCTTCATCCTGCGACGCGGGGATTACGCGCAGCCCGGGGAAAGGGTCGAGGTGGGCACGCCCGCGGCGCTGCCGCCCCCGCCGGCGGGAGTTCCCGCCAATCGCCTCGGGCTCGCCCGGTGGGTGGTGATGCCGGAGCATCCGCTGACCGCCCGGGTGGCGGTGAACCGGCTGTGGAAGCAGTTTTTCGGCACCGGCCTGGTGGCGACGCCGGCGGATTTCGGGTCGCAAGGCGAGTGGCCGAGCCATCCCGAATTGCTCGACTGGCTGGCGGTGGAGTTCCGGGAGAGCGGCTGGGATGTGAAGCGCCTGGTGCGGGGAATCGTCACCAGCCAGACGTATCGCCAGAGCGCAGTGGCGTCCCCCTCGCTGCTGGAACGCGACCCGCAGAACCGCCTGCTGGCGCGCGGCCCGCGGTTCCGGCTCCCGGCGGAGTTGATTCGGGATCAGGCGCTCGCCGTGAGCGGCCTGCTGGTGCCGCGCGTCGGGGGGCCGAGCGTGAATCCGTACGCGCCGGGCGATCTCTGGCGCGAGGTCAGCCACTACGGCAGTTCGCCGGCCACGGCCCAGACCTTTGTCCAGGACCACGGGGAAAAGTTGTATCGCCGTTCCCTCTACACCTATTGGAAACGCACGGCGCCGCCGCCAAACCTGACCGCCTTCGATGCCCCGAACCGCGAAGTCTGCACCGTCGCCCGCGGCAACACGGTCACCCCCCTGCAGGCCCTGGTGCTGCTCAACGACGTGCAGTTCGTCGAGGCCGCCCGCGCGCTGGGGGAGCGGACGATCGGAAGACGGGGAGAGGCGGGCAGCGGGAAAGTGGGAGACGCAGACCGGAGCCGGCTGCGGTGGATGTTTGCGGAGTGCGTGGCGCGACCGCCGGGAACGAAGGAACTGGAGGTGCTCCACGCCGCCCTGATCCGTGAACGGGCCCGCTACGCGCGGGATGAGGCCGCGGCGCGGGCCTTCCTCGCCGCGGGAGAATCGCCGCGCGACGAGCGCGTCCCGGCCCCCGAACACGCCGCGTGGTCCCAGGTGGCTGCGCTGGTGCTGAACCTGAGCGAGTTTGTAATGAGAAACTGAGCCTGGAGAAAGAAAGGAAGTCTTGCGCTTCCGCTTCACCTCCTGCCCCCGGCTGCCGATCCCCCACCCGCCGTCCCTCCCACTTCCGTCTTGTCCCATGGATCCGTTCGACCCGCAGTTTCGCCACCACCTCACCCACCTCACCCGCCGCACGTTTCTCGGGCAGTCGGCCCGCGGCATCGGCGGGATCGCCCTTGGCGCCCTGCTGGCGCAGGACCGCGTTTCCGCGGCTGCCGCTTCCACCCGCGCTCCCGGCATGGCGGCCCTGCCGCATTTCGCGCCGAAAGCGAAGCGCGTGCTGTGTCTCTTCCAGAGCGGCGGGCTGTCCCACGTCGATCTCTTCGACGACAAGCCGATGCTGCACCGGCACGCGGGCCTCGAGATTCCCGCCTCGATCAAGGGCAACCAGCGCCTGACCGGCATGACGAGCAACCAGAGTGCCTATCCGGTGGTGCCGCCGCTGCGACCAGGCAAGCGCTGCGGTGCCCACGGAACCTGGATCAGCGATCTGCTGCCGAACCTCCAGACGATCGCCGACGACATCTGCCTCGTGAAGAGCCTGCACACCGAGGCCATCAACCACGATCCGGCGATCACCTACCTGAACACCGGGAACCAGCTGCCCGGTTACGCGAGCATGGGTGCCTGGGCGAGCTATGGCCTGGGTTCGGAAAACCAGAACCTGCCGGCCTTCATCGCCATGGTGTCGCAGGGCACGGGCAAAAATCCCGGCCAGCCCATCTTCTCACGCCTGTGGGGCAGCGGGTTCCTGCCGGCCTCGCACCAGGGCGTGGGCCTGCGCCCGGGCGCCAACCCCGTCCTCTACCTCAACAATCCGCCGGGCGTGGATCGCGCGCAGCGTCGGGCGATGCTGGACGATCTCGCGGCGCTCAATCACGCCCGCGCGGCCGAGTTGGGGGACCCCGAAACGGTGGCCCGCATCGATGCCTATGAGATGGCGTTCCGGATGCAGACGTCGGTGCCGGAACTGACCGACATCCGCGGCGAGTCGGCGGAGACGCTCGAAGCGTATGGCCCCGAGGTGCACAAGCCCGGCACCTATGCCGCCAACTGCCTGCTCGCGCGCCGGCTCCTCGAGCGCAACGTCCGTTTCGTGCAGCTGTTTCACAGGGGCTGGGATCAGCACATCGCGATCGCGCGCCAGCTGCCAAACCAGTGCCGCGACATCGACCAGCCGACGGCGGCGTTGATCAAGGACCTCAAGCAGCGCGGCCTGCTGGCGGACACCCTCGTGCTCTTTGCGACGGAGTTTGGCCGCACGGTGTTCAGCCAGGGCAAGCTCGGCGACCCCGGCATGGGCCGCGACCACCATGGCCGCGCGTTCACGGTCTGGCTGGCCGGCGGGGGCATCCGGGGCGGAATGGAGTACGGCGCGACCGATGATTTCTGCTACAACATCACCGAGAATCCGGTGCACTTGCGCGATCTGCACGCCACCGTCCTGCACTGTCTCGGCATCGACCACGCCCGCTTCACTCACAAGTTCCGCGGCCTCAACGTGCGCCTCACCGGCGTGGAGGAGGCCCACGTGGTGAAGGCGATCCTGGCGTAGGGGGCGGTGGCGGGGACCACTGCCGCGAGGGCTCCGACCGCTGGCCAAGGCGATCCGGGGACCGCGGAGGGGCCTGCGGCTGAAAGGTGTCGGGGGGATTTACACTTTGAAACGACGGAGTCAGACGCCTTGGGACAGTGGGATTGGTAATCTTCCTCACTGGGAGAGGCTTGAGGGAGTTGACCGCCGAGAGCGGGCGCTGGGCACGTGCCGTGCTGGGTCGGCTGCCAACACCTCTTCGTATGAACCCTGGAACGCGCTCCCTCGCCGCCGCCACCATCCTTTCCCTGGCTCTTGCCGGACAGATGTTCGGCGGGCTGGTCAACGGTGGTTTTGAAAGCCCTGTTGTTCCGCTCGGCGGCAACGGTTATCCGACCACGATTCCGGGTTGGAAGACGACGGATTCGGCGTTCGAGATCTGGAGTTCCGGCTTTCTTGGGGTCACTTCCTACGAAGGCGTCCAATTCGCGGAGCTCAACGCCTTCAACGCGGGTACCCTGTACCAGGATGTTGCCGGAATTGCCGCCGGCGTTCGCGTCGGATTCCAGTTCGCGCATCGCGGCCGGGCCGGGGTGGATACGATGACCTTCACCTTGACGGATCTGGGTTCCGACAACCTGGCGGGCGGTGCCGGTGGGGCGGCGGACACGGTGCTCTTCACCAAGAACTACTCGGACGGGACGGCGGCGTGGGGATTCTACACGGCAGCCTCTGAGGCACCGATTCTGGCCCTGGGTAATACGGTGCGATTCTCCTACCAGGCGACGTTTGCGGCGGGTGGCATCTCCGTCGGTAACTTTCTCGATGCGGCGGATTTCGGAGCGGGGGTGGGCGGGGTGCCGGCGCCGGACGGAGGCACCACGCTCGGTTTGATCGGCTCCGCGCTGCTGGTCATCGCGGCGCGGCGGCGGTTTCTCCGCTGACGACTTTCCGCTTCGGACGCTGCCGTTCGGAGGCGTGAAGTCGACGTTGCGGGAGTCGAGCTGCTCCTGCGTGGCTATTTCGCCGGCGGTTGCGGGTGCTCGGGCTTGGTGGAAGCGCGTTTGACCCCGTAGCGGTCGGCGAAGGTGACCCCGTCGATGTTGTAGGTGTAGCTTTCCTCGGTCAGCGGCAGCATGGTCTGGTGCCAGTCGTACCAGGCTTGGGCGAGGTCGCGAAACCGCTCTGGCCGGCGGCTCTTCAGGTTGGCCCGTTCCATCGGGTCGTCCGCGAGGCCGAACAGGAAGGAGTTTTCGCCGATCTTCAGGTACTTGTCGTCGCCGTCGCGCACCGCCTGCTGGGCGTTGGCCTTGTAGCGCCAGAAGAGGCGACGTGAGACCGGGGCGGCGTCGCTGGTGAGATGCGGGAGCAGGTTGAGGCCATCCGACGGATAGGCCGGATCGGGGGCGGTGCCGGCCGCGGCGAGCAGGGTGGGCAGCCAGTCCATCGAGATCATCACCTGGTCGCTGGTGCGTCCTTTCGGGATGCGGGCCGGCCAGGAGACGATCGCGGGCACGCGCAGGCCGCCTTCCAGGAGCTCGGTTTTCACGCCGGTGAAGGGCCAGTTGTAGGAAAAGCGTTCGCCGCCGTTGTCGCTGGTGAAGACCACGAGGGTGTTGGAGGTGAGGCCGTACTGGTCGAGGGCCCCGAGCACGCGGCCGATCTCCCGGTCCATCGCCTCGATCATCGCGACATACGTTCGGGTCGATCCGCCATCGGCGTGCCCGAGCTTGCTCCCGGCGGCCTGGAGGCGTTTGGCCTCGGCCTCATCGTCCGGGCCTTCCCAGGGCCAGTGCGGGGCGCTGAAGTGCAGGCTGAGCAGAAAGGGTTCCTGGCGCCGTGCGAAATCTCCTATGGCCCGGACCGCGCGGTCGCCCAGCAGGGTGGTGAGGTAGCCGACTTGCTGGATCGGCGTGTCGTCTTCCCAAAGATCCGGCTTCGAGTATTGATGGGTAAAGTAGTCCACGGCGCCGCCGCGGAACCCGTAGAAGTGTTCGTAGCCGCTTTGCAGCGGTCCGAATTTCGGCAGCGCGCCGAGGTGCCACTTGCCGACGAGCAGCGTGCGGTATCCGGCCCGGCGGAGCAGGGAAGGCAGGGTGGGATGCTCCGGGGGCAAGCCAATTTCCGGGAGATTGCCCGCGATCGGTTCCTCCAGCCCGACCCGCAGGCGGTACTGGTAGCGTCCGGTGATGAGCGCCGTGCGCGTGGCGGAGCAGACCGGAGCGTTGGCGTAGCCAGCGAGGAACCGCACGCCTTGGACCGCGAGTCGGTCGATCGCTGGCGTGCGCACGTCCCGGCGGCCGTAGCAGGCGACGTCGCCGTAGCCCAGGTCATCCGCCAGGATGAAGACGATGTTGGGGCGCGAACCGGCTTCGGCGGCGCCCCGGGCGAGTCCGGCGGCCACCAGTCCCAGGATCATCGCGGCCATCGGCCAGCACCGGGTTGTCGTCAGAGCGAGGCGGCAGGAAGGAGACGACGTGCGAACGGGCGAGGCGAGCGGCGGGGTGGGGGCAGGCATGCGCTGAAAGCAACGCGGGTGCGGCGGAGCGGTCAACCGGAGGATCGCGACGGCGGCGATTCATCGGCCGCGCAGCCGGCATCCTTTTGCTTCCGGAGTCGTCTTTTCGGTCCGGTTTCCTATTCGATGGCCGCCATGAACCCCCTTGCTCGTCTCCTGCCCCGCCTGACTCTCGCCCTGGCCGGCGCCATGATTGCGACTCCGGCCCTGGTTCGCGCGGCTGCCTCCGCGTCGAAACCGAACGTGATCCTCATCATGGCCGACGATCTCGGGTACGAGACGATCGGCGCCAACGGCGGCACGAGTTACCGCACGCCGGTGCTGGATCGCCTGGCCGCCTCCGGGGCGCGATTCACGCAGTGTTACGTGCAGCCGCTTTGCACGCCCACGCGCGTGCAGCTTATGACCGGTCTCTACAATGTCAGGAATTACATCAATTTCGGGAACATGGATCCGAAGGCCTTCACCTTCGGCAACGCCCTGAAGGGAGCCGGCTACGCCACGTGCATCGCGGGCAAATGGCAGCTCGGCCAGGATCCGGGCCTCCCGAAAAAGTACGGTTTCGACGAGTATTGCCTGTGGCAGCACACGCGCCGGCCGCCGCGGTATGCCAACCCGGGCCTGGAGATCAACGGAGTCGAGAAGGACTATGCGAACGGCGAATACGGACCGGACCTGGTGAACGATTACGTGCTCGATTTCATCGGGCGGAAGAAGGGCGGGCCGTTCTTTGTCTACTATCCGATGATGTTGACGCACTCGCCGTACCAGCCGACGCCCGACAGCCCGGACTGGGATCGCTCTCTCCAGGGCGAAAGCGCGAAGCAGCACGTGCGGCATTTCGGAGAGATGGTGGAGTACATGGACAAGCTGATCGGCAAGGTGGTCGCGCGGCTCGATGCCCTCGGCCTGCGGGAGAACACGCTGCTGCTCTTCGTCGGCGACAACGGCACGGGCCGGGGCACACCGTCGCAGATGGGCGCGCGCACCGTCATTGGCGGCAAAGGCACCACGACCGACGCCGGTATGCACGTGCCGCTGATTGCGAACTGGCCGGCCGGGATCGCGGCCGGGCGGGTCCACGACAATCTGGTCGATTCCACCGATTTCCTGCCGACGATCGCGGAAACGGTGGGCGTGAAACTGCCGGCCGGCATTCCCTTCGACGGACGCAGCTTCCTTCCGCAATTGCGCGGGATGAACGGACAGCCGCGGGAGTGGATCTATTCGTGGTATTCGCCCCGCCAGCAGGCCAACCTGACGGTGCGGGAATTTGCGTTCAACCAGCGCTACAAGCTCTACCGAACCGGTGAATTCTACGACCTGACACGGGATCTCGAAGAGAAATCGCCGCTCGCGACGACCGGACTCTCGGGCGAAGCCGCTGCTGCTGCCCGCCTGCTGCAGGGAGCACTCGACCGCTACAAGAACGCGAGGGATCCGAAGCTCGACGAGCAGGGTCTGGCCGCGATCGAAAGGAAGGAACCGAGGGCGAAGAAGAAGAAGTAACGCGAACTACCATGCAGTCGGGCTGACGCACCTGCGGGAGTCCACTGACGAAACGGTGGCCTGTGGGCGGGGCGACCGCGCCCCGCTCCGCGACGAGGTCGTCGCGGCTACATTGCTGCGGTGCACGTCGACTTCGACTGCATCGTTCCGGTTCAAGAGCGGATCCAGGCAGGAAGATCCCTTCCAGGGAGGGGTGCCCGTCCGGGCGGGGTGGGTGGATTGGTCCGATCCACATCAACGGCGCATTCGACGGCGCGCTCCGCCTCGACTGCGCTCATGTTGCACGTTGCGCCATGGCGCCGGATCTTCATTTTACCGTCCGTTTTTCGCGCCCCATGCCAATGCCCTTCCGCTCCCTCCGTCGGTTGCTTTCCTTCGCGGCTGCTTGCACCGCCCTTCTCGCCCCCGCACTGCTTCCGGCCCAGACGCCGGCCACGGGCACCATCACCGGCCGGATCATCAACCCGGCGACCGGTGAGTACGTGCGCAATGCCGAGGTCTCGATCCGCGGCACCGATCTGACCGCGATTTCCGAGGACGATGGCACCTACCGGCTGGCCGGCGTCCCGGCGGGTGATGCCGCTCTCCAGGTAAACTACACGGGATCGACGCCGGTCAGCGTCACGGTGCCGGTGCGGGCCGGTGAGGAAAGCCGGCGGGACATCGAGCTGTTCAGCGCGTTGGCCCGCCCGGCGGCACCTGGGACCGGCAAGGACGGCGTGCTGCGGCTCGAGGCGTTCACCGTGTCCGGCGAGCGCGAGGGCAACGCCAAGGCGATCATGGAGCAGCGCCAGTCGATGAACATCACCAACACGGTGGCCTCCGATACCTTTGGCGACATGGGCGAGGGCAACATCGGCGATTTCCTCCGCAACCTCCCGGGCATCGACCTCGAACTCACGCAGGGCGAGGTGCGCAACGTCCGCCTCCGCGGCCTCGGCTCCGAATACAACGCCGTCACCATCGACGGTGTCTCCCTCGCCAGCTCCGACGCCAATCGCGGCGCCGCCGGCGACGCCCGCGGCTTCAGTTTCGAGCAGGTATCGCTCGGCAGCATGGACTCGATCGAGGTGTCGAAGACGATCAGTGCCGACGTCGACGCCAACGCCCCCGCCGGCACCATCAACCTCAAGACCAGGCACGCCTTCTCCCGCTCCGGCCGCCGGATCACGGCGCAGGCCAACCTCACGGCGTTCGCCGACGAATGGCACTTCCGCAAGACCTACGGTCCCGACGACGCGCGCCACTACAAGATCAACCCCGGCGGCTCCATCGAGTACTCCGACGTCTTTCTCAACAAGCGCCTCGGCACGGTGTTCAATCTCTCCGAATCCAACCTCTATTCGGAGAACGCCCGCAGCATCGTCACCTACAACTACACGGCGACCGCGACCGACCCGCGCCCAGCCGTGCCGACCGCCGTCGCTTTCCTCCATGCGCCCCGGTTGAACCGGCGCTCGACCGTGAGCCTCAAGACCGACTTCAAGGCCACCGACCAGCTCGCGCTCTCGCTGCTGCTGATGTACAACTACGCCTCGCTCTACAATCTGCAGCGCACGACGACCTTCAACGCCGGCACCCGGGCCAACATCGCCACCGGCGCCGATCCGCTCACGAGTTTCGTCTCCGCCGCCAACGGCAGCGTTTCGTCGAACCCCAATGTCGTCGTCAAACCCGGCCAGACCTATACCGTGGTGCCGCGGTTCGAGTACAAGGTCGGCGCTCTGCTGATCGAAGGCCGGTTCGTGGGTTCGGAGTCCACGAGCTGGTACAACCCGCTCGCCCGCCAGGGCTCGGTCAACAACGCCGGCAGCCCGTCCCTCTCCAACGTGCAGTTTCGCGCCGAGCGCTCCTCGCTGATCAGTTCCGACTGGAAGATCACCCAGATCGGCGGGCCTGACTTCAGCAGTGGCGAGCGCTACTCCGCCGGCGTTTTCAACGCCAACGACGGTCGCTACGGACGCACGCGGATCTTCAGCGGTGATCTGCAGGCCACCTACCGCACCAACCGCTTCCTGCCCGTGGTCTGGAAGGCGGGCCTGAAGCGCAAGCACGAGGTGCGCGATTTCCTGCTCGATACCGAGTCCAAGCGCTACACCTACACCGGCCCGGGCGCCGGCACGGGCGCGCTGGCGGGCATCCCGTCCCCCTACCGTTTCGATCCCGACAGCCTGCACGCGCGCATCACCTCCCTCTCCGGCGGCACGGTCTTCTACCCCAACGCGCTCGCCCTTGGCCGCCTGTTCCTGGAGCGGCCCGAGTACTTCACCCAGTCGCTCACCGCGACCAACTACTACAACGCCTTCATCGGCAATGTGCGCCATTACGAGGAGGACATCACCGCCGGCTTCTTCATGGGCACCGCGTCGATCGGCCGGGCGATCGTGCGCGCCGGCTTGCGCTACGAGGACACCGCCACGGACGCCCTCGAGTGGGACCCCCGGTCGGCCGCCGAGGTCCGCGCCGCCGGCTTCACCGAAGCCAACGGCCGCGCGACCACCATCCCCGGCCTCCAGTACCAGTTCTTCAGCCAGCCGCGCATCCACCGCGAGGGTGGCTACGACAACTGGTTCCCGAGCGGTTCGTTCAAGTACCGTTTCACGCGCAACCTCGACCTGCATTTCGGTTACAGCTCGACCATCCGGCGCCCGACCATTCGCGATCTCGCCGGGGTCTGGGTGGTCGACGACGACAGCCTCACCGTCAGTGCGCCCAACCCGCGGCTCAAGCCGGAGACCTCCGACAACTACGCGGTGCGCCTGGCCTATTACTTCGAGCCGGTCGGCCTGTTCGCCTTGAATCTCTTCGAGAACACCGTCCAGAGCCTGCACCGCACCACCCAGATGACGGCGGCCGAGTACGGCTATACGGGCGATGACGATCTTTCCGCCTATCGCTTCACCACGGTCACTGCCAGCGAGGAAGAGGTGCGGATCCGCGGGCTCGAGTTCGAGTACAACCAGAGCCTCTCCTTCCTTCCGCGACCGTTCAAGGGCCTCAACGTCCGCGCCAGCTACACGCGTTCCTACTCCTCGGTGATCACCCCTTCGATGTCACCTCACGGCGCCAATGCCGGCCTCAACTACTCCTGGGGCCGCTTCAATGTCTACACCAGCGTCAACTGGCGCGACGACACCCCGCTCAACACCGCGGGTACCTCGTACAACCGCCACCGTGCCACGCTCGATCTCGGCGGCAGCATCCGCCTGAGCAACCGTTTTACCCTGACGTACAACGGCCGCAATGTGCGGAGCGAACCCGTCATCACGATGCAGCAGAACGGCGCCAATCCGGCTGTGGCCCAGACGATCGAGCGCACCGGTACGATCTGGTCCTTCGGCCTGCGCGGTGTCTGGTGAACGTCCCTGCTGGCGGATGACGCCGTCGCGCGTGCCTCTCTGGGACGACCCTGCCCTGCACCCGCCTGTAGGCGGGACGACCTCGTCCCGCGCATCCCTGGAAGGTCTCCCTCCCGCGCGTTTTTCCCCTCCCTCCGCCGTTGCGGGGTAAGGTCACCCCGCCTACAACCTGCGTTTTCCTCTCCCATGCCTCCTGTCCTCCGTCCGCTCTGGTTGCTCTGCGTCCTCCCGGCCCTCCTCGCCGCCGCGTCCACGCCGCAAACGCCCGGGACCAAGGCTGCTCCCAAGCCACCCGACGAGCTCACACCCCAGGTGGCCGACGGCTACCGCGGCATCTGGTACATGAACCAGCCGTTGAAGAGCGAACACCGCTACAAGTACAGCGGCGGCTTTGCGACCTATCCGCAGCAGCACGTGCCGATTGCCGTCTACGTCGCGTCGCAGCGGAAGACGTTCTTCGTCTTCGGCGGATCGGCCGGGAACATCTCCGAGCGGCAGGACGAGCTGCAGCACCTCGTGTCCTATTACGACCACGTCACCGGCACGGTGCCGCGGCCGGTGCGGCTGCTCCAGAAGCGCACGGAGGATGCCCACGACAATCCGACCCTCTCCGTCGATGCCGCCGGGCACCTCTGGGTCTTTTCCTCCGCCCATGGTACCGGGCGTCCGTCGTACCTTCACCGTTCGCGGCGTCCCTACGACATCTCCGAGTGGGAGCTGATCGAGAAGACCAATTTCTCCTACACGCAGCCCTGGTACCTGCCGCAGTCACAGCGGTTTCTCTTCCTTCACACGCTCTACGTGAAGGGCGAGCGCACGCTCAACTGGAAGACCTCCGCGGACGGCCGCACCTGGAGCGCGCCGCAGTTGCTGGCGCACCTCGAAATGGGCGACTACCAGGTGTCTTTCCGCGATGGCGACACCGACCGCGTCGCGACTGCGTTCGACCTTCACCCGGCCCAGGGGCGCGAGGGCAAGGGCCTCAACTACCGGACCAACCTCTACTATGCGGAGACGCGGGATGGCGGCGCCACCTGGACCAACGCCGCCGGCCAGCGCCTGGAGCCGCCGCTGCGGGACGCGCGGAATCCGGCGCTGGTGCGCGACTATCGCGCAGAGAATCTCAGCGTCTACCTGAAGGACATCGCCTTCACTGCCGACCACCGGCCGGTGGTGCTGTACCTGACCTCGAAGGGGTTTAATCCCGGGCCGGAGTCCGGACCTTTCCAGTGGTACACCGCACGCTGGACGGGAACCGCATGGGAGTATCGGGCCTTCACGACCTCGGACCACAACTACGACCACGGGTCGCTCTACATCGAGGCCGACGGCACCTGGCGGGTGATTGCGCCGACGGCGCCCGGCCCGCAACCGTGGGGCACCGGCGGCGACATGGTGATGTGGACCAGCCGGGATCAAGGAGCGACGTGGCAACGGGTGAAACAGTTGACCCAAAACTCGCGCTACAACCACACCTATGCCCGCAAGCCGGTGAACGCGCATCCGGACTTTTATGCGCTGTGGGCGGACGGTTCGCCGCTGGAGGCGACGCCTTCGGCCCTCTACTTTGCGACCAGGGACGGCCGGGTGTTCCGCCTCCCGCAGCGAATGACCGGAGACACCGCCACGCCGGAAGAAGTACGGTAGATTTCCCAGCCTGGTTGTAGCCGGGGTCGGCGACCCCGGCGAGGTGCGTCGATCCCGCGGTGCCGGCCTCACCGTGGCCGGCTACAACGGGTGACCATTTCGACACGGAGGGTTCGACACTATCTCGATGTAGCCGGGGTCGGTGACCCCGGCGGGAGGTATCGATCTCACGAAGCCGGCCTCGCCGCGGCCGGCTACAACAGTTGCGTGTCTTAAAACGGCCGAAGCGATGCGACCCGATGTAGCCGGGGTCGGTGACCCCGGCAGGGCGGTACGTCTGACCACCGGCGCTAATCGAAGTGAATCGCCCCCGCGAACGGCCACGCGTCGGAGTCCGAAACCAGACCGGCTCGCACAGGATTCGCCTTCACGTAGTTCCATTTCTCCGATCGGGATTCTCCAGAACGCAACAGGTGGTCGAAGAACTCGGGCTGCCAGACGGGCGGTGTGATCCCGATCTCCCGCACCATGCGCTTGGAAGTCCACTCTTTCCATCGGCCGATCGTGGTCGCCAGCGGTTTCGCCGACTCCCGCATCGGGGCTGCGAAGAAATGCACGTGGTCAGGCAGAACGACGTAGCGTCCGATTGCCCAGCCGTGGTGGTCGGCCAAGTGCAGCCATTCGGTTTTCAAGATGGCATGGACGGAAGGGATCGCGAGTAGGGGGCGTCGGCGGTGTACGCAGATGGTGACGAAGTAGACGGGGTGCTTTTCCCAAACGACGGAAAGCCGCCGGAGGTGGCGATGGGACGGCATGGCTTGTTCATCTGGCGCATGAGACCGCGGCTCCAAGCACGGCTGCTACCCGAAACGAGGTATAGTTGGTCTCGACGTTTGCCGGTCGATCCCACCAAACCGGCCTCACCGCGGCCGGCTACATCAGTTGCGAATTTCGAAACGGCCGAAAACGACGTATACGCAATGTAGCCGGGGTCGGTGACCCCGGCGGGAGGTATCGATCTCACGGTGCCGGCCTCACCGCGGCCGGCTACAACGGATGCTAGTTTTCCATACGAGCGGAGCAACGCTACCTAGATGTAGCCGGGGTCGGTGACCCCGGCGGCGTGCGTCGATCCCGCGGTGCCGGCCTCACCGCGACCGACGACCACGGGGTTGTGGTCCCTGGTACGGCGGATCGAAGCACTCCCGGAAAAGCGTCGCCGACGCTGGACGCTCAGGATGAAACTTGCTGCCCTGCGTCATGAACCTCCGCCTTGCCTTTTGCCTCCTCCTTTTGATTTCGGTCGCCGCCGGCGCGGCGGAAATCGCCCCGTTTCCGCGGGCTGAGGGCTACCGCGGCATCTGGTTCACCTTGGGTCAGAAGTCCGAATACGGCGACAAGTACTCCGGCGGCCTTGGCACCTACACGGCCAACCACAACCCGCTCGCGGTCTACGCGCCGGCCGTCGACAAGACGTTTTTCGTCTACGGCGGTTCGCCCGACGGCTCCCGCGCGTTGCTCTGCCTGATCGGCAGCTACGATCACCGGACCGGCCTGCTGTCGCGTCCGGTGGTGGTGCACGACAAGCGGCCGGTCAACGACCCGCATGACAATCCGAGCGTGAACCTCGATCCCCAGGGCTTCCTGTGGGTTTTCGTCAGCGGCCGCGCCAACGCGCGCCCCGGATTCATCTACCGCAGCGTGGCTCCCTACGATCCCTCACGTTTCGAGCGGGTCGATCAGCGCGTCATCACCTACCCGCAACCCTGGCATGTGCCGGGCCGCGGCTTCCTGCACCTGTTCACGCAATACACGAAGGGCCGGGAGCTTTACTGGGAAACGAGTGCCGACGGCAGGACCTGGAGCGCCACGCACAAGCTCGCCGGCTTCGGCGGCCACTACCAGACCAGCGGAGCGCGCGACGGCAAGGTGGCCTCCTTCTTCAACTACCATCCCGGTGGCAACGTCGACAAGCGGACCAACCTCTACTACGTGCAGACGACGGACTTTGGCGCCACCTGGACCACGGCGGAGGGCACGCCCCTGAATCTGCCATTGAAGGACATCCGCAATCCGGCGCTCGTGCGCGACTACGCGGCGGAAGGCCGGCTGCTCTACACCTGCGACCTGAACTTTGACGCCGCGGGCCATCCCATCCTGCTCTACGTGCTCTCCCGCGACTTCAAGCCCGGGCCGGCTGGCGGTGAACGCGAATGGACGGTCGCGCATTGGAAGGGTGGCCGTTGGCACTTCGCGACCATCGCCAACTCGGATCACAACTACGATATGGGCAGCCTCTACGTGCAGCGCGACGAGTGGCTCGTCCTCGCGCCGACAGACGTCGGGCCGCAGAAGTGGGGAGCCGGCGGGGAGATGGTGCTCTGGGCCAGTCGCGATGAGGGACGCACGTGGACGCGACGCCGCTCGGTCACTCAAGGCAGCGAGTTCAATCACAGCTACGCGCGCCGTCCGCGCGACGCCCGGGATCCGTTCTTTGCGTTTTGGGCGGATGGCGATCCGGATCGCCCGAGTCCGTCGCGGCTGTATTTCGCCGACTCCACCGGGGAGAAGGTCTTCCGGATGCCCTACACGTTTCCGGCCAACGTCGACTCGGCCCCGCCGGAACGGGTGAAATAGCCGCCTTCGGCGGCGCGTTCCTTTCCACGGTTGACCTGCGCCGGCTCCGCCGGATGCTCGGGGGCGGCGGTCGCCCCGCGCGACCGCCACCTCGCTACCCCGTCCGGTCTTCGCCCTCGTCTGCCGCGGTTCGTGCGCCCGATGCCGCCCCCGGGTTTTCGTGGTTTCCGTCCCCAACGTGCCCGCCCACTCCCACCCCGCCGCCCGCCGTTTTGCCGCCTCCCGCCTGGTGCGGTGGGTGCTGGCGCTCGCCCTTCTCTTCCTGGCGGTGATGACCCTGCTCCGGCTGGCGACGTACCTGTGTTTCAACTACGAGGGCGTGGGCGCGGCCGGAGCCTGGCCGGCGTTCGTGCTCGGGTTGCGTTTCGACGTGCGCGTCGTGGCCTCGGCGCTCCTGGCGTTGCTGGTGCTGGGCAGCCTGCGCCCGCTCGATCCCTTCGGCGGCCGGGCGGCCCGGCGGCTGTGGCTGGGCCTGCTGGCGCTGTGCAGCGGAGTGCTGGTGCTCCTTTACGCGACCGACTTCCTCCACTTTCGCTACCTCAACCAGCGCCTGAGCGCGACCGTCCTCGGTTTCCTCGGCGACGCGCGGATTTCGGCGGGCATGGTCTGGCAGTCCTATCCGGTGCTCCGAATCCTGGCGGCGATGGCGGTGGGGATCGGCGGGCTGGTGGCCGCCTGCCACTGGCTGCACCGCCGGGTGGCGGCGACGGAGCCGGCGGCGTCCCGGAAGGTGCGGGCGGCGTGGTTCGCCGCCGCGGTGGTGGCGTGCGTCCTGGGCATTTGGGGCCGGGTGGCGCAGTTCCCGTTGCGCTGGAGCGATGCCTTCAATCTGCGGTCCGATGCGCTGGCCCACCTGGCGCTGAATCCCTTCCAGTCGTTCGCCAGTTCGTTCGGCTTTGAAGGAGCACCGTATGACCTCGCCAGGGTGCGGGAGGCCTATCCGCGGATGAGTGCCTACCTCGGGGTGACCGCGCCGGATCCCGCCCGGCTGGACCTGGTCCGCGAGGTTCCGGCCGCGAGGCCGCGTCCGCCCGGGCCGCCCGGTGGTCCGCCCAACGTCGTGCTCGTGATCTGCGAGTCGTTCAGCGGCTACAAGAGCTCCATGTGGGGCAACCCGCTCGATCCCACGCCGTTCTTCGCCGCGCTGTGCCGCGAGGGTGTCTTCTTCGACAACTGCTTCACCCCGCATGTCGGCACCGCCCGGGGTGTCTGGGCCACGCTTACCGGCCTGCCGGACACCGAGCCGCGCGAGACCGCGAGCCGGAATCCGGCGCTCGTGGACCAGCATTCGATCGTCAACGACTTCACCGCCCACGAGAAGCTCTACTTCCTCGGCGGCAGTTCCAGCTGGGCCAATATCCGCGGGCTGCTCACGAACAACCTCCGGGGACTGCGGCTCTACGAGGAGGGCAGCTTCACGTCGCCGCAGATCGACGTGTGGGGCATCAGCGACAAGAACCTCTTCCTCGAGGCCAACGAAATTCTGCGCCGGGAGACGCGCCCGTTCTTTGCCGTCATCCAGACGGCCGACAACCACCGTCCCTATACCATCCCCAAGGAGGACTTGGTGGAGTTCCGCAAGGTCAGCCTGCCGGCCGAGCAGCTGCGACGCGGCGGTTTCGAATCCAACGAGGAGCTGAACGCGTTTCGGTACACGGACTTCACCTTCCGCAAGTTCATGGAGGCGGCGCGCCAGGCGCCGTATTTCGAGCGCACGATCTTCGTCTTCATCGGCGACCACGGCATCGGGGGGGATGCCGGGACGATGTTCCCGCCGGCGTGGACCAGACAGAATCTCACCTGCTACCACGTGCCGCTCCTGTTCTACGCTCCCGGGTGGCTGGCACCGCGCCGAATCGGAGCGGTGGCGTCGCAGATCGATCTGCTGCCGACCCTCGCCGGCATCGTCGGCCTTCCGTACCGCAACAGCGGCCTCGGCCGCGACCTGCTTCGGCAGCAGGCCCTGGACGGCGGACGCTCGAATGCCGCCTTCATCATCGACCACAACACCAAGTCGGTCGGAGTGGTGCACGGTTCCTACTTTCTCAATCACCGGCGCGAGGGCGGTCGGGAGGAGCTGGTCTGGTCGGACTTCACCGCACCTCCGCCTTCCGGGGCGCCGCCGGCGGCGGACGAGCATCGCGCGCTGGCGCTCGGTTTTTTCGAGACGGCCCGATATCTCCTCCGCCACAACGCGAAACCCCGCGGGACATCTCCCCGCGAACCCACCGACTGAGCCGGCTGCGCTTACCGCGCCCACCTCCACCCCTTCCCCGTGGCCATCTCCTCTACTCCCCTCCCGCCGGTTTCCACCGCTCCGGATCACCCGGGGAGTGATCCAGGTGCGTTGCCGACGCGACAGCGGCTGGGACTCTGCGGCCTGACATTGGTGGCGGCGTTCATCGCCGGCAGCGATGCCACGACGGACTCTGGAGAGGCCCCGGCGGCGTTGAGTCCGGTTCCGAGGGGGATCGGCGGTCTCGCGTCTGGTCCGGCGATCGCATCCCGCCAGGACGGCTGGGTGAGTCCGCCGGGGCACGCGACCTCCGTCCACAGCAGCGCCCTCTGCGCCCTGCCGAGCGGCGACCTCCTTTCGGTGTGGTATGGCGGCTCCCGGGAAGGGGCGGCGGACGTCGCGCTCTTCACTTCCCGGCTGCCGGCCGGGGCGCGGGAGTGGACGGCGCCGGTGGTCGTCGTCGATCGGGCGATGGCGCAGAGTGAACTGGAACGTGCGGTGAGGAAGATCGGCAACGCCATCATTTTCCCCGACCGCCTCGGGCGGGTCTGGATGGTCTACGTGAGCGTGGCGCTGGGCGGCTGGTCCGGCAGTTCACTCAACGTGAAGACCTCGCGGGACGACGGGCGCACCTGGTCGGAGAGCCGCCGCCTGACCCTGAATCCGTTCCTGAACCTGAGCACGCTCGTGCGCAACAAGCCGATTCTCGCCGCCGATGGCCGCATCGGACTGCCGGTGTACCACGAACTGGCGTTCAAGTTTCCGCAGATGCTCTGGCTCACTCCCGGGGAGGACGAAGGGGTGAAGGAGTATCGGATCCGGAATCTCCCCGCCAAGCACGGGCTGATCCAGCCGGCGCTGGCCGCCCTCGGCGAGGGCCGGGTGATGATGGTGCTGCGTGATCGAAGCCGAACCCGGCGCATGCGCACCGCCTATTCGAGTGACAATGGCTGGACCTGGACCGACCCGGTGGACTCCGCGCTGCCGAACCCCGATTCCGCCCTCGATGTGCTGCGGCTGCGCGACGGACGGCTGCTGCTGGTCTACAACCATGCGGCCAGCGGGCGCGACAACCTGCGGCTCGCGGTCTCGGCGGATGTGGGACGCACCTGGCGTCCGGGGCCGCTCATCGAGGCCGCGGCGGCCCGTGAGTATTCCTATCCTTTCCTGCTCGAGACGCCCGACGGCCTGATTCACCTGAGCTACACCTGGGAGCGCGAGCGGATCAAACACATCACCTTCAACCTCGCCTGGCTCGACCAGGGGACCGCGCGGGAGGCGGTGGCCCAATGATCCGCGGCGTCGAACCGGTGGGTGGTGCCCTGCTTGCCGGCGCGTCGCTCTGGCTCGGCCTCCTGTGGCTTGGCTCCCGGGTGGGACTCTCGCAGCGCCGGCGGAGCGTGCAGGGGGCCGCCGCCCTGCTGGCGGTGGGCGCCCTCTTCGTGCCGCTCGGCGAGATGCCGCTGTGGCAGTGGGTCTTCAGCTTCTGTCCCAACCCGAGTGTGCCGGCGATTGCCGTCGTCGGTGCGGCGCTCTGGGAGCGGCTGCGCGGCGTCCCGGTGGTGCGGGTCGCCGAGTGGCGGCTGCTGTGGGGCTTCGGTGCCGTGGCGGGCACCTTGCTCTATCTCCATCCGCTGCTGCCGAGTTCGGTCGATCCCTACTACTTTGGCTGGCGGCATGCGCCGGCGATTTGGGCGATGGCCGGGCTGGCGCTGCTGGCCTTTGGTGCCGGCAATCGGGCGGGATCGGTGTTCTTCGTGGCTTTGGTGGCCTATGAGTTGCGGGTGCTGGAGTCCCCCAACGCGTGGGATTACGTCGTCGATCCGCTCTTCTGGTTGTGGAGTCTGGGGAAGGGAGCAGCCGCGGGACTCCGGGTCGGACTGAGGTGGTGGCGCCGGACGCGGTTCTCGCGCCCTCCGTTTCCCTCCGCGGTCCCGGGGCCAGCGGCCGGTGGCTGACGCCGCGGCGGCACCTCGCGTCAGGTCCGGCGGGTTGGCTTGGTCGCGGGCCCGGCGGACTCGGGGAGGCGCACCGGCAGGGCCGCCAACATTGCCTGCACCGGCTGGGAGATCTTTCCCCTCTGCCAGGCGGCAAAGAGCTCCCACTTCGCGTTGGCGTCCTGAATGGGCCGATAGACCACTCCAGGGCCGGCGGACTTGCGGGTGTAGCTCGGAAACAGCGCCACCGCCCCTTCGATCAGGACCGTGGCCAATCCGTGGGTGAGGCCGTCGGCCTCGAGGACGATCCGCGGGCGAAAGCGGGCCCGGCGGCAGAGCCGGAGCAGCCAAGCGTTGTAGCCGGGCAGGTCCCGCTCCTTGGCGCCGACAAAACCCTCCCCCTTGAGTTCGGCGAGGCGCAGGGCGGGCTTGGCCGAAAGCGGATGCGTTTCCGCCAGCACCGCAAACACCGGAAACGTCGCCAGCCGGCGCACGAAGAAGTCGCGGGAGGCGAGGGTGGGCGCGCCCCCGAGGAGTGCGAGGTCGAGTTCCCCGCGGCGGAGCGCCTCGATCTGCTCCCCGGGGGAAAGATCCGCGAGACGCACCTTGACCTCGGGATGGGCCCGGCGGAACGCGGCCAGCGCCGGATGGAGCAGTTCGCCGACGAGTGACATGAGGCAGCCGATGCGCAGACGGGCACTCTCCCCGCGAAGTTGCCGGCGGGTGTCATCGAGGACTTGTTCCAGCGCGGCGAGCACCGGGCGCACCCCGTCATGAAAGGTGCGGCCGGCGCCGGTCAGGGCGACGCCGGTGGCCGTGCGTTCGAACAGCCGGCCGCCCACATGATGCTCGAGGGCCTGGATCTGGCGGGTCAGGGTCGATTGGGCCACGTGCAGGCGCTCCGCCGCCTGATTCAGGCTGCCGTGTTCGACGACGGTAAGGAAGGACCGGAGGAGATCGAGGTGCACCGGCACCAGGGTTATGCGCGTACCGCATGGCGGCAAGCCGTCCCGTGCAGTGGCGCCCCGCGACCGCCCGTGCTATTTTTTCGGCCATGTCCACCACGTCCAAACTTCCCCGCCTGCTTCGCGGCGCCGCCCTCGTCGTCGGCCTCGCCGCATCGGGGGGATGGCTCGCCACCGGGGCCCATCTGGGCTGGACCCAGACGAGCGTCGTGCAACTGCAGCGCGATGAAATCACCGGGATCGATTTTCCGGTGCGGCGCGCCGCCTTTGTCGCCGGCGTCGAGGTCCTCGCCGCCGGCCTGCTGCTGGCCGGAGGGTTGGGCGCCACCGCTTTGTTCCTCGACCGGCGTCGCCCGGCAGGGGCCTAAAGCGGCGTGTTGCCTCCACTTTTCCCACAGAACCATACCATGACAACCTCCTCCCTCCGTTCTTCCCTTTCGGTTGCGGTCGCGCTGGGCGCGACGGCCCTGGCTGCCTCCGCGGCGCCACTCGCCTTCGACTTCAAGGACCCCAAGGGCGTCAATAACGTCCAGTTTAGCCTCGATGCGCCGCTCGAGTCGATCACCGGCACCGGTACCGGAATCTCCGGCACGGTGACCTTCGATCCGGCCGCCCCGGCGAAGACCAGCGGCAAGATCGTCCTCGAGGCGGCCACGCTGACCGTCGGCAACCCGATGATGACCGATCATCTGCGGGGCAACAACTGGCTCGATGTCGCGCAGCACCCGGCGATCACCTTCGAGGCGGTGTCACTCGCGAACGTGCGCAACCAGGGCCCGCAGATTCTTGCGGACGTCAAGGGCAAGCTGACGGTGAAGGGAGTGACCAAGGACGTCACCGTGCCGGTCTCGTTCACCCATTTGCCGGACAAGCTCGGGGCGCGGGTGGGCGATCCCAAGGTGAAGGGCGATTTGCTGGTGATGCGGGCGAGTTTTGCGATCAACCGCAGCGACTACGGCATCCAGCCCGGCAAGAACACCGACAAGGTGGCCGAGACGATCCAGCTGACGCTCAGCATCGCGGGGGCCGCCAAGAAGGGTTAAGGCTTTTCGCCGCACTGTCCGGCGCCAGACGGTCTTGCCGCCGGCGCCGGAATCGCGTCGGGTGGTCGCGCTTCCATTCCTCCCCATGAATGTTCTTCGCACCCTCCTGCTGGCGCTCACGAGCGCCCTGTTGACCGCGGCGACCTTCGCCGCTGATCCCACTGGAACCTGGAAATGGTCCACGCCGGGCCGCGACGGCCAGGCCTTCGAGTCGACGCTCAAACTGGAACTGAAGGACGGCAAACTGTCCGGCACCATGGTCGGCATCCAGCGCGATCAGTTTCAGATTCCCGACACGCCGATCGGCGATGCCTCCTTCAAGGGGGACGTCGTGGCCTTCACGGTGACGCGCGAATTCAACGGCAACAAGTTTACGAGCAAGTACGAGGGCAAGCTGGAGGGCGACACGATCAAGGGCACCAGCGAGCGCCCGGGTCGGGATGGCGGCACGACCAAGCGCGACTGGGTGGCCAAGCGCGCCAAGTAGCGGTTGGTGATAGTTCGGGAGTGGGTGCGTCTTGTCCGTGGCGATCCACCCACCCCGCCCTGACGGGCACCCCTCCCAGGGAGGGGACCGTTCGAATTTCCTTCGGCAAGTTCCTCTCTCGAGCCGGAACGATGCACTCGAAGTCGACGTGCACCGCAGCAATGTAGCCGCGACGACCTCGTCGCGGAGCGGGGCGCGGTCGCCCCGCCCACAGGTCACCGTTTCGTCAGTGGACTCCCACAGGTGCGTCAGCCCGACTGCATCGTTCCGATTCGAGAGGGGTGGCGCGCAGCGCCGGGGTGTGTTGTCTTGGCGGTGATGCGGTTTCTCCCCTACAACCCGCGACTGAGGACGCTTGCCCGCGACCTTCGAAAGCGGAGCACGCTGGCGGAGGTTCTGCTCTCGAGGCACCTGAGGTGCGGACAGCGGATGGGGCACGACTTTCACCGGCAGAAGCCGATTCTCGAGTGGATCGCCGACTTCTGCTGTCCGGCCCTTGGACTCGTGATCGAAATCGACGGGGAATCCCATCGGTTTCGATCCGACGAGGACCGGGAAAAGCAGGCCGCCTTCGAGAATCTCGGACTGACGGTGCTGCGCTTTGGATAAGGCGAAGTGCGAAAGGACCCACTGGCAGTCGCACAAGCGATCGACGGGTGGATTCGGGAACACGTAGCTGACCGTCCCAAACCGCCCACCCCGCCCTGACGGGCACCCCTCCCAGGGAGGGGACCGTTCGAATGTCCTTCGGCAAGTTCCTCTCTCGAGCCGGAACGATGCAGTCGAAGTCGACGTGATGCAGTCGAAGTCGACGTGCACCGCAGCAATGTAGCCGCGACGACCTCGTCGCGGAGCGGGGCGCGGTCGCCCCGCCCACAGGTCACCGTTTCGTCAGTGGACTCCCGCAGGTGCGTCAGCCCGACTGCATCGTTCCGATTCGAGAGGGGTGGCGCGCAGCGCCGGGGTGTGTGCCCATCGACGATCCGGCGCGAGGTTCAGTCGATCTTTCCTTGTGCCTCAGGGTCGTCTCGTCGGACTGGGTCCATTCCCAAGCGTCCGTCGGAGGAAGCCGCGAATCCGGTCCTGCACCGCGGGCGCCGAAAACTCCTTCCCGCCGTGCCCGGCGCCTGGAAGGACCACGAGTTCGGACGGTACGCCGGTGTCCCTGAGCTTGGCATGCAGACGCTGGCTCTGCTCCAGCGGGACCTGCGGGTCCTTATCGCCATGCAGGATGAGGAAGGGAGGATCGTCCGGCGTCACCAGATGCAGGGTGCTGACCTGCCGGGCGAGGTCGGGGTGATCGCGGACGATGCCGCCGATCAGCTTGGCGCCATTCGACTGCGCGAGGTCGGCGTCGGTCTTTCCCGGGCCGGGCACGTTGGTGGGCATCGTCGCCAGGTCGCTGGCGCCGTAGAAATCGATGACCGCCTGGACCCGGCTCGAGATGCTTTCGTTGGCGGGCGCGGGTGACGTGCCCACGACACCGGCGAGGTTGCCTCCGGACGATCCACCGGCGACGGCGATCCTCGCCGGGTCGAGTTGGTACTTCGCTGCCTGCGTGCGGAGCCAGTGGAGCGCGGCGCGGGCGTCCTCGGGCTGGGCGGGCCACCGGGCGAGCCAGCTCAACCGGTAGTTGATGCTGGCGACGGCGTAACCCTCGGCGGCGAGCCAGATGAGCGGGCAGTTTTCCTTGCTGCCGTTCTTCCAGCCACCGCCATGGATCCAGAGCACCACCGGCAACGGACGGTCCGGGGTCTTTTCGGGCAGGTAGAGATCGAGCAGCACGGCGCCGGTCGGAGGCGTGTGATAGGTTTGGTTGGAGATCCGTTTCACCCCGGCAGGGAGCGCGGCTCGGACGTCGCCGGCCGGGCGGAGGTTGGCTCCCTTGGCCCCGGTCAGGGAGTCGCCCAGATCGGCGCGCGCGGCCGCTACGCGCTCCTGCAGCCGAGCGACGATCTCGGGATGGGTGGTCGCGAGGTTGCGGGTTTCCGCCGGGTCATCGCGCAGGTTATAGAGGGCGACGCCGATCGACTCGACGCGGTAGCCATGGCGGCTGGCGATGCCGCGGATGCCGGAGTTCTCGATCGACTGCGGCTTCATGTTGGCCCAGTTCGACGGTTTGCCCCCGCGGCCGGGTTCGGCGGCGACCGTGAGATAGTCGTGGGGCACGTGGAGCTTCCAGTCACCGAGGCGCACGGCGTGGAGCTCGTCGCCGGCGTAGTACCAGAGCTCGTCACGCCCGCGGGCGCCCGGGGTGCCGAGCAGCAGCGGGAGCACGTCGCCGCCGTCCCGTTTCACCTCCGGAAGTTTCGCCCCGATCAGGCCGGCCAAGGTCACGTGGAGATCCATCGTGCTCCACGGTTCGTCGCTGACCCTTCCGGCCGGGACCCGGCCGGGCCAGCGGATCAGGCAGGGGGTGCGCATGCCGCCCTCGAAGGTCGTGAGCTTGCCCTCCCGCAGCGGGCCGGAAAGTCCGGCGTGTTCCCCGTAGGAGAGGAACGGGCCGTTGTCGGAGCTGAAGATGACCAGGGTCTTGTCGTCGAGACCGAGGCGGCGCAGGGCCGCCAGGATTTCTCCCACGGACCAGTCAAGCTCCTGGACCACGTCACCGTACAGCCCGCGTCTGCTTGTGCCGCGGAACCGCGCGGAGGCGAAGATCGGCACATGGGGCATGACGTGCGGCAGGTAGAGGAAGAACGGGCGGTCGCGATGGCGCTCGAGGAAGGTGATGGCCCGCGCCGTGAAGCGCGCCGTGAACTGCGACTGATCGGGGTCGGCCTCGACGACCTCCTCGCCGTCGTACAGCGGCAGCGACGGAATGCCCTTCGTCACGGGGTGGAGGGGACCGTTGTCGTTGGAGTAGGGCAGGCCGAGCCATTCATCGAAGCCGCGCCGCGTGGGCAGGTAGGGCCGGTGGTGCCCGAGGTGCCACTTGCCGAACATGGCGGTGGCGTAGCCCCGGTCCTTGAATACCTGCCCGAGCGTCTTTTCCCGCGGGTGCAGCCCCGTGGTGCTGGTGTGGTTGAGTGCGCCGCTCATGCCCACGCGGTTCGGGTAGCTCCCGGTCATGAGCGCCGCGCGCGACGCCGTGCAGACCGCCTGGGCCACGTAGAAACTCGTGAAACGCGTCCCTTCGCTTGCCATCCGATCCAAGTGCGGCGTGCGGATGTCCGTCGCCCCATAGCAGCCGAGGTCTCCGTACCCGAGATCATCGGCGAAAATGAGGATGACATTCGGGGTGCTGTGCCCGGCGGCGCGGACCCACGACGGCGCGAGCAGGGGGAGGAAACAGCCGAGCAGGAGCAGGAGGGGCGGCCCGGCCGGGCGCGGCCGCAGGAGGGGTTTCATGGACCAAGCTTTGGGCCGGAGGGAACGCGGCGTCAACGGGCCGGGGGGTGAGGCTCGCCCAGTTTTTCGCAAGCGATGCGCAGGGTTGCCGGCAACCGGCGGGCCGCACCGGTCGTCTGGCTTGTTCTCGCACCATGAACTTACCCTGCGTGTTTCCCCGGTGCTCCGGCCGTGTACCGGCTGTCGCCTGGTTGCTGGCTGTCTTGGAAGTGTCCGCGCTGGCGGCGCCCCTCACCAAGGGTCCCTACCTGCAGGCACCGGGACCCGAGGGCATCACGATCATGTGGGAATCGGCGGTCGAGGAGTCCGGGGAACTGCGGTACGGCGAAGGGGATCGCCTCGATCGGACGGTCGGTCCGATTCGACCCACCCGGGTGGCAAACGCCAAGGTGACGTTTTATGTCTACGAAGCGGTGCTGGCCGGCCTGAAACCCGGCACGGCCTACCGCTACGAGGCGAGGATCGGTTCCGATTCGAGCGGACGGCGACAGTTCCGGACCTTCAATCGCGAGGCTGCCCAGGTGACCTTTATCGCCTACGGCGATACGCGGACGAATCCCGAGAAACACGCCGCCGTCGCGGCGCACTTCCGGCGGCACGAGCCCGAATTCATCCTTCATTCCGGCGACCTGGTGGCGAAGGGGACCGAACATGAACGTTGGGCGAACGAGTTCTTCGATCCCCTGAAGGGAGTGATCGACGAAGTGCCGATGCTGCCGTCGATCGGCAACCACGAGCAGGATGGTGTCAACTACCTCGCGTACTTCCACCAGCCGGGCGACCAACGATTCTTCTACAGCCGCGACATCGGGCCCGTGCATGTGGTCACGCTCGACTACCGGTCAACCAAACCGACGGATGAGCAGTTTGCCTTCGTGGCGGCGGATCTGCGGGCGAGCCGGGCGCCCTGGAAAGTCGTGCTGCTGCACGCGCCGATGTTTAACTTTGGCGGGCACGCCTCGCTTTGGGGCCATGAACACTACCTGCCGCTCTTCCGGGAGACAAAGGTCGACCTCGTCCTCGCCGGACATTCGCACCTGTACGAGCGTTTCAAGCCGCTCGGTCCGAAAGGGCAGCCGGACGCGTGGCTGATCCAGCACGTCACCACCGGCGGCGGCGGGGCTCCCCTGGCAGCGGCGATCGCGGATCCGTCGCTGGTCGTGGCGGAGAAGGTGTACCATTTCGTGTGGTTCCGGGCGACCCGCGACCAGTTGGAGGCGCGGGCGATCGACATCGACGGCCGCGAGTTCGACCGGTTTGCCCTGCGCAAGGAAAAGGGGCGCCAGCCGGCCGCGTATCGGGCCGAGGCCTACGCGGAGGAGGACGTGGTCGCGGCCGTCAAGCGGCTGCCGCCCAAGGTGAAGAAAGCCGCCGCGGCGGCGGAGGCCAAGAAGCAGGAGTGAGGCCGGGCGGCCGGCTCAGTACGACCACGTGGTCGTGAAGCGAATCTCGCGCGGCTGCACCAGATCATAGCGCCCGTAGGCGACGCCGCGGCCCCCGGGAACGAAGAAGCCGTCGGACGCGGTCGCGCCCGTGGCGAGGCGCACGGGGATGATCTTGGTGTTGTCGAAGAGATTGGAGATGTTGACCTGGAAGCGCACCCGCCCGGGCAGGCGATCGAACTTCGTGGCGTACGCCAGCATGAGGTCGGTCGCGGTGAGGACGCGGCCCGTGATCTCGTTGCCCTTGGAATCCTCGCCGATCACATTGGCGCTGCGCCAGCGCCAGCCGCCGCCGACGGTGAAGCCCTTCAGGCGGCCTTCCCGGAGGTCGTAGGCTGTGAACAGGCTGATCTTGTGCGGGCGGACGCCCCAGCGGCGCTCCTCCTGCTCCTTGTCGTCGTTCAGGTTGTTGATCAGATTGAAGATCTCCTGGGCCACAGGGATGGAATTCGACGTGGATAGCGTCGAGACGTTGGCCTCGGGATGCTGGGCGGCGAGATCGAGCCACCGGCTGATGGCGCCGCCCGGGACGAAGGCGGAGCGATCGACGACATACTGGCCGCCGGCCACCTGGGAAACGCCCTGCACCAGCTTCCCGTTGTCGGTGGGTTTGAGACCGTACCAGGCGGCGACTTCGTTGGCCACGTTGCGCCGGATCGAGTCAGTGTAGGAATAGTTGACGACGAGGCGCCAGTTGCGCGTGAGGTTGGCGGTCAGGCGCGCCTCGTAGCCCTCGGTTTCGAAATCGGAGGATGCCGCGGTGGCCGGCGGCGTAAGTTGCCGGAAGATCGGGTCCCATTGCGCCTGGGAGTAGGGGCGCCCCGTTCCGACCAGAACCGAGGCAAACGCGGTCATCACGCGGGTGTTGCGGTCGGCGGCGCCGCCAAAGCCGGTGGTGGTGATTCGTCCCTGCTCGTACGAGGTGAAATAGACCGCCTTGGCGTTGAGGCGGCCGTTGAGCAGATCGAGGCCGAGGCCCACATCCTCCCCCTTGCCCTCGGAGGCCGGAGCGAGGTTGCCGTCCGGGAAGATCTTGCGGGTGAACGAGGGCACACCCTGGTTGGTCGAGCGGTTGCCGATGAGCGAGAGCCAGTCAGTCACGTGCAGCACCGCGCCTGCGGTGCTGGTGTAACCGGTGGCGCTCGTCTTGGTGCTCTTGCTGCGGTCGCGGTCGACGATGTTGCCGACGTTGGGGTCGTCGTAGAAACTCAGTTCGTAGATGTCGACCTTGTCCTGGCGGTACCCGAAGGTGGTGACGAGACGGTTGGCCAGCCAGTGGCTTTGCACCACGCCCAGCGCGGAGGTGGAGTCCTGTTCGCCGCCGCCGTTGTTGGCGCCCCAGACTTCGTTGGCGAAGACCAACCCGTAGTCCCGGCCGAGGAAGTTGATCTTCGTCGGGAGCCGGCGCCAGTCGCCCGCGCGGTAGGTCGCATGGCTGCCTTCGGTGAAGTAATTGCGGACCGTGATGCGGTTGTTGGCGTTGTTCGGGGTGGCGTTGAAGGGCCGTCCGGCGAGGGCGAGCCAGGAGTTGGCGCGGGTGTCGAACTGCTCGGCTTGCGAGACCATGGCCGCGACGCGGTGCCGGCCGAACCACTTCGAGCGGGTGTCGACCTGCCAGGAAGCGGACAGGCGGGTCTCGGTGGCGTCGCCGACGTGCACGTCGCGGCGCCAGGTGCCATCGATGTAGAGCCGGCCGGCGTAGGGGTTGGCGGGTCCGCCGACTCCGAGAGTGCGGTTGGCGTCGCCGCGCAGAGTGGGATCCTCGCCGGTCATCAGGTTCACCAGGGCCGTGGTGTCCTGGTAATTGTGGGCGAGATTGAACGCGAGGTCGCGGAGTGGCTGCCAGTCCAGGCTGATCGTGTAGTTCTTGAGCTTCTGGTCGCGGAACATGCCCGGGCCCGCGCCATTCATGTCGTAGGGGAGCAGCGAGGGATCGTGCACCTTGAGGGTGGAACTCGTCACCCCCGGCGTGCCGTCGGGGGCCCGTACGGCGGCGTTGTTGTAGCTGCCGGTGACGAAGGCACCCGAGAAGTCGAAGATCGTGCCGTCGTTCTCGATGAAGGTGACCCGCCGGTTGTTGCCGGTGCGCGTGCTGTCGCGGCCGGTCACGCCGACGGCAATCTGGGCCGCGGTCGGTGCCACCGTACCGGGTGTGAACGTGACGGCGTCGACGCCCCGGGCGTTGCGGTTGTCGTACCAGGCGAGGACCTGGTCCGACTCGACGGAGTTGCGGATGACGGCGTTGAGGTCGCGGCCGACTTCGCCCATTACACTGACGCCCAGGGTGCGCGTGGGACGATAAGTGACGGAACCGAAGATCCGCTGCTTGTCCTGGAAGTCGAACTGCCGCCAGCCGCCATTTTCCTGGTGCACGGCGGCGAGCGAGACGGCGAGGTGGTCGCGGCGCAGAATCTTGTTGGCGTCGAGTTCAGTGCGGCTGCGTTGCCAGGAACCGGAGCTGTGGCGGATGGCGGCACTGTCTGAGCGGAGGGTGGCGACCTTGGAGGACTGGTTGAGCATGCCGCCCGGCGAACCGATGCCGAAGAGGATGCTGTTGGGCCCGCGGGTGTCCTCGTAGCGGCCGACGCGATACGGGTCGGTCGGCGTAATGCTGTTGAAGTAATCCAGGCCGAGGCTGGCCGCGAGCCCGCGTACGAGGACCTGGGGGGTGAGCGCCTGGGCGTTGACGATTGGATTCTGCCCGGTGCCGGCCTGGTTCTCGTTGGTGTTCATCTCGGAGTTGACCGAGTACTGCACCAACTCGACGAGGCTGGTGATGGCGACATCGTCGAGGAACTCCTTGGTGAAGACGGAGACCGAGCTGGCGGTGTCGCGCAGCGAGGTGTTGAGCCGGCTGCCGGCGAGGGTGTTCTCGGCCACGTAGCCGGTGTCCTTGGTGGTGTTGACTTCGAACGGGCTCAGTTCGACGACCTCGGCCGAGGCAGGAGGCGGGGCCGGGGGGCGGGCGGGTTCCGCGGCCGAGAGCGGAGCGGCGGCGCACGGGGCCAGGATGCTGGCGAGGCACAGGGCAGGCAGGCGACCGTAGGGCGGGGTGGGGTACCTCATGGTACCGGCAGGATGGACCAGTGTCGGGCGCGAGGGAATGCCCGAATTCGTCCCGGCTCAGTGTGCCAACCGGCGGTACTTGATGCGGTGGGGTTGGTCGGCCTCCTTACCCCGGCGGCGCCGGAAGTCCTCGAGGTAGCTCGAGTAGTTGCCGTTGAACCAGACCACCGCGCTGTCGCCTTCGAAGGCGAGGATGTGGGTGGCCACCCGGTCGAGGAACCAGCGATCGTGGGACACCACGACGGCGCAGCCGGCGAAGTTCTCCAGGGCCTCCTCCAGGGCGCGGATCGAGTTCACGTCGAGATCGTTGGTGGGTTCGTCGAGGAGGATGAGGTTGGCGCCACTCTTGAGCAGGCGGGCGAGGTGGACGCGGTTGCGTTCGCCTCCCGACAGCACTCCGACCTTTTTCTGCTGGTCGGCGCCGGAGAAACCGAACTGCGCGCAATAGGCGCGGGCGTTCACCTCGCGGCCGGGCATCCGGAGGATCTCCTCTCCGTCGCTGATCGCCTCGTAGATCGTGGCGGCGCCGGGCAGGGTGTCGCGCGACTGGTCGACGTGGGCGATTTTCACCGTGTCGCCGACGCGCAGGACGCCGGCGTCCGGACGCTCCGCACGGGTGATCAGGCGGAAGAGCGTTGTCTTGCCGGCGCCATTGGGGCCGATCACCCCGACGATTCCGCCCGGCGGCAGCGAGAAGTTCACCTTCTCGAAGAGGAGATTCTCGCCGTAGCCCTTGGCGAGCTGCTGGGCTTCGACTACCAGGGTGCCGAGGCGCGGGCCGGGAGGGATCAGGATTTCGAACTCCCGCTCCTTCTCCGCGACGTCCTCCTTCAGCATCGCCTCGTAGGCATTGATGCGGGCCTGGGACTTGGCCTGCCGCGCCTTCGCCGACTTGCGGATCCACTCCAGTTCGCGCGCCATGGCTTTCTGCCGGCGATCCTCGGTGCGTTGTTCGATGGCGAGGCGGCGCTGCTTCTGCTCCAGCCAGGAGGAGTAGTTGCCTTTCCACGGAATGCCATGGCCGCGGTCGAGTTCGAGGATCCACTGGGCGACGTTGTCGAGGAAGTACCGGTCGTGCGTCACGGCGATGACGGTGCCCGCGTAGCGGGCGAGGTGCTGCTCCAGCCAGTGCACGCTCTCGGCATCGAGGTGGTTGGTCGGTTCGTCGAGGAGCAGGATTGATGGCTGTTGCAGGAGCAGGCGTGCCAGGGCGACGCGGCGGCGCTCGCCGCCGGAGAGCCGGTCGACCGGCTGATCGCCTGGGGGGCAGCGGAGCGCATCCATGGCCATCTCCACCTTGGGGGCGACATCCCAGGCGCCAAGGGCGTCAATCTTCTCCTGCAACTCGCCCTGCCGGGCCATGATCGCGTCCTTGGCGGCGTCGTCCGGGGCGTCATTGAGTTCGTCCCAGGTGGCGTCGTAGGCCGCCGTCAGGTCCATCAGGTGCTGGACCCCTTCCTCCACGCAGGCGCGGACGGTCTTGCCGGCGGAGAGCTGCGGTTCCTGTTCCAGGAGACCGACGGTGTACCCGGGTTCGAAGTGCACCCGGCCCTCGATCTCGGTGTCGCGGCCGGCGAGGATCCGGAGCAGCGAAGACTTGCCGGAGCCGTTGAATCCGAGGACGCCGATCTTGGCGCCGTAAAAGAAGGAGAGGGAGATGTCGCGGAGGATCTCCTTCCGCTCGATCTTCTTCGAGACACCGAGCATCGAGAAGATGATCGTGGGCGCTTCTTCGGGTTTGGGCATGTGGGGTGACTGAAACGGGGGAGGCCCGAAAGTCGATGAGGTTGCGGCGGTGGTGGCGGCAGCGGCGGTTTCCCCGTCGACGGACTGGCCCGGCGGCCCTGGTGGAGGCGCCGCCCCCTTCGTCCGGCGGGAAACCGCGCTGCGCTTCCGGCGAAAAATCCCGCAAAACCGGGGTTGACACACCCTCCCGTGACCTTAGCAGTTGACCTCTTTTCGCATGAAAACGTTCCTCGCCAAGAAGGAGACGGTGCAACCCAAGTGGTATCTGATCGATGCCGCCGGGGTTCCGCTCGGTCGCCTCGCCGTCAAGGCGGCCAACATCATCCGCGGCCGCCACCGTCCCACTTACACCCCCAGCGTCGACACCGGTGATTTCGTGGTCGTGATCAACGCGGAGAAGGTGGTCCTGACCGGCAAGAAGGAAGAGCAGAACGAGTACATGTTCTTCTCCGGTTTCGTCGGCGGAGAAAGCTACCGGAAGGTTTCCCTGATGCGCGAGCGGCACCCGGAGTTCATCATCGAACACGCCGTCAAGGGCATGCTGCCGAAGAACCGCATCGCGGCGCAGATGTTGAAGAAGCTGCGGGTTTTCGCCGGCCCGACGCACTCCCACGAAGCCAACGCCCCCCAGAAGATTTCTGTCTGACCCCTGATCGACCATGAGCGCTGTCACTCCCGCCAACGTCTTCCTCGGCACCGGCCGCCGCAAAACCTCGACCGCCCGGGTGCGCATCACCGAGGGTTCGGGCAAACTCTCCGTCAATGGACGCGAGTTCGAGAAGTACTTCTCCCACGAGAATTTCGCCAAGCAGGCCTACGCCCCGCTCCTCACCGTGGAGCTGCGCGAGAAGATTGATGTGACGGCCAACGTGGCGGGCGGCGGCGTCGCCGGCCAGGCCGGGGCGGTCGCCCACGGCATCGCCCGGGCGCTGCAGAAGATGAACCTCGAGCTGCGTCCGAAGCTGAAGAAGGCCGGGCACCTGAAGCGCGACCCGCGCGAGAAGGAGCGCAAGAAGGCCGGCCAGCCGGGCGCCCGCAAGCGGTTCCAGTTCTCGAAGCGCTGATCGCGCCCTTCCTTCGGGAAGATCTTTCCGCCGTCCGCTCCTCTGGGGCGGGCGGCTTTTTTTTGGGCGCCAGGGTGCGGCGCGGCGACGCGGGCGGGTTTACAGCTTGCGCAGATTGGCTCCGAGCCGCGGAAACTGTGCGGCGAGCAGGCGGCGCACTTCCTGGACGGTGTCGCGGAGTTGCAGCGGACCGGAGGCGGCGAGACGCAGGCTCCAGCCTCCCCGGCGGAGCGCGCTGGCACCGAGCCGCACGCCCGCCTCTTGCAGGGCGTGCAAGGGCTGCCACCAGTCCGGGGGGACGGGTTCGAGGGTGGGAGGAATCAGAAGGGCGTTGGCGAAACAGCACGTGGGGCCGGATCCGAAGAAGGCGGCCAGCTCCTGCAGTTCCGCACCACTGAGGCTGAGCCGCTCGCGCAGCGCCAGTTCCCCGCCGACCCGGACTTCGGTCTCCAGCGTCAGCTGGGCCCACTGCCAGGCCTCGGCATGGCCGAGCCGGCCTGGGATCAATTGATCGACGAAGAACACCCCGCCTCCGGGTGCGACGTCAATCCGGGTCTCCTGCCGAAACACCGAACCGCGATGGGGCACCAAGGGCTCCGGCAGCACTTCGAGCCACCCTCCGGCCGCGACCGTGTAGGACTGCCGGCTCAGCGCCTGACCTGTCCGCATCTGGAAGATCCGGCTCGCACTCGGCGTGGTCACGATCAGCGCCGCGTCAGGATCGACCTGCAGCGAGGACTCCAGCCGGTCTCCGGCGAGGACCCCGGCGGTGGGGTTGACCACCTGCACGATCAGGGTGCGGGCCTCCGGCTCCCAGTAGGGCTTGCTGAGGTGAAACGGCGCCCGGAAAGCCTGTTCGGCCAGCACCGTCCGGCCGTCTGCGCGGCGGGCCGCGCGCAGGCGAAGATGGCCGGAAAACTCAGTCATGGCGAAGAGGGACGGGAGAGCGCGGAGGGATGGGTCCGCCCAGCGGCGGGGCGTGGGGCGCCGGCGGGTCGCAGGGCGGGGGCCGCCCGATGGCGGCGATCCCTGTTCAGCCGCCCGGGCCCGACGACGGCCGTTGGGCGAACAGCACGTGATGTTCGATCCAGGCAAGCACGGCGTCGAGATTATGCTCCCGTTTCAGGTCGCAAAAGAGAAAGGGGCGGGGGCCGCGCTGGGCGCGGGCATCCCGATCCATGATTCCGAGATCGGCGCCGACCAGCGGGGCCAGGTCGATTTTGTTGATGATCAGCAGATCGCTGTGGCGGATGGCCGGACCTCCCTTGCGCGGGATCTTGTCCCCTTCCGCCACGTCGATGACGTAGATGAAAGTGTCCACCAGTTCCGGCGAAAATGTCGCCGTGAGATTGTCACCGCCACTCTCCACCAGGAGCAACTGCAGGTCGGGAAACCTGGTCTCGAGGGCCCGGCAGGCCTGCTCGTTCATGGTGGTGTCGTCGCGGATGGCGGTGTGCGGACAGCCGCCGGTCTCGACGCCCACGATACGTTCGGCCGGGAGGGCGCTGTGCCGAATGAGAAACTGCGCGTCTTCAGAGCAGTAAATGTCGTTGGTGACTACCGCCAGCGAGAGCCGGTCGCGGAGCCGCTGGCAGAGCTTGAGGCAGAGCATCGTTTTGCCGGAACCAACAGGTCCGCCGATGCCGATGCGGGGAGGACGGGTCATGGAAAGTAAGCCGGAGGGCGAGGAGGAGGCGTGGCGTGGGCTCGGGGCGAGGCGCCGGCGCCGGTGGCCTCAGGAGATGAACATGCGGGCGTCCGCGAATTCATGGCGGGCGGCCGCGATGTCGAGCCACGGATTGAACCATCCCACCTCGGAGACCGGCACGACGGTGGCGGCGCTGAGGATCGCCGGTGCCGGCGCCAAGGCCTCGCTCAGGAGCGTCTGGGCGCCGTTCTGGCCGAGACGGAGGAGCTTCATGCCGGCGGAAAGGAGCGCGGCAATCGCGCTGTAGTAGACTCCGGAGAGCACGGCGGGCAGGGGGGCGCCGGCAACGCGTCCTTCCAGGGCGGCTGACACCGCGGCAGAGCCGGGCCAGCGGTTTTCCGCCGCTTCGCGGCAGAAGGTGGCGGCCAGGGAACCGGGATGCAGCTGGGCGAGCAGTTCGGCGCGCTGCCGGCCGATCTGTTCCGAGGCGAGCCGGAGTTCCCGGGGGGCCTTGAGGGCCGAGGACAGGACGCACAGTTCGCCCACGGCTTTCCAGTCGGGTCCGGCGAGGGCGCGCCAGGCGTGGGCGGCGAGCGGCAGTTCCGCCTGGCGGAGGGCGGGAAGGACGGAAAGAAAAAGGAACTGCCGCAGGCTGGCGCGATCCTGGATCACGCCGTCCTGCACCAGCGCCTCGAGACCGAACGAGTGCGCATAGCTGCCCGTCGGATAGAAGGAGTCCCCGGCTTGGAGCAGGCGCAGCAGCCAGGCGTGGTCGTCAGTGTTTGTGGCTGGTTCCGACATCATGGACGGGCAACTGGCCGCGGCTGAACCGCCCGGGGCGGAAGACCGCGGTGGTCGTGCGATAGGAAACCTTCAGGCGGTCGAGCAATTGGCGGACTGCCGGTTCGTCGGCGGCGAGCAGGCGGGTGGGTTCGGCGCAGAGTTCCAGGTGAAGATTGCCGATCGCCCAGCCGATGCCGGCGGCGGCCGATGGCGGCATCTCGAGGGAAATCTCCACCACTGGTTCCTCCGCCTGGCGCACCACGTAGCGGGCCGTGGGACTCTGGAAGACCACGTCTCCCGGACGCAATGGCGCGGCGAGTTCGAAACCGAATTCGGTGCCGTCCTCCGCGCGCCCCCGCCAGAGTCGTTTCGCCAGGGTGAGGCGATCGGTGCGGATCGCGACCTCGGGCAGGTGGGCGGCGCTGGTCGGGAGCGGGGCGGAAACGAGCTGCATGCCGGCATCCAAGGGGGCGTCGTCCCTCAAAACAAGAAGTAGCGCTGGGCGAGCGGCAGCTGGCGCGCCGGTTCGCAGGTGAGCACGCGGCCGTCGGCCGTGACGGTGTAGGTTTCGGGATCCACCGTGATCCGCGGCAGGGCGTCGTTCAGCACCATGTCGCGCTTGCCCAGCTTCCGGCAGCGGCGAACCGGCTCCAGGCGGCGCTGCAGCCCCAGGCGGTCGAGCTTCCCCTGGCGCAGCGAGGCCGCACTGACGAACGTGAGCGAGGTCGAGGCCAGCGCCCGACCCGCCGCCCCGAACTGGGGCCGGTAGAAGGTGGGCTGTGGCGTGGGGATGGAGGCGTTGGGATCGCCCATGTTGGCCCACGCGATGAAACCGCCCTTCAGGACCGTTTCCGGTTTCACCCCGAAGAGCGCCGGCTTGAAGATCACCAGGTCCGCAAGTTTGCCGATCCCGATCGAGCCAACGACGTGCGCGATGCCGTGCGCGAGGGCGGGATTGATGGTGTACTTGGCGAGGTAGCGGAGCACGCGGAAATTGTCGGCGGCCGGGTGCGACGGTCCCGCCAGCGGTCCGAACTGGGACTTCATCTTGTGCGCCGTCTGCCACGTGCGCAGGATGACCTCGCCAATCCGCCCCATCGCCTGCGAGTCGGACGACATCATGGAGATGGCGCCAAGATCGTGCAGGCAGTCCTCGGCCGCGATCGTCTCGGGCCGGATCCGCGACTCGGCGAACGCGACATCCTCCGGGATCTTCGAATCGAGGTGATGGCACACCATCAGCATGTCGAGGTGCTCGTCGATGGTGTTGACGGTGAAGGGGCGCGTCGGGTTGGTGGACGAGGGCAGGACATTGGGCTCGCCGCAGACGCGGATGATGTCGGGAGCATGGCCACCGCCGGCGCCTTCCGAGTGAAAGGTGTGAATCGTGCGACCCTTGAAGGCGCGGAGGGTGTCGTCGACGTACCCCGATTCGTTGAGGGTGTCGGTGTGAATCGCGACCTGAACGTCGAATTCATCCGCGACGCCCAGGCAGACGTCGATGGCGGCCGGAGTGGTGCCCCAATCCTCGTGCAGCTTGAGCCCGATGGCGCCGGCGAGGATCTGCTCGCGGAGGGGCTGCGGTGTGCCGCAGTTGCCCTTGCCGAGGAAGCCGAGGTTCATCGGATACGCCTCGGCGGCCTCGAGCATGCGGTGCAGGTTCCAGCGTCCGGGCGTGCAGGTGGTGGCAAAGGTGCCGTGGGCGGGACCGGTGCCGCCTCCGAGCATGGTGGTGATACCGGCGCTGATCGCCTCATCGATCTGCTGCGGGCAGATGAAGTGGATGTGGGTGTCGATGCCGCCCGCGGTGACGAGGCAGCCCTCGCCGGCGATGACTTCGGTGGCGGCGCCGACGATCATCGGGTTCCGCCGCTTCGTTTTCGGGTCGGGGAACGCGGAGCCAAGGCCATCCTGGATCCCCGGGTTGCCGGCGTGGCCGATGCCAACGATTCGACCGTGCTTGATCCCCAGGTCGGCCTTGATCACGCCCAGGACGGGATCGAGGAGCAGGGCGTTGGTGATCACGAGATCCAGCGACTCGGCGTCGAGGGCCGTGGGCGACTGGCCCATGCCGTCGCGAATCACCTTGCCGCCGCCGAACTTGATCTCGTTACCGTAGCCGCCCCCTTCGGCGATGAGGTCGCGTTCGACCTCGACGTAAAGGTCGGTATCGGCGAGGCGCACGCGATCGCCGGTGGTGGGGCCGTACATTTCGGCGTACTGGCGCCGGGAGAGATGCAGGGGCATGGTCGGGCTACTTTCGCTGCTGGGGTGGGAGTTTTTTCCGGGACGCGGCCCGCGGCCGGGCGTCGAGCGGGCCATTGACGAGGGCGTTGAGACCCCAGACCTCCCGGCGGCCGGCGAGGGCCACGAGTTCGACGCGGCGCGTGTCTCCCGCCTCGAAACGCACGGCGGTGCCCGCTGGGATGTTGAGGCGGAAGCCCCGGGCCGCGGCCCGATCGAAGCGCAGCGCTTCGTTGGTTTCGAAGAAATGGTAATGGGAACCCACCTGGATGGGGCGGTCGCCCGTATTGACGACCTCCAGCGTCCGGGTCGCGAGGCCGACGTTGGCCGCGAGCGGCGGAGCCTCGGGAGCGGGGATGATTTCGCCAGGAATCATGGGAGAAGGGGTAGGGCCGATTAGCGAATCGGGTGATGCACGGTGACCAGCTTGGTGCCGTCCGGAAACGTGGCTTCGACCTGCACCTCGGGGATCATCTCCGCCACGCCTTCCATCACGTCGGCCAGCTTGAGGAGGGTGGTGCCGTGGCTCATGAGGTCGGCGACCGACCGGCCGTCGCGGGCGCCTTCCATGATTTCGTAGGTGATGATGGCGACGGCCTCCGGGTAGTTGAGCTTGAGGCCGCGGGCCTGGCGGCGCCGGGCGAGATCGGCGGCCACGACCACCAGGAGTTTTTCGCGTTCACGCGGGGTGAGATGCATGGGGAAGGCGGACGGAAATAGCGGAGGCGGGCGGAAAACGGAAGGGCGAGGCGGGTCACACCTGGAGATGCGCCTTCACGATCTCGTCGGTGAGGCCCTGGATCGGCCCGGAGGCGACGATGGCGCCGCGGTCCATGGCATAGAAACGATCCGCGACGTCGCGGCAAAAATCGACGTACTGCTCGACGAGCAGGATGGCGAGGGAGTGCTCCTGCTTCAATTGCTGGACCGCGTGACGGATTTCGGCCACGGCCCGCGCCGCCTCGTCGAGCGCGGTGGCGGGAGCCCGCGGGGCCTTGAGCTGTTTGAGCGTGTCGCCGATCTGATCGATGATTGAAGGTTGGATGCCCTCGGTGGGTTCATCGAGGATCAGGAGTTTGGGTTCCGTGAGGAGGGCGCGGCCGATCGCCAGCTGCTGCTGCTGTCCGCCGGAAAGAACGCCGCCCTTGCGTCCGAGCATTTCGCGCAGGACGGGAAAGAGGGCGAAGACGCGGTCGAGGGCGGCGCGGGCGGCGGCGCCCTTGCGGCGGTGCACGACGAGCCCGATCTGCAGGTTCTCCTCGACGGTGAGGTGGGGGAAGATGTCGCGCCCCTGGGGCACATAACCGAGTCCGGCGCGGGCCCGCGCGTCGATGGCGAGCGGGTGAATCGGCTGCCCTGCCAGGAGGATCGAACCCGCGCGAACCGGCAGGATGCCGGTGATCGACCGCAGCGTGGTGGTTTTTCCCACGCCGTTGCGCCCCATCAGAGCAACGACTTCCCCGGGGAAGATCTCAAGGTCCACCCCGCGAAGGATGCGGGAGCCGCCGATGTAGGTCTCGACGGCAGAAAGTTGGAGCAGGGGCGTGGACATTGACGGTGCAGTGACCTGGGATCAGTGACCAGTAATCAGTAATCAGTATTCAGTGATCAGTGGTCAGTGATCAGTAGTCAGGGATCGGAGTGCGTTGGCGGGCCTGGCTGACGGGAAAGGGCGGGGCGGGCTCACCGGCAGGATTTGAGGTCGTTGGTTTTGGTTACGCATCAAAGGTCACGGGTCACTGATTACTGAATACTGATCACTGTTTACTGCCCACGGGTGCCGGGTCGAAAGCGTCATCGATGCGATGGGAAAAGAGGATGGGTTCGGGACCTAGCGCGTTCCGTGTTTGCCCCGGCCCAGGTAAACCTCGCGCACCTTCTGGTCGGCCTGGACGTCGTCGAACTTGCCTTCGCACAGGACCGTTCCCTGGTGCAGGACCGTCACCTGGCCGTGGGCGGCGATCTGTTTGACGAATGTCATGTCGTGTTCGACGACGATGAGGCTGTGCCGGCCGGCGAGGGAGAGAAGGAGCTCCCCGGTGCGGTGCGTTTCCTCATCGGTCATGCCGGCCGCGGGTTCGTCGACCAGGAGCAGCTTGGGGTCCTGGGCGAGCAGCATGCCGATTTCGAGCCACTGCTTCTCCCCGTGGGCGAGGAGGCCGGCCTTCCAGTCGCGTTTTTCGCCCAGGCGCACCAGGCGAAGCAGTTCGTCGAGGCGGTCCCTTGCGGTGGAGGACAGGCGGTGAAAGAGCGAGGCGAAGACCCCGCGGGGGCCGTGGAGGGAGAGCACGAGATTTTCCCAGACGGTGTGCTCCGTGTAGACGCTCGGGGTCTGGAACTTCCGGCCGATCCCGAGGCGGTTGATTTCGTATTCGTTCAGCCCGGTCAGGTCGTGATGGGAGGAGGGATCGGAGCCGAACTCGATCTTGCCGCGGTCGGGCTTGGCCCGGCCGGTGATGAGATCAAAGAAGGTGGATTTGCCGGCGCCGTTGGGACCGATCACCGTCCGGAGCTCCCCGGAAAAAAGGTAGAAGGTGAGTTCCGAGATGGCCTTGAAACCGTCGTAGGTTTTCGAGACTCCCTCGACCGTGAGCAGGGGATGCGCCATGCGGGTGCGGTGGTTGCGGGCTCAGGGTTTGGCGGAGGCGGATTCGGCGGCCGCGGGCGGGGCCGGATCCGGCAGGCGCGGCGAACGGAAGCGCTGCCAGAGCGCCTTCAAGCGGGCCGGCAGACTGACGATGCCGCCGGGCAGGAAGAGCACGACCAGGATGAAGAGGGTGCCGAGGATGATGAGCCAGAGATCGGGGTAGGCGCGCGTCGCCCAGCTCTTCAGGGCATTGATGCCGATGGCTCCGACGATCGGCCCGAGCAGCGTGCCCCGTCCGCCCACCGCCACCCAGACGACGGCCTCCAGGGACTTGTCGGCCTGCATTTCACTGGGATTGATGATGCCCACCTGCGGGGTGTAGAGGGCTCCGCCGATCGCGGCGATCCAGGCGGCGACCACGAAGATGAACAGCTTGAAGTGGGCGGTGGCGTATCCGCTGAACAGGACGCGGTTCTCGCCGTCGCGGATCGCCTGTTGCACGAGGCCGAACTTGGTGCGGCTCAGCCAGCGGCAGAAGAGGAAGGCGAGGAGGAGGGCGAGGGCCGACGCGGCGTAGAGGGCGCGGGCCGTGGCGGGGTCGGCGAGACGGTGGCCGAGGATGAACTTGAAGTCGGTGAACCCGTTGTTGCCTCCGAGCAGGAGGTTGTTGCGGAAAAACATGATCGACGCCGCATAGGTCAGCGCCTGCGTCAGGATCGAGAAGTACACACCCTTGATCCGGGAGCGAAAGGCCAGGTAACCGAAGAGAAAGGCCACCACGCCGGGGACCGCGAACACCATGGCGACGGCGAAGGGAAAACTGGCGAACGGCTCCCAGAAGGCGGGCAGGCGCTCCCAGCCGAGGAACACGAGGAAGTCCGGAATCGGCTTCTTGTACTGCCCGAGATCTCCGATCATCCGCATCAGGTACATGCCGTGCATGTAACCCCCGAGGGTGAAGAACAACGCCTGGCCGAGTGAAAGCAGCCCGGTGTAGCCCCAAAGCAGATCCACCGAAATCGCGAGCAGGGCGTAGCAGAGATACTTGCCCCAGACACCGAGGGTGAAGGTGCTGATCACTCCCTGCGCGTGCAGGAAGGGGAAGACGCCGAGAAACAGCACCGCGGCGGCGGTGATGGCCAGCGGTTCGGAAAGGCGGAGACGCGCCGTGGCCATGGTTCAGTCCTCAAGGCCGCGACTGCGGATGACAAACAGCCCCGCCGGGCGCCACTGCAGGAACAGGATGATGCCGGCCAGCACGAGGATCTTTCCGAAGACGGCGGCATCCTGGGCCAGGTTTTGCAGGAACCCGCCGAGTCCGGGCACCCAGCCGAGCCCGGGTGCGACGGACGGCAGGTACTGTTGCAGAACCTGATCAACCCCGCCGATGCCGAAGGCGCTCAGGATGGTCCCGCCGATGCTGCCGACGCCGCCCACAACCACCACCATGAACGAATCGATGATGTAGCCCTGGCCGAGGGAAGGCCCGACGTTGCCGATCTGGCTGAGAAAGGCGCCCGCCAGTCCCGCCAGGCCGCTGCCGAGACCAAACGTCAGCAGGTTGACCCGGCCGGTGCTGACCCCCATGCACGACGCCATGGTGCGGTTCTGCATCGAGGCCCGGATGAGCAGGCCGAGCGGCGTCTTCGTGAGCACCAGCCACATTCCGAACACAATCAGGATGGCGAAGCCGATCACGAAGACGCGATTCCATCCCAGGATGACGTCGTTGATCAGCCAGTTGCCGCTGAGGTAGCTGGGGCTCGAAACCTGGACGTTGTTGGCGCCGAACATCAGGCGGAAGCCCTGCTGCAGGACGAGCGAGACGCCCCAGGTGGCCAGCAGGCTTTCGAGGGGGCGGCGGTAGAGAAACTGGATGACACTCCGCTCCAGCGCGATGCCCACGAGGGCGGCGCTGAGAAAACTGAGGGGCAGGGCGGCCAGGAAGTAACCTTGGTAGGCGGCGCCCGAGAGGTTGAGGCCCGGCAGGGGCACGCTCAGCCCGAAACAGGGGATGGTGAGGCCGGCGCCGAAGACATTCTGCACGAGATAGGTCGTGTACGCTCCCACGGCGATCATCTCGCCGTGCGCCATGTTGATCACCCGCATCAACCCGAAGGTGATGGCGAGGCCGAGTGCGGCGACGAGGAGGATGCTGCCAAGGCTCAGGCCGCGAAACAGCGTGCCGAGGAAGTCGACGGTGGTGCGATGGTCCTCGACGGCGCGGAGCGCCGCGCGAGCGGCTCCGGCCACGGCGGCATTCTGGCGCTCGCGCGCTTCCTGAAGGGCCCGCTGGAGGAAGTCCGCGCTCGCCAGCGGGTGCAGCTCCCGCAGTTCGGCGAGGGCCGCCAGTTTTACCTCATCCCGGGCGTCCTTCAGCTGGATGAGCGCGATGGCCTCGCGCAGGGCGCGGCGCACGGCGGGAACGGAATCGGTGGCGAGGCGGCCCTGCAGGACGGGGAGTTTTTCCGCGTCCTGGGCCAGCCCGATCGCCTGGATCGCCTTGAGACGCTTGGCGGGATCGGCAGCGGCGAGATCGACCAGGTCGAGCACGCCCTTCATGGCGCGACGGAGGGAAGTGTTGTGTTCGACGGCCGTCAGTTCGGATGGGTTCAGGCGGACTGGACGGCCGGAGGCATCGAGCCAGGGCCCGCCGGTATCGACCCGGGAGGCCACCCGTGCGCCGGTGGCGTCGGGGTCACCGGTGAGCTGCACCGGAGTCTTGGTGCCATCGGCGGCGGTGTGGAGGAAGAGGGCATCCTTGCGCCACGCCTCGAGCAACGGGACGATCGCATCGTCCGCGCGACCGAGGAGAGACGAGATCAAGGCCCGCTGCTGGGCGGCATCTTCGGTCAACGCCGCCCGCGCGATGATCTGGCGCGGGGTGGGTTCGGCGGCGGCCAGGGCGCCGGCGGCGAACAGGCCTGCCAGGACGGCGCGCAGCCAGCAGGGGAGAGGGTGGGTCATCACGCAGGAGGGGAAATGCTAGAGTTGTGCCAACAAAGAGGGCGGACGCAGAATTCCGCGTCCGCCATCGAAAGTCGGGTCGCGAACGGGCGGAGGCCGGGTGGGACGGCTCCGCCGGCGCTCGCGGCGAACGACGAGAGGCTTACTTGAACTTACCCTTGAGCCACGGCTCGCCGTAGACGCCGTTGAACGAACTGAGGATCTTGAATTGTCCGTCGGCCTTGGTCTCGCCGATGTAGACGTTCTTCGTCAGGTGCATGTTCTTCTGGGTGGTGACCTTCCCGCCCGGGCCCTCGAAGGAGAGGCCGCTCTTCCAGGCGGCGCGGACCTGGTCGACATCGAACGAGCCGGCCTTTTCCACCGCGGCCTTCCAGAGGTAGACACCGACGTAGCTGAGCACCATCGGCGAGCAGGTGACGCGGCCTTCCTTCACGATGCCGGGCACCGTGCTCTTCTTCAGCCAGGCCTGGAAGTCGGCGACGAACTTCTTGTTGGCCGGGCTGTTGATCGACTGGAAGTAGGTCCAGCAGCCGAGCTGGCCGACGAGCTTGTCCGCGGGCAGCCCGCGGAATTCGTCCTCCGAGATCGAAAACGAGACGACCGGGCAGGTCTCGGCAGTGAGGCCGGACGCGGCGTATTCCTTGAAGAACGGCACGTTGGTGTCGCCGTTGAGCGTCGAGATCACGCAGGCGTCGCCGGAGGCGGCGAACTGTTTGATTTCGGCGACGATCTGCTGGTAGTCGGTGTGCCCGAACGGCGTGTATTTGCCGGCGGAGATGATCTTGCCGGAGCCGTCCTTGCGGAAACCGCCGCCGATGTTGGCCAGCGGCACGCCCTTGCTCAGCAGGTACTCGAGCAGGACCAGGTTGGTGGTCTGCGGGTAGACGTAGTCGGAGCCGAGCAGGTAGAACTTCTTCTTGCCCTCCTTGAGGTAGTAGTCGACCGCGGGTGTCGCCTGCTGGTTCACCGCCTCGGCGGTGTAGCACACGTTCTGCGATTCCTCCTCGCCTTCATACTGCACCGGGTAGAAGAGCAGTCCGTTGTTCTTCTCGAACACCGGCAGCACGGATTTGCGGGAGACCGAGGTCCAGCAGCCGAAGGTGACGGCCACCTTGTCCTGCTCGAGCAGCTGCTTGGCCTTTTCGGCGAACAGCGGCCAGTTGGAGGCGCCGTCGACCACGACGGGTTCGATCTTCTTGCCGAGCACACCGCCCTTGGCGTTGATCTCGTCGAAGGTGAAGAGCAGCACGTCGCGCAGCGAGGTCTCGCTGATCGCCATGGTGCCGGAGAGGGAGTGAAGGACGCCGACTTTGACGGTCTCCGCCGCGCGGGCGGAGGCCAGGGAGGCGCCGAGCGCGAGCGCGCCGGCACCGAGGAGGGAGGTCAGTTTTTTCATGTCTGAGGCTGAGGCTGGGAGGAGGTGGGCCCAGCGGGGCAAGGCAGCAGCCCTGCCCCGGTGGCCGGGAGGAGAAAACGCAGGACGGAAACGCGCGGGCGAAACGCCGCGCGGAAAGAAACGGCGGGGCGCGCCGGGCTGGCCGGCGCCCCGGCGGAGATCAGAACTTGAAGACGGTCTGGATGCCGAAGAAGAGGGCGCTGTCCGCCGTGTGCTTCGTGTAGTCGTAGTACGACAGCTCGGCGCGGACGAGGAAGTTGTCGTTGACGCTGTAGGCCGGGCAGACCGTGAACTTGGTGAAGCCCGGGCCGCTCTTCATCTTCTCACCGCTGACGCGGAAGGCGGCGGAAGTCTTGGCGTCGAACTTGTAGCCGTAGAATGCGAGCCAGTTGTAGCCCTTGTCGCCGAGCCCGCCGTCCTTGTTCACATACTCCAGCCCGAGGGTGGATTCCTTGGTCAGGTTGTAGCCGATCCAGAGGTCCAGGGTGAGGATGTCGTCGTTCTTGTGGAGGACATTACCCTTGGTGTCGTAGGCGAAGCCGGCCCACACGGTCAGTTCGGGAATCGCCTTGTAGACGAAGTAGCCTTCGAAACCGCCGTTGTGCTTCAGCTCGCCGTCGCCCTTCAGGTAGAAGGGACCGGAGTAGACCGAGTCGACCAGGGCGAGACCGAAGCCGACCGCCTTGTCGGAGTAGTCCCACTTCACGCCGCTGTGATAGCCCGGGATCGGCCCGAGAAAGTCACCGTTGGCGTAGGAGATCTGGGTCATGTTCGGGATGTCGAACGCCTCATAGCCGAGGTAGGAGAGGAACTTTCCCACCGTGACGCTGCTGCCGCCGCCGACGTCGACCGTCGCGTAGGCGTCGAGCACCGTGACGTCGCTCGGGGCTCCGGGCTGATGGAAGAGGCTGATCGTGCCGGTGACCGGCTTGAAGGTGGTGTTGAACTGGAGCTTCGTCGCGTCGACGTCGAACTTGTCGACGGCCGGTCCGGGATCCGGATCGGTGGTGCGATAGGATCCGACGGCGTAACCGGCCACGGAGAGACTGTCGTTGACCTTGATGTCCGCGTGGGCGGTCAGCGAGGCGGCGAGAGCGAGACCGGCCGCGAGTGTGAGGCGTTGATTCATGGGTTGTTTTCGAGGTTGATGTAGTCAGAACCGGGCGTGGGCCCGGCGCGCGGTTGGAGCAGCATCTCTGCCAAGGGCGGCCGTCACCGTGTTGCTATTACGCGACCTTGCGTGATTCCGGCGCCGTCGCTGAAGTTCTACAATGATTGGCCCGTGTCCTGCTTAGAAGGAGATCTCGATCACTCCGCACACGGAATTCCATGAACATGCCTACCAACCATACCAAACTCCTCCTCGCGGGTGCGCTTTTCGCCCTCGCGCCTGCCCTTGCCAGTCACGCCCAGGTGGCTCCGGCGGCCGCTCCGGCCGTCTCCTTCACCGCCACCGGCGCCGTCGTTTCGCAGTATTTTCTCCGCGGGCAGCGCCTCAATGGCGCGGGCTTCCAGCCCACCGTGGAGATGGCCGCCGGCAATCTCACGCTCGGGCTGTGGGGCAACTTCGTGCTCGATGACAAGGTGCCGGACAGCTCCGACCCGGAACTGGATCTCTACGGCTCCTACACGTTCACGCTCGGGAAGGATCTCACCCTCGCGCCGGGTTTCACGGCTTATTTCTACCCCAGCGCCCCGACGAGCGCCGGCTTCTACCGCACGACCTTCGAGCCGAACCTCGCGCTCAGCTACACGGTCGAAGGCCTGAAGATCACCCCGAAGATCTATTACGACATGGTGATTGAAGGGCCGACCTATGAGCTGAACCTCGCGTATTCGGTGCCGCTGAAGGGCATCGGCTCGGAACTCGCCTTCACCGGCATGGTCGGCACCTACAAGTACGACGAGTTCGCCAATGACGCGAACCCGTCGGTCAAGGCCTGGGGGGATTACTGGCTGCTCGGCGTGTCGATGCCCTTCCAACTCGACAAGAACTCCAAGCTCACGATCGGCTTCGCCTACACCGAGGGGCGCAACGCCTTCACCAAGGCGGGGACGCTGCCGAAGTCGCCCAACAGCCTCGCGCTCGGCCGGGGCGTGACCACCCTGGCCTACACGGTGAGCTTCTGACCTCCGTCCCGGATCCGTCCGGCCCGCGGCCCGCTCCCCCAGGTGCGGGCCGTTTTCTTTGGCGTTGCGGACGGCGCGAGGGCGGCGCATCCCTTGCCGCTCTTCCATCATGAAAGTCGGCATTGTCGGTGCGTCCGGTTATTCCGGTGAAGTTCTGGTGCGGCTCCTCCTGGGTCACCCGCGGGTGACCCTGGNCGCCTGGCTACGGTCATTCCCGGCGTGCGCGGCGCGGATCGCGGGTTGACCTTTACCGATTCCGACGCGGCCGCCCTTGCGGCCAGCGACATCGATCTGTTCTTCCTCGCGCTGCCGCATGGCGCCGCCGCCACCTACGCGCAGGCGCTCGTCGCGGGCGGCAAGCGCGTGATCGATCTCAGCGCCGATTTCCGCATCGCCGACCTCGCGACCTACGAGCGGTACTACGGCAAGCACCACGCCCCCGAACTGCTGCCGTCCGCGCGGTTCGTGCTGCCCGAGCTCACCGCGCCCGCCTGGAAGACCGAGGCGAAACTGGTGGCGGCTCCCGGTTGCTACCCGACCAGCATCCTCGTCCCCCTGGTGCCGCTGCTCCGCGCCGGCGTCGTCACGCGCGAGCACATCGTGGTCAACTCCTACAGCGGCGTCAGCGGCGCCGGCAAGAAGGCGGAGGAGATGTACCTCTACGTCGAGCGGGCCGAGAGCATCAAGGCCTACGGGCTGGTGAAGCACCGCCACCTCGCCGAGGTCGAGGAGCAACTCGCGCTGCACACCGGGGCCGCCACGATCATTCAGTTCAACCCCCACCTGGCACCAATGCGCCGGGGCATCGCCACCACGATCACCGTGCCGGCGGCGGCCGGAGCCGGGATCGACCGCCTGTACGCGGCCTGGAACGCCGCCTACGCGGGCCGCCCCTTCGTCCAGGTTCTGCCCACGGGTGAGACGCCTGACACCGCCCATGTCGTCGGCACGAACCGCGTCGACCTGTCAGCGGTGCACGATCCGCGCACGGGAAATTTCATCCTCACCGTGGCCGAGGACAACCTCGTGAAGGGTGCGAGCGGGCAGGCCGTGCAGATCATGAATCTCTGGTGCGGCTTCGAGGAAACCGCCGGGTTGCTCTGACCGGGCGCCGATCGGGTCCGCGTCGGCGCCACCTTTTCGCCGCGACCGCGCGCGGTCGCGCGTGCAAAATTTCTTGTCTCGCCGTGCGCGCCTTGCGCACAGTCACGCTCACCTCATCTCCGAACACGCATCATGATCGAATTCAAGCAGCGCATTCTCTTCGTGGGCTACGGCGCCGTCGCCGAGTGCACCCTTCCGATTCTCTTCAAGCACATCAAGGTCCCGGCCCGGAACGTCACCGTGATGGACTTCGAGGATCGGTCCGCGAAGCTGGCGCGCTGGACGGCCAAGGGCGTGCGCTTCGTGCGCGACCGGGTGACGCAGGAAAACATGGCGTCCCTGCTCGGCCAGCACCTCGGCGCCGGGGATCTGTTGATCGACCTCGCCTGGAACATCGATGCCTGCGAAATCCTGCAGTGGTGCCACGACCACGGCGTGCTCTACGTCAACACCTCGACCGAGCTCTGGGATCCGTATGCCTCCGGCCGGAAGCAGCACCCGACGGAAAAGACGCTCTACTGGCGCCACATGAACCTGCGGCGGATGCTGGCGAAGTGGCCGGTCAAGGGCCCGACCGCGGTGATCGAGCATGGCGCCAATCCAGGGCTCATCTCGCACTTCGTGAAGCAGGGCTTGATCGACATCGGGCAGAGCCTGCTGGCCGACAAGAAACTCAAGGCGCGGACCGCCGAGAAGGTCGGCGCGTTGATCCAGGAGCAGAGGTTCAACCTCCTGGCGCAGGCCCTGGGTGTGAAGGTGATTCACTGCTCGGAGCGCGACACCCAGATCACCGACCAGCCGAAGCGGGTCGACGAGTTCGTCAACACCTGGAGCATCGAAGGCTTCCGCGAGGAGGGCACGACCACCGCGGAGATGGGGTGGGGCACGCATGAGAAGACGCTTCCGGCGCACGCCTTCCAGCACCGGGAAGGGCCGCGCAACCAGATCTGCCTCGCGCGCATGGGCATCAACACCTGGGTCCGCTCCTGGGTGCCGGACTACAACATCCTCGGCATGGTCGTCCGCCACGGCGAGGCGTTCACGATTTCCGACAAGCTCACGGTCTGGGACGGCAAGAAGGCCGTTTACCGGCCGACGATGCACTACGCGTATTGCCCGTGTGACGAGGCCATCGCGTCCCTCAACGAGATGCGCGGCTACAACTACCGCCTGGTGCACAACCAGCGGATCATGAACGACGAGATCACGAGCGGGTCCGACATCCTCGGCGCCCTGATCATGGGGCACGCCTACAATTCCTGGTGGATCGGCTCGGATCTCACGATCGAGGAATCCCGCCGCCTGGTGCCGCACCAGAATGCGACCACGATGCAGGTCGCCATCTCCGTCGTCGCGGCGTCGATGTGGATGATGGAGAACCCGGACCGCGGCGTCGTCGTGCCGGACGAGCTGCCGCACGACTACGTCCTCGGCATCGCCAAGCCGTACCTCGGCAAGTGGATTTCCAAGGCCTCCGACTGGACGCCGTTGAAGGACCGCGACCAGACCTTCGCCGCCTACAACAAGCCGGACCTCGATCTCCGCGATCCGTGGCAGTTCAAGAACTTCCTCGTCACCGACGCCGGTTGAGGCTCCGTCCCATGATCTCCCAATCCCGGCTCAAGCAGCTTGCGAAGGAACACGGCACCCCGCTGTTCGTGATCGACCACGACGCGCTGCGGAAGGCGTACCGCGAGTTCCGCCGCTACCTTCCCCGCGTGCAGGTCTACTACGCGGTGAAGGCGAACTCCGATCCGATGATCGTGCGCACGCTGTTCGAGGAGGGCGCGAGCTTCGACGTCGCCTCGATGCCGGAGTTCATGATCGTGTACGAGAACATCAAGCACCTGCCGGCGAAGGCGCGGCAGGACTGGATCTGGGACAAGATCATCTACGCCAACCCGACCAAGCCGACCGCGACGCTGGAGGAGCTGAACCAGTACAAGCCGCTCGTCACCTTCGACAACCGGGAGGAGATTCACAAAATCAAGCGGCACGCTCCCAACGCCGGGCTGGCGCTGCGGCTGCGGGTGCCCAACACCGGCGCGATGGTGGAGTTGTCCTCCAAGTTCGGGGCGCTGCCGGGCGAGGCGGTGGACCTCATCCTCGAGGCCGACCGCGTCGGCCTCACCGTCGAGGGCATCAGCTTCCACGTCGGCAGCCAGACGACGAACTTCGAGAACTACGTCCAGGCGCTGCAGCTCACCGCCAACATCTTCCAGGAAGCGCGCGATCGCGGCTACACGAAGATGAACCTGATCGACATCGGCGGCGGGTTCCCCGCGCGGTACGACGAGACGGTGAAGCCGTTCAAGGAACTGGCCAAGGTAATCAACACCGAGATCGACCGCCTCTTCCCGAAGGACATCCAGGTGCTGGCCGAGCCGGGGCGGTTCCTCGCCGCGCCCTGCGGCACCTCCGTGGCCGAGGTCATCGGCAAGGCGGTGCGCGACGGCAAGACCTGCTACTACATCAACGACGGCGTCTACCACACGTACTCCGGGGTGATCTTCGATCACTGCAAGTACCCGGTGAAGGCCTTCAAGAAGGGTCCGACCTCGATCTGCTCGGTCTTCGGCCCGACCTGCGACGCGCTCGACGTGGTGTCGATGGCAGAGAATCTGCCGGATCTGCAGCGCGGCGATCTCGTCTACAGCGTCAACATCGGCGCCTACAGCCACGCGAGCGCGACCTACTTCAACGGCTTCCCGCCCGCGAAGGTGGTCCACGAGAATCGCTGAGCTGCGCCGCGCCCGCGGGCGACGGAGGTGAGGGCGAGCGGATCTGCGCCGGTTCGCGGCGGCGGCAATCCGGCGGCTGAAGTGACCCGATGGAAACCGCGGGTGTTGCGGTTCGTCCGGAGGCGGTGCTGACTGTCCACGGTCCGCCGCCGCCGGGTCGCGATTCACCGCGCTCCGGAAAGTGCTTCTCCTCCCGCCCCACCGGAATTGTTGCCATGAAGACCCGCTCCTGCCGCCGCTTCGGCCTGGGACTCCTCGCCCTGCTCGGGTCCGCCGGCTCCTCCGCCGGGCTCGCCGCGGCGGCGCCGCGTCCCAATATCGTGGTGATCTACACCGACGACCAGGGCTACGGGGACATGAGCCGGCTCAACCCGCAGGCCCGGTTCGCCACCCCGCACCTCGACCGGATTGCCCATGAGGGCATCCTGTTCACCGACGGCCACTGCGCGGACACGGTATGCACGCCGTCGCGGTACGCGCTGCTCACGGGCCGCTACAGCTGGCGCACGACCTTGAAGAGCGGGGTGCTGCACGCCGAGGGCGACTGCCTCATCGCGCGCGGACGGCCGACGGTCGCCTCGCTGCTGCGCGCGGCCGGCTATCGCACCGCGATGTTTGGCAAGTGGCATCTCAACATGAAATTCCCCGGCACGGTCGGCCACCGCGACTGGTCGCAGCCAATCACCGACGGACCAACCGAGCACGGTTTCGACGAGTACTTCGGCATCCCGGCGTCGATGAACTACGGCGTGCTCACCTTCATCGAGAACAACCGCGTGACCGATCCGCCGTCGCGCTGGACGCATCGCAAGCAGGTGCCCGAGCACCACACGTTCCGCTTCCTGCCGCCCTACGACCTGACGCGGCAGAACGCCGACGACATCGAGATTGCCCCGTCGTTCCGGGACGACATTTGCCTGCGCGTCTGCACGGAAAAGGCGGTCGACTACATCGCGCGCCACGCCGCCGAGGCCCGGGCCGGCCGGCCGTTCTTCCTCTACCTGGCGTTGAACTCGCCGCACCTGCCGCACTGCGCCGCACCGGAGTTTGCGGGCCGGAGCCAGGTCGGCGCCTACGGTGACTTCATGCTCGAAACCGATTTTCGTGTGGGCCAGGTGCTAGCCGCCCTCGACCACCATGGTCTCACCCGCGACACGCTGGTCTTCCAGAGCAGCGACAACGGCCCGGAGAATGGGTACGCGGAGCGCGCCCGCGCCTACGGGCACGCCAGCAACGGCGAACTGAAAGGCGGCAAGCGCGACATCTACGAAGGCGGCCATCGGGTGCCGTTCGTGATGCGCTGGCCGGCCGTCATCCGTGCCGGCCGCGTGTGCACCGAGCCGGTGGGGCAGGTGGATCTTTTCGCCACCTGCGCGGACATCGTCGGCACCACGCTTCCGGCCAATGCCGGCGAAGACAGCTTCAGTCTCCTGCCCGCCCTGCGCGGTGACGACTTTGCGCGGCCGTTGCGAGGTCCGCTCATACACCATGCGGCGAGCGGCTATTTTGCCATCCGCGAAGGTCCCTGGAAACTCAACCTCTTCCGCGGCTCCGGCGGCAGCCTGGCGCCGCGCTTCCTCGTCCCGCCGCCTGGCGAACCCCCGTTTGAACTCTATGACATGAAGGACGACTGGCGGGAAACCAGGAATCTCTGCGACCGGCACCCTGAAGTCGTCGAACTCCTGAAAGCCAAGGCGACGGCCATCGTAACCAATGGCCGCAGCACGCCGGGGCCCGCCCAGCCCAATGACGGCCCGGCCCTCTGGCCCGAGTTGACCTGGATCCCCGAGGCGGCGCAGCTGGCTTCGCCTTCGGCTGCCAAGGCGGCGAAAAAGAAGAAGGCGAAATAGGCGCCACGGGCGGGTTCGAGACGTTCAGGGAACCGCGAATCGAGGGTCCCTGCGTGGCGGGAAGGACGCCTTCGCGCGCGGGAAACGGTCGGTGGAGTTGACTCGGGGAAAGAGAGGCGAATGGTAAGCCTCCCCGCGGTCCCCCGCGGGGACGGTGTCCCCTACGCCGGCCCTTTCACCCCACCGCCTGTTCCCATGAAGTCATCTCCGCTCGCCCTTGGTTTGCTCGCGCTTGGACTCCTCGCTCCCAGCGTTCGCGCCGGCCTCACCGCCGGCATGCAGGAAGGCAAAGTCGAACTGAAGTCCATCAGCCAGCTCGCCTTCGGTCCCGAAGGCGTACTGTTCATCGCCGATCCCAAGGCTGCGGCGATCCTCGCGGTCGCGACCGGCGACACGGCTCCGGCCTCCGGTTCCGCCACCCTTCGAGCGGAGGCGATCAACGAGAAGATCGCGGCGCTCGTTGGCACCAAGTCCGACGACGTCATCATCGAGGACCTGGCCGTCAATCCCATCTCCCGGCGCGCCTATCTCGCGGTGTCGCGCGGACGGGGTCCGGACGCCGTGCCCCTGCTCGTGCGGGTGGATGTCCAGGGTCAGCCGGAACTGGTCGCGCTGGATCGGGTACGGTTTGCGCGGGCCGAACTCCCCGATGCCCCGGCCGATGTCGCTCCCGCCGCCGGCCGCAAGGGCGGCAGTCCGCGCACCGAGTCGATCACCGACCTGGCTTATGCCGATGGCCGCGTGCTGGTCGCGGGGCTGTCCAACGAGGAGTTCTCTTCCACCCTGCGGGCCATCCCCTTCCCGTTCAGCCGGGTCGAACGGGGAACCGTGGTGGAGAACTACCACGGGGCCCATGGGCGCTTCGAGACGCGCGCTCCCGTGCGGACCTTCGTGCCTTACCGGATCGGCGGAGAGCAGCACCTCCTGGCGGCCTACACCTGCACGCCGCTGGTGCAGTTTGCGCTGAGCGAGTTGAAGCCCGGCGCCCGGATCACCGGCAAGACGATCGCGGAGTTCGGCAATCGCAATCGCCCGCTCGACATCATCGTCTACCAGAAGGACGGCCGCGACTACCTGCTCATGGCAAATAGTTCACGAGGCGTGATCAAGGTGGCCGCCGAACAGATTACGCCCGCGGCCAAGTCGATCACCGCCAAGGTGAGTGACACCGACGGTTTGAAATTCGAGAAGATCGACTGGGCCGGCGTCGCGCAGTTGGATCGCCTCGATGCGCGGCACGCCCTGGTGGTGCGCACGGGAGCCGGGCGCGCCCTCAATCTCGAGACCATGGCGCTGCCGTGAGGATTCGGTTCCGCCGGACCGTGCCGGCGCCTGCGGGCCCGGACCGGTCCGGCGGCGCTGGGGTGAGCCTCCGGCTCGCGTGGCGGACAATCCTGCTGGGAATCCTTGGGTGCGGGGCGGCTGCAAACGCCGGCCACGCCGCCCCAATCGAGATCCGATGGGTGGGCAACGGGCCCTCAGCCTGGGTCGAAGTGGTGGGTTTGCCACCGGGTCTGGGGCGGGCACTGCCGCCGGACGCGTTGCTGGTGTTCGCCGAACAGGAGAGTGGCGCGAAGATCCCGCCGATGGCCGGTACGATGCACCGCGACGAGGCGCGGGTCCGTTTCGAGCCGCGTTTTCCGCTCGTGCGCGGCCTGCGCTATCGGGCCGAGTTTCGCACCGCCCCGGACGCGACGCCGCTGGTGGCGCCGTTTCGCCTGCCCGCGGAGGCCGTCGCGCCGTCCACCGTGGTCACGCAGATCTTTCCGAGCGCGGACACGCTCCCCGAGAATCAGCTCAAGTTCTACGTGCATTTTTCCGCCCCGATGGCGCGTGGAGTCGCCTACCGCCACCTGCGGCTGCGGAGCGGATCCGGGGCGGAAATCGAACTGCCCTTCCTCGAACTCGAGGAGGAACTTTGGGATCAGCCGATGACCCGGCTCACGCTCCTGATTGACCCGGGCCGGATCAAGCGCGGCGTGAAGCCGCTGGAGGATCTTGGTCCCGTTTTCGAGGCCGGCCGGGAATACACGCTCGAAATCGCGGCGGAATGGCGCGATGCCGCCGGCCGGCCGCTGCGCGAGCGCTTCGAGAAGAAGTTCCGGGCCGGACTGGCGGACCGAGATCCGCCCGATCCGCGGCGCTGGCAGATTCGTGCGCCCGTGGACGCGACCCGCGACGCGCTCGTCGTCGATTTCGACGAACCGATGGATCAAGCCCTGGCGCGGCGGCTCATCCGCGTGGAGACGGCGTCGGGGCAGGTGGTTTCCGGGGAGACGGAGCTGACGAACCAGGAGCGCCGCTGGCGGTTTTTCCCCGCCGTTCCCTGGTCGCGGGGCGACTACCGGCTCGGAGTCGCGGCGACGATCGAGGATCTCGCGGGCAACAACATCGGCAAGAGGTTCGACGTGGATTTGCGGGAGGGTGGCCCGCGGCGCCTCGAGGAGCCGGTCGTTAGGCTCGCCTTCACCGTCCAGTAGAAAGCGAGCCCGGGACGGGATGGCGGCGCCAGTTGCGAGCGCCACGACCGCGACGCCACCGGTCCGGCTTACCGCCCGCTCAACTGCGGTAGTCGGCGTTTTCGCTCACGTACTCGTGCGTGAGGTCGCCCCCCAGCACCTGGGCAGCGGCGGCGCCATTGCCGAGATCGATCTCGAGATCGACGGAACGCTCGTGCGGCGGAAAGTCGATCGGCGCGGTGAAGACACCATCCGGCGAGGGCTTGCTCGCGTAGAGTTCGGCGCTGCGCAGATGCGTGACCAGCGCGGTCTCCTTCGCCGGATCGAGCTGGAACACGCCGCCGCGGAAGATCTCGATGCCGCCCAGCCGGGCGCTGAGCCGCGACAGGTCAGTCCCCGGGGCGTGCGCGCCCACGTGCTTGCCGATCGCCTGGATCAGCCGGCCGACGTTCGGGTCGTTGCCGGCGACCGCGCACTTAAACAGCGGGCCGTTAACCACCGCCTTGCCGAGCGCGCGCGCGAGCCCGAGGCTGGCGGCGTTCTTCACCGTCACCCGGATCACGTGCCGCACCCCCTCGCCATTGCGCACGACATCCTCCGCGAGATCGCGGCAGACCTGGTGCAGGCCGCGTTCGAACGCGAGCCAGTCGGTGCAGGGCACGCGGCCCGAGGAAAGGGCGACGACCGTGTCGGAGGTACTGGTGTCGCTGTCGATGCTGATGGCGTTGAAACTGGCGTCGACCGCGCGGGCCAGCATCGGGCGGAGTTCGGCCCGCGGCACCGCGATGTCGGTCAGCAGGTACACCAGCATGGTGGCGAGGTTGGGCTCGATCATCCCGGCGCCCTTGGCGATGCCCACGATGCTGCCGCCGCCGACCGCGGCGCGGCGGATCTTCGGGTAAAGGTCGGTGGTGACGATGCCCTCGGCGGCGGGAAGGATGGAGTCGGCGCCGAGCGCCCCGACGGCCTGCGGCAGGGCCGCCACCATCGCCTCGAGGGGCAGCGTCCATCCGATCACCCCGGTGGAACTGGGCAGCACCTGCTGGGGCGAAAGCCCGAGTTGCCGGCCGACCTCGGCACAGAGCCGCTCCGAAGCCTCGACACCGCCCGGCGCGCAGACGTTGGAAATCTTGTTGTTGATGACGATGGCGCCGAGCGTGGGCTCGACCAGCCGCTTGCGGCCGACTAAAATCGGGGCCCCCGGAAAGGCGTTGCGCGTGAACAGGGCGGCGAAGGAGGCCGTGGGTTGATCCAGGGCGAGCAGCGTGATCGTCATCCGTGCCGGCTTCGGCGCCTCGCGGGGCGTGAAGTCGAAGCGCGTGCATCCGACGCGGAATCCGGCGGGCAGCGCCGCCTGGGACGCGAGCCAGGCGCGATGTTCATCACGGGTCGAGAACGAGAGAGTGGTGCTCGGCACGCGAGACAACTGAAGTCGGGGGCGGCCGGAGTGAAGAAGATTCTGCGCCGGCCGCGGCCGACATCGTTTTTGATGGAAATGCGCGGCGCGTGTGCCTTATTCGCGTCGTCTTGATCACCGCAGTGCACGTCCTCTCCGACTTCACCTTCCTCCGCGCAGCCCGCTGCGGCGCGCCCTGATTACCGATGAATGTTGCTGAAATCACGGCCAAGGCCCGGGTGCTCCTCGAGGCGCTGCCCTACATCCAGGATTTCCGTGGCTCGATCTTCGTGGTCAAGTACGGCGGCAGTTTCATGGACGATCCGGATCCCACCGTGCGGACGCGGGTCGCCTACGACCTCGCCTTCCTCGCCGCCGTCGGGATCAACGTCGTCGTCGTGCACGGCGGCGGCAAGGCCATCACCCGGGCGATGGAGTCGTCGGGCCTGAAGGCGAATTTCGTCAACGGCCTGCGGGTGACCGACGAGGCCACGATTGCCGTGGTGAAGAAGACACTCGACGAGGTCGTGAACCGCGAGGTGTGTGAGGCAATCACGACCGCCAAGGGGCGGCCGATCGGGATGCCGGGCGACAGCGTCCTGGTCTGCGAGAAGCTGACCACCGACGACGACGGCCGACCGGTGGATCTGGGCTTCGTCGGGGATGTGACCGAGGTGAAGGTCAAGGTGATCAAGAAGGAGATCAGCGAGGGCTTTCTGCCGGTGATTTCGCCGGTGGCGGAGGGCTACGACGGCAAGCCGTACAACGTGAATGCGGACCTCGCGGCCGGCCGGGTGGCGAGCGCGTTGCGCGCCCGCCGGCTGGTCTACATGAGCGATGTGCCCGGCCTGCTCTCCAACCCGAAGGATCCTTCCACCCTGATCTCCACCCTGCGGATGTCGCAGGTCGACGAGCTCAAGCGGGCGGGCGTGATCGACAAGGGCATGCGCCCCAAGGTCCAGAGCGCGGTCCGCGCCCTGGCGGAGGGCGTGCAGCGCGTGCACTTCGTCGACGGCCGTCTGGAGCATTCGCTGCTGCTGGAAATTTTCTCGGACAAGGGCACCGGCACTGAAATTGTACAGGGTTGACCGCGGGCCCGCTGTGATTGTCGCCGTGGCGCTTTCGCTTTCCTCCCGCGCCTGAGTCTGGGAGGAAAGGCGCCTCGCCAGAGAACGTATCGAATCCATGACTGCTCCGTCCATCGTCCGCACCAGCACCGCCGAGCTTTACGACGCGCACGTGTTGAAGAACTACGCCCGCGCGCCGCTCACCCTGGTCCGCGGGCGCGGCACCCAGGTGTGGGACGACGCGGGACGCCGCTACCTCGACTTCACCTCCGGGATCGCCGTGAGCGCGCTCGGTCACTGCCACCCTCACTGGGTGGCGGCGGTGCAGCGGCAGGCGGCGGAGCTGATCCATGTCAGCAACCTCTTTCGCAATCCGCAGCAGGGCGAGCTGGCCCGGCGGCTCGTGCAGCAGGCTGGTCCCGGCCGCGTGTTCTTCTGCAACAGCGGGGCCGAGGCGAACGAGGCGTTGATCAAGCTCGCCCGCCTGCACGGTGTCCAGAAGGCCGGCGGCGAGGAGGGCCGGTGCTTCAAGGTGATCTGTGCGAAGCACGCCTTCCACGGCCGCACCTACGGGGGCATGAGCGCGACGCCGCAGGAGAAGATTCAGAAGGGCTTCCGCCCGCTGGTGCCGGGCTTCGCGTTTGGCGAACTCAACGACCTCGACAGTTTCGCCCGCCTGGTCGACGCCGAGACGGCGGCGATCTTCGTGGAGACGATCCAGGGGGAGAGTGGGATCAACCCCTGCACGCCCGAGTTCCTGCGGGGCCTGCGCCAGCTGTGTGATCAGAACAACCTCCTCCTCCTGCTCGACGAGGTGCAGTGCGGGATTGGCCGGACCGGGCGGTTCTACGCCTTTGAGCACGCCGGCATCGTCCCCGACGCCATCGGCATGGCCAAGGGTCTCGGCGGCGGATTCCCGATCGGCTCCATGTGGGTGCGCGACCGCCATGCCGAGTTGTTCCATCCCGGCAACCACGGCACGACCTTCGGAGGCACGCCGCTGGCCTGCGCGGCGGCGCTGGCGGTGCTCGACGTGATCGAGCGGGAGAAGCTGCTCGACCAGGTGCGTTCGCTTAGCGGTCCCTGGCTGGCAGGCCTCCGGCAACTGGCCGCGGATTTCCCGGCCCATCTCGCCGCGGTGCGGGGCTTCGGGTACCTGGTAGGCTTGCAGCTGACCAGCGACCCCACCCCGTACCTCTCGGCGCTGCGCGAACGCGGCTTGCTCGCGCCCAGCGCGGGCAACAACGTCATCCGCCTGCTGCCGCCGCTCAACGTCTCCGCCGCGGAACTCGCGGAGTCCGTGCAGATTCTGCGGGAGGTGCTCGGCTCCCGTCCCGCGGCGCCGGCGGCGAAGTAATCTTCGGCCCGGAAGCCGCGGCTCCCGCCCCGAAACGGGTGGGTGCGAAGCGTTTCACCGGCAGGCAACCGGTGTGGGCCGAACCGTTTCCCTCTCATTTTTCACTCGTGGGCCGTTCCCCGGTGAGTCATATCCATCCGTTTCCAATGAGGCATTTCCTGAAGGAGACCGACTTCAAGTACTCCGAGCTGGAGGGGCTGTTTGCCCTCGCGCGGGAGTTCAAGACCGGCCGGGGCCGGCATGCCACCCCGCTGGCGGGGCAGACCTGGGCGATGATCTTCTCGAAGTCCTCCACGCGCACCCGCGTGTCCTTCGAAGTCGGGATCCACGAGCTCGGTGGCAACCCGCTCTTCCTCAATCGTAACGACATCCAGCTGGGTCGGGGTGAAACCATCGCCGACACGGCGCGCGTGCTGTCGCGGTACGTCCATGGGTTGGTGGTGCGGACCTTTGACCATGCCGAGGTGGAGCAGCTCGCGGCGCAGGGAACCATTCCGGTGATCAACGCCCTGACGGACCTGCTGCATCCGTGCCAGATCTTCGCCGATGCGTTCACCCTGGCGGAGCGCTGGGGCCGGGACGGCAACCTCGTGGGCTCTTTGCGGGGCCGGAAGATCGCGTTTGTCGGCGATCGCGGGTGCAACGTGGCCAACTCGTGGATCATGGGCGCCAATCTCTTCGGGATGAAGATCTCCCTGGCGGGCCCCCCGGGTTTCGACGCGGCCCCAGAGTTCGACCAGTTGCTCGCCCGGGAGGGGTTTGCGGGCGGTTACGAATTCACGACCGATCCCTACGAGGCCGTGCGCGACGCCGACGTCGTCTATACCGACGTTTGGGTGAGCATGGGCAAGGAGGAGGAGACTGCGGAACGGATCCGGGTGATGAGCCCGTTCACGGTGACGCCCGAGTTGCTGGCGGCCGCCAAGCCCGATGCCTTCTTCATGCACTGCCTGCCCGCCCACGCGGGACAGGAGGTCACCCAGACCGTGCTGGACAGCCCGCGCTCGATCATCTTCGACGAGGCGGAGAATCGCCTGCACATCCAGAAGGCGATTATGGCGACGCTGGCACGGCGTTAACCTGCACCGCGGCACGGAGGGCCTTCGTCCGGGGTATCGCCGCGCCCCAAGGGGCTGGCCGCGGAGCCGGGTGCGGGTCGGCGATGTCGCCTACGGCTCGAGGATGTACGTGAACCGGTCGCTGAACTTGCGGAAGAGGCCGGTGGAGAGGTCGCCGTCGTCGATCACCGCGTCGATGGCCCTCATCTGGGCGTCGTCGACGGTGACATTGGTGGTGGAGAGACCAGCGGAGACGTTGAGGTTGCGGTCCCAGTTCCAGCGCCCGCCGACCGAGTTCCGGCTGCGCCAAGAGGCTTCGTTGAAGTCGCCCGACATGCCCGCGGGAATCGAGCCGGAACCGGCGTTGGGCGGCCAGGTGCCGTTCATGGCCGCGTAGCTCTCGAACGCCTGGCAAAAGGTGCGGACGTCGGAGATGAAGCGGTTGTTTTGGGCCTTTTGCCGCACGCGGCCGAGGGCCGGAATCGCCATCGCGGCCAGCAGGCCGATGATCACCACCACGATCATGATCTCGACGAGCGTGAAACCACGGGTGGGGTGGGCGGGCGCTCCGGGTCGGAGGGAGTTCATCGGAGGGCGGGGCAGCGTTTCAGGTTGGAGGAAGTCCGGTGGCGTTGCGACAAGGTTCGATCAGGCCTGCCGCGGAGACAATCGTGCCGAGGTAAAGCCGCTGTTAATCCCGGGCTTCGTAGCAGTACGGACTGGCTAAGTGTAATCACCGGCTATCCGCCGGATCGTTTTTTCTTTTGCGCGGTCGGGAGCGCCGCGACAGACAGTGAGGTTTCCACATGAAAATCGTCCTCGCTTACTCGGGCGGACTCGACACGTCCGTCATCGTCAAGTGGCTCCGGGAAACGTACGACGCCGAGATCGTCACGTTTGCCGCCGACATTGGCCAGGAGGAGGAGTTGAAGGGCCTGCCGCAGAAGGCGCGGGCGACCGGGGCGTCGAAGCACTACACGCTCGATCTGGTGGAGGAGTTCGCCCGCGACTTCATTTACCCGATGATCCGCGCCAATGCGGTCTACGAGGGACAGTATTACCTGGGGACCTCCATCGCCCGCCCGTTGATCGCGAAGGCCCAGGTGGACGTGGCGCGCAAGGAGAAGGCCGACACCGTCGCCCACGGCGCGACGGGCAAGGGTAACGACCAGTGCCGCTTCGAGCTGACCTACATGGCGCTCAATCCCCGACTCCAGATTCTGGCCCCGTGGAAGATCGAGAAGTTCCGGGAGCAGTTCCCCGGCCGGGCCGAGATGATCGCTTACTGCGAGGCGCACGACATTCCGGTCGAAGCCTCGCTAAAGAAGCCGTACTCGATGGATCGAAACCTCCTGCACATCTCCTACGAGGCGGGCATCCTCGAGGATCCGTGGTTCGATCCGACCAGCAAGGCGAACAAGGGCATGTTCAAGCTCTCTGTCGCGCCGGAGGACGCCCCGGACAAGGCCGAATACGTCGAACTGGACTTCGAACGCGGCAATTGCGTCGCGGTGAATGGCAAGCGCCTCTCCCCGGCGGGCGTGCTCAAGGCCCTGAACAAGCTCGGCGGCAAGCACGGCATCGGCCGGGTCGATCTGGTGGAGAACCGCTTCGTCGGCATGAAGTCCCGCGGCGTGTACGAGACCCCGGGCGGCACGATCCTGATGCAGGCCCACCGCCAGGTGGAGTCCCTCACGATGGACCGCGAGGTCATGCATCTCCGCGATTCGCTCATCCCGAAGTACGCCGAACTGGTCTACTACGGATTCTGGTTCGCCCCCGAGCGCGAGGCGCTGCAGGCGCTGGTCGACGAGAGCCAGCGCTATGTGACGGGCACCGTCCGGCTGAAGCTCTACAAGGGCAACATCATCACCTGCGGCCGGAAGTCGAAGTACTCGCTCTACGACATGAACGTCGCCTCGATGGAAGGGGTGAAGAGCTGGTACAACCAGAGCGACGCCACCGGCTTCATCCGCCTCAACGGCCTGCGGCTCCGTGCGCGCACGCTCGCGCAGCGCGGACCAAAGGTGTAACGCGTCCTTCGCCGCAACCCGGGCCCCGGGGGCCCGTGAGGATCACTCGTGTGGGCGGGGCGACCTCGCCCCGCACCCATCGCTGCGGAACCCGCCTGGCGCGGGGCGGGGTCGCCCCGCCCACAAGGCTTCCAAGACGGAGTGCTTCGGCGGCGCGCTCTGGCCTAGAACAGGCCGTTGGCCACGACACCGACGGCCGTGATCGGGCCGCTCTCGTCGAGGCCGTCGAGGGCGCGATCGGCTTTCTTCATCAGCGACCTCACATCGCGGAGCATGGAGTCGTCGCTGATCAGCTTGCCCAGCGTGCCTTCGCCGCGGGCCAGCTTGTCGGAGACCGAGCGCAGGCTGGCGAGGGAGGCCTTCAGGTCGTCCCCGGCCTTTTGATCGAAGACCAGGGTGCCGAGGGTGCCCTTGCCGGCCTTCACCTGATCGACGATGGCCTGCGCATTCGCGATGAAGCTCTTCGCCTGGGCGGCGCCGCTCTTGATTTCCGCAATGCCGGCGAGGAGTTCGTCGTGCAGCTTCGAATCGTTGATCAGGCGGCCGAGCGATCCCTCCCCCTTGTTCACCTTGTCGGTGATCTGCTGCAGATTGGCGGTGGTCTGGCGAAGGTTGTCGCGGTTTTCCGCAACCAACTGGTCGACTTTCTGGAGGAGCCCAGGACTCTTGCCGTCTCCGCCAAAGGCCGAGCCGAGGTTGCCGAGCGCACCTTCCAGCTTCTTCCCGAGGTCGCCGATCTGGGCCATGACCGAGTTCAGATCCGGCGTGGAGCGCGTGCGGATCTCGGCTCCCGGCCGCAGGTAGTCGGCGGCATCGCTGCCGAGATCGATGCTGACGTAGCCGGTGCCGATGAGCCCCTGGGTGACGATGGTGGCGTGGGCGTCGGACTTGATCTTCTTGTCGGAGTCGATTCGAAGCACGGCCTCGGCGCGGCGGCCGGCGAGACGGGTGCGGGCCACGTCGCCGATCTTCACGCCGGCCATGCGGACGTCGTCGCCCTCCTTGAGTTCCTTCAGGCTCTCGAAGCCGGCGATGATCTCATAGCCCTTGTCCTTGAACCAGAGCTTGCCGCCGCTGAGCGTCTCGAAAGTCACCCAGATCAGCGCCATGCCGAGGACGAAAAAGAGCCCGACACGGGCGGTTTGTTGCGGGTTTTGCATGGGTCAGGTCTCCAGTTGCTTGAAACGGGGATTCTGCAAATCGATGCGTGGATTGAGGAAATCGGCAACCCGCGGGTCCGCGGGCTGGCTCAGGGCGGAGGGCGGGCCGAGGAAGACCAGGCGGCCGCCCAGCAGGATGCCGACCCGGTCGGCAATCCCGAGGGCCAGGTCGCGATCGTGGGTCACGACCATGGAGGTCACATGGTACTGCTCCTTCAGCGTCGCGATGATCTCGGCGATCGTCGCCGACATCACCGGATCCAGTTCGCTCGTCGGCTCGTCGTAGAGCATGAGCTGCGGTTCCATCACGAGGGCGCGGGCGATGGCGACGCGCTTCTTCATGCCGCCCGAGAGCTCGGCCGGCACCTTGTGCGCGGCGTTTTCGAGCGAGAGGATCTGCAGGGCGCGCATGACCTTGTCGCGGATGCCCTCCTCGCTGGCGAGGCGGTGCTCGCGCGGGTAGAGCGCGAGGTTGTCGTAGACCGTCATCGAGTTGAACAGGGCGCCGGCCTGGAAGACGAGGGCCATGCGCACCTTCTCGCGCGTGGTGGGGTCGGAGGCGTCGTGGCGATCGACGGACACGCGGCCGGCCGTGGGCTGTTCGAGGCCGACGATATGCTTGAGCAGGACGCTTTTGCCGGAACCGCTCGGTCCCATCAGGACAAAGATCTCTCCCGGAGTGACCGAGAGGGAGACGTCGTGGAGGACCTCGAAGGTGCCGAAGCTCTTCGAGAGATGCTCGAGGGTGACGCTGGCCGCGGCGGCGGGCGGCAACGGGAGATCGGACGGAGTCGGCATCGGTATTAGTCTCCCATCAGGGCCTTGGTGACGAAGAAATCGAGCACAAGGATGAGGATGAGCGAGGTGACGACGGCGCGGGTGACGGAGGCGCCGATCTCCCGCGGCCCGCCGCGCGTGTTGAGGCCGATGTTGCAGCAGACCAGCACGACGGTGAAGCCGAACACCTCCGCCTTGATCAGGCCGTTCAGCACGTCGCTGAAATCCATGTACTGGCGCAGATTCGCGAAATACGACGTCGGATCGATGGAGATGAAGTGCGTGTACTTGGCGACGATGGCGCCGCCAAACCACCCGACGAGATCCGCCATGATGGTGAGGACGGGCATCATCGCGAGGACCGCGGCGAGCCGGGGCAGCACCAGCATGCGGGCCGGCGGGATGTTCATCGTCTCGAGGGCGTCGACCTCCTGGTAAACCTTCATCGAGGCGAGTTCGGCGGCGATGGCCGAACCCACGCGGCCGGCCAGGAGGACGGCCGCCATCACCGGCCCGAGTTCCCGGGCCATGGTCAGGCCGACCAGGGCCCCGATGAACTGCTTGTAGCCGACATTCTGGCCGGCATGGCCCGACTGGAGCGCGAGCACGCTCCCGATGAAGAAGCTGAGGATGGCGACGATGGGCATCGTCGTGTATCCGATCAGGTAGCACTGCTCGATGAAGCGGCCGAACTGCCGCGGCAGGGTCGGTGTGTAGGACGCCGCGCGCACGAGCAATTGCAGCGTGCTGCCGATGCCTTCGAGGACGCGAACCAGTGGTCTCATGGGCGGGGGGAGGGTGAGGACGGCGCAGGTTGGGCGGTGGTCGCAGCGGAGGCGGCGCGGGCGGGGTAGTCCCACCAGAACACCCGCCAGCCGCCGCCGGCCGCCCGGTGGAAGCCAAAGAGCCCGTTACCCACGGCGATGCGGCGTTCGCCGCCGGCGCGGGAGACGCTGAGCAGCGGGCCGAGGTGAAACTCCGAACGCTGCTCCTGCGCCTGGGATTCGGCGGTGACGGCGTTCCAGAACAGGGAGGTGCGGGTATGGCCGGGGGCCCGCTGGTCGTGGCGGGCGACGGCGAAGAGCGGGGACCAGGTCTGGCGAACCTTGGCGTTACCGGGGAAGAACACTTCCAGCGGGCTGAACAGCTGCCACTGGCGACGACCGGCCCCGTTGTCCCAGCCGCTGAAGAACGGCCAGACGTGGGTGAGCTCCGCGACCGGGGACTGCGGCCGGCCGGCGGCGCGTTGCTCCTCGTGCCAGTAGAGGAAATAGAGCAGTTGCCGGCGCTCTCGCTCGATACCTTCGTCAACCCAGCGGGCCTGGCGATAGAGCGGCCAGGCGACCCACTGCTTGTCGTAGCCCTTGATGACCGAATGCGTGTAGAAGGGGCCCCAGCGGTTCACGTGGCGTCCGTCCCCCTGCCCTTGGACCCAGAAGGGCCAGAGGTAGCGGGTCTCGCGGTAGGGCGCGGGCAGGGTGCGTTCGGTGTAGCCGAAGAAGGGCCAGAGGTAGGTCTCGCTCACGTAGCCGGGGCCGGAGCTGGCGGCATAGAAGGGCAACACGCCGACATCACGCCGCGCCGGGGTCCCGGGGGGATCGTCGGGCGTGGGTTCGCGTGACAGCCGGTACACGAGGGGCCAAAGGAGGTAGGTCGAACTCGATTCGCCCGGGCGTTCAACCGTTGTGTACAGGGGCCAGAGACCGCCGCCCCGGGCGGCCCCGGTCGTGCGGCGCAGGAACGGCCATGGAAAATACTGGGTCACGGCCCCGCGACGTTCGCTTTCCACATAGAGGGGAAACAGGGTCCAGGACACGCGTTCGATCCCCAGCTTTTGCCGCACCGTGCCGTGGATGGGGAAGAGGGCCCGGTAATTGAGCTCCGGTTCGGCGAAATCCCGCTCGAACCAAAAGGGAAAGACCTCGAATTCATGGCGGCGATCGAACGCTTCCGTCGGGGCGGGGGCTCCGTCGCGCCGTCCTTGTCGGCGAATGAGCTCGAAGACGCTCCAGCGGTAGGTGCTTTCGTCCTGCGTCAGGTTGAACAGCGGGTAGAGAACAAGCTGCGAGCCGGGTTTCCCCTGCGTCGGCTCGAATTCGACCCAAAAGGGTCGGAAGCCGCGGGCGGTCCGCCCCTCCCGGTCTGCTCCGGGTTGCGAAAACCACAGGGGGCCCACGCGGCTCGAGACGTGCAGGTTGCCCGCCCCTTCGGCCCGGCTCTCCACCAGGAAGGGCCAAGCATTGAACTCCCGCTCCAGGGCGCGGCCCGTTCCGTCCGCACCCTGCATGGCGGCCCCTGCCAGGGCCAGGGCCCAGGCGGCAAGGAGCGAGGAGCGGAGTGGGTTCATGGTTTGGCAGTCCTGACTCGGGCAACGACCAACAGCCCGCGAATGCACCGGGAAGTCGGCGGCCCCAGGCTGTCGCGAGCGTGAAGGACAGACATTGGCAAGACTCGACACCGGTGCAATTTCTATGTTTCGCCGCGTTCGCCACTTCTTCGCGCGGCGCCGCCCGTCAACCTACCGGCGCCTGCCGGTCGCGAGAAAGCGGGCAGGGCGGCGGAGACCCCGCGGCGGTTCGCGTGAGGGTGCTCTCAGCCCGCCGGGGATTCGCCAACGAAGGATTGCTCGTGGAGGAAGTTCGGCCTCGATGGATGGCAGCCATGGGTCTGATGAAATTCGAATTGGCCGGAGCGCAAGTCACCCGTCCGGTGGACGCCGGCGGCTCGAGTCCCGCCCGGGCGACGGTCCCGCGATGGGGAAGGAGGGCTCATGCGCATCAGCGGAGGTGATGCCAGGGGAATTCCCTTGGAGGTGCCAAAGGGTGACCGCGTGCGACCGGCCACCGACGGGATGAGGCAGGCGGTCTTTTCCAGCCTCGCGGCGTTTGTGCCCGGAGCGACGTTCCTCGACTTGTTCGCCGGCAGCGGAGCCTATGGCCTGGAGGCGCTGAGCCGTGGGGCGGCGGGCGGGGTGTTCGTCGAGCGGGATCCAAAGGCGTTGGCCTGCCTCCGGCGCAACGTCGCCTCCGTGAGTCGAAGCCTCGGGACGGCGCGCATCACCGCGGGAGCCGTCGAAATCCGTCCCGGCGATGCGTGCCAGCCGGGACTCACCGGTACGGGGCAGGTGCCTGACCTGGTATTTGTGGACCCCCCGTACGAGTTAATCGAGGAGGTGGCTCCGCTGCTGTTTGCGCGGCTGGCGGACCTCCTGGCCCCCAAGCCCGAAGCGATTGTGGCGTTCGAATACCCCGGCGAAATCACCCTGAATCCGCCGGGATGGGTTCTCGTGAAACGCATCGGCAAGGGCGCGCGGCAACCGACGGTGGGTTTCTTTCGACCGGTGCCCCGGGCGGAGAATTGACGCTGGTCTGGCGGGCCCGCCGGCAATTCACAGCAACCCGAGATGGGCGCGAAGAAGGGCGACCGCCACCGCGACGGCCGTTTCGGTGCGCAGCACCCGCGGACCAAGATGACGGAATTCAAAACCGTTGGAGCGAAGGAGCGCGCGTTCCCGGGGTGACCAGCCACGTTCGCCGCCGACGGCGAGGGTGATCGCCTGCCCCTCCACCACCTTCATCTTTCCGAGGGGGGCTGGAGCCTCGTAGTTATCGAGGGCGATCCGGATGCCCGGGGGCGCGCTGACAACCGCGTCGGCCAGCGGGCGCGACCACGTGACTTCCGGCAGCTGCGTGGTGAAGGCCTGTTCCGCCCCGGTGATGGCGTGCCGCCGCCACTCGCCCGCCGACCAGAGGCTGCTGTGGGCGTAGCTGGGCTCGCCCTTTTCGGTGGCGACGAAGTGCAGGGCGGCCACGCCGAGGGATGTGGCGTCGCGCAGGATGTCACGCGCCGTTTGGGGCCGCGGCAGGCCAATCACCAGCGTGATGGGTTCGGATGCGGGGACCTCGTGTCGCCACGTGAAGGCGAGCGTCAGGGCCTCGTCCGTAATCGTGACGATGCGGCCCTGGCCGCGCGGGCCATTGACGAGTCCGGCGTCAAAGGTCTCGCCCGGGGAGCGGCGCAGGACGTCGAGCAGGTGCCGGGCGCGCCGGTCCGGGCGAGGCAGGGGGCGGTCGAGTTCGTCGCGTTCGAAGAGGATCAGGTTCAACGGACCGGAGCCTTGGCGCCCGCGGCGGGGCGGCAATCCCCGGTTTTGGAGGAAGGTGTCGAAACGGCGAGGGCGTCGGCGGCAGCCCCCACCGGGGTGCGAAGTGGCGGGGAACGATTCGCACCCGGATCGAGGTGAAATCTGCTGCAGGCTTGACCGGCGGGCGATCCCGCGGAAGCTGGGCGGCCTCGGCGCCCTGCGGGCGTAGTTTAGTGGCAAAACTCCTGCCTTCCAAGCAGGTCTCGTCGGTTCGATTCCGTCCGCCCGCACCAGCCGCCGGCCGGACCGTGCTGAAGTGTGAAAAGGCGGTCAAATCCCCGGGGCGAAAACGAAGACGCGATGTCGCGCATCCGAAATCGGGGTTGCGAGGCGCAACCGGTTGGCTTTTCATCCCGGTCTTATGGCACTGCTTTCCCCGGCGGCCTCCAACCAGGCCCAATCCTCCCGTTCGGCATCCACCAAGAAAGGCGGCGTGGCCGCGGCGCAGGCGCTGGCCAAACAGAAGGCGCTCGAGAAGAAGGCCAAGACGTACAAGCTGCCCCTTGGCGAACTCGCCATCTTCACCCAGCAGATTGCCTCCCTCCTCAGCGCCGGCCTGCCCCTGGTGCAATGCCTGGAAGCCCTCCAGGATCAGACGGAGGATCCCTGCTTCCGGATCGTGATCCGCGACGTCCGGGCGGACATCTCCCAAGGCAATTCCTTCTCCTCCGCGGTGAAGAAATTCCCCAACGCCTTCAACTCGCTCTTCGTCTCGATGGTCGAGGCCGGCGAGGCGAGCGGCGGCCTGGCGGAGATCCTCGGGAAGGTCGCCGGCTACTTCGAGTCCACGGTCAAGCTGCAGAAGAAGGTGAAGTCGGCGATGACCTACCCGATCGCCGTCATCGGCCTGGCGGTTGCGCTGGTGAACGTGCTGCTGATCTTCGTCATCCCGGTGTTCGCGGCCATGTTCGCCGACTTCGGTGCGAAACTGCCCGCGCCGACCCAGTTCCTGATCGACCTGTCGGACTTCATGAAGGCGTATTGGTGGGCGCTGGCCCTCGGGGCCTACGCCACCTGGTGGGGCACGGGCAAGTTCACCGCCACGCCCAACGGCCGTCGCACCAAGGACAACTTCCTCGTGCGCGCCCCCATTTTCGGCAACCTGATCCACAAGATCGCCCTCTCCCGTTTCTGCCGCACCTACGCGACCCTTATCCGCTCCGGCGTGCCGATCCTGCGCACGCTGGAGATCGTCTCTGCGGCCAGCGGCAAGGTGCAGATCGAGGACGCCTGCGAGGAGATTGCCAAGCACGTGAGCCAGGGCGGCCAGGTCTCCGAGGTGCTGGCCACCAATCCCTTTTTCCCGCCGATGATGAAGCACATGGTCAAGGCGGGCGAGTCCACCGGCAACGTCGACGGCATGATGAACAAGATCGCCGACTTCTACGACACCGAGTGCGAGGCGACCGTCGCCGCGCTCACCTCCCTGATCGAGCCGATGCTCATCGTCTTCCTCGGCGTGGTCGTGGGCGGCATCGTCATGGCGATGTTCCTCCCGATCTTCCAACTCGGCGCCGTCGCCGGTGGCCTGAATTGATGTCCGGCGCACGCGCCGTTTGACATCCCGCGCCGGCTCGCGAAGCGTCGGCGCCTCCCTTCCGCTTCATGTCCTCCGTCCTCATCGTCGACGACCTCGTCTCCATCCACGAGATGCTCGAGGCCGTCATCCAGCCCACGGGGTTTGCGACCTCGTTTGCGACGGACGGCGAGAAGGCGATGGTGCGCTACAAGGCGGAGAAGTTCGACCTGGTGCTGGCCGACATCGACATGAAGCCGATGGACGGCATCACGCTGCTGAAGCAACTCAAGCTCTACGATCCGAGCGCCGTGGTCATCATCATGACCGCGTACGCGTCGACGGAAAGCGCGGTCCAGGCCCTGAAATACGGCGCGTTCGACTACCTGCAAAAGCCCTTCCGCGTCGACGAGTTGATCGCCACGCTGCGGCGGGGGCTGGAGTTTCGGAAATTCCAGGCGGAGCGGTCGCTGGTCGGGCTGGCGCCCGGGGCCAAGGCGGCGGACATCGAGGGCCGGCTGATCGGGAAGAGCACCAAGCTGGCGAAGCTGATCACGCAGGTGAAGAAGCTCGCCACCGTGCGCACGCCGGTGCTGCTGGTCGGGGAAAACGGCACGGGCAAGAGTGCCGTGGCCGAGATCCTGCATGCGGCGAGCGGCGCGCCGGAATCGGCGTTTGTCCGGATCGACTGCGCCCTCTGCTCCGAGGCCAACCTGCGCGAGGGATTGCTCGGGCAGAACGGGGAGGGCGGGTCTTGGGTGAGGCAGGCCAAGGGCGGCACGCTTTTCCTGCAACACCTGCAGTGTCTTTCCGAGGCGGCGCAAAAGGAGCTCGTGAGCGTGCTGCGCAACACGGCCCACGGTTTCCGCCTCCTCTGCACCTCGGGTGAGGACCTCGAAAAGCTGGTCGACGAGGGCAAGTTCCACGACGAGCTCTTCTACCGCGTCGCCTCGCTGCCGGTGCAGTGTCCGCCCCTGCGCGACCGACTGGAAGACGTGCCGCTGCTGGTGAAGCACTACACGGCGCAGGCGACGAATCCGCTGTTCGACAGCAACCTGATCGAGTTCACCGACGATGCGCTGGCGATGATGTCCGCCTACCACTGGCCGGGCAACCTCACGGAACTCTACCAGGTGGTCTCGAAGATCGCGGCGACGACGGAAAGCCGGGTGGTGACGTCGCAGCAGCTGCCGCTGCGCCTGCGGGAGCTCAAGCACTGGCCGACCCTGAGCGAATTCCTGGCGGGCCAGGAAAAGCAGTACGTCGACCAGGTGTTGCACGCCTGCCGGGGCGACAAGGCTGCGGCGGCGAAGGTTCTCGGCGTGGGCGTGGAGAAACTCGGCTGAAGGGCCGGGGGAACTCCCACCGGCCGGCTCGCGGCGCGGGAGCGGTGGTTGCCCGGGCCGCCCCCGAGTTCACGCGGCGCCGGGGGCAGCGTCTTTCCCTGTTCCCGGCTTGCCGGAAACAGGGCCGCGCATCGATTTCGGGACGGGCCGCTTTCCCGCTTGCCCATGGTTTCGACGGCCCCAACCCTCGCCAAAATCCACGTCCATGCCCAAGCGCACCGACCTGAAGTCCATTCTCATCATCGGCGCCGGTCCCATTGTGATCGGCCAGGCCTGCGAGTTTGACTATTCGGGGACGCAGGCCTGCAAGGCGCTCAAGGAGGAGGGCTATCGCGTGATCCTGGTCAACTCCAACCCGGCCACGATCATGACGGACCCGGAGTTTGCTGATGTTACTTACATCGAACCTCTTACGGTTGAGTTTCTGGAGAAGATCATCGCGGCGGAGCGCCCCGATGCCCTGTTGCCGACCCTGGGCGGGCAGACGGCGTTGAACCTGTCGATGGACCTCCACAAGCGGGGCATCCTGACCAAGTACGGCGTGGAGATGATCGGTGCGAAACCCGCCGCCATCGCCAAAGGCGAGGACCGCGAGCTCTTCAAGCAGGCGATGCTCAAGATCGGGCTCGATGTGGCCCGATCGCGGACGGTGAAGTCGATGCAGGAGGCCCGCGACGCGGCGGATGCGCTGGCGATGTTCCCCCTGATCATCCGGCCGTCGTTCACGCTTGGCGGGTCCGGGGGCGGCATCGCCTACAACAAGGAGGAGTTTGACGGGATTGTGGCCAACGGCCTGGAGCTCTCGCCGGTGCACGAGGTGCTGGTCGAGGAGTGCCTGATCGGCTGGAAGGAGTACGAGATGGAGGTGATGCGCGACCACAAGGACCAGTGCGTCGTGATCTGCTCGATCGAGAACTTCGATCCGATGGGGGTGCACACCGGGGACTCGATCACGGTGGCCCCGGCGATGACTCTCACCGACAAGGAATACCAGGTGATGCGCGATGCGTCCTTCGCGGTCATCCGCGAGATCGGCGTCGAGACGGGCGGTTCGAACATCCAGTTTTCCGTCGACCCGGATTCGGGCCGGATGGTCGTGATCGAGATGAACCCGCGTGTGAGCCGGAGCTCGGCGCTGGCCTCGAAGGCCACCGGGTTCCCGATCGCCAAGATCGCGGCCAAGCTCGCCGTGGGCTACACCCTGGACGAGTTGCGCAACGACATCACGCGCCTCACGCCGGCCAGCTTCGAGCCCACGATCGACTACGTGGTGACCAAGATCCCGCGCTTCACCTTCGAGAAGTTCCCGGACGCCGACGCCACCCTGACCTCGGCGATGAAGTCGGTGGGCGAGGCGATGGCGATCGGGCGGACCTTCAAGGAGTCGATGCAGAAGTGCCTGCGCTCGCTGGAAATCGGCGCCCGGGGCTTCGGCGGCGGCGGCCGGCACGGCGGCGACGATCCGGTCGACGAGGTGCTGATCAACGCGAAGCTCGGCACGCCGAACGCGGAGCGGGTGTTCTACCTCCGGCACGCCTTCCGGGCCGGCTACTCCGTGGAGCGGATCTTCGAGTTGACCAAGATCGACCGGTGGTTCCTCCACCAGCTGCGCGAGATCTGGGAGATGGAGGAGGCGCTGCGGGGCCAGACCCTCGCGGGCATCGACGACCTCCTGCTGCGCCGGGCGAAGCAGTTCGGTTTTTCCGACGTGCAGCTGGCGCATCTGCTGAAGAGCGACCTGGCCGCGGTCCGGGCCGAGCGGAAGCGGCGCGCGACCCACACCACCTACCGGCTGGTCGACACCTGCGCCGCGGAGTTCGAGGCCTTCACGCCGTATTATTATTCCAGTTACGGTGACGAGAACGAGGTCCTGCCCCCGACCGGCCGGAAGAAGATCATGATTCTCGGCGGCGGACCGAACCGGATCGGCCAGGGCATCGAGTTCGACTACTGCTGCGTGCACGCCAGCTTCGCCCTGCGGGAGGCGGGGTTCGAGAGCGTGATGGTGAATTCCAATCCCGAGACCGTCTCGACCGATTACGACACGAGCGACCGGCTCTATTTCGAGCCGCTCACCCTCGAGGATGTCCTGGAGATCTACCAGCAGGAGGGGTGCGACGGGGCGATCGTGCAGTTTGGCGGGCAGACGCCGCTGAACCTGGCCTCGGCCCTGAAGGCCAACGGCGTGAACATCATCGGCACTTCGCCGGAGAGCATCGAGATCGCCGAGGATCGCAAACTCTTCGCCGCCATCCTCCACAAGGTGGGCCTGATGCAGCCGGCCAACCGGACCGCCCTGAGCGAGGCGGAGGCGATCGCGAGCGCGCAGGAACTCGGCTACCCGGTCCTGGTGCGCCCGTCCTTCGTGCTCGGCGGCCGCGGCATGTTCATCCTCTACAGCGAGGAGGAGCTGAAGTCGGTGGTGCGCCAGGTGTTCGACGTCATGCCGGGCAAGCCCGTGCTGATCGACAAGTTCCTCGAGGATGCGATCGAGCTGGACGTCGACTGCATCAGCGACGGGGAGACCGCCGTGATTGGCGGCATGCTGGAGCACATCGAGTACGCCGGGGTGCATTCCGGCGACGCCGCGATGGTGATGCCGCCTCACACCCTGGGCGCCGCGATGCTGGCGACGGTCCGGGAGGCGACCTATGCCCTGGCGCGCGAGCTCCGGGTCGTGGGCCTGATGAACGTGCAGTTCGCGATCAAGGGGCAGCAGCTCTACGTCCTCGAGGTCAACCCCCGCGCCTCGCGGACCGTGCCCTTCGTCGCCAAGGCGATTGGCGTTCCGCTCGCCAAGCTCGCCGCCCGCGTCATGACCGGCGCGAAGCTCAAGGACCTCGGCTTCGTGCGCGAGCAGACGCCGAAGCACTGGTGCGTCAAGGAGGCGGTGTTTCCGTTTGTGCGATTCCCCGGGGCGACGATCACGCTCGGGCCCGAAATGCGGTCGACCGGCGAGGTGATGGGCCTGGATGACGATCTTGGCGTCGCCTTCGCGAAGGCGCAGGCCGCGGCCAAGCCCGGCCTGCCCACGCAGGGCAACGTGTTTCTCTCCGTCAAGGATGCCGACAAGCCGCGGGCTGTGGAGGTCGCGCGCCAGCTGGAGGCGCTTGGCTTCACCATCTATTCGACGAGCGGAACCGCCCGGACCCTGGCGGAAGCGGGCATCGCCGTGAAGAAACTCGCCAAGATCCAGGAGGGCCGCCCGACGGCCATCGACCTGATCAAGAACGGCCAGATCCAACTGGTGATCAACACGCCGGCGGGCATGATTCCGCGACGGGATGAGAACGCGATCCGCGCGGCGTCCTACGCCCACAACGTGTGCCTGATGACGACGATCGCGGGCGCGGCCGCCGCGGTGGAGGGAATCCGGGCCCTGCGGGAGAAGCACGTGGGCGTGCGCCCCATCCAGAAGTACCGCGGCAACGTGAACCTCGTCTGAGGCCGATCGCCGCGCAGCCCGGAGCGGCGATTCCCCATCCGCCGGCCTGGGCCGGCGACCGCCGGGGAGGTTCCGACCCTCGCCTTGGGGACGAGAGACGACGCAGTGTGCTTCGCCGGCCGCGGGCTGCACGCAGGATTGCCAACCACCGCGCAGGTTCTTTGCTGGCGGGATGCCTTCCCGCCTGTTTCGTCCCGCGCTTGCCCTCGGCCTGCTGGCGTTCGCCGCCGGATGTGCCGGGGTCTCCTCCTCCGAGAACACCGAGTCGAGTGCCGCGGCCGGCGAGTCCGCCAGCCGCGCCGAAAGTCGCGACGAGCCCGCCCGCGGGCCGGTGACGGCGACGGAGACGGCGGCGGCGGAGCGCCGATCCGGAGGACGGGCGGAAGGTAGCGGCACTGCGGGTGAGATGGCCAAGCTGGTGGACCAGTTGAACGAGGCCGCCCGGGAACTGGCGACCCTGCGCACCGCCAATGCCAAGCTCCGGGCAGAGCGGGACCGGCCGCGACCGGCCGCCGAGACGGCTGCCAAGGCCGATCCGGCGGAGGAGCGCCTTGCCGCGGGGCTGAAGTCGTTCGCCCAGTTCAAGCAGGAGATGACCGGCTTGCTCACCGAGGTGGAACGCCTCAAGCGCGCCAACGCGGAGTTGGGCGCCGATCTCAAGTCGGCCGCCGAGGACGTGAAACGGGCCAGGGCGTCGCTCGCCAAGCTGGAGGAGGACGTCCGGGTCGAGAAACGCCTGCGCGTGGAGGCCGAGAACGCGGCGGCGCAGGTGCGCGAGCAGCTCCGCACGATTGCGCGGGCCATGGCGGATGCGGGCCTGAGTGCCGACAAACTCACGGCACAGGCCGAAGGCGGCTCCCGGTCGAAATCCGGCTCCCGTTCACCCAGCCGCTACACCGTTCGCGAGGGTGATACCCTACTCAAGATCGCCGAGCGCGTTTACGGGGATGCCGACAAGTGGCGCCTGATCCTCGAGGCCAACCGTGGCAAGGTCGGTGCGGATGGCGGGCTCGATGTCGGCACCGAACTGCAGATTCCCCGGAATTAGGACGATGAGGTTACTTTGGTGCAGGCGGGGCGGGGTCGCTCCGCCCACAAGGAATCGGAGACGAAGTAAAGCCGCGTCACGTTCCGCCCGGTCCGACACGGCGCCGGTCAGCACCGACATCTGCGGCGGTCCCAAACCCTCCTTCTCATGCCCTCGGAATCCTCCACCTTGATTGCGCTCCTGCATGGTCCCGACCAGCCCGGCCTCGTGGCCCGGGTGGCGGGTTGGATCTATCAGCGCGGAGGCAACATCCTCCATGCCGATCAGCATCGCGACATGGAGGCGGGGGTATTTTTCCAGCGGGTGGAGTGGGTGCCGCAGGAGGCGGGCGCGAGCGAAGCGGCGGCCGAGTTCGGCCGTTTCGCCGCCACGCTGGGGATGCACGCCAAGGTCCTGACCACCGCGCGCCGCGCGCGACTGGCGGTGCTGGTTTCCAAGGCGGATCACTGTTTTCACGATTTGGTCCTGCGCTGGAAGGCGGGGGATTTTGCCGGCGACATCGTCGCCGTAATGGGCAACCACCGCGACCTCGAGGCGGCGGCGATCGGGTACGGCCTGCCCTTCCATTACGTGCCGGTGACGGCGGAGACCAAGGCGGCGGCGGAGGCACGGCAATTGGAGATCCTGCGCACGGTGCAGGCGGATCTGGTCGTGCTGGCGCGTTACATGCAGGTGCTGTCGGCCGACTTCCTCGACCGCCTCGGAAGGCCGGTGATCAACATCCATCATTCGTTCCTGCCCGCATTTGCAGGCGGCAAACCGTATCATCAGGCGCATGCCCGCGGGGTGAAGTTGATCGGCGCGACGGCCCATTACGCGACCCGGGACCTCGATGAGGGGCCGATCATCCACCAGGATGTGGTGCGGGTGACCCACCGGCACGACGTGCCGGATCTTGTGCGGATGGGGCGAGATCTGGAGCGGCTGGTGTTGGCCCAGGCCGTGCGGTGGCACCTGGAGGGGCGCGTGCTCGCGTACGGCAACAAGACGGTGGTGTTCGACTGACGCCCGGAAACGGTCCGTTTCCGGCATTTACATGCCCCCGGGCTTTTGCTCTCTTCGGCGGTTCCTTTTCCCAAAACCCGCCGCATGAGCACGCCTGCCACTCCTTCCCAACCGAATCCCGCCGGTGATGACCGCAATCTTGTCGCGGTCGATGCCTCCACGGCCGGCACGTTCGAGGACAAGCTGCGCCTCTTCTGGGAGAAGAACCGCAATGCGGTGATGGGGGTGTGCGCGGTCGTGGTGCTCGCGATCGCGGGCAAGGGAGGCTGGGAGTACCTGCAGCACCAGAAAGAGCTGGAAGTCGGCAAGGCCTACGCGGCGGCGACGACTCCCGAGCAGCTCAAGAGCTTTGCGGCGGCACACGACGGTCACCCTCTGGCCGGAGTGGTGCAGCTTCGGCTGGCGGACGACGCCTACAAGGCGGGCAAACCGGCCGATGCGCTGGCCGGTTACGAAAAGGCCCAGGCCTCCCTCAAGGAAGGACCGCTGGCCGCGCGGGCCAAGCTCGGGCGCGCGCTGGCGCTCGCCCAGTCCGGCAAGGCAGCTGACTCCACCCGGGAACTGAAGCAACTCGCCGACGATGCGAAGCAATTCAAGGCGGTGCGGACCGAGGCAGCCTATCACCTGACGAGCCTGGCCGTGGAGGCCAAGGACGCGGTGGAGGCGCAGAAGTATGTCGACCAGTTGATGCAAATCGACGTTTCGAGCGCATGGACCCAGCGGGCCATGGCCGTGCGGGCGACGCTCCCGGCGTCACCGGCTCCGGCGGCGGCAACCCCGGCAGGGGAGGGCAAGAAGGAAGAGTCCGCCGGGGTGCAGGTGAAACTGCCGGGCAAGTAAGAACGAGCTGGCGAGATCGCGGCGGGTGTCCCGCCCGGCTGGCGTACCGCTGCGCTTCGAGGGAGCGCGACGGCGTTTTGCGTCGCACGCTCGTCTATGGGATGGGCGGGTGCCCGGGAGGCAGCTCGGCGGCGGAGCGGCGGGGCAGCAGGCGGAGGAAGTCCCCGGGAGGCTGATCGACGGCCCGAAGATCGGCGTGGGAAATCCGGATGTCGCGGCTCGCGGCCCGGTCGGCGGCGGAAAGTTGGAGCTGACCGCTTTCGGTCATCAGGACGATGCGTTCGACGATGCCGGGATCACGGCGGCGCACCCGCGCTGCCGTCCCCAGGCCGTAACGCGCGTGCCCGGCGCCAATGATCACCAGCGCGGTCCGGAGTGCGCCGGCGTCGACGCGGCGGGCGGCGACGATCTGCTCGGCCATCGCTTCATCCCGCGAGGCCTGCGCCTCGAACATCGGGCGCAGCCGGGCCGGGTCGGTGGCGGCCATGTGCACGGACAGTTCCAGGCGCATGAGGCGTTCGTACACCGGATCGTCGAGAAGGATGTCGGCCGGCAGCAGGGCGCGCTGCTCGGTCGGCAGCTTGGCGAGCCCGCCGCCCCGGCTGACCGCCCGGATCACGTCCGCTGGGGCATTCAGGGCGCGGATGGGGATGCGGTGCTGGCGAGCAAACTCGCAGAGGGCGCGGTAGTCGGCGTAGTTGCTCCACTTCTTGGGCCAGTCGATGTCGCGCGCCAGTTGGTCAAAGTCGATCTCGCGGTGATGGTAGCGATCGACGGCCGGTTGATCGCGCGCCTCCAGTTGCTCAAGACAGAGCACAAGCGGCACGCCTTTCGCGAAGAGAGCCTGCAGGAGTTCGAGCTGTACGCGGTGGTGGCGGTGCAGGGTGTGCGCCTCACCGGCATAGATGACTCCGGCTCCCGCAAGATCCGTAATCACGTCCTCGTGGGTGACTTCCTCGCCGCGGCGAAGATCGATCCAAGTTTCCGCGGGGGAGGGAGGATGGGGGCGGGGCATGGACGTACAGGCGGCCAGGGCGAGAAGGAGCGGCAGGGGGAGGAGCAGGCGCCACCACCCGGTCGGACGCGGACCGCCGGCCGGACCGGAGGCAGGGGAGGGCGGAGGGAAAGGCACGCCCGGCAGGCTCGCGACTCGGCCTAGTTTGACAAGAACCCTTTCGGCTGGGGCAGGTCGGCGGGCGGGAAAGGCAGGCGGTCGGGCGTCACGATGACCTCGGTGGTGAGTTTCAGCGGCGCCGGTCCGCCGAGCGCGAAGGTCATTTCCACCATGAACGCGGTCCAGCCCGCCGCCGGTGGGGCGACCTTCGCTTCGTAGCGCCCGGCCTGGCCTGGCAGCGGCTGGGAGGTCCACGCCGGGCCGATCGTCTCGAGGCGAAAATCGCGGGCGGCGGGATTTGTGGCCTGCCACAGCTTCGCCTCCCGGGGGGCCGGCGAGGCCTCCACCACGAGGCTGCCGTCCGCCTTGCGCTGCCAGGTGAGGCGCGGCAGCGGCGTGCGCTGGAGGATCGCGTGGTGCCAGGACGCCACGGTGCGGACCGCGTCGCTGTCCTTCAGCGAGTGATCGGTGTTTGGGATGTAGCGGAGGTATTTGGGCCCGGGCAGGTCCGCGAAATAGAAGCGCGACGAATCCGGAAGGAAGAACTGGTCGCCGCAGGCGTTGATGAGGAGCTTGGGCATCGCCAGCCGGTCGCGATAGAAGTACGGGTCCTCGATGGCGTAGAGGGCGCCGGCCTCCGGGGTCCCGGCCCAGTGCATGATGTGATGCGCCGTGTAGTCGCCCACCGCGGGGGCGAAGAAGCCGTAGGCCTGGTAATGGTGGCTCATCGAGCGTTCGACGTTGAGGACGTCGATGACGAGGGGGCAGATCGCGACGACCCGGCGGTCGACGATGGCGGTGGTCCATGCGGTCCAGCCCCGCTTGGAGGCGCCCCCAACCACGAAGTTCTCGATCGGAATCGCACGCTCGCCGAGTCCGGCCAGGCAGGCGGTCACGGCGTCCATCGCGCGCACCGCGGCCTTGGTCATGGGCAGCCGGGCGGGCCAGCGCTCGTCGCCGGAGCGCATATACTGGGCCCAGGTGAACGCGATGAAATCGTCTTCCTTCCGATCGCGGTTGTCGCTGGTGAACGCCAGGGGCTGATTCGGCACATTCCGGATCTCGGCTACGACGGAGCGGGTGGCCTTGGCGATTTCCAGGAACTCCCGCGACGGCTTCGGCGGCTGGCCGGGGCGATTCGAGCCGCCGGAGATGAAGAGCAGCGCGGTGCGATGGCCGACCTGTTCGGGCTGAAAGATCGTCAGCCAGTGCTGCCACTCGGGGCGGTTGGTGGGCACCGGCGATTCCCATCGCTGCGAGACGAGATTGACGAGGTGGCACGTGACGCCGTCTTCGCGCTGCTCGGCGACCTTTTCCCAGCGAAAGGCGGGATCCGGCCGGGCCACATAACGATCCAGCGCCGTCGGGCGTTCAGCGGGCCGCTGGGTGTCAGCTGCCCGCATCCAGGCTGGCAGGATCGCCGCGAGGAGGAGAAGGGAGCAGGCCTGGGCAGGGCGCCGGTGCCGCGCAATCCCGGGAAGGGCGAAGGTGCGGCGGACGCGGAATGCGGGGAGGGAGGGGTTAATCGCGAAGAGTCCAGGCCTCGGGCAATGCATAGAAAACAAAGTAATCGCTCATTCCGTCGATGGAGGAGCGGCCAAAGGACTCGCACTGGCCTCCGATCCCGAGCGTGTCGACCACGGCCTGGCTGATCATCGCGGGGGCGCCAAAGCCCTTGGCGATCTTCTCGCTGCGGTAGAGCACGTTGACGGTGCTGCCGGTGATTTCCTGGCCGAGCTCGCTGCGGCTGAACAGCACCGAACCATAGTGGGCGACCAGGCGGTAGGGCAGGGGGCTGGCGGCGCGCCACGCGGTGAGCGCCTGGAGCGCGGCGGCGAACTGCGGGCCGCGCGCCGTGTCTTCCGGCCAGTAGGCCACGATGGCATCGCCGATGTAGCCGTTAATCTGGCCGCCGTTCTTCTCGATCAACGGGCGCAGGCCGGTGATCCAGGCCTGCATCTGCCGGAGGGCGGCTTCGCTGCCGAGGCGGGAGAAGAGGGCGGTGGAGCCGACGACATCGACGAGCAGCAGCCAGCAGGTCCTTTCCTGCACCTGGTTGAGCGCAAGCGTGGTGGTGCTCTCGGCTGTTGATTCACCGCCGCCGAACCAGCGCCGCTTGCAGCGGAAGCGGGTGCGGACGGGACCGAGTTGAATCTCGTCGCCGTCACGCAGCGCGGTGGGGCGGGTGATGACGGCCCGGTTGACGTAGGTGCCGTTGCGGCTGCGCAGATCGTTGAGAACGTAGACGCCGCCATCCGCGCCAATCAACGCGTGGTGGCGGGAAAGCTCGGGGATATCGAGCACGAGGTCGTTGTCCGCCTGCCGGCCGATCGCGCAGCGGCCCTTGAGCCAGAACATCCGGCCGTCCGGCAACTCCAGCCACGACTCGGGTGGCGCGGGTGGAACGGGGGAGCCCATGGCACGAGCGTGGCAACTTCGGGGCGCGCGGGCGAGAACGAGTTTGCGCCCGCGGCGCCGGAGCGCATCTCTCCGATGACGGAGTTGGTTTCTGATGTCGCCGGGGGCTCCGGCCGCGGCCGGCCTCACCGCGGCCGGCTACAACCGCCGGCGGGGCGATGCCCTCCGCGCCGGAGAACGCCCCGCGCCCTCCCGACTGGCGTCAAGGTGGCGGGAGATGCCCGCCGGCCTGGAGCGCGGCGATCTTCTGCCGCAGGTGGGTCACCCGCAGCTTGGACTCGGAATTGCGCACCGCCATCGCGTAGGCCGCGGGATCGCCGACGAGGAAGACCTTCTTCCGGCCGCGCGTGATGGCGGTGTAGAGCAGGTTGCGTTGCAGCATCAGGAAGTGCGCCTTCAGCAGCGGCACGATCACGACGGGGTATTCGCTGCCCTGCGACTTGTGGATGCTGATGGCATACGCGAGGGCGAGATCGCCGAGTTCGCCGCGGGCGAAGGTGTGCCGCTCGCCGTCGAAATCGGCGTCGATCTCCCCCGACTCGTCGTCGACGCCGGCGACGGAGCCGATGTCGCCGTTGAAGAGGTTCTTGTCGTAGTTGTTTCTCAGCTGGATGATCTTGTCGCCCGGGCGGAACTCGCCGCCCCCGGTGCGCAGGCCGCGGCGCCGGCCGTTCAGGGCCTCCTGGAGGCGGGCGTTGAGGTTGGCGACGCCGGCGACGCCCTTGTGCATCGGCGCGAGGATCTGCACGTCGTCGATCGGGTGAAACCACTTCCAGTGCTGCGGCACATAGGCGGTGCACAGTTCGATGACCTTGCGCACGCAATCCTCGGCATCGACCGCCGCGACGAGCGTGAGATCGCCCCAGGCCTGGGCGGCCGAGACTTCCGGCACCACGGGAGGTAGGGACGGATCGCCCGAGTTGATGGCGTGGGCCGTGGTGACGATCTGGCTCTGCCCCTGCTGCCGGTAGATGACCGAGAGACGGGTGACCGGAATCCGCTCCGTGGCGATGAGGTCTTTCAGCACATTGCCGGCGCCGACGCTGGGCAGTTGGTCGGTATCGCCGACGAGCACCAGATGGGCGCGCGAGGGCACCGCCTGGAAGAGGGCGGCGGCGAGGCGCGAATCGAGCATCGAGGCCTCGTCGACGATCAGGAAGTCGGTGGCGAGCGGGCTATTTTCGTTGGCGACGAAACCGCCGGCGGAGGCGTCGTAGCGCAGCAGCCGGTGGATGGTGGAGGCGAAGCCCCCGGTCGTTTCCGCCAGCCGCTGGGCCGCCCGGCCGGTGGGCGCGGCCAGGTGCACGCGCACCTTCTTGGCCTTCAGGATTTCGACCAGGGCGCGCAGGATGGTCGTCTTGCCCGTGCCGGGGCCGCCCGTGAGGATTGAGAGCTTGGCCGTGAGGGCGGCGCGCAAGGCGACGCGCTGGAGTTCGTGGAAGGCGAAGCCCGCCTTCTGCTCCGCCCACTGGACGGCGGCGTCGACCTTGATCGGCGGCAGTCCGGTGGGCACGCGGCCGAGGCGGACGACGGTGGCGGCGATCTTCTGCTCGGCGCGATCCTGGTGCGGCAACTGCACGAGCGCGGAGCCCGGCAGCGGTGGGGCGCCCGGGGTAACGGGGTCGACGAGTTCCTGGCGAACGACGGACTTGTCGGCGACGAGGGCCTCGACCCGCGCGGCCACGCGATCCCGGGTCGTTTCCAGCAGGGCCGCCGTGTGATCGACGAGGTCCGCTTCGCGGTAGGCGGTGTGACCCTCCTCCTGCAGGGTTTCGAGGGCGTAGAGGATGCCGGCGTCGAGGCGGGGCGGGGCGTCGTTGGCAAACCCGAGGTTGATCGCGATGCGGTCGGCGGTCTTGAAGCCGATGCCGTCGATCTCACGCGCGGCGCGATAGGGTTCGGTTTCCAGGACGCGTTTTGCCGTGGAACCGAAATGCTGGACCAGCTTCACGCACTGCGAGGGGGTGACTCCGTAGGTCTGGAGAAAGATGTAGAGTTCGCGCTCGGTACGCTTGGCGTCCCAGGCCTGCTTGATCGCGGTGGCGCGCTTCTTCCCGATGCCGCCGATCTCACGCAACCGGCCGGACTCCTCCGTCAGGACGCGGAGCGTGTCGGTGCCGAAGGCGTCGACGATCTTGTGGGCATAGACCTTGCCGATGCCGGGCACGAGGCCGCTGCCGAGGTATTTGCGAATCCCGTACACGCTGGACGGCAGTTCGCTGCGAAAGGCGGTGACGCGAAACTGCGCGCCGTGCTGGGCGTGGTGGGTCCACTCGCCGGTGAGGTGGAGGGTCTCGCCGCACTCCACGCCGGGGAGAGGTCCGACAATCGTGATCAGGTCGGGGCGGTTGCGCGGGTCCGGCCGGCCCGGGGCATCCGGCCGCAGTTCGGCGATGGTGTAGTGGTTCTCCTCGTTGAGAAAGATGATCCGCTCGATGACCCCGCTGAGGGTCTCGGCAGGCTGGGAAGCGGGTGAGGGTGGCGCCACGACGGGAGGAGAATTGAGACGAGAGCGGCCGGCGAAGCTCAACTCCGAAAGCCGGGATTGCGGTGGGGCCGCGGGTCGCTTGTGTTCGGCGCCCATGGAAGCCCATCCTTCGCCGGCGACCCAGGCCGACCCCAGCCGGTTGCCGCGTCACCTCGGGACCTGGAATGCCGCCCTGCTGCTGGTCACGTTCACGATCGGCGTCGGCATCCTGCAGTCGCCGGGTGTGGTGGCGGCGAAGACCGGCGGGGTGTTGCTCTCCTATGCGGCCTGGGTGGTGGGGGCGGTGGCGGCGGTCAGCGGGGCGCTGGTGATGGCGGAACTGGCGGTGCGGACGCCGCGATCGGGCGGGACGACGGTGTTCCTCCGGGAGGCGTTTGGACCGCGGGTGGCGTTTTTGTTTGGCTGGACCTCGATCTGGCTCAACCCCGTGGCGGCGGCGGCGATCACGCTGGTCAGCACCCGAAACCTCGGGGCCATCCTCGGGTGGAGCGAGGGCGCGCAGACCCTGCTGGGCCTCGGCTGGGTGGGCGGAATCATGCTGCTCAACATGTGGTCGAGCCGGACGGTGGGCCGGATCATCGGCGGCGTGGGGGTGATCAAGATCTCGGCCCTGGCCGCCGTCGTGGTGGTGTGTTTTGCGGGGGATGGGGTCCCGGCGAAGGCGGCCTCGGAAGTTCCGGCGGTGGTTTCGCCGTGGGTGGGTTTCGGCCTGGCGGTGGTGGCGACGATGTTCGCCTATGACGGCTGGGACGGGCTGGCCCTCGTGGCGGGAGAAGTGAAGCGGCCGGAACGCACCCTGCCGCGGGCCACGCTGCTGGGCATGGGGCTGATCCTCGCGGTGTATCTGTCGGTGAACGCGGGCTTCTTCCATGCCCTGCCCTTTGCGGAGATGGCATCGACCCAGGCCCTCGCGGCCACGGCCGTGGGCCGCGTGATTGGGGAGAATGCGGGCCGCTGGGTGACGGCCTTTGTGGCCTTCAGCGCGGCCAGCACGGTCTTCAGTTCGCTGATGTGCAACCCGCGCGTGGTGTTTGCGCTGGCCGAGGAAGGAGCGTTTTTCCGGGCGGCGGCCTACGTGCATCCCCGCTGGCGGACGCCGGTGGTGGCGATTGCGATCTACGGGGTGATGGTGATGCTCTACATCGCCTCCGGCACGGGCTTCGAACGGCTGACGCGGTACATGATCCTCGGCTTCCTGCCCTTTTACGGCCTGGTGGCGTGGGCCGCGATTCGCGCCAGGCGCCAGGGGGCGCCAGCGGCGGGGGCTTATCGCATGCCGTGGTACCCCCTGCCCGTGGGGTTCATGCTGCTGTATGTGGCGTGTGGCCTGGCCAGCGGCTTTGCCGGCGACCCGGTGGCGGCGCTGGGTGGCGTGGGGATTCTCGCCGGCGGGGCGGTGGCGTACGAGGTGTTCCGCCGGACGCGAGGCAGTCGCGCGGAAGGCTGAAGCTCAATTCAGCCGGAGAGGTGGCAGGCCCGGTTGGTGTGCGACGCGCTGCCATCCGTGGTCCGACACGCTTCCTTACTACCGATCGGGGTCGGCGGAATCCGCCGCCCGGCTGAGGCTGGCGGTCATCTCGCGGATCTCGCGGCCGGCTTTCCAGCCGACGTAGAAGACAAGAAAACCATACCAGAAGATCGAGGCGAAGAGCAGGGCGGCCCAGAAGTAGAGGAAGGCGGCGTTCATGGGGTGGCGGGAGCGGCGGAGTGGGTGGTGTTGGCGGAGGCCGGCGGCGGTGTGAGGTACGAGCCGACGATCATGCCGAGGGCGGCGAGCGCGAAGGACGAGGCCCCGGCGACCTCGGGGGCGATGGCGTACTTCTTGCCGAGGAGCAGGAAGATGATGGGTCCGATGGCGCCGAGAATCAGGGCGGCAATGGCGCCCGTGGCGGTGGCGCGCGGCCAGTACAGCCCCGCGACCAGGAGCGTGAAGACGCTGGCGAGGTAGATGTTGCCGGTGACGGCGAGGTAGTCCCAGGCGTTGCCCGGAAGCTCATACCAGAGGCCGTAGAACAGGAGGAAGACCGCGATCCCCATCACGAGGCTGCGGGTGAGCAGAAGCTGGCCGCGGGGCGAAAGCGGGCGGCGGAGGCACGGGGTGACGAGGTCGTTGTAGATCACCGTGGCCCAAGTGAGCATGTAGCCGCTGTCGGTGGACATCTCGGCGGCGAGCATCGCGGCGACGACGATGCCGATCACCCCGGCGGGTAGCACGAGGCTGAGGTACTGCGGCATCGCGGTGAGGGTGGTCAGGTCCTTTGGCAGCCCGCCGTGCTGGGTGAACCAGACGAAAGCCGCGGCGCCCCAGAGGCCGGGCAGCAGGAAACGGCCGACGAAGTAGAACGAGGTCCGCGTGTACATCCGCTGCGCGGTCCTGGCATCGCGGGCGGCCAGCACGCGGCTGATCTGCGTCTGCCAGGTCGTGGCGCAGGCGAGCTGGAAGAAGAACTGCCACAGGACGTAGCCCCAGCCGAAATTGGAGTCGTGAATCGGGTTGTACGGGTGCGCCTTCATCGTGCCGGCGGCCCAGGCGCCTTCCAGGCCGGAGAGCAGGTTGCCCCAGCCGATGTGCATCAGCACCAGGATTGAGGTGACGACGATGCCGATCCCCATCACGAGGAACTGCAGGTAGTCCGTCACCAGCACCGACAGCATGCCACCCAGAGCGGTGTAGACCAGCACGAGCCCCAGCAGGGCGGTCATGACCCATTCGAGCCAGCTTATCGGGAGGCCGGTGGCATGAACGAGGAATTCGCCGCCGAGCCGCAGGAAGATCCCCATGTTGAGGAGGCCGCCCAGGGCAACGAAGAGACCGGCGAGCCAGCGCACGCGCGGACTGAAGCGCTTTTCAAACAGTTCGGGGATGGTCATCACGCCGGCGTTGCGCATCGGGGCGATGACAAAGCCGGTGCGGCCGACGAGCCACATCACCGCACAGATGATCACCCCGATGGTGGCACCGGCAAAGCCCTTCTCGTAGCCGAGCTGGGCCGTGTACATGATGGTGACGAGGCCGAGTTCGGTCGCGGCGAGGGAGGCGATGCCGAGGTTGACGTCCATCTCGCGGCCCGCGACCGCGAAGTCCTGCACCCCTCGCACGAACTTTCGCATCCAAAGGCCGGCGGCGAGGCAGCCGGCGAGGTAGACCGTAATGATGATCCAGTCGACGGGGGTGAGCGTCATGGTGCGAGGTAAGCCGAGGCGGACGCCGGCACCTTGGCGGGGGCGAGCGAATGGGGAAAGAGGAAAGACGAGGTCGCCGGCGGGAGAGCTCGGGACTAATGCCCGCTTCCGAGCGCGGCGTGCACGGCGTGCAGGTCGGCAAAGACCCCCTCGGCGCCGGCGGCGCGGAGTTGCGCGGCGTCGTGGGTGCCCGTGGTGACACCCCAGCAGGCGAAGCCACCGTTGTGGGCCGCCTGCACATCGAACGGCGAATCACCGATGAGCAGCGTGGTCGCCGGGACGGCACCGATTTGGCCCAGCACGTGCGCGGCAAACTCTGGCTGCGGCTTTAGCCACGGAGTGTCCTTCGCCCCGAAGATGCCCCGCAAAAATGGTGTCACGCCCAGATGATCGCAGACCCGCCGCGAGTGATCGCCGCGCTTGTTGGTGAAGACGGCCAGCTTCACCCCGGCAGCATGCTGCGAGCGGATCAGCTCGAGGCCTCCGGGCATCAGCGCGACGTCTTCGAGCAGGATGGTGTCGGTGTAGGTGATGTGGCGCCGCACGGCCTCGGCAATCAGTTCCTCCGGCAGGAAGTGGCGCATCGCATTCTCCAGACCCCCGCCCACGGCCCGGCGGACCTGCTCGATGGAGGGCACCGGCCGGCCGAACTGCGGCAACACGTGGCAGTACGCGCGGTGAATGGTCGTAAAGGCGTCGACCAGAGTGCCGTCGAGGTCGAGCAGGAGCGTGGCGAAGCGAGACATGGAGGCCCGCAGCCTTGGGGGCACCCTGCGGGGAAACGAGGGAAAAGCGCTCCGATCGTTCGAGGGAGGGTCAGCTGCGGAGCCTCAATCCACTGGGCCCACGGAAGGCACGGAACAAACGGAAATGCCGCTTCCGTGTTTTCCGGATGTTCCGTGGGCCACGGTGGGTTTCAGAGTCCTCCTCTTTCGCAGATTTCTTGTAGGCGGGGCGACCCCGCCCCGCGCCCTTGGCTGCAACCTCACCTGACGCGGGGCGAGGTCGCCCCGCCCACAGGAAGGTAGTAGAGTATTCGCTGTCGACAGGCGCGGTGTAGGCCGGCGACGTCACCACTCCGGAGTTTCGGGCAGAATGGCGACCTCGCCCCGTGCCGCATCGCCCCGGAGAGTGTAACCTATTGGGTTACTTTCTTACGCCGCGAGGGCGAGGCCCACGCTTGAGCCCGGGCGCGAGGTGAGGCACGAAAGGGGTGCCGCGGGCCGCGGCGCTCACCCCATGCCAGGCGATTCTTCCGTCTCCCCATTGACTCCGACTGCACCTGCCGGTGGCGCGGCGCGCGGCAAGGTGCGGCGGTGGGTCCGGCGCCTCGCCTGGGCGACGGCGGGGATGTTCCTGGTGATCGGGGTGGCGCTGGCGTGGTGGATGCGGACGGCGCTCTATCACCGCCTGATTCGCTTTCCGCGCGAGGAGGCGGCGTGGCAGGCCCTGCGGGCGCAACGGCAGCCCGTGGCGGAGAGCGCGGGCTGGCGCGAGTTCCGCGGCGTCCTGCATGCCCATTCGGAACTGTCGCATGATTCGGAGGTGCCGTTTCCCGATATCCTCCGGGCGATGCAGAACGCGCGGCTCGACTTCATCGGGCTGAGCGATCACGCGCGCGTCGATGGCCGCGCGGACTTTGGCGTACAGTGGCGCGGGCTGCGCGACGGCCGGTTGTTCATTCCCGGCTACGAAATGAAGGATGGGTTCATGCCGTTCGGCGTGGCGGCCGGGGTCACGCTGAACAACCGCACGGAGCCCGCCCTCCTGGCCCGGCAGGTGGCGCAGCACGGCGGCGTGCTGTTCTTTGCGCACCCGGAGAACCCGCGTCGCTGGGAGTTGCCGGAGCTCACCGGCATGGAGATCTACAACCTCCACACGGACTTCAAGCGCATGGGGGGCAGCGTCGCGAGCGCCCTGCGCGGCTACCTGCCGGATCTCCTGCTCAATCTCGGCCGGTACCCCGATCACATCTACCGCCTGCCGTTCCAGCGGCCCACCGAGTTCCTGCAGCGCTGGGACGAACTCAACCGCACCCGCCACCTCACGGGCATCGCCGGCAACGATTGCCACCAGAACGTCGGCGTCCGGGCCCATTACACGCCGGAGGGGACAATTCGTATCGAGGACACGAGCCCCAAGGTGCTGAAGGAAGTCCGGCTCAACGCGCTCACGCGGCTCCTGGCGCGCGCTCTCTTCGGCCCACTCGAGCCGGGGCGGAGGTTGTTCCACTTCCAGCTCGATCCCTACGAGCGCTCCGCGCGCTTTGTGAACACCCATGTGCTCGCCCCGGCCCTGGAGGAGGCGGCGGTGATTGGCGCGCTGCGCGCCGGCCGGGTGTTCGTCGCCTTCGACATGATCGCGGACAGCTCCGGCTTTCGCTGGCTGGCCCGCGACGGGGCGCGTCTGACCGTGATGGGCGAGGCGGGAAAACTGACGCCGGCGACGCGCCTCGAAGCCCATGCGCCGATCCCGTGCCGGTTCACGCTGGTGCACGACGGCCGGACCCTTGGGCGACAGGAGGGTCGCCGGGCGGAATGGGCGCCGACGGCGGCGGGCAAGTATCGCGTCGAAGCCGAACTGCGGGTCGGCGACGAGTGGGTGCCGTGGGTGTACGCAAACCCGATCGAACTGCGGTGAGGTCCGACCGGCCAGACCCGCGGAGGTAGGCGCGCCTACCTCCAGACGATCGCGTACTCGCCGCGAGTGTAGTCGGTCGTGCGGATGACCAGGGCTCCGGCAGCGGAATCGAAGCGCCAGTCGCGGCCCTCCTCCAGAACCTGGCCGTCGCGCACCACCTGGCGCGGCGCGGAGTCGGCACGGACGCGCAGAAGGTGAGGTTCGTGTTTGCCCGTGAAGGTGATTCGGAGCGTCGGGCCGGGCTCCATCTCCACGGTGGTGGAGGCAGGCGCCGGATGGGATTCGGGGTGCCAGAGCGTGAAGCGTCCGGAGCGCCCGGGTTCGAGGAGCCAGGTGCGGAATCCCTGCGAGTCGCGATCGCCCAGCCCGGTATAGGGACGGGAGACGTTCAGCGGCACAATTGCGCCTTCGCGGAGGTAGACGGGATACTCGTCCAACGGAAACTCCCGCGTGAGGGTGGCCGGCCCCGTCACTCGCGCCTGAGGCCGGAAAAAGTACCGCCAGTTTCCCGCGGGCAGCGTGACGGTCCGGGCGAGTTTGTCCTCGTGGATCGGCGCGACAAGGAAGTCGTCGCCGAGCAGGTAATGAAACCGCCCGTCGCGCAGCGGACGCATCAGGGGCGATCCGCCGCGATGGCGGGTGACGACGTGTGAGTAGAGGTACGGGACGAGCTCGGTGTGCAGCCAGGAGAACTTGCGGACGATTTCGAGTTCCGCCGGGGTGCGGCGCCAGAGGCGGCGTTCGCCGTGGCCGCCGTTGAGGAAGAGCCCGCAGAACGCCGAGAATTCGGCCCAGCGGATGTAGATGTTGGGCGCGATCGCGTCGTCCGGCGCGGCGCCGAACTCGGTGGCCTGGGTCCCGGCCTCCGGCGTCTTGGGCTTCCAGGCGGCGACCTGCGCGGCGGTGGTCGAGCTGATGTCCTCGGGGTTGCTGCGCCCGTGGTAGCCGGCGACGTCGCTGCCGATCACGCAGTAACCGAGTTCCGCGCTGGCGAGGATGTCGGTGAGCGCCGCCTCGAGGCCACGGTCGGCGTACCGCCAGGTGTGGCGATTGTCGCCGACCCACGTGACCGGAGCGGCGTCGAGCGGTGCGAAGCCCTCGGGGTGGGTCCACGGGCGGTCCTTGGCGCGGATCAAAGTGACGAATTCCGGATTGCGACTGAGGCCATGCTGGAGTTCGACGCGGGCGTAGAGATCTATGTACTGCCGGGTGGTGAGCCAGCCGGCGTGGGTGCGGTTGTAGGGGATCGGAATCCCGGCGCGGCGCGTGGAGAAGAGCGTGTCGGTGCCATCGAGTTTCCAGCCGTCGATGCCCCAATCGAGCACCTGTCGTTGCAGGCCCTGCCACCAGCGGACGGCTTCCGGGTTGGTGTAGTCGAGGAAACCGCCGGCGCCCTTCCACCAGCGGACCAGTTCGCCGCCGCCGGCGAGATAGCCGGCGTCCCGGGCGGTGGCGAAGAACTCCGGCGAGTGCCGCACGCGGGTGTCCTTGCTGTCGCGATCGACCATCGAGGTCATCCACAGCACGACCCGGTAGCCGCGGTCCTGCAGCCCGCGAAAGAACTTCTCCGGCTCGGGGTAGCGGGTCTCGTCGACCTTGAAGTCATTGTAGCGTTCGCTCCACGGACTGTCGATCAGGATGGTCCGGACCGGCACGTCGTGGCGGGCGTAGCCGTCGAGCAATTCCTGGACCGCGGCGGCGGTGTTGCGATCGTCCTCCCAGAGCCAGCATTCGAGGGCCCACGGCGGCGTGAGCGGTACCCGACCGTAGCGCGAGGCGTTGAACGGCATGCCCCAGAACGGCCAGACCCAGCCGAAGTAGATGAGCAGGAGCAGGGCGACGCCGAAGCTGGCCGCGAGGATCCGTCCACGTCGGGCGAAGGGGCCGCGGGGCACCCGCGTTGCCGTGGAACCGCCGGCCTCGTGCGCACTCATGGCGGCAAGAGGCGGACGGCCAGGGCGCGGAGAGTCTCGTCGAACGACTCACCCACGTTGGGGCCGTAGAATGACATCGTCCGCGGCTCGTACCCGGGAAGGTGGTAGTAGCGCGCGGGAATGACGTAACCGATGTAGCCGCCGTTGAAGCTGGTCACCACGGCGTCGGCGCGGCGGGCCCGCAGGAAGTCCTTGAGGCCGAGGGCCAGTTCGCCGCTGTAGTCGCAGGGGGTCGAAAACCAGATGACGCCGTTGAGGCGAAAGGCCTGCAGGGTGCATTCGGCCTGGGGCTGCAGAAGCCGCCCGGCCAGCCAGGGTCGCAACCGGATGCCATCGGCCACCCGCACCTGCAGTTCCGGCAGCACGACGTCGATCGCCTGCGCGTCCAGTTCGACGTCGCCCGACAGCGGCGTGCGCGGGAGCTCGACGAGGAGTCGCTCCGCGAGGGCTCGACCGAGTTTCTCGGCGCCGGCATAGCCCTTGTCGCCGGCCACGGGACCGTGGCTGCCGACGCCGCCGGCGAGGAAGATCGCCAGGCCGCCCGTTGCGGACTCGACCGCACGCTGCCAGTAGCCGGGGTAGTCGCCGGAAAACTCCATCACCGAGGAGGAGAGCACGGTGGCATGCGCCGCGTAGCTGCCGAGCACGGCGGTGCGGCCGGAGCGCTGGCGGAGGACGGCGAAGCTGAATTCCGGATCCACCTTGCCCTGGGCGCCGACCAGGCGGTTGCGGACGAATTCCGGGGCGGCGAACCGCCCCTGTCCGAGTTCCGCCGGCTGCAGATCGGCGACGGCGGCGCGCACGGCCTGGACGATGCAGGCGGCGAACCAGACTCGGGCCCCGGGTTGGAAGCCGCCGGCGAACATCTCAGCGACCATCCCTTCGCCCCAGCCGCCGAGGCTGGCGTGGGTGTGTGTGGCGCTCAGGTAGACCTGGTGACGGTGCAGTTGCGGGTCGCGGCCGAGTTGTTCCATCGCGAGCGCAGTGACCTCCGGGGGGACGATTAGGGCATCGGCGCCCACCATCACCAGTAGGCGGCCTCCGGCCCGCAGGGCCACGGCCTTCACTTCGAGTTCGTCGTGGGTGCCGGTCGCCGACTGACCGCGCCGACCACCGTAACCGGCGAGCGGCATGTGCCGGAAGCGACCGCGGGTGGGGTCGTCCTGTTCGGCACCAATCGTCGGTGTCAGGCGGGCGCGTCCGAAGCCCGCGGCGAACTCGGAGCGCGGTGCGGATTTCGCGGGCGGGGCGGCCGCGAGTCGGGCGGCGGTGGCGGCAAACCACGGCTGCTGGAAGTACGGCCGCCAGTCGACGGTCTCCAGGGTGGAAAGCCCGGTGACAACGGTGAGGCCCATCAGGACGGCGAGGGTCCAGCCCGTCCAGCGGAGGAATCGTCTCATGGGGTGGAGGTGAAGGAGGGAGCCGCGAGATTGGGCACGTCGATCATGGTTTCCATCCTGTGGGCGGGGCGACCTCGCCCCGCCGTGATTGGGTACGACTCGGTACGGTGCGGGACGGGGTCGTCCCGCCCACAGGTCGGGAGGAGTGGTTCAGCCACGGCGCCGAGGGGCCCAGCGCCACACGGCGTACGAAACCGCGAGCGTGAGGAAAAAGGTGAGGGCGGCCGTGACAAAGGAGTCGTCGGCTGCGACCGAATAGATGGTGGAGACAATCAGGTTGGGCAGGACCGTGACCCAAAAGATGCGGGTGGTTGGGATGCCCATCGCGGCGGCGACGATGATCGACGTTTCGGCGAGCACGGGCACGCTACGCAGGCAGGCGAGCGTGAGCGTGAGGCGGCTTTGCAGGGATTCGCGCAGGCGGGCGAGTTCGGTGTCGGGAAAGAACTTCGGGGCGAGCCGGCCGACCGCGAAGCGGCCGAGCCAGGCCGCCGCCAGCACGCCCGCGCTCATGCCGAGGGTGCCGCCGATGATTCCGGCGAGCCACCCGGCCTTGGCGGCCAGGTACATGATCACCAGGGTGGCCGGCACCGGCGCGACGGAGTCAGCGGCGAGCAGCAGGATGGAAAGAACGGTCAGCGCCCCGGCCTGCTGGGCGCGGGTTTGGAGCAGGGGCAGGACAAACTCCTCGCCGAAGATTGCGAACGGCAGGCAGACGAGCGCGACGACGAAGGCGACGAACAAAGCGGTGCGCACGGACTGGCGGGAAGGGGCGTGCACGGTCATTCGGATTTTCGGCCCGTGAGCCGGGCGAGGAACTTGATGGCGTAGAGGTAGGCCCGCTCGCGCACCAGCATCGGGTCTCCGGCGGCGCCCTCGATGCCGAGTTCGGAGATGTCGTCGCGCACCGGCCCCTCGAGCGGGTGCAGCGCGATGTACGTCAGCATCTTCATCAGGTTCTCCCGCGGATAGCTGTCGAGGAGGTACTGATACACGACGCGCGGGAGGTAACGTTCCACGGGCATCTGGATCGCGTCGGGGACGGCGGCGACGTAGAGGAGATTGCGCACGCAGCTCAGGTCGTCGCCATCGACCCCCGGCGACCAGGTCGGCAGCTTGGCGCGGACCTTGTCGACCTGCTCCTTGGTGTACTCATCGGGCTCCTCGTCCGGCGCGGCCATCGGCGTGACAATCCCGTGGTCGGGCGGCACCTGGTAATCGAGACCGTCCCAGTCCTTGGCGGTGATGCTCATCCATGGTGGCGCGGGTGTGACCGGCAGGACCGGGGCCGGCGCCGGATTTGGAGTCACGGCGGCCGGGGAGGAAGCAGTCGCGGCCCGCGGTGCCGGAATTGGGGTGACGGGGGCGGAAGCGATGGGTGGCGGTGCCGACGGAGAAGGCGCGGGGACCGGTGCCGGGGCCGGGCGTGCGGGGTCGAGGTCGGCCGGGATGGCGACGCGTCCGCGCCATTCCGCGACCGCTCCGACGGCGAGCCAGGCTCCGATAGCGACCAGTAGCCAGGCCTTGCCGCGGAGGGCGGCGAAGCGCTGCTGACCATCCCAGCGGAAGAGCTTGGCGCCGGCGACGAGGCCCGCGACACCCGTGAGGGAGAGCGCGAGCAGGCAGAAACGCATCCCGGGGAAGCCGCGGCCGTTGACCGCGGCCTGGAGGGCCTCGACGGCGTAGCGGCCGGGAAAGAAGGCCGAGACGTGTTGGGCCCACTCCGGCAACGCGGCCAGCGGCACGGCTACTCCCCCGATGATGAGCATCGGCAGGAACAGGCACTGGCCGAGGGCCTGAACGGCCGGGACGTTGTCCGCGAGCGCGGCGATGACGAGGCCGAGGCCGATGAAAGCAAAGGCGACGAAAAGGAAGGCGACGGCCAGGGCAATCGGGTGGGCGGGCCAGGTCATCCCGAGAGCGAGCGCGAGTCCGAGCTGCAGCAGGCCGGCGGTGACGAGGAGGAAGAGCCGGGCCAGGGCGGTGCTGGCCACGACGACCCAGGTCGGCACCGGCGTGAGCCGGTAGCGGCGCCAGACACCGCGCTCGCGTTCGCTCACGAGCGTGGTGGGCAGGCCGAAGCAGGCGCCCCCCAGCACCGCGACCGTGAGCAGTTCCCCCATGTGCCGGAGGAGCGGGACCTTTTCGTGGCGGTAGAGCACCCAGAACGCCACGAGGAAGATAACGGGAAACAGGTACCCGTAGAGCAGGGCCATGCGGTTGCGGAAGTGCAGCCGCAATGAAATGCGCAGGTGGGCGAAGACCGCGTTCACGGCTCGCCCTCCCGCGTCAGCGCCAGGAAGAGGTCCTCGAGGCTGGCCTTGCGCACCGTGAGTTCGCGGATCTCCACCCGTTGTTCGCGCAGCCGCGCCGTCAAGGCGGCCAGAGTGGCCGTCGCGTCTTTCGTCTGAAAACGGACAGTGTCTCCGTCGACCACCACCGGTGTGAGGCCCGGCAGAGCGGCGAACACGTCGGCACCGAGGGGCGGTGAGGTGCGAATCGTGACGGATTGTTCCTCCCGGGAGGCGGCGACGAGATCCCGCGGAGCGCCGGTGGCCACGATCCGTCCGCGGTCGATGATGGCCACGCGGTCACACAGCTTTTCGGCCTCCTCCAGGTGGTGGGTCGTGAAGAGCACGGTGTGGCCGTCGCGCCGCAGCGCGAGAATGAGCTCGTGCAGTTCGCGGCGCGACTGAGGATCGAGGCCCGTGGTGGGTTCGTCGAGGAAGACGAGCTCCGGGCGGTTGACGAAGGCGAGGGCCAGCGCCAGGCGCTGCCGCTGGCCGCCGGAGAGACGCTCGACCGGGACGTCGGCCTTTTCCACCAGACCGAAGCGCGCCAGCAAGTCAGCGGCGGGCGTGCTTTGCCGGTAGAAGGCAGCAAAGAGAGTCAGGGCTTCCCGCGGGGTGATCTTGTCCTGCAGCGATGTCGTCTGCAGGACGACGCCGATCTTCTGTTTCACCTCGTGCGGATGGCGGCGGGCGTCGACGCCGCAGATCTCCAGTTCGCCTTCATCGGGATGGCGCAGGCCGACGAGGCATTCGAGGGTGGTGGTCTTGCCCGCGCCGTTGGGGCCGAGGAGCCCGAAGATTTCCCCAGGAGCGATGGTGAAGTCGATCCCGCTGACCGCGGCGAGGCCGGCATAGGCCTTGCGGAGGCCGCCAACGCGGACTTTGGGGGTGGGGGACATCACGGAGGGAGGCTGGGGCATACGCGCGGGCGCAGGGCGGAACAAGTTGTTTTCAGGGACCCTGGCCACGGGTTTGGCAGCGTGTTCGGGGCGGAATGCCACCCAGGCCATGGGCGGGAGGTTGTGGAAATCGATTGAGGAAGCGAATCCCGCGGGACGGGCCGCGGTCGCCGCCGGGCTTCTCCGGGCTTTTCAAGCCGGGGCAAACTCTCTCAGAGTCGCGGTACGCATGAAAGCTCCTGTTGTTGCCCTTACCCTGCTCTTCGCCTCCACCGGGGCGTTGGCCGCCGACAATTCCCTGACCGCCGCGGAAAAGGCGGCGGGCTGGCAGCTCCTGTTTGATGGCAAGTCGCTCGATGGCTGGCGGCCCTACCGAAAGAAAGCGGGCGAACCGATGGCGGGGTGGGAGGTGAAGGACGGCACGCTGCATTGCCTGCCGAAGGCCAAGGGCGAACAGCTGGTCACCGTCCGAAAGTACAAGGACTATGAGTTTACCTGGGACTGGAAGATCCTGCCGAAAGGCAACAACGGCGTGAAGTACTTCGTGACGGAGGAGCGGCCGAAGTCACCGGGCCACGAATACCAGATGCTGGACGATGCCGGCCACCCGGACGGGAAGATCGGGCCGCACCGGCAGACGGCGTCGTTTTACGAAGTCCTGCCCCCGGCGGCGGACAAGCCCCAACGGGCTCCCGGCGAATGGAACACCTCGAAGATCGTGGTGCGGGGCATGACGGTCGAGCACTGGCTCAACGGCAAGAAGGTGCTGACCTACGTGCTCGGCAGCGACGAGGTGAAGGCGGGAATCGCCAAGAGCAAATTCAAGAACGACGCCGGATTTGGCGACAAGATCGAGGGGCACCTCCTGCTCACCTACCACAACGACGACTGCTGGTACCGGAACATGAAGATCCGGGAGTTGAAGTAGGCGCCGGCGCCGCGCCCAGGGCGAAACTCCCGCCTCCTCCCGGCTACTTCGCGCCGGGAAAGACTGCTGGCAGGCCCTTCTTCGGGTCGACGAAACGGATTCCGGTGACGGCGCCCTTGGGATCGAGATCGAGCACGGTGAGGTGGTCTTCCTTCTTCGGATAGCGGACGAGGAAGTCCTCCGAGTCCGCGAGCAGGATGCGGTGCGGGTACTTCTTCATCTTGGGCATGGCGAATGCCCGGGCGATGCCCGGCATGCCGTGGATGTTGGAGATGAAGATCGCCTGCTGGGCGCCGAGAAAGTCAGCCGGCTGCTTCTCAAAGAAGGCGTTGGCGGCCTTGCCGGAGCTCATGTCAAAGGCGACGACGACCAGCCGGGCCCCGCCTGCGTAGGAGTAGGGCTTGTCGTGCTGGTCCTTGGTGGAAAACGCGGCGAAGGTGTCGCCGACGCGGTAGGGCTGGGCGGCGCTCAACGCCGTGGCGAGCGCCAGGTAGAGTGGGAACAAGCGCATGGCCGGACGTTGGTGGCGGGGTCGGAACCAAAGGCAATCCCGGAGTGGCTGTGCAGGATGGACGGCTCAGTCCGGCATTGAATCCGGACGCGGGATTACTTTTTTTCTGCCCCCGCATGAAGCACCGTTACCTCCTGCCCCTCGTGTTTGCCTTCGCTGCCGCCGCTTTCGCCGCGCAGCCCAAAGAGTACCAGGTGACCGGCCCCATCGTGGCTCTCACCAATGATGTCATCACCGTCGACAAGGGTGGTGAGAAATGGGAAATCGGCCGCAGCGCCGCGACCAAGGTCACAGGCACGCTCGCCGTCGGCAGCAAGGTGACGGTGTATTACCGGATGGCGGCGACTTCGGCCGAAGTGAAGGACGCGCCGGCCAAGGGCGCGGAGAAGAAGGAAAAGGCGAAAAAGTAGGCGCCATCCGGCTTTTGGTGACGTTTGGGCCCGGGGCGCGTGACCCTTGAGCGCGAACTTGGTCCGCAGCCGTTACCGATCAAAAGACCGAGCAGGCACACCCCGGCGCTGGCGCGCCACCCCTCTCCAGAGGGGACCGGGGCGAAAACGGGCGCAGGAAGGTCCCCTCTCCAGCCGGAACCATGCAGTCGGAGTCGACGTGCACCGCAGCAATGTAGCCGCGACGACCTCGTCGCGGAGCGGGGCGCGGTCGCCCCGCCCACAGGTCACAGTTTTGTCAGTGGACTCCCGCAGGTGCGTCAGCCCGACTGCATCGTTCCGGCTCCAGAGGGGTGCCCGCAGGGCGGGGTGTGTTACTTCGGACGAGCTGCCGTACGTCGCACCCGTCCCCGAGTGGATACCTGCGGTGGCGCCCGTGGAGGCGCTGACCCCGGAACCGGCGAAAAGCGCGGCTGGAATTGGACGTCCATGGCCGGCTTACAACAACCGGCGACAGTGGCGCGGCGTCAACGACTGGCGGTGATCGGCCGCACGGAGACCACGGTGAGGCGCCGCGGTGGCAATTCGAGCGGCACGTCGACGCGCGGACCGGTGACGCGGAAACGCACCGGCGCGGTCGGTGGCGCCTCCGCCGGCCCGACGTGGAGTTCGTATTCGCCGGGGCGCAGCAGCAGGAATTCGGCGGCGAGTTTCCTCGGCTTGGATCCGAAGTGGTAGACCTCGGCGCGAAAGGACGACGCGCTGGAATCGGTGACCAGGGCGGCGATTTCGCGGGGCGGCGTCCGCCAGCGTACGGCGTTGAGCGGAAAGACCAGCGGCGTGCCGGGGTCGCCGGTCGCGCTCGCGTACAGGAGGTGGGGTTGCGGCAGGGGAGGGGCCGGCTCCGGCAGGTACCGGAGGAAGTTGCTGGTGAAACTGATCACGCGATCGGTCCAGCGCATCTCGCTCGTGTAGCCCTCCCAATTGGAGCGGAAGGCCTCCGCGTTCTGCTCGAGGCCGCGGGCCAGCGCCGAAAGGTCCCCGCCGAGGCGGTACTTCACGTAGCCGGTGGCCCCGGTGGCGAGCAGATCGTCGTATTGCCGGTCGCCGGACAGCAGACGGTACTTGGCCAGGGTGTCGGCAAGGTGTCCCTCCATCTGGCGGGCGGCCCACACGGCGGATCCGGGCGCGGCCTCGCCGCGCGACGAGCGATGTTCCCGGACGAGCTTGGCCATCGCCTGCAAGGGGGCGAGGTACTGGGTGTCACGGGTCATGTGCCAGGCGAGAAGCAGCGTGGAGGACATCAGCCGGAACGCGCCCGGCCAGTTGTAGAGGGCGTCGTTGTGATTGAGGGGAAAAGGTTCCCACCACGGGGCACCCGGAACGCCCACCGTGCCGGCCGGCCACGCGAGCGCACTGGGCAGCACTCCCGCGGGTTTGCCGTTTTCGGCCCGTGCCGTCGCGTCGACCCAGACTTTTAGCCATTCGGAAAACAGGGAGGTGAGCCCGGGATCGGCCGTGCGTTGCCAGTAGAGGAGCGTGGGCTGGATGATGGACGGGTGATAGATCGTGTCGAACGCCCGGCGCGGGCTTTCGTCCACCTTGTCGACGCTGAAGTAGATCGACTTGAACTGGAGGAAGCCCCGCTGGTTGCGGCCGGTCCACGAGCCGCGCATGAGCTCGGCCAGGCGCAGGGCGCGCTGCTGCCAGATCGGCTCCTCGGGCCGCAGGTGCATCATCGGAAGGATGGTGTCGGTCGTGTCCTCGTTGGAGTGTTCGACGTCGGTGAGCCGGGAGGTAAAGCCGCTTCGGAGGTGGGGCCGGCGGAAGATCCCGTGGGAAGTACGCTCCTGGGCGGCGCTGATGACCGGATCATCAAAGGCGATCATCACCGGCACCCACCAGCGCCACATTTCGACGTCGTCGCCCCAGCCGCCGCCGAACTGCCCGTCGGGCAGCTGGCGCTCGGCGATCCACCAGTGCACGAGGTCGGCGAGTTTCTCCAGGCCTTCGCGCTGGAGGTTGGCCCAGGCCGGGGCGCCCGGATCGGGGGCAAATTTCGCGGGCCAGGGGATCGGTTCGCCGAGGTACATGCGGAGCACGCGGTTTTCGGGAAAGGCCGCCCGCGCCTCCTGGAGCAGCTTGCGCGCTTCGCCGTAGTAGGTGTCGCGGCTTTCCTTCACGCGCAGCAAGGGGCCGACTTGAATCACGCGCCAGATCAGCAGGCGCGCCCGATAGTAGGCCCAGAGCGGGTGCAGCGGGGAGCTGGCCGCCGGTTCCGGGGGAACGACGGCGGTGCCGACGCCCGCGGGCAGGACCTTGCTGTTGATGAAGCGGCAAAGGTAGCCGTTTTCCGCGGCCCGCGAGTCGTCGGTCGCGGCGCGGGTCTTCCCGTTGGCCCAGTCGTCGACGACCGGGAGCAAGTGAGCGAGTTCGGCGCGCAGTCCGGCATCGATTTGCGGATGGGCCGCCAGGCGGCGGAGCAGGTCGAACCGGACGGTCTCGTCGGAGGTGTTGCCGGCGGCGCGGATGAGCTCGGGGATGGAGGTTGGTTCGCCACCCCGGATTCCGGTGACCAACAGGCCGAGGGCGAGGAACAGGCGGGCGCGGAGGTTCACAGCCCCGAGGGTGGGGCAGCGGGCCGTGGGCGGCAATGGCAGAGCCAGCGGTGGCGCTAGAGTCCTTGAAATCCGAAGCTCGTGGTGAACAGGCCAGGTTTCATAAACTGGAGAACCACGGATGGACACGAATGAGCACGGAGGAAGATCGCCCCATCTGGTCCATTCGTGTTCAACCGTGGTTGAAAGGGTCTGAGGCTGCGCCTCGTTAGGGATGGCGCCGTTCCCTTTCCCGGGCGGGTGGGAACACCACCGGCGTCCGCTCCGGGGGCGCCGGGAGTTTTCGGATGGCCAACGTTGGCGGATCTGTGTCGGGTTCGCGGGCAGACGTTTCGCCCGCGTTTGCGGACTGTCCCACCATGCGCCCACCTGTTGTTGCGGTACCCCCTGGATTGCGTCCCTCCGGCTGGATCTACGCCGTGCTTCTGCTCGTGGCCGCTGCTGGACCGTCCTTGGCCCAGCAGTTCGCGTGGTCCGTGTTTGACGAGGCTACCCTGGCCTCGGTGCCCGTCACCGCGGGCCGCGTGACGGTGACGGTGCCGGCCGGTCAGCGCGTCACCCTCATCACCACGAATTTCGTGCCGCTCGATCTCACCGCTTCCACCGCGGCGCCGCTGGCGGTCACGGTGACGTTCACGGCCAGTGGCGGACTGTCGAACCTCGCCTCCGGGCAGCGGGCGGTCGGCTTCGGCCTGTTCAACCAGGCGGGCACCGCCGGTAGTTTCATCGATGACCCGGGTTACTTTGCCTGGGTGAACGGCCGCAGTACCGGCAGCCTGCTCGAACTCCGGCGACGGAATGGCGACGGTCCATCGCCGAGTCTCCTGGCGCCGACCGGGGCTTCCGTCTCGAACCTCGGCACGGGGGGGGCCACGCAGACCGCGGGCGCGCTGACCGACGGCGTGCCTTATGCGATCACCCTGCGGCTCAACCGCAGCAGCGCCGGCATTTCCCTGGGGACGGGCACTGCGACCGACGCCGCCGGAGTCTGGCTGCGCGGCGACGGCCTTGGGCAGACCGCCTACACGAATCCGGACACGCCGCCGGCGGCCACGCTGTTCAACGCGCTGGCGTTCATGTTTCAGAACACCACGGCGGCGCCGGTCACGCTTTCACTCGACGCGGTGAGCGGCCTCACCGTGCAGGCTTCGCCGACGATCGTGGCGCAGCCGCAGCAGTTGATCCTCGGAACCGGGCAATCCGGGACCCTGACGGTGACGGCGACGGGCACTCCTCCGCTCACGTACGAGTGGCGTCGCGACGGAGTGCCGATCGGCGGAGGGAACGGTCCGAGCTTCACCACCAACGTGGCCGGGTCCTACAGCGTCGTCGTGACCAACTCCTTTGGCAGCGCCGTCAGCGCGGCGGCGACGGTCACGATCTCGGCAGTGCCGGTGCCGGTGACCATCGACACGCAGCCGGTGTCGCAGGCGGTGAATGCCGGGCAGCCCGTGACCTTCAGCGTAAACGCGTTTGGCTCCGCCCCACTCACCTTTGAGTGGCAGAAGAACAGCATCGCGGTGCCCGGGGGCAACGGTCCCACCCTGACGATTGCGAGTGCCGGGCCGGAGGACGCCGGCGTGTATTCGGTTGTCGTGCGCAATGCGACCTCGAGCGTGGTGAGCCAGCCGGCGGTGCTGACGGTGAATGCGCCGCCCAGCATCACCGTCCAGCCGGTGGGGGTGCTGGTTAATCTCGGGGACCGGGCGCAATTCACGGTCGGCGTGGCGGCCGGGAACAGCAGCCCAAGCTACCAGTGGCTGCGGAACGGAGCCCCGATCGCGGGAGCGACGAATGCCATTTACGTCATCGGCGCGGTCGCTGCTGGAGACCTCGGATCCTATGCGGTGCGGGTGTCGAATGGCAGCGGCTCGGTGCTGAGTTCCGCGGCCGTCCTGACCGCACCCTCGACGATGCGGGTGATGACGCGCCAGCCGGCCACAGGCGCCGCCACGGTCATCCCCGACACGCCCCTTCGCCTCACCTTTGATCGGGAGGTTCGTGTGGGAGCTTCGGGTCGCATCCGCATCCACCGTGCGGCGGACGGCCAGGTGGTGGACACCCTCGATCTCGGCGCCGCCGCGACGCGGCTCATCGGCACCAATCCGACGCCCTATGCCTTCCGTCCGGCGCTGGCCTCCGGCAACACGCTCACGATCTTCCCGCGTGCCGGCGTCCTGGCCTACGGACAGACCTATGCGGTGACGGTGGAGAGCGGAGCCGTGCTCGACGCGACGGGGGCGACCTTCCCGGGGATCGCGGATCCGATGGAGTGGCGGTTCAGCACTCGCAACGCGGGCCCGCTGCCGGGCACCGCGGCGCTGACCGTGGCGGCGGACGGCAGCGGCGACTTCATGACGGTGCAAGGGGCGATCGACTTCGTGCCCGCCGGCAACACCTCGCGGGTGGTGATCACGGTACGGCGGGGCACGTACTCCGAGATGGTGTACCTCGGTGCGACCAAGCCCTTGATCACGATTCGCGGGGAGGACCGCGCCCAGACGGTGATCGAGTACGCCAACAACGCGTCCTTCAACGCGGGCAACAACCGGGCGTTGTTCGCGTGCGACGCCGCGGATTTCGTCCTTGAGACGATTACCGTGCGCAACACGACCCCGCGCGGCGGCTCCCAGGCGGAAGCCCTGCGCGGCAACGGCCAGCGGGCGGTGCTGAACCGGGTGACGCTCTCGAGTTACCAGGACACCCTGCTGTGGAACGGCGGCCTGTTTGTGACCGACAGCCTCATCGAGGGCGACGTCGACTTCATGTGGGGCGGCGGGGCGGCCTTTTTCCAGCGGTGCGAACTGCGCTCGCTGGGGTCGGGTTACCTGGCGCAGGTGCGCAACAGCCAAACGGGCAAGGGTCATGTCTATGTCGATTGCCGCCTGACGGCGCCGGCGGGAGTGAACAACGTCTACCTTGCGCGCATCGACCCGCGGGAGGGCGTGGCCAACACCTGGCCGTTCAGCCAGGTGGTGTTGCTGAATTGCGCGCTCGGGGCGCATCTCGCGCGCGAGGGCTGGCGGCTCGACGGCGGCGCGACGAGCGCGCCCAACGTGCAATTTTGGGAATACCAGTCGACCGATCTCGACGGCGCGACCCTGGACATCGGCGGCCGGCTGCGGGATTCGCGGCAGATCAGCGACGCCGTGGCGGCGCAGTACCGGGACCCGAAGTTCGTGGTGGGCTTTGCACCCGCGATTGCGCCGGCGATCGAGACGCCGCCAACGGCCCAGACAGTCTTGGCCGGTTCCAACGCGAGGTTGAGCGTGGTCGCGACCGGGGCGCCGGCGCCGTCGTACCAGTGGTTGCGGGGCGGCAGTCCGATTTCCGGTGCGACGGCGGCGACGCTGGTGCTCGCCGGCGTCCGCCCGGAGGATGCCGGAGAGTATTCCGTGCGGGTGACCAATGGCAGCGGTTCGATCAGCAGTGCGGCGGCGGCGTTGTCCGTGGCGCGCGGACCATGGGCCGGCACGTATGCGGGCACGCTCGGTGGGGGTGGGGTGTTTGCGTTATACGTGCGCGATGACGGCTCGGCGGTGTTCCTGTCGCGCAGCGGTGGTTTCGCCGGCACGCAGGCGATGCGGTCGGCGTTCGTGAACGAGAAAGGGCAGGTGAGCGCGCGGGTGGGCAACGTGGTGGTCGAGGCGGTCATTTCGGTCACGGGCGCGATCAGCGGCTCCGTGGGCCCCGATCCGCGGAGTGGCATCGCGGCCCCGAGTGTCGAGTTGCGCGGCCAACGCGATGCCGCCGCAGGCGCGGCGCAGGCATTCGGCGGCTACCACCAATTGCGGCAGGCGGGCGGCTCCCTGGTGGTGGATGTAATCGTCGCCGCTGGAGGCTCGGCCATGGCGGTGGTGGCGGAGGCGGGCGGCGATGCGGGGACGGGAACCGTCGACGCGGCAGGTCGGCTGACGGCGGTGACAACCGGCGGGCGGTCGGTCAGCGGCGTGCTGGGCACCGGCGCGGCGGCCGGGACCGCCACGGTGGTGACCACCCAGGCGGGAGGAAACCGGATTACGACGCTGTTGGCGGCTGCCGATGCGGGTGCGAGATCCCGGCGGATTACGGGGCTGGCCACCCGCGCGCGAGCCGGGGCGGGAGACCGCGCGGCGATCGTGGGATTCGTCATCAGCGGCGATGCCCCGCGCGCCGTGGTGGTACGAGGGATCGGTCCGGCGCTGGCGGCCTTGGGAGTGGGCGGGGCGCTGGCGGCGCCGAGGCTCGAACTCTTCCGCGGTTCGCAATTGGTCGCGGCGAATGCCGGGTGGGCGGCCAATGGCAACACGACGACTCTGGCCGCCGCCTTTTCGCGAGTGGGGTTGTTTGCGCTCGATCCAGCGGGCGCCGACGCGGCGCTGGCCATGACGCTCGCTCCCGGGGCCTACACGGCGCAGATCACCGGGGCCGGGGGAGCCGAGGGCAATGCCCTCGTCGAAATCTACGATCTTGCACCGGGGGATTCCGCACAGCGCCTGTCGAATCTCTCGACTCGCGCGTTTGCCGGGACCGGAGATGCCACGCTCATCGGGGGAATGACGGTGGCGGGGGAGGCACCGAAGCGCGTGCTGGTCCGGGCTATCGGCCCCAGCCTGGGCGGGTTTGGCGTGGCGGGGTTTCTCGCGCGACCCGTCCTGACGCTCTTCCAGGGAGATCGGGCCGTGGCGCAGAATGGAAACTGGACGACCAGTGCCGATGCCGCCGCCATCACCCAGGCGGCGGTGGAGGTAGGAGCGTTTCCCCTGGCGCCGGGACCGGGAGGGACGGCGGATGCGGCGCTCCTGATCAGTCTGATGCCGGGCAACTACACGGCCCAGGTTGTCGGGGCCGAGGGGGGCACGGGGGTGGCGCTGCTGGAGATTTACGAAGTGCCGTAGCGAGGCCCGAAGGCATTCCGGCGCTGCGCGTCAGGCGCCCTCGCAAGGAGTGACGGAACCTCGCCGCGCCTTAACCGCCCAACCAACGAGGAATCAGGGTGGGTGTAGCCGGCCTCGGTGAGGCCGGCAGCGACCGGTGAATCGAAGCTTCCGGCCGGGGTCACCGCCCTCGGCTCCAACAGAGGTATCACGAACCGGCGCGAAGGTGACCAACGCAGCCTTTCACCCGCGGTACGTGACTCCCGCGGGAGAACGGGGTTGCCTTCGTCATCGGACGCAGGACCCTGTGGGTCCAATCCCCGTTCCGTGGCTGCGCTCCTGCGGGCGGGGTTGGGTAGTCGGCTTCTGCCGACTCCGTCCCAACCAACTTCCCAACTTTTCCGCTGTGACGTCGTTGCAACGACTGGTCGTCCCATCCCCGGCTGTCGGGCTGGCGCCGGAAAGTCTCTGGCGCCTGGCGCTGTTGTCCGGCGCGGCGGTGGCGTTTGTGGTGGTGCGGGCGTGTGGGTACGAATTTGCGATGGTGGGCGCCTACCTGGCTTACCTGGCCAGTCATGTCGTGCTTCCGGGCGTGGTGGTGGTGGCGTGGGTGAGCCGGGGCCCGTTGTCGCTGGCCCGGGCGGCGGCGTTGGCGATTCCGACCGGCTTCGCGCTGGAAATCGTGACCTTCCTGGGGCTGGCGGCGCTGGGAGCGAAGGCTGTGTACCCCTGGGTGCCGCTGGGTTGGCTGGTTCTGGTCGGGCTGATGCGGCGCCGCAGCGGGCACTGGCCAATGCGGGTCCGCCTGTGCGGCCATCATGCAGGCTTGGGAGCGGCCCTCGGGGTCTTGTTCCTGGGGACGACGGTGATGGCCACAAGTCAGATGTTCGCCGAGTCTCCGCTGGCGGGAGGTCTGCCTACCCGCGCGATCTTCCATGATTGGGTGTACCTGATCAGCCGGGCGGCGGTGATCAAGAATAACTGGCCGCTCGACGACCCGAGCCTCGCCGGGACCCCCCTGCAGTATCACTATTTCATGATGGTCCACGCCGCCGCGGCGTCGTGGACCACGGGCGTGGAGATTGCGACGGTGCTGCTGCGCCTGATCTACGCGCCGCTCGGGCTCGCCCTGGTGGCACAGGCCTTCCTGCTCGGGCGGGCCGTCTCGCGGACGCCGTGGGGCGGAGTTTTGGCGGCGTGGATGACGGTGGCCCTGAGTGAGGTGTCGCTGGGCCGGGGCTACGGCGAGCCGCTGTTTCTCGGGCTGTTCGTACGGTGGCTGTTCGTCAGCCCCACGTTCTTCTTCGGGATGATTTACTGCGGGGCGATCCTGCTGGCGGTGTGGCGCGGGGCGAGGTTGCGGCGGTGCGGATTGCGGGATCTGGCCTGGCTGTTGCTCCTCGGCCTCGCCGGCACGGGGGCAAAGGGGACGCTGATGCCCGCCCTCGTGGCTGCGCTCGCCCTTTGGATTGGCTGGCGGCGGCTGCAGGAGGGGCGGTGGTCGCGCCGGTTGCTGGTCTTCGCCACCGTGCTGACCGGCGCGTTTGCCGTCGTATACCTGCAGACGATGTCGTCGTGGAAGACGGGCGAAGCGCGGTTCAATCCCTTCCATGTGTTCCAACTCACGGGTTTCTGGCAGCAGCAGTTGCCGGCGTGGACGAGGACGTTGAGCGGGCTGTTGCCGGCGGCGGTGGCGTCGGGTTTGGCCCAGGTGGCCTGCGCCGTCGTCGTGTTTGCCGGCACGTGTGGCGTGCGCCTGCTCGCGATGCCTTATCTCGTGTGGGGCGATCTGGAAAGGCGCGACACCCGGCTGGTGCAGTGGTTGGGCGCGGTGCTTGCCGCGAGCACCGGCATGGGACTGCTGCTGGAACTCAACAGCTACGGCGAAATCTACGTGTTCCTGCTCGTGCGCCTGCCGATGGCGGTCTTGACGGCGGGCTTCCTGGTGGCGGCGACGCGCCGGATCGCCGTGTGGTGGCGGGCACCGGTGCGGGCGGAAGGCTCGGCGTCGCCATTTGCCCCTTCGCTGGGCTCCGGTGAAGTGGCGCGGCGGGCCGCCTGGTGGCCCAGATGGGTGCTGGGCGGGGGCATCGCTGTCTTGATCGGCGCCTTGGGACTGCAGGCCACGCTCTGGTGGACGAGGAACCGCCCCGGATTCGTCGACTGGCTGAACACGCCGCCGGACCTGAAGCCCGACGGGTACATGCAGGAGTTGCGGGAAGCTCTGCTCTGGGTCCGGCAGAACACGGAGCCGAATGCCGTGCTCGTGGCGAATGCCTTTACTCCGGAGAACATGCGCCAGGACCACTGGGGCGCCCTGGACCGAACCCTGATGGGGGTCCACTTCTACTACTCGGCCTTTTCCGAACGCCGCCTCTGGTTCGAAGGACCCAACTACGTGCTCAATGGCCCGTTGCTCAGCCGTCGGGCCGCGCTCGCCTCGGACTTTTTCTACCGCGGACGTCCCTTGCCGGCTTGGCTGGTGGCCGAGGCCCCGAGCTATGTCCTGCTGGATCGCAGCCTGCGGGACAACGCCACTGTCACGCTGCCGCTCGGAGCGCGGGTCTTTTCCAATTCGCGGATGACGGTGTACCGCCTGTCCGATCCAGCGCCGGCGGGGCCCGAAACGGCGAAGGGCCGCGTCGCCCAGACACAGTAGGCCGGAAGGCGGCCGACGCGGATCGAGCGGTGCCCGCGGGAGATCCTGGGAAAGCCGATCCTTCCGCCGGGAGCCGTGAGCTGGCCGCCTGGCGCGTGCGAGCGCAGTCCCGTCAGTACACGGTCTGTTTCAGGTGGGCGCCCAGGAGGCGGCGGAAGGTCGGCAGATCCTTGACTGCGCCGAGGGCAATCAGTTGGCGGGCGAGGTTGCCCACCGCGGTGCCCTCGAGGGCAAAGCTGATCACCGGAATGCCGGCCTCGCGCGCGGTCGCGGCACAGAGGAGACGGTTCTTCGAGCCTCCGCCGACCATCAGGATGCGCGTGAACTTCTTTCCGGTCATGCGCTCGAAGGCGCGCATCGCGTCGGCATGGCCCCGCCCGAGGGAATCGCAAATCAGGCGGACGTAGGCCGCGAGGTTGGCCGGGGGGCGGATCCGGCGCTTCCGGAGCTGCCCGTCGATCGCCGCCTTCATCGAGGCGGGGTTGGCAAAGGCCGGGTCGGTGACATCGAGCAGGGCGGCCGGAGCCGGGAGCTTCTCCGCGGTGGAGATCAGCGCGGCCCATTCCCGATCGCTGCCCGGGCGCGACGCGAAGTCCTTCAGCGTGCCCTCGAGCAACCAGAGCCCGATCACATTCGTGAGGGGGCGGTAGCGCCCATCGCCGATGCGCTCGTTGGAAATCCGGGCGGCGAGGGCGTCGGCGCCCAGCACCGGGCGGTCACTCTCGAAACCGACCAGGGACCACGTGCCGGAGCTGAGGAACAGGTCGTTGCCGTCGGGCGACGCGGGCATCGCGTCGTAGGCGCAGGCGGTGTCGTGCCCCGGCACGGCGATGACCTGGGTGCGGGCGAGGGCCGGGGAGCCGGCGGCGAGTTCGGGGCGCAGGCGGCCCAGCTTGGTGCCCGACATCACCGGGGGGGTGAACCACTGCGGCGGGATCCGGAAATAGTCGAGGGCGGCGCGGGACCATCCGCGCGAGTGCACGTCGATCAACTGCGACGTGCTGGCAATCGTGAACTCGTTCTCCATCCGGCCCGACAGGAGGAAGTTGATGTAGTCGGGCAGGAACAGGCAGCGCGTCGCGAGATCCTCGATGGCGGGGCAGGAGGCGACGACCTCGGCCAGTTGCAGCGAGGAGTTGTAGAAGACGTTCGGGATGCCGGTGGCCTCGTAGATCCGGGCGAGGGCCGCGCGGGTGTTGGCGAGACGCTTCAGGCCGGCCTGGGTGCGGGCGTCGCGGTAGGCGTGGACCGGGAATACCAGGCGCCCGGTGTCATTCACCAGCGCGTAGTCGACCCCCCAGAAGTCGACGCCGACAGAGGCGAGGGTGGCGCCCCGCGGCAACGCGGCGACGGCCTTGCGCAGGCCGGTCTGCGCCTCCTGCCAGAGCGTGCCCAGATCCCAGTAGTCGTGTGCCCCGAGGGTGTGGAAGGCGTTCGGGAATCGATGCACCTCGTTGAGCGTGAGACGCTGGCCGGACCAGCAACCCAGGATGACGCGGCCGCTGGTCGCGCCGAAATCGAGAGCGGCGGAATAGAGGGGACGAGGCATAGGCGACACGCGAAGCAAAGGCACCGGAGGCGCAGCGTCACGGCAAATAGTCGGACGGAAAATCCCATTGCCAGCGCGGGAGGCGGCGGCACGGTCGTAGGCTGCGCCTTATGCTCAACGCTGAACGCAAACCGGTCACCGGCCGGCGGGTCCAACTGATGGCCACGTGCCTCTGTGATGCGTTTTACGACGACGTCGCGGCCGCGACCGTGGAGGTGCTGGAGCAGGCGGGCGTGGAGGTGTCCTTTCCGGAAGGGCAGACCTGCTGCGGGCAGCCGGCGTTCAACGGCGGCGACTGGGCGGCTTCCCGCAAGGTGGTGCGCCATACGGTGCGCACGTTTGCCGGTGAGGATCCGGTGGTGGTGCCGAGCGGATCGTGCGCGGCCATGCTGTTTCATGGCGCCGTGCTGGAGTTCGAAGGGCAGCCGGACCTGCCCGAGGTGGAGGCCTTGGGGCGGAGGACGTGGGAACTGGCCGACTACCTCGTGAACGGGCTCGGCGTGCGTTCCTGGCCGGGTCGCTACGACGCCAAGGTGGCCCTGCACCGCTCCTGCCACACGCGGGGCACCGCCAGCGTGGAGGCGGCCCTGACCCTGCTGCGCGCCGTCGCGGGCGTGGAGGTCGTCGAGTTTGGCGAACCCGAGCAGTGCTGCGGGTTTGGCGGGACCTTTGCGGTGAGTTACCCGCACCTCTCCACCGCGATGGGGGCGCTCAAGCTCGACCACGTGCGGGCGGCACAGCCCGACGTCTATGTCGCGGTGGACATGAGCTGCATGATGCACCTCGGCGGCCTGGCCGAAAAGGAAGGCAAGCCGATCCGCACGCAGCACCTGGCCCAGGTGCTGCGCGACGCCCTGAAGGGAGGGCGAAGGAATTGAGGAAATAGGGCTGCAGCGCGCCGGCCGCGGCGCCGCGGTCACGGCGCGGTGCCTGCCGCCCCCTCGCCCCCGCGCTCCCTGTCCACGGGTCTCCGATTTCTCCCCGCGCCATGCGCCAACCCATCGATCAATTCGCGAAGCAGCTGCCGGCCGACAAGCGGGCGTCGGTCTACCAGAGCACCAAGGCGACGCATGAGAAGCGCACCAAGCTGCTCTTCGACGGCTTTGCCGATCCGAACCGGCTGCGCACGCTGGCGGGGCAGATCAAGCAGCACGCGCTCGAGAACCTCGACACCTACCTGCCCCAGGTCGAGGCCCGCCTGAAGGCCAACGGGGCGCAGGTCCACTGGGCCGGCACCGGAGAGAAGGCGTGCGAAATCGTGCTCCGGATCATGAAGGCCCGCGGCGCCACGCGCATGGTCAAGGCCAAGACCATGGTGAGCGAGGAGATCGAACTTGCCGCCTACCTGGAGAAGCACGGCCTCGAGGCCCTCGAAACCGATCTCGGGGAGTTCATCGTGCAGATCGATCACGATCACCCGAGCCACATTGTGCGGCCGATCATCCACAAGAACCGGCGGGAGATCGCGCAGAGCTTCGAGCGCGAGGGGCTCGGGGCGTACAACGACGATCCGGAGACGATCACCCGCCGGGCGCGCCAGTATCTGCGGCACAAGTACCTGGCGGCGGACGTCGGCCTGACCGGCGCGAACTTCGTCTCGGCGGAAAGCGGCCGGATCGTGCTGGTGACCAACGAGGGCAACTCGCGCTTCTGCATGGCCGCGACCCGGTGCCACATCGCCCTGGTGGGGATCGAGAAGATCGTGCCCCGCGATCGGGATCTCGGCCTGCTGCTCAACCTGCTCGGCCGTTCCGCCACCGCGCAGGATCTCACGGTCTACACCGAGTTCATCAATGGCCCGAAGGCGCCGGGGCAGCCGGACGGCCCCGAGGAGATGCACGTGATCTTCGTCGACAACGGCCGCACCGAGGTGCTGGCCGGGGAATGCCGGGAGATTCTCCGCTGCATCCGCTGCGGCGCCTGCCTGAACGTCTGCCCGGTGTACCGGCAGGCGAGCGGGCACGCCTACCGGAGCGTCTACCCCGGCCCGGTGGGATCCGTCCTTTCGCCGCTGCTGCTGGGCGACCGGTTTCCCCAAAAGGCGGATCTGCCCAAGGCTTCGTCCCTCTGTGGCGCCTGCCACGAGGTCTGCCCCGTCAACATCCCGATCCCGGATCTCCTCCTGCGGCTGCGGAATCGCGCCAAGGAGGAGAACGTGCCATCGACCGGCACGCCGCCGATGGGCGCGTGGGCGCTCATGGCTTCGCAGCCGACGGCGTGGAAGGCCGCGCTGGTGGGCGGGAACCTGCTGAATTATGTGCCCGCGCGCCTCATCCCGGTGCCGGCGATGCAGGCCTGGTGCGAGAAGCGCACCCTGCCTCCGTGGCGCGGCGGCAAGTTCCGCCAGTGGATGCGCCAGCGGCCGAAACCGGGTCCGACGGCGGGTCCGGCCGGCTGACGCTCCACCCCCGTTCCCTCGCCACCCCGAGACCCCCTTTCGCGCATGTCGGCTCCTGCTCCCCGGAAATTCGAACCCTTCATTCCCGCGCATGTCACGATGCGCGAGTTCACGCTGCGCGCGGTGCTGACCGGCACCGTGCTCGGCATCGTCTTCGGCGCCTCGTCGCTGTACCTCGTGCTCAAGGTGGGCCTCACCGTCAGCGCGTCGATTCCCGTCGCGGTGATCTCGCTCGCGATGTTCCGCGGCTGGTCGAAGCTCGGGGGGCGCGATTCGACGATCCTGGAGAACAACATCACGCAGACCGCCGGATCGGCCGGCGAGTCGATCGCGTTTGGCGTCGGCGTGACGATGCCGGCGATCCTCATCCTCGGTTTTGATCTCGAGCTCACGCGCGTGCTGCTGGTCGCGCTGCTCGGCGGATTGTTGGGAATCCTGATGATGATTCCCCTGCGGCGCGCGCTGATCGTCAAGGAGCACGAGACCCTGAAGTACCCCGAGGGCACGGCGTGCGCCGCGGTGCTGAAGGCGGGGGCCAACGAGGAGTCGCGCGCCCTCGCCTCCGCCTCGGCCCAGGCGGAGATCCGGGCGGCCCAGGCGGCCGGGCTCGGCAAATCGCCGGGCGCCAAGGTGGTCTTCACCGGTTTCTTCCTCGGGCTGGCTTACAAGACGCTCAACGTGGCCTTCAAGGGCTGGCGCGACGTGCCGGAGAAGGTGTTCGGCGCGCCGCTCAAGTCGGGGTCGGTGGGCGCGGAGATTTCGCCCGAGCTCCTGGGGGTCGGCTACATCATCGGCCCGCGCATCGCCTCGATTATGTGCGCCGGCGGCGTGCTGTCGTACCTGTTGCTGATTCCGTTGATCAAGTTCTTCGGCGAGGGCATGACCGTGCCGCTGGCGCCGGGAACAAAGCTGATCTCGGAGATGACGCCCAACGGAATCCGCGGCGCCTACATCCTGTATATCGGCGCCGGGGCCGTGGCGGCGGGCGGGATCATCAGCCTCTTCCAGGCCCTGCCGACGATCTGGCACGGCATGCGCGGGGGCATGGCCAGCCTGGGTCTGGGCGGCGCCGGGTCCTCCACGGAAGACACGCCCCGCACGGATCGGGATCTGCCGCTCAAGTTCGTCGGCATCGGCATCATCGGGCTCATCGCGGTCATCATGCTGGCGCCGTCGCTGCACATGAACCTGCTCGGCGCCCTCCTCATCGTGCTGTTCGGCTTTCTCTTCGTCACCGTGTCCTCCCGGCTGACCGGCGAGATCGGCTCCACCTCGAACCCGATTTCCGGCATGACGGTGGCGACGCTGCTCTTCACCTGCCTGGTCTTCCTGCTCGTCGGCTGGAAGGGCGGCACCTACTACGTCACGGCCCTGTCGGTGGGCGCGATTGTCTGCATCGCCTCGTCGAACGGAGGCACGACCTCGCAGGATCTGAAGACGGGCTTCCTGCTCGGGGGCACGCCGCAACTGCAGCAGTACGCGATCCTGATCGGCGCGTTCGCCTCGGCGGTCGTCCTTGGTCCCGTGCTGTTGAAGCTGAACGAATCCGCCCTCGTCTACGTGCCGGCCGCGCAGGTGGCGCCGGGCCTGAAGACCGACGTCGCGCGCCTGGGCGAGACACGCCAGGCCCTGGTGGGACCGCAGGCCCGGAGCGACGGGGCCTCCTATCGCGTGTGGCACAAGACCGACGAGGCGGGCGGGCCGGCGGGGAAATACCTCGTGAATGATCGGGGCGAGGCGGTCTGGCTCGTCGATCCGGGCATCAACGGAACCTACAACAAGCGGCCCGACGGTTCCGAAGTGCGCAAGTTCGACGCCCCCAAGGCCACGCTGGTCTCCTATATCATCAAGGGCATTCTCGATCAGAAGCTGCCGTGGGCCCTCGTGCTGCTGGGCGTGATGATCGCCGTCACCCTGCAGATGTCCTTCGTGCCGGCCCTGGCGTTCGCCGTCGGGGTCTACCTGCCGCTCTCGGCTTCGTCGCCCATCTTCATCGGCGGATTGGTGCGCTGGCTCGTCGACCGCCGCACGCGGTCCAAGGCTGGCTATGCGGCGATGTCGGAGGAGCAGTTTGCGGCCGAGAGCGACAAGAGTCCGGGGGTGCTGCTGGCTTCGGGCTACATCGCGGGCGGCGCCATCGCGGGCATCATCATCGCGTTTCTCGCCGGAGTCCTGGGTGATTTCGACGCCGCGGTCACCAAGTGGAGCACCGAGCACAATCCGTTCTTCGAGGGCCCCCATGCGGATCTGCTGTCGCTGATTCCCTTCGCCGCCCTGCTCGGATTCCTCTACCTGGTGGCCCGGGAGCGGATTCTGGCGCCCAAGCACCATGAGTGACGATCGTGAAGCCATCCTGTCGCGGATCCGCGGCGCCCTCGCGCCGCTGCACCAGCGCGCTCCGCTCCCGGATTTTGATCCGGAGATTGCCGTCCTGCGGCAGGTGATCGCCGGGCGGGAACTCGTGGACCTGCTGGCCGAGCGGATGAAACGGGTGAACGGGCGCCTCCTCCGCGAGCCCGCGGCGGTGGCGGCCCACCTGCGCGCGGGCAAGTGGCTGCACGGCTACTGCGATCCGGAACTCTGGCCGGAGCTGGCGCCGCATTTCGGGACCGACTTCACCGTGGAAACCCGGTTCGAACGGAAGCGCGTGGACGAGTATGCCTTCGGCATCACCCGTGCCGTCGGGGCGATCGCCGAATCCGGCACGATCATCCTGGAGGACGAATCGACCTCCAGCCGGCTCGGTGCGCTCGCCCCCTGGGTGCATGTCGCGGTGGTTCCGCGCGCGCGGATCTTTGCCGACATTCCCCAAGCCGTCGGCGCCCTCGGCGCGTCCCGCAATGTCATCTGGTGCACGGGTCCTTCGAAAACCGCCGACGTCGAGGGTATCCTGATTGAAGGGGTGCACGGACCCGGCGAGCAGATCGCCCTGGTTTACTCGACCGGCGGCACCGGCCGGAGTTCGTCGCGCGTCAGCTTGCCGTCATGGTTGGCATCGAGGCCGGCGAGGCTGGTCGCGGCCCCGGCGATCTCCGCGGCGGACAACGCCCCGTCGTGGTCGGTGTCGAGGGCGCGCAGCACCGGATCGACGCCACGCGGACCGGGACCGCGGCCGCGGGGGGCGCCATCCGGCGGACCGGGGCGGCGCGGGTGGAGTTCCTCGACCGAGAGGGCGCCGTCACTGTCGCGGTCGAGAGTCAGGAGCACCGTGGGGGCTCCGGCGATTTCGGCGGCGCCGATTTCGCCGTCGTGGTCCGCATCGAGCATCCGGAGCACCGGGTGGAAGCGGCCGGGACCGCCGGGACCGCCGCGGCGGGGGCCGGCGCCATCGCCGGGGGTGGCGGGTTGCGCGCAGAGGGTCTCGGCGATGACGAGGGCGGCGAGGAGCAGGAGTCGGGAGGCGAGTTTCATGAGAGTTGGGTTCCGTCGCCGGCCGCCGCCCGCCGGAAGGCGGGCGAGGGAGCGGTGGCGATGGGGAACGGCAGTCATGAAACCACGGAAGTGTTCGGCGTTGATGTGGCCGCAGCGGAGAATTGTTAGGCGCAGGTAAATCTTGTGTAGGAAGTTTTCCCTTACGCCGCGATCCCCACCGGCGCGCTGCGCCAGCCGCGCATGCCGGGGAGGCGCGTGGCGGTCATCTGGCCGACCGAGTCGCGCAGGAACGGACGCACGCGATGCAGGCGGACCTTCACCGAGGCGAGGGAGAGGCCGGACTCCTGGGCGATTTCCCCGTAGCTGTCGCCGGCCACGAAACGGGAGACCAGCTGGCGGTCCAGCGGACTCAGGCGCGTGAGGGCGATCTCGAGGGCGGCCAGAATCTCGGCCGAGGCCCCGTCGTTGCGGGGATCGGCAATCTCCTGCACGCCGTCATCCATCGCCACCGTGCTGGGCCGGCAGCTGCGGCGCCGGAGGAAGTCGAGGCCGGTGTTGCGGGCGAGGGTGAACAGCCACGACTCGAACACCGCGGGATCCCGGAGGCGGGAGAGCCGGCGGAACATCTTGATGAAGACGAGCTGGGTGACGTCCTCGTCCATGAACCGGCCGGCCGGACCACAAAGGTCCGCTTTGGGCACGGCCCCCTTCGGTACGGGGGTTGCTGTCAGGAGATGTCGGAACATGAGGCGAGCCGTCCGAAGTGCGTCCTTGACGCTGGTCCTCCTGGTCGCGTGCCTCGATGGGCGCGGCACGATCGTGGTCGACGGGGCCGGCGGGCCTCCTCCGGGCGGGAAGGGAAAGGCCCCGGGCGCGAGGTTCCCTCAGGCCATCCGGAGATGGAGTTCGGCGCGGAAACCCCGTGGGCTGCGGTTGGCGAAGCGCACCTCGCCCTGGCAGGCGGCCATGCTCGTCCGGACAATGGCGAGGCCGAGACCGACGCCCCCCGATTCCCGCGTCCGCGCCATCTCCGGGCGGAAGAACGGCTCTCCCAGGCGATCGAGGTCGGCGGGGGGGACGCCGGGTCCCTCGTCTTCCACGGCGAGGATGAGGCGCTGATCGACGCATTCCGCGGAGATTGTGACAGGGCCGGCGGTTCCGGCGTAACGAAGGGCGTTTCGGATCAGGTTGCCCAGGGCGCGGCGGAGAAGGTCGGCGTCGGCCCGAACCAGGACGCCGGTTGGAAGCACGACCGAGACGCGGTCCGTGCCCCCTTCGCGCTCGACGGTCGCGCGCACCAAGGGGTCGAGTTCCAGGGTGGTCAACGGGATCTCGCGCGGCTGGAGCCCCGCCTTGGTGAAGGCCAGGAGTTCGTTCACCAGCGCGCTCATCTGCTGCACCTCCTCGCGGACGTCCGCCACCGTGGCCTGCAGGGCGGGCGGAGCCTGTTCGGAGAGGATGCCCGTGGCCATCTGGAGCCGCGCAAGGGGCGAGCAGAGTTCGTGGGCGACATCGCCCAGAAAGCGGCGCTGGCCGGTCATGTGCGTGTCGAGACGCTGGGCCATCCGGTTGACGGACTCGCCGAGGCGCCCGATTTCGTCGCGGCGGCTGGCATCGACGCGGGTTTCAAACCGGCCCTCGGCGATCTGTTCGGTGGCGGTCGTGAGTTGGGCGATGGAACCGGTGATGCTGCGCACCAGTGGCAGCCAGAACACCACGGAGAGGGCGAGCACGCCGCTGCCGGCCAGCAGCCAGGCTTGCAGACCGAGCAGGTGCAGCAGGGACCAGAGGGAGTCCACTCGGGCCACCAGTGCCGCCGGCAGGGCCCGGACGGAACGATCGGCCGGTGCGAACAGCACGCGCATACCCACCCAGTACGCCGCCGGCTCGGCCGACCGCACGAGGAAGCGCCCCAGCCGGCGGTCCGGCGGCGGGAAGCCGAAGCTGGGTTCGCCGCGGCGTCCACCGTCCGGGGTGAAGCGGCCGCGATCAGGTGGTTCGGGCGGCGGGCGATCGAATCGTTCGCTGCTAAGGTCCGGCGGCTCGCGCCGGCGAGCCCCGGATTCGCCCTCGAAGGCGCGACGGCCGTCGCGGGACAGGCCGAAGGAACGCCCCGGAAAACTCCAGCCCGGGCCGCGCCATTCGAGCCGCTCCTTCACCTCGGAGGGTAGGGCGGAGAGGTTCCCGACCTGTCGGGACTCCACCGGACTGAGGAGGAAGAACTCGGCGCCATACGCCGTGCCAAATCGTTGCAGCACGGCACCGCGTTCCTCGGTGTCCGCGGCGGCAGCCTCGCCGCTGATCACGTTGAACAGGGCCTGGGCGCGGTCGCCCGTCGGGCCCGCAACCAGCGCATCCCAGCCGAGTCCGCCCTGGACGATGAAGAAACCCAGCCCCAGGCCGGCCAGCAGCAGCAGGTTGAGCACCAGCCACAGCGAAACCTTGAGCGAAAGGGGATAGGAGACCTTCATCAGCAGGGGGTGGGACGCAGGGAATCCAGAGGAGTTAGGCAATCTTGATCGGGAAGGCCGGTGCCCGGCGACCCGGATCCCATGGTCGGCCGGCGACTGCCCGCGAGCTCATTCCGGGCCGACCATCATGTACCCGGCGGAACGGACGGTCCGGATGTAACGCGGTTCCTTGGCGTCGTCGCCGAGTTTCTTCCGCAGGGAGGAGACATGGACGTCGATCGAACGGTCGAACACGTCGTAATTCCGGTCGCGGCACTCATCCAGCAGGGCTTCCCGGGTCTTCACGCGCCCGCGGGCGCGGGCCAGGCTGGCCAGCAGGTCGAACTCGACCGGAGTCAACGCCAGCGGAGTGGTTTCCATCACGGCGGATCGCGCGTCGAGATTGAGATGCAGGGCTCCGATGACGATTTCGGCCGGCGGAGCCGCGGTCGCCGCGGCCGGTGCGGAGTTCGCGGCGCTGCGGCGCAGCACAGCCCGCAGGCGGGCGAGCAGTTCCCGCGTCGAGAAGGTCTTGGGCAGGTAGTCATCCGCTCCGACTTCGAGGCCGACGATGCGGTCGGTCTCATCTCCCCGCGCGGTCAGCATCAGCACCGGGACCTGGCTCCGGGCGCGAATTCGCTTGAGCACCTCGAATCCGTCGATGCCGGGCAGCATCACATCGAGGATGACCGCGTGCCATGCGGCGTCGGCCTGGGTGGCCTGCTCGACGCCGTCCGGTCCCGTGTGGACGACAGACACCGCGAATCCCAGCGGCTCCAGATAGGTGGTGACGAGGCGGCAGAGTTTCCGGTCGTCATCGATCATCAGAATCCGGGTGCGGCCGTCGGAAGGCGGTGGCATGGGGGCAGGGTGGGGGCTTCGCCAGCGCGGCGCAATCTTCACGGTGAGGCGGGTAGAGATCAGACGCGGATCGGACCCGCAGGCTGGCGGGGCGTTCCGCGGTCGATGCGCCATGGAGTCTTCGCGGGCCTGCATGCCGAGTCCGGGCTGCGGGTTCGTAGTGCCACCCACGGTGCCGCCTCCCGACTGCGTAATCGCCTTCCTCGACTGGGACGAGGGAGACTGGATCTTCAACGTTTTCCATGTTGCTCCGACTGCCTCATCGCGATCATCGCGGGCCGGCCTGGTCTCCGTTTCGCCCCGCGCTTTCGGTGGTCGAACCGGGATCGGGTGCGGCAGGGGAGTTGGCGGACGCAAGGTCGCAGGGCCCGGGAAACCACGAGGGAGCCCGCGTTGCCGGCGCGGCGGGTCCGGGAGGAGCCGGAACGGCCGGTGGTGTGTCCCAGGCCTCGTGGAGGCTGCCGCTCGCCTGCGTCTGCTCGGGGGCGTCGGCGTTGGTTTTTGAAAACCTCTGGTTTCGCGCGGCGGGATTGACGCTGGGAAACTCCGTGTGGAGCGCGGCCGTGGTGACGGCGGCGTTCATGGCGGGATTGGGCTTGGGCAACTTCTTGGCGGTGGTGGCCCACCGCCGGATTCGCGATGCGGTGTCGAGCTACGCCTGGGCGGAGATAGGAATCGGGGTCTTTGGCTGTGGTGCGTTCTTCCTGCTCTTCCACGCCCAGGCGGTGGTGGCGCCGCTGCTGGCGCCGTGGCTCGGTCAGACCTTGGGACTGCAGGTGGCGCGGGCGGGGATCGGCCTCGTGGTCCTGACGATTCCGGCCACCTGCATCGGGCTGACCTTGCCGTTGTTGATTGGGATCGAATCGGAGCGACAGGTCGCGTTTGGCACGCGACTGGCGTCGCTCTATGCGTGGAACACGCTGGGGGCCGTGCTTGGTTCGCTGGTGGGTGAGTTCTTCCTCATCACGGCGGTGGGATTGAGCGGAACGGCGGTGGTGGCCGCGGGAGGGAATGCCCTCGCCGCGTGGGTGGTCTCCCGCCTGCCCCGCTTTGCGCCGGCGGTTCCCGTCGAAAGACCGGCCCGGCCAGGACGCGCCGAGGCTCCGGTCATCCGGATCCGCCTGTTGCTCGGCGCGGCGATGCTCTCGGGGTTGAACCTGCTCGCGTTGGAGATCCTCTGGTTCCGCTTCCTGCAGCTCTTCTTCAACGGCACCACGAAGACCTTCGCGTTGTTGCTGGCGCTTGTGCTGGCCGGCCTGTCGGTGGGCGGGGTGGTGGCGGCGCGCCTGTGCCGGGCGGGAGCCCGCCCCGGCTATCTCCGCGGCTTCCTGTTCGCCGCCGGAGCAGCCGTGGTGCTCACCTATGCGTTGTTTCCGTGGGTCCAGGGTGTCGTGGCGGCTCCCGGTGACACCCGCACGCGCACCCTGGTGTTGCTGTGTGCGTTCCTGATGCTGCCGAACTGCGTGCTCTCCGGCGCGTTTTTTGGCGTCCTGGGCCAGCAGTTGCACGAACGCCTGCCCCACGCGGTGCGATCGACCGGCCTGCTAACCCTTGCGAACACGCTCGGCGCCGCGCTGGGCCCGCTGCTGGGCGCGTTCGTGATCCTTCCGGCCTGGGGCGTCGAAGGCGGGTTTTTCCTCATTGCGGTGCTGTTCGGCCTGGCCGCTTTCCTGGTGCGCGAACCGGAGGTGGATCGTCGCCGCGCCTGGCGACGGGGCGCACTCCAGCTGGGAGCCTTTGGCGCGGTGCTGGCGTGTTTCCCCTTCGGCCAGATGCGGCAGACCTTTTTCGGCGAAGTGGCGGCGAAGCTGCCCGACGCGACGCTGTTGCACGCGCGCGAGGGGTTGTCGGAGACCTCCTTCTACTTCCGCCATGATGCCATGGGCCGGCCGTTCTACCATCGGCTGGTGACGCACGGTTACTCGATGTCGGCGTCGGATCCCCGGTCGAAGCGCTACATGAAGCTCTTTGCCTGGCTGCCCCTCGCCTTGCATCCCGAGGCCCGCGATGCGCTGCTGATCTGCTTTGGCGTGGGCTCGACGGCCCGCGCCCTGGCCGACACGCCGACGCTGCAGCGCATCGACGTGGTCGACATCTCGCGCGACATCCTGCGCTCGAGCGATCTGATCTTCCCGGCGCGCGGCAGCAATCCGCTCGGGGATCCCCGCGTGACCCGGCAGGTCGAGGACGGGCGCTTCTACCTGCAAACAACGCGACGAAAGTACGACCTCATCACCGGGGAGCCGCCGCCGCCCAAGATTGCGGGGGTGGTCAATCTCTATTCGGCGGAGTTCTTCCGTCTGGTGCGCAGCCGGCTGAATCCCGGGGGATTCTGCAGCTACTGGCTGCCCGTGTATCAGATGCAGCCGGACGAGATGCGGGCCATCGTCCGGGCCTTTCTCGACGCCTTTCCCGAAGGCACGCTCTGGGAGGGCGGAGCCCTGAACCTCATCCTGCTGGGCCGCCACGGCCCCGGTCCGGTGCCGACGGCCGAGCAGTTTTCCCGCCAGTGGCGCGACCCGGGGATCGCGGCCGAGATGGCGAGCCTGGGCCTCGAGACTCCCGGCCAGTTGGGCGCCACCTTTGTGGGCGATGCGGATTTTCTCCGGGAGTTCGCCGGGGGCGTGCGCCCGTTGAGCGACAATCATCCGCACCGGCTCTCGACGGACCTGCGGGATCGGGCGCCGGAATCACCGGTCTTTCGATCCGTGGTGGAGGCGGAGAAGGTGCGGGCGCGGTTTGCGAGCAGCGCCTGGACGGCCGCGCACCTGCCGGCCGGGATTCGGGCCGAGGTCATGGCGCAGTTCGACCTGCAACGGTGTGTGAACTATGCCCTTTTTCCCCCGTACCGTCCTGCGACAGAGGTGGTGGTCGGCGACCTGCGCGACGTGCTGCGCCAGACCCGGCTGCAGACGCTGCCGCTCTGGATGCTCGGCTCCAGTCCGCAGGAAGTGGCGATTGCGCGCGAGGCCGCCAAGTCCGGCCGTTCCAGCGCGGAGATCGAGTTTCACCTCGCTGCCGGAAAGCTGGCGGAGCGCAATTACGCCGCCGCCGGAGAGCATTTGCGGGAATCCGTGCGCCGCGGGGGCGGGGCCCAGGCGTCGGTCGATCTGCTGCTGAAAACCCTGAGCGGTATCGCTGCGACATCCGGCACCGGCGCAGCGGGCGTTCACTCCTCGCCGTCCCAGTAGTCCGCCTCCTGGAGGCGGAAGAATTTGCGGGGCGCGCGCAGGCCCCACTTGCCCGAATCCGGATAGTGCCAGTAGTCGACGGCCGGGTTGTCTGCGACGAGCAAAAACTCGAGGGCTTCGGAGGCACTGGGATTGCGAATTTGGTGCGGCTCACCGGGCGGGTGCAGGATCATATCTCCCGGGCCCAGGAGGTGGCTGGCGGCGGCATCGCGGGCCTCGGCTGGGCCGGTGAGGATCAGATAGCATTCCCACTGGGCGGCATGGCTGTGAAAGGGGCAGACGATGCCGCCGGGCGGCACCTTCACCTGTTCGAGATCGAACGGATGCCCGCCGCGGCCGGTCGGGGCGTTGCGAACGGCGCCGAGGGCGACCGAGACTTCGCGGCTCGCGGCCCGGAACTTCCCGCGTGGCGACTGCCACTCTTCCCAGGGAAGGTCGTCGAGGCGGCGGCAACGCTGGGAAAAGGCCGAGGGCGGCGCCGGCAGGGGAGCGCTCGCCGGGCGGTAGGGTGGGGCACCGGGCGGGGCTTCCTCCTCGCCGTCGAGGTAGCCGGTTTCCTGCATCCGGAAGTACTTGCCGGGGGGGCGCAGGCCCCACTTGCCGGAATCCGGGTAGTAGAACGCGTCGAGTTCCGGGTTGTCCGCGACAATGAGGACTTCGAGATCGCCCGGGCCGGGATTGGCCAGCTGGTGGGGTTCCCCGGGGGGATGAACAAAGACCTCGCCGGCCACCACGTCGCGAACGTCTTCGCCGGCGCGGACCCTGCCGGTGCCCGCCAGCACGAGGAACAGCTCCCATTGCGCCAGGTGGGAGTGAAAGGGACAGATCGCGGCGCCGGCCGGGATGCGCCGGATCTGCAGATCGAACGGGTGGCCGCCGCACCAGAGTCCGCCATTGCGGATGCCGCCGAGCGCCACGGAGAGATTGCGGCAGTACGAATGGAATTTGCGGGCGGGAGAGTGCTGCTCTTCCCAGGGCAGCGTGGGAACGTGGATCCGGGGCATGCGGCGAGTGAACGCGGCGTGCCGGCGGGGGCAAGTGCGGCTCCGTCCCCGCCAAGAAGTGCGCCGAACTTTGGATTTCGTTTCGGAGCCTTTGTGGCATGAGAGAGGGGACCATGAACCCCTCCGTTCGAAGCCTGATCCGGAACCTGGCGGTCCCTGTCCTGGCGGTCGCGGCGGCCGCGGCAGAGCCGCGGTTCCCCTTCGTGATTCCCGGGGACGATGCGTCGCCCTCGGTGACCAATCTGTCGGCCTTGTCCGCCCGGCCGGCGGGGGCGGACGGCTTCGTGCGCATCCGGGACGGCCGGTTCCACACCGAGGCCGGGCGGCTGCGCTTCTGGGGGGTGAACACCTGCTTCGGGGGCAACTATCCCGCGCAGGAGGAAGCCGGGCGGATCGCCGCGCACCTGGCCAAGCTGGGGGTCAACGCCATCCGGATTCATCACCACGACACCCAGGCGGCGCCGCGCGGAATCTGGGGCCCGGTCGTCGACGGTCGGCGCACCCTGGCCGGGGAGCAGGTGGCGCGGTTCGATCGTTTTCTCGCCGAGCTGCACCGGCACGGCATCTACGCCAACCTCAACCTGCACGTGGGGCGCGAGGTGACGGAGGCGGAGGGGTTTCCCCGGGAGGGGCTGCCGTATTCAACGCGTTATGACAAATATCTGCTCTACTTCGAGCCGGTACTCCAGGCCCGGCTGAAGGAGTTCTGCCGCGATTACCTTCTGCACTTCAATCCGGAGCGGGGACGGCGGCGGGTCGACGATCCTGGGATCGCGCTGATCGAGATCACCAATGAAAACTCCTTCAGCAAGCTCGGGCCCGGCATCGCCGCCAGCCTGCCGGAACCCCATCGGGGCGAGTTCAAGCGCCAGTGGAACGTCTGGCTGGCGCGGCAGTACCAGGATACCGCCGCGCTGCGCGCCGCCTGGGGCGGGGCCCGGGAACCCTTGGGACCTCCTCTCGCCGACTCCGTTGGGTGGCGGGAGGGCCTAGGCCCATGGAAGCTCAAGCAAAGCCGGGAGCATCCCCTGCGCGTGGACGTGGGCCAGGCCGGTCCCCAGCCGGACTTGCCGGCCCTGCGGCTGCAGCCGGGGAGCGCGGCGGGGGAAACCAGTGCGCAGGAGCTGCAGTTTCCCAATCTCCGCCTCGAACCGGGCCAGGTCTACACCCTCTCGTTCTGGGCCCGTGCGGAGGCTCCGCGCTCGGTGTTTGTCGATGTCTCCAACGCCGGCCCGAGCAACTGGAATCCGGTGGGATTCCGCGAAACCCTCGATCTCACGCCTGCCTGGCAGCGCGTGCACCGGGTCTTTCGGACCAGTGCGACCATTCCCGGCGCCGCGCGGATTTGCTTCAAGTTCGGGGGCAGTCCGGTGGCCCTGGCGCTGGCCGGCCTCACCCTTCGGCGCGGAGGGGACTGGGTGGTGGTGCCGGAGGGCCAGACCCTCGAGGCGCGGTCAATCGAGATCCCGGTGGCGGGCTGGAGCGAGCCGGCCCAGCGCGACGTCGTGCGCTTCATGGCCGAGACCGAGGAGGCGTTCCTGCGCGACATGATGGCGTACCTGAAACGTGATCTCGGCGTGAAGGTGCCGATCACCGCCTCGCAGATCACCTACCACACTCCGCGAATCGTGGCGGCGACCTGCGACTACGCCGATATCCACTCCTACTGGCAGCATCCGCGGTTCCCGCGGAAACCCTGGGATCCCGTCGACTGGGAGATCCGCAACACGCCGATGGAACGCAGCCCCGAGGCCGACGCGATGCTGGCACGCGCGCCGTGGCGACTCCTCGACCGACCGTTCACGATGTCGGAGTGGAACATCCCCGATCCCCACGACTACGCGGCGAGCGTGGTGCCCTTCGCGGCGGTCATCGCCGCGCTGCAAGACTGGGACGGCATCTTCTTCTTCCAGTATCACAGCAATGCGCAGGGATGGACGGGGGACCGGGTGTCCGGGTTTTTCTCCTTCAACGGCCAGCCGGTGAAGCTGGCCTTGCTGACCGCGCTCGCGCCCATGTTCCTCCGCGGAGATCTCGCCCCCCTGGCCGAAGTCACCCGGGGCACGCTGGACCAGTTGCCGCCCGCCACCGCGGGACTCTCCCGGCGGATCGGCATCGATCCCCGTGCCGACCGTGCCGATCCAGTCCCTGCCGTGGCGGCGGAGCCGGGCCAGGGACTTCGCCTGGCGGCGCCGGGCAACCGCGTCGTCTGGGACGCCCGCACCGAGCGGGCCCATGTGCTGCTTCACACCGCTGCCACCCGGGGTTGCTGGGGGTTGGTGGCCGGAGGGAATTTCCAGCTCGATCAGCTGCGGTTGAAGATTGGCGAAACGGAGCGCAACTATGCCGTCGTGATCGTAACCAGCCTCGACGGCGCGCCGCTGGAGCAGACCCGCCGGGCGTTGCTGGTCGCCGTCGGTTCGGCTGCCAACCCCGGGATGAAGTGGAATGCCAGCCGGACCTCGGTAGGTCGCGACTGGGGCAGCGGCCCGTCGGAGGTCAATGGCATCCCGCTGGAGGTTTCGCTGCCGCGGGGTGGCGCCCGCCTGTACGCTCTCGATGGCCGTGGGCAACGCCTGGGGGAGGTGCGGGCCGTGGATGGTGCCGGGGCGCAATTCCGACTCGGGCCGGAGCAGCGGACCCTCTGGTACGAAATCGAATGGTAGAGGCCGGAGTGTTTGAGCGAGCCGTGGCTTAACCCGTCGCGCTGTTGGCCGATAAGGAGGGAGCCAGGTGCTCCCGGTCAGGGCGTGCCGTGCCTTCGCCATGTCCCGAATTTCGATCGCACCTTTCCGGCGGCACGGGGTGCCGTGGGTGCTGGCCCTGCTCTTGGCGGGCTGCGCCGGACCGCTCGCCGTGGAGTCGCCGCCGGTGAAGGAGGCCCAACTCGTGCTGGTCAACCAAACGGGTTATTCGTGGCAGGTCTCGCTGATCCGAAGCCCGGAAAGCGGGTCGCGGCTTGAGCGGCTGGCACCGTATGCGACCCGGGAGATCGCCTTGGCGCCAGGACGATACGACATCGAGCAGACCTTGGCGCCGGGGGAGGCGGGAATCGAGCGGACCCGAAAACTCGCCGTCACCCTGGAGGCCGGTACGCGTTACCGCTGGCCGCTGGCGACCGTGTTATCCCGTCGTGGCGAAGTCCAGGGTGAGGGAGCGAATTCCCCATGAGAGCGCCCGCGGGCAGTCGCCGCGCGTCCGCCGCGGTCAACTGGGGAAAGGACCGGTCCGCCATCGCGTGGGTGGGAGATCGGCCGATCCATGTTTTCTGGCCGGTGCTGGCCCCGTACTTCCGGGACGTGCTCCTCCCTCCCCAACGCCGGCCGGACGAGAGCATCGTGGCCTGGACCTGGCGATCGGTCGACGACCCGGGAACGGCAAGCCGGGCGGAACTTGCGGTCATGCGCCGCCGCCTGGGCAAGGATCAGGAGTTGTTGGAGGCGTCCCTGAGTACGCGCGGAAACGGTCGTGGGCTGGTCGGACTGGCAAAGGAGGAGGGATTGGCCGAAGTGATGGCGCGGACTGTGGAGCAACTGACCTCGTTATCTGATCCGCAACTGGCGGAGTTCACGGCGCACACGGAGATTGGTTGGCGCCTGCACAGTTGGGGCGCCGGTGCGGCGGCAGCGGTGGAGTATACTTCGGGTGCGGCAGGCAGGGCGGCCGGGCCAGACGAAGGCACCGGCGGCGCGACAGGTGAAGCCAACGGATCGAGCTCTGAATCTCACCTCTCCGCGCCCGGAGCGGAAGCGAAGCGACGGCGACGGTTCGGATGGTGGATCGGCGGGGGAGCGGCGGTCGCGGGGATTGCGGTGGGAGTATTCCGCTTCGCACAGGGGGATCAGCCGGCCCACTCGCGTTTCGTGGACACTTCGGGGCTTCAGGTCGATTCCGGACGCGGAGACCACAGCGCGCGCCGCCAGTTGGTTTACGCCCAAGGGGGCGCGGAGCCCGGGCCCGGCGTACGCGGAAAGCACGAGGGAGGGCCGGCCGGGTCCGGCCTCGTCGCCGGCGTGTCCGAAAGCGAGAAGGTGTCAACCACCACGCCGACGGCATTAGCCCGGAGGACCGCCGATGCCGCAGTCGAGGAGTTCGAGTCCCGTCACGTGGTGGGCTCCGCGACTGCCGCGCTTGCGCCCGCAGGCGCCCCTGGAACCGCCGGGCCCTTTGCGGGGGAAACTGCTGCGGTCACGGGTGCGGCCGCCGCGGGGGCGGTCTCTGCCGGCCAATCCTCACTTCAGGCTGCGAATCGCGATGGAAGTTCCACTGCGGCGACTTCTGCGGCGGGATCCCCTGCGACGGCCGGAGCGGCCGCCGTCTCCGAGGGTGGGCGCGGGCGATCGCCGGCCCCCACTGTCTTCGACGACACAAACGCGGAAAGCGGCGAGGCGAAGTTTGCCGCAAAGTCTGCGGAGGCTCGCCGCCAGCCAGAATCGCGGGCACCCCCGAATCAGCCTCCGGCGCCAGCGGACGGGAACGACACCCTGCCACGCGGTGCGGAGGCGGACACCTCTACAGGCCGAATTCGCGCGAACGCGGAGTCTTCGGTCGGCCGCGAACGCCAGGCGGAAGGCGAGCCATCAACCGGGGAGGCGCGGGTACCCGCCTCCGCAAGGCCGGCGCGAGGCCCGTCCAGTTCCGCGCTTCCAACGGAGACCGCAGGTCCGCAGCCAGATGGGAGCGGATCTGCGGATCCGGAGGCGGCTCGATCGATCGGGGTGCAGGGCAATGGGAAGCCACTCCTCTCGCGAAGCTGGCGAATCCATCTGGTCAACCGCGGGGTGCAGCCGATTTGGGATTCCATCCTGCCAACCCTGCCGGTCCTGGAACCACGGGGACCGGAGGATCGACCAGCCCAACTGCCGCTCCTGCCGGAGGTGGAGAGTTCCGGTCCGGCGGGCCTGCGGCAGGTGGTGCTGACCGAAGCGCTGGTCTTGGAACGAAGCGCCGCGGGAACCTTGCCGGCGTGGCAAGGGCAATCCCGAGCCGGACCTGGCGCCTGGCGTCTGCAGACCGGAAACGGACGCGCCATGGCGGAGTGGACCGGAGGAAGTCGGGTTGGTGAAGAGGTGGTCGAGTGGGTGGATCCGGTCTCATCGACCGTGGTCGCGAGACTCCGGAGGCAATCTCCGGACACCCTCGTCGTTGAAGGCGGCGCGGACTTGCGGGTTTGGTATCGAGTCGCGACCAAGGCGGCGCGGCCGGCCGTTCCAGGCCCGCTGCCCGCACTGAATCTGGAGTGGCGCCGCCGTTCCGGCCTGCCGGCCCCGGTAACTTGGGCTCAGGGAGGGAACGCGTTTGCGGAGGAAGGGCGATGGATCGAGATCCCGCTGCAGGCCGGAATCACTCCGGGCCGCACCTCCCTGGCGGCGGCGGATCTCGATTCCGGCTGGGGCGTCCGCGGTGCCGAGCAGAATCCGGGCCCCGGCGCCCGCCGGGGCGCGTTGCGGACGGTCGGTCTGGTTCGTGGCAATCCAGAGGCCGTCGCGCCAGTCGACCAGGAATCCCTCCGCCAGGTCCATCGTGGCCACCCGGGCCCGCGCATAAACCTCCCGGACGAGCTGCGCCTCAAGCGAGCCGCTGGTGGAGTCGGCGCCGAGGTAGGTCACGGTGCCGCGGCCCAGGGGGCGGGTGATGGCGGCAACGCTTCCCGCGTAGTACTGGTCCGAGTACGTCGCGAGCACGGTCACGCCGGCGGTCGCGCTCGGCTCGAGGACGTCGCCCCAGGTGAACCAGTCGTGGGTCGCGGCGCCGGCGCGGACATGGGCGATGTTCGGGGCGGGCAGCGTGTCGTAGAACTTGATCCGGGCGCCGATGAGGTCGTGGATTGGCGCGGCCCAAGCCGCCTCCCAGAGTTGGCCACGCCGGTCCTTCTGGCCGGTGCGGCAGCTGAGGATCAGGTGACCGCCCGCCTCGGCGTAGGCCTTCCACCGTCCGACCAGCTTTTCGTCCACCAGCTGATGCGCGGGGGCGACGAGGAACGGATAGGCGGAGAAATCCTGGTCCTCGGCGATCACGTCCACCGGGGCTCCGATCCGCTTCAGGGCCCGGTGGTACTTCAGCAGGTGCTCATAGGTGTCCCAGTCCTTGTTCTGCTTGTGGTTGTCGAGGTCCCAGCGGACATCGTAACTGTAGAGAATCGCGGCCCGCCGGGCGGCGTGGGCGGGCGGCAGCGGGGCGCCGGGCTGGGCCTGGCCGCGCAGCTGGCGGATGTCGCGCATGGCGCGGGCGTATTGTTCGCCGCCGGTGGTTGGCGTGACTCCGTCCGGCCCCACGAGGCCGTAATGGTAGAGCTCGGCGCCGGCGCGGGGCTGCCGGAAACGGTACGTGCAGACGAAGCTCGCCTGGGTGGCAAAGCTGCGCATCAGCCACAGGTACACGACGCCCGGATACGGTTGCGGGTTCACCTCGCCCCAGTTCACCTGGCCGGGCTGCAGTTCCATGATGCCGTGGCGGCCGTTGCGGGCGCGCATGAAGTCGGCGGCGAAGGTCAGCTCGGAAGGATCGCCCAGCCGGAAGCCCAGGGGGCCGCGGGCCGCGTTGCCGTGCACCGGGTAGAGGGTCCAGGACACGACGTCGAAGTCGCGGCTGTTCAGGGCGGGATTGATGGCCGGGAAGTTGTGGATGTGGTTGGTCGTGATCCACTGGCGGTGACCGCACTGGCGGCGCAGGAGGCCGGTCTGGAACCGGAGGTAGTCGGCGGCCTCCTCGGCAAACCAGCGTTGCGAGTCGAGCATCTGGTGCGGGTTGAACTGCGCCGGGTACTCGGGGGGATTGGGCAGGCGGATCTGTTCGAAGCGCTGGTACATCTGCGACCAGAAGGAATTGCCCCAGTCGCGGTTGAGGGCCGCGATGTCGCCGTACTTGTTCTTCAACCACGCGCGGAACTTGTCCTGGCAGGCGTCGCAATGGCAGGGCTCCTTCCCGTAGTGGGTGAGCTCGTTGTCGAGTTGCCAGCCCCACACGCGGGAGTCCTGACCGTACCGGCGCGCCAGTTGTTCGATGATCAGGCCGACTTTCTCGCGGTAGCGCGCCACACTCCAGCACGCATGCTGGCGGGTGCCGTGCTGCTGGCGGCGCCCGGCGGAATCCACCATGCGCACCTCCGGGTACTTTTCCGTCAACCAGATCGGCGGCGTGGGGGAGGGCGTGCAGAGCACGACCTTCAGGCCCTGCTCATGGGCGAGCTGCACGTTGCGATCGAGCCAGGCGAAATCGAAGCGTCCTTCCTCCGGCTCCAAAAAGGCCCACGCAAACTCTCCCATGTGCACAAACTCGAGCCCGAGCTTCTTGATGTTGGCATGGTCGCGCGCCCACTGGTCGGCCGGCCACGCCTCGGGATAATAGTAGGCACCGATCGTCATCAGATCGGCGGGCGGGAAGTGCGGGGCGGCAGGGGGCTGGGCGGACATGGGGGGCAGGGAACAGCAGAACGCGAGCGCGGCGGTGCCGCGGAGCAAGGAGGAGTTCATGACGCGCCGTGAGCCTAATCAGGCCGGCGGGCGGTGGAAACGCCGAAACCAGCGGGACAGTCCGGCGGTGCGGCCGGGCCGCGAACTACACCGGCTCGTCGATCACCGGGTTGGTGAGCGCGCCGATGCGTTCGATGTCGATCGTCACCGTGTCGCCGGCCTTGAGCCAGACCGGCGGATTGCGCGCGAAGCCGACGCCGTGCGGCGTGCCCGTCATGATGACCGTGCCCGGGAGGAGGGTCTTGCTCGCGCTGAGGAACTCGATGATCGCCGGCACGTCGAAGATCATGTCGTCGGTGTTCCAGTCCTGCATCGTCTCGCCGTTGAGAGTCGTGCGGATGCGGAGGGCGTTGGGGTTTGGAATTTCGTCGCGGGTCACCAGCACGGGGCCGAGGGGGCAGAAGGTGTCGAAGCTCTTGCCCTGGCACCACTGGCCGCCGCCGCCGTCGCGCTGCCAGTCGCGGGCGGAGACATCGTTGCCGCAGGTGTAGCCGAGGACGTAGTCGAGGGCCCGGTCGCGCGGGACGTTCTTGCAGGCCCGCCCGATCACGACGGCGAGCTCGCACTCATAGTCGACGCGGTTGCTGGCGAGCCGCCGGGGAATCTCGATCGGATCCGAGGGGTTCTGCACGGCGGCGGTGTTCTTGATGAACAACACCGGGTACTTGGGCGGCGGGTTGTTGCTCTCGGCGGCGTGTTTCTTGTAGTTGAGGCCGATGCAGAGCAGGTTGGTCGGCACCACCGGTGCCAGGAGCTTGCCGGGCGTGACGGTGCGGTCGGTGATGCGGTAGGTGCCGAAAAGGTCCCCGGTGATTTCGCGGGCGGAACCGTCGGGCTGAAGGGCGGCCCAGGCGGGACCGGCGGGGGTGAGATGGCGGAGGATCTTCATGGGGATTCCGGGAATCGGACGGGGAAGGGATGGGGGAGAAAGGTCGAGACGGTGAGGGCAGGTTCGCCGTGAACTCAGGTGGTCGTTGGCTCCGCGGCGTACGCCGCCATGCCGACGCAGGAACAGACGAGGTTGCGGTCGCCATAGACGTTGTCGACGCGGCCGACCGCCGGCCAGAACTTGCTCTCCCGCGTGAAGCGGTCGGGGAACGCCGCGGTCTCGCGGGAATAGGGCCGATCCCAGGTGTCGCCACACACCACGGCGGCGGTATGAGGCGCGTGCTTGAGCGGATTGTTGGCCCGGTCGATTTCGCCCTTCACCACGGCCTGCATCTCACCGTGGATCGAGATCAGCGCGGCACAGAAGCGATCGAGTTCGGCCTTCGTCTCACTTTCGGTCGGCTCGATCATGAGCGTACCCGGCACCGGGAACGACATCGTCGGCGCGTGGTAGCCGTAGTCCATCAGCCGCTTGGCGGCATCCTCGACCTCGAGGCCGTGCTTCTTCCAGTTCCGCAGGTCGACGATGCACTCGTGGGCGATCAGGCCGGCGTTGCCGCGGTAGAGGACCGGGAAGAACGGGTCGAGCCGCCGGGCGACGTAGTTGGCGTTGAGAATGGCCCGCTGGGTCGCCGCGGTGAGGCCGTCCGCTCCCATCATGCGGATATACATCCACGAGATGACGAGGATCGAGGCGCTGCCGTAAGGAGCGGCGGAGACGGCGCCGATCGCGCTCTGGCGGAGCGCCGGGTCGAACTGCGGGGGAACCACCGGGTGCCCGGGGAGGAACGGGGCGAGGTGGGCGGCCACGCCAATCGGACCGACGCCCGGGCCGCCGCCGCCGTGGGGGATGCAGAAGGTCTTGTGGAGGTTGAGATGGCAGACGTCGGCGCCGATGTGCCCCGGCGAGGTGAGGCCGACCTGGGCGTTCATGTTGGCGCCGTCCATGTAGACCTGGCCGCCGTGCTCGTGGACCACGGCGCAGATCTCCTTGATCGACGTTTCGAACACCCCGTGGGTCGAGGGATAGGTCACCATCAGGGCCGCGAGATCGCGACCGTAGGCGGCGGCCTTGGCGCGCAGATCGGCGAGGTCGATGTTGCCCTGCGGATCACAGGCCACCGGGACAACCTTGAAGCCGCACATCGCCGCACTGGCGGGATTGGTGCCGTGGGCGCTCGTCGGAATCAGGCAGACGTTGCGGTGCCCCTCACCGCGCGACTCGTGGTACGCCCGGATCACGAGCAGTCCGGCGTACTCGCCCTGCGAGCCGGCGTTGGGTTGCAGCGAAACCGCGGCAAACCCGGTGCATTCGGCAAGCCACGTCTCAAGATCGCGGATCAGGCGGTGGTAACCGCGGGCCTGTTCCGCGGGCACGAACGGATGCAGCCGGCTGAACTCCGGCCACGACACCGGGAGCATCTCGCTCGTGGCGTTGAGCTTCATCGTGCACGAGCCGAGCGAGATCATCGAATGGCAGAGGGAGAGATCCCGCGCTTCGAGGCGTCTGATGTAGCGGAGCATCTCGTGCTCCGTGTGGTACCGGTGGAAATTGGGATGCGCGAGAAACGACGAGGTGCGGGCGTGGGGGCTGGGAAACTCCGTCACCGCGGCGGGCGCCTCGGCCGGCAGGGTCGCCGCCTCGCTGAAACAGGCCAGCAGCTCCTCCACTTCCTCAACGGACGTCGTTTCGTCCAGCGATAGGCCGACGGTGTAGTCGTCGATCCGCCGGAGGTTGAAGCGGCGCGCCTCCGCCGCGGCGTGCACGCGCGCGGCGGCGACGTTCCCCACGGTGAGGGTGTCGAACGAGGGATCCGGTCCGATCCGAGCCCCGGCCCTGCGGAGGCCGTCGGCGAGGAGATCGGTGAGACCTTTGACCCGCCGGGCGATCCGGCGCAGGCCCTCCGGGCCGTGGTAGACGGCGAACATCGAGGCCATCACGGCCAGCAGCACCTGGGCGGTGCAGATGTTGGAGGTGGCCTTGTCGCGCCGGATGTGTTGTTCGCGCGTGCCGAGGGCGAGGCGCAGGGCGGGATTGCCCTGGGCGTCCTTCGAAACCCCCACCAGCCGGCCGGGCATCTGGCGTTTGAACGCATCCTTGGTCGCGAGGAAACCCGCGTGCGGCCCGCCGAAACCCATCGGCACGCCGAAGCGCTGGGCCGAACCGACGGCGACATCGGCGCCGAATTCGCCGGGCGGGCGCAGGAGGGTCAGGGCCAGCAGGTCCGCGGCCACGATGGTGAAGGCGCCGGCGGCGTGCGCCGCCGCGAAGAACGCTTCGAAATCGTGGATGGCTCCGGTTGTGTCGGGGTACTGCACGAGCACGCCGAAGCAGTCGGATCCCACGGCAAAAGTCCGATGGTCGCCCACCGTCACCTCAATCCCGAGGGGACGGGCGCGGGTGCGCACAATGTCGATGGTTTGGGGGTGACATGCGGAACTGACGAAGAACCGCCGGTGCGCGGCGGCGTCACCTTCCTTGAGCCGGTGGCACATCATCATCGCCTCGGCGGCGGCGGTGCCCTCGTCGAGCATGGAGGCGTTGGCGATCTCGAGGCCGGTGAGGTCGCAGATCAGGGTCTGAAAATTGAGCAACGCCTCGAGCCGGCCCTGGGAGATCTCCGCCTGGTACGGGGTGTAGGCGGTGTACCAGCCGGGGTTCTCGAGGATGTTGCGCTGAATGACACCCGGGGTCGCGGTATCGTGGTAGCCAAGGCCGATAAAGCTGCGGAAGACCCGGTTTTCCGCGGCGATGGCGCGCAATTCCGCCAGCGCGGCGCGTTCCCCGAGGGCGGCGGGCAGGGCCAGCGATGGGCGGCGGATGGCCGGCGGCACGGCGGCATCGGTGAGCGCCTTGAGCGACGGGTAGCCCAGCGCGGCCAGCATGGCGTTCGTATCAGCGGATTCCTCGCCGTGATGGCGGCGGGCAAAAGTGTCGGTGGGGGCGAACAGTTCGCGCGTCGTGGACATGGTTGAGCCGGAGGGTACGGGAGGTTCTTGTCCCGCGAAAACCCAAAACTGTCTGCGCTTCCGGGGGGACTGGCGCGGCCGGGTTTTCGGGTTGCACGCCCGGGGCTGGGTTGGCGACAACCGCACGATGACCCGTGCCGAACGCGCCGCCTGGATTGATCGCCGACTGGCGGAACTGTACCCGGAGACGCCGGTGCCGCTGGTCCACCACGATGCCTACACCCTGTTGGTGGCGGTCCTTCTCTCCGCCCAGTGCACCGACAAACGGGTGAACGAGGTCACGCCCCGGCTGTTTGCGCGGGCGGCGAATCCGTGGGCGATGGTGGAGGTCCCGGTGGCGGAGATCCAGGCCCTCATCCGGCCCTGTGGC
>JACRQG010000019.1 GCA_016222805.1 Verrucomicrobiota bacterium | reverse complement strand
GCGACCAAACCATCCGCTTCAACGGTGGTGATTCCCGACGCAGTTGGCCCGAGCGCATGCGCCGAGTCGGGAACTTCGATGCCGAACATTCGCGCCGCATGGCGTTTTGGACTAACCAGTGGACGCTGCCAGCGGCGACCATCAGCGAACTCTACCTACAGCGTTGGCAGATCGAGATCTTCTTTCGCTGGGTGAAGCAGAACCTGCGCATTCGTAGTTTTTACGGCACTACCTCCAAAGCCGAGCGGGTCCAGCTCTGGACCGCGATCTGCACCTACCTCGCCGTTGCGATCACACGCAAGCAACTCGGGCTCACCCGTTCGCTGACCGCGGTTTTGCAAATCCTCTCCGTGAACGCGTTTCAGAACGTACCTATCGTTGAGTTGTTTGCCGAACCTGATACAAGCAAGTCCGATTCCAATACACAGAACCAGCTAACGTTGAATGGGTTCTGATTGGACGCTATTGGGGGCGACCCCGCCCCGCGCGGCGTGAGACCGGCGAGGCTCCCGCCTGGCCCCAGCGCCGAAACGCGGTCATCGACGCGCACCCAGCCCGTCCCTCCTTTGGGCTCAGCGGCCCAGGCCGTGGAGCACCGACCGGGGCGCGTTGATCTTCTCCTGGCCACGGGTTTCTGCTTCCGCCCTGTGCGCGGGTGCGTTTGGCTGAGAGACCAATCGTCCTGCCTTCATGCACTTTCGCTCCTTGTTGGTTACAGGTCTCGTTCTTCCGGCGCTCGCGACGGCTGTCGTCGCCGCGTCGTCGTTTCGCAATCCGGTCCGGGCCGGCGACTATCCGGATCCCTCGATGATCCGCGTGGGGGATGACTACTGGGCGATGGCAACTTCGTCGGAGTGGGCGCCGCATTTCCCGATCCTGCACTCCCGCGACCTGGTCAACTGGGAGGTGCAGGGCCACGTCTTCGACGCCTTGCCCGGCTGGGCCAAGGCCAACTTCTGGGCACCCGAGATTGCGACCGATGGCGGAAAGTTCTTCGCCTATTACGTGGCGCGGGACGCGGCGAGCAACCGGCTGGCCGTGGCGGTGGCGACGGCCGATCGACCGGAGGGACCGTATCAGGATCATGGTGTCCTGGTCGCGCAGGAGGCGGGGTCGATCGATCCGGTGCCGTTCACCGACGCCAACGGCGTGCGCTGGCTGCTGTGGAAGGAGGACGGCAACAGCCGGAAGCAACCCACGCCGATCTGGATTCAGCGCCTCCGGGCCGACGGCTTGGCGCTCGTCGGGGAGCGGCGCGAGATTCTCCGCAACGATTCGCCATGGGAGGGCGCGGTCGTGGAAGGACCGTTTGTCGTCCGCCAGGGCGGCTATTATTACCTGTTCTATTCCGGCGCGGCCTGCTGTGGCCGGAACTGCAACTACGCACTCGGGGTGGCGCGGGCGAAGGACATGCTCGGGCCGTGGGAGAAATGCCCGGCCAATCCGATTCTGGCGGATAATGCCACGTGGCGCTGTCCGGGGCACGGGAGCCTCGTGGAGGACAAGGCGGGACGGTGGTGGCTGCTGTACCATGCGTACGCGGCCAACGGCTTCGTTGCCACGGGGCGCCAGATGCTGCTCGACGAGGTCGTGTTCGGCGCAAACGGCTGGCCGTCGATCAATGGCGGGCGCGGCCCGACGACCCAGGCGGCGGCGCCCGGCCCGGTTCCCGCCCAGACGGACTTGAGCCAGTTCCGCGATGAGTTCACTGGTGGGTCGCTCGCTCCCGGCTGGCAGTGGCCGATCGGCCGGAAACCGCGCGCGACGCTCGCGGGCGGTTCGCTGACCCTGACGGTGGAAGACGGACCGGCAACCGCCGCGCAGTCGATCACGGTTCCCTCGTTCGTGGCTGAAACGGCGGTGGAGCGGGCGAGCCTGGGTGCGGGAGTCTGGGGAGGACTGGCCGTTTATGGCGATCGCGCCAACTCCCTGTCCCTCGTCACGGACGGCCAGCGGGTGCAGGTGCGAAGCCAGCGGCGGGGCGAACAGGCCACGGTGGCGGACGCGGCGGCCGCCGCGGGGGCGACGATTCGGCTGCGGATCGCCAGCATCGACGGCAACCGCTTCCGCTTCGCGGTCCAGGACGCCCGCGGAGGCTGGATTGAACTCGGCGGCGAGACGGACGGGAGTTTTCTGCCCCCGTGGGACCGGGGCGTACGGGCCGGGGTGGTGGTGTCCGGTAATCCTGGTGCAAAGGCCGCGTTCGCGTATTTTGCCTCGTCGCCTGACGACGGGAAGCTCTTTGTGAAGTGAGGTGAAGTCGGTCCAAAATCTGCGGCCTGCCTCACCGCGTTATGCTGCCTCCTCACCGCTTGCCTCCTGTGGGCGGGACGCCCTCGTCCCGCCGGGGAGATGAGTGTCGAATCGAAAGGTGCGGGGCGTGGTCGCCCCGCCCACAGAAAGAAATCCTGCGACCGGATCCTCCGGCTAAACGGTGAAGCTGCGTCCACACCCTGGGCCGGCCGTCTCCCCCTTTTGATGAAAACCCTGCATTGTTCTCTCCTGGTGGCCGGTTGTCTCGCGGCCACATCCCTGGCAAGGGCGGCCGAGTGGAAACCGGTCGCCGGCAAAATGATGACCCCCTGGGGGGAAAAGGTGACCGTCGAAAACGCCTGGACCGAGTATCCGCGTCCCAACTTCGTGCGCGAACGGTGGCTCTCGCTCAACGGCCTGTGGGACTACGCCGTGCGACCGCGGACCGACGCGGCGCCGCAGAGGTACGATGGCCGGATTCTGGTGCCGTTCTGCGTGGAATCGACGCTGTCAGGCGTGGGCAAACCCGTCACGCCGGGGGACCGCCTCTGGTACCGGCGCGCCTTTACCGTGCCCGCGGCGTGGAAGGGCGAACGCGTGCTCCTGCATTTCGAGGCGGTCGACTACGAGGCGACGGTCTGGCTCAACGGCGCCCTCGTGGGCAGTCACGCCGGCGGCTCGACGGCGTTCTCGTTTGATCTCACCGACTATCTGCGGGATGGCGCGAACGAACTGGCCCTCTCGGTCTGGGATCCGACCTCGGCCGGCGAGCAGCCGCGGGGCAAGCAGATCCTCGACCCGCGCGGCATCTGGTACACGCCGGTGTCCGGTATCTGGCAGACCGTCTGGCTGGAGCCGGTGCCGCGGGAGCGCCGGCTGGCGGAGCTGCGAGTGACCCCCGACCTTGACCAGAAGAAGATCGTGGTGGACGCGCTGGTCGACGCTGCGGTGGAGGATGACTCCCTTGGCGTGCGCCTGACCGCGAGCGCAGAGGGAAAGGTCGTGGCTTCCACGATCGTGCGGATCAACCGGACGGCCCAGCTCGGCATCGCGGAGCCGCGCGTCTGGTCGCCGGAGACGCCGTTTCTCTACGACCTGAAGGCGGAACTGGTGCGGGTGAAGCCCGCCGAGCCATTTGCCCCGGTCAAAGGAAAGCGGCCGCCGTTGAAGCGCTTCGGCGCAACCGAGCGTCAGGCCTATGCGCGGGCCGAGGTGACCGGCGCCCCGCTCGATGTGGTCCGTTCGTACTTCGCCATGCGGAAGATCTCCATTGGCGCCGGTCCGGTGGCGGGGCAGCCGGCGATTCTGTTGAATGGCAAGGCGGTGTTCCAGCACGGGACCCTGGACCAGGGTTGGTGGCCGGACGGCCTGCTGACCCCGCCCAGCGATGCCGCCATGATCTGGGAGCTCGAGTACCTGCGGAACGCGGGCTTCAACATGCTGCGCAAGCACATCAAGGTGGAGCCGCGCCGTTACTACTACCACTGCGACCGGCTGGGCGTCCTGATCTGGCAGGACATGCCGAGCGGATTCAACCAGGCCCTGCGCACGCAGCGGGCGGACGAAGGCGAGGCGGTGCGACTGTCCACCAGCCGGGAGCAGCACGAACTGGAACTGCGGCGGATGCTGGGCCAGCTGCACAACCACCCGAGCATCGTGACCTGGGTGGTGCACAACGAAGGCTGGGGACAGTACGAGACGGCGGCGCTCACCTCGTGGGTGAAGTCGGTCGATGCCAGCCGCCTCGTGATCGGTTCCACGGGCTGGCTGGACCGCGGGGGCGGCGACCTCGCGTCGAAGCACACGTATGAGGAGGTGCCGCTGCCGGCCGACCCGGACCCGCGCCGGGCGATCGTCCTGGGCGAATATGGCGGCGTGGGCTGGCCGCTGACCGGACACCTCTGGAACCCCGAGATGCGCAACTGGGGCTACCAGACTTACCAGTCAAAGGAGACCTTCCTCGCGGCCTTCCGGAAGAAGATTGAAGCCGTGATCGCGATGAAGGACCGCGGCCTCTCGGCGGCGGTGTACACCCAGACCAGCGACGTGGAGGGCGAGGTGAACGGCCTCGTGACCTACGATCGCAAGGTGGTCAAGGTGGAGCCGGCCTACATGGCGGAGTTGAACCGCAAACTCATCGAGGGCCGCTGATCATGAACCTGCTGAAACTCGCCTTACTCGGGCTCGCGGCCGCGACGACGGCCGCCGCGGCGGCGCCGACCCGGCCCAACCTCGTGATCTTCCTCACGGACGATCACTCCCTGCGCGATTCCACGGTCTACGGGGCGCACGATGTGAAGACCCCGAACATGGATCGGGTGGCCCGGGCCGGGCTCACGCTGGACCGGGCCTTCGTGGCCTCGCCGAGCTGCGCGCCCAGCCGGGCGGCGCTGCTCACCGGGCTGGTCCCGGCGCGAAATGGCGCGGAGGCAAACCACTCGAAACCGCGGGCCGAGCTCAAGAAACTGCCCGCCTACCTGAAGGAGCTGGGCTACGAAGTCGTTTCCTTCGGCAAGGTCTCCCACTACCAGCACACGGGCGATTACGGCTTCGATCACTTCGCGCACGACAAGTTTCACGAGGACATCGCCGTGTCCGCCGCGATCCAGTGGCTCCGGGCGCGACGCACCGCCAAGCCGCTCTGCCTCTTCGTTGGCACCAACTGGCCGCATGTGCCGTGGCCGGCGACGGGCGAGGGGTATGAGCCGGACAAGATCGAGGTGCCGGCCAACCACGTCGACACCCCGCGCACCCGCACCGCACGGGCGACTTATTATGCCGCGGTGGGGCGGATGGACAAGGAACTGGGCGACGTGTTCGACGCCGCGCGCGAGGTGCTTGGCCCGGAGACCTTTTTCCTGACCACTTCGGACCACGGGGCCCAGTGGCCCTTTGGGAAGTGGAGCTGCTATGATGGCGGCATCCGGACGCCGATGATCGCGGTCTGGCCGGGCCGGACCCGCCCGGGCACGCGCACGAGTGCGATGGTGAGCTGGATCGACATCCTCCCGACGCTGGTGGAGGTGGCCGGCGGGCCGGCCCCTGCCGGGATCGACGGACGGTCGTTTGCCCCGGTGCTCCGCGGGGAAACCCAGACGCATCGCGACCGGATCTTCACGACCCACAGTGCGGACGGACGCTTCAACATCTACCCGATCCGGAGCGTGCGCACGACCGACTGGAAGTACATCCGCAACCTCCATCCGGAATACTATTACTCCACCCACGTCGACCTCGTGCAGGCGGCGACCGGCCCGGGATATTTCGCGAGCTGGCGGGACAAGGCCCGGACGGACCCGGCGGCCGCCGCCGTGGTGCAGCGTTATCACGAGCGGCCCGCGGAGGAGCTCTATGACCTGCGCACCGATCCGCTGGAATTGCGCAACCTCGCGGCGGATCCCGCCCAGGCGACTCGCCTGGCGGAATTGCGCGCGGAAGTCTCGGCGTGGATGAAAGCCAATGGGGACGAGGGCAGAACCTTCGGGGAGCCGCGCCTGCTGACGGACCCGAAACGGGCCGAGCCGCCGCAGCCGGCCGGCAAGGCGAAGAAGAAACAGTAAACCCCATGAACAGACGCTTCCACTGGTTCCTGGCCACGGCCGCGATCGGCCTGGGTCTCCGCGCGGCGGATCGCCCCAACATCATCGTCATTCTCAGTGACGACATCGGCTATTCCGATCTCGGCTGCTTTGGCGGAGAGATCGCCACGCCCCACCTCGACGCCCTGGCGGCCGGCGGGGTGCGCTTCACGCAATTCTACAACACGGCCCGCTGCTGTCCCACGCGCGCCTCGCTCCTGACCGGGTTGTATCCGCACCAGGCCGGGGTCGGCTACATGACCGATCGCGCCCCGTACAGCGCCACGGCGATGATCAACGAATGGTACGCCGGCGACCTGCGGCTGGATACCGTGACGATGGCCGAGGTGCTCCGGGGCGGTGGCTATGCGACCTACGCCGTGGGAAAATGGCATGTCACCAAGGACATCGAGGAGAACGCCTCCCGGCACAACTGGCCCCTGCAACGGGGCTTCGATCGCTTCTACGGCATCCTGCCGGGAGCCTCGAACTTCTTCCAGCCGCCCGCGCTGCAGCGCGACAACGCCCGGATCAAGTACGATGCCGACCCGGAGTATCCGGTGAAGGACTTCTACCTGACCGACGCCTTCAGCGACCATGCGGTCAAGTATGTCACGACCCACGCGCAGGCGCAGCGGGGACGTCCGTTCTTCCTCTACCTGGCCTACACGGCGGCCCATTGGCCCATGCACGCGCGACCGGCGGACATTGCGAAGTATCGGGGGAAGTATGACGGCGGTTACACGCCGGTGCGCCAGGCACGCTTCGCCCGGATGAAGCAGCTCGGCCTGGTCGACCCCGGCTGGCAGCTCAGCCCGCAGTGGGGCGATTGGGAGAAGGTCGAACGGAAGGATTGGGAAGCGCGCTGCATGGAGGTGTACGCGGCCATGATCGACAACATGGACCAGGGCATCGGCCGGCTCGTGGCGGCGCTGCGCTCCACCGGACAATTGGAGAACACCTTGATCCTCTACCTGCAGGACAATGGCGCCTGTGCGGAGCCGTACGGGAGGAACCCCGGAGGCGGCAAGGCAAAGGGGAAGGGCAAGGGGCCGCTGCCGATGCCGGGGCCGTCGGAGTCCAATGTCGGCTATGGCGAGGGGTGGGCGAATGTCTCCAACACGCCTTTCCGGTTGTACAAACACTGGGTGCACGAAGGCGGAATCAGCACGCCGCTGATTGCGTACTGGCCGCGGGGCATCAAGGCGGAGAGCAGGGGAGCCGGAGGGCAGGGGAGACTGGTCCACGAGCCGTCACACCTCATCGACATCATGGCCACCTGCGTGGATGTCGGGGGTGCCCCGTATCCAGCCGAACGCGAGGGGCGAAAGGTGCAGCCGATGGAGGGACGCAGCCTGAAACCCTGGTTTTCCAACCCGGCCCCGTCCGTTTCCCCGCGCGTGATCTTTTGGGAGCACGAAGGCAACCGGGCGTTGCGGCAGGGTGACTGGAAGCTGGTGTCGAAGGGGCCGGACGGACCGTGGGAGCTCTACGACATCCCGCGTGATCGCACCGAGCAAAAGGACCTCGCGGCGGCACAACCCGCCCGCGTGCGCGACATGGTGACCGCGTGGGACCAATGGGCCCGGCGCACCCACGCCGTGCCCTGGCCTTGGAAGCCCGCGTATTCGGGACCCGGCGCCGCCAAACCCACCGAGTTGCGCGACTAGTTGTCCGTTCGGATAAAGGTTTCTTTCTCCTGTAGGCGGGGCGACCCCGCCCCGCGACCGACCCCGATCGCAGCGACAAGGCGCGGCTGCGTCGCCGCGCGCCCAGCCGCGGTAGCTGACCGACGTTTCCTTCACCGGATCCCGTCAGCCTGGCTGGGCCGCGGGAGCCTGCTCGCGGCGCTGGCGTGCCTCGGCTTCGAGGCCCAGCGCCAGGAGGTACGAAATGCGTTCCGCGTCGTAGACGCATCCACCCCAGGTGCCGCCGCCGGCCTCCTGCAGCGCGGCCCAGAGCCGCGTGTCGGCCGGAACTCGAGGATCCGGTTGGAGGGCCGGATGGCGCCGGCGGGCGGCAAAGGTGGCGGCATCCGGAGCGACAACATCGATGCTCCCCGCGAGGCGTCGGGTGTCGACGACGAGGCGCAGGACGTCGCCATCTCGCACGCGTGCGAGCGGCCCGTCGGACCAGGCTTCGGGGCTGATGTGTCCGATGCAGGCGCCCGTCGATACGCCCGAGAACCGTCCGTCGGTGAGGAGAGCGATCCGCTGTCCGTCCTTGAGGTGCTTCAGGGCCGACGTGATCTGGTAGGTCTCCGGCATGCCGATACCCGGGCCGATGCCCATCAGCACCATCACATCCCCCGGGCGGACGCTGCCCGCCTTCAGGGCCGCGATGGCGTGGGCCTCGGTCGTGAAGACCCGGGCCGGACCTTCGTGGCGGTAGACGCCATCGGGCCCCAGCAACTCCGGCGCGATGGCGGTGCTCTTGATCACGGCGCCGTCCGGGGCGAGCGAGCCCCGCAGGAACGTGATCGTGCTGGTCAGGCCGCGAGCCGCCGCCTGCGCGGGCGCCATGATGACGTCGCTCGGCGCGATGCCATCGAGCGCCTGCAGGCGCTCCTTGAGGCGATGGCGGCGGGCCGAACCCTCCCACCACTCGAGATTCTCTCCCAGGGTCCGGCCGGTGACCGTGCGTGCCCCCAGCCGCAAGAGGCCGGCGGCACGCAAATGCAACATGACTTCGGGAACCCCGCCGGCGAGGAAGACCTGCACCGTGGCGAAGTGCCGCGGTCCGTTCGGAAGCACGTCGACGAGGCGCGGGACCTCCCGGTTGATTCGCGCCCAATCCTCCACGCCTGGCCGCGGGAGTCCGGCTGCGTGCGCGAGGGCGGGAACATGCAGGAGGAGATTGGTGGAGCCCCCGAAGGCGGCGTGAACCACCATCGCATTGTGGAGCGCATCCGGTGTCAGCAGGTCGCGCGTGGTCAGGCCCTGGCTCTCGAGGGCGAGCAGGGCGCGGGCTGACCGGCGGGCCAGGTCGCGCCAGATTTCCGCGCCCGAGGGCGAGAGGGCACCGTGCGGCAGGGTGAGGCCGAGCGCCTCGGCCACGACCTGGCTCGTCGCTGCGGTTCCAAGAAACTGGCATCCACCGCCCGGGGAACCGCAGGCCCGGCACCCCATCTCCAGCGCATAGTCGAGGGCAATCTCGTCCCGGGCGAAGCGGGCGGCCAGGGTCTGGACCTTGGCGGTGTCCTCCGCCCCCTCCGCGAGCAGGGTGACTCCCCCTGGGACGAGAATCGAGGGCAGGTCAGGCGTGCCGGCGAGGGCCATCAACATCGCGGGAAGTCCCTTGTCGCAGGTGGCAACGCCCAGCACGCCCCGGCGCGTGGGGAGCGAGCGAATCAGCCGCCGCAGCACGAGGGCGGCGTCGTTGCGATAGGCGAGGCTGTCCAGCATGCCGGCGGTGCCGTTGGTCCGACCGTCGCAGGGATCGCTGACGTAGCCGGCGAACGGCACCGCTCCAGCGGCGCTGAACGTGCGCGCGGCTTCCTCCATGAGCAGACCAACCTCCCAGTGGCCCGTGTGGTAACCCAACGCCACCGGTGTGCCGTCGGGGGCGCGGATCCCGCCTTGGGTGCTCAGAATCAGAAACTGGCGGCCGAGCAGCTGCGCCGGATTCCACCCCATGCCGGCACTTTGGGTGAGGCCGAACAGATCCCCGCTGCTCATGCGCCGCAGATCGCCGGCGTCGAGCGGCAACCGGCCGGCAGGGCCGGGCGCCGTCGTGCGGAGGTCGTAGATCGCGTCGCCGGGGGAATCGAGGAGGGGATCCATGCGGCGATTCCGGGCGGGAACGGCACCGATCGCGACGCAATTTCTTTCCGGACGGCAGAGCGCGAGACCAGGCTTTCGTGCGTTACTCAGCTTGACTCGGGTTTCTTGTAGGCGGGGCGACCTCGCCCCGCGCAATGCGGAAATCGAAAGCAAGCCGACGCGGGTCGGGGTCGCCCCGAAAGGCGCTAACCCAGTCCGCAGCCGGCACCGATGAATCGGCCAAGCAGGCACACGCCGGCGCTGACGCGCCTCCCCTCTCCAGAGGGGACCCGGACAAGATTGGGCTCGGAATGATCTCCTCTCCAGCCGGAACGATGCAGTCGAAGTCGACGTGCACCGCAGCAATTCACCGTTTCGTCAGTGGACTCCCGCAGGTGCGTCAGCCCGACTGCATGATCCCCTCTCCAGAGGGGTGGCCGTCTTGTCCGCCGCAGCCTCGGCGGAAGGGGGAAGGGCGGGGTGGGTGGCCCCGGGCGAAGAGGAGTACGTCGCAACCGTGCGCGAGTGGAAACCCAAGTTAGCGCCCATGAGGGTCGTCCCGCCTACACCAACGTCACACCGCAACGCTACAGCCGGTGAATCGTACCCGTGATCACCCGCTCGACTTCCTTGCCCGCGGCATCGCGCAGGCGGCACGAGATCTCGATCACCATCGTCGGGGCAAGCGTTGGAATCGTCAGTCGCAGGTTGCGGGGATCGGCGAGCGTCGTGCACTCTGTGACGGGCAGCGTGCGCGGATCGAGGCGCGGGCCGCCGTAGTTGGCGGATCGTTGCAGCTGCCAGGTTTTCACGGTGAACCGGCTGGGGTCACGGGCGACCGCCGGATCCGGTGGATCGCTGAAGCGGAGTTCGAGGCTACCGGGCCGGGGTTTCCAGCCGATGGGTAGGCACGCGGGCCGGCCGGTGGGGCGCAGTCGGTACAAGCCGCCTTCCTGGAGCGTCTGCGACGTCGCCCAAGCGGCCAGCCCGCACAGGTAGAGGTTGCCGTCGGCGGGATGAAATCTCCCGCGCATCACCCCCGTGGGAAAGTCCGGGACCGGCAGCGCGCACAGCGCGCCTTGGGCTCCGGGGCCGTCGCCGTCCGCAAAGACCACCTCGAGCCGGCCGTAGCCATAGGAGAGATTCAGGAGCGTTCCCCCGAGGGCGCCCCAGCCGGCGGCGGAGGGATCGATCCGGACCAGTTCGGAGGGGGAGCGATCGAAGGACTTGTCCACCCAACAGAGCGGGGGCGCCATCGCGCTGTCGGCGGCGTCGGAGGGCGCGCCGTAACCCCACATGTTGCCGAAAAAGGCCGGGCTCGTGACGTGGTTGATGCGGTTCATCGGCATCCAATGGCCTTCCTGGTCGGTGACGTAGAGCGAGCCGTCGGGATTGAGGCAGACGCCATTGGCGGCACGGAACCCGCGCGCGAGCAGCGTGGTGGTGGCGCCGTCGGCACTGATCCGCAGCACGGTGCCGTGGTGGGGAACCAGCGCCGGGCGGGCGTGGCGCGCACTCTTGGCGTAGTAGAAGTTTCCCGCGGCATCAGCCTGCAGCCCCATCGCGAATTCGTGGAAATGCTCGGTGACCTGGTGGTCGCTGTTGAAACACTCGTGGAAGTCGGTTTCGCCGTCGCCATCGAGATCGCGGAGGCGCACCAATTGGTCGCGGCAGGTCACGAAGATCTCCCCGTCTCGCACCTTGATCCCCAGCGGTTGAAAGAGCCCCGAGGCGATTCGCCGCCACGCGAGCGACGCCGTCGGGGACGTGAGGCCGTCGACACGCCACACGTCTCCATCCCAGGTGCAAAGGACCGCGGAACCGCCGCCGGGGAGAAAGTCGAGTCCGCTCGGGCGGAGTCGCGTGCGCCAGGGATTGCCTCCGGGGAGGGTGAGCCGCTCCCAGGCAAAGGCTCCTTCTTCGCCGCTGCGAACCGTGGAGGTGGAAAAGGTCTCCGCCCAGCGGGTGGGACCGCCGCGCGTGAAAGGCGCCAGATCCCGCGGAACTGCCGCACTCGCCGGGCGCGGATCGGCCGTGCGACTGAGGCGCAGGGCGATCCGCCGCGGGGCGGCGCTGGGTGGGAGATGCAGCGTGGCGAAGGCCCCCTCCCGGCGCAGGTGGACGGGGTCGATCCCCAAGACGTGGATTCGCGTCGCGGCGTTGGCCACGCGCAGGATCAGCGCGTGCGGGGTCGGACCGACGTTCAACGTCCGCACAAAAACGGGAGCGCCGGCGGCTCCCTCGAGGTCAAAACTCTCCAGGACGTCCGCCTGACCAACCGAGGAGGAGAGCACTACCCGCTCTCCGGCACGAAAGAGACCGCGGAAACGCATCCAGGCACGAGGCAGCGGACCAAAACGACGGCCATCCGCTCCCACGATGCGGAGATCGGCGAAGTCTCCCGTAGCCGGGTTGGCCCACCCAGGGGCATCGGCCGTTTCCAATTCGAGCGAGCCGACGGTGCGGGGGCGAACGACGTGCCGGCCGTTGAACGCGATGCCCTCCCAATCGATGAAGCCCTCGCCCGTCCACGCCCCGGCGAGTCGGAGGGTGTCGTGCTCGAACACCACCCACGCATGTCCCGCCGCCACTCCGCCGGGGCCGGGATCGAGGCGGATGGCGATGCCCTTTTGCGCGATGTTGGCCCCGGGGGTGACCGCGTCCAATTCGGCGGGACGCCGCCGGGCGGCGGCCTCGCGACGCGCGGCGTCGGCGAGTTCGAAGGTGCCCAGCAGGAACGGCCCGTAGTCCATTTCGCGCCAGGGTTCGCGTTTCTGCGGGGCCGGCCCGCGGGCGGTGCCGGCCGGGAGTCCGGTGAGATAGGCCGGCGTGACCGGGAAGTACTGCGATGGGTTGGGCGCGGCGAGGAACGTCTGGCGGAGATAGTGAATAACGTCGTACTTCTCGCGCGGCACGAGGTCGACCTGCGGAGCCATGAGGCGCCAGCCGCGCGTCAAGGTCTGATAGAGGGTGAAGGGATCGCTGCCATGCTGGAACCGCCCCTCGGCGAACCGCAGGGCGTTGGGGATCGAGCCCGGGAGGTTCAAGTCGCCGTGGCAATTGTGGCAGACGCGCTGGTAGACGGCTTCGCCCCGCTGAAGCGCGGTGTTGTTCCAACCGCGGATGAAACCGGCGTGGTCCAGGTCACGTTCGTACGGCGGAAGGGCATTCAGCGGCAGGAGGGGAGCCCCCGGAGGCAACCGGATCCTGGGCCGGCAGCGACCCGACGCAGAGGAGAATGGGGAGCGCGAGCCACGAGGCGCGGGGGCGGGGAAGGACGCGGCGGAACACGGATTTCGAGGGGGAAGCGAGGTCGGACGGCGATGGGGAGGACGCGGCGGCAAAAAGGTCGCCACGCCGGGCACCGGAGTCGAGGATGCAAACCATGCGTCGGTGGAGTTGCCGTTTCTTATCAGGGTGGTGCCATGACATGGTGCCAATCGTTGGGTGCGGCAATTTCGCTGCCCATGGTGGTCTCCGGCGGGGCCTGCGGGTGATCGGGGCGGCCGTCCTCTTGGGCGGGGCGGCGGCCGTGGCCGCGGGTGCGGAAAACCGTCCCGGCGTCCGTGCCACCTGGACGGAGGTGAACTCGCTGGAGGAACTGCGCCGGCACGCCTCCGAGCCCGGCGCGCGGATCCGTCTGCGCCCCGGGGAGTATCGCGTCGAGTCCGCGCCGACGCGGCACTTCTTTGCGCTGACGGGGCGCGGATCGAAGTGGGACCTGACCGGCGTGAGACTGATCGTCGACACGAAGCTGTTCCGGCAGTTTGGTCCGGCGAAGGGACCGGAGCCGTACTATTGCGTCTTCCTGCTGGCGGGAGACGACATCGAGTTCTTCGGCGCGCGCATCGAAACTGCCGGCGATCTCCCCGGACTGCAGAGCAAGAACAAGATCTTCAGCGTCACCGGCTCACGCGTGGTCCTCCGGGATGTGGAGTTGATCACTGCGGGCTCCAGCCCCTGGGGTTACGGCAGTCTGTATGGCATCTCCGGCGGCGACGTGCGCAAGATGAACGGCATCCGGGTCGGTTGGCCGGCGCGAGATGTGCAGGTGCTCCGTTGCCGGGTGCAGATGCGGGCGATGGGTCACGGGATCTTTGTGCAGGGTGCTTCCGGCACGGTCATCCGTGACTGCGTGGTCGAGGGACTGCTGCGGCCGACCGAGGACATCCTGGCCGAGTGTGCGGGGTATGCGTTTGAGCGGAGCTTCCTGGCCAAGGGTCGGAACTACAGCGAAGGGGTCCGACTCGGGCCCAAGGGAGAGATCCTCCCGGGAGAAATGGTGGCTCTGAGCGAGGACGGCATCCGGATGTACGCGGACGGTGGAAGCGGACGACCGACCGGACCGACCGTGATTGAGCATTGCCGGGTCACGCGCATGCGCCGCGGCATCTGCACGGCACTGGGACCGGCGGCGGATCGCATCGTCGACTGCGAGGTGCGCGAATGCGTGACGGCCGGCTTCACGGTGGGATCCGGCGACGTGGTGGAACAGGGACGAGCCGATGCGAAATACGGCGAGGCTCTGTGCGTGCCCGGCGGCGGAGCCCGGGGCGCGGTGGCCGAGGTGACCCTGCTGGACTCCCGACAGGGCCGGGCGAATGATCTCGTGGCCGTGATCAACGGACGGGATCATCGAATCCGACTCCGGGCCGAGTCCGACGATTTCATTCCGCCAGGCTGGCGCATCGAGATGGCCAGCCGATCCGGCTACGCTTTCTACCAGCGTCGAACCCCGGGGGCGGAGCGGATCGAACTCCGCAACGAGACGACCGCCGCCGTCGTGCTCGGCGACGACGCCGTCAGTAATGGCGTGCGCAGTCGCGGGGCGGTGACCGGCCGGGAGGAAGTTCGGTCACGCAATCGGATCGCCGTGGCGCCGGGGAACCCATGAGGGCGGGCCGAGGGCGCCGGGACCCGGTCACCCGACCGTGTTCTGCAAGGTGCCGACGGGTTCGAGGGTGATCCGGATTTCGTCGCCGCGTTGCAGGGTGAAGGTGTCCGGGGGAACGATCCCGGTGCCGGTCATGAGGTAGGCGCCACTGGGGAAGGAGTTGTCGCGGAACAGCCAGTCGGCGAGCGAGGGAAGGGGCCGCTTGATTTGGCCGAGGGTGGTTTCGCCCTGGAACACCGGGGCACCGCCGCGCCGGATTTCGATCCGGAGCGCGGTCTCCGGGCCGGGAAGGATCTCACTCACGACCAGACACGGGCCGAGGGCGGCGCTGCGGTCGTAGACCTTGGCCTGTGGCAGGTAGAGCGGATTCTCCCCCTCGATGTCCCGCGAACTCATGTCGTTGCCAAGCGTGTAGCCGAAGATGCGGCCGGCGGCATTGACGGCGAGCGTGAGCTCCGGCTCGGGCACGTTCCAGCGGGAGTCGGAGCGGATGCGCACCAGCGCTCCGGGGGCGGCGACGCGGTGCGGGGTGGCCTTGAAGAAGAGCTCCGGCCGATCCGCCTCGTAGACGCGATCGTAGAAGGTCCCGCCGCCGGCGTCCTTCGACTCCGCCATGCGCGCGGACTTGCTGCGCAGGTAGGTGACCCCGGCGGCCCAGACTTCCTGAGACTGCAGGGGCGCCCGGAGTTCGCGGGGGGCGGACGCGGGAGTGGCGGTCACGAGGCAACCGCGGAGAAGGTCGCCGGGGGCGGCGGCCCGGAAGAGCGTGTCGAGGCTGAGGTGTCCCGGGGGGGAATAGTAGGCACCGTTCGACTCGAGGATGAGGCCGCGGGCGGAGGAGTAGACCCGGATCATGGCGGCATTATCTAAGCAGGGAGCGCAGATCCGCGAGGGAAAGTTTGGCCGCCGCCGCATCGCTGGCCTCGAACACGTTGGCCAGCAGGGCGCGCTTCTCCGCCTGCAACGCGAGCACCTTTTCCTCGACGGTACCGGCGGCAATGAGCTTGTAGCTCGTCACCACGCGGGTTTGCCCGAGGCGATGCGCCCGATCGGTCGCCTGGGCCTCGACGGCCGGATTCCACCAGGGATCAAAGTGCACGACGGTGTCGGCGCCGGTGAGGTTGAGCCCAGTGCCGCCGGCCTTGAGCGAAAGGAGGAAAACCGGGATTTCCGGCGAGGACTGGAAGCGATCCACCTCGGCCTGGCGGTCGTCGACGGCTTCCGCCAGGAGCTCGATCAGGGCATCGAGCTTGCCGGAGTCCGCGGCCGTGTATGCCGGCGCGGGTGGGTTCGCCTCTGCGGAGAGCGCCGTCGGCGCCAGCAGTCGCGGATCGCAGCAGATCTGCCGAAGCCGCAGCAACTGGGTGAAGGCCGCGAGGCGGAGGCGCGCCTCGCTGGCTCCGCCGGCTTCCAGGTCGAACAAGTCCCGTTCACCACGCTCCTGGGTGGACCGGTAGAGAGCGGCTTGCGCGGAGGAAAGATCACACCACAGGACCTGTTCGAGCCGCGCGGGCAACTCCGGCGCCACGGCCCGCTTGGTCCGCCGCAGGATGTAAGGTGCCGTCTGGGCGCGGAGGCGCTCGTCGTACCACCCTCGATCCTCCCCGCGGACCCCCGTGGGCACGGGCTGAAGGTAGCCGGGGAGCAGGAACTCGAACAGCGAGCGGAGATCGTCGAGGGAATTTTCGAGCGGAGTGCCGGTGAGCAGGAAGCGCGAGCGGGCGCGCAGCGAACGGAGGACGGCGGCATTCTGGGAGCGCCGGTTCTTGATGTGCTGCGCCTCGTCGGCGACCACGGTGACGAACTCGAGGCTGGCGAAGAACTCCGCGTCGCGGGTGAGCGTGCCATAGCTCGTGATGATCAGATCGCGCGCGGCGGCCGCGGCGACAGTTTCCAGTCGGTTCGCGGCATGGTGCACGAAGACCCGGAGCTGCGGGGCGAAGCGGGCCGCTTCCCGCCGCCAGTTTTCCAGCAGCGAGGCGGGACAGACGACCAGGCAGGTCAGGGGGGAGGAGGAGGCACGCTCGCGGGCGGCCGCCAGCGCACTCAGCAGCGCCAGGGCCTGGAGCGTTTTGCCCAGTCCCATTTCGTCGGCCAGGATCCCGCCGAGTTGGTGCCGGTGGAGGTGCCAGAGCCAGGCCGTTCCGAGGCGCTGGTAGGGTCGAAGCTGCGGTTCGAGGAACGGCGGGATCGGCGCGGGCTCCAGGGTGGTGAGGTGGCGCAGCGCGGCACTCCGTGCCCGCCAGGACTCCGGCGGAGCAAAGTCGGGGGACAGCTGTTCGAGCACGGTCTCCGCCTCCGGAACCCGCGCGGAAGAGAGGCGCACGACGCGGCGAGCGGCGACCTGCGCCGCAGGATCGCCAGACAGCGCCCGCTGTGCCGCCGCGAGCTTCTCCAGCCGGTCGGGATCCAGCAGTACGATCTGCTTTCCTGCCTCGACATAACCGCGGCTGCCGGCGAGCGCGGAGCGCACGTCGTCGTCGCTCGCACCAGGCGCCCGCAGACCGAGCGCAATCTCGAAGCCGCCGGTGCCGGCGCGCACCTCGGTGGTGACGTCGGCGAAGACGAGGTGCGCGGTGTTCCGCTCGAAGTTGGCGGTGACGGCGGCCTCCCCCGAACTGCGCAGCCGGGAGAGATGTCGCGCCAGGAAGCCGAGGGTCTTGTGCCGATCGCGCAGCCACCATTTGCGGTTGGACGGTTCGAGCGTGAAGCCGTGATCTTTGACCAGCGAAAGGAACTGCGCGTAGCGGGGGTGTTCGCGATCCGGCAGCGTGATCGCCAGGAAGTGCTCGCTGCCATCGATGAGCAGCAGGGGAGCCGGGGGCGGGGCGAGGCGCAGGCCGGGCCGGGCGATCGTGGACGGGGCGGCGGACGGTGCCGGTTGTTCGCGGAGAGCCAGCAGGTGGTCGTGCTGCCAGACCGTGGGACGGGCGTTCTCGACAAACCACGGTTCCCCGTCGATGGCGCGCACGAGTTCGCGGAGTTGGGGGCAGGAGAGCTGGATGAACTTCGGGGGGACATCCGTCCCGGACCAGCGCTGCAGCAAGGCGAGGGCCGGAAGTTCGGCTGGTTCCGGCGCCGGGCCCAGATCCACCTCCACGCGCAGGGGCACGGCGTTGCGGCCGATGGCGGCGGCGAGATTGGGAGGAAGATGAAAGCGAAGCATGCGCGGGAACGAATAGCCGGCACGCGGGAAACGCCGGCAACCTGAAAATCAATCCAGCGTGGCCGGGACGCCGTCGTGAAGGCGCGCCGGGGTGACGGTCGCGGCGCGCTGACGGGAACTTTCCGCAAAGGTTCCCGGGAAAAGATGGGAAAATCCCCGGGCGGGCAGGAATCCCGCGGGTCTGCGCCGGGTCGGTGGCGGCGTGAAGACCATTCCCCTCGTGCTTTCCTCGGTTACCCGCGTTGCGACCACTGCGGCGCTTTGGCTGCTGGCGACACTTGCGGACCTGCAGGCAGCTGGTCGGGAGACCGTTCTGGAAGTCATCCGCAACCTGGAGAATCCCCGGAACCTGAGTCGGCCGGGCCCGCGCGGGGAACTAGGGCCGTATCAGTTCCGCGTCGACACCTGGCGCATGCACACGACGGCGCCGTTTTCCCGCGCACTGGACCGCGGTGCCTCGGAGGAGGTGGCGGTGCGGCACTACGAGTGGATCCGGCGCGGCCTGGAGAAGGCCGGCATGACGGCGAGCCCCTACAATGTCGCGCTGGCCTGGAACGGCGGCCTGGCGGCGACCGTAGGCGGCAGGGCGCCGCGAGCGGCCCACCGGTACGCGGAACGGGCGGCCAATCTCGCCAGCGTCCTGGGCGGCGAGGGAACCCTGGCCGCGGCCCGGTGACGGGGGAAGCCCGCGCCGGTCCAAAAGCAGGCGGGTTCGGCGCCTCTTCAGGCAAAAAGCTTCGTCATCACCTTGCCGTGCACGTCCGTGAGGCGAAAGTCGCGCCCCTGGAACCGGAAGGTCAGCCGCGTGTGATCGAGGCCCAGCAGGTGCAGCAGCGTGGCGTGCAGATCGTGGACGTGCAGGGGATCCGCCACAGCGTTGAAGCCGAGTTCATCCGTCTCGCCGATGATGGCTCCCGCCTTGGTGCCCCCGCCGGCGAACCACATCGTGAAGGCGTCAATGTGGTGATTGCGGCCGGTAGTGTCGCGATTCTCGCCCATCGGAGTCCGGCCGAACTCTCCGCCCCAGATCACGAGGGTGTCCTGGAGGAGTCCGCGGGCCTTGAGATCCTGCACCAGGGCGGCCTGCCCCTGGTCGACCTCGCGGCAGACCTTCTCAAAGTCACTCTGGAGGTTTTCCCCGGGGCCGCCGTGGCTGTCCCAATTCGTGTGATACAGCTGGACGAAGCGCACGCCGCGCTCGACGAGCCGGCGGGCGAGGAGGCAGTTGCGGGCGAAGGAGGGCCGGCCGTCTTCGATGCCGTAGAGCTTGAGGGTGGCGGGGCTCTCCCGGGAGAGATCGATGAGCTCCGGTCCGCTGGACTGCATGCGCGAGGCCATCTCGTAGGCGGCGATGCGCGTCAGGATTTCCGGATCTCCGGTGGCGACGGCCCGCTGCAGGTTGAGGTCGCGGATGGCGTCGATGGTCTGGCGCTGGCGATCCGCGGCGATGCCCTCCGGGGTGGTGAGGTTCAGGATGGGCTCGCCGGTCCCGCGAAACGGGACGCCCTGGTAGGTGGTGGGCAGGAAGCCGGAGCCCCAGTTGACGGCCCCGCCGCGGGGTCCGCGCGGTCCGGACTGCAGGACGACGAAGCCGGGCAGATCCTGGCATTCGCTGCCGAGCCCGTAGGAGAGCCAGGAACCCATGCTGGGCCGGCCGAACTGGCCGGAGCCGGTGTTCATGAAGAGCTTGGCCGGGGCGTGATTGAAAAGCGTGGCCTGGCAGGACTTCACGATCGTGAGGTCGTCGACAATGCCGGCGGTGTGGGGGAAGAGCTCGGAAACCCACGCCCCGCTCCGACCATGCTGGGCAAACTGGCGCCGCGTGCCCATCAGCTTGGTGCCGTGGCTGGTGTCCATGAAGGCGAAGCGCTTGCCCTCGATGAAGGAGGCCGGAATCGGCTGGCCGTTGAGCGCGACAAGCTTCGGTTTGTAGTCGAACAGCTCCAGCTGGCTCGGGCCGCCGGCCATGAAGAGGTAGATGACGTTCTTGGCGCGCGCGCGAAAATGCGGCGGGCGGGGCGCCAGCGGATTCGGGAGATCCGCCGCGGAGGGGGCTGGGGCGGCGCCGAGGCGGGCGGCGTCAGCGAGCGAGGCGAGGGCGATGCCGCCGAGGCCGACTGCACACCGACTGAGAAAATGCCGGCGCGTGCGGTGCGCCAGCCACACCGGATCGGGCAGGAGGAAACCCTCCGACGGGACTCCGGGGTGAGCCGTCGGGGACGGAGAGAAGGGAGCGCTCATTCGCGGGTGATGGTCTCGTCGAGGTTCAGGAGCACGCGGGCGACGGTGAGCCACGCGGCCTGGCGGCGGGCGGTCTCCTCTCCGGCGGTCGCGGTGAGTTGTTGCTGATAAAGCTCCGCCACTCGCGACTTCTCCGCCTCGCTCGGTGGCCGGGCGAGGCAGCAGCGGAACGCAAAGTCGATCCGCGCCCCCAAGTCATCCGGGACCTCGCTTTGAATCCGCCGGGCCAGCGCCTCGGCGAACTCGACGAACTGGCGGTCATTCAGGAGCGTAAGCGCCTGCAGCGGGGTGTTGGAACGGAGACGCCGGGTGCACGCGCTGAAACCGTCGGCGGCGTCAAAGACGGCGAGGGCGGGGTGAGGGGTGGCGCGCCAGAAATGCGTGTAGAGGCCTCGTCGGTGGCGGTCCGGTCCGGTGCTGGGTTTCCACTCCCGTTTCACCTGGCCCAGGGACATGACGCCGTCCGGTTGGGGCGGAAACACCGGCGGGCCGCCGAGTGTCGGAACCAGCAGGCCGCTGGCGCGCAGCGCGGCATCGCGCACGATCTCGGCATCGAGGCGCAGGCGGGACTGCCGGGCCAGCAGGCGATTGAGCGGGTCGATCGTTTCCAGGTCCGGCCGCACCCGCGAGGCCTGGCGATACGTGGCCGACGTCACAATCAGGCGATGGAGGGCCTTCAGGCTCCAGCCGCGCGCGATCAGCTCGGAGGCGAGCCAATCGAGGAGTTCCGGGTGTGAGGGCGGAGTTCCCTGGGAGCCGAAGTCGTTCTCGGTCTCGACGAGGCCGCGGCCAAAATACTGTTGCCAGACGCGATTGACCAGCACGCGGGCGGTCAGCGGATGGTTGGCATCGACGGTCCAGCGGGCGAGATCGAGCCGGTTGGGTTTCTCGGCCCGGAGAGGCGGGAGTACGGCCGGGGTGCCGGGGGTCACCGGGGCGCCCGGCCGCGTGAAATCGCCCTTGATGAACACGACACTCGGCCGCGGTTCAGGGAGTTCCTCCATGACCAGCGTCGACACCGCCTTGCCCTCGCGGCGGGTGAGCGTGCCGTAGCGGTCGTTGAGCGCCTTGAAGGCTGGGTCTTCCGGGCGGGCGAGGGGAAAGACGGCGCGGCGCTGGTTGAAGGACTGGCGGGCCCACTCGACATCGAGCGCGGCCCGGAGACTGGCGGAGGCGTGCTTCCGGCGCTGCTCCGGTGGCAGGGCGCGACGCCACGCTTCGACCGTCGTTCCCTGCTGCTCGAACAGCGCCTCCAGCTGTTCACGGGTTTCGGCCAGCTCGGCTTCGAGGCGATCGTCCGGCCGCCCGTCGGCGTCAAAGTGGAGGACCCCGGTGGAACGGGAGCGGCGGTCGCCGTGGCCGTCGTCGACGCTGTTGTTGAAGAAAGCGTAAAGCCGGTAGTACTCGGTCTGCGAGATCGGATCGAACTTGTGATCGTGGCATTGGGCGCAGGACAGCGTGAGGCCGAGGAAGACGGTGCCGTAGGTGTTGACGCGGTCGAGGACCGACTCGATGCGGAACTGCTCGGGATCGATGCCGCCTTCCTGGTTGATCTGCGTGTTGCGGTTGAAGCCGGTGGCGATGCGTTGCTCGACGGTGGGCTGCGGAAGCAGATCCCCGGCGAGTTGTTCGATCACGAATTGATTGAAGGGCAGGTCGCGGTTGAAGGCGGCGACGACCCAGTCGCGGTATTTCCAGATCTGCCGGGGAGCATCGATGCTGTAGCCGTTGGAGTCGGCGTAGCGGGCGGCGTCCAGCCAAGGGCGCGCCCAGCGCTCGCCGTAGTGGGGCGAGGTGAGAAGGCGATCGACGAGCCGTTCGAACGCCGCCGGCGCCTGATCCGCGACAAAGGCGGAGACCTCATCGGGGGTCGGGGGCAGGCCGGTGAGATCCAGGCTGATCCGGCGCAGGAGGGTGATCCGGTCGGCCTCGGGGGAGGGGGAGATCCCGGCGGCCGCAAGCCGGGCTCCGATGAAGCGATCGAGATCGTTGCGCGGCCAGCCGGCCAGGGAAGCGGGGAGCGGCGGCGGAGAAGGGCGCCGCGGCGGAACAAAGGCCCAGTGCTCCCACCGACCGGGCTCCTCGCGTTCCGGGGCCGGGGCCCCGTCGGCGACCCAGGCGCGGATCCGCGCGATTTCCTCGGCGGCGAGGCGCGGCTTCTTGTACGGCATGGCGGGAATGTCCTCGTGGGTGCCGGCGAGCACCTGCTCCAGGAGGCTCTCGCGACCCGCCGGACGACGCAGAATCGAGCCGCTGGCGCCACCGAGATGCATCGAGGCTGCCGTGTCGACCCGCAGCCCGCCTTCCTCCTTCTGCTCGCCGTGGCAGCGCACACAGTGCTGCGTGAGCAGCGGCTTGATCTCGTGCAGATAATCGACGGGAGCCGCCGGCAACGGGAGGGCAGCCAGGTCCAGCAGGGATCCGAGAACGAGCAGAGCGCGACCAGGGATCGCTGGCCGACGCAGGTAAAGGGCGGAGGCAGTCACGATTCCGAAGGATGGAGGGCGAGGATCCGGCCGGGTGTCCGACCTGCGCCGGACATCCCGTCTACTTCTGGCGGTCGTCCAACCGGGACTTCCCCTTGCCGAGAACGTATCCGGAAATACCGCCAATCAAGGTGCCCAGGACCTCGGCGTTGATCTTGTTGCTGGCGCCCAGCAGCAGGATCGCGGAGGTGAGGAGAAAGACGGTCATGAGTTCGAGCAGCAGGCCGCTCTGGAAGATGTGATCGACCGCGGGGGTGCCTTTGTAGACGGCCGGAATCAAGAGGAGGCCGAGCATGATGGCACCCAGGCTCGGCAGCCCATAGATCAGGACCGTGTCATCGAGTTGGCGCTTTGCGTCCTGGATGCTGTCGAGCTGATTCTCCAGTTTGATCTGCTCATCCAGCAGGGTCTTCAGGCGTTTCTGCTGATCGGCCAACTCGCGGTCGACCTGGCTCAGGACATTGCTGAGCGCGGCGGCGACCGGCTTGATGAAGGCGGCATACTCGTTCTGGGTGAAGCGGGCCATCACTTTGGCCTGGTTGCAGGCTGCGCCGGACTGGCGCTAGTCGCGAGTTGGACAGCGGGGGCAGGCTGCGCCGGGCTGGCAGTGCCGCCCAGTTGAGCACGCATATAATCCACGATCTGCTGCAAGGTGCGCAGTTCGGCGAGTTCGGAGTCCTGGACCTGGTCGGATAAGCGCGAGCCCTCTAGCGTGTTCTTGGTCACGAGCAGCCGTTTCCGAGCCTCCTCGTAACGGGCAATGGCAACCTTGGCCTGGTTCACTTCCTCGCGTTTGCGGTCGAGATCGACCCGAAGCCGGGCCGCCTTTGGAGCTGCTGGGTTCCTCTCTTCTGTATCGCTGGTGGTTGCCCCGGCAGACGGGGTGGCCCAGAGGGCGGTGTGGGCGACGAGCAGCCCGACGAGGAGGCGACAAGGATTCCAAGTGAGGCGGAATCCGAAGCACGACGAACGAGTTTGGGCGAGGGAGCTGGGCATGGGGAGGTGGGAGAAACGGCTGAGGGACGCCGCTGCCAAGTATCACGGACATACTCCGCCATGAGGCAGCGACAATCCAGGTGGGAGTGGGTGGTGCCTTGTGGTCACGGAAGGGAATCGACGCAAGCGCCGAGATGGGAGGGCCGGGACCGTCTCCAGCGCCGCGAACGGGAATCCCGGTGGAGTGCGACGGGAGTTTCCGTCGGTGAGGCGGTCGGCAGGCGAGACTCGCCCGCCGGGAGGTCACCGATCCTCGAGCGACCTCAGCTCGATCTTGCGGAACCAGACGGGCTGGCCCTCGGCCTGGAGAGCGATGTGACCGAAGCTGAGCAATAATGGGGCGCCGGCCTCGAGCAGGTCAGTGGCCGGGGCGTTGTTGTTGGCGGGGTCGAGCTGCGGGCGTTGATAGCGCAGGACCTCCACGCCGTTGATCCGGTGGATGACTTCCTCGTTGCCCCGCACCTCGACTTCGGCCTGCACCCACGTGTCGGCGGGAAACGTCGGAGCCGTGGACTTGATGATGTGGCGGGTGACGAGCTTCCCGCCGATTTCGACATTGGTACCGGGAGTGCAAAGGTTCGCGGTGGAGCGTTCGCCTTTGCCCTCATCGGCGAGGAACTGCATCTCGAGGCTCGAGGGAAATCCCTGATCGAAGCGCATACTCTGGGGCGGCTGGGCGTGAATCATGACCCCGCTGTTCAGGTTCACGTACGACGGGGCGTCGGCCATCATCTTCCCGAAGAACCGGTATTCCAGGCGCAGGATGTAGCGCGAGTAGGCGAGGTTCGTGAAAAGGTGGCCGAAGCGTCCGTCGAACTTCTCGTAACCGGCGTAGCTGACCTTGATCATCCCGTCTTCGACCCGAAAGGTGTTGGCGAAGTTTTCGCCGAGCGGGCGCTTGGCGATCTTGATCGTCCAGCCGTCCAGGTTGCGGCCGTTGAAAAGGGGAACCCAACGGGGCTCCGCGGCGCCAACGACCGCGGCGAAGGCAAGCGCGACGACCAGGGCGGGGAGGAAACAGGGGCGACCGTTCTTCATCCCGGGCAGCTTGCCGCGTCTGCGGCGGGATCCAAGGCGAACTTCCAGACCGGGAGCGGCTCCGAGGCTGTCAGCGTCGACGCTGCGGACGCTGGTCGTCGATCCAGGGGAACGCCGCGATTCGCAGTGTGGTGCAGCCGTAGGGAACGAGCCGGAGCGCGGTGCGGGTGGAAACGTCCGGCACGTACACCGGGCTGTGCGGCACCGGACCGGCCGAATGCTGGTGCAGCGTCCAATCCGGCAGCCGCACTCCCTGGGTGTGGAGTTCCAGTGGTGCCCCCTCGAGGGACCATGGATTGGCCGCGGTGGCCCCGGTGGTCACGACCCGGAAGCCCTCGTCCGGGCGCTGCAGGGCGCTTTGCAGCAGGGCGAAGTTCCAAGGCTCCGTCGTTCGCACCTCGCGGTAGCCGCGGTGAACCGGGCCGGAAGCCTCTGCGGGCGCCGGCCGGGGCACGTCGGTCCAGGTTTCGGCCAGGCGCAGGGCATAGACGAGTGGGCCGCGTTCGATGGCCGCGCTGTTTTCGAACCACCTCGACGTGCGCACCCGCATGGGGAGGCGCAGTTCCACCGTGTCGCCGTCGCGCCAGGTGCGGGCGAGCTTCTCGATCCGGCCGCCCGAGGCGGAACGTTCCATCTCCCCGTTGACGAGAATCGCGGCCTCCCGGCACCAGCCGGGGATCCGGAGGTGCAACGGGAAGGAGACCGGGGCCCTGGTCGAAATGCGCAGGCGGATGGTTTCCTCAAACGGGTAACGGGTCTCTTCGGTAATCGTGACTTCGCGGTCGTCGGCCACGCGGGTGGTGACGGCGGAAGGGCCGTAGGCGAGGGCGGCCAGTCCGCGGTCGGCCGTGGCAAACCAGAGGTGCTGGACGAATTTCGGCCAACCCTGGTGATAGTTGCAGGTGCAGCAGGGATATCCGGTCAGCAGGCCGTAGACGAGGCGTTCACCGCCCTCGTTGTAGAAGGCACGCTCGCCGGCCGTGATCGCGACCTGGTTCGCCTGCTGGAAGTACTGCCGATAGCGATGGTCGTCCGTGCACTGGGTGGGCAACGGGTTGAAGGCGATCTTCTCCAGCCGGTCGGCCAAATCAGGATCGCCGGTGATCTCGAGCATCTTTTCGAGCGAGAACATGAACTCGACGGCGGTGCAGAGTTCGCTGCCGCGGTCCAGGCCCCGGCCGTGCATGCCTTCGTCCGCACCATAGAGGCCGTGTGGCTGACCGTGAAGGATTTCGAGATCGAGCAGGCCCTTCTTCACGGCTGCGAGGTGGCGCGGGTCGCCGTCCTGCTGGTAGCGGATCAGCGGAGCCTTCATGCCCTGGGCCAGGTTCACGCAGTGAAACGCGGGGTGCGAGAAGCCCGGCGGCTGGCCGTGTTCCCGCCAGAGTTTCAGGACGTCGCCCGCCAGGAAGATCTCGGTGAAAGGCAGGGTCTGCCGGTGCACAATCTGCGCAAGGTCCAGCAGCCAGGTCTCGCCGGTGAGGTTGTAGAGCCAGAGGACGACGTGGAGGTTGTCAGCGCCGCGTTGCTCCGCCCACCAACTTCCACCCTGGCCGTTCGGCGGAGCCTTCAGCGGCGCGGATGGCAGCATCGCGAGCTGGTAGCGGAAGTAGCGGCGCAGGGCCTCAACCACGCGCGGATCGCGGGTGGCGTCGTAGTGCTGCTGGAGGATCTTCAGCATCACCATCCGCGGCCACCAGTCATCGGGCTTGTGCACTTGGGCGCCGGCGGGCGGAGGGCGCGTCCGGGCGCCTTCCTCGACGAGTCGCGGGCCGAAATAACCGTCGTCCCGCTGGTGGGCCAGGGTCCAGTCGATCCAGCGCATGGCCTTGGCGACCAGGGCGTCGTCGCGGAGCAGCCGGGCGAGGGGATAGAGGCCGTCGATCCAGTAGGGGCCGCGCTCCCAGGTGTCGCCGTCGCCGCCGAGCCAGGCGTTGCGCGGGCCACACACTTCCGGGTACCAGAGATCGAGCTGGCCGGTCATGCCGGCGGCCATGCGGCGCAGTTCAGCCTCGAGCCATCCTTTCGGGGCGATGGCGCCGAGCGGCAGTTCGGCGTAGGGCTTGGGGGTGAGCGGCGCGCGGTTGAACCGGGGTGCCGGCTCGGCCGCGGCCGGGGCCGCGACGGCGATGCCGGTGACAAAGGCCAGGGTCGCCAGCGGCGGCCAGAAAGGGTGTTTCATGCCAGGGGAGACCGGCAGCCAAACGCTGGCGGACGACGGCCGCAGGCCCAAAGTGCCGCGCTGGTTCGGGATGTAGGAGGCCGCACTCGCTCCATTAGTCCGGCCAGAGTTCGCCGGACGGGACTCGAGCCAGACCTACATGCCCGGAAATCCGCCGCGGCCGCGCATCGCCTCCATCTGGCGCATCAGCTTCTTTCCGCCGCCGCCCTTCATCATCTTCATCATCTGCTGCATTTGCTGGAACTGCTTCAGCAGCTGGTTGACCTCGACGATCTTCACGCCTGCGCCATCGGCGATCCGCTTGCGGCGGCTGCCGTTGAGGATCTCGGGCTTGCGGCGTTCCTGCTTCGTCATCGACTTGATGATCGCCTCGGTGCGGGCCATCTGCTGATCGGCGCCGGCCGGAAGCTGCACGCCACTCATGCCGGGGATCATGCCCATGATGCTCTGCATCGAGCCGAGCTTCTTCACCTGCTGCATCTGCGCGAGGAAGTCCTCCAGGTCGAACTCCGCCTTGCGCATCTTCTCCGCCATCTTCTCCGCCTCTTTCTGGTCGATGGTCTCCTGCGCGCGCTCGACCAGGGAGACGACGTCGCCCATGCCGAGGATGCGGGAGGCGAGGCGGTCGGGATGAAACGGCTCGAAGTCCGAGGTTTTTTCGCCAGTGCCGATGAACTTGATCGGCACGCCGGTGACGCTCTTGATCGACAGGGCGGCGCCGCCGCGGGTGTCGCCGTCGAGCTTGGTCAGGACCAGCCCGGTGAGTTGCAGGGCGTCGTGAAACGTGCGGGCGACATTCACGGCCTCCTGGCCGAGGGCGCCGTCCGCAACGAGCAGGATCTCGTCTGGCTGCACGCGCGCGCGCAGCTGCTTCACCTCCTCGATGAGTTCGGCGTCGATCTGGAGGCGGCCGGCGGTGTCGAAAAGGACGCAGTCGGCGGTGGCCTGGCGCGCGGCCTCGAGTGCGGCGACGGCGATCGCCGGGACGTCCTTTGAGGTGCGGTCGGCGTAGAAGCCGAGTTCCTCCTGCTTCGCGAGAATCTCCAACTGATCGATGGCCGCGGGACGGTAGACGTCGGCCCCAACGACCAGCGGGCGATAGCCGCGCTTCTTCAACACGCGGCCGAGTTTGGCGGTAGAGGTCGTCTTGCCCGAACCGTGCAGGCCCACGAGCAGGATCTTGAGCGGCCGGGCGCCGGAAAGCTGGGTGGAACCCTCGCCGAGGAGCCGCACCAGTTCGTCGTGGATGATCTTCACCACCTGCTGGCCCGGCGAGACCCCCTGAAGGACCTGCTGCCCCACGCACTGGAGTTGGACGCGGTCCACGAACTCGCGGGCGACCTTGAAATGGACATCGGCCGAGAGCAGGGCGGTGCGCACTTCCTTGAGCGCTTCCGCCATGTTCTCCTCGCTGAGTTTGCCGACCCCGCGGAGGTTGCGGAGCGCGTGGCCGAGTTTTTCGGTGAGGGATTCGAACATGCGACCCCACGGTTGGAAGAAATCGGCCGGCGATGCAACCCGCCGGTGCGGCCCCGGTGTCGATTCGCGCGGGGAGAGGGCGCAGTCAGGCTCGCGCCCGGCACCCGAACGGGAAGCGGGGCTGGGGCGGAACCGCCGGGACGTCAGGCGTGGACTGCTGTCCGGCCTCCCGGGGTGGTCGCATCCGTCGCCAGAAGGGCCAGCTTGGCGCGCACCTTTTCGGGCGTGGAGGGCTTGACGATGTAATGCCGGGCCCCGAGTTGCAGAACCTTCATCACCGTGGCGCGGTCGCTGGAGGCGGTGCAGAAGATGATTTCCAGGGAACGCAGCAAAGGGGAGGAGCGAATGCGCGACCAGAGGGCGAATCCATCGATCTTCGGCAGGGCGAGATCGAGAAAGACCACGTCAAACACCCGGCCGGGATCGTCGAGCAGGCTCCAGGCGATCTCGCCGTCTGCGGCGATCGTAACCTGGTGTCCCTCGGCCCGGAGGATGTTGGCCAGGACCGCAGCAGAGACCGGGTCGTCCTCGACAACGAGTGTTTTCATGCAGTGCGCAAATGGGCCTTGGGATGGAATCGGCACGGCCCGGAGGAAGTTGAGCGCAAAATGAGCGGGAATGTGTACGGGGGGCCGGCAAACTTCGTCCTCGTCAAACGCCGCCCCATCCCGGATAACCGCCGCCCCATGAATCCCGTGCTGAAGCTCCTGATCGACGGCGGCAGCCTGACCACCGGCCAGATGGCCCAGGTGGCGGGCCTGACCGAGGCCGAGGTGAATCAGCACCTGGAGCAGCTGAAGCAGGACAGGATCTTCCTCGGCTGGCGTCCGGTGCTCGACCTTTCCCGCGAGGCCGCCGCCGCCATGGCCGTCCGGGCGGTGATCGAGGTCAAGGTGACTCCGGAGCGCGGGGGCGGGTTCAACCGGTTTGCCGAAAGGATCGCCCGCTTCGACGAGGTGGAGTCCTGCTATCTCATGTCGGGTTCCTATGACCTGCTGGTCTTTGTGCGGGGAGGGTCGCTGCAGAAGGTGGCCGCCTTCGTGTCCGAGAAGCTCTCCACCATCGAGGGGGTGCTCTCCACCTCGACCCACTTCATGCTGCGGTGCTACAAGGAACAGGGCTTCCTGCTCGAGGGCGGCGAGGTTTCGTCCGCGCGACTGACGGTGGCGCCATAGGCGCCCGGAGGCCCATGCCATGAGCACCGATCCGAAACGATGGGTGGCGGGACACGTTTCCACGCTGCCGAAGAGCGGCATCCGCGACTTCTTCGAACTGGTCGCGAAGATGAAGGGTCAGGATGTGATTTCGCTGGGGGTGGGTGAACCCGATTTCGTCACCCCCTGGCATGTCCGGGAAGCGGCGATCTACGCCCTCGAGCGGGGCAAGACCTACTACACCTCCAACCTGGGCATGATTGAACTCCGTCGGGAGATCTCGACCTATGTCGAGCAGCACTTCGGCGTGACGTACCGGCCTGACGACCAGGTAATCGTCACCGTCGGGGTGAGCGAGGCGCTGGACCTGGCCTTCCGGGCCTTCTGCAACCCCGGGGACAAGGTGATGTTTCACCAGCCGTGCTACGTGAGCTACCACCCGAGCATCACGCTGGTGCACGGGCAGGGGATTGCGGTGCCGACCTATGCGAAGGACAACTTTGCGCTCACCGCGGAGGCGTTGCGGGCGGCGTGGCAGCCGGGGGCGAAGATCCTGATGTTGAACCTGCCCTGCAACCCGACGGGGGGAACCTGCAGCTGGGAGCAGTTGGAGAAAATCGCCGCCTTCTGCCGGGAGAAGGACCTGCTGGTGCTGAGCGACGAGATCTATTCCGAACTCACCTTCGAAGGGGAGCACACCAGCATCGCGAGCCTTCCAGGCATGGTGGAGCGGACGATTTTCCTCCACGGGTTCTCGAAGGCCTTTGCGATGACCGGTTGGCGCATCGGCTACGCCTGCGGTCCGGCGGAGCTGATCGACGCGATGATGAAGGTGCACCAGTATGCGATGATGTGCGCTTCGATCATCGCGCAGGAAGGGGCGCTGGAGGCCCTGAAGCACGGGTGGGACAACGTGCTGAAGATGCGCGAGCAGTACCACCGGCGGCGCGACCTGATCGTGCGACGGTGCAACGAGATCGGCCTCACCTGCCACCTGCCCCGCGGCAGCTTCTACGCGTTTCCGAATGTAACCGCCACGGGCCTGACCGAGAAGGAATTCGCCGTTGGCCTGTTGCAGCGCGAGAAGGTCGCCGTCGTGCCCGGAGTCGCCTTTGGCGACAATGGCCAGGGCCATGTGCGCGCGTGCTTTGCGACTTCCTACGAGCAGATCATCGAAGCCTGCGACCGGATGGAGCGCTTCGTGCAGGGGGCCCGGCGGTAGGGCGGCGGCAGGTCCGGGGGGGCGGGAAGAACGCGCTTCTCTTTCCGGACTTCCTCTCCTTCCTCTTCAGGACATGTCCCGCATCGTTGCCATCGTCGGCCGACCCAATGTCGGCAAGAGCCGGCTCTTCAATCGCCTCGCGCGGAAGCGCATCTCGATCGTGCACGATCAGCCGGGCATCACCCGCGACGTGATTTCAGCCGAGGTCGCGGACGGCAGCTACACGCTCCTCGACACAGGCGGGCTGGGCTATCGCGGCGAGGACACGCCCGCGGCGCTCACGCGAGCCTCGGAGCAGCAGGTGGAGTTCGCCATCGCAGCGGCCTCGCTCATCCTGCTGGTCGTCGATGGCCTGAGCGGGATCACGGCGCTGGACGAGCGGATTGCCGCGCGGCTGCGGTCCGGCCGGAAGCCGGTGCGGCTGGTGGTGAACAAGGCCGACTTCGACGACGAACGTATCGCGCTCGACGAGGCGTACCGGCTCGGGTTGGGCGAGCCCCTGCGGGTCTCGGCCGAGCACGGTAGGGGCGAGGCGGAACTGCGGGCGGCGATTGCGGAGGCGCTGGGACCGGTGCCGGCGGAGGACGTCGAACCGACGCGGTCGCCGCAGGCGCCCCTGTGCGTCTGTTTCATCGGGCGCCCCAATGTCGGGAAGTCGTCGCTGAGCAACCGGCTCCTGCAGAGCGACCGGCTGATCGTGAGCGATGTCCCTGGCACCACCCGCGACGCGATTGAACTGCCGTTCGACTTCGTGGGGCGCGATGGCCGGACGTATCCCTTTCGGCTCATCGACACGGCGGGGATCAAGGCGGCGACCAAGCTCGCCTCGCCGGTGGAGTATTTCTCCCGGTTGCGGTCGCTCGACGCGATCAAGAACACCGATGTCGTCTTCCTCGTGCTTGATGCCCTGGAAGGGGTCACGCAGCAGGACAAGGCGATCGCGGGTGAGGCGATCAAGGAAGGGAAGCCGATCGTCCTGGTGGTGAACAAGTGGGACCTGGTGCAGCAGGCCTTTCGCGAGCGCGGGGGCTTCGAGCCCTACAAGAGCGAGCGCGACTATCGCGAGAAGTACGAGAAGGCGCTGTTCGACCGGCTGTTCTTCACGCCGGGCTCGCCGGTCATTTTCGTGTCGGCGCTGAACGGCTACGAAGTGGATCGGATGCTGAACGCGGCGGTGAAGCTGAACCGCACCCTCGACAAGAAGATCCCGACCGCGCGCCTGAATCAGCTCCTGGGGTACCTCGCGGAGCGGAATCCGCCGGCGGCGGTCGCGGGCCGGAGGTTCCGAATCTATTACGCCACCCAGACGGGAACGCGCCCCTTCCGCATCCGGCTGTTCTGCAACCGGGAGGAGAAACTCACGGAACAGTACCGCCGCTACCTGGAGGCCGGGCTGGTCGACGAGTTCGATCTGAAGGGCTGCCCGATCTACTTCGAATTGGTCGGCAAGGTGCGCGACGAGGAACGCCTGGCGCGCATCGCGGGGGCCGCGGAAGCGGCCAAACGGCCCGTGCCGAAATGGAAGCGCGCCGAACGCCCGGCGCCTCCTGAGCAGTAAGAGACTGTCTGCGGGGAGGGCGGGACGGCTACTTCCGCATCCGCTGCCGGTACTCGTCGCCGCCCATCAGCGCGCGGCGGATGTCGCGTTCCGTGTAGCCGCGCTCGCGCATGAGGCGTTCGTAGTTGGCATATCCGGCGGGATCCGGATCGCGGCCGAGGACCTCGCGGTAGGCGCGAGTAATGACCTCGCGGATGCGCGTGTCGCGGCCCTCGTGGCTCCGGCGGAGATCCTCGCGGATCTGTCCCTGCGTCCAGCCTTGGCGCCATTTGGAGCGGTAGTGCGCGAGCCCGTTGGGATCCGGGTCGCGCCCGAGGACCTCGCGGTAGATTTTCGTGATGGCCTCGTCGGCCTTGATCGCGCGTGCCTCGGGGCTGCGCTGGAGTTGTTCGATCACCTCGCGTTCGGACCAGCCATCGTGCATCAGGCGGTCGCGATAGCGACGGAGGCCCTCCGGATCCGCGGGGCGGTCGAGGACCTCGCGGTAGGCGCGCTCCACGAGCATTTCCGCGGTGCGGCGGTCGAGGCGCGGCCGGGCGGGTTGGACCACGACGGCGGGAGGCGGCGGAGGCGGCTGCACCACGACGACGGTGGGCGGCGGTGTTTCCACGCGGCCGGGAACGACGGGCACCGGTGGTGCCGGCGTGATCACGGTGGGGGGAGGCGCGGCCGGCTTCGGCCCCCTGACCACGAGCGAGACGATGGCTCGGTCCCAGGTCGCACCGGGTGACCCGCCGCGCGGCTGCGCGAAGAGATCCGGGATCGTGCGGGAAATCTCCAGACGCTCGCCGCCGAAACCGGCGGCGCTGTAAACGGTGGCGGTCGCCGCCCCCACGACCTGCACCGACGAGATGCACGAGAGCCACGGTTGCTGGCTCGGCCGCTGCAGGCTGGCGAGATTGTCGACCGAAGCCCCGGCTTCGACCGTGAGGGCCTCGCCCTTGAAATTGGGCTCCGTGTAGAAGATCACGTGATCCGGGGCGATGCCGGCCGTGCCCTGGGCCCGTGACGCGGGCACGAAGGCGACGCCAGCCAGGAGGCTGAGCAGGCAGATCAGACGGCGGAGGGAGTTCATGACGAAGGCCGGAGGGAGGTGCCGGAAAACAGCGCGGATGAGGTCAGGCGTGGCGTCCCTTGAAGGTGAGTTCCGCGATTCCGCTCTTGTCGAGCTGGCCAAGACCTAGGGCCACCATGCGCTCGTACTGCTGCCGGGTGGCGGCGGCGAGCGGCAGGTGCAGCCCGGCCTGGGCGCCAAGTGTCCAGGCAATCGTGGAGTCCTTGGCGGCGTGGGCTGCCGAGAAGTAGCAATCGTGGGCTCGATTCTGCATGTCCTCGCCATCGGTCTTCAGGACCTGCGAGGCCGCCCCGGTCTGGGCAAACACCTCGCGCAGCATGGTGAGATCGAGCCCCAGGGCGGCGCCGAGGCCGAGACCTTCGGCGAGCCCGGCCGTGTTGATGTTCATGACCATGTTCACGAGGGCCTTCACCTGCGCCGCCTGTCCGGTGGGGCCGATGTAACGCAGCGCGGAGCTGAGCTTCTCGAGGATCGGCCGCACCCGTTCGAAGCCGCCGGGATCCCCCCCGCACATGAGGTAGAGCGTGCCGGCCCGGGCCTGGGGGATCGATGATGCCATGCAACCTTCCAGGGTAATCGCGCCCACCCGGCGGGCGCGCCGTTCCACCTCCAGGTGGGTGGCGGGCGAGACCGTGGCGCAGTTGACGAAGCAGCGTCCGGAGGCGCCGGTGAGCAGGGAATCGCCGGTTGGGGCGAAGATCGCGAGCTGCGCCGCGTCGTCGGAAACAACGGTGAAGATGACGTCCGCCGCGGCGGTAACGGCGGCCAGGGTCGGGGCGGCGACCGCGCCGAGCTCACGGGCGAGTTCGGCGGCCGCGGGCAGGTGGGTGTCGTGGACGGCTGTCACGGGAAAGCCGCAGTCCTTGAGGCGGCGCGCCATGTTGGCGCCCATGCGGCCGACCCCGACAAAAGCGATGCGTGCGGTCATGGAGGTTGGTGGGACGGAGGGATGGGGGTGGGTATTCAAGAATCCGGGGTCCGGGAGCGAGGGGTGCCTACCGGGCAAAGAAGGGATTGTGGTGCTTTTCCTGGGCCAGGGTGGTGAGGGGCCCGTGGCCCGGTGCCAGTACGGTATCGCGGGGCAAGGTGAGAATCTTGGTGCGGTTATTGCGGAACTGGTCCGCAAAATGGGTCGCGCTGCCGCCCATCGAGCTGGCGAAGATCGCGTCGCCCACGACGGCGAGCGGCCAGCTCAGGCCGGTGACGTAATAGGTGGTCATGCCCGGCGAATGGCCATGGGTGAGGAGGGTCTTGATCGCAATCTCTCCCACGTGGAAGTGGGCGTTCTCTCGAAAGGTCCGGGCGCCGACCCGCGGGGCGGGTTCGAGTTCGCTGGACCAGACTTCCGCGCCGGTGGACGCCGCCAGCCGTTCGAGGTCCGCCACGTGATCTGCGTGAGTGTGGGTGAGGAAGACATACCGCAGCGTCAGGCGCTCGGCGTCCAGGAGGTCCAGCATCCCCTGGCAAGTCGCCCCGGTGTCGAAGGCGGCGGCAAGTCCGGCGCGCGGGTCCCAGATGAGGTAGCTGTTGACGGTCATGTCGCCGTGCGGGGTGTTGAACGCCGCGAACCCCCGGGGGAACTCGGGAATCTGCGGGTACCACCGTTTGTGGGCGAGGGCTTCAAGCGCGTCAGGAGAGAGGCGCAGGTGCCGGGCCACGCGTCGGAGAACGGCGTCGATGGGTTTGCCCGCCTTGACGGCGGTTAGATCCTCGAGCGACACCTCCGCCCGCCGGGCGAGGTCATCGTCGGTGATCTTCAGCCCGCGTTGGGCCTTGTTGATGACGTCGTTGAAATTGTCCTCCAGCGGAATGCGGGGCATGAGGCGACTAAAGGCGCCGGCGCTGGCGCGGCAAGCTGGATGCCGAGCCGCGGAATCGCGCTGGTTTTCGGGCGAACTGCTCCCTAGGGTCCACGCATGCTGAAGACCGGCCTCCTCAATCCGCACGTGCTTTCCCTGCTGGCCCGCGTCCGGCACACCAATGCGCTGGTGATCGCGGATCGCGGGTTCCCTTCGTGGCCGGGGCTGGAGACGGTCGACCTCTCGCTGGTCGACGGGATTCCCACGGTCCTCCAGGTGGTGGCGGCGGTGCGGGCGAATTTCGTGGTGGCGGAAGCGTACATGGCGCAGGAGTTCCTGCGCGAGAATACGCCGACAACGCGGCGGGCCTTCGCGGAAGCGTTGCGAGGGACGCGTCTCACGCACGAGCCGCACGTGGAGTTCAAGCGGCGCGTGCCGGGAGCCATCGGTCTCATCCGGACGGGTGACACGATTCAGTACGCCAACCTGGTGCTGATTTCCGGCTGAGGACGGCGGTCGGCCGTCCCCGCGGTTGGAAGGGGTGTTCCGTGTCGTCGAACGGCGCGCGCGGTTTCCCGTTGCCTCATCCGGCGGCGGGCTTTTGTGATGCGGGCCTCAACTCATGAGCACTCCTTCCGAATACCTGAATTCTCTCTTCTCCCTGACCGGCAAAGTGGCGGTCGTGATCGGCGGCACGGGCGAGCTGTGCGGGGCGATGGCGGAGGGGATGGCGGGCGCCGGCGCCGAGGTCGTGCTGGTGGGGCGGAACGAGGAGAAGGCCAAACCGCGCCTGGAGCGGATGGCGGCCGGCGGCGGCAAGGGCTACTTCGTTTCGGCCGAGGCGAGCGAAAAGGCCGCCCTGCAGGGTTTGCTGGCCACGGTGCTCGCGCGATCCGGACGGGTCGACATCGTGGTGAACGGCGCCGGGGTCAACTCGGCCACGCCGTTCGTCGACATCGGCGAGGAGGAGTTTGACCGGATCGTGCGCATCAACCTGAAGGGGGTGTTCCTCGGCTGCCAGATTTTCGGCAAGTACCTGGTCGATCGTGGACAGGGGGGCTCCATCATCAACCTGGGCTCGATGTCGGGCATCGTGCCGCTGTCCCGGGTGTTCACGTACTCGGCGACGAAGGCCGCGGTGCACAACCTGTCGAAGAACCTCGCCCGCGAGTGGGCGCCGCACAAGGTGCGGGTTAATACGCTGGTGCCCGGCTTCTTCCCCGCGGAGCAGAATCGCAAGATCCTCTCGCCGGACCGCGTCGCCTCCATCATGGGACACACGCCGATGAAGCGGTTTGGCGAGGCGCGGGAGTTGGTCGGCGCGACGCTGCTGCTGGCGAGCGACGGCGCGGGCGGGTTCATCACCGGCTCCGAGTTCGTCGTCGACGGCGGGTACCACGCGATGACGATTTGACCGCGAGGGCGGTCGGGCCAGGAGTGACACCGTCTCGCGACCGACGGGCGTGATATTACGCCACGCCGTGCCTGGCGTGGACCGGAAAAATAATCAGGTGCTTTCGCGGGTAATATAATAGGTACGGATGTCGCGCCGGGTGCGGAGGAGTGTTGGGCGGCGCCTGCGCCCCGGGCGTCCGCGGACGTTCGAACCAGGCGCCGGTTTCGTTTGGCGCGGCGACCGGCTGTGATCATGTATATCGCGGCCGCGCGAAAGCGAACTAGGGGATTATATGCGCTTGCTATAGGCTTATAGCAGCGCACAGTGATATCCCTATGTTACCGGAAAAACTAAAGGAATTGGAAGCGGCTCGCGCGAAACTCGCGAACCTGGAGAAATCCATCCAAAACGAACTGAGCAAGGAGCTGGCGGCGCTGCCCGCCAAGTATGGCTTCGAGTCCGCCGCCGATTTCGTCGCGGCCGTCGCGGAAGCCTGCGGAACCAAGCTCGGTCGCAAGGCCCGCCGCGCCCGGGGCCCGGGTCGGCCTCCCGGGGCGAAGAAGCGCCGCAAGCGCGCCGTCATCACGGATGCCACGCGCGCCGAGGTGAAGAAGCTCGTCGAGGCCGGCAAGACCGGCGCGGAAATCGCCAAGGCGGTCGGGATCTCCCTCCCGAGCGTCCAGAATATCAAGAAGGCGCTCGGCCTGGTCGCGAAGCGCTAGGCGGATTCCAGCGGTCGATTTTCCACCCCCGTCCTCGGACGGGGGTTTTTTTGTGCTTGGGGATTGGTCGGGAACGCGAAAAGTGCGACTCCGCCATGTCGCTCCCGTACATCCAGGCAAACACCGACGGCCGGCTGCACCCGGCACATGAACCGGCCCTGGCGCCGCTGAACCGCGGGTTCCTCTACGGCGATGCGATCTACGAGGTGTGGCGCACCTACCACCGCGTCTTGTTTGCGTGGGAGGAGCATTGGAGCCGCCTGGAACGCTCCGCGGCCGCCCTCCATCTGTCCTTGCCGTGGAGCCGCGATCGCATTCTGGAGGAGGTGTTGCGCACCACGGCGGCATTCCGCGGGGCGACGGGATTCACCGGGGAACTCTATGTCCGCTTGCAGGTTTCCCGCGGGGGCGGCCCGATCGGGTTGGATCCAGCCTTGGCGGACGAGTCGCAGTTCGTGCTGCTGGTGCAGCCCTGCCCGGTAAATTCTCCGGCCGTGCAGGAGCGGGGCCTGCGCCTGGCGCTGGCACACACGTTGCGGCGCAATCCGGTGGAGTGCCTGAGTCCCGCCTGGAAGACCGGCAACTACCTAAACAATATCCTGGGCCTGCGCGAAGCCCGGGCCCGTGGCGCCGATGAAGTGGTGATGCTGAACCAGCGCGGCGAGATCACCGAAGCTTCGACCTCGAATATCGGCTTTGTCATTCAGGGAACAGTGGTCACACCCCGGCTCGATGCGGGAATCCTGGAAGGCATCACGCGCGGCATCGTATTGGGGCGCCTCGCGGGCAGCCTCGGCCTGTCGGTCGCCGAGCAATCGCTGACTCCGGGGGACCTCGCTGGCAGCGAGGAGTGTTTTCTTCTGTCCACGACGAAGGGCGTCACACCGGTGGCGGAGATCGACGAGTGGCGCTTCCGGGTGGGCGCCGGGACGGTCACAGCGCGCCTGGGCGCCGCGCTGGAACGCGAGGCGGAGGAGGTTTCCCGGCGCCGGCCGGAACTGCGGACCTGAGGCGCATCGGGAATCTGGCCAGGGCTTCCGCGGTTAATAGCGGCGGAGGGAAGGATCGATCTCCCGGGCCCACGCGTCGATGCCGCCGGCGATGTTGCTCACGGCGGACAGACCCCGGGCCCGCAGGAAATCAGTCACGCGCCGGCTCCGGCCTCCGGAGTGGCAAAGGATGAGCAGGTGGCGGTCGCGGGGGAGCGTTTCGACCCGTTCCGGAATCTCCCGCATCGGGATGTGTTCAGCGCCGTCCAGACGGCAGATGGCGAGTTCGAAGGCCTCGCGCACATCCACGATTTGGACCCTGGTCGGGTCGGCCAGGTGAAGGTGTCTCGCTTCCTGGACGGTGACTTCAAGGGGATAGGTGGCGTCGGATGGGGGCATGGGAACAGGGGCGCAGGTCGGTCCGGTCACCGTCGCGGTGCTGACGCTGGTGATCCTCGGGGTGCGACCGCAGAGGGGGCAGGCGGGATCGGCCGACAGCGCCAGGCAGGAGAAGGCCGGGCGGAGGGCATTGTAGGTGAGAAGCCGGCCGTGCAGGGTGTCGCCGGCGCCGACCAGCAGTTTGAGCGCTTCGATCGCCTGCAGACTGCCGACGACACCGCAGACCGCTCCCAGCACGCCAGCCTCGGCGCAGCCCGGCACAGATCCGGCCGGAGGCGGCTCTGGAAACAGACAACGACCGCAGGGGCCTCCACGGGCGGGGTCGAAGACGGTCACCTGCCCCTCGAATTTGAAGACGCTGCCATGCACGAGTGGACGCCGGGCGAAGAAGGCCGCGTCGTTATTGAGGTAGCGGGCGGTGAAGTTGTCCGTGCCGTCGACGATGACGTCGTATTGGGAGAACAGCGCCACGGCGTTGGCCGGGGTGATCCCATCGCCGTGGGTGACGATCTCGATTTCGGGGTTGGTGCCCTGCAGGCGGCGCGCGGCGGAGGCAACCTTCGGTTCCCCAAGGGCGCGGTCGTCGTGCAGCAATTGGCGGTGCAGGTTGTGCAACTCGACGCGATCGAAATCGGCGATGCCGAGAGTTCCGACTCCGGCGGCCGCCAGATAAAGGGCGGCCGGGCTGCCCAGGCCGCCGGCACCGACGACGAGCACCCGCCCCGCCGCCAGCCGGGCCTGGCCGGCGAGGCCCACCTCTTCCAGGAGGATCTGGCGCCGGTAGCGTACCAGTTCGGCGGGAGTGAAGTCGGGCGTCGCAGCCATCGCCGGGAAGGAGAGCGGGAAGGCCAGATGCCGCAATTGAAATTGCGCCGCCGGCGACGGCCGCCGAAATGGGGCCGATGCGCTGCCTGGGCATTGACCATGGAACACGGCGGATCGGCCTCAGTTACGGGGACGACCTCGGCGTGGCGACGCCCCTGCCGGCCCTGATCGAAGCGGACGAGGCTCGGCGCTGGGCGGCCCTTGGTGAGGTCATTCGCGGGCGCCGCATCACGGATCTGGTGTTGGGGCACCCGTTGAACATGGACGACACCCCCGGGCCCAAGGCCAAGGAGGTGGAGGCCTTCGCGATCCGGCTGCAGCAGGAATTTCACCTGCCGGTGCACCTGGTGGATGAACGGCTGACCAGCTATGAGGCCGAGGCCACGATCGGGAAGAAGCAACGGCGCGAAGTGCGCGCGAGCGGCAAGATCGACTCGCGTGCCGCCACGCTGATTCTCCAGGACTTCCTGAACCAGAAGATCCCGCTCGTGGACGAACCGACCCCGGAGGAGACGGCGTGAAGGCCGAACGGTGGAAGTGTGTCTGCGCCTATGACGGCACCGGTTTTGCGGGCTGGCAGAGCCAGGCGGGTGGGACGGCGGTGCAGGATGTGATCGAGGCCCGGCTGGCCCAGATCTTCAAGGCGCCGGTGCGCATCCACGGGAGCGGGCGGACGGATGCGGGCGTGCACGCCCTCGGCCAGGTGTTTCATTTCGACGCCGACTGGCGGCACGGGAAGGACAAACTCCTGGCGGCCTTCCGGGTGGGGCTTCCGCCGACGATTCAGATCAAGGCGGCGACGCCCGAGGCGGCAGACTTCCACTCCCGCTTTCAGGCCAAAGGTAAGCGCTACGTTTACCACCTGCACCTGGGTGACGCGGATCCGTTTTCCCGGCCGTACTGCTGGACGGTCTTCCGTCCCCTGGACGTGCGGGCGATGGTCGCGGCGGCGGCGGTGCTCCGGGGACGGCATGACTTCCGGGCCTTTACCGCGGTGAACGGCCCGGAGCGGGAGGATACCGTGCGGGATCTGCGCCGGCTTGATTTGCGGGTGCGGGGACGGAGGATCAAGGTGACTGCCGAGTCGCCGGGGTTCCTGTACAAGATGGTGCGAAGCCTGGTGGGCGCGCTAGTGGCGGTGGGAGAGGGGCGGCTGGGAGTCGCCGATCTCCGGCGGCTGCTGGAGTCCGGGGAGCGAATCCCCGCGATCCAGACGGCCCCGCCCCAGGGGTTGTTTCTGGTCAAGGTCTTCTACTGACGGAGGGCGCGGTGTCTTCGGCGATGATGCGCAGTCTCTGGCGCGGGGTGGGCGATGTGGTCTTTCCCCCGGCGTGTGTCCATTGCCGGGCCCTGGTGGAGACTGATGCCACCGCAAAAGTGGACGAGGGCGGGTTTCGCCATCTGTGCCGACGGTGTGCCGGGCAACTGGAGTTCGTGCAGCCGCCCCACTGCCGCACCTGTGGCCATCCGTTCTACGGGGTGGTCGAAGGGGCGCGGATGTGCGTGAAGTGCGACGGGCTCGATCCGGCCTTCGGGGAAGGGCGCACGGCCGTGTTGTTCCGGGGGCCGGCGCGTTCCCTGGTCATCGAACTGAAGTACCATCGCGGCCTGCAGGTGCTGGAGGACATGGCCAGCGTGTTTCGCCGGGCAGAGCATGTGCTCGAGCTCGTTCGGGGGGCGGTGTTGGTCCCGGTGCCGCTGCATGTCCGCAAGGCCCGCGAGCGCGGCTACAACCAGGCGCAACTCCTGGCGGAAAAACTTGCGGAAGTGGCGGGCGGCCCGTGCCGCGTGGAGGCGGTGCTGCGCCGGGAGGTTGACACCGCCAGCCAGACGGCATTCGACCGGCGAACCCGGATGTCCAACCTGAAGAATGCTTTTGCGCTCGCCGCCGGGGCCACCCTTACTCCCGGTCTACGCTATGTCATCATCGACGACGTTTTCACCACCGGCTCGACGCTCAACAGCTGCGCGCAGGTGCTCCGCCGCGCCGGGGCGCGGGACCTGGACGTCGTGACGTTTGCCCACGGTTGATTCCGCCATGCATTTCGACAAACCGACCTACACGGTTCGCAAGGTTCGCAAGAAGGACATCCCCAAGGGGCTGTACACCAAGGACCCGGCCACGGGTGATATCGTTTTCAACAAGGAGCTCGAAGACAACCAGATGGTGTCCCCCAAGAGCGGGTACCATTTCCCGATCTCCGCCCGGGCGCGCCTCGGGCACCTGCTGGATCCCGGGACCTTTCAGGAGGCGGACGCCGAACTGAAATCGAGCGATCCGCTGAAGTTCGTGGACTCGCAGCCGTACCCGGAGCGCATCCGCCGGTACGAGCGGGAAAGCGGGTTGACGGAGGCCGTGGTGTGCGGTTGCGGCAAGATTCGGGGCCTCGACGTTTCCGTGGCGGTGATGGACTTTCGCTTCTGCGGCGGTGCCATGGGGGCGGCGGTCGGAGAGAAGATCACGCGGGCAATCGAGACGGCCCTCCAGCGCCGGATTCCGTGCCTGATTTTCAGCGCCTCCGGTGGGGCGCGGATGCAGGAAGGCATCTACTCGCTGATGCAGATGGCCAAAACCAGTGCGGCGCTGGGCCGGCTGGCGGCGGCTGGCCTGCCGTTCATCTCGATCGTGACCCATCCGACGATGGGTGGGGTGACCGCCAGCTTTGCGACCCTCGGCGACGTGATTCTGGCCGAGCCGGGGGCGTTGGTGGGGTTCGCCGGCGCGCGCGTCATCAAGGATACCACGAAACAGACCCTGCCGGCCGGGTTCCAGACGGCGGAGTTTCTGCTCAAGCACGGGCTGATCGACCAGATCGTCAGCCGACTCGAGATGCGCGATCGCCTCTTTGAAATCCTGTCCGCGCTGCATGTCGGGCGCAAAGGCCCGGCTCCGACGGCCGCGGCCTCGTGATCGGGTCCGTCACCGGCAGGGCGGCACCGAGCGGCGGGATGCGTGGTTCGGGCCGGATCGACCGGATTCTCGAGCGATGAGTACCCCAGGAATTGCCGCGGAGTATGCGGCCGCCATGGAGTACCTGTTCGCCCTCAAGGCGCAGGGGCCGAAGTTCGGGATCGATCGGATGCGGGCGTGGGCGGAGCAACTCGGCCACCCGGAGAGGGGCCTGCCGTGCCTGCACATTGCGGGCACGAACGGAAAGGGGTCGGTGGCGGCCATGCTCGACGCCATCCTGCACGCGGCCGGCTGGCGCACCGGACTGTTCACCTCGCCGCACCTTGTGCATCTCGGCGAACGTGTCCAGGTGGAGCGGCGACCGCTGACCGATGCCGAGGTCGTCGCCTACTACCGAGAACTGCGTCCGGGCGCCGAGGCGATTGCCGCCCGTGATCCGGCGCTGGCGCCGAGTTTCTTCGAGTACGTGACGGCGATGGCGTTCCTGGAGTTTTCCCGCCGCCGTTGCGAGGTGGGCGTGATTGAAGTGGGCCTCGGGGGAAGGCTCGACGCGACCAATCTGATTGAGCCGGAGGTGAGCGTGATCACCTCGATCGCGATGGACCATTGCGAAATCCTCGGGGATACCCTGGAGAAAATCGCCGCGGAAAAGGCCGGGATCATCAAGCCGGGCCGGCCGGTGGTCATTGGTCGCGTGCCGCCCGCCGCCGAACGGGTCATCCGGGCGATTGCCCGGGAGCGCGGTTGCACAGTGAGTTCGGTGGAGGAGACCTACGGTCAGGACCTGGCCGCCTATCCACACACCAAGCTCGAGGGGGACTACCAGCGGTGGAACGCCGCCACCGCGACGTTGGCCGCGCGGGCGCTGGGGCCGCGCTGGCGAATCACGGAGGAGGCGATTTCCCTTGGCCTGGATCGGGTGGACTGGCCCGGGCGCTGGCAGCGCATCACGCTCGGCGGCCGCCGGATGATTTTGGACGCGTCGCACAACCCCGAGGGGGCGCAGGTGCTCGAGTCCAATCTCGCGCATCTCGTGGCGGAGACGGACCGGGCGCCGATCGTGATCGCCGGGGTGTTGGGCGCGGCGCGGGCCCGCCCGCTGCTGGAGACAATTGCGCGGCACGCCGGAGCGATTCACCTGGTGGTACCGCGGCAGGCGCGGGCGAATTCGCATGCGGACCTGGAGGCGCTGATCCCGGCCGGGTACCGCGGACGCATCGTGCGCGACTCGGTCGAAAATCTCTTCCCCACGCCCGATGGCTGTGTGGCCGGGGGGCCCGAAGACGTCGTCGTCGTCACCGGGTCGATCTACCTGCTCGGGGAAATCCTGGCGCGACTGGAGCGACCCGCGCCCGAGGCGGCCCAGGGTTAGTGTTCGCGAAAACCGCGGACACTCCGTCGGGCTTCCCCAGCCAGGGAGCCACGGATGGACACCGATAAATACGAATGACGCTTGAGGCCTCGGATGTCGCTCCGAGAGCAGCCGTGCATGAGCCGAAGACGAAAGCATGGTCGTCCCAGCCCGCGTTCCCATCGCCGGCGGTTGTAGCCGGCCGCGCTGAGGCCGGCCTCAGGTTAGATTGCGCCGAGGTTCTGGGCCGCGGTCACTCCGGACTCGCCGCGCCGAAGCGTCCGGGCAAAGTCGACGCCATGTCTGCCGTCTTCCGTTGCCTTTGGCTGGGCGTGCTCGTGGTTGCGGTCCGGGCCGGTGTTCCCGTCCGGGTCGAACCGGTAATGGGGAAGAATGGGATGGTCGTGGCCGGGCATCCCCAGGCGGCGGAAGCGGGATGGGCGGTGCTGCAGGCCGGGGGCAACGCCATCGATGCCGCCGTGGCGACCTCGCTCGCGCTCGGCGTGGCGGAGCCGTATGGATCCGGTCTCGGCGGCAAGTTGATGCTGCTGTACTACGAGGCGAAGACCGGGCGGATATATGCGGTGGATGCGATGGATGCGGCGGGGTCGGTGGACCCGGCGAAGTACCTGGGGCAACCTGTGGAGGAGCGCGGCACCGGCTACGCCTCGGTTTGCGTGCCGGGTCTCGCCGCGGGGCTGTGGACGGCGCATCAGCGGTGGGGGCAGAGCCCGTGGGCGGCGGCGGTGCAGCCGGCGATTGATCTCGCGCGGCAGGGCTTTCGCATCCTACCGAAAACGCGGGAGCAGTTTGCCGAGCAGGAGCGCAAACTGCGGCGCGGCGACCGGGAGATTGCGCGCCTTTACCTTCCCGCGGGGGCGCTGCCGGAGGTGGGTACGATCCTCGCCAACGAGGATCTGGCGCGCACCATGGAAGCATTGGCCCGGCAGGGGCGCGACGGGTTTTACCGCGGCCCGATCGCGGAGGCGATCGCGACCGCCTCGCGGCGAGGTGGCGGCTGGCTGACGCTGGCGGACCTGGCAGGCTATGAGGCGAGGGTGGGGGATCCCGTGACCCTCACGTTTCGCGGCTACACGCTGTTCTCGGGCCCGCCGCCCACGAGTGGGTCGGCGCTGTTCTTCCCGATCCTGAAGGCGCTGGAAAAGGAGACCTTCGACGGCGGCCCCCTGCGCCGTGCGGCCAACCTGGACCGGATCGGCCGCGTCTGGCGGGCGGCCCACCCGGCGATCGGCCGGGCCGTGGGCGACGTGCCGGAATCCCGTTTCCTCTTCGAGAAGTTGATTGCACCGGACGCGATCGAGGACCTGCGCGCCCGCGCCTTCGGTCCGCCGGGGGCGAGACGCAAGGTGGCGCGGCTCGACGGGAGTGACGCCGAGTCGCCGTTCTACGAAAGCGCGATGGCGGCAACCACGCACTTTGCCGTGGCGGATCGGGCCGGCAACGTGGTGTGCGCGACGCAGTCGCAGAGTCTCCACTTCGGGGCCGGGGTGGTGCCTCCCGGTACGGGCGTGGTGATGAACAACTCGATGAGCAACTTCTCCACTACCGATCCGGCAAACCCAAACTACGTCGCACCCGGGCGGCGTCCGCGGAGCACCATCGGGCCGACGATCGTGCTGCAGCGGGGTCGTCCCGTGCTGGCGATCGGGATTCCCGGCTCAGCGCGGATCCCGACGGCGCTGCTGCAGGCACTGCTGGACCGCCTGGCGCTGAACCGCCCGTTGGCCGAGGCGATCGGCGACACGCGCGTGCACTTCCTATCGCCGCTGCGCTCAGGCGAACCCGATGCGTTCGAGGCGGAGCAGTCGTTTCCCGCGGTCGAGGCGGAAGCGTTGCGCGCGTTGGGGTGGAAGGTGGTGCTGCGCGAGGCCGCCGGCACCGGACGGTACTTTGGCGGGATCAACGCGATCGAGTTCCGGCCGGACGGGACAATGGTGGGCTACGCGGATCCGCGGCGGACGAACGCAGCCAAGGGGTTTTGAACCAGCGGGCCGGAGCGACGGTCGGTGCGACTCGCACGTCGGGCCGGGGACCGTGGCTCCGGCGGCGCCATGTTGCGGTTCAGATTGCCGTTGACGGAAGGAGGCCGGCTGACTTTGTTCCCCGTTCCGCAAGTGGCTCGGTAGCTCAGTTGGTAGAGCAGAGGACTGAAAATCCTTGTGTCCCCGGTTCGATTCCGGGCTGAGCCTCCACTTTGAACCCGCTACCTCGCAAGAGGTAGCGGGTTTTGTGTAGTTGAGCTCGACACTGCGAAGCCTTCATTGACGGAGTTCTTTTGCGCTGGAGATCTGTTTCATGGAAGTCACCGCGCACCCATGGGCGTGTTGACCTGCGAGCGGCAAGCACACGATTGGCAAGGTCGCGTAGTGTCACCTTTGGGCGGAACCACTGTTGCGGTCTTGCGGCGGAGTTTTGAGGCTTGCTTTGCGATGCCAATGCTCAGCCCTCTTCGCCCAGTCTGGCTCTGTCGCGCGATGTTGCTGGTTCTCGTCAGTGGAAGCTTGCACGCTGACATCTATACTGTGCGGCGGGAAGGAGCAGGCATCGTCCCTGAACGGTCGACGAATGTCTCGATGGATTCCGAGAACGTTGTCATCGGGTGGGGCCAACATTCGTTCGAAGTCATCGCGACATTCGTAATGCGGAATCAATCCGAATACGAAGTGACGAGCTTGGTCGCATTCCCAATCATCGGCTCCGGGTATGCGGGCTACCTGGACATCAGCAGGGAGTTCAAGGTAGATATGAAGAGCGGCACGGGGGACCAAAATCCATTCATGCGGGCAAACGTCCAGCGCCGTGCAGGTGCCAAGACGACAGCGCGAACCGACTATTTCGCGGCCGACCCTCCCAAGAACGTCGCCGACTACCCGGAAGCGGTCGTTTGGGAAGTCACGTGGGCGGCTGGCGAAACGAAGGTCATCCGTGTTCGTTTCGAGATGGGTGACCCGATGGTTCTCCGCGGCTCCAACCAGCTCGTGCGCGGCTGGCAGCTCATGTATATCGTAAGCACGGGAGCGCTGTGGAAGGGGCCAATTGGGCGAGCCGACATTTCGATCCGGCTGCCGAATGAAAATCCGCTCTGGGCGCCAGGTCCCGGGACGATTCGAAAGTGGTCTTATGCGGACCAAGCCAAGTGGGACGGTCAGGACACCATCGCATGGCACTTTGAAAATTGGACGCCCAGTGACGAAATTTGGCTTCGTTCTGTCGAGTGGGCCGGGCTATCGCCGCAGGCAATCGATTACTTCCTCTTTTTCCTGCCGCCGTATGAAGGGGACAAGAAGGCTTACTCCGTCGAACTGATAGATTCGCTCGTCAGGCGCGATCTCGCCCTCGCTGATCAGTATTTCCCGGAAAAAGTGAAGGCGTTCGACGCCACTCCTCTGAAAGTCGCAATCTGCGATTGGCTACTTCACGAAGTTTACGCCCGGCACGGCGATCCGTTCTATGTCGGGAAAGAGAGTGCTTCGCTGAAGGTCAGCGACGGCCTAATCGGCGACGGAGAGGGAAACATCTATAGCTCGTGGCAGATGCAGTTCGGGAAATATGGTGGCATGCGCGGCTGGTATCGCCCAAGACGTGAGCCGGACGGAAACGTCAAAACGGCTTCTTTATCATCGATGGAACAAGAGAACGTGAAGTTCCTCCGATCGTATCTGAAGAAGCTGCGCGAGGAGCTGCCTGCCGAGTATCGAGGACGACCGGTTCATGATCCCGGCGTCGAGTAGCAACGCGAGATAGGCTTGGATTTCTCCAAAATTCACCTCGCCCGCGACACGGCGGACATGAGCGGCGACCGACTCGCAAACGACCAGTCACACGCCGCGGACAGCATCCCGCCGCCGCAGGGCGACTATGCGAGGTGATCGGCGTTTCTCAGCGGATTGGTGCCCGCATCGGCGATGTGCCGGGTCTTCAGCTACGGCACACAATCAGGAGTGCCCGCGACCGCTTCACCCGAGCCACCGGAAAAGGGGGGGGAAGGCGACCACCACGAACCCGGCCCAGACGGCGTAGACCGGGAGGTAGGAGGTTTGCCAGCGTTCCAGGTTCGCAAACGAACCGCGGTGCAGCAGGAACCGCAAATAGAGCACGGCCGACCAGGCGAGGTTCACCAGCAGGATGAGATTCTCCCCGAGGGCGGCGACGCGGTTCGGACTGAAGCCGAACTCGCCGATCCGCGCGCCGATCGCCCACAGCGCCACCGCGTCGGCGGCGAGGGCTCCGAAGAGCAGAGCGACCTGGACCCAGTCGAACAACCCTGGCCCGGCCGCCGGATCGCGGGCCGAGATTGAGTACACCAGCAGGCCGAGCACGACGACGAGCAGCAGATCGAAACCGATGAGGTGGTGTCTCTCGATGGCGATGCCGCGGCCGGACCACACCAGCGCCACAAGGAAGGCGATCAGCATTGCGGCAAACAACGGCGTGAACAGGCGCGTGAGCATCGGTGCCAGGCTCTCCATCACGCCCTGCTTGGCTTCGACCAACCCGGCCGCGACCACGACCGCACCCGCCGCGCCGCAGGGCAGCAGCCACGATTCGAAGAAGGGGCCGACGTTGATCCCGATGCTCTTGAAGGTAAGCGCCATGAAGGCGCAGAGCACCCCGCCGCCAAGAGCGATCAGGACGTAGTAGATGAACAGTTCGCCGGAGAAGCGGACGAAGTTCATGCGCCCGTTGGTTTGGCTCCATTGTCCGCCGGCGTGGGCGATGCCCACGGCCAGCCAGAGCGCGATCGGCACATGAAGAGCGGTCAGCGACGCGTAAGCCTCGGCGGCGCCGAACCCGGGCAGGTTGGCGAAGACCGCGGCGGCGACAAATGCGGCGATCAGCCACCCGAGAGTCCGCGGGGCGGTGCGCCGCTTCCAGGCGAAGAACGCAACCGCGCACGGCAGGACGGCGAGGCTGGCATTGCGCGCGTAGAAGTCCGGATGCTGCTGCAATGACACGCCGAAGAGGGCGGGCGCCTTGACCGCGGCGGCGGCCAGCACCGCCAGGCACAGAACCCGGATTCCGTCCTGTCGCATCCACTCGCCCCAGCCACTGGCAGCGGAGGTGTACCCCGGCTTCAAGAGCTGGTCCGCCCGGGCGCGTGCGAACTCCTCGGCGGGCGGCGAAGTGCGGCCCACCCGCTTGACCGCCACGAGGAAGGCCTCGTCAGCAGCGAGTCCGAGGCGGACAAGGCCGGCAAATTCGCCGCGAAGGGAACGCTCCAGGCGCTCCAGATCCTCTGCGCTGACACTGCGCCTCCGGCGCAGGTGATCGCGCCAGGCGTCGATTTGCTGTTCCAGGGACTGTTCGTGACTCAGGTCAGCCATGACTCAGGTTCGGCTTTCCAGATGAAACGACGATGAAGCCACCGTGAAATGGAGATGAAATCGCTCCGCCTTACGTCTCCTCGGCGTTTTCGCCCGGCCCTTCGGGTTCGGCATCGGACGCGGGCCCGTCGGCGAGCAGGCTGTTGGCCTCGGCGGCCGGCAGCGCCTCGACCTTGCGGAGCTTCTTCTCCAACTGCCGGCTCCGATGGGCCGCCTTTTCGATGGTGGCTCCCGTCTCGTCGAGCTTGCGCTTCACGTTGTCCAGAAGGTCGCCGAACTTGGAGAAGTCGGTCTTCACCGCGCCGAGAACCTTCCAGACTTCGCTCGATCTTTTCTGAATCGCGAGGGTGCGGAAACCCATCTGAAGGCTGTTGAGCAGGGCGGCGAGGGTGGTGGGACCGACAATGACAACCCGGTGTCCGCGCTGGATCGTGTCCACCAGCCCGGGCCGGCGCAGCACCTCGGCGTACAAGCCCTCCGTGGGCAGGTAGAGCAGCCCGAAGTCGGTCGTGTGCGGGGGCGCGAGGTACTTGTCGCGGATGTCGCGGGCCTCGGCAGTGACCCGGGCCTCGAGGTCTTTGCCGGCCTGCTCGACGCCCGCGGCGTCACCGCGCTCGGAGGCTTCGACGAGCCGTTCGTAGTCCTCCTTGGGGAACTTGGCGTCGATCGGCAGCCAGACGATCTTGCCATCGTCGTCGTCGCGTCCGGGCAGGCGCAGGGCGAACTCCACCGTTTCGCGGCCGCTCGGCTTGGTGATGACGTTGCGGGCGTACTGTTCCGGCGTGAGGATCTGTTCGAGAAGGTTGCCGAGCTGCACTTCGGCCCATGTGCCGCGCGTCTTCACATTGGTCAGCACGCGCTTCAAGTCGCCGACGCCACTGGCGAGGTTCTGCATCTCGCCGAGGCCCTTGTGCACCTGCTCGAGGCGTTCGCTGACCAGCTTGAAGGATTCTCCCAGGCGTTTCTCGAGGGTGCCCTGGAGTTTCTCGTCCACGGTCTTGCGCATCTCCTCGATCTTCTGGGCGTTGTCCGCCTGGAGTTCCTTCAGTTTGCCGTCGATGAGGGCGCGGAGCTCGTCGGACTTCCGTTCGTTGCTTTCGGTCAGCCGGGCGAGCTGGCCGGCGAAAGCCTCGAAGGCCTTTCGCTGGTTTTCGGACAGCTCGGCGAGCTGCTGCTTGAGCGACTCCCGGAAATCCCGGAGGGAGGCCGAGAGTTCCGCGCGGGCCTGTTTGGAGCTGTCCTCGGCCGATTTTCCGAACTCACCCAGGCGGCGGTCAAAGACCTCGAACCGCTGTTGGAGCTGCTGGGTGTTTTCGCTGAGCCGCCCGTCCTGCGCCTCCTTGAAGCGGTTCAAGCCGGCCAGCAACTCCTGCCGCAGCTGGGCGGCCGAGGCATCGCTGGCCTCCTTCAACACGGTGAGCTGGCGGGAGAAGTCGGAGAGCCGTTCGCCCTGCGCAGCGGAAATGCGATCCACGCTCTGCACCAGGGTGTCGGTGGAGGCCTTCAACGTGGCCTGCACCTCCTCGCGCAGGCCGCGGGCGTGCTCGGAGGACTCCTGGCGGAGGCGGGCGATCTCCTCGGTCGTCGCGCGTTCCGTGCGTTCCTGCAGTCGCTCGAGGGTGTCCAGGCGGCCAAGGAGGGGGGAGAGATCGACGTGATCCTTGCGGCGCAGGAGCAGCCAGACCATGGCCACGAGCGCGACTGAGAGGAGGAAACCGAGGACGATAAGGAGATCGGTCATGGGAGGGTCAGTGGAAACGTCGTTGGCGGTCCGCGAGACGGGGAGTATTTCCCCAGGCGAGCGCCGGGCGCACGCAGAATCGGTGGGAGCGGCCGCCCGCAAGCCCACCCGGCTCCGTTGACGGCGTCGCGCTCGCAAGGGGCCGCTCCCTTTTCGACGTGCACCGGCGAAGGGATCGGGCGCACCTGTCGGTTGGCGGTTGTAGCTGGCCGCGGTGAGGCCGGCCGCCGGGGTCACCGCCCCCGGCTACACCAGACAAATGACCGCCAACCGGCAGATGCGTCCCGGAGGGAGCCGGCGCGAGTTTTTGAGCTTCAGTCCCCGGGCGGGGAGGCAACATCGTGTCGGGATGGAATCGGAGCGTGCGAGCGACAACGAAGCGGGCGCGGTGAAACCACTGCCGGAGCGCGGCAAGGGAGTTCCTTCGCCCGATCGGCGTCGATTCCTGGCGGCCGCGGCGGGGTGCGTGGCATGCGCGCTGCCGGGAGGGCCTTCGGCCCGCGCGGCGAGTTTTCGGCCGATCCCCGTCGGAAACATCGCGGACTACCCCAAGGACGAGATCTCGGAGCGGTTCATCCAGCACGACCTCTTCATCGTCCGCCACGAAGGGAAGATTTTCGCCAGCACGGCGATCTGTCCCCACAAGGCCAACGCGCTGCTGCGCGACCCCAAGGCGCCGCGGCAGATCATCTGTTCTGGACACGATTCGGTCTTCAATCCGGAAGGTCGCCCCCTGCGGGGACAGTCACGGCGCCCGCTGGGGCGCCACGCGATCACGGCGGATGAAAAGGGCAACCTGACCGTGGATACGGCGCGGACCTTTGGCGCGGCGGAGTGGAAGGACCCCGCCAGCTACGTGCGGGTGCCGGCCGGGGGATGAGCGCCTGCGGGAAAGCGACGCGTCCCGTGCAATGTGCCGAGCCGCGTCGTCGTCGGGACGACCCCGGACGGGTACGGGACTAACGGTCGCGCTTGCGGCGTGGGTTTTCCGTGATTCGCTGCGGGCGGTGCCATGACGAAAAACGAGATCGGCGATGCGCTGCTGGAGATTGCGACGCTGCTGGAACTGAAGGGGGAAAACCCGTTCAAGGTCCGGGCGTACCAGGCGGGCGCGCGCGCCTTGTCCGCGATCGAGACCGCCGAACTGGAGCGATTGATCGCCGCCGGGGAGCTGAAAAGCGTGAAGGGGATTGGCGACGCCCTCGCGCAGAAGATCTCCATGCTGCATGCCGAGGGGCGGCTGGCGTTCCTGGAAAACCTGCGGGGCTCGGTGGCGCCTGGCCTGGTGGAACTGCTCCAGATTCCCGGTCTCGGCCCCAAAAAGATCCGGGCGCTCCATGACCGTCTGGGCATCGCCGACGTCGCCGCGCTGGCCGCGGCGTGCCAGGACGGGAGGGTCGCGACCTTGGACGGTTTTGGAGAGAAGACGCAGGAGAAGCTCCTGGCGGGCATCCGCAACCGGGAGGCGTACGGCCGGCGCCATCTCTGGTGGGACGCGGCGGAAATCGCAGGACGGATCGTCGACGGACTCCGGGCGTTGCCGGCGGTGCGCCGGGCGGAAGCGGCGGGGAGCCTGCGGCGGGGATTGGAGACGGTCGGCGACCTCGACTTCATCGTGGCGGCGACGGAGATCGCGCCGGTGATGGACTGGTTCGTGGCCCAGCCGGGCGTGCAGGAGGTGACGGCCCGCGGTGACACGAAGGCGAGCGTGCGGTTTTCCAGCGGACTGCAGGCCGATCTGCGGATCGTGCCGGAGGAGCAGTTTGTGTTCGCTCTGCATCACTTCACCGGCTCCAAGGATCACAATGTGCAGGTGCGGCAGCGCGCGCTGGCGCGCGGCTTGAGCCTGAGCGAGTGGGGGCTGGTGCCGGCGGAAGGGGAGGGCACCGCGAAGGCGAAGGCCGACTCCGGGAAGAGCGTGCGGATTGAGTCGGAGGAGGGGCTGTTCGCCGCCTTGCAACTGCGATTCATCCCGCCGGAGCTGCGGGAGGGCCGTGAGGAGATTGAAGCAGCGGAGGCCGGCGAATTGCCGCGGCTAATCGAGGTTGGGGACGTCCGCGGCGCGTTTCACAACCACACGACTGCCTCGGATGGACGCAACACGCTGGCCGAGATGGCGGCGGGAGCGGAGGCGCTCGGCTGGGAATACCTGGGGATCGCGGACCATTCCAAGGCGAGCTTCCAGGCCAACGGTCTCGACGAGGCGCGGCTGCTCCGGCAGGTAGAGGAGATCCGGTCGTTGAATGCCTCCGGCCGTTATCGCACCCACCTCCTGGCCGGAACCGAATGCGATATCCTCGCGGACGGCCGCCTCGACTTCGACGACGCCGTGCTGGCGCAACTCGACTACGTGGTGGTGTCGGTGCACAACGCGTTTGCGCAGGACGAAGCCACGATGACCGACCGCATCCTCCGGGCTGTGGAGCATCCCTGTACCACAATGCTCGGCCACGCCACGGGGCGACTGTTGCTCCGGCGCGAAGGCTACCGGGTCGATCTGGCCCGGGTCATCGACGCGGCGATCGCACACCGCGTCGTGATCGAACTCAATGCGAACCCCTGGCGGCTCGATCTCGACTGGCGCCTGTGGCGGCGCGCAGCGGAACGCGGGTTGATCTGTGCGATCAACCCGGACGCACACGACGTCGAGGGGCTGCAGCACGTCCGGGCGGGCGTCAATGCGGCGCGCAAGGGTTGGCTGACCCCGGCGCAGGTGCTGACGACCTGGCCGCGCGACCGCGTGCTTGCCTGGCTGCGTGACCGGCGTCGCGCGGCCGCGGGTTGACCAGGGGTTTTGACGGAGTTTTCTCAGACTCGCCGGGTATCGGGCTTGATATCGCGCAGGTGCGCTCTTCACGATTTGCTTCTCAGGGAACTTTGTCCCGTGCCGCCAAACTGATTCCTCCATGAAATCACTCCGACTGTTCGCACGTACTGCCGCGCTGGCAGCGCTCCTCGCTGGTGTCGCCGGTCCGCTGGGCGCCGAAGATTATTCGGTGACGACCTATGCGGGAACCTCGAATGTGGCGGGCAACGTGGACGGCGCGCCCGGGACCTTCAACAACCCGTATGGCATCGCGATGGATGCGGCCAAGAACCTCTACGTGACGGACACGGTCAACAACACGATCCGGAAGATCACGACCGCGCGCATCGTCTCGACCCTGGCGGGTTCCCCGGGATTGCTCGGCAGCACGGACGGTAGCGGGAGTGCCGCGCGATTCAACTTCCCGGTCGGCATCGCCGTCGATGCGTCGGGAAATGTCTACGTCGCCGATGCGAAGAACTTCACGATCCGCAAAATCACGTCCGCCGGTGTCGTCAGCACGTATGCCGGTGCGCCGTCGCAGCTGGGTTCGGCGGACGGGGCGGCGGCCAGCGCGCGGTTCTTCCTGCCCTACGGCCTGGCGGTGGATGCCGCCGGGAGTCTTTACGTGGCCGACGGCGGGAACCACACGATCCGCCGTATCACGGCGGCGGGAGTCGTGTCGACGGTGGCCGGGGCCGCGCTGCAATCGGGTTTTGCCAACGGTACGGCGACGGCCGCCCGCTTCAGCACACCGTGGGGCCTCGCGGTGGATCGAAACGGCGTACTTTACGTGGCGGACAGCGGGAATCACGTGATTCGGCGCATCGGGACCGATGGGGTGGTGTCGACCTTGGCGGGTAGTCCGGGCAACACGGGGTCCGGCGACGGAGTGGGGGCGGCAGCGCGATTCAACGAACCTCGGGGGGTCACGGTCGACGCCGCGGGCAACGTCTATGTCGCGGACTACGGCAACAACGTGCTGCGGATGATCACGCCGTCAGGGACGGTCTCCACGCTCGCGGGCGCGGCGGGGATCAGCGGAGACATCGACAGTGTCGGCGCGGCCGCCCGTTTCTACTATCCGACGGACGTGGTGGCGGACGGTACGACCGTCTTCGTGGTCGATTCGTCAAACAACCTGATCCGCCGGGCGGCGCCCGCCAGCCAGGCGGCGTTGCCGGTGATCTCGGTGCACCCGCTGGAGCAGATTGTCAGCGTGGGCCAATCGGTAAGCTTCCGCGTTGTGGCCAGCGGCAGCGCGCTGACCTACACGTGGATCAAGAACGGCTTTCCCATCTCCGGGGCGACCGGGTCGACCTATACGATCGCCTCGCCGCAGGCGGCGGATGAGGGGGTGTATTCCGTGCGCGTCGGAAGTGCCGGCGGCGCCATCGACAGCGAACAGGCGCCGCTTTCGGTCCTGCCGGTGGCCAGCGGCAGCATCTCGATCACCGCGCGGCCGCTCAGCCAGTCGGTGGCGGTCGGCCAGAGTGTCTCGTTCAGTGTCACCGCGACCGGTCCGGGATTGGCGTATCAATGGCTGAAGGACGGGGCGGCCATCGCGGGTGCCACGGGCGCCACTTACACGATCGGGTCGGCTTCCGTGGGGGCGGCGGGCACCTACACGGTCCGGCTGACATCGGGTGGCAGCACGGTGACGGCCTCCGCCAAGCTGGTGGTGGGCGGCAGTTCGGGAGCGACGGTGAACATCACCACGCAACCGGCCAGCCAGACGGTGAATGCCGGCCAGAGCGTGACCTTTACCGTCGCGGCAACCGGCACGTCGGCGGTATCGTATCAGTGGTTCAAGAACGATCAGATTATCGCTGGCGCCACCAATTCGTCCTACGTGATCGGCGCCGCGCAGGAGGCGGATGCCGGCAACTACACGGCGCGGGCCACGGCCGGAGGGGTGAATGCGCTGAGCTCGACGGCGGTCCTGACCGTGATTCCGGTGGTGACGGGACCGACCTCCCGGCTCGGCAACCTGTCGGTGCGCACGGCGATGTCCGCGGGGCAGACGCTGATCGTCGGCGTGGTGGTGAGCGGCGGGGCACGGGAACTCCTGGTCCGGGCGGCAGGGCCTGCGCTGGGAGCGTTCGGGTTGTCCACAGCGATGGCCGATCCCCGCCTCGAACTATATAATGGCAGCAACAAGGTATTCGAGAACGACGACTGGCCGGCTTCGTTGGCTCCCACGTTCAGCACGGTCGGGGCGTTTCCGTTTGCCGCGGGCAGCCGCGATGCGGCGTTCGTGCAGAGTGTCGATGGGGCGCGTTCCATCCAGGCCCGGGGCACGGCAGCGGGAGTGGTGCTGGTGGAGGCGTACGATACGGGCAGCGGCAACAATCCGCGGCTGATCAACGTCTCCGCGCGCAATCGCGTGGGCACGGGCGACGATATCCTGATCGCCGGTTTCAACGTGACCGGCACCGGTAACAAGCAACTCCTGATTCGGGCGGTGGGCCCGAAACTCGGCGGTTTCGGCGTCACCGGCTTTCTCGTTGATCCCAAGCTGGAGGTGTATTCCTCGGCTGGAGCCAAGTTGACCGAGAATGATGATTGGTCCGCCACGCTGGCGCCCACGTTCACGGCAGTGGCGGCGTTCCCGCTGGATGCGGGCAGCAAGGACGCCGCGCTGCTGACCACGGTGGCCCCGGGCAGTTACACGGTGCAGGTGCGCGGGGCCGATGGCGGCACGGGTGAGGCGCTGATTGAGATCTACGAAGTTCCGTGACGCCTCGCGGCTGCAGGTGCCGCCCGGCGACGGCGCGGCACCGGCGAGATTTTTCCTTGCGCTGTGGCGGTGCGATGGCGTTACTCGCCGACTCACATTTCCGGACCCTTAGCTCAGTTGGTTAGAGCGTTTCCTTGACATGGAAAAGGTCACTGGTTCGAGTCCAGTAGGGTCCACCATCCGCCGCAACCCGCTTCCCGCCAACGGAAAGCGGGTTTCTTGTTTCCACGGTTAGGAACGGGCTCCGACCCATGGCTGGTATTCTCGTGCGCTGCGACCTGGACCACGCGCGCTTCCGCTTTCGCTTTGCGCCGTGGCGCGGCGCCCGATGTGACGGCTTCCGCCGGGAGCGCTGGGTGTGGTCTGGCACCGGTGGTTGAAGTCCGGCGCGAGATGTGCCTACGCTGCGGATACCGGACTCCGAGTTTCCCCGACTCGCGATTTCTCCGGGACGCGCAGCGACCTCGGTCTGAGTCTTCATGGCCCTTCCCTTCGGCAGCCCACCCGCCGCCATCCCCCGCATTCCGCGGGCTGGGGGGCGCCGTGCTTCTCCGCCGCTGCCGGGGACGGATGGTCGCGGCGTGCCGGTGACCGGACCTTGGATCAACCGCGGCGGGTGGTCACTGCTTCGCGGGCTGCAGCTGCTGACACTCGCACTCGTCCTGTGCGCTGGCGCCGGGTCGCTCCCGGGCCAGTCGACCCGTTTCAGCGAAGTCCTGACGATCGAATGGGGGCCAGTGACGTACACCGACGCCAGCCAGCCGATCACCCGCGAGACGTGGTTCACGCGCACGGCGCCAAGCTTCAGCGGGGGCGGGACCTTCTCGGAGGCGCAGCAGCGCTTCCTGCGGATGAGCTTCGACGCGTGTCGCGGCACGGCAGCGGGGGTGGACGTCTGGCGGCTCGATGCGGAGGCGGCCGAATCGTTTCGCCAACAGACGGTGAGCAACCCGCTCCCTGGCCTGGCGGTGCGGTCGGTGTCGTCGCCGGAGGACGGAAAGCCCGACGACGGGAAGGCGCGGGATTGGACCTTCTCGCTGCGGGTAACGTTGGAGGCCGTCCAGCCGGTGCGGGCGCCAGACTTCGAGATCATCCTTTTGGTGGACGCGGTGCCGGAGGGCATCGCATGGCGGGTGCCGATCGAGGACGCCCTCGACTCGCCGGTGGTGCGACACTACGCCGGGCTGGCCGAGAAAACCGCCGCCGAGATACGCGCGGCCGGTGGGTGGGCGCGGATGTTCCTGGTGTCCGCGGCGACCCTGGAGAAGGGGCCGCCCCCGGCGACGCCCAGGGTGTCCGAACTGGCGTCGTTCGGCGTGCCGGTGGCGTATGGGGTGCGGGCGCTGGCGGAGGCGATCACGGTGCTCGGACCCACGCGGGATTTCGGCAAGGCGAACCACGAAAGGCTGGTCTCGGTGCTCACTCCTGGGCGGAGCACGGCCTTCGCCGGGTGCGACCGCTGGTTTGCCGAGGTCGCTGCCCTGACCGCCGGCCTCAAGCAGTTCGACGTGGAATCGAAGGTGGGGGCGTTCGATTTGGTGCAAGTCAGCTATCCTGCGCCGGACGGGCCGAACAACTGGCAGCGCGTCCTGCCCGACACGAACGCGTGGGTCGTCCGCGCCGGTCCGTTCCTTCGCTTGCCGGAGCCGGTCGCCACGGTGGGCCGCGTTCGTGGGAAGACGCGCGAATACACGCTTGAGGAGTTGGGCGAAGTCTACCGCAGCAAGCCGGACGCCCTGGCGCAGTATCGTCGGAACCTCGCCGGCCTCGAGCGGGACCTCACGCAGGTGTTGCGCGGTGCCTTCGCGACTGCCGCCGGACGGGAAATGAGAGAGGCGCGCTATTTCTGGCTGCCTGCCGTGGAGAAGTTCCATGCGCAGGCCCTCCACGACCTGGGAGAACAACGCTTCACGACCAACGTGAGTGCCGTGCTCAGGGCGGACCGCCTTGACTACCTCGCAACCTTCATTCCCGCGACGGTCGCCGGAAAGGTCGGTGTGACCTACGCCCCGGAAGAGCGCGCGGGCGTCGATGCCGCCATTTCCGGCTCCGGTCTGCTGCACCCGCGCGATGCGATCACTGTCGGGGCGGCCTCGGCGGAACGCGCCATCACCGGTCGGCTCAGCTACAAACTTCCGCTGTCACTCAGCGTCGGCGGCCAGAGGGAGCACATCGGGGAGGTCTCAGGTCAGGCCGGTCGCGATGAGCAGTATCGCATCGGCCGGCTGAGTTCCGTGCCCTTCGAGCATCGGTTCCAGAACCTGGGCGTCGCGCACGTCTTCCTCTACCACGGGACAGGCTGGTCCGCGGAACTCCGCAGTACCCTGCGTTGGGACGCGCACCAGCCCGCGGCCAGCGGCTCCGTGCTGGTGGGGCGCGAGGCGGGCCTGACCCTGCGACACGAGCAGGCCTGGAAGCGAACCATCGAATCTGCGGCGAGCGTGCGATGGGAGGTTATGCTGGAGCCGAGCCTCGCGTTAAGCCCGCGGGTGGGTTGGGAGCGCGCCTTCTGGCAGGCGGAGATGGCAGCGCGCACCAAAGTCTGGTTCGGCGGGTCTGTGGGAGGTCCGTCTCCGATGTATGTGGAATTGCGGTTCGCGGCCGGCACCGGGAGCTCGGCCCTTCCTGCCGTACGGGAATACCGGCAGGGGGACGGCAGCCGGCTGCTGGGCCTCGAACCGGGAGAGTTCAGCGGCCACGCGTTCACCCACGGGCAGATCACCCCGGGCGTGCGGGCCTCCTACGTGTGGGGAAGGCTCTTCGGGACTGCCGGCAGGAGCGACGGGGCAGGGGGGCCTCCCTTCCTGCAAGGCCTGTTCCTGCAGGGCCTCGCCGAGGTTGGAACCGTGGCTCCGGCCCGCGGGACGCTCACCTCCTACGGACTGGGGATCGAGAGCGGGGTCGGTCAGGAGACTGGTGCGGCGCTGCGTTTCGGCTACGCTTGGTCGCGGCAAAGTAATCGTTCCCGAGGTCGCCTGTTCAGCACGGTCAACTGGAACTTCTAACCCAGATGCACTCCTGCGTACCCGTGAGGCTGGTCCGTCCTGAAGGCCCGGTAGGCGGGGCGACCTC
>JACRQG010000030.1:135537-238687 GCA_016222805.1 Verrucomicrobiota bacterium | reverse complement strand
CTTGAACTCCAGCTTCGCCCCGGTGGCCAGCCGGGTGCGCGGCGCCCCGGCCGGCCGCGGCACGGTCACGTTCTGGACGTAATAGGGCTCGACCAGCGCCTGCTGGTAGTTGGCCAGCGCCGCGGTATCGCCCCCCGGCTGCGAGTGGTAGGTAAAGTTGAGCGAAATCCCCACCCGTCTCGCCGCTCCGAGACGATCCGCGTAGGAGAAGTTGAGCGACGGCCCGATGTTCTTGATCGGCTCCCGCAGGTAATTGTCGCTCCGCGTGAAATACTTCGGCCGCCAGACACCGCCGATGGAGTAGTTGAACGTCCGCGGCTGGTTCCGGTCAAAGGCGCTCTTCGAGACGATGTTCACGTTGCCGCCGATCGAGTCGGCGTCCATGTCCGGCGTCGGCGCCTTCGTCACTTCGATCGTCTCGATATTGTTCAGTGACGCCTGCTCGAACTCGAAGGTCCGGCCGGTGCCGGCCGACTGCGAACTCGCCACCCGGTCGCCGTCCATCGTCACGGAATTCAGCGCGCCGTCGATGCCGCGGATCTGCACCGAACGCACGTCGGCGCCGACGTACACCGCGGTGATGCCCGGCATCTGCTGGAGGAAGTCGCCGATGTTGCCGTCGGCGATGTTGCCGAAGCTGTCCGCCGCCACGACGTTCTTCACGTTGAGCGCCTCCCGCTGGCGGGTGATGGCGGCGGCACTGCCTTCCCGCGGCCCCGAGACGGTGTACGCCTCCATCCGGTAGATCCCGGCGTTCAACTCGATGTTTCGCACCGCCCGTCCGCCGGCCGGGACCGCCACGGTCACCGTCTGCCGCTCCAGACCGGTATACGATATTGTGAGTGTGACGCTGCCGGCCGGCAGGGTGAGTTCGTACCCGCCCTCCCGATCCGTGATCACGCTGCGGTTGCTGCCGGCGACCTCCACCACGGCTCCTTCGAGGAAGATGGACGTGGCGGCATTGCTGACCTGACCGGTGAGAACGCCCGTGGCCTGCGCAGCGGCCGGTTGGGCGGAAAGGAACAGGACGCAGATCGCGGCACACACCGGGGTGAGGCGGTGCCGAAGCGAAACGGCGGAATTCATGGGAGGTGGGGTAGCACAACGAGTGCCGAAGTAACCATAAGGTTATTCGCCGCCGCCGGCGCAACGCAATTCCCGCCCGGCGCGCGACGCCCCGAAGGACTTGCTTCGCGACCGGTGACGGGATTGGCTGGCGCCACGCCATGGAACGCCGCCGCTTTCTCGCCCGCGCCGCCACCGTCGCCGCCGCCCCCGCCCTGCTGGCCTCGACTCCGCCTGCCCCCGGCGCCCTCATCGACACCAACGTCTCGCTCGGGGAATGGCCCACGCGGCGCTCATGGGCGGGCACACCGGCGCAGCTCGCCAGCCGGCTTCGCCAGCACGGCGTCACCGCGGCCTGGGCCGGGACCTTCGACGCCGTACTGCACACCGACGTGGCCGGCATCAACGCCCAGCTCTCCGCCGCCTGCGCCCGCGAAGGTGACGGGCGGTTCTTTCTCCCGTTCGGCACGATCAATCCGCTCCTGCCCGACTGGGAGGACGACCTCCGCCGCTGCCATGAGGTGCTCCACCTGCCGGGCCTGCGGCTCTATCCCAACTACCACGGTTACTCCCTCGACGACCGGCGCTTTGCTACCCTGCTCGCCGGTGCCGCGCGCCGCGGCCTCTTCGTCCAGATCTCCCTTTCGATGGAGGATGACCGCTCCCAAAATCCGGTCTTCACCGCCAGCCCGGTCAACGCCGCGCCGCTCCTCGACCTGCTGCCCAAGGTCCCCGGCGCCCGCGTCATGCTGCTGAACTGCTCCTCGCGCGTCCTCGGTCCCGGCAATCCGCTGCTCGCCAAGCTGGCCAAGGCCGGCGTCTGGTTCGAGACTGCCACGCTCGAAGGGGTCGCGGGCATCTCGTCGCTCCTCGACAAGCTGCCCGACCTGCGCCTGGCCTTCGGCTCGCACGCCCCGTACTACTATTTCGAGGCCGCGCTCCTGAAACTCCAGGAGTCGCCCCTTACTCCCGCCCAACTCGCCGCCGTCCGCCACGGACACGCGCGCGCCGCCCTCGCCTCCGCATGAAACGCCGCGACTTCCTCGCCACCGGCGCGCTCGCCGCCACCCTCCCCTGGCACGCCCGGGCGGCCCAGCCCTCCCCCGCCGGCGAAGTCGCCGCCTCCGCCTGGGGCAGCGCGGAACTGCGCCAGCTCGGCGCCTGGGACGCCCACGCCCATGTCGGCACGCCCGGGGCCACGCCCGCCAAACGCATGGAGTACCTGGTGCGGATTGCCGATCGGGTCGGAGTCGAGCGGATGTGCATCTTCATGAGTCCGCCGTGGCAGTACGAACCGACGCCCGAGCAGTTCCGCAAGAGCAACGACGACGTCCTCGCCGTCCTGAAGGAGTGGAGTTCGCGCGCCTTCGGTTTCGTCTACCTGAATCCCACGCACACGCGGGCGTCGCTCGATGAACTGGAGCGCTGCGTCGCCGACGGCCCGATGGTCGGCATCAAGCTGTGGGTCGGCTGCCACTGCAACCGCCCGGAGCTTGATCCGATCGTCAAGCGCGCGGCTGAACTCGATGCCATCATCCTGCAGCATACCTGGATCAAGCAGCGGGGCAAAGGCAACCTCCCGCAGGAGTCGACGCCGATGGAACTGGCCGAGCTTTCGGCGCGCCACCCGGGGGTGCCGTTGATCTGCGGCCACACCGGCGGTGGTGACTGGTCCCTCGGCATCCGCGCGATTCGCAGCCGATCGGAGATTCACGCCGACCTCGGCGGCGGCGATCCCGTCTACGGCGAGGTGGAGATGGCGGTGCGGGAACTAGGCGCCGCGCGCGTGCTCTACGGCAGCGATGTCCACGGCCGGAGTTTCGCCTCGCAGCTGGGCCGCGTGCTCGGGGCCAACCTCACCGTGGCAGAGAAACGCCTGATCCTGCGCGACAACCTCGTTCGCCTGCTCCGCCCCGCGCTCAAGCGCAAGGGCATCACGGTGTAGGGCGATCCTGTTCGCCGCATTGTCTCATGCCGCCCCGGAGCCTCCGCATCGCGGCCGTGCAGATGCGGTTCCGGTCCGACCTCGCCGGAAACGTCTCCCACCTCCTCGGTTGCATCCGCCGGGCCGCGCGGCGCGGCGCCGACGCCGTGCTCTTTCCGGAATGCGCCACCACCGGATACCGCCCAGACTTCTCCGGCCTCCGCCCCGGGCCCGTCCGCGCCGCCTGCGCCGCCGTCGCCCGCGCGGCTCGCGCCCACCGGATCCACGTGCTCCTGGGGACTCCCGTCCGGCACCGCGGTCGCTGGTACAATTCACTCGTCGTCTTCGATCGCCGCGGGCGGACCCTCTTTCGCTACGACAAGAACCACCTGACCGCCGGCGACGCCCGCTTCTTCACGCCGGGCAACACCCTCGCCTTCTTTCGCATCGATGGAGTGCCTGCCACCGCGATCATCTGCCACGAACGGCGCTACCCGGAGTTGGTCCGGCTCCCCGTGATGCTGGGCGCGCAGATCGTCTTTCACCCCAATGCCGGATTGGATCGCCTCGAGGTTTCCCGCGCCAAACGGCATGGCCGCGACGGGATCGCGGTGCGCGCGTTCGAGAACCAGGTTCACTACATCTTCGCCAACTCCGTCGGGCCCCAGGGCGGTGGCCTCTGGTCGGCCGGCGACTCCAAGATCGTCGCTCCCGATTCGACGGTCCTGGCGCTGGCGGGAAATCACCGCGAGGCGATGCTGTTCGCCGACCTCGATCTCACCGCCGCCGGCCGCCGTTACGCCCGGGAGGCCCTTGAACACCCTGCCTTCCTGCGGGAAGCCTGGCGGCGGATGCTCGCCCGGTGTCGCCAGCACCTCCGCCGGCGGAGTTCCTCGTAGCGCGGAAATCTCCCTCCGCGGCTCGGGGCTGCAAACCACGAGAGGGTTGCGGGCAGGGAGGTGAGTCCTTCCCCAACGACAACGTCGGCCAGCACCTTCGATCTCGTGGTCACGGCCGGCCTCCGCGAGGCCGGCTACATCACGGAACTTCCGTCTTTGGCTCCAGCCTTTCCCGAGAAATCGGCCTACCGTCCGCCGGCCAGCACCCGCTCCCACTTCAGCAGCGCCGACACGACGCCGAGATCGGTCACCTTGGCCGCCTCAGCCGTTCGCCGGATTTCGTGGTAGACGGCGGGATCGTACCGGGCCAGTTCCAGCCAGCCACCGAGGGCGTGGAGGTAGTCGGGCGCGACTCCGCCTGTCCCATCCACCCGGAGGTGGATGCCGTTCCGTTCCGGCGTGAGCACACGTTGCAGGAGGGTGCGGCAGAAGCGCTGCAGGTCGCGGTCGTTAAAGACCATTCCCGCGCGGTGGGCGCTGCTCACCAGCACGATATCGAGCACCCCGTGGGACACATCTTCCACCGTGGCGACGGGCGCCATCTGCGGAAGGTTCAGCGAGGGACCGTCCGCCGCGGTCCAGCCCGTCGTCGTCACCGGTTCATACCAATAGTTCCAGACGTAAAGGTCGCGGTCGGAATCGTGGCGCAGGCGGCGTTGAAACAGGCGCGCCATCCGCGCCGCGCGCTCCCGATACCGAACCTCCCCGGTGAGGCGATGGAGCGCCAGGAGCGTCGCCGTATGCCGCCCGAGAAAATTGAAGGGCTGGCCGATGTTGTCGTAGGGGAAGGACTCGCCGCGCTCGCACGTGAGGTAGTACCCCTCCCCGTCGCCCGGCCCGTCGCGCCATACCCGCCGGTCGGCATCGGCATACGATTCCTCCGCCGCCTGCACGAACCTCGCCGCCGCGTCCGCCAGCGCCGCCGCCCGTGCGTCGGCGCGCACGCACTCGGCCAGGCGCAACATCGGGTGGTAGATCACCCCGAGGTAGCCGGTGTAGGCGAGCGGGATCGGGGTCAGGCGGACCCGCTGCGGCCGGGGCGCCCCGCCGCCCGCGACCACCGCCACGCGGATCAGGCGCGACTCATCGGAGTATTTCCCGGCCTTGGTTCCGCGCACGTACGTCCGGGCGTTCACACTCGCCTCCACGAAGCGAGGACCACCCGCCGCGGCAGTGAGGCCGGTGAACTCCTCGCTGCGCCGGAAGTGCTCGTTCGTCACGTGCAGGTCAAAACGCCCCGGCGTGGAGTCCGCGACGACCGCAATCTCCGTGAAGTTGTTGTGCGACGTCGGCACCGAGCGCACTTGGAGCGCCGGCCGTCCGGCTTCGTCGACCAGCGTCGCGGCCGCGACCACGTACTTGTCCGCCATGCTCCACGCGGGACGGCTCTGCCCCGAGCCATCGACGACGCCACGACGATCATCGCGATGCGACAGCAGGCGGTCGCCCCGCCGGGCTGCCTCCTCCAGGTAACGCACTTCGCCGGTTGCCTCGTAGAGATTGACCAGCGCGTGCAGCAGGTGGGATTCCCCCCAGGCCAGGGTGCTCCCGTCCGGTCGCTGTTCCCAGGGGTCTCCGGCGGGCAGCTTCGCCAGTTGCCGGTTGGCGGCGTCGACCGAAAACGGTGACGCCGTCACCGGTGCGCCAGGCGAAATCGCCGCCAAGGCTGGTTCGACCAGCCAGAGACTTCCGGCAACCGCACCGACCAGGTGCAGGCGCCGGCCACCTTCGGCGACGTTCCCCATCTCAGAAGTTCCCGCGCACTCCGGCCACGAAGCCGATGCCCTGGTTCGTCTTGAAGAACTTCAGCCCGTTCAGGGCGACGTCCGTGCGGGCGGGCTCGTCCGTCAGGTTGGTGCAGTCCAGGAACAGGCTGTAGCGCCGGTTGACGCTGTACTGGACCTTCAGGTCCATCGCGAAGCGGGCCTCGGCGTAGACATCAATCACCCCGACGATGCTCTTGTACTTCTCGTCCGTCCAGTTGCCCAGCAACCGCACGTCGAGACCGCGGTACCGGAAGCTGATGCCGGCATTGCCGCTCCGCGGCGCGAGGTTGCCGAGCTTGGTCGTGATCGCTGTCGTCCCGAAGTTACCTTCCGCCTTGAGGTAGGTGAAGTTGGCAAAGGAGCCGAGCCCCCGCCACGCCCCTGGAAGGAAGCTGTACTGCTGCTGGTAATTGAGCTCGAGGCCACGGATGCGCGCCGATCCGATGTTGCGCACCTGGGTCAGGGTGTAACCGGCATACAGGCCGCCCCCGTCCAGCCCCTCCGCCGGAATGGTGGTGCCGAAGCTCCGGAAGTAGTTCGAGATCTCCTTCACGAACGCGCTGACGCTGACCTGGCCGACGGGCTCGAAGTACTTCTCCAGACTCACCTCAAAGTTGTCCGTGAGGTAGGGCTTGAGGTCCGGGTTGCCCGCCGAAACGGTCGAGTTCTCGTGGTTCTCCGTCAGGGACGGGATCAGATTGGCCACCGGCGGCCGGGAAATGGCCCGGTTGTAGCTGGCGCGGGCAATCAGGCCCGGGACGAACTCGTAGGCGAAGTGCAGTCCCGGGAAGAAATTCCGGTACTCGCCGCCGGAGGTGTTCAGGCGCACAAACGAACGTTGGGCGCGGGCCACATTGGCCGCCACCACCACCGGATCCATGCTGGTTCCCCCGACGCTGTTGCCGCCCCAGGAGGCGGACGTGTTGCGCACCCAGGCACGGCCCTCCGTCTCCGTGTCCTCCATCCGGACGCCCGCCAGCACCCGGAGGCGTCCGATCTTCGTCGAAGCCTGCACATAGGCCGCGGTGATTTCCTCGCGGAACTTCGAGCGCCCGGTAAGGGAGGTCGCGTAACTGGTGTAGGCGTCGGCCGCCGTCTGGCGCCAGTAGCCCGCCGGCGCCTCGTGGGGCTTGGTCATGAACGGAAACGGTCCGTACCTGCCGTCGCCCTGCTTGTAGCGGAGATCCGCATACGGCGTCATCGCGTCGTCCGCGGAGTTGGGCACGCCGTCGGCCCCCACCCAGGTCTGCACGCCGAAGTCGGTAAAGGGATTGCGGGTGTCGTCGGCCCATTTCACCCCGGCCTTGGCCAGCACCGGCCAGCTGCCGGTGAAGCGCTTGGTGAAGTCGGCGCGCAGCCCGTAGAGGTCGTTGCCCGACTTGTACGACTGCTTCTGCATCGAGGTCATGACGTAGCTGGCGGGGTCGAAGACCGAGGGTCCGGCCGTTTGCCGGAAGATCGGATACCACGCGTCCTGCCCGCGACGATCGATCTCGAACCCGATCCCAGCGGCGGCCGTCGCCGGCGTGCGCGCCTGCGCGCGGATCCAGCCGGGATAGGAGATGTCGGCGTGCGAATAGCTGCCCCGCAGGTTCAGCGTCGCGCTGCCATGGAGGAGCTTGAACTCCGTGCCGCCGGTGAAGGAGTAGTTGCGGGAGTTCTTGGTGAAGGCCGGCGTGGCCTCGCTGATCGCAACCGACGCGGCGTGCGGCAGCAGGAAGGAATGATCGTAGGTGCTGTCGGGCGTGAAGTTCGCCGCCGTCGCCGCCGGATTGCCGATGCCCGGGCGGTAGTACTGCTGGTACTGGTCGTTGGTGTTGAACCCGAGCTTGAAGTAGAGGTAGGCGTCCGGCGACAGCTTGTAGTCAAGATTCAGACCGGCGTTGTGGGCCCGCGCCTTGTAGCCGATGTCGCCCGTGCCGAAGACGCGCGTGAGCGGGTTCGCCGCGGTCGGGTTGAGGTAGGTCTGGCTGAAGTTGTACAGGACGCCGCCGGGCCCCATCTCGTCCTGGGTCGTGGCCGAGACGCGGCGATTGAGATTGAAGGCCAGGCCGAGATTCCGCCGGCCGCCGAAGACGCTGTAGACGTCGGAGTAGGCGACGCTGAAGAGATCGAGGCCCTCGGGGCGATCCAGGAACGGGCTGCCGTCGAACCCGCGTTTCCGCCACATCGTGCCCGCCGTCACCGTGATCCGGCGGCCGGCCGCGTCAAAGGCCCGCCGCGACACGAGGTTGATGAAGCCGGCCACCGCGTTGGCGTCCTGCTCCGGCTGCGGCGCCTTGATCAACTCCACCGTCTCCAGGTTGCCGGTGCCCATCTGCTCGATCTGGTAGTCGCGGCTCGCCGAGGTGCCGGTCGAGGTGGCCACGCGCTCGCCATCCACCATGAGGGCGGAGAACCCGGGGCCCATGCCGCGGACGTAGATCGAGCGCACTTCACTGCCGACGATGTCGGTGGAGATGCCGGGCAACCGCTGGATCAGTTCGCCCGGGTTGGCCGCCGGGTTGCCGAAGGTGTCGGTCGCCACCACCCAAAGCGGGTTGTCCGCCTGCCGCTGGGCCTGGATTGCCCGGGCACTCCCCTCGCGTTCGCCGGCGACGGTGAACTTCTCGAGTTGGTAGATCTTCGCCGACATCGCGATCTCGCGGGTGGTCACCTGGCCCGCGGTCACGAGCACCGGCATCCGCACGGTATCGAGTCCCGAGTAGTTCACCACCAGGGTCCGCGGGCCCGCGGGCACCTCCAGCGAGAAGGTCCCCCCGCGCTCCGTCACTCCCGTGATCCCGGTGCCCTCGATCTCCACCGCAGCCCCGGGGAGCAACTCCCCGGTCGCCTGGTTCAGGACCGTGCCGGAAACGGTGCCGTTCTGGGCGGCGGCGACGCCGGCGAGGAAGAAACAGAACAACGAGACGAGGGCGACGGAACGCAGGCGGCAGCGGTCACGCCGGCCGAGGGTGTGAGGTTGCGGTGTCATGGTGGTGCGAAGAAGGGGACGCCAAAGGTGGTTTACCGGCAGCGTCCGCAGGTTCGAGCGCCGGGCTTGGTCGGGGCAAAGGGGGCACCCACGGAGGTAACCAAAAAGTTACTCCGCTCGGGGCAGGCAAGGAAATTCGCCGGCCGGCGCCGGGGGCCTCGCGGCGGCGGAGGGAACCCGGTCGCCCGCCCCACGCGCCGCCGCCTCAGGCGACGAACGAATAGTCGTACGGGGCGCGCATCTCCCGCGCCACGTACGTGTTCGCCTCGCGGGCGTGTTCACCCACGAACCGCTCGGCCTTCGCGTCCCACGTCAGCTTCCGGCCGGTGCGCATGGAAATGGCGCCCAGGTGGCACATCGTCGCGGAGCGGTGGCCGGTCTCGACGTCGCAGATCGGAGCGCGCCGCGACCGCACGCAGTCGAAGAAATTCTCCATGTGGTTCTTGCTCTCGTACAGCCGCACCGCGCCGGCCGGCAGCGGGGCCTTCAGCAACTCCGGGTCGCTCGCCTTGATCTGGTCACGGTTCACCCAGATCCAGCCGTTGCTGCCCTCGAAGCGGATGCCGTTGCGCTGGCCCTCCGCGTTGATCTTCGCGCCGTAGATGCTGTCGTCCTTCGTCGTGTGGATGGCGAGGCGCACGCCATTCTCGTAGGTGTAGTTCACCTCGTACTCGCTGAAGGCGTCGTAGCCCCCCGGGATCGGCTGGGCCAGCACCCGCGACTCCACTGTGCGTGGCGCGAGGAGGCCGATCGCCCAGTAGGCGATGTCGTTGTGATGCGCACCCCAGTCCGTCATCGTGCCGCCCGAATAGTCGTACCAGAACCGGAAGGTGCGGTGGCACCGCTCCTTCACATACTCGACCTTCCGCGCCGGCCCGAGCCAGCGATCCCAGTCCAGTCCCTCGGGCACCGCCGAACTCACGAACGGCCCCTCGCGGAGCCCGGCCGGGAGCCACACCTTGGCCTCCCGCAGCCGGCCGATGCGCTCGTTGCGGACCAGTTCGCAGGCCAGCCGGAACCGGGCCGAACTGCGCTGTTGCGTGCCGGTCTGCAGAATGATGCCGGCCTGCTTCACCGCCTGCCCGAGCCGGCGCCCTTCGTCGATTGTCAGCGTCAGCGGCTTCTCGGCATAGACGTCCTTGCGGGCCCGGGCCGCGCCGAGGTTGACCAGCGTGTGCCAGTGATCCGGCGTGCCGTTCACGATCACGTGGATATCCCGCCGATCGAGCAGGCAGCGGAAATCGGTCACGATCTCCGGCGCGCGGCCCTCTCCCTTGAGTTTCTCGGCCGCCGCGGCGGCGTTCTTCGAGTCGACATCGCAGACCGCGACGACGTCGCCCCAGTTGGCGGCGTTCTGCGCATCCCGCGTGCCCTGCCCACCACACCCGACCAGCGCCACTCCCGGGCGGTCATTTGCCGACGCCGGGCGCGCCGGGCCCGCCTCGGCCGCGGACAGATCGCGCTCGACAAACCAGGCCGGCAGCCCGGCCGCGGCCGCGACCGTGGCGCAGCGCTGGAGGAACGAACGACGGGAGACAGGGATCGGCTTCATGGTTCAAAGTCCAAGGAACTCGGCCACGTTGCGCCAGGCGATGCGCTCGTGGTCGGCCGCTGGCAGGTGCTCAAGGTTGGCGAGCTTAATCAACGACGGGGCGACGTAGTCAAACGGCAGGTGCGATCCGAAGGCGATCGCCTCGGCACCCAGCGTCGCCAGCAACTTCGGCACCTCCTTGCGAAACAGCACCTGCTGCCGCGCAAAGTCGATCAGGCAGCGTCCCTTCAGGCCCGCCGCCGCCAGGCGCGCGCCGTCGAGCCCGGCCCAGTTGACGAGCAGGAAGCGGAGGCGCGGATGCTGCTTCGCCGCCTCCAGCAGCGTCGCCATCGTCAGGTCCTCCGCGCGATCCCAGGCATGCCGCTGGCGGCGATCTTCCAGCCGCTGCACGAGCATCACCGGCAGATTGCGCTCTGCCAGGGCGGCCAGGACGGCCCGCCCGGCGCTGTCGCCCAAGGAGTACCCGTGGTACTCCGGCCAGAGGGCCACCGCCTTCATTTTCCAGGGACCCGTAGCCTCGGCGAGGTCCCGCTCCCAGCCGACATAACGCGGGTTCACAGTCGCCACCGGCACGAGCCGGCCGCCGTGCGCCGTCGCCGCTGCGTGCAACTCGGCGTTGCCCTGGTGCGCGTCGCGGTAGAACACCGCATGCAGCGAGGTCACCACCGCGCGGTCGAGACCGTGGCGATCCATCAGTGCCACGACTTCCTCCGGGCTGCGGTGACTCAGGCGCCGGAAGGGGTAGTGCCCCACGCTGGCATTGAGATCGATGATCATGTGCGCCTCCGCTGCAGGATGCCCTGGAAATTCCGCCAGAAGATGTCTTCGCGTTGTTCCGTCGTGAGCTGGGCGGCGAGGATCTTCCCCACCCCGCCCTCCAGCGTGCCGTCCGTGGCAAAGAGCACGCGGCGGTGCCCGAGCTCCCGCACGCATCGCTCGATGGTGTCGGCCTCGAGCACGCTGCCACTTGTGTCGAGATAGACCTGCGGGCAGTCCCGCAGCCCCTTGATCGCCCACTCCCAGTCGCCGCCACCGTTCACATGCCCCATGATGAGCAGCAGCTCCGGATAGCGCCGGGAAAGGGCACAGAAATCGAGCGCATGGGACGCCTTCGGCTGCTGCGCGAGGGCGCGGGGATCCGTCAGGAACCCGGAGTGGCCGAGGAACGGAATCCCATGCTGGATGCACCGCTCGGCCACCGGAAAGACCACCGGGTCCGTGAACTTGAACTGGTTGTAGAGCTTCACCCCGATCATCCCGGCCGCGAGGCAGCGCTCGATCTCATCGAGGGCGGCGGGGCCGTTGCCCGGCTGGACAAAACAATAGCCAGCGATGCGCTGGGGGTAACGCTTCATCGCGGCGAGCACCGAGTCGTTGGCCTCGCGCACCGCCTCGATGCTGGCGAGCACGCCGCCGGTCAGCGGGCGGGAGCAATACAGCCGCTCGATGCCGAGGGCGTCCGCCGCCTCGATCAGGTTTTCCACCTCCGCCCAGTCGGCATTGGGCCGCTGCACGGGAGTAAAGACATGGTTGTGCGCATCGAGCTTGCGCAGGGTGCGCCAGCCCGCTGGCAGCCCGGTGGAACCGCGGGCCGCCCGGCCCTCCGCCCGTTCCGCGGCCCGTCCTCTGCCCGCCAGCGAGACCGCCGCGAGGCCGGCCGCCCCCGTCCGCCGCAGGAACTCCCGTCGATTATGGTTCATGGAGATCTCAAGGTTTCACCGGAAAGCCGATCAGGTCGATCTGCGCCGTCCGACCGGGCCGGCCGAGGCTCCGCACCTCCAGGGCCGAGGCCGCCGGCGCGCGCGTGGGATCGAAGTAGACACCGCGGATGTCCCCGAGCACCGCGCGCGACGTCGCATCGCCGAGGTAATAGGTCGCCTTGACCAGGTTGCGGTAGCTGCCGCCCGCCTCCAGCAACCCCGAACCGATGCGCTCGAAAATCGCCTTCATCTGCTCGCGCGCCCCGGAAACACCGTCGCCGTCGACGGCACCGAAGAAGATCAGCGGCACCCCGGCTCCGACGTGGCATGCCTTGCTGTACCGCGGCGAGGGCGCCAGCCACGGCAGACCCAGATACGCCACCCGGTCGCCGGGCGGTGTCGCCATCCCCCGCGCGGTCGCCACGAGCTCAATTTCGACGGGCAGCGTCCCGCTGACCCATTCCATCTGCACGAGCGGCGGTGCCGGACGCCCGGCGAAACTCGCCGTTACCTCCCGCGCCGCCACGGCGTGGTCGGCAAAGGGGGTGATAAACGCCTTCACCTGCACCACGTCCTGGGTGGACAGTCCAAGATGCGTGAGCGTCCGCTGCAGCCCGGCCATCGTCTCCCGCACCGCCGACGCCACATCTCCTCCCTTTTCCGCCTGGCCGGAAATGAAGACCTTGCCGCCCGCCGGCAGCACGGCGGCCTTTCCCGGGCGAACCACTCCCGCCCTGGCCGCGCTCCCCGCCGCCGCCACGGCCTCCCACGCCACCCGGGCCCCGGCGACCTCCAGCGGCGAACGCACCACCGTCAAGGCCACCGGCGCGGCCGCCCACCGCTGCGCCACCACGGCTTCGACCGCGGCCACGTCGGCGTCCGCCGCCACGTAGGCCTGCAGGCGAACGACCCGGCCCAACTCGCTGCCCGATTCCCGCAGGAGTTCACCGAGAGCCTCGAGCGCCCGCCCGGCCTCCTCCCCCACACTGCCTCCCGGAGTCGGCGCCGCGATGGCCGAAGTGAACACCAGGGGCAGATCGGCCACGCGGACGGCATGCGCGGTGCCGGCGCGGTCTGGTCGCGGCAGGCGCTGAATCGGATCGGGCTGGGCGCAAAGAACGGCGGCGAGACTCATGAAAGCCAGGGGAAATCGTCGCATGCAGGCATTACCGTAAGGCCGCCCCACGCGAGGCAAGACCCTTCCGGCCGGTCAGCCCTCGAAGTAACGCCGGCGGGCGGGCACCTGCACCAGGGTGCGCCCCGGCAGCACACAAGCCGTGAGGGCTCCGCCCACCGCCGCGGCGTGTGCCCGTAAATCACGAAGTGCGGGCCGCGCCACTGCTCCGACCAGCGGGGACGCTCCGGATGCTCAGAGCGTTTGGCCGGCTCCCCGTCGGGTCCCACCACTTGGAGGCGGGTCACCACCCGCGCCGGCTGCCCGCGCCACGGGAGGCCCGGCAGGAAGCCGCCGTGCACCAGGACCGTCTCGAATTCGGGGACCGGATACGTCAGCGGCATGGCGGCCAGGTACGCCCACTCCCGGGGCCCGAGTTGCTTCAGCGTCTCATAGTCCGCCCGCTTCAGGTGGGTGGGGTCCCCGGTCCGCCGGTAGTTGAGCAGCCGCAGTTCGTGGTTTCCCAGCAGGGCCCGATGGGCGTGCCGCCGCGCCAGGGCGATCACCCGGGCGCTGTCCGGCCCGCGGTTCACCAGATCCCCCAGGAGGACGAGCCGGTCGCCCCGGGTCAGCGCGAGCTGCCCCAGCAGGGCCTCGAACTCGTCGGCGCAGCCATGGATGTCCCCGACCGCAATCACCCGCCCGCGCCGCCTCATCCTGCCTCCGCACCGCTGGTTCGCGTTGACAACCCTGCGCCATTCGGCGCCGGCCCTGACTCGAAGCTCCTCATCGTGCGCGCGACTCTGGCGATCCCATGCTCCCGACGCCAGTGCAGATGCTGGCCACGTCGTGCGGCAATTGGGTTGGCAGTCGGCCGGCTTCCGGATATCAAGACCCTCACCTCCCCCCTCCCATGTCCTCGACCGAATCACCCGGAGGCGCGCTCCTGCCGCCCGAACTGCTTCGCGAGATCAAGGTGGCCACCGCGGCCGCCCGCCGGACCGAACTGGCGGCGAAACGCGCCAAGGCCAGGCTCAAGCAGGCCAAGAAGGCCCACAAACAGGCCCGCAAAACCGCCAAGCGGGCGCGCAAGGCCCTCAAGGCCCTGCTGGCCACGCGGGACGAACTTTCCCCGGATCCCGCCGACGCCAAGGGGCGTCGCCCCCGGAAACTGGTTCCGCGGGCCCGCCGCACCGCGCCGCCCGAGGTCTCCGTTCCGCCGCCGGACCTACCTCCGGTCGCGCCGCTGACCTCGCCCGGCGCCGCGGCGCCGCCGTCGGGCGAGCCCGTTGGCTAGTGCGCAGACTCGCCAGTCACCCGGAAGCCACCAACGGACGCGTCGCCGCGATCAAATGCGGGCCCGCGCGGTCAGGCAGGAACCGCCTCCACCCATCCGGCGCGGACGCCCGTCAATGGGTCTCCGCCAAGGCCGGTGCTGCCGGTTCGCTCTTCTCCGCGCGCGGAGCCGGCTTGGCATCGAGCAACCGCTTCACGATCGCCGCGGCCACCGGCCCGAAATAGGCGCCGCCGGCGACGACCGTACGCAGGGCGGTCATGAACTCCTCCAGGTTGCCACCTTTCTCGAAATAGCCCCGCGCGCCCAGCATCAGCGCCGAATTCACCGTCTCCTCCTCGGTGCGCCCGGACAGGACGAGCACGCGGGCGTGCAAACGGTTCGGCTTCATCTCCCGCAGGAAAGCTTCGCCGCCTCCCCCAGGGAATACCCAGTCCAGGATGACAACATCCGGCTGCGTATGCCGTGCAACTCGCAGGGCGTCCTCCAGGGTATCCGCCTGGCCCACCACCTCGAATTCGGGCATGTGCGACAGGACTTCCGCGAGCATTTCGCGAATCGAGGCCTGGTCTTCGACAATTAGGAGCCGCGCCCGCGGCGACGCGGTTGGGGAGACGGGCGGATTTTGCATGGCAGCAGTGTACGGGAAGACCGTCTTCGTGTTAATAGGTACTAACCAGCGCGCCCGCGGCCGAATTCTACGTGTTATTACACTGGAACCGGATTCCGGAGGCATCCCCGCCAGCGCATCAATCACCGGCGCGGGGCGGGCCCGGGGACCGCGGATCCCCCAGCGCGACCGCGCCCGTCCGAGCCCTGGCGGGAAGAGAGCCGGCCTGGCGCCCGCGAGAAGATGCTTTTCCACGGCGGACGATCCGGGCTAGACCGTCGGCATGTCGCCCCGTTTCCCGCGCCTCCCTGCCCTCCTCCGCCCCTGGATCCTCGCCGCCCTCGTCGCCCTCCCCGTCACCGGCACCGGGGCACAGCCGGACGGCAAGACCCCGGGCGGCGCTCCCCCTCCGGCCAAGCCCGCCGTTGAGCGCGAGCTGTTCGACGGCGAGACCCTCGCAGGCTGGAAGCCTTCGGCCTTCGACTCGCAGGCCGCCGTCCGCGTTGAAAACCCGTTCCGCGACGGCACCGCCGCCATCATCCTCGAGAAAAGCGCTCATCTCTCCGGCATCACCTGGACCAAGGAGGCCGACCTGCCCCGGATGAACTACGAGCTCTCGCTCGAGGCGATGAAGCTCGAGGGCAGCGACTTCTTCTGCGGACTCACCTTCCCGGTCGGAGACTCCGCCGTCACCTTCGTCGTCGGCGGCTGGGGCGGGATGGTCACCGGCATCTCCTGCATCGACAACTCCGACGCCTCCGACAACGAGACGAGCACCGCCCGCGACTACAAGCCGAACCGCTGGTACCGTATCCGCGTACGGGTGACACCCGGGAAGCTCGAGGCCTGGGTCGACGACGAGCAGGTGGTCGACTTCGAGACGACCAACCGCAAGCTCGATCTCCGGTTCGGGGAGATCAAGTACTCCCTTCCGCTCGGCATCGCCGCCTACGAGACCAAGGCCGCCCTGCGGGAAATCCGCCTCCGCCGGCTGCCGTGAACGGCCGCTCCCGCGGCGAGCCGGGGCTGACCCGACGGCGACGGAACGCGCGTCCATCTTCCCGGTGGCCTCGGAAGCCCTCCCGGCCCGGGGTTGCGCGCGGCCTCCCCTCGGTTGCTGTGAAGTCCGGCTGTCCGGAGCCATCTTTTGCCATAATATCGGGCGTCTCAATGCGTTCGCCGGACGGTCTGCGCTTTCCTGTTGCCCGTGTTCCGGTGAAATCATGGGGCGTGCGCACGCTCCCAGTCCCCGAGTTTCCGGTTCCGGAACCTCGGCCGGGACCACCGCCCCAGCCCGCCACCGCCGGCAGCCCCCTGCTCTTCTCCCTGCGCCCCGTCACCCCATGATCCCCCCGTCTCTCCCGCCCTCCCCTGGACCCGACGCGGACCTCTTGCAGCACTGCTTTGCCGCCAACCCGCAGCCGATGTGGATCTTCGACGCGGAGACTCTGCGTTTCCTTGCAGTCAACGAAGCCGCCCTCGCCCTCTACGGATACTCGCGCGCCCAGTTCCTCGAGCTCACGGTCAGGGACATCCGGCCCGAGGAGGACGTCCCCGCCTTCTTGTCGCGAATTCGCGAAGCTCCCCCTGAATCCGGCCGCACAGGTCCGTGGCGCCATCGTCGCAGGGACGGACAACTACTCCTCGTCGAGATCGCCGCGCGACGCATGAGCTGCGCCGGCCGTCCCGCCTGGCTCGTCCGGGATGACCGCCTGGGAATGGGACCTGTCGACCGACACCCTGCAATACGCCGATAACCTCGCACATCTCACCGGGAGCCGTGACCCGACGCCTTATTCCACCCTCGCCACCATGTTGGAAAACGTCCATCCGGACGATCGAGACCGCGTGACCGAGATCGTCGCCCGCGCCCGCACAGGGCAGGCTCGGTTTGAAGGTGACTACCGCGTCCGGATGGCGGACGGATCGTGGCGCTGGTTCTTCGGCAAAGGGGGCGAAATCTCCAACGAAGGGGGCCGGCGGACAATCAGCGGCGTCTCGATCGACATCACCAACCGGAAGCGGACCGAGACCGCCCTGCGCGCCCGCGACGAGATCTTCTCCGCCATCGTCGAAGTGGCCAGCTACTCGATCACCCTGATCGACGGCGCCACCGGCGGCTTCGTCGAATTCAACCGCACCGCACATGAGTCCCTCGGCTACACCCGCGAGGAGTTTGCCCGCCTGACCATCCGCGACATCCAGGCCGAACACTCGCCGGAGCAAATTCAGGCCAACCTCGACACCACCCGGCGCACCGGGATCCTCAGCTTCGACACCCGGCACCGCCACCGCGACGGCAACATCCGGGATGTGCGCGTCAGCACCCGTCAACTGCGCTTCCAGGAACGCGACTACATGGCTGCCGTCTGGGAAGATGTCACCGACTACCGGCGGACTGAACGGACACTTCGGGAGAGCCTCCTTTTCCGGCGCCAGGCTGAGCGGATTGGCCGGGTCGGAGCGTGGAAGACCAACCCGGTGACCGATGAACTCGTCTGGACCGAGGGGGTGCGCGAGATCATCGAGGTGCCGCCCGACTACCAGCCCGGACTCGAGGAGGGACTGAAGTTCTACGATCGTGAGTCGGTGCCGGCGCTCAAGGCCGCGGTCCAGGAGGCCCTGAAGAACGGCACGCCGTTTGCCCTCGAGGTCGGCGTCACCACCGCCACCGGACGGCACCTCTGGGTCGAAGTGCGCGGCTTGGGTAGAATCGAGGACGGGGGCACCTCGTACGTGATGGGGACGTTTCATGAGATCACCGAACGCCGGCGCGCCGAGCAGCTTCTGGCGGAAAAGAACCAGGCGATCGAGGCCTCGCTCGGCGAACTCCGCACCTCCCGGAACATGCTGGAGCAGATCATCGAATCCATTCCAGTCCGGGTGTTCTGGAAGGACGCCACCTCGCGCTACCTCGGCAGTAACCGGCTCTTCGCGCAGGACGCCGGGTGCGGCACGCCGCAGGAATTGATCGGCAAGGACGACCGCGATCTGGTCTGGCGCGAATTCGCCGCCGACTATCGCCAAGACGACCGCCAGGTGATGGACAGCCGCCGGCCCAAGTACGGCATCATCGAGGAACTGCGCACGGCCGAGGGCGAGGTGATCTGGCTCAACACGAGCAAGGTGCCCCTGATCCAGCCGGATGGAACCACGTGCGGCGTCCTCGGGATCTACGAGGACATCACGGCCCGCCGGTCGGCGGAGAATGCCCTCCGGGAGGAGCGCCAGCGCCTGGAATCGATCATCAAGGGCGCCAACGTCGGCACCTGGGAGTGGAACGTCCAAACTGGAGAGACGCGCTTCAATGAGCGCTGGGCGGAAATCGTCGGCCACACCCTGGCGGAACTCGGCCCCACCTCCATCGAAACCTGGACCCGCTTCGCCCATCCGGAGGACCTCCGGGTGAGCGGCGAACTCCTCCAGCGCCACTTTCGGGGCGAACTTCCCTACTACGATTGCGAAGCCCGCATGCAGCACAAAAACGGCTCCTGGGTTTGGGTGCTGGACCGGGGCAGGGTGACCACTTGGACACCTGACGGGAAGCCGCTCTGGATGCAGGGCACGCACACGGACATCACCGCACGCAAGCAAGCGGAGATCGCCATCCAGCGGCAGGTCGATGAGCTCCGGCGCTGGCACGAGGCCACGCTCGGCCGGGAAACGCGGGTGCTCGAACTCAAGCGTGAGGTAAACGAGGTTCTGGTCGCCAACGGCCGCCCTCCGCGCTATGCCTCCGTGACCGGTCCGGGGTCCGACCGTGTGCACCCCGCCGCCGCGTCCTCCCGCCACCCCTTTCCCCGGACATGACCGACCGCCCTGACGTGCCGATGCCCCCGGTCCTGGGCGACCTGCTCGACGCACTTGCCGACGGGGTCGCCGTGCTGGATGCCTCCGGTCGCCCGACGTACCTGAATGCCGCGTTTGTGCGCCATTGTGGCGGCACCAGAGAGGAACTTCTCCGGGAGACCGCCCCGGACCTGCTGGACCGTCACTTCGGCCCCGAGGCTGGAGCCGCGTACCGTCAGGCGGTCGCGCAGGGGCGAAAGGTCACCCACAAGCAGCATGTGCCCTCCCGCCACCGCTGGTTTCAGCTCCAGATGGCTGCCTCGCCCGCAGGAACCAGCCTGCTGTGCCGCGAGGTGACGGGCCGGAACCCCGGCGCCGGGACCGGCGCGACGGAAGGGGATGAACTTGGCCAGCTGTTCCAGCACGCCCCGGTCGCGCTCGCCTTCAGCCAACGGGATGGTTCGGGGGTGAGGATCAACGGCCGCTTCGAACGGCTGTTCGGCTACGGCGGCCACGAAATCTCCAACCTCAGGGACTGGGTCGCCCGGGTCATTCCCGACCGCGGTCAACGCCGGAAGGCCCTGCGACGATGGTTCACCTGGCTGGCGCGCAACGCCACCGGCTCGGGATCGGAGGCACCGCCTACCTTCGAGACGACGTGCCGAGACGGCTCCCGACGCCAGGTCGCTATCTCCGGGGTCGAGGTCGCCGGCGGGATCCTGGCCGTCTTTCTCGATGTTTCGGATCTGGCGCGGCAGCGAGGGGAGGCCGAGGACGCGCGGGCCGAACAGGCCCGCCTCCTCGAACTCATGGAGCAATCCCGGCTCGTGCTGCTGAGTGTCATCGAGGACCAGAAAGTCACCGAGATGGCGCTGCGCGAGAGCGAGGCCAGGCACCGGAGCCTGGTGGAAACTTCGTTCGACTGGGTCTGGGAGGTGAACGCGCACGGTTGTTACACCTACGCGAGCCCGCGCGCGCAGGAACTCCTTGGTTATGCCCCGGCTGAAGTGGTCGGCCGCACGCCGTTCGATTTCATGCCCGAGTCGGAAGCCAGGCGGGTGAAGGAGCTTTTCAAGGGGATTGCGGCCCGGGGCGCCCCGATCATCGCGCTGGAAAACACCCTCCGGCACCGCGACGGACACTTGGTGGTGGTCGAGACCAACGGCACCGCGGTCCAGGGCCCCGATGGCCGGCTCCTCGGCTACCGTGGCATGGACCGCGACATCACGGCACGGCGGCAAGCGGAGGAGGACCTCCGTTTGCGCAGCGCCGCACTCGAGGCCGCCGCCAATGCGATCGTCATCACCGATCGCCACGGCCGGATCCAGTGGACCAATCCGGCGTTCAGCGCCCTGAGCGGCTGGTCGCTCGCCGAAACCAGCGGGAAGCCACTCCGCGACCTCATGGGCCATGACGCCCAGTCCATCGCCCGGACCGACGCCCTGTGGGCCACCGTAAACTCCGGCGAATCCTGGCGCGGCGAGATCACGTCCCGGCGAAAGGACGGCGTGTTGCGCACCGAGGACATGACCATCACCCCGCTGCGCGGCGAAACCGGGGAGATCTCCCATTTCATCGCCATCAAGCAGGACATCACCGAACAGAAACGGCTCGAGGCGCAGTTTCTCCAATCGCAGCGCATGGAGGCGATCGGCACCCTCGCCGGCGGCATCGCCCACGATCTCAACAATATTCTGGCGCCCATGCTGCTGGTTTCGGGAGTGCTCCGCGACAAGCTCACCGAAGAGGGCGACCAGGAAATTCTCACCATGCTGCAGCGGGAGGCGCGGCGCGGCGCGGATATCGTCCGGCAGCTGCTGACCTTTAGCCGGGGGCTGTCAGGGGATCGCACCCGGATGCAGCCGCGGCACCTGATGAAGGAATTGCTCGCCATGATGCGCGAGACCTTTCCCCGCGAAATCGATCTCCAGTTGCAGGTCCCCGCCAACCTCTGGACCATCGAGGCCGACGCCACCCAGTTTCACCAGATCCTCCTCAACCTCTGCGTCAATGCCCGCGACGCCATGCCCAATGGCGGGCATCTGTCCCTCCGGGCTGCCAACGCCACCCTTTCCTCCACGGACGACACCCTGCCTCCAGACCGCCAGCCCGGACCCTACGTGCGGATCGAGGTGAGCGACACCGGCGACGGGATTCCTCCGGAAATTCAGCACCGCATCTTCGATCCTTTCTTTACCACCAAACCCCTTGGCAAGGGCACGGGGCTCGGTCTTTCGACCGTCCTGGGAATCGTGCGCAACCACAATGGCTTCATCAAGGTCACGTCGGAGCCCGGTCGAGGGACCACGTTTCGGGTGTTTCTGCCCGCCGATCCGGAATCGCCGACCTTGGCCCCGCCGTCCGCCCCGGAGCACGAGCCATCCGCACCAACCGGCGAGGTAATCCTGGTGGTCGACGACGAGCGCAACCTGCGCGAGTCCCTGCGCCTGGCACTCACGCGGCAGGGGTTTTCCGTGCTCCTGGCAACCAACGGCCGCGACGCGCTCGCGGTTCTCGAACAGGAGCCAGGCAAGGTGGACCTGGTCCTCACCGATCTCATGATGCCGGTAATGAACGGCATTTCCCTGATTCGGACCCTGCGCGAGAAGGACCCGCAGCTTGCGATCATCGCCACGTCAGGGCTCGGGGACACCTCCCACCGCGCGGAGCTGACCAAACTGGGCATCGGCGAGGTCCTGCTGAAACCCTGCGACGTCGGCAGCCTGATTGCCCGGGTCCGCGCCACGCTGGACCGCGCCTGACGCCGCCGCCCCGCGGCTTGAAGCGCCAGCCGGCCGGGGCGCGGCCTCCGACCGGGCTAAGGGACGGCCAGCCGCGCCACCACGTCCGCCGACACTTCCGTCGTCGGTGCGAACTCCGGACTGGCCACATAGCGCCACAGGCTGTGGCGAAGCTGGGCCGCGACGGGATTGTTCGCGCCGCCCTCGTCGAGGTCGATGCTGCACACCAGCAGCCGCCCTGGACCCACGCGGGCCTCGATGACGAGCCCGAGTTTCCGGGCTGTGAACCAGTCGTCGATGACCTGGACGACGGGGCGGACCCCGGCCGGAAGATCATCGAGGATCAACACCCCGGCGCGACTGGTCAGATACCACCATTGCCAGTTGCTGTGGAAGTCGGTCGGAAACCCCGCAAGCGCCCGGTGTGCCGGATCACAGAGGATTCCGAGCGTCGTGGGCGGTTGGCGCTTCGTCCAGGCGGTGTTCCAGAAGATGCTCGAGAATCCGAGGACCACTTTCCGCTCCGGGTCGTTGCGAACCCGACCCGGTGGCACCAGCCATACTACGCGCTCCCCCTGCGCCAACGCGGCCCGGGTGGGTCCGTCGAACTCGCGGGTCACGCGCAAGCCCGCGGGCACCGCCGTGTCCACGGCTTCGGGATAGACCCACACGTCCCAGTCGTTCGCCGCGGCCGTACCCGCGATACCCACCGCCAGCCGATACCGCGCCGGCGCCGGGAGGCCTTCGAGCGGGACGCTCACCTCCCCGAGTTTCACCCCGTTGTCGACCGGGATCAACCGCTCCGGCAGCCTCCCCTGCGCGACGATCCGGCCATCGTCCGCCACCAACCGCCATTCCGCCACCGCCTGCTCCAGCGGCGCCGCGCCGAAGTGCGCGACCTCGATGGCGGCCTCGATCCTCTCGTCGCGCCGGAACACGCGTTTCGCCAACCGGGCCAGGGGCACCGTCGGGCCGCAGAAGCGGCGGTACTCGGCCGCGGTCACATAGCCCTTCGGCTCCCAGAAGGCATCCAGCACGCCGACCAGCGCCGTGCCCTGGCCGGGGAAATCGTGCAGGTCCAGCAGCTCGAAACCTCCCATGCCCGGCGTGCGGAGCGCCGATTCGATGTCCTCCTTGTAGCACAGGGTCTGCAACCGCCCGGACGCGATCAGGAAGGGCTTGGCGAGGTCCGCCATGCCATGGGACTCGAGTGTCTCGCGGAAGATCTCGAAGTTCCGCGCCTTCAGGTATCCGGAGTACTTCGCGATCTCCTCGAAATTGGGGTACGCGCACCATTGGCCAATCTCATGGCTCACGACCGGCACGGTTCGCTTGGCGATGAAGTCGCGGTAATCCGTCTGGGTCTCCGGCGGCCGGGCGTTGATGCGGGATTTCAGCCCGTCGCCCCACGCATGGATGCGGGGCTTCGGCGTGCAGTGCCAGGCATTCTCCGGAATCTCCGGCCAGCCCGCGGCGCTGGTGTAGAGCCGGCGATCATCCCGCGCCCGAAAATGCGTCACCCACTTGCCGAGGTAGGCCCCGTGGTTCCGGCCTCCGGGTTCGTTGCCGGCGGCCATGAGCACAAACGAGGGATGGTTGCCGTAGGCCCGCAGGATCCGCTCGGTCTCCTCGTACAGCCAGGCGTCGATCGGCTTGCCGTCGCCGAGGGTCGTCGTGTGGTTGGGCCAGGTCGAGGCCTCCACGTGCAGGTAGAAGCCCATCTCGTCCGCGGCGACAAACGCCGCTTCCGGCGGACACCAGGAGTGGAAGCGAATCAGGTTCAGACCGTGGGCCTTGGCGATCCCGATGATCCGCTTCCATTCCGGCACCGTCATCGGCGGATGGCCGGTGCGCGGGTAGTTCGCGCAGTCCAGCGTCCCGCGGAAGAACAGGTTGCGCCCGTTGATCTGGAAGCGCGTCCCCTCCGTCGCGATCGTCCGCAGGCCAAAGGTCGTCGCGCCGGCCTCTCCTCCCTCAATCTCCGCGCGCAGCCGATGGAGGCGCGGGGCAAACTCGTCCCAGCGCGCGGCCTGCTGGCCGAGCGCAAGCATCGCGGAAAAGGCACCGCTCGCCGGATCCACCGCTGCGTCCACGGCGGCGAGCTCGCCGGCTCCCTCCCCGGCGGTCACTCGCAACCGCACCCGCGGCGGCAAGGGTCCGCCGGCCACGCGACCGGTCACCCGCACGCTCCCCGTCGCGGCCTGCGGGTGCACGGACAACTCCCCCACCCAGGCTTTCTGCCTCGCCACCAGTTCCATCCGGCCGACGATGCCGTTCCAGTTTCCCTGCGTGTGATCACTCACGCTGTGGGCGTTCTCGCCGACGTCAATCGTCATGCGGTTGTCCACGCGCACCGTCAGGCGCAACTCGCCGGGCGGCAACGCGCCGAGTTCGAATTCGTGGGCCGTCGCGAGGGAGTTGCACCATCCAAGGAAACGTCCCCCCACCCAGGCCCGCGTTTCCCCGTGCGGTCGTTCCAGCCGGAGCACAATCGGGCGCCCCGCCCACGCCTCCGGAATCACCACCGCCCGCTGGTACCAGGCCGCCCCGGCATAGGTCGTCTCCGGCTGGAGCCAGAACGGCACCTTGACGTTTCCCTCGGCCCGGTACCGCGCGTACTCCGGCGCCGTGAACCACGACTTGTCGATGATGCCCCCAATCCACTTCGTCGCCGGCGTCACCGGGTCTCCAATTCCCTGCGCCGGCAGGCTGCCCGGCAGCGTGAGTTTGCCCTCCAGGTCCCGGGCGAACCAACGCTCGCGTTCGCCGGTGTCCTTCCGATCCAGGGCGTACCGCCATTCGCCAGCGAGCGAAACGGTGTCCGCAGCTGGCAACACCCCGACGGACCAGGACGTCAGCATTCCAACGCAAAACCAGGGCCAACCGAACGCCGTGCGCTTCATCATGACGATGGCATTCCGCCACCAATGACGGCGGGACTCAACCCTGGGTTCGCCGCGTTGCGCGCCACAGGGAATCCACGCGTCTCCATCCCGCGGCCACTTCGCCTCACCCTCGCATTGACCGCCACCCGTGATTGCGCCATCAGAAGGCACCCACCTGGGCCCCCACTCCCATGTCGCTTCGTTGTCTCGTTCTGGCCACCCTGGCCGCACCCGCCGTTGGCGCCGCCGAGCCGCTGTCGTTCAACGAGCACATCCGCCCGATCCTCGCCAACCACTGCCTGGCCTGCCACGGCCCTGACGCGGCGCACCGCAAGGCCGGACTCCGGCTCGACGAGGCCGCCAGTGCCACCGCCGAGCGCAAGGGCGTGCGTGCGATCGTTCCTGGCCGGCCGGACGACTCCGAGTTGTGGCAGAGAATCATCAGCCCGCATGCGGATGAGGTGATGCCGCCGCCGGATTCTCCCCAGGCCCCGCTCGATCCTTCCCAACGCGCCCTCTTGCGCCGCTGGATCGAGGAAGGCGCAACCTACCAGCGGCACTGGGCCTTCGAGCCCGTCGCCCGGAAGGATCCGCCGCGAACCGGCGGCGGCGACCACCCGGTGGATCGGTTCATCGCGGCGCGGCTGGCCACGGAAGGCCTCGCCCTTTCCCCGGAGGCCCCCCGGGAGACTCTCGTACGCCGTCTCACCCTTGACCTCACCGGACTTCCGCCCACCGCGGCCGAGATCGACGCCTTCCTCGCCGACCGGGCTCCCGGAGCCTATGAGCGGGTCGTCGACCGGCTCCTCGCCTCGCCCCGCTACGGCGAGCAGTTTGGGCGACACTGGCTCGACGCCGTCCGCTACGCCGACACCCACGGCCTGCACCTCGACAACGTCCGCACGATCTGGCCCTACCGCGACTGGGTCGTGGCGGCGTTCAATCGCAACCTGCCGTTCGATCAGTTCACGATCGAACAACTCGCCGGCGACCTTCTGCCCCGCCCGCGCACCGATCAGCTGGTCGCGACCGGCTACAACCGCAACCACCTGTCCACCTCCGAAGGCGGCGCCATCGAAGCGGAGGCCGAAATGCGCAACACCGCGGACCGCGTCGACACCACGGCGGCGGTCTGGCTCGGCCTCACCGCCAACTGTGCGTCGTGCCACGACCACAAGTTCGACCCGCTCACGATGCGGGACTACTACGCGCTCGGGGCCTTCTTCAAGGGACTCGCCGATCGGTGCTGGGACGGCAACGTCCGCATCGCCGCGCCAATCGTCGTCATCGCCCCGGACGCGGAGAAGCAGGCACACATCGATCGGCTCTACGCCTCGGCCCCGGCCCTCGAGGCCGCGGTCCGCGCCCGCACGGAGCAACTGGTCGCCGAGGGATTCAAGCTCCCGAAGCCCGGCCGGCAGCCAATCACGTACGAGGTGATCTGGGCCGAGGATTCCGACCTGCCGACCCCGGAGAACATCCTGGCGCCGCCTCCGCCGGGGGCGTGGCGCGAGGGCCCGGGGGTTCCGGTGGCGGGCGGCCGGCGCGCCCTGCGGCTCGAAGGTGAGGTCGCGCGCGAAGTGGCGTTCACCGCGGGAGACGTGACCCTCACCGTCCGGGGCGAGGTCCGCGCCTTCGTTCACCTCCATCCAGACCCCGCCAACCCGCCGCGTGCCGTGGCGATCGAGTTTCTCAGCGACGTCAAACCCCGGCGGATGATCTGGGGCGACGCGAACGCCTTCCCTTCCGAACCGGGGCGCGACACCCTGGTCGTCGGCCCCCTGCCACCGGCGGGCACCTACACGCGGCTCGAATTGACGGCCTGCGAATCCGAGATTCACGAGGGCAAGACCTTCACCGGCCTCCGCCTTCTCCAGCGCGGCGGCGGGGCGTGGTGGGATCGCCTCGGCGCGGTGATCACGAGCCCGAATGCCGCACAGGATCCCCTGATCGCCAAGGAGGCGTGGGTCAGCGGCCTGCGCACCGGCGCCCGGGCGTTCTCCACCCTCACGCTCCGGCACGACATCAACTTCCTCGTCGGTCTCTCCGGCACCCAGCAGGTCGAGGAGGAGAAACAGGCCCTCGATCGCTTCCACCGCGACTACATCTACGGGCCGTTGCGCGGGCCGCTCGAGCCGGAGGTCCACGCCGCCCGCCGCGTCATCGCCGAGCAGGTGCACTACGAACAGACCCTCCCGCTCTCCCCGATTTCGCGGGAACTTCCGGTGGCCCGGCCGGCGCATGTCATGCTGCGCGGGCAGTACGACAAGCCGGGCGAGGAGGTTTCTCCGGCCACGCCGACCTTCCTGCCGCCCCTGCGCGCACGCGGAGCCCGGCCCGACCGGCTGGATCTCGCCCGGTGGCTGGTCGCGCCGGAACACCCGCTCACCGCCCGCGTCAGCGTCAACCGTTTCTGGCAGCAGCTCTTCGGCGCCGGTCTCGTCCGCACCCCGGGCGACTTCGGAGCCCAGGGAGCGCCACCGACCCACCCGGCACTGCTCGACTGGCTGGCGGCGGAGTTCATCCGCACCGGCTGGGACGTGAAGGCCCTGGTCCGCCTGCTCGTCACCTCGCGCACCTACCGGCAGGACTCGCGGGTGACGCCCCGCCTCCTGGAACTCGACCCGGAAAACAAGCTGCTCGCCCGGGCCCCGCGCCTGCGGCTCGACGCCGAGGTGCTCCGCGACCAGGCCCTGGCCGTTGGCGGCCTGCTTGTGCCACAGCTCGGCGGAGCGCCGGTGTTGCCCTACCAGCCCGTCAACATCTGGGAACCCGTGGCCTTCGGCGGCAGCAACACCCGGGACTACCGGCAGGATCACGGCGCCGCTCTGTATCGCCGCAGCCTCTACACGTTCTGGAAGCGGACCGCGCCGGCCCCGTCGATGGTCACCTTCGACGCACCGTCGCGGGAAAACTTCTGCGTCGGCCGCGCCCGCTCCAACACGCCGCTTCAGGCGCTGGCGCTGATGAACGACGTGCAGCAGTTCGAAGCCGCGCGGGCCTTCGCCGAGCGCCTGCTCCAACCCGTCCAGACCGACGCCGACCGGCTCGCGACCGCCTTCCGCACGGTCACGGCCCGACCACCCACCGCGGCCGAAGCCAACCTCCTCGCGGCGACCATCGCCGGGCATCGCGCCCATTTTCAGAAAAACCCGGAGGCCGCCAGCCGCGTGCTCGCGAACGGCGAATCGCCCTACTCCCGCCAGCTGCCCGTGCCGGAGTTCGCGGCCTGGACCATGATCGCCAACCTGCTCCTCAACCTCGACGAGGCCATCGTGCGCAACTGACCCATGCAGCCCGCCCGCGACTACCTCAACCACCTGACCCGCCGGCAGTTCTTTTCCGGAGCCGGCCTCGCGCTCGGCGGCGTCGCCCTCCACTGGCTGGCGCCCCGCCTGGGGGCCGCCCCGGGGACGCCGGCGCTCCCCGGAGGGGAACGCGTGCATCCCCCGCTGGCCGGCTTTCCGCACTTCGCGCCCCGCGCCCGGCGGATCATCTACCTGCACATGAACGGAGGCCCGTCGCAGCTCGACACGTTCGACTACAAGCCCGGCCTGCAGGCACACTTCGACGTCGAACTGCCCGCCTCGATCCGGATGGGCCAGCGGATCACCACCATGACCAGCGGCCAGAGCCGCTTTCCGGTCGCCCCGTCGATCTTCCAGTTTGCGCAGCACGGCCAGAGTGGCGCCTGGGTCAGCGAGCTCCTGCCCTGGACCGCGAAGGTGGTCGACGAGCTCGCCATCGTGCGGAGCGTGCACACCAACGCCATCAACCACGATCCCGCGTGCACGTTTCTCATGACCGGCAGCGAGATTCCGGGGAAGGCGAGCCTCGGTTCGTGGCTCTCCTACGGCCTCGGCAGCGAGAACAACGACCTGCCCGCCTTTGTCGTCCTCACCCCGAAGTTCTCCCCCAAGGTCGCGGCGCAGGCGCTGTTCACCCGGATGTGGAGCAGCGGCTTCCTGCCGACGAAGCACACCGGGGTGGCCCTGCGCGCCCAGGGCGACCCCGTCCTGTTCCTGGAGAACCCCCACGGGGTCGACGCCGCGACCCGCCGGTCGATGCTCGATGCGCTGGGACAGTTCAACCAGCTCAACCACGCCCGCTACGGCGACCCCGAGACGCTGACGCGCATCGCCCAGTACGAAATGGCGTTTCGGATGCAGACCAGCGTGCCGGAGCTCACCGACATCAGCGGCGAGTCGCCCGCCACCCTCGATCTCTACGGCCCGGCGGTGAAGGAGCCGGGGTCGTTCGCCGCCAGCTGCCTGCTCGCCCGCCGCCTGGCGGAGCGCAACGTCCGCTGCGTGCAGATCCTGCATCGCGGCTGGGATCAGCACGGCACGCTGCCGGAGCACCTGCGCATCCAGTGCCAGGATACCGATCAGGCCTGCTACGGCCTCATCACCGATCTCAAGCAACGCGGCCTCCTCGACGACACGCTCGTGGTCTGGGCCGGCGAGTTCGGCCGCACGGTGTACAGCCAGGGCACGCTCACCCGCACGAACTACGGCCGCGATCACCACCCGCGCTGCTTCACGGTGTGGCTGGCGGGCGGCGGCGTGAAGGGCGGAGTCGTGTACGGCGAAACCGACGACTTTTCCTACAACATCGTGCGCGATCCGGTGAGCCTGCACGATCTCAACGCCACCCTGCTGCATTGCCTCGGCATCGACCACCTGAAGTTCACCTACAAGTCGCAGGGCCTCGACATGCGCCTCACCGGGGTGGAGCCCGCCGGTGTCGTCTCCAGCCTCCTGGCCTGATTGCGCCCGCGCGGCCCGCGATCCCTTGGTCACCGCCGCGCATCGGGCCCGGCCGGTTCTTGTCTCGCGCCCCGCCATCCGTGCCGCCACGCTGACCGCCTCCCGATGAAAAGACTCCTCCTCTTCGCACTCGGTGCCGCCCTGCTTTCCGCATCCCCCCTGGCCCTCGCAGCCGAGAAGGCCGCCGCCAAGGCGCCGGATCCCCTCAGTGTCGCCGCCGAGCGGGCGGGCGCCGTCTACCGCAAGGGGGAGACCCTCACCTTCGTGATCAAGGCCAACCCAGGGGCCACGACGCCGGCACCGGCCGAGGTGGACTGGGCGCTCACCAAGGATGGCCTCCCTCCCTTCCGCACCGGACGGGCGCGCCTGGAGCAAGGCCGCGCGCTCGTCACCGGCACGCTCGACGAGCCGGGCTTCGTGCAGTGCCGGATCACCTATGCCGTCGGCGACAAGAAGCTCAACGCCCTGGGGGGCGCCGCGGTTTCTCCGCGCGAGATTGAGCCGAGCCAGCCCGCGCCGGCTGACTTCGCGGCGTTCTGGGACGCCCAGAAGAAGCGCCTGGCCGCCGTGCCGGTCCGCCCGCGGCTCACGCCGGTCAAGTCCGGGCGCGACCGGGTCGAGGCCTTCGATCTCCAGGTCGACGGCGTGGGTTCACCGGTGTCCGGCTACTACGCCCGCCCGAGTGGGGCCAAGGTGAAGAGCCTGCCCGCCATTCTTACGGTGCACGGCGCCGGGGTGCGCAGCGCCGGTCTGTCCACCGCCGTCGGCTGGGCGGGCGAGGGCGCTCTCGCGCTCGACATCAACGCCCACGGTCTGCCCAACGGCCAGCCCGCCTCCTTTTACGAGGCCCTCGCGAATGGTGAGCTCAAAAACTACCGCTCCGCCGGCAAGGAATCCCGCGACACCGTCTATTTCCTGGGCATGTTCCTCCGCCTGATCCGCGCGATCGACTTCCTGGCCCAGCAGCCCGAATGGGATGGCCGGACCCTCGTGGTTTCCGGCTCCAGCCAGGGCGGGGCGCAGGCGATCGCTGCGGCCGGCCTCGACGCGCGGGTCTCCTTCTTCGTCGCCGGAGTGCCGGCCATGTGCGATCACACGGGATTCCTCGCCCGCCGGATTTCCGGCTGGCCCAAGTTCATCGCCACCGGCGACGCCAATCCCGCCCCGGAAGTGGTCGCCGCCGTGCGATACTACGACGCGGTCAACTTTGCCGCCCGCACGAAGGATCCCGGGTTGTTCACGGTCGGCTTCATCGACACCAACTGTCCGCCGTCGACGGTCTACGCCGCCTACAACGCCCTGAAGACCCGCAAGGAGATCCACCACGACGTCTTCGCCGGCCATACCAACACCCCCGAAGCCACCGCGGCCATGCGCGCGGCCGTCAAGCGGCACTTCGCCGCGATGAAGTGATCCGCGCGGCCCGCGCGCACGAACGACCGCGGCGTCGTCATCCGCAGTCTTGCACTGCGCCCGCGGCCACGGTTTGGATCCGCTCCGGCTTTTCCGCGTTCGTCCCCTTCCTCAACCTCCAACCTGCAACTCCGTCCCCATGAGATTTGGCATCAACTCGTTCCTGTTCACGTCGCCGTTCACCACCGAAAGCGTCAGCCTCTTCAAGACCTTCAAGAAGTGGGGCTTTGATACCGTCGAGATTCCCATTGAGGATCCCTCCCACATCGATCCGGCCGCCGTGAAGGCCGCCGCGGACAAGGCGGGCATCGCCATCGGCAGCGTCTGCGCCTGCATGGGACCGGGCCGCGATTTTCGCGGCAGCGACGCCGATCAGGCCACCGCGATGGCCTACTGCCAGGCCATCATCGACCAGGCTGCCGCGATGGGCTGCCCCCGCCTGATTGGCCCCGTGTATTCGGTGGTGGGCAAGGCCGATGCGGTCGAACCCGCCCAGCAGAAGGTGGAATGGGATCTGGTGGTGAAGAACCTCAAGGTCCTCGCAGCGCACGCCGAGGCGAAGGGCGTCGAAATCTGCATCGAGCCGCTCAACCGGTTCGAGACCGACTTCCTCAACACCTGCGATCAGGGGCTCAAGCTGGTCAAGGCGGTGGGTTCGAAGGCCGTGAAGCTGCACCTCGACACGTTCCACATGAACATCGAGGAAAAGAACCAGGCCGCCGCGATCCTGAAGGCCGGCAAGCGCCTGGGCCACTTCCACGCCTGCGGCAGCGACCGCGGAACGCCCGGCGGCGACCACATTGCCTGGAAGGAGATCGCCAAAGCCCTGAAGAAGGTCGGCTACCAGGGCGATGTCGTGATCGAGTCGTTCACCACCGACGTGAAGGTGATCGCCCGCGCCGCCGCGATCTGGCGCAAGATCGAGCCGAAGCGGAACGACATCGCTGTCAAGGGCCTCGCCTTCCTGAAAAAAACCCTGCGCTGACCTCCCCGAGGCGCCGCCACCCGCCGGGAAGCGGGGGAATTCCAGGCGGGGAATCCCCCGCCCTGCCCTCCCGCCGGCCCGGCGGATGTCTGCGCGTCGCTTGCCCGCCGCCCCGGATGCGAGCCCTCGTCCTCGCCCTCCTGTTTGGTCTGTCCGCCGTCGGCCTCGCCGCCGCGACGGCACCGGCCACGATTCTCTTCATCTCGGGAGATCCGAGCCACGGCCCGGGCGAACACCGTTTCCCGGATGGCTGCCGGTTGCTGGCTGGCGCCCTGAACCGCGCCGAACTGCCGGTGCGGGCCGAGGTCAGCCTCGGCTGGCCCGAGGCGGCGCAACTCGACCGCGCCACCGCCCTTGTCCTCTACTCCGATGGACTCGATCGGCACGTCGCCAATGGCCACGTGGCGGCGCTGCGACGACACACGGGGACCGGCCGCGGACTCGCCGTCCTGCACTTTGCGGTCGAGCCCTCGCCCGGCGATCTGGCGGATTATCTCCTCGAAACCATCGGGGGCCGGTTTGAAACCGACTGGTCGGTCAATCCGCTCTGGACCGTGCGAGAGCCGACTCTTCCCACGCACGAAGTCACGCGCGGCGTGGGCCCCTTCACCATGGAGGACGAGTGGTACTACCATCTCCGCTTCCGCCCCGGCATCACTCCCGTCCTCCTCGCCGTGCCGCCGCCGGATACCCTGGGACAGGACGGGCCGCGCTCCGGCAACCCCGCGGTCCGTGCCGCCGTGGCGCGCAGCGAGCCGCAGATCCTCGGCTGGGTCTACGAAGGAGCCGGTGTTCGCACATTTGGATTCACCGGCGGGCACTTTCATCGTAACTGGTCCGACATGAACTTCCGCAAACTAGTCCTCAACGCCCTCCTCTGGACCGCCTCCGTCGCCGTGCCGGTCTCCGGCGTCAGTTCCGAAGTGGCCGCGATGCCCAAGTACCCCAGCATCGACGAGGCGATTGCACGCGGTGATCTCGCGGATGTGAAGTTGCACGTGAACCTGCAGCCCGCGTCCGCCCGCACCGGCAAGGACGCCGGTCTGGCGCCGCTCCACCAGGCAATCCTCCGGAACCGCAACGAAATTGCCCTCTTTCTCCTCGACTCGGGCGCTAGCCCCGACACCCCGGACCGCAGCTCCCGCACGCCCCTGCACCTCGCCGTGGAACGCGGCAACGTCGCCCTCGTGCAGGCGCTCATGGCCCGCAAGGCGAAGCCCAACCAACTCGACAAGATGGGCTGGACCCCGCTGCACCACGCGGCGGCCAAGGATCGCGTCGCGGTCGCCCGCGCGCTGCTGGACGGCGGGGCCGACCCCAAGACCGTGAGCGAGCGCGGAGGCACCCCCTTGCACGAGGCGGCCGCCAGCGGCAGCGCGGAGATGGTGCAGCTCTTCCTCAAGGCCGGGGTCAACCCCAACATCGTCTCCAAGCTCGGGGTCACGGCATTGGACATCGCGCGCGAGTTCAAGAACGAGGCGGCCATCGCGATTCTCACCCCGCTCACCACGGTGAAGAAGTAGCCGACGCTGCCGGCGTCGCGCTTTTCTGTTGCCCTCGCCCCCGGGACCGCGTTTTCCCTTCGCGGCAACAGGGTTTTTCACGAGCTCGGTTGCCGATTAAGCAACCATGTCCCTGCTCCCGTTCTCCAGCCAGTTGATCGCCGACGTCGGCATCTCGTTCGGCGATGAAGGCAAAGGTCGTCTCATCCCCGAAGTCGCGGATGAACTGCGCGGCACCGCCCACCCCGTCTCGGTCGTGCTCAAGGTCAACGGCGGCGCCAATTCCGGGCACACCGCCGGGGGCATCAAGCTGAACCTCCTTCCGGCCGGCGTGGTCGTCGGGGATGCCGCCCACCTCTGCATCGGCAGCGGAGTCGTCGCCGATCCCCGCAAGATCTGGTGGGAAACGCGGCCCCTGGAGCGAAAAGGCTACGCCGTCCTGTCCCGCCTGCGCATCGACGAGCGCACCCTGGTTTCCGATCTCACCCACCGGCTGCTCGACCTCGCCTGGGAAGACTACCGTGTCCACGTCCTGGCCGACGAGCCCCGCGGCTCCACGGGCCGCGGCATCACCCCCGCGTACCTCGACGAGGTCGGACAGCAGCAGATCACCTTCTCCGATTTCCTCGCCGGGCCGAACTACTTTGCGCGGAAGCTCGCGCAACGTGCGGACCGGGCCTGCCGGACCATCCAGCACGTCTGCCGCGTCAGCGAGGCCACCTGGGCCGCCTTCTTCGACAAGCTCACCGCAGCCGAACTGCGCGCCAACGCCGAGGCAATCGAGTTGGGCGTGTTTTCGCCGTCCGAGTTCGACTTCACCCGCTTCCGCGGTTCCTCGCCGTTCACCCTCAACCTCGAAGCGTTGACGGAGACCTACTGGTCGGCCGGCACCGCGCTGGCCCGAAACATCGTCGAAGTCCGCGAGCTGATCCTCGGGGAACTCGCCGCCGGCCGCACCGTCATCGGCGAATTCGGCCAGGCCTACTGGCTCGACAAGCGCCACGGCTTCTCCCCCAACGTCACCGCGTCGCACACGTTCACTCCCGAGTTCTTCGAAAGCGCGGGGATTCCCGTCCAACGCATCCACACCTTCGGCGTCGCCAAGGCCTACGACACCAAGGTCGGCACGCACACGTTCATCACCCAGATGGATGATGCGCACCCGCTCGCGGCGAAGCTGAAGCAACTCGAGTTCGGCACCAGCACGGGCCGGCAGCGGATGGTCGGCTGGTTCGACGCGGTCGAGAAGGGCGACGCCCTGCGTTATGGCGGCTACCAGGACGTGATGATCAACAAGTCCGACGCGCTCTCCCACTCGGGCGAATGGCGGGGCGACCTGCAAATTTGCGTGGCGTACGAGGATCCGTCGGGCCGCCGCATCGTCCACGTGCCTCGCAATGAGGCCGTGCGGAGGACCCTGCGCCCGGTCTACACCCGCCATCCGGGATGGGCGGAGGACATCTCGCAGATCCGCCGTTTTGCCGATCTGCCGCCGAACGCCCGCCGCTATGTCGCGGCGATGATGCGCGGAATCCTGGACGTAGCGTACGCCGGGGGACCGCGACCGCCAGCCGGCAAGCTGCCCAACCTGCGCTACCTTGGCGTCGGCCCCGAGCCGTCACAAATCATCAAGGACGTGCCGGCCACCGCGGAGTTGATCGCCATCGGTTGAGATCCGGCGCGGGTCTTCCTCCCGCCCGAAGTCGCCGGCAACCTCGCTGTAGGCGGGGCGACTCCGCCCCGCCTGCCGCGCCCCGCTCTCGCGCGGCCACGAATGAAACGCGGTCAGAACCGCTTCGAAATCTGCGCGTAATACGTCCGTCCCTTCGCACTGGTGCCGGCGCCGCGGCGGTAGCCGGTGTCCTCATCGGCCAGCGGCGGTTCATTGTCGAAGAGGTTGTTCGCGCCGAGCCGCAGCGAGAGGTCGCTCAGCCAGCTTTCCTTCCCCCGGGCGCGTGGGATCGAGTAGCTGAGATAGGCATTGTGCACGACGTAGGCGGACACGAGGTAGCGGTAGCGACGTACGCCCCCGGAGTCGACGTAGGTGGAGATGTACTCCGGCTTGCCTAGGACTTCGTAGATTTCCTGGGTCGTGGCCGTGCCGGTGTCGACGTAGGTGCCGTAGTAGTTGGTGTACCAGCCGCCGGTCCAACGGCCGGTCCGCCACGTCAGGCCGATGTCGCCCCGGAAGCGCGTGCGCCCGTCGCGGTTGATGTTGGTGATGGCAGGTGCCCCGGGGTCCGCCGTCGTGTCGGACTTGAGCAGGTAGGCCGCATCGCCGCGAATGGTGCCCTGGCCGAGGCGGGTTTTCGGCAACCGCAGCTCCAGACCAAAGTCCAGGCCCTCGACCTCGCGGCCCGCGAGGTTGACGTAATCGGTCACGACCGACTTCACCTGCCCCACCGGGGCGCGCTGCTGGCTCGCCGGGCGCCCGGCATTGAAGGTATTGAAGGCGGCAGTGTCGGCCGGCGTGACCGCATCGCGCTTCACCTTCGGGTTGCCGACGTACGCCTCAGTGCCGCTGCCGAGGTCGATTCGGTCGAGCGGCGTCCCGGCCGCGAGGGCCTTCTGCGTGGCGCCATCGAGCAACTCCTCGTCGTAGGTGAGCTGGGACGCGATGGTCGCGGCGGAAATGACGTCGCGCTGATCGATCCGCCAGTAGTCCACCGTGACCGTCAACCCGCGATAAAACGGCGCGGAGATCGCCACGCCGCCGGTGAAGGACTTGGAGTTCTCCGGCTTCAGGGAGGAATTACCCTGCCGAAAAATCACCGGGACCGCACTGGAGTCGCGATTAAGCCCCGTCACCTCTGAACGATAGATGTCGTTGTAGGTATCGCCGGAGCGCTGGAGCGGCGTCGGGTTGTTCTGCACCAGGTTCGGCGCCCGGAAGGAACCGGCGGTGCTGGCGCGGACGAAGATCCACTCGTTGGGACGGAAGTTTAAACCGAGCTTCGGCTTGGCGGTGCGCCCGAAGTCGGAAAACCGCTCGGCGCGGCCCGCGAGCGAGAGTTCGAGCGAGCGCGCATACCGCATCCGATTGGCCCGGCCGATGAAGGGCAGCAGGAGTTCGCCGAAGGCCGAGGCCACGGTCCGCGACGAATAGAGGTTCACGTTGGGACTGAGCGCGAGAAAGTCGTTCTCGTTCGGACCATAGAAGAGATTGGTGGGATCGTTCGGGTTGCCGTTCCAGGGCGCGTTGGCTGGATTCCGGCCGGCATAGGGAGGCCGGTAGTCGCGGTAATCCTCCCAGCGGAACTCCCCACCGAGCGCGACCCCGATCGGCCCGCCCCAGAAACGATCAAACACGGTGCCGTTGAGGCGCAGATCCCAGCTCGCGAGCTGCGTGCGGCCCTCGCGGACGAAGTTGTCGTAAAGCGAGTTGGTCAGCGCCTCCGGGTTGCTGTAGGGCTTGTCCACCATCAGGAGGTAGGGGTTGGTCGTGTTGCCCGGCTGCGCCACCAGCTTGAAGGTGTAGTTGAACGGGTTGAAGGCCTTCGCCGGGTCCGAGGTGGTCAGGGCCGCGCGGAGGCGGCTTTCGCGGACCGCATACTCCTCCTCGTCGCGGGTCTTGCTGCGGCCGTAAAGCACGCCGGACTCCCACTCCCAGTCGTGGCGCAGCTTGCCGCGCAGCCCGGCGACAAAGCGGTAGGCCTCGGAATGCACGATGATGCGGCGGGGTTTGAAATCGCGGGGAATCACGCCGACGCCACTGAGGAAGGAAACCTGCGCAGGTTCGCCCACCAGGCGTGGCGTGCCATCGGCATTGGGCGCACCCGTGGGATGGTAAAACCGCGTGCCGAACGGATTGAAGGGATTGTCGGCGCTGACGTAGATGTTGTGGTCCGTCGCGACATCGAAGCTCGTCGGATAACGCCCGGTGAAGGACAACGCCCGATAACCCAGCGCCTCGGCGAAGACCTCGAGGTTGTCCTGGAGACGATGGCGCAACATCGCGGTGAAACTCGCGCGATCGCTCTTGGGCAGGATGGGCCGGTCCAGGTTGGGATTCAGGTACCAGTTGACCGTGAAGTCGTCGATGTTGTGGGACGGCAGGGTCTGCCGGAACCCGATGCTGCCGTCGACGAGGGGAATCAGGTAGAAGGTGCCGTTGGTCGCCATCGTCGCGGACGTGCTGCCGGAGGTGGTGATGATGCCGCGATTCCCCGTGGGCCGCGCCCCGACGAAGGAACCGGTGTTGTCGTAAACCCCGCGCACGAACCCGCCGTAGTAGCTCGAATCGGTGCTGAGCCGGTTGTCGAAGTCGTTGTCGCGCGACACCACCCCGGCGGTGTCGGTAATCGGCACCCCATCCCAGGGCGGAGGCACGTTGCGGGTCACACGAATATCCTGGTTGCGGCTGAACTTGCGCTGCGCGAGCCAGAGGTGGTCGCGATGGTAATAGTCCAGCGTCATGAGCAGGTTGCTCTTGCCGCCATTGAAGTTCCGCCCCTCGGTGACCTCAACGTTCCAGTCGTTGCCCCCGCCGTGCTGGGTCACGCTGCCACGGGCGCGCACCGACAGTCCGTCGAAGCGGCTGCGGGTGATCGAGTTGACGACGCCGGCGGCGGCATCCGTGCCGTAGATGGCGGAAGCCCCGTCGCGGAGCACCTCGACGCGCCCGATCGCCGCCGTCGGCAGGTTGTTGATGTTGTAGGAAAGGGACGGCACGCTGCCCTCGCTCATGCTGACCGGGTGGCGCGGCAGGCGGCGGCCATTGAGCAGGACCAGCGTGTTGCCCGAACCGATGCCGCGCAGGTTGATGGCGACGTTGTCGCCGCGGGCATCGGCGCCGAGGGTGTTGCCTTCATCGAGCGTGATCGGGCCCCCGATCGAGAGGGTCTCGAACAGGTCCGCGGCCGTCGCGGCGGCACGGAGATCGAGATCCTCCATGGTCAGCACTGTCACTGGCAGGGTCTTCTCCTCGTCGAGCCGGCGGATATTGCTGCCGGTCACCGTGAAGGCCTCCATCAACACGGTATCCCGCTTCTTTTCCTCTTCGGCGGGAAGAGCGGGGGCGGGTGCCACTTGCGCCCGCGCGAGACTGCCGGCGGCAGTGAGCACGAGAACGACGAGGATCGGGAGGCGGCGAACGTTCTTCAGGGTAGTGGTAGTCATGGCGGGAAAAGGGACCGGGCGCACGAACACCGACAAAGTCAAATTCACGCCCAGCAATCGACAAGCCAACGGGCGTAAGACGCGGCAGTCAGTCCGATCGTTTCAGTCCGCCTACCCGCCGGCTAATGCCGGGGAAAGGAGGAATCGGTCCCGTCCCTGCCGGACCGGGGTGCTACCGCAACGCAGCCGCCATGTCCTTCGCAAAATAGGTCAGGATCAAGTCGGCCCCGGCGCGTTTGATCGCGAGCAGCGACTCGTGGCGGCAGCGGGCCAGGTCCAGCCAGCCCAGCCGCGCCGCGGCGTGAATCTGCGCGTACTCGCCCGAGATCTGGTAAGCCGCCACCGGACGGCGCGTCGCCTCGCGCACGTCCCGGATGATGTCGAGGTACATCCCGGCCGGCTTCACCATCACGATGTCGGCCCCTTCGGCCTCGTCGAGGAGGACCTCGGTGATCGCCTCGCGGCGGTTGGCAGGGTTCATCTGGTACGTCGCCTTGCTGAGCAGCCGCGTGCCGGCCGCCTGGGCGCTTCCGACGGCATCGCGGAACGGACCGTAGTAGGCGGAGTTGTACTTCGCCGAATAGGCGAGGATTCCGGTGTTGGTGTAGCCGGCGGCGTCGAGCGCCCGCCGCACCGCCCCCACCCGCCCGTCCATCATGTCGCTCGGCGCCACGAAATCGACCCCCGCCTGGGCCTGAAGCACCGCCATCCGCGCGAGGATCCCCACCGTGCGATCGTTTTCCACGTCGTCCTGCGCCGGCGTCAGCACGCCGTCGTGTCCATGGCTGGTATAGGGATCGAGCGCGACATCCGTGATCACCACGAGCTCGGGCACGGCCTTCTTCACCGCCCGCACGGCGCGCAGGACCAGGGTGTCCTCGTTGAGCGCCTGGGTGCCTTCCGGGTCCTTGAGCTTCGGATCGAGCTTGGGAAACAGGGCCACCGCCGGCACCCCCAGCTTGAAGAGGGCGCGGCATTCCTTGACGAGGTCCGGGAGGCCGAGGCGGAACACTCCCGGCATCGACCGGATCTCGTCCGGGGGCGCCTTGCCCTCGACGACGAACAGCGGGGCGATGAAATCGGCCGGCCGGAGGACCGTTTCCTCCACCATCGCGCGGCGGGTGGCTGTGCGGCGCAGGCGGCGGGGGCGATGCAGCAAATCGAGCTTGAAGGCGGTTTCCATGGCAAAACGGGACCGAACCGATAACGCTTCGGCCGCCCGGATCCACGCTTATCCTGAAAAAAATGGTCGAAAGACCCGCCCGGTTCGGGCCTAGTTGACGGCTTCCGCCCACCCGCCATGCCCATTCGCCTCTTCGACTCGCTGTCCCGCGAAAGCCGCGAATTGCGTCCGTCGCATCCCGACGGGGTCTTCCGCTTCTATACCTGCGGTCCGACGGTGTATGCGCCGGCGCACATCGGCAACTTCCGCACCTTCGTCGTCAACGACGTGCTGCGCCGCCTCCTGGAGCTGGAGTTCGGCCCCGACCGCGTGAAGCACGTGCGCAACCTGACCGATGTCGACGACCGGACCATCGCCCAGGCCAAGAAAGAGAACCGCCCGCTCGCCGAAATCACAAAGAAGTGGACGGACAAGTTTCACGCCGACTGCGACGCGCTCAACTGCCTCCGGCCGCATGTGGAGCCCACCGCCACGGGCCACATCCGCGAGCAGGTGGACATGATCGAGGTGCTCATGCGCAAGGGCCACGCCTACCGCGCCGCCGACGGTTCGGTGTATTTCAAGATCACGTCGTTTCCCGAGTACGGCGCGCTCTCGCGGATCAAGGAGCGCGAACTCAAGGTCACGAACAGCGCCCTCGACTCGGACCACAAGGACTCCGTGTCCGACTTCGCGCTCTGGAAGGCCTACAAGCCGGAGGAGGATGGCGAGGTGCAGTGGCCCGGTCCCGCGGGGGCCAGCGCCGGGCGCCCCGGCTGGCACATCGAGTGCAGCGCGATGAGCAAGAAACACCTCGGCGAGACCATCGACCTGCACACCGGCGGCGTCGACCTGCTCTTCCCGCACCACGAGAACGAAATCGCCCAAAGCCAGTGCTGCAACGGGCAGGTCTTCGCACGCCACTGGTACCACAGCGAGTTCCTGCAGGTGGAAGCCAAGAAGATGAGCAAGAGCCTGGGCAACATCTACACGCTGGAAGACCTCACCGCCCAGGGCATCCCGCCGATGGCCGTGCGCTACGCCCTCCTCATGGGCCATCCGCGCAAGCAGCTCAACTTCACCCTCGATTCGCTCCACGCCGCCCAGAGCGCCCTGAAGAGCCTGCGCACCGCGCGCGGCGCCATCCCCGGCGCCGGCGGCAGCGTCGATGTGCTGCCTCCCGTCCTTGCCGCGCTCCACGACGATCTCAACTTCCCTGGTGCACTCGGCGCCCTCTTCGGGCTCCTGAACAGCCAGCCCCCGGCGGCGCTGAATGCCGCCCAGTTCGATCGCGTGCTCTTCGCCCTCGGCCTGGATCTCACCGCCGCCCCCGCGCCGGCTGCCGTCCCCGCCGAGATCACTGCCCTTGCCGATCGCCGTTGGACCGCCAAGCAGGCGAAGGACTGGGCCACCGCCGATGCCCTGCGGAAGGAACTCGCCGCCGCCGGCTGGTCGATGCTCGACCGCAAGGACGGCTGGTCCCTCGAGCCGCTGAAAAAATAACCTCCCCTTTTTCCGGCCCTGCAACCGTACGCAGGACCACCCTCCCAACCATGGCCATGACACCGCTCGAAGAACTCCGCCACTCGTGCTCCCACGTGCTGGCGACCGCCGTCCTCCGCCTCTTCCCCGAGGCCAAGCTCGACATCGGCCCCCCCACCGACACCGGGTTCTACTACGATCTCGATCTCGACCACAAGTTCACCGCCGAGGACCTCGTCCGGATCGAGGCGGAGATGAAGAAGGTCGCCGACGAGAACCAGCCCTTCCTCCGCAAGGAGGTCTCGCGCGAGGAGGCGGTGGAGATCATCAAGCGCATCGGCCAGGAACGCTACAAGCTCGGCCGCCTCGCCGACATCCCCGAGGGGGAGAAGATCTCGTTCTACCAGAACGGCGAGTTCATCGACCTTTGCGCCGGCACCCACGTGCGCTACACCTCGAAGCTGAAGGCCTTCAAGCTCCTCTCCATCGCCGGTGCGTATCACCGCGGCGACGAGAAGAACAAGCAGCTCCAGCGCATCTACGGCACCGCGTTTGCCACCAAGGACGAACTGGCCCAGTACCTCACGCAGCTCGAGCAGGCCAGGCTCCGCGACCACCGGAAGCTCGGCCGGGAGCTCAAGCTCTTCCACATCGACGAGGACGTCGGCCAGGGCCTGATTCTCTGGACGCCCAACGGCGCGATCATCCGCCAGGAACTGCAGACCTTCATCAGCGAGGAACTGCGCAAGCAGGGTTACTCCCAGGTCTTCACGCCGCACATCGGCAAGCTCGAGCTCTACAAGACCTCCGGCCACTTCCCCTACTACAAGGAATCGCAGTTCTCGCCGGTGATCGAAAACGAGTCGCTCGCCCAGGCCCTGGCCGAGAACTGCTCGTGCGCCGAGGTCTACGCCCGCCTCGACGCGGTCTCGGGCCAGCTCCGCGACCAGATCAACGCCCGCACCGGCCGTGAAACCATCACGCCCGACCGCGTCCGCCCCGACGACCAGCTCCTCGGCGGCTTCATGCTGAAGCCGATGAACTGCCCGCATCACATCAAGATCTTCGCCTCGCAGCCGCACTCCTACCGCGACCTGCCCATCCGCCTCGCGGAGTTCGGCACCGTCTACCGCTGGGAACAGAGCGGCGAACTCAACGGCATGACGCGCGTCCGCGGCTTCACCCAGGACGACGCCCACCTGTTCTGCACCGAGGAACAGGTCGCGCAGGAGGTGCTGGGCTGCCTCTCGCTCGTGAAGATCGTACTCACCACCCTCGGCATGCAGGACTACCGCGTGCGCGTCGGCCTGCGGGATCCGGATTCCAACAAGTACACCGGCGACGCCGCCAACTGGGACAAGGCGGAGGCCGCGTGCCGCGAGGCCGCCAAGACCCTGGGCGTGCCCTTCACCGAGGAACCCGGCGAAGCCGCCTTCTACGGCCCGAAGATCGACTTCGTGATCAAGGACGTGATCGGCCGCGAATGGCAGCTCGGCACCGTGCAGGTCGACTACAACCTCCCGATCCGGTTCGACCTCTCCTACATCGGCGCCGACAACCAGCCGCACCGTCCGGTGATGATCCACCGCGCCCCGTTCGGTTCGATGGAGCGCTTCTGCGGCGTGCTGATCGAGCACTTCGCCGGCGACTTCCCCCTCTGGCTCGCGCCCGAGCAGGTCCGCCTCGTGCCGATCAGCGAAAAGACCATCGAGTACGCGCGCACGCTCCTCGCCCGCCTCAAGGCCGAGGGGCTGCGCGCCACGCTCGATGAGCACAGCGACAAACTCGGGGCCAAGATCCGCCGCGCCGAGATCGACAAGGTCCCCTACACCCTCGTGATCGGCCAGAAGGAAGCCGAAGCCAACAGCGTCTCGGTGCGTTCCCGCGCCCGCGGCGACGAGGGCGTGCTGACCACCGACGCCTGCGTCGCGAAGCTCAAGCTCGAAGCCGCCACCCGCGCGCTCCCGGACAAGAAGAAGCCCGCCGCCGCCCCGGCCTGAGCGGGCCTTGCCCGCACGCGTTTCGCCGCCGCGATCGGATTACCCTTGCCCGACGCGGCGGTGAGCCGGAGATACCGCTCCCAGTTGTAGCTGCACTTGAGCGGCAGGCGAAAGCGCGGCCGATGTGAGATCCGTCGGCCGCGCCGGCGCCACGCGCCCGCGCCACCCGGCCCCGCGGCGCGGAGCCGCGCGACCAGGTTCGAGTTTAGATCCACTGGAGACAGCGGCCGGGGCGGTTTCCAGCGACCGGCATGGAGAGAGGCCCGTCCAACGGCGGCAACGGACTGTCCGCCGGCCTCCCTCTCGCCCTTGAGAATTCCGGCACTTTCACTTCGCTAGCGGCGTGGACACGTGTCCGCGTCGGACCGCTCGGAAACACCCCGGCCCTGGAGCCAACCCCTCTGCGATGAACACCAACCCGATTGTCCTCCCCAGCCTGCGCACCCTCGGCGCTTTCGCCGGCGCCCTGCTCCTCCTCCCCTCCCTTCCCGCCCAGGTCGCGCCGAGACCCGCCCCCGACCCCGCCACCCTCGCGCGCTACGACACCAACCGCAACGGCGTCCTCGATTCCGCGGAACAAGCCGCGCTCGACGCCGACCTGCGCCAGGCCGCCGGCGCGGCCGCCGCGACCTCCCCCGGAACGCGCCCCGCCGACGAGGTCGTGACGCTTTCACCCTTCGAGGTCGTCTCCGACAGCAAGGGCTACTACGCGACGAACACGATGTCCGGCACGCGCTTCAACACGAAGCTCGAGGACCTTGCCTCCTCCATCACGGTGATGACGAAGGACCAGATGGCCGACTTCGGCATGCTCGATATCAACGACGTCTTCCTCTACACCGCGAGCGCCGAGGGCACCGGCAACTACACCGACTTCGAGGTCAACCGCAACGGCGACGTCCAAGAGAACGTCAGCCTCAATCCCACCGGCGCCAACCGCATCCGCGGCATCGCCGCCGCCAATGTCTCGCTGGGCAACTTCGAGACCATGGGACGCGTGCCGGTGGACCCGCTCGGCATCGAGTCCGTGGAGATCAGTCGCGGGCCCAATGCCAGCGTCTTCGGCCTCGGCAACCCCTCCGGCACCCTCAACATGGTGCCCGCCTCCGCCAATCTGGCGCGCCACCGCACCCAGGTGCAGGCCCGCGCCGACAGCTACGGCGGCTATCGCACGAGCCTCGACGCCAACCGCGTGCTCAAGGAAGGGCTGCTCGCCGTGCGGGTGAGCGGGTCGTTCCAGCACGATGCCTTCATTCGCAAGCCGTCCGGCGTGAACACGGTTCGGTATAACGGCATGGTGAAGTACCGCCCCTTTCCCAAGACGACGATCACCGGCTCGTATTCGGTGTACCGGATGAACGGCAACCGTCCGAACGCCAGTCCGCCGCGCGACAACATTTCCTACTGGATCGCCAGCGGCCGGCCCACCTGGGATCCGGTCGGCCAGGTGGTGCACGTCGGCGGCCAGACCATCGGCAACGGCGGCCTTGGCACCACCACCCCGATCACCGCCGATGGCAACGTGCCCGACTACTTCAACCGCAGCTTCACCGGCAGCGGCCGCTTCTATGCCTACATCGGCCCGGGCGGCCTCGAGATGGTCGGCACCTCGGGATCAACGCTCAACACCAATCCTGGCAGCGGCTCCGGCAGCCTCCGGTACATGGCGGTCAGCGCGGGCTCGGGGATCGCCGCCGGCCGTTTCACCGGCCAGCCCCTCTTCACCACCACCCCCACGGTGAGCAGCCGGGCCATCTACGACTGGGCCGAGCAAAACCTCCAGGCGATGAACCGCGTGATGGATCGCACCTTCACCGGGACCTTCCAGATCGACCAGAACCTCCTCGACACGCCGCGGCACCGCATCGATGCCCAGGTTGCGTTCATGCGGGAGGACTCGCAGCGCTACAAACGCAACCTCATGGGGGAACTGAACGCCAACGGCCAGTCGGGCCAGCTCCTGATTGACCCGAATGAGCGCCTGATCGACGGTTCGCCCAACCCGTACTACCTCCGTCCCTACATGGGGGTCGACCAGCCCTTCACCACCTGGGAACCCTCGAAGTGGGATACCTACCGCGCCCAGCTCGGCTACCGCCTCGATCTCACCCGGGAGAAGTCGGCCTGGCGCTGGCTCGGCCTCCATCAGTTCTCCGGCTACGACGAGTACAAGTACCGCATCAACCGCCGCTACGCCTACAAGGACGGCATTTCCAGCAATCACAGCTGGATTCCGGCCGGGGTGTCGCGAGTGAACCAGGGCGCGATCACGGGGGGCCCCGCCGCCGCCGCCAACATCACCCGCGGCTATTACCGCTACTACCTCGGTGACAACCAGGGTAACAACATCGACTACGCGCCGTACGAGTTCGCCGCCGGAAACTACACCTTCTTCTACGGCAATCCCACCACCGGCTGGGTGCGCGAGCCGATCACCATCAGCCAGATTGCCACGACCGACCGCACCGGCGGCCCCAACAACAACAAGACCATTCTCAAGTCGCTCGGCGGCGTCGTGCAGAGCCACTTCCTCAACGGGCGCGTGGTGACAACCTTCGGCCGGCGCCGCGACGACCAGTACGTCAAGAATGGCTCCACTCCGCAACGGCTCCTCGCGGACGGCATGAGCTTCGACTATGAGTCGCTCGACCATTGGGCGGTCGGCGACTACCGCGCCAATGGCGGGACGACGACCCAGCGCGGCGCCGTGGTCCGCCCGTTTGCCGGTTGGGCGGCAATCAATGATCTGGCCCGCAGCGGCGGCGCCAATCGATTCCTTGGCCAGGCCCTCAGCGGCCTGTCGCTGATGTACAATCGCTCCGACAGCTTCCGGCCGCAGGATCCGCGCGTCGACCTCTACCTGCGCCCACTCCCGAATCCCTCGGGTGAGGGGGAGGACAAGGGTTTTGCCCTCAACCTCTTCGACAACCGTTTTGTCCTTCGTTTCAACAGCTACGAGACCAAGCAGCTCAAGGCCCGCGGCGGCGATGCCGGCACGATCGCGCAGCGGGTGACCCGCATGGACATTTCCTCGACCGCCGCCTTCCTCCTCCAGACGCAGGCGCTGGCGTGGGTGGCCGCGGTGAACCCCACCTGGTCGCAGGCCCAGATCGAGGCGGAGGTCGGTCGCCAGATGGGCATTCCCTGGGAACGCCAGGTGGCCATCGAGGCAGCCTTTGATGCCGGGCTGATCGCCTCGACCAACGACATCATCGCCACCGGCAAGGAAATCGAGCTGAACTACAATCCGACCAACTACTGGACGGTCGCCGCCTCGGTGACGAAGAACGAATCGCGCAACGCCAACGTCTCCTCCGACATCGCCCAGTGGATCGGCGAGCGGATGCCGATTTGGACGACGATCCGGGATCAACGCACCAACCAGCTCTGGTGGACGACGAACTACGGCGGCTCCCAGACCGCGGCCCAGAACTTCGCGGTCTTCGTCGGTTCGCCCTATGCCGTCGTGCAGCAGTCGGAGGGCACGCCCAATCCGCAGGTGCGAAAGTACGCCGCGCGTTTCAGCACGAACTACAAGCTCGCCGGCCTGACCGAACATCACCTCTGGAAGAAGGTCGAGGTCGGCGGCGCACTCCGCTTCCAAGACAAGGGCTTCCTCGGTTACTACGGCAAACAGCAGCTGCCGGCGACCATCACCGAACTCGACCGGACCCGCCCGATCTGGGACTCCGGCAGTTTCTTCGGCAAGCGCACCACCGGACACTATTCCCTCGACCTGAACCTGCGTTACCGCACGCGACTCTGGGCCAACAAGACAGCGACCAGCTTCCAGCTCAACATCCGCAACCTACAGGAAAAGGGCAACCGTCTCCAGGCGATTGGCGCCTTCCCCGACGGCACCCCGCACACCTATCGCATCGTCGACCCGCGACAGTTCATCTTCACCGTGACCGCCGATCTGTAGCGAAACCGAGTCTTGTCTCCCGGCGCCGGCGGCTCCCGCCGGCGCCTTTCTTTTGTCTGTTGCCCAACCGAAGCCGCTCTCGCGATGCTGCCAGCCCCTCCGATGCCCGAAGCCGAGCATCTTCCCCCCAGCGATCCGCCCCGCCTGTCGTGGGGGTGGTGGCTCGCCCTGGGAACTGTGGTGCTGGCGGCGTATGCCCCCACCTTCGGCGCCGGCTTTATCTGGGACGATCAGCCCGGACACGTGACGCGAGCGGAACTGCAGTCGTTGGACGGCCTGCTCCGGATCTGGTTCGAGCCCGGGGCGACCCAACAGTATTACCCTTTCCTCCATTCGTTCTTCTGGCTGCAGCACCGCCTGTGGGGAGACGCGCCCGCCGGCTATCACCTGGTCAACCTGCTGCTCCACCTCGGGGCGACCGCGCTTTTCGTGCAGCTCCTGCGCCGACTGCGAGTGCCCGGAGCCCCTTGGGCCGCGCTACTTTTCGCCATCCACCCGGTGGGAGTTGAAACCGTCGCCTGGATCTCCGAGCAGAAGAACACCCTTTCGACCGTCCTCTTCCTCGCCGCCGCCCTCACGTATCTGAGGCAGCGACCGTCGCGCGGCCCCACGAACTATGCGATCGCCACCGGACTGTTCGTCCTCGCCCTGCTCACCAAGACCGTGACCGCCACGCTTCCCGCCGTGCTCCTGGTGATCGTATGGTGGCGCGACGGCCACATCGAGTGGCGCCGCGAAGGCCGCCGTTTGCTGCCTTGGTTCTGCCTCGCCGCGCTGGCTGCCGCCACCACGGTCCACTTTGAGCGGGCCTACATCGGCGCCAGCGGCGGGGCCTTTTCCCTCTCGGCCTGGGACCGCCTCGCCATTGCGACGCGGGCCCCGTGGTTCTACGCGGGCAAGCTGCTTTGGCCGGCGCACCTGCTCTTCGTTTATCCGCGGTGGGAAATGCCGGCGCCCCTCGGCCTCACCCTCGCAGCGGGAATGGGGCTGATCAGCCTCCTGGCGGGGCTCTTCCTGCTCCGCACCCGGGCCCGCGGTCCCCTCGCCGCCGCGTTGCTGTTTGGCGGCACCCTGTTTCCGGCGCTGGGTTTCTTCAATGTCTACCCTTTCCTGTATTCCTTCGTCGCGGATCACTTCCAGTACCTCGCCAGCCTTGCCCTCTTCGCCCTCGCCGGGGCCGCGGTGGCCCGCCTGCCGTCGCGCGTGGTTGTTCCCACCGGCCTCGCGCTCGTCCTCCCGCTGGCGCTGTTGTCCTGGCGGCAGACCCAGCCGTACCGCGACGTCTTCAGCCTGTACCAGCATACCCTCGCCGGAAACCCCGACTGCTGGATGGCGCACAACAACCTCGCCGAGGCCCACGCCCGCGAGGGGCGCTACGCCGAGGCCCTGCCGCACCTCGAACACGCGCTGCGACTCCGACCCGACTTTCCCGAGGCGCTCAACAACCTCGGCGACACGCTGACCCGCCTCGGCCGCGCCCGCGAAGCTGTTTCCCCGCTCGAACGCGCCCTCGTCCTCCAACCGCGCTTCGCGGAGGCCCGCAACCACCTTGGCATCGCGCTCGCTGCGCTGGGTCGCACCGACGAAGCCCTCGCCGCCTTCCGCGAGGCCCTGCGGCTGCGGCCAAGGTTCGCCACCGCCAGTTTCAATCTCGGGCTCACGCTCGCCCGCGCGGGCCGCACGGCGGAAGCCTTGGCAGAGTTTCAGGCGTCGGCCCGTCACGCCCCGGGAGATGCCATCGCCCACCTGCACGTCGCCATCGCGCTGACCCTGCTGGAACGGCTGCCGGAGGCCATGCCGAACTTCGAACGGGCGGTCTCCCTCGCGCCGGATTCCGCCGAGATCCACAATCACTATGCCCGCGCGCTCGGCCTCGCAGGACGCTACGAGGACGCCATCCACCACGGCTTGCGCGCCGTCGAGCTCAACCCCGGCCTGGCCGACGCGCACCTCAACCTCGCCCGCGCCTACCGGCAGGTGGGAAGGCCCGCGGATTCCGAACGCCACCAGCGGGAGGCGCTGCGCCTCGGCGCCCGCCCGTAGCGCGGGTTCCGCCTGCTTCGCTCCGTTCCGCGACGATCCCGTGGCGGCTGCGAACCGGGCCCACGGCCGCCACCCACGATCTCCGGAGCGAGGCCGGGTGCCCGCCTCTGGAACACGAGCGCTCTTTCTGCAGCCGCGCTTGAACCCAAGTCGAAAGTGCGTCCACCTTGGGACCACGCGGTGGCCAGGTGGCCCACGCGACTACCCTTCAAGCGCGAGCACTCAGACCGCGATCTCCCCGCGTTCGTCGGTGCGAATCCGGACGACCTCCTCCAGGGGCAGGACGAAGATCTTCCCGTCGCCGATCTTCCCGGTGCGGGCCGAGGCAACGATGGCATCGAGCGCCTTCGGCACGAGGCCATCGGCGACGGCGATCTCGATCTTCACCTTGGGCAGAAAATCCACCGTGTACTCGCTGCCCCGGTAGATCTCGGTGTGGCCCTTCTGGCGGCCGAAGCCCTTCACTTCGGTGACAGTCATGCCCTCGACCCCAACTTCGGCCAGGGCGGTCTTCACTTCCTCCAGTTTGAACGGCTTGATGATGGCGGTGATGAGTTTCATGGCATCAGCGGATTGGCGGGTTGACGCAGAGCTTCAGGACTTGGCCTCGTAGATGTAACCTTCCTCGCCATGGTCGCTGAGGTCGAGCCCCTCTTGCTCGGCCTCCACGGTCGGCCGCAGTCCCATCAGCGCCTTCAGCAGGAAGGCAATCACCACGGTCGCCCCGACGGACAGGGCCACGGTGATTCCCATCGCCTTCAGTTGCTCGATCCAGAGGGAACGGCCGATGATGTCCTTCAGGTTGGTCCCGAGGTTGGCATTCACGGCGGGCGTGGCAAAAAATCCGGTGAGCAGCGCGCCCAGGGTGCCTCCGACGGCGTGGACGCCAAAGGTGTCGAGGGCATCATCATAACGGAGCCACCCCTTCAGCTTCGTGCAGGCGAAGAACGGAATGGCCCCCGCCAGCACGCCCAAGGGCACAGCCGAAGAGGGCGTGATAAAACCGCAGGCCGGGGTGACCACGACCAGGCCCGCCACGGCGCCCGAGCAGAAGCCCAGCACGCTGGCCTTGCCCCGGGTGAAATACTCGGCAGATCCCCAGGTGAAGGAAGCCACCCCGGTGGCCAGGGTCGTCGTGGTGAACGCCACCGCCGCGATGCCGTCAGCCGCGACGGCCGACCCGGCGTTGAAACCATACCAGCCAACCCAGAGCATCCCCGTGCCCACCATGCAGAGGACCAGACTGTGCGGGGGCATCGGGGTGCGGCCGAAGCCGAGCCGCCGACCGAGGATCAGGCACAACACGAGCGCCGACCACCCCGACGACATGTGCACAACGGTGCCGCCCGCGAAATCGATGGCCTTGATGGCCGCCCCGGCGTTCCACACGCCGTTCATGAGGCCGGTGGCGCCCCAGACCATGTGGGCCAACGGGAAGTACACCAGGAACAGCCACAGGGTCATGAAGGCCAGCAAGGCGGAGAACTTCATCCGCTCCGCCACTGCACCCACGATCAACGCCGGGGTGATGATGGCGAACATCAGCTGGTAGACGGCAAAGACGTTGTGCGAAACCCACATCGCGTAGTCGGTGTTCGGGGCGCTCTCCACTCCCTTCAGGAAGAAGTACTCGGTGCCTCCGAGGAAGGGGCTTTCGAGGTTCTTGCCAAAGACCAGGCTGTAGCCGACGGCCCACCACAGCACGGTCACGAGACCGGCCAGGCCAAGACACTGGGCCATCACGGAAAGGACGTTCTTGGTTCGCACCAAGCCACCGTAGAATAAGGCCAGTCCCGGCAGGGTCATGAAGAGCACGAGGGCCGCGGAGATCATCATGAAGCCGTTGTGCCCGGGTCCCGCCACGCCGACGGCGGGCGTCGTCAGCCCGGCGGGGACCGCGCCCTTGGCGTCCTTGAGGGGCGCGGCGGGATCGCCGTTGGTGAGGTAGGCCTCCAACCCGGCGACGCGCTGCTCCAGCGTCGGAACCGGGGGTGGCGCAGCCGGCGTCTGGGCGCGGCCGGCAGCAGCGGCAACGATCAACAGGAGCGCAGCGGCGCCCGACAGGGTCAGTCGGCGAAGGGTTTTCATGCGAGGTTGCCCGCCGATAAGCAGAATCAATGCCGGCAGCGCGGTTTCCTGCCCCCTTTCGGCAAAAAAAACGGCGGGCCCCTGAAGGGACCCGCCGGCCATCTGGCAAATCGTGCCGTCTTAGACCGCGGACTCGCCGCGCTCGTCGGTCCGAATCCGCACCACCTCTTCGAGGGGGAGGACGAAGACCTTGCCGTCGCCGATCTTCCCGGTCTTGGCCGCCTTGACGATGGTGTCGACGGCCTTGCCCGCGAGTTCGTCGCCCACCGCCACCTCCAGCTTCACCTTGGGCAGGAAATCCACCGTGTATTCGCTGCCGCGGTAGATTTCCGTGTGCCCCTTCTGCCGGCCGAAGCCCTTGACCTCCGTCACCGTCATGCCCTCGATGCCCGCGGCGGAGAGCGCCTCCTTCACTTCCTCGAGCTTGAACGGCTTGATGATCGCGATGATGAGTTTCATTTCGTGGATGAGTTAAGGATTGGCGTGGTTCAGGACTTGGCCTCGTAAATGTAGCCTTCTTCCCCGTGGTCCGTGAGATCGAGGCCCTCCTGCTCGGCTTCGGTGGTGGGCCGCAGACCGAGGATCGCCTTGACCAGCAGCGCGAGGATTAGCGTCGAGACGATGGAGAGCGCCAGCGTCACACCGATGGCCTTCAGCTGCTCCAGCCACAGCGACTTGCCAACGATGTCCTTGAGGTTGGTGGAGAGGTTGCCGTTGACCGACGCGGTGGCGAAGAGGCCGGAGAGGAAGGCACCGAGCGTGCCGCCGACGGCGTGGACGCCGAAGGTGTCGAGCGCGTCGTCATATTTCAGCATGCCCTTCAGCTTGGTGCAGGCGAAGAACGGCACGGCGCCGGCCAGCACGCCGAGCGGGACCGCAGAACCCGGGGTGATGAAACCGCAGGCGGGGGTCACGACCACCAGGCCGGCGACCGCACCCGAGCAGAAGCCCAGCACGCTGGCCTTGCCCCGGACAAAGTACTCCAGCGCCGCCCACGTGGCACAGGCCACGCCCGTAGCCAGCGTTGTGGTGGTGAAGGCATTCGCCGCCACGCCGTCCGCCGCGACCGCCGAACCCGCGTTGAAGCCGTACCAGCCCACCCACAGCATGCCCGTGCCGATCATGCACAGCACCAGGCTGTGCGGAGGCATCGGGGTCTTCCCGAAACCGAGGCGGGGCCCGAGGATCACGCAGAGAATCAGCGCCGACCAACCGGAGGACATGTGCACCACCGTGCCGCCGGCGAAGTCGACCGCCTTGATGGCGGCGCCGGCGTTCCACACGCCGTTCATCAAACCAGTCACTCCCCACACCATGTGGGCCAGCGGGATGTAGACGACGAACATCCAGAGCGTCACAAAGAGCAGCAGGGCCGAAAACTTCATCCGCTCCGCGATTGCGCCCACGATCAGCGCCGGCGTGATGATCGCGAACATCAGCTGGTACATCGAAAACACGTTCTGCGAGACCCAGAAGGCGTAGTCCGTGTTCGGGGCGCTATCGACGCCCTTCAGGAAGAAGAACTCGGTCCCGCCGAGGATTCCGCTGTTGAAGCTCTTGCCGAAGACGAGGCTGTAGCCGACCGCCCACCAGATGATCGTCACCAGGCCGGCGATGCCCAGGCACTGCGCCATTACCGACAGTACGTTTTTGGTCCGCACCAAGCCGCCGTAGAAGAGCGCCAGGCCCGGCAGCGTCATGAAGAGCACCAGCGCGGCGCAGATCATCATGAAGCCGTTGTGACCGGGACCGGCCACGCCCACGGAGGGCGTCGTGAGGCCCGCGGGAATGGTGGCGTTCCCATCCTTGTCCTTCGGTCCCACCTTGAGCGCCACGCTTGGGTCGCCGTTGCCGACATAAGCCTCGAGGCCGGCCACACGCTGTTCCAGCGTGGGCGCCGGAGGCGCGGGCGGAGTGGCCGCCGCGGGAGGAGTCTGGGCCGGAAGCGCTCCCACCCCCAACCAGGTGGCGAGGGTCAGAAGCGCGATCAACTTGAGGCGAGGAGGGCGAGAGCAGAACATGCGCGTGGTTGGTTGGAATTGGACGTCTCCCGCCGCGGGCCCACTCCGGCCTCTCGGCCGGAATCACCCCGGAAAACGGGACACGGGACGGACCCCGCAAAGCACCAGCCGTGCCAACCGCCCGCGCGTTTCCGATCGAGGCCAAAAAAAAGACCCGTCCGGGTCTCACGACCGGGACGGGCCCAAAAACAAACCCCTCCGCTCAGACCGCCGACTCGCCGCGCTCGTCGGTGCGGATGCGCACGACCTCCTCGAGCGGCACCACGAAGATCTTTCCGTCCCCGATCTTGCCCGTCCGGGCCGCCTTCCCGATCGCATCGATCGCCTTGGCCGCCATCTCATCCGCCACGGCGACCTCGAGCTTCACCTTCGGCAGGAAATCGACGGTGTATTCGCTCCCCCGATATATCTCGGTGTGACCCTTCTGCCGGCCGAAGCCCTTCACCTCGGTGACGGTCATCCCCTCGATGCCCGCGGCCGAGAGGGCCTCCTTCACTTCCTCGAGCTTGAACGGCTTGATGATGGCGACGATGAGTTTCATTGGGTGGAAAGTTGGACGCCGCCGAGGATTAGGTTCGCCTCCGGTCGGTGCAAGCCCTCGTTGGTCGGCACGGGCGATCCGGTGACCGCAGCCTGCCGCGGCACCTTCGTCCACCCGTGCGACCGCCCGGGCTCACTCCGGCAGCACGGTGGTGATGTGTAGCTCCTTGAGCTGCCGTTCCGTGACCGGGGTCGGGCTCTGGGCCATCAGGTCCTGCCCCTTCTGGGTCTTCGGGAAGGCGATGACATCGCGGATGCTGGTCGTCCCGCAGAGCAGGGCCACCATCCGGTCGAGCCCGAAGGCGATGCCGCCATGCGGCGGCGCGCCATAGGTGAACGCCTTCAGCATGTAGCCGAAGCGGCTTTCCACCACGTCGGCCGGGATCTTGAGCACGTCCTCGAAGACCTTCTTCTGCAGCGCCGGCTGGTGAATCCGGATCGAGCCGCCGCCAAGTTCCATGCCGTTGAGCACGACGTCGTAGTGCTGGCCGCGCACCGCCTTCGGATTCGAATCGAGCAGCGCCACATCCTCCGACACCGGCGCGGTGAACGGATGGTGCGTCGCGACATAGCGGTTCTCCGCCTCGTCGTAACTCATCAGCGGGAAATCGATCACCCAGAGAAACTTCCAGTCGTCGGGCCGGATGGTCAGCCGGCCGCGCTTCTGCAGCAGGGCGGCGGCCTCGAGCCGCAGGCGGCCGAGAATCGCGCAGGCCTTTTCCCAAGGAGCGGCGGCGAAGAAGATGATGTCCCCTTCCTCGACCTGGAGTTGCTGCGCCAGCGCCGCCTTCTCCGCCTCGGTGAAAAACTTCACGATCGGCGACTTCCACTCGCCGCCCTCGACCTTGATGAAAGCGAGTCCCTTCGCGCCGAGCGATTTTGCGATTTCCTCGAGGTTCTTCAGCTCGCCCTGCGTCAAATCAGCCAGGCTCTTCGCGTTGAGCGCCTTGACGGCGCCGCCACCGGCCACCGTCGCCTGGAAGACCTTGAAGGCGGAGTTCCGGAAGGTCTCCGAGAGATCCACGAGTTCGAGCCCGAACCGCAGGTCGGGCTTGTCGACGCCGAACCGGTTCATCGCGTCGTGGAACGACATCCGCGGAAAGGGCGTGGGAATGTCCGTCCCGAGCACATCCTTCCACACCTTCTTCAACATGCCCTCGAACAACGCGTGCACATCCTCGCGCGTGATGAAGGAGGCCTCGACGTCGACCTGCGTGAATTCCATCTGCCGATCGGCCCGGAGATCCTCGTCGCGGAAACAGCGTGCGATCTGGAAATACCGCTCCACGCCGGCAACCATCAGGATCTGCTTAAACTGCTGCGGCGACTGCGAAAGCGCGTAGAACTGCCCCGGATGGATCCGCGACGGCACGAGGTACTCGCGCGCCCCTTCCGGGGTGCTCTTGAACAGCGCCGGCGTCTCCACCTCGATGAACTCCTGCGCGTCGAAGTAGTCGCGGATCGACTTCGTCGCCCGGTGCCGCACCTGCAGGTTCCGCCGCATCTTCGGCCGCCGCAGGTCGAGATAGCGGTAGGTCAGCCGGAGATCCTCGTTCACCTTGTCGCCGCCGGCGTCATCCAGCGGAAACGGGGGCGTTTCCGAGATATTGTGGATCTCGATCTCCGTGGCGTTGACTTCGACCTCCCCGGTCGGGAGCGCGGGATTCTCCGTCCCGGCGGGCCGGCGGATCACCTTGCCCGTGACTCCGATCACGGACTCGAGCTTCAGGTGCTTCACCACGTTGCCCAGCGCGGCGTTCTCGTGGGGTTCGAGCTGGATCTGCGTGATCCCCTTCCGGTCGCGCAGGTCGACAAAGACGATTCCGCCCTGGTCGCGGACGGTGTCGACCCAGCCGATCAGGGAGACGGTGGCGCCAAGATCGGCGGCGGTGAGTTGGGCACAGTGGTGGGTGCGCTTCATGGGAGGTGTTGGCGGGCGAAAACCCGCAAACTAAGCGAGCCGCCTCCCGGGCGCGCAAACAGAAACTTTGCGCCCGAGGCACTCTTGCTGCGGTGCGGAGCGAGCCGGCCGAACCGCAGCCGACTGCAGGGCTGACGGAAAGGTCGCCGGGGACAGCCGTCCCCGACGCGGGGCGGAACTCAGCCGGCGATCAGGCTCTCCCCTGTCATCTCCGCCGGCTTTGGCAGGCCCATCAACTGGAGGACGGTGGGGGCGAGATCCGCCAGGCGCCCCTCCGGCCGCATCCGGGTGCGCCCTGCCGAAAACTCCTCCCCCACGACGAACACCTCGACCAGGTTCAGGGTGTGCGCGGTGTGCGGCCCATTGACCGACGGGTCCCACATCTGTTCGGCGTTGCCGTGATCCGCTGCGATCACCGCTCGCCCCCCCACCGATGACAGCGCGGCGAGCAGTTCACCCACGCCCTGGTCTGTTGCCTCCACCGCCTTGATCGCCGCCGGCAACGAGCCCGTGTGACCCACCATGTCGGGGTTGGCGTAGTTGACGACGATCAGGCCGTACTTTCCGGAAAGGATGGCAGCCTTGGCCACGCGGGTGACCTCCGTGGCTGACATCTCCGGCTGCAGGTCGTAGGTCGGCACCTTCGGGCTTGGCGGACACGCGCGGTCCTCCCCGGGGAACGGGTCCTTCCGGTAGTTGTTGAAGAAAAACGTCACGTGCGGGTTCTTCTCCGTTTCGGCGCACCGGAACTGCGCGATGCCGGCGTCGCTCACGACCTTGCCCAGGATGTTCTTCAACGGTTCCGGCTTCGGGGAGATCACTTTCACCGGGAGGCCGGTCTCGTACTCCGTCATCGTCGCGTAGTAGAGGTCGAGCTTGGCCCCGCGATCAAACTCCTTGAAGCCATCAATCACGAAGGCCTTGGTGATCTCGCGGGGACGGTCCCCGCGGTAATTGTAGAACAGGACCGCGTCGCCGTCGCCGATGGTCGCCAGCGGCCGCCCCTGGCCATCCACGATCCAGGTCGGCACCACGAACTCATCGCCCTTCTGCGAGTCGTTCGCCGGCTTGTCGTAATAAGCCTGCACGGCGGCGGCTGCCGAGGAAGCCGTCGCCTCCGCCTTCCTGCCGGTGAGCATGTAGTAGGCCTTGCTTACCCGCTCCCAGCGGTTGTCGCGGTCCATCGCCCAGAAGCGACCGCAGACGCTCGCGATCGCCCCAATCCCGATCGCGCGGCACTGCGCGTCAACCTGCTGCACATACCCGAGGCCGCTGGTGGGCGGGGTATCGCGTCCATCCGTGAACGCGTGGATGAACACCTGGCCGGCGCCCAGGCCGTCCTCCTTGGCTTGGCGGAGGATGCCGTAAAGATGATCCAGCATGCCGTGCACCCCGGCGTCGCTGACGATGCCCATCAGATGCAGCCTGGCCCCGGGGCGGCTCCGGAGGCGATCGACCAGTCCGCGCCAGACCGGGTTGGCGGCAAGGCGCTTCTCGGAGAAGAGCTTGTTCAGGCGCACCAGTTCCTGATCCACAATCCGACCGGCCCCGATGTTCTCGTGGCCCACCTCACTGTTGCCCATCACTCCGTCGGGCAGGCCGACATCCAACCCCGAAGCCCGGACCAGCGTGTGCGGGTACTTCGCGCGCAGCTGATCGTCGCAGGGCTTGCGCGCCAGGGCGACGGCGTTGGTCGCGTGCTGCGCGGGATCGGGATTCTTGCCCCAGCCATCGCGGATGACCAGGAGGACGGGCTTGCGCGGAGTGATCATGGAATTGGAAGCCGACCAGCGTTGACGGGCTTCGGCGAAGACAAAAGGCAATTTTCAGGTTTCCCCCTTGCGGCGGAGTCCTTTTCTGCGTTCTTGCAGAACCACTTCCCTTCCCATGCCCAAGCGCGCCGTCCTTCTCGTCAATCTCGGCTCCCCGGCCTCCACCTCCGTACCCGATGTGCGGCGCTACCTCGAGGAGTTCCTGGGAGATGAGCGGGTCATCGACAAGCCATCCAACCCGTTCCTGCGCCGACTCCTCGTCAACCAGATCATCTGCCGCTTCCGCGCCCCCAAGTCCGCGCACGCCTACGAGGAAATCTGGACGAAGGACGGCTCCCCTCTGATCCTCACCTCCCGATCGGTGCGCGACAAACTGGCGGCCAACCTGGGGTCGGATACCCCGGTGTACCTTGCGATGCGTTATGGCGAGCCGTCGATCGCCTCCATCGTGGCGCAGATGGCGGCCGATGGCGTCGGCCAGGTGCTGCTGTTTCCGCAGTACCCCCACTACGCGATGTCTTCGTGGGAGACCGTCGTGGTCAAGGTCTACGAGGAGGCGGCCCGGCTTGGGCCAAAGCTCCGCGTCGATTGCGTGCAACCCTTCTACGCCGACCGCGATTACATCGAGGCGCTCCACACCGTCTGCGCGCCGTACCTGGCGCAGCCGCACGACTACGTCCTGTTCAGCTACCACGGCATTCCCGTGCGACACCTGCAGAAGGCGGATTCCTCCCGCGCCCATTGCACGCTCGTCTCCGACTGCTGCACCACGTGTTCGCCGGTCCACTCCACGTGCTACAAGGCCCAGTGCCTGGCGACCACGCGGGCGCTCGTGGCCCGGGCGGGCATTCCGGCGGATCGCCACTTCGTTTCCTTCCAGTCGCGCCTGGTCGGCGAGCCCTGGCTCTCTCCCTATACGGACGAGACCCTTGCCCGTCTGCCCGGCGAGGGCCGGAAACGGCTCCTCGTCCTCTGCCCCGCGTTCGTCGCCGACTGCCTCGAGACCATTGAGGAAATCAGCGGAGAGGGAAAGAACGCGTTCCTCCAGGCGGGTGGAGAATCGTTCTCCCAGGTTCCCTGCCTCAACGACCATCCGGCCTACATTGATTTCCTCGCTGCGCGGTCGCGAAAGTGGCTGCAGGATGGCATGGTCTAGGACCACCATGTTGACCTGCCTCCGTTCGGCTCAGGTTTCTTCTGGGCGGGGCGACCACGCCCCGCTTTAGTCGGACCCTTAACCAAATGGTGCGGGGCGGGGTCGCCCCGCCCAGACGTAAGCAACAACGTAATACTTGTCCGAGCATGTCCTCCCGCCCCGCCCGTCCCTGGTCCGCGTGGAGACGGGATACCCCGCCCCTCCTTCACCCGATGGACTGTACGATGCGGGGTACAGTCGCCACCCCCGCGCTCCACCCGTAGGTTACCTTTTCCTCGCCTTGCCGACTCCGCCCTCACTGTCCGCGCTCCCGCCCACTCCGGGCCATTTTCGCGCCGTGTTGCAGACCGACGCGGCCGGGAAGGTTGTGGCGGCCAGCGCCGGAGCCCGGCAACTGTGGCCCGAGCGGCCGATCGTGGGGGAGGCGCTTCCGTCGCTCTTCAGTTTCGAGATTGTTTCCACGGATCCCGAGTTCCTGGAAGCGCAGTGGGACGTCCTCCGGAGCAGTCCGTCCGGCCAGCCCATGCCCCTCACGACGCTCCCGGACGGCGGGAGCGACTCGCGGGAGGTGCAGGTCGCGCTGGAATCTGCGCTGGATCCCGCGCACGGCTTTCACGTCGTAATCACACTGCCCGGCGCGTCGCCCCGTGCCGGCACCCCGGGTGGTGACGGCGATACGGCCCGCGAGGGTCTTCGGCTCCTCTTCGAGAATGGGTCCGCCGGCTACTTCGATCTCAACCTGCGCGAGGGCCAGGTGCACCTGTCGGCGGCCTGGAAGAAACTGCTCGGCTATGCGCCGCCGGAACTGCCTGATACGGTGGACGCCTGGCGCCGCCTCCTCCATCCGGACGACTCCTCCGCCGCCCCGGACAAGGTGGGCCGCCGCACCGCCGCCGGCACCCGGCCGCTCAATGTCGAGTTTCGCATGAAGCACCGGCGTGGCCACTGGGTGTGGATCCAGTGCCTCGGCCTGCAAATCGTCGGTCCCGACGGCAAGGTGGACCGGGTGGTGGGGCTGCATCTCGACATTTCCGAGCGCAAGGAAATCGAGGACTCCCTCGTGGCCAACGACGCCCGGCTGCAGGACCTGAGCGGAGCCGGGCCGCTCGCGGTCTTCGAACTCGATTTCGCCAACCAGCTCTTCTGTTACTCCCCGGCCTGGGAAAAACTGCTCGGCTACGCCGAGGGCCGGCTGCCCCCGACGCGCGACTCCTTTGCGGCCGCCATCCCGGCCGACGAGGCCGCGGCCGGAGTCGAACCATGGCTGCTCAACCGCTTTCCCGGCCAGACTTCCTGGGTCGAGACCGTCCGCCTGCGGGCGCGCGACGGCAAGGCCGTGGCGGTGCTGTTCGGGGCCCACCGCAGCGTCAGCCGCAAGCGGGAATTGCTGCGCGTCGTGGGCTTCTGCGCTCCGCTTCCCGCCACGGCGATCGCCGGCGACGATTGCCTCGGCCGTGGCCAGGTGACCGGAATCCTCGACGCGGTCTCGGAGGGCATCCTTGTCACCGACGAACGCAGCCGGATAACCGTCCACAATCTGGTGGCGGCCCGCTTGCTGCACGTCCCCGCCGCCGAGCTTTCCGGCCAGCTGCTCGGCGACGTCTTCCGCCTGGTGAAACGCCAGGGTGGCCGGCCCGCCGAGGATCCGGTCGAGACGCTGCTCGCCGCCGATGAGCCCCTCGGACTGATCGCGACCGACGCCCTCGCCCCTTCCGCCGGTGGCGGCGACGCCGTGCCCATTGTCTGGACCGCCCGCGCCCTGCCCGGGCCGGAGGGAAGGCCGCAGGGCCTCGTGCTGGTGTTCCGCAATCCGGATGAAATGACCCTCACCCCGGACGAACTGATGAAGGCGGATCGCTTCGAGCACCTTGGCCTCCTCGCGAGCGGCATCGCGCACGATTTCAACAACCATCTGACCACGATCCTCGGCGCGATTTCACTCGCCACCGAAAAGCAGGACTACAGTCGCCTCGCCGATGCGGAGAAATCCTGCGACACCGCCAAGGGACTGACCCGCCAATTGCTGGCCTTCGCCAAGGGCGGCACCGGCACGCGAAGTGTCTGCGCCTCCCGCGACATCATGGAGGACGCGCGACGGGTGGCCGCCGCGGGCTCCGGGGCGGAAATCGTAACGGAGTTCGCGGCGGACGCCGACAACGTGCTCGTCGATCGCGCGCAAATTCTGCAGGTCTTCCAGAACCTGATCGTCAACGCCCTCCAGGCCATGCCGCCGCCTCCCCATCGGCAGCGGCTGCAGTTGAAGGTACGGAACTGCACCGTCAAGGACGACGAAGTCCCGGGGCTCGCGGCCGGCGGCTATGTCGAGTTCGAGGTGCGGGACAACGGCAGCGGCATCAAGCCCGAGCACATCGACAAGATCTTCGATCCCTTCTTCACCACCAAGAAGCACGGCACCGGCCTTGGCCTCGCGACCGTCCTCAAGATTGTGCTGAAACACGGTGGCCAGATCGGCCTCAACTCCGTCGTCGGCGTCGGCACCGCGTTCACCGTGTACCTGCCGCGGGCGGAAGCGCCGGTCGATCTTCAGCCGCGGGCGAAACCGCTCCTGCAGACGCACCGGACCTACCGCGTGCTTTTCATGGATGACGATCCGAAGATCTCCGACCTTACGGCCGGCATGCTGCAGAGCCTCGGCTACTCCTGCGATCTCGCGCGCAACGGCGACGAGGCCGTCGCGCTCTTCCGACGCTACCAGAACCTCGGCAAGTCCCACTACGATGCGGTGATCATGGACCTGACGGTGGTCGGCGGCATGGGCGGCGAGGAGTGCTTCTACGAACTGCGCAAACTCGATCCCAATGTGCGCGCCATCGTCGCCAGCGGTTATGACAACGACGACGTGCGCCGGGAGTACTTCGAGAAGGGCTTCCTCGGCTACCTCACCAAACCCTATCGCGAAAAGGATTTGGGCCGCGTCCTGAAGGAAGTGGTGGGCTGACCCCCGCGCGCTCCCGTCAGCCGCGCCAGGTGAACGCGTGGCACAGCGCCACGCCGGCCGCGTCCGACTCGTCCAACGCCAGCGTGCGACCGTGGCCGAGCAGCGCCATCACGGTGCGCGCCACCTGCTCCTTGCTCGCGCGGCCGGCCCCGACCACCGCCTGCTTCACCCGCAATGGCGGGTATTCGAACACCGGCAACTCGCGCAAAGCCACCGCCGCGATCGCCGCCCCCCGGGCCGCCCCGAGGATCTGTGCGGTGCGCACATTCTGCACGTAAATCGTCTGCTCGAGCGCCACGTGCCGCACGTTGCCTCCGTCCACGAACGCCGTCACCGCCCGGTGGATTTCCGCCAATGCCTCCGCCAGGGTTCGGCGCGCCGGCACCCGCACCGTCTGGCAGCGCAACAGGACCGGCGTGCGCCCGGGCGCAAACTCGACCAGCGCCAATCCGGTGCCGCGCAGGGACGGATCCACCCCCAGCACCACGCCGGCGTACGGGCGGCGGACCGCCAGAACCGCCGGTTCCCGTGCAGGCGATGGGCGGGGCCGGAGGTCCGCGGTCCCGATCGCACCGTCCGGCGCCAGCCGGCCGGCCAGCTTGGCCGCCCACATCTTTCGCACGTTCATTCGGGACATGAGGCAAGTGAAAGGCGACGCCCGCGCCAAAGGGAAGGTGAATCAGGCCCGTGCCCTGCGCTCGCCTCAGAACAACAGCCGCACGCCGGCCGCCATCGCGAGGATCAGCGCCAGATTCTCGAAGGCCCGCTGGTCGATGCGCCGGACAATCTTCTGCCCGACCCACAAGCCGGCGAGCACCGCCGGCACCAGCGCCAGATTCAACAGCAGGCTGGATCCGGTGATCAGTCCGAGGTGCACCATGAACGGAACCTTGAAGAAATTGAGGAGCAGGAAGAACACCGCCCCCGTTCCGACCCAGTCCAACTTCGGAAGGCGCATCGCCAGAAGGTAAATCGCCATCAGCGGACCGGCGGCGTTGGCCACCAGCGTCGTGAATCCCGCCAGCACGCCGATCGTCGGTGCGAACCAGGCACCGTGCTCCGCCTCGTGCCCCACGTACTTCCGTCGGATGAAGTGCATCGCCACCAGACCCAGCACGATCCCGCCGATCAGCGTGCGCGCCTGCGCGTCGTCGATCCGACCCAGGGCGAAGTACCCGCCCACCACCCCGGCGGCGGTCCAGGGAAACAGCCGCCGGATGTGCGACCACACCGCGTGTTTCCAGTACACGGTCGCGCCCGCCACGTCGCCGAAACACAGCAGCGGCAGCACCAGGCCGGTCGCCTGCTTGGCGGGTAGAATCTGCGCGAAGATCACGACGGCCAGCATCCCCAGTCCGCCGATCCCCGACTTCGAGATCCCCACGATCACCGCCGCCACGGCGGCCAGGGTCCACGTGCCCGCATCCCACGCGGTCATGCGCCCGCCTTCGCGACGAAGGTCCCCTCCGTCACCGTGAACACCTGCCACTCTCCCAGATCCGCCTCCGGCAGATGCGTGCCGGTGGCGATCACCTGCGACTCGGGATCCAGCGCCGACCAGAAGCGCGCCCGGCGCACTGGATCCAGTTCGCCCAGCACGTCGTCCGCGAGCAGCACCGGCCGGATTCCGCTGCGCGCCTGGCACCACGCCGCCTGCGCGATGCGCAGCGCCAGCACCAGCGACCGTTGCTGGCCTTCGGAAGCGAAATCCCGCGCGGGCGTGTGTTTCACCCGGAAGAGAAAGTCATCCCGCTGCGGCCCGACCAGGGTCGTCTTGAACTGGAGGTCACGCGCCCGCCCGGCCTCGAGCCGCGCGAGCAGGGCGTCCGCCGACGCCTCGCCAAAACTCGGCTCGTACGTGAGGCTCGCCGGTTCATCGCCTCCGGCCATCGCCGCGTACGCCCGCGCCAGCTCCCGGCCCAGTTCCTCCAGCCCCGCGGCGCGGCGCGCCATCAACTCCACCCCGGCCGGGGCCAGCCGCGCCGCCGGCGCACCCCGCACCAGTCCCATGTCCTGCGACGAAAACACCACAGTGGGAAACCGGCCCAGGTACTCCGCCAGCCGCGTGACCCGTTCCTGGTCACACCAGAGTTCCTTGCCGTCGTGCCGCAGCTTCACGGTGACGTGCACCGCCTGTTCGCGCTCGTGCTCGAGTTCGAAACTCAGCGCCGCGCAATGCTGGGTCTGGGACACCAGCAGCCGGTTCTCCGAGGTCCGGAATGAGCGGAGGGCCGTGAGGAAGCCGGCCGCCTCGAGCAGGTTCGTCTTCCCCTGCCCGTTCGTCCCGAGCAGAAACTGCTGCCGCCCGTTGAACTCCAGCGCGGCAAAGCTCACGTTGCGGAAATGATGGAGCGTGAGTTTGCGCAATCGCATCGGAGATCGCCGGATTACGCGGATCCCAGGGCGAAGCGAAAGCGAAATCCCCTCCGCTACTCCACCAAGGGAAAGATCCGCAGCGGCTGGAGCGTGTGCGACCACGCCCGGCGCTCCGCCCGCGGGGTCGGAAAGACCGTCGTCCCATCCGTCGGTGCCGGCGCCGTGCCGACCGCGGTCGCTCCCCGGAGAAACAACCCCACCCGCGCCTGCTCCGCGAGCACCGTCACTTCGACGTCCAGTAAAGTCTCCCCTTTCGGCACCGGCACGATGAACCAGCTCCAGTTCTCCGGCGACGGATCGGTCGCCGCCCCAAATTGCCCCGCGCTCGTCGACTTGATCGCCTTCACTTCCCGTCCGCCGAGCGAGACCCGGCAACTGGAACGACTCACCTCCGGCCCTCCCTCCACCAGCACGCACAACTCCGGATCCTGCACCTCCGGCACCACCAGGGGGCCACTCCAAAAGTACCGCATTCCTCCGGTGTCCTGCGCCGACGTTGTGACCGGGTCCGCCAATCGGCGGGGTTCCGCGGCAAACGCCGCCACCGGCCCGGACGACGCTTCCTCCAGCGGCTCCTCGCTCACGGGAGCCGTTTCCAGGAACACGGTCTCGTACGGTGCCAGCCGAAGTGTCGGCCCCGATTCGCCCGGCCCACCGCGGCCCACGACGGCCCGCCGCGGGTAGATCATCCGCACCTCCCACGCGCCAGTGGCGCCCGACGGGCCGGGCAGTTCGATCTCCCGCGGCTCGATCCAGGGGTTGCGTACGCAATACAGATCCTTCTCCGCATTCCGGAACATGTACCCATAGGCCTCCCGATTCTCCGGCCGGCCGCCAATCTGCCAGGCATTGATCAGCCACCGCCGGTTTTCCCGCGCCCAGCGGACCAGGGCCGCCAGGAAGTCCCAGTCCTCGGGCTTCATCTGCTCCGTGCTGAAATAGGTGGAGAGGAACCAGCGCCCGCGCCCGATCGCCATCACCGCCATGTTCTTGAATTCACCGGGCGTGAGCATCGTGATATCGAAGGTCTCCAGCGCCTGCGTCGGCATGATCCACGATTCCTGGCTGGCGCGGTACACCGCATCCCGGGCCGTGATCAGCGACTCGATCCAGTCCGGGCACGGCCCGCGGCCATACGGCAGGTCATCACCCGCCGGCCCGAGGACAAACGGCGTCTTCAGCAACCACCACGGGCTCGGCGGATAGCCGCAGACCATCGGCTCCAGCACCATCTGGGGGTTCACCGCGCGCACACTGTCGAGCACGTCGGCCAGCCCGGCATCGATCGCGTACCGTGACTCCGGCCCGATCGGATGCCCATGCGACGCCACGTCGCAGCGGTAGGCCATGAAATCGAGGATGATGTGCCCGAGTTCGTACTGGCGGGCGTGCTCCACCAGGCGCTCGCGAAACTCCCGTTGATATCGCGTGCCGAGCGCCAGGCACGGGACCTGCCCCAGCGCGCCGCCAAAGGGCAGCGTCTCGTAGCCCTGCGCCTGCAGCCAGCCGTTGTCCAACCCGTCCGGATACCCGCTGCCCGGCGAATACCATAGGCCCAGCTTCGTGCCCAGCCCGGCGAGTCGCTCCTGGATCGGACGCAGATCGTTCGGGAATCGCCCGGTGTCCACCCGCCAGAGCGTGCGCGGATGCGACCAGCCCAGGTCGACGCAATAGGTGTCGAAGAAAATCCCTGTGCGGTCGAAGAACGCCTTACGCAGGGCCTCGATGTCCGCGAGGACGCGGCCTTCGCTGAGCGGCCGCGGCACCGACCACCACGTGTCCGTGTGCAGCACGATGCGATCCGGCTTGATCCGCACGGTGTCCAGGTAATGCAGAAACGCCTCCCGGATCCGGGCCCGGCCGCCCAGCCCCGTGCCGACTCCCGGCTGCGGCCAGCCCACCACCACTGTCGCCACCTTGGTCCAGGCGTCGCCCACGCTCAGCCGGGGACGCTGCACGAGCCGCACCACGTCCGCGTTATCGCCCGCCACCGCCGCCTCCCCGGAAACGTGCTCGATGCCCGCGAAGAGCGAATTCCCCAGCAGCGGAAACGACGCCGGCGCGGTTCCGGTCTCGTCGAACCACTCGCCCGCGATCCGCGCCTGCAGCAACCCCACGCGCGTGAGAATCGTCCCGGCCGCGCCCCGCACCCAGGTGTCCACCCGCAGCACATTCGTGGCCTCCCCGAACCCGAAGATCCGCCGCACCTGCAGGCCCGTCGCCGCATCGGTTTGCTCCAGCACCACCCGCTCCAGCGTCTCCTCGACCAGACTCCAGCCCGGCTTTAGGAGCCCATCGGCCGCGGTCGTCGCGAGCTCCGACTCCTCCTCCGCCACCCTCCAGCCTTCTTCCGGACTGCCGGGCACTTGCAGGTGGCTCCATTTCCAGCCGTCCTCCGTCTCCACGAACACCGCCGCCGACCCGCTCGGGGCGCGCAAGACGAGTGTCCGCTCCTGCGAGCGCAGGGATCCGCCCGCCAGCCCGGCAGCGACTAAACCCAACAGCAGGAACCGAAAGCAGATGCCCATGACAATGTTGTCAGGCGAGACGCGGCGCCGCGTCTTTTGTTGCCGAAATCGGCGGGTATAAGCCCCCGTTCAGGCGCGGGCAGCTTTTGTGCGGATGCGTCCGCGGGGACGCGACCCGACGCCCCTCACGCCAGCATTCGCCACACGGCGGCGACCGCGGCGGTCACCCCAAACCCCGTCGCCAGCGGCAGCAGGGTGGCCACCGCCGTCCAGCGCACGCTGCCGGTTTCCTTGTAAATGGTGTAGATCGTCGTGCTGCACGGATTGTGCAGCAGGCTGAACAGCATCAGGTTCACCCCGGTCAGCACCGTCCATCCGGCCTGGGAAAGCACCGCCTTCACCGCCTCGGGTGAATCGAGTTCAAACATCACGCCGGCCCCCTCCCCGACTCCCGACAGCTTGGCCGAGAGCACCGTGAGCATCAGCACCGTGGGAATCACGATCTCGTTGGCCGGGATCGCCACGAGGTAGGCCAGCAGGATCACTCCATTGAGGCCCAGGGCCAAGCCCACCGGATCGAGCCCACGGATCAGATGTTCCGCCAGGCTGAGGTCCCCCACCCGCACGTTGGCGCTGGCCCAGATCACCGCGCCGGCCGGCAGGGCGAACACGACCGCCCGCCAGAGCACGAACAGCGTTCGATCGATCAGCGACGTGTAGAGCGTCTGCCAGAGGCGCGGCGGCCGGTACGGCGGCAATTCGAGGCTGAAGGTCGAGACCTCTCCCTTCAACACCGTGCGGGAAAGCGCCCACGCCGCCAGGAACGTGCAGGCGACTCCGAGCAGGGCCACGCCGGTGACTGCCGCCGCGGATACCAGGCCCGCCAGGTGGGCCGGCACCAGCCCGCCGATGAAGATGGTGGCCACGAGAATCTGCGTGGGCCAGCGGCCGTTGCAGAGCGCAAAGTTGTTGGTCAGGATGGCGATCAGCCGCTCGCGCGGACTGTCGATGATCCGTGTGGCGACCACCCCGGCCGCATTGCACCCAAAGCCCATCATCGTGGTCATCGCCTGGCGTCCGTGCGCCCCCGCGCGCTTGAACAGCTGGTCGAGGTTGAACGCCACGCGCGGCAAGTAGCCGAAATCCTCCAGCAGGGTGAAGAGGGGAAAGAAGATCGCCATCGGAGGCAGCATCACGCTCACCACCCAGGCGGTCGCCAGGTACATCCCGTCGATCAAGACTCCCCGCAGCCACCACGGCAGGCCCAGCTGGGCCGCGCCCTCCCGCAGCCAGGGATAACCCCGATCGACCAGGAGATCCGCCAGCCAGCCCGACGGGACGTTGGCCCCGCTGATCGTCAGCCAGAACATCAGGGCAAAGAGCGCGAGCATCACCGGGAAGCCCCACACCCGGCTCGTGACCACGCGATCCAGCGCCCGGTCAAAGGTGAACGCGGCCGGCCGGTCCGGCCGGGAGACCGCGCGGCCGGCGATTCGCGCCGCGTCGGCGTAAAGCGCCTCGACAAGGTGTTCGTGCACGTCCCCGGAGACCTGTTCCCGCAGCCGGCGGGCGCTCAGCAGGATGTCCTCCGCCACCGCGGAGGAAGGGACAGGAGTCGCCGGTGTGCTCATGGTCGCACCGGCCGCGCCGTCTCCTGCAGCAGCCCGTCGCTCACCTGCCCGGCGCGCGCGGCCAGCGCGCCCAGTTCCCCGCGGCGCACCGCCTCGGCGATCCGGTCGTCGCCCCCGAGGAGGCGCATCGCCACCCAGCGCGCGTTCGGCAGTCCCGGGTACGCCTGGCGGATTTTCGCCGCCAGCTCGTTCAAGGCCGAGCGGATGCCGGGGGGCTCCTCCGGCAACCGGTGGGCGGGGCCGCGGCCTCCGCCTGCTGCCACCTGCGCCACCGCGGCGAGCAGTTCCGGCAGCCCGCGGCCGAAACGCGCCGCCGCCGGCACCACCGGCACCCCGAGATCCCGCGCGAGTTGCCGCTCGTCCACCGTGAGACCGTGCCGCTTCGCCTCGTCCACGAGATTCAGGCAGAGGACCGCGCGGTCGGTGATCTCGAGCACCTGCAGCACCAGGTTGAGGTTGCGTTCCAGCCGCGTGGCATCGGCCACCACGATGGTGACGTCCGGCTGCCCGAAGAGCAGGAAGTCGCGCGCGATCTCCTCGTCGAGGCTGGTGGACAGCAGCGAGTACGTCCCCGGCAGGTCGACGAGCTTGTACCTCTTGGCTTGATACTCGAAGCCGCCCTCGGCCCGCGCCACCGTCTTCCCCGGCCAGTTGCCGGTGTGCTGTCGCAGGCCGGTCAGCGCGTTGAACACCGTACTCTTGCCGGTGTTCGGGTTGCCGGCCAGGGCGACGACATAATCCCACCGTTCGACCCGCACCCCCAGCTTGCGCAGGCTGGCGGATCGGTAGACGTCGCACTGGGCGCACGCCTCGGTCGGCGCGGCGGTCGCGGGGGCCGGGACGGCGGGGGCGAGCGGCTTCATGCGGCGGCCTCCTCCGGCGCCAGCCGGGCCACCCGCACCACGCGCGCCTGTTCGCGGCGCAGGGCCACCAGGGCCCCCCGCACCTGATAGGCGGTCGGATCGCCGGTCGGACTGACGAGGCTCGCCTCCACCTCCGAACCCGCCACAAAGCCGAGATCCAGCAGCCGGCGGCGCTCGGGTCCCCGGCAGGCCGGGATCAGGCCGAGCACCCGCGCGCGCACGCCGGGCGGCAATTCGTGCAGATAGCCTTCGGCCCGCAGGTCGGCAGGCGTGACCGACGGCAGTTCCACCACCGAAAGCTGGTTGGCCATGCTTGGCACGAGGGAAAACTCCCGGCCTTCCGCCCACAGGACGATTCCCTCCGGCGCCTTTTCCACCACGTAGGCCCGCATCCCCGGGCGCAACCCCAGGCGCAGCAGGCGGGCATACACCACCTCCGGCTCGTCCTCGATGTGCACAATCGTGAACGCCCGGCCGGGCGGCACGGTGTTGAGCGACTGTCCGGTGTCCGCCGCCAGCCGTTCGCCGCGCTCCGGGATGACGTCGCCATGCGGGTCATGCAGCGGATGACCGAGCCGGGCCGCCAGCGCCTGCGCCTGCTGCGGCGACAGCAGGTGCTCCTGCCGCTCCGCCAGGCGATGCCAGCGCGCCTCCGCCACGCCCGTCTGCTCCGCGAGGTAACTTTCCCAGAGGCGGTGCGCGCGCACCACGTGCAGGCCGAGTTCGCGGCCCGGCGGCTGCAGCCGCAGGCGTCCTTCCTCGAAGCTCACCAGCCCGCGCGCCTCCAGTTCCCGCAGCAGCGCCGCCGCCGCCCCGTCCCGCAGCCGCAGCGCCCCGGCGACACTCAGGACCGTGGCGGTTTCGCCGTTGGCCTCGCACTTCAGGATGTGCTTCAGCGCATCCTCCTGCCGCGCCCGCTCCGCCAGCCGCCGCGCCTCGCGCCAGCGGCTCCAGGCGCCGTGCCGCGGCCAGAACAACGCGGCCGCCGCCAGGGCGCCGAGAAGCAGGAACCAGGGAGAGTCGAAGGTCATCGGTGCAGTGCCGAACAGAAGCGTCTATTTTGATTAGTCAAAATAAATCTCTCGTTGCATCGAACTGGCTTCTTTGTATTTCCCGGCTGTGGCCACCATTGCCGTCGAAAACTACCTCAAGCACGTCCTCCTCCTCTCCGAGGGCGGTGCCGACCTCGTGCCGATGGGCGCCCTGGCCTCCGCCCTGGCGGTGGTGCCCGGCACCGCCACCACCATGGTCAAGGCCCTCGCCGACGAGGGACTCCTCGAACACCTCCCGCGCCAGGGGGTCCGCCTCACCGCCGAGGGACGGCGCGTCGCCCTCAACGTCCTCCGCAAGCACCGCCTCGTCGAAACCTTCCTGGTCCACGTCCTCAAGATGGACTGGTCCCGGGTCCACGAGGAGGCCGAACAGCTGGAACACGCCATCTCCGACGAGGTGCTGGATCGCCTCGACGCCCTCCTCGGTCACCCGCAGAGCGATCCCCACGGCGATCCGATTCCCAGTGCCCATGGCAAGCTGAGTTCCCAGGTCTACGCGACGCTCGCGACCTGCGTCGCGGACCGCCCGCTGCGCATCGTGCGCGTCACCGAGCAGTCCGCGGAATTCCTCCAGTTCGCCGAACAGAACGGTCTGCTCCCCGGGGCGGCGCTGCGCGTCAGCGATCGCAACCTCCCGGCGGGCCTGGTCACGGTCCGCCGCGCCACCGGCCGCAGCCTTGCGCTCAGCCTCGTGGCCGCCGGGAAGATTCTCGTCGAGCCCGAACGCTAGCCCGGCCTCGTCTGCCGGGTGGCCGCATTGGCGCGAAGCGGCCACGAGGTCCCCCGGCGATCACGCTTTCGCCCACGGCTCACGCACGGCTGCCGAACCTGCGACTCCACTCCGGCCGCGCCCTTGGGCCGCGGCGACCGCGGACCCGGCCGGCCCCGCCCTACCACTCCCAGTTCACGCGCACCACATGCTCCCAATCGGTCGCCCGCCGGTTGAGGCCCCGCACCAGTTCGTAGTCCAGTTGCAGGCTGCGGGTCACCTGCCAGAGCAGCCCCGCTCCCACCCGACCCTGCCAGTTCGACCAGCCGCTGGAATAGAACGACAGCATCGCCTCGGCGTAGGCCGCCAGGGACTTCGTGATTTCGCGCTGCGCCATGCCGGTCAGGTGCCAGTGCATGTCGTAGCCGTTGTCGTCGTCGTTGCGCATCACATCCCAGTTCAACATCGCCCCGGCCGTGAACCCGGCCCCCGTCTTGAGCTCCCAGGGGACAATCAGTCCGCCTTCGACGGAATCGTTGCCGAGCCCGGCGCTGTTGGAGGGGATCTTGATATAGGGCATCACCGCCATCGCCGCGCCGGCGGCCTTGTCCTGCCAGAAGGTCCACTTGCTCCGAAAATAAAGATCGCCGATACCCGCCCGCGTATCGCGCAGGCCGCGAATCTCCGCGGCGTGGCGCAGGAACACGTCCATCCCCACCTGCAGATCGACGGTGGCCGTGAGGCCGGTGGTGAGAAAGGTCGACGCCACCGCCAGGCCCGTGAGCTTGTTGCCCGCCGGATCGTGGTCGTACGACAGACGGAGGCCGTCCATCTCCACTAGAAACCGGCCCGGCGCGACCGTGTACGGCGATTCCGTGACTTGCGCCTGGAGCATGACTGGCAGGCTGGCCAGCAGGCAGATCATCCACGGGGAAAGATGGAATCGGGGCGACGGCATCGTCCGGCCATAGTTCCGGCCTCCGGTGTCCGGGCGAGCCGAAAAGCGACCGGAAGCCCGGGCCTCCCGGCAGGCTGCATCGGTCAGTCCCGACTTGCCGCTTGCCCGCGCCCGGGCCGCCTCCCCACACTGCCGCGGATGTCGCCGGCCCTCGCGCGCAGTGTCACCCTCGTCACAGCGTTGTTCCTGGCCGCCTTTCTAATTTGGCCGGTGGCGCAGATCCTCCGCGGGGGATTCGTCGACGCGGACGGTCACCTGACGCTCGCTTACCTTGGGGCGGTCCTCACCGACCCCACCAGCCTCCGCAGCCTGGGCAATTCGTTGCTCCTGGCCTCCGCCACCACGGGACTGGCTCTGGTGATTGCCCTGCCGCTCGCCGTGGTCAACGACCGCTACCTCTTTCCCGCCCGGAATTCCCTCGGCTCGCTGGTGCTGGTCCCGATGATCCTTCCCCCTTTCGTCGGGGCCATCGGGCTGAAGCAGGTTTTCGGACAGGCGGGAGCGCTGAACGCCCTCTTGCGGCACCTCGGCTGGCTGGCGCCCGAGGGGACGATCGACTGGCTCGCCCTTCAGCCGTTCTGGGGCGTGGCGCTGGTGCAGGCCCTCTCGCTCTTCCCGATCCTGTACCTCAACCTCGCCGCGGCGCTCGCGAACCTCGACCCGGCGTTGGAGGAGGCAGCCCAGAATCTCGGCTGCACCGGCCTGCGCCGTTTCCGCCGGATCACCCTTCCGCTGATCCGGCCCGGGCTCTTCGCGGGTGGCACGGTCGTGTTCATCTGGGCGTTCACGGAACTGGGAACGCCCCTGATCTTCGACTACGATCGCGTCGTCAGCGTCCAGATTTACGCCGGGCTGAAGGACATCGGCGCCAATCCGCTGCCGTTCGCCCTCGTGGCCGTGGTGCTGGCCTGTTCGGTGGTGCTCTATGCCTTGAGCAAGCTGGTGTTCGGTCGTGAGAGCCACGCCATGATGGCCAAGGCCACGTCCGTGGGAGGCGCCCGTCCCCTTCCCCGCCGGCAGGCGTGGTTGTGCACGGCGCTGTTTCTCGTCGTGGCGGCGGTGGCGCTGTTGCCCCACGCCGGCGTGATCCTGGTGGCGTGCTCGCACGACTGGTACGGCACGTTCCTGCCGGAGCGCTACACGCTCGACAACTTCACGCTCGCGCTCGGCCACGACCTCACGGTGCCCGCCATCGCGAACAGCCTGCGGTTTGCCAGCCTGTCGACACTGGTCGACCTGATCCTCGGGGTCGCGATTGCCTACGTGGTCGTCCGCAGTCCGGGGCGCAGCCGACACCTGCTGGACGCGTTGGCGATGCTGCCGCTCGCCGTGCCGGGGCTGGTCCTGGCCTTCGGGTATCTCGCGATGGCGCAGGAGGGCGAGTTCTTCGGGTTCCTGAATCCCACCCGTGATCCCACGTTGCTGCTGATCATCGCGTACTCCGTGCGCCGGCTGCCCTACGTGGTCCGTTCCGCCGCCGCGGGCTTTCAACAGACGAGCGCGACGCTGGAGGAGGCGGCTCAGAACCTGGGAGCCACGCCGCTCCGGAGCCTGCTCCGGATTACCCTTCCCCTCATCTCCGCCAACCTCATCGCCGGAGGCCTGCTCGCGTTTGCTTTCGCCATGCTGGAGGTCAGCGATTCGCTCATCCTCGCGCAGAAGCAGGCGTATTATCCCATCACCAAGGCGATCCTCGAACTCTTCCAGTTGCTGGGTGATGGAAAGTTTCTCGCGAGCGCCCTGGGGGTGTGGGCGATGGTGTTTCTTGGCGCGATCATCGCCGCCGCAGGCGTGGTGCTTGGCCGGCGGCTGGGAGCGATCTTTCGGGTGTAGCGAAACCCGCGCGCCCGGCTCGCCGCCGTCGCTGCCGGCCCCCGGAACCGAACCGTCGACCCGGCCCCCCGGAGCCGCCGGGCGGCAAAATCGTCCTCACGGGAAAACCGCGCTTGACTCGCCTTTCCGCGAACCTACGTTCCGCCTCCTTTCCCTTACGGGGTGGTAGCTCAGCTGGTTAGAGCGTCTGCCTGTCACGCAGAAGGCCGCGGGTTCGAGTCCCGTCCATCCCGCCATTTAAGGCCCTGATTTTCAGGGCCTTTTTGTTTTACCCCAAGACAGATCCCGGCGCCGCCGTCGCCGGAGGTTGGAGGGGACACCGTTGTTGGCTTTGGTCCACCGGCCGCCGGCTCGCCGTGCTGCTGCAGTCAACCGACGCCGGCCTGACCTGGGCCTACTTCTCCACCCTCGGCCCACGATCCGAGCCCGCGGTGGTGCGCTTCTCGCCCACCGAGATGCTGGCCCAGTAACGCAATGACAAGATCCTCGCCCTGGCTCCCTCGGCGTGCACCTTCATGCCAACATGCCGATGCGGGTGGAGTTCCGCCACCTGCTTGCCCAGGAACCTCCGCCGTCCTCGCCATGAACCCTGCCTCCCTTCGAAGACGTCCCCTCGCACCGTCCTACCCCTGCTGGCCACGTCTGGTTCTCCTCTTCGCGGCGCTGCTGCCGGCCGCGCTACGCGCCGCCGACCCTTCGGTTGTGCTCCGGGCCGACCAGAAGGTGCCCATGCGCGATGGCATCCACCTGGCCACCGATGTGTACCTGCCAGCGCGCGACGGCAGACCGGTGGAGGGGAAACTACCCGTCATCCTGACGCGCACGCCGTACGGCAAGTCCGGTGCCCGAACTTTCGGCCAGTACTTTGCCCGCCATGGCTACGTCTTCGTCGCCCAGGATACCCGTGGACGCTACGCGTCCGAAGGCGTCTGGCATTGGCTGACCGATGATGGGCGCGACGGCGCCGACTGTGCTGCGTGGATCGCTGCGCAACCGTGGTCCAACGGCCGGATTGGCATGGTCGGCACCTCCTATGTCGGCGGCACACAACACGCGATGGCGATGGAGAAGGTGCCGCAACTGGTCACGGTCATCCCTGTGGATGCGGTCGCGAACATGGGGCGCCAGAGCCTGCGCAACGCCGGCGCCTTCGAGATGCGGTTCTGGAACTGGATCATGCTCAACGCCGGTCGCGGCAGCCGCGCCGCACGCGACCCGGCCACGGCCGCCGTCCTGAAGGAAATGGCGGATCACCGTTTCGATTATCTCCGCCTGCTGCCGGTGCGCCGCGGCACGACGCCGTTGAAACTGGCGCCCGAATTCGAGGACTGGCTCATCGAGGCGATGCGCCACGGCGCGAACGACGCGTTTTGGGAACAGAACAACATCGTCGACTTCCCTGAGCGCTACCAGGACTTGCCGGTCTATCTCGTCGGCGGCTGGTACGACTCCTGGGCCGGCAACACCACGGCCAACTTCGTGGCGCTCACGCGCACACTCAAGAGCCCGGTCTATCTCATCATGGGCCCCTGGATCCACGGCGCGCAGGCCCGCTCCGCGCATGGCCAGGTGGAGTTTGGAGCCGAGGCGGCCATCGCCGACGAACTCGCCTGGCGCCGCGAGTGGTTCGATCACTGGCTGAAGGGCGCGGCCAACGCCGTCGGCCGGGCGGCGCCGTTTGCCACCAAGGTCCGGCTCTTCATCATGGGCACCGGCGACGGTCACAAGACGAAGGACGGTCGGCTCTACCACGGGGGCCGCTGGCGCGAAGAACACGAGTGGCCCCTCGCCCGCGCCCGCGCCACCCCCTACTACCTGCAGGCGGGCGGATCACTGGCGGAACAGCCTCCCGCCACCACCGCCGCCGCCACGAGCTTTGTCTACGATCCGCGCGACCCCGTGCCCACCCTCGGGGGAAACATTTCCTCCCACAACGACATCCTGCAGCAGGGGGCGTGGAACCAGCGCGGCGGGCCGGAATTCTGGAACTGGCCCAAGCCGATCCCACTCGCCGCGCGCAACGACGTGCTGGTTTTCCAGACGGAGCCCCTCGCCGCCGACCTCGAGGTGACCGGCGAAATCGAGGTGAAACTGTGGGCGAGCTCCTCGGCCGTCGACACCGACTTCACCGCCAAGCTGATCGACGTGTATCCGCCCAGCCCCGACTTTCCCGGTGGTTTCGATCTCAACCTCGGCGACGGCATCGTGCGGGCACGCTTCCGCGAGTCGCTCAAGGAGGAGAAGCTGATGACGCCCGGCACCGTGTATCCGTTCACGATCAAGCTCTACCCCACCGCCAATGTGTTCAAGCGCGGCCACCGCATCCGCGTCGATATCTCGAGCAGCAACTTCCCGCGTTTCGACGTGAACCCCAACACGGGGGAACCGCTGGGCGATCACCGCCGCCTCGTCACCGCCACAAACACGATCCTGCACGATCGGGACCATCCCTCGCACGTTCTCCTGCCGGTGATCCCCGCCCGCTGAGGGCCCTCGCCGTTGGGCCCGGCGCGCGGCATCGCGTCCTCACTCCGAACACCAACGACAGGCCCCGGGCTTCCCTCTCCTCCCCCCGCCGACCATTATCCGCCCATGCACGTCATCGTCCGCCAATTCGCTCGCGCCGCCCAGGCACTGGGTTTCGCCGGACTGCTCGCCCCCGGATTCGTGTTGCCACTGCCAGCCTCTCCGCCCGCCAACTCCTTCGGCGTCTGGGATCGGGGCAGCACATACGATCCTCAGGAGTATCCCTTCCTCAAGGGCCTCGCGTTCAACCAGGATTGGGCCTCCGTCGAACCGAGGCCCGGCGTCTTCGACTGGAGCGCCCTGGACCGCGCGATGGAAAGCGCCGTCGCGAAAAAACAGTTCATCTACCTTTCCCTGAACGTGGGGCCGGACGCGCCCAGCTGGATCTACCTGCAGGGCGTTCCTGCCGTGAAGACCGACAACCAGATTCACGACAATTGGCCGGTCTATCCGTTCTATCCGTCCCCAGCCTACCGATCCTTCTTCCAGCGACTGATCACCGAACTTGGGAAACATCTACGCACCTACCCGAAGGAAAAGCAGGAGCGCATCGCATTCATCCAGGTGAAGACCGGATGCACGGGCGATGAGTGCGCCTACAAGGGCGACGTGATCGAGAAGAAATACGACCTCCCCGTCCGGTCACCCGAGTGGCGGGAATTTCGCCTGTGGGCTTTCGAGGTGTTCGTGCAGACCTTCCAGCGCGCTCCTGGCGAACCTCCCATCAGCCTGTTGTTCAACAATGTCGCGCCGGGCGACGAGGCGGCCGGTGGCCGCGGCTTCACCATCGAGTGGGAATGGGTGATGGCCAACGCCAAGGGGGGCCTCGGAATCAAAATCGCCGGCAGCGGACGCGGGCACCACCTGAGCGGCGAGCGGAGCAAAATCCAGACCTGGCAACCGCGGCTCGTCGCCGCAAAAGGCACCCCGCTCTTCGCCCGCTCGGAGATGGACCAGACGTGGCAGCGCGCGTGGTACCAACTGAACGTCCCCCTCAGCTTCTACTGGGGTGCCCTCACCGGCCTGCAAGGCGGCCAGAGCATTTGGGACATCTCCTCCAGCGCGATGGAGGCCTGCAAGGAACAGGGCTTCGACTATGCCTTCCACTTCTTCAATCGCTACGCGGGGCAGATCCGGCCGGAGACCGCTACCGGCGCCTTCTGCGCGTTGCACAAGGGCCTCGATGCCGCCGACACCACGGCGTATCCCGAGGCGGAGTTCGGCCCGGCCTTCCCCGGCAACGTGGCGCGCATGGAGAAGATCGTCGCGGCCTTTGCGAAACAGGGCGCGGCCGTGGAGGACAGGAAGGCACTCTTGCTGGGTCAGGTCCGGCAACGGGACACCCAGCGCGGCTTCAACGACGTGGGCTGGGACATCTGGCCCGACAACTACGGCCGCTTCCTTTCCCAAATCGACGCCGATGCCACCTCGATTCCCCTCTGGCGCATCGGCGGCCCGATCACGAAGACCTCCTCCATCTACTCCCGCTTCGCCCGCGGCTTCGAGCACGCCTCCGGCAAGGACGTGATGTCCTTCCAACTACACGAAGGCTTCGCTCAAGGCACCGATCCGAAGGTGATGACCGTGACGGTCGTGTGGTACGACGCCACGGCGGGATCAACCTGGCGGCTGGAGTACGATGCGGGCTCCGCCGGCATGAAAACCGCGCTGGCCGTCACCGGCAAGGGCGACCGGCAGTGGCACCACGAGACGGTCACGGTGATGGACGCCGTGTTGCGCCAGGGAGGGCGCAAGGGCGCAGACTTCGCCCTGGTGAACACGGACGACCAGGACGACATCTTCAGCCTGATCGAAGTTAACCGGGGCAGGCTCGAGACGCCCGTGCTGCTCCCTCCGACCAACTACAAGGTCTCGGACAAGGAGCCGAGGCCCCCCAAGGCGGAAAAAGCAAACGAGACCGGCAGGGAGAGAAAGGGAAAAAGGAAGGCGGGTGCCGCCGCGAATCGGGACTGACCAGTCCTGGAAGCTTCGCGGAACTCCCCGACGGCTTCCCGCCCATCTCCCCGGCAACGCGGCCGAAGCCCGGCACGAATATTTCCGCCGCGGGGACCCATGGGGTCAGGCAGTGAATCGCCAGTCGGAATGAATCCCTCCGCTGGATTCACGATTCACGACATGGCCCCTTCCTGGCGGGCCGCCTTGGCGGCCGCTTCCCAATCGGCAGGGACCTGACCCCGGCGGCGGCGGGCTTGCCATGGGTGCGACTCCCGGGCAGACCTGCCGGAGTCCTCCGCACGCATGTCCGCCGTCGCGCTCCTTCTCGCGCTGTTCCTTTTCTGCGTGTTGGTGGTTTTTCCGATCTGGACGCTGCTGCGCGTCTCCGCCCTCCGCCAGCAGCAGGAAGCGCAGGAAAGAAAGATCCGGCAGCTGGAGTTGGAGTTGCTCCAACTCCGCCGGGATCAACCGCCGGAGACACCAGCGCCTCTCGTTGCGCCCGATGCCCCGCTTTTCCGGGAACCGCCGGTGGCGGCCCCCGCGGCGCCACCGCCTCCCGCCCCGATCGACGTGCCGGCACCGTCGGTCGCCTCAGTCACGAGGGACATCCCACCGCCGCTGTCGGAGCCCGCCCCCACCCCGGAGCTGCCGCCGCCCGAACCGGTGCCCGCCGCCGCCCTCCGGCGCGACCCGGAACCGGTCCTCGCCGCGCCCCCGCCACCCCCCATGGAGCCGCCGCCGGCGCCCCCACCTGCCCGGGAGCCGGAGTCGCTCCGGATCAACTGGGAACAGTTCATGGGGGCGAAGCTCTTTGCCTGGCTTGGCGGCCTCGCCGGGTTGCTCGCGATCGCCTTCTTTGTTAAGTACTCCTTCGAGCACGACCTGGTGCCGCCGGAGGCCCGGGTGGCCATCGGCTTTGTCGTGGCCCTCGGTCTCGTGGTCGGCGGGCTCCGGATCGATCGCGTGCGCTATGCGGTCACGTCCCAGACGCTGATCGCCACCGGTATCGTCAGCCTGTACACGGTCACGTTCGCCTGCCGCGCCGTCTATCACTTCCCTTTCTTTGGCCCGGTGCCGACCTTTCTCCTGATGGTGTTGATCACCACGGCGGCATTCCTGCTGGCGGTGCGGCTGGAGGCCCAGGTGGTCGCCGTGCTGGGCATCCTGGGTGGCTTCCTCACGCCGGTGCTGGCCAGCTCGGGACAATACAATCCCGTCGGTCTCTTCGGCTACATCGCCCTGCTTGACGCGGGGCTCATTGCGGTGGCCCTGCACCGGCGCTGGGACTACCTGGTGCCGCTGGGCGCCACCGGCACGCTGGTCACGCTGCTCGGCTGGATGGAGCGGCACTTCAATCCGGAACGCGCGGAGACCGCGGCCCTCGTGGGCATCGTCTTCGCAGGGTTGTTCCTGGCCGCGGTGGTGGTGGCCCGGAGACGGGGGGCGCTCACCCCGGAACTGCGCTGGTCTGCCGTGGCCCTCGCGCTGGCAGGCTTCGGTCTGGCCCTCTACTTCACGAACCTGGCGCCCCTCGGCGCGCGCCCCGGACTGATCTTCGCGGTGGTGCTGCCTGCCTGCCTCTGCCTGCTCGTCCTGGCCTGGATCGCGGAACCGCCCGCGTTGGCCGCCCTGGCCGCGGCGGCCACGGCGTTTGTGCTGGTGGCCTGGACGGTGGAGCGCTGCACCGCGGAACTCGCCCCGACGGCCATGGCCATCTGCCTTGGCTTCTGCGTGCTGTTCCTGGCGGCGTACTTTCTCGCGGCGAAGCTGGGCCGCTCCGCGCGCGAAATCGCGCTGGCGGCGGTGACGCTTCCGTTCGTGGCCGTGCTGCTGGCGCTGCTCTTCCTCGGCAAGGCCGAGGTGGCCGCACGCCCTGGCTTGTTGCTGGGCTTCCTGCTGGCCGCGGACCTGTGCCTGCTGGCCGTGGCGTGGTTTGACGAAGACTGGCCCAAACTGCACGTCGGCGCCGGTCTGGCCGTGTTCTCTGTGCTGGCCGGCTGGATGGGCACTCGTCTGACGGAACCGCTGCTGCCCTGGGCCCTCGGCTTCTGCCTCGCCTTCGCCGCCCTGCACACGGTCTTCCCGCTCGTGCTCGAACGCCGGCGACCCGCCTCCGCCCCGAACCTCTGGAGCCAGCTGTTCCCGCCGATAACGCTGATCCTGTTGCTGCTGCCCCTGGCCCGGCTGCGGGAAGTAACCCTGCTGTTCTGGCCGTGCGTGCTTCTGGTCGACCTGCTGGCCATGGGAGTGGCGTTGTTGGCCGCCTCATTGGCGGCGGTGGGGGCGACCCTGGTCCTGACGCTCCTCGCCGCGGCAGTCTGGATCCTGCAAGCGCCGGCAGCCGGTGGCGTGACCGCGGGCATGCTGGTCGTGGTGGGCGGGTTCGCGGTGATCTTCTTTGGCGCGGGACTCTTTTTCGCCCAGCGACTGGGTAACCGCGGCGAGGGCGCCGGTTTGCCTGGAGCCCAGCGAGCCGCCCTCCCCGCCATGTCGGCGCTGCTGCCCTTCGTGCTCCTGATCCTGATGACGGCGCGCGTGTCGCTGCCGGATCCATCGCCCCTCTTTGGACTCGCTCTTCTGCTCGTCGTGCTGCTGCTGGGCCTGACGGTGCTGCTGCTGCGCTCCGCGGTTGCGGGTGTCCCGGCAGGGCGGGAAGCGGAGACGGAAGCCCTCGGCTGGCTGCCCGCCTGCGCGCTGGCCGGGGTCGCCGCGTTGGAGTATTCCTGGCATGCGCGGAGCTTTTCGATTGGCCACGCGAGCATTCCGCTTGGCTGGTTCCTGCTCTTCCACGCGGTCTTTGCCGTGTTTCCGTTTGTTTTCGCTCGTCAATTCTCATCGACCTCCGGTCCGTGGGTCGTGGCGGCCCTTTCAGGCGCGGCGCACTTTCCGCTGGTGCACGGCACCCTGACCAAGGCCTGGCCGCACGATTTTCCCGGAATCTGGCCCGCGCTCTTCGCGCTGCCGCCCCTGGCCAGCCTGGCGGTGGTGGCCCGGGTGGAACCCGCCGACGGAAAGGCGCGGCTGAACCGGCTGGCCGCATTCGGGGGCGTGGCGCTCCTGTTCATCACCCTCATCTTTCCCATCCAATTCGAGCGGCAATGGCTGACCCTGGGCTGGGCGCTCGAAGGCGCGGCGCTGCTGTGGCTGTATCGCCGCGTGCCGCACGCCGCCCTGCCCGTCATCGGGATCGGTTTGCTCGTCACCGCGTTTGCCCGGCTGGCGCTCAACCCCGCGGTGCTCAGCTACCACGCGCGCGGCGGAATGCCCGTGCTCAACTGGTACCTCTACGCGTACGCCACCGTGGCAGCCTGCCTGTGGATCGGAGCCCGCTGGCTGTCCGCGGCCCCGGTTCCGGCCTTTGCCCTCGCACCGACCTGGGCGCCACTCTGGCCACACGTTCCACATGGTCTGGTGACCGGCGGGGTGATCCTGGCGTTTCTGCTCCTCAACATCGAGATCGCCGACTTCTTCAGCGAGCCGGGGCAGCGCGTGCTGGTTTTCACGTTCTCCGGGAACTTCGGCCGCGACATGACCTACACGATCGCGTGGGCCCTCTTCGCCCTCAGCCTCCTCCTGTTCAGCATCTGGAAACGCGCGCCGCTGGGCCGCTATGCCGCCCTGGCCCTCCTCGGCACCGTGGTGCTCAAGCTGTTCTTCCATGACCTCGCCCGGCTCGACGCCCTCTACCGCGTCGGAGCGCTGCTGGCCGTGGCGGTCATCGCCACTCTCGCCTCGTTCGCCTACCAACGTTTCCTGCCCTACATCGAGAAACATGATCCGCCGAAACCGTGAACGTTGGCTGACCAGCCTCGGTGCCGTCCTGCTGGCGGTGCCCTCTCTCCGCGCCCTGGAGACCGAGGCTTGGCAGTTTCGGCAGACGCTGCGCGTCGAACAGCCCGGGCTGATCAAGCTGGCTCTGCCGCCGGCAACTCTCGGCGCCGCCCGCCCCAACCTCGAAGACCTCCGCCTGCTCGACCCGCGGGGATCCGAAGTGCCGTACACCCTCACGCAACCGGCTCCGACGGCGCCGCCCACCACCCGCGCGCCGGCGGGCTTCCAGGCCTCGCTGGCCGGCGAATTCACCCAACTCCTGATCGAGACGGGCCTGGCGGGTCCGCTCGTCGGCGTTACCCTCGCAACCCCGAGCCCGTCCTTCCTCAAGGGGGCGCAGGTGGAGCTTTCCCAGGACGGCGAACGCTGGGAAAAGCTGCCAACGGGAGCGACGCTGTTCCGGCAATTCGGCGCGGAGCAACTCCGCCTCGAACTCCCGGGCCGCCCCGCGGCCCGACTGCGGGTGACGATCGACGACCGCCGGACACGCGCGATTCCGTTCACCGGCGCGCTCCTGCACGCAGGCGGGAGGGAGGCCCCCACGGAGGAAACACGGCCCCTCGAAGTCCGCGTGTTGCGGCGGGATGAATACGCCGGCGAGACGGTCCTCACCGTCGACCTGGGCGGGGCCAACGTCACGTTGGCGAGACTCGCCGTGGCCACCAGTGAACCGCTGCTGGCCCGCCCCGTGACACTCGCGGTACGGGAATTTCGGGAGGAAGCAGCCGTCGAGCGCACGCTGGGCGCTGGGACGATCTGGCGTGTCGCCGGCGAAGGCGTGCCCTCGACGTCCAGTCTCGAGATCCCGGTAGGCGTGACCGTTCCGGCGCAAGAGATGCTGGTCCGCGTGACCAACGGCGACAGCCCGCCCCTGGCGCTGGAACAAATCACCGCGCGGCAGTCGCCCCGCTGGCTCGTGTTCCACGCCGCGGTTGCGGGCGACTTTGCCCTGCTCACCGGCAACGCGCAGGCGGCTTCGCCCCGGTACGATGTCGCGGCCCTCGCCGCGGCGCTGCGGGCGACACCTCCCAGCGCGCTCGTGCCCGGACCCGTGACTCGTCAACCGGGTTATCGCGCGACGGCTCCCCTCGGTGGGCGTTTTCCGCGGGGCTCCGCCCTCGACCCCGCCCCGTGGAGCGGCCGCCGGACGGTGCAGCTGGCCACAGCCGGCGTGCAGCAACTCGACCTGGACCTCGGCATCCTGACTCACTCGCAACCGGGCCTGGCCGACCTCCGGCTGCTCAAGGACGGCCTGCAGGTGCCGTACCTCCTGGAACGCCCGCCGCTCGCGCGCGCCGTGGCGATCGAGTTCCACGCCGAGCCTGTTCCCAAGCGCCCGCAGGTCAGCCGGTGGCGCTGTCTCCTGCCGCGGGCCGGCTCGCCCATCTTGCGGCTGACCCTGGTTTCGCCGACGCCACTCTTCCAGCGCGACCTCCGCCTCTACGAACGGGTGACCGACGCGCGCCGCGGCGAGGTGACCGAGCGCACGCTCGCCACCGCCACCTGGAGTCACCGCCCGGACCAAGCTGCGTCCCTCACACTTTCCTTGTCCGCCCGCCCCCAGGGAAGTGTCCTCCTGCTCGAGACCGACAACGGCGACAATCCCCCGATCGAACTGGCCTCCGTCCAGGCCGCCTATCCCGTGGCGCGGATGTTGTTCGCCGCGGAGGCGGACGCGAACGGTGGCACGCCGGAGCTGACGCTGTGTTTCGGCAACCCGAAGGCCGCCGCACCGCGCTACGACCTCGCGTTGATCGCCCCGCAGATTCTCGTCGCGGAGAAATCCGTCGCGCGGCTGGCCAGCGAGGGACCGCCTGCTCCCACCAGTTGGACGCAGCGCCTCTGGGCAAGTGGCGGGGCGGCGCGCTGGATCTTCTGGGTCTCCCTCGCGGCCGTGGTGGGCGGCCTCTTGCTCGTGGTGGCCAAGTTGCTCCCCAAGCCGCCGTCGAATCGCTGAGGAGGCGTCGCGGGCGGCAGATTCGCGTCGACGGTTGGTCGCGGGCGGCGCCCGGCAGACCCGCCAGCACGAGAACATGGCGGGCTTGAGCATCGGCCCCTTCGCCACTTGGCTAATCCATCGCCTCTGGCTTTTCCCCAACATGTTTCGCCTGCCTGCTCCCGGACTTCGCTTCGCGTCCGCCCTGGCACTGCTGGTCACCCCCGCTCTCGTCGCGGGCACCTTCAGCCACACGTTCAACTCGCCCGCCGGTGACTCCCCCAATGGCGCCACGAACACCGCCCTCTCCCTCGGTGGTGGCGTGCTCAACGGCAACGCGGCCAACGCCACGCTGATCTCCTCCCGCAAGGACGCGGCCGGAACCCTCAACCTGGCGATCGTGAAGTCCGGTGTGGGCACCCCGGCCGCCTCCGCCCTGCGCCTGGCGGACAAGGCGACCGGCAGCGGCACGGCGGCCCTCCTGCTCCCGGTCATCGATCCCGGAGCCACGGTCATCGAGTTCACCGTCACCGTCCGGCTGCTCATGGATCGCGCCGCCGGCGCCACCCCGGCGGACGGATTCAATCTGAGCTTCGGCCCCGCCCTCACCGGCACCGGCGGTGCCACGGGGCATCTGGCCGCCTTCGGGCTCGTGGTGAACTTCGACACCTACCAGAACTCGACCACCGATCCCCGCAGCATCGAGGTCTTCGCCGATGGAAGCAGCGTCGGGAACTACCTCGCGTCCAACCTGCCGGGCGGGAACTTCCCGTTCGACCAGACCTTTCGCACCGTCGTGGTGCACTGGGACGCAGTCAACGGACTCGATCTCACTTACGATGGGATCACGATCTTCAATGACCTGCCGACCCCGGGATTCGTCCCCCGGCCCGGCTGCAACTTCGCGCTCAATGCCGCCACCGGAGGGCTGATGCAGGACGTGTTCGTGGACGATCTCTCCATCACCACCGTCACGACGGCCAGCGCCCCGGTTGCGACCGCCGGCATGGTCATCGAGGAGATCCTGGCCGACAACGCTTCCGGTCTCGAGGACGAGGATCTGGACCGCCCCGACTGGATCGATCTCTACAACGGCACCAACGCCCCGGTAAGCCTCGCCGGCTGGCGCCTCGACTCTACGGCGACTCCGGTGCCCGCTCCCGGGCGCACCCCGGCTCCCGCCAGCTTTCCCCTCCCAAATCTGACCCTCCCGGCCTACGGCCACCTCGTGCTGTTTGCGTCCGGCAAGAATCGTTTCACGAACGTCCGGCCGCACACCAATTTCACCCTGCAGAAGGAAGGCGGCACCCTGACCCTGGTCGGACCCGATGGAGCGACCGCCGTGCAAACCTTGACCTATGGTCCGCAGCAGGAGGACGTCAGCTTCGGCGGGTTGGGATCCGCGCAGACGGCGGGTTTCCTGGAAACCCCGAGCCCGGGCAGCACCAACAGCGGCCGCCACGCCCCCGGCCGCCGTCTGCCGGCTCCGGTCTTTTTCAAACCGGGCGTCACCCCGCTGGCCGATCAGCCGAGCGGCGTGATCACCTCCGCGCTCGTGCTGGGTTTGCAGCTGCCAGCCGACGCTCCCGCCGGGGCGGAGATTCGCTACACGCTCAACACCTCGGAACCGACGGAGACCTCCCCGCTCTATACGGCGCCGCTGGCGATCACCACCGGCACCTGCGTCCGGGCCCGCGTTTTCGCGCCGGGCTATCTGCCATCGAAGACCGGCAATCGCTCGTTCATCTGGTTGTCCGCCTCGGCCGACACGAACGCGACGACCCCGGTCAACGTCGCCAGCAACTACGCCGGGTCCGGCCAGCCGTTCAGCAGCAATCTGCCCATTCTGGTGCTCGACAGTTACCAGCGGAATGTCGACGCCTTCTGGGATCCCCTCGGCCTCCGTCCCTTTCGCTTCACCCAACTGGCGGTCTACGACGTGAAGCCCGGCACGAACCGCGCCAGCTTTGCCCACCTTCCGGACCAGGTGCTGCGCGCCGGCACGCACGTGCGGGGCCAGAGTTCCGCCGGCCAGGCCGAGCGCCCGTACGCGCTGGAATTCTGGAAGGAGGACGAAGACGTCGACCGGACCGAGCCGCTGCTTGGCCTGCCGTCCCACAGCGACTGGGTCTTGATGAGCCTGACGTTGGACAAGTCGCTCCTCCGAAACTTCCTCCTGCAGCAGGCCATGCTCGACGCCAACGGCCCCGGCGCCGGCATCCGCTGCCGCTACGTCGAGGTGTTCTTTAATCAGGGCAACAGCACCGTCGACTACGGGGACTACCGTGGCGTGTACCTGCTGATGGAGAAACCGAGCCGCGGCAAGGAGCGGGTGGATCTCGCGAAGCTCAATGACAGCATGAGCGACCCGGCACTGCTCGGCGGCGGCTACATTTTCAAGAACGACAAGCCGCCCTACGAATCCCAGATCAATGCCGCGTCCAACCCCGCCGTGCCCGGGGCCAATCGCGACTACGACATCTACGACCCGGAGCCGGTCACCGCGGTGCAGGCCCGCGCGCTCGTCGACTGGCTCAACCGCATGACGACCGCCCTCGCCGCGCCCGACTTTGCCGTGCCCACCAGCGACAACTACTACGGCAAGTGGATCCACGAGCGCAGCTTCATCGACAAGACGCTGTGGTACGAGCTGTGCAAGGAAGTCGATGCCTATACCTTCAGCCACTACTTCTCCAAGGACCGCAACGGCCCGCTCACGGCGTTTCCCCTCTGGGACGTCGATCGCAGCCTGGGCAACAGCAACTACGGCTATTCGAACGCCTCCTTCGGGATGAAGTGGTGGACGGTGGGTTCCAATTACACCTACTTCTCCCGGCTCGACGACGACCCGGAGTTCAACGACCGCTACTGGAACCGCTGGACGGCCCTGCGCCGCACCCACCTGTCGAAAGAGCGGTTGTTCGAGCGAATCGAGGCGGTCTACACGCTGCTCACCGACGGCAGCCAGACCGACATCGTAAGCACCACCAGTGCCGCGACCATGGCCGTGCAGGTCCCGGCGGCCCGCCATTACCGGAAGTACCCGTACCTCGGCACCAACAGTTTCCCGGCGGGCCAGGGCGGCCAGGCCCACCGCACCACCTGGCGGCAGGAGGTCGACGCGCTCAAGGCCTGGCTCGAGGAGCGGCTCGACTGGCTCGACGGCGCGCCGCAGACCCTCGACTCCGCCACGCTCGCCGAGCGTCTCCGCCCGACGGACCTCCTCAATGCCGCCACCGGCGTGCCACACTTCGGCGGCAGTGTCGCGGTCGGCTTCCAGTTCCGTCTCCACAACCCCAACCCCGCCGGCGGCACCACCTACTACACGATCAACGGGGCCGACCCGCGGCAGGTCGGAGGGACGCTCGATCCCTTGGCGCAACCAGCGGTGACCAGCACGGTGGCGGCCACCACGCTGTTCGCTTCCGGCCAGACCTGGAAGTGGCTGCTGCCGTCGGCGGCCCCGGCCAACGACGCCAACGGTCAACGCTGGACGGCGCCGACGTTTCTCGATGGCGCCTGGGGCAGCGGCGCCGCTCCGCTGGGCTATGGCGAATCGTCCGGTCTCGCCACCAACGTCTCGCCCGTGGCGCCCAACTACACCTCGCCCGAAGGCGAACCGGGCCCCGCCTACTTTCGCACCAGCTTCGAGGCCAGCGGCGTGGCCGGCCTGACCAGCGCGTACTTCGAGGTCGTCGCCGACGACGGCGCCATCATTTACCTCAACGGCGTGGAGGCGGCCCGCGTCAATTTCCCGCTCGCCCCCACGCCGGCCACCTATGGCCAGGAGGCGCTCGGCCCGATTGATCCCGGCAACAATTTCGGTCCGATCGAATCGCTCTTCGTGCGGGTTCCGTTCGATCGCAACCTGCTCCGCGAGGGAACCAACACCGTCGCCGTGGAGGTTCACCAGGCGATCTATTCCTACCCACCCAATCCGGCTGCCGCTTATCCCCGCAACGACTTCTCCGACCTGCGTTTCGACCTCCGCGTCATCGGCCTCACCACCTCCGCCGCCGGCCCGGCCCTTTCGCTGCCGGGACCGGGTGCGCATACCGTGCGGACGCGCATCCGCCAGGGCACAACCTGGTCGCCGCTCACCGAGGCGACGTTTGTCTCGGAGGCCGTGCCGGCCAGCGCCGCTAACCTCGTCGTCAGCGAGTTTCATTACCACCCGCCCGACCCCACCGCCGCCGAGGAAGCGGCCGGGTTCAACAACGGGAACGACTTCGAGTTCATCGAGCTGATGAACATCTCCCGCACTCAGTCCGTCGATCTCACCGGAGTGAAGATCGAGGATGCCGTCACCTTCGACTTCGGCACCGTCGCCCCCGCCCTCCGCCTCCTGCCTCCCGGGGGGAGGATCGTGCTCGCGGAAATCGTCACGGGCCCGCCTCGAACCCGGCGCGCAGCCGGTGGTTGCCGGGGCCTTCTCCGGCAACCTGTCCAACAGTTCCGAACAGTTGATCGTGCGCGCGGCCGGCGGCGCGATTATCCGGCAATTCACCTACCGCGACTCCTTCCCCTGGCCGGAGGAGGCGGATGGCGGCGGCTCGAGCCTCGTGCTCAACCAGCCGTACGCGAACCCCGATCACAACCTCGCGAGCAGCTGGCATGCCTCCCCTCCCGTCGCCCTGGCCAAGGCCGGCACCCCGCCCGCGGCCCCGACCATTGGCACCCAACCCGGCGGCCAGTCGCTCCTCCTCGGCGGCAATGCCTCGCTCTCCGTGTCCGCCCCGGCCGCGGGATTCGTGTGGTATCAATGGTTCAAGGACGGGACTCCCGTGGAAGGGGCCACCCGTGCCGCCCTCGCACTCCCGGCCGCGCCCCCGTCGGCGGCGGGCTCTTACACGGTCGTCGTCGCCAACGCCGGCGGCTCGGTCACCAGCACTCCGGCGCGCATCGTCATCACGTCGGCCAGTGCCCTGGCCAATCTCTCCGTGCGCACGCCGCTCGGCGCCGGTCAGGCCCTCACGCTCGGCGCGGTGGTGAGCGGAGGCGCCAAGCCGATCCTCGTTCGTGCGGCCGGGCCGGCCTTGACCGCCTTCGGCCTCGCCGGGCTCGCCGATCCCCGGCTCGAACTCTATTCCGGCGGGGGGACCACTCCGGTGGCGACCAACGACGACTGGCCCGCTTCACTCTCGGGCACGTTTGCGACCGTCGGGGCGTTCGGCTTTGCGCCGGGTTCGAGGGACGCGGCGCTCAGCCAGTCTCTCGCGGGCGCCTTCACGATCCGGGCCCTGGGACCGGGCTCCGGCGTCATCCTGGTCGAGGTGTACGACCTCGCCGGAAGCACCTCCCCACGCCTCGTCAACCTGTCGGCCCGCAACCGGGTGGGCACGGGCGATGACATTCTGATTGCCGGTTTTTCCGTCACCGGAGCGGGCAGCAAGCAGGGGCTAGTGCGGGCCGTTGGACCCGGCCTCGCGGCCTTTGGCGTGACTTCGCCCCTCGGCGATCCGGCGCTCCGGGTCGTCGACGGTCGCGGGGCCACCGTCGCCTCCAATGACAACTGGGCCGCGGCGCTGGCGCCCACCTTCACCCAGGTGGGGGCGTTCCCCTTGGCGGTGGGCAGCCGCGACGCCGCTGTGCTCGTGATGCTGCCGGCCGGGGGCACCTACACGGTCCAGGTCACCGGAGCCAATACAACCACCGGCGAAGCGCTGCTCGAGGTGTACGAGGTGTTTTGAGCGAGAAGGATTGCGAAGCCGCGGTCGTTCCGCCGAACCATGGCCGCCTTTCCCGGCGGCCTTGCGGTTGATGGCCACGGCGACTCCGCTCCGCCGCCGCGATCCGCAGGGACGCCGAGACGGGAGCAACCGTTGGCACGGGAGCGGGGCTTGCGCGGTGGGATTGCCACCGCTACCGATCCGACTTTGCACCCGCTGCGCGTCATGACCCCAGCGCCGCCCCCGTCGCCAAGACCCGAACGGCTTGAGTCGGTCGATCTGCTGCGCGGCCTCGTCATGGTGCTGATGGCGCTCGATCACACGCGCGACTTCTTTCACGAAGCCGTCTACCGCGGAGTGGATCCCTTGAACGCAACGGATGGAAGCATCGCCTTGTTTTTCACCCGCTGGATCACCCATCTCTGCGCGCCGGTGTTTGTCTTCCTCGCCGGCACGGGCGCCAGCCTCTCGGCTCGACGGGGCAGAACTCCGGGCGAGCTATCTCGCTTCCTCGTCACGAGGGGTGCGTGGCTCATCTTCCTCGAACTCACCTGGATTCACTGGGCGGGTTGGTCCTTCGCCATCGATCCCAAGGAACACTGGGGCCTCGTCATTTGGGCCATCGGCTGGTCCATGATCGCCCTGGGGATGCTGGTCCACCTCCCGCGCACCGTCGTCGGCGTGATCGGCCTTGGCATCATCGTCCTCCACAACGCCCTTGATCCAATCACGCCGGAACACCTGGGGCGCATGGGCTGGCTTTGGCGGCTGGTGCATGAAGGCGGCCAGATTGAGTTCGAAAACGGAATCCGGTTTGGCGCCGGGTATCCGCTGCTGCCCTGGATCGGCGTCATGGCGGCCGGGTACGCTTTCGGCACCGTGATGCAGGCGGCCGCCGCCACCCGCCAGCGATGGCTCGGGCGCGGCGGCGCGGGCCTGCTCGTCGCCTTTCTTGTCCTGCGCTGCCCCAATCTCTACGGCGATGCCAGGCACTGGACCGCGCAGCCCAACGGATTCCGCACGGTGCTCTCGATGCTGGACTGCACCAAGTACCCGCCGTCCCTCTGCTACCTGCTGGTGACACTCGGGGGCGCGGCGCTCCTCCTCGCCTGGTTCGACGGGAAACCGCGCCGCTTCCTGCGCCCGCTGCTGGTCTTTGGGCGTGTTCCGCTCTTCTTTTACCTCCTCCATTTGCCACTGATTCACGGACTCGCCGTGGCCGTGAACCTGGTTCGGTTTGGCCGGGCGGACTGGCTTTGTGGAGCCCACCCCGCGAAGCCGCCGCCCGATGCCGGGTTCGGCCTGCCATCGGTCTATCTCGCGTGGTTCGTCGTCCTCGGGCTGCTTTATCCTGTCTGCTGCTGGTTCTCCGCACTCAAGCGCCGACGAACCGACCAGTGGCTGACCTACCTCTGAGCGGGTCGCGCCCTCCGGTTCCGCGCTTGTCACGGGATCTCCGAGTCGATTCACTCGTCCCTCTGCCGCGCGTTGCGACCTTGGCGGCCGGGCCTCCTTCTTATGAACAAGCTCCTCGTCGCCGCAGCGTTGGGTGCCGTCTTCGCCGCTCCTTCGCTCCCCGGGCAATCGTACACCTTCAGCACGGCCAGCACCGCCGTCTATTCGCTCGCCGGTGTCACTGTTGATGCCACCGGGGCCATCTACGTCTCGGCCCTCTACGGCAATACGGTCTCGAAACTCTCCGCCACGGGAACCTTGGTCACGCAGTACGGCAGCTATCTGGCCGGTGCCGCCGATGGCACAACCACCACCGCCCGCTTCAACTACCCGCGCGGCCTGGCGCTCGACGCCGCCGGTAACCTCTACGTCGCCGACTCGAACAACCACACCATCCGCAAGATCACGCCCGCCGGCGTTGTCTCCACGTTCGCCGGTTCCCCTGGATCCTCGGGCAGCGTCGATGGCACGGGTTCGGCCGCGCGCTTCTATTACCCGCAGGGCCTCGCCTTTGACAACGCGGGGAATCTCTGCGTCGCCGACACCAACAACCACTCCATTCGCAAGATCACCCCGGCCGGGGTTGTCACCACCTTCGCGGGCACCCTTCGGGAGAGCGGATCCGCCGACGGCACCGGCGCGGCTGCACGCTTCAATCTTCCGTTGGGCCTCGCCAGCGACAGCGCCGGCAACCTCTACGTGGCTGACACCAGCAACCATACGATTCGCAAGGTCACCCTCACCGCAGACGTGACGACCTTGGCGGGCTCCGCCCTGAACCAGGGCTCGCTCGACGGCCCGGCGACCTTGGCACGCTTCAAGAGTCCCTGGGGCGTGGCGGTGGATTCCGCGGGCTCCGTCTTCGTCGCCGACACCGGCAATCTCACGATTCGTCGGATCGCCGGGGGCGCGGTCACCACGGTGGCCGGCCTGGCCGGCAATTCCGGTTCCGTCGCCGGCGTGGGCAGCGTGACCCGGTTTTATGGTCCGCGCGGGGTGGCCGTGGATGCGGCCGGCGACCTGCTGGTCACCGACGACTACGTGCGCCTGGGATCTCCCTCCGGGCAACTCGCGATCACCGTTCAACCGGTGTCCCAGAGCGTGGGTACCGGTTCCACCGCCAGGCTCCGGGTGACCGCCACCGGCGCGGGCCCGCTCACCTACCAATGGCAGAAAAACGGCTCGACCATCGCCGGTGCCACCCTCGACACCCACACGATTGCCTCCGTCCAGACCTCCGATGCCGCGACCTACACCGTCACGGTCAACAATTCCCTGGGCACCCTCGCCAGCTCCGGAGCGGTGCTCACGGTCGTGGCCGCCGTGGCCAACGACAATTTCGCCAACGCCCAAATGCTGAGCGGCTCGTCGGGCTCCGTGACCGGCAGCAATAATGGCGCCACCGGGGAGCCCGGTGAACCCACGCATTACGCACCCGAGGCGACCGCCTCTTCTGTCTGGTACAAATGGACGCCCACCGAAAGCGGCACGGCTGTCGTCTCGGTTCCGACCGGGTCGTTTCCTCCCAACCTCGGTGTGTGGGTCGGCGATAATGTCGGCAGCCTCACCCGTGTGGCCGTGGGCTATTACTATCCGAAAATCAGCTTCCGCGTCCAAGCCGGCACGCCCTACTCGCTCGCGGTGGGAGGCAACTACGAACAGTTGCGCGGCAATTTCACCCTGACCTGGCGCATCATCCCCAACGACGACTTCGCCAACGCCCAGGTCCTCTCCGGCGACACCGGGGTGATTTCCGGCACCAACGATGGCGCCACCCGCGAAACCGGAGAACCGACGTCTTCCAATTACTATTCCACGGTCTGGTATCGCTGGACCCCCGCGCAGACCGGCACGGCGGTCTTCGGTCCGGTCTTGAGCCGGGTTGACGTGTTAACGTTTGTGGGAACCTCGCTCACTTCGTTGATCGCGGTGCCCGCATCGCTGACCACCACCGTATCCTCCACGGGCGTGATTTCCCAAAGCCGAATCGTCAACGTCACCGCCGGGGTCACCTACTACCTCGCAGTGGGCTCCAACTCTGGTGTCGTGGGGGCATTCGAAATCTCGCGGAGCATCACGCAATTCCCCCAGTTGGTATCCGCTACCCCCAACCGCTCCGTCCCGGTCGGTGCATCCGTCTCCATCGGCGTGGAGATCTACGCCAGCAATCCGCCGGGTTACCAGTGGTTCAAGGATGGAATCGCCATTCCCGGGGCGACCACCCAGAGCATCGTGCTCAATCCGGTGCAGGTCAGCGACGCCGGAAGCTACCGCGTCCACGTCAGCGGCGGACCATCGCCCGTGGAATTCGGTGCCGGCACCCTCACCGTCCTGGTGCCGCCGGCCAACGACAACTTCGCCGGTGCCGTGGCCATCACCGGTCTGACCGGCTCGGCCACCGGCACCAACGTCAACGCCACCGGAGAAACGGGTGAACCCGCGCACTGGAATCTCACCGGCACCGCCTCTTCGGTCTGGTACCGCTGGACCCCAACCGCGTCGGGTCTCGCCGCCGTCGACACGGTCGGCTCGACCTTCGATACGGTGCTGGCGGTCTACGTCGGCCCGGCTTCCGGCGCGGCCACGCTCGCCAGTCTGACTCGCCTCGTCCAGGACGACGACCGCGGCGGCGGCCGCACCAGCCAGGTGAGTTTCGCCGCCACCGCCGGCACCACCTATTACGTGGCGGTGGGGGGCGCCACCACCAGCGCCCGCGGAACCCTCAAACTCAACTGGCAGCTCACGCCCACCATCGCGGTCACCGTGCCGCCCGTCAGCCAGACCATCACGGCCGGTGGCAGCGCCACGTTTTCCGTCACGGCCAGCGGCACCGGCCTCACCTACCAGTGGAACCGCAATGGCTCCGCGATTCCCGGCGCCACCAATCCGACCTTGACCGTAACCAACGTTCCGGGCGGCGCCGACGCCAGCTTTACGGTCACCATCACCAGCAGCGCCGGCACCCTCACCTCGGAGCCCGCCACCCTCACCGTGGCGGCACCTTCCCTCACAAACTTCACGGTCCGGAATTCCCGCACCAGCGGCGGTCTGCTGTGGGGAATCGCGGCGATGGGCAACCTCCTGGTCACCGTCGGCGACGGGGGGAACATCCTCACCTCGGGCGACAATGGCCGCACGTGGACCCCGCGCATCTCCGGCACCACGTCGTGGATCGTCGGCGTCACCAGCGGAGCCGGGCGCTTTGTCGCCGTCGCGGATCGCGGGCTGATCCTGTGGTCGCTTGACGGCATCACCTGGACCCCCGCCGCCTCCTCCGGGACCACGTTCCGGATGAACAACGTGATCTTCGCCGACGGCAAGTTCGTCGCCGTTGGCGAAGGCGGGACGATTCTCACCTCGCCCGATGCCACTACCTGGACGCCTCGCACCTCGGGCGTCACCACCTGGCTTCATGGGCTCGCCTACCACGAGGGCAGCGGCACGTTTGCCACCTGCGGCGAGAACGGAGTCATCCTGCTTTCCACCGATACCGTCACCTGGACCAAGCTTCCCGTCGCCGGACTCACCGTTCACCTCGAGGCGCTCGTGGCGGTCAACAGCTACGCGAACTTCGTCGCCGCCGGTCACAACGGCACCATCGTCGGTTTGCGCCGCGACTCCCTGGTGTTGAAGGACGGGGGAACTCTCGTGACGTGGTCCGGTGAACTCACCGCCACCGGTTCCACCTCCAACCTGGTCGGACTGGCCAATGGCGGCGGCGCCCTCTTTGCCGCCGGCAGCGGGGGCAAGATCCTGACCGCGCTCAGCGACAAGGGGCCCTGGTATTCGCTGCCGTCCGCGGGCGACGGCATCCTCCTCGGCGGACTGTTCGTCAACGACACGCTCTATCTCGTCGGGGAAAAGGAGACCATCCTCCAGTCCGACCTGATTTACCTCAGCCGGCTGCGGAACATTTCCACGCGCGGTGAGGTGGGCACCGGCGGCAACGTCATGATCAGCGGCTTCATCGTGCGCGGCGACCGACCCAAAACCGTGCTCGTCCGCGCCGCCGGTCCCGCGCTCGCCGCCTTCGGCGTCAGCGGCACCCTGGCCGCCCCCGTGCTCAGCCTGCTCGACAGCAAGGCGGCGTTAATCGCCACCAACACGGGCTGGGGCACCGCGGCCAACGCGGCGACCATCGCCAGCACGGCCGCCCGCGTCAGCGCGTTTCCGTTTGCCACCGGGAGCGCCGATTCCGCGCTGCTCGCCACCTTGAGCCCGGGTGAGTACACCGTGCAGGTTTCCGGCGCCAACAACACCACCGGCCTCTGCCTCGTCGAGGTCTACGACACCGACCCCATCGCCAACACCGGTGCCCAGGCGGTCAACATTTCCACGCGCGGGCTGTGTGGCGCCGGAGCCTCCAAGATGATCGCCGGCTTCATCATCGAGGGCGCCGCCGCCCGTCGGGTCCTGATCCGCGCCGTGGGCCCCGGCCTGACGCCTTTCGGCGTCGCCGGCGTAGTCGCGGAGCCGACACTCGAAATCTACAACGGCAAGGGCCTGCTCCATGCCACGGTCGGGGCGTGGGGTCTCCAGCCCAACGCCGACGAGGTTCGCGGAGCCTTCGCCTCCGCCGGCGCCTTTGCCCTCGCCGAGGGCAGCAAGGATGCCGCCATGGTCATCGCACTCCCCCCGGGCAACTGGACCGTCCAGGTCGGCGGGGCCGGTACCGCCACCGGGGTCGCCCTCATCGAGGTCTACGCCCTGCCATGAGCGCTCTCGCTCCTTCCGTAGCCGCCTGAGCGGAGCGAAGGCGCGGGGCCGGCGCGCCACCCCGCTTTCACCGGCAGCTCAAATGCGGCTACGGAAAGTGTGCGACTGCTCCCGTCTGGTGCGCACGAGCCGGCGCGGATCGGTGATGGCGACCGACTGCTGTCCTCTCCCGTGCCGGACCCTGAGAAAAAACGGCTCGCCTTGGGCGGCCACGGACTCCGTCCTGCTTGCCTTCCCCGATGAACCCACGTTTCCGCCCCTTTGTTTTCCTCGTCGTCGCGGCTGTCGCCGCTTCCGTGGCCAGTGCGGCCGCACCCAAACCGCTCAAGGTCCTGCTGGTCACCGGCGGGTGCTGCCATGACTACGTCAACCAGAAGGACCTGCTGAAGGCCGGCCTGGAAAAGCGCGCCAACGTCGTGGTGGAACACCTGCACACGCCCGACAAGAGCACGCGGCCTCCCCTCGAATGCCTGACCAATCCCGACTACGCCAAGGGCTATGACGTCGTCATTCACGACGAATGCGCGGCGGGCGTCGATGACCCGGCGCAAGTGCGCAACGTCCTCCGCCCGCACCTCGACGGCATCCCGGGCGTCGCCCTGCACTGCGCCATGCACAGTTACCGGGTCGTCAAGGACTTTGCCCGGCCGCAGAAGCCAGGTTCCGAAGGCGCGCTCTGGTTCGACTTCCTCGGCCTGCAGTCAAGTGGCCACGGCCCGCAGGAACCCATCGTGGTGACCTACACCGACCGGACGCATCCCATCACCCGGGGCCTGGCGGATTGGACGACGATCAAGGAGGAACTCTACAACAACGTGCAGCCGCCCGCGGTCTTTCCCTCCCACCATGCCCTCGCCTCCGGCCGGCAAACCGTGACCAATCGCAAGGATGGCACCAAACGCGACGCCGAAGCCGTCGTCACCTGGACCAATGAATTCGGGCCCAAGCGCGCCCGCGTCTTCTGCACGACCCTCGGCCACAACAACGCCACCGTCGAGGATCCCCGGTACCTGGACCTGCTCACGCGCGGCCTGCTCTGGGCCGCCGGCAAGTTGGAGGCAAGCGGCCAGCCGGCGCCGGGATTCGGGCCCCCGGAGCGCCGCTGAGCGGCACCGCGGCCCCGGCAAGGCACGTCGGTCGAATCGGCGCGATTGATGGGCGGGGCGCCTTCGCCCACCAGGACCGATCGTCGACTCGACCTGCGCGGGCCGGGGTCGACCCGCCCACACCAGACCAACCGAGCCGGGATTCCTACCGGCTCTGGAGGTGATGCTTGTTCAACCCTGCCTTGCGGCAGGCGTCCCAGACAAAGGTCAGGCGATCCAGCGTCGCCTTCTCGTCGGACCGGATCAGCACGGGGATGTCCTTGTCGACGTTCTTCACCTGCTGCAGCACCGAGGGAAGATCCGCATCCGACACCGCCTTGCCGTTGAAAGTCAGCGCCCCATCCTTGTCGATGCTGATGGTCACGCTGCCGCGAAACTCGTTCTTTCCGGCCGTCTCGACCTTCGGGAGCGTGATGTTGAGGGTCGCCGCCGACTTGAACTGCATCGTGACGAACGCAAAGAAGATCAGCATCACGAGCACGTCGATGAGCGGCACGAGGTTCATCTCGGGCCGGCGTCGCCGCTTCGAGGACAACAGGCTCATGGCTTACCGCGTCCGCTGCAGAATCCGCTCCAGCAGCACGTCGAGCTGCGCCGCGTAGTTCTCGATCTTCCGCTGGAGGTACCCGCTCCCCACGAGCGAGGGAATCGCGATGCACAGGCCAATGACCGTCGCGGACAGAGCGAGCGCCACGCCCTTGGTGAACGCCACGGGATCCGGCAGGCCGGTGTCGGGCGAAATCTGCGAAAACACCTGCAGCAGGCCGGTAACCGTGCCCGTCAGGCCAATCAGCGGCGCGGCGGCGTAGATCACGTCGAGGTACGGGATGCCCCGTTCCATCCGGTTGAGCTCAAGGCGGGCAAAGGCCTTCACCGCCCCTTCGTCGTTCTTGTGCTGCTCCGCAAATTCCACGATCCGCGCCAGCACCGTGTGTTTGCCGCCCATCAGCGACTTTCCGGTGATCACCGCGTCCACGAGATCCTGCGGCATCACCGCGGCCCGACGCAGGGCATAGGCCCGCTCGCAAATGATGAAGACCGCCGCGGCGGAGCAGATCCCGAGCGGGTAGATGAGCAACCCCGCTCCCTTGAACACTTCGATCATGGCGAAAAACATGGCGAAAAGGTGAACGCTGTCGCGGTCTGACGGCGCGGCGAGGGAAAAGTTCAGGGAATTCTCACGGGGTCTCGCCCCCGGTTTGCTGCAGCCGGTCAGAGGCAGCCGGCGACGGCGCCCCGGCCCCGGCCTCAGCGAGGCCGGCTACAACCGACCGTCGGTCGCCTACGCTGCCAGATAGGGCAGCTTGGCCGCCGTCGCCTTCATTGCCGGCAATCCATCCAACAACTCCCCGATGGCGTCCCAGCGCCCGTTGATCAGGGCGTCGCGCGCCGCCGGGCGAACCTCGGCCTTCACCTTTTGGTCGCCAAAGCGCACCTCCTGCCGCTCGACATCGACGACGACTTCGAGGGCCGGATTGGCCTCCACCGCCGCGGCAATCCGCGCGATGTCCGCCCGGCTCGCCGTCGCGCACGGAATGCCCAGCGTCGTGCAGTTGCCAAAGAAGATCTCGGCGAAATTCTCCGCCACGATCGCCTTGAAGCCATGCTTCTGGATCGCCTGCGGGGCATGCTCGCGCGAGGAGCCGCAACCGAAGTTCGCCCCGGAAAGCAGGACGGTCGCCCCGCGGAAGCGCGGGTCGTTCAATGGGTGGGCCTTGTCCGATCCGTCGGCGTTCTTCCGGACGTCGTGGAACAGGTATTCCCCGAGCCCATCGAAGGTGACGCACTTCATGAACCGGGCCGGGATGATCCGGTCGGTGTCGATGTCGTTGCCGGGGACGTGCACCGCCCGGCCGGTGATGGAGGTGATCTTCGCAAGCGCCATGGTGGGAGAGGTCAGTTGTTCACGCTGAAAACTTCGCGGGCATCCGCGACCGTACCGGTGACGGCCGCGGCCGCGACCATCAGGGGGCTCATCAGGAGGGTGCGCCCGGTCGGGCTGCCCTGCCGGCCCTTGAAGTTGCGGTTCGACGAACTGGCGCAGAGCTGCTCGCCCACGAGCTTGTCCGGGTTCATCGCCAGGCACATCGAGCACCCGGCCGCTCGCCACTCGAAACCCGCCTCGGCGAGCACGCGGTCGATGCCGAGCTTCTCGCATTGCAGGGCCACGATCTGCGACCCCGGGACCGCGATGGCCTTGACCCCGGCCGCCACCCGCCGGCCTTTCATGAACCTCGCCACCTCCTGAAAATCGCTCAGGCGTCCGTTGGTGCAGGAACCGAGGAAGGCGACGTCGATTTTCGTCCCCTTGATCGGGGCGCCAGGCTGGAACTTCATGTACGCGAGCGCCTCCTCAATCGAGGCCTTCTCGTCGGCGGCTGCCGCCTGCGCCGGGTCGGGGATGCGCTCATCAATGGCGATGCCCTGGCCCGGATTGATACCCCAGGTCACCGTCGGAGCGATGTCCGCGGCGTTCATCGTCACGACATCGTCGTAGCGGCAGCCGGGATCGCTCGCGAAGCTCTGCCACCGCGCCACCGCCGCGTCCCACGCCGCCCCGGTCGGGGAATAAGGCCGGCCCTTGAGGTAAGCGAAGGTCGTCTGGTCGGGATTCACGTACCCGGCGCGCGCGCCGCCCTCGATCGACATGTTGCACACGGTCATGCGCTCCTCCATCGAGAAGCGGTCAAAGACCTCGCCGCCGTATTCGTAGGCGTAGCCGGTGCCGCCATTCACGCCGAGCACCCGGATGATGTGCAGGATCACGTCCTTCGCGTAGACGCCGGGCCGCAGGCGCCCGGTCACATTGATCCGGCGCACCTTGAGTTTTCCGAGCGCCATCGTCTGCGTCGCCAGGACGTCGCGAATCTGCGTCGTCCCGATGCCAAAGGCCACCGCCCCGAACGCGCCGTGCGTGCTGGTGTGCGAGTCGCCGCAGGCGATCGTCGTGCCCGGCTGGGTGATGCCCTGCTCCGGCCCGACAATGTGGACAATGCCCTGCTTTCCCGTGGCCCGGTCGAAAAACGTGATGCCGAATTCCGCGCAGTTCCTCCGCAGTTCGTCCATCATCGCCTGCGCCAGCGGATCGCGATAGGGCTCCACCAACTGGTCCGTGGGCACGATGTGGTCGACCGTCGCGAACGTCCGGTGCGGCATCGCCACCTTGAGCTTCAGGTCCCGCAGCATGCCGAAGGCCTGCGGGCTGGTGACCTCGTGGATCAGGTGCGTGCCAATCAGGAGCTGGGTCTGGCCATTGGCCAGGGTGCGGACCGCGTGCGCGTCCCAGACTTTTTCGAAGAGGGATTTGGGCATGGAAGGACGAAGTGAAAGGTGGAGGGAGGGTGAAGGGAAGGAGGCGCAGGTCGGGAGCGATCCACCGCCACCATCCCCTGAGCACCACGGCCAGTCTACCAGAGAATTGCCATAACCGGGAAATACTTATTTGGCTGCCGGTGATGCCGCGCGATTATCAATACCCGTTCGAGCTCCGTCACCTGATCTACTTCCGCCAGGTCGCCCGCGAGCTGCATTTCCGGCGGGCGGCCGCGTCGCTCGCCATCGCCCAACCGGCCCTCAGCCGGGCGATCGCGCAGCTCGAGACCGCGCTGGACTGCGACCTGCTCAACCGCACGCGCCGCGGCGTGGAACTCACCCCGGCGGGCCGACTGCTGCTCGATCGCCTCGAGCCCCTGCTGCGCAGCCTGGCGGCAATCGCCGCCGACCTCCGGGCCCTGGCGGGTGGCCAGGTCGGCCACGTGCGGGTCGCGTTCACCGGGCTCGCCATGGCCACGGTCCTGCCGGGCATCCTCCGCCATTTTCACCGCAGCCACCCCGGCATCCGGCTCGAACTGACGGAAATGCCGACCTCCACCCAGCTCACCGCCATCACCGCGGGGGAGATTGCCTGCGGGTTCTTCCATCCCGACTCCCCCACTCCCGCCCTGCACACGCGGCTGCTCCTCCGGGAGCGCAACGGGGTCCTCCTGCCGCGCACCCACCCGCTTGCGCGCCGTCCCGCCCTCCGCCTGCGCGATCTCGCCGCCACGCCGTTCGTGCTTTTTCCGCGCTCTCACAACCCCGGTTTCTACGACCGCATCCTCGCCGCGTTCTCAGCCGCGGGCGTGAGCCCGCAAATCGCCGAGGAGGTCTGGCCCCGCGCCAACGGGGTCGGCCTCGTCCGCGCCGGGCTTGGAGCCACCTTCATGCCTCCATCCGAGGCCCGGCATCTGCCGCCGGAAGTGACCTTTCGGTCCGTGACCGGCCCGGCGCCCGAAAGCCGCCTTGTCCTGGGCTGGAGCGCCCAGCTCCCGCCATCTCCCGCCCTGCAGGCTTTCCTGCAGACGGCGTGCGGCGGGGCGTAGCGCCGCGTGCGCTTTACTACGCAGGGAACTGCGGGCGCCACGCGTTGACTGCCCGGCGACGACCCGCACCCTCGCGGGGAATGTTCCGGCCCGCCGTCTCAGCCTGCTGCCTTCTCGCCGCCACCGCGGTCTCCGCCGGACTTGCTTCCGAACCGTCCTCCGAGGAGGGCCGGCCCATCGTCCGCCGCTTTTCGCCCAAGGATTATCGCAGCCACTATCAGGTCTGGTGCGCCACCCAGGCCGCCGACGGGCGCATGTGGTTTGGCTCCCTTGGCGGTGCCGTGATCTTTGACGGTCACGCGTGGACCAAGGCCGAGGTTCCCACCTCCTTCGTCCGGCAGCTGGTCGAGGGTCCGCGGGGACGCATGTTTGTCGGCGGCGAGGATGTCCTGGGTTATCTCGAGGGGGATGGCCTTGGAGGCTGGCGCTACGTGTCGCTCCTCGACCAGGTTCCGGCCGCGGCGCGTCCCGTCGGCCTGGGCCGCCGCGTCGTTCGGCTCGGGGATGATATCTATGTCGGCTGCGACCGGAGCGTGTTCCGGATTCGCGGGGACGAAGTCCGCACGTGGCAGTTCGACCCAGCGCGCCGCAACGTCGTCGATGTGGTGGGCGACCAGCTGTATCTCCTCCGAGGCAAGGAGGGCATCCTGCGCCTTCGGGGAGACAATTTCGAACCGTGGGCCGCTCCACCGGCGATGGAGAAACCGCAGTTTTCGTTCCTGCTCCCGGCGGAGGGTGCCACCTCCCTGCTCGTCCTCGGCAACGACGGACTCTTTCTCCTCGACGAGGCCGGCCGCGCCACGCCCTGGGGCCAGGCGGCGCACAAGCTCGCCGGCGGCGCCGCCTTTTTCAGCGGACGCCGTCTCCGCGACGGCGCGTATGCGCTGGCCACGGTCAATTCCGGTGTGATCGAGCTATCCGCCGACGGCCGGACCGCGCGGGCCTGCTCGACCGTGGACGGGCTCACGAGCGACATTGTGCCCGGGGTCGCCGAGGATCGCGAGGGCGGTCTGTGGGCAGCCACGCAGAACGGCATCACACGCATCGACCGGGCCGCGGCCGCCACGGTCTTCGACGAAACCAACGGCCTCGGCGAAGCGCTCACCCTGGCCCTGACCCGCCACGCGGGCTCGATGTACATTGTCTTCGGCAACCGTGTGCTGCGCCTGCAGCCGTCAACGCAACCGGGCCGCGCGCGTTGGCAACCGGAGCCCGCCGTGCCGGAGAAGGCCAAGGTCAACCGCATCCTGAGCCACGCCCGCGGCCTTCTCGTCGGCAGCACCGGGCTGTTCTGCCTGGCGGAGGGCCGGTGGTCGCCCGTCGTCGAGAAGAACGCGGCGGTGAGTTCCCTGGCCGCGTCAGTCACGGATCCCGAGCGCCTCTTCATCGGTTGGGACCATCAGGTCTCCTCGGTCCGATTCGCCGAGGACCGGTGGATCGACGAAGGCCCGATTCCCGGCCTGGAAGGCGAGCCCTTTTCACTGCTCGAGGAACCGGACGGCACGTTGTGGGTGGCGACCGCCTCCCGCGGCGTGCTGCGGGCTCGGCGAAAATCCGGCTCCCAGGACTGGGCGGCGGCGGAAGTGCGGACCTTTCACGAAAGCAACGGTGGACTGCCGGCCGGGCACGGCTGGGTGTTCGTCGCGCCCACACCCTTCGGCCCGCGCTTTGCCACGGAGAAAGGTCCGTTCCGCTTCGATCGCGATCAGGACCGCCTCCTGCCCGACTCCGCGCTGACCGCCGCTCCGGGGGCGCTGCCACTCTTCGAGGCGATGACCGGCGCGGGTCCGGCCGAGTTCTGGTGCTCCAACGGAACCAACCGGCTGTCGCCGGAAAACCCCCTGGTCCGGCTGCGGCGCGCGTCCGTAGGAACCTTCGAACTGGCCGACGCGGCCCCGGCCGCTGCCGGTCAGCTGGGACTCAGTGGCCTGCAAATCGCGGCGCACGATCCCGGCCCGGGTGGGGGCGTCCTCTGGGCCCGCGGGCTCGACAAGCTGGTTCGGATCGACCTGGCCCGCCTCGCCCCTCCCGCCCCGGCCGTCGCACCGCTGCTGGTCGGCTTCACGGCCGAAGGCCGCGGGCAACGCCTCCCGGTGGCGGCCGGAGAAACCGTTGCCCTCTCCCACTCCAACCAGCCGATCACCTTCCGGTTCGCCGGCACCCGTTACGGTGGCGCCGGCGCTCCCCGGTTTCAGACCCGGTTGGGCGGCTTTCGCGAGGAATGGTCGCCACCGGCACCGGCGACCGAAGCCGTGTTCACCAATCTGGAAGGCGGCCCCTTCCGCTTCGAGGTTCGGGCCGTGGACACGGAAGGGAAACCCGGGCCGGCCGCCTCCCTGAGCTTCCGGGTCGCGCCCCCATGGCAGCGCTCGGCACCTGCCTACGTTTTCTACGCGCTGTCGCTGGCCGGAGCCACCGCCGGCTTCATCCGCTGGAGGCTCGCGGCCGGGGCCCGGGAGCGGAGCCGGCTGGAACGCGTGGTGGCGGAACGCACCGCGGAGCTCGCCGCCGCCCGCGCGCGCGCCGAGGAGGCGA
>JACRQG010000030.1:5100-135532 GCA_016222805.1 Verrucomicrobiota bacterium | reverse complement strand
TCGCCGCCGCCCGCGCGCGCGCCGAGGAGGCGAGCCGCGCCAAGAGCACCTTCCTCGCCAACATGAGCCACGAGCTGCGCACGCCGCTCAACCGGATCATCGGCTTCACGCAAGTGCTCCTGAAGGATCGCGAACTCGCGGACCGCAACCGGGAGCGGCTCCAGATTGTGCAGAACAGCGGCGAGCACCTTCTGCGGATGATCAACGAGGTCCTCGACTTCTCGAAAATCGAAGCAGGCCGCATGGAGCTCAGCCCCACGGCGTTTTCGCTGCCGCATCTGCTGAGCGACGTCACGACCTCCTTCGCCCCCCGTTTCGCGCAGAAGAACCTGGCGTTCGAAGCCGTTCTTGCGCCGCAGCTCCCGCAAACGGTCGTGAGCGATCCGGTCAAGCTGCGCCAGGTGCTCGAAAACCTGCTCGGCAACGCCCTCAAGTTCACCTCCCGCGGCCGCGTCCGCCTCGAGGTCGATCCCGCTGGCGCCCACGCCGACGGGATCCGCTTCCGCATCTCCGATACCGGCCCCGGCATCGCGGCGGAGGATCAGGCCCGGCTGTTCCAGCCCTTCCAGCAGGCGGCGACCGGGCGCCCGCCCGAACCGGGCACCGGTCTCGGTCTCGCCATCTGTCAGCGCTTCGTCGAATTGCTCGGTGGACGGATCACCCTCGCAAGCACCCCCGGCGAAGGAAGTGAGTTCTCCTTCACCGTCCCGCTCCCGGAAGTCGCGACGGACGCGACCAGGCCGCCGTCGGACGAGGCCGGGGTGATCACTGGGTACCGGGGCCCGCGCCGCCGGATCCTCGTGGTCGACGACATCGAGAACAACCGCCGCGTGCTGCGGGAACTGCTGGGCCCGCTCGGCTTCGAGATCCACGAAGCCGCCGATGCGGCCGCCACCCTCGCGCTCGTGCCGGCGGTTCGGCCGGACGTCGTCCTGCTGGATCTGCGCCTGCCGGGACTCGACGGCTTTGGCCTGGCGCGGCGGCTGCGTTCCGGCCAGGCCGGCGCCTCGCCCAAGCTGATTGCCCTCTCGGCCTCGGTCCTGACCATCGACCGCACCGAGGCCTTCGCCGCCGGCTGCGACGATTTCCTGCCGAAGCCGTTTCGCGAATCCGATCTGCTGATGCGCCTCGGGCTGGCCCTGCGCCTCGAGTGGATCCGGGAGGACGCCGTGGCGCCGCCGCCCTCCGCCGCAACGCCCCCACCCGCGGCCACGAGGCTTTCCGCCACCCAAGTTGCCGAACTCCTGGCCCACGCCCGGCGCGGAGAAATCAGCGCGCTCCGACGCCGCCTGGCCGAGCACCGCGGCGATCCGCTGGCCGAACGTCTCGAACCGCTCGCTCGCGAGTACCGGATGGAGGCGATTCGCGAGGTGCTCGAAGCCCACCGCCTTCCGCCCGCCCCGTCGCCATGACCACCTCCGGCCGCATCCTCGTCGTCGACGACACGCCCGCCAATCTCTCCCTCCTGCTCGACGCCCTGACCGAGGCCGGGCACGACGTGCGCGTCGCGGAGAGCGGACGCAGCGCGCTTTCCCTGCTCGAACACACGACGCCCGACCTCATCCTCCTCGATCTCGTGATGCCGGGGATCGATGGCGTCGCCACCTGCCAGCAGGTCAAGGCCCGCCCCGAATGCGCCAACGTCCCGGTGATCTTCATGACCGCCGTCGACGAGCCGGCCCAGAAGCTGCGCGCCTTCGAAGCGGGCGCCGTCGATTACATCACCAAGCCGGTCTATCCTCCGGAGGTGCTGGCCCGTGTCGCCGCGCACCTGCAGATCCGCTCGCTGCAGCAATCCCTGGCCGACGAACTGGCCCTGCGCGTCGAAGCCGAGGAACAGCTCCGCCAGTCGCTCGACCGCGCCGTCCTCCTGACCGATGACAGCCATCGGATCATTTTCAGCACACGCCTCGCCGAGGATCTCCTGCACAAACACCACCCGGCACGCACCGCCGGCTGCCTGCCAACGCCGCTCAGCGACCAGCTGCAGATCCGCCGTTTCGCCGAGCCCGGTCGCAGCGACCTGCAGCTGTTCCTGCTGGAGGAGAAGGGCGATCCCCCGGGCCCCAGGGCCCTCACCGTGCTTGGACTGACTCCGCGGGAGGCTGAGGTCCTCTATTGGATTGCGCAGGGCAAGAGCAACCCGGACATCGCGACGATTCTCTCCGCCAACGTCCGGACGGTGCACAAGCACGTCGAACACATCTTCCAAAAGCTGGGCCTCGAAACCCGCAACGCCGCGATGCTGGCCGCCCTTGACGTGCTCCGCCCGTCGCGCTGAACCGCACCCGCGTTCCGGGGAATCACTTGGTCTCCCGCACCAGTTTGACCAGGCGTTCGAGTTCCAGCGCGAGCTGGCTGCCGGGTTCCGGGTGCAGGGCCTGGCGCGCGCGCTCCACCGCCCGCAGGGCCTCGGCCTTCTGCCGGAGCTGGGTGAGGTGCTCGGCGAATCCGACGACGATTTCGTCGAAGAACGCCATGCCGCCGTCCCGGCCGTAGGTGTCCACCGCACGATTGTAGGCGCGAATCTGCTCTGGCAGTGGCTGCGTCTCGATCGCCCGGCGGATGCCCTCCCGGGCCTGCTGCACGGCGAGATCCCCCCGCCCGGTGCGGTTCTTCAACGCCACCCTTCGCACCTCCTCCTCGGCCGCACTCGTTTCCCCCCGGGCCCGCAGACTCTCCGCCACCCGGGTGACATACTGAATCTCCAGATCCGGATAGCGGGCCATCGCCAGCGCCGCCTCGCGCAGGAGGCTCTCGACGGTTCGGGCATCCCGGCCTTCCTTCTGGGCCGCCGCCACGAGGGTGTCCCACGCGGCCTGGTTGCGCTTCTCGAAACTCACGGCCTTGCGCGCGGCCACTCCCGCCGCGCGGGCCTGCCCGGCGGCAAGGTATTCCGCGGCGAAGTTCGCGTGCGTGCGCGACTGTCGGAACGACGGCAGCGCGCGAAACCGCTCCGACAGGAACTTCAGTTCATGGTCGGAGAAGACTCCCCACGTCTGCGGGTCCCGGGCGTGACCGGTGACCAGCCGCTGCTCCGCGTAACGACCGGCATCCAGCTGCCATTTCTGCCCAGGTCCGAGGTAGCCGAACCACGCGTGCCTCCCATCGTTGCCCGCCCCGTAGAACAGCAGCGTCGGCACGCCCCTGGCTTTGCCCACCTGCGCCGCGAAGTAGGCCTGGTCGGCGCAGATTCCCCCGGCCCCGAGGATGTCCGGCAACCGGTAGGTGGCGCCTGGCCAGACGGGGGTGTTGTTGATCACGCGGTCCCGGCGGTAGCGCACCATTCCGTACGCCTGTGCCAGTTGGCCGAGCGGCTGGTCCACCGCCGACTGCGCCCACTCCAGTTCCTTGAACGGCGCCGGGGTGTCGACGACGAACTTGAGCTCGTCCGCCGAGAGCCGGGCCAGCTTGTGAAACGTCCGCCCCCGCTGGTCCTGCCGGATCCACCAGGTGAATGCCTCCAATGGTTCGGGCAGCCGGCGCGGCAGCGCCCCCTCTCCCACTTGTCCGTGGGGCCAGACCGGCGGCGGAGGCACGTCGTACACCACCGCGATCGCCAGCGCGAGGCTGGCATTGCCCCGGAAGCGCACCGGGTCGGCGCGATACAGCTCGTCCAGAATCGCCAGCACCCGTGGCAGGTAGTCCACCGGGGTCAACAAGGCGAAAAGCTCCCCGGCAAAACCGGCGTTTCCGAGCACCCACGCCTGGAAATCCGCGGACGCCGCCGCTCCGATCGGCCGCGACCGGAGCTCCCGCGGTACCGGCATCAGCCGATGCCCCACCTTGGCGGCATTCACGGCCTCGATCCACTTGGGGACGTAGTCGATTTCGCTGCGGCCCAGCAGCGCCGCCCAGCGATAGGCATCGAGCCAGGCTTCCGCCGCCGCGAGCCGTTCCTTCTCATACGCCAGGAAGGCCGCCGCCCGCAGCGCCGCGACCTGGGGCGGCCAGCCGTCCCGCTGCGCGGCCGCCTGCACCGAAGCCAGCCGCGGCCGCGTGGGCGCCTGCAGGGCTTCCGCCTCGGGCACGGGGGCGGCTCCGACCGCGGTCGCCAGCGCCAGGGCCGCGCCCAGACACGCGCCACGCAGTTTGCTGCGTTCGGAGGCGGAACGGGCGTCGCCAGGCATGGGCAGGTGAATTCCGGCGACGGCGCCGGATGACAATCCTAATCCCCGCCCGCTCCCCGGCAAAAAGCCCCGCTCCCCTTGATCTCGGGGGGCGGGGCTTCGTGAGGCGGCGGGTGGCCGCCGTTGCCTATGGCGTCACGCCGCTGGGAGCGGCGGGTGGCGTCTTTTGTTTGAAAACGAGCTTATCACCGTCGCGGGCCACCACGCAAGGCTCCCCGTCCTTCACGTCGCCGCGCAGCAACGCCTCGGCCAGGGGATCCTCCAGGTAATGCTCGACCGCGCGACGCAGCGGCCGCGCGCCGTACTTCTCGTCGTAGCCCTTGTCGATCAGGAGCTGCTTCGCCTCCTCCGTGAACTCGAGGGCAATCTTCCGCTCGGCCAGCCGCTTCGCGAAGTTCGCAGTCTCGAGTTCGACGATCTTGATCAGGTCCTTCTTGTCGAGCGGGCGGAAGAAGATGATGTCGGAAATCCGGTTCAGGAACTCCGGCTTGAAGATCCGCTTCGCCTCCTCGAGGACCTTCTCGCGCATCTTCTCGGAATCGTTGAAACTCGAAGCCGCCGCGGAGAAGCCCATGGTCGTCTGGCGCTGCAGGAGCTGCGCCCCGACGTTCGAGGTCATGATGATGATCGTGTTGCGGAAATCGACCGTGCGCCCGAGTGAATCGGTCAGCCGGCCATCCTCCATGATCTGGAGCAGCAACTGCAACGCGTCGGGGTGGGCCTTCTCGATTTCGTCGAAGAGGATCACCGAATACGGGCGGCGGCGCACCGCCTCGGTCAGCTGCCCGCCCTCCTCGTAGCCGACGTAGCCCGGAGGCGAGCCGACGAGGCGCGAGACCGCGAACTTCTCCATGTACTCGCTCATGTCGATCTGGATGAGCGCGTCCTGGTTGCCGAACATCTGCGCCGCGAGCTGCTTCGCCAGCATCGTCTTGCCGACGCCGGTCGGCCCCACGAAGAGGAACGAGCCGATCGGCCGGCGGGGATCCTTCAGGTCGGCCCGCGAGCGCCGCAGGGCCCGCGCCACGGAAACCGCGGCCACGTCCTGCCCGATCACCGCCTTCTGCAGCTCGATTTCCATCTGGAGCAGCTTCTCGTTCTCCTTCTTTTCCATCCGGGAGAGCGGAATGCCCGTCCAGTCGGCCACGACCTGCATCATCAGATCCTCGTCGATCGCCACGCGCTTCTCGTCGCGCTGCTTCTTCCACTCCTCGGTAATCTGCTCCTGCCGGGCGCGCAGCTGCTTCTCCTGATCGCGGAACTTCGCCGCCTCCTCGAAGTGCTGCTCGCTGATCGCCTTCTCCTTCAGGGCGCAGACCGTCTCGATCTCCTTGGTCAGGTTCTCGACATCCGGCGGCCGGCTCAGCGCCGAGATGCGGGCGCGCGACCCGGCCTCGTCCATCACGTCGATGGCCTTGTCCGGGAGGAAACGGCCGGTGATGTAGCGGTCGGAAAGCTTGGCGGCCGCCTCCAGGGCCTTGTCGCTGAACGTGGCCTTGTGGTGGTCCTCGTACTTCGACCGGATGCCCTTGAGGATGAGCACGGTGTCCTCCACCGACGGCGCCTCGACCTTCACGGATTGGAAGCGGCGGTCCAGGGCGGAGTCCTTCTCGATGTACTTGCGGTATTCGTTGAGCGTCGTCGCGCCCACGCACTGCAACTCGCCGCGGGACAGCGCCGGCTTGAAGATGTTCGAGGCGTCCATCGCGCCCTCGGCGGCGCCGGCCCCGACGATCGTGTGCAGTTCGTCGATGAAGAGGATGATGTTCTTGGCCCGCTTGATTTCGTCCATCACCGCCTTGATGCGTTCCTCGAACTGGCCGCGGTACTTGGTGCCGGCGACCATCAGGGCGAGATCGAGGGTCACGACCTTCTTCTCCGCGAGGATCTCGGGCACGTTGCCGCTCGCGATTTCCTGGGCCAGGCCCTCGACAATCGCCGTCTTGCCCACGCCGGCCTCGCCGATGAGCACCGGGTTGTTCTTGGTGCGGCGGCAGAGAATCTGGATCACCCGGCGGATCTCGTTTCGCCGGCCCACCACCGGGTCCATCTCACCCTTGCGGGCCAGCTCCGTGAGGTCGCGGCCAAACGCCTTCAAGGCCGGGGTCTTGACCTCCTTCTTGTCCTCCGCCTGTGCGCCCGGACGCTGCTGGGCGCCCGCCGCCGCCTCCTCCGGGTTCTCCCCCGGCTGGTTGGCCGAGAACTGCGGATCCAGTTCCCGCAGGATTTCGTTGCGGGTCCGCTCAATGTCGATGTCGAGCGACTTCAGGACGCGGGCCGCCACGCCCTCCCCCTCGCGGAGCAGGCCGAGGAGGATGTGCTCGGTGCCGACGTAGGAGTGGTTGAGGGTCTTGGCTTCCTTGCCGGCGAGCGCGAGGACCTTCTTCACGCGCGGCGTGTACGGGATGCTGGCCTGTGCCTTGGTTTCCTGCCCGGTGCCCACCTGCTTCTCGACGGCGCCCCGCACGGTCTCGAGGTCGAGCCCCATCTTCTGGAGCACGCTGACGGCCACGCCCTGCCCCAACTTGATCAGCCCGAGCAGAATGTGCTCGGTGCCGACGTAGTTGTGATGGAAGCGATCGGCTTCCTTGCGGGCCAGCGCGAGCACCTGCTGCGCACGTGGCGTAAAATTGTTCATCGGTTCTTGCGACATGGGTGAGAAAGGAGTCGGTGGGACGGGTGATCAGTTGCCTCCGTGGGCGGGAGCGCGAAAGTCGGGCCGCGCGACCGCGGCGAACTCGGACCGGAGCCGGGCGGCGCGCAGCACATCGCGCTGACCGGGCTCCAGCTCGCCCTTCTGGGCGTATTGCAGGTGACCCGGCTGGGCCTCGATCAACATCCGATCGACGAGGGAGCGATTGGCCTCGGGAAAGACGCCGAGGTCGATCCCAAGCCGCAGGAGGGAGAGGAGATTCATCGCCTCGCTCGAGCTCAACAGATGGCTGTTCTGCAGGATGCCGTACGCGCGGCCGATTTTGTCGTAGAGCTTGCCGGAGTCAGCCTCGAGGAGCTTCTCTCGGGCGTTCAGCTCGTGCTCGACGATCGACTGCAGCACACTGCCGAGTCGCTTGATGATCTCGTCCTCGGACTCGCCCAGCGTGGTCTGGTTCGAGATCTGGAAAATGCTGCCACTGGCGTCGGAGCCTTCGCCAAAGAGGCCGCGCACCACCATGCCCAGCTGGTTCACCGCCCGCACGACCTTCTCCATCTGGTTGGAGATTACCAGCGCGGGCAGGTGCATCATGGCTGAGGCCCGCATCGCGGTGCCGAGATTCGTCGGACAGGCCGTCAGGTACCCCAGGGTGGTCGAAAAGGCGTAGTCGAGATGCTCCTCCAGTTGGGAATCGAGATCGTTGATGGCCGACCACGCCTTCTTGAGGTTGAACCCGGCGCGGAGGACCTGGATTCGCAGGTGGTCCTCCTCGTTGAGCATGACCGAAAAGGCCTGGTCGCGGCTGATCACCACCCCGGCCCCCTCCTTCGCACTGCTCAGCTCCCGGCTGATGAGATGGCGCTCGACGAGGATCTGGCGCTCCAAATCACTGAGGTCGGCCACGGCAAAATTGAAACAACGCCGCATCGGCGCCGTCGCCGCCACCGACGCCCGGCAGGAAGCCAGCACGCGCTCCCGCTCCTCCGGCTTGGCCCAGCCCGGGAAGTGATACCCGGACAGATTGCGTGCGAGCCGCACGCGCGTCATCAGGACGATGGCCGTCTTGGCACTCCCGGAATCGGTGAGCTCCGACGGCGTGCCCAGCAGGGACGAAATGTTGGGGATCTCAGCGTTGGGCATCCGCGTTGAAGGCCTGTTTGACCTGGTTGATCTCGTCACGCGCACGTGCCGCGTCCTCATAACGCTCGGTGCGGATCGCCTCAGTCAGGTCGAGTTCGAGCTTGGTCAGGCGATCGTACAGCGTCTTCCGCTCCAGCGAGCGGGTGGGGACCTTGCCGGTGTGGGCGACGCCGTTGTGCATGTTCTCCAGCATCGGCTCGACCAGGGAACGGAAGGTGTCGTAGCAGGCCGGGCAGCCGAAGCGGCCCAGTTTCTTGAAATCGACCGGCGTGAAACCGCACTGTTCGCACCTCACCCCTGGCGCCGCCGGCGTCTCCGGATTGAGGGAAGCCTTCAGGAGGAGGTCCGCCAGGGAGAACCCGCTCGGGTCGGTCACTCCCTTGGCCTGCGCGCACGCCTCACATAAATCCACCTTGTGGACCTTGTTATTGACGATCTGGGTCAAATGAACGGTCGCCGGTTTGGCACAGAGGTCGCACTTGAGCGGGCTGGGCATGGAGAGAGAAAGTGAGAAGTGGTTGCAGGGAACATGCCACACCCGCCTCCGCTGGCAAGTACGGGTGTGCAGTGTGACGTTCAGCGCCGCGAAGGCGCTAGGCGCTGTCGCCAACCGAGTAATCGTGACGCCCGCCGAAAACTGTAACCGAACGCCCCACCCGCCGGTCCGGACCCTCAGATCCGTGTGCCCTCGACCAGCACCCGGCGTCGGAACTCGGCCAAAATGCGCTTGGTCACGGCCCCCGGCTTGCCATCGCCAATCTCCCGGCCGTCCAGCTTGACCGCCGGGATGACCTCGGCCCCCGACCCGGTCAGGAAGCACTCGTCCGCCACCCAGATGTCGTACCGGGTCAGGTTGGCTTCCCGCAAGGGCAGGCCCAGGTCCCGGGCGATGTCGACGATGGTCGAACGGGTGACCCCCTTGAGCGCCCCTTGCGAGGTGGCCGGCGTCAGGATCTCGCCCTTGTGGACGATGAAGACGTTGTCCGCGGTGCATTCGGCGACGTACCCCTGGTCGTTGAGCATGATCGCCTCGAGGGCGCCGAATTGCTTCGCCTCGATCTTGCCCAGGATGTTGTTGAGGTAGTTCAGCGACTTCACCGTCGGCGGCAGCGCCGCCGGGTTGATCCGGCGGGTCGGCACCGTGACGATGGCCAGGCCGTTGTCGTAATGCTCCTGCGGATAGAGGGATATCTTGCTCGCGATGATGAAAAGCGAGGGTTTCGGGCAGAGCCAGGGCGCCAGCCCCAGATCGCCCACGCCGCGCGTGACCACGAGGCGGATGTAGGCGTCGGTGAGACCATTCTGCCGGCAGGTCTCGCACGTGGCCTCGCGGAGCTCCGCCCGCGTCAAGGGAAGCTTCAGCAGGATGGCTTTCGCCGAGTATTCCAGCCGCTCCAGGTGTTCTTCCAGCCGGAACACATTGCCGCCATAGAGCCGAATCCCCTCGAAGACGCCGTCGCCGTACAGTAGCCCGTGGTCAAACACGGACACCTTGGCCTCGGCACTGTCGACGAACTTGCCATCGAGATAGATCTTCATCGTCCGCAGCGTAGGCGGACGAGAAAAGTTTTGTCGAGCCCGCGGCTGGCAAATTCTGCTTGTGCCCGCGGTTTTTCGAAGAAACTGTTTCGACGATTTTCGCGTCTTCTTGTCGCACCCCCTCTTATCCAATGAGAAATCCAAGTCGCGCCTCCGGGCTATCCGGAGTGTCTGCCAACCTCCAGAACCGTCGTCGCGGCTTCACGCTGATCGAACTCCTGACGGTCATCGCGATCATCGGCATCCTGGCCGCCATCGTGATTCCGACCGTCGGAACCGTGCGTGAGAAGGCGCAACGCGCTGTGGATGCCAACAATCTGCGCGAAATCCTCAAGGCGGCGCAGATCTACGCCGGCGACAACGCGGACCGCCTGCCGGACCCGATTAACATCCAGAATTCGGTCCTCAACGCGCCTCAGCTCGCCTGGAAATGGCCCGGCATCCTCGCCAAGAACAACATCCTGGTCGACCCGACGTTCTACTTCTCCAAGAACGATCCGGCCTTCAACGGCACGTACCCCACGTTCATCATCCAGCCGTCCAACCAGCGCAACACGCTCAACACGACCTTCACCTCCGGCCGCTCACCCTCCTGGGAGTTCGTCGGCGGCGTCAAGATGAGCGACAACGCCATGACCCCGGTCATCTACACGCGTGGCCTGCAGACGAGCGGACTCTGGAGCGAGACCAGCGGGGTATACAAGTCGACCGGTGGCTACATCGCCTTCCTCGGCGGCAACATCTCGTTTTACCCGAACACCACGAGCCCGTCGCCCTTCATTTCCAACAACCCGACCTCCACGAGCACGACCCGGCCGACCAACGTGCGGCAAGCCATCCCCTTCAACACGACCAACGCCAACAACAGCGCCCGCATCTACGGCATCTCCCCCGCGTCCGGCGCCGGTGGCATGATTGGCACCGCCGGTGGGACGATCGCCCAGCGCGGGCCCTGAAGCCCGGCGGCTCTCCCCCTCTCCTTCAACCCGGCCTCTTCGGCCGGGTTTTTTATTTCCCGCTTTCCCCATCGACAGCCCCCCGCCATCGTCCGCGCCCACCCAAAATGACCGCACCTCGCACCGACGAACCCGCCGCCGCCCCCGCCCCAGCCGCCCCCACCTACGTGGTCGGCCACCGCAATCCGGACGCCGACGCGATCTGTTCCGCCATTGCCTATGCGGCCTACAAGCAAGCCAGGGGTGAAACCGGATTTGTGGCGGCCCGTTGCGGCAATTCCAACGCCCGGATCGACACCATCCTCGCGCGCTTCCACCAACCGCTCCCCCATTACCTCAGCGACGTCTCCCCCCGAGTCCGGGATCTGATGACGCCTTCCGTCATCTCCGTCAGCGAAAACGCCACCTGCGCCGAAGCCCTCGAACTGCTCGACCGCCACCACATCCGGGTCCTGCCCGTGACCACCCAGCGCCGACGCCCCGATCCCCCGGGTGAGCGAACCCCGGTTGATGCGCCAGGTGCACACCTCGCTCGCCTCCATCGCCCGCGCCCTCCACGGCACCGCCATCCACCTGGTCAAGGCCGACACCGTTGAGGACTTCTATGTCCGTCTCGGCACGATGGACATCCGCTCGTTCTGGAGCATCTCGATCAAGGAGAATATCCCGGCGGATCAGGCGATCATCATCGTCGGGGACCGCCGCGACATCCAACGCCGGGCCATCGAGCTCGGCATCCGTGCCCTCGTCATCACCAGCGGCCTCGGCATCGACGACGAGACCCTGGCCCTGGCCCGGGAACGGGGGGTCAGCGTCATCGTCAGCCCCTACGACTCCGCCACCACCTCATGGGTGGTTCGTACCGCCTCGAATCTCGAGCGCATCATCGAGCGCCAGTTCGCCACCGTCGACTCCGACACCCGCATCGCGGATGTCCGCAAGAAGTTCTCGGTCACCACCCACGCCCTGCTCGTCACCAACGATGAGGGAGCGCTCACGGGCATCATGACCAAGAGCGACATCTTCAAGCCGGTCCGGACGCGCCTGGTGCTCGTGGATCACAACGAACTGACCCAGGCCGTGCCCGGGGCCGACGAGGTGACGATTTGCGAGATCATCGATCACCACCGACTGGGTGCGCTCAACACCACCCAGCCCATCCTCTTCATCAACGAACCGGTCGGCTCCACCTGCACCATCGTCGCCGATCTCTTCCGCCGGGACGGCCTCCAGCCCACGCCCGAGATCGCCGGCATCCTGATGTCGGGCCTAATCTCCGACACGCTGCATCTCAACGGACCGACCACCACGCCAAAGGACGCCCAGATCCTCTCGTGGCTGTCCGACCTGGCCGGTATCAAGTCGAAGTGCCTCGCGGACGAGATCTTCAATTCCGGCTCCGTCATCCTTGCCAATCCCCCGGAGAAGGTCGTGCGGTCCGACTTCAAGGTCTACGAGGAGGAAGGCATCCGGTTCGCGGTGTCGCAGGTCGAGGAGCTCGGCTTCGCCAACTTCCAGGCCCACGCCCAGCCGATCGCCCGCGCGGTCCAGCATCTCCGCGAAGAGGAGAAGCTCGCGTTCGCCGCCCTGCTCATCACCGACATCAACACCCAGAATTCGCTGCTGCTGGTCAAGGGCGACGCCGCGTTCATCGAGCGCATCCGCTATCCGCACGTCGAACAGGACGAGGTCTTCGACATGCCCGGTGTCGTCAGCCGCAAGAAGCAGCTGATTCCCTACCTCACCAGCCTGATCAAGGAGATGTCCGCCGACGGCTCCCTGCCGAACCCGCGGCAGAGCGCCTCCCCTTTCCGCGCCAAGCGCAAGTAGCGGCCCGACCCAGGCGGGAATCGCTCCACGCGTCCTCCCCGACCGGCCGGCCGTGGAACACGAAGACAACGCCCTCCTGTAGGCGGGGCGCCCCCGCCCCGCGACGCGACGAGGTCGTCGCGCCCACAGAGGCGGCGGTTCCAGGTCAACCCGCCGGATCGCTCGCCTCAGATGTGAATCGCCTCACCGGAGGTGGCCGCGGCCGCCTCCATGAGGGCCTCGCTCAACGTCGGGTGCGCATGGATGGCGCGGTGGACCTCGTCGACGGTGCCCTCCATGTTCATCGCCAGCACGTACTCGGCGATCAGTTCCGGCGCCTCGTTCCCGAGGATGTGCACGCCGAAAATCTCCCCGGTCTTGGCGTCGGAGATGACCTTCACGAAGCCCTCCGCGTCGCCGGCCGCTACCGCCTTGCCGGACGCCGTAAACGGGAACTTGCCCACCTTGTACGCCAGGCCCTTCTCCTTGCAGGCCTTCTCGGTGAGACCGACGCTGGCAATCTGCGGCTGGCAGTAGGTGCACCCCGGAAAGATCTTCACCCGTCCGGCATGCGCGTGGCCGAACATCGCGTTGACCGCGTTGACGGCCTCAAAGGTGGCGACATGCGCCAGCCACGGCGGCCCGATGATGTCGCCCGCCGCGTAGATGCCGGGAACGCTGCTTTGGTAGTTGTCGTCGACCTTCACGTAACCCCGGTCGAGGTCGACCTTGACCTTGTTGGAGAGCGCCCCGTCGAGGTTCGGCACCACGCCGATGGCCACCAGCAGGCTCTCCGCCTCGACTTCGGTGCCATTGGGCTCGCCGCTCTTCACGAGCGTCAGTTCCACCTTGTCCTTCCGGACCCGGACGTTTTCGACCTTCGTGCCGGCGTACACCGACATGCCGCCCTTTTCGAAGGCCCGCTGCAGTCCGCGCGCGACGTCCTCGTCCTCCACCGGCACAATCTGCGGCAGCATTTCGACCAGGGTCACCTTGGTGCCGAAGGAGCTGTAGAAATACGCAAACTCCACGCCGATGGCCCCGGCTCCGATGATGACCAGCGACTTCGGAGGCGTCGACCGGGGTTCGAGCGCCTCCCGGGAGGTCATCACCCGCTGACCATCCACCGGCACGTCGGGCAGGCGGCGGGGGCGGCACCCGGTGGCAAGCAGGACGTTCTTGGTCTTGAAGAACTTACCCTTGTGGGCGCCCTCGGTGATTTCGACCATGCCCGGCACGGTCACCATCCCGCGACCCACGAAGTAGTCGACCTTGTTCTTGCGGAACAGGAACTCCACGCCCTTGGCCATCTGGCCCGCCACTTGGCGCGACCGGTCCATGACCCGGCCGAAGTCGAACCCCGTGTCCTTGGCGCTGAGGCCGAATGCCTCGAGCTTGTGCAGGGAACGGTAGAGTTCGGCGCTCTTCAGGAGGGCCTTGGTCGGAATGCAGCCCCAGTTCAGGCACGTGCCACCCGCCCGCTCGAGCTCAATGCACGCCACCTTCTTGCCCAGTTGCCCGGCGCGGATCGCCCCGGCGTATCCCGCCGGACCACCACCGATGACAATGAGATCGTATTCCATGGTTTCAGCCATACCGCCACCGTCGCCACCGCTCCGAGCACCGTCAAACGGATTCTCGGGTACAGCCTGGCATTGATCCGCCCGCCCCCGCCACCCATCTTCCGCGCGATGAAAGGCAGCTTTCCGCGGCGTACCTCCACGGCATTCCACGCCAGGAGATGAACCTCCTCATCCTCCAGGACTACCTCCGCAATGGCGGCACCGAACGCCAGTCGGTGCTGCTCGCCAACGCCTTCGCCGCCGCCGGTCATCAGACCACCCTGCTCACCTTTCGACCCGGAGGAACCCTCGCCCGCACCGTCGGAAACGCAGTCCATCATCGCACCCTCCAAGCCCGCGACTTTCACCTGGATTGGTTCGCCCCCGCGCTTCCCTCCGTCGCGCGCGCCGTCTCTCCCCATGTGATCCTGTGCATGGGACGGATGGCCAACTGTCACGGCTGGCGCCTGACCGGCCTGGCCCCGGTGATCGCGACGATGCGCACCGGCAAGCCCCTGCCCTGGTTGTTCCGCCAGACGCTCCGCCGCGCCGCCCGCATCGTCGCCAACAGCCGCGAGGCCGCCGCCACCCTGATCGATCGCCACCGCGTGGACCCGGCCCTGATTCGCGTCATTCCCAACGCCCTCGTTTTTCCCCCCGAGGACGCCCCGACCGCTCCCGCCCGCGACGAATGGCGCGCGCGCCTGGGCGCCGGACCAGCCACCACGGTGCTGCTCTGCGTGGCGATGTTTCGCCCGGAAAAGAACCAGCGCGAACTGATCGAAATCGTCGCCGGGCTCCCCACCGGCGCCGACTGGCAGCTCTGGCTCGCCGGCGATGGGCCCGCCCGCGCGGAATGCGAGCGGCTCGTCGCCGCGCGAGGCCTCGGAAATCGCGTCAAGTTCCCGGGGTTCCTGCCCAATCCGGCCGGGCTCTACCACGCCGCCGACGTCGCCGTGCACGCTTCCTGGAGCGAAGCCCTGTCCAACTTCCTCATCGAGGCCCAGGCCCACGGCCTGCCCGCCGTCGCCTACGCCGCCCAGGGCATTGCCGAGTGCTTCCTCCCGGGCGAAACCGGCTGGGTCATCGCCCGCGATGATCGCCCTGCCTTTCGCCAGGCCCTCAGCGCGCTCTTCACCGCGCCGACGGCGTCGCGGAATTCCCTGGCGACCACCGCCCGCCGGTTCGCTCGCGAGACGTTTTCGCCCGCGCGCTCCATCGCGGCCTACCTGGAGCTCTTTCAGCCGTACTCTCCTCCCGCCGCGCCATGACCAACACTCAGCGCACCGACCTGATCGAGAAGTTCATCCGCGAGCACAAGTACGCCGATCTTCATTCCCTGGCCGAGCGCTTCAGCGGCTCCCTGTCCACGGTCCGCCGGGCACTCGACGATCTCGAGCGGCGGGGAATCGTCCGCCGCCACCACGGCGGCGCCTCCCTGGTGGAAACCGACGCGCTCGCGCAGGAGAACGACTTCGTCGCCCGCCTCCAGCGGCAGGCCGACCGGAAGTTCGCCATCGCCAGCCTGATTGCCGAGCAGGTCCGGCCGGGCACCACGGTCATCCTCGACGGCGGCACGACCACCTTCGCCGTCGCACGGCTGCTGGTCGGCAAGCAGGTGCAGGTGATCACGAACTCGCTGCCGGTCGCGAGTCTCTTCGGCGAGGTCGGCCGCAGCGAGACCATCGTCAGCGGCGGCAGCATCCTGGGTCGCCTCGGCATCCTCGTCGGCCCCCTCTGCGAGGCGTCCCTCTCCCAGATGCACGCCGACGTCGCGATCCTCGGCGGCATGGGTATCACGGAGAACGGCGTGTGGAACCACAACGCTCTCGTGATCGCGGCGCAGCGCCGGATGATCGCCGCCGCCGAGCGCACGGTCTTCGCCCTCGACGCCTCGAAGTTCGGCCGGAAGGCCCTCAGCCTCACCGCCCCGTTCGGACCCCGCATGAACGTGGTGACGGACACCCCGCCTGCTCCGACCGTCGCCCAGGCGATCGCCGCCGCCGGCGCCCAGCTCACGCTCGCCCGGCCCTAGCCTTGAACGGCAGCCTTCGTGTCGGCGGGGCGACCCCGCCCCGCGCTGGCCGTGCTCGCCCCGCCCACACACCTGCGCTCTTTCCTTCCCTTTCGTCTGCGGCTTGCCATCCGCTGTCGGGTTCACTTCGTAGGCGCGTGATCGTCCCAGAACCATCCGCCGGCCGACGCCGCCCCGAGTGCATCCGCCTTCGCGGCGTCCGCCAGAACAACCTGAAGGGTTTCGACCTCGATCTCCCCCTGGGGCGCTATGTGGTCGTCACCGGCCTCAGCGGTGCGGGCAAATCCTCCCTGGTCTTCGATACCCTTCACGCCGAGGGCCAGCGGCGCTACGTCGAGACTTTCAGCGCCTACACCCGTCAGTTTCTCGACCTCCTCGACAAGCCCAGGGTCGACGCGATCGAGAATATCCGTCCCTCGATCGCCATCGAGCAGACCAACACCGTCAAGACCTCGCGCTCCACGGTCGGCACGATGACGGAGCTGACGGATTTCTGCAAAGTCTGGTTCAGCCACGTCGCCCGCTGCTTCGATCCGGCCACGGGTGAACCCGTCGAGGACGACAATCCCCAGACCATCTGGCAAAAGGTCCGCACCGGGCTCCCCGGCCAGTCCGCCGTCCTTGCGTTTCGCGTCCGGCGCCCCGCCAGCCTGACCTGGAAGGAGATCTTTCAAAACCTCACGCACCAGGGTTACGCGCGGCTCCTCCTGCCCCGCTCCCCCGGCCTGGCGATGGCCAGGCGGATCGAGGAAGTCATCTCCGACCCTTCCTCGTTGGGAACGCCCGCGCCCGATCACGTATGGGTCGTGCAGGACCGCGTTAGCGTCACGGAAGCGAACCAGGCGCGCTTCCTCGAGGCGGCGGAGACCGCCCTGCATTTCGGCCAGGGCGAGGTCCACCTGTTCCGTGAAACAGAGGACGGCGCCTTTGCGGAAGCCGGACATTACTCCCGCGGGCTCCACTCCCCCAAGACCGGGCGCACCTTTCGGGCGGCCACTCCGGCACTGTTCTCCTTCAATTCCCCGCTGGGGGCGTGTCCGAAGTGCCGCGGCTTCGGTCGCGTCATCGAAATCGACTATCGCCTCGCGATGCCGGACCACTCGCGGTCCATCGACGACGGGGTGATCAAGTGCTGGGAAAGCGAAATCTACGGTGATTCGAAGAAGGACCTGCTGGTCTTCGCGCGAAAGCGGAAGATCCGCACCGATGTCCCGTTCGCCTCCCTGCCGGAGGAACAGCAGCGGTACGTCATCGACGGCGAACCGGGCTACGGCGAGGAGAACGGCAAGACCTGGCCGAAGTACTGGTACGGCCTGAAGGGGTTTTTCCGGTGGCTGGAGCGCAACACGTACAAGATGCACGTGCGCGTCTTCCTCTCGCGCTACCGGGCCTACAACCCCTGCCCCGACTGCCGCGGCCACCGCCTCCAGCCCGAGGCCCTGTGCTGGAAGTGGCAGGGTCGCACCCTGCCCGAGCTTTACCAACTCCCCGTCTCCGACCTCCTGCGCCTTCTCGGCCAAAGTAACCTATTAGGTTACAGTTCTGCGGCGCCCGAAGCCCGCAGCGCGACGCTCGCCCATGAGTCGATCCTCAGCCGGCTGCGCTACCTCGAACAGGTCGGGCTCGGGTACCTCACCCTCGATCGCCCCTCGAAGACGCTCTCCGGCGGCGAGGTCGAGCGCGTCAACCTCACCAGCTGCCTCGGCACTTCGCTCGTCGACACACTGTTCGTCCTCGACGAACCCAGCGTCGGCCTGCACCCACGCGACATCGATCGCCTGATCGCGATCATCCGGTCACTGACCGACGCCGGCAATACGGTGGTGGTCGTCGAACACGACGAGGCGATGATCCGCGCGGCGGATCACGTCATCGAGATTGGTCCCGAGCCCGGAAGCCGCGGCGGCCAGGTCGTCTTCGCGGGCCCGGTCGCCGATCTGCTGCGCCACCCGGCGAGCATCACGGGGTCCTACTTTTCCGGCCGCGAGACCATCCCGGTGCCATCGCGCCGCCGCCCCGTTCCGCCGGGCCACCCGTCCCTTCATTTTCGCGGCGCGACCAAGCACAACGTCCGCAACCTGGACTTTTCGCTCCCGCTCCAGCGGCTGGTCTGCCTCAGCGGCGTCTCGGGCTCCGGCAAATCCACCCTGCTGGACCACGTGATCTACCAGGGGCTCCTGACCCAGCGCCTGCAGCTGACGGAGGATCCCGCCGATCTCACCACCATCACCTCGGACCGGCCCTTGGGCGAAATCGTCCTGGTCGACCAGTCACCCCTCTCGCGCACCCCGCGGTCCAACCCCGCCCTCTACACCGAGGCCTGGGAACTCATCCGCGAACTCTACGCCGCCACGCCCGCCGCCCAGGCCGCCGGGTTCAACGCCTCGTCCTTCTCCTTCAACAGTGGCGAGGGTCGCTGCGATCACTGCCTTGGACTCGGTTACGAGCGGGTCGAGATGCAGTTTCTCTCGGATGTGTTCGTGCCGTGCCCGGTCTGCGAGGGCCGGCGGTTCAAGCCGGAGGTCCTGGCAATCTCCTGGCAGGGCCGATCGGTGGCCGAACTCCTCGCCACCAGCGTGGGAGATGCGCTCGCCTTGTTTGCAGAGCATCCGGAAATCCACCAACGGCTCGCCGCCCTCGAGGCCGTCGGCCTGGGGTACCTGACCCTTGGCCAGCCGCTCAACACCCTCAGCGGCGGCGAATCCCAGCGCCTGAAGCTCGTCCGCTATCTCGGCACGTACGCCGCCGCTTCCGCCGACCGCCCCCCGGAGTCTCCAACGTCAGCCGGCGCCCTCCTGCTCCTCGACGAACCCACGACCGGGCTCCACCGCCACGACGTCAAGCGCCTGCTGAACGTGCTGCATGCCCTGGTGGACTGCGGCCACAGCGTCGTCGTGATCGAACACAACCTCGACGTCCTGAAGTCGGCCGACTGGCTGCTCGAGATCGGTCCGGAAGCCGGCGATGCCGGCGGTCGCATCGTTGCCGCCGGAACCCCTGAAGACGTCGCCGCCGCCCCCACCGCCACCACCCCCTTCCTCCGCGCCGCCCTCGCGCCGTATCACCTCTTGGGTGACACGATGCCGGCGTTGCTAGCCGCGGAGGCGGCGGCGCCCTATGGGGTCGATCCGGAGAGAACCGACGCGCGGACGCGGGCCTCGGCGGCGTCCGGACTGACGCTCCTCGGCGCCCGGGAGAACAACCTGAAGAACCTCTCGCTGACGATTCCCCATCGACAGCTCAACGTCGTGACCGGTGTGTCCGGCTCCGGCAAGTCGACCCTCGCATTCGACATCGTCTTCGCGGAGGGCCAGCGGCGCTTCATGGAGTCGATGTCCCCTTACGCGCGGCAGTTCGTCGAGCAGCTCCCGCGACCGGCCATCGACCGGCTCACCGGCATCCCCCCGACGGTGGCGATTGAACAGCGCGTGACGCGGGGCTCCCGCAAGTCCACGGTCGCCACCATCACCGAGGTGGCCCAGTACCTGCGGCTGTTGTATGCCCGGCTCGGCGTGCAGCACCATCCGGACACCGGACGCCCGGTGCAGCCGCTGTCCCCGGCGCAGCTGCGCCGCCTGCTGGAGCGGGTCCTGCGGAATCCCCGGGCCCGGAAGGCCCGCCATCTGTACCTCTGCGCCCCGCTGATCCGCGGCCGCAAGGGTCATCACCAGCCCATCGCCACCTGGATCGCGGCCCAGGGTTTCACCCTGATGCGCGCCGACGGGCGGCTGATGCGCGTCGATGCCTTCCAGAAACTGGACCGCTACAAGGAGCACGACATCGAGGTGGTGGTAGCCGATCTGAAGGCGCCGGAGGCCTCGCCCCGATCGCGCCCGGCCTCCCTCGCAACGGCGCTGCGCCTCGGCAAGGGCGCGTGTTTCCTCCTCACCCCGACGGGCGAGGTCCTCTCCTGGTTCTCCACCACGCGCACCGACATCGCGACGGGGGAGTCCTTCCCCGAGCTCGATCCGAAGAACTTCTCGTTCAACTCGCCGCGGGGCTGGTGCCCCACCTGCCGCGGCCACGGCCGCGTCTTTCCCTGGATGCTCGAGGCGCAGACCGAGGACGAGGAGGACGATCCCGCGGCCCGCCTGCGGGAGTTCGGCATCGATTCGGCGGAGGACGTTTCGGATCAGGGGCAACCCTGCCCGGAGTGCCAGGGGGCCCGCCTCAACCGCGTGGGCCGCGCGGTGAAACTGCTCTTCCGCCGCGGCCTCGCGCCGCTCTCATTGCCGGAACTCCTGCGCCTGACCCCGCGCGATCTGTTGGGGCGACTCAGGAACCTCGAGCTCGATGGGCGCGGCCGGCTGATCCTCCAGGACATCCGCCCCCAGATCGAGGAGCGGCTGAAGTTCCTCGATCATGTTGGCCTCGGTTATCTCTCGCTCGATCGGCCGACCGAAACGCTGTCCGGCGGGGAAGCGCAACGCATCCGCCTCGCTGCCCAGCTCGGCTCCAACCTCTCCGGCGTGCTCTACGTGCTCGATGAACCGAGCATCGGCCTGCACGCGCGCGACAACGATCGGCTGATCGCGACCCTCCAGTCGCTTCGCGCCAAGGGCAACACCCTCCTCGTCGTCGAACACGACGAGGAACTCATGGCCCAGGCGGACCACATCATCGATCTCGGCCCCGCCGCGGGCGTGCACGGAGGCGAGGTCCTTGCCAGCGGCACCCCGGCCGAAATCAAGCGTAGCGCAAAATCACTCACCGGACTTTTCCTTGCCCGCGGCATTCCCCACCCGCTCCGCGGCACGCGCCGGCCCGTGCCCTCGCCTGGCCAGGCGGACGCCTGGCTGACGCTGCGCGGCGCCCGTTTCCGCAATCTCAAGGGATTCGATCTGCGCCTGCCGCTCGGTCGCCTGATTCTCGTCGCCGGACCGAGCGGCGCGTGCAAGTCGACCCTCTTCCGCGACGTCCTGCAGCCGGCCGCCGCCCACGCCCTCAAGGCCGGGGAACGCCGCCTGCGGGGCCGTGACTTCGTCCGCGCCACCGGTTTCGCGCCGGAACCGGCCGACGCACCGCCGCCCTTCGCGGAGCTGCGCGGAGCGCATGGCTTCCGCCGCGTCATCGAGGTCGACCAGGCACCGATCGGCAAGACTCCGCGGTCGACCCCCGCCACCTACCTCGGGATCTTCGACCTCATCCGGCAGTTCTTCGCGACGATTCCCGAATCGCGCCTGCGGGGTTACACCGCCTCGCGCTTCTCCTTCAACACCGCCGGCGGCCGCTGCCCGGCCTGCGAAGGCGCGGGGCGGATCAAGCTCGAGATGGCGTTCATGCCCGACACCTATCTGCCGTGCGACACCTGCCGCGGCTCGCGGTACAGCTCCGAACTCTCGGAGCTGACGTGGAAGGGAAAGAACATCGGACAGGTCCTGGAGCTCACCTTCGAGGAGGCCGCGCAGTTCTTCGACTTTCACTCCCAGCTCGCGCAGGTCTGCCAGCTGATGGTCGACTGCGGCCTGGGGTACCTGACGCTCGGGCAGAGCTCACCGACCCTTTCCGGCGGCGAAGCCCAGCGACTGAAGCTGGTCACGGAGCTCTCCGCCGGCCTCGCCACCTATCGCGAACGGAGCCGCGGGGAGCAGCCCCGCAACCTGTACCTGCTCGAGGAACCCACCATCGGGCTCCACCTCAGCGACTGCGAAAAACTCATCCGCGTGCTCCACGCCCTGGTCGATCAGGGCCACACCGTCGTCGTGATCGAGCACCACCTCGATCTCCTCGCCGAGGCGGACTATATCGTCGAACTCGGTCCCGTCGGGGGTCCGGCGGGCGGAGAATTGATTTACCAGGGTCCGCTGGCCGGCCTGCTCAAAGTCCGCCGCAGCCCGACCGCCCCCTACCTGAGAGCTCGCCGCCAACTCGGCTGAACACCGCCAGCCCAAGCGCGCGGCGTGAAGGCTGGAGTTCCCCGCGTGCGCTAACCCTGCGCGGCGACGCTCGCGTCGTGCGCCTTGGCGGCGTCCTGCACCACCCGCACCAGTTCCGGCAGCGAGACGGGTTTCAGCAGGTAGCGGAAGAGCGCCGCCTCGTTCACACTGCGCAGCAGCATCTCCGGCTTCATGTACCCCGTGACAAGAATGCGCTGCATGTGCGGAAATTCCTCCCGCGCCCGCACCAGGAAGTTCATCCCGTTGCCACCCGGCATGAGATGGTCCGCGACCACGACCTTGTAAGCCTTCTTCTGCAGCAGGAAGTCCGCCTCCCGGGCGGTCGTCGCCAGCGTGACCTCGAACAACGGCGACAACGCCGCCTCGAAGACCTCCAGAAGCGACTTCTCGTCGTCCACGAGCAGGATCGCATCCTTGGGCGGCTCCGGCGTGGCGCCCTTCTTGGCTTCGGCAGGTTGCATGACCGCGACCTTGTTTCTCCCTCCCCTCTTGGCAAATCGATTCGCGAGCCGGGGCCTGCCCTCGCCGCCCGCTGGTCGGGGAAGGACGCAGCCCCGCCGGGGTCGGGAGCCAAGGATGAGTACCGCTCCCCCGCTCCACCTCCATCGTTTTGATTGCCTCACCCGCGGCTTCACGGTTTGGGTTGGCGCCTGCCCGCGATGGAAAACTCCGCCCTGCTCGACGCGATCCGCCAGGGAAGCCTCTCCCGGCTTCCGCCCGCCGCGCTGACTCCCGAACAGCTCACGGCGCGCAACGCCTCGGGCAACACGCCGCTGCACCTCGCGGCCAAGCTCGGCCGCCTGCCCGATCTGCCCCCCGGCACGCTTACCGTCGCGACCCTTTCCCTCAAGAACGACGCCGGGTACACCCCCGCGCACCACGCCGCCCTCGGCGGCCATCTTGATCAGATTCCGGCGGACTTGCTCACGGCCGACCTGCTCGGCACGCGAAGCAATGCGGGCGTCACCGTCCTGCACCTGGCGGCCGCCCACGGAAATCTCGGCCAGCTGCCCGATTCGCTGCTGACCGACGACGTCGCGACGCGGCGCACCGATGTCGGCAACACCCTGCTGCACGAGGCGGCGGAAAATGGCGCGCTGGACCGCCTGCCACCGCGCTTCCTCACGGCGGAGAACCTCGCGGTGAAAAACCTCGGCGGTGAGACCGTCCTGCATGTGGCCGCCTTCAACGGCCACCTCGATCAGGTGCCGCCCGCGCTGCTCACCACCGCAGCGCTGCGCGAGACCACCAGCGCCGGCGACACCGTCTTCCACGCCGCTGCCATCTCCGGCCACCTCGAGCAGATTCCCCCTGCGCTCCTCACGCGCGAGAACCTCGTGCTTGCCAGCAAGACGGGGTTCACGGCCATCCACGCCGCCGCCGAGACGGGACAGCTGGCCAAGATCCCGGACGCCCATCTGACGCCTGATCTGCTCCTCACCCGCAACGACAACGGCGACACCCCGCTGCACGCCGCCGCGTTCGAGGGGCACCTCGACCAGGTGCCGCCGTCGCTGCTCACCCGCGAGCGCATCGAGACGCGCAACTACGAGGGCGTCACCGTCGGGCGGCTCGCGCTCGATCGCGGTTTCGTCGAGCAGATCCCACCCGCCGCGCGCCCGCGCCAGGCCGGGCCCATCCGCCGCTTCTTCCGCAAGCTGGGCAGCTCGCAGGCTCCGTGGTGACTCCGTCCGCCTTCGCCAGCCCCCACGCGGAGAGAGCCGCCGCACCAGTCTCCTGTCTTTCATGAAATCCCTGCTGCCGCTCCTATTCTCCGCCATGGTCGCGAGCGCCTTCGCCGCCGACCGCCCCCCCAATGTCATCCTGATCTACGCCGATGACCTCGGCTACGGCGATCTGAGCTGCTACGGCGCCACCAAGATTCAGACGCCGAACATCGATCGCCTGGCCCGCGAAGGGCGGCGCTTTACGGACGCACACGCCACCTCGGCGACCTGCACCCCCTCCCGCTTCGCGCTGCTCACCGGCGTCTATCCGTGGCGCCGCAGCGATGCAAAGATCCTCCCCGGCAATGCCCCCGCGTTGATCGCCCCCGGCACGGTGACGTTTCCCTCCCTCCTGCAGAAGGCGGGTTACGCCACCGGGGTCGTCGGCAAGTGGCACCTCGGGCTTGGGGGCGAACGCCTCGACTGGAACGGCGAGATCAAGCCCGGCCCCCTGGAGATCGGGTTCAACTACGCGTTTCTGCTGCCCGCCACCGGCGACCGCGTGCCTTGTGTTTATGTCGAGAATCACCGCGTGGTCGGCCTCGATCCCGCGGATCCGATTTCCGTCAGCTACGGCCAGCCGATCGGCAACGACCCGACCGGAAAGGCCAACCCGGAACTGCTCAAGTACCGCTTCAGCCACGGCCACGACCAGACGATCGTCAACGGCATCTCCCGCATTGGCTACATGAGCGGGGGCAAGGCCGCCCGGTGGGTGGATGAGGACATGGCCGACGTCTTCGCGCGCAAGGTCGACCAATTCATCGAGCAACACCGCGCCCGGCCCTTCTTCCTCTACTTCGCCACCCACGACATCCACGTGCCGCGCCTGCCGCACGCCCGTTTCGTCGGAAAGAGCGGACTCGGCCTGCGGGGGGATGCCATCCTCCAGTTTGACTGGAGCGTCGGCCAGGTGCTGGCGACGCTCGATCGCCTCGGCCTGGCGGCCAATACCCTCGTCATCGTCAGCAGCGACAATGGCCCCGTGGTGGATGACGGCTATCACGATGGCTCGGTGGAGCATCTCCGCGGTCACACGCCGTCGGGACCGCTCCGGGGTGGGAAGTACAGCGCCTTCGAGGCCGGCACCCGTGTCCCGTTCCTCGCGCGCTGGCCGGCCCGGATTAAACCCGGAGTGAGCGCCGCGCTCTTCAGTCAGCTCGACCTGCCCGCCACCTTTGCCGCCCTCGCCGGCCAGGCCGTCCCCGCCGGAGCCCTGCGCGACAGTCGCAACGCCGTCGCCACCCTGGTCGGCGACGATTCGCGGGGACGCGACCACGTGATCGAACACGCCGCCAACGGCCGTCTGAGCGTGCGCACCGCAACCTGGAAATACATCGAGCCGGGCACCGGGCCGGCGCGGAACCCGAACGTCGGGATCGACCTCGGCAATTCTCCGTCCCCTCAGCTCTTCGACCTCCGGCAGGATTCCGGCGAGAAGCAGAATGTCGCCGCGGACCAGCCGGCCAAGGTCGCCGAGATGAAGGCCCTGCTCGACCGCGCCCGCGGCGGCTGAGCGGCCGCACCGTCCCGCCGGCCCCGCTTTCGGCCGGCCCCCAACCTCTCCCCCACACCCCATGGCTTCGCCCCTCCCCGGCCGCCCGGCCCGTTTGTCGATCTGCTTTCTGCTGCTCGCGGGTTTGCTCCGTGCCGCCGCCTCGGATTCGCCCCCCAACATCGTCCTGATTTACGCGGATGATCTGGGCTACGGCGACGTCGGCTGCTACGGCGCCACGAAGGTCCGCACCCCGCACATCGACCGACTCGCCCGCGAAGGACGTCGCTTCACCGATGCACACTCCGCCTCGGCGGCCTGCACGCCATCGCGCTATGCCCTGCTGACCGGCGAGTATCCCTTCCGCGTCGATAACTGGGGGCCGATCTTCGGCCGCGCCGGGCTGATCATCGACCCCGCGAAGACCACGCTGGCTTCGCTCCTGCGCGGCGCCGGCTACGCCACGGCCTGCATCGGCAAGTGGCATCTCGGCTTCGGCACCAAGACCCCGGACTGGAACGGCGAGCTCAAGCCCGGCCCCCTGGAGCTGGGTTTCGACTGGTACTACGGCCTGCCCACGGTGAGCAGCCACGCTCCCTACGTGCTGGTGGAGAACCACCGCGTGCTCGGCCTCGATCCCGCGGATCCGCTCGTCTTCGGCGGCCTACCCGAGACCCCGAAGTACCCGGAGAAGATCCTCAACGCCCAAGCGATGTCGGGCGCCCGCGCGGCCCACGCCCTGTATCAGGACGACCAGCTCGGCACCCTCTTCACGCAGAAGGCGACCACCTGGATCCGGCAGCAGCGAGGTCGGCCATTCTTCCTCTACTTCGCCACCCCGCAGATTCACCACCCGTTCACCCCGCACCCGCGATTCCAGGGCACGAGCGACTGCGGACGCTACGGGGACTTCATCCACGAACTCGACTGGATGGTCGGGGAGATCCTGGCGACCCTCGATGAACTCCGGCTCGCCGACCACACGCTCGTGATCTTCACGAGCGACAACGGCGGCATGCTCAACGAAGGCGGCCAGGACGCCTGGCGGGCCGGCCACCGCGCCAACGGCGAGCTCCTCGGCTACAAGTTCGGCGCCTGGGAGGGCGGCCACCGCGTGCCGTTTCTCGTCCGCTGGCCCGGCCGCGTTCCCGCCGGGAGCACGTCGTCACAGCTGATCGCCAACCTCGATTTGCTGGCGACCTTTGCCGCCCTCACCGGCCGGAAACTCGATCCCGCCGCGGGGCCCGACAGTTTCAACCAACTGGCCACGCTGACCGGCTCGCCCGCCGCTCCGATCCGCGAGCATCTGGTCCTGCAGCCCATTGCCCGGAAGAACGTCGCCCTCCGCTCCGGTCCGTGGGTCTACATCAGCGCGCAGGGCGACGGCGGTTTCTCCGGCATCCGCGGCGGACCCGGCAGCGTCGCTTTCAGCGAGCGCACCAACAGCGACATCACGCCCGACGGGAAGATCCGGCCCGAGGCTCCGCCGGATCAACTCTACAACCTCGCCACCGACTTCCGCCAGGAACGCAACGTCGTGCGCGAACACCCGGAGGTGGCCGCCCGGATGATCGCCCTGCTCCGGTCCCATCGCGAGAACACCCGCACCGCCCCACTGCCATGACCTCTCGTCTCCTCCTCGCCCTCCTGCTGGCCCCGCTGGCGGCCAGTCCGCTCTCGGCGGCCACCCCCGCCCGGCCGAACATCGTCATCATCTTCACCGACGATCAGGGCTACGGCGATCTGGGGTGTTACGGTTCGCCGGACATCGCGACGCCGCACATCGACCGCCTCGCCGCCGAGGGGCTGCGCTTCACGAGCTTTTATGCCGCCACGTTCTGCGGTCCCTCCCGCGCCCAGCTGATGACCGGCTGCTACGCCGCGCGGGTCGGGCATGCCCGAAACCCGGGCCCCGGCTCGAATTGGGGACTCCACCCGGCCGAAGTGACCATTGCCGAGGTGCTCAAGCAGGCCGGCTACGCCACCATGGCGATCGGCAAGTGGCACCTCGGCGACGCCCCGGAGTTCCTGCCCACGCGCCAGGGCTTCGACGCGTACCTCGGCCTTCCTTTCTCGAACGACATGTGGCGCTACCACCCCAAGATGCCGCCGCGGGAAAACGAAGACGCCCTCATGCGCGCCACCCGGGAGCGGGCCGCGTACACGGGTTACGCCGGCTCCGACTCCTACTATCCGCCCCGCGGAGGCTTCCCCAACGATCTTCCGCTGATGCGCGACGAGACCGTGATCGAGACGAACCCGGACCAACGACAACTCACGACCCGCTACACCGAGGCCGCCCTCGACTTCATCTCCCGCCACCGCGACCGCCCGTTCTTTCTCTACCTCGCCCACGCGATGCCACACGTGCCGTTGTTTGTCTCCGAAAAGTTCGCCGGCAAGTCGGCCCGCGGGCTCTACGGCGACGTCGTGATGGAGATCGACTGGAGCGTCGGCCAGATCCTCGGGCAACTCCGGCGCCTCGGGCTCGACGAACGCACCCTCGTGGTCTTCACCAGCGACAATGGACCGTGGCTGGCCTACGGGATCGACGGCGGTTCCGCCGGACCCCTGCGCGAGGGCAAGGGTACGATCTGGGAGGGCGGCGTCCGCGTCCCCGCCATCTTCCGCTGGCCCGGGAAGATTCCCGCGGGACGCCGCACCGCCGCGGTCGCCGGCAACATCGACCTCCTCCCAACCTGCGCGCAGCTGGCGGGCGCGCGCCTTCCGTCGGACCGCGTCATCGACGGGCGGGACCTCGGACCGTTGCTCACCGGCGCATCCGACCGCAGCCCGCACGCCTTCTTTCACTACCTCGGCGGCAGCGCCGAAGGTCAGGTCAACTACCGCGCGATCCGCGACGAACGCTGGAAACTCCACGTCGAGACCGGCCGGGATGGGACCGTGACCCCGCGCGAACTCTACGACCTGGGCGCGGACGCCGGCGAACGCTTCAACCGCCTCGCCCAGCACCCGGAGGTCGCGCAACGGCTCGCCCTCGCGGCCCGCGACGCCGCCGCAGAGATGCGCGCCCACCTCCGGCCGGCCGGTCGGCGGGCCTCCCCCTGAACCGGCCGCCGCCGGTGTTATCCCCCTCGCCCCCGCTCCCCCATCCCGTCACACTCTTCCCATGAATCGCCGTACCTTCCTCCACCGCTCCGGCGCCGCCCTCGGGGCGGCCGTTCTCGCCACCGCCCCCGGCGCGCGCGCCGGCCAGTTCACCGGCAAGATCCGCAAGTCGCTCAAGTGGGGCATGGTCACCGGCGCCAAGAGCGTGCCGCTGGTCGAGGCCTTCCGCCAGCTCCGCGCCTGCGGTTTCGACGGGGTCGAGCCCAGCCTCTCCCACGTCACCGAACCCGACGCCTGGATCGCCGCCAGCCGGGACAGCGGCCTCCTCATCGACGGTACCGTTGGAGCCCGGACAGAGAACCTCGAACCCGGCATCGACCTCACCAAGAAACTGGGCGCCGATTCGATGCTGGTGGTGGCCCGCTACGACCAGAAGCAGTCCCTGGTCGACAACTGGAACCGTTGCCGCGACCAGCTCAAGGCCGCCGCGCCCCACGCCGAGAAGCAGCGCATCAAGCTGCTGGTGGAAAACGTCTGGGCCACCTTCCTCATCAGCCCGTTCGACATGGCGCGCTTCATCGACGAAATCGGAAGCCCGTGGGTGCAGGTGCACTTCGACGTGGGAAACATGATGCGCTGGGGCATCGCGGAACATTGGGCCCAGGTGCTGGGCAAACGGTCGCAGAAACTCGACATCAAGGAGTGGAGCAACAAGCAGGCGATGCAGACGGGGCTGCAAAAGGGTTTCGACGTGCCGATTGGCGACGGCGATATCAACTGGCCCGCCGTGCGCGCCGAACTGGCGAAGATCGGCTTCACCGGCTGGGCGGCCGCCGAGGTGCGCGGCGGCGACTGGCCCGCCCTCACCGACATCGCCAGGCGCATGGATCGCGTCCTCGATCTGTGAACGAGTTTGGCCCGCGCCTCCCCGCGACCGCAGACGCTTTCCGCTTTCGCCGGGGTCACCGACCCCGGCTACCACCGCCGACATCACCTTCGCCCGACATATCGTCCCGAAACCCAACCCTTCCAGCGACCCCATGAACTCCAGCCACCCTGCTCTCACCCGGCGCCAATTCGCCCGACGCTCCCTCGCCACCGCCGCCGTCTTCTCCGCGCCCGCCTTCCTGCGCGGGCAGAACCTGAACAGCAAACTCAACCTCGCCATCATCGGCACGGGTGGACGCGGCGGCAGCAATCTCAAGGGTGTCGCCTCCGAGAACATCGTGGCGCTGTGCGACGTGAACGAAAAGAGCCTGGCGCCCGCCGTCGCCGCCTATCCGAAGGCCCGCCGCGAGGTCGACTTCCGCAAGCTCTTCGATCGCCCGGGCGACTTCGACGCCGTCGTCGTCAGCACCTGCGAACATACGCACGCGATCGCCACAATGCTGGCGCTAAAGCACAAGAAACACGTCTACTGCGAAAAGCCCCTCACCCATAATGTCTACGAGGCGCGCAAGGTCCGCGAAGCCGCGGCCGCCGCCGGGGTGGTGACGCAGATGGGCATCCAGATCCACGCGACCGACAACTACCGGCGCGTGGTCGAACTGGTCCAGGGCGGCGCGATCGGTCCCGTGCACGAGGTGCATGTCTGGGTTTCCCGCGCCTGGGGCCTGCAGAGCAAGGAGGCCGCCGAGGCGAACAAGGATCGCATCTACATCACCGAGCGTCCGTCCGGACAACCCGTGCCCGAGGGGCTGCACTGGGATCTGTGGCTCGGCCCCGCGCCGGAACGCCCGTTCAACGAAGCCTACTTCCCCGGGCCCAAGTGGTATCGCTGGTGGGACTTCGGCAACGGCACGATGAGCGATTTGGGCTCCCACTGGAACGATCTTCCCTTCTGGGCCCTGCAACTTAAGGCGCCGCTCACCATCGAGGCCTTCGGACCTCCTCCCCACCCGGAGATCGCCCCGGCGACGATGCGCGCGGTGTACGAGTTTGGGGCCCGCGGCTCGCTGCCGCCGGTGAAGATGACGTGGTACCAGGGCGAGGATCGGCCCGAAATTTGGAAGCAGCAGGGCATCCCCCAGTGGGGCAGCGCCTGCCTCTTCATTGGCAAGAAGGGCATGCTCCTTTCCGACTACGGCAAGCATGTGCTCCTGCCGGAAAAGGACTTCGCCGGCTACCAGCGCCCGGCGCCGGTCTTCCCCAAGGCTGTCAGCCACCACCAGGAGTGGCTCGACGCCGTCAAGGGCCGCGGGAAGGTCCTCGCCGATTTCGAATACTCCGGCTGGCTGACGGAGTCCAACCACCTCGGCAACGTCGCCTTCCGGGCCGGCCGGAAACTTGAATGGGACGCCGCCCGGATGCGCGTGAAGAACACCTCCGCTGCTGATCCGTTCCTGAAACGCGAATACCGCAAGGGCTGGACGCTCTGATCCAATCCGCCCGCCGGCCCTGCCCTGGAGCGCGGCCGGCGGCTCCGCGACCTTCGCCGCCGGCATGCCACCCTCGAACAACAGCATGGGGGCACCTCCGCTCGCGGCACCGACCCCGGCGCCACCGGGCCGACCAAGGCCATCGGACCGAACGCTCGGAATGGAGCCACCGGTTGCCCCGGCCGCTCCCTTGTCGTAACCCTTACCCCGCCTTTCCCCTTGCCTGTGCACCTGCCTCACCGTCTTCCGGCCCTCCTCGCCGCGCTCCTGTTGTCCGCGCCCATGCTCGCGCCTGCGGCGGATCAACCCACCCGACCCAACCTCCTCTTCATCCTGGCGGAGGATATCGGGCCGCAACTCGGCTGCTATGGCGCGCCCCTCGTGCAGACGCCCCATCTCGACGCCCTCGCGGCCCGGGGCGTCCGCTACACCCGCGCCTTCACCACCGCGCCGGTCTGCTCCGCCAGTCGCTCCGCGATCATGACGGGCATGTACCAGACGAGCATCGGGGCGCACCACCACCGCACCTGGCAGTGGAACAAGCGCCCGCTCCCCGCCGGCGCCCGCACGCTGACCGACTGTCTCCGCGACGCAGGCTACTTCACCGCCAACCTCGCCGCCCCCGGCGGCAAGAAGGCGCGCAAGGAAAACACCGGGCCGAGTGGATTGAAGATCACCGGCGCCGACGGCACCGGAAAAACCGACTTCAACTTCATCGCGGAACGCCCCTTCGACGGCATCTCCTGGAAAGAACGCGCGCCCGGTCAGCCGTTCTTCGCCCAAATCTCGATCAACGAAAGCCACAAGGGCGACGGCTGGGTCCTCGCCCGGTCCAAGGACTCGCCGGTCGGCCATGTCGAGGCCGCTCGCGTGCAGCTCCCGCCGTACTATCCGGACCATCCCGTGGCCCGCGAGGAGTACGCCAATTACCTCGATGCGGTCGCCCTGATGGATCACTACGTCGGCGAAGTCCTCGCGCGGCTCGAACGCGACGGCCTCGCCGGCAACACGATCGTCGTCTTCATGGGCGACAACGGGCAGTGCCTTTTCCGCTCCAAGCAGTTTCTCTACGATGGAGGCATCCACGTGCCGCTGATCATCGCCTGGCCCGACCGGCGGCGGGCCGGGACCGTCGACGACCAGCTGGTCTCCGCCATCGACGTCACGGCCGCCTTGATCGGTCTCGCGGGCGCCCGCCCCGCCCCGGCGATGCAGGGCCGCGACTTTCTCGCCCCGGGCACCATGCCGCGCACCCATGTCTTTGCAGCCCGCGACCGCATGGATGAATCCACCGACCGGATGCGCGCCGTGCGCACCGCCGACTGGAAGTACATCCGGAACTATCTGCCGGCGATCCCGTACCTGCAGTACAACGCGTACAAGGAGAAATCCTATCCCACCTGGAACCTGGTCAAGGAACTCGCCCGCGCCGGCCAACTCACCCCCGAAGCCGCCGCGTTTGCCGCCCCGCGCAAACCCCTTGAGGAGCTCTACGACCTCCGCGCCGACCCCCACGAGGTCCGCAACCTCGCCGCCGATCCCGCCCACGCCGCCCGGCTCCGCGAACTGCGCGCCCTCGTGGACCGCTGGGTGGTCGAGTCCGGCGATCAGGGCGCCCAAATGGAGGATCCCCTCGACATTTTCCGCGGCTACAACGGTCGCCTCCCGGACGAACCCGGAGACAAGAAGGGCTCCGCCAAATGACACCCACGCTCCGCCCCGTCGCTGTAGGCGGGGCGACCCCGCCCCGCGCCAGCGCAACCGAGGCGATCGGGCGCGCCGGAGGCCAACGGGACGCCTCCCCACCGCCGTTTTCCCGATGAATCGCCGCACCTTCCTCCGCTCCTCGACCGCGCTCTCCGCCGCCCCGCTCGCGGCGTCCGCCGCGGCGCCGATCCGTCCGGTCAATCGCACGACCACCGCGATTGGCGCCTACTACCTCAACGCCCACATGTACACCTACGTGCCGCGCCACATCCGCGCGGACATGGAGTGGATGGCCGACATCGGCACCCAGTATGTCTGTGTCGGCGTGCTGGAGCAGGATCTCTTCGCCGCCTACGAGAACCACTCCCTGATCGCCGCCGAGGCGAGCCGCGTGGGCATGAAGGTCATCGCGGTCCCTTCGCGCTGGGGCGGCCTGACCGCCGGCGCCCCCAAGGTGCCGAGCCTGTTCTCGATGCTCAACCCCCAGACCCTGATCGTGAACAAGCAGGGCAGGACCGCCATTATGCCCAAGGTCTCCGGAGGCATCAGCAGCGTCCACCATCCGGATACGTTGAAGTTCTTCTGCGACACCCTCGCCGAACTCTACCGCCAGCACCCGCACCTCGCCGGCTTCATCATCGACGAGCCCAAGTGTTTCATCATCGACAAGTCGAAGGCCGCCGTCGCCGCCCTGGGCGAGGACGCTCCGATCACCGCCCACTATGGCGCCGCGCGAGACTTCTGGAGCAAGGTCTGCGCCTTCGCCAAGCAGCGCTGGCCGGACAAGCTCACCTTTCTCTTTCAGCAGGCGCACAACGGCGCCGACGAGCTCGCCGCCGGCGCCGGCGTCCAGCACCTCGATTATTACGGCGCGGATGGCCGGCCGTGGGATGCCGCCACCGACAAGACCATGGAAGGGGGCGGCGAGGGCCAGGAGAGCGGCAAGGGCAAGATCCTGCTCAGCGGCAAGGGCGAGTCGTTCCTGCGGGCCGCCCGCGCGGTGCCGGGCCGCAAGGGGTTTTTCCTGCTCGAGAACCACAACCTCCAGGCTGCGATGATCGACGCCATGGACCGGCACTATCCCGCCGTGCTCGCGCTGCGGCCGGACTTCGCCGCCTACTATTACTATCCGCGCAACGTCCAGGATCCCGATCGAGCGATGGCGGTCATCGCCAGGCACGTCAAACGCTTCACGCAGGGCTAAAGGCGCGGCCGCGCGCCGGCCTCCTCGACATTTCGCGCGTCCGCCGGTTGACTCACCGGACCATGCCGGCGCGGTTCCTTCGCTCCCTGCTCCCCGTGTTCCTCCTTCTCGCCGGGTTCCTCCGCGCCGAGGGGATTGAGAAGATTTGGTACTTCACCACGGTCGACACGCTGACCCTCGACCTTCGCCTGGCCGCTGGGAACGAGCCCGACTGGAAATCCAGCACCGTGCGCCTGGCTCGGGTCGGCGGCAGCGAACCGGCGCAGGAAATCCCGCTCCACCGCGCCCGGGTGACCGCCCGCCCTGTGGACGGAGTGACCCGGCTGACGCTCACCGGCCTGGAGGTGAGCCGCTGGGAGCCTTCCACGCCGACCTTGTACCAGGTGACTCTCGACCTGGCCACGCGCCAGGGTCGCCGCGAGCGCCGGGAGGAGCGGATCGGGTTTCGTTCCTTCACCACCGAACGCGGCCGTCTGTGCCTGAACGGACGCCCGTACTTCCTCCGCGGCCTCGCGATCAACCCGCCCAACCGCGGCATCCCGGAGAAGCTCGAACGCAGCCGGGCCTTTGCCGAGGACTACGTGCGCTACCTGCGCAGCCTGAACGTCAACATCATCCGCATCCCCGACGACGAGACCTGGTACGACGTCTGCGACGAGCTCGGCATGCTGGTCTTCGGCGGCAACTACGGCGGCAGCGTCAACGGCGCCAACGCCTCCGGTGACCGCGCCGCCGCCGCCCGCTGGTTCCGGGAAACCAAGTTTCACCCGATCGCGCACCATCCCGCCCTCGTGATCTACGCCCTCACCAATGAGGTCGCGGGCGAAGGGGCCTCCGGGGCGCGCTGGGATGGCTTCCTCGGCGCCATCCACGGCGAACTGCAGCCGTGGGATCCGACCCGGCTTTACATCGCCAACGCCGGCTACGGCTACGGGCGCGTCGGCGAAATCAACGATCTCCACCGGTATTGGGGCTGGTATTACCAGAGTCCGTTCACCTTCCTGCACCTGCGCGACGATCCCCGGCTCGTCGCTCCCGGCCGGGTCCAACCGCTCACCTTCACCGAGTGCGTCGGTAACTACCTCGGTCCCGACGGCCGGACCAACCTCACCCCCAACCACAAGAACCCGGTCGCGCAGCTCAGCTGGACCGGCCATGCGCCCACCGCGGAGCTGGGACAGCTCGGCTTCGCCCACCAGTCGTTCACCGTCCGACAGGCGACCGAACTCTTCCGCCGCCTGCGGCCGCATAACCCGGAGCTCTCGGGAGTCTTTCCGTTCACGATCCTCTTCAACCGCTGGCACGACATCGCGAGCTTCGCCGACATGGATCCCAAGCCCGCCGCGCGGCAGCTGCGCACGTCCTATCAGCCGGTGCTGCTGAGCTGGGAACTTTACACGCCCCAGGTCTACGCCGGCGCGGAGCTGCGCCCCATCGCCCACGTGGTCAATGACGCCGATCCCGCCGCGGATCTGCGCGACCTCCGCCTCGAATGGGAACTCCGCGACGCCACGCAGCGCGCCGTCGCGTCCGGCCGTGAGCAAGGAATCGACGTGCCCTACTACGGCACGAGCCGACGCCCGCTCGCGGTAACCATCCCCGCCCACCTGCCGACCGGATCGTACCGTCTCTGGGGTCGTCTGCACCTCCCTGACCGCTCCGTGGCGGAAAACGAGACCGAGGTCTTCATCGCCTCCACCGCGTACTCCGGCGTGCCCTCCGCAGGCGTGCTCGCCGTGGCGCTGGCCGATGCCCCCGGCCGCACGCGCGCCGCCCTGGAACGCCTCGGCATCGGCTCGACGCCTGTGCCGGCCAGCGAAACACCGCCTCTCGCGCTCCCAGTCTTCGTGGGCGAGGACACTGTTGACCGCCTTGATCCCGCCACCGTGACCGCCCTCACGGACTGGGTTCGCCGGGGCGGTCGCCTCGTCGTGCTGCGGCAACCCGCGGCATCCGCCCCGGCCCTGCAGCGACTCCTGCCTGCCGCCATCCGGATGCCCTCCACGAGCATCGACGATCCCTCCTACCCGCCGCCGGCGCGCCCCTCGCGCGACGGCCTCGCCATCAATCCCGAGCGGCCGGACCATCCAATCCTCGTCGGCCTCGACCGCCGGCGCCTGCAGGTGTGGTCCGACCCGAACGGCTGGGACGAGACCAAACCCGGCCTCCCCCGGGTGCATCCGGTGACCAACGGGTTGGTCCTCCGCGACCCGGAGGCCATCCGCGATACCGCGGTGCTGGCGAACTACAGCCAGGGCCTCGAGGGCATCGCCCTCGCCGAGTTCTTCGCCGGCCAGGGCTCGGTGCTCTACTCCGGTTTTGATCTCGTCGACCGCATCGGACGCGATCCCGTGGCCGATCGCCTGCTCCGCAACCTGGTCGCCTATGCCGCGCTCCCGACCGGGCACGAGCGCCACGTCCTGATCGAGGCCCCGATCGTCTGGGGGCAGTATGAGACGGAGCGCGGTGTGCTGACGGGGATCCACAGCGGGTTGATGCTCAACTCCCGGCCGGCCCTCACTGGCAGCTATCGCGACACCCTCGAGATCACCGTGACCGCCGAAGGCCATCAGTTCGCCGGCGGTCCGGGCGGCTGGAACAATCGGCCCGGAATCGTCTACGTCCCGTTCGGCCGCCGGCCGTTCGGGCCCTACGTGCACCGGGACTGGAGTGGCACCCCGGAACTCGCCCCCGGCGCTCCGGCAGAGGGCCGGGGCCGTTTCTGGTGTCGGGTGCCGGCCGGAAGGACTGCCGCCCGCCATCACGTTTTCAACCCCTCCGGCGTTCCCCTGGCCGTTCACCTCTCCGCCAACGACCGCGAGACGTCGGCCGTATTGGCGCCGGGGGCCACCGAGGTCATCGAAGTGCCGCTCGACGCGAAGGTCACCACCGTCGAAACCCGGATCCGCGGAGACCGGCGGCTCGTTCTCCTCGAATCCGCTTTCCGGTGACGTCTGAGCTCCAGCGTCGATCCGGCTGACGTGCAGCCGCGTCGGAACGCAACCCACCGGCCGCGCTAAAGCGACAGCGCGATCCTTGGCCGGAGCTCTCGTTGTAGCCGGGGTCGGTGACCCCGGCCGGCACCTGCAAACTCCCTGGTCGGGGCCGGCCTCCACGCGGCCGGCTACACCATGCCAGTTTCGCCAAGGGATTCGGCCTCGAGTCACGCTGGGAGCAATCCCGGCGGAGGTGAAATCCGGTCACGGCATGATGCGGGCGGGGCGTTCCGCGAGCCGCTGGCGCAACTTCGCGAGCCTGGTCGTGGCGCGCTGCGCCGCTTCTTCCCGGCCGAGATGTTGCAGCGTCACGATCCACTGTTCGTAGAATTCCGGGGCGTCCTCCTTCAGCGCGATCGCTCGACGCAGGTGCTTGTCCGCTCCCTGCCAATCACCCTTCTCCTGGGCGAGTTGCGCGAGGTGCTGATGGTAGTAGGGATTGCGGTCCTGCACCTGTTGCGCCCGCCGTTCCAGTTCCCCGGCGAGGCGCAAGTCCCCGGGGGTGCCGAGCTGCTTGAGCACGCTCACGAACCCCACCAGGGCGTTGAGCCCCTGGCGATCCAGTTGCAGCGACCGCTCGTACGCCGAACGCGCCAGGGTCAATTCGCCGAACCGGGCGTGCAGCGTCGCTCGGTTCGCCCAGATGCTGGCGCACCGCGGATCAATCTGTGTCGCCAGTTCCAGGGCGCGCCGCGCCTCGGCCGGACGCCCCTGCATCAGGTGCCCGATTCCGACATCGTTGTAGAAGAGGGCAAACAAGCGCTCGTCCGTCACCGTGGTCGCCGTCTGCCGTCCGGCGACGGGCACGAGGTCCGGCCTCAGGTCCAGGACGTAGATTTCGCTGAGGGTCTCGACCCGCACGTTCACGTGCTGCACCGTGGTGATGATATCGCCCACGCGGTCCCACTGCCCCGTCCGGTCCACGTTCTGAAACGTCGTCTTGAACCCGTAGTGCCGGGCGACGGCGGTCACCAGCAACGCGAAGCTCAGGCAGTTCCCGCGACGGCGCCGAAAGGTCTCCCCCGCGTCGAAGGTCCCGACCCCGTCGTAGGCGAAGCCCAGCCCCGCGGGGCGAATGATGGCCGCGACGATGGCTTCCAGCACCTCAGCGCTCGGCTGTCGCAGCGAGACGCGCTGATCAAAGTACTCGCGCATCGCCGCGTCCATCTGGAGTAACACTGCCGGATTCTCCGGTGCCAGATAAACCGCCGCCGGTTGCTCGGGTGGCACCCCGGCAGGTGGCACCGGAGCCAACGGGGCGGCTCCTCCCGTCCACCACACAGCGAAGACTGCGGTGATCCAGGGACGGGCAAGCCAGGAGGGACGCATCCTGGCCAGCATTCAACCCAGCCGGCCGGAGGACGCAATCCAAGGTGCGCTCGGGCGCCGCGCGAATGCCGGTCGCGCGGTGCCCGGCCGAACCGAACGGACCACCGCGGCGTCCGCCGCCGACGTCGCCGACGCCTCCCGCCCGAGTTCGCCGTTCCTTCCACCGCGCCGCTGCGCAATCAGGCTCGCCCCCGCCGCTTCCGCCCCCGAAACTTTCTCCGCCCTGTCATGAAACCCCTCCGCCTGATCTGTCTCCTGCTCACCGGCTCGCTTGCCCTGGTCGGCGCCCGCGCCGCCGTTCCGAACCTCATCATCATCTACGCCGATGATCTGGGTTATGGTGACCTCGGCTGCTACGGCCACCCCACCATCCGCACCCCCAACCTCGACCGCATGGCGGCCGAGGGCATGCGCTTCACCGAGTTCTATTCCGCTGCCGAGGTCTGCACCCCGAGCCGCGCGGCCCTGCTCACCGGACGCTACCCGATCCGCAGCGGCATGTGCCACGACCAGTTCCGCGTCCTCCGGGCGGTTTCCACCGGACACCTGCCCCTCGAGGAGGTCACCCTGCCCGAACTGCTGAAGTCGCGCGGCTACACCACGGGCATCATCGGCAAATGGCACCTCGGGGTGTGGTCAAACACCCCGAACGGTCATCCGCAGAAACACGGTTTCGACTTCAACTTCGGGCTGCCCCACTCCAACGACATGAACCCGACGCCGGTCGCCCCCAAGCGGGCCAACGCCCGCCCCGACCAACGCGCCGAGTGGTGGAACGCCCCGCTCTACCGAAACCACGAGCTCGTCGAGCAGCCCGCCGACCAGACCAAGCTCACCCAGCGCTACACCGAGGAGGCCGTGAAGTTCATCCGGTCCAACAAGGCCGCGCCCTTCTTCCTCTATTTCCCCCACACCTTCCCCCACACCCCGCTCTTCGCGTCGCGCAACTTCGCCGGCAAGAGTCCGCGCGGACTCTATGGCGATGTGGTGGAGGAACTCGACGCCAGCGTCGGCCGCATCCTCGAGACGCTGCGCCAGGAGAAGCTCGCCGACAACACCCTCGTGTTCTTCAGCAGCGACAACGGTCCGTGGCTGATCATGAACCAGCAGGGGGGCTCCGCCGGCCTCCTGCGCGAGGGCAAGGGTTCCACCTGGGAGGGTGGCATGCGCGTGCCGGGCATCGCCTGGTGGCCGGGACGGATCCAGCCCGGCTCCGTCCAGCGCACCCTCGCCTGCACGATGGATCTCTTCACCACCTATGCCCAACTCGCCGGCGCCTCCGTGCCGACCGACCGCGCTATCGACGGCCGCGACATTCGCCCGCTGCTCTTCGGCTCCGGCAACGTCGAGCGCGAAGGCTACTTCTACTACCGCGGTTCCACGCTTTACGCCGCGCGCAGCGGCGACTTCAAGGCCCACTACCTGACGCAGGCCGGCTACGGTCAGCCCAAACCCGACACCCACCAGCCGCCGCTGCTCTTCAACCTCCGCATCGATCCGGGCGAGACCCACAACGTCGCCGCGGATCACCCGGCGGAACTCGCCCGCATCGCCCAGGCCGTGGAAAAGCACCGCGCCAATCTCCAGCCCGCCAAGAGCCAGCTGGTCGACGCGGTCGCCGCCGCGACCAAGAAGAAGTAGTTCCCCTCGAGGTGGGCGGCGCGACCCCGCCCCTCGAAAGTGGGACCGCGATCAGCGTGTCGCGGGGTTCGGTCGCCCCGCCGACAGGGGGAGGCGTCCCGATGGTTCCGGGAGGCCGACACGGCGCTTGCTCCCGGCTGGGCGCGGCGCACACTCGCGGACGTTCGGCCACCCCGCGTCGTCCCCTCCGCGCCACCCCATGAACCCGTTGCGTTCGTACGCCCGTACGGGCCTTGCCCTGCTCCTTGCCCTCGTCCCGATCTGGTCGCCCCGGGCAGCATCGCCATCCGCCACTGGAACAGTCGAAGGCCGTGTCGCCAACCCGGCCACCGGTGAATACCTTGAACATGCTCGCATCACGATCGAAGCCGCGGGCCTCGAGGCCTTCACCGACACCGCGGGGTTCTATCGGCTCACCGGTGTCCCGGCCGGCACCGCCCAGGTCCGGGCGTTTTTCACCGGCCTCTCCGCCCAAACCTCGACGGTCACCGTCGCGGCGTCGCAGACGGTGGTCCTCGATTTCAACCTCGGCGTGGGACCAGCCACCGCCGGTGCCCGCCCGGGTGAAGTCGTGAAACTCGCCGAGTTTGTCGTCCAGACTTCCCGGGACATGGAGGCGGCGGCGATTGCGATCAATGAGCAGCGTTTCGCCCCCAACCTGAAAAGCGTCGTCTCAACCGAGGAATTCGGGAACGTGGCGGAGGGCAGTGTCGGCGAGTTCCTGAAATTCGTCCCGGGCATCAGCATCGAGTACGAAGCGGGGGCGCTGGCCCGCGGCATCTCCATCAACGGCGTGCCCTCCGACAACGTGCCGATCATGGTCAACGGCTTCAACCTGGCGAGCGCCGGCGGCAACAATGCGACGGCACGCGGCTCGCAGATGGACATGACCTCGATCACGGCCACTTCGCGCATCGAGGTGATCTACTCCCCCACTCCGGAGACGCCGGCCTCGGCGCTGGCCGGTTCGATCAACATGATCCCGCGGAGCGCCTTCGAGCGCTCCCGCCCCGAGTTCAAGGCCAACGCCTACCTGATGATGCGCGACAACGCGCGGGATTGGAAGAAGACCCCCGGGCCCTTCGAGGCCTCGACCCACAAGGTGAAACCGGGCTTCGACTTTTCGTACGTGCGGCCGGTGACGCGCGATTTCGGCTTCACGCTCTCCGGCGGGCATTCGGAGAACGGCACCTCCGAGCAGTTCATCCAGAACGCCTGGCGCGGCGTGCGGGAAACCACCAACGGCACGGCCTTCCCCCACACGACCCCGGCGCAGCCCTACCTGACCCAGACCCAGGTGCGCGAGGGCACCAAGAACGCGGATCGCACGTCATTCGGGGCGACGATCGACTACCGCTTCGGCCCGTCCGACCGGCTCTCCCTGTCGTACCAGCACTACTTCATCGATTTCCTGGTGCTGAATCACACCATCCAGTACGCGATCACGGGCGTGGCGCCGGGCAACTTCACGCCCTACTCGACCCGCGGAAATCCGGGAGCCGGGCAGATCCAGCTCAACAACAACTTTCGCGACCGCACCAACTCGACCTCGTCCCCCTCCCTCGTCTGGCGGCACGACGGACCGGTGTGGAAGATGGAGGCCGGCCTCGGCCAGTCCCGGGCCCGGAACACCTTCCGCGCGGTCGACAAGGGCTACTTCAGCACCGCCACGGCGCAGCGCTCAAATGTCACGGTGTCGTTCGCCGACATCTTCTACCTGCGCCCCAACTCCATCACCGTGACCGACGCCGCCGGCGCCCCGGTGGATCCCACGAACCTCGGCAACTACGCCCTGACCGCGGCCTCCTCCAATCCCATCACGTCCTACGTCACGCAGTCCGGCGCCCAGGGCAGTGTGCAGCGCGATTTCTCCGGCCGGGTCCCCCTGCAGCTCAAGCTCGGGTTCGATGTCCGGCACGACCGCCGCGACCAGCGCCAGGCCAACTTCTCCTATGCCTTCGTGGGCGCCGACGGCCGCGGCAGCACCACGCCGATCGGCAGTGACGACAGCGCCGCCCGCTTCCTCGCGGCCAACTACTCGCGCCGCCCCGCCCCGTGGGGCTTCCCGGCCTGGCAACGCGTGAACAACGTCGCCGTCTGGGACCACTACCAGGCCAACCCCACCCATTTCACGCTCGACGAGAATGCCCGCTACCGATCGCTGGTCGGCGGCTCGAAGTGGGGCGAGGAACTCGTCTCGGCCCTGTATGGCCGCGGCGACCTCTCGTGGTTCCAGCGCCGCCTGAAGCTGGTCGGCGGCATCCGGGTCGAGCAGACCAACGTGGAGGCCACCGGCCCGTTGACCGATCCGACGCGGAACTACCGGCGGGACGCCAGCGGCAATGTCATCCTGACCAACGGCCGTCCGACCCCGATCGTCGCGAGCACCAATTCCCTCGACTACTCGAAGCTCACCTACCTCGAGCGCGGCGCGCGCACGGAGAAGGAGTACCTGCGCTGGTTCCCCAGCCTGAACGCGAGCTTCAACGTGAGGGAGAATCTGATCGCCCGCGCCGCCTACTATCACTCCATCGGCCGACCCGACTTCAATCAGTACGCCGGCGGGCTTACGCTGCCCGACGAGACCGCGCCTCCGAGTCCGAACAACCGCATCTCGGTAAACAATTCCGCGATCAAGCCCTGGACCGCCCGCAGCGTGAGCGCGCGCCTCGAGTACTACTTCGAGGGCGTCGGCCAGATCTCCGCCGGGGCGTTCCAGCGCGAGTTCGAGAACTTCTTCGGCAACGTCGTCTTCATGCCCACGCCGGAGTTTCTCGCGCTCTACGGCCTCGATGCGAACACCTACGGCGGCTACGAGGTCGCCACCAACCACAACGTGGCGGACACCGTGCGCATGAACGGGGCCGATTTCAGCTACAAGCAGGTGCTCACGTTTCTCCCGGGCTGGGCCCGCGGCGTCCACCTCTTCGGCAACATCGCCGTGCAGCGGCCCGTTGGCGATGCCACCGCCAACTTCCAGAGTTACATCCGCCGGAAGGCGAGCTGGGGCGCCGCCCTCGTGCGCGAGAAGTTCAATTTCCGGCTGAACTGGAGCTTCCAGGACAAGAACCGCGGCAGCGCGCGTACCGGCAACAGCATCGAACCGGGCACCTACCAGTGGCAGTCCTCTCGCCTCTTCCTCGACATCCTCGGCGAGTATTACTTCACCCGACGGATCGGCGTTTACTTTGCCCTGCGCAACGTCGGCGACACGCCCGACCAGCAGGAGGTCGAGGGCCCGAGCACGCTGCCGCACGCCCAGTTCTACAGCCGCGAGCAAGCCGGGTCGCTCTGGACCATCGGCATCAAAGGGACCTTCTGATCGGAGTCTTCCCCGCCGGGAATCCTCCCCTCCGCCCCGCTTTCGTGATGAACCGCGGGCGGGTTCGCCTTTTGGCAGCCGTTCTTGGCTACCGGCGGAAACCCGCGGTCATGCCAGCGACCGTGAGCACCTCACCGGACTAATCCCGCAGCAACCACTGGTACAGGCACCGCAGCGCGGGGCCGGGCACGCCTCCCCGGAGATACCGGAGCCCGAAATCCGGCCGGGTCGGCCGGTACAGCACGCTGCGCTGCTGCGTGAAGGCCGCGAAGCTCGCCCGGCCGTGGTAGGTTCCTAGGCCACTTGCGCCGACGCCGCCAAACGGCAGCTCGCTCGCCAGCAGGTGGAGCACGACGTCGTTGACCGCCAGGCCGCCCGACGCCGTCTCCTCGCGCACCCGACGCTGGATCGTCCTGTCCCGGGTGAAGAGATACAGGGCCAGCGGGGAGGGCCGCGACCGCACTTCCCGGATGGCCTCCTCGAGGTCCGCCACCGGGAGCACCGGCAGAATCGGGCCGAAGATCTCCGCCTGCATCACCGGCGCCTGAGGCGAAACCTCCGTCAGGATCGTCGGCGCGATGGTCAACTGCGCGGCGTCGTAGCCTCCACCGCAGACGCACCTCCCGGAGACAAGCAGCGCCACCAAACGATCAAAATGCCGCCGGTGCACGATTCGCCCGCAGCCCGCGGGATACAGGTCCGCCACCGCCACCCGCATCGCCTCGATCAGCGCCGGCGCCACCGTCCGGTCCACCAGCACATAGTCCGGCGCCACGCAGGTCTGGCCGGCGTTGAGGAACTTGCCCCAAACGATGCGCCGGGCCGCCACGGCGATGTCAGCATCCGCGGCGACGATACAGGGGCTCTTGCCTCCGAGTTCCAGGGTGACCGGCGTCAGGTGGCGGGCCGCCGCCGCCATCACCTGCCGCCCGGTCTCCGTCCCACCGGTGAAGAACAGGCAGTCAAAACGCTCCCCCAGCAACCGCTCCCCAACGGTGCGGTCCCCCTGCACTACGGTGACGTATTCCGGGGAGAAAGTCTCGGCCGCCATCCGGGCCATCACCTCCGCACAGTGCGGGGCAAACTCCGAGACCTTCACTACGGCGCAATTCCCGGCCGCCAGGGCTCCCACCAGCGGGCTCAGGGTGAGGTAGAACGGGTAATTCCACGGGCCCAGAATTCCCGCGACGCCGAAGGGTTCGCGCCGCACCTCCGCCCGCCCGGGCCACGCAATCCACGGCACCCCCCGCCGCTCGGCCCGCATCCATCGGCGCAGCTGCCGCCGCGCCAGTTCCACTTCGCGAACCACCAACAGGATCTCCCCCAGCCAGGCTTCGCGGGCCTCCCGCCCAAGATCCGCCTGCACCGCGTCCAACATCGCGGGCTCGAAGCGCTGGAGCGTCGCCCGCAGGAGGTCGAGTTGGCGCTCGCGAAACTCCGCCGGGCGCGTGCTCCCGCTGGCAAAGAAGGCGCGCTGGCGCGCGAGCAGGGCGGCAAACTCGGATCCCGAAGCGAGGTCAGCGGACGACGACATGTCGTTTCACTGAAGCAGGAACCTCTCTCGACGAAAAGCCGATCCCACCACTGCGCCGGACCGCCACCCGTGAATGCACGCCCGAGATTCACGCTCGTATTCGTCCGCTCGCGGAAGTACCTTCGGTCCGCTTTGCCCGGCGCAGCCCCCCCTGTGCCACCCTCCTCCATTCCCCGCCCCATGGATGCCCCCCTCCTCCGCCTGTCGCGGCACTGCGTTGTTGCGGTGCTGTCCGCGCTGGCCCTCGCCGGCGAATCACCCGCCCAGAACCTCCCCCCCGATCCCGCCACCCTCGCCCGCTACGACCTGAATCGCAATGGACGCCTCGACCCCGAGGAAGTGGCCGCGTTGGAGGCGGACCGCGCCCGCTCCACTCCGCGCCCCGTCGCGGCCTCATCCGCGCGCTCCGATGAGACCGTGATGCTCTCCCCCTTCGAGGTCACGGCGGATGCCCGCGGCTACTACGCCTCCTCCACGATGTCGGGCACGCGCCTCAACTCCCGTGTCGAGGACCTCGCGTCCGCCATCAGCGTCGTCACCAAGGAGCAGATGGCCGACTTCGCGATGCTCGATATCAACGACATCTTCCTCTACGAAGCCGGCACCGAGGGCATCGGCACCTACACGGAGTTCTCCGTCGATCGCAACGGCAGCCCGGTCGACAATTCCCTCAACCCCAACACGGCCAACCGCGTGCGCGGCGTCGGCGCGGCCAATCTCTCCTTCGCCAACTTCGAGACCAGCGGCCGCATGCCGATCGATCCGTCGATCCTCGACGCGGTCGAGATCAGCCGCGGACCCAACTCGACCGTCTTCGGCCTCGGCAACGCCTCCGGAACCGTGAATCTCGCCCCCGCCTCCGCCAGCCTCAACCGCGAGCGTTCCCAGGTGGGCTACCGCCTCGACAGCTTCGGCGGCTACCGTTCGAGCCTCGACCTCAACCGCGTGCTCCGGCGCGGGGTGTTCGCCGCCCGGGGCAGCGCGGTCTTCCAACACGACGGCTACGTGCGCAAGCCCTCCGGCACCGACTCCCGCCGGCTCAACGCCATGGTGCGGTATCAGCCGTTCCGGCACACCTCGCTCACCGCCTCCCACTTCTACTACCACATCACCGGCAACCGGCCCAACACCACGCCGCCGCGCGACGCGGTCACCGGTTGGATCAAGGCCGGCCGGCCGTCCTGGGATCCTCCCACCTACTCCGCCTGGATCAACGGAGTGCGGATGCCGGAAACCTGGACCGCGACCACCGTGCCCGCCTACTTCACCACCGGCGGCATCCGCGACCAGTCCGCGCTGTTCATCGATACCACCGGCGCCATCGGCTACTGGGGTCCCGGGCGCACCAGCAGCACCAACACCCCCGAGGGTCGCAACCAGAACATCGTCCTCGTCAACACGGTGCCGGAGCAGATCCGCGCCACCCAGCCCCTGTTCTCCAGCGATCCGTCCGTCACCGACAAGGCGATCTACGACTGGTCCAAGGTGAACCTCGCGGCGATGAACCGCATCAACGAGACCACCCTCGTCACCCACCTGCAGGGAGAACAGATCTTCCTGGAAACGCCGCGCCAGCTGCTCGCCCTGCAGGCGGCGTACTTCCGCGAAGCCTCGCGGCGCGACAACCGCGGGCTCTACGGCACCGCCGGCAGTTCCGGCGTCACCGGCTACCTCTACATCGACGCCAACGAGCGGCTCCCGGATGGCTCGCGCAACCCGTTTTTCCAGCGCCCCTACATCGGTTTCTACAACAGCAAGGGCGTCTCGGGCGGGCCCTCCGAGCGGGAAACCTACCGCTCGCAGCTCGCCTACCGCCTCGACCTCCGCCGCGAGACCTCCGCCCTGCGCTGGCTCGGGATGCAGCAGCTCCTCGGCTACGGCGAGTACAAGGAATACCGGTCCCGCGGCGACACGTGGCGCGACGTCATCCTCTCCAACCACGCCTGGTACCCGGCGCCCACCGGCACCGCCACCGACTTTGCGCGGCCCAATGTCGCGCTCACGTTCCATCGCTACTACGTCGGCGACAATGTCGGCGCCAATGCCGACCAGGCGCCGCGCGACTTCACTCCCGGGATCTACCCGTACCGGTGGGGCGGGTGGACCAATCCGGGAACCGCCACGGCCACGCCGAACTTCGTTACCGAGCAGGGCAGGCTCGGCGCAGGCTATTGGTACGATTCCACCAGCACCTGGGATCGCTCGCTCCTCAAGACCCGCGGGGTCGTGCTGCAGAGCCACCTGCTCAAGGACCGCGTCGTCACCACGTTCGGCCTGCGCAAGGACCAGCGCGACCAGCGGCAGCGCGGCCAGACGCGCTTCGTGTCGACGCCCACTGGCATCGTGCTCGACTACGATTCGACGTTCACGCTCAACCCCGCCGACTGGGTGCACGCCGGCGGCCGCACCAAGACCGGCGGCATCGTGGTGAAGCCGACCCGCTGGCTGAACTTCCACTACAACGAGTCGAACAGCTTCCAGCCGCAGGGCTACGCCGTCGGCCTCTATCTCCGGCCGCTGCCGGACCCGACCGGACACGGCAAGGACTACGGCTTCTCGGTCAATCTCTTTGGCGGCAAGCTGGTCGTGCGCGCCAACAAGTACGAGACGACGCAGATCGATTCCCGCAACGGCAGCATGCGCATCATCGCCCAGCGCATCCGCAACCTCGACTTCGATTCCCCGAACAGCAACCAGTTCTTCAACCTCACCACCCGCGCCCGCGCCTGGATTACCAACGCCGCCGCGGCCCAGGGCCGCACCCTGACCACCGACGAGGTCAACCGCCAGGTCGCCGCCCTGACCAAGCTCGACGCCTCCTACTTCACGCGACCCGAGTCGCGCGACGAGCAGAACGAACTCGTGGCTGAAACCCAGGATGTCACCGCGCGCGGCCTCGAACTCGAGGTGCATTGGAACCCGTCGCCGCACTGGACCACGCGGTTCAATCTCACCAAGCAGGAGTCAATCGACTCGAAGCTCGCCCCCGCCGTCACCCAGTGGATCAACGATCGCATGGCGGTGTGGACCAGCATCATCGATCCGGAAATCAACCGCCCGTGGTGGACGGAGCGCTACAACGGCTCCAACTCTCCGTCGCAGTTCTTCGCCAGCAGCGTCAAGGTGCCCTACGACCTCGCGGTGGCCAACCAGGGCAAGACCCGCCCCCAAATCCGGAAGTATCGCGCCAATCTCAGCACCAGTTACCGCCTGGCCGGCCTGGGCCTCGACCGCAGCTGGCTCAAGGGAATGACCATCGGCGGCGCGCTGCGCTGGGAGGACCAGGGCGCCATCGGCTACTACGGGGTCGAGCAGCTGCCCGCCGTCATCACCGCGCTTGATCCGCGCCGGCCGATCTACGACCGCGCGCGGCTCTACGCCGACGCCTTCGTCACCTACCGGCTGAAACTCTCCGGCTCGGTCGCGACGACGCTGCAGCTCAATGTCCGTAACCTGCAGGAGAACGGCCGCCTCCAGCCGATCAGCGCCTTCCCCGACGGCTCGCCGAACGCGTTTCGCATCGTCGATCCCCGCCAGTTCATCCTCAGCGCGACGTTCGATCTGTAGGGCAGGGGCGGAAACCGGCCGCGCTTTCGCTCCGTGCCGCCGCGGACGCACCTTGGGTTGCAACCACGTCCGCGCTGGGCTGAATCCCTTGTCGTTTCACGCCGCGTTCGCCCTGGGCGGGCCGGCCTCCCCAACCCTTTCCTACCTTGGTTTCGATGGAACCCGCGGAGCTCCCCCGGCGCACCACCCTCATCAGCCAGACGATCGCCGTCCTGGAGAGCGGTTTGAAACAGGGTCGTTGGGTCGAACATCTGCCGGGTCAGCACGAGCTCTGCCAGCAGCTCGCGATCAGCCGCACCACCCTGCGCGCGGCCCTGCGGGTGCTCGCCCGGCGCGATCGGATCGATTTGCGCCAGGGGCGCCCGATGGTCATCCGCCATCCCGCCGCACCCGCGGGCACCGTCGCCCGTCCGGCCCGCGTGGTGGTGCTCGTGCCGGCGCCGCTCTGGCGGCTGCGCCCGTCGGTCGCCCACTGGGTGAGCGACCTGCGGTCCCTGGTCGAGCGCGCCAACCTCGAGTTCATCCTGAGCGAAGGCGGACAGCACTACTCCGCCAAACCCGAAGCGCCCCTGGCCCGCCTGCTCCAGTCCCACCCGCGATCCGCCTGGATCCTGTTCGCCAGCACACGGGCGATGCAGGCCTGGTTTGGCGCCCGCGGCGCGCCCGCTCTCCTGGTTGGTTCCGCCTTCCCTGGAATCGAGCTGCCTTCGATCGAGTACGATCACGCGGCCATTGCCCAGCACGCCGCGACCCTGCTCGCCAACGCCGGGCACCGCCGAACCGCCATTCTCCTCCAGCGCACCGGCTCTGCCGCCGATGCCACGACCTGCGGGGCCTTCGCCGCCGCCCGCCGCCCGGACTCCCCGCCACCCCTGGTGCTCGAACACGACGGCACCATGGCGCAAATCGAATCCCGCCTGCGGCGCCTCGCCGCGTGGCGCGACCGCCCCACCGCCCTTTTCGTGACGAAGACCCTGGCGGTCCCCGCCGCCTACACCGTACTCGCCCGCCTCGGCCTCGCGATCCCCCGCGACCTGTCCGTCATCTGCCGGGAGGATGACCCCTTCCTCGAGTACCTCGCCCCCGCGGTGGCCCGCTACCGCTCCGACTCGGCGGTGATCGCCCGCCAACTCATGCAGGCCATCGCCCGCCTCGCGGGTGGCCAGGCCCTGGCCGTCACCCATCAGCGCCTCATGCCGCGCTTCATTGACGGCGCGTCCGTGGCCCCTCCCGTCCGGGGCGCCTGAGCCGCCGCCGGCTTGTCACTATTCGATACAAGCACTTTCGCCGTGCCCGCCCCGGCATGGCACCTTCGATTGCGGCGGTCCGCCCCGCCGCCCGGACCTCCCGGGCGGTCCTGGTTTCAACCGGAGACTCCCCGCCATGTTCCTGCCGCCCCGTGCTTCCTTCCTGCTCCGCCTCACCTTGATCGTGGCCGCCCCGGCTAGCGTGCCATCGCTCGTCGCCCAGGCTCCTTCCGAAGGCACCGTCACTGGCCTGGTCATCAACGAGGCCACCGGCAACACGCTCACCAACGCCGTGGTGACTGTCACCGGGGCCGACCGTTCGGCCCTGACCGACCGCGACGGTCGGTTCGTCCTCCTGCAGGTCCCCACGGGTTCACGTACCCTGCGCGTCACCTACCCCGGGTTGAATCCCGGCACCGTGACGCTCACCGTCGCGCCTGGCCTGAACACGGCGCCCCAGGTGGCCCTTTCCTCCGACGTGTACCGGATGGATGCCCTGGTGGTCGCCGGCGTGCGGGAGGGCAACTCCCTCGCCATCGCCGCCCAGCGCAATGCGCCCAATCTGAAGACCATCGTCGCCACGGACGCCTACGGCAACCTCGCCGACGGCAATCTGGGCGAGTTCTTGAAACGGGTGCCCGGCATCGGCGTCGGCGACGCCGTCGATGAGGTCACCCAGGTCCGGGTGCGCGGGGCCGGCGCCGAGCACACGGCGGTCACGATGGACGGCACGCGCCTGCCCAGCCCCCAGGCCAAGGGCGATAGCCGCGACTTTGCCATCGACCAACTGCCGGCGGACTTCATCGAGCGCATCGAGGTCATCAAGGCGCCGACGCCCGACATGGACGGTGATGCCATCGGCGGCACGGTGAACCTCATCACCAAGTCCGCCTTCGACACCCAGCGTCGTTACCTGCAGTACGCCACCGGCGCCAACCACCGCACGCTCGGCAAGATGACGTCCTACTTCGGCAGCATGCAGTACTCCGACGTGTACGGGAAGGAGCGCAACCTGGGGATGTTCCTCACCGCCAGCTACAGCGAGACCGACCGGCCGCAGGATTACCTGCAACTGGAGTACGACCAGCCTGCCGGCGTGCCAAACCTGCGTTCCTTCCGTCTGCAACCCGACTACAAGGGGCGGAAGCGCACCGGTGCCGGCCTGCGCTTCGACTACCGGCTGAGCCCCAATTCCTCCCTCTCCGCCGGCCTGATGTACAATTACTACGAGGCCATCGATCGCCGCCGCCGCTGGACCGCCAGCATCAATAACAACGCCGCCGGCCGTCTCCCGGGCGCAACCTCGACCGACATCACGCTCACGGCGGGGCAGGAGCAGATGCAGTCCCAAGAGATCCTGACCGATCAGCAGGTCTTTTCGCTGCAGGTCAGCGGCAAGCACCGCCTGCAAGAGGGCAGCCTGCGCCTGGACTACGGCGCCGCCTACGGACCCGCCAAGAGTTGGGAGGACCAGTCTCTTTTCCAGGTGCGCGGCCAGCAGGACCAGCGCCGCACCCTGAGCCGCGAACCGGGCGGCTTCTTCATCACGACGCAGCTCATCTCCGGAACCGCCATCCAGAACTATAATAGCGCCCGCCAGGTCGACTTCACCTACCAGCCCGGCCGGAGTTCCGAGGACATCTGGGGCGTCCATTTCAATGCGCAGAAGAACCTGCGGACTGCGCTTCCCGCCTACCTCAAGGCCGGCTTCCGCATCCGCGGCCAGAGCCGCGAACGCAGCACCGACCGCTGGGAGGCTATCTACCGCTCCGGCGCCAACGGGCCGTACGATGCGAACAAGTTCAAGTTGACCGCGCAGGACCGGTCGAGCGCGCGGCTTTTCGGCGGCCGGTACCAGACCCTGGTGGTCTTCGGCGACGCGCAGGCCGCCGTCCGGCACTTCTTCCAGAACCCGGCCGAGTGGAACTTCCTCGCCGTCGACGCCGTGAACCGCTCCATGCAGGAGAACGGCGAAGTCAGCGAGTTGGTGTCGGCCGGCTTTCTCATGGGCGATGTGAGGATCGGCCGGCTCGGACTACTCGCCGGCCTCCGTATGGAGCAGACCGACATCTCCGCCGAAAGCCCGAAGTACATTCAGATCCGCCCCGCCCTGCCCTCCACCGCCACCATCGACCAGCAGGTGGCCCGCGTGCGTCAGGAATGGGCGCACACCGTGAAGGTGACGAGCGACTACCAGAATTGGTTCCCCGGCCTCCACGCGCGCTATGCTGTCACCCAGGGGCTCATGGCCCGCGCCAGCTATTCCGAGAGCATCGGGCGCCCACCCTTCGGCAACCTGAAGCCCCTCACCAGTGTCAATGCCGCCGGACTGAGTGTGACCCAGAACAACACCGCCCTGAAGCCCCAGGCGTCGAAGAACTACGACCTGAGTCTCGAGTATTACTTCGAGCCGGTCGGAGTGCTCTCCGCCACGGTGTTCAAGAAGGAGATCAAGAACTTCATCTCCAGCATCAACACGCCGCTCACCGCCGAGCTCGCCGCCCAGTACAGCGTGGAGCCCGATTACATCGGCTGGGACTTTCGCACCCAGACCAACACGGGCGACGGCGAGATCAACGGCTTCGAACTCGCCTACAACCAGAACCTCGGCGGCGTCGCTCGCTGGCTGCGGCCGTTCAGCGTCATGGCCAACTACACCAAGTCCAAGGGCAAGGGCCGCCTCGAGGGCGTGATCCCCGCCATCTGGAATCTCGGACTGGTTTATGAACAGCGGCCCTGGACCTTTCGGGCCCAGCTGAACCACCAGGACACCTACCTCCAGGAAACCAACACCGACCCCTTCCTGCGTCGGTTAAAGATGGAGCAGGACAACCTCGACCTCAGCGTGCAATATCGCTTCCGCCCGTGGCTCAACCCATTTGTCGATTTCCAGAACGTGCTGGGAGAAAAGATCCAGCAGACACAGGTTGAAGGCCTCTACCTGCCGCGCACCCTCACCGTCATCGGCAAACGCATCAACTTCGGGATCAAGGGCCGCTTTTGAGTCCTGCCCCCGCCTGTGAACCCCTTGTCGCTGCCCGCGGTTGCCGGCCTGGGGATCGCCGTCGCCGTCCCATCGGCCACCCCGCCGCGGTGGTCTATCCTCCCAGGCGTTGCGGACGACCTACGCACCGCGCCCGGCCACTACGGCAAGCCAGCCGTGCCGCCTGCAAACCTCGATCCCTTTGCCGCCGACCCGAAATCCCGCGCCCGTCACGCCCGGACAAAGCAGCTGCTCGCGGCTGGAGGGCAGGCTGGCCTACGTTTCTCCCCGTGATTTCCCTCGCGCCTCGTCTCGGTACCCCCTGTGCCCCGAAACACCCGCCGGTCGCAGTTCGCGCCTCGCCGGAGTTTCCTCGCCGACACCTGCCGCTTCCCACGTCGTGCCTCGTCTGGTTGTGCCTGTCCGCCATCGTCTCCGCGCCGGGCCAGGTCAGGGGTGCGGCCGCCTACCCCGAGCCCATCGCCACTTACCTGGCGCGGCTGTACTCTCCAGGGACGCAGCCGCTCGCGTACCGCGCCGACTATCCCGGCGGGTTTGCGTCGTGGCAGCACGACGCGCGCGCCGCCCTGCGCGCCCGACTTGAGTTGGGTCGGATCGCCGCCTCGGTCGGCACGCACCGGTCGACAGTGGAAATGGATCCCCCCGTGGACTGCGGGGACTACACCCGACAAAGCGGATCCATCGAGACAGAACCCGGTCTCCGGATTCCCTTCTGGCTGCTCCAACCCAAGCGGTCCCGGCCCTGGCCCCTGGCGTTGTTCCCACATGGTCACGACCGGAGAGGCCACGATACGACCGCGGGGATTTACGCGGACGCCGCCCAGGAGAAAAAGGCCATCGCCGAGGACCGCGACGTAGCCGTCCAGGCGGTCAAACGCGGGTTCCTCGCGCTCGCCCCGGCGACCCGCGGCATTTCAACCCACATCGTCCCCGACTTGGAGGGGCGGCATGGAGAGCGTGACTGTCGCAGCCACGTGATCCACTGCCTGCTGGCCGGGCGGACCGCGATCGGCGAGCGGGTGTGGGATCTGCAGCGCCTCCTCGACTGGGCCCTGCAGCTCCCGGGAGTCGACACCCGTCACGTTCTCGTGATGGGAAACTCAGGTGGAGGCATGGTGACGATGTTTGCGGCTGCGGTCGACGAGCGGATCAGCGTGGCCGTGCCGAGTTGTTCGTTCGCGCCTTCGGCGAGCGCGTCCGGCTACATCTTCCACTGCGACTGCAACACCGTACCGGGCTTGATGGACCTGGGCGGCCTTCCCGGCGTGGTGGGCCTCGCGGCACCACGGCACGTCCTGGCCGTCAACGGGCGGAAGGACCCGCTGTTCTCGGTTGCGGAAATCGATCGGGCGGCCGCCCAGGTCCGCGCCATCTTCGCCGGAGCCGGTACCCCTGCCCACTTCCAGCACCGCTGGGGCAACGAGGGTCACCGCTTCTACCAGCACCTGATGTGGCCGTTTGTCCTCGAAGCGATGACCCGTCGCCAGCCCTAATCGTCCCATGACGCGCCCGCACCGCCCCCTGCGATTCCAACCGCCTCTGCTCACGGCTCTGCTCTGTGCCGGTCTGGCGCTGCCCGATCTCGTCGCCCAACCCGTCGCCTTCCCTGGCGCCGAGGGTTTCGGCCGCTTCGCCTCGGGGGGCCGCGGCGGCGACGTCTACGCCGTCACCACCCTGAACGACGCCGGCCCCGGTTCCCTGCGCGAGGCGGTGAGCGTCGGAAACCGCACGGTGGTCTTCCGGGTCTCGGGCACGATCGACCTGCAGTCGGATCTGCTCATTACCCAATCGAATCTCACCATCGCCGGCCAGACCGCACCGGGCGACGGCATCTGCCTGCGGCGCCACCCGCTGCGGCTTTCCGGCGCCAGTAATGTCATCCTCCGCCATCTCCGCGTCCGACCCGGCGCCGACTCCGGACGCACCGTGGACGGCATCGAGGTGCGCACCGGCCGGAATATCCTCCTCGATCACTGCTCGATCAGCTGGTCGATCGACGAGGCCGTCAACACCTGGCACGGCGCGAAGGATATCACCGTGCAATGGTGCCTCGTCGCCGAGCCGCTCCATCGCAGCATCCATCCCAAGGGGCCGCACGGCTACGGAGCCTCCTGGGGAGGCGAAAACACCTCCTACCACCACAACCTCTTCGCCCATTGCACCGCGCGGAACCCCAGCGTCGCCGGCCAAGCCAAGGATCACACCGTCCATATGGACCATCGCTGCTCCGTGATTTTCAACTGGGAGCACCGCTCAAGCGACGGCAAGCCCGACAGCATCAACGTGGTCAACAACTACTACAAACCCGGCCCCGCCACGCTGCCCGCCGTCGCCCGGCGCATCGTCCGGATCGACGACACCCGGGCCGCCTACGGCTTCGATTCCTTCTGGTACATCGAGGGCAACGTGGTCGAAGGCTTCCCCCGGATCTCCGCTGACAACTGGGCCGGCGGGGTCGACTTCGAAGGAGGCACTTCGGAGCGGGTCAATCGCCGGCGCGAGCCGTTCCCGTTCGCTCCGGTCACGACCCAACCGGCCACGGAGGCCTACCGCCTCGTGCTCGCCGGCGTCGGGGCGACGCTTCCGCGTCGCGACGCGGTCGACCGCCGCATCGTGCGGGAGGTGGAGACCGGCCAGGTCACCTTCGCCAAGGGCATCATCGACACTCCCGCCCAGGTCGGCGGCTGGCCCGAGTTGCAGTCCGCCCCGGCGTCCGCCGACTCCGATGCCGACGGCATGCCCGACACCTGGGAGCAGTCCCGCGGCCTCGACCCGCGCAACCCCGCCGATCGCAACGGCACCTCGCTGGCGCCGCCCTACACCAATCTCGAGGTCTACCTGAACAGCCTCGTGCCGCAGTAGACCATCGCGCCTGCCCGGCATATTCCCTTTCCGGCGTTTCCCTGTATCCACCGACGTCCGTTGTCGCCTCGTCTTCCTCCTTGCGCTGGTTACTCCTTTTCCCGTCTCCCCCTCCTCCGCTCCCCCCGTCGCGCTCCTCCCTGGTCTTCCATGTCTTCCGCTCCCCCCCTCGGCCTGATCGGCATCGGCCTGCTCGGCAGTGTCCTGGCCCAACGCCTCCTTGCCGGCGGCTTTCGCGTGGTCGGCCACGATCTCGACCCCACCCGGCGGGATCTCCTCGCCCGCGACGGCGGTGAGGCGGTGGCGGATTCGGGCGAAGTGTTCCGCCGTTGCCGCCGCATCCTGCTCAGCCTGCCCAGTCATCGCGAGGTGACCGAGGTGCTGACCGCCCACGCCTCCACCCTTCAGTCAGGGTCCATTCTGATCGACACCACCACCGGCGATCCGGCCTCCGCCGCTGCGCTCGCCCATGGTCTCGCGGTTCGCGGCATCACTTATCTCGACGCCACCGTCTCGGGCAGCAGCGCCCAGGTGCGGGACGGCATCGCCATCCTGATGGTGGGGGGCAACGCCGCCGCCTTTCAGGACTGCGCCGACCTCTTCTCAAAACTCGGCGGGGAGGCGTATCACACCGGCGGGCCTGGCACGGGGGCGAAGATGAAACTCGTGACCAACGTTGTCCTCGGGCTGAACCGGGCCGCACTGGCCGAGGGCCTCGCCCTCGCACGCGGCCTCGGGCTCGATGCCGAGCAGGCCTTCGCCATCATGAGCCGCGGCCCGGCGTATTCGCGCGTCATGGACCGCAAGGGCGAGAAGATGCTGCGCGGTGACTTCGCGCCCGAGGCCCGCCTTTCCCAGCACCTCAAGGATGTGCGCCTCATCCTCCAGCAAGGCCAGGCTGCCGGCCTGCCCATGCCGTTGAGCGAAACGCACCGGCGCCTCCTGGAGGCCGCCGAGGCCGCCGGCCTCGGTGCCCTCGACAACAGTGCCATCATCCAGGTGCTCGGTCCCACCGCCGGTGGCCCCGCGAAGGAATGAACTCCACCATGGACGCCGCTCGTTCTCCTGGTCGTGGCAGACGCCCCTGGGCTGGCCATGCCGAGACCCGCGGCAATCTTTTCCCGCCCCCATGAGCGCGTCCCCCCTCTCCCGCGGCGCCCGGTACGCCGTCCTCGCCGCCGCCTTCGGCGCGCTGCTGTTCGACGGCTTCGAGCTCGGCCTGATGCCGCTCGCCTCCCTCTCGGTTTCCCAGAGCCTGCTCGGATCCGCCTACACTGCGACCCTTGGCGGTGACTGGTTTGCCCGGTTCACCGCGGCCCTGATGGGTGGTGCCGCTATCGGCGGGATCCTGCTCGGCAGCCTTGGAGACCGCATCGGCCGCTCGCGGGCCATGGGGGTGAGCATCCTCTTCTACTCGATCTTCGCCGGCCTCGGCGCCTGGGTATCGACCCAGGAACAGATGCTGGCCCTGCGGTTCCTCGTGGGGCTGGGAGTCGGCGGGGTCTGGCCCAACGCGGTCGCGCTCGTCGCGGAATCCTGGCCCGACAAGTCACGCCCCCTCGTCGCCGGCCTGATGGGGGCCGCGATCAACGCGGGCATCCTCCTGCTTTCGCAGGTCGCCCAGATTTGGAGCGTCACCGCCGACTCCTGGCGCTGGCTCTTTCGTTTGGCGGCAGTGCCGGCGCTGCTCGGGTTCGCCGTCCTCTTCCTCCTGCCCGAGTCGCCCACGTGGCTGGCTTCGCGCGGAAAAGAGGTCGCCCGCCCGCCGGCGGCCCCGTTGCGCGAACTGTTTCGCCCCCCGCTGCTGCGCATCACCCTTGTCGGCATTCTGCTCGGCTCCATCCCCCTCGTGGGCGCCTGGGCCGCGAGCAAGTGGATGATCCCTTGGGCCGACAAGATCGGCGGCGCCGTGCAGGCGGACTACAAGGCCATGACCCAGGGTTGGTGGGCCTTCGGCGCCATCCTCGGCAGCCTGGCGGGCGCGCAGGTCGCCGCGCTGCTCGGCCGGCGGCTGTCCTATTTCCTGATCAGCGTGGGTTCGCTCACGCTCACCGTCGCCATGTTCCAGCTCACCGCGCCCCTGCGTTCGTCGTTCTTTCCCATCGTCTTTGCCCAAGGACTGGTCGCCACCTTGTTTTTCGGCTGGCTGCCGCTCTACCTCCCCGAGCTTTTCCCAACCCACGTCCGCGCCACCGGCAGCGGCATTTCCTACAACGTCGGCCGCTTCGCCACCGCCGCCGGGGTGCTCGCCGCCGGCTTCCTGTTCACCAGCCTGGGCGGCAGCTATCCGGCCGTGGGCACCGCCGCGGCGCTGATTTACGGGCTGGGACTTTTCGCCATCTGGTTCGCCCCGGAAACCCGCCGGCACACCCTCGAGTCATGAGCGCCACCCGCCGTCGTTTTCTCACTACCACCGCCGCCGCCTCCGCGGTGTCGGCCCTCCGGATGCCCGCCGCGCGACCGCCCGCGCCGCCCGCAGCCTTTCGCATCGACTGCCAGAGCCACCTGTTCTGCCCGGAAGTCCTCGACCTCATGTCCCGGCGCCAGACCGATCCGCGTGTGTACGTGAAGGACGGCGTTCGCTTCCTCCAGATGGGCGACTGGCTCCGCAAGGTACCGCCCCTCTACACCGACGTCGCCGCCAAGCTCGCCACGATGGACGCGGCCGGCATCGCGCAGACCGCGCTCAGCATCAACGACCCCGGCCCCGAGTGGTTCGGCGCCGACGGCCCCGCCGTCGCCCGAATGCTGAACGATTTCGTCGCCGGCCTGGTGCGCCAGCATCCCACCCGTTTCTTCGGCCTCTGCGTCCTCCCCCTGCAGGACATCGCCGCCTCCCTGGCGGAGCTCGACCGCTGCGTCCGCCAACTCGGGATGAAAGGCATTCTGCTCTACACGAATCTCGCCGGCCGCTTCCCCGATGAGCCCGAGTTCCGGCCGGTGTTCGCTCGCGCGGTCGAGCTCAACGTGCCCGTGTTGCTCCATCCGGCCAAGCCCATCACCACCGACCTCGTGAAGGCCTACGAGATGACGAGCACGCTGGGCAACATGTTCGACAATACCCTCGCCCTCACGCGCCTGATTCTTTCCGGCCTGCTCGACGAGTTCCCGCGGCTGAAGCTCGTCTGCCCCCATCTCGGCGGCACGCTGCCGTATATCGTCGGCCGCCTCGATCATCAGATCCAGGTCCTCAAGCGCGGCCCGCAAAAACTCCAGCGCAAGCCAAGTGAGTACGTGCGGTCCATCTACCTTGATGTCGTCTCGCCCCTGCCCGAGGCCGTGCGATTCGCCGTCGATTTCAGCGGCCCCGATCGCCTGCTTTTTTCCAGCGACCACCCATGGGTGGAACCGCAACTCATCATCGACACGGTGGGCGCAGCGCTCTTGCCCGCCGCCGTCGAAGAGAGGATCTATTTCCGCAACGCCCGGCGCCTCTTCGGCCTCTGATCCATGCATCGCCGCCACTTCCTCACTTCCGCCGCCAGCGTGGCCCTCGCTGGAACTCGGGCCCTTCGTGCCGCCGACCCGACCCGCCGCCTCCCCCTCGGCTTCCTGGGTGCCACCCACTCCCATGCGCCAGCCAAGCTCGAGTTGGCGCTGCGCTCGCCCGATTGGGAGGTGGTCGGGGTCTGCGATCCTTCACCCGCCGGCCAGAAGACCGCCGAGCGACTCGGTGCCCGCCTGGTATCGGAGGACGAGCTCTTCTCCCGCGCCCGGGTGATCGCCGTGGAGTCGGATGTCCGTGATCAAACGTCCCTAGGCCTGCGCGCCTTGCGCGCCGGCAAACACGTGCACCTGGAAAAGCCCGGCGCAGCGAAGCTCGGCGACGCCCAGGCCCTGGTCGCCCTGGCCCGGGAAAAAGGCCTCCTGCTGCAGTCCGGCTACATGTGGCGCTACCATCCGGGATTCCAGGCGATCTTCGAGGCCGTCCGGGCCGGCTGGCTCGGCGAGGTCTTTTTGGTGCGCGGCCACATCAGCAACCTCCTGGCCCCTGCCCGCCGCCCGGAGTGGGCCGAGTTTGCCGGGGGATCGATGTATGAACTCGGTTCCCACCTGATCGACGCCACCGTGCGCCTGCTCGGGCGACCCAAGAACGTGATTCCCTTCCTGGGGCGACATGGGCGTTTCGAGGACTCCCTGCGCGACAACAACGTCGCCGTTCTGGAATACGAACGCACGCGAGCCGTGATCTTCAACACGGCCCTCCAGGGCGGAGCCACCCCGCCCCGATCCTTCGAGGTCCTTGGCACCAAGGGCACCGCCACCCTGGCGCCGATCGAACCCGGAAAGCTCGTCCTCGATCTCGCGGAGGCCGCCGGCCCCCATCGCAAGGGCGCACAGGAATTCACCTACCCCGCCTACCGCCGCTACGTCGGCGACTTCCTCGAACTCGCCGCGGCCGTGCGCGGCGAACGGACCCTCCAGGTTTCCCTCGAGGGCGAACTGCTCACCGCCGAAATCGTCCTGCGCGCTAGTGGCATGACCTGAACCCACCTTCCCTTTCTCCTGCCATGCCCCGAATTCCCTGCCTCGCTCTTCTCACCGTCGCCCTGGCCGTGACGACCTGCGGCGCCGCCGCCCCGGCCACGGTGGCGTTCTCGCGCCAGTCCGATCGCGTCCGCATCGAGATCGGCGGCACGCATTTTTCCGACTACCTCCACCAGGGCTGGCCCAAGCCCTGCCTGTACCCGATTCTCGATGCCGACGGGACAGCCTACACCCGGGACTACCCGTTCAAGAAAAACCCGGCCGAGGTCCCGGACCACGACTGGCACCGCGGCGTCTGGTTCGCCCACGGCTTGGTCAACGGCCACGACCTCTGGCGGGAACTCCCCGACAAGAAGACGGGCCGCATCGTGTTGGAGCGCATCCTCGAAACGCGGGACGGCCCAACCGGGATCCTGCGCGTCCGCAACCGTTGGCTCGCCGCCGAGGGCCAGCCGCTGCTCACCGAGGAAACCACGCTGCGCATCTCCCGGACGTCCGACGGCACGTTCCTCGACTACGACATCCGCCTGTTGGCCACGCACGGCGCCGTCACGCTGGGCGACACCGAGGAGGGCACCATGGCCGTGCGCGTGAACGAGGCCATCCGCGTCACCCACGGCAAGGGCAAGGACAAGCGCCCGGGCACGGGCCGCCTGGTCAACGCAAACGGCGAATCGGGCGTTCCGGCCTGGGGCAAGCGGGCCGCGTGGGTCGACTACAGTGGCCCCCTCGCAGACGGCCGCATCATCGGCATCGCGCTCCTCGAACACCCGCAAAATCCCCGCCATCCCACCTGGTGGCACGCCCGCGACTACGGCCTGCTTTCCGCCAATCCCTTTGGAAAACACGATTTCGAGAAACTGAAGGACCAGCCCAACGCCGGCGATCTGGTCATCCCAGCCGGCGGCGAGTTGCGACTCCGTTACCGGCTCATCTTTCACCGCGGTAACGAAAAGACCGCCCGGGTCGCGGAACTTTTCCGCGCGTACGCCGCCCAGCCATAATCACATCCCCGGGTGTTTCGCGCCGGACCACCGTTTCGTCTGTCTGCCCTAATTGTCCTCGCACTCACCCGCAAACCAGCAGCTCCCATGCGCCCCCGTCTCCGCTTCTCTGCCTCCCTGCTCCTCTCCCTCTGCACGCTCCTCGCTGCGCCGGCTCTGAGCGCTGCGAGCACCGCCGCGCCGGCCGGCTCCCCTCCCAATATCGTCTTCATCATGGCCGATGACCTCGGCTGGGGCGACATCGGCCCCTTCGGCCAGCGGAAGATTCGCACGCCTCATCTGGATCGCATGGCGTCCGAGGGAACTTGCTTCGATCAATATTATGCGGGCGCGTCGGTCTGCTCGCCGACCCGCAGCGTGCTCATGACCGGGCAGCACACCGGGCACACGCGCATCCGTGGCAACCACGGTCGCGCCGGAGTAGCCCGCGTGCCGCTTAAGGCGGAAGACGTCACCGTCGCCGAGGTGCTGAAGAGCGCCGGCTATGCCACCGCCATCGCCGGCAAGTGGGGGCTCGGCGAACCGGGCAACGAGGGCATCCCCAATCGCCAGGGTTTCGACCACTGGTTCGGCTACCTCAACAACGACCTCGCCGAATTCTACTACCCCGAGAAGATCTGGCGGAACGAGGAGGAGATCACGCTCGCCGGCAACCTGGGCGGCCGGCGCGGCCAATACTCCAACGACCTGATGACCGAGGAGGCCCTCGCCTTCCTCGAGCGCAGCCGCTCCGGGCCCTTCTTCCTCTACCTCGCCTACACGATCCCGCATTCGCTCCTCGAGGTGCCCGACGATTCCCTCGCGGAGTACCTCGGCAAGTTCCCGGAGCCGCCCGCGCCCAAGCCGGGTGAGAAGGGAGGCAAGAACGCCACCGCAGCCCCGCGCGCCACCTTTGCCGCCATGGTCACGCGCCTCGACCGCGAGGTCGGCCGCGTCATGGCCAAACTTCGCGAGCTCAGCCTCGACGAGCGGACCATCGTCTTTTTCTGCTCCGACAACGGAGCCCCGGGCCGGGCCAACCTCTACGACTTTTTCGGCAGCCACGGTGTCTTCCGCGGACACAAGGGCTCGCTGTACGAGGGCGGCGTCCGCACGCCGATGATCGTTCGCTGGCCGGGACGGGTCCCGGCCGGTCGGCGCAGCGACTTCCCATGGGGCGGCTGGGATTTCCTGCCCACCGCCGCCGCCCTCGCCAGCATTCCGGCGCCGCCGAACCTCGACGGCATCAGCGTCGTGCCCGCCCTCCTCGGCCAGCCGGCGGCCAGCGAACGCACCTTCTATTGGGAACACCATGCCAATACGATCAGCCAGGCCGTGCGTGTCGGCTCCCTCAAGGCCGTGCGCACCAGCCCCGATGCCTCCATCGAGGTCTACGACCTTCGCGCCGATCCCGCCGAGTCGCGCGATCTCGCGGCAGCGCAACCGGCCTTTGTTGCCCGGGCCACGGAGCTTTTCCGTTCCGCCCGCACGGAGAGCGAGCATTGGCCCATGACCGCCGCGCCGACCAAGAAGAAGAAAGAACGCCGCTAACTCGCCCTGCTCCCCGGCCCCCCGCCCTGGCTAGCTGGTTCGCTCCCTGGGATTTTCTCTCTCCGAAGTCGCTTCCTCTCCATGACTCCGCCTCCCCTCTTCCCCTGCTTGGTCTTGCTGGCGGCGTCGACGCCGCTCCTGAAATCCGCATCCGCACCGGAGACCGTCTTTCACGACGACTTCTCCGCCCTCAAGGTGGAGATGCTCTCCGCTGGAGTCGTCGGCGCCGAAGCCGAATACCACTACGTCCCCAAGACCGGTCGCCAGGGGAACTGGGAGATCTCCTGCTTCCGCAGCGAGGCCTCCCAACGCGCCTGGCGCGTCCTGCGCGAGGGCGGATTCGGCCGCAAGTTCGTCTACCAGGCCAGCACGTCGACCAAGGAGGAGTCGTCCTACACTCACCCGATGCTCATCGCCGGTGATCCCCTTTGGGGTGACTATACACTGACGGTACGCTTCGCGCCTGAATCCCGCGACAACGGGAGCGGTGTGATCTTTCGCTACCGCAATGACCGCTGCCTTTACTTCTTTGGCGTGAACGGCAGCGAAGCCCAGCTGCTCCTGCTGAACCATGGCACCGGCTACCGGAAATCCACCGTTACCACCCTCGCCCGGCAGGCCTGCACCTGGCAGGTTGGCGAGGAGCTCACCGCCACGGTGGAAGTCGCCGGGCCCAAGATCCAAGCCCGCCTCTCCAACGGCGCCTCCCTCGCCGCCGAAGATGCGACCTTTCTCCAGGGGCGCATCGGTTTGCTCGCCGATGTGCCCACCCGTTTTCTCGACGTACGGGTCACGATGCGCCCGGAGGCCCGCCGCCGAACCGAGGTGGCCATCCGGGATCGCGAGGACACCGAGGCGCGCCTGCAGGCCGCCAACCCGCAGATGGTCGTCTGGAAAAAGATCCCGACCGAGGGCTTCGGCACCGGGCGCAACGTGCGCTTCGGCGACCTCGATGGTGACGGGCGTCTCGAGATCGTGATCGCCCAGGTGAAGAACCACGGCCCCAAGGACCGCAACTCCGAGGTCGGCTGCCTCACCGCGCTCACCCTCGACGGCAAGCGGCTGTGGCAGTCCGGCGAGCCCGACCTGTGGCGCGACCGCCTGACCAGCGATGTCGCATTCCAGGTCCATGACCTCGATCGCGACGGCAAGGCCGAGGTCATCTACTGTCGCGATCAGGAGCTCGTGGTCGCCGACGGCCTCACCGGCGCCGTCAAACGCAAGATCCCCACGCCGGCCTCGCCCAAGCCGACCAAGAAGAACGACCCGCACAACAAGTTCCCGCGCATCCTCGGGGATTCAATCTACTTCCTCGACCTGCGTGGCCAGGGTTATCCTGGAGACCTAATCCTCAAGGACCGCTACAGCACGCTCTGGGCCTACAACGATCGCCTTGAGTTGCTCTGGACGGCCTCGTGCAACACGGGCCACTTCGGCTACGCCGCCGACATCGACGGCGACGGCAAGGATGAGTTCGCGATCGGTTACAGCCTGTTCGATCACGACGGTCGCAAGCTCTGGTCGCTCGACGACCAGATCAAGGACCACGCGGATGCCGTCGCCATCGTCCGCCTGCATCCGGACGATCCGCGCCCGACCCTTTTCAATGCCGCCAGCGACGAGGGCGTCTTCTGGACCGACCTGCAGGGCAAAATTCTCCGCCACCTGCACCTGGGCCACGTGCAAAGCCCGACCCTCGCCAACTTCCGCGACGACCTGCCCGGGCTCGAAACCGTGACGATCAATTTTCACGCCAATCAGGGCATCGTGCACTTCTTCGACTCCCGGATGAAGGTGTACCACGACTGCGAGCCGTCCCAGCACGGCAGCATGATGATGCCGCTGAACTGGACCGGGCGGAGCGAGGAGTTCTGGGTGCTTTCGCCGAATGTCGACGAGGGCGTCTACGATGGCTGGGGCCGACGGGTCCTGCGCTTCCCGGCCGACGGTCATCCCGAAATGACCTACACCGTGCTCGATCTCACCGGCGACTGCCGCGACGAAATCGTCGTATGGGACGCCCACGAGATGTGGATCTACACCCAGGCCGACAACCCCAAGTCCGGGAAGCTCTATCGCCCGAAACGGAACCCCCTGTACAACCAATCCAACTACCAAGCCAACGTCTCCCTCCCCGGCTGGAACTGACCCACCCCCGTTTTTCCAGCCTCCCTGCTTTCTCCCGTTTCCCCCTCTGCCAAGGTTTTCCTGTCCTCCCCCGTCTTCCTCTTTCCCACGTCTTCCGCGTTTCCCCAGTCTTCCTCCTTTCTCCGTCTCCCTCTCTTCCACGTCTTCCGCGTCTTCCTCTCTCCCACGTCTTCCCCGTTTTCCGAGTTTTCCGTCTTCCGCCCTTCTCATGACCACCCGCCGCTCCTTCCTCCGCACCACGAGCGCCGCTGCGACGCTCGCCTTTCCCTCCGTCCGCCGCTCGCTCGCCGCCGCCGCGGGCAGCGCCAACGAAGCCGTCCGCCTCGCCGTGATCGGCCTGGGCGGCAAGGGCAAGAGTCACGTCAAGCAGGTGCTCGGTCTCCCCGAGGCACGCCTCACCGCCCTCTGTGATGTGGACCCCGAGCGCCTGTCGGCCCAGGTGGCCGTTGCCCGGGAGGCCGGCCTCCAGCCGTTTACCGCCACGGATCCGCGCCGGATCCTGGAGCGTCCGGATGTCGACGCCGTCATCATCGCGACCCCCAACCACTGGCATGCCCTGCTGACCATCTGGGCCTGCCGGGCCGGCAAAGATGTCTATGTGGAAAAGCCCATCTCCCATCAAATGTGGGAGGGGGCGCAGATGGTTGCGATTACCCGTCAGACCGGCCGCATCGTGCAATCGGGGACCCAGTATCGTTCCGACGAGGGCATCCGCGCCGCGGCGGCGTGGATCAAGGAGGGCCACATCGGAAAACCGAAATTCGCCCATGTGGCCTGGTACGAATACCGCCCTGGCATCGGCCGCGCCGCGCCGCACCGCCCCACCACGCTCGACTACGACCTCTACTGTGGCCCGGCGGCCGCGGAACCCCTCACCCGGCCCAAGCTGCATTACGACTGGCACTGGGTCTGGTCGACCGGGGACGGCGATCTCGGCAACAGTGGCGTGCACCCGATCGATGCCTGCCGGATGATGGCCGGGCTTACGGATTTGCCCCGCCGCGCGCTGTGCCTCGGCGGCCGCTTCGGGGTCGACGACGCCGGCGAGACACCCAACACGCAACTCACGCTGCTCGATTATCCCGGGCTGCCGATGCTCGTCGAGAATCGCAATCTTCCCGCCAAAGCCGGCCAGAAGGCCATGGACCAGTTCCGCGGCATCCGGGAGGGCTTCGCCCTCGATTGCGAAGGAGGCTCCTTCGTCGGCTTGAAAGGCGGTGGCTGGATCTACGATCGCGACGGCAAGCGGCTGAAGCAGTTCCCCGGTGAAGGCGGGAGTCGGCACATGCTCAATTTCCTGCGTGCGGTCCGTTCGCGTCGCGCCGAAGACCTCAACGCCCCGGTGCTGCAGGGTCACTACTCGGCGGTCCTCTGCCACATCGGCAACCTCTCCTGGCGGCTGGGCCGGCCGGAGTCCGCCGCGGCCTGCCGGGACGCCGTGCGGAACCACCCGGGCGCCGCAGCGGCCCTGGAGCAATTCGAACGTCACCTTGTCGCCAACGATCTGGAGTCCGCCAAAGCGCGTTTCGTCCTCGGGCCCTGGCTGGAACTCGATCCGAGCGGCGAGACGATCCGCGCCGTCTCCGGTGCCGATGCTTCCACTCTCGCCCGGGCCCGCGCGCTGGCCCGCGGTTCCCATCGGGCGCCGTACAACTTCGTCGCGGTTTAGCCCGCTCAAATCTCAAAGGTCACGGACTGGATCATATCTCTCAAACCGGAGAACCACGGATGGACACGAATGAACACGGATTTAATTCGTCCCATCCGTGTCCGCTCGCGTTCATCCTTGGCTGGCGACATCAGAGGCGCTGCCTCGGAACCAACACAAGGCTCCTTCGTTCCACTCCGTCTTGGCCTCCTTGTAGGCGGGGCGACCTCGCCCCGCGCGAAGCAGGGCCCGCAACCGAATATGCGGGGCGTGGTCGCCCCGCCCACACCCAGGTGCGAAAGAACACCCAGCTCGGATTCTGCCCCCCGTCGCCGTGCGTGCCAATCAGGTGTGAAGCATCCTGGATTCCACAGCAGCCACCTGACCCAAGCCGGTTAACCACGGATGGACACCGATGAACCCGGATCAAGGCGGACGACCGACTTCACTCCATGCAAGCGGTAGTCCCTCTTCTCATCGGCTTGGTATCCGTGTCGATTCGTGTTTATTCGTGGTTCAAATGCGTGGGCGGGGTCGCCCCGCCTACACCCGCACACTTGCGTCATCCTGCATTGACGTTCTTCCGCGCGGCCAACCTTCCCGCCTCGTTTCCCCCTTCCCCATGTCACCCCGTCTCGCCCTGACCTCCCTGGCCCTCGCCCTGGTCTCGCTCTCCCTGTCGCTGGTCGCCGCGCCACCCCCGAACTTCATCTTCATCCTTGGCGACGACCTCGGCACCCCGCCCGTCGGCATCTACGGCAACTCCTATTACCAGACTCCCAATCTCGACCGTCTCGGCCGCGAGGGGATTCGCTTCTCCGACGCCTACTCCGCCTGCCCGGTCTGCTCTCCCACCCGCGCCGCCTTTATGACGGGTCAGTATCCGGCGCGAACCCGCATCACCGACTTTATCCCGGGCGGCGCCTTCCCCAATGCGCGCCTGCAGGAGCCGCAGTGGCAGAAGTACCTGCCGCTGTCCGCCCGCACGCTCGCCGAGGAACTGGCCGACCGCGGCTACGCCACGGCTTTGTTTGGCAAATGGCATCTCGCCCGCGCCTATCGCGGCGACGAAAGTATTCCCGAGGGGCCCGATCGCCAGGGCTTCGCGGAGACCTTCATCACCCACAAGCCCGCCAAGTCCGACGATCCGGAGAAAGACGCCCACGGGGTTGAGGCCATTACCACTCGGGCCCTCGACTTCCTTGGCCGGCACCGCCAGCGCCCGTTCTTCCTCTACCTGGCGCACAATTCCATCCACTCCCCCATCATGGCGCCTCGCACCCTGGTCGAGAAACACCGTGCCCGCGCCGGCTCCGATCGCCCCGGCAACAACCCGGTCATTGCCGCCATGATGGAAGTGCTCGACCTCTCAATCGGCCGGGTCCTGGCGCGCCTCGACGAACTCGGCCTGCGGGAAAACACCCTCGTGATCTTCACGGGTGACAACGGCGGCCTCCTCGGCGACGCCTCCCAGAGCCCGTGGCGGGGTGGCAAGGCCCAGCTCCACGAGGGCGGCATCCGGGTGCCCCTCCTGATGCGCTGGCCGGGAGTGATCGCGCCGGGGCGCCTGAGCGCGGCGCCAGTTTCCACTGTCGACTTCTTTCCCACGCTCCTCGAACTCAGCGGCCGGCCTGCCGGCCCTTCGCTGACCGTCGACGGCATCAGCCTGGCGGCGCATCTGCGCGGTGGACCGGAGCCGGCTCGCGACGCCGTCTTCTGGCATTATCCCCACTACCACAGCGCCGGCGACGGCGGTCCCGCGGGGGCGGTGCGGGCCGGGGACTGGAAGCTCGTCGAGTATTACGAGCATTCCCTCGCGGGTACCGGGCGGGCTCCGGAGCTCTTCAATCTGCGCACCGACCCCGCGGAGACGCAGAACCTCGCCGCCTCCGACCCGGCGCGCGTTCGCGCGCTGCTCGAGAAGCTTGCCACCTTCCGGGCCAGGACCGGAGCCCAGATGCCCTCGGTCAATCCCACCTACGATCCCTCCCGCCCTGCCCGCCGCAAGGGACCGGACAACGGCTGAGGTGAGGTCACTCGTTCTGCGGCCGCGCTTGAACGACGAGAAAGCGTGGACAGACGTGAGCCCGCGCGCTCCCGCCGTCGGGACGCCGCGATTCGATCGCCACCCTGGAACTCTGGGCTTCTCCTGCGTCGGGCCACGGCCCAACCTCCTTCAACCCCGATCCATCGCCATGCGACGCCTCTTCCTGCTCTTCGCGCTCACCTGCTTCCTCCAGTCCGGTGTCGCCGCCCCGGCCGGCATCACCCTCGCCACCTTCGACGTGGACGCCACGCCGGCACTGGGATCCGCCATGGCCTACGATCCGGTGAAGCGCATCGATGAGCTCACGCTCCGCTGTCGCGGCATCGTCCTGCTCGGCGCCGGGCGTCCGCTCGTGCTGTGCGCCGTCGACTGGATCGGCATCGCCAACGAAGCGCACGACGCCTTCCGCGCCGCCCTGGCGGAGGCCGCCGGCACCACGCCGGACCGCGTCGCGGTGCACACGCTGCACCAGCACGACGCCCCGGGCTGCGACTTCACCGCGGAGAAGATCATCCAGGAACTCGGGGTCAAGGGCTACTCGCGCTTCGACGGCACGTTTCACCGCGTCGTGATCCAGCGCGCGGCGGAGGCGATCCGGTCCGCCCTCCCCCAGGCTCGATCCGTCACGCATTACGGCTATGGCGAGGCGATCGTGAAGGAGGTCGCCTCCAACCGGCGCGTGGAGCGGACCGCCGACGGCAAAGTCGGCCGCATGCGCGGCAGCAGCTGCCGGATCGAAGGCCTGATCGTCCTGCCCGAGGGTGTGATCGACCCGGTGGTCTCCCTGCTGAGTTTCTGGGACGGAAACACACCCGTCGCCGTCCTCAGTTCCTACGCGTGCCACCCCCAGAGCTACTACCGACGCGGCATCCCAAGCCCGGACTTCCCGGGAATCGCGCGCTTCATCCGCGGCCAGGACGTCAACGCGGCCCTCCACGTTCATTTCAACGGTGCCGGAGGCAACGTGGCCGCCGGCAAGTACAACGACGGCTCCGAGCCGAACCGCATGGTGCTCGCCAACCGCCTGGCCGCCGGCATGCGCGAAGCCTACGCGCAAACCAAGAAACAACCGCTCACGCCGGCGGAGATCGGCTGGAGCCGGGTCCCGGTCGCACTTCCCGTCTCCCCGCGTCTCGACGAGGCCGACCTCGTCAACAAGATCCGCACGACCGCGGCCCGCGGCTACATCTCGTTTGCCGACCAGCTTGCGTTCCTGCGCCGCGCCCGGGCCGGAGCCACCATCGACATCACCTGCCTTCGCGTCGGCCGGACGCGCATGCTGCATCTCCCGGGGGAGCTCTTCGTGGAATACCAGCTCGCCGCCAAGGCCATGCGCCCCGACCTGCAGGTCATGATGGCCGCCTATGGGAATTACAGCCCCGGGTATATCGGCACGGCGGCGGCGTACCCGGAAGGCGGCTACGAAACCGGCCCCACCTCCTCGAATGTCGCCCCGGAGGTGGAGAAGGTGCTGATGGACGCCATGCAAACGCTGCTCAAGCGGCAGGACTGAACCCCGGATGGCGCCGCCTGCCTCAAAGGTCAGGGGGCGCGGCTCCGGTGGCGAAGGATCCGCAGGCCGAAGTTATTTTCGCGGAAGGGTCGCAGCGGATCGCCTTTGGTGTGCGCCTCTTCGATGTAGTTCGCCTCAATCCAGCGGAGAATCGACCGGCCACTGGCCTCGTCGGCTCCGAACCCCGGATATCCGTCATCCTCCACCAGGTGGGTGATCAACACGACATAGTCCGGCGGATGGCGCTGCAAATCGTCGACCACCGCACCGCGGTTCAGGCGTAGAGTCGCCGGCAGAAGATTGGTGATTCTCAACGGGTGCGTCGTTCGCGTCCAGATGTTGAACAGCAGCCCCTCCGGTACCACCAGCAACGAGGCGCCGGGTTTCAAGCGCGTGACCAGATAACTGCGAGCCGCCTCGATGTCTTCATGGCAGACAAACACCCGCGGTCCGAAGCCATAGATCCGATCCGCGCCCACCCCGATCGGTTGGGTGGACGCCCGGTAGTTGATCACCGCCGCCTCCGCCAGCGGCCCGGCCATGACCGCAAGCAGGACCCCGGCCAGGCTGGATCCGAGCCGGCGAGTGCACCACGGCGCTGACAGCAACCGCGGCAGTTCGCCGACGAGGAAACCCGCCAGCCACACGGTCGCCACCAGGGCTTGAAGGAAACCGTAGTGGTAGATTCGCGGGGCCAGTGCCATGCGGGCCAGCAGCGAGGTTGCGGTCACCCACGAAACCCACTGTGCCCAAAGGCGGGGACCGATTCGCTCGCCGTTCTCGAGCGCCCGTCGCGTCCGCCCTGCCATCCAAATCCCGGCCAGCAGGAGCAGGAGTGGATAGCCCAGGGCGAGTTCGTAGAGCGGCCAGGGCAGCACAGCCGCCAGGACCACCCCGACCCCGCCCACCAACAGGACCCGTCCCGCCGCCCCTCCGAGCCACGGAACCCTTTCCGCCGCCACCATCGGAGCGAAGACGGCAGCGAGCACACCCACGGCCACGCCTCCTCCAGCCGCCAGACGGCCCAGGCGGACGAGAGGCTGATCCAGCCCCAAATAACTTAGGATGGTCGTGCTCTGCACGTAGGCCGGGTACAGCCACGGCGACAGAAAACCACTGCCGACGGCCACGCCGGCATCCCGGCCAGAGGTCAGGATCGCCAACCCGCCCCACGCCACGGCCAGGACGCCACTCCAGGCCGCGGCCACTCCCGTCGCCCATCTCGCCACGACCCGGCGGCCGTCAATCCGCGCGCACTGAAGGAGCCCAATCGTCGTCAGGAGCAGAACCGCGGCAAAGGCGATTTCCACCTTGGTCAGACACACCAAGCCGAACAGCAGACCATCCCCGAGCCCCGTCCGCAGCGACGCGTGCCCGGAGCGTCCGCCCACTCGCGCGACCAGTGCCAGAAGCAACAACAACCCGTGCGTGCCCTCGTGCGCATATGGCGCCAGGAAGCTGTAGTTCTTCGTTCCCGTGTAGTGCCCGAACACCACTGCCGCGATGCCGAACCCACTCGCCACCGCCGCCGGGACGGAGCCGAAAGCCCTCCGCAGAACGACATATTGCAGCCCGAGCACCGCCGCCAGCACCACGACGTTCGACCACAACAACGTGCGAATCGAGCCCCCAAAAACCCAAAACAACCCCGCGTGGTAGTAACTGCTCAACGGCCCATACGGGTGCACGAAATCACGCCCCAGGTGTTCGCCGGCTAGAATTCGCTGGGGCAGATAGACCTGCACGCCGAAGTCGACCTGCGGGTCGATCCCCCGGCACCAAGCCTCGCTCGCCAGCCAGGCCGCCAGCCCCACGGTGGCTACCCCGAATGTGATCGTGACCCAGCGGCGCGTCCACCGCCCCCAGCAACGCTGGCAGGCAGCAGCCGTGCCGCTGGAACCCCGTGGTTCCCCTGCGGATTTCATGGAGTGGTATGGTGCGGTTCCACGGGCAACCAGCCCGTGCGGCAGGGATCTACGCACGGAGTCCGCCAAAGTTGCGAAAGGCGCGAAAAAAATTCGCCCGGTACCTCCTCAACTCCCGGTCATCGGGGCCGATAGGGAACTGCTGCGCCCTCGCGGGCAACACGATGAAATGTCTTCCATCCGGGGTGGCCCTCTGGCTCATCGCGGCCGGCTTCCTGCCGGCTGCGACGCCGCTGCGCATCGCGGTGGAACGCAGCAACCCGCCCCTGGGGTTTGTCGACGAACAGCAGCAGCCGGCCGGCTTCATGGTCGACCTGATTCGCGAGATGTCGCGGGTGAGCGGCGTTCCGATGGAGGCCGTCCCTGGCTACTGGAAGGAGCACTTCGTCAATTTCCCGGCCGGCAAGCTCGATGCCTTCGGCAACCTGCTCGACACCCCCAACAACCGCGCCGATACCAACCTCTCCATCGGTCACGCCCGCCTGCATGCGGTCGTCTACTCCCGCCGCGACCGGCCGGCCCTGCGACGCATCGCCGATTTCTCCGGAAAACGCATCGCCACCATCAGGGGAACGGCGGCCGACGTCGCGGCTCACCTGAACCAAGGTTGGGGGGCAAAGATCCAGACCTTTTCCTCGGGCATCGAGGCGCTGGAGGGGGTGCGCCGCGGGGAGTTCGATGCCGTCCTCCTCACCAACCAGTTCTACCGCCTCCCCGTGCCGGAGCGCGGCCTCGCGCGGAACTTCGTCGAGGATCTGGTCAACTGCTACCACTTCGGGACACGCAAGGACGACCTGCGGACGCTGGGCATCCTCAACGAGGCCCTGGCCCAGCTGATGCGGAACGGGGAGTTCGATCGCATCTACGCGAAGTGGCTCGGCCCGATCGAACCGCGCGAGATTCGCCTCGCCGATCTTCAGCCCTACTACATTCCGGCCGCGCTCGTGGTGGCCGGCGTCGCCGCTTTCATGCTCTGGCAGCGCCGCATGGTCCGGCGCCTCGCCCAACAGGCGGATGCGTTGCGCGTGAGCGAACAACGCTGGCGTTTTGCCCTGGATGGTTCCGGCGCCGCGGTCTGGGACTGGGATCTGGTCAACGGCCGGGTCTTCTATTCCCGCGCTTGGAAGCGCCTGCTCGGTTACGACGAATCTGAGATTGGCGATACGCTCGAGGACTCGTTCCGGCTCCTGCATCCCGAGGACAGCGCCCGGGTCGACCAGACCCTGATGGCGCACCGGGAGAAGCCCGGCGTGCCGTTCGCCCTTGAACAGCGCCTGCGCTGCCGCGACGGCTCCTGGAAATGGGTGCTCAACCGCGGCATCGCTGTCGGCGGGGAGGGATCCCCCCAACCCACGCGCCTCATCGGCACCTATACCGACCTCACCTTGCAGAAACAGGCCGAGGAGGATCGGCTCGTGCTCGGCAAGCTGGAGTCCACCGGCATCCTCGCCGGCGGGATTGCGCACGACTTCAACAACCTCCTCACGACCATGGTGCTCAACCTCGACATGGCACAATGGCCGGACATCACCCGGGCACAGGCGGCCGAGTTCCTTGGCGACGCCCGGAAGGCCGCGATGGCGGCCCACGACCTCACCCAACAGCTCATTACCTTTGCCCGCGGCGGTGCCGCCATCCGCCGGCCGAGTGCCTTGCAGGGACTGATTCGGGAATCGACCCAGCTGGCGCTCAGCGGCTCCTCGACCGTCGCCTTGTTCGATCTCGACCCGCAGCTCTGGCCGGCGGAGGTGGACCCGACGCAAATCGGCCAGGTGCTGCGCAACCTCGTCCTCAATGCCCGCGAGGCGATGCCCGCCGCGGGCACCGTCACCGTCACCGCCGCCAATGTGACCCTGCCCGAGCAGGCAGTGCGCGGGCTGCCCGCCGGGAAATACGTCCGGATCTCCGTCGCTGACCAGGGACCGGGCATCCCGCCGGAACTCGTCGCCCGGATCTTCGATCCCTATTTTTCCACCAAACAGCGTGGCTCGCAAAAGGGCATGGGGCTGGGCCTCACCATCTGCCTTTCCGTGGCCAAGCAGCACCACGGCGCCATCACCGTGGACTCCGCCCCGGGCCGGGGCAGCGTGTTCCACGTCTACCTGCCGGCCTGCCTATCGCCGCAGCCGGAACCCACCTCTCCGCCGACCCCGGCCGTCGGAGCCCCGGGGACGCAGACCGCCCGGGCCCTGGTCATGGACGATGAGCCTGGGTTGCGCACGGCGGTCGCCGCCACCTTGCGCCAGCTCGGTTTCGGCGTGACCGAGGCCTCCGATGGCGCGGCCGCGATTGCCGCCTATCGCGCCGCGCTCATCGCCCGGGCGCCGTTCGACGTCGTGCTGCTCGACCTGACCGTGCGGGGCGCCATGGGCGGCCAGGAGGCCCTCACCGAACTGCGCAAGATCGACTCCGAAATCGTGGCCATCGTGATGAGCGGCTACGCGGACAGCGAGGCGCTGCGCGACTACCGCAGTCACGGTTTCAAGAGCGCCCTGCCGAAACCGTTCACGGTCGAGGCGCTGCAGCGCGCACTCCGCGAAGCCCGCGGCTGAGTCGCCCGCTCTCGCCGCGGAGGCGTCAGAGTGCGTCCGCCGACGCCCGCAGGTACGGGGCCAGTCCTTCTTTCTCGATGATCGCCTGCTCCGGGTAGGTCGCCGGCAGGAGCGGGCGTTCCTTGTTCTCTTCCGTCCACGCCTTCATGAACTCCTCGATGCCGGCAAGGTGCCGCAACACGCGCTCCTGTTCCAGCGGGTGCCCCCGCTCGTCGTAGCTCACGAACAGCCGGCCCGCCTTCGCCGCCTTGACATACATCTTGTCGCGGCCGGTCACGATCAACTCCGGTGTCATGCGCCCCCGGATCCGCCCTTCCGCGGCGTTGGCGGTTTCCATCAGCACGGCCAGCGCCGGCGTGTGGTCGCCCAGCTCGCGATGCGACAGGCCGCGCAGGTTCGGGGGCGAGGCTTCCAGGCCAATCTTGATTCCGCGCAGCTCCAAGCCCATCGCCACGCTGACGGCCAGCGCCATCGCCCGCTCGTGGGCGACGATGGTGTTGATCACCGGGTACTCCGGCGATGCCTCGTGGAGATCGATGACGAGATCCACCTTTTCGCGGCGCACCAGTTCAGTCACGGCAAACGCGCAACGTTCCGTGAAGTTCCCGTCCGCCCGCCCCGGAAAGGCGCGATTCATGTTCCGCGTCTGATTGCCGGACAGCGACTGACCCGAGGGATGATGGAGGTAGATATCCGGATCCGGCCACTGGTCGACGGCCGCGGATCCCCTCCCGCCGTAGCGGAACCAACGGAGGCCGGTGCGCGTGGCGAGGCTGAAGGCCGGCGGGTTGGCTTCCTGCGGATCCCCGGCGGTGAAGCCACTCGCGTTGGTGGTTGGAATCACGATCAGGCGCCCGGCCTCCATCACGGCCGACTCGACCAACGTCACCGCCGCCACATGTCCCGCCGGCTCGTTGGCGTGGATGCCCCCCATCACCAGCACGGTGGCACCCGGTTTCCGACCGGCCAGGACGAACACCTCGGTGTCGCCCCTGGTCCCGGCCAGCGACGGAAGGAAGTCGCTCAGGCGCCAGACCTGCGTCACTCCCGGGCCGCGGTGAACCGCAAAGTGCTTCCGCTGGGCCACGAAATCGCGGCCCGTCACCGCCGCCACGAGGACGGCGGCGGCGAGCAGGACGCCGCCGCGGCGGGTCTTGTCGTTCCACCAGGTGCGCAGGTTCATTTGATCATCAACACGCGCAGGAGGAGCGGGATCGTGAGCACGACCGCCATCACCTGGTAGGAGCTGCTGTTCTCGCGGGCCAGGGCCGCCCGCACGACGGCCGCGAGGACCAGCAGCGTGATCCCGCGGTAGGCCAGGGTGAGGAGTTCGTGCATCATGGGGTGAGTTTTCCGACCCAGTTCGCCCACACGAGCATGGCCACCGCCAGCGCCAGGACGGCGAGTGTCGGGAGGACGCAGCGCCGCACCACCGGGAAGTGACTCTCGAGGCCCAGCAGCTGCGCCGAAAACAACGCCGCCACCGCCGTCGGCGGCACCATCTCCCCCACGCCCACGATCAACGCAATCGACGACAGCGCGAGGATCTGGTCCTTGCCCAGGAGCGCCAGGGTCATCGGCACTCCGAGCACGCTGGCACCGCCAAAGGCCGAGATGATGCCAAAGGCCGGCAGCGCCACCGCCGCCGTCACCACCAGCCAGACCTTCGGGAGCGCCAGCGAGGCCGCGACAAAGTAGCCGCGCGCCCCGGTGAGGGTCATCACCTCGATGAACATGCCCACGCCCACCATCAGCGCCATCACGGGAATGGCCTCCTTCATCCCGGTCTGCACGGCCTCGCGGAGCCGGACCTTCTCGCCGGTGAACAGGCCGATGCCGGCGGAAATCGTCAGCATGAGCGGCAGGCCGATGTCATACACATGGCGCGGCGCGACCTTGGGCGCCACCATCAGCACGAAGAGCACGACCAGCGGCAGGTAGAGTTTCCAGCCGTGGGCGGGAAAGACGGACGGTTGCATCGCCGCCGCCAGCGCCGCGGGATCCAAGTCGTGGCGCAGGTGCCGCCGGCCCATCGCCCAGGCGACCACCAACCCGGTGGGAATCGTCAGCAGGAACAGGGGCCAGAAAAACCCCACGTACGGCATGTCGATCCCTTCCGCGATAATCATTGCCGGGATGCACACGGGCGGGGCGATCATTCCAATCAAGGAACCCATCGCGATGATGGCCGCGGTTTGCACGCGGGGAATGCCCAGGTTGAGCATCACCGGAGCGACCAGCGCCCCGGTGGTGAAGATCGCCGTCGCGCAGGCCCCGGTGATCATGCCGGGAAACATCACCAGCAGCATCAGCGCCATCAGCAGCACGGTCGGCCGGCGGTGAAAGGCCTCGGTCACCTGCCGGCCAAGCGTGTGCAGGACCCCGGAGTGCTCGAGCACCTTCATGTACACCATCGCCGTCGCGATGATCAGGATGAGGTCGAAGAACGCGAACATGCCCTCGACCAGCTGGCGGAGCGGCACCCCTTCCCCTCCCACCAGCGCGCCCGCGACTGCCGCCACCATCAGGCCAATCGCGACCGGCAGGCGCAGGAGGAAGAACGCCCCCACAAACACCGCCACCATCACCAGCAGGATGATCAGCTCGAACTCCATGGCGATCGGCCGACAACCCCTCAGTATCCGGCGGCAACGCCGTCACGCCGCGGATCCGCCGCCCCGAGGAGGCGGCCCGAGCCCGGCTCGATCATCACCGCCTGGGCCCCGCCAAAGTGCAGGTCGACCGCCCCTCGCACGCTGAGCTTGTGGCCCCGGGACTGGAGTTCGGCCCGCACCGTCTCCGGAATCCGCGACTCGACTTCGATCGCCCCGCCCATGCAATGGGCGCGCGGCGCATTGATCGCCTGCTGCAGGTCCATCCGGTGATCGATCACGTTCATCAGGATCTGCGGCAGCGCGGTGATGATCCGCGCCGAGCCCGGCGAGCCGAGACTCAGGAACGGCCGCCCGTCCTTCAGCACAATCGTCGGCGACATGCTGCTCGCCGGCCGCTTGCCCGGCGCAATCGAATTCGCGTTCCCTGGCACCGGCATGAAGTCGTCCATCTCATCGTTCAGCAGGATCCCGTACCCCGGCACCACCACGCCGGAAGCGAAGAAGAGGTTGATCGTCTGCGTGAGCGCCACGAGGTTGCCCTCGCGGTCGACGAAGGACGCATGTGTCGTGTTTCCCGACATCACCGAGTAGGGGTTGCCCGCGGCGACCTTCTCCGTCGCCTTCTCCGGGTTGATGCCCTTGCGCAGCTCCGCCGCGTACTCTTTCGAGAGCAGACCCGCCGTCGGCACCTTTACGAAGTCGGCGTCGCCGGAATACTTTGCGCGGTCCGCAAAGACCCGCTTCGCGGCCTCCGCCTGCACGTGCAGCGCCGCCGCGGTGTTGTGGCCGAGCGCGGCGAGGTCGTAGCCCTCGAGGATGTTCAGCAGCTGGATGACGTGGGTGCCGCCCGAACTCGACGACGGCATCGAGATCAACTCGTGACCCCGGTAAGTGCCGCGCACCGGCTCGCGCACCACCGGCTGGTAGTCGGCGAGATCCTCCCGGGTGATTAACCCGCCACCGGCCGCCATCTCCCGGACGATCGCCTCGGCGATCTCCCCGCGGTAGAAAACCTCCGGTCCCCGCGCGGCAATCAACCGCAGCGTCTTCGCGAGGTCCTTCAGCACCAGCTTCTCGCCCGGTTCATAGGCAAGGCCGTCCTTCAGGTACACCCGCGAAGCCTCCGGGAACTGGGCCAGCCGGTCGTAGTAAGTGTTCATCATGTCGGCCAGCGTCTTGGTCACCGGATAACCCTCCTCCGCCAGCCGGATCGCCGGCGCCAGCACCTCCGGCAGCCGTTTCGTGCCCCAGCGCTGCAGCGCCAGGCTCAGGCCGGCCAGATTCCCGGGCACCGCGCAGGCCCGGTGCCCCACGGTGCTCGCCTTGTTCAGCACGCCCTTGCCGTCCGGAGAGAGCGGATACATGTCCGCCGTCGCCTTCCGCGGCGCCTTTTCCCGGTAGTCGATCGCCTCCGCCTTGCCGGTCTTCGCGTGGTAGAAGACGATGTAGCCTCCGCCCCCGAGCCCGGAGGCGTTGGGCTCCACCACGCCCAGGGCGAACGCGGTCGCCACCGCCGCGTCCACCGCGTTGCCGCCCTGGCGCAGAATCTCGAGTCCGGCCTGCGTCGCGAGCGGATGGGCCGAAGCCACCATGCCGGAGCGGCCTTCCACCGGCTTGGCCGGCAGCGGATTGCCCGAAGTCGCACCGGACAGTGGGACGGCCAGCAGCCCCAGGGCCATCCCCAGCCACCCGTGAGTTTCCACCCTCGTCAGTGTCGTCGTCTTCATGGTTCCAAGTGCGTCTCCGCCGACCTTCCCCACGCGGGGATCGGCCATCCCGTCTGTCCCTCCGGATCTTCCCTCCCTGCTGGACACCCCGGCATACTCGCTGGCTTGGCCATTCGTCTCCTCGGTGGTTTCAACGGCGAATTCGCGGATCGACTGCCGGCGGCCGAACCTCCGGGTGGAAACCGCCCGGTCTCATTCCCGGACGGCCGCCTCCGTGGGTCATTTGCCAAAGATCTTTTTGATCGGATCGATGACCCCGACAAGTTTCTCCACCTTTTCCACTGGCACTCCGGCCGCCTCTGCCGCCTTGGTGAGGAAACCATCCTTGTCGCCGTCCTTCACCACGACCACCTGGGCCGCGGCGCCCACGACCAGCTTGTAGAGACCGTCCGAGAGGTCGCCCCGCTTGGACTCCCCGCCGACGTGCATCGCCACCACCGGCAGCTTCATCTCCTTGGCTTTCGCCAGCACCGCCTTCAGGCGCGCCGTCTCCTTGTCGGCATCGATGCCCGCCGCCCCGAGGCCCTTGGCACTGCCACCGACCGCCACCACGAGGGTCTTCGCCCCCGCCAGATCCTCGGGTTTGGCCAGCGGCAGAGTGCGGGCCGACACCTTGCTGCGGTCGAACAGTGTCTTCAGGATCTGCACGTCGGCGCTCTGACCGGCCGAAGTCAGCAGCACAGGTTCCGGAGCCGTCAGCTTGATTTCGGACCGCAGGACGGAAATGGAGGCCAGCGAGGCACCCAGGAGGAAGAGAAGGCGAGGACTCATGGACAAAGGATCTTGAGGGGTCGGGCGCGAGCGAAGCTCACCCATGAATTCGGATCGAGGCGATTTCCTCCGGCCGCGGCCGTTTTTGCCAGCACCGACTAGCCATCAGTAGCAGGGCTCCTAACGCGACCAAGCCGACCCCGGCCGCCCATCGGCCGAGGCCGCGCGGGCGCATGACGGTCCCGGATGGCACCGCGGGCAAGGGCATGGGATCCCAGGGCAGGCCGTGGGCCCGCGCCAGCCGCCGCAGGTCCAGCAGGTGCACCACCGGAATCCCCGCCTCCAGCATGCGGGCGATCACGCCATCGCGCGGATCAGGCGGTGCAAGCGCGCGCCGGATCAGGCCGGGAGGAAACATCGCGCCTTCGCTTACGCCTCCGAGCGAGGTGAGACCGCCGCCCACATTGACAAAGACGCGCGGTCGCCGCTCGCCCGCGCCCAGCAGTTCCAGGCGCCGTCGCACATCGGCGACGAGGGACTTCCGGCCGCCCTCCTCGAGCACCGGCCGCCCGCTGCGCCGGATTGCGGCCGCCCCCTCAAGGAGCCCCGTCCCATCGAGCCCCCCTCCCTCATCGACAATCCCGCCCAGCGCCACCCAGTCGGAGCGATGCCGCAGCACACCGCGCTCCGCGAGAACCTGCTCGAGATCAAGCCAGGTCCAGCCCGGCTCGTTGGCGCCGAAACTCGAGGCGCCCACCGAACTGATGATGGTCGGCTGCAACTCGAGCGCCTGCACCGCCGCGAACACCGCCAGGTTCAGTGCCGGAAACGACCCCGAGCAGGCGACCGCCACCGGGTCGCCCGGCCGCGCCCCGGCTTGTTGCAGCAGTTCGGCCACGAGCCCCGCGAGGTTGGGATTCGTGGAGGTTCGTTTCGCCTCCAGATCCCCCAGTGTCGTGGTCAGATCGGTGTACGCCTTCCCGATGAGTGCGGTGCGATTGGGATCGTTTCGGGCGTCAATCGGCCCGGCGCGCCGGATCCGCTCCTCCCGCAACACCTCGATCCCGCGCGCCATCGTGCGGGCCGCCTCCACCCGGACAGCCTGCGCCGGATCGTCGCCGAGCCAGCGCGCACGGTCCACCGCAATCCAGATGCCCACCGCCCCCAGGGCGAGCACCCACCAGCCGCGCGACTCGAGCTGGCGTGCCATTCACCACACCTCCAGCCAGCCCGCGGCCACGAGGACGAGGCGCACGCCCACCGAAAGTACCGCCAACGCCGATACGGTAGGCAGCACGCCCTGCCGCTCCGCCTCATTTGCGATCAGGCCGGGAATGATGTACCCGATCACCTCGCCAGGCGGGAGCGCGCCGCGGTGGTGGGCGGCAACCGTTTCCACCAGCCACTGGGCCCCGAACCCCACCAGCACCATCAGGGCGAACCGCCGGCGCCCGTAGAGAATCAACCAACGCGACGCCAGACGCACGGCGCCCCAGGCGAGGACGCTGGCCCCGGCCGTGGCCACGAGCACCCCGGGCCGGTCCAGGTAGAGGGCCACATACCCGGGCACGACGAAGCCCCCCGGCGAAAGCCCGAACCACTCGTACAGGAAAAAACCCGCGACCAGCCCGATCGCAATCGCCTCGACTACCGGCATGGCTCCCCTTTCTCCGCGAAAAGCCGCGCCCATTGGAGCCCGGGACCCTTGGCGTTTCCCATCCCGACCAGGGTGAAATCACCGCCGCCCACCCGGGTCGAGATTGCCCCCAATGCCGCCTCCGTGGCTCCCAGCCTGGCGACATCCCAAATCTCCCCGCCGACCCCGCGGAACTGCCGGCGGGCCAGGGACGACTGTTCCCCGATCAGGGCCACGGCCGCGAAACCGCCCGCGGCCCGAAGATCCGCGGCGAACGACTGCAGCCGGCAGGGTCGGTCCGCCCGGTGGTTGAAGAGCGCAATCCGCGGTCCGGGCAGCCCGAAGTGCGACTCGATCCCGTGCACGAGCAGCCGCGTCGACACCGGGTCGTTGGCGGAGAAAGCGTCCAGCAGCAACGCCCGCCCCTCGGCGCGGCCCCAGCGCCAGAGCCGTTGGTGCTCCGCGGGGACGGGTTCGCCACCGGGCACCGACAGTCCCATTTCGCGCAGCACCGTCGCCACGATGGCGGCGTGCTCCGCTTCCGGGGCGCTCCCCCCAGCCCCTTCACCCGCTGCCACCGGCACGATGCGGCTGCCGCGTTCCGCGGCGCGTGCGGCCAGAGACGAAAAGAAGCGGCGCTCAGCCGTCACCAGCACCCCGCGGTGCGGGATGGTGGCTGCGAGCGCGTCCGCCACCTCCGCCAGGGAATCGCCCATCACCTCGAAATGATCCGGACGCACGTTGGTGATGATGCCGTGGGTGGACCGCATCATCCGCTCCTCCGCCACGCGCTGCAGCTCGGGAGCCAGGGCCATGCACTCGACCACGATCGCCTGCACCTGGCGGGCCTCCGCCTGGCGCACAAACCGCACCTGTTCCTGAATCCGCGCCGGCCCCCGCCGCACAATCGGCTCCTCGGTGCCGTCCGGAAGGATGATCCGCGGCTCATCGCCGGTGATCTTCCCCATCGTCCGCACACCGGCCGCCCGCAAAGCCGCGGCCAGCCGTCGGGTCACCGAGGTCTTGCCTCGCGTCCCGTTGACGTGGATCCGCACCGGAATCCGACGCAGCCGGCGGGCATGCCCGGCCGCCTCCACCGCGAGGTGAAGGGCCACCAGGCCCGTCGCGCCACCGATCAACGCCAGCATGGCGCGAGAGAACCGCGCGCCCGTCCGCGACGCAACGATCTCATTTGCCCGCCGCCGTCTCGCACCTGACCGGCCGGCGGCAGCGAGGCCGCTCCATTCTCCTGGCGGACCCGCAGCCGATCGGCGCCGTTCAGTCGCGCCATTCGAAGAGCCCGGGCCGGACCGCGTGATCCTCCAGCGCCCGGGCGACCGCGGGCGAGACCCGCGCCAGCCAGGTTCCCAAGGTGCGGCGCTTGGCCGGCGAAACTTCCACCATCGACCAGACCTCGGCCGTGACCGTCGTGGCCGCGAACTCGCCGCGGCAGCCGCTCGGCACAATCGTCTCCGCGAGCTCGCGGTTGGGGTCGAGCACCCCAGCCAGGGGCACGCGGTTCTCCGCCATCGCCCGCACCCAAGCCTCCCGCGCGTAGCCGTAATGCGAGCACACCAGTCCCGCCAGCACCGGCGCGCGTGGTTCCGGCCCGCCGCCCAGTGCATCCCCCACCATGGCCGCAATCATCAACTCGGTGTCGTCGCCCTGCCAGTTGGTTTCGATGTAGGACGCCAGCTCGGGGCATGCCTTCGCCACGAGCCGGTTCGCGGGCACGCCCGCCGCCAGGAGGGCCGCCCGATGGGAATCCTCCGCGATGGTCGTTTCCGTGCCAAACAGCACCAACCGCGCGCCCGGATGGCGGGCCAGCTCGCGGCGAAACAGCGTCACTCCCGGCTCCACGATTCCCTGGACCGGCACGCGGGTGCGGCGGGCAAACGCCGTGTCGGGATAAATCACCGACAGCGTGTTGCACCCGATGACGATCAGATCCGGCCGCACCTTCTCCTCCAGCGCGCGGAGCGCCCGATCAAAGACCCGCAGCTTGGCCGGGCGGTTCGGCAGGCTGTTGTAGCCGCTGTCATTCGCGAAGAGCGCGTTGAAGAAGACCAGCCGCACACGCTTCGCGACCCGCGCGGTCTCCAACCGCGCCGCCAGGTCGGCGGCGATTGCGAGCCCACCGAGTCCGGAATCGGTTACCGCCACCGTCACCTCCTCCTTGCCCGCGAGCCAAGCCGGCAGCGCCTCGCGCCCCGCCTCCGCTGCCTGCCCGGTGCGGAGCAGGCCGGCCCCGGCCAGGACCGCCACCAACAGCCAGGTCGCCTGCCGTCTGAAACCAAGGCCCCGGGGGATCGGATTTCTCCAGAACGTCCACCCTGACGCGGTACGATGTGGGCGGGGCGACCCCGCCCCGCAATTTTCCACCGGCGACAGGCCCGCCCGCGCGGCGAGGGCGCCGCTCCCACCGCCGACACCGAATTCCGGCGCTGTGCATCGTCTCATACGACCGTCGTAGTCCGCCCCACCCTACTCCCCCCGAGGCAGCGCCTCGGACAGGAAGCGCAGGAAGTTTCCATGCAGGATCCCGGCGATGTCGGCCTCGGAATACCCCCGGGCCCGGAAGAGCCCCGGCAGTTTCTGCAGGTCGGCGATCGAGTCCACGTCGAGCGGGCTTTGTTCACGCCCGAAGCCCCCATCGAGATCCGTTCCCAGCCCTACGTGCCGCGCGTTGCCGGCGAGTTGGCAGATGTGATCCATGTGGTCGACGAGATGCCGCAAGCCCACGCCGGTGTCCTCCGCCCGCGTCGTGTATTTCACCCACCCCGGCACCATCATCCAGGCGTCGAGCGCGCCGCCGATCACCGCGCCGCGCGCGATGAGTTCCCGGATCTGATCGTCGGCAAACTGCCGGTTGTGCGGCACCAGCGCCCGGCAGTTGGAATGGCTCGCCCAAACCCGCCCGCCGAAATGATCCAGCGCCTCCCGGAAACTGTCGTCGCACAGGTGCGTGGCATCGAGGATGAGGCCCAGTCGCTCCATTTCCCGCAACAAGTCCCGTCCGCGGGCGCCAATGCCGCCGGTGGCGTCCGTCCCCTGCGCATAAGTGCCGGGGCCGTAGTGGGCGGGTCCGATGGCCCGCAGGCCCTGCGCGTGCGCCCGCTCCACGTGACCGAGGGTGAGCATCGAATCCGCCCCTTCGAGCGAGAGGACGTACCCCACCGGGAGGCGCGACGTATCTTCCGGGACGACGATGCTTCCGTCCGCCCGCCGGCCCCACCGCGCGAGATGCCGTTCCAGTTCGCCCCGGGTGCGGATCGCCACCATCTGCCCCTGTTCCTCCATGGCGCGGTACCAGGCGAGCTGCCCCTGCGTCTGCGCCCAAGCCTGCGCCGGCGAATGCCAGCCCCCGAGCGGGTGAGTCGGCTTGGCATACCGCGCAATCTGCGTCGCCACCACCACGCCCACGCCGCCGCGCCGCAACTCCGGCAGGCAGACGGTGTTGTTGCCCCGATCCCGCTTGTCGCGCTGGCCGGCTTCGCGGGCGCGGATTTCCTCGAGTGGCCGCGTGAGATCGCGGTTCCACTCGAGCGCGTTCATGCTGAGGTCGAGATGGGCGTCGAGGATGAACATGGGCGAAGGGCGCAGTCCGGAATCTCAGACCAGTCCCCGCAGCCAATCGAGCAGTAAGATCGCCGGCAGGGCCGCCACCGCCACGACCGAGACCAGCACGGACCAGGTGCGCAACGTCTGCGCCACGCTGAGCTGGAAGTACTCCTTCACGAACCAGAATCCGCCGTCGTTGACGTGGGACAGGAAGAGCGACCCGGCCCCCATGGCGACGACGAGCAACTCCGGGCTGGTGCCCGGTGCGGCCGCCGCGAGCGGCGCGACCATCCCGGCCGCCATGGTGATGCCCACCGTTGAGGATCCGGTCGCCACCCGGACCGCCGCCGCCAGCCCCCAGCCCAGCACCAGCGGGGACACTCCGCCATGGCGCGCCATCGCCGCCACGGCATCGCCCACTCCGGCGGCCGCGAGAACCTTGCTGAAACCTCCGCCGGCGCCGACCACGAGCAGCACCGCGGCCACCGGACCCAGGCACTCCTCCGTGAATCCCGCCAGCCGGGCCCGGTCAAAACCGCACCGCGTGCCAATGGACCAGCACGCCACCAGCACTCCCACCACCATGGCCACGACCGGATCCCCGGCGAATTCCAGCACCCCGCGCAGTCCCTGCCCCGGCGGCAGCGCCACCCCCGCGACCGTCGCCAGCAGCATCAGGCCCAGCGGCAGGAGGATCGTGGCAAGCGTGAGACCGAAACCCGGGACCCGTCGCTCCGGCCCGGTCGACTCCTTCGTCGGACTGGCCGGGGCAGGGACCGGCGTCTCCGGGATGTGCCGCGCCAACGGCCCCGCCACGCCCAGCGCAAGCAGGCCCACCGGCACTGCCACCACGATGGCCAGCAGGATCACCCGCCCGGCGTCCGTCCCGCCGGCCAACGCTCCGAGGGTGCCAATCGCCGCCATCGGACCGGGGTGCGGCGGCACCAGCCCATGCGCCAGGGCCAGGCCCGCCAGCATCGGCAGGCCCAGCGGCATCAGGGCCACCCCTGCCGCCCCGCGCACGGCGAGCACCACCGGCATCAGCAGCACGAGGCCCACGGTGAACCACGTCGGCAGTCCGACCACGAAACCGATTACCAGCATCGCCCACGGAAGCCGGTGCCGCCCCATCGCCCGAATCAGGGTATGGGCCAGCACCTCGGCGCCCCCCGACTCCGCGAGCAACTTGCCGAGCACCGACCCCAGGCCGACGACCACGGCGATGCCGCGCAGCACCCCTCCCACCCCCTCGCCAAACGCGCGCACCGTTTGCACGGGCTCCAGCCCCAGGGCGGGCCCGACTCCGAGCGAGACCATCGTCAACGCCAGGAACGCATGCAGGCGTCCGCGCACCACGAGGACGATCAACACGATCACCCCGCCGAGCGCGATCCACAGGCGCGTGCCGTCCGGCGTCACGCGTGCAACTCGAAGATTGCCTCAATCTCGACCGCGATGTTCCCCGGCAGCGATCCCATCCCGACCGCGCTGCGTGCGCCGACTCCCGCTTCCGCACCGAAGACCTCCGCCATCAGCTCACTGTAGCCATTGATCACCTGCGGATGCTGCGCGAACTCCGGCGTCGCGTTCACCATCCCGAGCGACTTCACCAGGCGCTTCACGCGGTTGAGGCTCCCGAGGTGCGCGCGCAGCGTGGCGAGAATCGCCAGGCCGGTTTGCCGCGCCGCCGCCCGGCCCTCGTCGAGAGTGAGATCCGCCCCCACACGACCGGAGACCAGCGTCCCGTCCGGCCGCAGGGGACCGTGGCCCGACACATACGCGATCTGGTTGACGACGACTACCGGCTGGTAAACGCCGCCCGGCTTGGGCGCAGGCGGAAGTTGGAGGCGAAGTTCAACCAGGCGGGATTCGGCATCCATGGGGATCGAGGAAAGCAGGCTGGTTGCTAGGGAAAAAACGCCGCGCAAACAACCCTGTTTCGCCTGCCCCCCGGCCGTACGTTTTCGCATAGACGCCCTTCCGCCTTCACCCACACTCCCGCGACACCCCGCCCACGGCATGCCCCTTCCCACTTCGCGCGCCCTCCTGCTGTTGCTTGGCCTCGCCGGCGTCAGCCTTCCGGCCCAGACCCTGCCTCCGCCACCCGCGGCCCCGACCCGAACGTCGGTGGTGACGGATGACGCGGTCCGGCTCTCTCCGTTCGAAGTGAGCTCGGACCGCGACACCGGCTTCGCCGCCGCGAGCTCGCTCGCCGGCGGGCGCCTCGCCTCCGACCTGCGCGACACCCCGGTGGCGTACTCGGTCATCACGCGCGATTTCATCGACGCGCTCGGCCTCACCGACCTGCAGTCCGCCGCCGAATGGACCACGTCCAGCACCGTGGCCGTCGACAACGGCCAGCAGAATTTCTTCTTCAACCCGATCCAGTACACCGTGCGCGGCGCCGGCGGCGGACGCCCGCAGCGGAATTTTTTTCCACAATTCAACAGCGGCGACTCCTACAACCTCGAGCGCTACGACTTCGGCCGCGGCCCCAACGCCATCCTCTTCGGCAACGGATCCCTCGGCGGGATCAGTTCCGCGACGACCAAGCGCGCCCAGACGAACCGCCCGATCCGCCAGCTCCAGTTCGCCGTCGGCTCGTGGGAGAACTTCCGCAGCACCTTTGACGTGAACCAGCCGCTCAACGAGCGCTTTGCCGTCCGTGCCGCGGGGCTCTGGGGCGACGCCGGCGGCTGGCGCCTCAAGGACTTCGACAAGCGCGAGGCGGTCTTTCTCACCGGCACGTACAAGCCCTGGCGCGATGCCGAGATCCGCCTCGAGGGGGAATACGGCGCCAACTCCCGCCAGTCCGCGGTGACCTTCCTCAACGACCGTTTCTCCGGCTGGAACGGCACGACCTACAGCGCCCCGCGCGCCCTCGCGACCCTGCCCTCCAACGCCAATGCCATCGGCGTGAATCGGCGCGGCGCGAACTACTTCATCTACCTCCCCTTCGCCGCCCCGGGCATCGTCTTCAACTACCAGAACGATCCGATCACCGTGGCCGGCGGCAACACCGCCCAGACCCCCATCGCGGGCTACACCTGGGCCAACGCCGGCAACGTCACCTTCAACACCGCCGGGGCCAACCTGCTCTACGAGATCAACGTCCCCGCCGACCGCTTTGCGCTGGCGGAGCGCTTCTCCTCCTTCCGCACGCCCACCGAGGAGTTCACCCTCTCACCCGACCTGCCGATCCTCCGACAGCGGTTTCGCGACCTCCAGCTCACCTACCACCAGCGCTGGGGCCGCCTGCATTTCGAGATCGCCGGCGACCTCAACCGTTCCTGGGCCCTCACCAACGGCGAACCCAACCGCGACCTCCCCAATGTCTACATCGACATCAACCGCGTGCTGCCCAACGGCGCCCCCAATCCCAACTTCCTCGTGCCGTATGGGGATGGCCAGTACATGCGCGGCTACCGCACCTTCTCCGAGAACAACGCCCGATCCGCGGTCGCCTACGTCTGGCCGACGCGTTTCGGCCACTTCACCTTCAATTCCCTCGGCGGCTCCAACAACAGCCAGAACACCAGCGACCACCGCTACCTCAGCGTCGCCCGCGGCGCCGACCAGCACCTCTGGGCCTACAGCAACCAGCGGATTCGCATCCGGCGTTACTGGAACACCACCAGCCGCCCGTCCCCGGACATCGCCGGCCAGCCCATCACGTATTTCGACCCCAACACCAACGCGCCCGAGACCATCCGGCCGGTCTGGGCCATCGAGGCCGACCGGCGCGACACCCAGAACATCAGCACGAGCAAGTTCAACTACGCCCTCGCCTCCCTGAACGCCAAGCTCCTCCGCGGCCGCTGGGTCGTGCTCGGCGCCGTCCGGCGCGACACGTTCAACTTCAAGTCCGAGCAGCAGATCAACCAGGGCGACTACCCGGCCGACTGGCCCGCCACCTACCGCATCCTGCGCCCGCCCGCCCCGGCCGACTACGCCACGCTCGCCTACACACCGAAAGATGCGCAAGGGCGACCCGTCGGCCCCACCCAGGAAGCGGACATCCGACCGCGCGACTCCGTCGGAGCCCGTCTGCCCCAGTACGCCAACGACCGCTTCAAGGACGACTTCAACCCGCCGCCCGTCCGCGGCCGGCAGGTGACCCACAGCGTCGGCACCGTCCTCCACGTCGCCTCGTGGTTCAACCCCGCGATCAACTTTTCCGAGACCTTCAACCCGCCGGGCTCGATCGTGCGCATCGACGGCCGCTCCCTCGAGCCGACCGTCGCCAAGGGAACCGACTACTCGGTGCGGATGGAGCTGTTCGAGAACAAGCTCAACCTCAACTTCGTCTACTACCGGACCGAGGAGGCGAACAACGTCATCCCCCAGGACGGCCCGGCCTACTTCAACGCGCTCTACGACTCCAACGTCGTCGGCGACACGAGCGCCACCGGCCGCAACATCCGCGGCATCGGCCGCCTGCCCAACCAGTACCGCGACACCCGCACCCGCACCGGCGACGGCTACGAAATCGAAATCACCTTCAACCCATCCCGGGCTTTCCGCCTCACCGGCAACCTGGGATTCCCCCGCCTCTACGAGGCCAACGCCAATCCCGACGTGCGCGCCTACATCGACAAGAACGGCGCCCTCTTCAAGCAGATCGCCAACGATGCCGGCGTGATCATCGGACCCGACAACATCGCCCGCATCGACGAATCAATCCCCATCAACCAGCGCTCGTCCGATGCGACCAACGCGATGAACGCGTACAACAACATCTACTCGTACCGCCGGAACATCGTGGACGGAAAACGCCTGCAGCAGGATCAACCCGTCGCCAATGTCTTCGGAGACTACACCCTTCAATCGGGACGCCTGAAAGGCCTGCGCCTCGGCGCCGGCGCGCGCTACCGCGGGAAGCAGATCTTCTGGTCGAAGGTGGAAGACACCATTCCCAATCCGGACAACCCGCGCGTGGCGATCGACGATCCGACCAAGGATGCCTACACTCCGGCCTACACGCCCGACGACTACGTCATCGTCACGGCGACCCTGGCCTACACCTGGCGCTTCAAGAACCGCCGCGAACTCCAGGCCAATCTCGTGATCAACAACCTGCTGAACGATCGCGGGCCGGCCTATTCCTCGACCGCGCAGAACGCCCACGTGATGCGGCCGCTGAACAACGACTACACCTCCCCCGCCCGCGAGACGGTGCCGCGCTACTACGCCCTCAAGCAGCCGATCAGCTACAACCTCACGCTCACGACGCGCCTCTGAGGCGACGACCGCCTCCGCGCCGCGTTCCCCCACCCGCATCCCCGGCTTTACCCCGGCGCCGTTTCCGGTTGGCGTGGCGCAATGCTCCGCTCGCTTTTCTGCGCCTTGCTCCTCACTGCCGCCGCCGGCGCCGCTCCGGCGCCGATCACTCTCCGGGTGATGTCCTACAACATCCACCACGGCGAGGGTCTCGACGGCAAAGTCGACCTGGCACGCATTGCCCTGGTGATCACCGAGGCCCGGGCGGACATCGTGGGCCTCCAGGAAGTCGACCGCGGCGTCCAGCGCACCCAGGGCCGCGACCTGCCCGCCGAACTCGCCCGGCTCACCGGCCTGACCGTCTACTTCGAGAAGAACATCGCCTATCAAGGCGGAGAATACGGCAACGCCGTGCTCTCCCGTTTCCCGATCCGTTCGGCAAAGAACACCCATTACCGGATGCTCCGTCCTGGGGAGCAGCGCGGGATCCAGCAGCTCGTGCTCGACGTTCACGGCCGCGAGATCCTGTTTCTCAACACTCACCTCGACTATCGTCCCGACGACGCCGAGCGCCTGAGCAACGTCGCCGAAATCCAGCAAATCGTCGCCGCCGCCGGCCGGCGCCCGGTCCTTCTGGTCGGAGACTTCAACACCCGCCCCGGCACGCCCACCCATGAAGGCGTCAAAGCCTTCCTCCGTGATGCCTGGGAAGCGGTCGGCCAGGGAGACGGATTCACCATTCCCGTGAAGAAGCCGAACCGCCGAATCGACTACCTCTTCGTCACTCCGGCCAGCGTGGAACCGATTTCGATGCAGGTTCTGCACACGGAGGCCTCCGATCACCTCCCGATCATCGCGGAAGTGCGCCTGAAGTGACCTCACTTCGGGGTGTTCCTGTAGGCGGGGCGACCCCGCCCCGCGCGCTGCAACTCCGAAACGAGGGACGAGAGGCGACCCCGCCCACAAGACCTCCAGGACGAAGTACGTCGACCTGCAGCGCCTTCGGTGCCTCGGTGGCTGCGCGTCCACGCCGCCACCCCTCGAAGAAAAAGCCGCCCTAGAAAGTACCCTTCAGGCCGAAGGCCCACTGGGCGCCGTAGGAGTTGGTCGAACTGCGGCGGGCGTAAACCGGCGTGTCGAACTGGTAGCTCGACTGGTTGAACCACACGTTGGTCACGTTGCGCGCGTTGGCGAAGACGGTAAGCGTGCGCCGAAACTGCCAGCTCAGGCTGAGATCGAGCGTGGTGCGCGAGTTCTGGTACACCTTTGCCAGTGGGCCGCGACCGGTCGAGGCCCCGCGATCCTGCTCACCGCGATGATGCCAGTTGGCCATCAGCGTGAGGGGGCGCCGGGTGAAGGTGACGCCCCAGTTGGCGCTCGTCGGCACGAAGCGCGTGAACGCCGCGCTGCGGCTGCCCTCGAGCTTCAGCTTGGTCGCGTTGGCAAAGACACTGAAATACCGGCCGATACCGCCGAGGGGTGCCAACGCCTGCCGCACGTTAAGCTCCACGCCCGACACCCGCGCGTCGCCCGAGTTGATCGTCGTGTCGAGGAACCAGCCGACGTAACGCTGATCCAGTCCGAACTCGTCGAGAATCTCGGCGGTCGCGCGCGTCTGCAGGGTGCCGAAGAAATCCGTGATGTCCTTGCGGAAGACGCCGCCGGTGATGAGCCCGCCGCTCGCCGTGTAGTATTCCGCGCTGAGATCGTAGTTCTCCGCCGTCCACGGCTTGAGTCCGGTGTTGCGCACCGAGATGTTGCCCGGGATGGCCGACGGATCGGCGCCCTCCGGGAGATCCGCCTCCGTGATGGTGGCGTTGGGGACGATGCTGGCGAAATCCGGCCGGCCGTAGGTCCGTGCGTAGGCCGCGCGGAACAGGAGCTTCTCCGTCGCCTGGTAGTTGAGGTGGGCGCTCGGGTAGTAGCCGTCGTAGGCGCGGTTGCCGAGGTTGGCGCGCTCGAAGCGCGTGAGACGCAGTTCCTCGAGGGAGCCGGCGGCGCCCGCCTCCGGCCGGCGGATGCGCTGGCCCGCGGCGTTGCGTACAAACGCCCCGCTGGCGGTACGCTGCCAGACATTGGCCGGCTCGTAGAGCGGCCCCACGCCCTTGTCGTGGGTCTTCTCGTAACGCACGCCGGTCAGCAGCGTGAGGCGATTGTGGAAGAAGCGCACCTCGGTCTGCGCGTAGAGCCCGGTGACGGTCTCGAGAATCTGCTCGGAACCGACGATGCGGCTCTGCTGCTCCGCGACGATCTGCGCGGGCGTCATGGTGAAGAGCGCCGGGTTCTTCCGCCAGGCGTCCACCGCGCGGTTGTTCGAAAGCCACGGGATGTTGTCGAAGCCGAAGTAGTTCGGCCGGTTCTTGTAGACCTGCCCGACAAACGGGGCCGGCGAGAGGTTGCCGTCCGGCGGCGTGTACGTGTACGAGCGGCTGTAGGAGCGCCGATCGCGATCCTGCGAACGGTAACGGCCACCGATCTGGACGTTGCCCGGGATCTCGAAAACGCTGAACCCGCGACGCAGGTCCACGTTGTAGCCATAGACGTCCTCGTGGTGGTCCCGGTAGTCGGTCTGCGCGGCCGTGTTGAGGCGGTAGTTGTTGATGTCGTACAGGTCGATCTCGCGGTTGGAGTTGTCGAAGGCGCGCGTCGTCGTCGGCCGCACGGCGGTGATGCCCTCGAAGGTGACGCGCACGGGCACGAGAAGCGCCGTGGTCAGCGACTGGAAGCTGCCTTTCTCCTCGTACCGGCGCCAGGTCTTGGAAGTCGAGGCGCTGACGGCGGAGTCGAGCAGCCAGGTCCCGTCGTCGTAGCGGTAGCGGGAATTGAGACCGAGCGTGCGCGCGTCGATGTGCAGGAAGTTCCCGCTGAAGGTCACGCCGCCGCGGCCGGTGGCGCCGTTTGTCCGCTCGCCGTTGTAGCTCAGCGGCACGCCCCCGGCCACGCTCGGGGTTGCGTTGGTGCCGGCGGTGGCGGTGCGGGTGACGTTGCCGTTCTTGTCCCGGTAGTAGCTCGCCTGGCCGCCGAAGGAGAGGACGGAGTGGCGCGTGATGCGCCAGTCGGCCTTGAGGCTCGTCGAGTCGCGCGTGTACCACTTCGGGGCGTCGATGATGGCGTGACTCTGGAGGAACGGAGTCGCCGGCGTCGCGCCGGTGCCGGCCGCGGTGGCATTCCAGGTCATCGAGGAGATGTTCTGCTCGTTCCACTGCTTGGAGCGCAGGCCGGTGAAGACGATGCCGAAGTTCTTCGTGAGCGGCAGGGTGAGGTCGAAGTCGAAGCCGGGGTGCACGCGATACTCGCGCGTGTCGAAGGGGAAAGGCTGCCGCTTCAGTTGCATGCCGTCGCTGCTCGCGGAGAGGAAGACGCGATAGTTGAACTGCATGCGGCTCCGCTCGAAGGAGCTCTTGCTGATCATGTTCACGGTGCCGGAAATGCCATCCGCCGGGGAGGCGGGCGTGGGCACCTTCGTGACCTCGATCCGGGAGACGTTGTTGATCGAGACCTGGGTGAAGAGGAAGCCGCGGTTGGCGGCGCTGCCGGAAGCATTGGCGAGCTGCGCGCCGTCGGCGGCCACGGCGGTCATGTTGGGATCGAAGCCGCGCACCGCGACGGCGTTGGGCGAGGCGTCAGAGTACTCGATCGTCACGCCGGGCATGAACTTCATGAACTCGGCCACGTTGCCCTCGGTCACGTCGCCAAACGCATCCGTGGCGACGACATTCTTGATATTGCGGGCAAAGCGCTGCTCGTTCGTCGCCAGCGCCTCGCCTTCGGTAAGCTTCGACGAGGAGAGCACGAAGGGGTCGAGCTTCACCACGCCCGGGCCCGCGGCCGACGCCGCGCCATAACGCTCGCGACTGCTGAGGAAGACATCGCGCTCGACGCGCTGGCCGGCGGCCACCTGCAACGGCACCTGCTGCGGATCGAGGCCCGAGTAGACCACCTCGAGGACCACCGGTCCGGCTGGCACGCGAGCGAAGACGAAGGTGCCGGTCTCGTCGGTGAAGGTGACGAGGTCCGTGCCCTTCACGACCACGCTGGCGTTGTTGAGATACTGGCCGGTGGCCTCGTTTTGCACCCGCCCGGTGATTCCGCCGGTGGCGGGCGACTGGGCCCGGAGGTGCGGGGCAAGGAAGGCGATCGACAACGCGACGGCCAGGCAGGTGGCCGTGGCGCGCAGGGCGCGCCGGACAAGGACGGAGGAGACCGGGAGGGGCGAGGACATAGGGAGCGCAGAAAATGGCTCCGATACGCGTGAAGCGCAGGCAGTTCGATCGCAGCGGCTGGAGCGCACGGGGTTGCGATGAGCCAACGAGAATCGCCGCCCCACGCAATCGCGATCTTCAGGATTCGAAACATCGGACGCCTCACGAGAAATCAGGCCGGTGACCAGAGGACGGGCGCAATCCGCGGTAGCCCATTCCCCAAGATCGACCGCGCCTCCGCCCCCTCCTCTCGTCGAAGTAAAATGTAACCTATTGGGTTACATTTCGGGTGGGTCTCAGCGGGCGGCAGGCGCCCGGGCATCATGGCCCGGACGCTTGGACCATGTGGTGGCGAGCAGGGCCGCGCCGGCCACCGCCGCCAGGCCGTAGAACCACAGGACCCCATCCCAGCCGAGGTGGTCAGCGATCAAGCCCGTCGCCACGCCGCAGAGGGTGGCGCCGAGGTAGCCAAAGAGCCCGGTTAGTCCGACGGCGCTAGAGGCGGCCGCCTTCGTCGCAAAATCGGCGGCCGCCACCGCGATCAGCATCTGCGGACCGTAGACAAAGAAGCCAATCGCAATGAAGACCGCACTCATCGTCCCCAGGCTTCCGCGCGGCACGAAAAACAGGGCGACCACGAAGACGATGAGGAAGAGCATGAAGGCGACCGAAACCGGACCCCGCCGCCCGCGAAACACCCGGTCCGACAACCAGCCCGAGGCGTAGGCGCCGAAGATTCCGGCCACCTCGAATCCGGAGAGCGAATACCCCGCCTCCTTCAAATTGAAGCCCTTGGCCTCCTGCAGGTACTTGGGTGCCCAGTCCAGGATGCCGATGCGGACCACGTAGACGAAGAAGTTCGCGATACTCACGATCCAGACCCACGGGTTCGAGAGAATGTATCTTCGGAAGACACCCCAGAACGGAGCGGTCGTGTCCGCCACCGTGCCGGCGACCGTGCCTTCGCGGTAGGTCTCGACCGCGGGCAGCCCCTTCGACTCCGGCGAGTCGGTGAGCCGGTTGTGCAGCCAAATCGCGCCCACGACTCCCACGATGCCCGGCACCCAGAACGCCGAGCGCCAACCATAGTGGCTCACGAGCCAAGCGGCCCAGACGGCGATGACGGCGCCCCCGATCTGGTGCGAGGCGTTCCAGATCCCCCAGGCGCGGCCGATCTCGGTCGGGCTGTACCAACTCGTGAGCAGCCGCACGCACGGCGGAACCCCCGTTCCCTGGAAGAGGTTGTTCAGCGCCCAGAAGACGATAAAGAAGGCCAGGCTGGCGCCGAGGCCGAAGACCAAGTTCACAACCGCCGACAGTAGCAGGCCAATCGACAATAGGTACCGCGGGTTGGCGCGATCCCCGACGACGCCGCTGAGGAACTTCGATAGGGCATACACGATCGTCGAGACGCTCAAGACCACCCCCCACTGCGTGTTGCTGAACTGGAATTCGTCCGTGATCGCCTTCGCCGCCATGGAGAGGTTCTTCCTCACGCAATAGAACAACGCGTACCCCGTCGTCATCGCGTACATCACGCGCACGCGCCAGTAGCGGTAAAGTCGGTCCACTTCCGCGGGATCAGTCACCGGCGGGGCCGGCGGCTGCGCCCGCAGGGCGGACGAAATCTGACGGAGGAAGCTCATGGCGGCGGAGCGGCCGGCCACGCTTGGCCGGAAAAGCGCGGCCTCACGGCTTCCGGCTGGCTGGCGCCTCGGTCTTCAATCGCTCGCGAATGTCCATCAGGATCTGCCCGAGCAGGTTCCGCCCCTTGCCCTTGAACACACCCCAAATCTCGTCCCCCCACCAATTGGTTTCCTCCAGCAACCGATCGCCCGTGGCCCGCAACTTCGCCGCCAGATCCGGGTGTTGCGAAAACTTCGCCCACAGCACCTCCCGCATCGTCCGCTCTTTCCGCTGCTCCCACGCGGCGGTATCGTAAGGCTTCGTTCGCGAGAGTTTCTTCGCGGCATCGGGATCGAGCGTCGTGAAGACCTCCCGCTCCGCCGGCGGATATTTGCCCGACTGATACGCCGCCTCCGACGAGCCGTAGATCCGACCTTCCCATTCCACCCGGCACGGGAAAAAGTTGCTCAACCAACGGTACTCACCGACGAACCCGCCGATCTTCTTCTCGTTGTGGACGACGCCGTCAAAGGTGTCGTCCCATTTCGGTTTCTTGGCCGGCGGCGTCTCGGACGCCACGCTGGCGCCGACAGAAAGAAGCAAGAGAAGAACGTGAGTGAATTTCATGGGCGCGGAGGGAATCAGGGTTGAACTTCGAAGACCCAGAACTGGGTCTGCTGCGAAACGGAAAAGTTGTCGTCGGAAACCAGCACGAGGCTGCGACGGCCGTTGGCGAGCACCCGGCCCCATGCCAGGCCCTCGAGGTTGTCCACCCGCTCTCCGGCAGCCGTCCCCAGTTCCAGCAGCAGTCGCTTGCTCGCCGGCGTGAAACTGGCGGCCGGCAACGCGGCCATGCCCCCTACCTCACTCGCTGACGCGACACTGGCGAGAAAGAGACGCGCCGCGAAGCGCCAGGTCCCGTCGGCCTGCTGCGCGCCGCCGCGCTCCAGCACGAGCAGTTCGCGGTCACTCACCGCCAGCACTTCGGCGACACCGTTGTCCGCCAGTCGACGCGGCGCGGGGACCAGAGGCCGCGGTTCCAGTCGATAGGCCACCTGTCGCCCCATTCGACCGTCGCGCTCCAGGCACGTCAGCCGGACCACCGCTCCCTTTCCTGCGCCCGCCACATCGCCGTCCTGCCAGAGGGGAGCCTCCAGGGCGAGCCACACCGCGTCCCCGGCAGGGCAGAAGGCCAGGCCCTCAAAGGACAGATTCGGACGGGGTCCGGTGCGCCGCGAGGGATCATGGGCCAACACCGAAGGAAGCGGGAGATCCCGCCGATGCCGACCATCGCGCTCCAGCTGCCGCACGATCGGTGGATGGCCCCACTTCGCCTCGCCTTCGGTCGCCACCCACAGACTGCCATCGCGCGGATCGATCCGGATCGACTCCAGGTCCGGAACCTCACCCTGCACCCGGCCGCCCGGTACCGGAGCGCCGCCATTGGGATCACCACCGGCTGGCTGCAACCGGATTACCCCGGTCACCGCGACCGCCCCCACCGCCGCGGCGTCGTAGGCGAGCCGGATCACAAAACAGCGGGCGGGACCGAACTCTCCCTTGTCGTCACTGACCGCGAGCCACTGGTCGTGAGCCGCGTCGTAATCGAGGCCGGAAAGTCCGCCGACCCGTTCGCCGTCGCAACGGGTGCCCGCCGGCAGGCTGGCGACCCCGATCAGGCGGAGCGTGCGGACGCCGGAGTCCGCGCGACCCGCCGCGGTGGCGGCCAGAAGCAGTGCGAGCCATCGCGCACCACATCGCAGGCCGGATCGCCGATTCATGCGATAGACAGTCGCCGGCGCCGGGCGCGCTCAGAAGTCCTTTTTTACCCGGAGATAGACGAATCGCCCCATCGACCAGGCAGAGTAGGTCGCAACGTCATAGCCGTAGCTCGGGATCGCCTTGCCGTTCTTGGGAGGGTCGGAATCGAGGAGATTGTTGCAGCCGAGCGTGAGCCGGGTGCGCCACGGGGTATCGAAGGAGAAGGTGCCGTTGAAAAGGAACTGGGCGTTCTCCTGCCAAGCCGGGGCAAACTGATCCATCAGGTAGGTGCCCTTGAACTGCGTCCCAAGGGACGCCGCGAGCGGGCCGCGCTTCCAGCCGATCTGGGAGGATCCGGCCAGGCGCGGGGTGTTGTACCGCCCGGCGGTGTTGATGTACCCCGCACCGCTGCCCGCATTGAGCGCGAAATAGTCCGTGTAGGTCACCTGACCGCTGAAGGCGAAGTCTCCCAGCCGCGTCCCGCGCAGCCGATAGTCGGCGCCCAAATCGAGGCCCTTCCACTGGTACCCGGCCGCATTGATCGTCTTGGCGTCGAAGTACTGGATCACCCCGGCGCTGTTCCGCACCACCCGCTCGGGGAAGAAATTGAAGAACACCGTCGGCGTCGTGAAGGTCGTGATCACGTTGGTGATCGCGATGTCGAAGTAGTCCGCCGAGAAACTGAGTCCCTTCGCCCACCGATCCAAATCGACCACGATGCCTCCATACCAGACGCGGCCCTTTTCCGGCTGCAGTCCGCGATTGCCGGCAGCCACAAACGGGTAGGTGTTCAGCCCCAGGGTTGGATTCCGCGGATCCGTGACAGCCGCGGTGAAAGTCGTGACCGCCGGCTGGTAGAGCTGGCCAATGTCGGGCGCCTTGAAAGAACGCGAATAGGACGCGCGCAGTTTGAGGAACCCGGCCGGCTGCGCCAGCAGCGCGAACTTCGGATTCACCGTCGATCCGAAGGTATCGTACCGATCGTAACGCGCCGCCAGTTGCGCGGACAGCGCCTTGGCGACGAGCGGCACATCAAGTTCGGCGAACGCGGAATCCACCGAGCGGTTCCCAGAGTACGGCAGGTCGCCCACCGTCACGAGGTACGGAATGGGATCGGCATGGTTGTCGAGGTTGTCCTTGCGACTTTCGACTCCGGCGGCCAGCGCCACGCGCCCGGGGGAACGGCCGCCGAACAGCGCCGGCATTTCGAGCACGGGCCCCGCCACGGAAAAATCACCGCCGAGCGTCGTGCTCTTGGAGTTGGCCGTCGACGACACGAAGAGCGCATTCACCAGCGCCGGATTCGACGGTCCAAATGGATTGAAGTACTGTCCGGAGAAGCCGCTCAGCGCGCCGTTGAGCGCGGCCTGCATGTCGGACGTGCGCACCTGGTTGCCCGCCACCTGATCAAAAACACTGGTGCCGTAGATGAAACTCGCCGACCAGGTCCAGTCCGCACCGAGTGCCCCCTCCAGACCCAGAATCGTGGTCAGCCCGTTGGTCTCGACGTTGAAGGTGCGCGTGGGACCGAAATTTCCCCGCCCGCGAAAATTGTTCAGGGCGAATCCAAACGGGTTGTACGGATTGTTCGCCGGAACGGTGAGGAACGAACCGTCGGCATTGAGGATCGACTGGCTGTTGATCGAGATCGGCGTGTAGACGATGCCGGTCAGGTTTTTGTTGGCCAGCAACCGGGCGGAGGCCCGCAGCGTGTCGGACAAGTCGTGCTTCATGCCGAACAGGACGCCGAAGTTCTCCTGATCCGGCGCAAGCTGCGTCGTGGGGGCGAAATCGTAGCGATTGGCGTTCGTGGCGGCATTCTGGTTTGCACCAGCCAGGACGAAGTTCGTGCGCTGCGGCGCCGCCACGGGCGAACCACCGTTGATCACATAGAAACCCGCTCCGGTGCTGAACCCGGCGGAGGCCGCCTGGGCCGCCGTGAGCGTGATATTGAAAGGAAAATTGCTCGGGCTGTTGTTGTTCTGGCCCTTGACCGGCCCGAACGACGTGTAATCGGTGCTCCGGGAGCGGTCGTAATCCTGCGCGAAGTTCCCGTTCTGCTTGAACCAATTCACGCTCAGCAGGTAGGAGCCGCGGGGAGCCGTGCCGCCCGCGAGGAGGCTGAGGGTGCGGGTGAACGTATCGTGCCCCAGGGTGTTGCCGAGCATCGCACTGGTGGAGAACCCGGAAAAGCTGGGCCGCAGTTTGATGTTCATCACGCCGGCGATGGCATCGGAACCGTAAATGGCGGAGGCGCCGTCCTTGAGGTACTCGATGCTGCCGATGGCCTCGGTCGGGATGCTGTTGAAGTCGAAGACCGACCCGCCGCGGTTGTCCGGCAAGCCGTAGCTCGAGGGTCGCTTGCCATCCAGGAGCACGAGGAAGCGGTTCGCGCCCAGGCCGCGCGGGTTCATCGTCACGGCGGCGCGGGCGTACGGGACGTTGCTCACGGGGTTGGCCGCCGGAACCCCGATGGAATTCGCGCTGCCGTTGTTGAACGACAGGCTCTGCAGGAAATCACCCGTGTTGAGGAAGCCGCGCGCATCGATGTCGGCCCGTGCATAGGCGGCCACCGGCTGCGGGCCCTCGGCCTCCAGCCGCTTGATGTGCGAGCCGGTGACCTCGAACACGTCCATCTTCACGGCCGCCTCGCCGCCGGCCGGGGCCGGCACAGGCCGGGCGGCAGCGGACGACGGCACCGCGGGGGCCACCGCAGCCGGTGCCGGCCGGGCGGGCGTGACGGGTGTCGGCGCAGCCGCCGCCACGATCCACTTCCCATTGGCGCCGCGCGAAGCAGCCAGGCCGGTGTCGGCGAGCAGCCGGATCATCGCCTCGGCAGGCTCGTGGGCGCCGGTCACGGCGTTGGCCTTTTTTCCGGACACTTGGTCGGTCGCGAACAAGACCTCCGCGCCGGCTTGCGCGGAAAAGGCCAGCAGGGCGGAGGCGGCGGGCTGCGCGGGAATCTCAAACCGCACGGGAGCTGCGGAGAGAGACGGGAGCCAGGCGGCGAGAGCGGCGGCAAAAAGACGCCGGGACAGATCACGAAGGGGCGGGAGGATCATGGCGTAGTCGCGGACTGGGACACCTGCGGCGGCCGAATCCACCATCCGTGAGAAAAAAAACGCCGCCACGCTCGCCCGTACCGGCGCAACCTGGATCCCTTAACGACGGGCGACATGGGCGGAACCATCGGGCCGCCGCTCGACGCGCACCGCTGGCAGCGCCCGCTCCAAGTCCGCAAAGAGAAAGCCCTCCAAGTCATCGAGGCCGAAGCGCCCACTGAGGCGCAACTCGGCGACCTCCGGGGCCACGGCGATCGGACGCCGGTGAAAATCCGCAAATCGTCCCAGCACCTCGCGCAAGGGGGCGGCGTCAAAGACCACCCAGCCGTCTCGCCAGGCCGCCACCGTCTCTGGCTGCACCTGCCGGTAGCTCAGAGCCCCGGCTTCCAGCGTCAACTGGTCCCCCGGCCGAAGTCGCAGGGTCTCGGACGCCGCCGCGGGGCCGACCAAGGGGACCACTTCCACCGCCCCTTGCAGCACCGTGACCTCCAGATGACCGGAGAGGCCGGTCCGCACGTTGAAGATCGTGCCGGTCACGCGCACAATCCCCCCGGGGGTCTCCACGATAAACGGTCTGGTAGGATCATTCGCCACCTGGAAAAGCGCCTCACCCTGCTCAAGGCGGACCAACCGACGCCCCCTCCCGCTGAAGTCGACCTGCAGGCTGGTGCGGGCGTTGAGATCCGCGCGGCTGCCATCCGCCAGCGCGATCGACTGCCGGTGGGCAGCCGGGGTGGACACCGTCTGCGGCTGGGGCCGGGGCCAACCGATCCAGAATAGCGCGGCGGCCGCAGCCGCGAGACCAATGGCAGAGACAGGCCGCCGCCACCACGGCCGCCGCGCCTGCATCGTCTCTTTTTCCACTGCAAAGGCCCCGGCGGCCACCAACCCCGGCAGGTGCCGCTCGAGGTCCGCGGACAACTGGCAATAGCGGGAGAGTTCCGCCCGGGGTTCAGGTCCGCCGGCGAGCCAGCGATCGAGTTCCCCCTGTTCCGCCACGGTCAACGGCTCCCCTTCCAGGCGGACTGCCCAGCGGATCGCTTCGTCGCGAAGTTCGGACTGGTCGCGCGACTTCATGGGGTACCCCGGGCCGCGCGTTCCCCCACGGCGCGGGAGTTCGCGTTTCGCTGCTCGCCCGGTCCTTTCGCGAGTGCTTCGCTCAACAGCCGCAGCGCCCGCATTTGCTGTTTCTCCACCGTGCTACAGGTCACGCCCAGGCGCCGGGCGATTTCCTTGTGCGACAAGAGCTCGACCTTTCGCAGCAGCAGCACCGCCCGGCAACCCGGTGGCAGCGCCGCCACGGCGCGCTCAAGGTCGGCCAGTTCCTGCCGGGCCATCACGGTCTGCGTCACTCCGGGCTCGCGCGAAGCCTCAGCGTCCAGGGACTCATTCGCCACCGTCTGGGTTGAGACCCGGTCCCGGTGGCGCAGTCGATTGATCGCCAGTCGCCGCGCCGTGGTGTAGAGAAAAGCCTGCGGCTCCTCTACCCGACCATTGGACATGGCCGGGTAGACGCGGGCGTAGGCATCGTGAGCCAGGTCCTGCGCCTCCGTCCGGCATCCCACCAACCCGGCCAGGTACCGGCGCAAGGGAGCGAGGGTCGCCCGGTAAAACCCGGCGAAGTCCCTCGAGGTTGGCTGGGATTCCTGCGCCATTGGTCACTTCACGGACCACGGGCGGCCGGAGCGGTCTGCCCGCTCCGCTCGCATGCAGGATTGATCTTCTCTCCAGGTCCGCGCGGCATCGTCTCGGTTACGACACCCGAAACCAGGAAATCCACCATCGCGAGACCAAAGCGGTCCCGCCTACCCGGCCCGGGCCACGATGAAGCTGCGGATGGCGGACGCCGTGGCCTTGAGGCGGTACTTCACCACGGTGCGCGCCTTCAGCTCCTCCAGGCTGGGGTGCGTCGGCGTGACCCCAATCGCCGCCTGGATCGTTTCCGGGAACTTCGCCGGGCTTGCCGTCGAAAGGACGACCTGCACGCGGTCCGGATTGACATCCTTAAACCCGCAGGCCGTGTGCGGATCGGCGACATAGCCGTAGTCCCGGTGGACGCGGCCAATGATTTCGGCGATCTCCGCGTCGCTGGTCCGTGACGCACTGAAGGTGTCGCGGTCGAAGTTCTCGAACTGGTAGGCGCCGGTGTCCCTGAAGGTCTGCATCACCTGCCGCACCCGCTCCGGATCGCGCCCAACCGAGTAATAAATGAAGCGCTCGAAGTTCGACGCCACCTGGATATCCATCGAGGGCGCGAGGCTGGGCTGCACCTGGCCGACCCGATATTCGCCGGTGGTGAAGAGGCGGTACAGGATGTCGTTCTGGTTCGTCGCCACGCGGAATCCGCGAATCGGCACGCCCATCTTCTGGAGCATCCACCCCGCGAGCACGTTACCGAAATTGCCGGTGGGCACCACGAACTCCACGTTGCCCCGCTCCGCGGCGGGCAACCGCAGCCAGGCATGGAGGTAATAAACACACTGTGCCAGGACGCGCGCCAGGTTGATCGAGTTGACCGCCGACAGGTGATGCCGGGTACGGAAGCCCTGATCGCCGAACACCTGCTTCACCACCGCCTGCGCGTCGTCAAAGGTGCCGTCCACCGCGATGGCGAAGACGTTGTCCGCCCCGGTGCAGGTCATCTGCCGCTCCTGCAGGGGCGACACGCGCCCGTCCGGATAAAGGATGAAGATGACGGTCCGCGGCCGCCCGATGAGACCGTGGATCGCGGCCGCCCCCGTGTCGCCCGAGGTGGCGCCGAGCACGTTGATGACCTCCTTCCGCACCTGGCACTGGTGCGCGTAGAGGTTGCCGAGCAGCTGGAGGGCAAAGTCCTTGAACGCGAGCGTCGGGCCGTGGAAGAGCTCGAGCACGTAGAGGTTCTTCGCCAGCGGTTTCAGCGGTGCGATTGCCGGATCGGAAAACCGCGTGTAGCTCGCCGCCACCAGGCCCCGCAGGGTCTCGGGCGGGATGTCGGTGGCGAAGATCCGCAGGAACTCGAAGCAGAGCGCCGGGTAGTCTAGCCCTTCGAAGCGGGCGAGCTCGCCCGACAGATCGGGCAACGTCTCCGGCAGGTAAAGGCCGCCGTCGGGAGCCAGGCCGGTCGCGACCGCGTCGGAGAATCCGAGCGCGGGCGTCTGGCCGCGGGTGCTGAGGAACTTCATCGAGGACCGAAGCCGAGCCGGCCCGGAGGCCGGTCTTCCGGCAGGCTTAGAGCTTCTCCAGCGCAAACGCCTTGTGGGCGACGCGCGCGGCCTCGTCGGCGTTGTCCTTGGAGAGCACGACCGAGATCTTGATCTCCGACGTGCTGATGAGCTCGATGTTGATGCTGGCGCGCGCGAGCGCCTCGAAGAGTGAGGCCGCGACGCCGCTGTGGGTCTTCATGCCGACGCCGACGACGGAGAGCTTGGCGATCTTCTCGTCGAAGGTGGCTTCGCCGCCGACCTCCTTCAGCGCGGGGGCCAGGGCCTTGACCGCCTTGTCCTTCTCGGAGAGCGGCACCGTGAACGTGAGGTTGGCCACGCCGCCCCGGCCGACGTTCTGCACGATCATGTCGACGTTGATGTTGGCATCGGCGAGGGCCCGGAAGACCTTGGCGGCGGTGCCGGGCTTGTCGGCAATGTTGCTCACGACGACCTTGGCCTGGTCCTTGTCCACGGCCACGCCGCGGACGACGACCTTCTCCATGTAGGCGACTTCTTGTTTCACGATGGTTCCTGGGTTGTTGTTGAAAGAGGAGCGGACTTCAAAGACGACGCCGTACTTCGCGGCGAACTCCACCGAGCGGGTCTGCATCACCTTGGAGCCGAGGGAGGCGAGCTCGAGCATCTCGTCGTAGCTGATCTCCTCGAGCTTCTTGGCGTCCTTCACCACCCGCGGATCGGCGGTATAGACGCCGTCGACGTCGGTGTAGATTTCGCACTTGTCGGCCTTGATGGCGGCGGCGAGCGCGATGGCGGTGAGGTCGGAGCCACCGCGGCCCAGGGTCGTCACCTGGCCCTCGTCGTCGATGCCCTGGAAGCCGGCGACGATGATCACCTTGCCGGCCCTGAGGTCCCGCTCGATCGGGCGGGCGTTGATGGTCTTGATCTTCGCCTTGGTGTGGACCTTGTCGGTGAAGATGCCGGCCTGGGCGCCGGTGTAGCTCACGGCGTCGACGCCGATGCCGTGCAGCGCCATGGCGGTCAGGGCGATGGTTTCCTGTTCGCCGATGGCGAGCAGCTGGTCCATTTCGCGCTCGCTCGGGAGGGGGCAGACGGCCTTGGCCTTGGCGATCAGCTCGTTGGTGACCCCCGCGCGGGCGGAGACGACCACGACGAGTTCGTTGCCGGCGTCGCGCGCCGCCTTCACGCGGGCGGCGACGTTCTTGATGCGGTCGACGTCACCCACGGAGGTGCCGCCGTATTTTTGGACGATGCGTGCCATGGCAGGAGGAAGGTTGAATCAGGAATCGAAATCACCGAGCCGAAGCAAGACCGGTTCGGCGCGGACAACCGCCAAACGGCGCAGATCGCGCAGGGTCGCGGCGGTGGCCCGCTCGTTGCTTTCGTGGGTCGTGAGCACCAGGGAGGCCAGGCCGGGCTCGGTCGCCGGGTTCTGGATGACGCTGGCGATGCTGACGTGGTGCCGGGCCATCACCGAGGCGATCCGGGCCAGCACCCCGGGGCGATCCGCCACGGCAAGGCGCAGGTAGTAGCGGCTCCGGATGTGCTCGGCCGGGGCGAGGCGGCAGCCGGAACTCGGCGGGGCCGTGACCTCTCCGAGGAGGTGGGCGCCCTTGCCGTACTTGAGGAGCGAAGCGGCGTCGGCCAGGTCCGCGATCACCGCGCTGGCGGTGGCGTCGCGTCCGGCACCCCGGCCACTGTAAAACGTGGTGCCCACGACGTCGCCGGTGACGGAGACGGCGTTGAAGACGCCGTGGACGTTGGCCACGACGTTGCCGCGCGGCAGCAAGGTCGGATGGACCCGCACGCACAGTTCATTCCGGGCAAAGTCGCGCGTGATCACGGCGAGCAGCTTGATGCCGTAACCCAGCAGCGCGGCGTTCCGAAAATCCTCCGGCGTCAGCCGGCTGATGCCCTCCACGATCATCTGATCCGATCGCACCCAGGCCCCGTGGGCCAGCCAGGCCAGCACCGAGGCCTTGTGGGCGGTGTCCCACCCGTCGACATCGAGGGATTCGTCAGCCTCCGCGTAGCCGAGCCGCTTGGCCTCGGCGAGCACCTGGGCATAGGGAGCATTCTCCTCCTGCATGCGCGTGAGGATGTAATTGCAGGTGCCGTTCAGGATGCCGTAGATACGCGGAAACCGGTTGGCGACGAGCCCCTCGCGAAGCGCCTTGATGATCGGGATGCCCCCGGCCACCGAGGCCTCGAAGAAGAAGTGCCCGCCGTGGCGCGCCGCCGTCCGGATGATCTCCGGTCCGTGGTCGCAAATCAGCGCCTTGTTCGCCGAGACCACCACCTTGCCTGCGCGCAGGGCGGCCAGGGTCACTTCACGCGCCAACGTCGTGCCGCCGATCAGCTCGCACACGATCGGGATCGCCGGATCGGTGGCGATGGAAAGGGGATCCTCGGTCAGGAGCCGGGCCGGGATCGCCACATCGCGGGCCTTGCGCCGGTCGCGCACGGCCACGCGGGTGACGGCGAGGCGGACACCGAGCCGGGCCTCGAGTCCCGCCCGGTGGGCGGCCAGATGCTGCCAGACCCCCTGCCCCACGGTTCCAAAGCCGCAGAGGCCGATGTTGAAGACCTCGGTTCCGGTCATGGTCTCAGGTTCCGGCCGGCGGGGCCGGCTTTCGTCCGACCTTGGTTTCGGTACCGGCGAGCAGGCGGGAAATGTTGCTGCGATGGCGGAAGAGCACGAAGGCCGCGGCCGCGGCGCCCACCACGATCACCGGGATGGACTGCCGCAACACCAGGGTCGCCACGACCAGCGAAACGGCGCCCAGCATCGAGGACAGCGAGACGTAGCGCGACAACCCCAGGGTCGCCAGGAAGACCACCAGCGCCACGCCCATCCCGGCCGGGAACAGGAGGGCGAAGGCTCCCGCGGCGGTCGCGACGCTCTTGCCGCCCCGGAAACCGGTGAAGCAGGAGAAGCTATGCCCCAGAATCGAGGCGATCAGGCCGGCGATTCCCATCGCCTGCACCTGGTCCGCGCCGCAGTCGCAACCCGGTCCCCCGAGTTTCGCGGCGAGCAGCGGCCAGCCGGCCGCCAGCGCCCCCTTGGCCACGTCGAGGAGAAGCACGACGTTGCCCGCCCCGTGGCCGAGCACGCGCCGCACGTTGGTCGCGCCGGGGTTCTTGCTGCCCACTTCGAAGATGTTCACCCCCCGGGCCCGCGCCACCAGGTAGCCAAACGGCAACGCCCCCAGCACGTAGCCGGCGGCCGCAGCAATCAGGAGGGAAAGCATCATCCGCAGGGGTGGTAAGGACGGGCGGGAATCGTTCGCAGCGGGCCGCCCGGATCAAAGATGCACAAACTTGGCCATCTTGATCGCGGCATTGCCCTTGATTTCGCGGCGGGCCCCTTCGCCGGGCTCGGTGTCGACACGCACGACCATGTAGGCGGTGCCGCCGGGTGTCAGGCGGGAGAGGGACATGTCGGCAATGTTGACGTTGGCGCGCCCCAGGATGGTGCCGATGGTGCCGACCATTCCGGGTTGGTCGACGTTCTCGAGCACCAGCAGCTTGCCCTCGGCAGCGACTTCGACCTCGCGGCCGTTGATGCCCACGACGCGCGGCTGGTTGCCCTTGCCGATCAAGGTCCCCATCGCGGAGTGCTGGGTACCATCCGCCGCCACCGCCTCGACCTGGATCAGCTCGCTGTAGTCGGCCTCGTCGGTCGACTTCACCACTTCGGCACGGATGCCGAGCCGCTCCAGGATCACCGGGGCGTTCACGAAGTTCACGTCTTCCCCGCTGATCCGCCGCAGGTAGCCCCGCTCGATCGCGCGCGTCACGGCGTTGGTGTCGAGGTCGACAAGCTTTCCCCAATAGGTGATCCGCAGCTGCGCGACCTGCGCCGGCGCGATCTGTTGCACCAGCGTGCCCAGCTTGGCCCCAAGATCGAGATAGGGCCCCAGCACGCGCATCGTCGCCGCATCGATCGACGGCACGTTCACGGCGTTGCGAATCGACCCGCCTTTGAGCACGTCCGCGATCTGTTCCGCGATCTCGATGCCGACCGACTCCTGGGCCTCCGCGGTGGAGGCGCCCAGGTGCGGCGTGAGCACCACGTTGGGCAGCGTGCGGAACTCGCTGTCCTTGGCCAGCGGCTCGTCCTCGAAGACATCGAGACCGGCCGCCGCGACCTTTCCGCTCTTCAAGGCCGCCAGCAACGCCGACTCCTGGATGATGCCGCCCCGGGCGCAATTGAAGATCCGCACACCCTTCCGGCACTTCGCGAAGGCCGCCTCGTCGATCATGTACTTCGTGTCCTCGGTCAGCGGCATGTGCACCGTGATGTAGTCCGCCTGGGCCAGCAGTTCATCCAGAGTCACCGCCTCGACCTGCATGGCCTTGGCCCGGCTGGGGGCGAGGTACGGGTCAAACGCCAGCACGCGCATGCCGAACGCCTGCGCCCGCTTCGCCACCTCGCCGCCGATGCGGCCGAGGCCGACGATGCCCAGCGTCTTCTTGAAAAGCTCGATGCCGGAGAAGCTCTTCCGATCCCACTGCCCGGCCTTCATGGACGCCGCGGCCTGGGGCACCGGGCGCGCCCCGCAGAGCAAATGCGTGAACGTCAGCTCCGCGGTCGCGATGGTGTTGCCCGCCGGGGTGTTCATCACCACCACGCCGTGGTTGGTCGCCGCCTCGACGTCGACGTTGTCCACCCCCACACCGGCCCGGCCCACGACCTTCAGCAACGGGGCCGCCGCAAAAACCGCCGCCGTGATCTTGGTCTCCGAGCGAACGGCGATCGCATGCACATCCTTGACGAGTTCCAGCACCTTTTCGGGAGAGGAGCCGTAAGCCTCAACCACTTCAAAACCCGGCTGCTGGCGCAGGTAGGCGACTCCCTTCGGTGAGATCTTGTCGGCGACGAGGACTTTCATTGAGGAAAAATGCGGTCGAGGGAATCCCCCCCCACCCCGCCAAGCAAGGAAAAGGTTCGCCATATGACGAGGCCCGATTCGGGAGTCCACCGGGTCCCGGAAAGTCACGTTTGGATATTTTCATCCGTCCTGCTGCACACCTTTGACAATGGCCTCCGCGCTTGCCCAAGCTGGGACCCGGTACCTCAGCGCCCGTCGCGGGCGCGCTCCCTGGTTCGTTTTCTTCCTCCCGTTTCCTATGTTCCGAATCGTCCGCCGTTTCCCTGCCACCGCCACGCTCCTTCTCGGCTCCTTGCTGGTCACTGCCGGATGCGGCGACTCGGCACCCAAGGCGGGCGGCGGCAAGGCGGCGAAGGGCGGCAAGGGAGGAGGAGCCGCGCCCGTCCTGGTCACCCAGGCCCAGAACAAGGTCGTCCCCCTCGTCATCGAGGCCATCGGGGCGGTCGAGCCCATCCGAACCACCGCCATCCGCTCGCAGGTTACCGGCATTCTCCTGAAACGCGTGATTCGGGAAGGCCAGGACGTGAAGGAGGGCGATCTGCTGTTCGAGATCGACCCGCGCCCCTTCCGCAACGCCCTGCTCTCCGCGGAGGCCGACCTTCAGAAGGCCCGCGTCCAGCTCGAGACCGCCCGCGCCCAGGTGGAGCGCTACCGCAGCCTCACCACCGACCAGATGGTGTCGAAGGAGCAGTTCGAGAAGATCACGGATGCCGCCCGCGCCCTCGAGGCCGAGGTGACGGCCGACGAGTCCCGGGTCGCGAACGCCCGCCTGCAACTCGAGTACTGCTCGATCCGCGCCCCCCTCGCCGGCCGCACCGGCAACATCAACGTCCACGAGGGCGACATCGTCCGCGCCAACGACAGCGGCACCCCGCTCGTCACCATCAACCAGCTGAGTCCCATCTACGTCACCTTTGGCGTCCCGCAGCAGTACCTCGCCGCCCTCACCCGCTATCGCTCCACCGGCACGTTGCGGGTCGCCGTGGTCCCGCCCGGGCTCGATGAAAAACCGGAGCAGGGCGAGCTGACCTTCCTCGACAACACCGTCGACTCCGCCACCGGCACCCTCAAGCTCAAGGGAACGTTTCCGAACAGCAGCCACCGGCTCTGGCCCGGACAATTCGCCACCGTCACCCTCACCCTCGCCACACCCCAGGTGCTCGCGATCCCGGGGAGCGCGATCCAGAACTCCCAGAGCGGCCAGTACGTCTACGTCGTGAAACCCGACCGCACCGCGGAACTGCGGCCGGTCGTCATCGAGCGGCAGCATGAGGGCGACGCCGTCATCACCCGCGGGCTCACCGCCGGGGAGACCGTCGTCATCGAGGGACAGCTCCGCGTGATCGCCGGCGCCCCGGTCGACATCAAGTCCCCGGCCGGCGCCCCTCCGTCGCGGGAGGGTGAAGGCGGCGGCGGCGCGAAGAAAAAGAAGAAGTCCGCCGAGAAGGAGCAGCCGTCGTCATGAACATCCCGGAGCCCTTCATCCGCCGCCCGGTGATGACCACCCTCGTCACCGCCGCCGTGACGATCTTCGGCTGGATGGCGTACCAGAAACTGCCCGTCAGCGACCTGCCCAACGTCGACTTCCCCACCATCTCGGTGTCGGCCAGCCTCCCGGGGGCCAGCCCGGAGACCATGGCCGCCTCGGTGGCCACGCCCCTCGAACAGCAGTTCTCCAGCATCGCCGGCATCGACTCGATGACGTCGACGAGCTCGCTCGGCAGCACGCAGATCACCCTCCAGTTCAACCTCGATCGCAACATCGACGCCGCCGCCCAGGATGTGCAGTCCGCGATCGCCGCCGTCCAGCGCCGCCTGCCGCGCGATATGCCGAATCCGCCGACCTTCCGGAAGAACAACCCGGCGGACGACTCGATCATGCTCCTGGCCCTCACCTCGGACTCCCTGACCCTGTCCGAGGTGAATGAATACGCCGAGACCATGCTCGCCCAGCGGATCTCAACGGTCGACGGCGTCTCGCAGGTCGGGGTGTTCGGCGCCCAGAAATACGCCGTGCGGGTGCGGCTCGATCCCCGCGCGCTCGCCGCCCGCGGGATCGGCATCGACGAGGTGCGCGCGGCCCTCGACAACAACAACGTCAATCTGCCCGCCGGCATGCTGGACGGCGCCCACAAGTCGACGACGCTGACCGCGACCGGCCAGCTGAAGGACGCCAACGGCTTCCGCAAGGTCATCGTCGCGTACCGCAACGGCGCCGCCGTCCGCCTCGCCGACATCGCAAACGTCGTCGACGGGGTGGAGAACGACAAGTCCGCCAGCTGGTTCGACCAACGCTTCATCGACGGCGTCGAGGATCTCGAGTTCGCCAGTGGCAGCAGGACCAGCCGCTCCATCATCCTCTCGATCCAGCGGCAGCCCGGCACCAACACGATCAAGGTCGTCGATGGCATCAAGGAACTGCTCCCCGCCTTCCGCTCGCAGCTGCCGGCCTCCATCCGGCTCGACATCTACCTCGACCGCTCGATCGCCATCCGTGAGTCCGTGCACGACGTCAAGTTCACCCTCGTCCTCGCCATCCTGCTCGTCGTCCTGGTCATCTTCCTTTTCCTCCGCACGCTGTCCGCCACGATCATCCCGAGCTTCGCGATGCCCATCGCCATCATCGGCACCTTTGCGGTGATGTACTTCTGCGGCTTCAGCATCAACAACGTGTCGCTGCTCGCCCTCACCCTGTCGGTCGGCTTCGTCGTCGACGACGCGATCGTGATGCTCGAGAACATCGTCCGGCACATCGAGCTCGGCGACACCCCGATGGCCGCCGCCCTCAAGGGCTCGCGGGAAATCGGCTTCACCATCCTTTCGATGACGGTGTCGCTGGTCGCGGTCTTCATCCCCGTCCTGTTCATGGGCGGCATCCTCGGGCGCCTGTTGCACGAGTTCGCCGTCACCATTGGCGCGGCCATCCTCGTATCCGGCTTCGTCTCCCTCACCCTGACCCCGATGTTGTGCAGCCGCTTCCTCCGGCCCGTCGATCACCAGCGGGTGCACGGTCGGTTCTACACCTTCATGGAGCGGGTCTTTCAGGCACAGCTGAATTTCTACGAACGCACGCTCCGGGCCTCGCTGCGGTACAAGCGCACCGTCTTGCTGGTGGCGTTCTCCACCGTCGGCCTGACCCTCTGGCTGCTCATTATTGTTCCGAAAGGGTTCATTCCCACGGAGGACACGGGACGGCTGATGGTCTCCCTGGAGGGCGCACAGGATGCCTCCTTCGAGGCGATGATGCGCCACCAGCGGGCGGTGATGGCGGCCGTGAAGAAGAACCCGTACGTGGCAAGCGCATCGGCCTCCATTGGCTCGTTTGGTCGCAGTGGCAGCGGTTCCGGCAACACGGGGCGGATGTACATCGCCCTTGTCGATCGCAGCGTGCGGCCCCACGCCAGCGTGGTCGCCCAGCAACTGCGCCAGCAGACTTCCGGAATTCCCGGGATCAAGGTGTTCCCCCAGGTCCCCCCGGCGATCCGCATTGGCGGACGCGGCTCCACGTCCGTCTACCAATACACGCTTTACGGGACCGACCTGCAGGAACTCTACCGCATCACCCCGCTCATGCTCGAACGGGTGCGTGCCATCCCCGGCCTCATCGACGTCAACTCCGACCTCCAGATCACCAGCCCGCAACTCATCATCGAGATCGACCGGGACAAGGCATCCTCGCTCGGCCTCAATGCCCAGCTGGTGGAGGATACCCTCTATAGCGCCTTCGGCTCACGCCAGGTGTCCACCATCTACACTTCGACCAACCAATACGCGGTCATCCTCGAGCTGGATCCGAAGTACCAGCGGGATCCCGCGGCCCTGTCGCTCCTTTATCTCCGCAACCGCGAAGGAAAGCTCATCCCGCTCGAGGCGGTTTCGAAGATTCGCCCCACGGTCGGCCCGCTGACGGTCGCCCACATGGGTCAGGTTCCGGCGGTGACGATCACCTTCAACCTCGCCGCCGGTACCGCCCTGAGCGAAGCGACGACCGAAATCGAACGCGTCGCCCGCGAAGTGCTGCCCCCCACGATCGGCGGCACCTTCCAAGGCACGGCCGCGGCGTTCACCAGCTCCCTCCAGGGGCTCGGATGGCTGCTGCTGGTCGCGGTCCTGGTGATCTACCTGGTGCTGGGAATCCTTTACGAGGACTTCGTCCACCCCGTCACGATTCTCTCCGGCCTGCCGGCCGCCACGTTTGGCGCGCTGCTCACGCTCATCGCGTTCCAGCAGGAGCTCAACATCTACGGTTACGTCGGCCTGATCATGCTCATCGGCATCGTGAAGAAGAACGCGATCATGATGATCGACTTCGCCCTCGACGCCCAGCGCCGCCTGCGGAAACCGGCCGAGTCCGCGATTTTCGAAGCCTGCCTCGTGCGCTTCCGCCCCATCATGATGACCACGTTCGCGGCCCTCGCCGGCACCCTGCCGATCGCACTCGGCTGGGGCGCCGGCGCCGACTCGCGCCGCACCCTCGGCCTCGCCGTGGTGGGCGGCCTCGTTGTCTCGCAGATGCTCACCCTCTACATCACGCCGGTCTTCTACATCTACCTGGAGCGATTCGCGAGGCACCTCACCCCGAAACCGGTCGAGGAATACGAACGGGAGGCCGAGGCAGCCGCCGGCGCCGCCCATTGAGCCGCGCCGGTCGCAGTTCGCGCGACCTGCGGTGCCGCCACCGCTCGTGATCCCCCGCGCTCGCGCCCGGTCGACGCCCACCCTTTGCGCGGCGTTCACGCCGGCCGCGCCCGGAGATCACCTCGGACCACCGGACGCGCGCGACGACCGGGGGATTCGCCGGTGAACCAACCGTCAACAACATCTTTTTCGCCCCTTCCGGCGCGGGTCTAATAGTGGCCTTTTCTTCTCGCGCCTCTGCTAGACCGCGTGTTTCCCAAGAGTCCCCAGTTACGTCTTCAACCCCGAAACCTCTCGTTGTGAAGTCCTCCCGCTGGTCCAAATCCATCCCGCGCATCGTCATTGCCCTCGTTGTGCTCGCCGGAGCCGGGTGGGGGGCACGCGCCATCTGGAAACAGCTCAGCCCCACCCTGTTTGGAAACAAGCGCGAGGAATCCGTGCCCATCACCAAGGTGCGCACCGCCACGATTGCCGAGGAGATCATCGCTGTCGGCCGGCTTCGCGCGGTCTTTTCCACGGACCTCAAGTCCGAGATCAACGGGCGGATCATCAAAATCATCGCGGCCGATGGCCAGCGCCTCAAGCGCGACAATGAAATCCTCCGGCTCGACCAGCAGGACATCCTTACCCAGCTCCAGGAGATGGAGCGCACCATCGAGGCCGCCAAGCTCAAGACCCAGCGCGCCCGCCGCGACCACGAGCGTCTCCTCGAACTGCAGAAGCGCGGAGTGGTTACCTCCAAGGACATGGAGGACTCGCGCATCACTCTTTCCCTGAGCGAAAACGACCACTCCATCGCCGAAGCCCGGGCCGCCAACCTGCGCGACAAGTTGACCAAGACCATCATCCGCGCCCCCCACGACGGCACGCTCCTCCTCCGTGACCTCACGGAAGGGCAGGTCATCACCGGCGCAGCCGCGCAAAACGGCGGCACCCTCCTCGGCGAAGTTGCGGATCTCGCCCAGTTGATGATTCGCACCAACATCAACGAAATCGACGTCGCCCGCCTGAAGGTCGGTGACGTGGCCCGAGTCCGGGTCGACGCCATGCGGAGCGTCCTGATGACCGGCAGGGTGAAGCGCATCGCCACCAGCGCGCTGGAAAGCGGCGTCGATCGCACGCGCGTCTTCCCGGTCGATGTCGTGCTCGACGATCCCGACGAGCGCCTGCGCCCGGGCATGTCGGCCACGGTCATGTTCACGCTCGCGCGCGTGGAAAACGCCACCGCGGTGGCGCTCTCGGCGGTCTTTTCCACTCCCGAGGCCGTCCGCTATGTCTTTTTCAAGAAGCCGACCGGCTTTGAGGTCCGACCGGTCGAGATCGGCATCGCGGACACCCGCTACGTCGAGATTCTGACCGGGCTCCAGGTGGGCGACGAGGTCGCCCGCACCCGCCCGGTCGAGTTCGAGGGTGAGCTCCCGGTGCCCACGCCGCCGCCCGTCGTCACCAAGAGCAGCAAGAAGGACGGCGGACCCGGCGCCAAGACGGGTGCCGCACCGTCCGATGCCCCACCTCCTCCGCGGCGCGGGGACCGCAGCTCCTCCGGCAAATCTTCCCGCGGCCCCTGAACCACCCTCCCCGCGATGCGTCTGTTGCTCATGGGTGTGGTCAGCGGCTGGCGCGAGGTGCTCGCGCACAAGCTGCGGTCGTTCCTGACGCTTTTCGGCATCGTCCTGGGGGCGGCCGCCCTCGTCGGCATGCTCGGCGTGGTCAAGGGCCTGCTCCGCGGCTGGGAGGCGATGATTTACGAGACCGGCGGCATCGAACGCATCACCGTCCAGCCGCGCCGTGCGCCGGAATCCCAGCGGGACAAGGCCATGCTTTCCCCGGGGCGCACCGTCAATGACGTCGACGCCATCCTGGCCGCCGTCCCCCTCGCCCGACGGGCCACCGCCGAGATCTACATCCCCGGTGGCGCCCGACTGTACTTCCAGGGACGCGCGAGCAGCCAGAACGTCCGCGGTGTCCTCCCAGCTACGTTCATCATGGACCGCTTCGACGTCGCGTACGGCCGGCTCCTCGGCGAACTCGACCTGGAGTTGCAGTTGCAGACGGTCGTGCTCGGCGCGGCGGTGGCCGAAGCCCTGATTCCCCGCGGCCTGGACCCGGTTGGCCAAGTGATCACCATCAACGGACAGCCCTTCACCGTGGTGGGGGTGCTCCGTGAGTACCAGTTCTCGATGGGCGGCGGCCGGTTCAACTCCAAGAACTCCGCGGTCTTCATCCCCCTCACCACCGCCCAGACCCTCTACCGCATCGACGAAAACGTCGACGTCATCAACGTCCAGCTCGCGGACATCGCGGACATGCCGCACGCGCTGGAACAGATCTCCAACGTCCTGACCCACACGCATCGCGGCATCATGGACACCCGGCTCGAGACGCGGGAGGACCTGCTCCAGCGCTTTGAGGACACCCGCAAGAGCTACGTCTACTCCCTCGGCGGCGTGGCGGCCATCGGCCTGATCGTCGGAGGCATCGGCATCATGAACGTGATGCTGGCGTCCATCAGCGAGCGGGTGCGCGAGATCGGGGTGCGCCGGGCCCTGGGGGCGAAGCGCACCGACATCCTCGTGCAGATCCTCGCCGAATCCCTCACCATCGCGGTCGCGGGAGGCATCGTCGGCATGGTGGCGAGTGTCGGGTTGATCGCGGGGCTGCAGAAGGTGGTCGTGGCCTCCAATCGCCCGGAGCTCTCCCCCGCCGCCCTCTTCATCGGCGTCTTCTTCAGCGGCATCGTCGGAGTGCTGGCCGGCCTGTATCCCGCCATCCGGGCCTCGCGCCTCAGCCCCGTCGAAGCCCTGCGTACCGACTGAGCCGCCCCGGCCGGCACCACCCGAGGTTGCTCCGCCGGGGTGCTTGACTCACCGGGAGGCGTCTGAAACATCGCCCCTTCCTTCCCATCCGCCATGAGCCAACAATTGAACAAGGTCATCAAACGCCGTCGTCGCGCAGCTTATCTGAAGCGCAAGAAGGCCCGCGCCAACACCGCGGCCAAGAAGAAGTAAGGCGCCCGACACGTTTCCCTCTGAGGCGGCGGTCTCCGACCGCCGCTTTTGTTTCTGCGGATGATCAAGGTCAGTCTCATCTCGCTCGGGTGCGCGAAAAACCTCGTGGACTCCGAGATCATGGTCGGCCACCTGCACCAGGCCGGCATGGCGGTGGTGCCCGAGGCGGATCAGGCCGACGTGGTCATCGTCAACACCTGCTCCTTCATCGACTCCTCGAAGGAGGAGTCCATCGACCACATCCTGGAGGTGCATCAGCAGCGCGGCATGAAGAAGCGCCGGTCGCACCAGAAGCTGATCGTCGCCGGCTGCATGGCGCAGCGCTTCTCCCGGGATCTGCAGACGGAGTTTCACGACGAGGTCGACGCCTTCATCGGGCTCGACCAGGTGACGAAGGTCGCGCCGATCATCGAGGAGATCTATGCCCGCGACCGCGGCACCGCCGAGGGGCCCGCCTCGTTCGTCGCCGGACGCTCCACTTTCATTCCGGATTACGACACCCCGAGGTTCCGCCTGACGCCGCGACACTTCGCCTACGTGAAGATCGCCGAGGGCTGCAACCACCCGTGCACGTTCTGCATCATTCCGCAGATTCGTGGGCGGCACCGGAGCCGCACGGTGGAGAGCGTCGTCGCCGAGGCGCGACAACTCGTGCGGGAAGGGGTCCGCGAGCTGAACCTCATTTCCCAGGATACCACCTTCTTCGGCATGGACACCTGGGAGCAGCGGCCGAGCCCGCGGACCCCGGTCGATTCCTCCCGCGGCACCGCGCTTACCACCCTACTCCGGGAGCTCAACGCCATCGAGGGCGATTTCTGGATCCGGCTCCTCTACACGCATCCGGCCCACTGGAGTGACGAGCTGATCCGCACGATGGCGGAGTGTCCAAAGGTCGCGCGCTACATCGACATGCCGCTCCAGCACATCAGCGACCACATGCTGGGGGAGATGCAGCGCGAAACCAGCGGCGCCTATATCCGCGACCTGATCGGCCGGATCCGCGCGGGCCTGCCTGGCATCGCCGTGCGGACCACGTTTATCGTCGGCTTCCCCGGTGAGACCGATGCGGACGTGGATGAACTGTGCGAGTTCATCCGCGCCACGCGCTTTGAGCGCCTGGGCGTCTTCCGCTACTCTCAGGAACAAGGCACCCGCGCCGCGCGGCTCGACGGCCAGATTCCGGCCAAGGTCAAGGAGGCCCGCTGGCACCGCGTCATGCGATTGCAGCGCGAGATCGCCGCCGAGGTCAGCCGCGCCCAGGTCGGCCGCACACTGAAGGTCCTGGTCGAGGAACCCGGGGTCGCCCGCGGCGAGGCCGACGCCCCAGACATCGACGGCCGGGTTTACGTCCCGATCACGGTGCCCGTCGGGGAGTTCGCCGCGGTGAAAATCACGGGTCACGAGGACTACGACCTCCTGGCGCTGCCGGCCGGGCAGGCCCCGGTCACCCGCAAGACGCCGCGACCGGCGCAGTAGATCTCCTTCGGCACGTCGGCGCCCGGCGCGTCGGGTCGAAACGAGCCGCCTCGAGCGCGGGCGGGCGCTGCGTAGAAATCCCCCCGCCCTACGGGTTTGCGCGCTGTAAAAGTTACGTAAGTCCTCCGTTTGTCCTTCCCGCGGGGCCCGGGCAGCGTCGTCGGCCGTTGTCCTCCCCGATGCACTCCGCCTCCGACCTTCTGCGCTTCCTTGTCGCCTGGCGTCTCGACGTGCTCGCGCTGTTCGTCGTAGCGGCGGTCGGCGCCCTGGGTTGCCGCCGCTGGCTGCGCCGGCAGGCGGCCGGGGTGGACCAGCCGACCGCCGGTTTCGCGATCGCGTTCCTGCTGCTGCTGGTGGGCGGGTTCGCCGCCGAGGCCGCCACGCGCATGCTCACGTCGGCGGCCTCCCTCGGGACCGAAGCGCATCTGTTGTGCCGGCTGGTGGTGCTGGGATCCGCGGCCTTTGCCGCAGGGCTCACGGCCTGGACCTCCACGCGTCTCGCTCTCCTGCGCGCGCAGCTGCGCCGCCAGGGTTTGCTCGAACAGGAACTGCAGGCCGCCAAACTCGCGTCGGATGAAGCCAGCCGCGCCAAGTCGGACTTCCTTGCGGTGGTCAGCCACGAGATTCGCACGCCGCTGAACGCCGTGATGGGTTTCGCCCGCCTGCTGGCCGACACCCGCCTCGACAGCGTGCAACGCGGGTACCTCACCACCATTTCCAGTGAAGGGGATCGCCTGGCCGGACTGATCAACGACATCCTGGACCTGACGCGGATTGAAAGCGGCCAACTGGCACTCGAACGTGTGCCCTTTTCCCCCGCGGACATCGCCCACGAGGTGTTGAAGCTCTTCTCCGCCCGGGCGACCGAGGCCCGGCTGGAACTTCGTTTCGAAGCGCAGCTGGCCGATCCTCTCCTCGTCACCGGCGATCCCGCCCGCTTCCGCCAGCTGCTGGTCAATCTCATCGACAACGCGCTGAAGTTCACGCCCGCCGGCTCGGTCACGCTCTTTCTAACCTGGACCGCCCCCCGGAATCGCGACCCCCACGGCCGTCTCACCGCGCGCGTGCGCGACACGGGGATCGGCATCCCCCCGGAGAAACAGGGCAAGATCTTCCAGCTCTTCAGCCAGGCGGACTCGTCCTCCAATCGCAGCTACGGCGGCGCCGGCCTTGGGCTCGCGATCTGCCAGCGTCTCGTGAAGTTGATGGACGGCGAAATCACCTTCACCAGTGTGCGCGGGCAGGGTTCCGAGTTTCGCTTTTCCCTTCCGCTGGCGCCGCTCGAACTCGCCGCGGCCCCGGCCTGCCTCGCCCCGGAACCCTCATTTGCCCGGCCTCCGCGCGTCCTCGTCGTCGACGACCTCGAAACCAACCGTTTCCTCCTGGAGGTATTCCTCCGGCGCCATGGCTTCGAACCGGAACTGGCCCGCGGCGGGGAAGAGGCCGTCCAGTTGGCCGGTGCGCGCCACTACGACGCCATCCTGATGGATCTCCAGATGCCCGAGGTGGACGGTTACCTCGCCACCGCCCGGATCCGCGCCGCGGAACCGCCGGGACGCCGCACTCCCATCATCGCCCTGACCGCCTCGCTCGCGAAGGGAACGCGGGAGAAATGTCTCGCCGCCGGCATGGACGAGCACCTCACGAAGCCGATCGACCTGCCGAAGTTCCGCCGCTTCCTCCATTCGATGCTCGAAGCTCCCGTCGCGGCGGGCTGAAGGCGTTCGCCGCCGCTCCGCCGTCAACGGGTGCCGGCATCTGCGTGTCGCTGTCGCACGGCGGCGACGTAGCCGTCGATGATGCCATCGAAACTTCCGTTCGAAAAGAAGACCACCACGCGGCGGCGCCCCGTCCCCGACGCGGGCGCGGCCAGGGTATTCGCCACGAGCCGTTCCAGCAACGCGGCGTTGTTGGCGGCGAAATGGGCCTCGATGCCCTGGGCCTCGAGATTCTGGGCCACACCTTCCGGATCGAACCGCTCCGCGGCGGGAATGCGATCGGCGCGCGAGACCGGCCCCAGGTAAACCTCGTCCGCCTGGGCGAGCGCGCGGGTGAAACCTGCCTGCATCGTCTTGGTGCGCGCCGTATTGCTGCGGGCCTCGAACACCGCGGTCAGCAGCGCGCCTCCGTGCCGGGCGCGCAACGCCTGCAGCGTTTCGGCGAGCGCCGTGGGATGGTGGCCGAAGTCCTCCAGCACCAGCACCGCGTCGGTCCGACAACGCGCCTCCTGGCGCCGCCGCACACCCCGAAAGCCCGCCAGGGCCCCGAGGGCCAGCCCCGTCGGCTTCTCCCGGTCGAGGGAGAGGCCTGCCGCTGTCGCCGCCATCGCGGCGTTGCGGGCGTTGAACAACCCGCCGAGGGTCCACTCGACGGTCGCCCACGGCGCGCCGCGCCACAGGAGCGTGAAGCGCGACCCCTGCTCGTGCTCCGTGAAGTCGGCGATCCGGACGTCGTTGGCCTCCGCCACGCCGACCCGGATGACGCGCGTCCACGCCATCGGACCCAACGCGCGCAGGTTGGGGTCATCGCCGTTCAGGATCACGCCGCCATTCCGCGGCACGATGCGAACCAGGTGGGTGAAGGTCCGCTGCACGTCCGCCAGATCACGGAAGATGTCGACGTGGTCGAACTCGAGGTTGTTCAGGATCGCGAAGTGCGGCGCGTAATGGATGAACTTGCTCCGCTTGTCGAAGAACGCGCTGTCGTATTCGTCCCCCTCGATCACAAACGGATCCTCGGCCCGACCGAGATGGGCGCCCACCGGCGGGTCCTGCGGCACGCCGCCGATCAGAAACCCCGGATCGCACCCGGCCTGGCGCAACAGGTACGCGGTCAGCGCCGTGGTCGTCGTCTTACCGTGCGTGCCGCAGATCACAAGGTTGCGCCGGCCCTTCAGGATCAAGTCGTGCAGGAGGGCTGGCAACGAGGTGAACGGGAGGGCCCGCGTATCAAGCAGCCACTCCACCTCGGGATTTCCACGCGACATCGCGTTGCCCACGACGACGAGGTCTGGAGCCATTCGCTCCAGGCGGGTCGGGTCGTACCCCTCCACAATCGGAATCCCGGCTTCCGCCAGCATGGTGCTCATCGGCGGGTAGACCCCGACATCGGCCCCGGAGACCTCGTGCCCGGCCGCGCGGGCGAGGACCGCCGCGTTGCCCATCGCCGTTCCCCCGATGCCCATGAAGTAAATTTTCATTCTCGCGATTCCTCGTGATTCTCTTCCCTGCGTATCCCGCCAATGGCGAGCCTCGTGTTTGCCGAGTTTTCGTCGATGCCGGAATCAGGGAAAACGCGGCGGGATGGTCATGTCTCCCTTTCGTCCTAGTATAAGATATCTTTGAGTTAACGCAGGCCGAGGCGACACCCATTACCGTCGTCTTTCTTTACAGTTCGGTCTTCAGCCTCCAAACACCCGATCTATTTCACTCTCCTTTCTAGCTATTATACATCTTTTTATGACTTAATGTGAATCTCTTTGGAAGGTTGGCATCGCCCATGCAAGAACTTGATGAAAGTTCGATTGATTAACTCTTCTTATCTTATATATGAAACTTGGCTATCGACTGACGTTCACGACACTGTGTCTCGCCGGAGCCTTGGGCCTTAATGCCAACACGCTCCTTGTCGACCGGGGACTGCCAACCGCCAACCTCAACAACGCCGCCGGCGCCAATCGCAGCAACGTCGCTTGGGCCTACGACGTGAAATCCAACCTGAACAATTATTGGCTGGTCGGCGATACCTTCACGAACACCACAGGCTCGAACTACCACATCGACACCATTCGGCTGTGGTCGGTCGGCGCGACCGATCTGGCGTTGCTCTGGGGTGGAGTCGCCGGTGACCCGATTTCCCTGCTCCCCTCGACTGCCTCCATCTCCACCGCGCTATACTCCGGAGGATCCACCTACCAGGGATCCGCCGGCGGGCCGATCTCCATGTACCAGCTCGATTTCGCGGTAAACATCAACCTTGGTGCCGGCCAGACGTATAACTTCTTCCTCGACGGCAGCCGGTCCACTTCGCCGTTCGTCCCCTTTGCGCATGCCGCCAACGCCGCCCTCGCCGGTTCTCTGCAGCAAGGTGCCGACAACTCCATGCTGGGGCTCAACATCGTCAATGGGGTCGCCTCCACCCTCGAAAGCTGGACCTCGCTCGGAAACGGATGGGACAAGGCGTCCGACGTAAACGTCCAGGTCTTCGGCACGGTGCCGGATTCCGCCTCGGCCGTTCTGCTCGTCGCCATGGGCCTCGTCGCGCTCGCCCTGGGACGCCGCCGCCTCTGATTGCCCGCGGTTCCGAACTCACGCCCACCCTCGTACGCCCGGCTCCGGCCGGGCGTTTTTCTTTTCTGCCGCGGGCTTTCGCGGGGTCGCCGCGGGCCGCAGCGAACGCCAGCTACTTCGCCGCCACGTCGAGACAGGCGACCCGCGTGAGGTCGCGCACGATCAGCCGGCCTCCGACCAGGGCCATCGGGCCCCACGACTCGCGACCTTTCAGGACCTGCGCCTTGGCCAGCGGCACATACTTGTCCGGCGAAAGCTCCATCAGGCTGAGCACGCCGGTGTCGTTCATCGCGAAGATCAACCCGTCGGCGATCAGGAAGGGGCCCAGCCCGAACTGCGCGGCCGGACCGCTGGACCAGCGGATCTTCCCGCTCGCGTCGAGGCAGACGAAGTGGCCGTTGGGACGGATCCCGTAGATCTTCCCGTCGAGCAGCAGCGGAGAGTGCTGCGTGGCCCCGAAGACCTCCGGCGCCAGCCGGTACAAGGTGCCCGTCACGATGCGCCCGTCTTGCTCGCGCAGCTGCAGCATCACGCTGCCCGCGTTGTAGCCCCCGGAAAGGAAGATCCGGCCCTCCGGGAGGACGAGCGGGGTCGGCACCGTGGCGATGCTGATCTTCCAGTCAGTGGTTTCCCAGAGCAGCGCGCCATCTTTCTCCGCGGCCGCGGCCACGCCGCCGCTGGCCGGATACACGAACATCCGCCGGCCCGCGAACTCGACCGGTGAGATCGACGCGTGCGTCATCTTCCAGCCGCGAGGATTCGGGGTCGTCCAGAGCGGCTTGCCGGTCGACAGTGACACCGCCAGGAAAAGGGCGTCCTTGCCGCCGGGCGCCAGGATGACCGCATCCCCTTCCACCAGCGGGCACTGCCCGGTGTACCACGGCGGCACGGTCGCGCCGTATTCGCGCACCAGGTTGAGGGCCCAGCGCAGTTCGCCGGTTTCCCGATCCACGCACAGCACGTTGCACTTGGGGTCCATCGCCACGACCCATCGGCCCGCCACGGTCGGCACGGTGCGGGTCATCCCGTGATTCCGTTTCACGGAAAGAGGGTACTCGTAACGCCAGATTTCGCGGCCATCCGCCAAGGAGAGGCAGCGCAGCATGCTCACCCGGCGCTCCTGGTGGTAATCCATCAGGTACACCCGTCCCTCCTGCACCGCCACGCCACCGTAGCCCTCGCCCGCCGCGATCGCCCACAACTCCCGCGGCCCCCCCGCGGGCCAGCTTCGTGCGAGCTTCGTGGCTTCGGCATTGATACCGGTCAGCCCCGCACCGCGGAAGCCCGGCCAAGCGCCGGGCAAGGCCGCGGCGGTCCCCTCGCCCGGCACCACCTTGCCACCGGCCGCGGGGTTCATCACGGCGGCGGCATCCACCCCCGGAGGGTGGTCGGTGCCGGGCATGCGCACCTTCAACTCGCTCTCGGCCCGGCGTGAGAGCCAGACCGCCAGCACCAGGGTCGCGGCCATCGCCACCCCTGCCGGGATCATCATGCTGTTGTTTCGAAGCACCGTCCTCACAGCCCGCAAACCTACGGGGGATAAGGGTTGAACGCCGAGACAATACTGATTCCCCTCTCCCGCGAAACTCGCTCCGACCATGCTTTCTTCCCGAACCTCGAATCCTCCCTTGGCATCCCCGAAGCTCGTCGCCGTCGCGATCCTCCTCGCTGCCGCCTCACCCGCCCTCGCGACGGACTGGCCGCAGTGGCGCGGCCCCGACCGCGACAGCATTTCCAAGGAAACCGGACTCCTGCGCGCCTGGCCCGCCGGAGGTCCCGCCCTCGCCTGGAAGGCCCGTGGAATCGGGAGTGGCTACAGTGGTGTTTCCGTCGCCGCCGGACGAATCTACACGATGGGAGACGGCGCCGACGCGAGCTACCTGCACGCCCTGGACGAAAAGTCCGGCAAGGTGCTCTGGTCCACCAAGGTCGGCGAAACCGGCGGCGAGTCGTCCAACAAGTACCCGGGCACCCGCTGCACCCCCACCGTCGATGGCGCGCGCGTGTACACTCTCGGGCAGTGGGGAGAACTCGTCTGTGCCGAGACCGCCACCGGCAAGATCGTGTGGCGGCGCAACCTGGCCAAGGACTTCAAAGGCCGGATGATGTCGGTCTGGGGTTACTCCGAATCGCCCCTGATCGACGGGGAGATGCTCCTCTGCTGCCCCGGCGGAACGGACGGAACCATGGTCGCGCTCAACAAACTTACCGGCGCCGTGATCTGGCGCACGAAGGACTGGACCGACAAGGCGAGCTACTCGTCCGTAGTGGTCGCCACCATCGGCGGGGTACGGCAGTATGTGCAGATCGCCGACGCGACCGAGGGCGGCCGCGGCCGCGATGCCCCCACGCTCAACCATGTGGCCGGCGTGCGCACCACCGATGGCAAGGTGTTGTGGAAGGCCAGTCGCAGCGGGCGCACCGCCGTCATTCCCACCCCAATCGTCGACGGCAACCTCGTGTATGTGACCTCTGGCTACGGCGCGGGCTGCAACCTGTTCCGCATCGACGCAGCGGGCGGACAGTTCACCGCCACCGAGGTCTACGCCAACAAGGCCATGACCAACCACCATGGTGGCGTGGTGAAGATCGGCGAGAACCTGGTGGGCTTCAATGATGGCGGCGGCTGGACCTGGCAGAATTTCAAGACCGGCGAAGTCGCCTTCAAGGCGGAGATGACAAAACTCGGCAAGGGTTCGATCACCGCTGCCGACGGCATGCTTTACCTCCGACTGGAGAGCCGGGCCGGCACCGTGGTCCTGCTCGACGGAGCCACGGTAGGATGGAACGAGAAGGGCCGGTTCGATCCCCCGGATCGCAGTGACAAGAACAGCTGGCCCCATCCCGTGATCGCCAACGGACGTCTCTACCTGCGCGACCAGGACGTGCTCCTCGCCTACGACGTCCGGAAGTCCTGACCTCGGCGGCAGGCGCAGGTTCGGGGCGCCAACTCTCCTCGGTCACGTGCCTGTAGACGGGGCGACCGCGCCCCGCATCCGTCGGTTCCGAAGCCGCCTCGCGCGGGGCGCGGTCGCCCCGCCCACAGGGCAGGCTAGCCCAGCGCCTTGAGCAGTCGCTCCAGTTCGCCGCGCTTCGCCTGCTGTTCGGCCAGCTGCTTCTTCGCCCCTTCGAGGACGGCCGGGGGCGCCTTGCTGACAAAGGCCGGGTTGGCCAGCCGCGCCTCGGTGCCCGCGATGTGCCGGGCCAGTTGCTCCAGCTCCTTCTGCAGCCGCGCCCGCTCGGCTCCGGCATCCACGGAACTGGCGAGATCGAGGTAGACGGTGCCCAGCGGTGTCACCACGGCCGGCGCCCCCTCCACCACGGCCTGCCGGGTGATGCTGGATGCCCCGGCCATGCGGCTGATCTTCGCCAGGTTCGCGCCAATCGTGGCCCAATCGGCGTCCGTGGTGCTGACGAGTAGCTTCACGTCCCGGCGGCTGGCGAGGCCGCGCTCGGCCTTGAGGGCCCGCGCCTGGGAGACGAAGGTCTTCAGGCGCTCCACGGCCACGACCGCCTCGCGATCGAGGGTGAGCCCGCGCGCCAGCGAGGTCGTGGCGATCTGCGAGGCGTTTTCGACACGCACGTCCTCGATCGAGGTGTCGGGCGCACCGTATCCGAGTTCGTGCCACAGCTCCTCGGTGATGAACGGGATGAAGGGATGCAGCAGCAGCAGGGTCTGCCGGAGCACCAGGTCCTGGATGGCGAGGCAGTTCGCCTTGGTCGCGGGATCCTGGAGCTTCGCCTTCGACACCTCGACGTACCAGTCGCAGAAGTCGTTCCAGAAAAAACCGTACAGGGCCTGCACCGCCGCGCTGAACTCGAACTCGTAGAAACAACGGTTCACGTCGCGCTTCGTCGCCAGGAGCCGATCGAGGATCGCGTGGTCGTCGGCGTCGAACCGGGCCGCGTCGAGCCGGTCAAGGATCGCCGGCAGCGAGGAGTTGTCGCCCGCCTCGCCGCTCATCTGCCGGAAGCGGCAGGCGTTCCACAGCTTGTTGCAAAAGTTCTTCCCGCCCTCGATCCGGTCCTCCTGGAAGCGGATGTCCTGCCCCTGCGGCGCGATCGACACGATTCCGAAGCGCAGACCGTCCGCCCCGTACTTGTCGATGAGGTCGAGGGGATCGGGCGAGTTGCCCAGCGACTTCGACATCTTCCGGCCCTTGGCATCACGGATGATGCCGGTGAAATACACGTGGCGGAAGGGAATGCGCCGCTCGAGCGGCTCGCCCGGCCGCATGAATTCGAGCCCCGCCATAATCATCCGCGCCACCCAGAAGAAGATGATGTCCGGGCCGGTGACCAGCGTGGTCGTCGGATAGAAATAATCGATGCCGGCCTGCTTCTGCGCCTCCGCCTCGGGCCAGCCCATCGTCGCGAACGGCCACAGCCAGGAGGAGGCCCAGGTGTCGAGGACGTCGTCCTCCTGCACCCAGTTCTCCGGGTCCGCCGGGCCCTCGAGGGAAACGTGCACCTTGGACGGATCGCGCAGATCCGCCTCGGTCAGCTGCTCGCGGTTCACGCCCTTGCGATACCAGACCGGGATGCGGTGCCCCCACCACAACTGCCGGCTGATGCACCAATCCTGGATGTTCTCCAGCCAGTGCAGGTAGACCTTGCTCCAGCGCTCGGGGTGAAACTTGATGTGCCCGTCGCGCACCGCCGCCTTCGCCTCCTCCACGCGGGGATAGCGCAGCCACCACTGCCAGGTCAGCCGCGGCTCGATCGGCACGTCGGCGCGCTCCGAGTAGCCCACGTTGTTCGCGTAGGGTTCCTCCGCCACCAGCGCCCCGGACGCCTTGAGCAGTTCGGCGGCCTTTTTGCGGCCCGCGAAGCGATCCATCCCGGCCAGCTCCGGCCCGGCGAGATCGTTGAGCACGCCGTTGGCGTCCAGCACATCGACGATGGGCAGCCGGTGCCGCCCGCCAATTTCGAGGTCGGCCTTGTCGTGCGCCGGGGTGATCTTCAACGCTCCGGTGCCGAACTCCCGGTCCACCGCCGCATCGCCGATGATCGGAATCTCCGCCGCCGGCCCGAGGGCGCGGCGCACTTTCCGGCCGATCCAGCCGGCATAGCGCGGATCGTCGGGATGCACGGCGATCGCCACGTCGCCCGGGATGGTCTCCGGCCGCGTGGTCTTCACCTCGATGTAGGTCCCCGGCGCATCCACCCGCTCGTAGCGCACCCGGTAGATCATGCCGCTGACCGGCTTCATGATCACCTCCTCGTCGCTGAGCGCCGTCTGCGAGACCGGGCACCAGTTCACCATCCGCTTGCCGCGGTAGATGTGCCCCTTGCGGAAGAGATCGACGAACACCGTCAGCACGGCCTTCGAGTAATGCGGGTCCATCGTGAACTGCGTGCGATCCCAATCGCACGAGGCCCCGAGGCGCCGCAGTTGCTCCAGGATGATCCCCCCCTTCTCCTGCCGCCACTCCCAGACCTTCTCCAGGAACTTCTCCCGACCAAAATCGTGCCGGGTCTTCTTCTGCTTCCGAAGCTCCCTTTCCACCACCGTCTGCGTCGCAATGCCCGCGTGGTCCGTGCCCGGGATCCACAGCGCCGAGCGACCCTCAAGGCGCGCCCGGCGGATGAGGATGTCCTGCAGGGTGTTGTTCAGCACGTGCCCCATGGTTAGCACGCCGGTGACGTTCGGAGGCGGGATCACGATGGAGTACGCCTCCTTGCCGGCATCGATTTTGCCGGCAAACGCCTTCGCCGCCAGCCAGCGGGCGTACCACTTCTTCTCCACGTCGCGCGGTTCGTAGCTCTTGGAAATCTCGGCCATCGGAAAGGGTGAAAGGTGCGCCGCGACACAACGCCCCGCCACGGCGCGAGGCAAGTGGTTTAGTAGTTTCCACCGGTGGGCGCACGGCAGCTTCCGTTCGAATCCGCCGCCCGGCTGGCACAGCTCCTGCATTGACCGGGAAACCCCTGCGCCCACCCGGGCGACCGGAGCGCGGGAAACCCAGCGATGAACTTTTCCGGTTACGACACCACAGGCTTCTTCGACGAGCTGATCGCCGGGAACGGCCGGCCGCATCCCGCCGCCCGTCCCCTCGTGCAGGACATCGAGCGACTGCCACCCGGGGAACTGCAGCTGCGCCAGCAGGCGGCCGAACGCGCGCTGATCCAGGCCGGCATCACCTTCAATGTCTACAACGACAACCAGGGGGTGGAGAAGACCCTCCCGTTCGATCTCATCCCCCGGATCATCGGCGGCGCCGAATGGGCGCGCATCGACCGGGGCCTCGTCCAGCGCATCACCGCCCTCAACCTCTTCATCAACGATCTCTACCACGACCAGAAGATCGTGAAGGACGGGGTGGTCCCCCGGGAGATCATCGCCTCCTCCAAGGGTTTTCGCCGGGAGTGCCTCGGCTGGAAGCCGCCGCGCGGCATCTGGTGCCACATCACCGGCACCGACCTCGTCCGCCACCGCGACGGTCAGCTGTATGTCCTCGAGGACAACCTCCGCTGCCCGTCCGGCGTCTCCTACGTGCTCGAGAACCGCAGTCTGATGAAGAAGCTGTTTCCCGAGGTGTTTTCCGCGGCGCGAGTACGGCCGGTCTCCCAGTATCCCCACAAGCTGCGCGACCTGCTCGAGTATCTCGCCCCCGACAGCGTCACCGCCCCCCGCGTCGTCCTGCTGACCCCGGGCATGTACAACTCCGCCTATTTCGAGCACTCGTTCCTCGCCCAGCAGATGGGCATCGAACTGGTCGAGGGCGGCGATCTCGTCGTGCACGACGGCTACGTCTGGATGCGAACCACCCAGGGTTTCGAGCGCGTGGACGTCATCTACCGCCGCATCGACGACGACTTCCTTGATCCCGAGACCTTCCGGCCCGACTCCCTGCTGGGCGTGCCCGGCCTGATGAAGGTGTATCAGGCCGGCAACGTCGCGCTCGCCAACGCACCCGGGACGGGCGTGGCCGACGACAAGGTCGTCTACGCCTACGTGCCCCGCATCATCAAGTACTACCTCGGGGAGGAAGCCCTGATTCCAAACGTGCCCACTTACCTCTGCTCCGAGGAGAAGGACCTCGCCTACGTGCTCGATCACCTGCCGGAACTGGTCGTCAAGGCGGCCAATGAATCGGGCGGCTACGGCATGCTTGTCGGACCCCATGCCACCGCCGCCGCCCTTGCCGAGTTCCGCGAAAAGATCCGCGCGCAGCCCCGCAACTATATCGCCCAGCCCACCCTCTCGCTTTCCCGCGTTCCCACCATCTGTGGCGACCTCCTCGAGGGGCGCCACGTTGACCTGCGCCCCTATATTCTCTACGGCAAGGACGTGTTCGTGCTCCCGGGGGGACTCACCCGCGTCGCCCTGCGTCGCGGTTCCCTCGTCGTCAACTCGTCGCAGGGCGGCGGCAGCAAAGACACCTGGGTCCTGGCCCGGGGCAACACCCCCGTCGACGAGGAGGCGGAAGCCCTCACGACGTCGGGCAGTGCGCCACGCGAGGAGGGATCGTCATGCTGAGCCGGGTTGCCGACTCCACCTGCTGGATGGGCCGTTACGTCGAGCGCGCCGAGAATGTCGCGCGCTTCGTCGACGTAAATCTCAACCTCATGCTCGACTCGCCGTCCGGCCTCGAGCAGCAGTGGCAACCCCTCATCCAGACGACCGGCGACGACGAGAGCTTCGCACGCCGGTACGGCGCCGCCACCCGCGAGAACGTCATCCATTTTCTCACGTTCGATCCGGAGAACCCCAACTCGATCCTCTCCTGCCTGCGCTCCGCCCGGGAAAATGCCCGCTCCATCCGCGAGATCATCTCGTCCGAGATGTGGGAGCAGATCAACCGCTTCTACCTCATGGTGCGGGAGGCCGCGGCCAACCCGCCGCGCGACCAGGGCGAACACGGGTTCTACACCGCGGTCAAGGAGGCCAGCCACCTCTTCGAGGGCCTCGCGGAAGCGACCCTCATGCGCAACGAGGCGTGGCACTTTCTGCGACTCGGCCGCATGCTCGAGCGCGCGGACAAGACCTCGCGCATCCTCGACGTCAAGTACTTCATCCTGCTGCGCTCCGTGGCGGACGTCGGCACCCCATTCGACGACATCCAGTGGGCGGCCGTGCTCCGCTCGGCGAGCGCGTTCGAGATGTACCGCAAGCGCCACGGGCGCCTCTCACCCGAAGGCGTGGTGCAGTTCCTCCTCCTCGATCCCGAGTTTCCCCGCGCCATCCGTTTCTGCCTCAACAGCGCCCGCGATTCGCTCCACGCCATCTCCGCGACGCCGCTCGACAGCTTCAAGCACCCCCCCGAGCGCCTGCTCGGGCAGCTTTGCTCCGACCTCGCGTACGCCAGCGTGAAGGAAATCGTCCAGCACGGCTTGCACGAATACCTCGACGACCTCCAAACCCGCATGAACCGCGTCAGCCAGGGCGTGTTCGACACGTTCTTCGCCCGGCGCATGCCGGAATCCGGCAAGAAATCCACGCTGCACCGGCACGGTCAGTGAACCCGGAGCGTCATGTCGATCCACGTCTCCCTTCACCACCGTTCCCATTACCGCTACGATCGCCCGGTGGGCCACGCCCCCCACGTGGTCCGCCTCCGCCCGGCCCCGCATTGTCGCACGCGCATCCTGGCCTATTCGCTGCAGGTGCAGCCCTCGCGGCACTTTCTCAACTGGCAGCAGGATCCCTTCGGCAATTACCTCGCCCGCCTCGTCTTCCCCGAACCGGCGCGCGAGCTCCTGATCGAGGTTGGCCTGGTCGCGGAAATGGCCGTGTACAACCCGTTCGATTTCTTCCTCGAACCCGGAGCGGACCGTTTTCCCTTCATCTACGAACCCGCCCTCGCCCAGGACCTCAAGCCATTCCTGGTTCCGGGCCCGCTGACGCCGCGCCTGCGAGATTTTCTCGCCACCATTCCGCGAAGCGAGGCGCGTACGATCGACTTTCTCGTCCAGCTCAACCAGCGCCTCTGTCGCGAGGTCCGTTATCTCATCCGGCTGGAACCCGGCGTCCAGACCCCCGAGCAGACCCTGACGCTCGGTTCGGGCTCCTGCCGCGATTCGGGCTGGCTGCTGGTCCAGGTGCTGCGTCACCTCGGTCTCGCGGCGCGCTTTGTCTCGGGGTACCTGATTCAGCTCACACCGGACGTGAAGTCCCTCGACGGCCCCAGCGGGACCGACCGGGACTTCACCGACCTCCATGCCTGGTGCGAAGTTTAC
>JACRQG010000030.1:0-5065 GCA_016222805.1 Verrucomicrobiota bacterium | reverse complement strand
ACCTCGGGCCTGCTCGCCGGGGAAGGTCATCTGCCGCTGGCCTGCACCCCCGAGCCCGGCAGTGCCGCTCCGATCACCGGGGCCGTGGATCCATGCACGGCGGAATTCGAGCACGAAATGCACGTGGCCCGGATCCACGAGTCCCCACGGGTTACCAAACCCTACACGGACTCGCAGTGGGCCGCGATCGAGTCGCTCGGACATCAAATCGACTCCGACCTCGCCGCGGGCGACGTCCGGCTCACGATGGGCGGCGAGCCCACCTTCATCTCCATCGACAACATGGACGGCGAGGAGTGGAACTTCGCCGCCGTCGGCCCGGAGAAGCAACGGCTCTCCGACATCCTGATCCGTCGCCTGCAGGAGCGATTCGCGCCTGGCGGCCTCCTGCATTTCGGACAGGGCAAGTGGTATCCCGGAGAGTCGCTGCCCCGCTGGGCCCATGCCTGCTACTGGCGCCTCGACGGCCAGCCGATCTGGCGCGACCACTCCCTCCTCGCCCGGAGTGACACCGATTACGGTCATTCCACCCCGGAGGCCCTTCGCTTCATCACCCGCCTGACTGAACGGCTCGGGGTGTCGGCGTCGCAGGTCCTCCCCGCCTATGAGGACACCTGGTACTACCTGTGGCGCGAGCGCCGCCTTCCCGGCAATGTCGATCCCCTGCAATCCAACCTCGCCGATGCCGAGGAACGGGCACGGCTTGCCCGAGTGTTTGCCCAGGGGCTCGACCGGATCGTCGGCTACGCGCTCCCGCTGCGGCGCGCCATAAGTCCCTCCGCCGGCTGGGAGACCGGTCCCTGGTTCCTGCGACGCGAACACTGCTTCCTCATTCCCGGCGATTCGCCGATGGGCCTGCGCCTCCCCCTTGATTCCCTCCCCTGGGTGAGTGCGAGCGACCATCCCGGGCTCGCCACCCCGGATCCACTGGGAGACTGGCCCTCGCTCCCGGAGGCACCGGCGCCACGGCAGTTGCACCTGCGTTCGGCCGCCGCCGAACTCCCCGGAACCAGCCTCCCCACAGGATGGGAAGGGCGAGGAGTTGGCGCCGCCATTGACCACAGCCCGCCTCCGGCCCCGCCCGGCCCGCAGGAATCCGCGAGTTGGATCGTGCGCACCGCGTTGTGCGTCGAGCCCCGCCAGGGTCGCCTTCATGTCTTCATGCCGCCGCTGGCGACCACCGAAGATTACCTGGATCTCATTGCCGCGATCGAGGACACCGCCGCGGATCTGCAGTTGCCGGTTTTGATTGAAGGGGAGCGCCCGCCCTACGACCCGCGCCTGGCAGTCCTCAAGGTCACACCCGATCCCGGGGTGCTCGAGGTCAACGTGCCCCCCGTGGCCAGCTGGGATGCGCTGGTCCACCAAACGGAGGCCCTCTACGAGGAGGCGCGCCTCTCGCGCCTTGGCACCGAGAAGTTCATGGTCGACGGCCGCCATGTCGGCACCGGCGGCGGCAACCACCTCGTCCTCGGCGGAGCCACCCCTGCCGACAGCCCTCTCCTTCGCCGACCCGACCTGCTGGCGAGTCTCCTGGCCTACTGGCAAAATCACCCCTCCCTCTCTTTCCTGTTCTCTGGACTGTTCATTGGGCCAACCAGCCAGCACCCGCGAATCGACGAGGCGAGGAACGACTCTCTTCCGGAACTGGAGATCGCCTTTCGGGTACTCGCCCGCCAGCTCAATCGACGGGGAGACGACCGGCCGGTGCCGCCCTGGCTGGTGGACCGGCTGTTCCGGCACCTCCTCATCGACGCGACCGGCAACACGCACCGGGCGGAATTCTGCATCGACAAACTCTACGCTCCGGAGGGCGCGACCGGCCGCCTCGGCCTGCTCGAATTGCGCGCCTTCGAGATGCCGCCGCACGCGCGGATGAGCCTGACCCAAAACCTGCTGCTCCGCGCACTGGTCGCGCGCTTCTGGAAGGAACCCTACACCCGGCCCCTCGTGCGCTGGGGCACCGAGCTCCACGACCGATTCCTGCTGCCCCACTTCGTGGAAGAGGACTTCGCCGATGTCATCGCGGATCTGAACGCCGCCGGTTACCCCCTGCAACCGGAGTGGTTTGCTCCGCACGTCGAGTTCCGGTTTCCCAAGTACGGCGACGTCACGTACCGCGGCGTGAACCTCGAACTGCGCCACGCCCTGGAGCCCTGGCACGTCCTCGGGGAACAGGGGATCGCCGGAGGGACCGTGCGGTTCGTCGATTCCTCCCTTGAACGGCTGCAGATCAAGGCCCGCGGCCTGATCGACGGACGCCACGTCATCACCGTCAACGGACGCCGCCTGCCCCTGCATCCGACCGGCACGCGCGGCGAACACGTCGCGGGCGTGCGCTTTCGCGCCTGGCAGCCGCCCGAGTGCCTCCATCCCACTATCGGCGTTCACGCGCCGCTCATCTTCGACGTGCTCGATACCTGGAACGGCCGGAGTCTCGGTGGCTGCACGTACCACGTGGCGCACCCGGGCGGTCGCAACTACACGTCCCTCCCGGTCAACGCCTACGAGGCCGAGAGTCGCCGCCTCGCCCGTTTCTTCCGGCACGGCCACACCCCCGGCAATGTTCCCATCCCTCCACCGGAGCGGAATCCCGACCACCCGTTCACCCTCGACCTGCGCCATGCCGCTCCCTAGCCCCACCATCTTCCAACGTGGACCCAGGCCGCAACCGCAGGTGCAGGCCGGCATGTAGCCGGCCTCGCCGAGGCCGGATCGACCCCGCCGCGTGCAACCTTCGAAAAGGCCATGGACGGCACCCTTTCCCGCGACGACGGCTCCCCTCCCCTGGAAGCAGTTGCGTTGCGAAATCACGGTGCCCACGCTCGCCGGCCGTTGCATGACCCCCGCCTCCCCACTCGTCCTCTCCCCCGACGCCGTCGCTTCGGCGGGCTACGACGAGAGCCTGGGGTCTTCCGGTGGCACGCACCCATCCTGGGCCAGCCTGCAATCTTCGCTGGCCCGGCTTGGCCCGGAGGAGATGTCAGCCCGCGCCGAAGGTTGCCGACGACTTCTTTCCGATCACGGCGTCACCTGCTTCGTGCCTCGGGACGGCGGCGGGACCGACGAACCGTGGCAGCTCGACCTCCTGCCACTCCTCCTCTCGGCCGACGAATGGAGCGAGATTGAAGCCGGCTTGAAACAACGGGCCCGGCTGCTCGCCCTAATCCTTGATGACCTCTACGGCTTCCAGCGGCTCGTGCGCGACGGATTCGTACCGGCCCCGCTGGTGTTTGCCAACCCCGCCTTCCTGCGTCCCTGCCAGGGCCTCGCGATGCCGGGAAAAGTGCGCCTCCACTCGTACGCCGCCGATCTCGCCCGCACTGCCGATGGTCGCTGGCGGGTGATTGCCGATCGGACCCAGGCGCCCACCGGCCTCGGTTTCGCCCTGGAAAACCGCTCGACCCTCTCCCGCGTCCTCCCGGAGGCGGTGCGCCAACTCCAGCCGCGGGCGCTCTCCGACGTGCTCCGCCGTCACCGCGAGAACCTGCGGCGTTTCGCCCCGGAGGCACCGGAAAACCCGGTGATCGCCCTGCTGACCCCGGGCCCACGGCACGAAGCCTATTTCGAACACGCCTACCTCGCCCGTCTCCTCGGCCTGACCCTGGTCGAAGGCGACGATCTCACCGTGCGCGACCGCCGGGTGTTCATCAAGACGCTCGATGGCTTGCGCGCCGTCGACGTCATTGTCCGCCGGGTCAACGACGCCTACTGCGATCCCCTCGAGCTTCGCGGCGATTCCCTCCTCGGCGTGCCTGGCCTTCTGGAGGTGACGCGGGCCGGATGCGTCGCGGTGGCCAATTCGCTCGGCTCGGGTCTCCTCGAAAGCCCGGCGTTCCTGCCGCTCCTGCCGGCGCTCTGCCGGCACCTGCTGCAGGAGGAGCTCCTCCTGCCTTCGATCGACACGTGGTGGTGCGGCCAGGGCGCCGAACAAGCCCACGTCCGCGACCACCTGGATTCGCTCGTCCTGCGACCGGCCTTCGGCGGATCCGGACCGGTTTGGCGAACGCAGGAACTGGCCGCAGGCCACCGCGCCCTCCTCGCCGAGGACCTGCGCCTGCGCCCACACGAGTTTGTTGGCCAGGCGGAAATCCTGCCCTCGCGGACGCCGTGCTGGTCCGCCAGCGGCGGGGATTCCCGACCGGTGACCTGGCGGGCAATCGTCCTCCACGACGGCTACGACTTCCAGGTGGTGCCGGGAGGCCTGGCTCGGGTCCTGGAAGCCGGCACCCTCGCCACCGGACATCTGCCCCTGAGCGGTCTCTCCAAGGACGTCTGGGTCCTCCCGGACCGCGCCGCCACCCTGCCTCCGATTCAAGTGTTCACTGCGCCTCAGCCGGCCTTGGAGCGGGCGCCTTCGGACCTTCCCAGCCGGACGGCCGACAACTTCTTCTGGCTCGGTCGTTACACGGAACGTCTCGAGCAGCTCGCGCGGGTTCTCCGCTACTTTATCCGCCACCTCTCTGAAGAACCCGGCGCCAGCGGGCACGGCCGCCTTGAGAGCCTCGGGCGCGCCCTCGCGCGTCCCGGCCTCCTGCCGGACACCGTCGTCGCCGAAGCGGACCGCCCGCCCCTGGCCGCCGTGGTCAGCCAGCTCGTGTTCGCCGAGGGTCACACTGCCGGAGTGCGAGACCTGCTCGGGCGGATCCACCTGGCCGCCTTCTCGGTCCGCGACCGGCTTTCCGCCGACACCTGGCGCATCTTGAACCGGCTCGAACCGGAAGCCCGCCCGGGCGCCGGCAACCTCCCGCTCCTGCAGGCGGGAGCCACCCTCCAGACGTTGCTGCTCAACCTGTCGGCGCTGGCGGGCCTGGAAACGGAGAACATGCCCCGCGGCCACGGCTGGCTCTTCCTCGATCTCGGAAGGCGGCTCGAACGCGGCCTGTTCCTCTCGCAGCTGCTGGAGGCGGTGATGCGGAGCGGCCCGGATCTGGAACGACTCCTGGAGCCGGCGCTGGAAATCAGCGACAGCGTGATGACCCACCGTCGCCGCTACTTCGCCGAACCCCGCCTGGCCGGTGTGCTGGAGGTCCTGGTGCACGACGCTTCCAACCCCCGGGCCCTC
>JACRQG010000006.1:3537-72108 GCA_016222805.1 Verrucomicrobiota bacterium | reverse complement strand
CGATGTCTTCTCGACTACGCGGGGTAGTCCGGGCATTGGCATGCATGTCCTTTCGGGTCCTCCTGGGTTAGGTGTTTTTTCATCACACCCATCTCTCTCAGGACGGACTCGGAGGGACAACCTCCTGAAAGATCACACCTAACCACCCTGGCGGCTCGTTACACGGAGGACCGACGTCCGAACTTCGACATCTACCTGCCCGCCTGGCTCGCCCGCCACAACCAGCGGATCTTCGGCACCCTCTACTTCGTCGGTCTCGGCTTCGCCGCGTTTCGGTGGGCGCACGTATCTTGATCCGCAAAATACTCTGGTAGAGTTACTTTGAACTCCACCGAATCGATAATCTTCGGTGCTCCTGTGCGCACCAAACCCGGGGCTTCCGCACTTTTTCCGTGTCTTCGCCGGGAGGCACGGACACGCTCGTTCCGCGTGACTCCCGCAGACTACATCCAAAGCCACCCGGGCGAGTTGCTGGGCCGATTGCAGCAGCTGGTCGGCATCCCGACGGTCAATCCTCCGGGAGAGAATTACGACCAGATCACCGCCTGGCTGACCCACGAACTCGAAACCCTCGGCCTGCGGACGCGCCGTTTTTCCATCCCCCACCGGCTGCTCCGCCAGACGCTGCCGCCCGATCAGCACGGCTATCCACGCTTCAACGTCCTTGGCCACCTGCGCGTCCCCGGGGCCCGCAAGACGATCCATTTCAACGCGCACTATGATGTGGTGCCCGTGTCGGGCCGGTGGCGGTTCGACAGCCCATTCAGCGGCGCCGTGAGCGGCGGCTGGATCTACGGCCGCGGCACCGCGGACATGAAGGGCTCGATCGCCAGCCTGCTCGTCGCGCTCCGCGCCCTGCGCGCCACCCGCACCGCCCCGCGGCTCAATGTGGAGGTGTCATTCACCGCCGACGAGGAAACCGATTCCGCGCTCGGCGCGGGATGGCTCGTGCAACACGCGCCGATCCAGCCGGACTACGCCCTGGTCATGGAAGGCGGCGAGGGTCGCAACGTCTGCTGCGGCCACAACGGCACCCTCTGGCTCGAGGTCCAGGTGCATGGCCGCCCGGCCCACGGGTCGACCCCGCAGAAGGGAATCAACGCGCTGGAGAAGATGGCCGCCCTGATCCGCGCCTTCGACGAGTACAAGGAGCGGCTCGCGCGCCGGCCCTGGAAGACGCCCGAAGGCCGCACGCAGTACCCCACGGTCAATCTCGGCGGGGTGTTCCACTGCGGGGCCGGCGCCAAGATCAACACGGTGCCGGCGCACGCCAGCTTCACGGTCGATCGCCGGGTGTTGCCGACGGAGGACCATGCCGCGGCCGAACGCGAGCTCCGCCTCTTCCTCGCGGCCGCCGCCAGCCGCATCCCCGACTGTCGCATCACGGTGCTGAAGATCTCCGAGAATTTCTCCTGCTTTGCCGAGCCGAGCCACCCGTATTTCGCCGCCATGGCCGGCTGCGTCACCCGCGCCCGCGGCGAGAAGGCCCGATTCAACGTGTCGACCGGGTTCAACGACATGCACTTCTTCTCGCACCACCTGAAGATCCCGACCCTCGGCTACGGGCCCGGCGGCGAAGACTACCATGCCGTCAACGAGCGCGCCCGGGTGAAGGAGCTCCTCGCCAGCGCGAAGATCTACGCCGACCTGCTGACGACATTTGCGGGGTGAGATCCGGCCGAACCCGGGTCTTCCCGCTGCCCCGCACGAGAGGTCACCGGGGCCGGATCGCCCGTTGCCCGCGAATCGAGCGCCGGCTCAAAAACTAAAGGTCGCAGTGAGCGTGTAGTTGCGTGGAGTGATGAACGAAAACTGGCTCGGCGTCGCGACACGCGCCGGATTGCTGATCTCGCCACCCGGCGGACGCTGAGCCGTCGTGTAATAAAGCAGCATGTCTTCGTCGAAGAGGTTGCTGATCCGGAGGTCGAGCTTCACGCGCAGTCTGGGATTGAGGCGGAAGGAATAACCCACGACGCCGGTCCAGAGAGTGTAAGGATCGCGGTAGACGGGTGTGGTGGCATCGACGGCCGGGTCGTCGGCGGCGGTGGTTGGGCCGGTGCGGATGCTGTCACCGCCACGGTAGCCGATCACCTCGCGGCCGCGGTAGTTGATCCCCAGGCCAAGTCGGACGTTCTTCAGGTAGCCTTCGCGGAAGGTATAGTCGGTGAAAAGATTGCCGGTCCCTTCCACCAGCCGGGCGACCTTCTGTTCCGCGGCCGTGAGGTTGCGGGCGATCTCGTTCATCTGGTTGTAGGAGGCGATCGCGTTGGCGGCGTCGGGTGAGTTCTGGCCCGTGGTGCCGGCGCGCAGGACGGCCTGCCCGTTCACCACGTCCACACCCGCATCACCCAGGATATTGCGGAAGAGCGCGTCGTTGGCGGCGATGTAGGCGCGCGTGTCGGCGTAGGCATCGACCTCGAAGGCATTCTGGATCGCGTAGTTGGCGGAAATCCGCCACTGCGGCGTGACGTTGGCGGTGAGTTCGAACTCGTAGCCCTTCGACTTGCGACTGGCGGTGTCGAAGTAATTGCCCGGCACATTCAACATCCCCCGGGCGTTGATGCCCGCGCCGGAGAGATCGCCGAGCACGTTGGTGTTCGCGATGGAGTTGAAGAGGTTGCCCAGGGCATTGGCCAAGCCGCCGTTGGTGCCGGTGCCGCGCCCGATGTTGTCCTGTCGGCTGGCATAGCGGGAGGCGGTGAGCGACACGCGGTCGCGGAGCAGTGAAAGGCGGAGGCCAGCATCCCAGCCGTCGGAGACCGACGGCACGAAACGTTCGCCGTTGATCCGGAGTTCGCCCGCGGGGGGCAGCCAGGTCTCGGCGTAGTTGCCGAAGACACTCAGCCACCGGGTGAGGTGCAGCACGCCGCCGGCGGAGTAGGTGTTGACCACGCCGGTGATGGCCGGAAGCGAGTAGTCGTCACGGAAACGATCGGCGGCGTACTGGGGCTGCGGGACATTGTTGGTGCGCGGACGGGAGAGCGCCTCGGTGCGCGGACCCGTGGGCTGCCCCGCGGCGTTCTTGGGCACGTAGGTGAGTCGGAAGTAGTCGTCCGGGGGCCGCGGCCGAAAGATGACCCGGGAACCGTCCCAGCCGTCGGGCTGATCACCGCGCAGCACGATGTGGTTGGTGATGCTCTCGAAGTCGTCGCGCCGGAGCGCGGCGAGCAGGTTGAGGCGGTTGCCAAACAGCTTCGCGCCGAAGGCGGCCTGCTGGTAAGTGAACAGGTCGTCGATCGAGGCGGTGTCGTTGGGACGGCCGACGTCGATCACGTACCCGAGGGGCAGGTTGCGGACGGCGCCGGTCGCCGGGACGACGACGTTGTAGTTGCCCGGGGTGATTTGGGACAGCGGACCATCCCAGTAGACCCGGAGGCGGGCGATCTGGTTGATCCAGTCGCGCGACGGGACATTGGGATCCTGCACCATCATGCGCCACTTGATCCGCGAGAAGTTGGCGTCGGAGATTCCCGCCTCAAGGTTGAGGCGGAAGGAGCCGAATCGAGTCTGGTCGAAGACGAGGGCGGCGTTGCCGCGGGCATTGCGGGAACGGCGCGTGACGTGGTCGAAGTCCTGCGTGGACTCGGAATATGGCGTGAGGAAGTACGGATTGACCTCGCCGGTGGGAAGGAGGCGGTTGATGTCGATGTAAACGTTGTTGAGGCCGCGGGCGACGGTGAAGTGCGTGAGGACCTTGCTATAGGAGTAATTGGCGGAGACCCCGACAAAGAGGTGCCGGCCGAACTGCTGGTCGAAGGCGAGGTGGATATTGTCGAACTTCGTGGCCCACGAATCCCCGCCGAGCGAAGTCGAGCGCTCCCGCGACGGCACCGAGAATTTGGGCGCCCCGCGGTAGACGTTCTGAAAGCGGAAATCGGGCACGTTAAGGGCGCCGAGGACCGGAGAGGCGTCGATGTTGGCGAGGGGACCGACGACCAACTGCCCGCCCACCGGCACGGCGGCGTTGGCGTTGCCGCCGAGTGTGAAGGCGTGGCCGCTCCAATCGACCACGCCGCCGCCCATCAGGCCCGGGGAGAAGATGAAGTTGTTGACGCCGAAAACCGACACGCCCACCGCGTTGGCGTTGGCGGGTGTGGTGATCCGTCCGGAGAACGTGGTGGAGCCATCCCACCCGGAGATCCGGTCGCCCATGCCGGAGAGCGAGGCATTCCGGTGATTGTCTCCCGACTCGGCCGTCACCCGGAAGTTGCCACCCCGCCACGGCCGGTAGGTCGCAGTGAGGGTCGCGGCGCGGCGGTTATAGTACTCGGTGTCGCGCCAGGTATTCGTATCCTCCCAGAGACCATTGAAACGGAGGGCGAACCTCGCGCCGACCGGTTGGTTGAGGTCGAGCGTGGTCCGGAAGCTGTCCCAGGAGCTCACGCCGAGCGCGAGTTCGCCAAACGCCCGGCCGGTCTGGGCCCGCTTGAAGAGGCCGTTGGCCGTGCCGCCCATCGATCCCGAGCCGAACAAGATCGAGTTGGGACCCCGGGCAAAGTCGAAGCGCTCGAGGTTGTAGCTGTCGTAATCGTAATAGGCTGGGAAAAACTCGATCTGCTGCTGGTTGCTGCTCACCCCGCGGAAGGTCCGGCGGCCGCGTTCGCCATCGCCGAATTGGTTCTGGCGGCCGTCGTCTTCGATTTCATTGAAGCCGGTGGTCCACTGCTGGGCCATCGTGAGGTTGGTGATGTTCAACGCCTCGATGAAGTCGCGCGTGAGCACCGAGTATGCCGCGGGCGTGTCCTTGAGATCCGTCGCGAGCCGGCCGCCCGCCAGAGCGCTGGCCGCCACGAATCCCTGGTCGCGGGTGGAATTGACGGTGAAAGGTGACAGGACTTCGACGGAGTCCCTGGGCGGTACTGTCGGGGTGACCTGCGCGCCCGTTGGCGCAACGGCCGTCAACAGGGCAAACCAGGTGGCCAGGCGGGCAAAGGGAGTGGAAGAGGGCACGGTGGTGGGTGGGGAAAGAGCTGGGGGTGGCGCCGGGCGCACAACGATGGCCACGGCTCCGGTGGCGGCGTCGGATCGCGGCTGCAGCGACGTGCCGCCAAGCATCCGTTCGAGCGCCGCGCGCGGCGTGAATTCTCCGCTGACGGCGCGGGTCTGCACTCCCCGCACATCATCGGGGGTGAAGAGCACCTGCTCGTCGGCCTGTGCTGCAAAAGCCTTCAGTGTCACAGACGCAGGGCCCGCCGGCAGGTCGAAGCTTCGGCGCGCGGCCGCGGACCCGGCCGCCGCCGGCAGCAGAACACCGACGCCGAGAACCGCGGGCAACGCGGCGCGGGTGGCCGCGCGGGCGCGGGAAAGGCGTCGACGGCGTGGGGCCGGGAGTCGATTCATGCCGGTGGGTGTGGGGTCCTCCGCAGCGGGTGGAGGCGAACTGCAGACGGTCGGCACCCGCAAAACTACTAGCACCGCACGAAAAAAAGTGCGCCGGGCCGCCCCACCCGCCAACAGCGGGCCGACGAACAGGAGAAATAGGACCGTGAGCAGCACGGTGACGGGGGCGCGGCCCGGTCAGCGGTTCACGTGCAGCAGGATCTCGCGATCCCGCACCTCGGCACGCACCCCGAAGCCGGATTCGAGCAGCCGCACGAACGGTTCCTGTCCATCGGTGCGAAACACCCCGCTGAACCGCCGCCCGCCGAGCACAGAGTCGGCAATGACGAGCTGGCGCGGGTTATAGCGGTTGAACTCGCGCACGACCTCGGCGAGGGGCACGTCGTCGAATTCCAGCCGGCGCTCCTGCCAGGCGAGCGCCCGCTGCCGGGCGGAGGCGGCGACCTGCTCGACGGCGGGTGCGCCCGGGGCCGCGCGACCGGCAATGATTGCCACGGTGGCGCGATCTCCCGCGGCGAGTTCGGCCGCCCGCGGTGCACCGGCGGCGGGCGCATCAGCCGCCCCCGCCGAGCCAACCGCCACGCGACCCTCGGTCACGAGCACCTCCACAGCGTCGGCGCGGTGGCGAACATTGAACGCGGTGCCGACCGCCCGCACGGTGACCGGACCGGCCTCCACCAAAAATGGCCGAGAAGGATCCTTCGCCACCGCAAAAAATACCTCGCCGCGCACTACCCGCACGCGCCGTTCCGCCGGAGCAAACGCCACTTCCAGGGCGCTGTCGGTGTTCAGCTGGGCCACGGATCCGTCCGGCAGATCGAACCGGCGGAAAGCGCCGACCTCGGTCTCCGTCACCGGCCGGGCTGGACGAGGAGCCAGCACGGCAAGGCCTGCGACGGCCAGCGCCGCGGCGGCACCCGCCAACGCCCATCGGATGCCAAAAGGCCGGCGGCGGCGCGGACGCGGCCTCAGCAGATCGGGGTCGTGCCGGGCAACCGGTGCCGGGACCGCCGCCAGGCGGTCGAATTGCCGCCAAGTGAGTTCCAGTTCGGCAAAGACCTCGCCGTGCCGCGGATCCTGCTGCAGCCAGCGCAGGAAGGCGGCCGTCTCCTCCGGCGACATGCCGCGGTCGCGCAGACTGAGCCAGCAGGCGGCGGCGGCCTCGAGGGCCTCGGGCGGAAGCGATGAATCGGGCGGAGGATTCATGGCCGGGAATTGCCGACACCCCGCGCGCGGAGCCAGTCGCGCAGCCGCAGTACGCCCAGGGCCACCTGCGCATTGACCGTGTTTTCGGCGATGCCGAGCTGGGTGGCGATTTCCCGATGGGAAAGGCCGTGCAGTTTGCGAAGTGTCACCACGCGACGGCAGCGTTCGGGAAGGGCCTGGATGGCCTCGGCGAGCAGTTCAAGTTCCTGATCATGGGCGACAGACTCGGCGATGCCGGGCCTGTCTTCCAAGACGGGCAGGAGCTCGATTTCTGCTATGCCGTCGATCGCCACCACCCGCCGGCGCCGGAAGAAATCGTAGATTACATTGCGGGCGGTCGCGAACAGGTAGGCCTTGGGCGCCCGTAACGGCGCCTGCTGCACCCGCGCCTGCAGGATCCGCGCGTAGGTCTCCTGCACGACGTCGTCGAGTTCGGGATAATCCGGGAACTGCGCGCGCAGGTAGCCGCGCAACTCGGGTTCGTGGGGGCGAACCTCCTCCTCAAACCAGCGGATGGTCTCGGGGTCGGCAGGGGGCATCGTGGGGCGGCTGAGGGCTAGAAACCGTTCCGGCCGGGGGCCAGTCAAATCTCCGCCACCGCACCGCTCCCCACCAACACGGAGTTGCTTCCCTTGGCCAGCCTCGGCAAGGTCCGCGCGGCTCCCCACCCCGCCGATGTCCCACCGTCGCCTCGTGCCCGCCTTGCTGCTGCTCGCACCCCTGGCTCTGCCCGCCCGGGGCGCCGAGGCCCCCGTTCCCGCGCAGGTAGAGTTCAATCGCGACGTCCGCCCCATCCTCGCGGAAAACTGCTTCCCCTGCCACGGGCCGGATGCCTCGCATCGCAAGGCCAAGCTCCGACTCGATGTGCGCGAGGCCGCACTCGAGCGGCGGGCCTTCGTCCCCGGTCAGCCGGCCGAGAGCGAACTCGTGCTGCGCCTCCGCTCGCCGCACGCCGACGAGGTGATGCCGCCGCCCGACGCGCACAAGACTCTCTCCGCCCGCGATCGCGCGGTGCTCGAGCGCTGGATTGCCCAGGGCGCCGCCTACCAGCGTCACTGGGCCTACGAACCACCGGTGCGGCCGGCCGTTCCTCCCGGCCCCGCCGCGATCGACACGCTCATCGCTCGCCGCCTCGCCGCCGTCGGCCTCGAACCCGCGCCCGAGGCGGACCGCCGCACGCTGATTCGCCGCGTGACCTCGGACCTCACCGGGCTCCTGCCCACCCCCGCGGAAGTGGAGGCATTTGTCGCCGACCCCGCGCCCGACGCCTACGCGCGCCTGGTCGACCGCCTGCTCGCGAGTCCGCACTACGGCGAGCGCATGGCGATCGGCTGGCTCGATGTCGTGCGGTTTGCCGACACCATCGGCTACCACAGCGACAACCCACGCAACGTCTGGCCGTACCGCGACTGGGTGATCCAGAGCTTCAACGCCAACAAGCCCTTCGACCGTTTCACGCTGGAGCAGATCGCCGGGGACCTGCTGCCCGACGCCAGCCGCGAGACCCGGCTCGGGTCGGCGTTCAACCGCCTCCTGCTCAGCACTGAGGAGGGAGGCGCGCAGCCAAAGGACTATGAAGCCCGCATGCTTGCCGACCGCGTGCGCGCCATTGGCGCGGCCTGGCTCGGCCAGACCACCGGCTGCGCCCAGTGCCACGACCACAAGTACGATCCCTTCACCCAACGGGATTTCTACTCCCTCGGGGCCTTCTTTGCCGACATCAAGGAATCGTCCGTGGGCCGCCGCGAGGACGGGATGCTGCTGGCCACTCCGGAGCAGGAGACGCAACTCGCCGCCCTCGATCGCGAACTGGCCACCCGCCGTGCTGCGGTGGCCGCCCTGACCCCGCAATTCGATGCCGCCGAGGCGGAGTGGGTCGCCGCCGCGTCAACCCGGCCGCCCGCCGGCCTGCCGCGGGCCGGCGCGGCCGTGCTGAAGAAGGAGCCCGAGACCCGCACGCCGCGCGATCGGCAGACGTTGCGGACGCATTTTCGCACCAAGGTGGCCGCGGTCGGCCGGGAGGAACTCGCCGCCGTCACCGCCGCCGAGCAGGCACGCAAAGCCTTCGTCGATTCTCTGCCGCACTGCCTCGTGACCGAGGCCGCGCCCCAGAAGCGCACGGTGCGGATTCTGCCCCGCGGCAACTTCCTCGACGAAACCGGCGAGGTGGTGCGGGCCGCGCTGCCCGCGTATCTGCCGCGGCCGGACTTCGGTGACCGCGAGCCCTCGCGCCTGGATCTCGCCCGCTGGCTCGTGTCCCCCGAAAACCCGCTCACCGCCCGCGTGGTCGCGAACCGGCTCTGGCAGCAGTTCTTCGGTCTCGGCCTGAGCCGCGTGGCGGGCGACTTCGGCGCGCAGGGCGAACCCCCGCGGCACCCGGAACTCCTCGACTGGCTGGCCTGCGAATTCCGCGACTCCGGCTGGGACGTGAAGCACCTCGTCCGCACCCTCGTGCTCAGCGCCACCTACCGGCGGAGCTCCGTCGCCACGCCCGCACAACTCGCCGCGGACCCGGAGAATCGCGAACTGGCGCGGCAGGGCCGTCATCGCGTCGAGGCCGAGTTGGTACGGGATCGCGCACTGGCCGTGGCCGGACTGCTCTCGCCGCAGATCGGCGGCCCGAGCGTGAAGCCCTACCAACCCGCCCGTTACTGGGAGAACCTCAACTTCCCGCCGCGTGAGTATGAACCCGATCGCGGCGACGCGCAGTATCGCCGCGGCCTCTACGTGTGGTGGCAGCGCACCTTCCTGCATCCCAGCCTGCTGGCCTTCGACGCCCCGAGCCGTGAGGAATGCGCCGCCGAACGCACCCGCTCGAACCTTCCACAGCAGGCCCTGGTGCTGCTCAATGATCCGACCTACGTCGAGGCGGCACGGGCCTTTGCCACCCGCATCCTCCGCGAAGGCGGGAGCGGGATCGACGGACGCCTGACCTGGGCCTGGCGCGCCGCCCTGCAACGTGGGCCGCGGGCGGAGGAAACCCGACCCATCCTCGCCCTCCTCGATGAGCACCTCCGCACGTACCGCGCCGACCCGGCCGCGGCGGCCGCCCTGCTCGCCACCGGCGGGGCCCCGTTACCCGCCGGCCTCGACGTCGCCGCGACCGCCGAGCTGGCCGCCTGGACCCACGTCGCCCGCGTCCTGCTCAACCTCCACGAGTTCACCACGCGCTCCTGAGCTCCCCGCCATGATTCTCCAGCCGTACTCTCCCCCCACCCGCCGCGCCTTCCTCGGCCGCGTTTCGCAGGGCCTCGGCGCGGTGGCGCTGGCGTCGCTTGTCGGCCGAACCTCCGCCGGCGCCGCTCCTGCCCGCGGCGTGGTGTGGCCGCTGCCGCTCCCCCAGAAAGCGAAGCGCGTGATCTGGCTCACGATGGCGGGGGGACCGTCGCAGTTTGAGACGTTCGATCCCAAGCCGAAGCTCGCCGCGATGCATGGCCAGCCCATGCCCGAAAGCCTCACGCGCGGTCAGCAGCTCGCCCAGCTGCAGGGGCAACCCTTGGTCTGCCACGGGCCGCAGTTCCCATTCGCGAAGTGCGGTCGAAACCAGACCGAGATCAGCACCCTCCTGCCGCACCTGGGCGGGATCATCGACGACATTTGCCTGATCCGCTCGATGACGACCGATGCCATAAACCACGATCCGGCGCACATGTTCATGAACACCGGGGCGCAGATCGCCGGGCGGCCCAGCATGGGGGCGTGGGTCAACTACGGGCTCGGCAGCGAGGCGGAAAACCTCCCGGGCTTCGTCGTCATGGTCACCACCGGTCCCGGCCGCTCCCCCCAGCCGATCGCCACCCGGCAGTGGAGCAGCGGTTTTCTGCCCACGCGGTTTCAAGGCGTGCAGCTCCACAGTCGGGGCGACGCCGTGCACTACCTCACCAACCCCGCGGGAGTTTCCCGCGCGCAGCAGGGGGCCGACGTCCGCGCCATCGCCGAACTCGACCGCCAGCACGATGCCTGGGTGCGCGATCCCGAGATCGCCACCCGCCTCGCCCAGTACGAGATGGCGTTTCAGATGCAGGCCAGCGTGCCCGAGCTCATGGACCTCCGTGGCGAGGACGCGCGGACCCTGGCCCTCTATGGGTGCACGCCCGGTGACGGCTCGTTCGCCTCCAACTGCCTCCTGGCCCGCCGACTGGTCGAACGCGGCGTGCGTTTCATCCAACTCTACCACCGCGACTGGGATCACCACAGCCTCCTCCGCGAGGAACTGCCCCTGCGCGCCAAGGAAACCGACCAAGCCTCCGCCGCGCTCATCACCGACCTGAAGCGGCGCGGTCTCCTCGACGAGACTCTCATGGTGTGGACGGGCGAGTTCGGGCGCACGCCGATGTCCCAGGACAACAAGGGCACCACCGGCCGCGATCACCACAACAAATCCATGTCGATGTGGCTCGCGGGCGGCGGCATCCGGCCGGGCATGGTGCTCGGCGCCACCGACGAACTCGGTTACGCCGCCGTGGAGGACGTCTGCACCGTCCACGATCTGCACGCCACGATGCTCCATCTGCTGGGCATCCGCCACGAGGCATTCTCGGTGAAGTTCCAGGGCCTCGACGCCAAGCTGACCGGAGTGGAAGGCGCCCGGGTGATCGACAAGATCCTGGCGTAAGGTCCGCGATTTCGTTGCAGCCGGGGTCGCTGCCGCTGGGAAAACGTGCTCTCGACCGTGTCGGGTCCGGGCTCAACGAGCCCAGCCACCCCGCGGTTTCCGCGGCTCGCGGCGCCCCGCGTTTATCCCTTCAAGCCCTGCCGGATCATCGAGATCGCGATGGCGGCGAGCAGCATGGAGATGATCTTGGAAATCGCCCGCAGGCCGGTCGTGCCGACCAGGCGCGCCAGCCGATCGCTGTAGGCAAAGGCCAGCACGATTAACAGCAGGTTGGTCGCGAGGGCGGCCAGGGTCACGACGACACCGTGGGTCTGCGCCAGCAGCAACAGGGTCGTGATCAGCGCCGGCCCCGCAATCAGTGGCATGCCCAGCGGCACGACGCCGAAGTCCTCCGGCAGCTTTTCCGGCTCCGCCGCCGAGTGCATCAGATCCCGCGCCGCGAGGATGAAGAGGATCAGGCCGCCCGCGATCTGGAAGTCGCTCGGCGAAATGCCGAGCATCTGGAAGATCGTGGTGCCCAGAAAGAGGAAGAGCAGCGCCACCCCGCCTCCTGTCAGCGTCGCCTGCCGCGCGATCCGTTGCCGTTGCGCTGGGGCCACGCCCTGCCCCAGGCCGAGAAAGATCGCCGCCAGGCCGATCGGGTCGATCGCCACGAACAGCGGGATGAACGCCTGCAGGAACTTGTGCATCCAGTCGGACATTGTCTCTCCCGAGAATAAGCAACTCCCCGCCAAGGACCGCAAGCCACGCTCAGCCGCAACTTCACCGCTGCCGTTGCTCCCTTAGACCTGCTTTACGCACACAATCCCGACGCGCGCAAGCAACCCCATGCCAGCCTCTCCAAGGTCAGCCCCGCCTACGGCTTCAGAATGTCGGGATCTCTTACACGGAGTCACAGATTATCACATATAATTGTTTAACAATTATTTACAATATATTAGTTCGCGATGATGAGTGGTCAAAATCTGCGTTATCTTTACAGATTTACCGGGGCTCGAACCCGACAATAGCGGGCAGGTGAGATTTTAATCAATTTACTATCAATTAATTATGAAATATCTTCGCTTTTCTTATTCGAGGCATGAGTAGTGCTACGCACCTTCGTCCCTCAACTCATCACCCTACCATAATTTATGATCACCAAATCTCTCCGCGCACTTGCCGTGCTCGCCTTGTTCTCGCTGAGCATGGGCAAGGTCTTCGGCCATGCCACTTCGATCGGCTACGAAAACGCCGGCACCCCCGGCTCCGTCAGCATCTGGCTCGGCACCTACAATCATGGCGGGCACCACACCGAGGGCAGCATGAACCTGGTTGGGGTAAACGGAAACCCCTATGCCTCGACGACCCTCGCTTTCAATATGCTCGTGAATGCCAAGCCCCTCGGCTTGGTTGACGGTGTCACCAACTTCTTCGTCGACGGAAGCAACTACGGCGGACCCTTGGTCAGTTCACCCACCAGTCTTGGAAGCTTGGCGCCCACCCACTGGCAGGGGGTGACGTTCTCCGGACTCTCCGCCGGCGACTATCAGTTCACGTGGGTGCCCGCCCCGAGTCCGACCGCGGAATGGAGCCCCCTTTCGCCTTCCATGAACGGGGTCTTCACCCTGCAGGCCGAGGTCGTGAACGGCGTTTCCGACAGCAGCTCGACCTTTATCCTGGCCGGCTTGGCGTCCCTCCTGCTTGCCCGCTTCGGCAGCCTCACCGCCAAGCGCAAAAGCTGAAACTAAAACACTCTCCCTGAGACCCAAGAGGCGGACCACGGTCCGCCTCTTTTCGTTTTCTGGAGACCATTGGTTCAGGAATGCACCATTCTTCCCGTCCACGAAATTCCCGGTCGCGAATTGTCAGGCGTAGTCTCCCTGATTCTCCCTTGTTTCGCCGCCGCGCTCCCGGCAACGTGATCTCTTCCGTCCGCCATGAAGATCCATACCAGCCTCACCCCGCAGAAGCTGCAAAAGAAGACCACCCGCGTCTTCGAACTCGCCGGCCAGAAAATCCGGGCGCTCAACGCCTCCTGGGATCCCTCCAAGGGCACGCCGGTGTTCACGTGGAAGGGCCGCTACACGTCCCGGGGATGGACCGAATGGACACAGGGTTTCCAGTTCGGCATGTCGTTCCTCCACTTCGACGCCACCGGCGACGAGACCATGCTGGCACTGGGCCGCGAGAAGACCGTCAAGCACATGGCCTCGCACGTCTCCCACGTCGGCGTGCATGACCACGGCTTCAACAACGTCTCCACCTACGGCAACCTCCGCCGGCTGATTCTCGAGGGGCGCATTGCCCGCGACCAGCGCGAGATCGATTACACCGAGATGGCGTTGAAGGCCTCCGGCGCCGTCCAGGCCGCACGCCACGTCACCACTGCCTACCGCCAGCCGTGGTCGCCGCTCCCCGGCGCGGCGGGCGTGGCCCCCAGCGGCTACATCTACTCGTTCAACGGGCCGCAGTCGCTCTTTGCCGACACCATCCGCTCGATGCGCTCGCTCGCCGTCGCCCACCAACTCGGCCACGTGCTCATGGGCGAAGGCGACAAGCCGATCAACCTCCTCCACCGCGCCATCGAACACGCCGCCACGACCGCCCGGTTCAACGTCTTCTTCGGCCAGGGTCGCGACAGCTACGATGTCCGCGGCCGCGTCGCCCACGAGAGTGTCTTCAACCGGAACGACGGCCAGTTCCGCTGCCCCAGCTCCCAGCAGGGCTACTCCCCCTTCACCACCTGGACCCGCGGCGCCGCCTGGATCATCTGCGGCTACGCCGAGCAACTGGAGTTCCTCGACACCGTGCCCGGCGCCGACCTCGACGCCGTCGGCGGCCGGCGCGCCGTGACCGACCTCTACCTCGAGACCGCCCGCGCGACCAGCGACTACTACATCGACGGTTATTCCGCCCGCGACGGCGTGCCCTACTGGGACAGCATGGCCCTCAATTCCCACCGCCTGGGCGACTACACCAAGAAGGACGCGGATCCATTCAACCCCCACGAGCCCGTCGACAGCTCGGCCGCCGCCATCGCCGCCCAGGGTTTCCTGCGCCTCGGCACCTACCTGACCGCCAAAGGCGAAAAGGCCGCCGGCCAAAAGTACTTCCAGGCAGGCCTGACAATTGCCGACACGCTCTTCGATGAGCCGTATCTGGCCACCGACCGCAAGCACCAGGGCTTGCTGCTTCACAGTGTGTACCATCGACCCAACGGTTGGGACTACGTGCCGCCGGGCCGGAAAGTGCCGTGCGGCGAAGCCTGCATGTGGGGCGACTACCACGCCATGGAACTCGCGCTCCTGATCCAACGCCTCGCCCAGGGCAAATACTACACCTTCTTCTGACCTCTCTTTCCTCTTCATCTTTCTCCTTCTCGCCCGACGTAGTCGTTTCTTCCATCGAAGCGATGGAGAGAAAGTGGAATGAGAAGGAGCGAAGAGAAAGACTTCCCCCCGTGCCCGCGCCGCTGCTTTACGAATCGCACAGTCACACGCCGCTCTGCAAACACGCGATCGGCTCGCCGGCAGAGTATGCCGCCGTGGCCGAACAGCGCGGCCTCAAGGGCCTGATTGTCACGTGCCACGGTCCCCTGCCGGACCGGATGGGGATCGATCACCGCATGGCCCCGGAAGAGTTCGAAGAATACGTGGATCTGGTGGCCCGGGCGCGCGCCGAATACGCCGGGCGGGTCGATGTGCGGCTCGGCCTCGAAAGCGACTACTTTCCCGGCTTGGAGGCCTGGACCGAACGCCTGCACGCGCGCGTGCCGCTTCACCATGTGCTCGGCTCCGTGCACATGCAGGTGTCGTTCTACAAGGCGCGGTACTACACCGGTGACGCCTTCGCTTACCAGCAGACCTACTTCGAACACCTTGCCGCCTCGGCGGAGACCGGCCTGTTCGACACGATTTCGCACCCGGATCTGGTGAAGAACGAGGCGCCGCACGAGTGGCGCTTCGCCCGAATCCAGCCGCACATCGAACGCACCCTCGACCGCATCGCGCGCACCGGCGTCGCGATGGAACTCAACACCAGTGGCCTGCACAAGGTGCTCCCCGAGATGAACCCTGGGCCGCGCATGCTGGAGCTGATCCGCGCCCGCGGCATTCCGATCGTCCTGGGCGCCGACGCGCACCGCCCCGCCCGCGTCGCCGATCGCTATGAACAGGCGCTGACGATGCTCGACGAACTCGGTTTCACGACCGTGAGCTACTTCCTCGATCGCCGGCGCCATGAGGTCGGCATCCCGGAGGCCCTGGCCTCGCTGCGGGAGATCCGCGCCACCGCCGTGGCGTCGACCGGCTGACGCGCCCCTTCGTCTGCGCGCCCCCGATGCACACCGCGCGCGTCAACCTCCACGGCCTCACGCGGGAGCAACTGCACGTGCAGTTCGCCCGGTGGGGATTCCCCTCCGTCCACGCGGCGCGGCTCTGGAGCCACCTTTACCTGGATCTCGCGGACTCTCTTTCGTCCGCAACGCTCCCCGATCTGCCCGTGCGCGTCCGCGATCGCCTCGCCGCCGAGGCCACCCTCGAGTCTCCGCGCACCGCCCTCGCCACCGACTCCTCCGACGGCTTCACCCGCAAGTACCTCCTGCGCCTCTCCGACGACGAACGGATCGAAACCGTGCTGATGCGCTTCACCGGCCGCGTCACAGCCTGCATCAGCTCCCAGGCCGGCTGTGCGATGGGCTGCGTCTTCTGCGCCACCGGCCAGATGGGCTTCCTCCGCGACCTCACCCCCGCCGAGATCGTCGCCCAGGCCCTTCACGTCGCCCGCACCCTACGGCGCGCCTCGGAGGCAGCCGATCCCGCTGAGGCCCGCCCGGAGTCTCCGCCCCCGGCGACAACGGCATCGTCGTCACGCCTCCGCAACGTCGTGCTGATGGGCATGGGGGAGCCCTTGCACAACTACGACGCCGTGATGCACGCAATCGACATCCTGCGTGATCCGGCCGGCCTCGCCCTCGGTGCCGAACGCATCACCCTGAGCACGGTCGGCGTGGTTCCCGGCATCCTGCGGCTCGCGCGGGAGCGGCGACCGCTGCACCTCGCGGTGTCACTGCATTCGGCCGATTCGGCGGAGCGTGCGGCGCTCGTGCCCGTGGCGAAGAAGTGGCCGCTCGACGAACTGATGGCCGCCTGCCGCACCTACAGCGAGACGACCGGACGACGCATCTTCTACGAGTGGACCCTGATCGAGGGGAAAAACGACTCCCCGGAGCATGCCCGCGCCGTGGGCCGCCTCCTCCGCGGCCTGCCGGCCCAGGTGAACCTGATCCCGCTGAATCCCACCACGCAGTACGACGGCGTCCCGACGCGACCCGAGGCGGCAAAGCGCTTTCAGCAAATTCTCGCGCACGAATTCTCCCTGCCGAGCACCGTGCGCCAGCGCCGCGGCCTCGACATTGCGGCCGGCTGCGGCCAGCTCGCCGTGGCCGCGACGTAAGTCCCATCAACGCCGCGCCAGCTCCCGCAACGCATCCGCGGCGATCCAGCGGGCAGCGCGAGAATCGAGGTGGAAGATCCTCCGCGCCTCGGCCATCGCCGCCCGGCACAGCCGCGGGTTGCGCTTACCGATCTGCCGCAGCGCCCAGTTCACCGCTTTCTTCACGAAGTTGCGATCATCGGCCGCCTCGCGGGTGATCACCGGCAGCATCCGGAGAAAGACCTCGTCGGGGAGTTCCTTCCGGTGAACCGCCATGCCGGCCATCACGGCAAAACCCGTACGTTTCACGAACTCCGACCTCCGCCGGCTCCAGGCATGCGCCACGGCTTCCGCGAAGCCCGTCCGATCGACCAGGAAGGCGAGTGAGTCGGTCTGGGCCCAGTTGTCGCAGTCCCGCACCCATTGCTCCGCCTGCCGCCGCGTCAGTTGCCGGGGGTCCGCGATGAGCGTCGCCAGCACCCGCGCGTCGTGCACGCCGCAGGGCCAGAGGGCCAGCGCCAGCGAATGATCCCGCCGGTGCTGCCGTGCAAGGGCGCGCAGCACCGGGGCGGGAATTCCGCACTGCTCCGTCGCCGAACGGATGCCATACCGCGCCTGGCCGGCGATGTTGCGCTCGTCGCGCCGGGCCCGCAGGCGGGCAACAATCTCCGCCGCGAGTGCCGGGCTTTCTGTAGTCGGGACGACCTCGCCCGCCGCCTTTCGGCTGGGCGTGCCACGGGCGCGGGACGAGGTCGTCCCGCCCACCAGGTTTCGCGCACGACTGCTCGACAGGGCCATACTCGTCTCAATGTGTTACGGAGATTCGGTGGATATTGCCACCTTGCCTCTGCAGCGCTGCCTGCTGCAACGCCACACACCCCGCCCTACGGGCACCGCTCTCGGGCCGGAGGAATTCGGTGAAAACCACGAAGGGATACGAATCGACACGAAGCCTTGCCCTGCGTGCCGCGTGGACCGTCCGGAGGACGGCAAGACCTTCGTCTTCCCAGGGCATTTCCATTCGTGTTTGTTCGGGTCCATTCGTGGTTCAACCGCCTGGATACGGCTGGAGAGGACATTCCTTGGAACCCGGTTTCGTCTGGGTCCCCTCTCGAGAGGGGTGTCGCGCCAGCGACGGGGTGTGCCTGCCTGACCGGCGCCGAAGCCCCCTGCCTCGGAGACTGGCTTCATTCGCCTGTCGCAGGATGATGCACTTCCGAGCGGTGACTCCGCTAGCCCCTGCGCCGCTTCACCGCTTCGGCGATGGTGGCGAGGACCGGCAAGGTCTGCTCCCAGGAGAGGCACGCATCGGTGATGCTGCGACCGCGCACCAGGGGCCGGACTTGGTAATCCTGGGTGCCTCCGAGCAGATTGCTCTCGATTATCACGGCGGCGATCGCCCGTTCACCGGCCGCGATTTGCCGGGCAACCTCCGCCGCGACGGCCGGCTGCCGCTCCGGGTCCTTCCGGCTGTTGCCATGGGAGAAGTCGACCATGAGGAAGGGGGCCAGGGAGTTCTTCCGCAGCAGCTCCGCCGCCGCCCGCACGTGCGTCGCCTCGAAGTTGGGCGCGTCCGTCCCGCCCCGCAGGACGAGGTGGGTGTGTTCGTTGCCCATCGTGGCCATGATCGCCGGCGCCCCTTCCCGGGTAAGCGAGGGAAACCAGTGCTGGTGCCGCGCGGCGCGAATCGCGTCGATGGCCACCTGCACGTTGCCATCGGTCCGGTTCTTGAAACCCACCGGCATCGAGAGGCCCGAGGCCAGTTCGCGGTGCACCTGGCTTTCCACGGTCCGCGCGCCGATCGCCCCCCAGGAGACGAGATCCGCGTAATACTGGCCGAGGGTGGTATCCAGGAACTCCGTCGCCACCGGCAAGCCGAGGTTGACGATGTCGAGCATCAGCCGCCGCGCGAGGCGCAGGCCCTTGTTGATCTGGAAGGTGTCGTCGAGGAACGGGTCGTTGATGAGCCCCTTCCAGCCGACCACGGTCCGCGGTTTCTCGAAGTACACCCGCATAACGACCAGCAGTTCCCGGGCGTACAGCGGCACCACCGCATGGAGCTGCCGGGCGTAGTCGAGCGCCGCCTCGGGATCATGGACCGAGCACGGCCCCACCACCACGAGCAGGCGGTCGTCCGCACCGGTGATGACGCGGGCGACATCCCGCCGCGTGCCAGCGACGAGTTCCGCCCCGGCATCGGAGAGCTGCAGTTCGTCCTCGAGCACAGCCGGGGCGATCAGCGGCTTCTGGGAGCGGATGCGGAGGTCGGAAGTCGGAGGATGCATGAGGGATGAGACGCCGCGGGGCCCCGAGTTGAAACAAGGGCCACCGAATCTCCGCGCCGAAAACTACAGGGTGTCCCGCGCGGTGTTCACCAGGGGCGAACGCGCCAGCGCAGGCTCGATCGGCCCGGCGAGGCCGAGGTTCACCGCCCGCGCCCGGAGCGTCAGGAAAGCGAGCGATGCCGCCTCGCCCTGGGCCGCGCGGTCCCCGACCGACCGCAAATCGGCCTCCACGGGCGGCAGCTGCTTTGCCGGAAGGATGTTTTTCTCCACCAGAAACAACCCGAGCGAGGCGCCGAGCGTGTCGAGCCAGGCCCGCGGCTGCCCCGGCATGACGTAGGCGAAGGCCGCGCTGGCCGGCGACCATTCCATGTAGGCGCGCACCTCGGCGTGTACCTTCCCCAGGGCGGCGTCAGCCGTGGCCGGGGTCCAGCGGGCGGTGAAGGTCTTGCGCTCCCGGAAGGTCTTCACCTCCCAGACACGCAGCACCAGTTCGAAGTCCCCCGCCGCGGCGCGCAGCGCCCCCGTGAACACGTAGTCCACGCCCTCGCCACTCGACTCTACCAGCTGGCGCAGGTTTTCCATCGTCCACTCCGCGCCGAAGATCACCGGGTGGTTCCCACCCGCCTCTTCGGGCGCGGACTTGAAGGCGACCACGGCGACCGGCGCGTACAGCGGCGAAAAATAGAACGTCTCCGTGAACCAGAGCGGAATCGCCCGCGAGAGCCGACCCAGTTCATCCTCCGGCGCCCGCATCGCCGCCTCGTCCGCGGGCGCACCCGGCAGTGCAAGCTGGGCAAACGCGATCCGGCGCAGCCTTCCTTCCTTCGGGGGCAGGATCTGGGAGGTCATCGCCTCCAGCCCATAGAACCAGATGGGCTTGCTCACGGTGATGAGGCCGATCTTCGGGCCCTCCGCGGACGTCCCTGCCCCTGCGGGACCCGCGGAGACCTGGTCCGGCGTCGCCAGCAACTCCGCGATGGCGTTGGAAAATCCATGGAGGCGGTCCTCCAGTTCCGGACGGTTGAGCGCGAAGAGGATGTCGAGCACGTGCTGGGCTGCGTCGGCATTGCGCACCGCGAGGTAGGCCTGCAGGAGATTCAGCCCGGTCGCCGGGCCGTGCCGGTCGGCATCGTAGCGCGGCGCGATCCACTCGATGATCTCCGCCACATGGCCATGGGAGCCGAGATCGCCGGAGATGGCCACGAGCACGTCGGCGCGATCGCCGTTGGGACCGGTGAGGATTTCCTCGTATAACGCGAGGGCGGCCGGCAGGTCCTTCGCGTCGAGTTTTTCCCGCGCCTGCGCCAGCCGCGCCTTCACCGGTGTCACCGGCACCCCGGGTGTGGCCGTGGGAGCCGGCGCCGGGGTTTCCGGGGAGGCGGAAGCGGGCGTCGGCGCCGGCTTCTTCGCGGAGAAACGATCGAAAAATCCCATGGGTGCCAGAAAAGGGCCAGGCCGCCGGGTGGCGAACCCAAAGACGGAGCCGGGGCCAGACGGCCACGCCTACCGTGGCGGAGCAATCCGATCAGGCGTGACACCCGTGCGCGCGGCGATGAGCGCGCAGACCTTTGGCACGTACATGCGCGTCTCCGCCGGCAGATCGTTCGCGATGGCGGTAAACGTGGCGGCCTGTTTCGCCGCCAGGGTGCGACCCACCCGGCCCTCCCCGGCATTGTAGGCAGCGAGGACCAGGGCCCAGTTGCCGAAACGCCCATGCAAGGTACGCAGGTAGCGCGCCGCCGCCCGCGCCGAGCGCTCCGGATCGGTGCGTTCGTCCGGCAGAAAGGTCCGCAGCCCCATCGCGCGCGCGGTCTCCGGCATGAACTGGAACAGTCCCTTCGCACCCACCGGGCTGCGCGCCGAGGGGTTCAGCGAACTTTCCGCTTCGGCGAGCCACGCCAACTCGACCGGCACTCCCTCGGCCCGAAACGCGGTTTGCAGGCGGGGCATGAGCTCCTTCGCCCGCGGCGGCGGCGGACGCGAACGGACGCGGGCCAGCCAGAGGTTGTAGTGGGGCACCGGCTGGGCGGCACCGGGCCGGGTGACTTCCGGCCGGAGCGGAGGCTGCGGACCGGGCGGAAGAGCCGGCGGCCGGGTGGCCTGCTGCGCTCCTTCCATTTCATCCAGGCGCTGTTCCAGCCAGTCGGCCACATCCTCGGTTCCAGGCATGAGCCGGAGGGCCCCCAAGGTCGAACGCGCCTCCGCGGCCAGCGCGGCCATTTCCGCCAGCGAATCTCCTTCCAGCGCGTGCTGCCACCGCCGCACGCCCGAGTCCCATTGCTCCCGGGTGGGAAATTCGTACTGCGCCTTCACCTCGGCGGGCGCAAACACCTCGAACCACTGCCGTGCGACTTCGAACCAGTCGCCCGTCTCATCCGACGCCGGTGACGAGGCGGCGGGAGTCCCCCCGGAATCCGCCGCCCCCAGCCACCGCGGCCCCGCGCACCCGCCGACGACCACGAGCCCCAGCGCCCACCTCGGAAGCGAACGCCCGGCCTTCATCGCTGCAAGGCGGCCAGCACGGCCGCCTTGAGTCGCAGGCCGACCGGGTTTTCCGCCAGCGTCGGCGGATTCTCGCCGAAATATGTCCGCGCATTTTTCGCCGCCCAGTCGCTGGTCACAAAACGGTAGCGCCGCGCGGGATCGATCGCGGTCGGTCCGACCGCCACGAGGTTCTCCCCGCCGCGTGTGGCAAACGGGGTCTCCGGTCCCTGGTTGGAGCGGGCGAGGAGTTGCTGCAGCCAGGCGCCATCGACCTCACCCACAAACAGCGGCCCGTCGAAACGCACGCAGGCATCAAAGGCAAAGCGGCTCACCGCCCCCGCGGGCAGCCCGGCACCAAAGGTCGTGCCTCCCACCATCGCCGCGTCCGCTCCGGCGGCGGCGCGCGCGGCCTCGACGGCAAACCGCGCCGCCTCGGCCGGCCCCAGCGCGCGGGGACTGCGGCCCACGACGGCCGTTTCCTCTGGTGTGAGGTGCTGGGCGAGGGTCGTGCGCACGAGTTCCGCCAGGGCGGCATCGGCCGGCTTCTCGTCCAAGGGTTCCTGCGACACCCGCCATCGCAGGCCCCCCGCTGCCCTTTCCAGACGCGCCACCGAGACATAGTCCATCCAACTGCCGGAATGGAAGTACACCGTGCGGCCCGCCTCGTGCACGAAACGGAGATGATCGTGCGCCCCGGCAAAGAGCGTCCCGTCCGGCAGGAGCGGCAGGATCGCGCGATCGGCCCGGAGGCCCGCGTGGCTGAGCACCACCGAGAGCGGTCCGTCGCGGAGCAAGGTGGGAAGATTCTCCCGGGCCCAGACGACCGGGTCCGCGAGATCCAGCTGCGGCCGGATTGCCACGCGAAACGTCGCCAGCCGATCGGTGGTCACCCCCGCCACCGTCAGCCGGTGCGGGCCGAGTGCGAGGGTGGCGGTCGCCGGCGCAAACGGCTGGCCGGTGCTGCGGTCGCGCAGGTTGCCGCTGATCACGATGAGCCCGGCCTCGCGCAGGCGGCGGACCGTTTCCTGCACGTCGTGGAACTCCGGCTCGTGGTTCCCGAGGTTGAGCACCGTCGGAACGCGACGCGCGAGCGCGGCGAACATCGCGAAGTCGACGGCTCCGGCTGTGCGCCGGGCGACCGCGTTGCCGTACTCGAGGGAATCCCCGTTGATCGCGACCGCCACCGGCACGCCGGGGTTCTCCGCCCGCACGCGATCCACCCGGGCCACGAATTGGGCGGTGCGTTCATACGCCGAATGCTGGTCGCCCACGACCAGGAGGATGGCCTCCGGACGTTTCGCCGCCTCCGACCGGCCGAGGCCGCCAGACAGAACCAGCAGGGAAAAAAGCAAAAACGGGCGCAGCGACATCGTGGGAAGGCTTCGTTCCTCCAACTGAGGCCCCAGAGGCCCGCGCGGCGAATCAAATCCGGCGCCGGTTTTCCCGGAAATCCGCCGAAGCGATTCCCGCCTCGGCCTGCGTTACGATTGATCCACCTCGCGTCGATTCACGACGACTACCTGTAGCCGGGGGAGGTGACCCCGGCCGATACCTTCGATCCGATGGTTGATGCCGGCCTCAGCGAGGCCGGCTACATCCGGCACCGATGCGTCTCGGGTTTCGGCCTTGAGCCGCGCTGGGCAGTCTCCGCGTTACGGCACCTCGTAAATCTCAACGAGGGCCACGCCGGTCGCCCCGCCCACGCCCGAGACCTGGACGGTGTAGCTCCCGGGCTGGAGGGTGACCAGCAGGGCGGCATCGCGGGAACCCGGCGGCAGGGCAAAGGCGCCCACTTGGGCGAAGGCCGCACTGAGCGCGGCGGTGCCGCCCCAGTTGTCGTTGGCCGAAACCTGGTTTTGTCCCGAGAACAGCGCCAGTTGGGGATCGGCGACGACGTCGGCCACCCCGAACGGCGCCGCTCCCAGCGTCGGGCCGACGGCGCGGATCAGCACGTTGCGGGCGCTGGAACCCCCGACCACGAAGCCCGCGATCATCCCGGTGCCGATGTGCTTGAGCACCGAGACGTTCACCAGCCGGGGCGTGGAAGCGGTGAAGCCGCCCTGCGGCGTGGCATCGTAAAGCTCCGCGATCACCGCTCCGGCGCCGTTGCCGGAGATGCGAGCCGAATTTGATCCGCTCGCCAGGTCCGGCAGGAAGATCGCTGCGTCGCGCGAGGTAGGCGCACTGAACGGAAACGCCCCGACCTGCGCCATCGCGGTGGTCAGCGCCGCCCCGCCGCCCCAGTTGTCGTTTTCGCCGACCCTGGCAGCGCCGTTGAAGAATTCGAGCTTGGGATCCTGCAGGACATTCTGCACCCCAAACGGGGAGAGGGACGGGCCCGCCGCCCGGATGAGGAGCGGTTTCGTCCCGGAGGTTCCGGCGCCCCCGACCACGACACCGAAGATGAAGGAGTCGGTCGCCGACGAGAGGTCGGTGCGGATCGAGAGATTCACCAACCGGCCGGGATCAGCCGGGACCCCCACCGCCACGACGGCGGGAGCGCTGGTCGCCGTGCCCGTGGGAGTGGTAATCGTGACCGTGTAGCTGCCGGCGCGCGCCGGATTCAGGGAGGGAATCAGGTAGGTCGGACTGTTGGCACCGGCGATCGGCGTGCCGTCCTTGGCCCATTGATAAACCGCCCCGCTCACGTTGCGCGCGTCCACCGAGAGCACCACGGAGTTGCCACTGCCCGCCGTCTGCGACACCGGCTGCGCGAGGATTGCCGGCGCCGGGGTGGTGTCGCGGAATTCAAACGTCAGCAGCGTGCCGTTGTCCCCCACCGCCACGATCGCGGAGGCACTGGCGGCAAGGCCCCGGATGGTGCGGTCGGCCGGTAGCGTGGCCGTTGCCCAACTCGCCCCATCGAACGAAACCAGCAACGCGCCGCTGAGCCCGGCCGAAGCGACAAATCCCACTGGGGTCCGGAGGATCGCCGTGATGCCGTCCGCCACGCCGGTCTCGACCGGCTGCCAGGTCGCCCCATCGGTGGAATTGAGCATCGTGCCCGAGTTTCCCGCCGCGAGGAATCCCACGTCTTCCCACCAGCCCACGCACAGGAGGTTGGCGGTGGTGCCGCTGGTGGCCCTCGTCCAGGTCTCGCCATCCGGGGAGTGCAGGACCACCCCGCTGTCGCCGACCACCACATAGCGGCCGCCCCCGTGGGTGACGCCGCGGAGGATGGTCGTGACGCCACTCGATCGCGTGGTCCAAGAAGTCCCGTCCACCGAAGAGAGAACGGTGCCGGCGGCCCCCGCCGCCACGAACCCGGTCGCAGACGCCGCCAGCGCGTTCAGCGAGCTGGTCGTCGGACTGGTCCGCTGCGTCCAGGTGTTGGCGTCGCTGGAGGTGAAGATGCGGCCGGCCGAGGAAACCGTTACGTAGGTTCCCTGGCCGTAGGTCACCGCATTGAGGCTGACATTGGACTGCGTGAACACCGAGTTGCCCAGCGCGCGCGTCCAGGTGGCGCCGTCGGAGGAAATCATCACCGGCATGTTGGTGCCGCGGCCGATCGGATCCGTGGTCGCCCCCACGGCCACGAAACGGTCGCCGGCATACGTAACGGCGAGCTTGGTCTCGCCCGTTCCCTGCGTGACCCGCGTCCACGTGGCCGGATCGCTGGAGGTGTAGATCTCCCCCGCCCGGCCCAACAGGAGCCCGTCGTTGCCGCTGCCGCCGACGAAGAGCAGCGAACTCGTCCGGTCGCCCAGCGAGGCCGCGGACCAGTTGGTGAGATTGGCCGAGGTCCGCACCAAGCCGGCATCGCCGGCGGCCACCCAGGTCCCCTTTACGTAGCCGACGGCATTGAGTGTCCCTGTCGTGCCCGAGTTCTGCCTCGCCCAGGTGATGCCGTCACCCGAAACTAGGATCACGCCCGCCGCGCCCACCGCGGTGAACATCCCCTCCCGAAACGCGATTCCGTTGAGGTCCGTCGTGACCCCGGTAGCGTGCGAAGTCCAGGCCACGCCATCGCGCGAAGTGAGCGCACGCCCCCCGGCTCCCACCACCACCCAGGTGCCGCCGCCATACGCCGCCGCCTTGATCGAGGTCGTGACGCCGCTGAGCTGCCGAGCCCAGTTGATGCCGTCGGTCGAAGTCAGCAGGAGTCCACCAGTGCTGCCGGCCAGCCACTGGTCGCCCGAAAAGGCGACGAAATTGAGGGTAAAGCTGTCGAAGACGGTCGTGAGCAGGGGCGTCCAGGCGTAGCCATCGGTCGAGGTCCAGAGAGACCCAATCTCTTCGCGCGCCCCCGCATCGTAGTAGGGGCCGGCCGCCACAAAGCGGCCGTTGCCATACGCAATCGCGGTCAGGTTTTGCGTCGTCGGGAAATCCAGCGTCGTCACGGATCCCGCGCCATCCAGGGTGAGGAAGGCACCGCTGCCGCCCACGATCCACCACTTGCCCCCCACGCGCACCGCGCCGCGGAGGTCGTTGCCGACCGGCAGCGGGTTGCGCCAGGTCCACCGGGAGAATCCCGCCACGGCCGGCACCGCCGCCGAAACCACGCTTTCGCCGGTGGCGGTGACGCCACGCACGACCAGCGAGTAGCTGCCCAGCGCGGTCGGAGTCCACGCCAGGGCCCCGGCGGTGCCGCTCAGTTCACTCACCTTGGCACCGTTGGCGTAAAGCTCGAGCTTCGCGAAGCCCGAGCCGCCGGCCGCGAGCACGTTCTTCCGACCGACGTCGACCTTGAGGGAGTCGGCCTCGTTGCGCAGGGTTGGCGCTGCGATGAGAGTGGATGCACCCGAGGTCACCGGAGCGGTCGCCGTGTAGACCTGCCCGAGGTTGCCAACGGCCACGATCACGCCTTGCCCTTCACCGATCGATCGCACCCCGGCCCCGGTGGTGGCATCCAGTTGCACCCCGGCCCAGGCCTGGGCGTTCTCGGAAAGATCGACGGTTCCGCTGGTCAGTCCGGCCAGCAGCACCCCGCCGATCGAGTGGACCCGGTAGCTCCCGAGACTGGAAGCGCCCGACGAGGCCACTCGCGCCCAGTCGACGCCGTCAACCGACCGGTAGGTCGTGGTGCCGGAACGCGTGTACCACGCGCCATGGTGCCACGCCGAACCCCAGAAGCTGGCGGTGGTCGGCAGGCTCCGGTTAAGCCAGTTCAGGCCGTCAGTCGAAGTCAGCACGCGGCCATTGTCCCCCGTGACCACAAAGAGGCCGTTGGCGAAGCTGACCGAACGAAGCACATCCCGCACCCCCGACGTCGCCGCTGCCCAGGTGGCTCCGTCGGTCGACGTGTGGATCGCGCCGGCATCACCGACCGCCACGAACCGCCCCGAGCCGTGGGCCGCAGCCCAAAGTAGCGCCGAACCGGTCGCGATGGTGGTGGTTGTCCAAGTCTCACCATCGAGCGAGACGGCCGCGACGCCGCGATCGGTCGAAGTCGTGGAGCGGTTGCCGACGGCAAGGAAACGGGAGCCGTTGTGAACCAGCGCCGTCAGGCCGATGCTGGCCGGAAAGGTGGCCTTCGCCCAGGTGAGGCCATCCGGTGATGTCAGCACCGTGCTGCCGGAACCCACGATGACGAACTTCCCCGCCGCGTAGAGGACATCGTAGAGCGCCGAGGTCGTCAGACCCTCCGCGCGGCGCGTCCAGCTCACGAGGGGATCGGCGACGGTGAAATCGAGGTTCTTGACCGCAATGCCCCCCCGGCCGTCATGCGCGGACACTCGCAGCGAATACCGCCCCCCTTTGGTGAAGCGTCGCGTCAGGTTGTCGAAATTCGGGTTGATCTGCCCGTCGCCAAAATCCCAGCGGTAATACACGGGGTCACCATCGGGATCGGTGGCGCTGGCGCGGAAGATGACATTGGTGCGCGCCGCGAGCGTACCGGCCGGCAGGTCCGCCTGGAGGACTGGGTTGCGGTTGCCGTCGACCGCGCCGAAGGACACCTGTACCTCAATATACTCCGCCGGGGTGGCACCTCCGGTGGCCAGGGGTTTGATCGCGACACCCGCATCGGCATCGACAAACGCCTCACCCGTGCGGAAGGGCGCGTCGCTGGCTCCCCCGGCCGAGCCGGCCGTTGCATCGATGAGATAGGTTCCGGCGCCGGAGGTGTACTTGGGCGCCTTCCCCTGCCCCCAGTGCAGGTGAAAGCCGTTGCGCAGCCGGTCGAGCTGGGCCGCGGAGAACGAGGTCGGGCCAAACCGCCGGTAGTCCACCCAGTATTCGTAGCCGAGCCCTTCGGGCGCGATCTTCAGCGCGCGGATGCCGGCGGCATCCTGGTGATCATGCCGCGCCACGCGATAGGTCCCCGCCTGGGACACCGTCGTGATCGCCTCCGCCTCGAGGTAGCCGATCTTCGCCTTCTGGGCGGCGTTGAAGTGGTTGTTGGAACTGCTGCCCGAACTGCCCATCGCATCGAAGACATCACCGTACTCCACGTGAGTGCCCGCCCCGATGCCGGTGCTGCCCGAAGGGAGCCAGTAGTGGGAATGGGACAGCCCCTGGGTATGGCCAAGCTCGTGGTAGGTGGTACCCGGGGAGATATTGCCGTTCATCCGCACCTGCGGGCCGGTGAGCTGGGCCTGCCCGCCAAAGGAGTAGGCCGGCATCCGCTTGAACAGCACGATCCACCGATCGTAGCGGTCGGGATTGTAGGTGCCGTTGTTGCCGTTGGCCACATCGTAGGCCCGGGCGAGCACCCCGGCGTCGGTCTGCAACTGCGACACCGTCGAGCTCGACGCGTTATAGAAGCTCTTGTCCCGCGTCATCCGCAGGACCTGCGGCAGGACCGTGAAAGACATCGTCGTCTTGCCTTGGGACACCGCGGCGTAGAACTCGCTCACCCGCGCGTTCGTCACCTCAATCTCCGCCGGCGTCGCCACGCCGCCGGGATCGTCCGCAAAATCGATTTGCACCCAGAGCACGCGCTTCGCCCCGAGGATCCAGGGCGTATTGGCCGCGGTGGGAGGCACGCCAGCCCCGGACCCCGATCCGTCTCCGCCAACACTGGCCACATGAGGACCAACCACCGCCTCCGCCGCGACCTGGCGGGCCGCGAACGCCTCCAGTTCCGCCGGGCTGCCAAACACGCGCAGGCCGTCGCCCGCGAACACGCCCACGTCCGACTCCCCGAGACCACTCGCCTGCCTCTCCGCGTCATCGAGCAACCGATACGGCTCCTCCGCCAGCGCCGCCACCTCGTCCACCGCGATGCCATGGAGCGGCACGCCAAACTTGGTGTGTTGTTCGGCGCGACGGCCGTAGACATGGACTTCGTAGCGGCGTCCGGCGATCAACGCGGAACGCTCAATCCTGGTCTCTGTTCCGAAGCACCCGATGGTGACCTCGAGATCCCCCCTGCCGTCGATCCGGTGCTCCAGCTTTGACTGGACCTCCGGAGGCAACTCGCGCCGCAGGCCCATCGGAACCGCAAGTTCAAGGGCCCGTCGTGGATCCTGTGGGATCAACTCCTTCAGCGCCTCCCGGCGCGCCGTGGCCAATTGCAGCCCGCGCTCCGCCAGGCCCGCCTGCGCCGCCGCGTCGGCGCGACGCCACTCCGTCAACCAGCCGGTGAACGCCGCCACCGCGGCTTCCGCCGCCTCCCGGCGCGCCCCTTCCGAGGCCCCTGGTGCCTTTTCCGGCCCCGGCGGTGCGGCCGGCTCCATGCCCGATCGATGAGAAGGCACCGCGTTCGCCGTGCTCCGCGGTTCGGCACCGCGCGGAGCGATTCGGGAGACCCGAGAGGAACCAAACCAGATCAGGAGGGCCACCGCAGCAACCGCGAGGACCAGGTACATGTGACGGGGTTTCATGAGGTAAAGAAGCACTCCGCCACCCAGCGGGGAGGCTGGGCCATCTTGCTGACGGAGCGGTCAGTTACCATGCGAAATTCCCCGCCGCGAACGATCAGCAAAATCAGGAAAACCGGTGCGATTTCTGCCAAGAATGGGTGCCCATCGGGAAACAGGGTGTGGCGTTTGCCCGGCGGCGACGGAGCCAGCCAAGCAGCCGGGATCCCGCCGATTCCACCGGGGCCGGCCCGGTTTCCCTCGTTGACCCCGCCGGCGCCCGCGCTACCAACGACCCTCCCGAATTTGAACCGCGTCCACATCAAGACCTACGGTTGCCAGATGAACGAGCGCGACAGCGAGGCGGTCGCGGCCATGCTACGCGCCCGGGGCTACCGCATCGTCGCGGACGAGGACGACTGCGACATCCTGCTGCTCAACACCTGCAGCGTGCGCGACGCCGCCGAACAGAAGGCGATCGGCAAGGCGGGGTACCTGCAGCAGCGGAAGAAACGCCAGCCGGACTTCGTGCTCGGGATCCTGGGATGCATGGCGCAGAACCGCGGGGCCGCGCTTCTCGATCAACTCCCGGATGTCGACCTGATCGTCGGAACCCAGAAGTTTCACCAGGTGCCCGGGTATCTCGACAACCTCCGCGCCGCCCGCGAAGCGGGGGTGCCGGTCGGCCGCTCCATCGTCGACATTGGCGAGGAGGAAGGTTCGCAGAACACGATCCGGGATCACCTTGTTCCCGGTCCGGAGGAGGTCGACGGCGTCGAGCGGCAAGTGACGGCCTTCGTCTCGATCCAGCAGGGCTGCAACATGGCCTGCTCGTTCTGCATCGTCCCCAAGACCCGCGGCGACGAGCGTTCGCGGCCGATGGAGGATATCGTGGCCGAATGCCGCGCCCTGGCGGCGCGGGGCGTGCGGGAGATCACTCTCCTCGGCCAGATTGTGACCAGCTACGGCCGGCGCGACTACGTGCACACGGAGGGGACCTCGCCCTTCGTGCAACTGCTCGAGCGGGTGCATGCCATCGACGGACTCGCGCGGATCCGGTTCACCTCGCCCCATCCGCGCGGCTTCAAGGAGGATCTCGTCGCCGCGTATGGCCGTCTGCCCAAGCTCTGCCCATACGTGCACCTGCCGATGCAGAGCGGCAGCGACCGCATCCTGCGCGCGATGAACCGGCCCTACACGCGCGACCGGTATCGCGAGATTGTCGGGGCCCTGCGCGCCGTGAACCCCGGGATGTACTTGTCGACGGACGTGATCGTGGGCTTTCCCGGCGAGACCGAGGAGGAATTCGCTGCGACACGGGAGCTGTTCACCGCCTGCGATTTCGACATGGCGTATATCTTCAAGTACAGCACGCGCACGGGCACCCCGGCCGCGGAGATGGCCGAACAGGTGACCGAGGAGGTGAAGGAGCGCCGCAACCAGGAACTGCTGGCGCTGCTCCAGCAGAACTCCCTGCGCCGCACCGCCACCCTGATCGGCACCGAGGAGGAGGTGCTGGTGGAGGGCCGGGACAAGAGCGGCGCGAGGTTCACCGGCAGGACGCGCGGCAACCGCGTGTGTGTCTTCGACGCCGACCCGCGCCTGGTCGGCGAGTTGGTCCCGCTCCGCATCACCCGCGCCTCGGTGAGCACGCTCTACGGGGAACTGAGACCAGGGCGGGAATGATTCCGAACCAGCACGCGGTACGCCACCGGAACAAAATCGCATCCGCATATGTTTGATTCCCTTTGGTGATTTTCGCGTATTTCGTGGTTTTTTCTGATGTCCCTCACCGTCGCCACCCTTGTCACCGGCCTGCTGCTGCTGGCCGCCGGGCTGCCGCTCCTGCTTAATCACGCCGGTTACGCGGCGGTGCTGAAGGCGTTCCCGCGGTCGACCGCCGCCGCCTACGTCCTCTTCGGAGCGGGCGCCGCCTGGTTCCTGTACGCCATCTGGCACCTGTCCCCGGCGGACTTCGGTGAGTACCGCACCTACCTGTTCATCGGCTTCGCCGCGGTGGCGGTGCTGTCGTTCAAGTGCGTGCCGGATTTCCTCGCCGTGCGCGGCCTGGCCACGCTGATCCTGATGGGGGCGATGCCGCTCCTCGACGCGGGCTTCATGAACTTCGAACACGCGCAGATCGTGCTCTACAAGCTGGCGGTCTACCTGGCGATTTCCGCCGCGATCTGGCTCGGGGCGCAGCCGTGGCGCCTGCGCGATTTCTTTGGCTGGCTCTTCGCCCGGCCCGGCCGCACGCGCGGCGTCGGCGGGGCGCTCACCGCCTACGGGGTGTTGCTGTCCATCGTGGCCTTCACCTACTAAGCCTCCGGCATGGCCGCCGACCGCCCTCCCTTGCTGCTCGTCATCGCCGGCCCGGCGGGATCCGGCAAGAGCACGCTGTGTGAGCGACTGCTCCGGGAGCGACCGGAGTTCTCCCGAGTGATCACCACCACCACCCGCGCCCCCCGGCCCGGCGAGGTCAATGGCGTGCACTACCATTTCTTCTCCCCCGATGAATTCCGCCGCCGGCGCGACGCGGGCGACTTCCTCGAATGGGCCCAGGTGCACGGGCAGGACCGCCTTTACGGTACCCTCAAGTCCAGCGTGCTGGGGCCGCTCGCAGCCGGCCGCAACCTGGTCATCAACATCGACGTCCAGGGAGTCGAGAGCTTCCGCCGCGCCGCCCAGCACGACGAACTCCTGCGCCGGTCCCTGGTCACGGTCTTCGTCGAGGTGGACGACGCCCGAATGGTGGAACGGATGCGCCAGCGCGCCCAGGACAACGAGGCCGAGATCGCCCGTCGCCTGCAGACTGCCGCCGCCGAGATGCGCGAGGCGCCGAAATTCGATCACCGGATTCCCAGCCGCACGCGCGAGGAAGACTTTGTCGCGCTGCTGCGCATCGTCGATCAAGTGCGCCCGAGGGAGGGCGACTTAGCCGCGCGGTGAGCGAAGCGGAGGCGCGGGCGCGCCCCCGGGGAGTGCGCGACGCCCCCTCCACCCTCCGCCCTACTCCTCCTCCGTCACGTAGTGGCAACCCTTGCTGCGCGGGTTGAGGGAGGCGGCGTGGACCACCAGAAGCGCGGTTTGCACCGCGTTGCGCAGTTCAATCAGCTCCCGCGTCAGCCGGCAGCCGCGATAGAAGCTCTGAATCTCCTCGCGCAGTTCCAGGAGGATGCGGCGGGCCCGCGTCAGGCGCTTGGAGGAGCGCACGATGCCCGCGTAGTTCCACATCGTGCTCTGCAGGAGCTGCAGATCCTGACGGATCAGGGTCGGGTCGGCATCGCGCGCCGGACCGCTCCACGGACGCGGGTCCGGCAGCCGGAACTCGGTGCCGGGAATCTCCGCCGCGTCGGCCAGGGCCGCGAACTTCGCGCTCACAAGGCACTCGAGCAGCGAGGTGCTCGCCAGTCGGTTGGCGCCGTGCAGCCCGGTACAGCCCGTCTCGCCGACCGCGTTCAGATGGCGGACATTCGTCCGGCCGGAAAGATCCGTGTGCACGCCCCCGCAGGAGAAATGCGCCGCCGGCACGATCGGAATCGGCTCGCGGGTGACGTCGACCCCGTGCTCCGCACAGCGTCCCACCACCGTGGGGAAACGGTTGCGAATGAAGTCCGGACGCATCGCTGAAAGATCAAGGTAGGCGCAGGGCTCCCCGCTGGCCGCAAGTTCCTGGTGGATTGAGCGCGCCACGATATCGCGCGGCGCCAGCGAACCCCGCGGATGGATTGAATCCATGAAACGCTCGCCGCGGGCGTTGACCAGCACCGCCCCTTCCCCGCGCAACGCCTCGGTCACGAGGAAGCGCGGGGCGTTCTTCTTGAAGAAAACCGTCGGGTGAAACTGCACGTACTCGAGGTCGATGAGCCGCGCGCCCACCCGGTAGGCCATCGCCACGCCGTGGCCCACGCTGCCGGGCTGGTTGGTGCTGTGCAGGAAGATCATGCCCAGGCCACCGGTCGCGAGCACGGTCTTCTTCGCCACGATCGCCCGCACCTCCCCGCTGGCGGTGTCGAGCACATAGGCGCCAAAACAAGTGAGCGGCGCGTAGTGATCCGACACCGTGTCGGTGTTGTGCGACAGCGTCAGCAGGTCGACCGCCACCCACCCGGCACGGCGCGTGATCCCCGGAGTCACGTCCACGCGAGCGGCTACGGCCGACAGGATGGCATGGCCGGTGAGATCCTTGGCATGGATGATCCGGCGCGAGCTGTGGCCGCCTTCACGGGTGAACTCCAGGCCGCCAGCCGAGTCGCGGTCGAAGGCCACGCCCAGATCGTCCAGGAGCAGTTCCTTCACCGCCGCCGGGCCTTCGCGCACGAGATGATCCACCGCCGCCGGATGGGAGGTGCCGTCGCTGGCCTCGACGATGTCGCGGGCGAGCTGTCCGGGATCCCGGGCGGTCTCGTAGATGATCCCGCCCTGCGCCCAATCACTGTTGGCGACCAGGGGCGCCTCGAGCGAAAGCAACTCCACCTGCAGCCCGCGTCGCGCCGCCTGCAGGGCATAGGCCGAGCCAGCCAGGCCAGCACCGATCACCAGGCAGTCGGTTCGCAGGGTTTCCATGGGTCAGCGCGCCAGCAGGGTCAGGCTGAGATCCACCGCCGTGGCCGAATGAGTCAGGGCGCCGATGCTGATGACATCGACTCCCGGGAGCGCGAAGTCGCGCAGGGTTTCCAACCGCACCCCGCCTGACACTTCGACGACAGCCGCGCCCGCGATCACGGCGACCGCGGCGCGAATGCCCGCGGGGGTCATGTTGTCGAGAAGGATGACCTCGGCTCCCGCGCGCAGCGCCTCCCGGACCTCCGCGAGCGTCGTGGCCTCGACCTCGATCTTCGCACTGTGCGGGGCGGCCACCCGGGCGAGCTCCACCGCCTTTCGCAGCGAACCGGCGGCGGCGATGTGGTTGTCCTTGATCAGCACATGCTCGCCGAGAGAGGCGCGGTGATTGTGGCAGCCGCCGCAGCGCACGGCATACTTTTCCAGCGCCCGCCAGCCCGGCGTGGTCTTGCGGGTGTCGCCGACGCGCACTCCGGTGCCCGCCACCGCCGCGGCATGGCGCCGCGCGAGGCTCGCGATGCCGGACAGCCGCTGGAGGAAATTGAGGGCCGTGCGTTCGGCAGTCAGCAGCGACGCCGTCGGGCCGCGGACCGCCAGCACCCGGCCGCCCCGGCGAATCCGGTCTCCATCCCGGGCCTTGAGTTCGACCTTCAGTGCCGGATCCACCCGGGCAAAGACTCTCGCCGCCACCTCCAGACCACAGATCACCAGGTCCTGTTTGGCCTCGATCACCGCCCGCGACCGATGCCGCGCCGGAAAGATGGCCCGGCTCGTCACGTCGCCAAGGCCGGCATCCTCGTCGAGAGCGAGGTCGATCAGGTGTTCGGTGCGGGGCGGGAGCATGGCGGGAGGTTGGGCCGCGGAACGGGCGGCCGCCAGATTCGGCCCGGGACCGCCGGCTTTCCACCTTAATATTGCGCGAGCTTCGGGATCGGCCGCGACCCGGTCTTCGAATAGGCGGCGCGACCACGCCCCGCATGGACGGAGCGACGACACGAAAAGTGCGGGGCGGGGTCGCCCCGCCTACAAGGACAGTACGAGTCCAAGACAGGTATCGACCCGCCGACCTAATCCACCGGCGACAGCTCGAACATCCGCTCGATGCAGCGCGCCGCCCGGAGCCGCAGGGTTTCATCGAGGGTGACGATCTGGTCCGGCCGCGGTGCGACCAGCGCGTCGCGCACCTTCTCCAGCGAGTTCAGCTTCATGTAGGGGCACAGCCGGCAGCCGCCGATGAAAGACTTCTCCGGGGTTTCCACCTGCAGTCGCCCGACGAGCCCGCATTCCGTCAGCATCAGGAAATAAGGGGCCACCGTGGTCTTCACGTACTTCATCATGGCCCCCGTGCTGCCCACGAAATCGGAGGCGGCGGCTACCTCGGGCGTGCATTCCGGGTGCGAAACGACCTTCAATCCGGGGAACTGCGCGCGGGCGGCGGCGATGTCGGCGGGACCAAATTGATCGTGCACCATGCAGGTGCCATCGGAAGTGATGATCTCCTTGTCGACCCCGCGCCGGCGCAGCTCGTCGCGCAGGTTCTGCCCCATCAGTCGATCCGGTACAAAGAGGATGCGGCGGGTCGGGAGGTTGGCCACGATGTGGTAGACGTTGCCGGAGGTCACGCACACGTCCGACTCGGCCTTCACCTCGGCGGTGCTGTTGATGTAGCAGACGACGGTCGCGTCCGGGCACAACGCCTTCAGCCGGCGCACGCCTTCGCCGGTGATGGAATCGGCGAGCGAGCAGCCGGAACCGCGGTCCGGCACCACCACCTGCGCCGCGGGAGACAGGATCTTCGCCGTCTCGGCCATGAAGACGACCCCGGCAAACACGATCATCTTCGCCCGGGCTTCGCGCGCCTTCAGGCTGAGGAAGTACGAGTCTCCGCGAAAATCCGCCACGCCGTAGATGATCTCGGGCTCGACGTAGGAATGGGCGAGGATCACGGCGCCGCGCTCCTGCTTCAGCCGGTTGATCTCCAGCGTGAGCGGCGCGATCGCCCGGCAGGTGTCGAGGTTCCACGTCCGGCCCTGCGGTTCGCAGTCCACGTGCAGCAGGGCGCGCAGGAGGCGCTCGGCCTCCTGTTCAACGGCATCGGCGGTGGTGATCATGCGTTCGGTGCGTTGCAGCGTCGGCCAGCCCCCGGGAATTTTCAAGCGGCGGCGCAGTCTGGCGGCCTTTCCCGGGTGACCCGGCCACGCGCTCCTCAGAAGGTCACGGTGTAGGTCGTGCTGGTTTCGCGGCCGCGGCCGAGCTTGTTGGAGGGGTTGAGGTAGAACTTGTCGAAGAGGTTGCCACCGTTGAGGGCGAGCGTGTGCCGGAAGCGCCCCTGCCGCCAGGTGTAGCTGGCGAAGGCGTTGACCAGCTGGTACGGGCTGTGGAACTCACGGGCGCGCGCGGCCGTGGCCGCGCTCACCAGCGTGCCGCCCGTGTAGGTCCAGCTCGCGCCGATCCGCAGGTTCTTCAGCGGCCCCTGCAGGAAGGAATACCGCGCCACCGCCGACGCGGTCTTGTCCGCCACCAGCGTGAGGCGATCGCCAATCAGCGACGCCGTCTCGTGCTGGCGGATCCTCGCATCCACGTACCCAATCGTGCCCAGCAGCGTCAGCGCGGGGGTGACGCGGGCGGAGAAGCTGAGATCGACGCCCTTCCCCTGTTCGCGCCCCTGCCCCAAGTACTGCGGCACACCGGCCGGCGACACGCCCGCCACGTAGTCCGGGTTGGGCGTGGCGATGTTGTCCTTCTCGATGTCGAACGCCGCGAGGGTGTACGAGTAACGCTCGCCCGCGAGCACGCCCTTAAAGCCGACCTCGGGCCCGCGCCCGCGCTCCGGACGCTGGATCCGGCCCGTGCCGCCATCGACCGACACCCCGGTGTTGAGGGAGGTGCTGTAGTTGGCGTACGCCACCACGGCATCGCCCGCCAGCCGCAGGTTCGCTCCGGTGCTCCAGGTATCCTGCTGGTGCGAGCCGTAGCCCTTGCGGAAGTTCGCCGCCGCGAGGTCGTCCACCAGCACGCTCAGGTAGTTGCGGCGCACGCTGGCCATGGCCACGAGGCGGCCGCCGGCCAGGGTAGCGCGGTAGCTCGCCGTCGCCCCCTTCACGAAGAACCGCCGCAACTGCAGGTTGGTGAAGCGCGTGACCCGCGACAAATCCGCCGGGGTCCAGTCGGGGTTGCGCGGATCGAGGTAGCGCATGGTGTCCTTGAGCAGCGCGGTATTGGCGATGTCGGCGGTGCTGTACTGGAGATTCTGATTCTCGAAAATCTCCCGGTAGTAGTCGCCGGCGAACAACACCTGCTGCGGCACACCCCCCGCCCGGAAGCGCCCGAGCAGGTCCACCTGCACGGCTTGCGCCCGGTCAAACTGGTTCTGATGAAACGGCGTCCGCGAGGTCAGGCGGCCGGTCTCCGGCACGTAGTTGATCCCCGAGGACCACCGGTCCTGGTGAAATTCCTTCCAGACCAGCTCGTAATTCACCCGGGCGCTCCAGATCGGGCTGAAGCGATGCTCGAGCCGCAGGTTGGCGCCGTCGTAGTCGCGGACGTAGTGGTCGTTCGGCCCCATCTGGTTGAACCGGATCAGCGGCAGGTAGACGCTGCTGACGATTCCCCCGGTGCGCACGAGCGGATTCGTGCCGCTCTGGCGTGACCCGGTCAGGAGCCCGACGGCGCCCGTGCCGCGGTTGGAGGTGGTGCGGGATTGTTCCCAGTAGGCGGTGAGCGAGGTGTCGCGCGTGAACTTGTAGGTGAAGGTCGTCGTGTAGATCTTCCGCCGGCTGTAGTAGTGCTCGAGGTCGGTCTTGTTGGCGCGGTAGCCCGCGGTCACGAGGTAGAAAAGCTTGTCGCCCACGAGGGGTCCGGTCGCCTCCAGTTCCGTTCGCACGGTATCGTAGTTGCCGTTGGCCAGGGTGAGGCGGTAACCGGGTCTCTCCTTCGGCCGCTTGGAAAGGTAGTTCACGATCCCGCCCGGCTCGGCCTGGCCATAGAGCGCCGACTGCGGTCCGCGGATGATCTCCACCTGGGCGATGTTGGTGAGGTCGGCCGGGCTGGTGCGCGAAAGGCCGTCGCGCATCTGCAAGGGTTCAAAACCGCGGAGCCGGTTGCCACCGCCGGTGCCGCTATCGGGATCCCGCGAGGTGAAGTTCGCCGTGAACCGCATCTGCTCGTCCTGCTCATACAGCCGGAAGTCCTCGATGAACTCCTTCGTCAGCACGTCGACCCCGAAGGGCAGTTCGAGGATCTTCGCCCCAGTGCGCGTGCCGCTGATCGCCTCCGACGCGACGTAGTCGTCCAGGTGCCGCGAGGTATCGACCTTGAACTCGGGCAGGACGGCGACGTCCGAATCACGGACCGGAGCCGACGGGATGGACGGGGCCGCTACCGCCTGGGCCGGGGCGCCGGCCGGGCAGAGACCGCAGAGCAAGGTTACGGTGAGTCCGAAACGCAGGGAGTTCATGGCGGAAAGGGTCGTCAGGGGGTGGTGGGAGTTCATTCGCCGAGCCAGATCCAGCGCACGGTGTCGATCTGGACGTAGCCATCGACGCCCGCGTTGGTGATCACGACCGTCGCCGGCCGGCCGGCCTCGAAACGGTACTCGCCCATCGGGGTGAAGGCGAAGGGGGATTCCTTCTTCCGCTGGTTCACCTTCACCACCTCGGTGCCGGTGGCATGGGTGATGTGCACCGGGGTTTTCGTCGAGCGGTTGCCCACGGTCGCGTAGGCCACGGAGACCGCATAGCGACCGGTCTTCGGCAATGGGGTCGAAAACTCGGCGCGCGACTGCCCGTCGCGTTTGTTTTCGTCGAGCAGGCCGACGCGGAAGCGGTACTCGATCTCCTGCCCGCGGGAGCGCGACCAGCGCCCGACCGTCTTCGCCAGGGTATAGTGCACCTCCCGATTCAGCGACTCACCGTTGCCGACCGTGAGGTCGAGCAGCGCCGGCAACGCGAAGGTGCTGTCATCCCAGGCCAGCAGCATCACCTGGTACTTGCCCGGATGGGCAAACGTGAACCGGGCCCGCCGGCTGTCACCTTGCACCCGGCCGCTGCCGTCGAAGGACCAAGCCAGGCGCTTGAGCGGGGAGCGGACATCGCGATCCACCACCTCAAACTCCACCGGCACCCCCGGCTGGTACGGCCCCGGAGTGATCGCGCGAATCTCGATTGCCGGCCGATAAGGTGCCTGCAACGGCATGCCGGCGGCCTTGAGTCCCGCCTGCAGCTTCGCCACCGGCACGTCCTGCACCGACGTCCGGCCCGACAGGGCTAGCTGCGCCGCCAATCCGCCCGCGTGGCCGAGCATCATGAACACCGGCTCCATGCGCAGGCTGGAGTAGGCGACGTGGCTCGCCGACACCGCCGCCACGACGAGGAGGTTCTTGACGCCATGCGGGGTGATCGAGCGGTAGGGAATCTCGTAGGGATCCGCGCCGGCGTTGAAGTCGCCCTCCAGCAGGAGCCCGTGATCGGTCTGGATCCGCTGGATCGCGTGGCAGTCGGTGCCGTAGCTGCCCATGCAGATCGTGTCCGGCTTGAAGCGGTCGCGGTGCACGTCGTGCTGCGTGAGAAAATACCGCCCCTGCATCCGGCGGGCAACCCGCACGTAGATCTGCGGCGTGATGTGGTTGCTTTCCAGATACTCGTCCTTCGGCAGTCCGTAGCGGCGGGCATCGGCCTTGAACTCCTCCGGCAGCTCCGGATCGTTCTGGAGCATGTACCAGAGGCTGAGCCAGTAGTCCTGCACGCGGGCCGTGATCCGGGCGCGCTGCTCGTAGTCGCCCTCGCTGTAGCCCAGGTTGACGCCGATGAAGTCCCCCTTGTTGGGGTCCATCTTGCCGTTGATTTCCGCCCAGCGATCCCGGTCGGGATAAAGCTCCACCAGCCGCTTGAGGCCGTGGGTGTTGACCGTGGTGATGAGGTGCGCGTGCGCCTCGCGAAAGTACTGCTTCGGCCGGGGAATCGGCACCCGGTTGGCCGGATCGACGCAGATCGTGCCCCGGATGTTGTAGGACTGCACGCGATGGTCGCCCGTCCCGAGATACTCCACCGGGCCTTCGGTGAGGCCGGCGAGCGACTCATTGTACTCGGCCCGCGCCTCGCGCCCCACCCGGTAGAGGACACCCGCCTGGGCCATCAAATCCCCTTCGTAGGAGCCATCGACGAAGATGGTGCCGGCGTAGCGGGTCTCCGCGCCGGTTTCGTAGTGCCGCGTGGTGAAGCCGCGGATCTGGCCAGCCTGCACCGTGACGGACTGCAGTTGTTCCTTGGTGCGAACCGTCACCCCCGCTTCGGTGAGCATCTCCCGGAAGAGTTGCAGGGCGATCTTCGGTTCGAAGTAGTAGCCGCTGCGCGTCTTCGGGTCCTGGGTGTAGTCGAGGGCCTTCACCTGCGGCGAGCCGGGACCGTAGGTCTTCGTGTAGTAGTCCATCACGCGCTGGAAGAACTCCCGCGAGAGTCCGCCAATCGTCTCCCGTTTGCCGATGTCGGTCTTGTGCAATCCGCCGCACATCAGCCCGCCGATCAGATAACTCGGTTCGACCACCACCACTTTCGCCCCGGCCCGGCCGGCCGCGACCGCGGCCATCAGGCCCGCCGGCGTGCCGCCAAAGACGACGATTTCGGCGCGAACTTCCGTCGCCGGCGCCGTTTCCGCCGCCTGGACAGGACCGGCCAGGACCACGGCCAGCAAGGCGACGATCAGGTGGCGGCCAGAGGCCGCAGGCTGCAGCGAACGGTCGGTGGCCAGATTCGCACCGCCAGGACGGCGCAGCCGTCGGAAAAAACAGCTGGAGATTTCGGATGCGAAAAGATGAACAGGCCGGGGTAGTGGCAGGGCGATGATCATGGGAGAAAACGGGACCGGACGCAGGGCGATCGGCCCCGATCACCGCTGATCCAGCCTTCCTGAAGACGGATAGGCGAACCGAAAGGTGCGCCCGCGCTCTCGGAGGTGCCCCTCTCCCACTTCGCCCATGCCACAGAGCCATGAATGGACCCGGCCAAGCACCCATGGAAACACCTCGCGAAAACAGAGGTCCGGTCGCCCACCCGAAGGTGAACACGACGCGCCGGCTGGTCCTTCGGGTCGATTCGAGTGCCTTTGTGTCTTTCGACTGAACTCCTCCGGCTGGAGAGGACCCCGACCGCACCGACATTGGAGCCGGAGTCGGTGACCCCGGCCTGGCCTCTGCGAGGGCAGCCACATGTGTCGACCTGGAGGCTTCCGAATATCGCAGGCCGATTCGTACGGCCCGGAACACACCCCGGCGCTGACGCGCCACCCCTCTGCCCGAAGGGGATCCTGAACGGGCAACGCTCCACGAAAATTTCCCCACCGCTCGCCACCCCGCCGTTGCCCGCAACCTCGGCCGACGCGCAACGTCGTGCCCCACGCGCGCCCCTTGCGGCCCCCAGGACTAAAGCGCATTGTGGCCGCCCTGGCCGCCCTGGCCGCCCTCACTCCCTCCCCATGAAGTCGCCGCTGCTCCTGTTCGTAGCCACTGCGCTCGCGGCTTTGGCCCAGGCCCCCAACCCGGCTCCGGACCTGCCGGCCAGCCCAACTCGGACCCGGATGGAATCACCGCCACTACGCCCGGATCTGCCGACGATCTTCATCGCCGGCGATTCGACCGCGGCCCGGGGGCGTCCACCCCGGCAGCAAGGCTGGGGTTTCCCGTTCGCGGATTATTTCGATTCGGAGAAGGTCAACGTCGCCAACCGCGCCATCGGCGGCCGCAGCAGTCGGACCTTCGTCACCGACGGCGCCTGGGATCGGCTGCTCGCGCAGGTGAAGAAGGGTGACACCGTGCTGATTCAGTTTGGTCACAACGACGGCGGCGCGATCAACGACGAACCTCCACCCCCGCTGCGCGCGCGCGGCAGTCTGCCCGGACTCGGAGAGGAAACCCGCGAGATCGACAACGTCCTCACGAAGAAGCACGAGGTCGTCCACACCTACGGCTGGTACCTGCGCAAGATGATCGCGGACGTGAAGGCGAAGGGCGCCCAGCCCATCGTGCTCTCCCTCACCGTGCGCAACCTTTGGCGCAACGGCCGCCTCGAGCGGGGCTCCGGACGCTACGGCGAATGGTCCTTCGACGTCGCGAAGTACGCCGCGGTGCCCTTCCTCGATCTCACCCACCGGATGGCCGATGAGTTCGAGCGCCTCGGCCCGCAGCGGGTGAAAGAACTCTATCCACAGGATCACACGCACTTCAACGCCGAGGGCGCCGATCTCCACGCGGCCATGGTCGTGGCCGGCCTGAAGGGCCTGCGGCCCAGCCCCGTGGCAAAACTCCTTTCGGCCAAAGGCGAGGCCGTGGTCGCAGACAAACATGCCTGGCTGCGGCTGCCGTCGCCGCGCCGGGTCGATCTGCCCACGATCTGGCTGGTTGGGGATTCCACCGTGCGCACCGGCCGTGGCGACGGCGGCCAGGGCCAGTGGGGCTGGGGTGAGTACCTGCCGCGCCACCTGGAGCTGAACCGCGTCAACGTCGTCAACCGGGCCGTGGGCGGCACCGGCGTCCGCACCTTTCTCGATGCGGGTTACTGGGAACACATCGCCGCCCGGCTGCGCCCCGGCGACCTCGTGATGATTCAGTTCGGTCACAACGACAACGGGGCACGCGCTCCCCTGCCCGGAATCGGGGAGGAGGTCGCGGAACGCGAGAACCCGCAGACCAAGGAGAAATCCCCGATGCACACCTGGGGCCACTACCTCCGTCAGTACCTCAACGACGCCAAGGCCAAGGGCGCGACTCCTATCGTCTGCTCCCTGATTCCGCGCAAGGACTGGAAGGACGGCCGGATCGCCCGCGCCGTCGACCGTCACGCCGACTGGGCCCGCGCCGTGGCAGCCGCCGAGTCGGTCGCCTTCGTGGATCTGCACGAGATCATCGCCCGTCGCTACGAGGAACTCGGTCCCGAAAAAGTGGATCCCTTCTTTGCCGACGGCCGCGTGCACACGAGCGCCGCCGGGGCGGAGTTCAACGCCGCCTGCGTCATCGCCGGACTGCGCGGCCTCGCCGCCAATCCGCTCACGCCGTACTTGAAGGCAGCCGAGTAGAGGAGCGTAGGTCCAAGTGGAGCTGCGTTGGAGCGCAGCTCGTGGCAGCGGGCCAGCGACGACGTGGTCCGCGTTCGGCCACGCTTTCGCCTTCAGCTCAGCGCGGCTACTGCACTTCGTACACCTCGATCAGGGCGACCCCGGTCGTGCCGTTCACGCCCTTAACCTGCACCGTGTAGTCTCCTGGTGCCAGGGTGGCGACGATGACCGCGTCGCGGGAATTGGCAGGCAGGGCAAATGCGCTGACCTGGGCAAACGCCGCCACGAGCGCCGCCCCGCCGCCCCAGTTGTCGTTGGACCCGACCACGGTTCCCCCTTGAAACAAGGTCAGCTGCGGATCGGCCACCACTCCCGGCACGTTGAACGGAGCCACCCCCAAAGTCGGACCCACGGCCCGGACGAGGACGGTCTTCGTTCCGCTCCCGCCGACCACGAAGCCGACCGTCAGCTCCGTGCCGAGGTGCTTGAGCACGGAGACATTGACCAGGCGTGGCGTGCTGGCGCTGAAGCTCGCCGACGGGGTGGCGTCATAGAGCTCCACGATCACCGTTCCGGTGCCGCCATTGCCGGAGACGCGGACGGAATTGTCGCCCGCTCCCGCGGTGGCGAGGAGCACGGCATCGAGCGAGTTGGCACCAGTGAAGGCAAAGGCGCCGACGGCCGCCATCGCGTCGCGCACGACGGCACCGCCACCCCAGTTGTCGTTCTCACCGACCTTGGTCCCACCCAGGAACAGCTCCAGCTTGGGATCCTCCAGCGTGCCGGGGACGCCGAGGGCGCCGAGCGAAGGCCCGACGGCCCGGATCACGAGCGGCTTGGGCCCGCTGGTTCCCCGCCCTCCTGCGACGTAGCCCAGGGCAAACGAATCACCCGGAGCCGGGATCGAGGTGAGGATCGAAAGGTTGACGAGGCGCGCGCTGTTGACGTCGTGCACCACCTCGGCGCGGGAGACGAGCAGGTCGCCGTAGGCCGTGCTGTTGGCCGCCCCGATGGCGATCGTGTCGAAGGCGGTGAAGATCCCAGTGGCATCGGTGGCGACCGCGGTGTTGTTCGCACCCAACGTCCCGCCGCTGATCGTTGTGGTCACGTTTGCCGTGTCGACGCCCGTCCGCGTGATCTTCAGCACGGCGGTATAAGGCGTGCCGCCTTGCTGGGTGCCGTTCAGCGCCGTGCGCAACGACTCCCAGATGCGCGGAGATTCCGGGAGATCGCCATCGGTGAGTTCGAGGAGCGTGGCGCTGGGATTGGCCGCCGCGGCGCCGCTGCGCTTGCGGAGGTTGGTGCCGGAGGTCGCATCGGCGGGATTGGTGAAACTGCCATAGCCCTGGTAGCCTCCGGTCGGGATGACGCCATCGGCGCTGCGCGGCGCGAGCCCATTGGTGTAGCAAAGGGCGATCTTGAATCCCGGGGTGGAGATGTTGGGCGGCGTGCTGGTCCACCGGAAGTCGACGGTGAAGGTCAGGGAATCGCCGACATTCAGGGTGACGGTCGGGAAGTAGGCCCACACGTCGCGCTGGCGGCCGTTGGCCACGAGGGTGAGCGCCCCGTTGCGCACCCCGAGGTTCAGGCGGGCGTCGTTCCCGGTGTACCAGGCCGCAGAGGCCGGCAGGTTCTGTGTCACACGATCGCCATCGGCAAAGGTGTCCCGCAGGACGGTGTTGGGCTGGCCCCGGAGCAGGGTGGCGGTGATCAGGGAGAGACCAACGAGGAAACGCAGGTTCACCCCTCTACGGTGGAAATCCTGAACGCCGGCACAACCCGCAAAACTTCCTACCGTTTCCCGTCGCGGGGCAGCGGGAACACTTCGCTGCGCTCCCGCCGGGCGGCGTCTTCGCGTTCGGCCGCTTCGGTCCAATAGTAATTCTCCGCCAGCCGCCGGGCCTCGCCCATGTCACGTGCCAAACCATTGCGCCGGTATTCCTCCGCCTTGCGCTCAATCTGGGCTGACTGACAGGAAGTGAGCCCCACCAACGACAGACTAGTGACGGCCAAGGTGAGAACGGGGAATCGTCTCATGACGGAGATCGGGTGGTTGCTCGAGTAGGCTGACTCCGCGTGGCGCAGTTGGCGACCCCATTCCTGTCGCCGGGCGCGACGAGCCCGGCCGCTCAGAGTTGGCGCGAAGGCGCTGCTGGCGGATCAATCAAATCACAAGATGCGTCTCAACCACTCCACGATCCGCTCCAGCTCCGCGGCTGAGATTGGATAATGTCCGGTCTCGACCAACCGCAGTTCGTGCCGGACACCGGCCGCGGCAAGGACCCCGGCCAGCTGCGTTGCGCTCGACACATCCGCAACCGTGTCATCCCGCCCGTGCAGGAGGTAGGTCGGCACGGAGCGGGAGTGCACGTAGATGACCGGCGAGGTGGCTACGCGCAGGTCGATCTTCTCCTCATAGCCCTTCCCGAGCAATCCGAGCGGCAGCCCGAGATCGCGGCGCCGATCGTAGACGCCGGCCATGGCCACGACCGCACTGACCCGACTCGATACGTCCAGGTTCGCGCCCTCACCCTCCAGTTCCCGCAGGTTGGGCGTATACCCAACCATGGCCGCCAAATAGGCGCCGGAGCTGTAGCCGAGAGCCACGACGCGTCCTCCGTCGACTTTCAGCTGACTGGCGTTGGCCCGCACGAACCGCACCGCCGCCTTGGCGTCATGCACCGCCTGCGGCCAAGCCGCGCGGGAACCCTCCTTCGTGCCGAGAAAATAGCCCGGCGCCACCGCCGCGAACCCCCGCGACGCCAGGAATGAGGCCACCCCCGTCATATCCCACGGATTTCCCCCCCAGAAAGCGCCGCCAAACCAGCACACCACCACGGGCGTGGGTTCGCCAGAGGCCGGCCGGTAAAGGTCGAGCTTCTGGTGCTCGCTTTTCCCAAAGGCGATCTCCTGCACGACCTCGATCGCCGCGCCGTAGTGCGCGGGGCCCGGCAGTGAATCGGGTTGTCCGCGGAGACTCCCGATCCCGCCGCAGGTCACGAAAAGGACTGAGCAAAGGCCAAGGCACAGGGGTGCATGCATGAAGAGAAGAAGGGAAAGGGGACCCGACGCTGAGCAAAAGGAAAAGCCGGCTCCCAAGACAAGGAGCACAGCCGAAGCGTCGTTCCGGATCCTCCGTCGCCCCGCCGGTCAACCAGGCCAAGTTCACCCGGGCCGCTTCGCGGAAGGGATTCAGGCCAACCAACCGCGGACAAACGAGAAAATCCCCCGGGTGATTCGCCAACCGAACAGGGAATCGGCGGCCACGTACTGATGCAGCAGCACCATGGCCCAGAATACCCCCTGGAACGACCACTTCGCAGTCTTGTGGCGAAAGACCCGCTGCGCCACCAACGCCCCCGGCCACCCTCCGAGCAGAGCCGCCAGGTGCAGGGTGGATTCCGGAATGCGCCATTCTCCCCGCTCCGCCCGGCGCTTGTCGCTGCGATAGGCCAGGAAAGTGAAGAGGGACAGGCTGAACCACCCGACCCCCGCCATCACCCAACCCTCCCGCGGCAACCACCGGACGGCGGCGGCCGCCGGCAGGACCAACAGCAGTCCCACCACTCCCCACGCCGGAGTGCCACGGTGTTTCCCGTCCGCCTGAGGTCCGCGGGCCGTCATGCACCGACGTGAGAGGCCGGCGATCCTGGGCGCTGCTTGCGGAAGAGCACATGGCGCCGGAGGGCGTGGCCTTCGGGAACGGCCGGGTGGTCGAAATCCCCGTCCAGATCCCGCTGAAACCCCAGCCGCTCCATCAGGCGGATCGACCGGACATTCATCGGGGTCGAAAAGGTGACGATCTCGGCCAGGCCCAGCTTCGTGAAACCAAACTCCACGGCTTGGGCCGCCGCTTGCCGGCCGACACCCCGACCCCAGTACTCCCGGCGGAGTCGCCAGAGCACTTCCGTGCACGGGGAGAACGGCAGCGGCCACCGCGGCACCCGCAAGCCCACCATGCCGGCCAAATCCCCCTCCGTTTCCACGGCCCAGACCCCCCAGCCCTGTTGCTCGACCTCCTGGCGCAGGCGGGCCATCACCGCTTCCGCTTCCGCCCGGCTCAGGAGCGCGGGAAAATAACGCATGACTTCCGGATCCGCGTTCATCCGGGCGAAGGCATCGAGGTCCGAGTCGCGCCACTGGCGCAGTATCACCGACGGCATGTTGCCCACCGTGAAAGCGACTCCGGCCTCCGGATTCAAACCACCAATCGGCGGGCGGCCGCGTCTGGCGCCACGGCGCGACCCGCCGGTTCCCGCGCAAGAGGATTGAGCTGACCCCGACAACCTGAAAAAACCCACCCATGAACGATTCCTGGAAACGTCGTGACTTCATCCGCGCGGCCACCGCCGCCGCCGTGGTGGCCGGAGCCGAAGCGAACGCCGCCGCCGGCGGAAAGGTGCCGCAGCGCCCCCTCGGGAAGACCGGCCGGATGGTTTCGTGCCTCGCCTTCGGCGGCGGCAGCCGGTTCTGCTCCGTCGCCGACGAGGAGGCCGCGCAGGCGCTGCTCCACCGCGCGTTCGCCGCCGGCATCAACTATTTCGATACCGCGAGCAGCTACGGCAAGGGACGTCTGAGCGAGCGGCGTTACGGCCGGTTCGTGAAGGACCGCCGGCAGGAGATCTTCCTCACCACCAAGCTCAAGGCCCGGAATCGCGACGAGGCGCTGCGGGAATTCGAGGAAAGTCTGAAGTGCCTGCAGACGGATCACGTGGATCTCGTCCAGATCCACTCCCTGATGAATGTCGGCGAACTCGATCAACTCGCCCGGCCCGACAGCGTGCTCACCGCGGTCCGGCAGCTGCGGGAGCAGAAGGTCGCCCGCTTCATCGGCATCACCTGCCATAACGACGGCACGGCGATGGCCGAGGCCCTGACCCGGTTCGATTTCGACACCGCGCTCATGGCCCTCAACGCCGCCCAGTCCGCCAATCCGCTCGCGCAACGGAAAATGGAACGACTCCCCGCCTTCGAACAGGTCGCCCTGCCCGTGGCGGTGAAGAAGAACCTCGGGATTATCGCGATGAAGGCGATGGCCCAGGGTCAGATCGTCGGCAGCGGGCCGGGCAAGGCCTCGGCCGCGGAGTTGTTGCAGTACAACCTCACCCTGCCCGTTTCCACCGTGGTCATCGGCTACGACAAGCTGCCGGTCCTCGAGGAAAATATCCGCACCGCCACGGGTTTTGCCGCCCTGGACCCGCAGGCCATGCAGCAAGTGCGCCACAAGGTGGCGGCGTCGCAGCCGCAGTGGCGCCGCTTCCTGCACGACCACGACGACTGCCAGCCGGCGTGAGCCGCCGTCCGGAGGCACGGCCCTCCGGCCGCGACCCCGAGGCGGAGCCTGTGCCTGCGGGTTGGTATCCCGCGAAGCTCCAGGGCGGAGCCAACCCTACGGCTTGATCTTCTGGTAGAGCGCGGGCAGCCGCGTGCGGTAGAATTCGAGGACGGTCGGCTCCATCTCGGCGAGCGGCTTCACCGGCACGAGGTCCATGACCTCGGCGGGCGGCAGCCCCGAGTCCACCAGCGTGCGCGCCGCACCGCAGACCATGCGTTTGATCCCGTGGTTGGTCTCCGCCTCGGTGAGCCCGAAGGAAGCGCCCAGTTCGCGCAGCGCCTGCAGCTGGAACCAGAGATAGGTCGGGCCCATCGCCGTCAGGAGGGCAAAGGCCTCGATCTTCTCCTCCGCCACCTCCGGGCTGTCCCCCAGCGGGGCAAGCAGGCCGGAAACCACGGCGCGATCCGCGGCGTTCAGGGCCGCGCCGAACGCAATCGGATTGAAGCCCGCGCCGATCACGGAGGGCGCATTGGGGTTGACCCGGGCAAGGCGGCCGAAGCCGCCCAGCAGCCCGGTGAGCCGGGCGAGCGTGAACTTGGGGGCCAGCGACACGACGATGGCGGTCGGCTTGAGTCCTGGCGTCACCCGCGCTGCCGCCTCTGCCAGCACGGGCGGATGCGTGGCGAGGAACACCACGTCCTGGCCAGCGGCCACCGCGGCGTCGGCAGTGGTTTCCACCGACGGAAAACGGGCCTTCAGCCGCGCGAGCCCCTCCGCATTGGGGTCGGCGACGACGATGCGTGCCGGCAGGGCTTGGGCGTGGTTCCAGCCGCCGAGGATGATCCGGGCGACCCGACCACCGCCGATGAATCCGATGGTTGGTTGGTTCATGTTTCTGGCTCCTTCTTCTGGCGGGCGGTTGCTCCGCCCGCGCCATTCGTGATGCACTCAGGCAAGGGATCTCATCGTCCGGCTCACGGCGGCTGGCAGCCCCCTTCCGGGGCCGCCCGCCCATACCAGCCGCGCGTGGCGTTACAGAAACGGCAGACGGAGAGCATGACCGGCACCTCGACCAGCACGCCCACGACGCACGCCAGCGCGGCACCCGAACCCGCGCCGAACAGCGTGATCGCCACCGCGACCGCGAGTTCAAAGAAATTGCTGGCGCCGATCAGGGCGCCGGGCGCCGCGATGGGCTGCGGCACCTTCAGCTGCCGCATCAGCAGGTAGGTGAGCCCACTGTTCAGGTACACCTGAAGGGTGATCGGCACCGCCAGCAGGATCACGGCGAACCAGCGGGTCGTGAGATTCTCGGCCTGAAAGGCGAAGATGAGGACGAGCGTCGCGAGCAGGGCCACGACGGTCACCGGATGAAACCGGGGTAGGAAGGTCCGCTCGAACCACTCGGCGCCGTGGGTCTTGAGGAGCGCCGTACGGGTGAGCCAACCCGCCGCCAGCGGGATGACGATGAACACCACGACCGACGTGATGAGGACCTTCGCGGGGACCACCACGTTGGCGACGCCGCAGAGGAACATCACGATCGGGGCGAACGCCACCAGCATGATCAGGTCGTTGACCGCCACCTGCACCAGCGTGTAGGCAGGATCGCCGTCGGTGAGGTAGCTCCAGACAAACACCATCGCGGTACAGGGAGCCGCCGCCAGGATGATCAACCCCGCCGTGTAGTCGCTCGCCGTCTTGGGATCCACCCACGCGGAGAAGACGTGGCGGAAGAAGAGCCAGGCGAGGAAAGCCATGCTGAACGGCTTTACCAGCCAGTTGACGAAGAGCGTCACCAGGAGCCCCTTCGGCCGCCGGGTGACCCCGACCAGCGATCCGAAGTCGATCTTCAGCATCATCGGGTAGATCATGAGCCAGATCAGGACGGCGATCGGGACATTGACCTGGGAGCCCTGGCCAAACTCCAACGAGCTCAGGGCGGCCACCGTCCCCGGCAACAGCTTGCCGAGGGCGACACCCACCACCATGCAGAGAAAGACCCACACGGTCAGGTAGCGCTCGAAGAAGGCGAGCCGCTTGGGCGGAACGGAGGGGGCGGGGCTATCAGTCGTGGAGGCGTTCATGGGGCGAAAAGCGAAAGGGCGAGGCAGGGGCGGCTTGACTCACGAACAGCATTCGCCCGGACCGCAGCAGCACGATCCGCCGCGCGCCTCGGTCTTGGCCTCCCCGCCCGACTTGAGGATGCCGAAGCCGCCCAGCACGACCCGCCGGATCGGCTCGCCGGTCTCCGGATGGTGCGTGAGCGGGGCGTCCTTCATGCTCTGCTTGAACTCGAAGTACTTCGGCTTCTGGCCCGGCTTCACCGCGGTGGTTTCGTAGACGTAGGTGGTCATGGATTCGTGGATTCGGGAAAGAACTGCCGGAGGCGCTCGGGGCCCACCGGTTCCTCCGCCACCCAAGGCACCAGGAAGGTGCGCGGGGCATGGACGGTCCGGACCTCGTGCAGATAGGGAGCCTCGTGCTCGCCCCGGGCCCGCAGGAGCGGGTGCGTGGTGCGGCTGTCCGCCAGGCTCTGGTTGATCACCCACGCCAGGGGCTCGATCCGCGCCCGCCGCAAGTCCTCCTGCAGCGCCGCAGCCTCGTGCACCGGCGTCGCCTCGGGCAGGGTCACAAGCAGGACTCGGGTGTAGTCCCGATCCCGCAGTCGCGGCAGCAAGTGCACCACCTCCGGCGGCAAGTCGCTGGCCCGCCGGGCGACTTCACGATGGTACGCTTCCGTCGCGTCCAGCAGCAGCAGCGTGTGCCCGGTGGGCGCGGTATCGAGCACCACGAAGGCATCGTGGCCCTCGGCGACGATCCGGGCGAAGGCGCGGAACACCGCGATTTCCTCCGTGCACGGGGACCGCAGGTCCTCCTCGAGCATGGCGCGACCGTTGGCATCGAGACCACGACCGGCCGTCGCCATGACCTGTTCGACATAGTTCCGGGTCTCCACTTCCGGATCGATCCGACTCACCCGCAGGCCCGGCATCGCTCCCGCCGCCGCCGCGACATGGGCCGCGGGATCCGTCGTGCTCAGGTGCACCACCCGGCCGCGGCGCGCCAGCTCCGTGGCAATCGCGGCCGCCACCGTGGTCTTGCCGACTCCTCCCTTGCCCATGGTCATGATGACGCCCCGCCCCGGCCGGGCGAGTTCGTCCACCAGGGCGGACAACGACTCGGGAGGCCCTCCGTTGGCTCCCGTCGACGCGGGAAAACCGTCGCCACCGTGCGGGACGCTGGGCAGGGCGACCTCGCCCCGCGCCCCCCCCTCCGCCTCCCCCCACAGCCGCCGCAGCGCCGCCGCTCCGAGCACGTTGTGGGGCTGTAATGGGATCTCGGACACCGGCAGCTGGCTGAGCCAGCCCGCCTTGGCGGCCAGAGCCGCCCGACCCTTGCGCTCCCAGGCGAGGGCAATCGGGTCGGACACGCCGTCCGCGCGGAAGACCCCGTTGAGGATCAGCTGCTGGTTGCCCGCCCCCAAAGCCCGGAGTTCCGCGCTGGTGCGCTCCGCCTCATCGAGCGCCGCCCGCTGCGGCCGGCTGACGAGGACGAGCGTGGTGCGCGCCGGGTCGGTCAGGACCTGCACGGCCTCGGCGTAGACGCTCCGCTGTTGCGCCAGGCCGGCCAGCGGTCCGAGGCAGGAGTTTCCGGTTGTGTTGGTATCCAGGAAGCCCTTCCACGCCGCGGGCAGCTTCATCAGGCGCAGCGTATGGCCGGTCGGGGCGGTGTCGAAGATCACGTGCGCAAACGCCGCCGTCGCCCTGGTCTGGCCGAGCAGCCGCGAAAACTCGTCAAAGGCGGCCACCTCCGTCGTGCAGGCACCGGACAACTGCTCCTCCATGCTCCGCACGACGGCGGCCGGGAGCTTGGTGCGGTAGGGACCGACGAGTCTCTCCCGGTACGCGCGGGCTGCCGCTTCCGGATCGATGTTCAAGGCCGACAGCCCGGGCACGGCCGCCACCGGGGTTGGCTCGCCACCGAGGCGCGTGCCCAAGACCTCGTCGAGGTTCGACGCCGGATCGGTGCTGACGAGCAGCACCGGCCGCCCGCGATCCGCCAGGGCCACCGCCGTCGCGCAGGCCAGCGAGGTCTTTCCGACCCCGCCCTTCCCGGTAAAGAAGAGAAACCGGGTCGGGTCCGCCAGGAACGAGGCGGCCTTCAATCCCTCGGCAGCGACGGTCGTGGTCATGGGCAAAAGCGACAGACGGCGGACCTCGCCGGCTTACGAGCAACAGCGCCGTTCCTTGGACTCTGCGGGCGCAGCGGCGACTTCGTGGTCATCCGCCGTGGTTTCCGCGGGCGGTTTCACCAGGCGGTCGGCCAGGCGCTGGATGCTCCCGTGGGAGGCCTGCTTGACCTTGGCCGCCATGGCGATCGCCCGTTCCACCTCCTCAAGGGTGGCACCGAGTTCCCGCGCCTGGTGCACGTGATAGCGGAGGCAGGGATCGCAGTTCGCGGCGATGGCCGCGCCGATCGCCACGAATTCCGCGACCTGCGGAGTGAAACGCCCGGCGGGCGCCGTGGTCGCGACGCCGCACCAGGCCGCCAATAGTTCCCGGCCCGGGTAGGTGCCGGCCGCCACTTCCCGGCCGTTGACCAGGAGGAAGGGAAGCGCGGCCTCGCCCCGCTCCGTCAGCGCCTGCTTCACCGCTTCGTTCTCCACATAGGCGGCCGGATTCTGCGCGAGGTTGTGGCGCTCCACCTGCACCCCCTGTTCCGCCAGCCATTGCAGGTCGGCGGCAAAACGCACCAGGGCCGGATCCACCTGAGGGCCGCAGACCCCGGTCGAGCAGCACAGTGCCGGATCGAAAACCTGCAACCGCGCCGGCGTGACCGAACCTGAACCTGCCGGTGCCGGCTTCACCGCGGTCACCTCGAGACTGGTGATGTAGTCGCCCGGCTTGGTCCCGGCCGGCAGTTGCTCGATGATCTTCTGGTAGAGCGGATCCTGCCCGTCCACCATGCTGTCGAGGTAGTTCGACTTGGCCTTGAGCTGGATCCCGGCCAGGCCCGCCTCCCGCGCCAGGCGCTCGGTTTCCGTCACCAGCACGGCGCCGGCGATGCAGCCGACCAGCGCCTCGACGCTTTCCCGGATCGCCGACGGCAGCGGCTGCCGCAGGGCCAAATCCGACACCGCGACCCGCCCGCCGGGCTTGAGCACCCGGGCCACCTCGCGCCAGACCTGCGGTTTGTCGGGCGAGAGGTTGATGACGCAGTTGGAGATCACCACGTCGACACTGGCGTCCGCCACCGGCAGGTGTTCGATTTCCCCCAGGCGGAACTCCACGTTGTCGAGCCCGGAGCGCTCGCGGTAGCCGATCGCGTTCTTCCGCGCCCGCGCGACCATCTCCGCGGTCATGTCCACCCCGATTACTCGGCCCGCCGCGCCCACCTTGCGCCCGGCGATGAAGACGTCGAAGCCGCCCCCGGCGCCGAGGTCGAGGACCACTTCGCCCGGCCGGAGCGCCGCCAGCGCATTGGGGTTGCCGCAGGAGAGCCCCAGGTTGGCGCCCTCCGGCAGCGCCGCGAGTTCCTCCGGCGTGTAGCCGACCTGTTGCGCCAGCTCCGCCGCGGTGCCGGCCGGGCTGCCGCAGCACGAGGACGAGGAGCCGCAGCAGGAGCCTTCGGCCGCGGCGATCCGGCCATAACCTTCGCGGACTTTTTGCCGCACAGTTTCCGATTCGGTTGTATTCATAATCTGGTTTCTCCGGACGCCCCCTTCCGGGCGTCGCGCCGGCCGTCGGCGTAGGCCGTGAAGGTGCGGCGGATCTCGTCGCGCACGCGACGGAACACCGCCAGTTTCTCCTCCTCGGTGCCCGTGGCATGGGCGGGATCGTCGAACGGCCAGTGATGCCGGTTCACCTGCCCGGGAAACACCGGGCACGCCTGGTCCGCGTTTCCGCAGACGGTGATCACCGTCTCGATCGGGCGGTGCAGGAACTCGGTCAGGGGCTTGGAGGTGTGGCGGGAGATATCGAGGCCGATCTCCTGCAGGACCCGGATGGCGAGCGGATGCACGTAGCCGGCGGGCCGGGATCCGGCGCTGGCGACCTCCAGGAAGTCGCCGGCGGCGGCGCGCAGGATGCCCTCGGCGAGGTGGCTGCGGCACGAATTGCCGGTGCAGAGGATCAGGACGGTGGGCTTGGAAGAGGACATAGGGGAGAAAGGGGAACTGGGTTAGCGTCAGCAGCACGCCTCCGAATCGGAGCCGGCGATCTTGGGAGCCAGCTTCCTGAGGCGGGCCAAATCCCGCTGGAAGATCGGCTCCTCGCGGATGCAGTCCTGCAGGCAGGACAGATTGGCCGTGAGTTCCCGGGGAGGACGGGCCGGCAACGCGTAGATCATCCGGTTACCCTGCCGCTCGCATTGGACCAGTTCACGCTCCCGGAGGTAGGCGAGGTGCTTGGAGATCTTCACCTGCGGCTCGCCCAGGATTTCCTGGAAATGGCAGACACAGAGCGGGCCCTGGCTGAGCAGGTGCAGGAGGCGCAGTCGCGTGCGGTCACAGAGGCATTGGTAGATTCGAATGAGGTCCATGGCCGTAGATACCCGTTACGGAATATACCTTAGTAGGCATATGTCAACCCGGCTCCCGCTTTTTCCTTCTCACCGTCCGCCCGGTCCGCGCTTTCGCCTGCGGCTCCGGCGCGGCCACAGAAAATCGAACCGGCCTTAGTTTTTCCGCCGGCCAGGCATTTCCTGGCCGTTTTGAAACAACACCAGGCCCGTGACCCGGCCGGTTTCGTCCGTCTTGAACTCAATCTCGGCCTTCACCTGCTTCACCCGGAAGCGCGTGGTCGACTCGGCGATCAGGTTCGTGGCCCCCTGGCCGGTTCCCTGGGCGGTCAGGCTGTCGCCCACCTGCCGCACGGTCAGGATGAAGTTCGGGGCGAGTTCGTATTCTCCCGCGTAGCTCGCCAAGGTTGCCGCCGCCACGACAACAGCCGGCTTCGCCGGATCCTCCAGCGGGCCGGCGAAGCGGTCCGCGAAATACTCCTGGGAAAACGGGCGCTGGAACGCCACGCGCACGACCCGTCCCTCCGGATCCCGGGCGAGGATGCGATAGGTCATGTCGTTGGCCGGGACGACGAATTCCTCCGCCGACACCGCCGCGAGCGACACCGGGGAACCCCCAGCCCGGATTGCCACGAGGCGCCCCTCCTGCACGGCAAGTTCGAACCGGTCGTTGGGGGGAATCGAATACACGCCGGCGATCCGCGCCAGGACCTCCTCGGGAACGGCGACACCTACATCCGGACGCCGACCCAGGACCAGGTTGGCGATGCGGGTGGCGGCCGCGCCCGGCGCCAGTTTCGGATGGTTGGAATTACAAAGGACCGCCACGAACAGGCCGGCGTCAGGCACGCGCAGGACATAGGTGGAGAATCCCTGGATGCCGCCGCCGTGCGCCACGGCCGCGCGTCCGGCAATCGACCCGACGCTCCACCCGAAGCCGTAGCCCGCACGTCGGCCATCCGCCAGCCGGGCCTCGGTGTATGCCCGGGCCAGGAGGTCGGTCCGCACCAGCTTGCCGTTCGCCAGCGCCTGCTCCCACCGCCAGAGATCATCCACATTCGACAGCAGCGCTCCCGCGGCATGCGGCTGGGTCATGCTGACAAACTCGGCATTCAAGGTGCGCCCCTCCGGCCCTGGGCTGTAGCCCGGGATCCGCCCGGCGATCATCCGCCGCGGATCGTCGTAGCTGCTGTGGGTCATGCCCGCCGGCCGAAAAATCTTCTCCTCAACGTAAGCCGCGTAGGATTGGCCGGAGACCTTCTCGATGACCTCGCCGAGCAGCCGGTAACCGGTGTTGCAGTACTGCCACCCGGTGCCCGGCGCGAATTTCCGGGGCTTGCCCTTGATGAAGCTGAGTTCCCGCGCGAGCGACATGTCCTCCCGTGGAGCCGCGCGCCAGGCCGGCTCGTCGGTGAAACTGGGGATCCCCGAAGTGTGGGTGAGCAGGTGGGCCAGCGTCACTTTCTCCCCGTGGGTTTCGACCTCGGGCACGTACTTCGTGACGTCATCCTCGAGCGACAGCTTGCCCGCCTCGGCCAGCTGCAGGATCGCGACCGCCGTGAACTGCTTGGTGATCGACCCAATCCGAAAGACGTGCTCGGGGCGCACCGGCACTCCCAGCTCAAGGTTCGCCGTCCCGTAACCCTTGCGCAGGAGAACCTCCCCCCGGGACACCACCAGCACGGCCGCCCCCGGAGCATCGGCCGGAAAGGCGCGGGTCAGGACATCGTCGATCTGCGGGGCGCGACCAGCGGCGTCCGCCGTGGGCGGAACCGGTTCGGCGCCGCCTGCCAGCAACGAACCAACTGCGAACAGCACGGCGCCAAAGTGGGGGCGGGGCATTTTCATCCCGGCAGGCTGCAACTGCCGGAGGCCGCGCTCAAGCCGTGATCTCCCTACGTAACCCGCGGACAAATCAGCGTAACCATCATTACCCCCCCTGTCCATGGCCGGCTCAAAAGGCAAAAAACGCGTTTACTAGAGCAGGGAGCGACAAGTCAGCCGGGAGATTTTGCGCGATGCTAACCCTCTTCATCATGTCCTTGGCATTTCCGATCCTCACGCCTGACGAGGCCGCCGCAATGGTGAGCCACGGGGATATCATTGGTTTCAGCGGGTTCACGCCCGCGGGTGCGGCGAAAGTCGTGCCCAAGGCGATTGCCGCCCGCGCCCGCGCGGAGCACGCCGCCGGCCGGCCGTTCAAGATCGGCGTCATGACCGGCGCCTCGACCGGCCCGTCGCTCGACGGCGAGCTGGCGAAGGCCGATGCCGTGCTCTTCCGCACGCCCTACCAGGCCAACCCCGATCTGCGGCAGAAGATCAACTCCGGCGAGGTGCAGTTCTTCGACATGCACCTGTCGATGCTCCCCCAGGCGGTGCGCTACGGCTTCCTCGGCAAGGTGAAGTTCGCGATTATCGAGGCCTGCGACGTGTTTCCGGGCGGCGAAATCGTCCTGACCACGTCGGTCGGCGCGACCCCGACCTTCTGCACCGTCGCGGAAAAGGTGATCATCGAGCTCAACCGCGCCCAGTCCACCGCGCTGCGCGGTTTCCACGACATCTTTGAGCCGCGGGATCCGCCGCACCGCCGCGAGATTCCACTCTACTCCGCGCGGGATCGCATCGGCTCGACCGTGGTGAAGGTCGATCCCTCCAAGATCGCCGGCATCGTGGAGACCAACGTCGCCGACGAGGCGGGCGGCTTTGACGAGCCGTCGCCGGCCATGCTGAAGATCGGCAACAACGTGGCGGAGTTTCTCGCCCGCGAGCGCAAGCGCGGCACCCTGCCCACCGGCTTCCTGCCGATCCAGTCCGGCGTGGGCGACATCGCCAACGCCGTCCTGGGCGCGATGGGGGAGCATCCCGACATTCCGCCCTTCGAGATGTACTCCGAGGTCCTGCAGGACGCGGTGTTCAAGCTGATGCAGAAGGGCAAGCTCACCTTTGCCAGCACGACGGCGATTACCGTGAGCCCGAAGATGAGCGAGGACTTCTACTCGCGACTCGAATTCTACCGCTCCCGGATCGTGATGCGCCCGCAGGAAATCTCGAACCACCCGGAGATCATCCGCCGGCTCGGCATCATCTCGATCAACGCCGCGATCGAGGCCGACCTCTTCGGCAACATCAACAGCACCCATGTCCTCGGCACGAGCATGATGAACGGCATCGGCGGTTCCGGCGACTTCACCCGCAATGCCTTCATCTCGATCTTCGTCTGCCCCTCGCTGCAAAAGGGCGGCAAGATCAGCACGATCGTCCCCCTCGTCAGCCACGCGGACCACAGCGAACACTCGGTGCAGGTGATCATCACCGACCAGGGCATCGCCGATCTGCGGGGCAAGTCTCCGCACGAACGCGCGATGCTGATCGCGGACAACTGCGCCCACCCGGACTTCCGGGACGCCCTGCATCGGTACATCACCCTGGGCAAGTCGGGGCAGACGCCGCAGTCGCTGGCGAAGGCCTTTGCCTTCCACCAGCAGTTCATGCGCACCGGCGACATGCGGAACGCCGACCTCAGCTGAGCGTCGCATCCGCGCCTTCCGCCTCTCCCCCCCGGCAGGGCGGCGAATCCCTTCGCCGCCGCCGGCTCGGCGCCGCGTTCCGACCGATCTCAACGGTACGGAGCGGAGTCCGCGCCCTCCCTTTCCCTCTCTCGCTCAGCCGGGGGGAGGGGGCGAGGCCCTTCGTCGGCATCCCGCAGCGAGATTTGCCTTGCTGACAATTCTGTCAGGTTGCAAGAAATCGACCCGCTCTCCGCCAAACAGGGCGAGTCGACGTGGACCCCAAGCCGCCCCCTCCCTTACCTCCGACCGACGACCTGAAGCGGTCCCGTCGAGACAGTCGCCGTTCTCCCTCGGAGGAGGGACGGCGAGCGGAGCGGCGGCGGATGAAACTCCAGCTCTCCGTCGCCATCGGATTCCTTGCCCTCATGCTGGGGGTGGCCGTGATCCTGCTGACCAAGGGGTGCTCCGGTGACGAAGCACCCTCGGCAGTGCTCTCGGTCTGACGTCTTGCCCGTCAGGGAACTTCGTAGACCTCCACCAGGGCCTCCCCGGTCGTGGCGCCGACGCCGGAGATTTGCGCGGTGTAGCTACCGGGGGCCAGGGTGATCAACAACGCCGCGTCGCGACTCCCGAGCGTCAGGTCGAACGCACCGACGCTGCGGGCGACCGGTTGCAGCAGCGCATTCCAGCTGTCGTTTTCCGCGATCTTCAGTCCCGCGGAGTTGTAGATCTCGAGCTTGGGATCGGCGAGCACCCCCGGCACCCCGAACTCCGCCAGTTTCGCCCCCACCCCGCGGATGAGCAGCGTCTTGGCGGCAGTGCCATCCACGACGAAGCCGGCGATCAGGAGGTTCTCCCCGGTGCCGACGACATTCCGGGCGGACACGTTCACGAGCTTGCCGGCGCCGCCGGTGTCGTAGACCTCGACCAGCACCACTCCCGCGCTGCCGGCCGCCCCTTTGACCTGCGCGGTGTAGGCGCCAGTGCAGGCACGCTGGAGGGCGGCATCCTTGCTGCCGGCGGTCAGGGCAAAGGCCCCGACATTGGCAAACACCGGGGTGAGACTGCCGTTCCAGTCGTTGTTTTCGTCGACCCGCGTCGCCCCGCTGTACAGCTCGATCATCGGATCCGGAAGGCCGCCATTCAGGCCAAAGGCGGCGAGGGTCGGCCCGACCCCGCGCACCAGCATCACCTTCGCCCCATTGGTGGCGAATCCGACGAAGAGGGTCTGCGCCGCGGCCAGGCTGGTGCGAACCGAAAGGTTGGGCAGCCGGCTGGGCTGGCCACTGGTCACCGTCACGGTCGCGACGCTGCTGGAGAGGGAGCCGACGGAGTTCGACACCAGCACCGTGTAGTTGCCCGCCGCAGAGGAGGAGACGTCGGAGAGCATCAAGGTGTCGGAGGTCGCCCCCACCAGATTCACCCCGTCCTTGCGCCATTGATACTGCGGGGAGGGGGTTCCGGTGGCCGCCACCGTGAGGGCCAGTGTCGTGCCGGCATTGACCGTCGCCCCGCGCGGCTGCGTCGTGATCTCCGGTGCCGTCGGACCACCCACCGTCAACGCGATCGGGGCGCTGGTCACAAAGCCTCCCGCCGTGACCACTGTCACCGTGTACTCACCGGCGTCGGCGGCGGTCAGGTTTTGAATGGTCAGCGTTCCCCCGTTGCTGGAGTACTTGCTGCCCGGCGACCCAGGGGAAATCCATCCCCGACCCTTGAGCTGCCAGAGGAAGCCGGTGGCCCCAAGCTGGTTCGATCCCCCCACGGTGACCGACACCGGCAGGCTGGCGGTGCCTCCGAGGGCCGCGGACACGCTGGCGGGAGCGGCGACAATCACCGGCGGCGGGGTGGAGGTACCGGGAGCCTGGGCGGCGATGAAGAACCGCACTTCCTTTCCAAAGAGGGATCCGACCCCCGCGCCGGAGACCTGGGAGACATCCATCGCGACGATGGTGTCGAAATCCAGCCACGCCTCATAGACCCGTCCGCTCGTGAGTCGACCGGCCGGGATGGTGTAGGAAGTGAACGGCGCGGACTGGGCCGCGGCGCCGAACGCCGGCTGGGAGAAGATCTCCTGCTCCAGCGAGACGTTTCCCTCGGTGAGGCTGGTCAGGTAGAAATTCATGTGGCCGGCAAAGCCGCTCGTCGCGTACCCGGTGAACGTGCTGAAGTTGAGCGTCACCGGGCGGGACGGGTCGACGACGAGCAAGCCGCTACTGCTCCACGCGCCGTTGGTGACGGACACCACCTGTGGGGTGGCGGACGGGTAGTTGTCGCTCGCCAGGTTGAGGGTGAGCGCTGGGATGCTGGTCCCGGTCAGGCGATAGGTCCCGTTCGGAAAAGCCGCATCCAGGGCGGCCTTGCTGTCATAGCTGCGCTCCAGGAGATAGTTGTTGTCCCCGGGATTGAACGGGAGCGCGGAAGCTTCGCCGCCCGGCACGGTCACGGTGGCCGCGGTCGCCGCGCTGGCGCGGAAGGCAAAGGCTCCGATCGGTTCGGGGACGACGTTGGTGGCGGACGTCTGGAAGAAGTACTGGCTCTTGGAGACGAAGTAGAACGACTGGGCCTGCAACGGGCCGGCGAGGGTCACGGCAAGCAGGGCGAGGTTCAGGCGCAGGGAGGGCTTCATGGAGTTTGGGTTCAGGTGCAGGGTGGCAGTCGATGCTCCGCAGGTGCATCCTCGCGCGACCCCGGGTCGGGATGACCACCCCGAACTGGAACACGGCGGCGCCAGGATGTCGGCGGGCGGAGACTTCGACGCGCCGGCGCCCTTCGCCGGAACAGGAAACGATGGGTTAGAAGCCGGTGGTTTCAGCCGGAGTAAGGTCGGGAATATCCCCGCTTCCTGGCCTGGCCCCCGGGGCCGAGTCTGGGCCTGTTCACACTCACCGCAACGCGTACCCTACCCACGCCAATGGGTACGATCCGGCTCCCGTCCGTCCGCGGAGTCGGCCCCGCCCCGCGAAGCCCGCCGTCCTCAATTCGCCTCGAGCACCCGCACGCAGGTGTTGAAGGCCGGATCCGGCGAGGTGCGTAGCGCGCGTCCGCTGGTCGAAGTCACACGACGAAGGGTCACCTGTTCGGTCAGCCGATACGGAAACGGCCGGGCGGCGCTGGCTGGCTCGCGGCCATCCGGATCCGCAAAGAGATAAGGTCCGGCATAGTCCTTCGGGTGATTCCGGTCGTCGATCACCAGGCCGTCGATCGTGATCTCCCGGGGCATAAAGCAGGGATAGCCGAAGTCGTGCTGCCCGTCGTTGCTGGCGCTGAGCAGGTAGGGCTGCACGGCGGTGCCGCAGGCGGGAATCCAGCGGCTGTCGCGGATCACCACCGTGCCCTCCCACGTGCTGCCATAGTCGCCGCGGAGCGTGATGAGCGACCGGCCGTTCAGGGTGGAGTTCTCCACCGTCAACGTGCCGCGGCCGATGGCATTGAGCCCCGCATGGCCGAGCGTGCAGCCGCGAATCGTGTAGGTCCCGGACACGCCCTGGTGCGTGTCCATCCGTGACAGCGTGCAGTTCTCGAGGAGGATGTTCTTGCAGAAGTTGGTCCCGATCACGCCCCAGCGCGTGGGATCGCAGATGTTCTCCATCCGGCAGCCGATCATCGTGAAATTGACCACCTCGTTCGCACTCAAGTCGTAGGTGCCCATGCTCACCGGCTGGCGCGCGGACCCGATGGTGCGGTAAGTCTTGTGGCCCGTGACGAAACAGTTGCGCAACGTGACATTGGCGCAACGACTGACGGCCAGGAATCCGCCGTAGGGATGGCCCACCTCGGTTTCCTCGACGATATGATGGGTCAGCCCCTCGACGGTCGTGTTGGATCGGCTGATGGCGATGTTTCGCGACCAGTAATTGTAGCCGATCTCCTGCTTCATGCGGTTGGCGATGGTGGTGAAGATCCCGCCCCTGAGCACCAGCGGCGCCTCGTCGATCGGAAGCGCCTCAACGCGAGTCACCGGATCGTAGTCCCAATCGATCGCGCCCTCGATCGAGCCATCACGGCGCAGGATGAAACAATCACGCTGCGGCGTGCCGTTGTTCTGGTTGAGACCCCGGCGGATATACACCCGCCGGCGGTTGCTTTCCACCAACACCCAGCAATCCCGGGGAGGCCGAACCTCGGTCTGCCGCTGGTCGCGGGTCAGTTGCCGGATGGGGAGCGACACCGGCGCCAGCCGCGACCGCACCGCGAAGAGCGAGGCGCGGTGGTTTTCGACGTTGCGGTCGTCGATTGTGAAACGCGAGGTGCCCCAGTCGGTATCGGTTTGGATGACGGCAGTGAGCGCCCGCCGTCCAAGATGATAAGTCGCTCCGGACTTGGATCTGACCGGAAGACCATGCGAATTGGCAAAGGCGTGGGCCTGGACGATCGCCGGCAGATCGTCGGCCACGCCATCACCCACCGCCCCGAACGCCTCGTAACTGACCGGACGATCGGTCGGCACCGGCGGAGTGCCATCGGCCGCCACGCTCTGGGAAGTCCGGCCCGCTGCGATCGCGAGCAGGAAAAGGAGTCGTGCCCCACGGGCACCGGCGATGGTTCGGAAGTTCGAGAGGAGCATCATGCGTGACGGAGTGGGCCGGCAGCGTGGAGCTGCGACAGCGCCGGTGCAATGCCATCGAATGGTCCGCTGCAACCCGGCGAGCAGGGTTCCGATCAGGGCGATCCTCCCCGGGCCTCACGCTGCGCCTCAACGCTCCGGCACCATCGCCGGCGAGCAGCAAGAGGAAGGCCGCACCCGGCACCTTGCCGCGTGCGGCCTGATCTCTCCCGTCATCCGTCTGAATCAGACGCGCCGGCGAAAGGCCAGGAGGCCGGCGCACGCCGACAGCAACATCGCCGCCACCATGCCTCGGTCTGGGACACCTTGCGGGACGATCACGTCAGCAAAGCCATCCAGATAGACATATCCCGCGTGACCGCCGTAGGGGCAGTCGGCGGCGAGCAGCGTCAGGGTGTAATCATGCCCGGACGTAACAGCGATCGTCTGAACCTGCCAGCCACTGTAGTTCCAGACCCCCACCTGACTGAAGTACCCGGGAAAACTCGCTGAGCTGATCGCCACGTTGTAGAGCAACGAGTTCGTCGTGTTGTCCGTCAGCGTGATCGAAAAATGGTCCGAATCGTTGAGGCCGTGTGAGTCTTCGAGCACCGCCGACCACTCGAAGTTTATCGTCGAGCCGGAGTAATTCAGCACCTTCTGGCTGATCACATTGACGGTGTAGTCGTTGATGCTGTTGTTAACTCGCGCAGCGTAGCTGCCATTGTAGGTGGTGCTGACCCCGGTAATGGGATCCAGGCCGACTCCCACGATGGCGCTCTGCGTGGCCGTACCTTGATACCGGGCACCCGACGGCAGGTAGAGGGAGGGATCCAGCGGAAGTCCCAGACCCATGCCGGAATTCCATGTGCCCCGGCCGGTGGTCCAACCGTTGAACGTGCCATCTTCAAACCCCCCATTGACGAACCCCGCATTAGCGGGGGAAACCGCCCCCAAGACGGTGGCTGCGAGTAGCAGGCGAGCGATGTTTGCTTTCATGGTGACGCGAAAAAGGAACGACGAACCCGAAAGAACCGGCCGGATGCCCAGAAAAGGCCGCATGCCACATGCCAACTCATGATGCTGCCCCGGCAGCTCCCTGTAGCTCGATGCCAAGCAAAGCCTCGGGGGTTTTCTTTTCCCCGACCATTCGGATGACGGCTCTCGCGACTGGCGCCGAATGTAAGGTATGCCGACGTTTTCCGTCGGGTTTTCCGAACAAAGTCCCCGCAGTTCGAGGTCGGGATCCGCAGGACCAGGGCCGCTCCTCTTTCGCGAAACACCTCGTGAAGTTGATCGGCAACGGCCGCGAGCTTCTAGCCAGATGAGATCCGAACTCACGCTGAATCACGCGCCTCCCGGCGCTGACCACCGGCGCGACTCCTCCACCCCCCCCGCAAGCTGCATCGACATCAGGCCGGCGTTTCGCTGGGCTGAGCGGCCATTCGCCCTTCGCGCCATGCGCTTCCTCCCCCAGCTCGCCTCCCCCCGGCAACCCAGGCTCCGCCTGCGCCCGCTCTTCCTTCTCGGCCTCGGCCTTCCGGTCGCGACCGTCGCTCTGGCCCGCACGCCCATCCGGATGGCCCAGGACCCGGCGCTATCCCCCGACGGCAAGACCCTCGTGTTTTCGTGGTTCGGCGATCTTTGGTCGGTGCCAAGCACCGGCGGCACGGCACGGCCGCTCACCCGCCACCCGGGGCGCGACACCTCGCCCTCGTTTTCACCCGACGGCACCCAGATCGCCTTCCTGAGCGATCGCGAGGCGGGACCGCAGATCTTTCTCCTGCCGGCGGCTGGCGGCGTGCCGCAGCGACTCACCTCCCACACCGAAGGCTATGTCCTCGACGGCTGGTACCCCGATGGTTCCGCCCTGCTCGTCAACGCCGATCGGGACTTCTCGTATTACCTGCGCTCGGGCCAGCGCTTCTTCCGCGTGCCGGTCAAGGCTCCGGTCGGTGAGCACCTCGTCTTTGACGACTACGGCCGCACCGGCGACCTCTCCCCCGACGGCAAGCGCCTCCTCTTCACCCGCGAGGGCGAACAAGCCACCCGCAAGGGCTACCGCGGCTCGCAGGCGAGCCAGATCTGGCTGTACGACTCCGTCACCGGCATCTTCACCAAGCTGATCGCGGAGGACACCAGCGCCCGGTTTCCGCGGTGGCGCCCGGACGGCAAGGGCTTCTATTTCACCAGCGGCCGCAGCGGCTCGGTGAACCTCTGGGAATACGAACTCGCGAACGCCAGGCAGACCCAACTCACCAAGTTCGCGGATGACCCGGTGACCTCCCCGGCGGTCTCGCGCGACGGCCGGACCATCGTTTTCCGCCACCTGTTCGACTTCTACCGTTTCGAACCCGGTCGCAGCCGTGAACCCGTCCGGCTGGAAATCTGGGACGACAGCGAGACGGCCGCCGCCAATCTCGAACGCCGCACGCTCACGAACGTCACCGACGTGGCCTTCTCCAACGACGGGCTCGAGGTGGCGTTCGTCGCCGGCGGAGACCTGTGGGTGATGGACACGATCCTCCGCGAACCGCGCCAGGTCACTCGCACGCCCGAATCCGAACACTCCCCGGTCTTCGCCCCGGACGGCAAGAGCCTCATCTTCGTCAGCGACCAGAACGGCCAGAGCGATCTCTGGCAGGCCGAGCGCGAGAACGCCGACGAGTACTGGTGGCGCAATGATCGCTTCAAGCTCACCCGTCTCACCGATGATGCCGAAACCGAGCAGGATCTCCGGTGGAGCCCCGACGGCAGCCTGCTCGCCTTCATCCGGGGCAATGGCGACCTCTGCACCTTCGAGGTGGCGACCAAGACCGCCAAGTGCGTGCTGCCCTCCTGGAACCGGCCCCAGTACGACTGGTCGCCTGACGGCAAGTGGTTGGTCGCCTCCCTCTACGACAACGACTTCAATGGCGACATCTGGATCTTCCGCTCCGACGGGACCGGCGAGCGGGTCAACATCTCCCGCCACCCCGACAACGAGTCGAATCCCGTCTGGTCCCCCGATGGCCGCATGATTGCGTTCACCGGACGCCGTATCGAAACCGAGGTGGACATCTACTACGTGCAGTTGCGGGCCGAGGACGACAAGCGCACCAAGCGCGGGCGCACGATGGAAAAGGCCGTCGAGAAGATGGCCAAGGCGCGCAAGAAGGACTCGCCGCGCACGGAGAAAAAGGTCCCCGTCGCCCCCAAGACAGACAACGCCGCCCCCGCCGACGCGCCGGCCACCGCGACCGCCACAACCGAGCCGAAGGAGCCCGCCGCCACGCCGGCCCCGGCCCGCACGGCCGCCGCGGGCAGGAAGCTCCCCGAGGTGAAGATCGACTTCGACCGCATCCACGAGCGGGTCCGCCGCATTTCGATCCCGAACTCGACGGAGCGCGAACTGCTCTGGTCCCCTGACTCCAAGAAACTCGCCTTCACCGCCAGCGTCGACGGGCGCCGCGGCACCTACACGGTCGAGTTCCCCGAGGAGCTGCGGCCGAAGCTGCTCTGCCCCGAAACCGGCACCCAGGGGCGCTGGCTCGAATCCGGCAACCAGATCGTCTGGCGCACCGAAATCAGCCGCAGCCTGGCCCCGGAGGACCTTGCGGCCCTGGACGCTGTGCCGCGCGGACCGCGCCCGACCACGCCCGTGGCTCCCACCCCGGCCACGCCGGTGGCGCCGACTCCGGCCCCCGTGACCCCCGCCACCCCGCCGGTCGCGATCTCCTCCTCCGGCGACAGCGGCGGCAGTGTGCCCGCGAGCGTCTCCGACAGTGGACGCGTGACCCGTTACTCCTTCCGCGCCGCCCACGAATTCGACCCGGCGGCGAAACACCAGGCCGCGTTCGACCTCGCGTGGCGCACCATGCGCGACTCGTGGTACGACTCCCGCCTCGGCAATCGCAACTGGGACGAAGTGCGCCGCAAGTACCGCGACATGGCCGCCACCCCCGATGCCCCCACGCTGGCGGCAGTCATCAACCTCATGCTCGGCGAACTCAACGGCTCGCACCTCGGCTTCACGCTGCGCAGTTCGTCCTCGTCCGAATCCCCCAATTCCTGGACTCCCGTCACCGCCCATCTCGGCCTGCGCTGGGATCGCACGCATCGCGGCCCCGGCCTGAAGGTGCGCGACGTCATCCCCGACGGCCCGGCCGATCGCCCGCCCAACGGCATCGCCGCCGGCGAGACCGTGGTGGCGATCGACGGCACCGCAGTGGATGCCGAGACTGATCTTGCCCGCCTTCTCAGCGGACCTTCCGGGCGCGATGTGAAGCTGCGCGTCGCCAACGCCGAGGGCCAGGAGCGCGACGTGGTCATCGAGGCCGCGCGTTATTCCGCGATCCGCTCGCTGCTTTATCCGAAGTGGATTCGCGACAACCGCGCCCTCGTCGAAGCCCGCTCCGGCGGCAAGCTCGGCTACCTGCACATCCGGGCGATGGACCAGGAGAGCTTCCAGAAGTTTGAGCAGGATCTCTACGCGGCCGGCGTCGGCCGGGACGGGCTCATCATCGACGTCCGCGACAACGGCGGCGGCAGCACGGCGGATCACCTGCTCACCGCATTGACGCAGCCCGTGCACGCCATCGCCGTGCCCCGCGGCGGCGGACCCGGTTACCCGCAGGATCGCAAGGTGTACGCCACGTGGGCCAAGCCGATCGTGGTCCTCTGCAACCAGAACAGTTTCTCCAACGCCGAGATCTTCAGCCACGCCGTCAAGACCCTGGGTCGCGGCCAGCTCGTCGGCGTGCCCACCGCCGGCGGCGTCGTCAGCACGGGGTCGCGGCAGATCATGGATGTCGGCATGCTGCGGCTGCCCGCGCGCGGTTGGTTCCTGCGCGACACCGGCGAGGACATGGAGCTCAACGGCGCGGTGCCCCACCACCTCCTCTGGCCGGAACCCGGCCAGTCGGCCAAGGGCCAGGAGGTGCAGTTGGAGAAGGCGATCGAGGTGCTGACCCAGGAGGTCGCCGACACCGCGCGCCGCCCGCAACCCACCCTCCGCAAGGCCACCGAGCGCCCTGCCCCCACAACCCCCGCCAAACGCTGAGCCGGCGACCCGAAGCCTGTTTCGGGTCGAGCGGTTTCTGTTGTTGTAGCCGGCCGCGTTGAGGCCGGCCTCGACCGGGAGATCGAAGGTACACCGGCCGGGGTCGTCGACCCCGGCTACCACAGGATCGCCGCCCTACCAGAAGACCCCGCCTCAGGTTGCGCCCTCCGTCCGCGTGGGAGTGCATCCAGGTCACGTTAATGGACGGCCACTAGTCGCCTCGTGCAGCAACTTCACCGCTTTCAGATCGGCGCACCAGATCGGTGCCTATCGGATCACGTGCATCTGCCCGGTCATGAGATCGACCTTGAAGTGCGGCCGAAGAAACGGCGGTGGCACGGTGCCGCCCAGCCAGTCGAGCGTCTGCGCGGCCAGTTGCGAAGCGGCGGCCTGCCATTCCTTCCGCAGGGCATCGGCGTTGTCCTTCGCCCACTCCATGTACTTGCGGGGTTTGCTCTCGAAGCGGAGATACAGCGTGCCGGCTTCGGACGAATCTCCCGCCCGAACCAGGGTGCCCTCCAGGAGAATGACGAGACGCAGCGGCGGGTTCACGGCCGGAGTCCCCGCCAGTTCGCAATGAAACACCCGCAGCTTGAGCTGTCCGCCGGCGGCCGGCGGAGTCGCGGCCACTGGCCTATCCGGCCGGCCGGGGCTGGAAACCAAACCCTCTTCGACCGCAGGATCCCACTCTGGACACGACGGGTTTGCCTGGGCTGAAGACCGGATCAACTGAAAACCGGGTTTGGCGTTCGTCGCGGACGCCGCCCACAGACTCTCGGCCAGGCTATCGTGTATCTTCAGTTCTGACCGGGCTGCCTCCACAGCGGTCTTCCCGTCGCGAAGGTCGCGCTCCGAAACACCCTGCACCGCCCCGTAGACTCCTCCTCCGACCGCCGCCACGGGCATGAGGATGAGGGCACCAATCACAGCATAGCCGCCACCGTGGGCGCCCTGGGCGACGGTTCCAGCGGCCCCCAAGGCGCACT
>JACRQG010000006.1:0-3484 GCA_016222805.1 Verrucomicrobiota bacterium | reverse complement strand
CCCACGAGGCCAAGCACCAGGGTCAGCATTCCGGCGCTTGCCCCCATCCGCTCGATCCAACCGATGGTGCGCCGGAGGGCACCTCCGACGAATCCTCCGCGACGCGTCGCCAGCGTTTGAAACTGGCCGGAAGCCCACCAGGGCGCAGGAACCGCCACACAGGTTCTCATACTCCCGCATGCGTCAACGGCCCTCCCGGCCGATCGCGCCGCGCAGGTCCAAAGTGGCCTCGTCGCAACCCCGCGAAGTGCTCATCCCTTGGGAGGGCACAAGGGGTGCAGCGATACCGAACGTCGCCCGTGTCCGTCATCCCTGTAGGCGGGGTGACTTCGCCCCGCCATTTCCTCCCACGAACGCCTACTCGCGCGGCGGGATCGCCGCGCCCACCGGGCGCGAGAAAGGTGGCAGAACGTGAATCGTGAATCCACCGGAGCTTCCATCCCTCCGATGCACGATCCGCCCCATGACCCCTAGGGCCCTCCTAGTTTCCCAGGTAAAGCGCGAGTTCGGACGAGATGAAATCGCACGACTTCCGGTTCGTCTCCAGATTCCTGACCGCGACCTGGTTGACGCCGAACTTGAGGACCGCGACCGGCACGGCGAAGAACCGGAGTCTCTCGCGGCGGGCCGAAGCGTTGTTCACCGCCAGGGGTGGAAAGAGCTCGGGCTCGGCCGGAAAAACTTCCTCCAGGTCAGAGCCGTTGACGGAGGCCTCCATCTTCAGTCCCTGGCTCTCGGCCTTGGTCTCGATTCGAAGGACGGCGCGCGTGGCGTCCGCCGGACGCGCGTCGGCGATGAAGACCTGGAATGTCTTCTTGTCCTTCGCCGGAAAGATCCGGCCAGCCATCGTCGCCGGATTGGCGTAGGTCGTGTAGTTCTTGTCCGCCCGCTGGAGGACGCCGAGGTCGCGGTACTTGCCGAGGAGCGAGGCGGTCAGCCGGTTGAGCGCCGGTTGCGGGACGCAATAGGTATTGAAGTAGCTTACCCCATCGGCCCCGCGCTCGAGATAGCTCAGGGTCGCGGCGCGGTAGGTCTCCGGGGTCAGGTAGCGGCGGTCGTTCGGGTTGTGGCCCGTGCCCGCCGCCTGGAAGTGGACGAAGTTCAGCTCGCCATGGACCTTGGCTTTCTTCCGGGCCGCGACGAATTCCTCGATTCCCGTGTCCGCCGTGTGGATATAGCCCGACGACACGATGATCCCATCGAGCCAGCCGGCGGCGTCCCACGCCATCACGTCCGCGCCGATGTCCCAGTTGGCCTGGATCGTGTGCAGGACGCGTACGCTGAGTTCCATCGGCCGGCCGCGCTGCGCGCCGATCCGGTCGAGCATCCCGCGGATGCGTCCGACGTGCGCCGTCATCACGGCACGGCCCGCTCCGATGTTTCGATCGTGGAAGAACCGCGGCGCGCGCTGGAAATCGAGTTCCACCCCATCCACGTCGTACTTGGTGCAGATTTCCTCCAGGACCGAAAAATAGAAGTCGCGCACTTCGGGCCGCAGGTAATCGAAGACCGGGGAATTCTCCGACAACGGTGAGCCGGTTATATCCGAACCCAGGCGGAGCTCCGGATGGGCGCGCCAGAAGTTGTTATGGCTCGGGAAGTCCTCGACCTTGACGTAGTGACTGTCGTTCATCCGGAAGCTCACGATGAACCGCTTGCCCAGTCGGCGGGTCGCATCGACGGCGTCCTTCAGCGGATCCCCGCCCGCCTGCAGGTAGCCCACGACCTTCCGGAAGTTCGGGAAGAGGGCATCGTGGCGGGGAAACTTGTCGGGCTCCTTCCAGGTGAGATCGACCTCCGATGGAAAGCTATAGAAGCGCCAGCCCATCGGGCAGCACACCACGGTCGTCACTTCCGTGTTGGCGAGGGGCGTGAATTGGCTTTCGACCGATCCCTTGGAACTGCGTCCAAGCAACTCGGTAAAGTAACGCACGTCCATGTTCGCCGCCTTCTCGGCGGTCACTGCGGGGGCCGTCCGCGTCGTGAATCCGGCAGCCTGGACGAAGGTGGCGCCGAGAACGAAAGCGACCGCCACCCGCAGCGGACGCAGACAGGTGAAGAGGGACGAGGCCATCGGGTCTATGAACAGGAAGCTCACCGCGGACTTTCTCAGTCGGCACTGCAGCAGTCGAAGCGAAACGAGGCATGCCTCGGGCGGTTGAAACTGCTTTCAGGTCGGACCGCACGGTCCCAGCGGTCGGTACGATCTCCCCGGCCTTCCCTGTGGTCGCGGCCCGGGTTTCGGCAATCGGCTTCGCCCCCGGGGAGCCGGCTGCTGTTCCTTGCGCCGCAACCATTACCGGCAGAGGAGCCGGGCTAACCTGCGTCCATGGCGAACGGAGACGGTCACGATCGCCGCCCGAAGCGCTCCTCATCATCGCAAGACCCATCGTCGTCTCCGCCAATCCCCCGCTCACTTCTGGGTGCCGCACCGCCGCGCCAATTGTACGGAAGTTGTAATTCGACGAGGCGCAGGCGTCTTCCCTCGCACGCCAGGCGCGAGGCGCTACGAGAAAGCCATGGCCCTTCGACTGTGTTCAGTGCTTCGCCGATCGCTGATCGGCCTCTTGCTGCTGATCTCGGTCAACGCCGTCAGGGCTGACGGCGGCTGGGCCCAGCTCAAGTTGGGGATGAGCGAGTCCGAGGTCGTCGCGGCACTGGGACGTCCCCTGATTTGCTCCAAGGGCCGCGGCTTCGCGCGATGGACCTACGATCGCGGGGCGGAAGTCCTGCTCCACGGTTCCCTGATCGGCTGGACCGCACCGGGCCCTGCGAATGTCGTCAACCGGAGTACCGATATTTGGCAGGCGGCCAACGGTGACTCCTCCCCGCGGGAGATTGCCCAACGCACAACGCCCACCCTCCGGCGCCCCGCAGCGGGCGCTGGCCGCGCGACCAGCGAAGTAATCGTGGTGCGGCCTATTCTGCTGCCCCAAAGAGCGCCGAGTCGCTGGTGAGCGACCCACGGTACCGCGCGTCTGCCGGCCGCGACCCGCGCGACGCAGCGGCGTGACAGGACGGGATCAAATCGTGAATCCACCGGAGTATCTGCCCCTCCGATTCACGAATCACCACACGACCCCATACAATCCCTCCGGGGTCCTCATCCCGCGCCATCGGTAAACGAAAAAACCCGCCTTTCGGCGGGCATCATCCTTGGCGTCCCCACGGGGATTGGTTCGGCCTTCGGCCTCAGGGCTTTGCCCCACGCCTGCGGCGTGCCCATCTCCGCGTCGCTCCGTCGAACCCAAGGGCAGGTGCTTTGCACCTGGCGCCGTTGGCGGCGCTTCTCATCCCCGTGGGACCCCGCCAAACAAAAAACCCGCCACGTTGGCGGGTCTTTCGGCTCTTCATCAAAGAATGGGGACATGCCGCTGAGAACCAGACAGCATGTCCCCTGCGATGTTAGAGCTAACGATGAAGGGGTATCGGACCTTAGGGGTGGTACTCAAGCCTGAGGTCGTGATCGAAGTGGAGCCGGTGG
>JACRQG010000001.1 GCA_016222805.1 Verrucomicrobiota bacterium | reverse complement strand
GCCGCTGCCCGGAGGGCAGGATTTCCAGGCGAGGGGTAAACGATTCCATCACTCAAATCGCCGAACCGGCATCGGTGGAACCTGATCGGGTGCGGCCAACCCCAAACGATAGTGCCAGTAGTGCCATGACCGCTCATTGAACTGGCCCGCCTCTGCCGTCTTCAGCACCATTCGCAGGCAATCGTCACCCAGCGACTCGGCCACCCTGGCAGAGTCTCTGAAGATCCCGGTGTTCATCACCTGCGCGACGATTCTCGTCGGATACTCGACCGCCTCTTCCGGCGGCATCCACCAAATGTACTTGCGCGCCATTTCCAGCAACAAGTCGCAGTGGCTCCGGAGCATCGCTTCGGGAGTAGCCGAGCCCGGCAAGTTGTCTGTTGGCCGCAATTCAAGCATGCGGGAAGCTTATTGCTGCGGACCGGGTTTACAAGCGGCGCGTAGCGCAAACAGCGAACACGAGGGATAGGAAGTGTTCGCGAGATTTCCTCAAGAAACTTTGACTGACGCCTCAGCTCTAAAGGTATTGAAGCGGCGCAACTGCTCGTCGCCCGGCAAGTCCGCGAGCGCCTTCATGCGGTTGAGGCTGTAGCGGCGGAGCTCCGCGGCGGTGGTCAACTCCAACAGCTTCGTTTGGATCTCTTTATCGAGATCGAGCAGCTTGAGGTAATGGGTGACGGACCCCGGGGCGATACCCTCCTCCTTGGCAAGTGTCACGCGATTGAGCCCGCGCTCGGAATCCAGCCGGCGCTGCCAGGCACGCGCGCGGTGGATCGGGTGCAACACCGGCTCCTGTGACGGCTTTGCGGCCGGCTGGCGCCGCGTCGCGCCCAGATCGCAGCGGAACGGCGCGAGCAGGGTCACGGGTTTTGCCGAGGTGCAGAAGGGCGCCAGCGCCACCTTCAGGTTCATCGTCAGCGGACGGGACGTTGCCGCAGGAGCGGCGCGCTCTTCGATGACCAGTTGTTCCGCCATCCCTTCGACCAGACGTTCGACGCGCAGTTTGAGGCGGAGTTCGAGGAGACGTGAGCCCGGCGGCAGGCCGGCCTGCGCTTTCGCCGGACGGACTTCAACCCGGTGCAAGAAGAGCATTATCAGGTCCCGCTGTTCCGGCGGGGACAGGGTGACGAGCATATCGCCGAGCTTCGCGAGCGAATCGCGCACCCGCACCGCATCCAAGTCACCTTGATCGCAGAGCGACAGCTCGTGCTGAATTTGTTCGGTCTCGATCAGCAGCGGCTGTTTTTCCGCGTGGAGCACATCGGCCTCATCGCGCAATGCGTCGGTCAGCGAGGGAATCTGCCCCAGTGCAATTGCCTTCGCGCAGTTGCGCAAATGGGCATCGATGGTTTCGAGGCGCCGCTCGAGTTCGGTCAGTCGGGCTCGCAACGGGGTGCGGTCGGTCTGACGCCGTTCGCGCGCCTCTGCGACGGTGGCGGCGACAATATCAGGATGCTGGCTGCAGGCGCCCAGAAAACCGACAACGGCGGTTTCCAACGCCGAGGCCGCCACGTGGCGAATCTGGCAGTTGGCATCGGAGCGCTCCTTGTGCGCGTAGCCGCAGGTGTAGTAGCGGTATGGCTTGCCATCCGGATCGAGCTTGCCGGAGGCGTTGGGAATCATCGCCCGGCCGCAGCAGCCACAGAAGGCGACACCTTTCAGGAGATGGAAGTGCTTGTCGCGATCCCGAAATCGCCGCGGCGCGGGTTCGGAGCGACGGATCGCCGCATTGGCGCGTTCCCAGAGCGTGTCGTCGACGAGGGCTGCATGGCGCCCGGTGAACTCCTTGCCGTTCATCCGCACGCGGCCGGCGTACAGCGGTCGCAGAATCAGCCGGCGAATGATGTCGGAGCGAAAACATTTGCCGCCGATGTTCTCTCTGGAGCCGTCGCGCTTCTTGAAGATGCGTTCGCGGGTGCGGAGTCCCTCATCGTTAAGCGTATTTGCGATCTCGGTCAGCGAGGTGAGTTTCGCGGCCAGCCCAAAGACGCGGCGCAGGGTCGCTGCTTCCGTCGGGTGGGGGCTCAGGCCCTGCAACTCCTCATCGTAAACGTAGCCAAAGGGTACCTGGCCGCCGGTCCAATATCCGCGCTTCGCCTGCTCGTTGAGTTTGATGCGGATCTTCTCGGCGGTGTTGAGTCGTTCGTATTCCGCCACGCTCATCAGCAGGTTGTTCTTGAGACGACCGGAGGGCGTTTCGTCAGAGAGATCCTCGGTCGGACTCACGAGGCGACAGCCGTGCTTTTGGAGAAACACGCGGAACGGTCCCCATTCGTCGGTGCTGCGCAGCACGCGCTCGAGCTTAAAGATCAGGACGACCTTCACTTCGCCGGCTTCGATCTGGCGCATGAGCGCCCGGATGCCCGGGCGGTTCATCGAGCCGCCGGAGTACGCGGGGTCGGAGAAGCAGGCGACTTCAAACCAGCCGTCGCTGGCGTGTCTCGCGATGAAATCGCGACAGACGGCTGACTGGCTTTCGCAGGAGTCGAAGCGCCCGCCGACCTGGTTGGCGGTGGAGACGCGGGTGTAGATGGCAACGGGTACCGTGCAGGCACGGCTTCGCAAAGAACACGATGGGATCGCGGGCATAGGAGACCTCGGTTGATGGTGACCGGGGGAGTCCTGCAATTGGCCTCTACCCACGGGGAAATCTGACTGCCGACCAGTATCGCAGATTCCGCGGAAAACTCACGCTCGGAATTTTAACGATCACCTGGATCCGGGCGCGATTCTCGTTGCACGACCGCTTCCGTGGAACGGCAAAACCAGAACTTATTTCCCCAACGAAAAAATCGCGCTTTCGCTCGTGGCGCTACCGCAGCGACTTGCGCGATTTTAATGATCCGGATTTTGGTTCGAACTCAGAGTAAACTGGCGGGGCGGGCGGGGTCAGAACCGGAAGGAATTCGTCAGGGTGATCAGCCGCGGTTCCGTGTAGCGCGGGTAGCGCTCGATGCGGCCCTGGTTGGTGACGTTGTTGAAGGCGTTGTCGACGTTGAGCTGGCCGGTCCAGCGCACCTTGCCGAACTTCGCGGAGTACTTGAGGAACGGGCTGACGACGAACTCGTCGGCATTCTGCCGCTCGGGGATGACCAGCACCCCCGTGATGGTGAGGCCGCCGGAGTCACGCACGCGCCCATGGGCCCAGCGCACCGAGCCGCCGAGGCTCAGGCCGCGCAGCGGTCCTTCGCGGAGTTCGTACCGGGTGACGAAGTTGGCGCGCCACTGCCGGGGCTGGGTGTCGTCGCTGCTCTGGTCCGCGATGAAGTTGTAGCTGTCGGCCAGCGCGGCCTGGATGTCGCCGGGCGAGAAGCCGCGCGAACGGAGGTGCGCCTCGGCCGCCGCGACTTTGGCGCGAAACTGGGGCACGGAGGACGCCCGGCGGTTCTGCGTGGTGGAAAACCCGAGACGCGACGTCCACTGGCGGCTGAGATTGGCAGTGAGTTCGAGCTCCCAGCCGGTCGTGTCGCGATCATTGGAGTCGTCGAGGCCGATGATGCGATCCGGCGAAGGCGCGCTCAGGCCGGTGTCGAGCGCGGCATTGACCTCGTCGCGCCGGGCCGCCCCGATGCCGGTCTGCTGGTTCTCGGAGGTGTTGTCGTAGTGGATGACTGAGGCGTTTAGCCGGCCGCCGAGCAGGTGGAACCGCAGGCCGAGATCGATGCCGGAGCCCGAGGTGGGGCGGCGCGGGTTGCCATAGAGATCGGTGCCGACGTTGTCGGTGAACAGCGCGGTCTCCTGGTACGAGGCGGTCAGCGAGACCCAGTCCAAAAGGTGGTAGACGGCCCCATAGGAGGTGTTGGTGCGCCACTGGTCGGCGCTGAGCTCGGTGGGAAGATCGTCGGCGTCGGAATCGAGCGCGCGGCCCGCCGCGTCGACGAACCGCCATTCCTGGTAGTCTCCGAAGGAACGCGTCGGAAGGTTGCGGAACTGCTTCCAGTGGTCGCGACTGATCCCGACGCTGGTGCGCAGGCGGCCCCGGAAGAACGAACCGAGGTGCTGGAAGACGCCGGTACTGAGCGACTGGTCGAAGTACTGCAGGCCGTTGGTGCCGTTGACGAAGTAGTCCATCACGTCGGGCTGGCGGGGCAGCCGGAGGGCCTCGCCATTGCCGTCCCGGAAGTAGTGCCACGGGGTGACGACGTTGTTGGCGAAGCGAGCGCTGACTCCGGTGAAGCCGCGGCGGTCGATCTCCTGTTTGGTCAGGCCGAAGAGGTAGTTTTTGATCCGATAGATCTCGTCGCGGTGGTTGGCGCTGAGCAGCACGCGGTGCGAGGTTGGGCCGAGGTCGAACGAGCGCACCCCGATGAGGCGGACGGATTCGATGGAGTGGTTTTCGTAGCGGCGCTGGATGGTGGCCGGGATGAAGAGCTGTTCGAAGTTGGGGTTGCGGACCGTGCGCGTCGGGTCGTTGGGGAAGGCGGGGTCGGGGAGGTTGGGATTGACGTCGATGAAGACGGAGCGCGCGTTGGAGCCGGAGAGGTTGCCGTTGCGGGTCAGTCTCTGGTCCGTGAGTTCGTTCTGCCGGTTGTAGGCGAGCCACAGGCTGGTCTGGCGCGAGAAGGCGTGCTGCAGGGAGAGATTGGTGGCGTCGTACTTGTAGCGCACCCGGGCGTCGGGGCCGGCCCAGTCCTGGTGAAGCGGAAACTGCGGACTGCGGATCGGCACCCATGGGATGCGGTTGGGGTTCTGCGGGTCCGTCGCGCTGGTGGCGTTGGCGCCCTGGACGATGGTCGACACGCGGTAGACCGGAAAGGCGTCGGTGGTGCCCATGGTCTGCAGGTTCATCAATCGGCCGCCGAGCAGGGTGAAGGCGTGGGTGTCGGCGGTGGCGGTGCGGGGGGCCGCGAGGCGGGCCATGCCGACGCCGTTGTTCTGGATACCCGCCAGGTTGGGGTTGGCGTCGCGGGCGTTGGTGCCGGTGCCGCGCACGTAGGCGGCGGTGATGTCCTGGAGCGCGGTGTGGCTGATGGAACTGAGCAGGCGGCCGTCCTCGTGGGTGGCGTCGATGACGGTGTTGGGGCTCCGGAACGGCTGGTAGCGCACCGCGGCCGCGACGGCGTGGAGGTTGCGGGCGGTGTTCTCGTGCCAGCCCTCCAGGTCGGAATCGATCAGGTTGAGACGCAGCGCGAGGGTCTGCGGGAGGAGGACGCGGTTCAGGTCCGCGGTCATGCGCAAGGAGCCGCGATCGTCGACCCGGGCCTGCAGTTCGTGCTCGTTGCGGAAGCGCCCGCGTTTGGAGGTGAGGTTGATCACGCCGGTGGCATCGGTGTCGCCGTAGGCGATGCCGCCGGGGCCACGGGAAATCTCGATGCGCTCGGTGTTGAAGGTGTCCTGCGGGGTGTAGGTCGGGAAACCGTCCTTGAGCTGGCGCACCGACGGCAGGCCGCGGAAGTTGATTTGGTTGCCGGAACGGGAGCCCACCGGGGCGCCGACCTGCATGTTGTCGTTGTAGATGTTGTCGGCGCCGACGGCGAACTCGACCGCCTGGAAGAAGTCGGTGATGCCGAGGTCGGCCATGAACTCCGAGTTGAGGACCGAGATCGAGTTCGGGAGATTGGCCAGCGACTCGTTGGTGCGGGTGCCGCTCATCGCGGTGGAGGACTCGTAGCCGACTTCGCTGCCAGCGGTGACCTCGAAGGGCGTCAGCGTGACCGGGGCGTCCTGGGGGGCGGTCGCCGTGCCGGGATTGGCGGGCGGGGCGGGTGGGGTCGCGGCGAAAGCAGCTGAAGTGGCGAGAATACCGGCGGCCAGCAGAAAACGGCCATGGTGGAGGGGGTGGGGCAGGGCGGGGTGCATGGGTGGGGTGATGACGCTGGCGATAGGGGGCGTGGCCAAGGCGGGGTGCCGTCAGGGGGAGGTCACCACGAACGACACGAAATACACGGAAAAAACGCGAGGGGAAGCGGCGCCCGCGATCGGCCGCACTCACGCAGCAGCGATGCACGGGCCGGGCGGTGCCGCGATCGTCACGTCGTCATTCCGGGTGGGTCGTGTTTTTCGGGGTCAGCTCCGACGGAAGGGTTGGCTACGGATTTGCGCTGCCGCTCTTCTTTTTCTTCTGCTTCGGCGCTTCGGGTGACGGTGCGATCGGCGCCGGCCAGCCGTCGCGGCGCAGGCGACGCCCGACTTCCGTGAGCGTAACCACGTCTTCGGGGTGGATCGATCCGTCGGGTAGCGGCCCGGTGTTGAGCAGCAGATTGGCGGGGAGCCCGGCGGCCCGGCCGAGCATGATGCGGACCTGCTCCGGGGTCTTGTGATGACCGTCATCCTCCCTGATGTAGCCCCAACCGCGGGGCTGGAGGGTGTCGCAGAGCTCAAGCGGCCGATCGGGCTTCTGGCTGAACGTGCGCTCGGGCGCGAGGAAGTCCTCTTGGCCGATCAACCCCTGTTTGTAGGAAACAAGCACCTGGGGCTGCAGGCCGCGGATATGGGCGTACAATCCGGGCAGGCCCCATTCGGCGAGACGCTCCTTGCGCGAGAGCGGTACGGCGATGCCGTCGAGCCAGATGGCGGCGATCGGACCGTACTGCGTGAGCAGCTCCGTGATCTGCGCCTTCATGAAGTCGAGGTAACGACCCAGGTTGTGCGCGGTGCCAGTGGCGTAGGTGGGCTCGGGCGTCGCGTACGGTGGGCGGGCGCTGCCGCCCCACTGGTCGTTGTTCGGCGCATGCGGGTGCCGCCAGTCGCGGCCGTGCGAATAGTAGAGACAGAGACCGAGGCCCTTCTTCGCGCAGGCGGCGGCAAGTTCCCCGACGAGGTCGCGTTTCGCCGGGCTGTTGAGGCTTTGGAATTCCGTCTGTTTCGTCCGAAAGAGGCAGAAGCAATCGTGGTGCCGCGTGGTCAGGTTGACGTAGCGCATCTGTGCGGCGAGCGCGAGGTCGGTGATGGCGTCGGCGTCGAACTTGGCGGCGGTGAACCGGTCCTTGAGTTTGGCGTATTCCGCGACAGGGATCTTCTCGCGGAGTTGCAGCCACTCGTGGCGGCCTTCGAGGGAATACAGCCCGTAGTGGATGAACATCCCGAAGCGCGCCTCGCGAAACCACGTGAGTGCCGCCGCTCGAGGATCCTTGGCGTAGAGGGCGGCGTGGGAACGCAGGTACGAGGGCACGTCGGACGCGGGCGCGCCGTGCGTGGGGCGGGAGAGCGCGATGCCAGCGGCCGCACCGCCGAGCGAGGTCAGGAAGGAGCGTCGGTTCATGAGGGGTGAGGAGTGAGGCGGGAAATCGATCCGTCGTGGGGCGGCGGTGGCCCGGAGAAGTTTGGAGGCGACCCTTAAACGCCGCTGTGACCGAAGCCGCCGGCGCCGCGGGACGTTTCCCCGAGGTTCTCCACTTCGACGGCTGCGGCCATTTCGACGCGGTAGACGCCGATTTGGGCGACGCGATCGCCGGGGCGAAAGACAAAGGGCTCGGTGCCGTGATTGACCAGGATCACGCCAACCTCGCCGCGGTAGTCGGCATCGACCGTGCCGGGGGAATTGAGCACCGCCACCCCGTGTTTGAGGGCGAGGCCGCTCCGGCTGCGCACCTGCACCTCATAGCCTGGCGGCACGGCGACGGCCCAGCCGGTTTTCACCAGCATCCGGCCACCGGGGGGAATCGTTCCCTCCATGTCGGCGTGAATGTCGAAACAGCTGGCGCTGGCGGTGGCGCGGACGGGCAGGCGCGCGGTGGCGGTGAGACGCTTGAGTTGGAGCTCCATGGGCGGGCAGGGCGGGCGCAACCCTAGGCCGGGTTTTTCGCCGTGAGAAGCACGCAGATCCGGGAGAAGAGCTGGCCGGCGTGGGAGCGAAGCGGTCGAAGGCTCGGAGACGTGGATTCACTTCGTATCGGATGCCATGTAGGCGGGGCGACCGCGCCCCGCGCGAAGGGAATCCGAACGGAAGAGCGCGGGGCGGGGTCGCCCCGCCTACAGGGACGGAGCAGGATGCCGGATCGAGCAGGGGAACTTGCCGATCGCCGCTCTCTCCGCATGCTGCGGGAACGGCTTTCACGCACGTCCTCCCATGTCGCCCTTTCGCCTGCTCCCCTCCTGGTTGATCGCGGGGTGCCTGGTCGTCGCGACCGGGACCGCCGCCACGCTCAAGGACCATGCCCGCGAGCATCCCCTGTCCCTCTTCGTCGCGCGCAAGGGCGCCGTGATGCCCAACGCTTTCGACCAGACCAACAACCTCAAGGAGGGGGATCGGGCGCTGCTTCTTTCCGGACTCGGCCTGACAGATCTCTCCGGTCTCAGCGAACTCATGGTCGACGACGACGGCGTGCGCCGTCCGATCACCGCGGTCGCCAATCTCCATCTCTTCCTGAACCAGAACCGGATCCAGGCGCTGCCGGACGAGATCGGCCGCCTGAAGAACGTCAAGTTCCTCTATCTGGAGAACAACCTCCTCACGACCCTGCCCCGCGCCCTGCTCGAAATGTACGCCCTCGAAGGGATGTACTACACGGCCAACCGTTTCACGGCCGTGCCCGCGTTTGTCTACACGATGACGCGCCTGAAGAAGCTGCAGTTCTCGCGCAACCAACTGACGGAGCTGCCCCCGGAGATCGGGCAGCTCACCGAGCTGCGTCACCTGAACTTCGCCGGCAACCGCATTCCCGTGGTGCCCTCCACCGTGGCGCGGCTCACGCGGCTCCGCGTGTGTGACCTTTCGGACAACCTGATCCGCGAGCTGCCCGTCGAGTTCGGGACCGTGGCGATCGTCAATCAGCTGCGCGTCCGCAACAACCCCCTGACTACGCTCCCCGCCGGCTTCGCCGCAATGCGTGCGACGATCGACATCACCGGGACAAACATCGACCCGGAGAAACTGACCCCGGAACTGCGCGCCAAGATCAGCACCGAGAAGCCACCGGGGTCGAAGGAGGAGGACAAGATCATCGTCCGTTCGCCGCCGAAGGTGAAGTAGCCCCCCGTGCAGGGGCGCCAAGGGGCGTTCTCACGCGGCGGACCGGCCTTGCCGGCGGCCCAAAGACCGCCTCAGGCTGCCACCCGCGAATCGACCTCCGACCTTTCCCATGCGACCCCTGCTGCTCCTCCTCCCGGTACTCTTCGCTGCCTGCACGCTTCCTGCCGCTCCGGCAGTCGAGGACTTGAGTGAGCCACCGCTCGTCACGGCCAAGGCCTGGGCGATCGCGGACGGCCGGACGGGCGAACTGCTCTGGGGGCACAACGCCGACGAACCCCGCAAGGCCGCCAGCACGACCAAGATGATGTGCGCCTACGTGATCCTGCTGCGGGCGGAAAAGGAGCCGGCGGTCCTCAACGAGCGGGTGACCTTCTCCAAGCTGGCGGACGAGACACCGGGATCCACCGCCGACATCAAGGCGGGCGAGAGCCTGACGGTGCGCGATTGCCTGCGCGGGCTGCTGCTTCCTTCCGGCAACGACGCCGGCAACGCGCTGGCGGAGCACTTCAACGCGCGGTTCGCGCCGCCGGACGCCGCGTTGCTGGCCAACGGGCTCGACGCCGCGGCCCTGGCCACCCGGGTCAACTTCATCGCCGAGATGAATCGCACCGCCCGCCGGATCGGCCTTGCGCGCACCACGTACCGCTCGTCCTACGGCGACGGCGGCACCGAGGCTGACCGCACCACCACGGCGCGCGATCTCACGCGGGTCGCCTGGCATGCGATGCAGTTGCCGCAGTTCCGCGAAATCGTGGGGACGCGGGAGTACGAAGGCGACGTGCTCCAGCCGGATGGGCGCACGCGTCGGGCGAGGTGGGAGAACACCAACCAGCTGCTCGGCCTCGACCTCGGCTACGACGGGGTCAAGACCGGCACGACCACGCAGGCGGGGCAGTGCCTCGTCGCCCGTGGCCGGCGGGGCGACGATCTGCTGCTGGTCGTCGTGCTGGGATCCGCGACCGACGCCCGCTTCGTCGACACTCGCAACCTCTTCCGCTGGGCCTGGACGAAGCGGGCAACGCGGTGAGAGCGCGAACCGCGGAGGCGCCGGGGCATGATCCCGGTTTGATCTTCGTGCCGTTTGAATTGTGTGGGCGTTGTCCCTGTAACCGGGGGCGGAGACCCCGGCAGCGGGCGCAGGGGAGGCCGGGACTGTCGGGCCGGGCTCAGCGCGCCCGGCTACAAGTCAGTGCCCAAGGACATGTGTGGCGGCGCGACCCGATGGTCACTTGGCGACCGGACCCACGAACTCTTCGCGGGTGAGACGGCCATCGCCGTTCCGATCGAAGCTGCGAAACCGGTTTTCGGCATTCTGCTTGTTGGCAAGACCGGCGCGGTACTCCTCGAGGGTGAGAACGCCGTCCTGGTTCTTGTCCCAGTTCTGGAAGGCGCGGGCGCGCGTCTCGGAGGTGGCCGCGGGGGCGGCTTCCTTCTTTGCCGGCTGCTTTCGGGCGGGCTTCGCTGCTTCCTTCGTCTGCAATGCGGGATCCGGCTGTTTTGGCAGCGTGTCGAACCAGGCCGCGATGGCCGCCTGCATCCGCGCCACCCGCTCCGGTTGTGAGGCGGCGAGGTTGTTCGACTGGAACCGGTCGGCGACAACGTCGTGCAATTCGACCCGCGACCTGGTCTCGTCGAGGGTCAGCACCCAGGGGCCCTCACGCATCGCCAAGGCGGGCCAGTCGTCGCCCCCGTGGTGGCCCTGCCACCACCAGAAGACGGGCTTGGTGCGCGCCTGAGGCTGACCGCGGAGGGCGGCGAGCATGTTCTCCCCGTCGCCGACGTAGCCGGCCGGCGGCGGCACCCCGGCTGCCGCCAGCAGCGTCGGAAAGACGTCCACGCCTGCGAGTGCTGTCGTCTTGTCCACATGCCCGGCGGGCACCTGGCCCGGCCAGCGCACGAGGAACGGCACGTTGACGCCGCCCATCAGCAGGCTCCGCTTGCGTCCGCGGAGGCCGCCGGTGCTGCCCTGGCTGTAGTAGAATTTCTGGTTCGGCGCCTGGTGGCTGTTCTCGGGGCCGTTGTCGCTGGAGAAGATCACGATCGTGTGGCGCGCCAGGCCGAGTTCGTCGAGCACCGCCAGGATGCGTCCCACCTGGCGGTCCGCGCGCGTGACGGCGGCGAAGTAGGTGCGGTGGGGTTCGGCAACGTCCGGGTAGGGCTGCTTGTCCTCCTCGGTGGCCGAGACGAGGTGGTGGGTTTCGTGCAGCCAGAGGTTGACGTAGAAGGGTCGTCCCGCGGTGGCGCTGATGAAGTCCACGGCGTGGTCGGTCGCGGCCACGCTCATCAGCGATGCGGCGTGCCGATCCTGCGCGGCACCCTCGCCCCGCTCGGCCGCGTACCGCGTGCCCTCAAAGACGTTTCGCCCGGGACCGGTCCAGACGGCGGCGTCGTCGTAGCCGTAGGCCGCGGGCAACGGTGCGTCCTTCAGTCCTCCGCCGGAGAGGTGCCACTTGCCGTAATGCGCGGTCCGGTAGCCGGCCTCCCGGAGCACGCGCGGAAGCAGGGGCGCGCGGGGATCGAGCCAGTCGGGCATGTGGCGCTCGGCGTTGAGTTCGTGTGTGGCAAAGTGCTGGTGCACACCCCAGCGCGAGGGAAACTGCCCGGTGACGATGCCCGTCCGGCTGGGCGAGCACACCGGATTGACCACGGTGAAGCTCCAGAAGTCCGCCCCTTCGCGTGCGAGCCGATCCAGATGGGGTGTCCGCACGCGGGGATGGCCGTGCCCGGCGAGGTCACCGAAACCCAGGTCGTCGGCGTAGATGAAGACGATATTGGGCCGCACCGAGACGGCTTCGCCCGCGAAGGCGGGGAATCCCACGGCTGCAGCCAAGAGTACGGAAACGGTGGCGGCGGAGATCCGGAAAGGCATGGGTGCATGTTCCCGATTCACGTTCCGGTCGCAAGGTCGGTGGCGCCGGCCGGTGCCGGGGATCCCTCGGCGTCGCGCGCGGGAGTGCTCGCGCCGATTGGGCCGGGCCCGGAAACGAAGAACAGACTTCAGTTTCCCGGTCCCGCCGTCAGAACAGCGCGGATGAACCCACCCACCCCCAAGAACACGATTTGCCTTTGGTACGACAAGGATGCCCTCGCGGCAGCGCGCTTCTACGCCGCGACCTTTCCGGACAGCCGGGTGACGGCCGTCCACCACGCGCCCAGTGATTACCCCTCGGGCAAAGCCGGCGACGTGTTGACGGTCGAGTTCACCGTGTGCGGCGTGGCGTGCCTGGGTCTCAATGGCGGGCCGGCCTTCAAGCACAGCGAGGCGTTTTCGTTCCAGATTGCCACGGATACCCAGGAGGAGACCGACCGGTACTGGAACGCGATCGTGGGCAACGGCGGCAGCGAGAGCGCCTGCGGCTGGTGTCGCGACCGCTGGGGTCTCTGCTGGCAGATTACTCCGCGCGTCCTCACCCAGGCGCTGGCGGCCGGCGGACCCGCGGCCAAGCGCGCCTTCGAGGCGATGATGGAGATGGGCAAGATCGACATCGCCCGAATCGAAGCCGCCCTGCGGGCGTGACGCGGCAAAACCGCGACGCGCGGCGGGGTCAGTCGCGATAGTCGAGCGCCGGCGGGCGGTTGCCGATCAGCGGTTCGTACTTGAAGCCGGCGCCGCGGCGGCGCTCGAACTCCTCGCGGGCGCGGGCGATCACGGCGGGATCCGAAAACAGGTCGACCATGGTGGCGGCGAGGGTCTTGGCGGCGACGTTCATGCCCTTGAGACCGAGGCTCGTGCCGCCGCAGGCAACCGCCTGCCAGCTGTGGGCGGGCGTGCCGGGAGCCCAGGTGGCCGTGCGGACGCCCACCGTGGGCACGACCCAGCTCACGTCGCCGACATCGGTGGATCCGCCGCCCTCGCGGGGAGGGTTCGGGTTGAACGGGGTGACCACCGCCGCCATCTCGGGGGCCGGTGCCTGGCCATAGACCGATTGCCCGATCTTGGCGGCGAAGGCGCGTTCCTCGGGCGTGTAGGTGACTCCGCCGATGGCGTTCAGGTTGGTGTGCATCACGCGACCGAGCGCCTCGTTGGGGAGGAGTTCATACACTCCGCCGGTGACTTCCCACTCGACCTTGGTGCCGGTGCCCAGCGCCGCACCGCGGGCGGCGTCTTCGATTCGGGCCCAGACGTCGCCCAGGATCTGGCGGTGCGGGCTGCGCACGTAGTAATAGACCTCCGCAAACGCCGGCACGACGTTCGGCGCCTCGCCGCCGCGGGTGATGACGTAGTGAATCCGCGTCGTGTCGGGTACGTGCTCGCGCAGCAGGTTCGCCATGTGGTTCATCGCCTCGACCCCGTCGAGGGCGGAGCGTCCGCGCTCGGGCGCACCGGAGGCGTGGGCGGCGACACCGCGGAAGCGGAACTTTCCCGAGCGATTGGCGAGTGAGGACGCCATCTGCACCTGGTTGCGGTCACTGGCATGCCAGTGCAGCACGACGTCGACATCCTGGAACAGACCGGCGCGCACCATATAGACCTTGCCGGAACCGCCTTCCTCCGCCGGGGTGCCGTAGTAACGCAGGGTGCCCGCGCGCCCGGCGGACTGGAGCCACTCCCGAACCGCGACCGCGGCCTGGGCGGAGCCGGCTCCGAACAGGTGGTGGCCGCAGGCGTGCCCCGCCGCGGAGCCGCGGCGCTCCTTCTTCTCCGGCACCGCCTCCTGGGAGACTCCGGGCAGGGCGTCGAATTCTCCCAGGATGGCGATGACGGGCCGGCCCGAGCCCGCGGTGGCGACGAACGCCGTGGGAATGCCGGCGACGCCCGCCTCAATCCGGAAGCCGGCGCGTTGCAGGGTCTCCTGAAGAAGGCCGGAACTGCGCGTCTCCCGGAAGCCCACCTCGGCGTAGTCCCAGATCTTGAGCGCGATGTCGTCGTGCGCCGCCTTGGTGGCGTCGATGCGGGCGAGGACGTCGGACTTGGTGGCCTGGGCGGCGAGCGGGGCCGCGAGGGCGAAGAGGCAAAGCAGGCGGTTCATGCGGCGGAAACGAAGGGACGAGATGACGCGTCGGGGACTCCAAGGTCAGAACTGCCGGACCAGTTCGAGGGTCCAGGTGCGACCCGGGAAGAGGCTCGAGTGCACGGAGGTCGAGTAGCCGGCGGTGTCGGAGGTGAGGGGCGGCTCCTGGTCGGTCACGTTGATAATGCCGAGACGCACGGAGGTGTTGCGCAGCCACTGGTTCTCCTCGCGCGGGAAGCGGTAGCCGATCGCGAAGTTGTAGCTGATGACGTCGCGGACCCGGTACCGGTAGAGGAGGTTGCCGCCATCGAGCTGCTTCGAGAGGTAGCGCGGTTCCCCGAGGTTCGAATAGACGGTGGCGGTGGTGGTCGCCGCGGAGTCGGCGAAGGAACCGATGTAGTAGGCGCTGAGGCTGGCGTTCCAGCGGGCCTTGCGCCAGGTCAACGCGCCGGTGCCGCGCCACCGGGCGGTGCCGTCCACCTCCATGCGCTCGTTCTTGACGAGGGCGCCACCGGCGCCGGCGCGGAGCTGGTAGGTCTTGATCAGGTAGCTCCACTCGGTGTTGAGGGCGAAGCGGCCGGCCCGCAGATCGGGCAGTTGGTACGCCAGGCTGAAGTCCATGCCGCTGGCGTGGCCCTTGGCGATGTTCTCGTACGGGGCGCTGCGGGAGAAGATCGTGCCGACCACGGCGGCCTGCTGGGCGGCGGGGCGGCTGGCGTTGTAGGCGGCAAAGGCGGCGATGTCCTGGGCGGTCGGCGCGTTGCGCACGATGGCCGGATCGCCCTTGTAGCTGGCAGTGCCGGAGCCGAGATCGATCTGGGAGATGGTGCGGCCCGCGGCGAGCTGCGAGGCGGTGTAGGCGCGCAGGAGGGCGTTGTCGCTGTCGAGGATCTGCGTGTCGAGGCGGGAGCCCACGACGTCGGACTGCTCAATCTTCCAATAGTCGGCGGTGACGGAGAGTCCCTTGATCTTCGGCACCTCGAGCACGAGGCCCGCGCTGCGCCCGTCGGAGGTGATGGGCTTGAGGCGGGTGTTGCCGGAGGAGTAGTTGCGCATCACATACGCGGCGGTGCCGAGTGTCTGCGACAGGTACGGATCGACCCGGCCAGGCAGGCTGTCGATCGTGTACTGGTTGGGGGCGTAGAGGGTGGGGAGGTTCGGGGCGGCGAAGCCCTTGTTCAGCGAGCCGCGCACCATCAGGCCGCGCCACGGGCGCCAGTTGACGCCGTATTTCGGCCGCGTGGTCGTGCCGAAGTCGCTGTAGTTCTCGTAACGCGCCGAGGCGGTGAGCTCGAGGGTGTCGACGAGCGGGACCTGCTTCTCGCGTCCGACCACCGGCACGTTGGCCTCGACGTAGGCGCTGTAGACGGTGCGGTCGCCGGAGGAATCGGGCTTGGGCGAGGCGAGCACGAAGTCGTTGTTGTTGGGATCCAGCCCGGAGGACGCCGGGTTCATGCCGACAAACGGCGCGCGCTGGTCGCGGAACTCCTCGATCCGGAACTCGCCGCCGGCGGCGAGCGTGACGGTGTTGCCCCAGTAGCGGAAGAGCGGGCCGGCGGTGCGGAGGTCGGCGCTGGTGATGGCGGTGGAACCGTCGCGGCGCCAGGCCTGCACGAAGGTGTCGAACACGCTGCGCGGATTGGTGAACGGACGATCGGCGACCACGGCGTTGCCGGCGACGCGGAAGGTGTAGCCGAACGGATTGAACGCGGTGGCGTCGGTGCGGCGCAGCGCGGCGCCGAAGAGGGACTCGCGCACGCCGTGCGGCGAGATGTCGGACGAGTAGGCGCGGGTGTAGAGGGCCGCACTGTCCCAGGTCCAGTCGCCGCCGAGCTTGCCGCGCAGGCCGCCCACCACGCGGTAGATGCCCGAGTTGACGACCACGTCCTCCTGGCCGTTGTCGATCAGGGAGAGGGCCAGCAGCGAAACCGTCTGCGGCGTGCCGGTGAGCCGCGGGGTGCCGTCGGCGTTGGGCGCGCCGGTCGGGCTGTGGAAGCGGGAGCCGTACGGATTGTAGGGATTGTCGATCGCCAGGGGGGCGGGCGCCTCGGAGGTCGGGGCATTGAAGTTGATCGGCTGCCGGAGAAGGTGGGTGGTGGAGTGGTAGAACGACACGTCGATGACCGCGGTGATCCGGTCGTTCACGTCGAACTCGACATTGTTGAACCAATTGACGCGCCGGGCCTTCGTCTGGCCGAGGTTCTGGTACTGCGTGATCGGGAAATAGTATTCGGGGTTCGCGGCGCGGGTGGGAGCGGTGGCGGTGAGCGTGGGGACGCCGTTGACCGGACGAAAGTAGTTGGTGGCGGTGCCGGCGCCGATGCGGAAGGTGGGAAAGGCGCCGATGGTGGCGCGGTCGTCGAACGCGCTGCCGGGCACGTTGAACGGCGCCGGCGCGAGGCGCGAGTGGTCGGCGTTGGCCGTGAGCGCGCGCTCGCTGTAGGGGAGGTCCTGCCGCTTCAGGTAGTCCAGGGTCGTCAGCCAGCGGCCCTTGCCGCGCGCGAAATCGCGTCCGAAGGTCAGCGTGCCCTGGTAGCTCTCACCCGCGCCGTGTTCGGGCACGCCGATGCGCGTGCGCACCTCGGTGCCGCGAAAATCCCGCCGGGTGCGGTAATTGATCACGCCCGCGACGGCGTCGGAACCATAGATCGAGGATGCCCCGTCGCGCAGGATGTCGATGCGTTCCAGCCCCTGGGTCGGCAGTTGGTTGACGTTGGCGTAGGAGGCCATCTGGCCGGCGTCGGGGGAGGTGGTGGGGTGGGGGGCGACGCGGCGACCGTTGAGGAGCACGAGCGTGTAGGTGGCGCCGATGCCGCGGAGGTTGACGTTGGCGTTGTCGCCGCGGGAGTTGGCACCGCCGGAGGTCGATTCGTTGAGGGGGACGCTGGTGAGCTGAGGCAGGGCCATCAGCATCTCGACCGGAGTGAGGGCATTGCGCGCCTCGATGAGATCCTTGCTGAAGACGGTGACCGGCAGCACCTGCTCGAAGTCGAGCCGCTTGATGTTGGTGCCGGTGACAGAGAAGGCCTCGAGCTTGACCGCTTCCTCCTTCTTTCCCGGCGGGGAGGCAGTGGTGGCTGCCGGGGCGGATTGGGCGGAAAGGGACGGCGTGAGCCAGGCGAGGAACGGAAGCGCCAAGGCAGGCGCAACGAAACGGCAGCAGCGTGATTTCATCTTGGGTGGGGTTGGAAATCGGCCGGAATCCCGTCGCTCCAGGAGGAGCTGCGGGCCGGGTGGGGTGGGGGAAGCGGCGAAGTGAGGCAGATGCCCGGAAAAATACAACTGCGACGTGGCGGGCGTGACCGGTGGCACCGGTCGGGAGGCGTCGCGCGCCGGCCCGAGGGAACGCCGGGGAGGAAAAACCTGGCGAGGCTCCTACAGGCGCACGAACAAAAGTCCTCCCGGGCCGAGCGGCCAGCCCAGCCACATCCAGACCACCAGCAGCAGCGTCCACCCCACCAGGAAGCAGAGGGAATACGGCAGCATCAGCGCCACCATCGTGCCGATGCCCGTCCGCGGCTCGTACCGCTGCGCGAACATCAGGACGAGGGGGAAGTTCGACGCCAGCGGCGTCACCACGTTCATGATACTGTCGCCCACGCGGTAGGCCGCCTGCGTCAGCTCCGGCGAGTAGCCCAGCAGCATGAACATCGGCACGAACACGGGTGCGAGGATCGCCCACTTGGCGGAAGCGGAGCCGAGGAAGAGATCGGTCGCCGCCGTCAGGAGGACGAGCCCGACGATCAGCGGGATCGGTCCGAGGTGGAGCGCCTTCAGGAAGGTGGCCCCCTTCACGGCCAGGATCACCCCGACGTTGGACCAGGCGAAGAGGTTGACGAACTGCGCGATGAAGAAGACGACCACGAGGTACGGCGCCGCCAGCTCCATCGTCCGCTGCATCCCCTGGTAGACGTCCGTGTCGCGGCGAATCGAGCCCGTGGATACGCCGTACACCAGGGCCGGGAGCAGGCCGAAGACGAAGATGAAGAAGACCAGCCCCCGGACGAAGTACGAGTGGAGGAAACCCGGTTTCGCCGGGTCCTGCAGCCAGCCGTCCGCCGGGGCGAGGCCCGCCACGACCAGGGCGATCAAGCCGAGGAGCACGCCTCCGGCCCGGCGCAGGGCGCGGCGCTCCTCCGCGGTCAGCGGCTGCAGGGCCTGCGGCGTCATCGCCCCCTGGTAGGGACCGAAGCGCGGTTCAACGATGCGCTCGGTGACCATCGCCCCGAGCGCCGTAATCAGAAAGACGGAGGCGCCCAGAAAGTAGTAGTTGGCCATCGCCGAGACCGTGTAGGTCGGCGCGAGAATGCGCGCCGCCTCCTGGGTGAACCCGGCGAGCACGACGTCGCTGGTCGAGAGCAGGAGGTTGGCGGCGAATCCGCCCGAGACTCCGGAAAACGCCGCCGCCAGCCCGGCGAGCGGATGGCGCCCGATGGCGTGAAACAGCGCCATGCTCAGCGGCAGGAGCAGGACGTAGCCGATGTCGCCTGCCGTGTGCGACATGGCGCCGCACCAGACGACGACCCACGTGAGCAGCCGGCGGGGCGTGCCGTGCACGATCAGGCGCAGGCAGGCGCCGAGCAGCCCGGACTGCTCCGCCGCCGCCAGGCCGAGCAGGCACACCAGCACGGGGCCCAGCGGGGCGAAGTTCACGAAGTTCGGCAGCAGGCCCAGGATGATGCGGCGCGCGCCGTCCACCGAGCAGAGGTTGACCGCGCCCACCGCCTTGTGCGTGATCGGATGCTCCACGCTCACTCCCCACAGCGTCAGGAGCCACGAGCCCACGACCATCGCGGCGCACAGGATCAGGAACAGCGAGGCCGGGTGCGGCAGCAGGTTTCCCGCCCATTCCACGCGGGCGAGCGTGCGCTGCAGAAGAGATCGGGGCTGGGTGGGGTCGGTCGGAGGGGTCATCCGGAAGCGGGCCGGGGCGGACACTTCCGGGCGAACTCGGCGACGGCCAGCGCAAAACGGGTGAGCTCCTCCTGCAGGGCGGCGAAACCGGCCGCCCGCTCACAGGTCGCCTCGTCGAGGTACAGTCCCCGGTTGATCTCGATCTGCAGGCTGTACCGGCCCCGGGCGGGTGCCCCGTGGGCGCGCACGATGTCGGCGCCGCGATACGGTTCGTTGATGGCGACGCGGTGACCCTGCGCGACCAGCCAGGCCGCCACCCAGGCGGTGAAGTCGCGGGGCGCCGACGTACCGTCGCGATCGCCCAGCACGAAGTCGGGGCGGGGCGCGCCCGCGTCGCGGTTCATCGCGTTGCCGCGCGACTTCATCGAATGGCAGTTGAAGTGCCAGACGAAGCCATGCCGGGCGACCGCGTCGTCGATCTCCGCCTGCAGCGTCCGCCGGTAGGGAAGATAGTGCCGCTCGATCCGTTGGCGCACCTCGGCGACCGGGAGCCGGCGGTCGTACATCGGAATCCCCGGCAGCGCGTAACGTCGGATCAGCCCCATGCCCCGCCCGGCATGCTCGCTCAGCTCGGTGGGTTCGGGCCACGGCGACTCCAGCAGTGCCGGGTCGATGTCGTTCGCCGCCCGGTTGGTGTCGATGTACGCCCGGGGGAACCGGGCCGCGATCAGGGTGGCGCCGGCGGTCGTGACCCCCGCCAAGAGCTCGTCGACGTAGGCGTCCCAGGTGGTCAGCACTGCGGACCGGGCCGCCGCCGGGCGGAAGTTGTCCGGGTAGGTGATCCCGCTGTGCGGCGAATCGAACACGAGGGGCGCCCCGACTCCTGCCGGACGTTGGACCGTCACCCACGGGGTCGCGTCCCGCCCGCGGGCTGGATCACTCGCCGGCCGTGTCATGGTTCGTCCTTCGCTGCCGCCGTCGCGACGGCGCCGGTCCACCCGCGATCGGGTCCCGCTCCGCTCGCGCGGATCCGCCACCAACGACACCACTCGAGGCCTTCGGCATCAGCGCGAAGGACGCGAGCGAACCAGCGCCAAGGCAAGTCCGATGTGTCGACTTCCTCGCGCACGGCCGCGTCAGCCGGTTGGCGGTCATTTGTCTGGTGTAGCCGGGGGCGGTGACCCCGGCGGCCGCCTCACCGCGGCCAGCTACAACCGCCATCCGATAGATGCGCCCCTCGCGACCGGCCGCGTCCCCTGCCTGGTGGATCGTGGGCGCGGGGCGCGCCGGCCGGTGGTACGAAAAAGTGACCGCCAGCCCGGGGTTTCCTTCCGGCCCTCCACGTCCCACGGTCCCCCTGCCGCTTGGCACTCCCTTCCATGACCATCACGAAGACCCACGGGCTCATCGCCGCTCCGTTCACCCCCTTCCATCCGGACGGGACCCTGCACCTCGACGCCACGGAGGGCTACGCCCGGCACCTGCAGCGCCTGGGCGTCGCGGGAGCGTTCATCTGCGGCACGACCGGCGAGGGGGCATCGCTCACCACGGCGGAGCGCCGGCAGGTGGCCGAGCGGTGGGTGGCGACGGCGCCGAAGGGACTGCGCGTCATCGTGCATGTGGGCCACACCAGCCTGGAGGAGAGCCGGGCGCTGGCCGCGCACGCGCAGGCGATTGGGGCGGACAGCGTCGCCGCCCTGGCCCCTTATTTTTTCCGGCCCGACGGCGTGCGGGGCTTGGTGGAGTGGTGCGCGGCGATCGCCGCCGCGGCGCCACGGCTGCCCTTCTACTATTACCACCTGCCCTCGCTGACGGGTTTCAACGTGGCGGTGGCGGACTTCCTTGCGGCCGCCGCGCCCCGGATTCCGAACCTGGCGGGGGTGAAGTTCACCTTCGAGGATCTGGAGGATTTCGGACGCTGCCTGCGCTTCGCCGACGGCCGCTACGACATCCTTTTCGGCCGGGACGAACTCCTGCACTCGGCGCTCCAGCTTGGGGCGCGCGGCGCGGTGGGGAGCACCTACAATTTCGCGGCACCGCTGTACCTGCGTCTGATCGCGCGGCACGACGCGGGTGACGAAGCCGGTGCCGCCGCCCTGCAGCGGACGGCCGTCGAGATGATTCAGGCCTGCGTCAAGGCGGGGGGCAGCCCGATCGCCAACTTCAAGGGCCTGATGGTCCGCCTGGGGGTGGACTGCGGGCCCACCCGGCTGCCGCTGGTCAATCCGTCGGCCGAGCAGCGGGGTGAGTTGAACCGCCGCCTCGAGACGCTCGGCTGCCTCGCGGACTCGAGCGCGGGGGCGGCATGACCGGGGGCGCGACTGGCGGTGGTCGGTCGCGAAATCCCCGGCGGCGGGCTTGACCAGGGCCGGGGGGGGAGGGCGGGCGTTGGGCGCACGCGCGGCGCCATGGTCGCGGTCCGGCAATCCCGCCCGATCCTCCGCCTTTTCCATCGCCATCCGCCCGGCGCGACCTATGAAGCCGGCATGCCTTCCCTCAGCAGCAACACCACCACGATGGGCCGGTTGATGTCCGGCGCCCGTAGCCTCTGGCGGGCCAACGGCATGCGCGAAGAACATTTCGGCAAGCCGATCATCGCGGTCGTCAATTCCTTCACCCAGTTCGTCCCCGGCCACGTGCACCTCCACGAGGTCGGCCAGTACGTCAAGCGGCTGATCGAGGAGCGCGGCTGCTTCGCGGCGGAGTTCAACACCATTGCGATCGACGACGGCATCGCCATGGGACACGACGGCATGCTTTACTCGCTGCCGTCGCGGGAAGTGATCGCGGACAGCGTCGAGTACATGGTCAACGCCCACAAGGCCGACGCGATGGTCTGCATCAGCAACTGCGACAAGATCACGCCTGGCATGCTCATGGCGGCCATGCGCCTCAACGTGCCCGCCATCTTCGTCTCCGGCGGCCCGATGGAGGCCGGCGTCGTCGGCCAGAAGAAATACGATCTGGTGGATGCGATGGTCATGGGCGGCGATCGCAACGTCTCCGACGCGACCCTGGAGGCGGTGGAAAAGAACGCCTGTCCCACCTGCGGCTCATGCTCGGGTATGTTCACCGCCAATTCGATGAACTGCCTCAACGAGGCGCTCGGGCTCGCGCTCCCGGGCAACGGGACGATCGTCGCCACCCACGCGAACCGCCGCCGGCTCTTCGACCAGGCGGCCGCCCGGATTGTCGAGATGGCGTACGCGTATTACCGCGACGGAGACACGTCCGTCCTGCCGCGATCCATCGCCAGCCGCACCGCCTTCATGAACGCCATGGCGCTGGATGTGGCCATGGGCGGATCCACCAACACCGTGCTGCACATCCTCGCCATCGCCCACGAGGCGGGCGTCAATTTCACGATGGCGGACATCGACGCCATCTCCCGCCGCGTCCCCTGCATCTGCAAGGTGGCCCCGAGTTCGGATTATCACATCGAGGACGTGAACCGCGCCGGCGGGATCCTGCGCATCCTCGGTGAACTCGCGGCAGGCGGCCTGATCGACGGCCGGGCGAAACGCGCCGACGGCCTCACCCTGTCCGAGGCGATCGCCCGTTACGACATCACCGGACCGAACGCTTCGCCGGAAGCGCAGTCGGTCTACCGGAGTGCGCCCGGAGGCGGCCGCAACCTGGTGTTTGCCTCGCAGTCGGCGGCCTTCCGCGAACTGGACACCGACAAGGCCTCCGGTTGCGTGCGCGATCTGGCTCACGCCTATTATCCCGACGGCGGCCTCGCGGTGCTGACCGGAAACCTGGCCGCCGCCGGCTGCATCGTGAAGACCGCCGGCGTCGATTCCGCCCTGTTTCATTTCGCCGGTCCGGCCCGCGTCTTCGAATCGCAGGACGCCGCCTGTGAGGCGATCCTCAAGGGAAAGATTCAGCCGGGCGATGTCGTGGTCATCCGCTATGAGGGCCCGCGCGGCGGGCCAGGCATGCAGGAGATGCTGTATCCGACCTCGTACCTGAAATCGATGGGGCTCGGCAAGGCGTGCGCCTTGATCACCGATGGACGATTCTCCGGGGGCACCTCCGGGCTGTCCATCGGCCACGTCTCGCCGGAGGCCGCCGCGGGCGGGATCATCGCCCTCGTGCGCGAAGGGGATATCATCGAGATCGATCTTCCGGCGCGCCGCATTCATCTGCGGGTGGCCGAGGCGGAACTCGCCGCCCGGGCCCAGGCGGAGTCCGCCCGGGGCAAGGCCGCCTATCGTCCGGTCAGTCGCGAGCGCAAGGTCTCCACCGCGCTTCGCCTTTACGCCCGGCATGTGACTTCTGCGGACCGTGGCGCGGTGCGGGAAGTGGCGGAGTAACGGCGGAGCGAGGGACTGGCGATGACCACGAACAGGTCCACGGCACCAGCCCCCCTGGCCGAGATTTCGGAGAGGGCGGGAAAGTGGGCTGCAAATGACTTGAAACGGGACGGGGGAGAGAGCGGCGAAGTGGCTCCCCGGGTTGTGAATATGTGAACAAGTTTACGGGATTTCATGGGCTTAAGGCTTGACCGGGGTGGGTGAAAATGGGTTGAAATGTGGCGTTTTGGGGCGCTTGGGCTGCCCCGGACCCCCACATGGCGACGGACGGCAAAGTTTATTATTCGGGCGAGTTTCATCACACGCTCGATGACAAGGGACGGCTGACGATCCCTTCGGCGTGGCGCGACGGCCATCCGGAGGGGGCCACGTTCCTCGCCACGCCGCATCCCGACGGCTACATCGCGATTCTGCCGCCGGCCCAGGTCGAGGCGCTGCACGCGAAGATCGCCGCGCAGAAACTGAGCGACGCGAGGGCCCAGGCCTTCGCGGCCCGTTTTTTCTCCCAGACCCAGAGCTTCAGCTTCGACAAGGCTGGGCGGGTGTCTCTCTCCACCGCGCTGCTTAAGCACGCCGGCATCGAGCGGGAGGCAGTGCTCGCCGGCGGCCTCGCCAAGTTCAGCATCTACAACCCGGCCCGCTGGGCGCAGGAGATGGCGAAGTCGGAAGGGGAGGCCTTTGGCGCACTCATGCGCGAACTCGATCTCTAGCCATGCGTCGTCCCGCCAAAGTCAAACGCCTCTCCTCCGTGGCCATGATTCGCAAGTCGGCGTTGAGCGCCGCGCCGGCGGCGCGCCGCAGTTTTCCGGCCTGGATCGACTCGAGCGAACGCGCCGTGGCGTTTCCGGCGGCCAGCGTCACCCCCCGGGTGCGCGACGCCCTGGTGCTGCGGACGGTGGCGAAAGGGAAGTCGGGGAAAGGGAAGGAAGCCAGCGATGCCCACGGCACCCGATGAGGTTTTTCCCGCTGCCATGACTGCCGGCCACCAACCCGTGATGCTGCACGAGGTGCTGGAGCACCTCGCGCCGCGCGCGGGGGGGCGGTACCTCGATTGTACGTTTGGCGGGGGCGGACATACGCGCGCGCTCCTGGCCGCGGCGGAAGGAACGTCGGTGACGGCCCTCGATCGCGACCCGGCGGCGGGCGTCCGCGCCGAGGCGGTGCGGCGGGAATTCGGCGATCGATTCACGTTCGTCGATCGGGACTTTGCCCGGCTGGACGAAATCACTGGCACCGGGTTCGACGGCATCCTCTTTGATCTCGGGGTCTCGTCATTCCAGCTTGATGCGCCGGAGCGGGGATTCGCCTTCCGGTTGGACGCCCCGGCGGACATGCGGCTCGACCCGCGGGTGGGAGTGCCGGCGGCGACCTGGCTCGAGACGGCGACGGAGGAGATGCTGGTGCGGGCCGTGCGCGACTTCGGCGAGGAACCCCACTGGCGGCGCGTGGTGCGGGCGCTGCAGGCGGCCCGCGGCAGCGGCCGGCTCGCGCGCACCGCCAGCCTGGCGGCGGTGGTGGCCGAGGCGATCCCGGCCCGGGACCGCCACCAGTCGCGACTGCACCCCGCGACCCGGGCCTTCCAGGGCATCCGCATCGCCGTGAACGACGAGATCGGCGCGATTGAGCGGGCGCTGCCGGCGGCCTTCGCCCGGCTCGCCGCCGGCGGTGTGCTCTGCGTCATCAGTTTTCACTCCCTCGAGGATCGCCCGGTGAAGCAGTTCTTCCGCCGCATGTGCGGCCAGCCGGAAAGCGCCGCCGACAGCACGCCGCAGGACCTGCGGATCGTGCAGGCGGATCCGCTGACCCGCCGGCCGGTGACGCCGGGCGACGCCGAGGTGCGGGTCAACCCCCGGGCGCGCTCCGCGAAGCTCCGCGCGTTGCGCCGTCGTTGATCCCCCGATTCCCGGGCGCGGGTGCCCGGCCCTTTCCAGCCTCCTGATGAAGAAAGACTCCTCCGCCTTTGCCAATCAGCTCCTCGTCGGCCTGATCGTCGCCATCTGCTTCGGCGGTTCGATCGGGCTCGGCACGGTCTGGATGCGTCACCAGATTTCGGTTACAGCCAAGGACAACCGCGACCTCGCGGCGCAGATCGCCCGCCTCGAGCGGTTGATCGACGAGAAGAAGACCATCATCGAGACCGAGCAGGCGCCGGACAAGCTGCGCACCCTCAACGTCACCCTCGGGCTCGGGCTCGTGCCGATGACCCAGATCCCGGTGGAGCATGTGACCGAGAACGTGGTCGAGCGCATGGCGCGGCTCGCCCATCGCGACCTGTTCACCGACGCCGCCGCACGGCCGGCCCCTGTCACCTTCCGGATCGCCCAGCACTAATCCCGATGTCCCGCGGCTTTGCGTCCAGCTACCGGATCCTCCTGCTCGGCGGGGGTTTCCTTGCCTGCTTCGGCGCCCTCGGGGCCCGGCTGGTGTGGCTGCACGTGGTCGACCGCGAGGAGCGGATCAAGTCGGTCGCGAAGGTCCGCCCGATGATGGTGGCCGAAGCCGCCCGCCGGGGTGACATCCTCGACGCCCGGGGAGCGCGGCTGGCGACCAGCCGCTCGGAGGTGGTGGTCGGCGTCGATCCCCATGCCTTGCTCCGCCGGGACGAGAAGAAGTGGCCGGAACTCGCCGCCCTGCTGGACATGCCGGAGGCGGAGCTGCGGGAGCGCTTCACCCCGCGGTGGCGCGAACCGGCGGCGCCGGCGGCCCCGGTGGTGGCGGCCCCGGTCATGACCCCGGCCGGGACGGAGGGCGGGTTCCAGTTCAACCTGACCCCGGCGGCGCCGGTGAGCGCCGACCGCGACGAAGACGACACCGACCCGGAACCGGCCGCCCCGGGGCCGCGCCCGATCCGCTGGGTGAAGCTCAAAGAGGACGTGCCGGAGTCGCTGCACGAGCGCATCCGGAAGCTGAACATCCAGGGAGTCTACGGCGTGCGGGAGTACCGCCGGGTCTACCCCAGCAACCAGCTGGCTGCGCACCTGATCGGCTATGTGAACCGGGAGCAGAAGGCGGTGGCGGGGATGGAGGCGTATGCCGACTTTTACCTTCGGGGCCAGCGCGGCTGGCGCCTGGTGGAGCGCGACGGACGCAACCGGGAGCTGCCGCAGTTCGGCAGCCGCGAGGTGCCGCGGGTCGACGGGTTCAGCGTCACGCTTTCGATTGACTCGACGGTGCAGGACATCGTCGAGCAGGAGCTCGCCTACCTCGCGGAGAAGTTCGAGCCCCTGAAGGCCAGCATCGTGGTCAGTGATCCCGACGGCTTCATCCTGGCGATGGCCAACTACCCGACTTTCAATCCCAACGAGTTCAACAAGGTGCCCAAGGCGGAGGAGGCCCGGATGAAGAATGCGGCGGTCGCCGACATCTACGATCCGGGTTCGGTGTTCAAGATCGTCCCGGCCGCGGCCGCGCTCGAGGAGCGCCTGGTGACGCCGCACACCGTGATCGACTGTTCCCTCGAGAAGAAGCTGCACAACGGCCGGATGCTTTCGCTCCCGGGGGAGGACCACCGGATGGGCCAGCTCACGGTTTCGGAGGTGATCAGCCACTCCAGCAACCGGGGCGCGGCGCAGCTCGGCATGATGCTGGGGGAGGAGCGCCTCCACCGGTACGCGCGGGCCTTCGGCTTCGGTTCGCGACTCGGCTTTCCCGTGGGAGGGGAAGTCGCCGGCATTCTGCATCCGTGGCAGAAATGGTACCCGATCGACATCACGCGGATCCCGATGGGGCACTCCGTGTCGGCGACCGTGCTGCAGATGCACCAGGCGATGTCGGTCATCGCCACTGGCGGCGTCCTGCTCCGGCCGCAGATCATCCGGCAGATTCGCGATGCCGGCAACGAAACGGTGTATGCCTATCAGCGGGCGGAAATCGGCCGGGTGATTTCTCCGGAGACCGCGGCCCGCATGGCGGGAATGCTGGTCGGGGTCACCCGCAAGGGCGGCACCGCCCTCGAGGCCGCCATCGAAGGCTTCGACGTCGCGGGCAAGACCGGCACGTCGCAGAAGTTCATCAATGGAGAGTGGTCGCGCAAGCACCACATCGCGTCCTTCGTCGGCTTCTTTCCCGCCGCGCGGCCGAAGGTGATCATCTCGGTGATCGTCGACGACGCGGACCACCGGGCGCCCAACGGAGTCGCCTACGGCCGGACGGTGGCCGCGCCTTCCTTCCGGCGCATCGGCGAGCAGCTGATTCCCATCCTGAATATCCGCTCCGGGGGCGGATCGGATCGCGCCGGCACGATCGCACTGAGCGAAGGAGGTCGGCGGTGATTGGCTACCTGACCTGCCCGTCTCCCTGGCTGGGTGCCGTGGCCCCCGTCCGCGCCCGCCAGCCCGGATCCCGCTCGCTGGCGAGTCCGGGTCGCGTTCCGGCCGTCCGCCGTCTCGGCGACGTCGTACCCGAGGAAGGGATACTCGCGGCGCGCGGCGTCCTCAACCGATCGATTACCGGGCTGGCGACCGACCCGCGTCGCGTGCGGCCGGGCTTCGTCTACTTTGCCGAGGACGGGGTGGGGGCGGATGGCCTGCGGTTCGTGGATGAAGCGGTCCGCCGCGGCGCGGTGGCCGTGGTCGCCAACCGGATGCCCCTCCTCGGGCCGGGCGGGGCGACCCTGGTGCAGGTGCCTTCGGTGGCGGTGGCCGTGGCCCGGGCGGCGCAGCGTTTTTTTGGCCATCCGGACCGGCAGCTCGACGTGGTGGCGGTGCGCGGTGCGGCCGGCAGGACCAGCGTTGCCCACCTGCTCCAAAAGCTGCTCGGAGGTGATGGCGCGGTCGGACTCGTCGGCGCCACCCACTACCATCTTGGACGGAGAACCGTACCCTGCCTGAGCGGGACGCCTGGAGTCATCGACCTCATGGGCATGCTGGCCCAGATGCGCGACGCCGGTTGCCGGCAGGCGGTGATTGAAGACGAGGCGACGGCGACAGCGGGCGAGGGGGCGGGGCTCCGTCTGGCGGGCGTCGTGGTGCTCGGCGGCGAGTCGCGGGAGGTGGGAGATCGGGCCGGCGCCGGAGATGGACCGCGTGACGTCTGGGGATATGCGCAGGTGGGAAGACGGCGAGTGACCTTTGGCGGGGGCTCCGATGCGGAGGTACGCGCCGAGACGATTTCCCTGCGGGCCGACGGAACGCGTTTCCGCCTCGTCTGGCCGGAAGGCGGGCTCGACGTGGAGTCGCAGTTGATTGGTTCCGCGCATGTGCGCCATGTGCTCGCCGCCGTGGCAACGGCGTGGGCGCTCGGTCGCGATCCGGTGCGAGTGGTGGCGGCGCTTCGCTCCGTGGGAGGCGTGCCGGGTTGCCTTGAACGCCTGCCGCAGGGACAGCCCTTCACCGTGCTGGTGGATCGGTCGGGTGACCCGGACGGGCTCCGTCAGGCGCTCGCGGATTTACGGGAGGTGACCACCGGCCGCCTGCTGGCGGTGTTTGGCTGCGCGGGCAACGGCGACCGCACGCGCCGGGCGGACGTCGTGCGCGCGGTGCAGGCCGGGGCGGATCTCGCGGTGGCGACGGCTGACAATCCCCGCGCCGAGCCGCTCGCCCGCATCTTCGCGGACATGCGGGCCGGAGTGACGGCGCCGGGACGAATCGTGTGGATCGAGGACCGGCGCCGGGCGATCGCCTGCGCGCTGGAACTGGCGCGGCCGGGCGACTGCGTGCTGCTGGCCGGCAAGGGGCCGGATGCCGTGCAGGAACTCGGCGACACCGTCTTTCCGTTCGACGATCGGGTGGTGGCCCGCGAGCTGCTCGCGGAAGGCGCACGAACCGGGGAAAGGGGGGGCTGCCGTGCCGCACTTTGACCCGCAGCAACTCGCCGACTGGACCGGTGGCCGCTGGACTTCGCCGCCGGCGGTGCCGCTGACGTCGTTCCACTTCGACAGCCGCCAGCTCCAGCCCGGAGCGGTGTTTGTGGCGGTCCGCACGGCGCAGCGGGATGGCCACGACTTCCTCGCGGCCGCGGCGCGGGCGGGGGCCGGGGCGGCGCTGGTCGGAAAGCCGGATCCCGCCGTCGCGCTCCCGCAACTGGTGGTGGCGGATCCGGTTGGCGCCTGGCACGCGATTGCGCGGGAGCACCGGCGGCGGTTTGCCGGGCCGGTCGTGGGAATCTCCGGCAGCGCCGGCAAGACTTCGACCAAGGACCTGTTGGCCCTGCTGCTCGGTGGTCCGACGGCCGGGGTGATCGCCACCGAGGGAAATTTCAACAACCACCTGGGCGTCCCGCTGACGCTCACCCGCATCGATCCGCAGCAGCATCGCCTGGCGGTGATCGAGGCGGGCATCAACCTGCCCGGGGAGATGGATGCCCTGGCCACGATGATCGAACCGGACGTGGCGATCATCACCTTGGTGGCGGCGGCCCACACGGAGGCGCTGGGGGGCATCGAGGGGGTCGCGCGGGAAAAGGCGCGGCTGCCGGCGGCGACCCGGACCAGCGGCGTGGCGGTGTTTTCGCGGGAGACGGCCGAACACGCCCCTTTCCGGGAACTCGGCGTGCGGCGCATGGAGGTGGAGCGCGCCGAGGTGGTGCGACCCGCGGAGCCGCCGAAAGACCGGGTCTATTTCGCCATCACCCACCGCTCCGATGAAACCGCGGTCGCGCTGGCGTACGGGCCGCCGCCGCCGCGGCGGTTCGTCTTCCGGCGCGTGTCGGATGGCATGGCGCAGAACGCGGTGCTGGCGATCTGCGCCGCCCTGTGGCTCGGCGTGACCGAACAGGAGATCCAATCCCGACTCCGCGACTGGCGGCCCGCGGCCCTGCGGGGCGAGGTGCGGGAGATCGACGGCCGGATGTTCTATCTCGACTGCTACAATGCCAATCCCGCCTCGATGGCGGATGCGCTGGCCACCTTCGACGCGATCGCGCCGGTGGCGACCCCGCGCCTCTTTGTGCTCGGCTGCATGGAGGAACTCGGACCCGAGGCGCCGGCCCACCATCGGGCGCTGGGCCGTCGGCTGCGGCTGCGCGACGGGGACCAGCTGTATGTGACCGGCACCTGGGCTTCCGCCGTGGTCGCCGGGGTGGAGGAACAGGGGCGCGGCCGGGCGCAGGTGCGGGTGGTGGAGGACCTCGAGCCGGTGCGGGCCGCATTGCACGACTGGCCGGGCGCGGTCTTTGTGAAGGGCAGCCGCAAGTACGCCCTCGAGCGGGCCCTGGAGGGCGTGGTGGGGGAGGTGGCCCATGCTTAGCTACCTGGCCAACTACGAGGAGTACTACGGACCGTTGCGGCTGTTCGGTTCCATCACGGTGCGGACGATGGGCGCGGCGATCACTGCCCTGTTGATCGGGTTTGCGATTGGTCCGCGCCTGATCGCGAAGTTCCGGGAGCTGAAGTTCGGCCACGGCTACATCGACGACCGGACCGGTGCCCTCGGCGCCGCGTACTTTGACAAGAAGCACACCCCGACGATGGGCGGACTGATCATCTTCTTCGCGGTGTTCGCCAGCGCCGTGCTCTGGGCCGCGCCCAACGTCTGGGTGGTGGTCAGCCTGTTCGTATATGCCGCGCTGACGGCGCCGGGGTTTCGCGACGACTACCTCAAGGTTGTCCACAAGAACCGCGCGGGGATTTCCTCCTGGGAGAAAATCGCGTGGCAGACCATGGCGACCCTGGTCGCACTGGGTGTGCTCCTGTGGCATCCGCAGAGCGCGGAGAAGATTCACGAACTCTGGGTGCCGTTCATCAAGTACGCCGTGGTCGACCCCATGCCCTGGTGGCTGCTGCTGCCGATGATCTACCTCTGGATCGTGGGGTTCAGCAATGCCATCAACCTCACCGACGGCCTCGACGGCTTGGCCGTCGGCTGCACCATCACCGTGGCGATCGTCTTCGCGATCATGGCCTATCTCGCGGACCACGTCTTCCTGTCCGAGTACCTCCTCATCAGCCATGTGCCGGGCACCGGCGAACTCACCATCATCTGTGGGGCGCTGATCGGCGGCTGCATGGCCTTTCTCTGGTTCAACTCGCATCCCGCGGAGGTGTTCATGGGCGACACCGGCTCCCTGGCGCTCGGGGGACTCATCGGCGTGATGGCGTTCATGATTCACCAGCCGTTCACCCTGGTGATCGCCGGCGGGGTCTTCATCTGGGAGATGCTGTCGGTCGTGATCCAGGTCGGCTGGTTCAAGTTCACGAAGCGCCGGTTCGGCGAAGGCCGGCGGGTCTTCCTGATGGCGCCGATCCACCACCATTTCCAAAAGAAGGGGTGGCCCGAGACCAAGGTCGTGCTCCGCTTTTGGGTCCTTTCCCTCGGCTGTGCCCTCGCCAGCCTTGCCACGCTCAAGATCCGCTAAGCCGTGTGACCATGAATCCGCTCCCCACTCCCGACCGCTTCGCTCCGCCTCCGGCTCCATCCGTTCCCCGTCCGGTGCTGCGCCCGCCCGCTCCTTCCGCGCTCTTCACGGTGGCTCCGGGAGCCGTCATGGGCAACCGGGCGTTTCTGCGCGCCTGGGCCGCCCGCCGCGCCCGTGCGGCCACCGAGGCGGCACCGCGGCCGCCGGCACCCACGGCGGGCTAGTCTTTTCGCCCCGCGCGGTCACCTTTCCTTTTCGAACCAATCCAATCATGAAAATCCTGAAGATTTTCGGCATCGTCGTGGGCATCCACGTCTTCGCGCTCGTGCTCATCTTCGCCAATCCCGGGTGCAGCACCGCCACGAAACCGCCTCCGGTCCCAGCCGACACGGTGACTGCCGCCCCGGCCGCCACGGCCCCAGCGGTCTCCGTGCCCAACACGTCGGCCGGCGTGTACACGTCGGCGCCGGAGCCGGCGCCCGTGACATCCGCGCCCATCACCTTCGATCCCAACGCCCCTGCCACCGCGAGCGCGGGAGGGGGGGCGACCACCGTGCGCTTCACGCCCACGCGTCCCGGGACGCCCGTCGCCAGTACCCTGGTTGCGGAGAAGGTCCAGGACGTCACCCCGGCCACCACGTATGTCGTCAAGGCCGGGGACAGCCTGTGGTCGATCGCCAAGAAGCACAAACTGACCGTCTCCGACCTGACGGCCGCCAACGGGATCGCCGCCAACACCAATCTCCAGCCCGGCAAGAAGCTGCTCATCCCCGCCAAGTCGTCGCCGGGTGCCGCGACCCCGGCTCCGACGCCGGCCCCGGCGTCCGCCAAGGCGGTCGAGGCGCCGGCTGCGCGGGCCGGAGCCGACGCCATCAAGCACACGGTGAAGTCGGGTGAGACGCTCGGCTCGATCGCCCGCAACTACGGCGTGCGGCAGTCCGACATCGCCGTCGCCAACCACATCTCGGATCCCGCGAAGATTCAGGCCGGGATGGAACTGATTATCCCCGGCTGGCAGGCCACCGCCGGCAAGTCCGCCAAGGCGGCCGCCAAAGGCTCGGCCAAGGCGGAAACCAAGCCGGAGCCGACTCCGGCGGCGCCCCCAGCCGCGCCCATCATTCCCGTCATCCGCCTGGACGAAAGCCCGGTGACCCCCGCGCCCAAACGCTGACGCCACGCTGCTGTGCACGGCTACACCTTGCCCCAGGACACGCGCCGGGCGCCGCACCCGTCGCTGGTCAGCCCCGTCAACGTCATCGTGGTGTGCGCCATCGCGCTGGCCTTCCTTGGCCTGACGATCCTCTTCAGCGCCAGCGCCTGGTTCATCGACAAGCGTGGGGTCGCCGTGCCCTACGCCTACCTGACGAAACAGGTGGCCGGAGTCGTGGTGGCGGCGGGGCTCTGTTACCTTTTCAGCCGCCTCAACCTCGAGGAGGTGCGGCGCTATGCCTGGTGGATTGGCGGCATCTCCCTGTTCCTACTGGCACTCGTGCTGATTCCGCACATCGGCATCCGGGTCAATGGTTCCCGCCGCTGGCTGGGCGTGGGGGCGATGCGATTCCAAGTGTCGGAGTTTGCCAAGCTCGGGCTCGTCTTCTGCCTCGCGCATTACCTGGCGCTGAACCAGTCACGCATCGGCGAGTTCAAGCGCGGTTTCCTTTGGCCGTTGCTCGGCATCGGCGCCTTTGGCGGGCTGGTTCTGCTGGAGACCGACATGGGGTCGGCGGCACTCATGATCGCGGTGGGGTTGCTGCTGCTCTTCCACGCCGGGGCGCGCTGGAGCTTCATCCTCCCCTCGCTCGCCGGCGTGGCAGCGGTCTTCGCCACGACGCTCCTGCTGATTCCGAACCGGCTGGAGCGGTTCACCGCCTTTCTTGATGTCGAAGGCAACAAGACCGGACGCACCTACCAGCTGTACCAGGCGCTGGCGGCCTTCGCCTCGGGAGGAACCGAGGGCGCCGGGCTCGGCCGGGGGCGCCAGCAGCTCAACTACCTGCCCGAGGCGCACACGGACTTCATCTTCTCGGTGGTGGGTGAGGAACTCGGGCTCTGGTTCACGCTGGCCGTGGTGGCGGTGTTCACCGTGATCTTCATCGCTGGTCTCCTGCACCTCCGGCGCGCTCCGAACCTCTTCCAGTTTCTCCTCGTGCTCGGCTGCCTGCTGCTCATCTGCCTGCAGGCAATCATCAACCTCGGGGTGGTGACGGGACTGCTGCCGACCAAGGGCATGTCGCTGCCGTTCATCAGTGCGGGCCTCTCCAACCTCCTGCTCATGGGCATGCTGCTTGGCATCCTCCTCAACACCCAGCGCACCTGGGGTCGCGCCGCGCTGTCACGCAACGCCGGTTCGATGCGGGAGGTGCTCGCATGAGCCGGTATCTCATTTCGTGCGGCGGCACCGGCGGGCACCTGTCACCGGGCATTTCCCTCGCGGAAGGCCTGGAGGATCGCGGGCATGAACCGGTGTTGCTCATCAGCCAGAAGAAGGTCGATGCGCGGTTGATTTCCAAATACCCCCGCCTGCGGTTTGAACGCATGCCGGGCACGGGATTCAGCTGGCGGCCCTGGCAACTGCTGCGCTGCGTGGTGACGCAGGCACAGGCCTTCTGGTTCTGCCTGCGCCTCGTTCGGCGGCTGCGTCCGGCCGCGGTGGTGGGCTTTGGCGGCTTCACCTCGGCCCCGCTGGTCCTCGCCGCCCGGGTGCAGGGGGTGCCCACTGCGCTGCACGAGTCGAACCGGGTGCCCGGCCTCGCGGTGCGCACGGTCGGCCGCCTGGCCCGCCGGGTCTATCTTCCGCCCGGGATCCGGCTGCCGGGCATCCGGGCCGTGGCCACCCGGCACGTCGGCCTGCCGGTGCGCCGCGAGATCAGCCGGCTGGCGTCTCCCGCCGCCCGCGCGGCGCTGGGGATCGACCCCGGACAGCGGCTGCTGGTCGTGCTGGGCGGCAGCCAGGGGGCGGCCTCCCTCAACGACTGGGCCCGGCGGCACGTCGAAATGCTGGCCGCCGAGGGCATCCAGCTCTGTGTCGTGACGGGGCTGGGCAAGGGCCGCGAGGAAACCCTCGTGCTCACGACCCGGGCGGGGGCGCCGGTGCGCGCGAAGTTTCTCCCGTTCTGCGATCGCATGGCCGAGCTCCTGTCGGCGGCCGACCTAGTCGTCTCCCGGGCCGGCGCCGGCACCCTGGCCGAACTGATCCGCTGCGAAACCCCGGCGATCCTCGTCCCGTATCCGTTCGCCGCGGACAATCACCAGCAGGCCAACGCCGCGTTCTTCGAGCGGCAGGGCGGCGGCATCGTCGTCGCCCAGACGCAGCTCGGTCAGCTTCACGCCGAGGTGCTGGACGTGATCTTCAACGACTGGCTACTGCGCAAGCTCCGGGCCAATCTCCAGCGGATGGACCGCGCCAACGCGCTCGACCTCATGCTCGCGGACCTCGAGCAACTGGCCGAGGACGACCGCCCGCCACCCCGGCTCGGCGCCGTGCCGGCCTGACGCCCGGCCCCGCACGCCGCCGCTTCCCCATGACCGCCACCACGACCTGGCCCCCCCGACCCGCCGCTCCGGCGGAGTGGGACGCGCTGGTCGCCGATCTGCGGGTCAAGCTGTCGGCCGAGTCGAGGCTCGCGCGCGAGGAGCCGCTGGCATCCCGGACGACGCTGCGCGTCGGCGGTGCGGCGCGGGTGCTGGCCGAGCCGGCGGGGGTGGCCGACCTGCAGGCGGTCTTGCGGCTGGCCACCAGTCGTGAGGTGCCGGTGTTTATCCTGGGCCGGGGCTCGAACCTCCTCGTGCCGGATGAGGGGGTGGAGGGGATCGTGGTGGCCCTGACTCACGAGAACTGGGCGGCCTTCACGCCGCGGGAGGACGGTCGCGTGTGGGTGGGGGCCGGCCTGCGACTGAAGACCCTGTGTGGCCTGGCGGCGAAAGCCGGCCTGCAGGGGTTCGAGTTCCTCGAGGGGATCCCGGGGAGCGTGGGTGGGGCGCTGCGCATGAATGCCGGGGCCATGGGCGGCTGGATGTTCGATCTCGTCGACAAAATGCTGGTGATCTCCTTGGCCGGGGAACTGGCGACCCTGCCGCGTGCCGCGTTGCGGGTGGAGTACCGGCATTGCGGGGAACTGGATGCGGCCGTGGCGCTCGGGGCGTTGCTCCGTCCGGCGGCGCGGATCGAGGCCGAGGCGATCGGCCGGCAGATCGACGTCTATCGGCGCAAGCGGCACGAGACCCAGCCCCGGGAGCCGAGCGCGGGCTGCATGTTCAAGAACCCTTCCGGCACGTCGGCCGGCCGTTTGATCGACGAGTGTGGCCTGAAGGGCGAGAGGATCGGCGGGGCGCAGGTCTCGCCCGTGCACGCGAACTTCATCGTGAACCTCGGCGGTGCGACCGCCGCCGATGTGATCGCGCTCGTCCGACGGGTGCGGTATCGGGTGCGGGATCTGCGCGGGGTTGACCTGCAGCCCGAGGTGCTGTTTTTCGGCCGGCGGTGGGAGGATGTCTTATGAAACAGAACGGACCTGTCATTGCCGTGTTGGCCGGAGGCGTTTCCGCGGAGCGCGAGGTGTCCCTGGGCTCGGGGCGCGCGAGTGCGCTCGCCTTGGCGCGTTCGTACCCGACGCGTCTGATGCTGGTCGACGCGGCGGCGATTCCCCCAGGGGTCGAGCCGGGGCGGCACGTCGTGTTTTCGACTCTGCACGGCACGTTTGGCGAGGACGGCGGCATGCAGGCCCTGCTGGATGCCGCCGGGATCGAGTACGCCGGGTGCGATGCGGCGAGCAGCCGGCTGACGATGGACAAGACGCGCACCAAGGACGCGGTGACGGCCCGCGGTGTGCAGGTGGCGCCGGGCTGGCAGTTTTCCGCCGGTGCCAAGCCATCGGCCGAGGATCTCGTCGGTCGCCTCGGTGAGCGAATCGTAATCAAGCCCAACGCCGAGGGCAGCAGTGTCGGGCTCGCGCTGCCCGAGGGGCGGGCGGCGATTGCGGCGAAACTCACGGAGATCACCTCCGGGGAATGGCTGGCGGAGCGGCGGCTTTTCGGCCGGGAACTGAGCGTCGGGGTGCTGCACGGTCGGGCGATGGGTGTCGTCGAGATCCGACCCCGGACCGGGGTCTACGATTACACGAGCAAGTACACCAAGGGCATGACGGAGTACCTGGCTCCCGCGCCCCTCGATCCGGCGGCGACGACGACGGTCCGGACGGCGGCGGAAGCGGCGTTTGCCGCCTGCGGTTGCCGCGACTATGCGCGGGTCGACTTCATCTTCACCGAGGACGCCGGTCCCTTCCTGCTGGAGATCAATACCCTGCCCGGAATGAAGGAGACCAGCCTCCTGCCGATGAGCGCGCGCTGCCTCGGCTTGGATTTCACCGCGCTCGTGCGGGAGCTCGTGGCCCCGGCGCTCGCGCGCTTCGCGTCGAAGGGAGGCGCACGGTCGTGAGCCAGGAGACATTGGCCGCTCCGGTCATCCGGAGCTGGCGGGACATTCCCCAGCCGGTGAAGCCGCGCGCGATGTCGCGGGGTGGACGCTGGCGCCGCGTGCGAGAGGGAGTACGCTCGGCCTGGCTGATCGGGTGCGCGGTCGCTCTGGGATGCGGGGCGTGGTTCGCGGCGGGAATGCTGGGAACGTCGCCGAAACACGTTCCGCCGGTGGCCCGGACGGCGACGTTGCGGCATCTCGAACTGAAGACCTCCGCCGGCGGCGTGCTCGACCAGGCCTGGCTGGAGCGCACGCTGGCCCTGCCGCGGAATGCCGCGCTGATGGAACTGGATCTGGATCAGCTCTGCGCTCGGCTGCTGGCGGAAAGCCAGGTTGTGTCGGCTTCCATCACCCGCCACTTCCCGGATCGGCTCACGGTTCGCCTCACCGAGCGGGTGCCGGTGGCGCGCGTGCGGGTGGAACTGGGCGGGACGCCGCGCGACCTGCTCGTGGATCCCCAGGGGGTGATCTTCCACGGTGTCGGCTTCGAGCCGGCGCTGCTCGATTCCCTGCCCTGGTTGAGCGGGCTCACCCTCGCGCCGGACGGCGCCGGCTTCCAACCGATTGCAGGCATGGCCCCCGTGGCGCAATTGCTGGCCGACGCCCAGTTCTCCGCCCTGCGCCTCTACCGGGCCTGGCAGTCGGTCTCGCTGGCCCGCCTCGCCTCCGATCGCGAAATCGAGGTTACCACCAAGAACGGCACGATCGTCGTGTTCAGCGCGCGGGGCGACTACTTCGTGCAACTTGCCACGCTCGACTACCTGATCGAGCGCCTGGCCGACACCCCGATGACACGGGCCCGCATCGACCTGACGCTGGGCCGCAATGTGCCGGTGATGATCGAGCCGCCGGCGCCGGCCGAATCCGGTGCGGCCCCGCGACCCGCGTCCGTCATTTCCCTTCCTTCTCCAACCCGACCCAACCTCGGCAAATCCACGTGAGCAACCGCACAACCTTCATCGGGGCCGTTGAAATCGGCACCTCGAAAGTCACCGTCCTCGTCGGCGAGTACACCGGACGCGAGCTTGCCATCATCGGTCGCGGCGAGTGTTCCTCCCGCGGCGTGATCAAGGGCAGCGTGGCCGATTATCGCGCCGCCAGCGAATGCACGCACAGTGCCCTCGAGCAGGCCGAGCGGGATGCCGGCGAGCGCATCGACTTCGTCTTCCTCGCCCAGACGGGCGCCCACCTCGAGGGCTTCTACAACGAGGCCGCGGTGAACGTGAAAGCGTCGGACAACATGATCGACGCGAGCGACGTGCGCACAGTGTGTGACCTCGCCAAGTGGAAGGAGCTACCTTCCGGGCGGATGGTGGTTCACCACATTCGCCGGCCGTTCCGCGTCGACGGGCGGCTGATTCCGGGCAATCCGGAAAATCTCGTCGGCCAGAAACTCGAGGTCGGCTACTGGACGGTGCACGGCCAGGAGCAGCGGCTGGCGGACATGATCCATGTGATCCGGGGCTTCAACCTCGAGGTGAGGGATCTGGTGCTGTCCAGCCTGGCGTCGGGCCACATGGTGACGACCGCGGAGGAGCGCCAGCACGGGGTCCTGGTGATCGATCTCGGGGCCGGCACGACGGATTTCGCCCTCTATCGCGATGGGGCGGCGCACACGACCGGCGTGGTGCCGGTCGGCGGCGCCCACCTCACCAACGACCTCGGCATCGGGCTGCGGTTGACCGAAGGCCAGGCCGACAAACTCAAGCTCCGGTACGGGCGGGCGGACCTCCAGACCAAGGACAAGGCGCAGAAGGTCTGGCTCGATGGCAACTTCGCGATCGGCGACCGGCAGTTTTCGCGGCAGTCGATCGAGCAGATTACTTCGGCCCGCGCCTGGGAGCTCCTCGAGGTGGTGCGGAAGAAACTGGGCAACGCCTTCACGCCGGAGACTTGCGCCGCCGGGGTCGTGTTAACGGGCGGGACCGCGAAGCTCCCCGGCATCACCGGGGTGGCCGCCAAGGTCTTCGGGGTGCCCGCGCACCTCGGAGAGGCGCCCACGTGGGTGAATGAGAACCTCCGCGATCCGGGCTATCACACGGCCCTGGGCCTCCTGTACTACGGGGTGAGCGCCCAGGCGGAGAAACTCGCCCCGGCCCGCCGGGGCGGCGGCTTCCTGTCCGGGGTCAAGCGGTTGTTCGCCTCGGCCTGAACCACTCTTCCACGCGACGCGCCCCTCTCCGCCCTCGGCCCCTGCCATGAATCTCCACGAGCTTCCCCTCGAACACACCCTCCTGACCGACCGCAACATCGCCATCAAGCTGGTCGGGGTTGGCGGCGCCGGCTCCAATGCCGTTGATCGCCTGAAAATGGAAAATCTCGAGCGCCTGCAGCTCGCGGTCATCAACACCGACTACCAGGCGCTCGCGAGCTCGCCGGTGCAGGACAAGGTCCTGATCGGGATGGGAGTGACGCGCGGGTTGGGAGCGGGCGGCGATCCGGAGCGGGGTCGCGAGGCCGCCGAAGCCGACCGCGAGAAGATCGCCGCGGTCGTGAAGGACTGTGACCTGGTCTTTCTCGTCACCGGCATGGGCGGCGGGACCGGCAGCGGCGCCTCGCCGATCGTCGCCGAGATTGCCGCGGAGGCCGGGGCGCTGGTGATCGCGTTTGTCACGCTGCCGTTCAGCTTCGAGGGTGGACGCCGCCTGAAGCAGGCGGAGGAAGGACTGCGGGCGCTGCGGGCGGTGTGTGACGCCGTCATCCCCCTGCCCAACGACGTGCTCCTGCAGGAGGCCGGCGACAACGAGACCGTGCTCGATTCGTTCGCGCGCGCCGACGAATGGATCGGCCGCGGAGTGCGCTCGATCTGGTCGATGCTCTTCAAGACCGGACTGATCAACCTCGACTTCGCGACCCTGCGGCAGGCCTTTGGCCAGCGAGGGGGCAAGACCCTGTTTGGCCTGGGAGAGGGCAAGGGGGAGGAGGCCGTGGCCGAGGCGATGAACAGCCTCAAGCTCTGCCCGCTGCTCCACACACCGGATTTTTCGCGCAAGGCCGACCGCCTGCTCGTCAACATCATCGGCGGGGCCGATCTCACCCTGCCAAAGGTGAATGAGATCATGACTGCGATCACCGAGCAGTTCGGCCGCGATTCCCATATCATCATGGGGGCCGTGATTGACGAGAATCTCGCCGGCCGCGTGGAAGTGTGCGTGATCGGCACCAGCGATCTCGGTGGTCGCGTGCTCCCGACACGTCGTCCCGCCGTGGCGGCCGGCCGCTCCCGTCCACCCCTGCCCGGGACCGACAAGGCTGCGCCGGCTCCGACGGTCCCGGCCGCGGCGGCGCCCGCGCCGCGCGGAGCCGGCGAACCGGCGCCGCGCCAAACGCCGGCGGCCAAGGTGGCCCAGGAGGAGTTCGGTTTCGGCGAGATGGAGAGCCGCGGCCATTTCGAGAAGACCGACCGCAACCTCTTCGACGGCCAGGATCTCGACGTGCCGACCTACCTGCGCAAGGGCATCAAGATCGTCTTCTGACGCCGGGTCGGAATCCCCACCGATCAGCGGCCGGCCAGCATCCCAACCAGGAGTGCGCCGAGCAGGAAAAGGCCGGCGCACCACCAATACCACGCGAGGCCGTTGACGGCCGGAGCGGGCGGCCGGGAAGAGCGGGCTGCCCCTGCCTCGTCGTCGGATTCCCGCCAGGCTTCCTCGGGCAGATCGAGGCCGTCGTAGACGGAATCCCCCCGCCAGCCGGTGCGTTCGTCGGCCCCGCACTCCGGGCAGGCGCGGGCATTTCGCGGCAACCGGGCGCCGCACTGGGCGCATTCTTCCGGCGGCGGCAGGCGCTCAGCCATGGCCCGCGTCGAAGTACTTCCGCTTCGCCAGCCGCCAGGCGGTGACGAAGAACGCCGTCAGCGGAATGGCGAGCAGCATCCCGAGCACGCCATTGAAGGCCGTGCCCCAGAAGAAGACGGCGAAGATAATCGCGACCGGGTGGAGGCCGGTCTGGTGGCCCATGATGCGAGGGGTGAGCACCCAGCTTTCCACGCACTGCACGGCGATTTTCACCAGGATGACGAGGCCCAGCAGCTGCCAGCCGCCGCCCGGCTGGAAGAAGGCGAGCGGCAGGGCGACCAGGAGGCCCAGGATCGTCCCCAGGTAGGGGATGATGTTGAGGATTCCGAGCGCCAGGCCGACGACGAGGCCAGCCTTGAGTCCGACGACCGTGAAGCCGGCGGCGAGCAGGACTCCCATGCAGAGTCCGATCAGCAACTGCCCGCGGAAGAACGACTCGATGATTCCGACAAACTCGCTGGCGAGGAACACGACGTCGTCCCTCACCTTCGGGCTCAGGAACGGAAGGTGCTCGCCCAGCTGCCCGGTCGGCTCTCCCCGCGCCAGCAGGAAGAAGAAGAGGTAGACCGGCACAATCGCGAGGTGGGTCAGGAAGGCGAACACGTCGAAAACCCCGCCAAAGGCCGCCCGGATCGAAGGCATGGCGTGGGCAACCAGTGTCTTGCTCTCGCGCGCGAGGGTATCGGCGACCTGCCGGACCGTGGGGTTCGCGAGCTGTTTCTTGGCCAATGCAATCCACTCCGGGTAATGCTCTTGGAAGAACCGCGAGGCACCTTCCCAAAGGCTCGGCAGGAACGTGATGAAGTCGACCACCTGCGAAACCAGCGGCGGAGCCATGAGGACAATCGTCCCGCCGGTCAGCAGCACCACGACTCCGTAGAGCAGGACCACCGCGGTCAGCCGGCGTCCGTTGAGCCGGCGCTCGAGAATGTTGACCACCGGCCGCAGGATGAGGGCCAGGACCCCCGCCGCCGCCAGTGGCCAGAGCACGCTGGAGAAGAACGACAGCAGCCGGCCGAGGACGTAGAAGGCCACGATCAGCAGGGCGAGCGACCCCAGGAAAGCGAGGAGGGTCAGCGCCGACCCGATGATCCGGCGCTGGCTGAGACTGAAGAACGGGGAGGAGGGCTCGGCGGGCACGAGAGGCGGGAGGCGACGGGCTCCAGCCGAGAGGAGTCCGGCGGCGGACGCCAGTCCGAAGATGGAGTGACGGGGCTGGGTATGGCCCGGGGGGCGAGCCTGCCGGCCAGACGGAATCGGGGCCAAGGCAGGACGGGTCGGCCCTGTCAAGCGGGTGGGGCGGGAGAGGGGGAGAAGTCTCGCGTTGACGGGAACCCGGGCAGCCCTGCACTTTCGTGCAACATTCTGTCCGAGAGCCCGTCCAAGCGGGCGCCCACCCAACGCATGAAATCCCTTCGTTTCGCCCTCTTCGCTTTTGCCTCCACGCTGGGCGTGGCCCTCGCACAGGATGAAGAGCGGCGGGCGCCGCCGATTGAGATTCCGGATTTCAGCAACCTCGACGAGTATATCTACGAGCCGAAGAGCGTGGTCACCCTCGGCTTCCGTTTCATCAGTGGGGCGAAGATGAGCTTTTTCGGCACCGGGAAGATCCCGTCCCCGGAGGACCCGGGCGCGGCCACCGGCGCCAATCTGCTCCGGGCGTACCACGACGGCCGGGTGCAACCGGACGCCCGCACCGTGGCCCGGCTGGACAGCAGCGGCAACCCGATCATCGATCCCCAGACCAACACCGCCGTGCTGGATCCCATTTCCCCGGACGGGAAGACGAACACCTGGAATTACACCGACGCCAGCCAGCTCTCGCTCCCCGGGTTTGTCCGCTTCAGCAGCTATTCCGCTGACGTGATCGATACGCGCACCCGGGAGAAGAAGGCCAACTCGACGGCCGGCATGGACCTCGCGGTTTCCCGCGACATGGGCAAGCTCCTCGGTGGGCGCCTCGCGTGGAACCTCACCGCGGGCATGTCGGTGAACGACCTCAACGGGGCCAAGAACGATTCGGTCCTCGCGCGGCTCCAAACCCTGAGCGACTACTACTCTCTCTACGGGCACACCCCGCCGGACGCCCCCTATTCCTCGCCGAGCACCACGACTGAAAACGTGGTGGACGCTTCGGGCAATGCGGTCCTCGGGGCCGACGGGGTGGCGCAGACCATCAGTGTCGACACCTCCGTCCTCCTGGCCAACGAGCCGGCCGGGCGCATCGCCACCACCGAGACCAACGAGACCAGTGTGACGAACCGATGGAAGCTGAAGGGTTCCTACTACACCTTCCGGGCCGGTCCCACAGTGTGGGTTCCGATCACCACGCGTCTGAAGGCCAGCGTGAGCTTCGGGGCGGCGGTGGTCTACTCCGGCTCCAGCTACACGGTGACCCAGACCCTGACCCCGGCACTCGGAACGGAAATCACCGACACGAGTTCTTCCGAGATGTACAAGCTGCTGCCCGGCTATTTCGCGGATGCCACGATTCAGTTCGATCTGACGGAGCGCACCGGATTCTTCGCCGGGGCGGTCTATCAATCGGCAGGCAGCTACACCCAGACGATCGACGCCGAGAACTCCCATTACTCGACGAAGATCGACCTCGGCAACCAGTCTGGCTACCGGGCGGGCCTTTCCATCCGCTTCTGAGGCCGTTTCCCCGGGGCGGACGCCCCGGCGGGAACCGTCATTCGCCCAGGTCGCACAGAACCTCGGAGATCGCGCGCAACCGCTCCGCCGGAAAGAACGAATTGATGCGGGTGATCACCTGCTGAATAATGCCGTCGGGGCAACTGGCCCCGCCGGTAACGAGAATGCGGAGCGGGCGGGTGGGTGCGTCCGGCCATAGGGGGCGCACCTCCGTGTGGCCGTGGCCGGAGCCATCATAGACATAGTGCTCCACCTCCAGGCGCGAGCGGATGCTGGCTTCCGACTGGATGAAATACGCCCTGGCGCCGAGGCGCTGCTCGCACAGGCGGAAAAGTTGGTAGGTGTTGGAGGAGTTCTTTCCCCCGATGACGAAGGCGGCATCGAGCGGCTCCTCCAGCCCGCGGGATAGGGCGTCCTGGTTGACCTGCGTGGCGTAACACAAGGTGTCGCGCCGCCCGCCCCCGCCCACGCGGCTGTCGTCCCCGTACCGGGCCCGGAAGGCGCCCTGCAGGTGTTCGATGATCCCGATGGTCTCGTTCATCAGCAGCGTGGTCTGGTTGACCACGGCTACCCTTTCGAGATGGCGGGAGACGTCGAAGCCGGGGGTATGGCGGCCGGAGAAGACCGAGTAAAACTGGGCGCGGGCCGCCGGATCCGTGGACCCGATGATCTCCCCCAGCAGGCGCGCTTCCGCGAGGTTGCGTACGATCACCGCCGGGGCGAAGCGACGCGTGTTGGAAAACGTGGCCTTGGTCTCCTCGTGCTCCTGTTTGCCGTGGATCACGACGGTGTAGCCCTCGCGGCCGTAGGCTCGGGCGGCCTTCCAGACCTTCTCCACGAGCATGCAGGTGGCATCGTACTGGCAGACCGCGATACCCTTCTTCACCAGCCGGCGCTTGTCTTCGTCCGTGGCGCCGAAAGCCGGGATGATCACGATGTCATCGGGCGTCAGCGAATCCCAGAGCAGCGGGGAACCGGGCCGGCCGTCCACGGTGTGCGGCGTCCCGCGATCCGTCTGGAGGTAACGCAATCCGCGGCGGAGGAGATCCTCGTTCACGAAGGGATTGTGAATCAGCTCCGAGAGCATGAAGACCCGCCGCCCCGGGTTTTCGGCCAGCGTTTCGTAAGCCCGCTCGATGGCGTTCTTCACGCCCAGGCAGAATCCGAAATGGCTCGGGATGACGTAACAGACCGCCCCGAAGTCCAGGGCCACGGGCGCGGCGGCGGTGCGCTCGTACTGGCGCGCGTGCGCCTTGATCGCGGCGCAGAGCTGCGACTGGTACAGGGCACCGGCGGCGGCGTCCTGCGCGTAGATCGCGGCGTTACGCTCCTGCGCCGGACGAAACTTGTAGATGAAGTCGTTTTCCCCGAGGTGGAGGTAGGGGATCTCGACGACATGCGGCTCCAAGACTGTGAGCAGCGCGGCCAGCGACGGGGCCAGGGCGGCGGGTCGCGCGGCCAGGGCGTCGAGCGACCAAAACGTGATCTCCGCGTCCGCCGGCTCTCCGGCCACCTGGGTGAGATGGACCCGGTAGGCGCGTCCGCCGGCTTCTGCGGAGTAATACTCGGCGGGAGGCGTGTGCTGCCGGAACGAGGATTCAAGCCGCGCCGTGGCCATCGCGAGGTCGCTGCCGGTGAACGCCAGTCCGAGCCTCGATCCCAGCTGGCGCACCGCGAGCCGGTTGCTGGCGTCAAACGCCAGGACGGCGAACAACAGCGGGGGGGCAGAAGCGGCGGGGGACATCGGGAATTACATTCGGCGGAGGGCGGCTACTCGTCGTTGTCTTCGGCCTCGCTGAAGGGATCGCCGACGAACTCGATGCCGAAGAAGTCCTCGTCCTCGAGGATGCGCATGACCTCGGAAAGCACCTCGGCGCGTGCCTCGGCATCGAGCCAGCCATGCTCGAGGGTGAGTTCTTCGGCCAGTGTGGCGCGCGCCTGGGCACGGTCCCGGGCCTCCGCCAACAGGTCGTCGGCGCGCCCGGCGAGGTCCTCGATGATCGCGGAGAGAGCCTGGTCCACGGGGAGGAAACCGCCGGCGTGAAGATCAGGCCTTCAGGACTTCGCCCAGCTTGGAGGCGTCCTTGCCGCCGCCCATCGCAAAGTCGGGCTTGCCGCCGCCCTTGCCCCCGATCTTCTGCGAAACCTCGGCCACCAGTTTGCCGGCCTGGTGTCCGGCCTTGATCGCCGCCGGCGAGCAGAAGGCGACCAGGCTGGCCTTTTCGCCAAACGCCGCCCCGAGCTGGACGACTCCTTCGCCGATCTTGGCCAGCACCTGGGAGCCCAGCGAGCGCAACGCCTCGGGTTGGTCGACCGAGACGACGGCGGAAACAAACTTGAGGCCGTCCCGGGACACCGCGCGCGCGGCCAGCTCGTCGGCCAGCCCGGCCGCGGCCTTTTGCTCGTAGGCCTTCAGCTTCCGCTCGAGCTCCTTCTGGTGGGCGATTAGGGCGTCGAGCTTCTGGGCGACATCGTGGGCGCCGGCGTTCAGGCGGGCGTTGACCGCGGCAAGCGCGGCCTCGCGCGTGGCCATGAAGTCATAAGCGGCCGCCCCGGCGACGGCCTCGATGCGGCGGGTGCCCGCGGCGATCGCCATCTCTGCCACGATGCGGATCAGGCCGATTTCGCCGGTGGTGGAGACGTGGGTGCCGCCGCAGAGTTCGCGGCTGTAGCCGCCGATGTCGACGACCCGGACGACCTTGCCGTACTTCTCGCCGAAGAAGGCGAGGGTGCCTTCCGGCTTCTTGTCGAATTCGGTCTCGTAGATGTCCACGCGGGCGTTCTCGATCACGCGCTCGTTGACGAGATGTTCGATCTCCCGGAGCTGCTCCGGCTTGATCTGCTCGAAGTGGGAGAAGTCGAAGCGCATGCGTTCCTTCGTCTTCGAGGTGCCCGCCTGGCGGACGTGGGTGCCGAGGACCTTGCGCAGGGCCCAATGGATGAGGTGGGCGGCGCTGTGGTGACGGGAGATGGCGCGCCGGGTCAGTGGTGAGACGCCGAGCTGCGCGCGCTGGGCGCCCGGCCTTGTCCTTGATCGTGTCGAGGATGGCAAAGGTCGTGCCGGCGATCTTGGCCGCCCCGTGATCGCCCGCCTGGCCGCCCATCTCCCCGTAGAACGGGGTTTGATCGAAGACGAGAAACATGTCCGGGCCGGCCTTCACGACATCGATCAGGGTGCCTTCGTCGGTCAACCGATCGTATCCGGTGAAGCGCGTCGGGCGCAGGTCCGCCGCGGCCTCGCCTTCGGTGGCGGCGACGAGGACCTCCTTCTTGAGGGAGGCGCGCCCGCGTTCGCGCTGCTTGTCCATCTCGGCTTCGAAGCCGGCTGTGTCGACGGAGAGGCCGCGCTCGGTGGCGAGGAGCTGCGTCATGTCGAGCGGGAAGCCGTAGGTGTCGTAAAGCTGGAACGCAATCGCGCCCGGTACGACGGGCGTCTTCCAGAGGGCCGAGGCCTGGTGGAAAAGCTCCAGCCCCTTGTCCAGCGTCCGGCCGAAGCTCTCTTCCTCGGCGCGAATCACGCGGCGGACGATGTCCTGCTGCTGCTTGAGTTCGGGAAAGACCTCGCCGAGCGAGAGCACGACCGGGCCGACCAGTTGCTCGAAGAACCCGGTGTGCAGGCCCAGCTTCTTACCGTAGAGGATGCCCCGGCGGAGGATGCGACGGATGACGTAGTTGCGCCCTTCGTTGCCGGGGAGGATGCCGTCGGCAATTGCGCAGCTGACGCAGCGGGCGTGGTCGGCCAGGACGCGAAACGCGACGTCGGTCTTTTCCTGGTCGCTCAGGCCCTCGCGCGCCGTGGGCACGGTGCCGCGATAGGTCCGGCCGGAGAGTTCCGCGACCTTGGCGAGGAGCGGGGCGAAGACATCCGCCGCGTAGTTCGACGGGTCCTTCGAAAAGTCCTTGAACCCCTGGGTCGTGGCGTAAATGCCGGCGACGCGCTCAAAGCCCATGCCGGTGTCGACGTGCTTGGCGGCCAGCGGCGAGAAGGTGCCGTCGGAGTTGGCGTTGAACTGGATGAAGACGTGGTTCCAGATTTCGATGCAGCGCGGGCTGCCGGCGTTGACGAGCTGGCGGCCGGCCGCCTCGTCGTCGGAGGGCAGCAGGTTGAAGTGAATCTCCGAGCACGGGCCACAGGGACCGGTGTCGCCCATCATCCAGAAATTGTCCTTCTTGTTGCCGTTGACGATGTGCACGGCGGGATCCAGGCCGGCCCGTCGGAAGATCGCGGCCCAGATGTCGTGGGCCTCCTGGTCGAAATCGGACGGATCGCCCTTGCTCTTGTCGGGAGAGTAGACCGTGGCGAAGAGGCGCTTGGCCGGGATGCCCCAGACCTGGGTGATCAGCTCCCAGCCCCACTCGATCGACTCGCGCTTGAAGTAGTCGCCGAAGGACCAGTTCCCCAGCATCTCGAACAGGGTGTGGTGGTAGGTGTCGAAGCCCACGTCTTCGAGGTCGTTGTGCTTGCCGCCGGCGCGGATGCACTTCTGCGTGTCGGCGGCGCGGGTGTCCTTACCCGGACGGACGCCGGCCCATTTCGAGACGTCGGGCGCGCGGTCGCCGAGGAAGATGGGCACGAACTGGTTCATGCCGGCATTCGTGAAGAGCAGTCCCGGGGAGTCCGGCAGGAGCGATGCCGATGGCACGAGGGTGTGGCCTTGACGGGCGAAGAAATCGAGGAAGCTCTGGCGAATCTCGGCGGAGGTCATGGACGTGGACGGAAACGGGGAAGCACAGAGGCCGTGGCGGAGGTTAGCAAGAGGGGAATCGAGGCGGAACGGATACCGGCAAAACCGTCCGGAACCAAGAAAAGGTTCGGCGTCGTCGCCGGGCTGGCGCTAGCCTCGGCGTCGACTCGCCGCTGCCCTTCTGCCTGAGCCTCCGCCTGGCCCGATGACCACACTCCCGTCCCCCGAAAAGAACCTGCCGGAGCGAACCCTCCCCGTCGTACGCGCGTCCCATGTGGCCCTGCGAACCGCGCTCGCCTACGCCTTCCTCGCCGGGCTCTGGATCCTGGTGTCCGACCACGTGGTCGCGATGCTGTTCTCGGACCCCGCGCTGCTGGTGTGGGTCGCCACCCTGAAGGGTTTCGCCTTCGTGGCGTGCACGGCGCTGCTGCTCTACGGGGCCCTGCGGGCGCAACTGCATCGCTGGGAGGCGGAGGTGAGGGCGCGGCAGGCGACGGAGCGAGCCTTGCGCTTCAGCGAGCGCATGCTGGCGCACGCGCAGCAACTCGTGCAGGTGGGCGGGTGGATCATGGACCCGGTGGCGGGCGAGATCCATGCCTCGCCCCAGGCGGCCCGCATGCTCGAGTTTCCGTCCGGAGTGGTGACCATGGAGATGGTCTGGCGGGTGATACATCCGGAGGATCTCCCGATGGTGCAGGCCAAGTGGGCGGCCGCCCTCGAGGGGGCCGAGCTCGAACTCGAGCACCGCGCCGTGGTCAACGGCACGTTGCGGTGGATGTACGTCAAGGCCGAACCCGAACGCGATTCCTCCGGTCGGGTGATTCGCGTGGTGGGAGTGACGCAGGACATCACCGCCCGCAAGGAAGCGGAGGAACAGCTCCGAGCCAGTGAGGAACGGCTGCGTCTGGTGGTGGAAACGATTCACGAAGTCTTCTGGATCTCCGACGAACGGCGGGCGCACCTGCACTACCTTAGTCCGCGCTTCACCGGCATCTGGGGGCGCCCGGGCGGTGACCTGGAAGCCGCCGCCCGGCTCTGGCGGGAGTCGATCCATCCGGACGACAAGGAGCGGGTGCTCGCACGCTTTGCCGATGGCGACAGTGGCTCCAATTTCGACGAGACCTACCGCATTCTGCGGCCAGGCGGGGAGATTCGCTGGGTGCGGGACCAAGCGTTTCCGGTGCGCGATCCCGACGGCGTGGTCCGCCGCATCGTCGGCGTCGCCGAGGATATCACCGAACGCAAGCACCTCGAGCAGCAGTTCCTGCGGGCGCAGCGCCTCGAGGCCATCGGCACGCTGGCGAGCGGCATCGCGCACGACATGAACAACATCCTTGCACCCATGGCGATGGTGCCGCGGCTGCTGCGGCCGCTGCTGGCCCGGCCCAACGAGCAGGCGCTGCTGGATGTCGTGGAGCAGGGGGCGCAGCGCGGCGCCGGAATCGTGCGGCAGTTGTTGACGTTCAGTCGCGGCCTGGAGGGCCAGCGCGGCCCGGTGCAGGTGACCCACCTGCTGAAGGAGATGACCGGCATCATGCGGGAGACTTTTCCCCGCGAAATCGAGATCCTCCAGACCACCGGCGCCGGACTCTGGCCGGTGGTGGGCGATGCGACGCAGCTGCACCAGGTGCTCATGAACCTTTGCGTCAACGCGCGCGACGCGATGCCGCAGGGCGGGCGCCTCCGGCTGACGGCGGAGAACATCGAGCTCGACGCGGAGAGCGCGCGGATCCACTCGGCGGCCAAGCCGGGACGGTACGTGATCCTCACAGTCGCGGACACCGGCATCGGGATGACGCCGGAGGTACTGGAGCGCGTGTTTGATCCCTTCTTCACCACCAAGGAGGTGGGCAAGGGGACCGGACTGGGCCTCTCGACGGTGCTCGGGATCGTGAAGAGCCACGGTGGCTTCGTGACGGTCGACAGCCATCCGGGACATGGGAGCCTCTTCCGGGTGTTCCTGCCGGCGGCAGGGGAAAGCGAAAGCCCGGCGGCGGAGAAGGCCGGGCAGGTGTCGCCGCGCGGGCGCCAGGAGACGATCCTGATCGTGGACGACGAAAATGCGCTCCGGAAGTCGCTGGAGCTCGTCCTGCGCGCCTTCAACTACGACGTGCTGTCCGCGGCCGACGGCAAGGAGGCGTTGCGGTTGTTCGAGGAAAACGAGCAGCGGATCCGGCTGGTGTTCACGGATCTGATGATGCCGGGCATGAGCGGCTTCGCCCTTATCCGCGCGATTCGGCCGCGCGCCCCGCACCTGCCCATCGTCGCGACCAGCGGACTCGAGCGCGAAGGTTACACCGATGAGTTGGCCAACTTCGGAGTGGGAGAGGTGCTCCGCAAACCCTTCCGGCCGGAGGAAATCCTCGAACTGCTGCACCGGCTGCTGGCGCCGAAGTAGGAAAGGGCGCCGCTCAGTTCGCGTCGCGGCGGGATGGCGCCGCGACCATGCCGACTGACGCGCAACCGCGCTCTCGCGGCGACAGTGGGGCGACTCCCAACCGGCGCTCGCCCGGCCGGCGCCGGGCCGGGCGTGGCTTTTCGAACAGTCGCTTACAGCCGCGCGATAATCGCGTCGGCCATCGCGCGCGTTCCCACGGAGGCCTGGCCGAAGGCGATGTCGCCGGTGCGCGTTCCGCCGGTCACGGCCGACTTCACCGCCGCCTCGATGCGTTTGGCGACGTCGTCGAGTCCGAAGCTGAACCGCAACATCAGCGCCGCGGAGAGAATCTGCGCGCAGGGATTGGCGATGCCCTTGCCGGCGATGTCCGGCGCGGTGCCGCCGGCGGGTTCGTAGAGACCGAAGGGCAGCCCGAGGGAGTTCTTCCCGGCGCCGAGGGAGGCCGACGAGAGCATTCCGAGCGAGCCGCAGATCACCGCCATCTCATCGGAGAGGATGTCCCCGAACATGTTTTCGGTCACGAACACGTCGAACTGGTTGGGGTCCCGCGCGAGCTGCATCGCGGCGTTGTCGACGTACATGTGGGAAAGCGCGATCTCCGGGGCGTGCCGCGCCATGTACTCAGTCACGGTCTTGCGCCAGAGGACGGAGGTCTCGAGGACATTGGCCTTGTCGATCGAGCAGAGCTTCCGCTTGCGGCTGCGCGCCGTGGCGATCGCCACCTGGAGAATGCGCTCAATCTCCGACCGCCGATAGACCATCGTGTCGACAGCCTGCACGTCGCCATCGGGCAGGGTGGTCGTGGCCTTCGGCTGACCGAAATACACTCCGCCGGTGAGTTCGCGGATGCAGACGATGTCGATGCCGTCCGGAATGCGCGCGGCCTTGAGCGGCGAGGCGTCGGTCAATTCGCGGTAGAGGAGTCCCGGCCGGATGTTGGCGAAGAGCGTGAAGTGCTTGCGCAGTGGCAGCAGGGCGGCGCGTTCGGGCTGTTCCTTGGGTGGGAGCTTCTCCCACTTGGGCCCGCCGACTGATCCGAAGAGAATGGCATCAGCCTGCTCGCAGGTCCGCAGCGTGGAGTCGGGCAGTGCCTTGCCGTGACGATCGATGCCGGCGCCGCCGACGTCGGCTTGGGTGTAGGACAGGGTCAGGTTCTCCTGGCGGGCGACGTGCTCCAGCACGCGCAGGGCCTCGGTCATCACCTCGGGTCCGATGTAGTCTCCAGCCAGGACGGCAAACTTCAGGGTGGGCATGGCAAAACCCGCAACATGGGGCGGGCGAAGGACCGGAGGCAAGCCGGCTTTCTGCGCCTTCCGGCCGGCAGGCAAGACCCTCGTCGATCGGATCCGGGCACCACCGGCATCCGGTCCGCCGAACGCGGGTTTACCGTTTCGTCCAGAGGCGAAGGGAGGCCAGGAGGAAGGACTCGAGCGCGGCCGACTCGTTCAGGTTCAGGCGGAGGAGACCGACGTCGTGCTCGAGTTTCTCGATCGCGGCGACCAGGGCGCGCCGGGTGTTTTCGTCCCCGGTGTGAAGGCGCGGCAGGGCAAACGTGCGCGTGGCCTGTTCGATTTCGACAAAGAGCCGGGCGCGCAGACCGTTGGTGATTCCGGTTTCGATGGCGATCTGCTCGTCCTCGTCGAGATCCTCCGGGAGTTTTTCCTTTTCCTTCTTCCAGGCCTCGGCCGTGGCAAAGTCGAGGATGGCTCCGAAGCGGGCCACAAGCCCGTAGACGGTGAACACGTGATCGGCGATCGCCTTCTTGTCGGCGCCCACCCCCTCGGCGAGCCGGCCGAGCCAGGCCCGGTAGTCGTCGAGCCAGGCGTTCCAGCCTTCGGCGTTCACCGGGATTGCCGCCGAGGGGAAGCGGAAGTGCAGCACCCGGCTGCGGATGGTGGGCAGCAGCGCGTAGGGGCGCGTGGTGAGCATCAGCAGCGTCGTGTGGGCCGGGGGCTCCTCCAGGGTCTTGAGGAAGACGTTGGAGGCGGAGAGATGCATCCGATCGACCTCGTGGAGGATCGCCACCTTGCGGGGCGCGACGGCGGGGGAAACCTGCACCTTGCCGATCAGTTCTCGGGTGGCGTCGGCCGAGATCTGCCGCATCTTGCCGGCGGGCCGCAGGGCAAAGCAGTCCGGGTGCTGCTCCGGGGGGAAGGCCGACACGCCTCCGGGCGGCGCCAGCAGTCGGTCGGCGATCCCGTGGGCGACGGCGGCCAGCGTCTCAAGATCGTCCCCGTGCAACAGCAGGCTGTGCGAGAGGCGCTGGCGGGTGATTGCCCGCTCGATGACGGAGATGGCCGGGGTGCCGGCCAGCGCGGCGGGCCAGGGGACGGCGGCGGTCATGACTCTCGAGGCGCGCCGCGCGGGCGCTACTTCAGCCGCGTCTGGATCTCCGACCAGATCTTCTTTTCGACCGCGTCCTCACTCTTGGTGCCGTCCACCAGGATGAAGCGTTCGGGCACGCTCTTGGCGAGGACGAGGTACCCCTCCCGCACCTTTTTGTAGAAATCGATGTTCTCGCGCTCCATGCGGTCGGGCAGATCCGAGGCGCGCTGCCGCAGCCGGGCGAGGCTCATTTCCTCCGGCACGTCGATCACGACGGTGAGGTCGGGCATGACATTGCCGACGGCAAAGCGGTTGATCTGGTTCACCGGATCTGCGGCGAGGTTGCGGCCGATGCCCTGGTAGACGGTCGACGAATCGAGGAAGCGGTCACTCAGCACGATCGCCCCGCGCAGGAGGGCCGGGGCGATCACCTCGCGGACGAGTTGCGCGCGGGCCGCCGCGAACAGGAGCAGTTCCGTCTCGGCGCACATCTCGTCCCCGCGGGAATTGTGAACGATGATGTTGCGGATCTGCTCGCCGATCTCCGTGCCGCCCGGTTCGCGGGTCGTGACGACGTCGCGGTGGGCCTTTTGAAAGTGGGCCGCGAGGCGCGCGATTTGGGTGGATTTGCCGGAACCTTCGGAGCCTTCGAAGGAAATCAGCCGGCCGGAGGTCTTCTGCTTGAGTGGCATGGCCCGAGGCTGACGGGTTCAGCGCCAGTTGGCGAGGAAGGTTTCGAGTTTCGCGAGCGACGGGCTCTCGCCGGTCCGCACATAATGACCGCTGGTGCTGACGCCCAGCGCGAGGCAGGCCTCCGGGTCGAGCCGCAACAGCTGGCCGGTGGTGAAGCCGGCATTGAAGTGGTCGCCGGCACCGGTGGTGATGAGCGGCTTGGCCGTGAAGGGACCGGGGACCCAGGCCGTGCCCGCGGCGGTGGCGCAGGCGGCGGATTCGGTCGGGTGGATTACCACGGTGCTCACGCCCAGCTTGGCCCGGATGCCGCCGGCCGCGGCGCGCAGCGTCGTCTCGTCGCGGTCGGGAGCGGTCAGGCCGAGGGCGGTGGCGACTTGTTGCGCTTCCTTGAGGTTGAGCCCGAGGGTGACGTGGCCGAATTTCCCGAACCGCCCGATGGCTGCGAGGGCGGCGCGCAGATCGTCGACGGAGCGCTTCTCGGGATCGGCGAGGTCGAAGAAGAAGATGCGATCCGGATTGGCGGGCACCTTCGGCAGGACCTGGTCCACGATCGCCGTGAAGATGGCGGTCATGTTGGGGATCATGGTCCAGTTCACGAAGGCGAGCAGGCCGGCGCCGGCGACCTCGGCCTGGAAGGTGGCCTCGCCCATCACGCGGCAGATCCGCTCGAAGGTGACCTCGTCGAGGCTGCGCATGATGCCGAGCATCAGCTTCGCGTCGTCGCACTCGACCGCGGTGGTGTGCGCGGCGTCGCAGAGCGAGAAGGTGCGGGCGCGGGAGGCCATGTCGGCGAAGACCGGGTGCACCACGGGCGTGCCGAGGGCGCCGACGTAGGTCACCTGGGTGCCGGCGGCGAGCAGGGCGTTGGCCATGATCGGGCCGTTGCCGCCGAGCTTGTCGATGCGCGGGTACAGCTCGATGTTCGTGCTCTTGCCGGCGGCCGCCACGATGCGCTGGCCGAATTCCCCCAGGGTGGAGATGGGCGTGAAGTTCTCCCCCGGGCCGCGGCGCAGGCCGACGGGCGTGACAATGGTGTCGACGAAGCCGTCGAAGCCGACGAGGGCGGTGCGGGTGCCGGACTGGGCGCGGCGGGCGGCGATCTGTTGCAGGGTGCGTTGGCGGAACATGGGCGGAAGGAAGAGGGCGAAAGGGAGCAGCAAAAATTGCCGCGGGGCCGCGGCAACCACATTCTCGCGACGGTGGAGTCGCGCCGGCCGGCTTTTCCGTTGAAGGTGCGCGGCAAACCCGCCAACTCTTGGCCGACTTCCCATGGCTGTGCCGCTCCTCGCTCCCACCGTGCTCGCGACGAACATCGTCGAGATCTTCGAACGCTGCGGCACGATCGACAAGGTCATCGTCCTGGGCCTCGGCGTGTTCAGCCTGATCGCGTGGACGATCATGTTCGGAAAACATTTCGAGCTGAAACGCCTGCGCGGCCTGAACCATTCCTTCGAGCTGCACCTGCGCGACCAGCGGACGCTGCTCGATCTCCCGGATTCGTTCCGTGCGCCGCGCTCGATCCCCTACGCCGATCTGTTTGCCGACGCGGTCGAGAGCTACCGCCGGGCGGCGGCGATGGACCTGGAGCGCGGACGCGACAATTCCCGGGGAAGGCTGGAGCAGGCGGAGAACGCCATCCAGCGGGCCCTTGCGCGTCAGACGCTGCGGTACGAGTCGAACATGATCTTCCTCGCTTCGATTGTCTCCGGGGCTCCCTTCATCGGCCTGCTGGGCACGGTCTGGGGCGTGATGGAGGCGTTCAGCGCGGTCGCAACCCAGCAGACCGCCGGCATCCAGCAGCTCGCTCCCGGCGTGTCGGGCGCCATGCTCGCGACCATCGCCGGCCTCGTGGTCGCGATCCCGTCGGTGTTCGGCTACAACCTCCTCCTGGGGCACACGCGGCGGATGACGACCGAGCTCGAAAACTACGCGAGCGCGCTGGCGGATCGCATCGAATTGGAATCCAGCTGAGGCGCGGGACCCGACCATGGCGCGAAACTTCCGGCGACAGCGCAGTGCGCACCCGATCGCGGACCTCAACGTCACGAACCTGATCGATCTCGGGTTCATGCTGCTGGTCATCTTCATGATCGCCACCCCGCTGATTCAGCAGGAGCAGACGGTCGGGGTAAACCTACCCACGGTGGCCAAGGCGCCGCAGGCGAAGGTGAAACCGGACGAGAAGTTCGTGGCCGTTGCGGTCGATACGCGCGGCTTCTACGTCGACAACCAGCCGACGCCGCTGACGCTCGCGCAGCTGCGCAGCCGCCTGAGCGCCCTCGCGGCGGATCCCAAGCCCCCGGTGATCCGCATCCGGGGAGATGCGACCGTGCCGTATCAGCGGGTCGCGGACCTGATCACGGAAGTGCAGAAGGCCGGGCTGACCCGCGTGACCTTTGATGCCAAAACCGTGCCCTGAGGTTGCTGGCGGACCTGCGGCGGATAAGGTGCGATGACCTCGACCATGACCTCGACCTCGCCGGGCGCGTTCCTGCTGTCGGCGCTGCTGCATGCCGCGGCCGTCGGGCTCGCGTTGCTCTTTGGCTACACCCTCAGCCGGCCGGATCAGGACAGCCCGAAGATCATCGAATTGGTCGCGGGGGAAGGGGACAACTACGGGGCGCGGGAGGCACCGGCCCTGGGCACGGAGGGTGGCGTGCGGCTCAAGGTTCCCGACCTCCCGGCGCCGAAGTCACTCCCGGAGCCCGAGCCGGCGCCAGTCACGCCCGCGCCGACACCGGTAAAGCCGGTGCCGGTTCCGCCGGCCCCGACGCCGGCCCCGACGGCACAGTCCTCGGCCACCACGGGCGACGGGGTGCCGAACTTCAAGAAGAAGATTCAGTGGGAGATCGTGCGGGGCGATGCCAAGGCCAAGCTCCAGCTGCGGCGCGAGCGCGAGGCGGAGGCGAAGCGGCTGGCCGAGGAGAAGAAGTGGCTGACCAAGGAGGAGTTCGACCGGGCGCAGAAGAGTCGGGTCGCCACGAAGGGAGGCTCGACCAAGGCCCCCCAGATCGACGCCGAGGGGATCGCCAAGGGGGTGGTGGGGGGCTCGCCGGACAACAAGACGGGCGGGGCTGGGGGCAAGGCCCTGCGGAACGACAACGACGACGTGCTCGCGGGGTACTACGCGATGTTCAAGCAGCGACTGCGCACGGAGTTCGAGCCGCCGCCGGGTTTGAGCGATTCCCTCAAGGCCACCGTCGAAGTCCGCAGCAACCTCGACGGTTCGCTGTCGAATGCGAAGATCGTGCGTACTTCGGGAAGCCGGGAGTTTGACCGGGCGGTGATCGAGGCGATCGGCCGGGTGCGCATGCCCTCGCGGCCGGAGAAGCGGGCGGCGGAAACCATCGAGTTTGTCTTCACCATGCGGGAGCGTGATGAACGCTGAAAAAGTCCTTGCGTTCGGGGGCGGAAGTTTGATTTTGCTGAACGCTCGTTAGAGCGACGGGCTCTTAGCTCAGTTGGTAGAGCGCCTCAATGGCATTGAGGAGGTCACCAGTTCGAACCTGGTAGGGTCCACCACTTTCCCCGCCGCAAGGCGGGGTTTTTCTTTGGTGCGGTCAGGAGCGCAGGACCGGAGGTTCTTCCAGGGGCGGCGGATACGAGTTGGCGTGGAGGCGGGCCAGCACCGCGCGCCAGTGGGCCTCCTCCAATTCCCGCCGGCGAACGGCGCGGTATTCGAGTTCGCCGATGATGAAGATGAAGATGAACAGGGCCACGAGGAACGACTGGTAGTACGCGGCCAGCACGGCGCCGATGACGCACAGGACCTTGCCGGTCGTGACCGCCCAGAAGGTGGCCCGGAGGTAGGGGAGTCGTAGCGCCAGGAGGGCGCGCAGGATGCGGCCGCCGTCCATCGGGAAGGCGGGGAGGAAATTGAAGAGCCCCATGCCCACATTCCACAGCATCAGCAGGTGCGCCGACTCGAGCAGCGTCGGCACGGCCGCGGCGCTGTCCTCGTCGAGCCGGGAGCCGGCCGGCAGGACGAGCCACAGCAGGCCCGCGAGGGCGAAGTTGACCGCCGGCCCGGCCAGCGTGATCAGGAGTTCCCGCCGGGGCTCCCGGGGGATCCCGTCGAACTCCGCCATCCCGCCGATCGGCAGGAGCAGGATGCGCGGGACCGACACCCCGTACCTCATCGCGGTGAAGCAGTGGCCCAATTCGTGCAGGACCACGCAGGTGAAGAACGCGAAGAGCAACCCGCTGCTCCACCACAAGCCCGGCCAGCCGGCGTCGGCCCAGCCGTCGAAGGCATTCACCGCCAGCAGCAGAAAGAACGAGAAATGCACGGCGAGTTGGATGCCGCCCACGCGGAAAAGGTTCATTGACCAGCCGAGCATGCGGAGCAACAAAAGCGCCCGCCGGGAATAGGCCAGCGATCTGTGCTCAATTCTGGGCCGGACGATCGGCCGGTTTCCCCATTCGCATGTCCGATTCCACGCCCAAGCCACCGACCATCCTTGTCATCGACGACGATGCGGAGATCCGCTATTCGCTGTCGCGCGTACTCTCGGGCCGGGGCTACCAGGTGCTGGAGGCGCCGAGTGGGGAACAGGGCATCGCGCTGGTGAAGAAGGGCCCGCCGCCCGACCTGATCTTCCTGGACGTGCGGATGAGCGGAATGGGCGGCATCGAGGCCCTGCAGCACATCCGCTCCGCCCATCCCCGGCAACTGGTGGTCCTGATGACCGCCTTCGGCACGGCGCAGACCGCGATCGAGGCGATGAAATACGGCGCCTTCGACTACGTGATGAAGCCGTTCGATCCGGCCAAGGTGCTGGCGCTCGCGCAGAACGCCCTCAAGGCGCATGCCGACCTGCGGGCGGTGGGGGATTACAAGCCGACGATCAACGCGGACGATTACCGCGAGGGCATCGTGGGCAGTTCGCCGGTGATGCAGGATGTCTTCAAGGTCATCGGCCAGGTGACGGCCAGCGACGTCACGGTGATGATCACGGGGGAAAGCGGCACGGGCAAGGAACTCGTCGCCCGCTCAATCTGGAAGCACAGCCACCGGGCCTCCAAGCCGTTCATCGCGGTCAACTGCGCGGCGATTCCCGACAACCTGATCGAGAGCGAGCTCTTTGGCCACGAGAAGGGGTCGTTCACCGGGGCAACGCTGCAGCGCCTCGGCAAATTTGAGCTGTGCGATGGGGGCACGATCTTTCTCGACGAGATCGGGGACATGGCCCTCGCGACGCAGACGAAGATCCTGCGCGTGCTCCAGCAGGGGGAAATTCAGCGCGTGGGCGGCACCGAGACCATCCGGGCCGACGTGCGGATCATCGCGGCGACCAACAAGGATCTAGAGGAGATGGTGAAGGCGAAGACCTTCCGCGAGGACCTGTACTACCGTCTCAACGTCGTGCGGATCAAGATGCCGGCCCTGCGGGAGCGCGCGGACGACATCCCGCAGATCGTGGACTTCTGCCTGCAAAACCTCGTGAAGCAGCGGAAGGCGCGGGTCTCGAAGGTTTCGCCCGAGGCCATGGCCCTGCTGGTCCGGCACCGGTGGCCCGGCAACGTGCGGGAACTGGAGAACGTGATCTACCGGAGCGCGGTGATCGCCCAGGGCGATGCGATCCTCGTCAAGGACCTGCCGGTGGAGATCGGCGGCGGCAGCTCCGCCGCGGTGCCAGGCCCGGAGGTTGCACCGGCCCCGGTTCCCGCCGACGCCGCGGAAGTGCCGCCGGAGGATCCAGCCCAGCGGCTGACCGCGGCCTTCAACACCATCTTTTCGGAGCTGAAGGGCGATGGCGTGGAGATGCTCGCGCGAACCGAGCGGGAGCTCCTGCAGCGCTGGCTGGCCGCCCATGGAGGGGATCCGGTCGCTGCCGCCAAGCCCCTGGGCCTGACGAAGGTGCAGCTGCAAAAGAAGGTGAAGGAAGTGTGACGGCGCCTTCTGGAACAGGGCATCGAGCGAGTCCGGAGTTGCGTGCCGGGAAGGCGGAGGCGAGGCCGATCCTGCCGATGCGGATCTACCTCGCTTCGGGCAACGCACACAAGGTGGAGGAGTTTCGCCAATTGGCCTCGGACACCGGTTTCGCCGTCGAAGTCTTCTCCGCCCGGGAGATTGGCGGCATGCCGCCGGTGCAGGAGGACGCGGGCACCTTCGCCGGCAACGCGCGCAAGAAGGCGCGGGCGCTCCTGCCCCAGGTGCCGCCCGGCGCGTGGGTGCTGGCCGACGACAGCGGGCTTTGTGTCGATGCGCTCGACGGCGCTCCGGGCGTCGAATCGGCGTACTATGCCGGGCCCCTGGGAGACAGCCGGGCCAACCTCGCCAAGCTCGTGGAGACGATGCAGGCGGTCCCGGAGGCGCGCCGCGGGGCCCATTTCACCTGTGTGCTATGCCTGGTGGCGTCCGATGGGCGGGAGCAGGTCTTTGAGGGAATCTGCCCCGGCCGCCTGCGCCGGGAACCGCGGGGCGGGGGCGGCTTCGGGTATGACCCGCTGTTTGTGCCGGATGAAGAGGAGAAGACCTTCGCCGAACTCGGGGAAGCGGTGAAAAACCGCCTCAGTCACCGGGCCCGCGCGTGGCAACGCCTGGCGGCGTGGGTGCGTGGCAACTGAACGCGCCGTGCGCCCGTCCCGGAGGGGCGGTCAGGGCCGGCGGTTTTCCTGCGCAAACAGCGCGGCCGCCTCGGCGCGCCGGGAAACGTGCAGTTTCTCAAACACCGTGCTGAGGTAGTTCTTCACCGTCTTCTCGCTCAAGCCCAGGCGGGCGGCGACTTCCTTGTTGGTGCAGCCCTCGGCGATGAGAGCGAGCACCCGCCGCTCTTGCGGCGAGAGGAGCGCGAGGGCATCCCGCGTGGAGCCGGTGCTCCCGGTCTTCACCAATTGCAGCACCCGCGCTGTGATGGCCGGATCCAGAATCGATCGACCGCCCGCCACGTCGCGGATCGCGGTGATCAGCGCGCGCCCGTCGATTTCCTTGAGGACGTAGCCGTGCGCGCCGGCACGGATTGCATCGTCGACGGTCGATTCCTCGATCACCGAGGTGAGAATGAGCACCCGGGTGTCGGGCGTGGCCTTAAGAATCTGGCGGCACGCGTCGATGCCGCTCCCGTCCGGCAGCCGGATGTCGAGCAGCACGACATCCGGTTTCAGCCGTCGACTCGCTTCCACGCCCGAGGCGACGTTGACGGCCTCGCCCACCACCTGAAGGGTCGTTTCGATGCCGAGGAGGGTGCGGAGGCCCATGCGGACGACTTCGCTGTCGTCGACCAGGAGCACTCGGATGGGGGCGGAAGCGGCCGGGGAAGTCATGAAGCGTTGGAAAGGGTGACAGGCACGGTGGTCAGGACGCGGGTTCCTTGCGCGGGCTGGCTGATGATTCGGAGTGAAGCACCAATCAGCTCGGCGCGCGCCCGCATGTTGGCGAGCCCGTGGCCGCCTTCGCGGTTGCGGGCCGGATCGAAACCGGAGCCGTCGTCCTGCACGAGGAGGCAGACCTCGCGGTCGCCCTGATGCATGCGGATCGCGATCTTGGTGGCCTGACCGTGCCTCAGGGCATTGCTCACGGCTTCCCGGGCAATTTGCAGCACCTCCAGGCTCTGCTCCGGTGTCAGCAGCGCGGCGGTTTCGTCGTCGATTTGGAGGTCGATCTGGGCTTCGCGACCGGCGCGGAGCTCGCTCATGAGATGGCTGAGGGCACGGGCGAAGCCGGTCCGGCGCAGGCTGTCCGGGGTGAGCCCGGCGATGTACGCGCGCACGTCGCGGATGGCGCTGTTGAGGCTGGCGCGGGTCTGTTCGAGGCGGCGTTCGGCCTCGTCGGGGTTTTCCTTCAGCAGGGCGCGCACGGACTCGAGGGTGAGCCCGGCGGCGTACAGGGACTGGATGATCCCGTCGTGGAGATCGCGCCCGAGACGGATCTTCTCGTCGAGCGACTGGGTCAGCAATTGCTGCTTGAGCCGGGCGTCCTCCTCGGCCCGCCGGCGCACGTCGCGTTCGCGGGAGAGTTCCTCGCCTTGGGCGACGGAGCTTTCCGCCAGGCGGGCCAACGTGGAAAGTTCCGACTTTGCGCCTTCGAAGGGGCGGTGGGAGTCTCCGACTCGCGCCGGACGGAGGGCCGCATTCAGCAGGAGCGGCACGGCCAGGACGAGGCAGGTGCCCGCCAGGGCGAGCGCGACGCGCAGCGAGAGGGCGCGGGCGTTCGCCCCAGCCTTGCCGGAGTGGGCGTCGACCCGGGCCGGATCCGACGGTGCGGTCCGCGTGGCGGGACCCGAACCCAGGCGGGCCTCGCGCCACACCGGCACCGCGAGGACGGCGACCAGGGCGACCAGCACCACGAACAGGGCGGTCGCGACAAAGCGGGCGAGGGGGCTCATGCGGGTGATTTGGCAGGGTGCTGTACAGGTGCGGCAGCGTCAAAACTTTCGACATTTCCGCCGGGCGGGGTTTTGTTGCCCGGCTTCCCATGAAGGCCTTCTACATCACCACCGCCATCGACTACGCGAATGGTTCGCCGCATCTGGGCCACGCCTACGAGAAGGTGCTGACGGACGTCATCGCCCGTTTCCGGCGGCAGATGGGGGATCAGGTGCATTTCCTGACGGGGACCGACGAGCACGGCCAGAAGGTGCAGGCGAGTGCGCGGAAGCGGGGGATTCCGCCGCAGCAGTTCTGCGACGAGGTGTCGGCGGAATTCCGGGCTTTGCTGCCCAAGCTCGCGATCACCAACGACGACTTCATTCGCACGACGGAGGAGCGGCACAAGCGGGTGGTGCGGCAGATTCTCCAGGACCTGTTCGATCGCGGCGACATCTACAAGGCCGAGTACCAGGGGTTCTACTCGACCCGGCAGGAGCAGTTTCTGCAGGAGAAGGACCGCAACCCGGACGGCACCTGGCCAGAGATCTTCGGCGAGGTCACCGCCATCACGGAGGCGAACTACTTCTTTCGGCTGAAAAAGTACCAGGGGTGGCTGGTCGAGTTTCTGCAGCAAAACGAGCGGTTCGTGTTTCCCAAGTACCGGCAGACGCAGGTGCTCGAGTTCCTGAAGGAGCCGTTGAACGACCTCTGCATCTCCCGCCCGCGGGAGCGGCTCGAATGGGGGATTCCGCTGCCGTTTGACGAAGGATACGTGACCTACGTGTGGTTTGACGCCCTCGTGAACTACTATTCCGCCGTCGTAGACCGCCCGGGAATCTGGCCTGCGACGTACCATGTGATTGGCAAGGACATCCTCGTGCCTCCCCATGCGGTGTACTGGCCGATCATGCTCAAGGCCGCGGGCATTCCCCTGCCGGAGGGCATCATCGCGCACGGCTGGTGGCTGCAGCGGGGATCCAAGATGTCCAAGAGCACGGGCAACGCGCTCAACCCGCTGGATCTGGTGGAGCAGTTCGGGGCGGATGCCTTCCGCTATTTCCTCATCCGCGAGATGAACGTCGGCCAGGACAGCGACTTCACGCCGGAGCAGTTCCTCGTGCGCTACAACAGCGAGCTGGCGAACAACCTCGGCAACCTCGTGAATCGCACGCTCAACATGACCACGCGGTTTTCGGGCGGGGTGATTCCGCCGGCCGGCGAAGCCGCCGAGCCGGAGCGCGAGCTCCAGGAACTCTGGGCAAAGACCGCGCCGGAGTGTGTCGCGTTGTGCGAAGGTTTCCAGTTTCACGCCGCGCTCGAACGGACGATGGCCTTTGTCACCGCGACCAACGCCTACATCGAGCGCCGGGCGCCCTGGAAGCTCGGCAAGTCGGCGGCGCCGGCCGATCAGGTGCTCCTGCGCACGTCGCTCGCGACGATGGCCGAGGCGTTGCGGCTGGCGGTGGCGCTGCTCCAGCACGTCATCCCCGGCGCCGCCGCGAAGATCAACGGCGTGCTCGGCTACTCGCCCGGCGGGGTCTGGCGCGAGGAGCTGGCATGGGGAGCGCGGCTCAGCGGCAACAAGGTGGCGGAGGCCCTGGTGCTGTTCCCTCGGCCGGCGGCTCCGGCCAAGCCATGAACCAAGGCCGTTGCCAACGGGCCGTGGATCCTGCCGTCGTTGGCCCGCGGCCGCCAAGTACGCTGCCGACTGACAACCGCGTGCCCGCCACCGGTTCCTGATTCTCCCCTGGCCGATGACGATTCTCCCGCTGAATCCGACTCAGAACGCGTCGCCGGATGCGTTGCGGGCGTTCCTGGGCGAGTGCCGGGAAGCGGCGCGACGGGATGGGCACGCGAAGCTCGTCTCGATCTCGCTCTCGGTCGAGGCCCTCGATCCCCTCGCGGTCCTGGAGTCGATCTTCGAGCCCCACGAGCCACACTTCTATGCGGAGCGACCCAACCTGGGGACCGCGCTGGCCGGCGCGGAGGTCGCGGCCAGGTGCGAGGCTCGCGGAGCCGGGCGATTCCGTCAGGCCAAGGCCTGGGTGGGAGAGACACTCGCCCACACGATCGCGGTCGGCGATGTGGCCGCACCGTTCGGAGGCCCGCACTTCTTTGCGGCGTTCGCGTTCCAGGATGAGGTGGAGGCAGGCGAGCCCTTTCCGCCGGCCTCGATGTTCGTTCCGCGCTGGCAGGTCGCGCTGGCCGGACGCACCACCACGGCGGTGGCCAACCTGCTGGTGGGGCCGGAGGCGGAACTCGAGCCGCTGGCGCTGCGGGTGTGGCGGGCGCACCAGAAGTTCCAGAACATGGGCTTCCCGGAGGTAAACGGGATGCCGGCGGAGTCCCCGGCACCCTCTGGATGCCAGCTCGCGGAGGTCGGGGAATACCGCCAGGCAGTCGAGCGGGCCCTGGCGCGAATCGCCGCCGGTGAGTTTGAGAAGATCGTGCTGGCGCGCGCGCAGGACCTGCGGGCGGAGCGTTCCCTGCATCCCCTGCGCGTGCTGAACGGCCTGCGGCAGCGGTTTCCGGACTGCTACTCGTTTTCCTACGCGCTTGGCCGCGGGCCGAGTTTCATCGGTGCGAGTCCGGAGCGGCTGGTGCGGGTGAGTGGCGGCATGCTGGAAACCGAAGCCCTGGCAGGATCGATGCGGCGCGGAAGCAGCGCGAGTGAAGACGCGGCCCTGGCCGCCGCGCTGCTGCGCAGCGACAAGGAGCGCCGCGAACACGCGCAGGTGCTCGACGACATCCTGGCGCGCCTGGCCCCGCTGGGCATCGCCCCGGACGCCCCGGGAGCGCCCCAGGTCCGACGGCTCGCCAACGTGCAGCACCTGCACACCCCGGTGCGCGCCGCGCTGCCGGGCGGGCGACACCTGCTCGACGCCCTCGAGGCCATGCACCCGACGCCGGCGGTCGGGGGCAGCCCGCGGGAGCCGGCGCTGGCGGCCATCCGCGAACTCGAGGGGTATCCCCGCGGGCTGTACGCCGGGACCCTGGGCTGGCTCGACGCGCGCGGCGGAGGCGAGTTCTTCGTGGGCATCCGCTCGGCCCTGGTGGAAGGGGCGCGCGCGCGCCTTTACGCGGGGGCGGGCATCGTGGCGGGGTCGGCCCCGGAAAAGGAGTTTGCCGAGACGGAACTGAAGTTTAAGGCGGTGCGGGACGCCTTTGTCGCGTAGGACACGGATATGGACGCCTATTCCCCTGATGGCCGCAACGTGAACGCGCTTTGGGCAAGCGTCCTGGTGGAAACACTGCAGCGTGGAGGAGTGCGGCGTGTCGTTGTCTCGCCGGGATCCCGTTCGACGCCGCTGGCGATGGCCGCGGCCGGGAATGCGGCGGTCGAGGCCGTGCCGGTGCTCGACGAACGCTCGGCGGCCTTCTTTGCGCTCGGGCTGGCCCGTGGGGGTGCGGCTCCGGTCGCGTTGATCTGCACGAGTGGCAGTGCGGCAGCGAATTACTTCCCGGCAGTGATCGAGGCGAGCGAGGGCGGAGGTGCCCTCGTCGTGCTCACCGCAGATCGTCCGCCCGAACTGAGGGCGTGCGCGTCCGGCCAGACGATCGACCAGCAGAAGATCTTCGGCGGGTACGTGGAGTTCTTTCATGAGCTGGCGGTGCCGGAGTTGAGCGAGCCGCGGTTTCGCTACCTGCGGCAGACCGTGGCGCACGCCGTGCGGCGCAGCCGGGACGGCGGCGGAGCTCCGGTGCATCTCAACGTCCCGTTTCGCGACCCGCTGGCTCCCGTGGATGACGGCGGCCGGGCGGCGGCGTTTGCGGCAAGCATCGACTGGAGCGGGTTCTTTGCCCACCACGGGCCGGACACGGCCGCCATGCGCGTGGCGGCGCCGCTGCCGCAGCTGATGCCATCGGTGCACGGGGTCATCGTCGCGGGCCCGGCCCAACCGGAGGACGACCGGGCGTATGTGGTGGCGGTCGCCGAAATTGCCCGCCGGCTGGGCTGGCCGGTGCTGGCCGACGGCGCCTCACCGTTGCGTCACCAGGCGAGCCGGGTGCCGCACCTGGTGACCACGTACGATCTGATCCTGCGCCAGCCGGAGCTGGCGGAACGGCTGAAGCCGGAGGTGGTGCTGTGCCTCGGAGGCTGGCCGGCCAGCAAGGTGCTGCGCACGTGGCTGGAGCACAGTGCGGCTCCGACATGGCTGGTGACGGAGCGACGCGACAACCGCGACGGCCTGCACGGACGGACGCGGTCGCTGATCGCGCCCTTGCCAATCCTGGCGGCCGCCCTACCGGAGGCCGGAGAGGACAATGGCTACGAGCGGCTTTGGGCCAGGTTTGAACGGGAGGCGCGCCCGCGGCTCGATGCGCGCCTGGAGGCGGAGAAGGCCTGGTTCGAGCCTCAGGTGGCCTGGTTGCTGGCGCGGCACCTGCCGGAGGGGACTCCGTGGTGTCTGGCGAACTCGATGCCGATTCGCGACGCGGAGTACGTGGTCCCGCCCGGGGACCGCGCGCTCCGGCCGTTTTCGAGCCGAGGAGCGAACGGCATTGACGGCACCCTCTCGACGGCGATGGGGGTTGCCCAGGCGACCGGGCGCCCGACCGTGCTGCTCACCGGCGATCTCGCGTTTCTGCACGATGCGAACGGCCTGTTGCTCCGGCCGAAGTTCCGCGGGTCCCTGACGGTCGTCCTCGTCAACAATCGCGGCGGCGGGATCTTCGAGCACCTGCCCGTGGCGGCTTTCGAGCCTCCGTTCGAGGAATACTTTGCGACTCCGCAGGAGGCCGACATCGGCAGACTCTGTGCGGCCCACGGCGTGGAATGGATGAAGGTGGGAACTCCGGAGCAATTGGTGTCCCTGGTGGCGGAACTGCCGCCGCAGGGGCTTCGGGTGCTCGAGGTCAGCACCGACCGCAAACGCGACGCGGCCCGGCGCCGGCAGTGGTTTGCCGAGTTGGCGGCGACGCTGGTCCCCCGCGGGGCCTGAAGGCGCGGCGTACGCGGCGCCGGCCTACAGCTGGATTGGCAGTCCGACCTCGATGATCTGCATCGGTGGCAGCCGGTAGTAGTCGCGGGCTTGGCGGGCGTTGCGGCTGAGAAAGCCGTACAGGTGTTTCTGCCATTCCCACATCCGGGCGTCGCCGCCCGTGATGATCATCTCGCGATTGAAGTAGTAGGTTACTTCCGCGGGCTTGAGCGGCACGCCGCGCCCCCGAATCTGCCCGATCAGTTGGCTGACATCGGGCGACTCCATGTAGCCATAGCGGGCCACGGCGCGCCAGACGCCGCAGCCGATTTCGCGCACCTCCAGGCGCCGGTCGTCCGACACGTAGGGCACCTCCTCGGTGACAATGCTCAGCAGCAGGACGGTTTCCTGCAGCACCTTGTTGGCTTTCACGTGGTGCAGGAGGACAAGGGGGGTGCCCACGGGATTCCCGGCCATGAAGACGCCGGTGCCCCGCACGCGGACGATGTGGCGGCTCGAGGCGATGTCGCAGAGTTCCTGCTCGGTGATCTCGTTGGCGTAGACGCGCCGGAAGATCTCCGACTTGCCGAGCTTCCAGGTCGCCATGATGGCCAGAAGCCCGGTGGCGATGAAGAGGGGCAGCCAGCCGCCGTCCCGGAACTTCTGCAGGGTCGAAGCAAAGAACGTGAAGTCCAGCAGGAGGAAGAGTCCGCAGATGCCCCACGCGCGCCATCCCGGCCAGGCCCAGGCCCGCTGCATGACCACCAGGAGCGCGAGGGTCGTGACGATCATGCTCCCCGTGACGGCGATGCCGTAGGCGGCGGCGAGGGACGAACTGGACTTGAACCCGAACACCGTGGCAATCGAGCCCAGGGCGAGAGAGACATTGATCAGGGGCAGGAAGATCTGCCCGCGCTGGTCAGGGTTCGTGTGGCGGATCGTCAGCCGAGGGAAGAAACCGAGCTGGATGGCCTGGCGCACGAGGGAGAAGGCGCCCGAGATCAGCGCCTGGCTGGCGATGATCGCGGCAAAGACCGAAAGGCCGAGCAAGGCGTAGCGGATCGGACCGGCCGGTGCGATCGCCAGGAAAGGGTTCTCCGCGGAGCCGCGGCCCGAAAGAAAGTGCGCCCCTTGGCCGAAGTAATTGAGCACCAGCCCGGGCAGCACGACCCCGTACCAGGCGCCGACAATGGCGCTGCGGCCGAAGTGCCCCATATCGGCGTACAGTGCCTCCACTCCGGTGAAGGCCAGCACCACGGCTCCGAGCAGGATCGCCGCCTGGCCCGGGTGGGAGGTGATGAGCTTGATGCCGAGCAGCGGATTGAGCGCCTGCAGCACGACCGGGGTCTCCAGGATTCGCCAGAAGCCCAGGGCCCCGAGGACGAAGAACCACACGAGCATGACCGGACCGAAGATCCAACCGATGAACTTGGTCCCGCGACTTTGCATCGCAAACAGCCCACCCAGGATGAGGCACGCCAGCGGAACGACCAGGTGCTCCACCCCGGACCACACTTCCTTGATGCCCTCGACGGCGCTGAGGACGGTGATTGCGGGCGTGATGACCGCCTCGCCGCAGAGCATTGAGGCGCCGGCCAACACCAGCAGCGTGCCGCCGCCGAGACCCGCGCGGGCTCCGCCCTCCAGCTTGCCCAGGGCGAGCAGGGCGAAGATGCCGCCCTCGCCGCGGTTGTCCGCCCGGAGGACCAGGATCGTGTACTTGAGGCTGACCACCACGATCAGGGACCAGACGATGAGCGACAGCACTCCGAGTACGGCCACCGCGTGTTCCGCCGGAGGCAGGGCATGCAGGCACTCCCGGATTGTGTACAAGGGGCTCGTGCCGATGTCACCGAACACCACCCCCAGGGCGCCGAGCCCCAGGGCGAACCGTGCGCCGGGGCGGGAGGAGGCTTCGGAGGTCGAGTCCATGAAAAGGGCCGAGTGTCCAGCAAACCGCCCCGACGTCCAACCTTGTTTCGCGGCCAGGGAGGGCGGGGAAGCGAGCCGGCGCGAAATCGCTGGCCGCCATCGACAAAGGTGCCTGCCCCCGCCACGTTGGGGGCCTCATGAATCCCGATTGGAAGGTCGCCAAGGCCTACACCGACATCCTCTACCACAAGTGCGACGGCATTGCCCGCGTGACCATCAACCGCCCGGAGAAGCGCAACGCCTTCCGGCCGCTGACGGTGGCCGAGATGTTCGATGCCTTCAGCGATGCGCGGGAAGATCCGTCCATCGGGGTGGTGCTCCTTACCGGGGCCGGACCCCACACCGACGGGAAGTACGCGTTCTGCGCCGGCGGGGACCAGAGTGTGCGGGGGCATGCCGGCTACATCGACGAGGCCGGGGTGCCACGGCTGAACGTGCTCGACCTGCAAAAGCTGATTCGCTCGATGCCCAAGGTGGTCATCGCCCTGGTGGCCGGCTACGCCATCGGCGGCGGCCATGTGCTGCACGTGGTCTGCGATCTGAGCCTCGCCGCCGACAACGCCATCTTTGGGCAGGTCGGCCCGAAGATGGGCAGCTTCGATGGCGGTTTTGGTTCCAGCTACCTGGCCCGGGTCGTGGGCCAGAAGAAGGCCCGGGAGATCTGGTTCCTGTGCCGCCAGTATTCGGCGGCGCAGGCCCTGGAGATGGGGTTGGTTAACGCCGTGGTTCCGGTCGCCGAACTCGAAGCCGAGGGGGTGAAATGGGCGCGGGAGATCATGGAAAAGAGCCCGCTCGCGATCCGCCTGCTGAAGAGCGGTTTCAATGCCGAGCTCGACGGCCAGGCGGGCATCCAGGAACTCGCCGGCAACGCCACGATGCTCTACTACATGTGCGACGAGGCGAAGGAGTTCATGACCGCGCAGCGCGAAAAACGCCGGCCGAACGCGCGGAAATATCCCTGGCTCCCGTAGGTGCCGCGCGCCCCCGGCGCGAGGGAGGCGTCAAAGATAGGGGGCAAACATCCTCGCCGCGCCGTCGCGGAGCTTCACGGGCAGGGAGCGGCTGTTGAGCTGGCCCGCCGTGATCGGATGGGCGCGGGCCCGCCGGGCGGCGAACTCGTTCTCGAGGTGCGTGCCCAAGGCGCAACAGTAGACCTCCAGGTTGAATTCGAAGTTCAGCCGGAGGCTGCGGGCATCCCAGTTGGCCGAGCCAAGGAAGGACCAGGCTGAATCGATCAGCAGGAGCTTGGAGTGGTCAAAGGGCCCCGGGGAGAACCACACGCGGCAACCGCCTTCCAGCGCCTGCCAGAGCTGCCCCATCGCCGCCCACTGCACATGCGGCAGGTCGCTGTGGCGCGGCAGGAGGATGTCGACCTCCACGCCCCGCAGCGCCGCGGCGTTCAGGGCCGACAGGAGCGCCGCCTCGGGGATGAAGTAGGGCGTGACGATCCGAACCGAGCGACGGGCCGCATTCAGGGCGCCGATGAGGATCCAGCGCAGGCGCTCGACGTTCTCGTCCGGGCCGGCGTCGATGCCGCGCGCGAGGGAGGGGCCGGTCGGCTGCAGGGCCGGGAACCACGCGACGCTGCGGAGGGCCTCCCCGGTAGTGAACTGCCAGTCATCGGCGAAGACCTCCGACAGATGGGCCACCACGGGTCCGCGCACGCGGAAATGCAGGTCCCGGAAGGCGGCGCCACGGCGGTCCGGGCGCCAGTACCGCTGGTCGATGTTGAGGCCGCCCGTAAAGCCGAGGGCGCCGTCGACGATGAGCAGCTTCCGGTGGTTCCGAAGGTGGATCGCGTTCAGGCGGGCGGGCACGAGCGGCGGATTGAAGACCCCCACGGCGACACCGGCCCGCCGCAGGGGCGCCACCGCGGTGGTGCGGGAGAAGCGGGCGTCGAAATCGTCGATCAGCACCCGCACCGCCACGCCGCGATCGTGCGCCCGCGCCAGGGCCGCGACGAACTGCCCGCCGATGCCCGTATCGTCGAAGATGTACGAGGCGAGCGCCACGCTGGTGCGGGCCTGCTCGATCGCCTCCAGCATGGCGGGAAACGCGGCCTCGCCGTCGACCAGCACCTCCACGGTGTTGCCCGCGACCAGCGGTCGCGGCTGCACCCGATCGACGAGATGCATCAGCGGCACCAGGTGCTCGGCGGACTGGCGGCAGATTTCCGCGCCCCCCGCCGGCGCCTGGGCGCGGGACCGGTGCCGGATCATCTCGCGGCGGAGCCGCGTGGCGCGGCGGCGCACACGGTTGACCCCGAAGAACACGTAGAAGAGGGTGCCGGCGGCGGGCAGGAACCAGATCAGAAAGAACCACAACGTGGCCGAACGCGCGTCGCGCTTGTAGATCACCGCGTGTCCGGAGGCGATCAGGGCGAGGGTGAGGGTGAGCCCGGCCAGCCACGCCTCCAACGGCCCCAGCAGGGCCGGGGGATCGCCGGAAAAAAGAGCGCTAAGACTGGGAGGCATCGTCGGTGGCGGCGGCCGAAGCCTGGTGGTCGAAGGGGCTCCCGGCCTGCCTCCACTCAACACCGGGTTCGCCGCAGTGGCAATCCGGGCGTGCTTTCCCGTTGACCGCCCTTCGACCCCCGCGATTCATAGCGGCATGGTGCCAAGCGTGCTCATCGTCGACGACGAGAAACACACCCGGGAGGGATTGCAGCAGGCCCTGGCGGAGTCCTACGACGTCTCGGTCGCCGCCAGCGCGGACGAGGCGTTCAACCTCCTCGACTCCCAGCCGTTTGACGTCGTGCTCACCGATCTGCGCATGCCGGGCAAGTCGGGGCTCAAGGTGATCGACAAGGCCCTGGCGCTGCCCCAGCGGCCGGCGGTCCTGATGATGACGGCCTACGGCAATATCGAGACGGCCGTGGAGGCGATGAAGCGCGGGGCCGTCGATTTTCTCACCAAACCGGTCAACATTGAGCGGCTGGAGGTGTTGATCCAGCGGGCGCTCAAGACGAAGACGCTCGAAGTGGAGGTGCAGCAGCTGCACGAGCGGCTCGACGAGCGGTTCAAGATCGAGGGCATCATCGGCACCTCGGCGAAGCTGAAGGCCGTGATCGACAAGATGAAGCTGGTGGCGCCCTCGCGGGCCACGATCCTCATCGAAGGGGAGTCGGGCACCGGCAAGGAACTCATCGCCCAGGCGATCCATCAGGCGAGTCCACGGGCCCGCGGGCCGTTTGTCGCCGTCCATTGCGCCGCGCTGTCGGAGAATCTCCTCGAAAGCGAGTTGTTCGGGCACGAACGCGGCTCATTCACCGGGGCGACGGAGCGCCGGGTCGGGCGGTTCGAGTCGGCGGATGGAGGGACGCTCTTCCTCGACGAGATCGGCGAGATTTCGCAGTCCACCCAGGTCAAGCTGCTGCGCTTCCTCGAGACCAAGGCGATCGAGCGGGTGGGTGGGTCCAAGCCGATTGAGCTGGAGGTGCGGCTGGTCGCGGCGACGAATCGGAACCTCGAGCACATGGTGCGCGACGGGAAGTTTCGCGAGGACCTGTTCTTCCGACTGAACGTGGTCCGGCTGTACATGCCCCCGCTGCGCGAACGGGCCGAGGACGTGCCCTTGCTGCTGGCGCATTTCATCCGCGTCTTCTCCGAGGAGAACGGCGTGCCGCCCCTCACGGTGGAAGCCGGGGCGCTGCGGACGCTGCAGGCGTATCCCTGGCCGGGCAACATCCGCGAACTGCGAAATTTCTGCGAGAACGCCGTCGTCCTGCGGCGCGGGGGCAGCCTCACCGAGTACGACCTTGAGCCGAAGTTCCGGGGCGTTGCGGCGGACGGGCACGGCCCGGCGCCGGTGGATCGCCCGGCGGCGACCGCGCACGCGGCGCCCGCCGCGTCGGGCTCGCTGTCAGTCGAGGAGAATGAGAAGCACCTGTTGCGGGAGGCGCTGTTGAAGGCCCGCGGCAACCGGACCAAGGCCGCGGAACTGCTGGGGGTGAGCCGGCGGACCCTCCATCGGAAACTCGCGCAATGGCCCGAACTGGACGTGATGGACCGATGAACCGCGCCACGTCGTCCGGCCCCGTCGCTTCCGCCGGGAGTTTCCGACTCTTCCTGGGCGAGGCCGGCCGAAAGGTTTTCGCATGAGAGGTCCGCGCAGCGCGCAGGAGCTCATTCACTGGCTGGAGGTGGGCGAAGGTGCCCGCTGGCTCCGGCTGGCCGCCGTGCTGGCGGTGGGGCTGGCCCTGTCGCTGCGGGTGGCCTGGACGCAGTTTCGCGGGCCCTTGTCCGAGGTGACCCTGGTGCAGGCCGATACCGGCCGGCAGCTCGCGCTGGGCCGGGGTTTCTCCACGGCGGTGAACTTTCCCCAGACCGCGGCGGTCCTGGAGGCCCGCGGGGTGCGGTTTGACCCGCAGCGTCCGTATCCTGAACTTCACCACGCCCCGCTCTACCCGCTGGTGATCGCCGGGGCGCTGCGGTTGGTTCCCGCCGGGTGGCGCGAGGCCTGGTTCCAGGCGGCACCGGTGCCACCGGAGGGTTTCGGCCCCGACTATGTCTTGCTGGCGCTGAACCTGGTGCTGTTCTGGTTCGCCGCCTGGTTGGCCTACGGGCTGGCGCGGCGTCTGTTCGAGCCGCGCGCCGGGGGCCTGGTGGCCGGGGCCGTCCTGCTCTCGGTGCCGTTGTGGCAGGCGACCGTGGCGGTCAACGGCAGTCCGTTGCTGATGGTCGTCGCCCTCGGGGTGTTCCACGCGTGGTTCGCCTGGGAAACCGCCGGGGAGGCCGGGGGCGGCCCGGGGAGGATTGCCGTCTTCGCCTTCGCGGTCGGGGCGGGGTGCGGCCTGCTGTTTCTGGCGGAATACTCCGCAGGAACCCTGGTGCTGGTGGCTCTGGGGTACGCGGGGGTCAGGTTTCGCGATTCCCAGCGGTGGGTGGCGCTGGGGGCGGTGGCGGTGGGGTATCTCCTGCTGGTCTCGCCCTGGATGGCCCGGAATTTCTCCCTGGTCGGGCATCCGGTCGCGTTGGCGCAATACAACCTGGCGTTGAAACAGGGGGATCCCACGGCGGAACCGGCCACGATGCGGTCCACGATGTCGGCGAGCGGCCCGGAGATCGACCTGAAGAAACTCGGCAACAAGACGCTGACGTCACTCCAGGAGAATTTGAAGCACCGGCTGTGGTCGGGGGGGGCGATGTGGTTCACCGCCTTCTTCGTCACGGGCTGGCTGTACGCGTTTCGCGCTCCCCGCGTAAATCGCCTGCGCTGGGTGTTCACGGCGGCGTTTGCGGTGCTGCTGCTGGCCCAGGCGGCGATGAACTCGGGGGAATCGGAGCGGCCCGCGGCGGTGTGGCTGGCTCCGCTCGTCATCGTGTTTGGTGCCGGCTTCTTCCTGGTCCTCGTGGGCAGCAATCCCTGGCTGTCGGCCTGGCCGCGCGCCGCGGCGGCGATCCTGCTGGGGGCGCAGGCCCTGCCGCTGTTGCACGACGCCCTCGAACCGCGCCGCCTGCACTTCCAATATCCGCCTTACTTCCCCTCGCTGTTTCAAGGCATGCGACAGGAACTGCATCGCCGGGAGGCCCTGCCCCGATTCGGAATCATGGCGGATGTTCCAGCCGGCGTCGCGTGGTACGGACAGGTCCGGGTCTGGTCCCAGCCGGGAAGGCTGCGCGACTTCTACGCGGTCACCCTCCAGCAACCGATCGGCGAGCTGTTGCTGACCCCGCGCACCCTCGATCGCCCGTTTTTCAGCGAACTGAACGCGCGGCCCGTGCTGCCCGGGACCCTCGCCGCCGTGCCGAACCGGTTTGGCGAGTGGGGCGAAATCTACGCCGGCCTCCTGACCGGAGCGCTGCCCCGTGAGTTTCCTCTCGCCGCCCCGCAGAAACTCGCCGAAAACCTCTATGTTCTCCTCAACCCCGCGCTGCCACCCGTCAGGGGAAAGTAATTGATTTCGCACGACTTTCGCGCGTACCTTCGCCGGCAAAGTTCCCTTCGGACACCCGATGTCACCCATCCCTCGCGCCCTCGTTGTTGGTTGCCTTGCCGCCGCTTTGCCGGTGTTCGCGGTGTACGCGCCAGTTCCCGATCAGGACCAGGTCCAGGGCAAGGACTTGAACATCACGCTGAAGGCCGGGCTGGCCAACGACAGCAACATTTTCGGCGCCGCTTCCAGCGAGATCGATTCGACGATTTGGACGGTTGCCCCCCGTGGTTCCTACAGCGCCTCGCTGACGGACCAGACCTTCTTGTCCGTCTCCTATGGGCTCACGGTCGATCAGTTTGAGGATCGCCCGGGAGACAAGTTGCTGGACAGCCACGATGCGTCGTTGCGACTCGCCCACGCCTTTTCGAAGACCACCACCATCGATATCAACGACTCGTTCATGGTGGCGCGGAACCCGGAGTCCCTCCTGGCGGGCGTGAAGTTGAACACGGACCAGTCGTTCCTGCGGAACCAGATCGACGGTCGCTTCATCACTCCGCTGGGGGCGAAGGCCACCGGGACGATCAAGGCCCGTTCGATCTATTACGAATACCGTGATGCCGCCCTCGGCCGCAGCCTCGACCGGATCGAGAACCTCTATGGTGCCTCGGCGGATTATGCCGTCCTTCCGGAGGTGAAGGCCGTGGCCGAATTTCGGCATCAGGACGTGTTCTACACCAAGCTCGGCGAGACCAAGAACAAGTCTTCCGACTACCTGATGGCCGGGGCCGACTACGAGGTGGCTCGGAAGCTGTCGTTGAGCGGCCGGGTGGGTGCCGAATGGCGGAGCCGCGAGGCCGAGCGCAGCACGACCTCCCCCTACGTGGAGTTCTCCGCGAAATACGATTACACCGAAAAATCCTACCTCCTCGGAGGTTTCGCCTACACGCTCGAGGAGACCTCGGACACGGCGCGTTTCAACGATACCAAGGTGTACCGGACCTTCGTAAGCGTCATGCATTATGTCGGTGCCTTCACCGTGGCCTCGGCGTCGCTGACCTACGAACCCTCGACGCTGCAGGGCCGGCGCACGCAGGTGAACGTGGATGAGACCACCGTGCGGGGTGGTGTCGCCCTCAGTTATCTCCCCACCAAGAACTGGACGCTTTCGGCCAGTTACGACCATGATCGGGTGCGCTCTGACGACGTGCAGCGGAAGCTGAAGCGCAATCGATTCGGTCTGAGCGCGGTCTACACGTTCTGAGCGGGCTAGGTCCGCTCCCGCCGTCGTACATGTCGATTCTGCAAGGCAGCAAGGAAACTGCGTCGCTCGCGGACTTCCTGCAAATCCTTCGCCTTCGGAAGGCCCTCATCGCGCTTATCCTGTCGCTGGTGGTGGTCACCACGCTGGCCGTGACCGCCTTTTTGCCCCGCTGGTACCTGGCCACCACCAAGGTGCGGGTGGAAAAACCGGAGGGCGAGGTGAAGCTGTTTCAGGCGCAGAACAGCAACAGCTATGACCCGTACTTCCTGCAGGATCAGTTCAAGATCATGCAGTCGGAGAAGGTGCTGTACCCGGTCATCGAGCGCCTGGGCCTGAATGCCCGGCTGGCGCCGGTGCTCGGGGCCACTTCGAACCTCCCGTCGGCGATCACCTATCGCTACCTCGTGGACAAGATGCTGCGCATCGAATCGCAGCGGAGTTCCTCGCTGATCGAGATCAACGTCTTTGCGCAGGAGCCGCAGCTGGCGGCGGACATCGCCAATGAAATTGCCCGCACCTATTCGGCCGATCGCATCGCGCTGGCGACCTCCGATCAGAGCGAGGGGCTCGCGCACCTGAAGAAGGAGCTCGCGGGCCAGGAGGACGTGGTACGGCGTCAGCGCGACGCAGTGGAGCGGTTGCGCAAGGACCTCAACATCTCCGGAGTCGACCTGAACGCACGCTACTCGGACATGGAGATTGAGACGTTGCGGCAGATGCAGAACACGCTGATCGCGCTCAGCGTCGACGCGATCGGACGCAAGACCCGGTGGGAGCGTTTCAAGTCCATCGCGCCCTCCGACCGGGTGAGCCTGGTGAACTCGGAGCTCATCCCCGATCAGAACATCCAGAACCTGCTGCAGGCCTACCTGGTGGCCGACCAGAAGGTCACGCAGCTCACCCCTCGTCTGGGCGAGGCGCACCCCGAACTTGTGGCCGCGGTCGACGCGCGGGCGAAGATCCGACAACAGCTCGACGGTCAGCTACAGGGCTACGAGAGCGCCCTGGAGATCGCGTACAAGGAGGCGGAAGCGCGTGTGGCTGAGCTGAAGAACCAGCTCGCCCAGGCCAAGGTTGATCAGATCCTTTCCGCCCGCGAGCGGATGCGCCCGTTTGAGGAGGCGGCGCAGAAGCTCGAGGACGAGCAACGCCTGTTGACCACTCTGAAGCTCACGCTGCGGCAGCGGGAGATCGACTTCCAGGTGCCGAAGAAGACCATCGAAATCCTGAACACCGCCGAACCCGCGCGGGCGCCGAGCCGGCCCAACTGGGTGCTGAACGCCACCTTCGCGTTTCTCTTCGGGGGAATCTTCGCCGTGGGGGTCGCGGTGTTGCTCGAGTACTTCGACACGAGCTTCCGCACCGTGTCCGACGTCGAGACCCGCCTGCGCCTTCCCGTGCTCGGAGTCATCCCGTTCGCGCGGGATCTGCTGGAGCGGGACACCGACGACCCGGCGGAACTGGAGCCCTTCCGGGTCCTGCACACCAATCTCAACCTCACACTGCCGGCGGGAAAGCCGCAGGCGCTGGTCATCTTTTCCGCCGGCCCGGGGGAAGGGAAGTCGACCACCTTGCACCGGCTGGCCCGCCTCATGGGCGCCGGGGGCGAGCGGGTCATCCTGATCGACTCCGATCTGCGGCGACCCACCCAGCACCGGCTGGCGCAGCGCCCCAAGGAGCCGGGCCTGTCGGATCTCCTGACGGGCCAGCGCAGCCTGGATGACGTGATTCAGCGCCAACTCGTGCCTGGCCTCGACTTCATTCCGAGCGGGTCCGTGTCCGGTTTCACCCTCAGCCTGATCTACGGCAACCGCCTGCGCGACGCGATCGCGACCTTGAAGACCCGGTACGACAAGGTCGTGTTCGATTCCCCGCCGATCATCGGCGTGAGCGACACGAGTGTCCTCATCAGCGTGGTGGATGGCGCGGTTCTCCTGATTCAGCACCGGCGGAACCCGCAGAGCATGGTCCTCCGGGCCCAGCAAATCGTGGAGGAGCGCAAGACCCCGCTCATCGGGGTCGTGCTGAACCAGGTGCCGCCGAACGCCGGCGGCGACTACGGGTATTACACGAGCAACTACGCCTACTACAGCGATGGCACCCGCTCCCGCAGTCGGCGGGCGGCGGCCGGTGGCCGTCCGCCCTCCTCAGGGGGAGGGCCGGACAAGGACCGTCTCGTGTTGCACGAACCGGAAAGCTGAGCGCCTCCGCACCGGATGCCGGGGGCGGGGCGGGAGCGGCCTGGAGCAGTGCCGACGATTCGGAGCGCAACCGGCCGGCGACGAACCAGCAACGCCCTGGTCCCACGGCCCGTCACGCTTCGCCTCCTCGGCTCGGGTGTCGCGAAAGTATCGTCCCGATCGTCCTAGATCTGCTGCGGCGTGAGCGGCACCGGATCGATGACCTTGGCCCGCGGCATTTGCGCGGCCAGTTCGCGGGCGAACCAGGCTCGGGCCGGGGGATCCCCGTGGGTGAGCACCACGCTCCGGGCGCCGGTCTGGACCGCAAACTCCAGCAGTTCCTCCCGATCGGCGTGGCCGCTGAGTTCGAACCGTTCGACGCGGGCGCGGACTTTGGCCTTCAGGTGGATGGCCGCGAACAGAAAGTCATCGCCGGGCCGGGCCGCCAGCAGCTGCCCGCCCGGCGTGTCCGGATCGCAGTAGCCGACAAAGCCAATCGTGTTGCGGGCGTGGCCAAGCAGGCTCGCGGCCAGGAGATAACTCGGCGTGCGTTCCACCATCATCCCCGAACTCACCAGGTAGATGGCCTTCTGTCCGGGATCCTTTGAGGCGTCGATCTGCCGCGGCGTGGGCTTGACCTTGAGATCCTTGAGGATGCTGCGGCTGAACTGCACGTGCTTGGTCTTCCGGGCGATTTCGTCGAAGTAGTCGGCCAGATCGACCCCGAGCCCGCCGGCGTAGATCGGGCAGTCCACCAGGCGTCCGAACTTGCGTGCATCGTGCAGGATCGCGAAGACCTCCTGCATCCGGCCGAGCGCAAACACGGGCAGCAGCATCGATCCGCCGCGCTGAACCGTGTCGTTGGCCACCGTGATCAGGCGGTTGACCTCGTTCAGGCGTTCCTTGCCGGCCGGTCGTTCCGTGGCGCCGCGCGTGGTCTCGATGATCAGGGAGTCGAAGTGCCCGGACGGGAACTTCGCCCCGGCGAGGGTGCGCTGGTTCTCGAACAACACGTCGCCCGTGAAAAACACCTGGCGGTGCTTGTGCCGAATCTCGACGCCGGCGGCCCCGGCCACGTGGCCGGCGGGGTGGAAAACCACCTCGATCTCATCGCGGGCGCCGCGGAAGTGCCGGGGTTGGCCGAAGGGCAGGCCGGTCAAGCGGCGGGCGCAGCGGTCGATTTCCTCGTGGGTGAAGAGCGGATACTCAGGGATGTGCTCCTCCTCGCGCTGCCGCACCATCACGTTGGCGGAGTTGTGGAGCATCCGCTCGATCAGCATGCGGCTCGAGGTGGTCATGATCACCGGCGTGTCGGGGTGCTCGCGCATCACGACCGGCAGGCTGCCGATGTGATCAAGGTGGCAGTGCGTGATGATGATCAGATCAAGCTGAACGCCGCGCAGCGGCTGGAAATCCGGCATCGCGACGCGTCCCACCCGCTTGGGGTGCAGGCCGCAATCGACCAGCAGGTTCAGGTCACCCAGTTGCACGAACAGCGAGTTGGCGCCGATGCCGCCGTCGCGGTTCAAGTCGGTGAGCTTCATGTGCCGGGAGCATGAGCAAATCCCCCGGGGAAGAACGAGAACGAAGTTGGGCGGACCGCCGGATTGCCGCGCCGGCCGGGCTAATCCCGCGGTACGGTCATGTCGAACGGGGCCAGTTTGACGAAGATCCGGTTGCCGAACTCGTCGACGCCGTGGAAGCTGCCGTGGGCGCACGCGTCCTGGCCGGTGACATGGTAGCTGTTGTAGGAGAATTGCTCGCCGGGGGCCAGGCGCGGGGTTTCCCCGACGATCTTGTCGCCCTCGATCACGAGTTGCGTGCCGTCGGCGTGCTGGACCACCCACTTGCGTCCGAGCAGGACCACCGCGCGGTCGGTCGCGTTGCGAATCGTGACAAAGTAGACGAAGGCATGCGGCTTGTCCGCCGGCAGGCTCGCGCCCCCGTGGTGATAGCAGAGTTTCTCGAGACGGGCGGAGAGGCCGGGCAGTTCGCAGGCGCTGGACACGCCGCAAAAGAGAGTCGGGATCGCGCTGTCGGCAAGCGGCATCTGCTGGCTTTCGCGCTTGCTGCCCGGGGCGCCGGCCGCGAGAACTCGCGGGGAATGGCCAAACTCGCATTACTGTCGGTTTCGGACAAACGCGGCATCGTGGAATTCGCCACGGCGCTGGTGCAGCACCACGGTTTCACGCTGCTTTCCACCGGAGGCACGGCCAAGCTGCTCCTCGAACGGGGCCTGCCCGTCACGGAGGTCAGCCGGCACACCGGCTCGCCGGAAATCATGGAAGGGCGGGTGAAGACCCTTCATCCCAAGATTCACGGTGGCCTGCTGTGCCGACGCGACAAGCCGGAGCACCTGGCCGAGGCGGCGCAAAACGGCATCGGCCTCATCGACTTGGTGGTGGTCAACCTGTACCCCTTTGAGGCGACGGTGGCCAAGCCGGGCGTTTCGTTCGAGGAGGCCGTCGAGAATATCGACATCGGTGGGCCGTCGATGCTCCGGAGTGCCGCGAAGAACCACGAAAGCGTCACGGTGGTATGCGATCCGGATGACTATGCCCCGGTGCTCGAGGCCCTGGCGGCCGGGAGCGAGCCGGAGCGGCTCGCGGACCTGCGGCGCCGGCTCGCGCTCAAGGTCTTCCAGCGGACCGCGACGTACGATGCGGCGATTGCCCGCTATCTCGAAGCCCAGGCGGCGGCGCCGGATTTGGAGGCGCTGGGCGGGTTCCCGGCCACGCTCACCTTGAGCTGGCGCAAGGCGCAGTCGCTCCGCTACGGCGAAAATCCGCACCAGAAAGCCGCGCTGTACGGCACGTTTCACGATCATTTCCAGCAGCTCCAGGGGAAGGAACTTTCTTACAACAACCTCCTCGATATCACCGCGGCGACGTATCTCATCGGAGAATTCGAGCGTCCGACCGTCGCCATCCTCAAGCACACGAACCCCTGTGGGGTGGCCAGCGCGGAGACCCTTGTCTCCGCCTGGGAGCGGGCCTACGCCACCGATCGCCAGGCCCCGTTCGGGGGAATCGTGGTGGTCAACCAGACCCTGGATGGCGATCTGGCGGCGGTCATTGCCGAGATCTTAACCGAAGTGATCATCGCGCCGCGCTTCAGCGAATCCGCCCTGTCGATTCTGGGAAAGAAGAAGAACCTGCGCCTGATGGTGGCCCGGGGAGGACTGGGAACCGACGCGCTCCAGGAGCTTCGTTCCGTGGTGGGAGGCGTGTTGGTGCAGGACCGCGATCGCACCCTGGGTGACGTTGGCAGTTTCAAGGTGGTGACCAAACGGGCCCCCTCGGAGGAGGAATGGAGCGCGATGATGTTCGGCTGGAAGGTGGCGAAGCACGTGAAGTCCAACGCCATCGTCTACTGCCGGGGGGAGCAAACCCTCGGAGTGGGCGCCGGACAGATGGCGCGCGTGGACAGTTCCCGCATCGCGGTCTGGAAGGCGGGGGAGGCCGGTCTCGATTTGCGCGGTTCGGTCGTGGCGAGCGAGGCGCTGTTTCCGTTCGCCGACGGCTTGCTGGCGGCGGCCGACGCCGGCGCGACCGCGGCAATCCAGCCGGGAGGCGCGATGCGCGACGCGGAGGTGATTGCGGCGGCGGACGCCCGGGGCATGGCGATGGTCTTCACCGGCTGCCGGCATTTCCGGCACTGAGATTGCACGATCGGCGGGACGGCGGGCCGCGGACCGGAGCCGCAGGTGCCGCGTTTTGCGACTGGCGAACCGCGGGGCTATGCCCCAGCGTATCCGGATGTTTGATCCCGTTGAAAAACTGAAGGAGTTCATCCGGCATCCGAGCATCTCGACCGATTCCAGGCAGGGCGCGGGCATGAAGGGCGCCCAGGAGTTCGTCGCGGGGCTGCTGTCCTCGCTCGGTTTCACCGTCGAGGTTGTGCGGACCAAGCTGCACCCGATCATTCTGGCGCAGCGCGGCGGCGATCCGGCGTGGCCGCACCTGGTGATCTACGGTCACTACGACGTGCAGCCGGCCGACCCGCTCGCGGCCTGGAAGACCCCCGCCTTCGAGCCGACCATCATCGGCAACCGAATCTACGGCCGCGGAGCGGCGGACAACAAGGGCCCGCTGATGACCAACATCGCGGCGGTCGCGCGGGTGCTCGAGGCCAATCCGCGCCTCCCGCTGCGCCTGACGTTCCTGATCGAAGGTGAAGAGGAAATGGGCAGCCCCAGCTTCCCGGGTTTTCTCGAGGCGTACGCGGACCGCCTGCGGGAGGCGGATTTTGTCTTCCTGTCCGACACGGCGCTGCCGAACGAAAACCAGGTCGTGCTGACCTGCGGGCTGCGGGGCCTGACCCTCTTCGATGTCCACATGATCGGCGCCAAGGGGGACCTGCACTCCGGCTTGCACGGCGGGGTTTTTCGCAACCCGATCCAGGCCCTGGCCGAAGTGCTGGCGACGCTGCACCGGCCGGATGGTGCGGTCAACGTGCCGGGGTTCTACGACGACGTGCGCGACGTGCATCCCTGGGAGCGGGAGGAACTGCGCAAGCTCGGCGCCGACGAAAAGGCCTACGCGGAATTCCTGGGCATCGACACCTTTCATCCCACGCCAGGGTTTTCCCCCTTCGAGTCGGCCCGGTTCCAGCCGACGCTCGAGTTCAACGGCATCGGCGGCGGCTACCAGGGGGAGGGGACCAAGACGGTGATCCCGAGCCGGGCGTTTGCGAAGATCAGCTGTCGGCTCGTGCCGAACCAGGAGCCGGATCGGATCAAGCAACTGGTCATCGACGCGATCCGCGCGCGGACGCCGCCGGGCATCAAGCTCGAGTTCGTCGACCAGCACAAGGGCGACCCCTATGTCGTGGTTCCACCGGGGCGCAGCAACACCCCGCGCGACCAGTCGCCGATTCTGGCCCGTGCCTTTCAGGCCACGGAAACGGCGGTCCGGGAAATCTGGGGGCGCCCGCCTCTCTACCTCCGCGAGGGGGGCAGCGTGCCCATCATCGCCGAAATCAAGCGCGTGACCGGACTGGACTCCGTGATGTTCGGCCTGTTCCTGCCGGAGGACAACCTCCACGCGCCCAACGAGAGCTTCAATCTCGACGTGATGCGCAAGGGGATCGCGACCACGGAGCGGATTCTCACGGAGCTGGCGGCGGTGCGACGCTGACAAAAAGAAGGCGGCGGGCCGCAGCCCGCCGCCGGAAGCACTTTGTAGTTTGTTTCGCGATACCGCCCGGTGCTACATGGCCTTGGGGGCCGCGGCCGCGGGGTTCACCACCACGAGATCGACCCGGCGATCCTTCGCCATGGTGGCCTCGTCGGCATTCTTGGCCGCCTCGAGGCTGCCCTTGGAGAGGGTCTCCAGCCGATCGGCGGGGACGCCGAGGCTCTGCAGGTACTTGCGGGTCGCGTTGGCCCGGCGGTCGCCCAAGCCGAGGTTGTACTCGGCGGTGCCGCGCCAGTCGCAGTGGCCTTCCAGGAGGAGGCGGTGCGTCGGGTTCTTGTCCAGGTACTCCTTCGCCACCTTCAGCTTTTCCCGCTCGGAGGCCTTGATGTCCGACTTGTCGAAATCGAAGAGCACCGCCTGTGCCTGCAGGGCGGTGCGGTTGTGACCGTTGGGATCGAAGTCGGATCCCCGCTCCACGAGCCCGGTGGTGTTCTGCCCCAGGTTCACATCCATCGGGGTGGTGCTGCGACCGTCGCCCTGCGGGCCGAGGACCGTCGAACCCGGGTGGGGGCGGTCGGGTTTCTTGGTGCAGCCCGCGAACAGGAGGGCGGCGCCAGCGGCAAGAAGGGCGAGGGTTGGCAGCGGAAGTTTCATGAGTGGAAAGTGGCCGGAATGTGACCGAAGCTATGGGGCATCGCGCCCGGGGGCGGCAAGGCTTTTAGCGCCGGGGTCAGATCGTCTTCTTCGGCTCGATCAGGCCCACTTCCAAGGCGTAGCGGGTGAGGCTCGCGACGTCGTGCAGGTTCAGTTTGCGCATCAGGTTGGTGCGGTGGTTGTCGACCGTCTTGACGCTGATGCCGAGCTTGGCGGCGATTTCCTTGGTGCTGTGGGACTCGGCCACCAGTTGGAGGATCTCCCGCTCGCGGTCGGTCAGGAAATCCGGGGCGTTGCTGGTCGCGGGGTTGGCCACCACGTTGCGCAGCAGGGCGGCGACCGCGGGCCCGAAGTAGGTGCCGCCATTGAATTCGAAGAGACCGGCGGTCTTCTCCACGAAGCCGTGCGCTCCCGCCTCGAGCATTTCGCGGACCAGCACCGGGTTCTCGTGGCCGGAAAACACCAGCACCCGCATGTTCGGCAGCTTTTTGGCGATCCGGCGCAGGATATCCACGCCGTTAAGTCCTGGAAGCTTGGCGTCCAGGATGCAGATGTCCGGGGTGACCTCGAGGCAGAGTTGGACGGCTGCCTGCCCGTCGCCCGCCTCCCCGACCAGTTGGTAGTTGGCATCGAGTCGAAGGATTTCCGCCAGCATCTCGCGAATCGCGGTCTGATCTTCGATGAGGACGAGTCGTTTCATGGCGTGGCGATTTCGGGGAGATAGCTGGTGGGTCGACTGGGATTCGAACCCAGAACCAACGACTTAAAAGGACGCTGCTCTACCGTTGAGCTATCGACCCGAAGCCCAGAAGGAGGTGGAAAATGGGTTTCCGGGTTACGGGTTTGCAAGAAATTTCGCCCCCGGCGACGGTCGCGGCGATTGACCCTGGAGACGAGCCTCCGCTAACTCGCGGGCCGGGCGAAAATCGTGGGAACAATTCAACAATACACCCATCAGAGCGAGGCGGAACGTATGTCCGCCAAAGCCCAAGAAGTTGCCCTCGATCGCCTGCTGGTCGACCGGTTCAAGGGAGGAGACCAATCCGCCTTTGACGAGATGGTCACCCGGTATTGGGATCGAATCTACTCGATGGTGCACCAGTTGTTGCGCAACCCGCAGGATGCCGAGGAGGTGACGCAGGATGCCTTCATCCGGGCGCACCGGGGACTCGCCAACTTCCGGGGCGATGCGGCGTTCTCGACCTGGCTGTACCAGATCGCGACCAACCTGGCCCGGAACCGGTACTGGTACTGGTGGCGCCGGAAGCGGGACCGCTCGATTTCCTTCGATGCCCCAGTGAGTGCCGACAACGACCTGACCCTGGCCGATGTGATTCCCGCAGAGATCGAGTCTCCGGACGACATCACCGTGAACGAGGAGTTTGTGAACCGGATCGCGCGGGGCATGGAGAAACTCTCGAACAAGCACCGGGAGATTCTCGTGTTGCGGAACGTCAAGAACCTGTCCTACGAAGAAATCTCGGCCATCCTTGGCATCTCCGTGGGCACCGTGAAGAGCCGCATCGCCCGGGCTCGCGAAAGCCTGCGGTCGAAGCTGGGGGAAGATTTCAAATGAAAGACGCGGAGTTTCTCGAATTGCTAAACCTCTATCTCGATCACGAGATCTCCCCGGCGGACGCCGCGCGGCTGGAGCAGGAGGTGCAGGCCAACCCGGCGCGCCGGGCCCTCTATCGCGAGTACTGCCAGATGCAGAAGGCGTGTGGTGTCTTGGCCGCCGAGTTTGCGGGTGGGTCGGGCGCGGAGGTATCGGAGAGATCGAAGGTGGTGGCCTGGTCCGAGTCGGGCGCCCAACGGCGGCCCGGTCGAACAGTCTGGCTGGGCGGCGCGGTCGCGGCGATGGCGGCGGCGGTAACCCTGGTCTTCTGGTATGCCCAACCCACGGCGGAAGGGCCGGCGACCTTGGCGGCAACCGGAGGGGCGGGGACTCCGGCGACAACGCGCGACGATTTCCGGCCCGCGGCAGAAGTGCGACCGGCCGCCCTGGCGCTCGCGCCCCGGGAGTCGTTCGCCGGTGCGACCGGTGGGCAGGCCGGCGGGGTTAAGGTTTCCCTCGTGGCCGCGCCGCTCGTGCTTTCCGGTTCCCTGGGCGGTGCCACGCTGGCAGAAACTGCCGTCGGCACTTCCGACGGGGATCAGTTTTCCTGGATTGGCAACCTGCAGATTGTCTCGATGCAGGAAAGGACCCGGGTGGAGATGCTGCGCTTTGACACCGCCCCGCCGTCGTTGCGGCCGGAAGGTCGTCCGCTGGGTGGCCGGGCCCCGGTGGAGGCGACAGCGGAAACGGCGGCGTTCCGCTTTGTCAAGTAGGCGGCAGGCGCCGCTGGCTCAGGGCTGGATCAGCCCCTTGCGGATCGCGAACCGCACCAGATCCGTCTGGCTCTGGATGGCGAGCTTGCGCATGAGATTGGCGCGATGGGTCTCGGCGGTGCGCGGGCTGATGAAGAGCTTCTCGGCGATCTCGTTGTTACTCTGCCCCTCCGCGGCAAGCTGGAGCACCATGCGCTCGCGCTGGGTCAGCGAATTGAGCGGGTCGGCCGTGTCGACCGGCTTAGTCACCAGGGCGTTGATGGCCCATTCGGAGAGGGTCGCGCTCAGGAACCGGCGGCCGGCCCGGACCTCCCGCAAGGCGTTGACGATCTCCTCCGACTCCGAGCCCTTGAGGACGTAGGCCATGGCGCCGGCGCGCAGGGCTTCGATGACGTAGGGTTCGTCGCTGTGCATCGAAAGGACGATGACCCGCGTGTTCGGACTGCTCGCGCGCGACTGGCGCAGGACCTCGATGCCGTGGAGTCTCGGCATGTTGAGATCCAGGATGAGGATTCCGGGCTTGTGCTTCTCCACCAATTGCGCGGCGGTGAGGCCGTCCGCGGCCTCGGCAACCACCTGGCACGAACCTTCGCTCTCCAGGATGCCGCGCAGGCCGCGACGGACGATCTCATGGTCGTCGGCGATGATGGCGGTGGTCATGGTGCGGGGGATTCGGCGGGAACGAGCGGAAACTCGGCGTGCAGGCGGGTGCCGTTGCCAGCTTGGGAAAAGAGCTCGAAGTGTCCACCCGCGAGACGCACGCGCTCCGCCAGGCCGGGCAGGCCGAGGGAGTCGTGTTTGCGCATGGCCAGGCTGGCGTCGAAACCGCGGCCGCGGTCCGCCACCTCGACCTGCAGCGCACGTTCGTCACTCATCACGGTGACCGCGGCCGCGCGAGCTCCGGAATGGCGGGCAACGTTGGTCAGGGCTTCCTGCACCATGCGGAAGACCGTGGTTTCCAGTTCCGGCGTGAGGCGCTTCGGCGGGAGATCCAGCTCCAGTTCCACCGCGATCCCGGTCTGATCCTGAAACAGCTTGGTCTGCCATTCGAGGGCCGGGCCAAGTCCCAGATCATCGAGCAGTCGCGGGCGCAACTGCAGAGTCAGGGCACGCACACTTCGAAGGAGTGCGGCGGTGATCTCAAGGGCGTCGCCCAGCGGCTTGCTGGGCGCCTCGGCCCGCGCCGCCTCGAGCTGGAAACGCAGCCCGGTGAGGAGTTGTCCGATCTCGTCGTGCAGCTCCTGCGCGAGCGCGCGGCGCTCGTCCTCCTGGACGCGCAGCAACCGGTTGGAAAGGGCCTGGAGCCGGGCGGCCTGTTCCTCCGCACGGCGCTCCGCGTCCCGGCGCACGATCACCTCCTGCTCGAGCTCGCGGGTCCGCGCGGCGACCTGCTGCGTGAGGGACTCGTTGAGGGAGGCAAGTTCGCCGGAAAGCCGGGCGTTGAGCCGTTCGGTATCGGCGCGCTTCAGGGCGTTGTTCAGCGTGAAGACCAGTTCGTGCAGGGCCCCCGGGTTCCACATCAGGACATCGTGGGCGCCGAGTTTGAAGGCGGCGATGGTGGTCTCGACGTTGTCAAAGGCCGACAGCACCACCACGGGCAGCAGCTCGTCGCAGGCGCGCAGGTGGCGCAGGGTGTCGAGCATTGGGGTGGTCGGCAGGTTGGGGCCGAGCACCACCGCATCGAAGTCGAGGTTCGCTTCCGTGAGCTTCGCCGGAGGAAGCTCCTCGATGGCGGTGACGTGCAGGCGCGGTGCCCCGCGGGAAAAGAACTGGAGCGTGCGTTGGCGTTCGAGAAGCTCCGGGTCGACAAACAGGACCCGGTGGCCGGCCGCAGGAGGAGGCGGGGCGGGGATCGGTTGGCGACGCCGGTGCTGCTCGCAGACCCGGCGGACGATATCCGGGATGCGGCGGAAATCGGGGGAGATCTTGTCGATGCAGTCGACCGCCCCGGCCCGGAGCGCCCGCACGGCGAGTTCATGCTGGCCGTGGCCGCTGACCATGATCACCGGTGTCGGGTCCCGTCGCGACGTCAGCTCGCCCAAGACCTGCAGCCCGTCGAGGTCCGGCATCATCAGGTCCAGCATGAGGATGTCGTAGCGGGATTCGGCCATCGCCTGGAGGCAGCGGCGGCCGCAGTCGACGACTTCGAGAGTCATGTCGGAGCCGAAGTGCTGGAAATAGTGGGAAACCAGATCCGCCACCTGCGGATCGTCCTCGGCGTAGAGGACACGGATCTTCGCTTCAGGGGCGGAGGACATGGCGGCCGAGGGAAGGGGATGTCGCCGGGCGAGGGCAGGCGAGAACAAAGGGCAGAATGTGCGAGTGTGCCGGGGGGCTTGTCCGTGCGGGCCGGGGCCGGAATGGTTTGCAGAGAGACGGTGGGCACCTCCGCCCTGCGTTCGCGCCGATGAGTGCGAAACGTCGAAAGCCCCTGGTGCGGATGCGACCGGGGCGGCGATTCGGGTCGCTCCGGCAGGGCGTCAACGGATCTCGTAGACCTCGATGAGAGCGATGCCGCCGGCGCGAGTGACATCGCTGACCTGCGCCGTGTACGTGCCGGGCGGCAGGGTGACCAGGAGGGCGGCATCCTTGCTGCCCGTCGCCGGCAGGGCAAAGGCTCCGATGGCGCCGGCCAGGCTCGCCAGCTGGGCTTCTCCTTCCCAGTTGTCGACCTCGGTGAGCTGGGCGGTGCCGCGGTAGAGCTGCAGCTTGGGATCGGCGACCGGCTCGGCGACCCCGAAGGCCGCCAGGCTCGGTCCGACCGCGCGGATGAGCACCGTGGCGGGTGTCGTGCCACCGATGACGAAGCCGGCGACGAGCAGGCTGTCGTCCGCGGCAAGCTTGGCGCGGGCGGACAGGTTGACCAGACGCGGGGTGCGTTCGCCGATTTCAATCCCGGGAGTGGCATCGTAGACCTCGGCGAGGACTGTGCCGGAACCTTCGCCTCGATCCTTCAACTGCACGGTGTAGGAACCCACCGTGGACGAGACGGCGACGGCGGCATCGAGTGCGGCCGGGCCGGAGAAGGCGAAGGCGCCCACTTGAACGGAGCGGGCGGCGACTTGGGCGTCGCCACGCCAGTTGTCGTTCTCGGCGACGAGACCGCTGCCCCGGTAAAGTTGGAGGACCGGGTCGGGCAGGGCGTCGCGCACGCCAAACTGGGCGAGCGACGGGCCGACGCCGCGGATGAGAAGCGGTTTCGTACCGGTGCTGCGGTTGTCACCCACGGCGAAGCCCACAATCAGCGTTTCATCCAGTGAACCGGCGGCCGTTCGGATGGCTAGGTTGACCAGTCGACCCACTTCGTAGGGCGCGGAGGCGACCACATTGAGGGTGGCGGTCGTGCTCAGGGAACCACCGAGGGCGTTGTTGGCCCGGCACGCATAGACGCCGGCGTCGCGGGCGGAGACGGAACGCAGCACCAGGTACGGGCTGGACGGGGATGCGACAGGCTCACCGTTGCGCAGCCACTGGTAGGTGAGGGGAAACAGGTCGGTGGCGCCACCGATGGCCGTGGCGCTGAGCACCACCGTGGAACCCTGCGAAACAGTCTGCGACGACGGATGCGAAGTGAAGACCGGAGCCAGCAACGACTCGGGCGGAACCGTGACCGTGAAGGTGGTCGGCAGGGAGGTGTTGCCGTTGGCATCGGCCGCGCGGACTGTCACGGACACGGTGCCGACCGCCAGGGGCGTCAACGTGAGGGTCGAGCCGGTCACGGTGGCAGTGATGATTCCGGAGGTGGCTGGAGGAGTGACGACAAAGGAGAGCAGGGCCGTGGGATCGCCGACGCTGGGCGGAAACACCGGGATGACCCGCGCGGTGCTGACGATGAGGTAATTGGCGGGTGTGAGCTGGGTCTGGGTCGAAGTGACATTGCGGACCGGCAGCTTGGAAAAGACGGTGCCCTGCACACTGGCCGTGGGCGTCTGCGCGATGGCATCAATGACGCTCATCCCCGTGCCGAGCACGCGTCCGAAGACCGTGTAACCGCCGTCGATGTTGGGCCCGAGTGCGGTGGAGTTGTCGACGGTGTTGAAGAACCATTCGCTCGTCGCTCCGTTGGGTTCGTTGGGATTATGGGCGGCGGCCAGGGTGCCGCGCGTGAGCGGGAGTCGGTATTCGAGCGGGACCGGTGCACTGCGCTCGATCGGTGCCGGCGCGGGCGGCAGCGAGACGGCCGGATAGCCGCCACCCTGGACAATGGAGGGCACCGCGGCACCGAGGTTGTCCACTCGATGGAGCAGCGTATTGTCGTAGGCGTTCTTCGCGACATAACTGAGGAAGTTTGCCACGTTGCGCGGAGCCTCGGTCGCCTGCATCTCGATATTCACGCGGCCCAGCGTGGTGTTGAATTGCACGATCTGGCCGGTGACGCCCGGTGCGCCGAAATGCGAGGTCAGGTCGATCTGCACCGGTCCCCGGTTCAGCACCTGGGCGGGAATCTGCCGCGACAGCGTGGGCAGCCCCGTTTGGGCAGGCAGCGATTGCGCCAGGCAAAAAGTTGCAGCCAACATACCCGCGAGACGTACGCCATTCATGGCGCGGAATAGTGACGGGGGATAAGCGCTTGCCAATCCTGTTGTTTCACCCCCTTGCGCGCAAGGGGGGCCGTCGGCGAGGGGACTGGTTTTCGTTTGCGCGAGGTTCGCAAAGCCGGCTACCACAGACCGGTGCGATACCCCTGGGTCATCTTGCGGCTGCTGCTGGCGACGTGGATTACGGGTGCGGCGATGGCGGCGCCGGCAAAGGACGCCGCCAGCGCGCCGGCGGCGGAGTTGCGGACCTCGCACGCCATCATCCTAGGCGTGATCGAGGGGGTGACGGAGTTCCTGCCGGTTTCGTCGACGGGCCACCTGATCATCGCGAGCCGGGTTCTGGGGCTGGACTCGCCGGAGCCCCTTTTCTCCCGGGACGGCGAGCCGTTGTGGTTCCGTTCGCCCGACAGCCGGCAAGGCGGGGAGTTGCTGACCGTCAAGCTGGCGTTTGATACGCTGGTGGTGGTGATTCAGTTTGGCGCCAGTGCCGCCGTCGCCATTCTCTACTGGCCGCAGTTGCTCTCGATTTTCCTGGGGGTGTTGGGGCGGGATCCGGCGGGACGGAGGTTGTTCATCAACCTCATGATCGCGTTCGTTCCGGCCGCCGGGTTGGGGTTTCTGGCGCGGGATTGGATCGATGAGAATTTGCTCTCAGTGGAGACGGTGATTGTGGCCCAGGTGCTTGGCGCGCTGCTGATGTTCTACGCGGAGTACTGGTACGGCAAGCACCTGCTGGCGGGCACGCGCGTGGAACGAACGGAACTGTCGGTGCTGGGGGCGTGCGGGGTGGGAATCATGCAGTGTGCGGCGCTGGTGCCTGGAACGAGTCGCTCGATGATGACGATCGTCGGGGGCTATTTCGGCGGGTTGGATCCGCGACGGGCGGCCGAATTCAGCTTTCTCCTCGGCTTCGTCACGCTGACGGCGGCATCACTCTACATGAGCTACCGCGGCGGGGCGGCGATGATCCAGGTGTTTGGCTGGCCGCAGGTTTTGCTGGGTGGCGTCGTGGCGGCGCTGGTGGCCGCGGTCTGTGTGCGTTTTCTGGTTCACTGGCTGATGCGCCACGGCTTGGCGGTATTCGCGTGGTACCGCCTGGCAACGGCAGCCGTCCTCGCGGCGTACTTCTACCTCTGAGTCCCAGCGCTGGCGACAGCCGACGGAGCGGACCTAGAGCTTGGCCTTGCGGGCCCCTCAGGCCCAGAGCGGCGTCTGCGGTGTGCGGGGCTGGGTTGGCGACCCCGTGGTAATGGAGCCGATGCAGCGAAGGGGCCGGCAGCGCGGGAGCCGAGGCAGCGTACCAGCGGCTACGGACGCTGAAACTCCGGCTGCCGCTTCGCGTTCAGGGGCAACACGGGCTCCTCCGGCACCGCGAAAGGGGCCGCACTCTTGGAAACTGCAGTGGCAGCGCTGCTTCGCCGTCCCCGCTTGGTGTCGAGAATCTGCACCACCAGCGCCGGTACGGTGAAGAGGATGATGCGGAGATCCTGCCAGAACGTGATCTGCCGGGAATACGCGACATCCAGTGTGATCATCTCGGCGAAGGAGAGCCGGTTCTTTCCAGAGACCTGCCAGAGCCCGGTCAACCCGGGGAGACAATCCAGACGCCGCCGTTGCTCGGGGGTGTACTGCTCGAACTCGTAGGGAATGCACGGACGCGGCCCGACAATACTCATGTCCCCGCGCAGTACGTTGAGGATTTGCGGGAGCTCGTCGAGGCCCGAGGCGCGGAGCAGCCAGCCGCCGGCGATCAGCCGGGAATCGCCGGCCCGGTCGAGCTTCTGCATCGGGGTGTTGTTCCGCATGAGCTCGGTGAAGTGGGCCTGATGGGTGGCGGTGCTGGCGCCCACGTGCATGGTGCGAAACTTGAACAGCAGGAAGCGCCGTCCCTGGTGGCCGACTCGTTCCTGGCGGAAGAAGATTGGTCCCGGAGACGTGAGGCGCATGAGTAGCGCCGCCACGAGCGTGCAGACCGCCAGGAGGGGCAGGGCAGCCACGCAGCAGGCCAAGTCGATCGCGCGTTTCCACCACGGCAGACAGGGGGGGCGGCGCCAGGCGTCGCGGTTGGAAGGGGTGAAGGGGGCCATGGCGCTCATGGACGGGCTCCAGCCACCGCTGGGGCCAGCTTCCGGGGGCCAAACCGGCCTGAACCCCGCTGGGGGGAAGCTACGCCGGTGGCGACTGTGGGCTGGGTGTTCATGCTGGGCCGACGGGAGCCGAGGCTGGCTCGGGAAAGGCCTCTTGGTCGAGCAGTTCGGAGAACGGGAAACGCACATAGGGGTATGGGTGGGATTGCGTATGGACTCCGTCCCCTGCGGGGCCACGGGCCGAGGAACCGCGTAGTGGTGCGTAGGCGGTGGGTGGCGCCGGTAACGTCATTTTCGTATCCCGTTTCTGGCGACAAAGGGCCCGGCGCCAGAGGGGGCGACCGCGTGTTTACGAACTGTAAAATGGGGCCGGATACGGCTTCCGGGGTTGTGTTTCGCTCGGGGACGCGGACGGTGGGGCCTCGAAAGGAACCCCGTGACCTCGCTCATCCTCCTTCTCGCCGGAGCCGCCCTCCTCGCCACGATGCTGACGATTCATGCGATCCTGCGGGCTCCCCTCGGCCACGAAGACGAGGACGGTTTTCACGCCCAGGGGGACGGGGCCTCGCCGCATGGCGGGGAAGCGCCGGTGCCGCACCACGGGATCTGGGCCGAACGCTGAGGGGCGGTCCGGCGTCAGGCCGCGGCGGTGTGCAGGCGCTGGAAATTCCGTTGCGCGCGTTCGCACGCGAGCTGGAATCCACGCTCGTTGATCCCGGCGCGGGCGAAGCTGTCGCGGGGTGACTTCCAGTAGGCGGCCTCCCCGGGGAGGCCATGCAGCCGGTCATGGGCGGCTCCGGCGGCCAGGCTGAGCAGGTGGATGATGGGATTGTGGCGGCCGGCGGGCCGGTAGTGGTGCTGCACGGAGATCACGGTCTCGTGGGGCAGGCGCCAGTGCTTGAGGATCAGTTCGGCCGCTCGGCAGTTGTCGAGGCCCCAGCGCTCCTTCTCCCAGGCGTCGACTTCGGGCTGGATCGAGGGATCGTAGCGCGCGGATCCGGCGGCTTCGCCGGAGATGCGGTCGAGCGCCATCTTGCCGATCGAGCGCAGGAGTCCGACGGTGTAGGCGCTGCGGGGTTCTTCGCCGGTGGCCTCGGCGAGTTCCTCCATCGTCACGGCGACGAAGAGGGAGTTGGCCCGGAGGGTCTCCCCGTCGATCCCGTACTGGCGGAGGTGCTGTTGGGCGAGTTGCGCGGCGGCCACGGCGCCGACAAGGCGGTGCATTTCCTGGAAACCGATGCACGCCAAGGCCTCCTCGATTGAACCGGCGGGTTCGGCGCGGCCGTAAACGGCACTGTTGGCGATGCGGATCAACCTGGCCACCAAGGCGGGATCCTGGCGCAGCAGGGCGGTGATTTCGCGGGCGTTGATGTGCGGGTTGCGGATGGCCTGGCCGAGTTCCACTGCAAGGCGTGGCGCGGCGGGAAGCTCCGCAGCGACGGCGAGCAATTGGGATTCGGAAACGCATGAAGACACCATGGCAGGGGGATCATCGGCGCGTTCCGGGCGGGGTTGAATGCCAGGGTGGGCGAATTGCGGCCTGGACACCCCGATTCGCCTGGGGGGTGGGATGGTCGCCCGCGCCGTCGTTGGCGGCGGGCGGACCGGCTGGACGGGTCCGCGCGGACCTAATGAAAGTCGTGGGAGGCCTGAGGTGTCAGGGCCGGGTCGGCCAGGGCCTCGATCTCCTCCGCCTTCACGTGGATGACGCCCTCTTGGTTCTGCAGGCGCCCGGTGATGCGAAGGGCGGGTTCCTGGGTGATGACGAGACGGCGGGCTTCGAACAATTGGGGGATGACGATGATGTTGGCGATGCCGGTTTCGTCTTCCAGGCTGATAAACATGAACCCTTTGGCAGTTCCCGGCCGTTGGCGGCAGATGACCGATCCGGCGACCGTCAGGCGAGTCCCAGAACGGGCGAAGGGGAGGTCGGCAGCGCGCCAGGCGTCGGGAAGCTGGGCCCGGAGCAGGGCCATCGGGTGGACGCCAGGGGTGAGTTCGAGGCCGGAGAAGTCGGCCCGCAGGCGTTCCGGCAGCGTCATGGGGGCGAGTGGGGAAGGCGGCAGGTCGCCTTCCGCACGATCGTCAGGGGCCGGGCCGGAGGTGCTGAGCAAAGGGTGCCCGGACCCCGTGGTGCGGAACAGGGGCTCGTCCTCCGACCAGGCGGCTTCGACCTGCCAGAGGGCGGCGCGGCGGTGTGGGACGAAGGGGTTGAGGGCGCCCAGCGCGGCGAGGGCGCGCAACTCCGCCGCTGAAAAGGTGGTGCGGCGGAGGAAGTCGTGCAGCGAGGTGAACCCGGCCGCGGCGCGGGCGGCGAGCATGGCGCGGGCGGAGGATTCGCGGAGGCCCTTTACGTAGCGCAGGCCGATGCGAATGGCGTCATCCGCCTCGACGGTGCAGTCCCAGTCGGAGGCGGTGACGCAGACCGGACGGATGCGCAGGCCATGCCGCCGGGCATCCTGGACCAGCGTGGCCGGGGAATAGAAACCCATGGGCTGGTGATTCAGCAGGCTGGCGGTGAATTCGGCGGGGCGATGCACCTTGAGCCACGTGCTGGCGTAGGCGAGCAGGGCGAAGCTGAGGGCGTGGGATTCCGGGAAGCCGTAGGCGGCGAAGGAGAGGGCGGCTTCGCTCACCTTCTTCACGACGGTTTCGTTCCGTCCCTCGGCGCGCAGCGCGGTGCAGAGCCGGGCGAGTGCCCGCTGCAGGCGCTCGGTGCCCTTGGTGAAGCCCATGGCGCGGCGCAACTCCTCGGCCTCCCCGCCGGTGAAGCGGGCGAGTTTCATCGCCAGTTCGAGCATCTGCTCCTGAAAGAGGATCACCCCCAGCGTGCGGCGCAGGATCGGTTCCGCGATGGTGTCGACCGAGGGATCGAGATAGGTGACGGGCTCGATCCCCTGGCGCCGGCGAACCAGCGGGTGGGCGAGGTTGCCGACGATGGGGCCGGGACGGACAATCGCCACCTGCATCGCCACATCGTAGAAGCACGCCGGCTTCAGGCGCGGGAGCGAGGCCATCTGTGCCCGGCTTTCGATTTGGAAAACGCCGACGGTGTCGGCGCGCTGCATGGCGGCGTAGGTGGCGGGATCGTCCGGCGGGATGGTGTGGAGTTCGACCGGCCGGCCGCGGGCGGCGCAGTGGGCGAAGGTCTCCTGCAGCGCGGCCATCATGCCGAGGCCGAGGAAGTCCACCTTCACGATGCCGAGATCCTCGCAGTCATCCTTGTCCCACTGCACCACGACGCGGCCGGGCATGGTGGCGTTCTCGAGGGGAACGACCTTGTCGAGGTGTCCTTGGCAGATGACCATGCCGCCGCTGTGCTGGCCGAGGTGGCGCGGCAGGCCGTGCACCTGCCGGTAGAGCGAGTGCAGGGCGGCGGCGCGCGGATGCCGGGTGGCGATGCCGGCCATCGCGAGCTGGTGTTGCAGCTCGAGGGTCTCGGGAAAGTCACCGTTGGCGTAGAGACTGGAGAAACGGTCGAGCGCGTCCTCGCCGAAGCCCAGGACCTTGCCGATTTCGCGGACCGTGCTGCGGCCGCGATAGGTGATGACGTTGGCGGTCATGGCGGCCCCGCGCGGCGCGTAGGTGGCGTAGATCTTCTGGATGACCCGTTCGCGCAGGTCGCCACTGGGCAGATCGAGATCGATGTCGGGCCACGAGGGATGGCCGTCGCGGCCGACGCGGCCCTCGCTGAGAAAACGCTCGAAGAGCAGGCGATGGCGGAGCGGATCGACGGCGGTGATGCCGAGGGCGTAGCAGACGGCGCTGTTGGCCGCGCTGCCGCGGCCCTGGACCAGGATGCCGCTTTGGCGGGCGTAGCGGCAGATGTCCCAGACGATCAGAAAATAGCCGCAGAAACCGAGCCGGGTGATCAACTCCAGCTCCTTGTCGAGCTGGGCGGTCAGAGTGGGCGACAGGGCGCCATAGCGGGCGATCGCACCGGCGTAGGTCTTTTCCCGGAGCAGGGCCGCCATCGATTCGCCCGGAGCGGTCGGGTAGTCGGGAAAGCGGTAGCCGAGATCGCGCAGGGTGAACTCCAGGCGTGCTTCCAGCCGCACGGATTCAGCGACGGCTTCCGGCAGATCGCGAAACAGCTCCTGCATCGCCGTCGCGGATTTGACATGGCGCCGGGAGTTGACGGACAGCTGGCGGCCGGCGGCGTCGAGGGTGGTATGCAGGCGCAGACAGGTGAAGGCATCGGCGACGGCGCGGGCAGCCGGGGTGGCGTAGTTGACGCCGCCGGTGGCGAGGAGCGGCAGTCGATGGGCCGCGGCGAGATCGCGCAGGAAGGTGATTTCGCGCTCCTCGCCGCGCAGGCGATGCCGCTGGAGTTCGACGTAGAGGCGATCGCGGCCGAAGATGGCCTGCAACGGCTGCAAGGCGGCGGCCGCGGCGGCGGGGCCGGCCGTGCGCCAGGCCGTGCGCACGGGGCCTTCCTCGTCGCCGGTGAGGGCGATGAGGCCTTCGGAGTAACGGGCGAGTTCCTCCCAGGTGGCGAAACACGGGCGCTTGCGGTCAGGGGGTGGTTCGTTCCGGGGAACCTCCTTCCGCGGGGTGAGCTTCGTCTCGGTGATGAGCTGGCAGAGATTCTGGTAACCGGTGCGCGTGGCGGCCAGGAGCGGCACGACGGTGCCGTCGGCCATCGTTATCTCGGCTCCGACCCGGGCGCGCAGGCCGAGATCGCGGGCGGCTCCGAAAAAACGCGGCGCTCCGCACAGCGCGTCGCGATCGAGCAGCGCCATCGCCGGCAGTTCTTGGGCGCGGGCGGCTTCCACGAGCGCGTCCGGAGTGGACGCCCCGCGCAGAAAGCTGAACGCGCTGCGGGCGTGGAGTTCGACGTAGGGCACGGGCAAACGGCGGACGGCAAGAGAGGATTCGGCGGAAAGAGGAAACCCGGCGGGAAAGGGCCGTCTCCCGGGTTTTGATGCTTGGGTTTCGGTGGCAGGCTCAGTCGTACTCTCCCTCGATGAACCAGGCCTCGCCGGTGCGAAGGAGGCGGTAGAGGCCGCCGCCGGCGAGGGCGATGTCCCACTCGGTGCGGGACCAGGCACGATCCGCCTGCCACCAGTCACCACTGCTGCACCAGGGGCCGCGCACGTGGCTGATGGCGCCATGGAAGTGTTCGGTCCAGACGTAGGAGGGGCGTCGGTCGGCCGGCGGCGCGGACCCCGGTGGTGACGGGGCATCGGCTTCCGCGAGGTCGGTGGTGGTGAACTCGAGGCGGGCGGGCAGCGGGGGCCGGAAGCGTCGCAGGGGCAGGCCACAGGGGGCGTGCACGGGGGGCGCGGCGGGAGGGGGGACGACGGCGGAAGGCGGGGTGAGCCGCAAGGCATCCGGGCGGTGGGTGTCCTCGGGCGCGGGGGTGCCGACGCTTTAAAACAGGCCCGGGGGGCGCAGGGGGGGGGGGGGGGGGGAGAGGACGAGGCGCAGCCCGACGAGGGGAGACTCGGTCTGGAGCGTCTCGAGGTGCGTGTGCAGGGCGCGAAACAGGATGGCGGCATCGGCGGTGGGCGCGGGCAGCCGGAAGGTGCGGGTGTACGGCGGCGGCCGATCGAGTTGAAGCGTCAGGGAAATCTCCGCGGCGACGCAGTGGGCATGCTGCAGGTCGAGGGCGAGACGATCGAGCCAGCGGCGCAGGAGGAAGAGCAGCGGCTCGAGGGTTTCGACGGGGTCTTCGAACTCCGCGGCGGCGACGAATTCACGCGGGAGCGCGACCGGGCGGAGGGGGCGGACCTCGCCCCCGGCGGTGCGCTGCCACAGGGCGAGGCCGGCGGCGCCGAAGCGACGCACGATCTCGTCGCGAGGCAGGGCCGTGAGATCGCCGAACGTGCGCAGGCCCCAGAGGGCGAAGATGGCGGCGAGGTCCGGTGGCGGGTCGGCGGCCGCGAGTGGCAGCGGTGCGAGGAAGGCGGTTTCATCCGCCGGGGCGACGAAGCGAAGCGGGGAAAGGGATTTTTCTCCGCCGTCTTTCTCTTTCCTCTTTTCCCCCTCGTGGGGCGTTGGGGGATCCGCTTCGCAGAGCAGAAAGGGTTCCGACGGGGAGGGGAGCGTGTGGGGGCAGGAAGCGGGAGAAGCCCCTGTGACACACTCCCGCGCGGCATAGAGCGCCAGCAGGGGGGTGCGGGCGAAACCGGTCGCAGCGATGAAACCGAGCGCGGACAGTCGGGCCAGGGCCGAGCGGGCGGCGTCGGGGTGACCGGAGGGATCGGTGCCGCGCAGATCGATGGTGCAGACGCCCGGGGCGGTGTCCTCGATGATCGGGGAGAGGGAGAAGGCGGCGGCGAGGAGCGCGGCGCGGGCCTCGCTTTCGGCGGAGACACTCGGGGTGCGGATGAGCAGGGTGGGGCAACGGGCCACGGCCTGGGGCGCCGTCATGCCGGTCAGGACTCCCGCGGCGCGGGCGGCCTCGTTGGCGGCGAGCACGATGGACTTTTTCTCACCGCTGGTGAACAGGGCGGCGGGAGGCGCGGGAGGGCTTCCGGAGTCCGACGACGCCACGGGAGACGAGGGCGGGCCGAGGCGGAGCACGGCCTGGAGGGCGAATTCGGGAATCAGGACGACAGCGAACATGGCGGAGGCGAGGCGGGGGCTCGTGAGCGGTGGCCGGGCGCTGGGCCACCGCCGGCCCGGGAGGTTTATCCGGCGGCAGCGAGGCGTTGGCGTTGCAGGGCGGGGGCCAACTGGCGGACGAGCCGGGGGCGCTCGTCCTCGAGCGCCTCGACGGGGTGCAGCGCGTTGAGCACCAGGCGCAGCGGGGCGCTGGGGACTCAGGGGTGGGGGGTCTCGATCAGTAAGGCGAGATCCGCCGGCTCGACCGCGCGTTGCAGGCGGTACCAG
>JACRQG010000022.1:132759-213098 GCA_016222805.1 Verrucomicrobiota bacterium | reverse complement strand
GTGGTCCTCGGAGGTGACGAGCAGGCCACCCGCCGGGCCGTTTTTGTTCCAAGCCGCCTTGAAGAGCGGAAGGTTGACGACCACGAAATCCCGCGGCCCGACCGTCGCCAGGCCGAGCGCGAGTTCGTCGCCGTTCCCTCCGGCCCCGCCGGTCTGGTAGATGAAAACCGGATGCCGCGTGGCCGGCGTGTAGTTATCGGGCAGGCGAACGGTCATGCGCGGCGCCTTTGGCAGACCGCGCGACAAGCTCTGGAGGGAAGGGGGCAGTTCCGGGAACTCGAAGCTGAGCGTGGCCCCTGGGTTGAGCTCAGCGGCGGCGAGCGAGCTGGCGGCGATCCACGCCGCCAAGAACGGGAGGGGCAGCAGGACGGTTCGCATGGCCCGCGTGATCAGAAGCTGAGGGTCGATGACAACTCCCAGTAACGCGGGCGCAGGTAGGTGGCGCTGTCGACCTCGTTGCGGCGGGCCGGACTGGTGACGTCACCGTTGACGATGCGGAGGGTGCTCGCGTTGTAGAGTGGTTTGGCGAAGTCGGTGAGGTTGTTGATCCGGAGATCGACCCGCATGCGGCGGTTGCCGGGCAGCTTGAAGTCGTAGCCGAGGGTGCCCGTGACCTGGTAGTAGCCGTCGGCCCAGACATAGTCGGTGGAGCCGAGCGTCGGATCATCGATCGCCGCGCTCGGGTTGTTGGGATCGCGGATCGTGTCGGTGCCGCGATTGCCGACGATCGACTTGCCGCGCAGTTGGACGCCGGTGCCGACGCGCAAGCCCCGCAGACGGCCGCTCTGGAGGGTGTAGTCGAGGAACAGGTTCGCCGAGTACTGGGCGAGGCGGGTTTCCTTGACGGAACTGCCGGTGGCGGCGCGCTTGAAGTCCTGCATGCTGTTCCAGCCGAGGGCGGCGAGACCGGCGTCGACGCCCGCCGCGGGGGGGCCGTCGGCGGCGGTGCGGGAGCGGGCCACGTTGGTGGTGGGGTTGATGATCGCGCCGGCATCCTCGACGATTTGCTTCAACTGCGGTTCGAACTGGGCGATGTAGGCGCGGGTCTCGGTCCAGCCGCCGTCGAGGACCGCCTTGGGCACGGCGAAGTTGGCGGAGACGCGCAGGCCGCGGAGCGGGTTGGCGACGAGTTCGACCTCGTAGCCCTCGGTCTGGCGCGAACCGATTTCGGAGAAGTTCACCGGCACCGGCGAGATGCTGCGCTGGTTGATCCCGTCGGCGGAAGGGTCATCAAAGCGGTTGGAGTTGATGATCTGGTTGAGGAACGCGTAGGGGATGAGATTGGTCGGCAGGCCGACCGAGGAGGACACGGCGACATTGGCCTGTTCCCCGGTGTAGCGGCTGAAGGTGAGGGAGAGGCGGTTGCCGGGCAGATCAAAGCGCACGCCGTAGCTCTTGGTGGTGGAGAAGACGGGTTCGAATTCGAGGCCCGAGATGCGCGCGGCGGTCGAGGGGGCGTTGAAGCTCTCACCATAGCTGCCGGTCAGGCTGGCCCATCGGGTGAGGTGAAGGACGGCACCGGCAGAGTAGACGGTGCCGGCCACGTCCTGGGTGGGGTTGGAGTAGTCGTCCTGGAATCGGTCGCCGGCGTACTGGGCGAGGGGCGCACCGTTGCCCGCGCGCGGGCGCGCCACCGCGTTCTGGCGCGGGCCATTGGGCACCCCATTGGCATCCTTGGGCACGTAGGTGAGTTTCGCGTAGTCGGCGGGCGCCGCCGGTTTGTAATACTCGGAGACACCATCCCAATTGACCGGGAGCTCGTACGGCCGCTGGGTGGCGCCCCACATGTTGTAGTTGGTGGTGACGAAGGCGTCGCGACGGGCGGCGAAGAGCAGGGCAAGGCGGTTCTTCAGCAGCTTGGCCTGAAGGGCGGCCAGCTCGTAGTTGGAATCGTAGCGGCTGCGCGTGCCCTCGGTGGTGGAATAGCCGGTTTGAACGGTGCGGGTACTGACGACCGGCGTGGCGGCGGCGCCGGTACCGACCATGGTGGTGCTGGAGAGGAAGACCTGGGCGGGTGGATCGTCGTAGAACTCGGACTCGTTGAAGTAGAAGCGGAGGCGCGGGACGTTGGTGGTGGGCCAGAGGCGCGGATCCACCGCGGGATCGAAGATCGAGTAGACGGTGCGGCGGCGGAAATTGGTCGAGAGCGAGGTGCCGCCGCTGAGACTGAGGGTGAAATCGCCAAAGCGGGTGCGGTTGAACACGAACGCGGCGCTCGCCCGCGTATTGCGGGAGATGTTCTGCTGGCGGATCCAGCCGCTGGTGGGATCGATGTAGGGGTAGAGGAAGTACGGGTTGGGCCGGCCGTCGTTGAGGTGGCGGTTGATGTCGAGGTACGCGGCGGGCTGGTTGGCGATGGTGAGTTTGCTCTTGATGATGCGGTTGGCGAAATTGCCCGCCGCCTCGAGGAAGAGGTGCTCTCCGATCTGCTGGTTGCCGGTCAGCGTGAGCGTATCGTAGGTCGTGATGCCGTTGGGGGTGCGGCTGAGCAGGGCCAGTTCGCGCGACGGGGGACGGTAGTTGGAATTGGCGATCACCAGATCGAACTGGTTGGCGGCGCGGCCGACGGTGTTGAGCAGGTCGGCGCCGCTCAGGCCCATCGCCGGGGCCCCGGCCGGCGGAAACAGGCCGCCGGCGCCGGTGCCGTTGGGGCCGTTGTTGTTTTCGCCCGGACCCATTGTGCGGGCGGTGTTGGCATAGTTGACGATCGAGAGCGTCGGGTCAGTGGCGAGGATGACGTAATAGGGCGAGGTGTCGCTGCCGAGCCGCTGGATGCCGGCCTGGTTGGGATTCGGATTGGTGGTCGGATACTGGCCGCCGCTCGCGCGGGCGCCCATCGCACCCGTGAAGACCGTCTTGCCGTCCCAGCCGGAGATGAAGTCCCGCCAGCGGGTGGAGGCGACGTTCTTGTCCAGCTTGCCGGTGTCGGCCGAGAGGCTGAGAGTGGCGTTGCGCCACGGGCGGTAGGTGGCACCCAGCGAGAGGGCGCGGCGTTTTTCGAATTCGGCCTGGCGGTAGGTGTGGGAGTTCTGGCCGAGCAGGTTGACGCGGAAGGCGAGCCGGCGATCGAGCGCGTAGTTGGCGTCGAGCGTGGTGCGGTAGTAGTCCCACGACCCGCCGTGGAAGCGCAGCTCGACGAAATTGCGGTCGGTGCGCGCGCGCTTCAGCACGGCGTTGGGGGTGCCGGAAAACGAGCCGGTGCCGAAGAGCACACCGCTCGCGCCCCGCGCGTAGTCGATGCGTTCCACGCTGAAGGAGTCGAAGTTGTAGTTGACCGGAAAGAAATCGATCTGCTGGCCGTTGGAGGCCAGGCCGCGGAAACGCATGCGATTGGAGAGCGGGTTGCCAAAGGCGGTTTCGCCGCCGTCGTCGCCGGTGTCCATCGAGTTGACGGTCCACTGCGCGGCCTCCTGCAGATCGGTAATACCGAGGGCATCGAGGAAGTCGCGCGTCTGGACGGAATAGTCGGCGGCGGTGTCCTTGAGGTCACTGGCGAGGCGACCGCCGGCGAGCGAGGTCGCCCCGACGAAGCCCGCGTCGCGATCGGTGGTGACGGTGAAGGGGCTGAGCACGACCGCGTCCTCGCGGGCGACGGGGACGGTGGGCACCGGGGTGGTTTGGGCGGCGAGCCGGGTGGCGGCAGCGCTGGCGAAGAGGACGCAAGCGAGGGCTTGGCGCAGGCAGGATGGGGTCATGGAGCGGGGAAGACGCTGCATGGTGGAATCCCCCCGCGGCACCTGCCAATCGCGGCGCGTTACGAGGTTTCGTAAGGGGGAATGGACCCGGGCAACCGGCGTTGCAGCGGGAAAGGCGATCAACTCGCCGGCACCTGTTCCAGGTAGGCGCCGTCGCGGCGCAGCTGCGCCTGCAGGCGGCGGATGTCGACGGCGGCCAGTTCCACCCCGGCGGCCAGCGCGAGGGCGGCGCAGATGCCGACGCCCTGGCCCATCACCATGCAGTGCGACTGCAGAATCCGCTCTCCTTCGGATCGGGCCACGCTGGGAATCACGCGGCCCCTGACTCGGCGATCAACTCATCGATTCCATCCAGCCGGTACTGCGTGCATACGGCCCGGATCTCGTCCAAGTCCAAATCGGGATTACGGACCAATAACTCGATGATGTCTGCCTTGGACTTGTGCCCGCCCGCATACAGCTTCAGCGCGATCAGGTGCGGAATCGGCACAATCTTGAGCGGACTGCCCTCGCGCACGACCAGCGACGAAAGTCGCAAGGCATCTTCGATTACCGCCGGGAACCGGCCGGCATAACTGATGATCTGGACCAAACCAAAGCGACCGCTGACATCAATAACGCCACCGAGGGGGTCGGCGGCGTCAGGTTCCCGCAACTCCGCCTCGAGTCCGGCCTTGCGCAGCGACGTGACGACCGCCCGCAGGGTGGGCAGGTCGGCATTGACACCCAGATCCAGATCATCGGTCTGTCGCACGTAATGGTGCGCGGCGAGCGCCACCGCCCCAATCACGACCGCGTCGAGGCGATGCCGCCCCAGAATGGCGAGGATCTCCTCGGCGGTTCGCAGCAAGTCATCGGGGTGGTTCATGGGGGTGTTGGGCCCGGCTTGGGTTTGAGCCACGAGAAGCGGGCGCCCATGGTCAACGCGGCGGCAATCCTCTCCTCCACGGACAGGCGCCTGACCCGTTCCATCTCCCGTTCACGGGATCGAGCCGCAGACGCGCTCCGGCGCGGTCCGCGATTCGTAGCCGCAGCAGTTGATTTTGATTCGTGGGCCATGAGTGACACCGTCACTCGAGTGTCAAGGAACACGCTTGCCCCACAAGGAGATTTCCGCCTTTCGGGGCAGCACCCCCGCTGGGACCGGGCGAGCGTTCACTGTGTACGCGGTTTCGTAAGCGGGCTGGACCCGGTCAACCGGCCTCGCGGCGCGGACAGCGTCAACTCGCCGGCACCTGTTCCAGGTAGGCGCCGTCGCGGCGCAGCTGCGCCTGCAGGCGGCGGATGTCGACGGCGGCCAATTCCACCCCGGCGGCCAGCGCGAGGGCGGCGCAGGTGCCGACGCCCTGGCCCATCACCATGCAGTGTGACTGCAGGCGCACGGAGGCGAGCGCCTCATGGGTGGCGGAGGTGCAACGGCCCACGACGGCGAGGTTGGCGAGCGTGGGATTGAGGCACATGCCGAGCGGAATGTGATAACTCTCGCCGACCGGCGGCATCATCTCCGCCTTCTGGTCGACCCACGTGGTGTGGCCGCTGCCCTTGGGATCGTGGATATCGATCATCCAAAAGCCGTGCCCGATGGCATCGGGCTGCTTGATCGCCTGGACCACCATCCGGGCATCGAGGGTCTTGCGCCCGCGGATGCGGCGGGATTCCCGGATACCAAGGCTGAAGCCCATCTGCTCCACCTCGGCTTCCTCGAAGCCGGGCATCTGGGCCCGCCAAAGGTCGACATACTGGTAGACCTGCTCCCGGGCCTGCTGGGAAATTCGGGTGAGTTCCTCCTCGTCGAGCGGATTACCGGCCACGGGACACATGTTGTACGAGACGACGGGCTCGCGCGGGCTGCGCAGGTAGGAGCGGGCCGCGGCCTCGAGGAAGGGCGGAAACTTCCCCGCGTCGCGCAGCTGTTTCATCAACTCGAAGACGCGTTCAGCGTCCTCGGGGCGAGACTTGATCGTGGCGGCGTCGAGACCCCGCAGCCGAAACATCATCGTCATGCCCTGCACGCCGCCGTCGCCGGACCGGCCGACGTCGAACGGGACGCCGGCGTTGGCCGCCACGTCCCCATCGCCGGTGGCATCGATGAAGATCCGGCCGCGGACCGCCTTGCGGCCGGTCTTGGTGTCGACCAGCACCGCGGAGAGCCGGTTGCCCTCCCGGACGGATTCGACTGTCTGGACATTGCAGAGCGTGCGCACGCCGGCGTCCTTGAGCATGCGATGGAAGACAACGCGCATGCCGGTGGAGTCGAATTCGTGGGTCTCGGGCTTGGTGGGAAAATGCGCCATCCGCCGCACGAAACGGCCGCCGCGGTCGATGGCTTCCTGCGTGAAGCCGGCGATGACCTGTTTCCGGCGGTCGCTGGTGTGCCAGATGTTGACGAGCGCGTTGGTGGCCATGCCGCCGACGCTTGGCCAGCGTTCGAGCAAGATGACCTTGGCGCCGTGGCGCGCGGCGCAGCAGGCCGCCGAGATTCCAGCTGGGCCGCCGCCGCAGACGACAAGGTCGGCCTCGGCCAGCACCGGGATGCGGCGCGCGGGAAGGTGGATCTCGCCCGTGGCTGAAGCGCCGGCAGAGGCGGAGGCGGCCCGGGCGCGGGGGAGTGCCGCCAGGGCACCGAGACCGCCGCTTGCGCTGGTGAGAAGGAATTTCCGGCGGGTGGTTTTCATCGGGACGGCAAGGGGTGCGACGAGTCGGGAGGAGCCTCGTCCATTGACGGAGTCGAGGCGGAGAGCTGTTGGGTCGATCAGATTGTCCACGGCCCGCGCAGGGGGCGGGACAGGAGGCGGTTGGCCTCGTCGCTGTCGGGGAACTTCTCCTTCACGGGATCCCACTTGAATTTGCCGCCGAGCTTCGCCGCGATGTAGCCGATCTGCGCCATGCTGGCGGCGCGATGGCCGACTTCGGCGGGGATGATGGTCTCGCGGCGGCTCTTCACGCAGGCGATGAAGTCCTCTTTTTCGTCGACCATGGGAAGCGTGATCTCGCCGGGGCCGGGTTTCCATTTCAGGAGGTCCGGGTGGCTGGCCTTGAAGCCATCCGACTTGAACCAGGTGTTCTCGATCCAGCCCTCCGTGCCCTCGACGCGCACGCTGGCCTGGCCGGCGTCGGTGTACTGCACCTCGATCCCATTCGCATAGCGGTAGCGGACTTCAAAATTGCGTGGCACGTCCCAGAGGGAGTTCTGGGGAAACTCGGCGCGGCCGCTGACCTCGACCGGGCCGGTGCGCTCGGTGTCGAGGGCCCACTGGGTGATGTCGAGCATGTGGCCGCCCCAGTTGTTGATGTTGCCCAGATTGTAGTCCGTGATCTGAAACCAACCGGGATTCTGGCCCGCGATGTAGCCGAGGCCGCCTTGGGGGAAATGGACGCGCTGCAGGGTGTAGGGGTGGGCCGGAGCCGGGCCCTGCCAGAGTTCGTAGTTCAGCTCCGGCGGCACCGGCATGGGGGCAGGGTATCCTGCGATGGGGTCCGGGTTCTTCGGGACCGTGGCCATCACCCGGCGCACCTTTCCGATGCGACCGTTGCGGACGATTTCGCAGAACCGGGGAAAACGCGGGTTGGAGCGCACCTCGGTGTCGGTGCGGAAGATCCGCCCATGTTGCTGCATCGCGGTGACGATCGCGCGCCCCTCGGTGAGGGTGAGCGAGATGGGCTTTTCGAGGGCAACGTCCTTTCCGGCGCGGGCGGCGGCGACGGCCATGACGGCGTGCCAGTGGTCCGGGGTAGAGATCATCACGGCGTCGATGTCGGGGCGGGCGAGCAGTTGGCGGAAGTCCTCGTAGACGGCACAACCCTGGTAGGTGCCGGAGGCCCGGGCCTCGGCGTAGGCTTCGTGCACCTTGTCCCGGGCCCGCTCCACGCGCCAGCGATCGACATCGCAAACGGCGACGACCTGGACATCAGGCTGGGCAAGGAACATCGGCAGGTTGGCGTAGAACACCTGGCGGCCCGTCCCGATGAAACCGAGATTGATGCGGTTGCTCGGGGCCACCGTCCCGCCAGCGCCGAGCGCGCTGCCCGGGAGGATAAAGGGAGCCGCTACGGCGGCGGCGGTGCGATGAAGAAAAGTCCGACGGGTGAGGTGTGACATGGTAGTGGGGCAGGACTGCGACCGGGAGCGTGGCTCGGAGGTCAAGACGATGTGCATCGCCCTGGACTCCGGGGCAATTCCGGCCGTCTACGAAGATCCGTAAGCGTGAGCGGCCCGCATGGAGCCGGGCGAAGCGATCCGGCCAAGGCGCCTTGGATCGCGGGGCGCCGCGCGTTTAGCCTCCCTTGTCGTCTTCAACGAGCCGCTCGCGGACGGCGACGGAAACCGCGGCCGTCGCGCAGTTGACGTGGAGTTTGCGGTAGATCGCCCGAATCACGAAGTCGGTGGTGTGAGGGTTGAGGTTGACCGCTTCCGGAATCCTCTTCCGTGGCATGCCGGAAGCCATGCAGCGGAGCACGGCGGTCTCGCGTTCGGTCAGGCCGAAGTCCTTCTTGGCCGGCGCCAGCTTGGAGAACATGGCGAGCACGCGGTGGGCGATGCGCGGATTCATGGGCGCCCCGCCGCCCAAAGCATCGGCGATCGCGGTGACGATGGTGGCGACCGGTTGCGCCTTCAGCAGGTAGCCGGAAGCGCCGTTGCAGATCGCGCGGAAGATCTTCTCGTCGTCATCGAAGACGGTGAGAATCAGAATGCTGGCGGCGGGCGCGTGGCTCTTGAGGTGCGCGATGCCCGTGATTCCGTCCATGCCCGGCAGACCGACGTCGAGGAGAACGACCTCAGGTTGAGGTTCGGTCTTGAGGCCGGTCAGGGCCTCCTCGCAGGAGGTGAACTCCCGCACTTGGTGCGCGGCCGGCGGCAGCGACAAGGCGCGGCCCAGGCCACGCCGGAAGTTCATGTTGTCCTCGATAATCCAGACGCGGGCCATGGGAGAGGGTGGGGGTGAGAGAGCGGGGCTAGTCGCGCGCGGCGCGCGCCCGCAGGGTGAGCAGGGTGCCGCCGCCGGGTTCGCTGCGCACCATGAGGGTGGCGTCGAGCAGCTCCGCGCGCGCCTTGAGGCTGCTCAGGCCGATCCCCGTTTCCTGGCTGGCGGGCGAGAAGCCGCGTCCGTGATCGTGGATGGAGAGTTCGAGGTACGGTTCGAACTGCAGCGCGATCTCCACCCTCGGCGCATCGGCGTGACGCGCCACGTTGGCGAGCGCCTCCTTGAAAAAGAGAAACAGCTCGCGCCGCGCCTCGGAGGGAAGGGCCGGCGGCACGGAATCGGGAAACATCAGCCAGACCACCTCCTTGCCGGGGAGCAGCCGGGCGGCCACGAGTTTGAGGTGGGCCAGCAGGTCGATATTCGCCTGCTCGCGCGCCCCCACCAGCCAAAGCACCTCGCGCATCGCCTCGGCGGAGTCCCGCGCCGCCTGCGCGATCGTGCCGAGTTCACCGGCTTGGGCCGAGGATTGCAGCGACGCCGCTTCCGCCGTAACCGCGATGCCGGCCAGATTGCTCCCGATCTCGTCGTGCAGGTCGCGGGCCAGCCGGGAGCGGAAGGCGTCGCGTTCCCGGCGTCGGGCCCGGTGGCTCGTGACTACGAACGCGACGGAGCCGATGACCAGCGCAACCACCAGGCCCCCGGCGAGCCAGGCAATCCGCGTCTCGGCGGCCAAGCGCGCGCGCCCAAACTCCCGTTCAAGGTCCGACACCTTACGCTGCAGGCGGGCCCGTTCGGTGGCCTGTTCCAGCCAGACGGGGAGCTCGATGATTTCGCCCAGGCTCGCCAGCCCGTCGGTGAGCAGTGCGATCGGCCGGGGGGCGGCGAGTGCCGGGTGTCCCGAGGAAAGCGCGCGGCAGCCGCGCGAAACACTGCTGCCGTCGACGTAGACCTCCAGTTCCGAAATGGCGAAGCGCGGACTGCGGATGGAGAATTTCGTCGCCACCAGGCGGACAAAGCGGCCCGTGTCGCCGTCGGCGACGATTGTGACGGGGTTGTTGCCCGGATTGGGGAAGTCCTCCGACCCGGTCGACCAGATCACGCGGGCGTCGGCAAAATCCTCCCGGTTGCCGGCTTCGAGCTGGAACTGGAGGGGAAACGAAAAGCCGGGCACATCGGCGCCCTGCCACGAATGCAGCGGATGCAGCCGGATTTCCTCAATCTTCCGCTCGCGCCCCAGATCCACCGCCACCCACGCCGCCGGCGTGTTGGGCGCAGCCTCGGCGAAGTAGGCGTCGTGCGACGGCAACCGGGTACGACGAATCGGCGGACCCAGCGGAGTCCGTCCGTCGGTGACGTAGGAGCTCGCCCAGCGATTGGCGATCACTGCGGCGTCGGTGGCGCGGACCGGGCGGCGCAGGGCGACATTCCGGTTTCCGCGCAGGACCATGATTTCAGCTAGCGAATAGAAGTAGGTGCCGTTGGCCTCGTGCAGCCGGGTCACGGTCAGCCGGATGTAGCGCGCGCTCACTCCCTTGGTGTGGGTCAGGACCGGAGCCACGCCGGGAGTGGGGAAATCCCGCTCGGTCTCGTCGCGCACGCGGGTGAAGCGCGAGAAGTTGGGCTCATCGGAAACGTCGAGCCGGAAACGAACCGGGAATCCATACGATCCCTGGCCCGCCGCCTGAAAGTCAGTGAGGGTCGGAATGAGCGCGATCTGATCGATGGGTTGCACGCTTCCGAGATCGATCTGCAGCCAGGGAGACTGGGGCGGCGGCGTGGGCACCTGCTGATGTTGAAAACCCAGCTGCGGCACGGTGTTTCCGATCGTGGATTCGCCGAGCTGGAGCAGGGCGGTGCGGGACTCTGCCAGTTGCCGTTCCGTGCGCCGCAGTTCCGGGCTGACCCAGCCAAGGAGGCCGGAATCGGCCAGCGCCGGGGCCCCCAGAGTCCCGCCGACTCCGAGCAGGAGGCAGCGCAAGCCAAGCCGGGCGCGGGGGGGGAACTTCATCTTCAGACTACCTCGTGGGGCCTGGAGACCCAGCGCCGTGCCCAGCGCGCCGCCGATTGGACGCGGCTCCCGGGGCCGGGTCGTCGCCCCGCTCTGCGCGTCGGCACTGCGCTTGCCGCGAGTGCATCAGCGGTCGGGGGACGACCAGATCCCCTTGTTCAGACTCCGCCAGGCGATCATGGAGTGGGAGAGGTTCGCGTACGGATCGCCCTTGACGTTGTAAAACTGCAGCCCGATCGGGCCGCGATAATTAACCTCCCGGAGAGTGCGCAGGAGCGCCGCAACGTCGTATTGGCCCTGCCCGAGTACCTGGATGAAATCATCCCAGGTGCCGCCAGGCTTGTCGGTGGCGCCGTTGAGGCTGACCATCTGCAGCAGGGGCGCGACCTGGCGGAGGATGGCAGGGAGTCGGGCCCCGTTGCCGGCGGCGAGCTCGTGGCAGAGGTTGAACGTCACGCCCACGTTGGCGCGCTGCGCCGTGACGGCGAGGCGGTAGGCGTGTTCGACATCCGCCACAAAGAAGCCCTTGTGCGGGTAAAGCACCACCCGCAGCCCGGCAGAAGCGGCGAGGTCGGCCGCCGCCTGGATCTTCTGCACGACCTCCGCGTCATAATTACCGGCTTGGGCTGGCTTCGGAACGATCAGCCAGAGCACCGCGCCCGAGCCGCGCAAGGCCCGGACCGTTTCGGCCAGGCCGGGGGCGAAAGTTTCCTCCTGACCGAGGCGCGCCGGGGCGTAGAGCCCGTACATCCGGAGCCCTGCCTGCTGGATGGCGGCGAGCCGCGTCGCCATGTCCTCGGGGTTGGTGTAATTGTAGGTGATACCCTGGTAGCCGAGCTCGCGGAGGGTCGCGGCCTGCCGTTCCCCCGACCAGGCGGAGCGACCGACTCCATTGTCGAACGCGAACAACTCGGGTGCGTCGGCGGCCGATAGCCGCGGGGGCAGCCCGCCGAGACAGCTGGCGACGATCGTCAGGAAGGCCACGCCGGACGAAGGGAGGAGGCGGAGGAGGAGCATGGGGGCGGCAGATTGCGGAAGATGAAAGGCAGGGCGAAGGGGGTCGAGAACGGTTGGCTGGGCCCGGACTACGAGTTCTCGTATCCGGGGCTGCGCGGAACCGGCTTACGGGAGCAGGCGGTTCTGTGCTGCCAGGTCGGCGGGGAGGTTGCCAAAATAGACCTTGGGGGCGCGTTGGTCCGTAAGTGTGTTCTCCGCAATTACCAACTCGGTGGTAGCGCCCTTGGGGCTGCCGCTGCCGCCGAGCAGGGGCACGGGCAGCGCGTAGTCCGGTCGGATGAGCACTTCGTTTCGGCGAACAGTGATGCGCTTCATGGCCACTTCCGGACGGGTGCGATGCTGAATCACGATGCCGGCCAGCGGCAGGGTGTGGATTCTCTCCGGTTGGGCCACGTGACGCATCGGCAGATTGATGGCGAAGTCCTGGCGGCAAATGTTCCCCTCGATGAGCAATTCGCCGGAGCTGCCGGCCGTGCGACCCTGGGCCCAGACGCCGATGCAGGCGCGCGCGCAGTTGCGAATCCGGTTGCCGCGAATGATGCCGCTGTTGCGCACGGAGATCCCTTCGCCGTAGAAGCAGTTGTAGATCGTGTTTTCCTCCACCACCGCATCGCGGACGCTGAGGTACATCCCGTGGCGCGCAAAGGTGAGGCTGCTGAGCCCGAGGCCGATGTCGTGGATCAGGTTCTGGCGGATCGTCACGCCGCGGAGATTGGGCCGGATATCGGGATCGCGGGGGCCGCCCTTGACGCTGAAATCGATGCCGTCGTCGAAGGTGTAGGCGACGCGGTTCTTCTCGATCAGGAGCCCGGCGTCTTCGTCCATCCGTTCGTAACTCATGTACGCCGAGAGGCCGACTCCCATCACATCGGTGATGTCGTTTCCGATGAGGGTAACCTGGGTGCTGTCCTGCAGCAGGACGCCGTGGACCGCGTGCAGTGAGACGGGATGAAACTCATGGTCACCGACCTTGCGGGGCGGCTGGTTGAGGAGTTCCTCCCGGCCGACGCGGCGGATGACGCAGTTTTCAACCCGAATCCGGCAACAGTTCACGATCGAGAGCCCATTGCCGGCGGTGGGGTTCGAGAACTGGCAGTTGCGGATCAGGACGTCGGATCGGCCGTCGAGCACCAGGCCCGTGGGGAAGGTGCGGTTTTCGATGACCTCGCTCCACTCGGCGGCGGCAGGTGACGCGACTGCCAGCAAAGCGGCGGCGCAAAGGGCAAGGCGCGGTGAAGCTCGACCTAAGCCGACGAGGTAGGGCGCGAGGGGAGGCTGCATGCGCATCCATCCTCCCTTCGTCGGAAAAGACCTGCAAGGTGCGGGCGATACGAAATTACGTAAGCTTGGTTCGGTGCGCGCAGGAAAAAGGAGCCTCGCCTGCCACGAGGAGCTCGCCGAGCCGTCCTCGTGCGACCGGACCTGTCAATCGGCGGTTTGCCGCGCTGGATCATCCGGACGTGGCGGAAGCGCAGACGCAGGTCCATCACGCCTTCAGCGGTGCGCGCCGGCCGCCCGGCGTGGAGTGATGCCTGCGTCAAGGCCTGACGCCTTTGGCGGTGCCTTGACGGGGGGGGCGGGGTTGGCCAGGAACTACACCAGCGGCGTCACGCCGGGAATCGCCACCGGGTCGACCGGCAGCGCGCCCAGTTCGTACTTGGGGCGCGTGAGATCGAGCGTCGAGGCGTTGAGCACCCAGTCCCACTTCAGCGCGCGGCCGGTGTAGGCGCTCATCCGGCCCATGATTACCGTCAGCGACGTTTCGGCCAGACGCTTGCATTCATTGATGGGCTTCCCCTCGCGCACGCTGCGGATGAGGTTGGTAAACTGCGCCACCTCGCCGCTGTGCGCCGCCCCGTCGTAGGTATAGATCTTCCGGCCGCGTGGGTCCGTGATGTGTCCCTGCGACCGATCCGTGTTGATGGCGCCCTTGGCACAGACCACGCGCTCGCCCACCCGCGGCGTCGAGCCCTGGATTTGCGAGCACATGCTCATCACCCGCACGCCGTTCTCGTATTCGTACTCCACCGTGAAGTGGTCGTAGATGTGCCCGAAGTCCGGCGTCACCCGCGACTGCCGTCCGCCCGTGCCGAGGCACGACACCGGCGGCGAGCCCATCGCCCAGTTGATCACATCCATGTTGTGGAAATGCTGCTCCACGATGTGATCGCCCGAGAGCCAGGTGAAGTAGGGCCAGCAGCGGATCTGCCACTCCATGTCGGACCAGCCGGGCTTGCGCGGCTCCCAGTGCCACTTCGAGCTGCCCCAGTTCCAGTAGGCCTGACCGCCGGTGATCTCGCCCAGTTCGCCAGCCTGCACGCGCCGGATGAGTTCCTGGTACTGCGGCTGCCAGCGCTGTTGCGTGCCCACCACGATCGAAAGGCGCTTCTCATCGGCCAGCCGGGCCGAGGCCAGCAGCGAGCGCACCCCCACCGGATCCACCGCGCCCGGCTTCTCCACGAAGAGATGCTTCCCCGCCTCCACCGCCGCCCGCACCATCGGCGGCCGGAACCCCGGTGGCGTGAGCATGAGGACGATCTTGACCTCGCTCATCGCCAGCACGCGCTTGTAGGCCTCGAAACCTAGGAACGTCGTCTCCGGCGTCACCTTCACCCGCTTTGGATCCTCCTTGCGCAGCTTCGCCAGCGAGGAATCGATGCGGTCCTGAAACATGTCGGCCATCGCCACGATCTCGACCGCCGGATCGGCCCGGAGGCAGTCGATCGCGTCTTTTGTGCCGCGGTCACCGCAGCCGATCATGGCCACGCCGATCCGATCGGAGCCGGCCGCATGCGCGCCCGGCCGGGGAGCGAGAAGGGCGCCGGCAGAAAGCACGGCACCGCGGTGCAGGAAGCCACGACGGGAGACGGGAGTCGTTTTCATCAGAGGAAGGGGTTGGAGTTGCTGCTCCGAGGAAACTACATCTGGTCGTGCTGGGAAACTGGATTTTCAGGGGAATCTAATCCGGGAGGGGGTTGCGAACACTCTCTCCCATCGCCGCGAGGGTTGGGGTGAGGCCCTTTGGCCCAAATGGTCTTCTCAACGGAACCCCCTCGCGCTTTGCTTGGCGGGACCGTAACTCGAGTCCGTCCCAACGACATTCGCTCCAGGCTCGTTGCCATGCACCTCTGTCCCGCCCTGCTCGTGTTGCTCGCGATCTGCGTTTTTCCGGCCCACGCGCCTGCCGCTTCCGCCCCGCCGGCGATCCGTGACCCGGCGCACACCGCGCCGCACCCGGCCCTGGAGTGGATTCGCGTCAGTGCCGACGGCACGCACTTTGTCCGCGCGGCCTCCGGCACCCGGTTCGTGGCGTGGGGCTTTAACTACGACCACGACGACGCGGGCCGCCTGCTCGAAGATTACTGGGAGCAGGAGTGGTCCACCGTGGAGGAGGATTTCCGGGAGATGCGTGATCTCGGCGCCAACCTCGTGCGCGTGCACCTGCAACTGGGGAAGTTCATGCAGTCTCCCGCCGATCCGGATGCACGCGCGCTCGCCCTTCTGGCCCGCCTGGTCCGCCTCGCCGAGGAAACCGGCCTCTACCTCGACCTCACCGGCCTCGGCTGCTATCACAAACGCGACGTCCCGCCGTGGTACGACTCCCTCACCGAGACCGAACGCTGGGCGGTGCAGGAGAGATTCTGGTCCGCCATCGCCCGCACCTGCGCCGCGAGCGCCGCGGTCTTCTGCTACGACTTGATGAATGAGCCGATCTTGCCCGGGGCCAAAAAGCCCGAAACCGAATGGCTCACCGGCGAACTGGGCGGCAAACACTTCATTCAACGCATCACCCTCGATCTCGCCGGCCGCAGCCGGGAACAGGTGGCGCAGGCCTGGATGGATCGCCTCGCCGCGGCGATCCGCATCCACGACTCCCGGCACTTGATTACCGTCGGAGAGATTCCCTGGAATCTCAGTTTTCCCGGCGCCAAGCCGCTGTTCTCGGACCCGAAGACGGGCCGCGCGCTCGATTTCGTCAGTGTGCATTTCTACCCCAAGAAGGGCGAGGTCCCCAAGGCCCTCACGGCCCTGGCGGCCTACGAGCTTGGGAAACCCATCCTGATCGAGGAGATGTTTCCCCTCTCCTGCAGCGCGGAGGAACTCGGCGCCTTCATCGATGGCTCCCGCCGTCTCGCCGACGGTTTTCTGGGCTTCTACTGGGGCAAGACCATCGCCGATTACGCGCGGGCGGAGCCGAGCATCAACGGCGCGCTCACCCGCCCCTGGCTCGAGCTGTTTCGCGCGAAGTCCGCCGAGATCCTTCGCGCCGCACCGTGACCGTGCCCGCCTTGCGCCGCGCGAAGGCGGTCGTCGCGCGCGCGGGGGTGGAGCGGCGTCAACGCGAGAAGGTTGCGAAACTGGGGGAGCACGTGATTGCCTGAGTCCTCAATTTGACTGTGCCATCTGATCCATCTGATTCGTGGTGCCGGCGGTCGTTGCGACGGCTCGCGGCGGTGCTCGCACTGCGTCGGCTGGTCGGGGGTAAGGCGATGCCCTGCGTGTTGCTCGTGACGCAGCTCTGCGCACACGCCGCGGCGTCTGCACCCCGGCCGCCCGACGAGCCCTTGCCATCCCCGGAGGAGGTGATCGGTCTTCTTCGGGCGGCGCCGATCGCCTTCGGCGTACCGGTCACCGATCGCGCGACCTGGTCCAGGGTGGCCGACACGGAAGATGGCAGGGCGCTCGTCCGCCGGGCGGAAGCGCTGCTGCGTTCGCCGCTTCCCGAGGGCACCGATGAGGTGTATCTGGCGTTGCATCGGGAGTACTCCGCGGCCACCCGCGCGCGCTGGGATGCGCTGTGCCGTGCGCGCCGCGACCGCGTGGTGGCCTTGACGCTGGCGGAGTGCGTGGAGGACCGCGGCCGGTTTCTCGCGGAGTTGGAGCATACCCTCCGGTCGCTCTGTGCGGAGAAAGCGTGGGTGTTTCCCAACTACGACCGCGAGTTGCGCGATTTCAAGGGCACCGCGATCAGCATCGATCTCTTCTCGTCGGCCCTCGCGTGGAATCTGGCTTCGGTCGATTACGCGCTCGGCGCGCGGTTGCCGGCCGAGATCCGCGCGCTCCTCCGGCGCGAATTGGAGCGGCGCATCTTCGCGCCGTTTCGCCGGATGATCGCCGGCGAGCAGCCGCGGCACTGGTTGAACTACCATAACAACTGGAACTCCGTGTGTCTCGCGGGTGTGACCGGCACGGCCCTGGCGCTGCTGGAGGCCCCGGAAGAGCGCGCGTTCTTCGTGCGGGCCGCGATGGAGCAGTCCTGGACGTTTCTCCGCAGCTACACGGAGGACGGCTATTGCAGCGAGGGTGTGAGTTACTGGAACTACGGTTTCGGTCACTACGTGCTGCTGGCAGGGATCATTCACAAGGCGACTTCCGGGCGCATCGACTTGCTGGCGCGCCCGTCGGTGCCGGCTGCCGCCGCCTACGCCTTTCGCATCGAAATGGCGCCGGGGATCAGCCCGGCCTTCGCCGACACCACGCCGGGCGCCCGCCCCGACCTGCGGCTGATGAACTTCGTGAACCGGCGTTTTGGCTTTGGACAGCCGTCGCTGCCGGTCCCGGACACGGATGCCAAGTACCTGTTTGCGGATTTGTTCTACCGTTTCGACGCGGCCTCCCTCCGCGAGTCCGCCCGGCCGGTGACGCCCCTGGAAATCGGCGTTCGTTCCTGGTTTCCGCAGGGTGGAGTGCTGGTTGGCCGCCCGGAGCCGGGTTCTCCGTGCCGCCTGGCGGTGGCGCTCAAGGGCGGTCACAATGCAGAGCAGCACAACCACAACGACGTCGGTTCCTACGTCGTGTTGGTCGGCCAACGCGCCGTGCTGCTCGATCCGGGCCAGGAGGTGCGGACCGGGCGCACCTTCAGTGCGCGACGCTACGAGAGCAAACTCTTGAATTCCTATGGCCATCCCGTGCCCCGCGTCGCGGAGACGCTGCAGCAACCGGGTGCGCAGGCCCGCGCCGTCACCCTCAAAACCGAATTCAGTGAGTTGCGGGATGTCTGGTCCGTCGAGCTACGCTCGGCGTATCCCGTGCCGGCCCTGGAGTCGCTGGTGCGCACCTTCGTCTACGACCGGACGGGAGCCGGGTCCTTGACCGTGAGCGACGAGGCCGTGGCGTCTTCGCCGCTCCCGTTCGAAACTGCGCTGATCACGCTGGGCACGTGGCAGCAGACCGGACCGCATTCCCTGCGGGTGGAAGACGAGGGCGAGTCCGTCGAGGTCGACATCACGGCCAACGGTGCGGCTGTTCAAATCAGGGGAGAGACCGTCGAACCGTCCCGCTCCGGCCGCAAGGCGGTCACGCGGATCGGCATCCGCCTGGTTCAGCCTGCATCCCGTCCGCTGATCCGTGTACAGATCCGCCCCGGAACGAACCGAGGGGGAGAATCCATGAAGCCATGAAACGCTGCACGCCTCCCGGCGCCGTCGTCCTCGTTCTCGGGCTGGCTGTCGTCAGCCAGTTCGCCACGGCGGCACTGGTCGCCTCCAGCCTGGATTCTGCCCGGGAAAAGAGACTCGCCTGGTGGCACGAGGCGAAATTCGGTCTCTTCATCCACTGGGGCCTTTATTCCCTGCCCGCCGGCGAGTGGAAAGGGCAGACCTACTCCGGCATCGGCGAATGGATCATGTACAAGGCGCGCATTCCGATCGCCGACTACGAACAGCTCGCCCGGCAGTTCAATCCGGTGAAATTCGACGCCGACGCCTGGGCGCAGCTCGCCTCGGACGCCGGCATGAAATACCTCGTGCTTACCGCCAAGCACCACGACGGCTTCGCCCTGTACGCGTCCCAAGCCGACCCCTTCAACATCGTCGCCGCCACGCCCTTCAAGCGCGACGTTGTGAAGGAACTCGCCGCGGCCTGCGCCCGGCGCGGCCTCAAGTTTGGCGTCTATTACTCGCAGGCCCAGGACTGGACCGCGCCCGGCGGGGCCATTTGGGAAGGCCCCCACGAAGACGATCCCGTGTGGGCCAACCCGATTTGGGATCCGCGCCAGGCCGGCGACTTCGACGCGTATTTTCACCGCAAGGCGATCCCGCAGATCCGCGAATTGCTCAGCAATTACGGTCCGATCTCGATCGTGTGGTTCGATACCCCGCTCAAGGTCGTCAACGTGGAGCGCGCCGCGAAACTTGAAAAGGTCGTCCGCGAATTGCAGCCCGACTGCCTGATCAGCGGGCGCCTCGGCGGTCAGAGTCAGAGCGACTATGACTCGGAGGGTGACAACGCCATTCCCGCGCTCTCGCGCGCGGGAGCCTGGGAAACGCCCGCGACGCTGAACGACACGTGGGGCTTCAAGAAGAACGACCACCACTGGAAGCAACCCGAGGATGTCACCTTCAAGCTCGTCGATATCGTGAGCAAAGGCGGCAACTACCTGCTCAACGTCGGTCCCGACGGTGAAGGCGTGATCCCGCAGCCCAGCTGCGACTTGCTTCGCGCGGTGGGACGCTGGCTGCGGATCAACGGCGAGGCGATCTACGGTGCAGGCCGCAGCCCATTCGGAGCGGAGTTCGGCGCCTACAGCCCGACCCGCACAGACCAGAGGGGGAGACCCGCTTTCGAGACCCGCCGCGAGTGGCGCTGCACCACCAAGCCCGGCAAACTCTACGTTCACCTGTTCAAGTGGCCGGCGGGCAAGTGCGAGCTCACCGGCGTGAAGGATCGCGTGACCAAGGCCTACCTCCTGGCCGACCCGCAGCGCGCGGCGCTCAAGGTCACCCAGCAAGGTGACCAGGTGACGGTCGCTCTGCCGGAAACGTCGCCTGATCCCCTCGCCAGTGTGTTGTGCCTCGAGACTTCCCCTTCCCCGCCGGATAGGAGATAGCCCCGTGCCGCCCTCCAACTGAGATCGTCGTCGCCCAGTCCTCTTCATGCACCGTCGCACCTTCCTCACCCACCTCGGCGCCGCCGCGGCGGCCTCTCCGCTCCTCCCGCAACTTCGCGCCGCCGAAGAATCTCCTGCGGCCGCCTCGCCGTCCTTCATTAAGCGCCTGCAACCGGCCGTGGTCGGCGGCGGCTTCGAGTTGCCCGATCATTGGGTCTGGTGCGGCGCGCCCATCCGCGGCGAGGACGGCAAGTATCACCTCTTCGCCTCGCGCATCCCAAAGACGGTCATCTTTCACCCCCACTGGCTCTTCATGTCTGAAATCGTGCGCGCCGAATCCGCCACGCCCGTCGGCCCCTACCAACTTGCCGAGGTCGCGCTCCCGCCGCGCGGCGGCGATTTCTTCGACGGCCGCACCACCCACAACCCCCATATCCGCAAGGTCGGCGATACCTACCTGCTGCTCTACATGGGCTCCAACTACGATGGCCCGACCCCCACGCCCGACAAACAGGAGGTCTGGCGCTCGCCGCGCTATCTCGCCACCTGGGCCCGTAAGCGCATCGGCCTGGCCACCAGCAAGAGCGTGAAGGGCCCGTGGAAACGCCTCGACACCCCGCTGCTTGAGCCGCGCCCGGGAGAGTGGGACTCCATCGCGACGACCAACCCATCGCTCTGCCCGCTGCCCGACGGCTCCTTCCTCCTCGCCTACAAGTCGCGCAAGGAAAACCTCGGCAACCTCCAGGTCGGCGTCGCCCACGCGTCGCATTACCTCGGGCCGTGGCGACGCCAGCCCACCCCATGGCTCTTCAAGGGCAAACCGGCCCACGTCGAGGATCCGTTTCTCTGGCACGAAAACGGCCGCGTGCACGCGCTCATGAAGGACATGACCGGCGAAATCTGCGGCGAGCAGTTCGGCGGCATCCACGTCACCAGTGCCGACGGCTTCAACTGGGACTTCGACCGCGCGACGCTGGCCTACAGCCGCCGGCTCCGCTGGAGCGATGGCCGCACCACACGCCAGGGATTCCTCGAGCGCCCGCAGCTGCTGATCGAGAACGGCCGGCCCACGCACCTCTTTTGCGCCACCGCCGAGGGCCCGGGCCTCGATCTCAAGGACGCCACGCGCACCTGGAACGCGGTGATCCCGCTCGCCCCATCCTCATGAAAACAACCTCGCTGGCCCGCTTGGGCGTCGCCGTCGCGCTGGCGTTCGCGGGGGCATCCGCCGCCGACCTCCCGCCGCCGCCCACGCGGCAGGTGCACCTCGATTTCCACACTTCGGAGCACATCGCCGGCATCGGCGAAAGATTCGACAAGGCCCAGTTCCAGGCCGCCCTGCGCGCGGGGCGGGTCAACCAGATCAACCTTTTCGCGAAGTGCCACCACAGCTGGAGCTACTATCCGACGCAGGTGGGGCGGAGGCACCCCAACCTGAAGTTCGACCTGCTCGGCGCGCAGATCGCCGCCTGCCACGAGATCGGCGTGGTGTGCCCCATCTACTTCACGGTCGGCTGGTCGGCCAACGATGCGGAGAGCCACCCGGACTGGTGCGCCCGTGACAAGAACGGCGCGTTTCAGGGCAATATCAAGGCCGGGGCCAAGCCCACCGATCCGAAGCCCAACGGCGGCTGGAAGCGTCTCTGCGCGGCGGCCGGCGGGCCCTATCACGCCCTCATCCTGCGGCAGGTGGAGGAGCTTTGCCAAAAATACCCCGTCGATGGCTTTTGGTTCGACATCTACCACGTGGCCGACCGCTGCCACTGCGCGCCGTGCAACGCCCGGATGCAGCAGGAAGGCGTGAACCTCGACGACAAGGTCGCGGTCGCCCGCAGCTCCGCCCTGGCCCTGAAGGAGCACATGCGCCAGTTGCGCGAGTTGGTCGCACGGCACCACCCCAAGGCCACGGTCTACTTCAACTCCGCGACGCACGTGACCGGCAAGGCGATCTTCACCGAACGCCTGTTCGACCTGAACACGCAGCAGGAATTGGAGGATCTCCCGACCACATGGGGCGGCTACGACAAGCTCCCGCTCGAAGCCAAATACCACCTCGGCCAGGGATCCCGCGTCGTCGCGATGAGCGGCAAGTTTCACAAGTCCTGGGGCGAGTTCGGCGGCTTCAAGCACGCCGACGCCATCAGATACGAGGCCGCCGCCATGATCGCCAACGGCGCCGCCTGCAACTTCGGCGACCAGCTTCATCCCTCCGGCCAGATGGATGTCGAGACCTACCGCAACATCGGTGAGGCCTACCGTTACGTGGAGCAGATCGAAGCCTACGGCCCGGGCGGAGTGCCGTACTCGAAGCTCGGCCTGTGGCTCACGCTCGACAACGAGGCCGACCACGGCCTCGTGAACATGCTGCTCGAACTGCACTACGACTTCGTGCCGGCGGATGAGAAGATCCTCGACGGACTTTCCACCCTCGTCCTCCCGAGTCATCCCTGCCTCACCCCCGCCCAGGCCGAAGCCATCGCCGCGTGGGTGAGGCGCGGCGGCAAGCTCGTCGTCCTCGGCGCCGGCGCGCTCGACGCCACGAAGACGCGTTTTGTGATCGAGGTCGGCGCCGATTACGTGGGCACCTCCCCCTACACGTTCGACTACACCGTGGTGAAGCCGGACCTCGGCGCCGGCGTGGTTTCGACGCCGTTCCTCAATTACCAGGCTGGCCTCCGCACCAAACCCACGACGGGGCAGACGCTCGCCGCCATCCGGGAGCCGTACTTCAACCGCACCTATGGCCAGTACTCCAGCCACGCCAACACGCCCTACCAGTTGGCGGACTCCGCGTTTCCCGCCGTCGTGCGCCAGGGCAACGTCATCTTTTTCGCCCACGCCCTCGATCGGCTCTACTCCAAGCACGGGGTCCGGCTCCACCGCCAGTTGCTGCAGAACGCCCTCGACCTCCTCGACTCCGCCCCCGTGCTCAAAGTCACCGGTCTGCCCAGCAGCGGCCGCGTGAGCCTGCTGCGCCAGGCGGACAAGAACCGTTATGTGGCGCACCTGCTTTACAGCCCGGCGCTGCAACGCGGCGAAGTGAAGGTGATCGAGGACTTCCCGCCCATCCCCGGGGTGAAACTGGCGGTGCGCGTCCCTGAACGCGTTACGAGGGTCCGCGCGATTCCCGCTGGCGAGACGCTGACTTTCTCCCAAGGCGCCGGCCTCCTCACCGTCGCCGTGCCGACGTTCACGATGCACACCGGCATCGTCATGGAGTATCAATCCCTCCGATGAACCTGCACCGACTCCCGTCCGTCGCGATTCTCTCGGCGCTGGTCCCGGCCCTGGCCGGCGCCGCCTCCGCACCCGCCTACCGCGACCGCGTCGCCACTGTCACCGGCACGCCCGGGTGCGTCGCCTTCTGGGACTTCGTCCAACGCGAGCCGGCCGGGGCACGACGTTTCACCGCGCATGTGCCCGCTGGCGCCCAGAACGGTTTTGCCCTCGAGGCCGGCAACTACGTGCACGACTACTGGGGCGAGGGCCGCCCGGCCACCTACGCGGATTTTCCGCTCCTTGGCCGTGGACCATTCGGCGAGGCGATCCGCATCCGCAAGGAGTCCGACGCCAAGCTGCGCCCATTTCTCTTTGTTCCTCGCGCCCGCCTTCACGATTCCCCCATCGACCTCAAGGGTCCCAATCAATCCGTCACGGTCGTCGTCTGGGCCATCCGGGAGAGCGGTAACCACGCCCTCGCCGGCATCTGGCACGAGGGCACCGATCTGAAACAGAACGAGACCGCCACCATCAAGAAGGTCGAGCGCGGCCAGCGCCAGTACGCCCTCTTCGCCGGGCTCAACAAGGAAGGCTCTGCTTGCGGCCATGTCTCCGAAAACGGGGCGAGTTCGTTTCTGAACAGATACGCGCTGCACAAGTGCAATTCGGCCGACGTTTCGCCCGCCGTCCCCGCTGATTCCCCCGCCACCGTCCTCGACGCCTCGTGGCAGTGCTTCGCCATGACCTACGACCACGCGACCCACGAACTCACGGGCTGGCTCAATGGCCGGGCCGGCGACCGCTGGCTGGAGAATCCGAAGGGCGACAAGCTCATCGCCTCCGCTTACCAGGCGTGGCTCCAAGGTCGCCTCCACCGCGAACCTGGCCTCCAGCCCGGCGAGGACCCCGCGTTTCCCCCCGACCAGTTCTACAACCCGCCCGAGGATCAGCTCGTCTCCACCAAAGTCCTCAGCGAGTCCGGAGATGAGCGGGTCGAGTTGCGTGAGTTTCGCTACACGCGTGTGAAAGTCACCCTTCGCCGCGGCCCCGACGGCAGGTTCGCCGAGACCGCCCGCGACCTCGCGGCGCTGCGGCTGAACCCCTGGTGGTTTTCCCACGACCGCCTCTACACCCCGGCGAATGACGGCACCGGAGGCCCCTTTACCATCGGCCGCGTGATCCACAGTTCCCGCGGTGTCGGCTTCACCGGTTGGATTGGCGGCGTGGCGGTCTTCAATCGGGCCTTGGAACCGGTGGAACTGCAGCGACTGGCCGACCTCCGCCATTTGCCTCCCCTGGCTGCGGCCATTCTGCAGCGATGAGAACATCCGCATTCGCTCGTACGCTCTCGTTGGCTCTCATCGCGTGGTCCTCGATGGCGGCCGACAATCGCACCGACGCCGTCAACGAATGGCGGTCCCGACGCGTCGTTCGCTTCGTGCGCATCGAGATCGAAAAGAAGGCCGGTGTCGCTCTCCAGGGTGCTGAAATCCGCCTCTTCGCCCCTCTCCCGTGACCACGCCGGAATTGAGAAATTCCATCAACGGTGCCGAAAGACGGGTCGGGTTCCGATGGGGCGACGGCTCGGGTTGTGATGGAGTGGGGTAGGGCGCTACGCCCCAGGCGGACGAGATGTTCGCATGGGCGTGGCGGCAGTCGAACGCGGCGGGGTTCCTCGATCCGACTCCCTTCGAATTATCGGTGCGGTTCGGACGTCGATCCGCCAGCTGTTACAGGATCGCAAGGCTGGATTGGAAGTGATCTCGATTTGCGGTGGATTGGCGCGAATCTCCGGGGCGGAAAAGAACCGCGTTCTGCACCGCGCGGCCATCAACGGCTTGAGAGACGTTGTCACCGCCCATGCTCGTGGTCGCGTGCTCCGGCGTGACTGCTCGTTCCGAAGAGGTGTGGACTGCGGAACGCCCGTCCGCCTAGGGGCAGAGCCGTCGTTTCCAGGAAAACCAGCTTCGCCAGCGCGACCGGAATCCGAGGGCCTCCCGAGATTGGGTGGGACGACCGATCCTCAGGGCAGGAGGTAGATCTCGAGCAAGGCGGTGGCGCCGGCGGCCGGAACGACGTCGGCGGTGACGCTCGCCGTGTAGTTGCCCGGCGGCAGCTCGACAAGCAGGGCGGCGTCCTTGCTGCCGGCCGGCAGCGGAAACGCGCCCACCTCGGCTGCCACCCTGGCCAATTCCGCGGCATCGGGTCGCGTGCCCCAATTGTCATTGAAGTAAAGAGTGAGGTTGCCGCTGCGGACGGTGAGAAATGGATCGGCGACGGCGTCGGTCACGCCGAAGTCGCCCAAAGTGGGACCGACGGCGCGGATCAGGACACGCCGCCACTCGCCTTCGATCACGAAGCCGCCGATGAGACTGGGGTCGGAGCCGGGACGGACGACGCCGCGAGTGGAGAGATTGACGAGGCGACCAACGTTGAGTTCGGCCTGGGGATGTTCGCCGACGGTGTAGTACGGAATGCCGGCGACCGTGACGGGGAGGCCGTTGTTGCGGCGTTCGAAGTTGGCCAGCGCCTGAGTTCCGAGTCCCTGATAGGCGAACCAGGCTTCGGAGCTGACGAGCCACTGGCTCCACGCGCCGTCGGAGGTGCGCGGCGGGGTGGCGACAACATGAGTTTCGGTCACGCGGGCCTGACCCTTGGCATTGAGGAGGGCGAGTTCGAGGCGGGTGGAGCCGTCGTCGAGCCGCGTGAAGCGGGAAACCGGAAGTTCGAAGAGCCGGAACGGGACGGCGGCGTGGGCGAGTGCGCCCGAAGCGAAGGCAAGGAGGAGGCCGAAAAGGGAGCGGAAGTAGTGAAACAATGACATAGGGCGCCGCGCTTTGCAGGACGCGGGCCAAGAAAGCGGCGGAGATCCCCGGTATTGGGCCGCAGCAACTTGGGTGGTTCAGCGACGCTGCTCGGCAGTTGGGTATCACCGGAATCGGGACACACCGATCCCGGCTGCGGGACCGAATTCACGAAACCGCAGGTCGGATCTCGCGAGGTGATCCATGGGAGCGTCCCGTGGCTTCAAGCGGCGAAACCGCCGCGTCGCCGCCGGCGCGTCGGGGTTGCGGCCTTCGCCCGGATTCGTCTGGGTACAGTCCATGCACGGACCGGATCCGCTCAACCCCCATCCCATGGCCGCGTTTCCGCAGGTCGGCTTTCTGCGGCCACTCGTGAAGAATCCCCGCATCGTCGTGGGCGACTACACCTATTACGACGATCCTGACGGTCCCGAACACTTCGAGTCGCGGTGCGTTCTCTATCACTTTCCGTTCATCGGTGACCGGCTCGTCATCGGCCGCTATTGCGCCCTGGCGCGCGGCGTGAAGTTCATCATGAACGGCGCCAACCACGCGCTGGGCGGCTTCTCCACCTATCCTTTCGGCATTTTCGGCGGTGGCTGGGAACGCGCGCAACTCGGTGGGAGTGATTTGCAGACGCGCGGCGACACCGTGCTTGGTCACGATGTGTGGATCGGTTACGACGCCCTCGTCCTGCCCGGCGTGAACATCGGCCACGGCGCCATCGTCGCCGCGCGCGCCGTCGTCACCCGTGATGTGGCGCCGTACGCGGTGGTGGGCGGCAATCCCGCGCAGGTGATCAAGCGCCGCTTCGACGACGCCACGGTCGCGCGTCTGCTGGCGATCGCGTGGTGGAACTGGCCGCCGGAGAAGGTGACACGCCACCTGGAGGCGATTACCGGCGGCGAGATTGCGGCGCTCGAGCGCGCGGCCGACGCCGGTTGAGCGGGCGGCTTCATTCGCAAACCCGCGAAGGGCCTCACGCCGACGCCGGCTCACTGAGCTTCGGCAGGCACGCGCGACGGTGAAGGTCCACCCAGTAAGCCCACAGGACCAGAAGCCACTGTGCCTGCCCGACCCAGGCCACCGCTGCCACACTGGGCGGCGGGTCGCCGAAGGCATTTCCGATCTGGATCAGCACGAGAAAGACCATCAGGACCCAGAGTCCCACTGCACCCACCCGGTCCGCCGCCGCCGTCGCCCGGCAGTACACCCAAAATCCCACCGCGAAGAGGCCCAGTTCGATCGACAGTGAGATCGGCAGCGATTCCCAGAGGCCAAAACCCACGCGATGGCCCGTTCCCGGGGCCAGCGGCAGATCAGGATGATGCACGATCAGGTCCAGTACCCAGTGACTCAGCACTGCCGCGGCGAGCACGAGCGCCCCCCGGAGCCTCCGACGCACTCCGTAATACGCGCCGCCGAGCAACCCCGCCCACACCATGACCATGAGCAGACTGTGGGAGACAGGGTAGTGCGTGAAGTGCAGAGGCGGCCCCTTGGCGTCCGGCGCCAGTTCCACCCGCTCGGTTCCGGTCAGCAGAAGCGTCGGCCAGAGCAGGTCGAGAAATTGCGCGCCGAGGAAGAGCGTGCCCAGCGAAACCTCGGGCGCCATTCGCTTCAGTCCCAATCCCACGGCAAAGTGCCCAATGAACATGACGGGTCACGATTGGAGGTTGGCGGTCGGGGCAAGGAGGATTTTTCCGCGAACCCCGCCGGAGCGCGACTGCTCGAGTGCCTTTCGCGCGTCGTCGAGTGCGAACGTCGAAAGCGCGATCCGATCAAAGGTTCCCGCGGCCGCAAGTGCGGCGAGTTGCCTCATTGAGGCCCGGTCTCTTCGCACGGCGAGCCCGTAGGCCCGCGGGCCGCCGACCAACCGGGAGCGCCACGCGGCGAGATAGTCGGACGTGCCCGGTGTCGAGAGCACATAACGACCTCGCGGCTTGAGGCGAGGGCCGCACCGGTCGAAGTCATGTGCGCCCGCCAGATCGAGGATGGCATCGTAGCGCGCCGGGTCGTCCAGGGGATCGACACGATCATGCGCGAGGACCCTGGCCGCCCCGAGTTGTCGCGCATATGCCTCGTTCCGTTCCCGGCACACCGCGGTGACGCGCGCGCCTCGTGCGGTGGCCAACACCGTGGCAAACGAACCTACCCCACCGGTCGCTCCGATGATTAGGACCTCGTCCCCGGCTTTCACCCCGGCCATTTCGAGGCACTGGAGGGCCGAGGCGCCGGCAACCGGTAAGGCGGCGCCGAGCTCGAGCGACACTCCCGCTGGCACCTCGACCACCTCCGCGGGTTCCGCGGTCAACCACCCGCCATAGCTGCCGCGCCGCCCGGACAACGGATCGCGCAGGCTGCCGAAAACCGCCTGACCCTCGCACCAGCCGGGGACGGCGCTGCCCACGGCATCAACGACGCCGGCAAAGTCGCACCCGAGCAAACGCGGCCACGGCCCACGGCGAAACCAGCGCAGGTCGCCGCGCACCAGTTTCCAGTCAAGGGGATTGACCCCGGCGGCTGCGACGCGAATTCGAATCTGATGTTCGCCCACCGGGGGAATCGGTTGGGATGAGATTTCCACGACCTCGGGTGAACCGTAGGAATTGTAGGTGGCGACGCGATTCATGGACGGAGACGGGACGTGGAGGTCTGGGCAGGAGGCGGGTGCGGGTTGCACGGCTGGTGAATCGTCCTGTTAACACCCCGCGTGCCAACCGGCGTCGCACGCGACCAGCCTGCTGGGTCATAGGATGTTGCGCGGATTCGGAACCGTGCGCGCCGCGTGCGGCTGTGCCGCAATCGGAAATCCCAGGTTCCACCTCTGGGACGGGAGCGTGGTCCACGGGCTCCCGACAGTAATTCGACCCAGCCCGAGCAATTCAGTGGAAAACCACCAAGGGACACGAATCAACGCGGAGGTCGCCCGGTGCACCGCGGTCACCTTGCGAAGGGCGGCAAACCCTCCGTCTTCGCAGGGATTTTCCATTCGTGTTTGTTCGTGCCTATTCGTGGTTCAACGGCATGGATACGGATCACGTAGGTTGGGAGCGTAGGGATGCCAGGGGAGGCGGAGGCTTACCCGGAAGGTAGCAAGATCTCGCATTCCTAATCTGTCGCGGATCGGCTCGCCGAAAAAGGAATGGGCGAAGGTATCGATCCGTTCCGCGGGATCGCCGTTTGGCTAGGCGCGGACCACCGGGCGGAATGGCTTGGTCGCGATTCGGCACCCACTCGACCAGCGTGGAAAGACCGGATTGCCTGAATGGCACCCGTTTTCACCAAATACTGTCCTACCGACGAAACATGAACGTCCGGCCCCGTATCGTCCGCAGTGTGTGCATCATCTCCATCATGATCGCGTTGGTCTATTTCTTCACCCCGTTGCGCGCGCTGGGGCGCAGCACGTCGCACTTTCTTCCCTGCAAAATCGATCCGCGGGTCCGATTTGAGCCCGGGACCGAGAGACTCGCGGATCATGTGGCAGCTGCTTTGCCCGAAGCGATTGCGGCGGTCGAGCGACAGCACTACCGGACCTTCTTGAAGCCAATCTCGGTTTTTGTCTGCGCCACACCGGAGAGTCTGGCTTCCTATGGCGGCACGAAGAATGCCGGCGGCTTCGTCTTCAACGGACGCTTGTTTATCTCTTCGAAGCCGCAGAACACAGCGGAGCGAATCCCGCGCTTGCTCACTCACGAGCTGTCGCATCTTCACCTCGAACAGTATTCAGGCATGCTTGGGGGGGCGTGGGGAATCCCGAGCTGGTTCAAAGAAGGGCTTGCCGTGCTGGTCGGAGACGGCGGTGGAGCGGAAACGGTGTCGGAATCTGAAGCCAGAGGGGCAATTGTCGCTGGAAACAGCTTTGAGCCGCCGTTACGGGGACGCCCCCTGTTTGACAGGTCCGGCCGATCCTACGGCCTGGCCGAACACATGTGGTACCGGCAGTCGGAATTGCTGGTCCGGTTCATGCGCGAGAGGGATGAGGCGGCATTTCGGCGGCTCCTGGACATGCTGTTGGATGGAAAGTCTCTTAGCGCCGCGGTCGACGTGGCGTACCCAGAGGGCCTCGATGCCGTCGTGAGGGAGTTCAGGACGGATGTGGCGCAGAAAGTTTCCACTGTGAAATCCGCGTCCAAGGACTGAGCGCAAACTGGAGTTTCAGGCGGATCGGGTCGAGGAGGGGCTTACCGTGGGGAAACTCGGCCCGTTCCAATCCCCGCCGTCTTATGGACAACATGTTTTCGTTTCGCGGGCGAAAGCAGATGGCGCACCTCGGCGGACCCCGTCTTGGGAACATTGGTCTGCACCCTGCCGCCATGGGTGGCGCCGGGCTCGGCGAGTCCGGGAAACAAGGGCGCCCGGCCGCTGCTCGCGGGCGTCAGTGCACCAGCGCCGCCAGGCGGCTGCGGCGGGGCGCAATCCGGGTTCCGAACAGGCTGCAGACGAATTCGATCACGGGCGGCCGGTAGCCGATGAACTCGAGCACCCGGGACAGGAACCGGCTCTTGGTCGCGGAGTCGATGTTCATGATCGCCCAGTAATGCGTGCCCGGGATCTGGCGGGCCTGGTTGTGGCGGCAGGTGTCGAGGATTTCCTCCCGGGTCATGCTCAGGTACTTGCGGCCGCTGGAAAGGCTGAGGATGAACTCGCTGAACTCCGCGGCGTGCCGCGCCGCGATCCAGCCGAGCAGGGCGAGGTACTTGTCGGCGTCGGTGAACTTCGTGCGGAATTCGCTGCTGAGAACAAACGCCGCGATCGGCTCAGCGGCCCCGGGCGCGGGGCGGGAGAGGTTGAGGAGCGAAGCCAGCACCTCGTCGGGGGAACGATGGAACCCAGTGGCCAGGCGTTGCATGGCCAGGTAAACCTCGTCGCTGATTTCGATCGTTTTCATGTCGCGACGGTAAACCGGTTGGCCGGGTCCCGCGAGGAGACGGCGGCAAAGCACCCCGACGTTGCGACGAACCCGGGAGAGGCTGCGACTAGTCGCCGGACCGGCGCGACGGCTCCGGCAGGAGCTCGAAGGCGGTGAAGTCGTTGCAGACCCCGTCGTAGGGGCGGTCCTGCTTGTAGATCTGCAGGATGCGGGCGTGTTCCTGATCGGTCGTCGGGAAGATGCGCGGCGGCTCCCCCGGGAGCAGGAGCGCCGTGTACGCGCGGCGGCGATCGACCATGCGACGAATGACCAGCATGCGGAGAGACAATGAACGGGCGGCGTCAATCCGCCAGCGGGAAGCGCTGTACCGGGGTATGGATGGCGCCGCCGGGCCGGAGTTCACTGGCGTAGAGGGTGAAGGCGGTGGCGCGAAAGGGCGGAGCACCGAAATCGCGGTGCCGGTGCAGCCAGGCGGGCAGGCCGGCGGCCTGTTCGGTACAACGTGCGAGCGTCACATGTGGGTGAAACGTGCGGACGTCGAGCGGCAGGCCGGAGGCCAGCAGGGCATCATCCAGCCGTTGGCGAAGCTGGAAGAGGCGCGGATGGCCGGCCCCCACGCCGAGCCACGCGACGCGGGGCGGGCGGTTGGGGGGAAACGTGCCGAGGCCTTCCAGCGGGAGCACAAACGGCGCCACCCGCACGGCCGCAAGCCGCGCGACCAGGTCATCCAGGCACGCCGCGGAAACGTCGCCCAGGAACCGCAGGGTGAGATGGAGTTGGGTCGGCCGGGTCCAGGAGACGCCGGGCAACGGCTCGGCGAGTTGGGAAAGGAGGTCGCGGATCGAGTCCGGCAGCGGCAGGGCGACGAAAAGGCGGCGGGTGCTCTCGGCCGGGGCCGCCGGTAGATCGGGAGCGGTCACGGCACGGTCGGGACGACGGAAGGTGAGGCTGGCGTGGGCGCCGGTGCCGGACTCGTGCGCGGGCGGAGGGTAAGTACCTGTTTTTCAGTGCCGCGCGGGGAGCGGATCGCCAGCGTCAGCGGAACCTCATCCGCACTCAGGCCGAGTCGCGAGGTCATGGGATCGACTTCGGCCGAGCCGCCGGCGGGAACCTCGAGTTTCCGCGGCAACACGACGAAGTTCCCCAGGGCGGAGTTGAATTCCGTTATCTCTACCTCCAGCGGAGCGGCCTCATGGTTGGTCAGTCGCAGGCGAAACAGCACCGGGGGCGCATTGCTGGCGTGCAGGTTGGGAGCGGATTCGCCGTCCGGGCGCGTCCGGGGCGGCCCGCCGCCCCGTTCCGTGCCGCCACTGCCGGGTCCGCCGCCGCGACGACCGCCGCCGAAGCCTCCGGGCGGGGGCCCGCCGCGACCGCGCTCGCCACGATCCGCGGTGGGCCCCTCGGCGCGGGGCGCAAACGCGCTGCGTCCGAGGAGAACCTCCGCCTCCAACTGGCCGCCGAAATAGCGGGCGTGCGCCTCCATCTCCGGCGGGGCGGGCTGGCTCCGCGCGGAGGGCGGAGCGGCGGGTGAACCCGCGTGCCGGTGGGAGCCGGGATCGGTGCCACAGCCGGCCAGCAGAACTATCGCGGCGGCGCCAAGGCCGGCGATTTCAGCGCGCGAGAGGAGGAGGCGAGGACACATCGTCGGGATGCGACGCGAGCCCGCGGGTAAAGTTTCCGCCGCGGGCGGGTGGTCAGGCCCAGTGGTAGTTGAAGCTGACGCTGATCCGCTCCTCCGCGACGCGATTGGGCGGCACTTCGTGGCGAACCCAGCTTTCAAACAGGACGACGTTGCCCGCCTCCGCCGGGTACGTGATGTGGGTCTGGTTCTCCCGCCGGGCGCCGGTGCGACGGGGCGGCGCGGCCATGAAGCGATCCAGCCGGGGATCCTCGAATTTCAGCCCCGGGCAGCCTGCCGGCGTGGCGACGTAGTAGGTGCCGCTGATGCAGGACAACGGATGCAGGTGCAGCGAGTGCGCCGCGGTCGGCGGCATGATGTTGACCCAGAGATCGGTGAGCTGGAGCGGCCGGCCGCCGAGGTTGAAATCGAGCGCGCGGGCGAAGGCGCGGAGATGGCGGTTCAGCTTCTTCTCCAGCTCGGCAAACGTGCTCGAGAACCGGTGCAGTTCGTTCATCGAGGCGTAGCTGGTGTATCCGCCCGGGTAGTTCGTCTCGCACCAGCGCCGCCCGGCGCGGTCGAAGTCCCGCAGGCGGCGGCATTCGTCGGCGAGTTCGACATTCAGCCGCTCCAGGCCCGTCTGCTGCAGGCGTTCGCAGTAGATGAAGGTGGGAAACCAGGCGCGGAGGGACATGGCGGCGAAAGGGCGGAAGGAACAGAGGTGGAAGGAACGTGCCGGAGAGATTCAAGCCGAACTCGCGAGCAAGGCGAGCGCGCGAGAGGGCCGCGGGCGCGGCCGCCCGGCCGGGCGGTCAACGCACGCCGCCCATGCGCCGGCGGACCCAGGGCACAAGCGCGAGGAAGACGCCGGCGACCAGGAAGACCGCCAGCGCCTGCTGGCCGAAGAAGCGGTCGAGATGGTCCGCCTCGCCTTCGCCGAGGCTGGCCGCGAGCACGCCGGCGAACTTGTTGCCGAAGGCGGCGCCGAGGAACCAGATGCCGAGCATGGCTCCGACCAGGTGACGCGGCGCGACCTTGGTGAACGTGCTGAGCCCGACCGGGCTGAGGCACATTTCACCGATGGTCTGCAGGAAGTAGAGCCCGAGGAGCCAGAGCGGGCTGACGCGCCCGGCCACGGCGAGCCGCGCCGCCGGGATCATCAGGCTGAAGGCCAGGGCGAGGAAGAACAGTCCGATGGTGAACTTCATCGGGCTCGACGGCTGGCGGTCGCCGAGCCTGGTCCAGAGCAGGGCGAAGAGCGGGGCGAGGGCGATGACGAAGATGGGATTGGCCGACTGGTACCAGGAGGAGGGCACCTCGACGCCGCCGACGTGGGTGGCGGTGTTCTTTTCCGCGAAGACGGTCAAGGACGTCCCGGCCTGCTCGAACAGGGCCCAGAAGATGAAGGCGCCGATGAAGAAGAAGAAGATCGCGCCCAACCGGCGGGTTTCGGGATTCCCCGAGTAGCCGAACCAGAGCATCAGCCCGATCGGCACGAGGATGAAGAGCAGGCGCAGCCAGGTGAATCCGGGGGTGTCGGAGAGCTTCACGACGCCCCAGAGGACGAGGGTGCCGAGCAGCATGATCACGGGCTTCTTCCAGGCGCCCGGCGGGCGGGCGGGGGGCGGACCGACCTGCTTGAGGCCGCCGCCGAACAGCACGAAGACGATCAACCCGAGCACCATGCCGACGCCGGCGGCGGCGAAGCCCCAGTGCCAGGAATGGACCGGGTTGAAGCCCCACCCGGCGAGCATCTCCTTGAACTTGCTGTGCTGGGCGAGGAAGCCGGTGACGAGGGGGGCGATGAACGCGCCCACGTTGATGCCCATGTAGAAGATCGAGAAACCGGCGTCGCGGCGCGGATCCCCCGCGGCGTAGAGTTGGCCGACCATCGCGCTGATGTTCGGCTTGAGCAGGCCGGTGCCGAGAACGATCAGAACGAGGCCGAGGTAGAACGTGAACTCGCTGGGGAAGGCCATCGAGAAGTGGCCGCAGGCGATCACGATGCCGCCGAGCAGCACCGCGAGGCGCGAGCCGAGGATGCCGTCCGCCAGCGCGCCGCCGGGGATCGACAGCATGTAGACCGACATCGTGTAGGTGCCGTAGATGAGGCTCGCCTCCTTGTTGGGCAGCGCCAGCCCGCCCACGGCCACCGGCGCCAGCATGTAGAGCGTCAGCAGCGCCCGCATGCCGTAATAGGAGAATCGCTCCCAGAGCTCCGCGAAGAACAGAGTGTAGAGGGGCCGCGGGTGGCCGAGGAACTGCGGGTGCTCCGGCAAAGTGGCGGTGGACTCGGCCGGGGCGGGAACGCAGGGGGAGGGGGAGGAACTCATGCTGGCGCGGGAGATTGGGAATCGATTCCCGGGGGGCAAAGCCGAAATGGCCGCGTCCGGTTGGCCGGCCACGGACGGCGGCGGGCGGCGCGGCGCATCGTCGCCCCGACGCGACGCCGCCTCAGTTTTGCGGTGACGCGGCCGGCACGGACGGTGCCGGCGCGGCGGCCCGGGCCTGCAGGAGGAGCGTCATGGTCTCCTCGGCCGCGCCGGTGGCGATGAGACGGAGGCGGGCGCGGTCGGTGTGGTCGCCGATTTCGTAGGTGACCGCGGGAACGCCGAAAGTCCGGTGCATCCAGCCGAGGGAGGTGGCCGAGGTGGAGTTGGGCGAGGCGGACCGCTTCACGGGATAGTCGGGGAAACGGGCGTGGAGCGCTGCCACCCAGTCGCGGACGAAGAGGGGAGGTTGAGTGGGTTCCGCGTCCGTGCGGGTGTAGAACACGTCGAAGAAGGTCGAATGGAAATCGAGGAAGAAGTAAATCCGGCCGCGATCGCGGAGGGCGAGGATCTCGTCGCGGACGGCCCGCGTCTCCGGTTGTCGGAAGGGACCCCAATCGCGATTCAGGTCGACCCCGCCGACATTGTGCCGCCAGTGCCCGTGCTCCACGCCGTCGGGGTTCAGGAGCGGGACCACCAGCGTGCGGAAGTGCTGGCGGAAGTCACGGGCCAGCGGGGTGTCGCCCGCCAGCGTTTCGACAAAACCCAGCAACGCCGCGGTCCCGGTGGTTTCCGGCGGATGCTGGCGGCCGATCACGACGAGGAAGGCGTCGGCCGTCGCGGCGCCGATTTCAATCTTGTGCAGGGGGCGGCCCTGCACGCTGCGGCCGATCTCCGCCCGCGTGACGAACGGCAGGCGCTCGAGGGCGCGCATCCACGCTTCGAGATGTTCCACCCCGATGATCTCCTGCGCCGCCACCCACAACGGCTCCGGGCCCACCTCGAGTTGCAGGCGGCCTTCGTGCTTGTTTTCTCCGAGGCGAAAGGCCTCCTCGGGCAGCGAGATCCAGCTGCGACCGTCGACGCTGATTTTCGGCCGGTAGCGGAGCGAGCCGCCGACACATTTCAGGTCCACGATCACGGTCTTCGCCGACTCGGCGCGGACGGTGAAGGCGAACCACGGGCTCGGATTGATGGGAGTGTTCTCCGGCGTGATCGTGATCGCGAACGTGTCGGGGGCGGTGCGCCGGCACTCGTCCAGCCGGGCCGAGGGGAAGCGGGCGTCGAAGGTCACCCCGTCCGCGGCAAAGACCCAGGTGCGGCGGACCGGAGGCGTGACTGGACTCGGCGGCGCGGCCTCCACCGCGGCGGTGCGTGGCGGCGCGGCCGGTTCCGCGTCCGCGGGGACGGCGGCGTGCAGGAAGGGCGCGAACATGCCGAAGAGGGCAGGGAAGATCCGGGAGTGCCTTGGGGCGGAGGAAAGGGCCGCGCGCCCGCAGACCGGCTGCGCGCGGTGCGCCGACGCCGCTCTGCGACCCGGGAGACCGCCACGGAACAGGGCGAGACGAGAGAAGACCAGCATGGCAGGAGAGAGCAGCGAAGCGGGGCAAAGGAAAGCGCGAAGCGCAAGGCGCGCGGCAGGCAAAAAAAAGCCCCCGCGGGAAGCGGGGGCGAAGCGGAGGCGGGGGCCGCGATCCGAAGTCACTTCTTGGCCGGCTGGGGCGCGGCGGCGGCGGGAGCCTTGATGTCGAGGAGCTCGACGTCGAAGATCAGGGTGCTGCCGGGAGGAATGCCGGGGCGGCCGTCGTCGCCGTAGGCGAGATGCGGCGGGACGTAGAGCTTGATCTTGCCGCCCTTATTCATCTTCTGGATACCCTCGGTCCAGCCGGGAATCACCTGGTCGAGCGGAAACTCGGCGGGTTCGCCGCGCTTGACCGAGCTGTCGAATTCGGAACCGTCGATCAGCTTGCCGACGTAATGCACGCGGACGGTATCCGTGGCCTTGGGAGCGGGCCCGGTGCCGGCCTGCGTGATTTCGTAGCGCAGCCCGCTGGGCAGTTCCACCACGGCCTTGTTCTCCTTCAGCTTGGTGAAGAACTCGGCGTTCACGCCCTGGTTCTTCGTCTTCAGCTTGGCGACGTAGGCCGCCTGTTTCTTCTGCATGAAGTCGTCCATCACCGGCCCGATCTTCTCAAGCTCGTACGGCGAGTCCTTGCCCGCGGCGGCGGAGCGGAGGCCACCGATCAAGGTCTCGATCTCGGCGGCGCTGAACTCGAGCTCGGTGAGGCCGACGCGCTTGCCGATGAACCAGCCGAACTCCTCGATCAACTGCGCATCGGTGAAGGCGGGCTTGGCGGGAGCGGCGGCCTGGCCGGCCGGACCCGGGAGATTGGCTTTGACCTCCGCGGCGGACGCCGGAATGAGGCCGGCGATGGGCAGGCAGAGCGTGAGGAGATGCTTCAGTTTCATGAGGGAAGGGACGACTGGGTGGGACTGGCCCCGCCGAAACGGGACCATAAAAGCGGCAACGAGTGGCACCCCCCCGGAGGGAAGGCAATCCCGATCTCCCCGCTTGTCTCGCCCCGGCGGTTCGGGCATCAGTGCACCCCTTACACACATGAACCCCGAACAATTCTGGACGAGCCCGGATGGCCAGATCCTGACGGTGAAGAACAAGGACGAGCGCTCCGTCACGCTCACGCTGGCCTTCTGGCCGCGCCACCCGGTGGAGTTTGAGTTCCTGAAGGCGCACCTGGCCGACCTGCGGTTTTCCGAGCGCAGCTCCCTGGCGCGCATCGGGATCGAGATGCAGATCCACGGCCAGCCCCACGTCGAGGGCAACCGGCTCGAACTGCAGGCCGACGCCTTCATCTTCGATTCCAGCTTTCCCCACGCCCCCTACTGGAAGAAGCTCATGCGGGTGGGGGCGCCGGTGGGGCGCCTCTACTTCGCGCCCGCCGCCGCGAAGCTCTCGACCGCGGAAATCTGGGAGGCGCTGAAGGAGAACCGCGTCAAGCTGCCCAACACGATCAGCATCGATTCGCAGGGACGCGTCTTCCTGACTCCCCACCACCTCAGCTACACCCTCAGCCCGAAGCTGCAGCGGCCGGATTTCGAGCGGGTGGTGAGCGGGCACGCCGGCCGGAATTACCTGGACCGCGTGCAGATTCGCCACGACGCGGCGCCGCTGACGATTCCGCCGCGTTCCGGCATCCTCACGAGCTGCTCGATGTACCTGAAGGAGCACTTCGTCGTGCTCAACCAGGGGGCGGGCAACTTCGGCATCCACACCAGCGCGGTGCTGCTCGATCCGGTGAAGACCTTCGGGACAAACATCATGCTCGAAATCTACAACCCCGGCGACCAGCCGGTGGTGAATCCGGTGGTATCGGTGGACGTGTTCCGGTCGCCGGAAATCGAGGACCCCGAGCTCAAGACGCTGGCGAAGAAACGCACCCGCCTGCTCGCGACGGCCACGGGCGTCTTCAAGTGCCTCGACCAGAATCCCCCGCGCGACAATGGCGAGACGATGCCGCGCACCAAGACGGTCGCCCTGCGGGGCGTCAGCGGCTCGATGGAGAACCCGGCGGTGGTGCTGCGCGCCAACGACGACCTCCGCAAGGTGCTGGAGAGCGACGCCTGCCCGGTCGGTCACCGCACCGTGTTGCAGGCCCTCGAAGCGGCGCCGGAGAACGCCGACACGCTCATTCTCGAAGTCTTCCCCAACCTGGCGGAGCAGATCGAACTCCTCTCCCATCTGCCGCAGGTGAAGTTGCGCCGGGTAATCTTCCGCAAGGCCTCCCGCACCCACGGCTACTTCTTCTCCAGCCACGCCCATGGGCGGCTCGACACCCTCAGCTCGATTGGAATCCAGGTCTACTGGTACGACGAACTCACCAAGGATCTCTACCTGCACACCTACAAGCGCGACCATGGGTTCTTTGTGCGCGAGGAGGTGGCGCGGAAGTTCCAGGAGTCGACGATCCTGGCGTTCTACGGTTCGGCCATCGGGCTCGACCAGAAGGACACGGACCGGATCGCCACCCTGGTCGACAAGCTGACGTCGTTCATCGGGCACAACCTCGGCGTGCTCACCGGCGGCGGCGGCGGCGTCATGCGACTCGCCACCGAGCAGGCGCGGGCCAAGGGGGCGCTGACCGGCGCGTGCTTCCTGGAACTCGAGGCGCAGCCGCCCGAACTCGGCGTGGACTTCTTCAACACCTTCCAGGAGTCGTCCCGGCACTTCCGGCAGAAGTGGTTCGAGGCGGCGGATTTTTGCGTCTTCAACGTCGGCGGTGTGGGCACCCTCGAGGAGGTCGGCATCGAGCTCTGCAACCTCAAGCTCGGCATCCGTCCGCGCATCCCGTACGTGTTTTTCAACGCGGAATTCTGGCGCGATCTGCGCAACCAGCTCCACACGATGATTCAGTCGCGGCGCGCGCCGGCGTGGATGGCGGACTACATCCTCTTCACCGACGATCCGGACGAGGTCGTGGCCTTCTATCGCAAGAAACTGCAGGTGCTGTAACGGAGCCTTGCCTCGCGCGCGGGGCTCTGAGTGTGTTCGCGCGTGTCTCCCTCGCATCTCCCTCGATCCGTCCTCGTCGTCGGTTCCGGCGGCCGCGAACACGCCTTGGTCCGCGCGCTGCTCGCCTCCCCCGCGCGCCGGCGGGTCTGCTGCGCCCCCGGCAATGCCGGCATTGCGCGGGACGTGCCTTGTTTTCCCGTGGCGGCGGACGATGTCGCCGGCCTGGTCGAGCTGGCCCGCCGCGAGGCGATCGAGTTTGTGGTCGTCGGTCCGGAGGTGCCGCTGGCACTGGGCCTGGCGGACCGCCTGATCGCGGCGGGGATCCCCGTTTACGGCCCGAAGGCCGACGGGGCCCGGCTCGAGGCGTCGAAGATCTTCACGAAGCAAATCCTGCTGAAGCATCGCATCCCGACCGCGCCGGCGGCGTTTTTTGACGCGGTGGAACCGGCCCTCGCCTATCTTCGCGGCCGGAGCATGCCGATTGTGGTCAAGGCGGACGGACTGGCGGCGGGGAAGGGCGTGATTGTGGCCCAGACGCTCGCGGAGGCCGAGGCGGCGGTGCGCGACATGCTCGCCGGTGGCCGGTTCGGGGCCGCGGGGAGGCAGATCCTGATCGAGGACTGCCTGGTGGGGGAGGAGACCTCCCTTCTCGTCGTGGTGTCGGGGCGGCAGTACGCCATCCTGCCGACATCCCAGGATCACAAGCGCATCGGCGATGGCGACACCGGTCCAAATACCGGCGGAATGGGAACCTATTCCCCGGCCGAGGTCGTGACGCCCGAACTGCTCGCGCGGATTGACGCCGAGATTGTCGGTCCGTCGGTGCGCGCGATCGCCTCCGAAGGGATCAACTACTGTGGCACGCTCTTCATCGGGATCATGCTGACGGCGGAAGGTCCGCAGGTGATTGAGTACAACGCGCGGTTTGGAGATCCGGAAACGCAGGTGGTGCTGCCGCGGATCGCGGATGACGTGCTCGCGCTGCTTTGGGCGGCCACGCGAGGGGAGCTGCCGGGAACCCCGTTGCGAATTCGGCCCGAGCATGCCATGTGCGTGGTGATTGCGGCGCGCGGTTATCCGGAGGCCTTCGCCAAAGGGGATCCCCTCACGCTACCGACCGACTTGCCCGCCGGGGTGTCCATCCTCCATGCCGGCACGGCGGTCGATGCCGCCGGACGCCTCGTCACCAACGGAGGCCGCGTGCTGGGCGTGACCGCGCTGGCGCCGACGCTGCGCGAAGCCGCGGATCTCGCGTACGCGGCCTGTGAACGCGTGCAGTGTGCGAGCAAGTATTACCGACGCGATATCGGAGCCCGGCAGCTCCAGCGCCGATGATTCGACGCTGGGGAACCCTGCTGGCGATTCTCCTGTGGTCCGGGATTGGCCGGACCGCGGCGGCCGAGGAGCGCGACCTGGGACAGGGCCTGGGATATGTGCGGGTGCGCGAGCTGCCGGCGGATTTGCCTGCGGCTCCGCCCGCGGGCATCCGCGCGCGGGTGATTGATCTGCGCTATGTGGCCAGCGGGCGCGACGGGGCGGCGGCGCTGGCGGCCTGGCTCAAGTTTCGCGCGAGCCCGCGCACGCCGGTGCTGGTCGTGGCCAATCGCGACACCGCAGCCGAGCTTCGGCAGGTCCTGCGCGAGCCGCACGCCGGCACCGGATGGCTCGTGGTGGGGATTCCGGGTCCGGGCTTCGAACCGGATGTCGCCGTGGCCGCGGAGGCGGACCAGGATCGCCGGGCGTACGAGGCGTTGAACGCGGGCGCTCCCCTGGCCGGCTTGTTGCAGGATCACCCCGACAAGGTGCGCAACGACGAGAGGCGACTGGCGCAGGCGGGCGACCGCGTCCCGGCGGCGGAAGCCGGCGCCGCGCGGACCTCGTCGAGCGTGGTGGATGCGGCCTTGCAGCGGGCGGTGCATCTCCATCGGGCGCTCGTCGCCCTGCGGCGGGTGCCGCCCTGAACCGCCGGCCGGTCGGTCCGGCGTCCGCTGCGCCCGCCGCCGGACGGAATCCGGCTTTGCGTTTCGCGAAAAACCGTATCCTCTCCCGTCTCGTGTCCGCCTCCGGGGAGATCCTCGTCGTTTGCACCGCCAACATCTGTCGCAGCCCGATGGCGGCGGCGTTGTTGCAGCATGCCTTGTTGGTCGAGGACGAGCCCCTGAAATCCTGGAAGGTCGTTTCGGCGGGGGTGGTCGCGCGGCGGGGCGATGCCGTGTCCGCCAATTCGGTCGCAGCCTTGAAGAAGGTCGGCATCGACATTTCCGGGCACCGCAGCCAGCCCGTCACCCAGGAGATGATGGATCAGGCGAAGGCGGTGTTGTGCATGACCGAATCGCATCGGGCGATGCTCCTGGTGCAGGCGGATCCGGCACCGCGGCACGTGCATCTCTTCCGGGAGTTCATCCCTGGCGACGCGGAACGCGAGATTGGGGACCCATTCGGCGGTCCGCTTTCGCTCTACGAGGCAGTCCGGGACGAGATGGTGGAGTCCATTCCGTCGCTGGTGAAGTACCTGCGCGGCCTGGCGGCGTGAGGCCGTTTTTTAGCTGGCGCCGGCGCGCGCTCGCCCCCGCAATCGGGGCCCGGTCCCTTTTCTCCGCCCTATGCCGCTCAACTCCGCTCCACTCCGCACGCTTGATCCTGAAGTCCACGCCGCCATCGCGGCCGAACTCGCGCGCCAGCAAGGTCACATCGAACTGATCGCGTCCGAGAACTTCACCTATCCGGCGGTGATGGAGGCGCAGGGCAGTGTGCTGACCAACAAGTACGCCGAGGGCTATCCGGGCAAGCGATGGTACGGAGGCTGCGAACAGGTCGACAAGGTGGAGACCCTGGCGATCGAGCGCGCGAAGGCGCTGTTTGGCGCCGAGCACGCCAATGTGCAGCCGCACTCCGGTTCGCAGGCGAACTTCGCGGTCTACACCGCGATGCTGCAGCCGGGTGACAAGGTGCTCGGCATGAACCTGAGCCACGGCGGTCACCTCACCCACGGCAATCCCGCGAACTTCTCCGGCAAGCTCTACCGTTTCTGCCAGTACGGGGTGCGCGAGGATAACGGGCGGATCGATTACGACGAACTGGCGGCGGTGGCCGCGCGCGAGCAGCCGAAGATGATCACGGTCGGGGCCAGCGCGTATTCGCGGGTGATCGACTTCGCGCGCATGGGCGAAATCGCCCGCAGCGTGGGCGCCCTGCTGTTCGCGGACATCGCTCACATCGCCGGCCTGGTGGCGGCCGGGGTGCATCCGTCGCCGGTGCCACATGCCGATTTTGTCACCACCACCACGCACAAGACGCTGCGCGGGCCGCGGGGTGGCTTGATTCTCTGCCGGACCGCCCATGCCAAGGCGATCGACTCGGCGATGTTCCCGGGGGGGCAGGGCGGGCCGCTGATGCACGTGATCGCCGCCAAGGCGGTGTGCTTCGGGGAATGCCTCAAGCCGGAATTCAAGACCTACTCCGAACAGAGCGTGCGGAATGCGCGCGCGCTCGCCGAGGCGATGCTGCGGCGCGGGTACAAGATCGTCTCCGGGGGAACCGACAATCACCTGATGCTGGTCGATCTGCGGACCAAGTTTCCGGAGCTGACGGCGAAGAAGGCACAGGAGACCCTCGATCTCGCCCACATCACCTGCAACAAGAACACGGTGCCGTTCGAGACCCGCAGCCCGTTCCAGGCCTCCGGCATCCGCCTGGGCACCCCGGCCGTGACCACGCGCGGCTTCGTCGAAGCGGAAATGGAGGAGATCGCCGGTTGCATCGACGCGGTGCTGGCGGCGATTGGCACGCCGGGAGAGGCCGCCGTGATCGCCGAGGTGGGCCAGCGGGTGGCGGCCCTCACCTTGCGGCATCCGTTGCCCTATCGCTGATCCCGCGGCGGCGCCTTCCCGGCCAACCCGCTATGGCAGTCCCCGCTCCCACTGCTTCCAGGTTCGATGCCCTGGTCATCGGCCTGGCGGTGGTGGTTGGCGCCGGGCTGTCGGTTTGGCTGTGGCGGAGCGCGGAGGTCGCGGAGGCGTCGCAGAACGAGCTCGCGTTCTCGCGGCAGATCGAGGCGCGGCATGCGTTCATCCGGCAGACGCTGGCGGGCTATGAGGACTGCCTGCTCGCGATGCGCGTCTTCATGGCGCATGGCCGGGAGATCGACCAGGCGAAGTTCGGCGCCGTGGCGCGGGGCCAGTTTGAACGCCACCCGGGCTTTCTCGGCATGCAGTGGGCGCCACGGGTGGCGGCGGAGAACCGGGCGGACTGGGAGCGGGCGCACGCGGCCCTGCTGGGGAAGATCGGGCGCATCCGCGAGCGTGCGACCGGCAGGATCGACGTGGTGGCGCTCCCCCGGTCGGAGTATTTTCCGATGCAGCTGGCCGAACCCCTCGATGCCAACCGGCACGTCCTCGGTTCGGACGCCGCCGCGAGCCCCTTGCGGGCGATCTTCGGGGCGGCGGCGGCCAGCGGGGACCTCGCGCTGAGCGGCAAGCTGAAGCTGGTTTACGAGTCCGGCCCGAATGACGGCCTGGTCATGGTCTGCCCGGTGCCTGGCACGCCCGGCCGGGTGGACGGCTTCCTGCTCGGGGTGTTTCGGGTCGCGGACCTGCTGAACCAGCCCTGGAACATGCTGCCGGGCTCACCCCTCGACGTGATGTTCCTGGATGGAGCGGCTCCGCAGGCGGATCGACGGGTCTTGTACTGCCATCTTGGACACGAGAGCGGCCGGCCGCCACCCACGGAAGAGGAGTTCCGGCGGCGGCCGCACCGCGAGGTGCCGCTCACGGTGGCCGGACGCCGCTGGAGCCTGCTCTACCGCCGGGCGGAGGAGCCGGCCCGCTGGCAGGTGGACTCGCCTCTGGTGGGGCTCGTCGCGGGCCTGGCGGCGACGTTCTTCGGCGCGTTCTTCCTCGGGACGCACCTGCGGCGCACCCGTTCGATCGAGGGGGAGGTAAAGCTGCGCACGGTCGAGCTCAGCGAAAGCCGCCGGCAGCTCGCCCATCTCATGCACGCGCTGCCAGGGATGGCGTTTCGCGGTGAATACGCCGACACTTTTGCCATCGCCTTCATCAGCGAGGGCGTGCTGCGGCTGACCGGGTACCCGCCGGCGGATTTTCTCTCCGGGCGCGTGCACCTGAGGGATCTGGTGCATCCCGAGGATGTGGCGCGCGTGCGGACGGGCACGCGGGCGGCCCTCGCCGAGCGCCGCGAATTCGAGGTCGAGTACCGCATCCGCACCCGCGCCGGGGCCGAGCGCTGGCTCCTGTCGCGGGGGCGCGGGGTCTATGTCGACGGTCAGCCGCCGGTCTTCGAGGGGCTGGCGATCGACATCACCGCGCAGAAGCAGGCGGAGGCGGACCGGCTGGCACTCGAGCGCAAGCTCCTGGAAGGGCAGAAACTGGAGAGCCTCGGCTTGCTGGCGGGCAGCATCGCCCATGACTTCAACAACCTGCTGAGCACCGTGCTGGGCAGCGCCGAGCTGGCCCGCCTCGCCCTGCCGGCCGGGCATGCGACCGAGGCGAAACTCCAGGCGATTGAGTCGGCGGCGATGCGGGCGTCGGAGCTCTGCCGCCAATTGCTGGCCTATGCCGGCAAGGGCCGGCTCGTGATCGAGCTCGTGGACCTCTCCGCCCTCACCGAGGAACTCGTGCCGCTGCTGAAGGTGTCCATCGCCCGGGCCGGGCAACTGCGGCTCGACCTCGCGCGCGGGCTGCCGGCGGTGTCGGCGGACGCGACCCAGATCCGCCAGATCGTGATGAACCTCGTGCTGAATGCCACCGACGCGGTCGCCGGGCGGGAAGGCGAGGTGGTGATTCGGACCAGCCTCGCGCGGGTCGGGACGGAGGACTGCCTGCGGTGTGTCGTCGGAACCAGCCTCCCGGTCGGCGACTACGTGTGCCTCGAGGTGGTGGACAATGGCGTGGGGATGACCCCGGAGGTTCGCGCCAAGATCTTCGATCCCTTCTTCACCACCAAGTTTTCCGGCCGGGGACTCGGTCTCGCGGCGGTGCTGGGAATCGTGCGGGGGCACGGAGGCGCCTTGTGTGTCGACAGCAGCCCCGGGCGGGGTTCGACCTTCCGCCTCCTGCTGCCACCCTCCAGCGGACCGGCGCCCTCCCGGGGAGGAGCACCGGTGAGCGCTGGCGCGGGGCAGTGGCGCCACCGCGGCGGTGCCCTGGTCGTCGATGACGAACCGCAGGTCCGGGAGGTGATGTGCGAGATGCTGCGGGGCTTTGGCTTCCTGCCGGTGGAGGCGGCGGACGGGCGCGCGGCGGTGGAGCTCTTCCGGGCGGAGCCGGCGCGGTTCGATCTCGTCGTATTGGATCTCCTGATGCCGGGGAAGAACGGGGAGCAGACCCTGGCGGAGTTGCGCACGGTGCTGCCGGACGTGCGCGTGCTGCTGATCAGCGGACACACCGACGAGGAACTCGTGCAGCGGCTGGGTGGCGCCGGGAGGATCCGCTTCCTGGGCAAGCCGTTCTCCCGCACCTCGCTGGAGCGGGCCCTGCGCGGTCTGCTGGGCTGACTCCGGTTGCCCGGGTCGTTTGCGCCTTGGCGTCGCGGGGGCGATGCGTTTTGGTTCCCGGCTCTGCCCGTGTCCCACGCCGCCCACACCACTCCGTCCGCCACCGCGAAGCCGCTGTCGCTCGGGGTCATCTTTCTCACGCTCTACATCGATCTGATCGGCTTCTCGATCGGTTTTCCGCTCGGACCCGACTTGCTCGACTACTACCTGAAGCTCGAGGGAAACTCCGGGGCGCTGGGCTGGATCCTGGCGCAGACGGAGGCGCTGGCGCGGGCCTGCGGCATCGCCAGCTACGCCCCGGTGCTTTTTGGCGGGGTGCTGGCGTCGGTCTTTTCGCTGCTGCAGTTCCTCTTTGCCCCGGTGTGGGGCGGGCTGAGCGACCGTCTCGGCCGGAGGCCCGTGTTGCTCTGGACGGTGGCCGGTACCGGGGTGGGCTACCTGTTGTGGGCGCTCAGCGGTTCCTTCTGGATGTTCCTCCTCTCCCGGGTGGTGAGCGGCGCGTTCAGCGGCAACCTGTCGGTCGCGACCGCGGCCGTCGCCGACGTCACCTCCCGGGCGGAGCGCTCGAAGGCGATGGGCCTGGTGGGGGCGGCCTTCGGCCTCGGGCTGGTCACCGGGCCGATGCTCGGCGCGTTCACGGTCCAGGTGAATCTCGCCGCCCGGTTTCCGGAGTGGAGCCGGTGGGGCATCAATCCCTTCTCCGTTCCCGCACTGGTCGCGCTGGGCTTGTGCGGCCTGAATCTCGTCTGGATCACGGCGCGCTTCCGGGAAACGCTCTCTCCGGAGCATCGGGCCGAACCGCGGGAGCCGCGCACCAAGAACCCGCTGCGCGCCATCCTCAGCCTGGAGAGCCCCGCGGTGCGGCGGACGAATCTCGTGGCGTTCGTCTTCTCCGTGGCCTTCGTGGCGATGGAAGCCACGCTGACCTTCCTGGCCACGCAGCGCTTCGGGTACACGGCGCGGGACAACGGCCTGCTGCTGGGCTTCCTCGGGGGGTGCGCCATCTTCACGCAGGGGTACGTGGTCCGGAAGATGCTCCGGGTGTTGACCGAGCTCCGGGTGCTTTCGATCGGCCTGGCCGTTTCTGTCGTCGGCTTCGTGTTGGTGGGCTTGGCGGCGGCGCCGTGGCAACTTTACGTCGGGGTCGCGGTGCTGGTGTTCGGTTCCGGACTCGTCAACCCCTCGACGACCGGACTGATTTCGCTCTATGCGTCGCCGGCGGAGCAGGGCAGGGTTCTCGGGGTCTTCCGTTCACTCGGCTCGCTGGCGCGGGCGGGCACCCCGGTGCTTGCCGGCGTGCTGTTCTGGGCGGTGGGTTCCCTGGCGGTGTTCGTGGCGGGTGCGCTGCTGGTCTCCGTGGCGCTGGGCCTGAGTCGACGCCTTCCCCGGCCGGAAAAATGAACGGACCTGTTGCACCCTTGGGCTGGTGGCCGGTGCGGGGCCCCGGGTTCCGGGACTCCTGGTCCCGGGCGGGAGTCGGGGTGGCGCTGTTGGTCGCCTTTCTCCTGCTGGCGGGGTGTTCGGTGGGTTCGATCCGGCCGAGTCCGCCGCAGCCCGGCCGGACCTCGGTGGGTTCGCCCCTGGTGGTGCTGCCGGCCCAGTTGATCGGAAACTTCCTGGTGATCGAGGCCAAGTGGGATCGGTTTGGCCCGTATCGGTTTCTCATCGACACGGGATCGTCCGTGACGCTGGTCTCCCCGGCGCTGGTGCAGCGTTATCCTGGTCGCGGGGTGGTGGGGGCGGGGGCGCCTCCGCTCCGGGTGCGCGGGGCGGAAGGCCGGGTGGTGGAGTTGCCGCGAGGTTCCCTCCGCCGGCTCGAGCTCGGTGACGCGCGGTTCGAGGATGTGGAAGTGCTGCTCTACGACTGCGCGCCATTGTCCGCCCACCTGGGGGTGGCAATCGACGGCGTGCTGGGCTTTCCGCTGTTTCGCGACACCCTGCTCACGCTGGATTATCCCGGCCAGCAGGTTGTCCTGCGGCCGACGGCTTCCGCCGCGCCGATGCCCGGAACGACCCTGGCGTTCGACGATGCCCGGAAGACTCCGTTGATCAGCCTGCGGCTGGGGGAGCGCTCCCTGTTGGCGCTGATTGATTCGGGCAGCGATGCCGCCTTCAGTTTGAATCCGGTGGGCACCGGCTCCCGCTTTCTGGCCGGACCCACGCCGGGCGCGATGGTGGGCACCATCGCCGGGGAGCGGGAGCAGCGGGTGGGTCGGCTCGAAGGTGCGTTGGCGGTGGGCGACCAGGTCTTCGAGAACCCGGTGGTGGATCTCACGGATGAACTTTCGGCGGTCGGCGGCGGGGCCCTGCGGCATTTCGCCGTCACGTTCGATCAACAGCGCGACCAGGTGACGTTTTTCCGCGAGGGGCGGGGCCCGATCGCAGTTCCCCCGCTCCGGAGCGCGGGGGTGAGTTTCACCAAGACCCCGGCGTACTGGCGGGTGGCGGCGGTGGTGCCGGGATCTCCGGCGCAGACCGCGGGGATCGAGCGGGGGGATCTCGTCATCCGCATCAATGGCGAACCCATGGCCAAGTGGGACCTGCGGCGATACGAGCAGTTGGTGGCCACCACGGAGGAGGTGGCCTTCACCTTTCTCGCGGGCAATCGGGAGAACGAGAAGAAGGTGAAGACGTTTGCGCTGGTGCCGTGAACGGGCGGGTGCGGCCGGCAGGGCAGGGGTCTACGACGATTTCTCGAGCAGAAAGGCGCCACCGCCGTCGTGCCCTGCGACCCACGGCAGGCTGATCTCGGTGCGCACGAGTTGGAACGGGCCCCCTGCCTTGCCGGCCAGGAAGCGGCGCACCACGTGCTCGTTTTCCTCCGAGTCGATGCTGCAGGTGGAGTACGCGAGCCGGCCGCCTGGCCGGACGAGCCGGGCGGCGGCATGCAGCAGCGAGAGTTGCTGGGCGGGGTGCTTGCGAAAGTCCCCTGGCTGCAACCGCCACTTCACGTCCACCCGGTGTCGCATGACTCCGGTGTTGGAACACGGCACGTCGAGCAGGACCGCGTCGTAGAGTTCGGGCAACTGGTGTTCCCTGAAAATGGGGCCGATCGGCTCCAGCAGGTCCGCTTGCACGAGCGCGACATCGAGGCCGGTGGCGCGGGCGAGGTTCTCCTTGAGCCGATCGAGGCGGGCTCCGGGCAGGTCCACCGCCACCAGCCGACCGGCAGCGGGTGAGGAGGTGGTGGTGCCGGCAGGTACCTTGGCCGCCACGTGGTCGGCGAGGAGCAGGCTCTTTCCTCCGGGGGCGGCGCAAAGGTCGAGCAGCGACTCGCCCGGTTTCGGATCCAGCAGTTCCACGGGTAGCCTCGTGGCGGGATCCTGAAGGTAGAGCGCCCCGGACTTGAGCAGAGGTTCGACGGCGGCCCACTGACCGGAGGGAATCTCGAAAAACCCGGGCCAGCGACTGGCCTGAAGGGGCGCCGGCGGAGGGGTGGAGGTGGCCCGCCATCGCGCATAAATCGGCGCGGGTCGTTGATTCCACTCCAGCAAGGCGCGGGTTCCCTCGGGCCCAAACTGCGCCAGCCAGCTCCGCACCAGCCAATCCGGGTGGGAAAAGTACTCCCCGAGTTCCGCGGCGTCGACATTCAGGGTCGGGGCAGGCTGGGCTAGGAGGGGCGCGAGTCGTCGCACCACGGCATTGACCAGTCGCGCCTCAGCCGGACTGGCGAGGGACTTCGCACGCTCCACGGCATGGTGGACGATCCGGGCGACCCTGCCATCATCGGCATCCTGCGCCGCTTCGATGAGTTCGAAGCCGGCAACCAGCAGCACGGCACGGGTTTGAAACCGTGGCGCATGGCTGATCAGGCGGCCCAGCGCCCGGTCGATCCGGCCAAAATGCCGGATTACCCCCAGGACAAGATGCTGGCAGCGAGCCCGTTCGGCGCCGACCAGCGTCCGTGGTAGGGTGTCGAGCAGGGCATCCATCCGTTCGTGTCGATCCAGCCAACGGGCCACCAGTCTGGCCGCAGTAGGCCAGGGTTCGAGTGCGGCCGGGGAGGGCGCGGAAGGAAGCGGTGAGTTCATGACGCGGCGGCGACGCGGCCCAACCTCCTGAAATCGCGGGACGACACTCGGTTTGACAAGGCTGGACAATGTCCGCTCTACTTTCCCGTTCAGGCCCTCACGCACGCAACCATGAATTCCGAAGCCGTCTCCGCGCTCATCGCCAAATCGCCGTCGCTCAAGGCGGCCAAGCCCAAGCTCGAGGCCATGGAACCCGGCGTGTACGTCATCCACCGTAGTTGGGGTTTTGGGAAGATTACAAAATATGATGAGGCGGCGCAGCGGTTGATTATCGATTTTGCGGGCAAGAAGGGGCACCCGATGGATCCGGCGTTCTGCATTTCCACGATGGAGGTGCTCCCGGAGAAGCACCTGCTGGTGCGCAAGGAGAACGACCCCAAGACCATCGAAACCCTGGTGGCGGAGAATCCGGCCCAGTTGGTGGTGGAGGCGCTGCAGGGTTATCCGAACCACGCTGCGACCGCGATCGAGATTGAGATCATGCTCGCCCAGGTCGTGGGGGAAGAGAAGTTCAAGAAGTGGTGGGCCCAGGCCAAGAAGGCCGTCGCAAAGGACCCGCGCATCGCGGTGCCCGCCAAGAAGACGGAATGCTACGTGCTGCGGGAGACGCCGGTTTCCGCCGAGGATGAGATCCTGGAGCAGTTTACCAGTACCCGATCGGCACGCCGTCGGATCCAGCTGGCGGAGCAGTTGATGACGTCCACCGGGGCCCGCGATGGCAAGGCCGACTTGTCCGGCGTGCTCAAGGGCATCGCCGACGCGGTGCGCGAATCGAATCAGCTAGATGCGGCGGAGCGGTTGTACGGTGCCGCGGTCCGCGACGACCTCGCCAAGGCCCTGGGCCAGGAGCCCAATTTCGAGCCCAGCCAGGCGGCGATCATCGCCAATGTCCGTGATCTTCCCGCCATCGCGGAGAAGATCCCGGTCCAGTTCCAGGCGCGGTTCCTCGAATTGATCAACGAGGCGCACCCGATTGAGGCGCGTGACGTGTTCTTCACCCTGTTGAAGACCTCGCAGGGCAAGTTCACCACGGAGTGCATCAACTTCCTGGTGGAGCACGGCCATGCCGAGGAACTGGCGGCCACGTTGAAGCGCTGGCAGACCGAGCAGAACCTCCGCGCCCCCGTCCTCCTCTGGATCGTCAAGAACCGGCATTCGAAGAAGTTTGCCAAGCTGCTCAACGACCTGATCACCCCCCGCCTCCTGAGCGCGATCTTTTTCGCGATCGACTACGAGGCCCTGCAGGCTTCGAGCGCGCGGCGTATTCCCCTGGCGGACATTCTCAGCGAGGACACGGATCTGATTTCCGACCTCCTCTCGACCGCCGATCCCGAGACCGCGCGCGACCTCGCCAACACCCTGATGCTCAACCAGGGCTTCGAGGAGCTGACGAAGAAGTCGCTGCTGGCGCGCTTCATCAAGATCTTCCCGAAGATCCAGTCCCTGGTGGCGGCCGATTCCGAGGGCAAGGACGAGCAACTGCTCGTCTCGCGGGCCAGCTATGACCGCAAGCGCGAGGAGTACGATCTGATCGTCGCCAAGAAGATTCCGGAGAACTCCAAGGCCATCGCCGCTGCGCGCGAGCACGGCGACCTGCGGGAGAACTCCGAGTTCAAGATGGCGAAACAGGACCAGACGGTGCTGATGGCGCAGAAGGCGCAGCTCGAACGCGACCTGGCCCGTGCCCGGGTGACTGACTTCAAGGACGCCTCGACCGACCAGGTGGGGGTGGGCACCGTCGTCGCGGTGCGGAGTGCCCTTACGGGGACGGAAACCACCTACACGTTGCTCGGCGCCTGGGATGGTGATCCCGACAAACACATCATCTCCTACAAGACCGCCTTTGGCGCGGCCCTGCTTGGCAAGCGGCCGGGAGACCATGTCCGCGTGAAGACCGGGAGCGCCGAGGAGGACTACACCGTCCTCAGCATTACCCGCTACGTCGACCTCGCGGGATAAGGTTCCCCGGTTGCCTCGATTCACTTCGTCGTGCCGGCGATGGTTGAGGGGCGGAGTCGCCCCGCCCACCGGCGCAGCCGGACTATGCGACTCCGGCTTTGCCTCCCAGCGGCGGCGCCGATCTCAGAGGTGAAGGCGCGAATGGCGGGGACACTCCCGCCGGCTGGGATCACGGGGGATGATGCGGCCTGGAGCGACCCGAAACCAGGAACCCGGGCCGGGTTCTTCTCCTCCATTGCCATCCGCGGGCGCCTCGCCCACGTTTCGGCGGCGTGAACGCCCCTTGGGAAATCCTCAAGACCCTTTCGGATCCGACCCGACTCCGCCTGCTGGCGCTGCTGTCGCGCGAGGAACTTTCGGTGGCCGAGTTGCAGGAGGTGCTGGGCATGGGGCAGTCGCGCATCTCGTCCCAACTGGCGCTGCTCCGGACCGTGAACCTCGTGACCGACCGCCGCGAGGGCAAGAATGCCTTCTATTCGCTGCGGAGCGCCCTGCCGGCGAAGACCCTGGCCCTGACCCGGGCCGCGCTCGAGGCCGTGAGCGACTCGGTGATGATGGCGGAGGACCGCGAAAACCTCGATCGCATCCTGCAGAAGCGCCGCCGGACCCAGGAACAGTATTTCAACCTCATCGCGGGGCGGCTCGGGAAACACTACTGCCCGGGTCGATCCTGGGAGGCGATTGGGCACCTCGCCCTGCGGCTTACCCCGGCCATCGACATTGCGGACCTCGGGGCCGGAGAGGGGCTCGTGTCGCAGTTGCTGGCCCATCGGGCGCGGCAGGTCTGGTGCATCGACAACTCCCCTCGGATGGTGGAGGTCGGCACGGAATTGGCCCGCAAGAACGGGCTCGCCAACCTCGAGTACAAGCTCGGGGACATCGAGCAGGTTCCGCTTGCCGATCGAACGGTCGACCTCGCCATCCTCAGCCAGGCCCTGCACCACGCGCGCCATCCGCAGCGGGCAGTCGAGGAGGCTTTCCGCATCCTGCGCCCGGGAGGCCAGGTGCTGATTCTGGATCTGAACGAGCACGCCTTCGAGAAGGCGCGCGAACTCTATGCCGACGTGTGGCTGGGCTTCCGCGAAAGCGCGCTGCATGCCTTTCTGAAAAAGGCGGGATTTGCCAAGGTGGAGGTCACGGCGGTGGCGAAGGAGACCGTGGAGCCGCACTTCGAAACGCTCCTCGCCAGCGGCAGCAAACCGGCGCGATAAGCCGCCCCGAACAAGTGGCGACCGGGGCAACCTGTGCCACTCGCAACGGTCCAATTACTCCTGTTTCATCATGAGATCTTTGCTGCTGACCTGGATTCTCGCGGGCATGCTGGGGCTGTCGGGCGCCTGGGCGGCGGCGCAGCGGGAGGAGGTGGTCACGATCTTCGAAGGTCGGAGGGTGGCTCTCGCCGTGCCGTCCGGCTGCACCCTGACGCGCGAGACCGAACCCGGAGGCCTGGTGGCGGTCGGCCTGACGGATGATGCGGCCAAGGTCAGTGCCAGCCTCGTTTTCCTTCCCGATCCGGAGCAGGCGACGGCGACGCCCCGGGCCCGGCGCGAACGGATGGTGGAGTTGTTCGATCACTACGTGGCGGGGTCGACGGAAAAGGCGATGCGGTTCGAGGAGCTCGAGCCCCGTCGCGGCGCCGGAACCTACAGTGTCTTCACGGACGCGAACCTGGTGGGCCGTGCGGATCTGCCGCCGGGTGAATACCGGCACGTGACGGTGGGCGTGAAGACGTGGCCCGGCGTCCTGGTTGTTTTTCGCCTCTTCAGCAACGACGTGGAATCCGCGAGCTACCGCGCACTGCTCAAACTCCTGCGCGAAAGCGTCGAGGAACGGGCTGTACCCCTCCGCTGACCGACGGAGGCGGAGCAGCTCCTCGGAACGGCGCGCGTACCCGCGCCTGGCGATGACGTCGTCGCGCGCGGATCAGAGCCGCTTGACGGCGTAGGCCATGGCCTCGGCGATCTTCTCGAACTGCTCTTCCGTGTGCATGGCCGAGATCGCCGTGCGGATGAGGTCCTTGCCGGCGGGCACGGCGGGGGCAATCGACATCACGGTGAAGATGCCTTTTTCCATCAGCGCCTTCCAGAATGGATACACCCGCTCCTTGGAGCCCAGCACGATGGGCACAGCCGGGGTTTCGCTGTCCCAGGTGTCGAGGCCGAGGGATTTCAGCAGCGCGCGGTAGCGCCGGGTGTTTGCCCAGAGCCGCTCGAGGTGCTGGGGTTCCTGCTGCATGATCTCCAGCGACGCCTGGGCGCACGCGGCCTGGCTGGGGCTGATCGCCGCGGAGAAGATCGTCTGCTTGGAGTGCGAGCGGAGGTACTCGATCACCTCCCGCGAGGCGGCCACGAAACCGCCGGTGCTGGCCAGCGATTTCGACATGCTGCCGCAGAGGACGTCGACCTTGTCGTTGAGACCGAAGTGGTCGACGGTGCCGCGACCCTTGCGCCCGAGAACGCCGAAACCGTGGGCATCATCGAGCACGACGAAGCAGCCGTGTTCCTCGGCGATTTCGGTGAGCTCCGGCAGTCGCGCGATGTGACCCTCCATCGAATAGACCCCCTCGATCACGAGCATTTTGGCCGCGTCGGGATTGACCGCGGCCAGCACGCTGCGCAGGTCCTCCGGGCTGTTGTGGGAAAAACGCTCCACCGTCGCCATCGAGAGGCGGATCCCATCCCACAGGCACGAGTGGATGTTCTTGTCGGCGAGGATGACGTCTCCCTTCTGGACGAAGGAGGCGACGCTCGAGAGGCAGGACAGGTAGCCGGCGACATGGACGTGGCACGCTTCGCGGCCCAGGAACTCGGCGAGCCTCTCCTCCAATTCGACATGGTAGGCGCGGGAGCCGTTGGAGGTGCGGGCTCCGGTGGTGCTCGTGCCCCACTTCAACATCGCCGCCCGCCCCGCCTCAATCACCTTGGGATGAAAGGAAAGCCCGAGGTAATCGTTGCTGGACAACATGATCATCTCCCGCCCCTGGAGCTTCACGGTGGTGCCACTCTGGGCCTCCATCGCGTGATAGTAGGGGGCGTACTTCAGCCGCATCTTCGTCGCGTAGTCGTCACGGCACCGTGCGAGGAGCGCCTTTTTGCTCTTGCTGAAGAAGGATAACGCCATGGTCCGCGAAACCGTGGTTGCGGCGGGCCCCCTTGGCAAATGGAAAGGCGGGCGGAGTTCTCCGACCGCAGGGTCAGTCCCGCCGGTGCAGCCCGCTCATCCACTGCTGCAAGTCCCGGGCGTAGTCCCGCCAACTGCGTTGTGGCCGCTGGCGCGCGGCGGCGGCGAGGCACCGGAGTTCCTCCGGATTGGCCAGCAGTTGGGAGAGGGCGTGCGCGAGTGACGGTGCGTCGACGGAGTCCAGTGCCATGCACCCCCCTCCGCGGGCGGCTTCACCCAGGGCCCCCCGCGCTGAGCAGAGGCAGGGCTTGCCGTGGGCGAGGCTTTCGAGGACTGGCAAACCGAAACCCTCCTTCAGTGAGGGATACACCGTGAAGGTGCACCCGGCGTAGGCCGCGGCGACAGCCGCATCGCTCACCGGTCCGTCGTAGCGCAAGGGCCTGCCGGCCGCCTGCAAGGTGCGCAGCAGGTTCAGGGCTTCCGCGCCCGTTTCGGCCTGCGCCAGTCCGACGAGGTGCAGCGTGAATTTTTCACCGCGGTCCCAGAGGTCCGCGCAGGCCCGCAAGAGGGCGACGTGGTTCTTGCGTCCCTCAATGCTGCCGACGCACAGGATCACCGGGACGTCGGCGGATCCCACTGCGGGAGCAGTCGTGCGGGCCGGGACTTCGACGGCGAGCGGCACCGTGACCACCGGAGGGAGTCGCGAGACTCCCAACCAGTTCCAATATCCGAGCAGCGCGGAGCGTGAGTCCTCGGAGACGGCCGCGATGCCGTCGAAAGCGCGGAGTTCGTCGAGATACGCCGGAAAGCGGGCGACGGTCTTGCGCGGGCTCAGTTCTGGGTACTGGAGCGCGATGGCATCGTGAAACACCGCCACGCGCGGGCCCCGTACCCGGGCCAGCAGCGCGGGCAGGGCGCGCCCGGTCGAGGCGGAAAACACCTCGGGCACGATCAGGGATCCGTCCGCGGGGATCGGCGGCGATGGAACGCGCAGGTGGCGCCGCACCAACCCACGCACTCGTGCGCGAAGCGGCCAGCGGGCTCCGCGCGCGCCGGCGACGTCTTGCCCGGTGAGGCCCGCTTCCTCCCATGGCTCCAGCCCGCGCCAGGCGCGCCAGTGCGGATCGTAGGTCAGGCCAAAGGCCTGGGGCCCAAGCGCTCCGTACAGGCCGCGCGTGACCCGCTGGATCCCGGTGCGCGCGCGGGTGTGGCACGTGTGCGTGAGATCGAGGAGGAGCGGTGGTGCCATGGGGATCAGGGGGCGGTTCCGAGCAGCCACACGCCCACGTTGCCAGTCTCGGCGAGACGCGACCAGGGGCCCGGGCAGTGGCGGAACGCCTCGGCCTCTTCCGAGGTGAACAACACCGCGCCGATCGGGCGGCCGGCCCGGCGGGCCAGGGCGACATAGCGGGCAAACTCGTCCGGCTCCACCTGATCCCAGCGCAGCACCGGATGATCGGTGTAGAAGTACATCGTGCCACTGAACGAGAGGGCCGCCACCAGGGCGCCCGGCGGCAGGCGGGAGGCCGCGGTTTCCACCCCGGCCTGGTAGGCCCCTTCGTAGTGCCGGATCATATACACGCCCAGGCCGGGGGACTGGGCCCAGGAGGCGGCCACGGCCCAGGCCGCGAGGAGCCCGGCGGCCACGGGCCGGAAGGCGCGGGGCCACCGCGCACCGGGGCCGCGAGCCAGGGTTTCTACGCCCAGGAGCGCCGCCAGCAACAGGGGCGGCAGCGCCGGGAGGATGAAGCGCAGGCACCACCAGACCTCATGGGAAACCTCGTAGAAGGCGTAGCATCCGGTGATCGTGGAAAACGCCAGTACGAGGGCCAGCCAGGTGCGGGTCCGGTGTTCGCGGCGCAGGATCGGCACGACGGCCAGGGGCAGGGCCGCCGCCGGCAGGAGCAGCAACAGCCACTTGGCGAAGTGCACGGCGGTCGGCGCCCCGTAGGCGAGACCGAAGGCGGCGAAGATGTCGCCATAACCGGAACGCAGCGGATGCCCGTAAAGCGCCTGGTTGTAGACGGCCAGCCAGACCGCCCCGGGCACGCCGCCGGTCAGGAACGCGCCGAGCCGGCGCGGAGCGAAACCGACCAGCGCCAGCAGGGCGGGGGCGATGAGCAGGTTGGTGGGGCGGACGAGGACGGCGACGGCAAAGGCGGCCCCGGCTGCCAGCGCCCATCGCGTCCGCCGTCGGGACCGGCAGGCGAAGTAGAGCGCGGCCAGCGTCCAGGTGGTCGCGAGCGTGTCGCTGAGCGGTTGCACCGAGGTGAAGACAAAGATTGGGCACGCCCCCAGCATGGCCGCACCGGCGGCGGCGAGGCTTGGGTCGAGGCCGAGTTCCCGTCCGGTGCGGTAGCAGAGCCAGACCGCTGCGACAGCCGCCGCCAGCAGCACGAGACGTGGCCCGTGCTTCCAGCCGAGGAGGCGGGCGGCGGCCGCGAAATGCAGCGGCAAACCGGTGGGATAGGTCGGGTGCAGGCGGGTGCGGTCGGAGGAGGGGATGAACCCAGAGGGCGTGAAGTGGGCCGGTCGTTCCTGGGCGGCTGCGGCCAGCTCCGATGGCGCGCGAAGGTCGTCGCTGAGCTTTCCACGGGCCAGCAGTCGGGCGCTGTTCAGATAACCGGATGAGTCCGAGCCACCGGCCACGACGATGGAATGTCGACCCAGGAAAAAGGCGTAGGCCAGGAGGGCCACGAATCCGAGCCATCCGCGCAGGACGCGCCCGCGGCGGCGGTGGTCGGCGGGGGCGTTCGGATTTGACATGCGGCGATCGGGTTCTGTGATGCCGCAAACTGTCTGTGAGAAATTTGGAAGACAAGCGCCTGCATGGCCCGCGTCGTTCCGCCTGCCGGCGCGGCGCCCGGCGTGCCGGATGAGTGCGCCGGCTTACCTCCCGAAGGGAGGCTGGCTGCTGCGCTGGCTGCGGTTTCGGCCGGCGATTGTGGCCGTCGGGGCGGTCGTGCTGTTCCTCTCGGCGGTCGCCGCGTTCTACCAGCCCGAGTTTGGCTTTTCCTCGCTGATCTCCATTGGTGATGTGCTTTCGGACAGCAAGGTGACCGCGCTGCGGCGGGTGCCGCATTATGTCTACGAGGGATCCGCTGGGTACGACGGGTCGTATTACGTCCAGCTGGCGCTGCATCCGACGCTCGACAATCCGGAACTGACCAAGGCCATCGACAACCTCCCCTACCGCGCCAAACGAATCCTGTTGAGCTGGACCGCGTGGGCGCTGGGCCTCGGGCATCCCGGGTGGATCGTCCAGGCGCATGCGCTGCTGAATGTCGCCTGCTGGCTCGGCCTCGCCGCGCTGCTCCTGCACTGGTTTCCGCTCAAGACCTGGGAGGATTTGCTGCGGTGGACGGCGGTGATGTTCTCCCATGGGCTGTGCATGAGTGTCCGCCACTCGTTGGTGGACGGGCCCAGCCTCCTGCTGGTCGCCCTGGCGATGCGGGCGCTCGAGGCCGGGCATCGGGGCGCGGGAGGGATCGCCCTGGCGTTGGCGGGACTGGCCAAGGAAACCAGCCTGCTGGCCTGCGCCGGGATCGAGTTTAGCTGGCGGGAGCCGCGCACCTGGGGCCGGGCCGTGGGGGCGGCCCTGGTCGCCGCCCTGCCGTTGCTGGGCTGGATGAGTTTTGTGCGGTGGAGGTTCGGGCCGGCCGAGGATCCCGGGCTGGGCAACTTCACGCTGCCGTTTGCCGGCTGGATCGAGAAACTGGGCGCGGCGGGGCGGGAGGTGATCGGTCCGGAGGTGACGCCGCTGTCGTGGGCCACGCTGGCGGCGATGATCGCGCTGATCGTGCAGTGGGGCTTTTTCGTCCTGCGCTGGCGGCCGGGTGAACGGTGGTGGCGGATTGGGGCCGCGTTCGCTGTCATGATGATCTTCCTTTCGACGCCGGTGTGGGAGGGCTACCCCGGGGCGTCGACTCGGGTGCTGCTCCCGATGACGCTCGCGTTCAATATTCTCGTCCCGCGGGGTGTCCGCTGGCTCCCGCTGCTGCTGGCCGGCAACCTGACCGTGGCCGCGACCGCCTTCGAGTATTCGCCGCCGCACGAGTTCTACACGCTGCGGGGAGCGGAGGAGGTGCGGGCCGCGGTGCGGGTGGTGCCGGCCCGCGGCTGGCATGGCCCAGAGCGGCATGCGAAGAACCACTGGCGCTGGAGTTCCGGCGCGGCCGAACTACGCCTCCACAACGAGTCGGGCGGACCGCTGCGGGTCACGGTCGCCGGGCAGGCGAGCTCGGTCGACGGCGTTCGCGCCGTGCGGATCGCGGTCGGGGAGCGCCTGCTCTGGGGGGACCGCGTGGGCGCCCGCGGACCGACCGAGTTTCGCTTTGGCCTGAGCCTGCCGCCGGGCGAGACGGTGCTGCGGTTCACCAGTGATCAAGGGCCGCAGAAGATCGGGACTGATCCCCGCGCGCTCTCCTTCCAGGTCGCGAACCTGGAGATCACGGTGGCGCCGTAGGGCGCTGCCGGCGGCCGGGACGCCGTTTCCCCTTCCAGTTTGCACCGGGCGGGGGAGTCTGAAACATCGCGGCTTCCTGCATGAGCTCCCTGCTCGACTCCCTGCTGCGCCTGCTGCCACCCCACCGCCGGATCCGGCGGGAGAATGAGCGGCTGCGCGCGGAACTCGCGCAGCTGCGCGAGGCGCAGAGCGAGTGGGCGCGCTTCTTTCCCCCGGGCCACTTCTATTCGCCGCTGCCCTCGCGGGCGGAGGTGGCGGAGGCGATGGCGCGCGGGGGCTTCGGCCCGCCGTTCGCCGGCCTCGACCTGAACGAGTCCGGGCAGGCGGCCCGGCTGGAGCGTTTCGCCGGATGGTACGCGGAGCAGCCGTTCCCGGAGCAGCCCGCGGCCGAGCGCCGGTTTCACCTCGCGAATCCGTCCTACGGGCACTTCGACGCCATCATGCTCTACTGCATGCTGCGGGAGGCGCGGCCGCGGCGGGTGATCGAGGTGGGCTCGGGTTTCAGTTCCGCGGCGATGCTCGACCTCAACGAGCGCGTGTTCGGGGGCGCGATCCAGTTCACGTTCATCGATCCGGACATGAAACGCCTGCGCCCGCTGCTCCGCCCGGAGGACGAGCGGCGCGCCACCCTGATCGAGCGCCGGGTGCAGGAGGTGCCGCTGGAGACGTTCGCGGCCCTGGGCGAAAACGACGTCCTCTTCATCGATTCGTCCCACGTCAGCAAGATCGGCAGCGACGTGAACCGGCTGTACTTCGACGTGCTGCCGGCCCTCGCCCGGGGCGTGCTGGTGCACATCCACGACGTGGCGGGAAACCTCGAGTATCCGAAGGAGTGGTACGACGAAGGGCGGGCCTGGAACGAGCAGTACCTCCTGCGGGCGTTCCTCATGCACAACGCCGCCTGGCGGATCGAGTTGTTCACGGGCTGGCTCTTCAACACGCGCCACGGCTGGTTCCGGGAGCATATGCCGCTGTGCGCGCGCGGGGGCGGCGGCCAACTCTGGTTGCGGCGGGTGGCCTGAACGGGCGCCAGGCCGGCTCGCCTCGCGCCGAGGGCCGGTTTCGGGCCGCCGCGCGGTTCCGGAAGCGGCCGGGCGTTCGATCCCGCTCCACTATTCGCCGCGGAACTGGGGCGGTCCTGACAGAAATGTCGGCCGACCGGCATTGAATCCGGGGGCCCGAGGGTGAGAGAAGACGGCGGTCAGGAGGCTGCCACGGTCGAGTAGTGAACCTCTGCGCCACTCGTGCCGCGCTGGCCCCGCGGATTGCCACGAGGTCCGCACCAACCCCCCGCCAAGCGACCGGGGCAGCCTCCTGTCCTCACACCCCCTCGCCAAAGAGATTGGCCAGGCGCGCGGCGAGTTTCCGGCGGGCCACCGCAAACGAGAAGTGCTTCAGGCCGAGCGCAAAGTTGGCCTCCGCCCAATCGGCGCGCAGCGCCGGGTTGTCCAGGAGGGTGCGCACCTGGCCGACGGTCTCCCGGGTGACGAACTGGGGGAGGGTGATGGTCTTGAAGCCGAGCGGTTCGAGGTCCCGGGCGTACACGGCATAGGAGTTCACGACCACGGGTTTTCGGAAATAGAGGGCTTCGAGGAAGGCGTTGCCGAAGCCCTCGTAGTGGCTCGGGTAGGTCACGAGGTCCGCGTGCGGATAGAGATCGTACAGCGTGTAGATCTTCCGGCCCGCGGCGTCGGTGCCGCGGGTCTCACCCACGCGATCGGCGATGAAGCGCACGTCGATCCCGGCGTCCTCGATGCGATCGTGAAGCAACGTAAGATAGGCGCTGCCTTCGTCTCCGGCCGGATGGGAGATGACGAGCCTGGCGCGCGGATCGTCGAGCCGGCGGACGAGCTCGATCGCGTGTTCGATGCCCTTGCGCGGAACGACGCGCGTGGGCTGCAGGATGAAGATGTCGTCGTCGGCCAGGCCGATGTCGCGTCGGAGATCGCGGTTGTAGTCATCCAGGCCGGGAGGCGGCGTGGCGAAGTCGATGATGTTGGGGATGACGACCGAGGAGAGGCTGCACCGGCGGGCCAGTTCCTTCTGCGCCATCGAGTTGATGACGACGTGTTCGATCCCCGGAAGCGCTCCGGGAAACGCCGCACGGAGGTAGTCGTTGACGGCACTGACCACGAAGCGGTCCCGTTCCCAGGTAAAGTCGTGGTGATGCGCGATGGTCGGGATCCCGGTCTCGGCAATGATCTCAGTCATCGCCAGCCCGAGCGGCACATGCATCGGAATGGCGAGGATGTTCTCCGGAATCAGCACCTCGATCTCGAAGCGGGCGAGAAACCGGTAAATTTCGTGTTTCAGCTGTTCCTTCTGGGCCTGGATGCGATCGGTGATCTCCCGCGGGCGCGTCGTGACGCCGAACAGGTGGGCCTGCAGGGCGGCGACCTCGGGGTGCCCGAAGAACGCCAGCGGTGCCACGTGACTGCGCTCGGGAGGAGCATCGAGCAGGCCGGCCATCCAGAAACAGGAATGTCCCATGGATCCGAGCACCTGGGCCCACTTCCGCGCTTCGAGAGTGACGCCGTCGGTACCGTGAAACCGCGTGGAGACGAAACCGATGCGGCGCGGTGCGCCGGTGGTCAGGAAACAGGGGTTCATGGGAGGAGGGGTTTCCGGCCTTCTGGCGGCGGACTCGCGCCGAGGCCCTCAGTCGGTGGGGGTGTTTTCAGCGTCGACGACCGACCGCGCCAGGGAACCGGGCAACCGGGCCCGCACCGCGGACCAGCCGCCGTCCGCGTCGGGCCCGACCAGACACGTCTGCCAACCCTGGGCGCGCGCCGGCGCGAGGTCGTGATCGGGACGATCTCCCACCATCAGGGTGTCCTCGGGGACGATGCCGAGCAGCTGCAGCCGCGCGGTGAGGAGCTGGAAGACGTGTGGGTCGGGCTTGCTGAAACCGTGTTCGAACGAAAGGAAAGTCAGGCGGGGATCGAAAAGCCCGCCGTCGAGTCCGAACGGGGCCAGCGCGCCGGAGAGCTCCGGCAGCGTGTACGGTTGGCAGTTTGACGCGAGGCCGAGGACGCAGCCGGCGTCAGCGGCGGCCCGCAATGTGGCGGCGGCTTCCGGCCGGGTTCGGGTCGAATGAAGGAAGTCCGCCCGGTAGATGGCCAGTTGGTGACGGGCCGCGGGGGGCAGTCGCAGCAATTCGGGTACGGCACTTTCGACGACCTGCGGCCAGAACACCTCGGGATGCTCGATGCCACGAGCGCGGGCAGCGGTGTGCGCGACCTCCACGGCTCGCCGGCACGCCTCCCGGAATCCCGGCAGGTCAAGCCGCGGAGGGCCGCCGAGATGCGTGACCCAAAGCGCCTGCCAGCGGGCCGCGGCGTCGGCAGGTGGCGGCAGGACTTCGAGCAGCGTGCCGTAAAGGTCGAAGATGATGGCGCGCAGCGGCATGACTCAGGCTCCCCACAGGAGCGGATAGGCATTCTCGGTGCGCAGCTTGGTCCGCAGGAAATCCAGCTGGGTCCGGATGGGCGCGGCGCGGGGGAGATGCCGGGCCGGGCGGGCGCGCAACAGGGCGGCAAAGCGACGGGCATAGGCCGGGCCGGACAACCACGCGGAGGCGGTGGCGGGCCAGACGGAAGCGCGGAGGGCTCCACGAGAGGCGAGCTTCCGCCAGGCCTCGAGGAAAGGATTAAGGGTGACACACAGCGCCCAGGAATCCTCCGCGGGATGACGCAGCACCTCGAGTTGGGCGTGCAAGGTGAGGCGACTGAAGGGCACGGCTCCGGCCGGATCGCCACCCGCCAGCAGTGCGGGCGGTTCGGCGATCGAGCGGCAGGTCCGCGGCAGGCTGCGCCTCCAATGCGCAAACAGCTCCTCCTGGCGTGCGAACTCCGCCGCATGATCAAACAGACGGGGATCCACGCGGAGGTCGGCGTACAACTGGGGAAACTCGAACCCGCCGTGGGCCAAATCCGGGGCGACATCGGGAATGCGCCGTCCGATGAATGGGCGACCCGCGGCCGAAACTTCGAGAAACGGCAGGCCGAAGCCCTCTTTCAGGGAGGTGAGCAGCACCGCTTCGGCGCCCGCCAGCAGGTCGGGCACGGCCGGTTTCTCCTGCTCGCCGCGGGCCAGGAGACCGAGGCGCAGCTTCCATCCTTCCTCCCTGGCGGCGGTTGCCAGCGCGTGGGCGTAAGCCGCTTCGTTGCTCGAACTGGCCCCGCCGGTGGTGGCCAGCCAGGCCTCCGGTCGCAGCCAACGTGCCAGAAGCAGGGCTTCGGCGACGTTCTTGCGCCGGAGCAGCCGGGCGGGCACGAGCCAGACCGGAGCAACTTCTCCGATCTCACGCTGGAGCCAGGAACGGGCCCGGCTGACCCGAACCGCCGCCGGCCGGGAGGTGGCTTCGCCGGGATTGGGCCACCAGGCGGCGCGGTCACCGAAGTGCCGCCGCAGGCGCCGGGCGTCCGCCTGGTTGATGGCGACATGGCGCACCGGCAGATCGCCGGGCAGGATGCGTTGGGCGACCTGTCGCAGCGTGCCCCCGCCGGCGCGCCGCATCTCCTGCCAGCGTCGCCACCGGTGATCGAACCACCAGTCATGGTGATGAAAGACCAGGGGCCAGTGTCGCGCCGTGCACAGTCGGACCAACTCGGCGTTGAGGACCAGGTTTCGCCCCAGGCCCGGATTGTGCAACCAGACGACGCACCCCTCGCCGGAGACCGACGCCGCCAGGCGCGCCAGCAGGCGGCGGATTCGTTGACGGCGGCGGGCGGGAGGAAGCGGCTGGTCCGTGGCATAACCCGCCACGCGGGAGGCCAGCACCTGGACGGGAATCGGGCCGAGGCGGTGCCGCAGTCGATCGAGCCAGCCCGCCTCCGGGGCCTCGCCGCCGACGAGCACCACCTGGCGCACCGGCGGTGCCAGGCTCCGGGCGAGCGCGGGCGCCGCCAGCTCGATCACCCTTCGCACCCCTCCGGGCCGGAAGTGGTGGTGCACGATCACGAGGTGCATGCCATTCGACGCTGACCCCGGGTCGGCGGGGGCCAAGGAATTCCACCTGACATCTCGGATTGACGCTTGCGTTGGAGCGGACGGGAAGGGGAAAATGAAAAGCGACGGCGGCGGCCGGGTGCCGGCGTTGTTCGAAAAGGGTCCGGGTGCGCACGAATCCGGAGGCAATCGGGTGGCCGGGCCGCCACTCCCACTCCCCGGCGTTCAGTGACCTCCTCCTCATGGCTGACTTCTTCCAGACCGGTGCCATTGCCACGTTGCACCGCCTTGGGCGGACCGACCTGCCCCGCCTCGAACGGGAGCTGGGCGAATTCGTCCGCGAGACGCCGATCGCCCTGGTCCTGCCCTGTCATATCCGTGAACTGGGTACAAAGGCGCTCCGGGGCATCGTGCGCGAGCTCCGGGCGGTTCCCTATCTTCAACAGATCATCGTCGGCATCGATGGCGCGACGCGGGCGCGCGACTGGCGGCGGGCGCGCCACTTCTTTCGCCAGCTGCCCCAGAGCCCGGTGCTGTTGTGGAACGACGGTCCCCGGATGGCGGCGCTGTTCCGGCGGCTGGAGGAGGCCGAACTTTCCCCCGGGCAGGGAGGGAAGGGGCGCAATGTCTGGATCTGCCTCGGGTATGCGCTGGCGAGCGAGCGCGTCCGCATGGTGGCGCTGCATGACTGCGACATCGTCACCTACAACCGGGAACTCCTGGCCCGCCTCTGCTACCCCGTCGCCCATCCCGCCCTCGGGTTCGATTTCTGCAAGGGCTACTACGCCCGGGTGACGGACCGCCTGAACGGCCGCGTGATGCGCCTGCTCCTCACGCCGCTCCTCCGCGCCCTGCGCAGCATGCTCGGGCAGCATCCGTACCTGGTCTACCTCGACACCTTCCGCTATCCGCTGGCGGGGGAGATGGCGATGGACCTCGACCTGGTGCGCCGCCTCCGGATTCCCCACGACTGGGCCCTCGAGATCGGGATGCTGGCCGAGGTGTTCCGCAACTGCGCCCCCCGGGCGATCTGCCAGTCGGAGCTCTGCGAGATCTACGATCACAAGCACCAGGAGTTGTCCGTCCGCGATCCCGACAAGGGGCTGAACAAGATGGCGGTCGACATCGCGCGCTCGTTCTTCCAGCGGATGGCCGCGGAGGGGATCAAGCTGGACGCGGGCCTGTTTGACACGCTGTTGAGCGCCTACAGCCGGCAGGCGGAGGATTCGCTGCGGTTCTACGCGGCGGATGCGGCGTTGAACGGCCTGGTCTACCCGCGGCACGAGGAGGAGACGGCGGTCTCGATGTTCGTGCGCAGCCTGCGGACGGCGGCCAAGCTGTTCCAGGAGGACCCGCTCGGGGCGCCCCTGATCTCGAACTGGAACCGCGTCGAGTCGGCGCTGCCGGATTTCCTCGACGAATTGCGGGAGGCGGTGCGTCTCGACAACGCGTGAGTTCCGGGCCCAGCGCCCGGCTGAAGCAAATGTAAGGCGGTGGGGGTTGTCGCGCCGTCCGCGAATTCACTTGGTCATGAACGGTCGGATACAACGCCGATCGCCGCCATGTCCACCCCAAGTCCGGCCGTGCCCGCCCCGACGCCTGCGCGCGGCGCGTGCTGGTGGTTGGGCGGCAACCTCCGCTCCGCGGCGCGGGGGCTGGGGGTGGCGCTGCTACTCGGTGTCTACGCGGTGCTGGCGGACGGAGCGGCGACGACGAAGGGGGTGTCGTTCGATGAAGGCCTCCAGCTGGCGGTCGGTTACAACGTCTGGCGGACGGGGGATCACCGGGCCGAAGGGGCCAACGGCGACCTGGTAAAGCGCTGGGCGACGCTGCCCTTCCTGCTCTGGCGTCCCCGGTTGATCGGGCCGGAGGACCAGATGGGCCGGATCTTTCTTTTCGAGCAGGGCAATTCGCCCGAGCAGCTCCTGCGCCAGGGGCGGAGGATGGTCTTGCTGCTCGGGGTGCTGACCGGCGGCTTGGTCTTCTGGGCGGCCCGGCAGGCGCTCGGGGGCGCCGCTGGCTGGATCGCCCTGACGTTGTATGTCTCCAGCCCGCACCTGGTGGCTTTCGGCGCCATCGTCTCCACGGACATGTCGGTCACGCTGGCGCTGTTCGGGGGCACGGTCGCGGTCTGGGCACTTCTGCATCGCGTAACGGTGGCCAGCCTGGGCTGGAGCCTGTGCAGCGCCGGGTTGCTGGCGCTGGCGAAGTTGTCGGGGCTGATCATCCTGCCGGTGGCGGCGGTGCTGGTGATGGTGCGGCTGGCAGCGGGACGGCCGCTGCCGGTTCGAATCGGACCTCTCTCTGCTCTCGTCCGCGGCCGGCGGGCGCAGGCGGGGGTCTTTGTCGGTCTCGGGTTGGCGCACCTGGCGGTGGGGTGGGCGGCGATTTGGGCGCACTACGGCTTCCGGTTTGTGGCCGACCCCCGGCCCGGAGCCACCGCGGTGGCGGTCGGCTTTCCCCTGCCGCCGGAGACCGGCGGATTGGTGCGGCTGGTGGAGGGACTGCGGAGGGCGCGCTGGCTGCCGGAGGGGTATTGCCGCGGCGTGGAGTGGCTGCTGTCGACCACCGATCGTCTGCCCGGCTTCATGGCGGGGCAGGCCAAGCTCGGCGGCTGGCCGGAGTTCTTTCCCTACGCCATCTGGGTCAAGACCCAGCCGGCGCTGTTCCTCTTCCTCGCCCTGGGGGGCGCGGCGGTGTGGTGGCGGAGAAGACTGCTGCCGGGAGGGAGCCGCGTATTCTACCCATTGATACCACAGATCGCGCTGGTGGTGATCTACCTCGGGATTGCGGTGACCGAGGACATCAACATCGGCCACCGCCATGTCTTGCCGATCTATCCCTCCCTTTTCGTCCTCGGTAGCGCGGCCTCGTGCCTTGTCCCGCGGTGGGGCTGGGGAGCCGCCGGGATCGGGTTGCTGCTGGGCTGGCGGTTACTGGAGACCGTCTCCCTCCGGCCGGACTTTCTCGCCTACTTCGGTCCGCAGGCCGGGGGACCGCGGGCCGGTTACCGGCATCTGGTCGACAGTTCCCTTGACTGGGGCATGGATTTGCCGGGGCTGCGTCGCTGGCTCGACGTGAACAACCCCCGCGGCAAGGAACCGGTGTTCCTGGCGTATTTTGGCACCGACAGTCCGCGCCACCGCGGGATCAAGTGCATCCGGCTTCCGGGATTCCGGCCGAGGCGCGAACGGGCGGTGTACGCGCTCGCCCCGGGGATCTACGCCATCAGCGCGACCTTGCTGCAGGGTGCCTACCTGCCGGCGTTTGGTCCGTGGAATCCGATCTACGAACGAATCTACCAGCGGCGGGCGCGCAATCTGCGCCTCTTCGAGTCCACCGCCGGGCAGCCCGAGCGCCGGGCGGAATTGCTGCGGCAGAAACCGGCTTCGTTTTGGCAGCAGGAGTTTCATACCTACGACTACTTCCGGTTCGGGAGGTTGTGCGCCTGGCTGCGACGAAGTGGGCGCCCCCCCGAGCAGGTGGGACACTCCATCCTGATTTGGCGGCTCACTTTTGCCGATCTGCAGGCGGCGTTGGAAGGTCCGCCACCGGAACTGGAGGTGCCGCCGGAGGAGTGGCAGAGAGTGATGGGCCCACGGGCGGGCCAGTCTGAAGAGGGGATTCGCATCGACGGCGCCGGGAACGTCCTGGGAGCCAAGGGACGGTGACGACGCGGCGGATCGGCTGACGGAATTGTCATTGGGCCGGACTTGGCGGGACCGGGGAGCGGCGCACGCTGGAAACGCTCTCCGGCTGCCATGTAACGGAGGCACGTGCTTCGTGCGGAACCGTGACTCCGGGGCAGCCGGAGAGTACAAGTGCCTCGCACGCCGGTCTCCGGCATGCGGGGCCTTGTCTTTTTCGCGGGACCGCCGGAAGGCGACGGATTCAACTCTTCGGCAAGACGAGCCGGAACGTGCTGCCTCGCGGCGTCCGTGGTTCGTATTCGAGCGCCCCCCCGAGGACGCGCAGGTACGCCTTCGTGATCGACAATCCCAGACCGAACCCGCCGCTCTGGCGTCCCCGGTCCCGATCGGGCCGGAAGAACCGTTGCATCAGGTGGGCGCGGTGCTCCGGGCTGATTCCCGAACCCTCATCCTGGACTTCAATCCACAGCTGTTCGGCCCGTGCGCTGACGGAGAGGCGAATCGTCGAGCCGGCGGGTGAGTACTTGATCGCGTTGTCGACGAGGTTCTGAAGGGCTTGTCGCAGGAGGACGGGGTCCACAACCGCGGAGCAACGCTCGGCGGCAACCTCCAGCCGTTGTCCCTTCTGTTCGGCGAGGATCCCGAGTTCGGTGGCGCAGGTGGCGGCGAGGTCGTCGAGTTGCACGCGTTCCCGCTGCAGCACATGGTCGCCGCCCTCGGCGCTGGCGAGTTCGAGGAGGCGTTCGACCAGGGTCTGCAGTCGGCGGGCCTCTTCCAGCATCGATCCGATAATCTCCTGGTATTCCTCGACGGAGCGGCTGCGCCGCAATCCGACCTCGCCGACGCTGCGCAGGGTGGTCAGCGGGGTGCGCAACTCGTGCGAGGCATCGGCCACAAATCGATCCAGCGCTTGAAACGACTCCTGGAGCCGGTCGAGGGTCTCATTGAAGACCCGGGCGAGGCGACCGAGTTCGTCGTGGGGATTGTCCACGGGCAGGCGCCGGCTGAGGTCCTGGGCGGAGATGCGGTCGGCCTCGAGGGTCATGCGATCCAGCGGCAGGAGCCAGCGCCGGGTGATCAGGTGACCACCGACCACGAGCAGCGAAACCACGATGGGCAGGGCGATGACGATGATCAGCCGGAGGTCGGGCAACGCGTCCGCGTGGGGCTGGTGGACCCGCATGAGCCGGATCATCCAATGTGCGGGCCGGTCCGGCACCACGAATGGCACCGACAGTGACCGCAGGCGCAGGTCCGGCGCCACGTAGAAGACGCTGATGACGCCGCGCTGGCCAACCGTCCGGCTGGGCGGCCCGGGAAGCTGGAGGTTGCGATCCTCGGAGAAGGGCCAGACCCGGCGCACGAGATTGCCGTCCTCGTCCCAGACCTCGAACCAGGGGTAATCGGTCATCCACGGCACTGATCCGGCCAGGCGCCTCCCCTTCCAGACGAGGGCGCGATCGGGGGCGATGGTCAGACTGGCTTCGACCACCGCGAGGTCCCGCCGCAGCTGGTGATCCAGCGGGGTCGCCAGGCGCATCGAGACATAGAGGTACAGCGTGAAGGCGAAGGCGGTGAGCAGCAGGGTGCCGCCGGCCGCGTACCAGAGGGCGAGGCGGAAGCGCAGCGTCCGCCGACTCCACCAGTTCCTGGCCCGCCGGACGGATTCCCTCAATCCAGGCTCCCTCCGATTTGGTAGCCGACTCCGCGCAGGGTCTGGATCAGTCGCGGAGCCCCCTCCAAATCGACCTTCTTGCGCAGCCGCATCATCTGCACGTCGATCACATTGTCGAGGGAGGTGAGCCGGTGCGGCTGCTTCCAGACGTCGCGCTCCAGCATCTCGCGGGTGACCGTCTGGCCCTGGTTGCGGAGCAGGTACTCGAGCACATCCACCTCGCGCGGGGTGAGCGGGATTTCGCGGCCGGCGCGCACCGCGACGCGCGCGCGTGTGTCGAGCTGGAGATCTCCGCAGTGCAGGAGCCGGCCACTCGACCAGGCGGGCCGCCGGAGCAGGGCGCGGCAGCGAGCGAGCAGTTCCGCAAACGCGAAGGGTTTTGGCAGATAGTCATCCGCCCCACTGTCGAGGCCGACGACCCGGTCATTGAGCGTGCTGCGCGCGGTCAGCATCAACACCGGCGTGATGCGGCCGGTGCCGCGCAGGAACTTCAGCACCTCGATGCCATCCTGATCCGGCAGCATCCAGTCGAGCACAATCAGGTCGAAGTTCTCCCGGCCGATGCCCTGCATCGCCTCGGTGCCGCTGGCGGCCTGTGTCACCTTCCAGCCTTCGAGGGCCAGGCCCTCCCGCAGCGATTCGCGAGTCTTGGCCTCGTCTTCGACCAAAAGGACGTGAGGGGCGGCGGGCGTGTCTCCAGGAGCCATGAGATGCAGGCTATGGGTGTATTTGCTCGGTTCCGGGAGAAAAACGCAAACTCACTTACAATCCTGTCAGCCCGGGAGCCATGGCCGAGTCGCCAGGGCGTGCCCGGTTCGCGTCGCCGCCATGGCGCGGGCTGGGGCCCGCTCAGAACATCGCGATGCTTTCAAGCCGGCGCCGGTAGCGGGCCCCGATGGTCGCCGGGTGAAATCGCTCCTCGATCGAGGCGCGGGCGGCGGCACCGAGCTGCGCCGCGTATCCGCGATCCCGGACGAGGCGGCGCATGGACGCCGCGGCGTCAAGCGGATCGGGATCCGCCCAGGTGCCGCCCCGCGGGTAGGGGCCGTGGTTGCGCTCCAGTGTCACCAGGGAGGCGCGGACCGGGCAGCCATTGTCCGCCTGCACGTATTCCGCGGTGGCCGACCAGTGTGTGCTGATCACGGGCTTGCCGAGGTACATGCACTCCGCCACGGCAAGGCCGAAACCTTCGGACCGGTGGAGGGAGACGAAGCTGTCGCAGGCGGCCTCGAGGGCGTAGAGGTCGGTCCGCGAAAGGGTCTCCGTCAGCAGGATCGTCCCGGGGAGATTCCGGGCCTCCGCCTCGAGGGCGGCGAAGTCGGCTTCGTTGCCGGCGACATTCTGGACCTTCAGCACCAGCCCTGCCTCCGGCCCGAGGGCGGCGGCCCGGTAGGCGGCGAGGACCGCCCGCGGGTTCTTGCGGGCGGCATAGGAGTTCAGGTCGAAGAGCGAGAGGAAGAGAAAGCGGTCGGGCGGCAGGCCGAAGCGTTGGCGCAGGACCGCGGGCTCCTCGGCCGGGCGAGGAAACGCGACGGCGTGCGGGAAGGTCAGGACGGGAAGCGGCGATTTCTCGCGCACGGCGGCGGCGGTGAAATCGCTGGGGCACCAGATTTCGTCGAAGTACTCGAAGCTCGGGAGCCAGGCGTCGGGGAACTCCGGGAGCTCCCAGGCGAAATACCCGATGTTGTAGCGTCCGGCGCGGAAATCGCGCCCGTGGTGATGGTCAAGATCGCGGGCGGCCGGAGGATCGAGGTGGATGACATTGACGCCATGCGGATTGTCCGTCTGCAGGCGGTGCGCGAAGGTGGTGTCGCCCAGCCGGTTCTTGCACGGCAGCCGCAGGGCGACGAGCGCGGAGGGCAGTCCGGCGGCGTCGGCGGCGCGCACCATGCAGCGGGCGGATTCACCGACGCCGAGATCGGCGGTGAGAAACCCCACGATGTTCAGGCCCAGGCGGGCATGGCTGCGGAAGTAGGCCGGGGCAAAGGGCGAGTCGCGGCGGGAAAAGTCGTAGAGGCACTCCCCGGCTTCTGTCGCCAGCGTACGGATACGCAGCTGGCGGTTGCGGTTCTGGCGCCGGAATCGCTGCCAGGGCGCGAAGCCGGTGACCCGGCCGGCCCAGGCGAGCGTATTGGTCCAGCCGACCCCGGTGAGATCGAACGTCAATTGCAGGCGCTCCCCCGTGGGGACGGGGAGGCGGGCTTCCCAGGGACCCGCCGAGGTCGGTTGTACGAAGGCGGCGGTCCGGCCGTTCACGGCGAGGCGCAGGCCCGGGCAGCCGGCTTCAAGTCCGACCGCCTCCGGATGGGGCACGTGCTCTCCGGTCACGACCAGGGCGGCGACGCCGGTCAGGGGAGGCAGCCGGATGACGGCCTGATCCCGCACCCAGGCGGAATCGGCGTGGAAGTCGTCATGGAACAGCCCCGCGTACGACGTAAAGCGCCGGGAGAAGGCGCGATCGGCGGTGGTCGGGCGGGAGCACATGACGGGGGGAGCGAAGGCGGCGACGGTGGGTATGGCAAAACTTTCTGCGGCCGGAGGAAGGACTAGGGTCGGGTTTGCCGGCAGCGGGTGGGACGGGGGCGGGCGGCGAAGGTTACCGGCGAACCCAACTGGCGGCTTGCGCGAACCCCCGGGAACGTTGTGCTCAGGGTTGTCTGCTGCGAAACCGGCCGGCCCTCGGTCCCGGCGTGTCCAAACCTTCCCTGAAAACCCTCCTGGCCAAATTGGGGGCGCCTGTGCGCGTCGCCCTGCTCGTGCTTGTCACGGCACTGGTGTGGGCGGCGCACTACGAGCGCTGGACGTTGGCCGACTGGGCGCTGCCGACCGACTATGTCGGCGATGCGAACGAAATCCTGGCACGGATCAAGGCCGCGGCCGAAGGGGACACCTGGCCCCTCGCGCCGCAGGTGATCGAGCGGCTGGGCGCTCCGTTCGGCGCGCACTGGAACGCCTACCCGACCCCGGACAAGCCGCTGATGCTGCTGCTGGGCGGCCTCGCGTGCGTCGTCGGGGTCTTCGCGGCGTCCAATGTGGGCCTGCTGCTGGCTCAGGTTTCGTCGGCGCTGGCCTTCTATTTCGCGGCGCGCTGGCTGCGGGTGCGCTGGGAGTGGGCGTGGGCGGGCGCGCTGCTCTTCGCCTACACCTACCACACGTTCCATCGCGGGCTGGCGCATTTCTCCTTTGTCTTCTCCTGGACCGTACCGCTGGGCTTGCTGGCGACGTGGCTCGTGGCCAAGAGCCGTCGGCTCCAGTGGCGAAGTCCGGGGGCGCTCGTGTGTGTGGGGGCAGGGCTGGCCCTGGGGTGCGCCAATCCCTACTTGCTGCTCTTTTGGGGCCAACTGCTGGTCTGGGCGCTCCTCGCGCAGTGGTGCGGCCAGCAGCGCAGGGAGAATCTCCAGGTCGGCGTGGTGGCCGGGTTCGTCGCCCTGGCGGCCTTCTTTGTCACCAACGCCGAGGTCTGGATCCATGTGCAGGAACCCGAGGGACTGCCCCTGCTGATGCGCAACTACGGGGGCACCGAGCGCTACGCGTTGAAACCGGTGGAGATGTTCATCCCGCCGGAGTTTCATCGCTGGGATCTTTTCGCGTTCCTGGGGCATCGCTATCAACGCTGGTCCGACTGGCGCGGCGAGGCCTTCCTGCCCTATCTCGGGGTCTTCGGCATTGTGGGCTTCGGGTGGCTGCTGGCGGTCACGGCCCAGCGGCTCCTCCGGCGCCAGCCGCTGCCCGGGCAGGCGTTGTCGGCCGGGTGGTTGCTGGCCTATTCGAGCGTCGGCGGGGTGACCAACATTCTGGCCTTTTTTGCCGGGTTCCAACTCTTCCGGGCCACCAATCGGGTGGCGGTCTTCGTGTCGGCCATCGTGCTGTTCTTCCTCGTGGTGCGGCTGTCGCGGCTGACTGCGCGCTGGCCGGCGGGGTGGCGGCTGGCGGCGGCTCTGGCGATGGCAGCGCTGGGGTTGGCGGACCAGTTGCCCCGGCCGGTCCCGGCCGAAAAACGGGCCCAGATCGCCCGGGAGGTTGCCTCCGACCGGCGGCTCGGGGCTGAACTCGAGGCGGCACTGCCGCCCGGGGCCATGGTCTTCCAGTTGCCGGTACTCGGGTTTCCCGAGGTCGTGCCGCCCTTCCGCCTCGCCGACTACGAGCATTTCCGGCCCTATCTCGTCACCACGGGGCTCCGCTTCAGCTACGGCGCCGCGAAATACCGGGCGCGCAGCCGGTGGCAGCGGGACCTGGAAAACGTCCCGACCGAAACGCTGGTGCGCCGGCTCGAGAGCTACGGCTTTGCGGCGCTCTATCTCAATCGCAAGGGATACGAGGATCGCGCCGAGAAACTCCTGCGGGAACTGGACGCCCTCGGTTACCACGAGATCTGGCACGGTACCCTGGGCAACCAGGTGGTGGTGCGCTTGCAGCCTGCGATGCCGGGCAAGCTGCCGCTGGGCCGGTTCCTCACCTATGGCCAGGGCTGGCAGCTGCGGCCGGATCGGGGCGTGCGGTGGGCCGACGACCGGGCGGTGTTGTCGTACTTCAACCCCCACGACGGTCCCATCACGGTGCGAATCCGACTCGCCCTGGTGGCGGTGTCACCCCGGGAGGTGGTGGTGCACCTGGGCCGGAGCGAACTCGGTCGCGTGGGGATCGCCGCCGAGCCCGTGGAAATGCTGCTGCCGGCGGTGGAACTCGCTCCGGGCGTCAACGTGTTCCACCTGAGTTCCTCGGTGCCGGCCAGCCGGCAGGGCCAGGGGCGGAACCAACTGCGGAGCTTCGGGCTGGAGGACGCCTCGATCCGCATGGTGTCCCTGCCGCCGACGCTGCTGCCGGTCGACAATGGGCGTTGAAATTCCGGGCGGGTGGTGGCGGTGTGGAGGTGGCGCATGAACACCGACGAATACCTGAAGCTCGCCGAGGTGGAGGACCGGATGTGGTACTTCCGCTCCCTCCATGCGCATGTGGCCCGCGCGCTGGCGCCGGCGCTGGCCCCGGGGGCGGCGGTGCTCGACGCCGGGTGCGGCACCGGCGGGCTGATCCTGCGCCTGCGGGCGGCGCATCCGGAGTGGCGATACGCGGGCATCGACTTCATGCCCATCGCCTGTGATCTCGCGCGGCGGCGGTGCGGGCCCGACGTGGACCTGCGGGTCGCCTCGATCACGGAGCTGCCGTTCGCCGCGGGGAGTTTCGATGCGGTGGTGTCAGCGGACGTGATTTGCCAGGTGGATCATCCCGGCGTGGCGATGGCGGAGTTCTTCCGCGTGCTCCGCCCGGGCGGCGTGCTCTTCGTGAACGTCCCGGCCTACATGTGGATGTGGTCGTACCATGACGACTCGTGCCAGACGAAGCACCGCTACACGCGGCCGGAGATTGCGGCGTTGTTGCGGGACGCCGGCTTCGGCGGGATTGCGACCACGCACTGGAATGCCCTGCCGTTTCCGGTGGTCTGGGCGAAGCGGAAGCTGTTCCGGACGCCGGCGGACACCAGTGACGTGAAGGAATATCCGCGCGTGGTGGACCGGTTTTTCGGCGGGCTGATGGCCCTCGAGCACGCCTGGATGCGCGGCGGGGGAACCTGGGCCTGGGGGACCTCGGTGTCGGGCTGCGGGCGCAAGCCGCCGGGGCCACGCGTCGAGCCGGGCGGTGGCCACGGGAATCGCGGGTGAAAGGCCGCCACCCTTGAGATGAACCATGCCCTTGTCGCCGGCGCGGTGCTGCTGCACGTCTGGTTCTGGGGCGCGGGCGCGGCGCTCCTGCTCATGCCGCGTCCCTGGCACCGCTTCTGGCCAGTGGTCGTCGTGCCGACGGGCCTGGCGCTGCAATCGGCGGTGGTGTGGTGGGGAGCCAAGGCGGGCTGGCCGGGGACGAACTCCTATGTCTGGCTGGCCGAAGCGGTGCCGGGCGGGCTGCTCGCGCTGGCGTGGGGGCGCCACGGGTGGCGGCGGCTCCGCCTGGACGTCGAGCGTTTCGGCCTCGTGTGGGCGGCGATGGGGGCGAGCCTGGCGCTGCTGGCGCTGCCGCTGATGATCGCGGGTGGCGGGTTGACCACGGTCTCGCTCGGGAGCTGCGATGCCGCGGACTACGCCGCCGGGGCGCGGGTACTGCAGGAATTCGCCCGCACGGACCGGACAGGTTTTCTCGGGCTGACCGAAGTCGTCCGCGTGTTGTCGGTCGACAACTTCTTCGACTATTGGATCCGGTTGAACCACTTCACGCCTTCGGCGCTGATCGCGCTGCACGGATCGGTGCTCGGGTGCGGCCCGCACGAGGTGACGATGCTGGTGACCGCCGTGCTGCTGGCCGGGAGCCTGCCGCTGGTGTTCTGGGTAAGCCGGGCGGTGCTTGGCTACAGCGGTGGAGTGAGTCTCGTGCTGGCCGGGATCTACGGAGTGAGTCCGATTCCATGGTATGCCTATGCCCATGTCGCCCCGGGCCAGCTGCTGGCGGCCCAGGCGGTGGCCTTGCTGACCTGGGCGGGGATGGCGTTGTGGCGCGGCCGGATCGGAGCCCGGCGCGGCTTCGCCCTGGCTGGCCTCCTCGGGGTCGGTTACTGGCTGATTCTCGGCAGCTACAACTTCTTCGGCATCGTCTGCCTGGTGCCGGTGGTGGCCTGCGTCGGCGGGCTGGCGGTGTGGCGGCGAGCCTGGCGGCGGGGCATTGAGTGGTGCGGCTGGATGCTCTGGCCGCTGGCGGCGACCGGCGCGGTGTTCTGGGAGCGCGTGGCCGGTCTCGCGGATCGGCTGGCCCTGCTGCAGACCTTCGACTTTGGGTGGAAGATACCCGCTCTGACCGCGGAGGGTTGGCTCGGGTTGGTGCGCGGTCCGGACTTGTCCGCGTGGCCCGTGCCGGGGTTGCGGTGGGCCCTGTCGGCGATTTTTGTCGGCCTGCTCGTCTGGGCGCTGTTGCGCACCGTGGGGCAGCGGCGGCGAGCCGGCTGGGTGCCGGTGGCCTTCGCGGTGCCGGTGCTGGCGGGTTATCTGTTCCTGCAATTCCGCGGGACCCGGCTGGGCACCAATGCGAGCTACGATGCGTACAAGCTGTTTGCCGTTTTCTACCCGCTGCTGCTGCCGGCACTGTGCTGGTGGGTCACCCTGCGCCGCAGTCGCCGCCTGCACGAGTGGATGCTCGTCGTCGGAGCCGGGGCGGGCGTGTTTGTCCTGAACCTAGCGGCGTGCGGCCTGTTCATCTGGGCGCTGGCGCAGGCACCCTTGCGGGTGGATCGCGAGCTGCCGCAGCTGCGGCGCGTGGAGGCGATGGCGGAGGTCGGGTCGGTGAACCTGATCATCCCCGACATGTGGTCGCGGCTCTGGGCCAACGCGTTTCTGCTGCGCAAGGCGCAGTTCTTCGAGAGCCACACCTACGAAGGGCGGTTGAACACACCGCTGCGGGGCGACTGGGATCTTTCGGGCGGAATCGTGGCGGTCGTTCCCCCGGAGGGTGGCTTCCGCGGGATCACCCCGCGTTTCTCGTTGACGGACGTGCGCGCCAGCGGGCGGGTCCGCGTGACCCTCGGGGAGGGGTGGCATGGCGACGAGTTTGTGCCGGGCGCAGGGGAACGCTGGCGGTGGACGGCACAGGAGGCCGGGTTCGAGGTGGACCTGCCCGGTGGCGCCGCGCGGGTGTTGCGCCTGACGCTCGAGGCCCGGAGCCTCGGGGAGCGCGAGATCTCGCTGATCGGACCGGAGGGCAGCGTGGCGGCCACGCCGGTGCGCGTGGGGGCGGAGCGCGGCCGGGTCAGCTTCGGGCCGATCTCGTGCCCGCCGGGGCGCTCCCGCTGGCGGCTGCGCTCGGCCGAGCCGGCGCAGCCGGCCGGAGCCCGGGACCCGCGGTTCGTCGCCCTTTGCGTTTATCGGATGGAGTTCACCACAGGCGGGCATTGACGCGCGCGGGTCGCGGTGTGTTTGCTCGGCGCACATGGGTGTACCGAGCAATCTCTGCCGGGAATTCTCCGGCCGGCGGGTCCTGATCACCGGAGGTCTGGGCTTCATCGGTTCCAATCTCGCGCGTGCCCTCGTGGCCGGAGGAGCGCGGGTGACGATTGTCGACAGCCTGGTGCCGGAGTACGGGGGCAACCGGCGCAACCTCGCCGGCATCGCCGGGCGGGTGCGCATACACGTGGCGGATGTCCGGGACTGGCCGCGGCTGCCGGCGCTCGTGCGGGGGCAGGACCTGCTCTTCAATCTGGCGGGCCAGACGAGCCATATGGATTCGATGTCGGATCCGCAGACGGATCTCGACATCAACTGTCGGGCGCAGCTCGCGATCCTCGAGGCGTGCCGGGCGCACAATCCGGGGATCCGGATCGTGTTTGCGAGCACGCGGCAGATCTACGGGAAACCCGACTACCTGCCGGTGGACGAGGCGCATCCGCTCCGCCCGGTCGATGTCAACGGCATCAACAAGATCGCGGGCGAGTCGTTCCACCTGCTGTACTCCCGGGTGTACGGGATCGCAGCCACGGCCCTGCGGCTGACCAACACCATCGGCCCCCGCATGCGGGTGAAGGATGCTCGGCAGACCTTCGTCGGGGTCTGGGTCCGGCGGCTGGTCGAGGGCGAGCCCTTCGAGGTGTGGGGCGGCGAACAGCTCCGGGATTTCACCTATGTCGATGATGCGGTGGAGGCGTTCCTGCTGGCGGCGGCACGGCCGCGGGCCATCGGCGAAGTATTCAACCTGGGCGGCCCCCCGCGCGTGACCCTGCAGCGCCTGGCGGAGATGCTGGTGGAAATCAACCGCGGCGGCACCTTCGTGGTGCGCGAATTTCCGCGCGACCGGCGGAAGATCGACATTGGCGACTACTTCGCGGACGACCGGCGGATCGCCCGCCTGCTGGGATGGCGTCCCCGGACGGATCTGCGGACGGCCCTCGCGCGCACGGTTGCTTACTACCGCAAGGAGCTGCCGCATTACGTCTGACCAAGACGGCGGTTCGCGGCGCGGCCTGAAAGCAGTTCTTGCCCCGATCGGGGGATTGCCGGGTAATAGGGAGCGATGTCCGGACCGGCCCTCAGTTTTGTCATCCCGCTTTACCACAGCGCCGAGACCATCGGGGCAGTCGTGCGGGAAATCGAGGGCTTCACGGTCGAAGGGGGGCACGAAATCGTGCTCGTGCACGACGGCAGCGGCGAGGCGACCAGCCGGGTGGCGCGGGAACTGGTGCGCCAGGCCCGGGTGCCGATCACGCTGATCGAGCACGCCCGGAACTACGGAGAGCACAACGCCGTCCTGACCGGGTGGCGGCACGCGCGCGGCGCGCACGTCGTCAACCTCGACGACGACGGGCAGAATCCGCCGACCGAGGCGCTCCGGCTCTGGCAGCACGCGAGGGAAACCGGCCTCGATGTCGTCTTCGGACACTACGAGGAGAAGCAGCACGCGGCGTGGCGCAACCTCGGGAGCTGGTTCACGAACCGGATGACCGACTGGGCATTGGACAAGCCGGCGGGCTTTTACCTCTCCAGCTTCCGCTGTGTGTCGGCCTTCGTGGCGCGGCAGGTCGTCGGGTACGCGGGACCTTTCCCGTATCTCGATGGCCTGATCCTGCAGGTGACGCAGCGCATCGGCTCGATCGAAGTGAAGCACCAGGCGCGGCAGGCGGGGCAGAGCACCTACACCCTGGGCAAGCTGCTCCGGCTCTGGCTGAGCGCCTGGATCAATTTTTCGGTGCTGCCGCTGCGGGTGGCGACCCTGCTCGGCCTGGTGGTGGCGGCGCTCGGGCTGGCGGCGCTCGGCACGATTGCCTGGCTGTGGTATCGCGGAATCGGTCCGCAGTATGGGTGGGGCTGGTCGATGTCGGTGACGCTGATTTTCTCCGGGACCCAGTTGGTGATGCTGGGCCTGATCGGGGAGTACCTGGGCCGGATGTTCCTGACGGTCAACCAGCGTCCGCAGTCGGTGGTGCGCGAGGTGGTGGTGTCGGAGATCGGTCGCGGCAGCTGACCCGCCGGGTCCGGCCGGCTCGGCAGGTCCGGTTCAGGACGAGCGGAGGAGATCGCCGGCGGCCGGCGGGCGTTCGCCGAACATCTCCCGCCAGCGCGCGAACTCGACTCCCATGCGATCCTCGACCCCGGCGATGGCCTCCGGCGGCGGCTGGTCCCGCAGGTGGGCGAGGAAGGCGCATGCCGCGAGGGCGGCCCGGTACTTGCTGGAGTGCGGTCCGCGGGCCAGGAACTCCCAGCACCAGGCGCGGGCGGCATCCAGGGCCATGGCCTGGCGCCAGCGCAGGGCGAGGCGATAGGAATTGGCTTCGTCGTGCCGCTTCCGCCCGGGGGAGGCACTGATGTGATGGCGGACCACGCTCCGCAGCGCGACGACGTTGATCTTTCCGGCGGCCCGGGCGCGATAGCACAGGTCGATGTCCTCACCGCCGTTGCGGTAGCCCTCATCGAAGCCGCCGAGCCGCTGCCACAGGGCCCGGGAAACGACGACGCACGCGCCGGTGACCGCCGGGACCACCTGCATCGGGATGATCAGCCTCCACCAGAGGGGGGGGAGGTGCCGGAGATGGTAGGGCTTGCCGGCGGGCGTGAGATCCAGGCCCGCGTGATCCAGTTCACCGCTGCTGGCGTTGCGCTGGAGGTTGCCGACCAGGCCGGCGCGCGAGCCGAGCTCATCGTGGATGGCGAGGATCGGTTCCAGCCAGCGCCAGCGCAGGATGAGATCGTTGTTGAGCAGCGCGAGCAGTTCTCCGGATGCCGCGGCGGCTCCGCGGTTGTTGCTCGCGGCGTAACCGAGATTGCGCTCGTTGAACAGCAATCGCAGGGCAGTGCGGCCCGGATGGGGCGGGGCGGCGCCGGCGTGGAGGGCCCGCAGCCAGGCGCGGGTGTCATCCGTGCTCCCGTCGTCGACAAAGATGATCTCGTGGCGGATCCGGGGCGAAACGGTGGCCTGCAAGCTCGCGAACATCGCCTGGGTGAGCGCCAGGCAATTGAACGTGGGAATGACCACGCTGAGCCGTGGCGGAGCCGGACCAGCTAGGGAGGGATTCTGGGACGAAGGGGAAGACATCACCCGCGGGCTGGGCGACAGCATGGCGCGCGGATCCCGGAACCCTCAATCCCTTATTCAGAAGAAATGTGCGCCCAAGCGCATCCCAGGCCCCGGCCCGCCGGGAGAAGGGGAGCGGTGTGTTCCCATACGACCCGAGGCCGAGGCGCGGTGGGGAAACCGCTGCGCCGGCGGGGCAGCCCGACCATCGCGGCC
>JACRQG010000022.1:72765-132754 GCA_016222805.1 Verrucomicrobiota bacterium | reverse complement strand
CATCGCGGCCTACGCGCACTCAGGACTTATCTTCACTCATGCGGCGCAGGTAGGCGCCGTAGGAGGACTTGCCGAGACGCTGGATGTTGGCGTCGAGCGTGCCGCGATCGATCCAGCCCTTGCGCCAGGCGATCTCCTCCAGGCAGGCGATCTTGAGGCCCTGCCGATTCTCGATCACGGAAACGAACTGTCCGGCTTCGAGGAGCGAGTCGTGTGTCCCGGTATCGAGCCAGGCCGTGCCCCGCCCGAGCACCTCGACATGCAGGCGGCCGGCCTCGAGGTAGAGCCGGTTGAGATCGGTGATTTCGAGTTCGCCGCGTTTGGAGGGTTGGAGGCGACGGGACAAGGAGACCACGTCGGCGTCGTAGAAGTAGATCCCGGGGATGGCGTAGTTGGATTTGGGCTGGGCCGGCTTCTCCTCGAGGGAGAGCACCCGGCCATCGGGTCCGAACTCGACCACGCCGTAGCTCTTGGGGTCGGCGACGTGGTAGCCGAAGATGGTGGCGCCCGAGGCGCGGGCCGAGGCCCGCTCCAGCGACTTCACCAGATCGTGCCCGTAAAACAGGTTGTCGCCGAGGACCAGGGCGGCGGGCTCGTCCCGCAGGAAGCCGGTGTCGCCGGCGATGTGGAAGGCTTGGGCCAGGCCCTCGGGACGGGGCTGTTCGGCGTACGCAAACTTCAGGCCGAGGTTGGCGCCATCGCCAAGGAGTTTGCGAAACAGGGGGAGGTCGGTCGGCGTCGAGATGACCAGAATCTCCCGGATGCCGGCGAGCATCAGCACGGAAAGCGGATAGTAAACCATCGGCTTGTCGTAGACCGGCATGAGTTGCTTGGAGACCGCGATCGTGAGCGGATAGAGCCGGGTGCCGGAGCCACCGGCGAGGATGATGCCTTTGCGTGCCATGGGGGAAAGAAAGAGAAAGGAGGAAGGAAGGGCGGGAGGGCGGCCGGCCGTCTTCGCCGCCGGATGAACCAATCAGGACGTCGTGCCGAGGCGCTCGCGCTGATACTTCTTCGCGGTGATGTCGGCGGCCCAGGCGCGGTGCGTGAGGTACCAGTCGACGGTCTTCTCGATGCCGGTGGCGAACGACTCGCGGGGGGCCCAGCCGAGTTCGCGCTGCAGCTTCCGGCAGTCGATCGCGTACCGGCGGTCGTGGCCGGGGCGGTCGGCGACATAGGTGATCTGTGTGGCGTACGACTGGCCGTCGGGCCGCGGTGACTTGCGATCGAGCAGGGCGCAGATGGTCCGCACAATCTCGAGGTTCGGCTTCTCGTTCAGTCCGCCGATGTTGTAGGTCTCGCCGACGCGCCCCTTCTGCAGCACCAGCCAGATGGCGGCGGCGTGATCCTCGACGTACAGCCAGTCCCGAATCTGCATGCCGTCGCCGTAGACGGGCAGCGGTTTGCCCTCGAGGGCGTTGAGGATCATCAGGGGGATCAGCTTCTCGGGGAAATGGTAGGGGCCGTAGTTGTTGGAGCAGTTGGTCGTGAGGGTCGGCAGCTTGAAGGTGTGCTGGTAGCTGCGGACGAGGTGATCGCTGGCGGCCTTGGAGGCGGCGTAGGGGGAGTTCGGGGCGAAGGGAGTTTCCTCCGTGAACGCGGGATCGGTGGGGGCGAGGGTCCCGTAGACCTCGTCGGTCGAGACGTGCAGGAAACGGAATGCGGATTTCCGGGGTTCCGGGAGCCGGGCCCAGTGCAGGCGGGCGGCGTTGAGCAGGCGCAGGGTGCCGACCACGTTGGTCTGGACGAAAGGCTCGGGGGAATCGATGGAGCGATCGACGTGGGACTCAGCGGCGAAGTTCACGACGGCGTCGAACTGGTGTTCGGTGAAGAGTCGCGAGACGAGTTCGACGTCGCCGATGCCGCCGTGCGCGAACACATAGCGCGGGTCGCCGGCGAGATCGGCGAGGTTGGCCGGGTTGCCGGCGTACGTAAGGGCGTCGAGGTTGACCAGCCGGCGCAGAGGGGAGCCGGTTTCGAGCAGGCGTTGCCGGATGAAATTGCTGCCGATGAATCCGCAGCCGCCGGTGACAAGGAGGTTCATGCAGGAAGGGAGTGAGGGAAGCGGGGAGAGAGGGAGAAAGCGAGTGCCGGGGTGGGCGTGGGGGAATCGGATCAGGCGCGAATCAGCAGAAAGGTTTGGCCGCGATCAGCTTTCCACCACCTGCCGGAGGCTGGTCTGCCAGTCGGGGAGGCGGAGACCAAAGACGCGCTCGAGCTTGGCGGTGGACATGACGGAATACGCGGGACGTTTCGTGGGCGTCGGGTAATCGGCCGAGGAGATGGCTTCGACCTCACGGCACTTGCGCGAGTCGGCCGGCATCAGGTCGATGATGGCCTGTGCGAACCCGTGCCAACTGGTCTGGCCAGTCGAACAGAGGTGGTAGGTGCCGGAGACGGCACGGGCATCGGCCGGGGAGCGCACCTGGCGGAGGGCGAGCGCGGTGGTCTCGGCGATCATCCGCGACCAGGAGGGGCATCCCACCTGATCCGCGACCACCCGGAGCTTCTCGCGTTCGCGCGCGAGCCGCTGCATCGTGAGCATGAAGTTGGCGCCACGGGCGCCGTACACCCAGCAGAGGCGGAAAATCAGGTGGTCACAGCCGGAGCGGCGGATGGCCTCGTCGCCGGCGTGCTTGGTGCGGGCATACGCCCCGAGTGGGTTGGCGGGATCCTCCTCGACGTAGGGAGTGGTCTTGGTCCCGTCAAAGACGTAGTCCGTGGAATAGTGAACGAGCAGGGCGCCCCGCTGGCGCGCCTCCTCGGCCATGACGCCCGGGGCGTCGGCGTTGATCTGGGTGGCCAGCGCGAGTTCCGACTCGGCCTTGTCGACGGCGGTGTAGGCGGCGGCGTTGATGATGATCTCCGGGGCGGCAGCCGCGATTTGCCGGCGCACGGAGTCCGGGGCGGTGAAGTCGACCTCCGGGTAATCGACGCAGGTGAGCTGGCACATCGGCGCCAAGGTGCGTCGCAGTTCCCAGCCAACCTGGCCGACTTTGCCGAAAAGGAGGATTCGTTTCATTTCAGAAGAGTCGATCGCGTGGCAGGTCGCGCAGGAGAGGGGCCGCGGCGTCCCGCTTCGAGAGCAGGGGCGTGGAGACCGGCCACTGGATTCCAACCTCGGGATCGTCCCAGCGGAAACCGATTTCGTCCTTCGGCGCGTAGAGGTCGGTGCACTTGTAGTGGAACAGGGCGTTTTCGCTCAGAACCACGAAGCCATGGGCGAAACCGGGCGGCACCCAGAACTGGCGCTTGTTTTCCGCCGAAAGAGTGACGCCGTGCCAGCGCCCAAAGGTCGGGGACGATTTCCGGATGTCCACCACGACATCCCAGACCTCGCCCTGCCAGACCGAGACCAGTTTGCCCTGGGGAGATGGGTTCTGGGCGTGCATCCCGCGGAGCGTGTGGCGGCAGGAGAACGAAAAGTTGTCCTGGACGAATTCGTGGGAAATCCCGGCCGCGCGGTAGCGCTCGCGGTTGAAGGACTCGACGAAAAACCCGCGCGGGTCGCCGAAGACCTTGGGCTCGATGACGAGCGGGCCGTCGAGGTCACAGCGGAGCACATTCATGAGAAGGGCGGGAGTTCAATGGTGCGGCAAAAATACGGGGTCCGATAAGGCCGGTGGCGTCAGGGAGGGACAAGGCTTTTCCGGCTGCCGCCGAAGGAGCGGCACTACGCCTCCGTCTCGCGGGGACTGCGTAACTACTTCCGCCGGTAGTCCCCGCGACTGAAGTACTTCTCCAGCCACACATACGCGCAGATGAAGAAGTACCGGCTGCCCATTTCCTTGATCTTGAGTTTCGCGACCCCGTACTTGCGGTTGCGCCAGGAGATGGGTGTGACCGCGAAGGAATAGCCGCGGACAATCGCCTTCAGCGGGATCTCGACGGTGAGGTTGAAGTGCGGCGCGAGGAAGGGCCGGCAGCCGTCGATCACGGTGCGGCGGTACGCCTTGAACGCGTTGGTCGTATCGTTGAGCGGGATGTTGAAACCGACGCGCACGAGGAAATTGGCCAGCCGGTTGACGAAGAGTTTGACCCGCGGGTAGTCGATGACCTGGCCGCCGGGGACGAAGCGGCTGCCAAAGGCGCAATCGTGACCGGCGTTGAGCAGCCGCCAGTAGGTGACGGCGTCGGCGGGTGAGTCGGAGGCATCCGCCATCATGATCACCACGGCGTCGCCGCGGCTGTGGTCGAGCCCCCAGATCACCGCGCGGCCAAAGCCGTTGGCGCCGCTGGCATTCTGGGTGGGGGCGAGTGTCGGGTAAGTGCGCTGGAGATCCTGCAGCACCTCCCAGGTGCGGTCCCGGCTGCCGTCGTCGACCACGACAATTTCGTGCGGCACCTTCTCGGCTTCAAAGATCCGGACAATGTCCGCGACGGTCGAGGGCAGAGACTCCTCCTCGTCGCGGGCCGGGATGACGACGGAAAAGAGGGTGAGTGGGGTGGCGGGAGGCATGCCGGAGTCGGGGCGAGGGAGGCGGAGGCTGGACCGGTGCTGGTCTAGAGGGGAGCCGAACGATCGAGCCAATCCGGGTTGGCCCGGGCGTGCGCGGCGATCTCGGTGAGAATCGCCTCGACCGGCGTCGTCGGCCGCCACGACCAGAGATGCTCCGCCTTGGCCGAATCGAGCACGACCCAGGGAAGGTCAAAGGGCCGCGGGGTGGCGTCCGCGACGACAGTATGCGGACCCAGGTGGGCGGCACACCAGTCGCTGAGCTGGCGCAGTGAACGCGCGGAGGCCGCACCGCCGGAGAAGTTGGCGAGGCGATCGCCGGCCGCCAGGCGCGGGGCCACGAACTGCCGTTCCAGCACGGGCACCAGGTCCCGTGGGTGGAGGCAGTCGCGCACCTGATGACCCTGCCCGTCGAATCCGAGGTAACGGAGCGGCCGCTGGCGCAGCCACGCATTGATCCAGTAGGCGAAGATGCCCTGGTCGGCGCGCCCGAACTGGCCGGCGCCGGCCAGCACCCCGCAGCGATTCACGAACACGGGGAGCTGAAACGTCTCGCCGTACTCCAGGGCCAGCGCCTCGCTCGCGAGTTTCGTGGCGCCATAAAGCGAGACGGGGGCTTCGGTGGAAAACTGCTCGGTGACGCCGGCCGTCGAGACGCCGCGGGGAGCACCGGGCGGGAGGTGGAGCGGCGGCGTGAAGGCGTGCGCCCGCACTTCCATGGGCAGGCTGGCGAGTGCGGCGATCGAGTAGACGCGGCTCGTGCTGAGCAAGATGAAGCCGGCGCGATGCTGCTTGCAGTACTCGAGGAGGTTGATCGTCCCGACGAGGTTGTGCTCGACCAATTGCCGGGAGCTGGTCCGCCCGTCGACTCCGGCGAGCACGCTGGGATTGGCGGCGGCATCGATGACCCAGTCGGCGGGGGGCAGACCCTCCAGGTCGCTGGCTGCCCGGAGATCGCCGTGGAAGAGCCGGACCCCGATGCGCTTCAGGTCCGCGCGGTTCGATTCGCTGCCCGGACGGATGAAGTTGTCGAATCCGGAAACCTGGTGGCCGGAGCCGGCCTCGGCGAGAGCGCGGGCCAGGGTGCTGCCCACGAAGCCGCAGATGCCGGAGATAAGGATGCGCATGGCTGGGAGGTATGTAAGACTGGCGGGCGCGGGAAAAGCAAAGAAGGAACCGGGGCTGAGAATCGCGAGCGGGGAATCGTCGGCGACAGGCGGGCCGGCGGGGGCGAGGTCGCGCGGCCGGCACTTCCCGCTTCCCTTTGCCTTTCCCTCTCCCTTTCACTTCCCGCCGATGAGCAAGCTCCGTGGCGACTACAAGTCCGTGTGGAACTCCCTTTCGGGGTCGAAACAGGACGCGTACCTATACGTCTCCGGTTATACCGACGAGGACAAGTTTCACGCGGATGCCGAGGATACGGTCGACGTGCTCCGGGAAACCGTGGGCGTCAAACCGGAGGACGTGTTCCTGGAGATCGGTTGCGGCGTCGGGCGGGTCGGGCGGGTGCTTTCTCCCTTCGTCAAGGAATGGGTGGGCTGTGATGTCTCGGCCAACATGCTGCGCCTCGCCGGCCGGCGGCTGCTGGGCTTGACCAACGTCCGCCTGCAGGAGGTTTCCGGATACGACCTCCGGCCAATCCCGGATGCCTCGGTCGATGTGGTCTATACGACCGTGGTATTCATGCACCTCGAGGAGTGGGATCGTTACAACTATGTCCTGGAGGCGAAGCGCGTGCTGAAACCGGGCGGGAGGTTCTACTGTGACAACGTGGACCTGGCCTCGCCGGCGGGCTGGGCGGTCTTTGAGGAAAGTCGCCTGCGTTTTCCCCCGGGGGAGCGCCCGCCGCAGATCTCCAAGTGTTCCACGCGGCCGGAGATCGAGACTTTCCTCAAGCGGGCGGGTTTCGCGGACGTGCAGGTCGCCGGCCGGTTGGATTTCTGGGTGTACGGGTGGGGCGTGCGTCCCTCGCGTGAGTGACTCGGCGCGGTAGGACTTCGACGTCTCCAAGAGCGGTCCCGCGCCGTCGGAGCACCGGAGGATACCCCTGGGAGAAACGGCGGTGCGGGCGTGCGGCGCCGATGCCTAAGGCTTCGGGGGCTCCGCAGTCGTGGGGGCGGGGGTAGGTGTTTCCGCGGCCCGGCGCTGCGCCTCCTCGTAGGCTTTGCGCTGGGCCATGCCGATTTCCAGGAGATCACTGACCAGCATCCGGGCCTCGGTTTCCTGGCGGCGTTGCACTTCGGCGGGCGACGCCGGCGCTGCTCCCACGGGAGCCGGGGTGGAGGGCGCGGTTTCGGTAGGTGCCGTCGGGGCCGCGGCGGGGGCCACCGGCGGCGGATTCGGTGTGATCACCAATGGCGTGGCAGGCGCCTGGCCAGGGAGGAACGGAGTAAGGGCCGGGGCGGTGTTGGCCCCGCCGGCCGGCGCGGCTCCCTTGCGCAGCGCCATCACCTTCTCCGCTCCGTTGATCTTCACCACCGCCTGGGCCCGCTGCTGGTCGTAGCTGACCACCGTGATGCCTTCCTTGGTTTCGCCGATGCCGACCCAGACACTCTTCTTCTTGGTCTTGTCGTGGAAAATCAGGTCGGTCTGCCGGCCGACGGTTGTGACGCCGGAAAACTCAATCGTCTCGGAAGCGGCCGCGGCCGGGGCCGCCGCGTTTCCGACCGCCTCGAACGGTGACTTCCTCGGCAGCCGGGCGGCCGGCGCAGTCTCGCCCGCCCCCGTCCAGGCGGCGGCCAGGACGGCGAGGAGCGAGAACGAGGAAAACCGGGCGAAGAGCTGCATCAGTTTACAGGAGCATGGTGCCGGGAAGGCACGGCGTCAAACGATGGATGACCGGCGTCCATGGGGAAGGTGCCGCCGCCCGCGGGTTTTCCCCGAACCCCGGGCTCAGCCCTTTCGGGCGGCCAGCATCAGGGCGCTGCCGTGGACGTTGGGATGCTGTTCCTGGCGGAAGTCGCTGAAGCCGAAGCGGCGAAGGGCCGCGATGATTTCTTCCTTCTCCATCCAATAGCTGTAGACGTCGCCCCCGCCGCAGAAGCCCTTCCAGTCCAGCGACGGCCCGTAGTTGAAGCGGTGGACGGTGTGCTTGAAGCCCGCGGTTTCCATCGCGATGACCTCGGAGAATTTGGCGCCGGGCACCGGATTCTTCGCCACGAACTCTGGATCGTAGAAGACCGTCCAAAGGAACAAGGCGTCGCAGCGGCGCGCGAGCAGTTCGAGCAGCTCCACCGGATTGGTGAGGTGGTAGAGGATCCCGCAGGCGACGCCGACGTGGAAGTGGCGGTCGGTCTGGCGCAGGAACTCCAGGCAGTCGCCGAGGAGGAAGCGCACCCGCGGCATCTGAAAAGTCTCCTTGGCGATCAGGCACTTCAAATACGCCCGGGCGTTGGCCTCGATCGCGGTGACGGAAGCGGCTTCGAGACGATCGATGAGATAGGAGTGGCCGCCTTCGAGGGGACCGAGTTCCAGCACCTCCCGGCCGGTGAACCCGCGCTCCAGCCCCATTTCCATCAGGCGGTGATGCGCCCAGGCGATGCGGGGATCGTCGAAGAGGGGGGTGGCGCCGGCCTTGAGTTCGGGCCGGTTGGGTGGCGGCTGAGAGGACCATTCGCCGGCGAAGAGATCGAGGGCGTTTTGGTCGGAGGGCGCGGCGCCGAAAAAGTGCGGAAAGTCGGGCATGAGGAGTTCGCGGCGCGAAGACCTTGGGGAGTTCGTTCGGGGCAATCAAGTCCCCCTACGGCGGTTGGATCCCGGACCTGCGCGGGGCCGGGACCGCGCACCGGCGTTGGCCGGAACTTCGGCTCGTCCGGCGGTTCAGATCTTCCAGCCGTCGCGACTCGGCGGGTCCACGATGGCGTTGGCGGCATCGTGGTTCGTCACGTGGGCCGCCGCGGCATCCCAGGCCAGCACGCGCTTGGTGCGCAGCGCCATGGCGCCGAGGAGGCCGAGTTCGGTCATCTCACAGCCGAAGTCCACCGGGCAGAGCGATGGACGGCCTTCCTTGCAGGAGCGAATCCACTCGCGGTAATGGTCGCCGCTCTCGCAGCGCGGCAATGTGCGCGCCGGGGACTTATAGCCGCGAAACTTCGCCTCCGGGAGGAGCAGGCCGCCCGGGACGCCGCGCCCCTGCTTGGCGAAGGGATTGCCGCCGGAATAAGCAGAGAGGAGCTTCCCTTCCGCGCCGACGAACAACACCCCGGAACGCGGCAGTTCGAGGCCGGGGTCCAGTTCTGCGGGCCGGTGCGGACGCATCCCGCCGTCGTACCAGTGCAGGCGGAGCGGGGGCAGTTCCTCTCGCGCCGGGTATTCCCAGGTCACCAGGTTGGCGTGCCCCTGACATTCGGGCGTGGCGACAAACTCGAAAAACCCGTCGTAGCGCATGGAGCCCGTGCCGTAGACGGCAGTTGGGGAGGCCAGGCGCAGTTCCCGGAAGTACGTGTGCAGCGTGTGGCAGCACATGTCTCCGACCGCGCCGGAACCAAAATCCCACCAGGAGCGCCAATTGCCCGGATGGTACGCCGGATGGTAAGGGCGATATGGCGCCGGGCCGAGCCAGAGGTCCCAGTCCATCCCCTCTGGAGGACGCGGCTCGTCCTTCGGTCGCACCAACCCGCAAGGGTACGCTGGGTGATCGCACCAGACATGCACCTCGGCGACGGGGCCAATCGCTCCGACGCGCAGCAACTCCGCCGTGCGGCAGGCACCTTCTCCCGCCGACGACTGGACGCTGGTCTTGGTGACGAGGTGTGGCGCGGCACGGACCGCCGCACGAATCCTTCGGACTTCGGCCACACTGTGAGCAACCGGCTTGGCGCAGTAGAGGTGCTTGCCCAGCGCGAGAGCGCGAAGTCCGATCAGCGCGTGGGTATGGTCGGGCGTGGCGAGAATCAGGGCGTCGAAATTCGCGGCCTCCCGATCGAACATCTCCCGAAAATCCCGGTACCGAGCGGCGCCGGGAAACGCGGCGAAGACCTCCTGGGTGGTGGTCCGCGTATGATCCAGATCGCAGAGCGCCACGATCCGCTCGTCCTTGCAGCCTTCGAGGTAGGTCTTTCCCATGCCGCCGATGCCGACGGCGGCAATTCGCAGCTTCTCCTTCCGCGCGGGTGCCGCCGCTCGCACCGCGAGCAGGGAGGTACCAAGGCCGGCGGCGAGAAAACTCCGGCGGGCCAGGGATTGTGGCGCCGTCTGCGCGGGCGTGACCGTGGAAGAGGGAACGCAACTCATGAAGGTGAAGTCGCCGGCACCACCGCCTATTTCGCCCGCGGCTCCTCCCCGGACCACGGTCGGATATGAACGTGGCGATAGGCCACGGGACCATGGTCGCCCTGGAGCATGAGCGGATTTTGCGGACGTTCGGGCAGGTTCATCGCCGAATGGGTCGGGCCGTCGACCTCCTGATCGCTCTGCACGACCACGCCGTTGAGCAGCACGCGGGCGAACCGGGCGGAGGCCGTCTTGCGTCCGCTGGCGTCGAAACGCGGCGCCTGAAACCACAGGTGCAGTGACTGCCACTGGCCGGGCGGCCGGCAGGCGTTCACCAGGGGAGGCCGGCCACCGACCAACTGCTCGCCGACCTTACGGGTGTAGATGCCGCCACAGTCTCCGAAGCGCAGGCGGGTCACTCCGTAACTGTCGAGGATCTGGATTTCATAGAGGCCGTGGAGGTAGACGCCGGAGTTGGATTTCTCGGCCAGCAGAAATTCGAGGTAGAGTTCGACGTCGCCGAACTCTACGGTGGTCACGAGGTTCGTGGCCTTGCCGTTCGGGCCGTTGACCAGGCGATCTCCCGGAGCGGGTAGGGCGGCGAGAACCTTTGGATCTGCCGACGGATCCCAGCGCACCGCGCGCGCCGTGCTCCATCCCCCTTTGGCCGGATCCTCGAATCGCCACCCCTGCAAATCACGGCCGTTGATCAACGCCACCCAGCCTGGCTCCGTCAGGTAGGGCGGGTCGCCTCCCGCCGCACCGACCGCGGCGGCACGGGCGAAGATTGCCGGGAGACACAGCAGGGCCAGGTAGGTCGGAAGGCGCACGACTTAAAAGGTGTTACGGAGCCCAAAGGACCACAGCGAACCGAAGTCCGCTCGCGTGCGCAGTTGGGCATGGGGCGGTGTGCTGGGATTGGCGATTTCAACGTCCTCAAACACGGCGGTGACATTACGCAGGTTGGCAAACAGGGTCCAGCCCCGCCGCAGCCGGAGGTCGGCGGACACATTCAAGTAGAGTCGCGAGGAACTCCAGTTGTAGGTGGAGGGATCGATGCTGCGGCCGTCCGCCACCTTGCCCTGGCGCAGGCGGCTGCGGAAGTTCCAGTTCAACTTCACGCCGAACCGCTCCCGCGCGAGGCTGACGCCCCAGTTGGCGGTACGCGGCGCAAATCCGGCGAAATTGGCCGCGGGATCGCCGAGTGCCCGCAGGGTGCTGGCGTTGGCAAACACCTGCACGCCGCGCGCCCACGGCGGCAGAAACGTCAGCGCGTGGCGATAACTCAAGTCCAGGCCCTGCATGCGGACGCGGCCTGCGACGTTCTGGGTGGTGGCGACGTCGTAGGGATCGAAGACGGCCGGATCGAGTCCGTAGAGCGTGAGAAACTCCGGGGTGGCATTGAACACCGCGTTGCCGAAGAAGTTCTCGATCTCGCGATGGAAGCCCGCGACGGAGAGCAGCCCGACGCTCTCCAGGTACCATTCGAGCGACAGCCGGGTGCTGCGGGCGCTCCAGGCCTTGATCGCGGCATTGTTCACCGTGATGCGGTTGGTGGCGCTGGGAGCCGCTTCCGTGTTCGGCAGCGTGAGGCCGCCGGCGTATTGGTTGAAGTCCGGCCGGCCGAGGGACCAGTAGTGGGCGCCGCGGGCGACGAGGTTCTCCCGAAGATTGTAGCTGGCGTTCAGGCTGGGAAACCAGCGCAGGTACTCCTTGCGCGCCCGCAGGCCGCGATCGAGCACGGTGCGTTGCGCCACCTGGAGCGCGTCTCCGGGGAGGGCGAGGGGTTGGCCGTTGGTGCCGAGAATTACCCGGCCCTGGGCATCGCGTTGGAAGTTGCGCGAGGCGTCGGTCAGCGGCCCCTCGGCGCGTACGTTGGTCTGTTCGCCCCGGACGCCTCCGGTCAGACGGAGCCGGTGATCAAAGAACTGCGCGTCCGCGCGCAGGTAGAGCGAAGACACGGCCTCCTCCGCGAACTTGGAAAGGTTGACGGAATTGCGGTGGGCGGCGGCCTGATCGGCGGTGAAGTATCCGGGGTTGCGTTCGTGGAGGCGCAGAAGCGCGGCGTTGTCGACCCACTGGATGCTCGGGAAGCCGAAGCCCGGGGTGCGTTGGGAGAAGATCCCGTCGAGCACGGCGGCGGCACTGTCGTCGCCCCCGGCCGGCGCCAGGCTGGTCCGGCCATCCGCGCCGACAAAGGTGTATGGCGAATTCAGGCCGCGCAGATCCCGCCGCGACTCGCGCCAGTCGATGCCCGCCTTGAGCGACCACGGGATTCGGCCCGTGAAGTCCCGCCCCACATTGGCGTAGGCGGTCCGTTGCACGTCGTAGGATTCGGAAGCGGTCGAACCGGCCGTGGAGAGCGCGTAGGTGTCGATCCGCGTGTAGTCGACCGGCGCCCCGGTGGTGGGATCGGTGACCACCACCGTGCCCGGACGGAAATAGGTGATGTCCGCGAACGAGACCGTGACGCCGGTGCGACGCGCGAGCGAACTCTGAAAGAATCCGCGGCCCATGTCCTTGAAAAACGTGTTGGCCTCCGAGTATCCGAGGCCCGCCTCCGCCCGCCAGATGCTGCCGGTATGCCGGTAGGTCAGCGAGGGAGAGAGCGACGAGCCCGTGCGGTACCGCTCGCCGTTGGTGAGGCGCACCTCACCGGCGCCGGCAAACCCGCGAGTGTGCGTCGTCGAGAAATCCCCGGGCAGGACCCGATTGACGAGAAAGGCCAGGGTGTGGTTGTGAAACTCCGCCCCGAAGTCGACCCGGTGGATGGCGAGGGAAATCCGATCCGCCGGACCCAGCCGGAAATCAAAGGTGAGTCCGGCCGACGAGCGCGACTCGGTCCGTGGTCCGTGCGTGAACGCATAGTCCGTGAGATAGGGCCGGTCCGGGGTGGTGTCCGGCAGCGTGCCGCCGTTGGTGACGCCACTCGCGCCGCGCCAGGTGGTCTGCAGGGTTTGCGAGTCCTGGTACTGCTCGGAACGACTGCCGGAGACGGTGAAGCCGAAGTGGCGGTTCACCGGTGCGACGTAGGAGAAATCGAACCCCGGGTTGACCTTGCGCGTGCGCTGGTTGAGGGGCGCCGGGCTGTGGTGAAAATCGCGCGCGTTGTCCCGCATGAGGAGGAAGGCGGTGCCGGTGAAGAGCGGCCGGGCCCGATCAAACGCGCTCTGCGTCACCATGTTGATCGAACCCGCGAGGGCCGACCCCGGGGACTCAGGGGTGGGTGAGTACACCACCTCGACGCGGGAGAGGTTGTTGGTCGAGACGGAGTAGAGTTCGACGGCGCGGGTCGTGCTCGCCTGGGCGCTGGCCAGGCTGAAGCCGTTCACCGTGACCGGAAGATTCGCCGACGAGGTGCCGTTGATCGCGACCTGCCGGGGTTCTCCCGAGTTGAACTCCGCCGTCACGCCCGGCAGGAACTTGAGAATCTCCCCGACGTTACCGTCGGCGATGGAGCCGAACTCGTCCGCAGCGACCACGGTCATCACGTTGGGCGCGAAGCGTTGCGTGTGGATCGCGATCGCCGCGCCGCTCATTTCCTTCGCCGCCGCCACCACGAACTGATCGAGCTTCACCACGCCGCTGCCGCGCGTCATCGGCAGCGCCTGCAGTTGGAAGTTTCGCTCCAGCACCTGCCCGGTGATCACCTTCACTTCCTCGACCTGCGGCACGTAACCCGTGTGGAAGACGCGCAGTCGCACCGGTCCGGGCACCACGCCGGTCAGTTGGTACGTCCCGGAGGAATCCGTCAGGCCTTCGAGGGCGGTGCCCTCCACACTGACGCGGGCGTGCTCGATATTGCCGCCGGTTTCGGGATTGGAAACGACGCCGCGGATGACGCCGGTGGCCGGAGTCTGAGCCGGCAAATTGGCACCGAGCAATGGCAGGCAGGCCAAAGCGGCGCAGAAGCTCCGCCGCAGGAGCGGGAGTGGGGTGGGCATGGCAGGCGCGGATTTCGCCCGGAGGGGTGGAGTCACGTTGCAGCGGATCGCGGCGCGGGAAAAGCTTCTTCTGCGCGGCGCGAAGTCCGGCGCGCTTGTCTTTGCGGCTGCGCCCGGCAACGTGCGCTCGATGCTGCCCCTCGCATCTCGACCCCGCCTTCGTCTCCTCGAAATCGCTTTCGTTCTCGGGGTGGGGGCGGCGACCGGCGCCGCGGCCGTCCCGCCGGAGCGGCCAAATCTCGTCTTCATCATGGCCGACGACCTCGGAACCGGGCACCTCGGTTTCAACGGCCAGAAGCTGATCCGCACGCCCAACATCGATCGCCTGCGCGCCGAAGGGCGCTCCTTCACTCAGGCCTACGCCGGCTGTGCGGTGTGCGCGCCGAGCCGGAGCACGCTCATGACCGGGATGCACATGGGGCACACGTCGGTGCGCGGCAATTCCGGTGGCCTGCCCTTGCTGGAGGACGACGTCACCGTGGCCGAGGTCCTCAAGCGGGCCGGTTACGCCACCGGGGCCTTCGGCAAGTGGGGCCTCGGCGACGCGCACACGAGCGGCATGGCGACGCGGAAGGGCTTCGACACCTTCTTTGGTTATTACCATCAGGTGCACGCCCACTCCTTCTACCCGGCCTACCTCTGGCGGGACGGCGAACACTACCATCTGCCGGGCAATTCCGGTCGTGAATCCGATGGCCTGACCGGGGATCAGCGCGGGCAGTACGCCCACGATGAGATTCACTCCAAGGCGATGGACTTTATCCAGGCGAACCGCCATCGCCCGTTCTTTTGCTACATCCCCTATACGCTGCCGCACCTGGAGCTGCTGGTGCCCGAGGATTCTCTGGCGGAGTATGCCGGCCGTTTTCCGGAGCCGTACCGTTACACGAGTCCCGGCCAGCACTTCCAGGATCAGCCGCAGCCGCGGGCCGCCCTGGCCGCGATGATCACGCGATTGGATCGCAGCGTCGGCCAGATCCTCACGCTGCTGCAGCGGCTCGGGCTCGACGAAAAGACCCTTGTGTTTTTTGCATCCGACAACGGCGCCCCCGCCGGCGATCTGCCGGGCCCCGACTTTTTTCAGGGCAACCGCCACCTGCGGGGCGCCAAGGGCTCGCTGTACGAAGGCGGGCTCCGCGTGCCGCTGGTCGCCCGCTGGCCCGGCCGCGTCCCGGCGAATTCCTCCAGCGACCTTCCCTGTTATTTCCCCGACCTCATGCCCACCCTCGCCGAACTCGCGGGAGCCACCGCCCACCTTCCGCCGGGGCTGGATGGCATCTCCCTGGTGCCCGCGTTGCTCGGTGAGGAAACCGTGGGGCGCCGCCAGCCGCGCCACGAGATGATGTACTGGGAGTGGGGTACCGGTCCGCGCTTCCAGCGCGCCGTGCGCGCCGAACGCTGGAAAGCGGTGGTGCCGGCGCCCGGAAAACCGCTCGAACTCTTCGACCTCGCCGCCGACGAGGCGGAGACGACCAACCTGGCCGCCCGCGAGCCCGCGGTCGTCGCGCGAATCGAGGCCTGGCTGCGCACGTGCCGCACCGAGCCGCGGCCTCGGGAAACACCGTCCGGCAGCGGCAACCGCCCGTTCCGGTAAGACGCTCCAATCATCGCCGTGGCTGCGCTTGGGTCGAAGACGACAGCGCAGTCGATCGAGAGCCACGCTTCCTCCGGATTGCCTGTGGGCGGGGCGACCTCGCCCCGCGCCAAGGGGGCGGAAACAGGAGGTGCGGGGCGCGGTCGCCCCGCCTACACGAACCCGACAAGGGCGGCCCACAACGGCGCGGGTGGGTGGCGTCGCCACTGGCGAGGACGCGTGGGCTGAGGGTGCTCCAGCCAACGATAACCGGCGGCGGGCTCGCGAGGAAGCGATGCGCCGATGCCGGTTGCCTGCCTGGACTCCGCTGCACCGGGTCCCCACGTCGACCCTACGGCACTTCGTAGATCTCGATCAGGCCCACGCCCGTGGCGCCTTCGAAACCGCTGAGCTTGGCGGTGTAGCTGCCGGGCGGCAGGGTGATGAGCATCGCGGCGTCGAGGCCGGAGCGCGTGGCGGCATCGCGGACTTCCATCAGCGGGAAGGCACCGACGGTGGTGGCGGCCTCGCGCAACGCCGGCATGCCGTTCGACGGAGCGTCCCAGTCGTCGTTCTCCCGCAGCAGGGTTTCCCCGCGGTAGATTTCGAGGAACGGGTCGAGCAGGGCGTCGCTAAGATTGAACGGAGGCTTGGCCAGCGTGGGGCCGATGCCCCGGATCAGGTACGTGCGTGGCCCGGGGCCGGTCACCACGAGGCCGGCGATGATGACGCTGTCGCCGGAGACGACCTGGCCGCGGGTGGCGATGTTGACCAGCTTGTGGCCCCGCGCGGCGGTGGCGTCCGCGTCGGCATCGTAAACCTCGACGAGGGCGACCCCGGTGAGATCGCCGACGCCGCTGACCACCGCCGTGTAACTGCCCGGCGGGAGATTCGCGAGGATGGCGGCATCCCGTGACCCACGACGAAACTGGAAGGCGCCGAGACGGGCCGCGGCGGCCTCGAGACCAGACACGTTGCCACCAGTGTCCCAATTGTCGTTCTCGGCCACGGTGCGGCTCGTCGCGCTGTCGACGATCCGCAGGCTTGGATCCAGCAGGGCGCCCCCGACGCCGAAGTCCGCCAGCGCGGGTCCGGCGGCGCGCACGAGGACAGGTTTGGGGCCGGTGCCGCCAATCACGATTCCGGCGATGAGCACGCCATTGCCGGCGGTGACGAGCCCGCGGGTCGAGAGATTGGCGAGCGTGGTCTGGGTCGAGGTGGCGGGGCCGGGGCTGACGGTGAGCCGGGCGACGTTGCTGGTGGTCGTTCCTCCCGGCCCCCGCACGAGGCAGGTGTAGAGGCCGGCATCGACTGGCTGCACGGAACCGATGGTGTAGCTAGCCCCGGTGGCGAGGTGAAACTCCTCCGGTTCGGTCGCGGTACCGGCCTGGAATCCCCAGGTGTAGGTGAATGGTCCCGTGCCGGTGGCAGTGACCGCCAGCGTGTAGCTGTCGCCGACCTGCACGGTGCGACTCTGCGGATGTGCCACGATCACCGGCCGGTTGGCGCCCGTGTTGCCGCCGGCAGTGCTGGCGTCGTAGAGCGTCCGCACGCCCGTGACGTCGTCTTCCATCAGCGTCTCGATGCCGCTCACGGTGCTGTTCATGATCGCGATCACGCTTTGGGGCGGGAACGCCTTGTCCGGGTGGTCGAGCCCGAGGACATGGCCAAACTCATGGAGCGCGACTCGCCGGAGCTCTTGGGTGGAGCCGCGGAGTCCGCCGCGGTAGGAATTCCAGGTGAGGTTGGAGTTGAAGACGACGTCCTGCTCGGTGAAACGCGCCGTGGCGCGGTTGGTGAAGCCGACGGTCACGGCGAGTGTGCGGTCGCCAAAGGCGGTACCGAAGACATCCGTTCGGAAGACAACATTGTTGATCCGGTTTCCGCTCCGTACCTCCGCGGTGGAGTTGTGGATCGCCGCGAACTTGGAACGGGTGAGCTGCGCGTTCCAATCGTTCAAGGCGGACTCGGCGACGGCGTTCCAATCGGTCGACCCGTCGAGCAGGGGAGCCGCCGGCTGACCGAGTTGCAGGTGCATCGAGATGTTGCCGTCGGGCCACGTGCCCCCGGTGAAGTCGTACGCGCGCACCGCGCCGGCGACGAGGCCAAGGGAGAGGGCGGCCCAACCCGCTGCGCGCCTGGGGCCCGACCGGGGCCCGGAGCACCGGACTTCCGGCGTTGGGCGTGTGTGGCAGATCCAGGACATCGGGTGTCAGGGAAGCCGGCCGCGCAGGGTCGGACGCTGCAGTTCGGCGGTGATGGCGGCTTCGAACGCTGCGGGAGTCAGGGCGCGGTCGCGTGCGGCCGATTGGGCGGCGCGGACCGACGGGGGCAGGGTGGTCAGCGGGACCTCGACATCGGACACGCTGGTCAGCGGCAGGCCGTTGTCGCGGGCAAGGAACTCGCGTCCGCTTCCGGCGTCCCGCATCAGGCGATACCGGCCGTGGCCAAGGGCGACGAGCGGGCAGTACTGCACGCCGTTGCGCTGGACAAACACGTATTCTGTCGTGCCGAGCTGGAACTTCGGCATGCCGGCGATCACGAGGCTGTCGTCACCGATCGTGCCGCCGAGGAACTCAAGGGTGACGGAGGCCGGCGCCGGGCCCTTCAGGGTGCGTTCGATCGCGAAGGTGACGAAGGTCTTGATGAGGGCGGTGCCGTCGGGCGCCTGGGCGCGCCGCGCCTGGATGTCGGTGACGCGGCCGCGGAGGATCGCGTCGGCTTCCTGGACCAGCTCCGGAAAACTCGGAGGAATGACGCTGGTGGCGCGGACGGAAGGGAGGAAGAGCGCCAGGCAGGTGAGGAACGCGAGACCGGGAAGATGGGAGCAGAACCCGCAAGGGCGGCGACACGACGCGCCGGGGAGCGGCGGTGGACGAAAGGCGGTCATGGCGGGCCGAGGAGAGGGAAGCGGATGGCGCGGCGGGATCCGCAAAGTGGGACGCGTGCGGCACGCCGGTGTTTCACCTTTTCTGGCGGCGCTGCCAGGATTCCACGATTTGGCGGATCGTCTCGTCCAGGGACTGGGTGATGTCCCAGGTCGGGTAATGGGACCGCATCTTGCGCAGGTCGCTGTAGTAGCAGATGTGGTCGCCGGCCCGGTTCTGGTCGACATAGGTGTAGACCTGGGTGCGGCCGGAGAATTTCTCCGCGATCTGGAAGGCCTCGAGGATGGAGCAGGAGTTCTCCTTCCCGCCGCCGAGATTGTAGACCTCCCCGGCGCGGGGTGCGGCGACAAAGGCCGCCATGAACCGGGCGACGTCGAGGGAGTGGATGTTGTCGCGCACCTGCTTTCCCTGGTAGCCGAAGATGCGGTACTCGCGGCCCTCGAGGTTGCATTTCACCAGGTAGCTGAGGAAGCCGTGCAACTCGACCCCGCTGTGGTGGGGGCCGGTCAGGCAGCCGCCGCGCAGGGCGCAGGTCGGCAGGCCGAAGTAGCGGCCGTACTCCTGCACCATGATGTCGGCGGCGACCTTGGAGGCGCCGAAGAGCGAGTGTTTCGACTGATCAATCGTGAACGTCTCGGCGATGCCGTGCGCGTAGGCGGGGTCGGCGTAATCCCAGCGCGTCGGCAGTTCGCGCAGGGCGATGCGGTTGGGGGCGTCGCCGTAAACCTTGTTGGTGCTCATGTGCACGAATGGCGACTCCGGGCAGGCTTGGCGCGCGGCTTCGAGCAGGTTGAGGGTACCGACGGCGTTGGTGTCGAAATCGTCGAAGGGGATCGCCGCGGCGCGATCGTGGCTGGGCTGGGCGGCGGTGTGCACGATGACGGCCGGCCGCACCGCCCGCACCAGGGCGAGCACGCCGGCGCGGTCGCGGATGTCGAGTTCGTGGTGAACGAAGCCCGGCAGCTCCGCGGCAAGGCGCTGCTGGTTCCACCGGGTGTCCCCGGAGGGTCCGAAAAACACGGCGCGCTGGTTGTTGTCGACGCCGTGGATCGTGTAGCCCAGCTCCCGGGCAAAATAGGTGCAGACCTCGGAGCCGATCAGGCCCGAAGATCCGGTGACAAGTAACGTCTTAGCCATGGTGCGGAAGCACCCTTCACCGTGCGCAAGGTGTCGTGGGTGGCCAGCCAATTGCGGTACCGGGCGCGGCCGGTCCGGCGGGAGCGGGAGGCACGTTACGCCAGCACTTCCTTCACCAGGTGGCCATGGACATCCGTCAGGCGGTAGCGGCGGCCCTGGAACTTGTAGGTGAGCTGCTCGTGGTCGATGCCGAAGAGATGGAGGAGGGTGGCGTGCAGATCGTGCACGTGGACGGGGTCCCGCGTGACATTGTAGCCGTATTCGTCGGTCTCCCCGTGGACATGGCCGGCTTTGACGCCTCCGCCGGCCATCCAGACGGTGAAACACCGCGGGTGGTGATCGCGGCCGAAGTTGCCCGCGGTCATCAGCCCCTGGCAGTAGTTGGTGCGGCCGAACTCACCGCCCCAGACGACGAGGGTGTCATCGAGCAGGCCCCGGCGCTTGAGGTCGGTGACGAGCGCGGCGGTGGCCTGATCGGTCTGCCGGCATTCGCGCCGGATGCCGCCGGGCAGGCCGCCATGGTGGTCCCAGTCTTGATGATACAGCTGGATGAAGCGCACGCCGCGCTCGGCGAGGCGGCGGGCGAGCAGGCAGTTGGCGGCGTAGGTGCCGGGAGTGCGGGCATCGGGACCGTACGCGTCGACGACATGGGCCGGTTCATCGCGCAGGTCTGTGACCTCCGGCACGCTCGTCTGCATCTTGAACGCCATCTCGTAGTTGGCGATGCGGGCGGAGATTTCGGCGTCGGGCGTGCCGGCAAACTGGTGTTCGTGGAGCTCGCGCAGCCGATCGAGGGCGAGGCGGCGGTTTTCGGGGGAAACGCCGGCGGGGTTGCCGAGGTAGAGCACGGGATCCCCGCCGGAGCGGAAGCGCACGCCCTGGTGCTTGGCGGGCAGAAAGCCCGCCCCCCAGAGATGGGACATCAACGGTTGGCCCTTCTTGTCCTTGGTGATGAGGACCACGAAGGAAGGCAGGTTTTCGTTTTCGCTGCCCAACCCATAATCGAGCCAGGACCCGAAGCTCGGCCGGCCGGGAATCTGGGAGCCCGTCTGCATGAACGTGACGCCCGGGCCGTGGTTGATCGACTCGGTGTACATCGACCGCACGAGGCAGAGGTCATCGACGACCGTCGCGGTGTGCGGCAGGAGTTCGCTCACCCAGGTGCCGCTCTGGCCGTGCTGCCGAAACTTGAACGGCGAGCCGGCAATCGGAATCGAGCTTTGGTTGCCGGACATCCCGGTCAGGCGTTGTCCCCCGCGCACCGCGTCGGGGAGTTGTTCCCCGTGGCGCTGGTTGAGCAGCGGCTTGTAGTCGAAGAGATCCAGCTGCGAGGGTCCGCCGGACTGGAAGAGGTAGATGATTCGTTTGGCCTTCGGCGCGACCTGGGGCTGCGGCAGCACCCCGCGGGTACCGGTGGGGGCCGGGGCCCCCGCGGCCCGCTGGCCCAGCAACCGGGCCAGCGCGATTCCGCCGAGGCCCAGTGCGAATCGGTTGAGGCATTCGCGGCGGCTTAGCAAGTACCAGGGATCGCCACCGGTGCAGAGAGGTTGGCCGGGAGAAGGGGGCATCGGGAGAGGGAAGGGGAGGAGGCAGTGGTCAGTGACCAGTCATCAGTGATCCGTGGGCGGTAATCAGTGATCGGTGCGGTGGGAGATCAGCGGTCAGTTAAGTTCGGCGAAAGGGGCTTCGAACCGCTGCTTTTCAGGAGTCTGTTCACTGTTCACTGATTACTGATTACCGATTACTGATTACTGGTTACTGATGACCGATCACCGTTTCACGACGAAGCCGTCGTGGCTCATCAGGGTGTTGATCACCGTGGCGGTGGCGGCGACCTCGGCGGCGGGGAGGCTGGTATCGCGCGGGCGATCGCCGACGCGCAGGAAACAGTCCGCGTCCTCGGGGCGGCTCCGGTACCAGTCGAGCTGTTCCGCGTGGAGGCGGTGCAGGGTGCGGCGTTCGGCGTCATCCGGTGCACGGCCCAGGAGGCGAAGGAAGGCCGCTCCAAGTCGGGCGTCCGCGGACCCCGGGAGGGCGACGTGCAGGTGCTCGGCGAGCACCCGGGCGGCTTCGACGAATTGCGGGCCGTTGAGCAGCACGAAGGCGTGGAGCGGAGTGTTGGTCGAATCGCGTCGCGCCACGCAGACGACGCGCTTCGGCACGTCGAAAGCCTCGAGCATGGGCGCGGGACCATTGCGTCTCCAGAAGGTGTAGAGGCTGCGGCGATAGAGATCGTCGCCCTTTCCCTTGGGGGCGGGCTTGAACGACTCGGGAATGTCGTAGGTGAACACCGGGGCGCCTCCGAGCCTCTCCACCAGGAGCCCGCTCACCGCGAGGGCTTGGTCGCGGATCATTTCCGCTGGCAGGCGATGGCGCGGACCACGGGCGAGCCAGATGTTCTCCGGGTCCTCGGTCATCGCGCCGCCCGGCGCGAAGCTGGCCTGCTGATAGGTGTGGGAAAGGACGATCGTGCGCAGCAGTCCTTTCACGTTCCAGCCGGAGCGCACAAACTCGGCCGCCAGCCAGTCGAGCAGCGCCTGGTGTCGTGGGCGATCGCCCTGGCTGCCGAAATCCTCCGCGGTCTTCACCAGCCCGCGGCCGAAGCACGCCTGCCAGAAGCGATTCACCGTCACCCGGGCGAGCAGCGGATGGTCGGGAGCCGTGAGCCACCGGGCGAGACCGAGACGGTTGCGGGGTTCGCCGGCGGGAAACTGGGGCAGGGCGGCCGGCGTGTCCGGCGAGACCGCCTCTCCGCGCTGGTTGTATTCACCGCGCTTCAAGACATAGGCCGTCCGCGGCTGCGGGAGTTCCCGCATGACCATGATGTCCTTCGCCTCCTCGGCGAGCTTGGTCACGGTGGCACGAGCGGCGGTGAGATCGGCGACGGCCGCGCGCCACGTGGCGTCGTGCGCGGCGAGAAAGTAGGCGAAGAGCTCCTCGTTGCCAGCCGGGGCGCCCGCCCCGGGCGAAACCGGGGCCTCCGCTCCGCCAGAAAAGACCGCGCGCGCTTCGAGGGGCGTCAAGGCGCGGCCGAAGACACGCAGGTCGTCGACCAGTCCGCCCTTGAAGCCCCGGTCGCGGAAGCGTTCGCCGAGGGCGATGTGATCCCCGCCGCCCCCCGTGATGTTCTTGGTCAGGTGATCGCGGACGACCTCGGTTTCCGCCGGAATGCCGTCGACGTACAGCCCGAGGCCGGCGGCGCGGCCCGAGCCATCGTTGGTCACGGTCACGTGCACCCATTTTCCGCGCGGAACCGGCACCTTGGCTCGCACGGAAATCGCATCGCCGGGCCAGAAGTGGATCAGCGACCACTTCAGCCGTCCGTCCTCCAGGAGAAGTTCGTAACCGCGGCTGCCGGCATCGGTCCAGGCGCGGCTGCGATGCAGGATTACCGCCCGCTCCTTCTCGTCCGGCGTCTGGAGCCAGAGCGAAATCGAGAACGGATCATGGCGGGAGAAGTTGCCCAGCGAGGTCTGGATCGCGTGGTCACCCGTGAGCCGCACCGCCTGGCCGTGGCGGCCGGGCACGGAGTCATTTTCCGGCGGCGTGGTCGCGAGTTGCCCGGAGCCGACGTTGCTCGCAAAGCGATCCCCGCGATCCTTGGCGGCAGGCTCCCCGTCGGGTTCGGCCGCCGCGGCGGAGGGTGAGCGCGCGCCGCCCGGCAGGCGCTCGTCAAAGGTGAAGTGGGCGAGTTCGTCCGGCACCGTCATCGCCGGGGGGCGGGCTGCCAGCCAGGCGGCGAAGGCGTCGCGTCGCCTCTCGCGCAGAGCCCCGAGATGGCGTTCGGCTTCCCGGACCGCGTCGGTGGCGGCGGCGAACTTTCGCCGGTGTTCGGCGTCGGGCAGCCACATCGCCGGCGTCGGGGTCGCGGGTGTGAAGAAGGAGTAGAGTCCGGCTTCGTCGATGTCGTCGAAGAAGGCGAACAGCTGGTAGTATTCCTTCTGGGTGATCGGGTCGAACTTGTGGTCGTGGCAGCGGGCGCAGTCGAGGGTCAGGCCGAGGAACGCGGTGCCGAAGGTGGTCGTCCGGTCGTTCACGTGGTTGACGCGATACTCCTCCTCGACCGAGCCACCCTCGCTTTCCTGGGGATGCAGGCGATTGAACGCCGTGGCGAGAATCTGCTCCGCGGTGGCGTTGGGCAGGAGGTCGCCGGCCAGCTGCCAGGTGACAAACTGGTCCCAGGGCAGGTTGCGGTTGAAGGCGCGGATCACCCAGTCGCGCCAGGGCCACATGTCGCGCTCGCGATCGACCTGGAAGCCGTAGCTGTCGGCGTAACGTGCGACGTCGAGCCAGTCGACCGCCATGCGTTCGCCGAAGCGGGGAGAGGCCAGCAGGCGATCGACCACGCGTTCATACGCGTCGGGCCGTGCGTCGCGGACGAAGGCGTTGATTTCCTCCGGGGTCGGCGGGAGTCCGGTGAGGTCGAAGGAGACGCGGCGAATGAGCGTGGGCCGATCGGTGGTCGGCTGCGGGGCGACCTTCGCCGCGGCGAGGGCGGCCTGCACGAAGCGGTCGATGGGGTTGCGCGGTTGGAGGTCTGCCGGCGGGCCGGCCGGGGCCGGCGGCAGCGACACCGGGGCGAGGGGAGTAAACGCCCAGTGCGATTGATAGGCGGCCCCTTCGTCGATCCACTGCCGGAGTGTGGCGATTTCCGCCGCGGTGAGCCGCCCGAGCTTGGAGTCGGGCGGCGGCATGACCTCGTCGTCGTGCGGGCTGGAGACGCGCAGCACGACTTCACTTTCGGAGCCCTTGCCCGGCACGATGACGGCGGCGCCGTCGCGGAGGCGCATGGCCCCCTCGGCAGTGTCGAGGCGCAACTTCGCCTTCCGGCCTTTCTCGTCCGGTCCGTGACAGTGGTAACACTTGTCCGAGAGGATGGGCCGGACCTCGCGATTGAAGTCGACGGCGGCCGACGCCGTCGCGGCCAGGAGAGTGACCGGGGCGAACAGGCTGGGCAGCCGGAGGAATCCGCGGGGCATCGGCGAGGTGGGTGGGAACCCCCAACGAGGTGTCGAACTTGTTGCGCGGCGCAACCCCGGAGTGGCCCAACCACAGACCACTCCTATGGGCGGGGCGACGTCGCCCCGCGCCAACCGAGTCGACGGCGCAGGGCCGCGGGACGAGGTCGTCCCGCCTACAGAAGAAGCAATCTCAATTCTGGTCGGCGTCGATGACGACGCTGATCGGAGAGCGGCTGGAGAGGCGTCGCCCGACCGACCAGGGCGGTCTCAGGGCTCCGGCACGACGGTGGCTCCGGGCAACTTCAACGTGTAGGCGTAACGGCACGGGGCGCCGTCCGGGCCGAGATCCGGCATCGTGACCGTGAGGTTCTTGCCTTCGCGCCGCACCGGAAGGTCTCCAGGCACGCCGAGCAGGCTGACGTGCGCGCCGGCAGGCAGGGTGATGTCGCGAAGGACGATCTGTCTGCCGGGCCAGCCGGCGGTGATGGCGTAGAGGGCGTCGGGCTTCTTGGTGAAGAAGACCTGCTTGACCGCCGCGCCGTCCCGGGGCGCCTGGCCGATCTGGTCCATGACGTTGTACTTCACCTTGTACTCGCCGTATTTCTGCTCGGGCCGGGTGCCGGTGGTCCATTGACACGACCGGCCGGCGAAACGCGTGCCGTAGATCGCCTCGCCGTTCACCTTCAGCCAGTCGCCCATCTCGAGCAGGCGTTGCTCCATCAAGGGAGGAATCGTGCCGTCGGCGGCCGGGCCGATGTCGAGCAGGAGGTTGCCGCCCCGGCTGACGAGGTCGATGAGGACGAAGATGAACTCCCGCGCGGTCTTGTAATCGTCGACGCGCTCGGCGCGGTTAAGCCCGTAGGAGTGCGCCATGCCGCGGCTCTCCTCCCACGGATGCGCGCCATCCTTCAGGCCGGCGGCATACTCGGTGGTCCAGTACCCGCCGTGTTTGTGCCGGCAATCCTTGCCCCAGCGGTCGTTGATCACGACGTGGTCGCGGCTGGGCGACTCGTTGAACAGCCAGGCGAGCAGTTCCTCGCTGCGCCAGTCCTTTGACGGCAGATCCCATTCACCGTCGGAGAAGATGATGGCCGGGGCATAGCGGGAGACGACGTCCTTGAACTGCGGAATCATGTGCTCGGCGACGTAGCGCGGCCGATCCTTCAGCCAGAGCGGATTGAACCACTCGTAGAGGGAGTAATAGAAACCGAACTTGAGCCCGGCGGCGCGCGTGGCGTCGGCCAGTTCTCCGAGCAGGTCGCGTTTCGGGCCGATCTCGGCGGAGTTCCAGGGCCGGCCCCAGGTGCGGCTGGCTTCGGCGCTGGGCCAGAGGGCGAAGCCGTCGTGGTGCTTCGAGGTCGGCACGACGTACTTCACGCCCGCGCGGGCGAAGAGGCTGGCCCACTGCTTCGCGTCGTAGAGTTCGGCGCGAAACTGCGGGGCGAAGTCCATGTAGTCGAAGTTGGCGCCGTAGTTGCGGGCGTGAAAGTCGCGCCAGACCGCCTCCTTCTCCGCCGTGCTTTTCACCCGGCGCCAATACCACTCGGAGTATTCCCCGACCTTGCCCCAAGCCGGGACGGCGTAGACGCCCCAGTGGATGAAGACGCCGAACTTGGCGTCGAGGAACCACTCGGGGGTCGGCCGGGTGTCGAGGGACGCCCAGGTGGGGGCGTAGGTTTTGGAGTCGCCGGGGGCGGCGCCGACCGCCACGGAGGCGGCGAGAAGGAACAGGGAGAGGCGGAGCGAGGACATGGCGAAGGAAAGCGGGCGGTGGGAGCAACGCGCGCTCACCCCGCGCCGCGACTCGGAGCAGCCGAGCAGCTTTCGGTCGCGGGGTAAAGCTGCTCCCTTGGGGAACTGCGACGTCCAGGGTTGCGGGCGGGAACCAGTCTCACGGGATTCGCGGCAGATCGGGCGATTTCGCGCTTGCCGCGCCGGGTTCCGGAGCCCTTCCCTCTTGAGGTTGCCCGCGGCTGTCGCGGGCGAGGCCGCGTCGAAGCTGCGTTGGCGCGGTTCCGAGCCAACACCAACCCTTACCACCCCCGTCATGCTGCCTGCCCCTGACTTGCCGTTCTTGCGTTGCTGCGTCCGTGCTGGCGCCCGTGTGCGCTTCCTGGCGGGACTGCTCGCCTTCCTGACGGGAATCGGGCTGTCCGCGGTCCGGGCCGCCGAGGCGGGTGGAACAATTTCCGGGGCGGTCAGCAATGTGCAGACCGGCAATCTCCTCGAGGGCGCGCGGGTGGAGATACCAAAGCTGGGACTCTCGGTCCTCGTGGATGCCACCGGGCGGTACCTCCTGTCCAACGTGCCTCCCGGCACCCACGAAATCGTGGCGTCCTACATCGGCCTCGATCCGATGCGGCAAACGGTGACCGTGGCCTCCGGCCAGCGGGTCGACCGCAGTTTTGATCTCACGAGCGGCATCTACAAGCTCGAGGCCTTCAAGGTGACGGGCGAGCGTGAAGGCAACGCGGCGATGATCACGGAGAAAAAGAACGCCGACAATGTGAAGGACATCATCGCGATGGACTCCTTCGGTTACCTTCCCAACATGAGTGCGGGCGAGGTCGTGATGCGGCTCCCGGGCGTGGCCGGCAGCCCGACGGACGAAGGCCTGGCGTACCGCTTCAACATGCGCGGGATGGACCCGACGCTCAACAACGTGACCGTCGACGGCCAGTCGATGACGACGCTCGGCACCAACCGCAGCTTCGAGTTGCAGAGCATCACCGGCACGATGTTCGACGCGCTGGAACTCATCAAGGGACACACCCCGGACAAGGGGGCGGATTCCCTCGGCGGCACGATCAACTTCAAGACGAAGGCCACCTTCACGATGAAGGAGAAGAGCCGGACCACCTACAATTTCTCCACGCGGTGGGCTCCGCCCTTCCTCGAGCAGACGCCGCTGCGCTCCCAGCACCGGGCGCACCCGATCCTCAACGTCGCCCACCAGGAGGTCTTCGATGTCTTCGGCGACACGCGCAACCTCGGCGTCTCGCTCAACCTCTTCTTCTCGGAGAACGCGGTCGGCGGTTTCGCGAATATCTTCGACTACACGAACATCGCCAACGGTCCGGCCCCGGTGTGGGACTACCAGACCTGGGACAATATCAATAACCGGAAGCAGATGAGCCTGAACCTCAAGGCCGACTACCGGTGGTCGCAGTACACCCGCTTTTCACTCGGGGTGACGGGCAACGACAACTTCGAGCGCATGCGGCGCCGCGTGACGGTGCGGGCCTTCACCGGCGGCGCGACCACCGTGCCCAACGCGACCACCACGGGCGTCGTGCCCGGGCTCTTCACCGACACGGTCACCGTCGTGCGGCCGGTGACGGCGGCGCAGATCGACGTCACGATGGATGGTCCGCTCAACTACTACGTGCGGATGCGCCGGCTCGACGCGACCGGCGAGCACAACTACGGCCGCCTGTTGATCGAGTACGCCGGCAGCCTGTCGACCACCCACCTCAACAACGGCAACGGCCGGGGGGGCACGCTCAACATGCGCAGCGGCGGGGTCAACCCCGCCACCGGTCTCTTCGTCTATGGCGGCACTGGCTGGATTCTGGATCGCTCCCAGAATCGCGAGCACCCCATCTTCGTCCAGAACGGCGGACCCGACTTCACCGATCCCAACAACTACCGGCCGCGCCCGACCGATGGCCTCGTGCAGCAGCGCAACGAGAACGACCAGTTCCTCAAGCAGGCGCGCATCGACTTCCGCTATACGCTGCCGATCGCCATGCCGACCAACCTCAAGACCGGGGTGCACTGGCGCGAACTGCGGATGGACGATTGGGCCGGTGACCGCCACCGCTGGAGCGTGGCAACCAGCGCGGCGCCCCTGCCGCATGATCCGACCTACGTCAGTTACGACCGGGTCAAGACCGGTCGCGCGATTCCCGTCTGGCAATCGCACATGTTCACCACCGACGGGCGGCCCACCGATGCCAACTACTGGGTGGAGGATCGCTACTACAACGAGCAGCAGAAGTACACCGGCACGCGCTGGCTGACGGAGGAAATCGGTGCCACGTACCTGATGGCGCAGGGCCGCCTTGGCGCGGATGGCTGGGGACGCCGCACCGGTTACCTTGGCGGTGTGCGCTGGGAACGCACCGAGACGCTCGCCAAGGGCTGGGTGCGCAGCCGCGCGCTGAGCACCACCGCGCAGCAGCAGGCCGACCCGATCGGCTCCGCGACGCGCGACTACGCCAACAACTACCGCCTCAATCCGGGCAAGTACACCAAGGCCTTTCCGAGCTTCCACGCCTTCCACGATCTCACCAAGGACCTGAAGGTTCGTGCGAGCTATTCCACGAGCTACGGCCGGCCGCCGATCAGCAACCTGCTGCCCGGCGAGACTCCCGCCGAGGCGACCCGCACCGTCACGGTCAACAACCCCGGCCTTGGGCCCTACACCTCCACCAACTGGGATGCCACGGTCGAGTACTACTTCGAGCCCGTCGGCAGCTTCACGGTGGGTTGGTTCCACAAGGATATCCGCGACTTCATCATCACCCAGGACGTCGGCACGATCGACGACGGTTTGGACAACGGCTACAACGGCGAATACTCGGGCTGGACCATGCGCACCAATGTCAATGGCGGCAATGCGACGGCCCAGGGCTGGGAGTTCGCGTACAGCCAGCAGTTCACCTTTCTGCCGGGCTTGCTCAAGGGCCTGGCCTTCTCGGCCAACTACACCTGGATCGACACCCACGGACTTCGCGACGGGACGCTTTACCTCACGCGGCGCGAAGTGGCGGGCTTCATCCCCCATGCCATGAACGTCACGCTGTCGTGGCGTTATCGGAAGTTCAGCACCCGCGTGCTGTATAACCGCACCGGTGAACACATCACGACCTTCAGTGTGACGAATAACGTCCCGAACCCGGCGTTGCACCAGTACCGCTTCCCGATGACGACCCTCAACTGGGGCATGGGCTACCAGGTGCGGCCGGCCATGGGATTCAGCCTCGACGTCGCCAACCTGCTGAACGAACCCCAGCAGTTTTACATCGGCCACAAGGGCCGCGTGCGTCGCTCGATCTACAACTTTGTCACGGTGACTCTCGGGGTGAACGGCCGCTTCTGAGGCGGTCGCGCTCCCGCCGGCTTTTCTTCACTACCCAATCCAACCCCAACCCACCATGTCGCTGCTCTTCGTCGCGCGGCTCGTCCGCTGCTGCGTCCGTTCCTCGGGTCGCTCCCTGCGCTCCTTTGCCCTGCTGCTCTTGCTCCCGTTGGTTTTCCTGCCCGGCCGGATGGCCGCGGCCGACGCGGGCACCATCACCGGCACCGTGAGCAATGCCGCCACCCGCAACCTCCTGGAAGGTGCGCGGGTGGAGATTCCGGCGCTTCGGCTCTCCACCCTGGTCGACGATACCGGGCGGTACGTGCTCACCCCCGTGCCCGCCGGGACCCATGAGCTCGTCGTCAGCTACATCGGCCTCGACACCGCCCGGGTCCAGGTGACCACCCTTCCCGGGCAGCGGGTGGTCCGCGATTTCGACCTCTCCACCGGCATCTATAAAATGGACGCCTTCAAGGTCACCGGCGAGCGCGAGGGCGGGGCGGCCGCGATCACCGCGCAGCGCAATGCGCCGAACACCATGAACGTGGTGGCGATGGACTCCTTCGGCCACCTGCCCAACATGAGCGCCGGTGAGGTGCTGATGCGTCTGCCCGGCGTCGCCGGCAGTCCGACGGACGAGGGCCTGGCCTACAATTTCAACATCCGGGGCATGCCCGCGGGCATGAACACCGTGACCATCGACGGCGGCCTCGTCACGCCGTTCGGCACCAACCGCGCCTTCGAGATGCAGAGCATCTCCGCCGCGCTCTTCGATCAGCTCGAGCTGACCAAGGGGCACCGCCCCGACAAGAACGCCGACTCCCTCGGCGGCACGGTCAACCTCAAGTCCCGGTCCTCCCTGAGCATGAAGGAGCGGCGCCGTCTGACCTACAGTCTGTCGACACGCATCGCGCCCTCGTTCACCGATCAGATTCCCCTGCGCGAGCAGCACCGCGCGCACCCGATGCTGAACTTCGGCTATCAGGAACTGTACGACGTCTTCGGTGGGAATCGGAACCTTGGCGTCACCGTCAACGCCTTTTACAGCGAGAACGCCGTCGGCTTCTTTCAGACCGATCGCGACTACCAGAACACGACGGTGCAGCCGGCCTACGTGTGGAGCTACCAGACCTTCGACAACTACAACAACCGGAAGCAGGTGAGCGGCAGCATCAAGGCTGACTACCGCGTCTCCCCCAGCACGCGTGTGACGATCAGCACTACGGCGAGCGACAATTTCGAGCATTCGCGCCGCCGGTACATCACCCGGGCCTACAGCTCCCAGAACCAAAACACGGTGCCGAGCGCGACCACCAGTGTCGTGCCGGGCTGGACCGACAAGATCACGGTCATTCGCCCGGTGGCGCAATCGCTGATCGACATGCAGAACCGGGGACCAAACAATTACGATACCCGGCAGCGCCGGCTCGACCTCTCGGCCGAGCAGGACTTCGGTCCGCTGCAGCTCGACTACGCGGTGAACTACGCGCGCAACAACCTGAACAACGGCAACGGCCAGGGCGGCGAGCTCACCATGCGCGTGGCGGGTACCGGCTGGATCCTCGATCGCACGCAGTCGGAGCTCCATCCGAAGTTCATCCCGAACGGGGGGCTCGACTTCACCGACCCCAATAACTACCGCCCAAATGGCAACCTCCAGTGCAGCGACGGTGAGAACGACCAGCGGGTGCGCGAGGCGCGGTTCAACGCGCTTTACAAGCTGCCGACCGAGATTCCCCTGGCGCTCAAGACGGGCGTCCAGTGGCGCGAGACCCTGGCGCAGTCACTCAGCCGCAGCCGCCGCTATGTCTATACCGGCACCGGTCCGCTGCCGGCGGACCCGAGCATCATCACCTTCGACCAAATCAAGACCGGCCGCCGCATGCCGCAGTGGACCACCTCGATGTTCATCAACGACCGAAAACCGGTCGATCCAAACCTGTGGCGCGAGGACGTGTACTACCGCCTCCAGCAGGGCTACACCGGGGCGCGCGAGATCACCGAAACGGTCACGGCGGGCTATTTGATGGCGCAGGGAAAGCTGGGGCGCGAAGGCTTCCTCGGGCGCACCAGCTTCCTCGGCGGTGCCCGCTGGGAGAACACGGAAGATGTCGGCGTGGGATGGGTGCGGGCCCGGTTCGGGAGCACCGCCGCGCAGCAGTTGGCCGACCCGGTCGGATCGGTCACCCGGGACTACGCCGGCACGCGCCGCGAGATCAACGGCAGCTATACCAAGCCGTTTCCGAGCCTTCATCTGACCCACGATGTCACCCAGAACCTCAAGGCGCGCCTGGCCTGGTCGACGAGTTTCGGCCGCCCGGGCTACGGCGAACTGCTGCCCAGCGAGTCGATCAACGAGACGGGCAGCACGCTGACCATCAACAACGCCGGACTTCTGCCGCAGACGGCCCGGAACTGGGACGCCTCCCTCGACTACTATTTCGAACCGGTCGGCAACTTCTCCGTCGGCTTCTTCCACAAGACGATCAGGGAGTTCATCGTCCGCAACATCAACGTCGGCACCATCCCCACGGGCACCGACAACGGCTACAACGGGGAGTACGGAGGCTGGACCCTCTTCACGTCCGCCAACGCCGGCACCGCCTACGTGCAGGGCTGGGAGTTCAGCTACCAGCAGCAGTTCACCTTCCTCCCGGGTTTCCTCAAGGGCCTGAGCGGTTCGTTCAACTACACGATCATCGACACCCACGGCGACTTCGGCGGAACCATCAACATGACCGGCCGCGAAGTGGTCGGCTTTATTCCGAAGGCGGCCAATGCGATGCTGTCGTGGCGCTACAAGAAGTTCAGCACGCGGCTGCTCTACAACTGGACGAGCGACTACATCGTCGAGTATTCGGCGACGACGGTGGGCCGCAATCGCTGGCGCGCCTCGTTTGACACGCTGAACGTGGGCCTCGCCTACCAGGTGCGGCCGTCGGCTTCGCTGACGCTCGACGTCTCGAACGTCCTCAACGCGTACCAGGAAATCTACCGCGGCTTCCGCAACCAGCCGTCGACGATCAACTACAACTTCGTCACGGTGAACCTCGGGGTGAACGGGCGGTTCTGATCGGTCCGTTTTCGCTCGATCCTCCGTCGCCCCGCCCCCTGTAGGCGGGGCGACCGCGCCCCGTGGGCTGTGACGTCGGCCGCGAAGGGCGCGGGACGAGGTCGTCCCGCCCACACGCGTAGCGAAAGGAGGCCGGTCCGTCTTGCGAAGTCGCAGAGTGAACTCGTTCCGAGAATCGGGGCGGGTGGTCGTCTTGCCGCGAGCAGTGGTCGTCATGGTCCCCTTGTGGGCGGGGCGACCCCGCCCCGCGGGCTGCGGGTTCCGCCGCGAACGGCGCAGGACGAGGTCGTCCCGCCCACACGCGAAGCGAAGGGTGGCCGGTCGGTCGTGCGAAGCCGGGGAGCACTGACTCTCCCAATCGGCGCGGGTGGTCCACTGGCCGCGAGCAGTGGTCGTCATGGCCCCCCTGTAGGCGGGGCGACCGCGCCCCGCGGGCTGCGGGTTCCGCCGCGAACGGCGCGGGACGAGGTCGTCCCGCCCACAGGATCGGACCGCATCGCGAACACCGGCGGTCTGCCGTCTTTCGGAAACTTCGGGAGTTCGCGCTTGCGACACCTTGGGCCCGTGCGTTCTGCTCACGCTGCCAGGATCGCCCGGGGAAATCCGGCTGGCGGGTTTTCCAGTGGCGGTCGCACCAACCAGCAACCCCGCCCGTGCCATGACCCAGACGCCCCTTCGTCGACCCCTGCGCTCCGCCTCCGCCCGTTGGTCCGGCCTTTCGCGCCGGCTGACCGCCCTCGTCGTGTTTGGCGTGGTGCTTGTCATGGCGGCGCCGTTGCAGGCCGCCGAGACCGGCAGCATCAGCGGCACGGTGAGCAACACCGCTTCGGGCAACCTGCTGGAGGGCGCCAAGGTCGCGGTTCCCGCGCTCGGCCTCACCGCGCTGACCGATGAGACCGGCCTCTTTAACCTGACCAACGTCCCGGCCGGCGCGCACGAACTCGTGGTGTCGTACATCGGCCTCGATGCGGCGCGGGCCACGGTGACCGTGGAAGGAGGGCGGCGGGCGGTGCGCAATTTCGATCTCACGAGCGGAGTCTACCAGCTCCAGGAGTTTCGGGTGACCGGGGAGCGCGAAGGCGGCGCCGCGGCCATCACGCTCCAGCGCAACGCGGAAAACGTGAAGAACATCGTGGCGATGGATTCCTACGGCAACCTGCCGAACATGAATGCCGGCGAGGTGGCCATCCGCCTCCCCGGGGTGGTCGGGAGCTTCGGCGACGAGAACCTCGTCGACGGCTTCACGGTGCGCGGCATCGGATCCGGGCTCAACACCATCACGCTCGACGGTTCGCCGTTGACCAGCCAGGGCGCCTACGGGCGCAGCACGAACATCAACAACCTCACCGGCACGATGTTTGACCAGATGGAACTGGTGAAGGGGCATACGCCGGACAAGGGCGCGGATTCCCTCGGTGGCACCATCAACCTCAAGAGCCGATCGCCACTGAGCATGCGCGAGAAGCGGCGCCTCTCCTACAGCGCCAGCGTGCGCTGGGCGCCGCCGTTCCTCGAGCAGGTTCCCCTGCGTGAAGCCCACCGGGCCCATCCGCTCTTCAATGTGCAGTGGCAGGAACTCTTCGGTGTGCTGGGCGGCGAGCGCAACCTCGGGGTGTCGATGAACCTCTTCTACAGCGAAAACGCCGTCGGCGGCTTCCGCACGGTGCGCGACTTCCAGAACACCACCGGATCACCGGCCTACGTCTGGGACTATCGCACCTGGGACAACTACAACAACCGGAAGCAGCTCAGCCTGAACCTCAAGACCGACTACCGCCTTTCGGCGAACACCAAGCTGTCGCTCAACACCGTGCTGAACGACGCCAACGAGACCTTCCGCCGGCAGTACGAGACGCGCGCCTACACCGGCAACCAGAATACCGTGCCCGGGGCGGCAACCGGAGTCGTGCCGGGCCAGTACACCGACAAGATCACCGTGGTGCGCCCGGTGGCTGCGGCCATCATCGAGCAGACGACCACGGGGCCGGGCAATTTCTACAACCGGATGCGGCGGTTCGATCTCGGGGCGGAGCAGACCTTCGGGCGCCTGCAACTCGACTACAACGCCGTCTACACCCAGACCAATATCAACGGCGGGAGCGGCGGCCGCGGCGGCATCCTGATCAACCGCCTGACCGGCTCGGGCTGGATTCTCGACCGCACCGACAACGACCTGCACCCGCGCTTCCTGCCGAACGGCGGCCCGGACTTCACCAATCCCGACAACTACCGGCCGACCCAGTACACCAACACCAACCTCCAGAACAACAATACGCGCAAGGAGCTGCGCGGCAACGCCCGATTCGAGGTGCCCGCGTCGTTTCCGCTGCACTTCAAGGCCGGGGCGTCCTGGCGCGAACAATACGCCGACAACGCGAGCGTCTCCCGCCGCTGGAACTTCGCCGGCACGGCCGCGCTGCCCTCCGATCCCACGATTGTCTCTTACGACTACGTAAAGACGGGGCGCCGCATGCCATATTGGGAGCCGATGCAGTTCTTCTGGGATCGGCAGCCGCGCAATCCGTCCCTCTGGCGCGAGGACCAGTACTACCACTACCAGAACAACTACACCGCCAACCGCGCGGTCACCGAGTGGGTCACGGCGGGTTACGGGATGGCCCAGGCCCGGCTCGGGCGCGCCAGCCTGCTGGCCGGCGTGCGCACGGAGCGCACTGAGATGGAGGCGTGGGGCTATGTGCGGAACCGCTTTGGCAGCACCACCGCGCAGCAAACCGCGGATCCCCAGGGCTCGGCCGACCGTGACTACGCCAACGCGCTGCGCAAGTCGCGGGGCGATTACACCAAGTCGTTTCCCAGCGCCCACCTCGCGTACGACCTCACGGCGAATCTCAAGGCGCGCCTGAGCTGGTCGACGAGTTTCGGCCGGCCCGCGCTCAACAACGCCACCCCGAACGAGACCGTGAACGAGGCCAACCAGACCCTGACGATCAACAACCCCAACCTGCGGCCCCAATACGCCGACAACTGGGACGCCGTCCTCGAGTACTACTTCGAACCGGTGGGCAACGTGTCGGTCTCGTGGTTCCACAAGGAAATCCGCGACTACATCGTCACCGGAACCAACGTTGGCACCGTTCCCACCGGCACCGACAATGGCTTCAACGGCGAGTACCCCGGCTTCACGCTGCTGTCCTCCGCCAACGCCGGCACGGCGGTCGTCCAAGGGTGGGAATTCGTCTACCAGCAGCAGTTCACGTTCCTCCCGGGCCTCTGGAAGGGCCTCGGCGCTTCCGCCAACTACACCCTGATCGAGACGCGCGGGAATTTCGGCGGCACCACCAACCGCAGCACCAACGAGGTGCCCGGTTTCATCCCGCGCACCGGCAATGCCAGCCTCTCCTGGCGGTACCGCAAGTTCAGCACGCGGGTGCTCTACAACTACGTGGGCGCCTACATCACCAGCTACAATGCGACTTCGCCCGGCTACAACAACTACCGCTACAAGTACCAGACGGTGACCGCGGGCGTGGCGTGGCAGCACCGGCCGACCCTGCAGTTCACGATCGACGTGGGGAACGTCTTCAACGAGCCGCAGCGGCTTTACCGCGGGTTTGCCGACCGCATGTCGACCACGATCCTCAACGGCACGACGATCACCTTCGGCGTCAACGGCCGGTTCTAGCTCACCAGGGGCAACCCCCTCTTGGGTGTCCTGTGGGCGGGGCGACCCCGCCCCGCGCCAGGCGGGCCCCCAAACCAAGAGGGCGGGGCGAAGTCACCCCGCCTACAGGAACGAGACCAAGGAGGCTTCCGCCGCCTTGAACGCGGACAAAAAAACGCCGCCCGCAAGGGGGCGGCGTTGCCAGTGCGTGATTAGGAAAGACGATTAGGGCGCGTAGGTGATCGTCCGCGCGTTGGCGATGCCGGCGATCGTGATGGTGATGCCCTGGGTGTAATTGTCCGGATAGATCTCGCTTGCGACCGTGTTGAGGGCCTTCACGTAGCTCGTCGGCCCGATCAGGGAGCTCGAAGCGGCGAAGGTGGCGCCGTTTTCCAGGTAATACTGATCGGCGGCGGCGGCCATCTGGCGGGCATTGTTCAGGACGGCCTTGTCCTGGGAGGCGACGCGGACTTTCTGGAAAGCGGGAATCGCCATGGCAGCCAGGAGGCCGATGATGACGACGACGATCATGATTTCAACGAGCGTGAATCCTGCGCGGGAGGCGGAGCGGTTTTTCATGGATGAATGATAGATGTGCGGACTTTGGGAGCTGCCGGTTGGCAGTCCCTCTACTCTGGCAGCAGGGACCGCCGGGACAACCGAAATACGTGAAGTCCGCATTCTCATCCTTTTTTCACAGTCGTGTCGGCGAGGCCGGATTGGGCCCGGAGGCCCGGGTGCGAACGGGCCGGTCGGTCTCTACCGCACGATCATCAGGCCGAAACGCAGCTGATCGCGGCGCCGGACGTCGTAGTCGAGCAGGCTTTCGCCATAGCCGTTGAAGTACTGGATCTGGGTGTAACCGCCGAGGGCGTCGAGCAGCGGGAAGCCCCGGAGCAACGGAATCTCGCTGGTGGGCCAGGTCAGGTTGAACTCAATGCTGCCGTGCCCGTCGATCTTGCCCCGCAAATGCGTGGAGAGCTGCAGGCCGCGGACATAGCCGCCGCGCAGCGTCAGCTCGGCATAGCCGCGGTAGCGCGCGATGTCCGGATTCTCATCCTCCTGGAAGTAAGCGCTCGCGCGGAGCGCGGCCTCGAAAAAGCGGCCGTCGGCCACCTCCCACCGCAGGCGGGGCAGCGCGTACAGGGTGTTCAGGCTCCGGGTGTCGAGCGCCGGGCGCCCGGAGGCGGCGGAGGCGATCAGCCCGGGGCGGGACGGGACGGGAGCGCTGCCGCCGCCCTTGCCGTTGGACTCGTGTTGCGCGCCGGCCTGCAACGACCACGACCAGGGCGAGCCGGGGGACCGGGAAAAGGGATGCAGCAGGAAGATCGTCGGCTTGTAGCTCGAGTCGTAGAAAGGCTTGGAGAAACTCTCGAGGTCCCAGATCGAAGTCTGGGTGTAGGCAAAGTGCACCTTGCCGGCGAGGGTGCGCCAGGGGTGTTCGGTCCAGGCGTCCGGGCCGTGGTCGAGCGGCCGGTACTTGAAACTGAACTGGAAACGGGCGTTGAAGCGTTCGCGCCAGCCCACGGCGAAGTAGATTGGGTCGTAGCCGGAGATATGGCGGCGCATGTTCTCGATGTCGGTGGTGAGATCGAGATGGCGACGGCCGGGCCCGGCGGTGGTCGGGGAGGGAGAACCGGCCACCCCCGTTCCCGCGGCGGACGGCCGGGCTGGAGCCACGCGGAAGAGGATGACGTTGGTCGCGGGAGAACGGAGCCGCAAAGAGGCGAATTCGCCAGTGCCCGTGAGGTCGGCGACGGGGCGGAGACGCAGGGTGAGCCGGCTCATCCCCGGCACGGTGACGAGGCCCGTGGGGGGAGGGAGAACCTCCATCCGGAGCAGGGCATGGCCGGTGCGATCGGCGTACTCGGCTTCGAGCTCCCGCTCCAGCTGGATCGAGGCTTCGAATTCCGTGGGGTTGTTCAGGTGCAGCACGAACTCCGGGCGGGCGGCCGGCACGGATTCGTCAACGGGCGGCACCAGCAGGAGATCGACCCGCGCGTGCAGCAGGGAGGCGATCGCCGGAAGGACACCGAAGGCGAGGAAGCGAAACGTGCGCATGGAAACCCGCGAGGCTGGCACGCCCCCGGCCAGAAGTCACCGCTGATGTCGGCCGGGATGTCGGCCGGGAGTTCCCACGGGGCGCATCTGCCGGTTGGCGGTCATTTGTCTGGTGTAGCCGGGGCGGTGACCCCGGCGGCCGGCCTCACCGCGGCCGGCTACAACCGCCAACGGGCAGCTGCGCCGAGTTTACCGACCGGATCACGCATTGACTCTCCAGGAGCCGCATCCGACAAAGGGAGGCTCGGCGGCGTCGCCGGGCACACCCTAGTTTTCACCCCACCCTTCCCAGGAGATTCACGCATGAAGAAGTTCAAGGTCGGCATGGTCGGTTACGGTTGGGCCAGCTCGGCGCATATCCCCGCCATCAACGCGACCTCGCTGGCGCAGGTGACCGCGGTTTGCTCCACCCGCCCGCTCGATGGGGCGGAACTCGCGGCCCGCCACGGTGGACCCCTCCAGACCTTCACGAGCCTCGAGGCGATGCTGCAGAGCGATATCCAGGCGGTTTCGATCTGCAGTTATCCGCAGCAGCATGCCGCGCAAGCGATCGCCGCCGCGCGGGCGGGCAAGCACATCATCCTGGAAAAGCCGATCAGCCTGACATTGGAAGACGCGCGCGCGGTGGCCGCGGCGGTGAAGGCGGCCGGGGTGAAGGTGTGCGTCTGCTTCGAGTGCCGCTACTCGAGCCAGTTCCTCGCCACCAAGGCGGTGATCGACGCCGGCCTGCTCGGGCAGCTGCATTACGGGGAGGTCGACTATTATCACGGCATCGGCCCGTGGTACGGGCAGTTCCGCTGGAACGTCACAAAGAACGGCGGCGGCAGCAGCTTGCTTTCGGCCGGCTGCCACGCGATGGACGCCCTGTTGCTCTGCATGGGCAGCGAGGTCGAGAGCGTGACGAGCACGGCGACCAAGTCGTTCAATCCCATCTTCGGCCCCTACGAGTATCCGACGGCGAGCGTCACGCTGGTGCGCTTCCGGAACGGCGCCGTGGGCAAGGTGGCCTCGGTCATCGATTGCGTGCAACCGTACTATTTTCACACGCATCTCGTGGGCAGCGAAGGCAGCCTGCTCGATCACAAGTTCCATTCGTCGCGGCTGGCCGTCGACAAGCACAAATGGAGCGAGCTTTCGATGAAGCTCCTGGATTCGGGCGATGTGTCAGATCACCCGTACCAGACCCAGTTCCAGGCCTTCTTCGAGGCGGCGGCGGCGGGACGCGAGATGCCGCTGACCTCCCTGGAACTGGCGATGCAGTCGCACCTCGCGTGCCTGGCGGCCGACCGTTCCGCGGAGGAGAAACGCACCGTGGCCCTGGCGGAACTCCATGGCTGAGCCGGCGGCCATCGCGATCGCGGCGCATCCGGACGACATCGAGTTCATGATGGCCGGCACCCTGTGCCTCCTCCGGGAGGCCGGCTGGCGCACGCATTACCTGAACCTCTCGACGGGCTCCTGCGGGAGCCTCGTGCACCGCGCCGGCGCGCTGCGGCGCATCCGCCGGGCCGAGGCGCGCCGGGCCGCGGGGTTGCTCGGGGCCGAGTTTCACGAGAGCCTCGTCGACGACCTCGAGATCTTCTATGGGCTGCCGCTGTTGCGACGGGTGGCCGCGATTATCCGGGAGGTCCGACCCGCGATCCTGCTGACCCATTCGCCGCAGGATTACATGGAGGACCACATGGAGACGAACCGCCTGGCGGTGAGCGCGGCGTTTGTCCGGGGGGTGCCGAATTTCGTCACGACGCCGCGGCGCGCGGCCTGGGGCGGCGTCACCACCATCTACCATGCGATGCCGCACGGCCTGCGCGACGGGCTGCGGCGGCGCCTCGTGCCCGGGGCCTTCGTCGACACGACGTCGGTTCAGGACATCAAGCTGGCCGCGCTCTCCTGCCACGAAAGCCAGCACTCCTGGCTGCAGGCGTCGCAGGGCATGAACTCCTACCTGCGCGACATGGAGGACATGGCGCGGGAGGTCGGGCGGATGTCGAAGCGCTTTCGTTTCGCGGAGGGCTGGCGCCGGCACTCCCACCTGGGTTTTTGTGCGCCCGACACGGACCCGTTGCGCGAAGTCCTCGGCCGGAAATGTCACGTCAACCGCGCCTACGAGCGCGCACTCGAAGTGATCTGAGCCCCACCTGCGGGGCCGCGTTCCTCCACCCGCTCCGCCATTCCCCGTCTTCCCGACTCCACCTCCCTCATGCCCCGCAAATTCAGTACCATCGCCCCCGACTGGTGGGATTACACCACGCTTGACTCCGAACTGATCGAGGAGGCCGCCCGACTGACGCCGGCGCAGATGGCGCGCCTCTCTCGCGACGGCTTCCGGGTCGTGTTCTACGACACGCTCGAGGAGTTCTACCTCGCCGAGGCACTGGAGTACATCCACGCGTGGCGCCAGTCGACCCCCGACAATCCGGCCGGCATCTGCGGCCCGATCGGGCCGACCGAGCAGCTGCCGCTCGTGGCGCGGCTGGTGAACGAACTCGGCCTGTCGCTTCGGCACGCGCATTTCTGGGGCATGGACGAATGGTATGCGGACGGAGCCGAGGTGCCGGTGACCCACCCGCTCTCCTTCGAGCGGGCCGACCGGGAGCTGTGTTTCCGCCGCATCCGGCGCGAACTCGCGATGCCCGAGGCGCACCTGCACTTCCCGAAGGCGGAATTGACGGCGTACCGGAAAAGCTGGGACGGTGTGCGCTGCGTGGTGATGCAGGGCGGCCAGGGGGACACCAAGCACTGGGCGTTCAACGACCCGGTGCGGCGGAGCGGTCGGTTCCGCGACGCCCCGCCCAGCCCGGCCGAGTACCGCAAGCTCGGCACGCGGATCGTGGACCTCCACCCGGTGACACTGGCGCAGAACGCCCGCACGTCAGGAGGGGGCAACATCTCACTGGTCCCGACCCAGGCCATCACCGTCGGTCCGGTCGAGACCTGGAAGGCCGAAAAGGTCTCGATCTGGCAGGCTGGGACCCACGACAGCCCGTTTGGCCAGCGCCTCACGACCCTGATGATTGCCAAGCGCATCGCGGACAGCGCCGTCCCGATGTCGCTGCTCGCGGATCACCCCAACGTCCAGTTCAACTTCTACCGCGGCGGGCTTGGCACCTGCCAGGTAGAGATGCACTAGTCGGTCGCCCGGCCGGGCAGGTTTCCCCCTGCACCGCCGCGCCGCCCGTCCCCGGGGCGGAAGGCGTTTTTCGTTACCCCAACCTCAACCCACCCCGACAATGGACCAGTCCACGGTCAAGTCCCGCCTCTGCGTCTTCATGTTCCTCCAGTATTTCATCTGGGGATCCTGGTACGTCAGCATGGGCACGTACCTCGCGAACACGCTCAAGTTCGGCGGGGAGCAGATCGGCGCCGCCTACGGCGCCTTCGCCATCGGCTCAATGATCTCGCCGTTCTTCGTCGGCCTGATCGCCGACCGCTTCTTCGCCTCGGAGAAACTCCTGGCGGTCCTGGGCATCGCCGGCGGCCTGGCGATGTTCGGGCTGGCGCAGTTCCAATCCTTCAGCGCGTTTTATCCGACCCTAATCCTGTACTGTGCGCTCTACGCGCCGACCCTGGCGCTGGGAAACTCGCTCTCCCTCCATCATCTCGCCAATGCCAAGGTGGATTTCCCCCGGATCAAGGTCCTGTCGGCGGTGGGCTGGATTGCGGGAGGGTGGGCGTTGAGCCTGCTGAAAGGGGAGCAGTCGGCCGTGCAATTTTACCTCGCCGGCGGCGTGTCGATCGCCTTCGGCCTTTTCGCCCTGCTGCTGCCGCACACGCCGCCCCGCAAGGTGGGGCAGGATGTCAGCGTGGCCGAGGTGCTGGGACTCGACGCGCTCGCCCTGCTGAAGAAGGTGCCGTTCGCGATCTTCATCGTGTGCATGTTCCTCATCTGCATCCCGCTCTACTTCTACTTCGTGATGATGGGCATCTACCTCACGGAACTGAAGTGGGAGGGCCTGGCCGCCAAGCTCACCCTCGCGCAGGTGTCGGACGTGATCTTCCTCTTCCTGCTGGCGATGATGCTGAAACGCCTTGGCTACAAGAAGACGATCTTCCTCGGCATCCTGGCGTGGGCGACCCGCTACTTCCTGCTCGCGCAGAGCGTGGATGCCGCGTCGGCGCTGCAGACGGCGTTCATCTTCGGTGCCATCCTGCTGCACGGCGTCTGCTACGACTTTCTCTTCATCGCCGGCCAACTCTACGTCGATGCGGAGGCCAACGAGCGCAACCGCGGCGCCGCCCAGGGCTTCATCGCCTTCATCCTCTGGGGCGTGGGCGCGTTTGTCGGCACCTTGCTCGCCGGCAAGACGCTGGCGGCCCACGCTCTTCCCCAGGCCCAGGGAGCGATCGCCCACGACTGGCGCGCCATCTGGATGACCCCGGCGATCGGCGCGGCCATCGTGCTGGTGGTCTTCCTGATCTTCTTCCGGGAACCGGCGGCCGCGAACGAGAAGACCGCGGCGGGAAGCTGACGCTGGCGGGCCTTGCCGGCATTTGGCCCGGGTTAAGGGTTCGCTCCACGAAACCTCGCCGTTAACCGTCGGCCCGGTGGGTGGGGCGAACTCGCCCCGCCGTTGTCCGCTGGCGACGCACCAGTCCGCGCGGCGAGGTCACCGCGCCCACCGGATGCGCGGAACACCGATGAGGTCAGAGCCACGCTCCGCGCCTGCCGCTGGACGCGGGATTGCACCCGGCTGGCGAGGCGGGCACACTCCGGCTCTCGATGAATACCCCCGTCTTCGGCCGCCCCGCCGTTTCGCGCCGGCAGTTTCTTCACGCTGGAGCTGTCGCCGCGGCGGCGCCGTTTCTCCTTCCGTCGGGCCTGCGCGCGGCCGGTCCCAGCCACAAGCTGGCCCACGCCTGCATCGGGGTCACGCGAATGGGGCACAACGACCTGAAGAACTTCCAGGAGCACGCCCGGCTCGAGATCGTCGCGCTTTGTGACGTGGACCGTTCGCACCTCGAGACCGCGGCGAAGCAGGTGCCGGGCGCCCGGCTGTACTCGGACTGGCGGGAGATGTTCGCCCAGGAAGGGGATCGGATCGATTCGGTGAACGTCACCGTGCCGGATCACATGCACTACCCGATCGCCGCCGAGGCGCTCCGGCGGGGCAAACACCTGTACTGCCAGAAGCCGATGTGCCACGATCTCGCGGAAGTGCGGCGCCTCACGACCGCGGCGGCGGCGAAGCCCGGGCTGGTCACGCAGTTGGGCACGCAATTCGCCGCCAGCATCGGTGACCGCATGACCGTGCACTACCTCCGGGCGGGGGCGATTGGGAAGGTCAAGCACGTCTACCTGTGCTCGAGTCGTCCCGCGCCCAACCGCCTGGGTGGGCCGCGGCCCGCCCAGACCGGCACGCCCCCGCCGGCGCTGAACTGGGATCATTGGCTCGGCACCGCGCCGGCGCGGCCCTTTGCGCCGGACACCTATCACCCGGCCAAGTGGCGCGCCTGGCTCGACTTTGGCACGAGTTGGTGCGCGGACATGGGGTGCCATATCTTCGACGCCACCTGGCGGGCCTTGGAATTGCGCGCGCCGACGCGCGTCGTGGCCGAAGTGGAATCCGCCTGGAAGAACTCACCGGAGCGACGGGCGCAGAATTGGCCGCAAAGCGAACATATTACGTGGACGTTCCCGGGAAATGCCCGCACCGAAGGCCGCGAACTGGTGGTGGAGTGGTTCGACGGCCCGGACTTCCTGCCCCCGAAGGAGGTGCGCGACCTCAACCCGTCGGGCAAGTACCCGCAGGAGTCCGCGATGATTCTCGGGACCGAAGGCGCCCTTTTGCACACGCATGGAGCCGGCCCCCGGCTGCTGCCGGTGGAGAAGTTTCGTAACTACCCGCGACCGACGCCGCCGGCGCGCAACCACTATCATCACTATGTCGACGCCTGCCTGGGCGGAGAGCGGACGGAGTCGCACTTCGCCCACAGCGGTCCGCTCACCGAGGCCATCCTCCTCGGTTCAATCGCAATTCGATGCCCGGACCAGGCGCTGTCCTGGGACGCCGCGGCGATGCGCTTTCCGAACTTCCCCGAGGCGGAGCGGTTCCTGCGCCGGCAGTACCGCGCCGGATGGGAAGTGGCCTGAATCGAAGGGGACGACGCGGCATGCTTTCACCAATTCCCTTCGGACTGCTTCGCGACGATTCGGTTGTCGCCGGGAGTGCCGGCCCAGACTGTCACGATCGATCTCCTGGTCCTGGCCGGCCTCAGCGAGGCCGGCTACCTCAGGCGATGTCATTTCGGTGGGTTGCCGCCCTGACCCGCGTTGGGAACCGCCGGCGGCCGGTCGGAACTCGCGGGATCGGGATTCCGCCGACAGTGGCTTGGAGTTGCGTGGTGAAGCCGATGCTCGTGGCGGCGGGGCTCACTGTCCTTGATGTCGGGGCGGCCGAGCCGGTCCTGCCCGGGACGGCACCGCTTGACTGGCCGGAGAAGGCCCAGGCCGCCATGGCGGATCGGCTGATGGACGGCGCCCATCGCTTTGTCGACCGGAAGATGGCAGAGGCGAAGGAGCGAAGGAAGCGCCACTGGCATCACGACACGAGCGGGAACCCGGCGGCGTACGCTGCTTCGGTGGCCGACAACCGCCGGGAACTGGCGCGCATCCTCGGCGTGGTGGATCCACGCGAGCCGGTGGTGCTGGAAACTTGGGGCACCGAGAATGCTCCCGCCCTGGTGGCGGAGACACCGCGCTTCGCCGTGTGGCAGGTGCGGTGGCCGGTGCTGGCTGGAGGAGGCGGGGTTTGGGGTGAGGGCTTGTGGGTCGAACCCCGCGGGGCCCCGACCGGGGCGGCCGTGGTGGTGCCCGACGCCGATCAGACGCCGGAACAGGTCCTGGGCCTGGCGCCAGGTGGGCAGCCCGGGCGGGAGCCGGCGCGTGGCTTGGCGGATCAGGGCTATCGGCTGGTGATTCCGACCCTGGTCAACCGCCAGACGCTGGACACCGCGGCGCTCGACATCCCGGAGCGGTCAAAGCAACAGCTGGCGAAGCGGAAGGACCAGACGCACCGCGAGTGGCTGTATCGGCAGAGCTATCACCTCGGGCGCCATGTGATCGGTTACGAGATCCAGAAGGTCCTCGCGGCCGGAGAGTGGCTGAAGCAGCGGGGCGGCGCCGGAACGCGGGTGGGGGTCGTGGGCGTCGGCGAAGGCGGCCTGGTCGCGTTCCACGCTGCGGCGGTCGAGACGGTGTTCGCGGCCGCCTGGGTTGGAGGGTACTTCGATTCCCGGGAGCAGACCTGGACCGAACCCGTCTACCGTAACGTCTGGGCGCTTCTGGATCGGTTCGGGGATGCCGAGGTTGCCACGCTGATTGCGCCGCGCGGGCTGGTGATCGAGGACCGCCCGGTGGCCGAGGTGGCCGGGCACAAGGGGGAGATCCGTCGTCCGCCCTTCGAGCGCGTGCGCCGCGAGTTTGATCGCATCAGCGACTACCTGCCCAACGGCTTTCAGCCCCGCGCACTGGTGCGACAGGAGAGCGCCACGCCGGAGCGCACGGCCTTGGCGGAATTTATCCGGCTCTGTGGTGGCGCAGCGCCGGCGGCCGGTGACAGCGCGGTCCCGGAACCGCTGGTCGATCGCCGCCGCGGCTTCGACCCGGAAGTGAGGCAGCAGCGGCAGGTGCGGCAGATCGAGGACCACGTGCAGCGCCTGATTCGCCAGGCGGCCGGCGTGCGCGATCGGTTCTTCGGCCACAAGGTGATGCCGGCCCTGGGCGACATCAAATGGTCGACGGAGGTGGTCCATCCGACCCACCCGCCGGCACCCTTTGTCGAGGGCAGCAAGTGGTTCCGGAACTACTTTCGGGACGAGGTGCAGGGAAGTTTCAATGAACCCCTGCTGCCGCCGCAGGCGCGCACCCGTTTGATCCACGAAACCGAACGCTGGGTGGCCTACGACGTGGTGCTGGATGTCTTTCCTGAACTCGTGGCCTGGGGCGTGCTGGTGCTGCCCCGGGACCTCGCCGCGGGCGAGCGCCGCCCGGTGGTGGTCACGCAGCACGGCCGCAACGGGCTGCCCGAGAACCTGCTGGTGAAGGAGGTTTCCGCGTACCGCCAGGTGGCGGCCCGGCTCGCGGAGCGGGGCTTCATCGCCTTCATCCCGCACAACCTCTACCGCAACGAGGCGCGTTATCGTCCGCTCAACCGGAAGGCCAACACGGTCAAGGCCACCCTCTACTCGTTCCTCGTTCACCAGCACGATCAGATCCTGCGGTGGTTGAACACGCTGCCGTTTGTCGATGGCGCGCGGATTGCCTTTTACGGAAACAGCTTTGGCGGCGAGTCCGCGCTGCGCCTGCCACCGGTGCTCGAGGGGTACGCGCTGTCGATCAGCGCGAGCTACTTCAACCAATGGACGCGCAAGGTGGCGGGTCTCGATCATCCCTTCAGTTACCTGTTCTCCGACGAATGGGAGGTGCCGGTGTTCAACGCGGGGAACACCTTCGATCATTCGGAACTCGCCTATCTGATGGTACCGCGCCCGTTCATGGTGGAGCGCGGCCACCACGATTTCGTCTCCAGCGACGAGTGGGTGGCACACGAGTACGGGCGCGTCCGAAGGCTCTACGACCTGCTCGGCCTCGGCGATCGGACCACGATCGAGTTCTTCCAGGGCGGTCACGGTTTCCGGATGGAAGGGACCTTCGATTTCCTCCACCGGCACCTGCGCTGGCCAAAACCGGCGGCGGCGCGGTGACCCGGCCTGGCGATCTCACCGCGCTCAAGCCGGATCCCTGCAGTCGTGCCGGCGCCAGATCTGAAGTCCAGGATCAAGACGGTGCCGTGTAGGCGGGGCGCCCTCGCCCCGCGCCCCTTGAATCAAACGTCCGGTCCCGCGGGGCGGGATCGCCCCGCCCACTGACGGAATGGTTCGCCTACGGCGACGGGGCGGCGAGGCGGGCGACCTCGGCGGCGGAGAGCGCCCGCGGGAAGACGGCGATCTCGTCGAGGCGGCCTTCCCAGTTGGAATCGTTGTCGGAGCGGCCGCCAAACATCAGATCGGCGATGCCGACGGTCGGGGCCATCGCCTCCGCTTCGAGGACGCCGTCGAGGTAGAGGCGCACGCGCGTTCCGTCGCGGACCAGCGCGGCGTGATGCCAGGTCCAGCGGGGAATCTCGGTTTTGCCGGCGACCGTCGGTCCCTGGCGGCCCGCCTGGAACACGAGCCGCCCGGTGTGGCCGCTCTTGCCGCCGACGCCGAGGTGTTCGCCGTAGGCACTGAGGCCGTGGTCGTGGTCCCGCGAGTAGAACCACCCGCAGAAGGCGCGGCCTTCGTTGGGCATGCCATTCCAGAGCCAGAGGGAAATCGTATACTGGCCGACCAGGTCCGCCATGCGGGTGCGCAGGCGCCCGCCGACGAAATGCGGCGCGCGGTTGACCTCCCCACCGATGCAGAAGGCGGCCGAAAGCGGGCCCTCGAGATAGTAGGCCACGTGGGCCTCGAAGGCGGCGTCGCGGTGGTGCCCGCTGGCATCCGTCGCCAGCGGCCCGGCGAACTCGTTCAGGCGCCACCAGGAGGCGGGACGGGCGGCGAGCAGGGCCCGTGACGCCGGACCCACGGACAACGGCGCGGTGCGGCGGGGTTGGCCGGTCACCTGCTCGAGGAGCATCAGGGCGGTCTGGGTGATCTTCGGCTCGGCGGTCACCTCCAGGCCCGCGGAGCGGGCGGGCCAGGTGTTGTAGCCACCGAAGAGGTGCTGTTCCGGCGGAGGAATGTAGCCATCGCCGCCATTGGCCAGTTCGATCACCATGGTCCGGGCCAGGGGGCTGCCCGCCTTCAGCTTGAGGCCGGTAATCGCGTAAGTCTCGCAGGGCGTGGTCGCGATCGCGATGTCGCCGAGGCGGAGCGCCTGGACCACGATTTCGGTCTGCTGGCGTTCGTGGAGGAGGATCTGCTCCCGGGCGTAGACCTCGGTGGCATTCTTGGGCAGCCGGCCGCCCATCTCCGCCACCATCCGGCGAGCCCATTCGAGGCGCTGCTTGTCGGGCACGCGGTACTTCAGGGTCAGGCGATGTTCCGCCATCGCGAGGTCCGGGTCGGAGCGATAAGTGATGCCGGCACAGGCCCGGACCGCCAGGTCGACCAGGGCACTGGCGTAGGACTCGATCGTGGGCTGGGGGCGTTCCTTCTCAGGGATGCGGTAGTCGACCCGGTAAATGTCACCGCTGCAGCCATGCGACATGATGCCAACGAAGTCTCCCTCCGGGGCGAGCCGCTGCTTCAGGCCTTCGCAGAACAACCCGAAGTAGTCGGCGCTGATGTCGCGGTCGCCAAAATAGTGCATCGAGAAATTGGCGAGGACTGCGAGGGGACGGCCGTCGCGCGACTGCACCGAGATCACCGCGAGATCCGGATCCTTGGGGCCCGACTCTCCGGTGACGTCGTCCCAGACCCGAGCGGCGTGCATGTTGGCGCGCAGGGTGGGGTTGCCGAACGGATCCTCGCCGAGCCGGTCGGGCCGGCGGATCCAGCGTCGCAGCGCGGTGTAGGGGGCGGCATCGATGCGCGCGAAACCGATCTGGGCGAGGCGCCGGGCGGCATGCGCGGCGGCAATGGCGGCGGCGAGTTTTTCCCGGAGAAACGGAAGGTAGGCCTCGTCCGGCTCGGTGCCGAGGCAACCCATCGCGGACGGCGCCGTGTGGGTATGCGTCGCGGAAATCAGCATGCGGTCGGCCGGAATCCCGGTGCGCTGCGCCGCCAGCGCCTTGGCCTCGTCGAGCAGCGGGCGCGGCAGCATGCAGCTGTCGGCCACGACGATGGCGAGGGCGAGTTTGCCGTCGTCGAGCACGAGGGCGCGGGCGTTGACCCGGGTTTTCACCCTGTCCGCGGAGCGGCTGAGCATGCCGCCGTTGATCAAGACGGGCAGGTTGGGGGGCGTGAGATCGACGACCGCAGCGCCGGCCCGGAATTCGGCGCGGAGCTGGCCGCAGGTGGAGGCGAGACCGACGGCGAGGAGGAGGGCGAGGCGGGGCCGGGGCAGGGGAGGCATGGGAGCGGGTATTGAACGGTCACAACTTGTCGGCGGGGCGGCCTCGCCCCGCGGGAGACGTAAGCCAGCGCGAACGGTGCGAGGCGAGGGCGCCGCGCTCGCAGGAAAGCCGGAACGCGGTGGTGCTCACGGCTGGGTCTGGCGCAGGAGTTCGTGGGCCTTGCCGATCACCGCCTCTTCGGCGTCGAAGGTGAAGCGTCCGGGATGGTTGAGGATGCGGGTGTTCGCGCTGATGCCCTCGTAGCCACCCTCCTCGAGGACGCGCCGGCTGCCGAGGTAGCCGAAGACGTCGTTGGAATAGCCGGCGACCCAGACGGCGGCCGGCCCGCGCAGTTCGCGCTTCAACCGCAGCGAGTAATCGACCACCACCTCCCCGGCGATGGCAACCAGGGTAAGGTCCCCGCCGAAACGAAGCACCTGGATCGGGCACGGCAGCGGAGCGGGTCGTTCGCCGCGGTCCAGGAGTCGCGTGAGGGCGCGGGCACGTTCCACCACCTCCGGAGTATATTGCGCCGGCGTAAACGTGCCGAGTTCTTCACGGGACAGCGGCTCGTAGTGGAGCAACGCGGAACCGTAGGCGGTGCGGAGCGGGCCCTGCACCGGGCGGAGGCGCGCGGCGAGGGCGGAATGAACGGCATTTGCGAGGGCGCGCCCGTGCTGCTGGACGAGATCCTCCGGCTGCTGTCCGGGGACCATGTTGGCGCGCGGGTAGGGGTTCTGGTCCCCGCCGCAACCGGTGAGGAAAAGCGCGGTGGCGCCGGGGTAGGCGAGTTGCAGGTCGCGCTGCGCGTGACCGGCGTAGTCGCCGCTGACGAGACTGCCACCGAGCGTTGTGTTGTGGCAGGCATAGCCGAAGAGCAGCGCGCGGATCTTGCGGTCGGCACCGCTCACCTTGAGCACCGGGACGTCGTGATCCACCGGCCCGGCGGGATTGGGGTTGTTGGAGAAGCCGCCCTTGGGTTCGGGCCGGCGCCGGTTCATGGCAAAGCCGGCGCGGGCCTGGCTGAACTCGAGGGTCGCGGGAGCCAGGGACGACAGACTTTCACCGATGAGCGCGACCACGGTGTCCTTCAGGAAGACCTCGTAGGCGTTCACGGCGGCGACGTCCTGCGGCTTGGCAGACTGGCGAAACACGCGCTCGAGAATCATGCGATCCGGCGCCACCTCGGGTCCGCTGTGGGTGTGCGAGGCATTGAGCAGGATCTCCTGCGGCTTTAGTCCGTAGCGCCGGCCCGCCTCCTGTTCCACGTGCTGGCGCAGGGCCACCGTCAGGCGGATGAGGTCCAGCGTGACAATCACCACGCGTCCGCCCCGGCCGTCGTCGAAGGTGAGCGCCTTGGCGTAGAGATCGAGGGAGACCCCGCTGGAAGGCGCCGACCGGTTGGCGTAGCCGGCGAGCCAGATGGGTCCGGGCGGGGTGATCTTTCGCGCGGCCACACCGGCCTGCCAGGGGGTCGGGACGGCCGCGGGCAGGGTAACGGTGAGGGCGAGCAGCGACGCGAGGCCGAGGACGGAACGGAGCCGGGAAGAACGGTGGCGGGAGGAGGGGCGCATGGGGGGGGCAGGGAGGCGCGGGCGGGGACGCGGCGCCGGCACCGGGTTTGAGGTTGTGCCGCTGGGAGGGCGCTTCAAGTTTGAACCGCAATGAACCCCGGTGAACTCGTCAGAGGCAGGCGGAGCATTGGCTGGAAGCGGACCATGGCGGGAATTGTGTCGCTGCTGGCCGGGGGGGCGGCGATCGCGGCGGCCCCGGGACGCCAGCCGGCGCTGTCGCCCGACGAGGCGCTGCAGGCGTTTCGGCTGGAGCCCGGCCTGCGCATCGAAATCGTGGCGGCCGAGCCGCTGGTGGTGGATCCGGTGGCGTTCGCGTTCGACGAGGAGCGGCGCCTGTTCGTGGTGGAGAACCGCGGTTACCCCGGGGCGGTCAAGGCCGACCAGACCAAGGCGGATGCGCCGGCCACGGCGGAGGGCCGAATCGCGCTGCTCGAGGATCGCGACGGAGATGGCCGGTACGAGCGGCGCACGGAGTTTGCCGGCGGCCTGACCTATCCGAACGGCATCCTGCCGTGGCGGGGGGGCGTGTTCGTCACGTGCGCGCCGGAGATTCTGTATCTGAAGGACAATGACGGCGACGGCATCGCGGACGAGCGGCGCGTGGTGCTCACCGGGTTCAGCACCGCGCGGACGACGCAGATTCGGGTGAGCCATCCGTTGCTGGGCCTGGACGGAAAGGTCTATGTCACAAGCGGCCTGAACGGGGGCAAGGTGACCTCGCCCCTGCACCCGGAACGGCCGGAGGTTTCGTTTTCGCCGGCCGACGGGCGCTTCGATCCGGAAACGCTGGCCTTCGAGGTCATCGGGGGACGGGCCCAGTTCGGGCACAGTTTCGACGCGTACGGCCGCCGCTTCCTGTGTTCCAACCGCCATCCAATCGTGCACGCGGTGCTGGAGCCGGGCCAGCTCAAGCGGAACCCGCACCTCGCCTTTGCGGAGACGATGCAGAATGTCTCGCGCGTGGAGGCGGAGGCGGTGGTGTGGCCGATCAGTGGAGCCAGCGTGACCGCGGACTTCATCCCGGCGCTGATGAGCAAGCCGCACACCGGCACGTTTACGTCCGCGTGCGGCGTCTGGGTGCTCGGGGGACAGGGCCTCGGGGCTGATCATGCCGGCAACGTCTTCATCTGCGAACCGGCCCAGAACCTCGTGCAACGCCAGGTGCTGCGCCCGGACGGGGCGACCTTCCGCGCGGAACCGGCGACCGCGGGGCGGGAGTTCCTCGCCTCGACCGACCCGTGGTTCCGTCCGGTCTTCCTCGGCGACGGACCCGACGGGGCCCTCTATGTGGCCGACATGTACCGCCGGGAAATCGACCATCCGCAGTACGTGCCCGAGGAGTCGCGGGGAAAGCTGGATTTCCTGAGCGGAAAGGATCGGGGGCGCCTCTACCGGGTGCGGCGGGACGGGCCGCGGCCGGCGGCTCGGGCGATGACGCGGACGCCAGCGGAATGGGTGCGCGATCTCGACGGCCCGGACGCTTGGTGGCGGGAACGGGCGCAGCGGTTGCTCGTGGAGCGGCGCGATCGGTCCGTGGTGGGCGCGCTGGAGCAGGTGGCGGAAGCCGGGCGATGGCCGGAAGGTCGTGTGCGCGCGGCCTGGACGCTGGCTGGCCTCGGGGAGCTCCCAGCGACCCTCGTGCGGAAACTGGCGCGCGATGCCGTGCCGGCGGTGCGGGAGCAGGCGGTCGTGCTGGCAGCCCGGACGGGCTGGAGCGGGTCGACCGCGGCGGAGGTGTTTCTGGAGGCCGCGGGGGATTCCGATCCCCGGGTGCGCTTCGGCGCGGCGCTGGCGCTCGGATCCTGGAGTGATGCGCGGGCGGTCGATGCGCTGGCGGGGATCGCGGCGCGCCCGGAGGCGGATCGCTGGACCCGGGTCGCGGTGCTGAGTGGTATCGATGGACGATTGGACGCGTTTCAGGAATCCTGGGAGCGGCGGCAGGCTCTCGCTGCGGGAGAGGCCGGGGCGGCCATGGCGGAGGAATGGGGACGGGTTCTCGGCGCGGGCGCGACTCTGGACCAATGTCGCCGTTACCTGGGGCGGGCGCTCGCCGGCGAAGCGACGGCGGCGTGGCCCTTGCCCGCCGTGCTGGGATTGGCGGCGGGCCTGCAGGGGCGGGCGGAACTGCGCGCGCAGGCCGGAGGCTCGGCGCTGGGGAAGCTGGCAGCCGGAGGCGCGGCTGAGCTGGCGGCTGGCCTGGAGCGGCTGCTGGAGCACGCCCGGACCGTGGCAATCGACGAGCGCGCGGATTTGCCGCGGCGGACCAGGGCCGTGGCGTTGTTGGGACAGGCGGATTTTGCGCGTGGCGTGGCGGGCCTCGGACCACTGCTGGCTGCCCGGGAGGCGCCGGAACTGCAGTTGCAGGTGGTGCGCGCGATCGATCGAGCGGGCGATCCCAAAGGGGCGGAGATGCTGGTCCAGGCGCAGCGCTGGAGTGGCTATACGCCGGCGGTACGCGAGGCGGTGATGGCGGCGCTGACCTCCAAGCCGGCCATGACGAAGGTGCTGCTCGCGGCCATCGATCGCGGCGACGTGAAGGCTCCGGAAGTCTCGTCCGTGCGGCGCACGCAGTTGCTCAAGCATGCCAATACCGAGGTGCGGACGGCGGCCGCGAAGGTGTTCCAGTCCCTGGAGGGCGGGGATCGGATGGCGGTCTACCGGTCGTATCGGGAAGTCCTCGACAAGCCGGCGAATTCCGCCCTGGGCGAGGGCGCGTTCACGCGGACCTGTTCGGCCTGTCACACCTTCAAGGGAGTCGGCGGCAAGGTGGGACCGGACCTCAGTGGGGTGCGCAATCAACCTGCCGACGCTCTCCTGCTGCACATCCTGGTGCCCAACTATGAAGTCGTGCCGGCCTACCAGGCGGTGACCGTGACCACGCAGGACGGCCGGTCGGTTTCCGGCTGGCTCACGGCGGAGACGGAAGGAAGCGTGACGCTGCGCACGGCGGCCGGGACGGACGAGACGGTCCTGCGCCAGGTCGTCACCTCACTGACCGCTTCCGGTGTGTCGCTGATGCCCGATGGCCTGGAACAGGCGATGACGAAAGAGGAGCTGTCGGGTTTGATCGCCTACCTCAAGAGCGGGGCCGCGGGGCAGTGAGCTGCTGCGCGCGATGCGGGCGTGGGACACTTCGCCGCCGTTGCTTCAGGTGTCGACTCGAGCGAGCGGTCGTCCGCCTCCGGCGAACGGAATCGGCTCAGGGTTCCTCGCCGCGCTGCCCGCTCATCCGCTCACAGATGTAGGTGTGGGCCTGGTCGGCGAGTTTGCCGAGGACGAGCAGGTCATCGCGGCCAAAGCTGTCGGAGTCGTGCCACTGCTTCTGCTCATCCAGATAGGCGCGGCTGAAAGTGACATTGTAGAAGGAGCGGTTTTCGGAAGCGTTTTCCCAGATGGCGGCCTTGAGGCGGCCGAGGCGGAGCGTCCGGATCGGGCCGGCGGCGGCGGGGCCACCGGAACGGGCGGGCGGAGGAGGGGAGGGAAGGCGGGAGGAGGCGTTTTTCATCAGGGGCTGTGGTGGGCGGGCGGAGTTGGTGCACCGCCAACGCTGGTACCCCGGCCGGCGCGGCCAATCGGATGCTGTACCCAAAAAAAGGTATCGAGTGGGACCGCCAATGTCCCAGGTCGCTGGTACGCTGGTGGCATGAAATCCAAACGACGCTCGTGTTATGGTGTTCTGCCCCTGTCCTCGGCGACGGTCCGAGGCCTCGATCGCGAATGGTCGGCAGTGGAACGTCCGCGGCCTGCGGCGCCGGCGCTGCTTGAAGTCACCGCCAGCCTGGCGTCGGTGCTGCTGCGGCGAAGTGAAAAGCGCCCCCTGGCTGCATAGCTCGGATACCTCCCCACAAGGCCCCCGGGCCGACTAGGTCGTTCTCCGCGCCGAAGCTGGTCTCAGAGAGGTCTGGATCCTCGATCGATGGTCCGCCTTTGGTTGCGGCTGCCGGCTCCACCGAATCGCCGCCAACGGGTGCTTGGCAGGGGGCCGAGGCCAGTCAGCATGCAGCTGAATCCGCGTTCCTCCCATGCCTCCGTGCCAACCTACTTTTCCTGCGGTGCGCCGTCTGCCCTCCCGTTGGGGTCGTCTGCTGGCCTGGTTTCTCCCTGCCGTCTTCTTTGGTTCTTCCCTCGCGGCCGCGGAGCCGGAACGGCGGGAGTGGCAGGTGGAGGGAGTCGCGCGCGAAGGTTTGGTGGCGGTGCCGGCAGCGGCAAGGGTGTCGCCGTCGCCGCTGGTGTTCGTGTTTCACGGGCACGGCGGCTCGATGCGCAATGTCGCCCGGACCTTCTCCCTGCACACGCACTGGCCCGAAGCGATTGTCGTCTACCTGCAGGGACTCAACACGCCTGGCCGCCTGACCGATCCCGAGGGCAAGAAACCGGGATGGCAGCACAGTGCGGGCGCGCAGGGCGATCGGGACCTCAAGCTCTTCGACGTCGTGCTCGCCGGATTACGACGCGAACTCAAGGTGGACGATCGGTGGATCTACTCCACGGGGCATTCCAACGGAGGCGGGTTCACGTACCTGCTTTGGGCGGAGCGGGGCGATGTCCTGGCCGCCGTGGCGCCTTCCGCGGCGGCCGCGCGCGTGACGCGGGAGAGTCTTCGGCCGAAGCCCGTGATGCATCTGGCGGGTGAGAAGGACGCCCTGGTGAAGTTTGCCTGGCAGCAGGAAACCATGCTGGCCCTGCGCCGGCTCAATCAGTGCGAAGCCGGCAAGCCCTGGGCGCCGCACTGCACCCTCTACCCTTCGCCGAACGGCACCCCCGTCGTGACACTGGTTCACCCCGGGGCCCACGGCTTCCCGGCGGACGCGCCTCCTTTGATCGTGAAGTTCTTCAAGGAACACCTCCGAGGTGGACCGGCCGGCCGATCCGGCGACTAAGGGAGAAGTGGTGCGATCACGGCCGCACCTGCGGGATGGTACCTGAAACCGGCCGTCGGACGCGGACCGCCACCGGCCGAAAAACCCCCGACAAAGCTGTCAGGACAAGGGCGCCGGCGGTGGCTGGTCCGCGTTGGCGGATGCCGGTCGGTCGAGGGCGGCGCGGATGGCGGACGCCAGCCCGGCGGAGTCGAAGGGCTTGGCGAGAAAAGTCACCCCGGCCGGCAGGCGGATGGACATCTGTGTGTTGTAGCCACTCATCAGGACAATCGGCAGATCCGGCTTGGACTGGCGGAGGAGTGCCCCCAGTTGCAGGCCGTCGCGGCCACCGGGCATGATCATGTCGGTAAGCAGCACGTCGATCTCCCGCTGATGGTGATCCCAGAGGCGCAGGGCGGCCTCCGCCTGGGGAGCGGAAAGGACGCGGTAGCCGAGCGAGCGGAGCAGGGAGGTCGTCACCATGCGGACGATGTCTTCGTCCTCGACCAGCAGGACCGTCTCGGCGCCGCGCGGGCTGGTTGAGGCGGACGGGGCGCGCGGCGACGCGCCTTCTCGCCCGCGCAGTGGGAAGTAGAGTCGGAACGTCGAGCCCCTGCCGACGGTGCTGGCGACCTCGATCCACCCGCGATGCTGGTGGACCATTCCATGGACGGACGCGAGGCCAAGGCCGGTGCCCTTGCCAACCTCCTTGGTGGTGAAGAAGGGCTCGAAGAGATGTTGCAGGACTTCCGGTGGCATGCCGGTTCCGGTGTCGGTGACGGTCAGGCACGCGAAGTTTCCGGGGCGCGCGTCAGGATGGGGCGGAGTGCTCCCGGCCTCCCAGGCCACGTGCGCCGTGGCGAGGGAGAGGGTGCCGCCGCCCGGCATGGCGTCGCGGGCGTTGAGACAGAGGTTCATCACGGCCTGGTCGATGAGGCTACCGTCGGCTTCGATCCAGAGGGGCAAGGGATGAGTGGAAACCTGGAGGGTGATGGTCTCGCCGAGCAGCCGGCGAAGCAGGCTCGCGAGATGGACGATGGCGGTGTTGAGCTCCAGCGGGCCGACCTGCAGGGCCTGCCGCCGGGCAAACATGAGCAACTGCTGCGTCAGGCGCGTGGCGCGCGTGGTCATGCCCTTGAGCTCCTCGGCGAAGGCCGGCACCTCCGCCGGGCGCGCGGTCTGGAGAAGCTCCAGGTTCAGCGACATCGCCGTCAGGATGTTGTTGAAGTCATGCGCAATGCCCCCCGCGAGGCGGCCGACCACCTCCATCTTCTGCGCCTGCCGCAGTTGCTCCTCGAGAGAGCGCCGCGCGGTGATGTCCTCTCCGATGCCGGCGATGCCGATGACGGTGCCGGCTTCGTCGCGAATCAGGGTGTTGTTCCAGCTGACGAGCCGCCGTTCGCCGAGGCGCGTGACGATCTGATTCTCGAAGCGGGCGATCACCTCTCCCCGGGACATGGACGACAGGAACACGGAGCGACGGACTTCGTCGCGGTTTTCCGGAGGGAGAAACAGCGAGAACCAGTCCTGCTGCAGGACCTCCTCGCGCCGCCAGCCGGTGAGTTCGAGCAGATAGTCGTTGCACAGGAGGATGCGCCCTTCCCGGTCAAGCAGGACCCCAAGGAGGGAGATCGTCTCGAGAATCAGGCGGAATCGGCGCTCGCTTTCCCGCAGCGCCTCCTCGCTGGTCTTGCGCTCGGTGATGTCCTGGACGGTGCCGACGAGGCGCTGGCCGGCGGCACCCTCGATCACCTCGGATTCGGCCCGGACCCGGAGCCAGCGGATCCGGTGGTCGAGACAGATCCGGAAGTCGAAATCGCGGGGCTGGCCCTGGAGCAGGTCGCGCCAGGCGGCCGCGACGAGCGCCCTTTCCTCCGGATGGACGCGCCGGAAGAACTGGGTGAGGAGGTGGGGTTGGTTGGGATCGAAGCCGTACACGCGGCTGAGCTCCGCGGACCAGCGCCAGGCTCCGGGCTGTTTGGCGTGGTAGCGGGAGAGATCAAGCACCCAGCTGCCAAGTCGGGCGACAGATTGGGCGCGGTGCAGATCCGCTTCGCGACTGCGGACCTCTGCCGTGCGGGCGGCGACCAACTGTTCCAGGTTGCGGCGGTGTTGCTGCAGTTCAATCAGGAGCCTGGTCATCAGGGCGAGAAGCAGGCTGAAGAAGACTGCCAGGGTGGCAGGCAGGGCGAGTCCCACGGTGGCGCCCCAGCCGGCCACGGGAGCCGCGGCCAGAGTCCAGGTGCCGTTGGGCAACTCGATCGAGCGGGTGACCGGGTTCTCCAGCGGGGTGGGGGAGAGGCGGGCGATGACGAGCCGGGAGCGGTCCTCCGGATGGAGGCGGGTGAGTTCGTAGCGCAGCCCCCGGGAAAGCAGTTGGGGCAGGCCGGCCGCGTCGAGGATGTCGGGGAAGCGGATGACGACATTGGTGAATCCCCAGAACGCGGGACGGCCGGTGTGATCGTCGAGGAAGACGGGCAGCCGGCCAATCGCGCCCACTCCTCCCTGGACGAGTTGGAGGGGCCCCGCCAGGGTCAGCTTCCCGGAATCGCGGGCGAGAAACGCCTCCGGGCTTTGCACCGGATCCTGCAGTTGATTCAGGCCCAGGGCCCTTTCGTTGCCCGCCAGCGGTGCGACCCGGGTGACAACTCCCCCGGGGGACAGCGCCAGTTCGCACACGCCGGGGTAGAACGGCAGCATCTCGCCGGCGACCGCCTCGAAGGCGGGGACTTCGCCCTGTCCCTGCCGGACGAGGGCGGCGAGAGCGTAGGTGGCGGAGAGCGAGCGTTCGATGCTGCGCTGCAGGGCGTAGGCGTGATCGCTGACGAGTTCCGCGGCCCGCGCACGCTCCTCCCGCAGGCCGTGCTGGTGCAGTTGCCACACCACGATGGACGTCAGGCTCGCCGAGGCCAGAAACACGGCGGCGGGGGCGAGCCAGGCGCGGGTATGGCGTTTAAGAAGGGACTCCATCGAGCCGGTTCACGCAGGCCGATTGCAGGTCAGGGGCAGCAAGTGGAGGCGGTGGCGACATGAAGACGCGGCGCATCGCTTTTTCCGAGCCAATACTGCTGACCTCCGCTGGCAACTCGAACAACCTCCGTCCCGGCTCCGCCATGGCGGTGTTGCCCTGCCGGAGAGGTTGGCACCTGGCGCCGCCATCAACGCGTGGGCGCCGCGACGGCGACCGCGGGGGGCAGGTGGGAACGCAGGAATTGGTACCATTCCTCCATGCCTTCGCCGCTCCGGGCCGACACCTGGAGGAGGCGAGCTTGCGGGGCGACCCGACGGATGTTGTCGGCGGCGGCGGCGCAGTCGAAGCCCAGCACGCCGGCGACATCGATCTTGGTGAGGAGCACGACGTGGGCGGATTTGAAGATGGGCGGGTACTTCAGGGGCTTGTCCTCGCCCTCCGTGGCCGAAAGCAGGACCACGCGCACGGCTTCACCGAGGTCGAAGGAGGCCGGGCAGACCAGGTTGCCGACGTTTTCGATGAAGACCACGCGTGCCGCGGCCAGATCGAGGGCGGCCATGCCCCGCGCCACCATCTCCGCATCGAGGTGACAGGCGGTGCCGGTCGTGATTTGCGCGACCGGCACATGCGGCCGGTGCAGGCGGCGGGCGTCGTTGTCGGTTTCGAGGTCACCGACGATGACGGCACAGCGCTCGGTGCGGCCGAATTCGTCGACGGTGCGGGCGAGCAGCGTGGTCTTGCCGGCCCCCGGGGAGGAGACGAGGTTGAGCGCGAGCTGGCCGTGCTGGCGGAAGAAGGAGCGGTTGCGCTCCGCCGCGGCGTCGTTTTTTGCCAGCAGCGAGGTGTGGACCTCGAGGGACTGGGGAGCGGTGGCGGGCGGAGCCACGGTGGCGGGGGCCGCGGGGGCGGAGGGGCGCGGCTGGAGCAGCCGCGGGGCGATGACGCTCAGGACCTTGACGCCGAACGGCACGGATTGGCTGCAACCACATTCGAGGCACATGGGAATCAGAGAAGTTCGATCCGGCTGAGTTCGAGTTCGCGCCCCTGGCGGATCTCGCTGCAAAAATCGCCGCAGCCCGGGCAGGCGAAGATGAAACCGTCGGTGCCGGGGAATTCGCGCTGGCAGGTCGGGCAGAAGACCAGGGCGGGCACGCTTTCGATTTCCAGCGTGGCGCCCTCGGCGGGGGTGCCGCGGGAGACGACATCGAACGCAAACCGCAGCGATTCGACCTCGACGCCGGCCAGGGCTCCGACCCGCAGGACCACGCGCCCGACCCGCTGGGCGTGGTGGTCTGCCACCTGGCGTTGGACCAGGGCCAGGGCGGATTCCATGATGCCGACTTCGTGCACGGGGGCATTGCATGCGTTCCCTTGCCGGCCGTCCAGCGCAAGGTGAACCGGTCCCGCCGCCCGGAAGCTGGCGGATTTTCTCGGTTGGAAGGTCTGGAAAGCGTGAAATATCCGGCCTAGGGTTCCGCCGCCACCCTTCCTGGGTGGCATTCCATGACACCGGATCTGGCCGTCCTCACGCTCAATACCGCCATCGTCGCCTTTGTGCATACGGCGATCGGTCCGGATCATTACGTGCCGTTCATCGTGA
>JACRQG010000022.1:44352-72699 GCA_016222805.1 Verrucomicrobiota bacterium | reverse complement strand
GCCAAGGCGCGGGGGTGGTCGCTGGCCCGGACGGCGGGAATCACGCTGGCCTGTGGTGCGGGGCATGTTGGAAGCTCGGTGGTCCTGGGGTTGGGAGGCTATGCCCTGGGGGCGAATCTGAAGCGCCTGGAGTGGTTCGAGACCCTGCGGGGCGAGGTGGCGGCTTGGGCGCTCATCGTGTTTGGGGCGTTGTATGCCGCCTGGGGTTTGTGGCGGTTGCACCGGGCGGGGCCGAATGGCCACAGCCATGGACACCTCATCCGGCTGCACGCCTCGGATCACGTGCACGATCCGCGAACGGGTGCGGAGGTCAGCCTGACCCCGTGGATTCTCTTCGCGATCTTCGTCTTTGGCCCCTGCGAACCGCTGATTCCCCTCTTCATCTACCCCGCGGCGACCTCCGGCTGGGTTGGAGCATGGGTCGTGACCGCGACTTTTGCCGTCGTCACCATCGGGTCGATGCTGGCGATTGTGATCGCGGCGCAGACCGGCCTGCAGTGGCTGCCGACGCACCGGCTGGCGCGTTACAGCCACGTGATCGCGGGGTTGACGATCACGGTGACCGGCGGCGTGCTGCGGATGATCTAGCCCGCCCCGTCCCGGTTTTTCGGAGTAAGCAGACCGGTTTTTCGCGGTCTTGAGTCTCCGTCGGTGTGCCTCCAACGAGACACCTCGACCGGTTTCGCGACGACGGGATTGTAGCCGGGGGCGGCGACCCCGGCCGGTACGATCGATCTCCTGGTCCGGGTCGGCCTCAGCGAGGCCGGCTGGATCAGGCAATGTCTCTTCGTTTGGCTGCGGTCTCGAACTGCGTGGGGAAGAATCCGGGCGGGCGCGCCGCCTGTCCGCGGAAAGAAGCTTGCCCAAGAGACGACACCGCTTAGCCCGACAGTCATGATCACGCGGCGCTCATGCCTTGGTTTGGTGGCGGTGGCGTTGACGGTGGGGCGTCTGGCCGGTCAGGCATCGGAAGTGGTGCTGACGCGGCCCGGGCAGATCGTCATCACTGCCATTTCGGGGGAGGCCCAGGTCTCCGCGGCGGGACAGCGCCGGGCGGCCAAGGTGGAGGATCGGGTGAAGGTCGACTCCGTGGTCACGACTGGCCGGAGATCGCTCGCGACGCTCGTCTTTTCCAACGGGGTCGTCGCGGAGCTGGGCCCGGAATCCGAAGTCGAGATCGAGGAGTTGCTGCAGGCACCGTTCGCCGCCGTGGGAAAACCGGAAGCGATGACGGAGGAGCCGAGCCTCTCCCGCACGCGAGTCCGGCTGCTCCGGGGAGAGGTGCGACTGGCCGCGAAGCCCCTCAAGGTGGCGAGGGGATCGGCTTTCGTGGTGGTCGTGCCGGCCGGGGAGGTGCGGCTCGACGAGGGCGCCCTGCAGGCTTCGGTGCGCATGAGCGATGTCGGCCTCGGGGTCTGTGCCATCGAACTGCAACGGGGAACCGCGCAGTTTGAACGCGCGGGTGGCGCGGCAGCGGAGAAGCTGAACCCGGGGCGACGCTTGACCCTGGCCGTGGAAATCGCGCGCGCCGGCGGCGAGGTCAAGGTGAGCGAGATGCCACCCGCGAAGGAATGATTATCGCGGGGGCGCGGCGGGCCCGTCAGGGAACCTCGTAGATCTCGACGAGGACCGAGCCGGTGGTGTTGGGCAGTGCCGTGCCGGTGGCGCCCTGGGCGACAGGCGCGGCCCCGGCCTGGATGGTGTAGCTGGCCGGATCTAAGACCTCCAGGATGGCGGAATCCGCGGCGTTCGTCAGCGGGAAGGCCCCCACGGCCGGGAAGGCGGCCGTCAGCTTTGCGGTGCCGGCCTGGGCCCAGTTGTTGTTGGTCGCGACGACCTGGTTGCCGCTGAGGATGGTCAGTCGCGGATCCCCGAGCACGAGGGTCGAATTGAGTCCGAAGCTGGTGAGCCCCTGGGAGACGGCGCGCACCACCAGCGTGCGGGGATTGTTGCCCGCAATGACAATGCCCGGGATGATCAGATCTCCTTCGCCATTGATGCGGGAGAGGGTCGAGAGATTGGAGAGGCGGCTGCCGTTGCGGCTGACATCATAGATTTCGGCGAGGACATCGCCGGTTGCGCCCCCGACGCCCCGGATGGACGCCGTGTACGTCCCCGGGTCCACTTGCAGGAGGAGGGCGGAGTCGAGGGAGTTGTTGTTGAGCGGGAAGGCGGCAACGGCAGTTGCCGCGTTGTTCAGCTGCGTCCGGGTAGCGGCGCCGCCGCTGTCCCAGCCCTCGTTGGAGGCGACAAGCGTGGTGCCCCGCAGGACCTCGAGCCGCGCGGCCGCGAGGGGCTCGCTGACGCGAAAACGGGCGAGCGTCGGACCGACGGCGCGAATCAGCATCGTGGCCCGCTGGGTGCCGGTGACGGTGAAACCAACCGCGAGGGAGTCGCCCAGGAAGGCGACGTTGCCGCGGGTCGACAGATTGACCATCCGGCCGGGGGGGGCCACGGGTGCATCCGTGGCGCGGCCGTTGAGGAAGTTGATGATCCGCGCGTTGCTCTCCGTGAAGATCTCACGGTCGGCCGCGGCGGTGGCGATCTCGGCGAGGATGTCGTCGGCCATCTCGCGGTAGGCCGCGGGGAGCGCGGCCGTCAGCGCGGCGAGCGTCGGCACCGAGCGGGGATAGCTGTTGGCATCGAGCACGCCGGCGGCCTTGACCGCGTTCCACACGGCGACGGCGTCGTCGTCGGTGAACTTCGGGTGGACGAGGGTGACGCGGCGGAACCGCGCGGCCGGCACGGCGGAGAGCGTGTTGGTGAGCAGTCCGGTGGCGACGCCGCGACCGAGCAGCGTCTGGTTGGCGTCGCGGGCATCCTGCAGGCCGGTGGTGCCCAGGGTCTCGTCATTGGCGGCGATGGCGAAGAACTGCGGCACGCGCGAGGTGACCGCGAGGGTGTCGATGCCGGCGGAAAGAAACAGCACGGCGCCCTTGACCGGGCGGTCCGGCGTGCCGGTGGCGAGGAGGTCAGCGTACCGGACGGCGGCATTGGCGCCGGCACCGTTGCCGAGAAAGAAGACCGGCCGGTTGGCAATCAAGCTACCCTGGGTAACCAGGCGGTCGAGCGCGGCGGCATGGTTGAGGGCGTCGAGATTGGTGGCGAGGGCGGCGGGGGCGGCCCAGGTGCCGGCCGTGCGATTGACGCTGTTCAAGGCGGCGATGCCGTAACCGGCGGCGACCAGGTCCCGGGCCAGCTGCAGCTGGCTGGGGCGGTCGAACCACTCCGTGGCGCTGCTGCCGGCGGCATGGAGAAGGAAGACGAGCCCGATGGCGTCCGGGGGAACGTAGGAGTAGAGGGTCGACGAGACGGTCGTGGTGGTCGAACCGGTCCCCGCCTGGGTCTGCGGATTGAAATTGCTGGTGACGACCGGGGTCCAGACCGGGGCGTCCTTGTAGGTCGCGGTGAGGGTGACAGCGGAGGTCGGGACGGTGAGGGAGCCGCGGGCGAGCGAGGCGACGAGCGGTCCGGTTCCGAGCAGGGTGGTGTCGCCTACCCAGCGGTCGAAGACCTTTCCCGGTGCAGGCGGATGGGCGAGGACGTCGACCACCGAGCCGGCGGGATACGTGCCTCCGCCGCTGCCACCGTTGACGACCACGCTGACCGGTTCGCCGTTGCCCTGCACAACGAGATAGGCGCGGACCGGCACGGTCACGATGTTGCGGAAGGTCACGTTGCAGACGACCTGCTTGAGACCGGGGGCACCGGGACGAAACGTGATCGAGTTGGTGTTCTGCCCGCCCGTGATGGTGGCGCCGCCGCTGACGTTCCACCGGAAAGTGCGGTCGTTGTTTTGGGCGGCCGGCACGGACGCGGTGACGCTGGCGGCATTCGTGGCAACCATGGCGGCGGTGCTGACCGTGCCGGCGGTCTCCGCGGAGACGATGGTCACGGTCGCCGTGGGGGCGTACGAGGTGCCGGCGGCGCTGATGTTGACCGCGAGGCTGACGGTGCCGGCCGTGTCGGCGACAAAGGACACCGTGGCGATGCGGCTGTCGGAGGTGAAGCGGCCACCGGTGATCGACCATTGGTACGTGACCCCCGACGTGCCGGTGTCCGCGGTGACGGTCTGGCCAAGGACAACCGAGGCGGAGACCGTGGAACCGGCCAGTGCTCCCGCGGGAGCGATAATCGTCGGTTGGGTGACCGTCCCGCCGCCCCCGCCAATGATTCCTCCGCCCTGGTTTCCTCCTCCGCCTTGATTCCCTCCTCCGCCGCCGGGAGGGATGACGATGGGCGGAGTGATGACGCCCCCGCCGTCGCCGGGTAGGGGGCGGATTTGGGCCGAGAGCCAGGCAGGACTCGACGCCAGCAGGACGGCACCAACAGCGACCCGGAAGAAGAGCGGCGAACGAAGGGCCGGAAACCAGCGAGCGGGGAGGTCGGCGGATCTCATCGGGGAAGGAAAGTCAGGACGGAGATTGAAGGCAAATGTTACCGCGAATCGTAAAGGTGAACCAGCCGAAGTTTCCGCGTGCGAAGGCCGGGAGCGTTCGGTTCCGATGCCCGCGAGATCACCTGCGGCCGGTTGGCCGCCGGAACCCGGGAGGCCAATCGATGGAAACGCCAACGTGCCAGTGGGATCGATCGAGCCGGTCCCACGGGGAAACGGGGCCGGACGCGGAGATTCAGGGCAGTTCGTACACTTCGACGAGAGCGACGCCGGTGGTGGCGTTCACGCCGCTGACCTGGGCCGTGTAGGTGCCGGGCGGGAGGGTGACCAGCAGCACGGCGTCGCGGCTCTCGAGCGGAAGGGCAAAGGCGCCGACCGTGGCGGCCGCGGCGGCAATCTGGGGAGCGTTGGTGGCCTGGCCCCAGTTGTCGTTCGACGAGATCGCCGTGGTGCCGGATCCGCGGAAGAGATCGAGCCGCGGATCCGCCAGGGTGCGGGCGACACCGAAGCCGCCCAGCGTCGGACCCACCGCGCGGATGAGAACTTGTTTCGAGGAAGTTCCGGCGATGACAAAGCCGGCGATCAACACGCCGCCCCCGGTGCCCACCTCGGTGCGCGCGGAGATGTTGATCAGGCGGGGTGTGGTCGCCGTGGAGGCCGCGGTCGGAGTGGCGTCGTAGATTTCCGCCAGCACGACCCCGGACGTTGTCCCCGGGCCGTAGATCAGCGCCGTGTAACTGCCGGCCGTCCGCGAGAAAACCACCGCGGCGTCCTTGCTGGCGGCGTTGGCCAGCGCGAAGGCTCCGACCAGGGGAGTGGTGGCGGCGACCTGGGCATCCCCTGCCCAGTCATCATTGTCGAGCAGCAGGTTGGTTCCGGAGTAGATCTGCAGGTGCGGATCGGCGAGCGTGTCGGTGACGCCGAAGCCGGCGAGCGTGGGGCCGACGCCCCGGATGAGCAGCGGCTTGGCGCCGGCGGTGCCCGCTCCGCCAATGGCATAACCGAGGAACAGCACGCGGTCGCCCCCGCCGGCGGTCGTCCGGATGGCGAGGTTGACGAGTCGCGAATTGTCGGTGGCGGAGGCTTCGACGCTGAGCGTCGCCGGGCGGCTGATGACCGATCCGCCGGGACCGACGGCGATGACCCGGTAAACTCCGGAGTCCGATCCTTGGGCCGAGGAAAGGGTGAGGGTCGCGCCGGTGGCCCCGGCGATGGCCACGTCGTTGAAGTACCATTGATAGGTCAGGGTGCCGGCCTCGGCGAGTGTGGCCCCAGCGGTGAGGGACGCGGAAGCGCCTGCCTTCACGCCGGTCGGAGCGGTCGGCTGGGTGGTGATGGAGGGAAACCCGGGCAGGGCGGCGGCCCGAGCGACCCGGCGGAGGTTGTGGCCAAACATCGGCCAGGGCGCGCGGGCGGGGTTGTTGCCAGTGTCGAACGCGTAGAGCTTGGCGTCGGAGGAGGTGACGTACAGGCGGCCGGCGACCACGATGGGCGCCGTGTAGATGGGGGCCGCGGTGGCGTAGGTGCGAACCAACTTCCCGGTGGAGTCGAGGGCGTGGATCAGCCCGTCGTCACTGCCGATGTAGATCGTACCGTCGTCTGCCAGGAGCGGCGTCGTGGAGCGGATGATGTCGCCGGTCGCGTAGTCCCATTTCTTTACGCCGGTCGCGCCGTCGAGGGCGTAGAGTTTCTTGTCGTAACTGCCGAAATAGACCGTGCCGGTCGAGTCGACGACGGCAGACCCGGAAAGTGGGCTGCCGGTGTCGTAACGCCAACGTTCGGAACCGTCGGGGCGAATGGCGAAGAAGCGTCCGTCGTAGTTGCCGAGGTAGATGGTGCCGTCGGCGCCGAGCGCGGGTGTGGCATAGATCTCGGCCCCGAGCGGGGCGCGCCACTTGAGGGTGCCTTCCGGGGTGACGGCGTAGAGGGCGGTGTCGCCCCCGGAGGGAATGTAGATCGTCCCGTCCGCGCCGATGACCGGTGAGGCGTAGGTGTCTCCCGGCACCGCGAACTCCCACTTCTTCGTGCCGTCGGGGGCGAGGGCATAGAGGAAGCCGTCGTCCGACTTCACGTAGAGGGTTCCGTCGGCGGCGACAGCGGGCGCCGCCCAGATGAAGTCGCGGGTGCCGAATTCCCACTTCTTCGCGCCGTTGGCCGGGTTGAGGGCGTAGACGTAGCCGAAGTCGTCGCAGGCGTAGATGGTGCCATCGGGTCCGACGGCGAGAGAGCCGCTAAAGATGTAGCCATCGACTGCCGCGGAGCGCCACTTGCGGGTCCCGCCGGGGTTGACGGCGTGGACGTAGCCAAACGAGTCGCCGAAGTAGATTGTGCCGTCGGGGGCGACGGACGGCGAGACGTACGAAGGATAGTCGGCCACGTACTGCCAGGCGGCATCCGCGATGGTCAGCGTGAAGCGCCCGCCGGCGCGGGCGGCGGCGTCGACCTTCAGGTGGTAGGTGACCCCGGCGGTGGCGGTGAGCCGGACGATGGCGTCGGTGAACGGGCCGCTGTCGTCATCGGAGGCCACCTCGGCGAGAGTGGCAAGGGTGGTGCCGGTGTAGACGGCGAGGACGGGGTCCATGCCCTCGCTGTAGACGGAGATCTGATACGTGTGGGTGGCGGGGGCCGTCCAGCGAAACCAGACGGAATGGTCGGTGCCGAGCAGGGTGCCGCGGGAGTTGCGGGGCTTGGGTTCGCCGGCTTCGACGGTGGCGTTGGCGTTGCTGGTCGTGACAACGACGCTGCTGCCGGAGACTGCGCGCGCCTGGGCGAAGGCGTCGTTTACCGGCACGGACGTGAGGCTGAAGGTCAGGGCACCGGTCGCGTCGCCCTTGCCGGCGATGGCGATGGCATAGGTGGCGCCGCCGGTGGCGGCGAAGGTCACGGAACTTGTCCGGGCGGACTCGGTGTCGTCGTTGAAGGCGACGCGGGTGAGACCGGAGGAACTCGCCGGTGCCGTCCCGGCGGGAAGGGCGTAGACGGCCAGCACGGTGTCGAACTCGCTGCCCGCGGTGGTGATCGTGACCTGGCCGGTGCCGGCCGGGGCGGTCCAGCTCCACCAGAGCGAGCCGCCGGAGCCGCTCACCCCGTGGTCCGGCTCGCCGGCCTCCCGGGTCGCATACTGGTTGGAGCCGCGGACCGTGTTGAAGTCGCCGGTGATGACCGCGCGCCGCGAAAAGTCGTCGTTGAACGGTCGCGAATCCGTGGTGGAGAGGGCGCGCAGCAGGTTGAGCCGGCCGTTGGTGTGCACCTTGTAGTCGAGCGCGGGGAGCGGATCGACGGAGCTGAGCAGGCGGTTGATCAGGGCGCGGTAGTTGTCGTTCGGAAAGCGCTGCTTCAGCAGCGCCAGGGCGCCGGCCACGTGCGGGGCGGCCATCGAGGTGCCGCTCAACGTCACGTAGGGCGCGGTGGCGGAGATGCCGAGCGAGAGGATCGAGGTTCCCGGAGCCGCAAGTTCGACCAGCCCGGAGCCGTAGGTGGAGTAGTTGGCGAGCTTGTCCTGCCGGGTGGTGGAGGCGACGGCGACGATGTTGTCGAGCGGATAGGCCGCGGGGTACTCCGGGTACTCGTTGATCTCCATGCTGTCGTTGCCGGCGGCGGCGACAAAGATGATGCCGGCGTCGCGGGCCCGCTTCAGGGCGTCGAACTCCGCCTGGGAGTAGGTGGTGGCGCCATAGCTGCCGTTGATGATCTGGGCCTTCTTGGCGATGGCGTAGTCGAGGCAGGCCACTGCCGCGGACGTGCTGCCGCCGCGCTGGCCGATGAACTTCAGCGCCATGATCTGAACCTTCCAGGCCACACCGGTCACGCCGGTCCCGTTGTTGCCGACGGCCCCGATGATGCCGGCGACATGGGTGCCGTGGCCGTTCTCGTCGGAGGGATCGCCGGCCAGCAGGCTGGTGCGGGCCACCGTGGCATTGATGCCGTGGTGGTCGTCGACGTAGACGTTGCCATCGTCGTCGATGGCGGGCCGCGCGCCGAATTCCGCCGGGTTGCGCCAGAGGTTGGCGGCCAGATCGGGATGGATCAGGCGCACGCCGGTGTCCATCACCGCGACCACCACGTCGGGGGCCTCGCGTTGCAGTTCCCACGCCGCCGCGGCGCGGATGTCGGCGCCCGGGGTGCCGCCGGACTGCCCCGTGTTATCGAGCGCCCATTGATCGGACGCGAAACGCGGGTCGTCCGGGACGGCGAGGGCATGCCGGAGGTAGTCGGGCTCGACGTATTCGTACAGGCCGGTGGCCTGCAGCCGGGCGATGACGTCCGGAATCTCCTCGCGGCCATCGGTCTCGAGCGTGCGGATCCCGCCGAGGCGCGGGTGCGACCGCACCAGGCGGAGATTCTCACGCTGCTCTGCGGCCGGCACCTCGCCCTCGCGGCCGGCGCGGGGCTTCGCGAGAAAGGTCCGCGCCCGAAAGCCGCGGCGGACCTCCTCAGCGGAGACCGGATTGTCGTCGGCGCGAGCCGATGCGACGGCGAGAAGGCTGATCGCCCCTAGCAGGTGGGCGGCGAAACCCCAGAGACGGCAGGAGTGCATGATACGCGAAGACGGCGAGAATCCTCGGAGCGCGACGCGAGTTCGAACCCGAAATTTCCCCCCAAAGGCAGGGAGAAAAAAGCATTGCCTTTCCCGGTGGTGCCGCCCGCCGCGGCGGGACGAAGGTCAGGGCAGTTCGTACACCTCGACGAGGGCGACCCCGGTGGTGGCGTTGGCGCCGCGGATCTGGGCCGTGTAGCTGCCCGGAGGGACTGAGGCGATGAGGGCGGCGTCGCGCGAGCTGTCGGCGGTGAAGGCAAAGGCGCCAACCGCGGCAAAGGCGGCCTTGAGCTCGGCGGTGCCGCCCCAGTTGTCGTTGTCGGCCAGGACGCCCGTGGCGGACGAAAGGGTGAGCTGCGGATCGGCCAGGACGCCGCCGACCCCGAAGCCGCCGAGAGTGGGCCCGACGGCGCGGACCAGCACCCGAACCGGAGTGGTACCGCCGACGACAAAGCCCGCGATCAGGATGCCCTCGCCCGTGCCGACCAGGGTGCGGGCGGAGACATTGACGAGCCGCGGCGCGGCACGGGTATAGGTGCCGGCCGGGGTGGCATCGTAGATTTCCGCCAGGGCGACGCCGGTGGCGCCGGTCTTGCCCACGATCTGGATTGAGTAGCTGCCGCTGGCCAGAGCGCGGTTGTAGTAGGCAGAGTCGCGCGGGGTCGTGCCGGAAAAGGCGAAGGCCCCGACCGCGCCGAAATCGAAGCCGCCAGTCCAGTCGTCGTTCTGGGCGACCTGGGTGGTCCCCTGGAACAGGGTCATCACCGGATCCGCCAGCGCTCCCGAAACGCCAAAGGTACCAAGGGTGGGCCCGACGGCCCGGAAGAGGACGGCCTGGCTGCCGCTGGTGCCCGCGCCCCCAAGGGCCACGCCGACGATCAGCGTGCTGTCGCCCGTGCCGGCGCCGGTGCGAATCGACATGTTGATCAACCGGCCGGGGTCGGCGGTGCTGCCGAGCAGGAGGGTGGCGGACTGGCTGGTGGCCGAGCCGAGGTTATTGGTGACAACGACGGAGTAGTTGCCGGCCTGGGCGGCGGAAAGGCTGGTCAGCGTCAGGGTCGGGTTGGTCGCACCCGGCAGCGCGGCACCGTCCTTGCGCCATTGGTAGGTGAGCGGCTGGGCGCCGGAGGCGACGACGCGGAATGAGGCGGTGCCGCCGGTGAACGCGGTCACGGAGCTCGGCTGCGTGGTGATCTGCGGCGCGGTCTGCGGGCCGACGTTGAGAAAGCCCGACATCGTGATCGCGTCGCGGATCCCGAAGGTGCCGGCGCTTTCCTCGAGCAGCAGCAGCACGACGTAGTAGCTTCCGTTGGGTGGTGCGGTGTAGGTGGTGTTCGCGACGACGCCGGTGAGCGCGGAACCCGCTGCCAGGGTGCTGCTCAGGGTACGTCCGCCGAGGAGGTGGGCGCCGGGCGGCAGCGTCGAATCGAACGGCTGCGGGGTGGCCCAGAGTTCGAGGCGGAGAGCCCCGGAAGTGGCGTCGCCGTCGTTGCGGATGCTGCCGACATTGAGGGTAAGGCTGGAACCGACAAAGGAGTAACCGACCGATCCCTGCAGGCTCAGCAAGGCCGACGGGACGACGTTTGGGTTGTCGTAGATGGCGCGAGCCCCGGCGAGGTCGTCGGCGGCCGGGTTGTCGACGTCGCTGGTGACGCGGTTCATGATCGCCACGACGGACTGACCGGCATCATCGGGGTGATTGAGACCCAGGGCGTGACCGAATTCGTGGATCGCGACGCGGCGGAAATCGTTGAGCGTGGCCCCGGTGGCGGTCGTGCGCACGGGACCGCGATAGGAATCCCAGGCCACGGTGCTGTTGAACAGGACGTCGGTCTCGGTGTAGCGCCGCGTGCGGGTGTCAAACGACTGCAGGCAGATCCCGATCGTGCGGCCGTCCCAGGCACTGCCGTAAACCGTGGGAGAGAAGAAAACGTTGTTGATCGCGTTGCCGCGGTTCAGGACGGCGGTGGAATCGCGCACGACGGTGAAGCGCAGGTTGGTGAGGGCCCGGTTCCAGGTGGCGAGGGCATCCTCGGCGACGGCGCCCCAGGAGGACGCGCCGTCAAGGAGAGGACCGCTGGTCGGGCCAAGCTGCAGGTGCATGGTCACCTGGCCGGCGGCCCAGCGTTCGCCGCTCAGGTTGAAGGCGCGTAGCAGCGGTGCGGGGAGGGCGAACAGGAACAAGAAGGCGAGGCCCGGCCGCAGCGCGGCGGAAAGCAGGGAGGAACGGCAAGGACGGCGGCGCACGGTGGGAGGCGGGTCAAGGGTGGCTGCGCCGGGTCAGCTCGGCGCGGATGCGCTGCTCGAAGTCCGACGGGGTGAGCGCCGCGGCCGCGGGCTTCAGCCGGAGCTCGAGCGGATTCGCCCCCTGGCGGAGCTGCACGTCGTGCTCGCTGGTGAGCGGCACGCCGTCGTTGCGCACCAGGTACTCGCGTGCCGTGGCGGGATCCGTCCGGACTTCGTACCGCCCGTGCATGAGGCCAACCAGCGGGCAGAAACGCACGCCATTGCCGGCAATGAAGAGGAAGTTCGACTGTCCGGGCGTAAACTCGGGCATGCCCGCGACGCGCATGCCCTGGCCGTCGAGTTCGCCACCGAGAAGTTCGAGCGTGAAGGTGTCGGTGGAGGCCCCCTTGATTCCGCGCTCGGTCGAGAACGTCACGTAGGTCCGGATCACGCGCCCCTGCGGGGAGTCGCACCACGCAGCCCGCACGGACACAACCCGGGCCCGGACGATTGTGTCCGCTTCCGCGACGAGCTCGGGAAAAGACGGCGCAATGACGGTGGTGGCGCGAATGGAGACGGCCGTGAGGCCGAAGCCCGCGAGCACCAGCAGGGCGCGGTGCACCCGGAACAGGAGAGAAGGAAGCGGCATGGCAGGGGAAGAATCCGACGGCGGAGTGGGCCGCGGCAGCATGCCGCGGGAGCCGGGGCGGGCAAGCCCCGGGTCTCACGGTTGTTGGTGGCTCCTACGTAGCAACGGGCGCCGCCACCGGCGCCCCGGGGTTCTCCGGGACGCCGCCGGCGGCGCGATCCACTCCGGGATCTTGGGGCCCCGGCTCAGGGAAGTTCGTACACCTCGACGAGGGCGACCCCGGTGGTGCCATTCACTCCACTGACTTGCGCCGTGTACGAACCGGGCTGCAGCACAGCCACGAGGGCCGCGTCGCGGGAGCCGGCGGTGAAGCCAAAGGCTCCGACCCGGGAGAAGTTGGCGGCGGTGGCGGCGTCCCAGTTGTCGTTCTCGGTGATCTTTTCGGAGCCGCGGAACAGCTCCAGTTTCGGATCGGCGAGGGCGCCGCCGACGCCGAAGGAGGCGAGCGTGGGCCCGACGGCGCGGAGCAGGATGCGCACCGGGGTGGAGCCGCCGACGACGAAGCCGGTGATGAGGATATTGTCGCCGGTGCCGACCTGCGTGCGGGCCGACACGTTCACGAGGCGCGGCGTGGTGGCTCCGAAGGAGGCGGACGGCGTGGCGTCGTAGATTTCCGCCAGCGCGATGCCGGTGCCGTTGTTCTTTCCGGTGATCTGGATCGAGTAGCTGTTGGCGGGAAGCGCGGGGTTGTGGATCGCGGCGTCGCGGGAGCCGGCCGTGAACGCAAAGGCGCCGAGGGAGGCAAAGCTGGCGCCGGCCGCGGCGTCCCAGTCGTCGTTGGTGGCGACCTGGCTCTGGCCCTGGAACACCGTCATGACCGGATCGGCGAGCGTGCCACCGATCCCAAAGGCCCCGAGAGTCGGCCCAACACCGCGCAGCAGGACGGCCTTGTTGCCGGAGGTGCCGGCGCCGCCGAGGCCGATGCCGACGATCAGGGTGTTGTCGCCCGTGCCGGCACCGGTGCGCACGGAGAGGTTGACGAGCCGGCCGGCGGCGGAGGCGGCCACCAGGTTCAGGGCGACCGGGGTGCTGGTGACGGTGCCGAGCGAGTTGGTGATGCGGACGGAGTAGTTGCCCGCGGAAGCGGCGGTCACCGGACTGACGACCAGGGTTGCGGCCGTCGCGCCGGCGATGGGGGAGGTGTCCTTGATCCACTGGTACGTGTTGTTCTGGCCGGCGGCGACGACGCTGAACGAGGCGGTGCCGCCGATCACGGCGTTGGTGGCGGTGGGGGCGGTGGTGATGGAGGGCGGCACGGCCGGGGCCGGGGCGTCGGCCTCATTGAGGGTGAAAATCACCGGCGACGGATTGCTGATCTGGCTGATCGACGGAGTGATGGAGCCGGCCGTGATGAACTTGCCGCCGCCGAACGCGAAGTCGTAGCTCGCGGTGAAGATGGAGGTGACGGCGGGATAGGCGCCGAAGTTGAACCACGTGCGGCCGTCGAGGGAGGCGAGGAACGGTCCGGCGATGCCGGGGGAGAGAAAACGGCCGTTGACGAACCGGATCGTGCCGGTGCCGCCCGGCGTCGTGTTGGTGCGGACGACCGTGGTGAAGGTCGTGCCGTCGGTGGAGACGGCGTTGTTGATTTGCGAGTAGAAGAACCAGACGCCGTTGCCGTACTCGACCCGGAATCCGCCGAGGGCTCCGGCCAGACCGGTGGCGACCGTGAAGGTCACGCCGTCGGTCGAGGTGGCAACCGCGCCCCCGCCGTTGCTGGTGACGAACCAACGGCCGTTGCCGTAGGCGACGTCGAGGTAGCTGAAGATACCCGCGATCGGGGCGGCGAGCCGCGTCCAGGTGGCCAGGTCGGTGGAGGCGAAGATGTCACTGCCGGCCACCGCGAGATAGCGGCCTCCGCCGAAGTCGATCTCGGCCGGAATGGTGGTGAATTCGGAGCCGGTTTCCGTGGCCGTCCAGTCGGTGCCGTTCGTGCTGTGATAGACCAGTCCCAAGCGTGCGAAGGTGCTGGTGTTGGCGCGGGCGCCCGCGGCGAAGATCACGAAACGGCCGTTCAGGAACCGCGGCCGAGTGTGGAGGGCGCCCGTGAGCGGCGGCGTGAGGCTGCCGGCGCGCCAGGTGACGCCATCCGAGCTGGTGGCGTACTGGATCTGGCCGTTGACGATCGAGGAACCGGTGGCGACGAAGACGCCGTTGCCGGCGGCAACGCCGCCAAAGGACCCGCTGATGGCGGTGCCGAGGCCGTGCGGCACGTTGGTCCAGGATGGCTGGGTCTGGGCGCGGGCAGACGGGGCGACCGCGGCCAGCAGGGTGGTTCCGAGGAGAATGAGGAGGGCGAGGTTGGGTCGGAGAAGGAACATGCCCTCCAGCATGCCCAACCCGTGTGAAACGCTGAATACGCATACGTGCGTAGACGGCGGGGGCAGGTTCGCGTGCGCCCCTCAGGGGAAGGGACGGCAGAGCCAGTCGGCCAAATCCCGGTCGTCGTGCAGATTGGCCCCCAGCTGGTATTCCGGCGCGAGGAGGCTGGCGTAACCGGGATCGAGGAAGCGGCGGCAATGCAGGATCACCCGGGCGTGTTGTCCCGGGGCGCGGACCAGCCGGCCGAGGGCCTGGTTGACCTTGGTCATGCCGGGGATCTGGTAAACGAGGCGAAACGCGGCGGAGCGTGCGCTGGCGGGCGTGTCGGCCGCGAGGCGGGAGGTGGCTTCGGTCAGGCGGGCGCGTTGCACGGGGTTGACTTCCGGCAGCGCGGGACCGACCACGAGGGCGTGCGAGATGCGGCCCCCGAGGGAGTCGATTCCCTCCGCGAAGCTCGAGCCAAGCACGAGGAAAAGGGCATCGGCGAGTGCCAGTGATTCCTCCACCCAGGCGGACTGGGCGGCGAGGTCCCTCAGACGGGGCTGGACAGCGAGCCGCAGCGCGGGGGCGAGGTTCGAGGCCTCGCTGACGATGCTTTCCGCGTAGGCGTAGGAGGGAAAGAACACCGCGATTGGCGTGCCGGCCGCCGCGGAAAGGGCGGCGATGGTGGCGGCCGTGGTGGCGTAGTGATGCGAGCGGTGCTGGAAACTCGTGTCGACGCGAGCGTCGAAGGCGAGGTCGTACGAATGTTCGCGCCACGGTGTGACGGCGCGCAGGTGCACCGGTGCCGCCGCCTGCCGCGCCTCCTCGACCCGCAGAAGCTCGGCGCCGCTGGTGAGCTGGCGGAAAAGCTTGCGCGTGTCGCGCTTGTTCAGGGCTCCGAGGCGTTCCGGGGCGGATGGAGGCGGCGGAGGCGGGGGGAGATCGGGGGGAGCGTCGAGTCCGCAGGCGGCGGCAAAACCGTCGAGCGGGCTCAGGGTGGCGCTGGCCAGGACGGCGCCGCCGAACTCCCGCAGGGTGGCGCCGATCGCCGGAGCGGCGTCGAGACACGTGAGCAGCAGTTCGCCCTCCCGCGGAGCCCACCACAGGCGCGGAAGAGCGGGGGCCGGGGGCCGATCCGGCGCGGAAGGACTGCCCGCGGCGTCGAGGTCATCGAGAAGGGCGGGGATCTGCCATAGCGCCTCGGTGGCGTCGGATCCGAGCGCGGCAAAGTCGAGAGCGGTGCCGGTGAGGTGCCGGGCAACTTCGCGGAGCAGGTGCCGGGCATCATCCTCGTCGGCGGGGGGCAGGCCGTCGGTGGCCCGCAGGTGCTGGAGGAAGTGACACCAGTGGTCCCAGGAGCGGACGAGGCCCGCCGGTGCGCGCAGGCGGTGGAGTTCTTCGCGAACGGCACTCGCGCGGGCGGCCCCAAAGCCGTGCGAGTAGGCGTCGGCGACCCGCGCCGGCAGGTTGTGGGCCTCATCGACCAGCAGCAAGGTGCGGGGTGCGGCGAACCCGGGCTGCTCGAAAAACAGGGAGCGATTGCGCGGGGCGAAGACGTAGTTGTAGTCCCCGATCCACACGTCGTGATGGGCGAGGGCGGTCCGGGTGATTTCGTAGGGACAAATCTGCGCCGCGGCCCCGGCGGATCGCAGGGCCTCGAGGTCGCGCGCATGGTGTTCGTCGAGATAGAACCGGGCGAGTCCGCTACCGGCCCAGCGCTCCGCGGCGCCGGCGATCAGGCCGCAGACGTCACGGACGCAGTGAAATGTGTGGTTGACGCAGTGCTCCGCCTTGTTGCGCACGTGCCAGGCGGCGACGGGAGTACCGGTGCCAGGATCCGATCCCGGGAGAAGGGAGGCGCCGGGATCGGGTCCGGTCATCGAGGCAAGAGTACGCACCACCTGGAGCTGGCCCGTGGCCTTGGAGGTGAGGTACAGGACGCGATCGAAATGGCCCGAACGAAGCTGGCCGAGGGCGAATTCGAGCAGGACGCCGGTCTTGCCGAATCCGGTGGGCGCCTCGAAGCAGACGAGCGGGTGTGGTTGAAACAGCGCGGTCAGCTCGGCCCGCGTGGTCTCCTGTCCCGGTCGTGGCACCGCGAAGGCCGGGCGGTACCGCAGACTGCGGAGGCGGGTCCGCGCCCGGAGACGCAGTTCGAGAAACTCGACGACGCGCTCGAGCTGGTTTTTGAAGAGCGCCTCGTCGGCCGGCGTGAGCACCACGGTCTGGACCAGGCCGGAATCCGCCTCAACGAAGAGCAATTCCGCGGTCGGCGATCCACCCCGGGCGGTGGTCTTCGCCGCGGTGGCGGTGGGAGGGTCCGAGGCGGCGCGGCGCACGTCCGCGGGAGCCGGCGCCGCGAGCCCCAGGCGGGCGAGCGTCGCGTAGGTGGCGAGCTGCACGAAGTAGGCCGGATAGTCGCGGCGCAGCACGGATTCGTCGGCGGGCAGCGCGCAGGTCACCGACTTGATCTCGCGCAGGCAGGGACCGGCCGGGAGATCGAGCTGTTGGTCGATGCGGCCGGACAGGGTGAGGGTCCAGCCGCGGTGGGTGATGCGGCCGGCGATCGAAACCTCGAACGCTACCCGTTCGGCGAGCTCCGTCGAGGCGCGCGCCTGGAGTTCGCGATGCCAGTGGGAGCCCAGCTGGGCCCGCCACAGGCCGGCGGCGCCCGTGCCGCCGGATTCGCGGGGACCCACCGTGAAGCCGGCAAACTCCCCGACACCGAGGGCGGCGGTGCGCTGGTCGAGGTCGAAGATCATGGCGAAGGCCGGAGGGTGCGGCGGGCCATCGGCGCCCGCGCGGACCGGTGGCCGGCGGCGGTTTCGATCATTCGAGGAGGATCTCGGAGTGCCCCCGCAGGTATTCCTCCAGCCGGCGGAGCAGGCGGGTGACCTCGGCGGCGGGGGCGGTTTGCCCGGCGAGCGGCTGGTTGACGAGGGCGGCCACTGTCGCGCGGTCGGCGGCGGGCAACGTCGGGAACCAGTGCTGCTTGAGCGGATACCCTTCGTCCCGGGCGAAGCGGTAGAGGCTCTTGAAGTAGACGATGTCGGGACGCGGGTCGGAGGCGAAGGCGGCGAAGGCGGTGCGGAGAAGTCCGGCCACCGCGGGCCGGCTCTCCTCCGGCACGGGATTGCGCACGATCAGATTGGCGAGGGCGGAGGCGAGCCGGAGGGTCTCGTAGCTCGTGCCGATGCCGGCGGACCGTTGCACCAGCCGTGCCTCCTTCACGAACCAGGTCTGGCCCTGGTTCGGCGACTCGAGGAGAAGCGCAACCTCGTCGAAGAGATCAAGCGGCGTGGCGGAGGCGGCGGACTTCCGGCTCAGGCGTTGCAGGATCAGCAGCAGACCCTGGCTGGGGGAGAACGCGGAAAACCCCTGAAACGCGTCGGACGACGGACGTTTGGCGAGGATGAAGGCGTCGGTGGCTAGCGGGAGCGAGGGAATGGCGAGGAGACGTGACTGGCGGGCAGCGCGGACGGTGAAGCAGGCGCGATCACGGGGGAAGTTGCCCGCTCGCCTGCTCCTTCGCCGCATGGGGCGGCATGACAGCGCCTCCGGAGATGATCATCTTCATGCCGTCGCCCACGCTCATCTCGAGTTCGGTGACCTCGGCCCGGGGCAGCATGAGCAGGAACCCGCTGGTGGGATTGGGCGTCGTGGGAACGAAAACCGTCCAGGTGTCGGGGCCGATCCGCTGCTGCGCCTCGCCCTGGCCGCGGTTGGTGAGGAACCCGAGGGTCCAGCAACCCCGCCGCGGATACTCGATGAGCACGACCTTGTTGAAGAGATGGCGGTTCTGCGTGCCGAAGGTGGCGACGATCTGCTTGACCGAATGGTAGACGGCCCCGATGCCGGGAATACGCTGGATGGCGCGCTCGCCGATGCTCAGGAAGTACTTTCCGAAGACGTAATTCGAGAGATAGCCGAGCGCCGTGATGAGGAGCACGACCGCGCCGGTCGCCACGAGGTCCCAGAAGAACGGGATGCGCTGCAGGGACTCCGGCAGGTGATCATGGTAGATCGGCCGGAAGGTGCCGCCCACGGCGTCGACGATGGCGCTGATGGCCCAGATGGTGACGACGAGCGGGGCGAGGAGCAGGGCTCCCGAAAGGAAGGCATTGCGGAAGACAGCCAGGCGGGAGACCGGCGCGGGAGTCAGGGAAGTGGGCGGAGCTTCGGGCATGGCGGGGTCCTTGCTTCACAAGAAGGCCCGGCCCATGCAACGCAAAGGTGCCGGACCCAGGGCGCACACCCTGGAGGAATCTGTGGCCGACTGCGCCGGCGCGCGGTGCAAAGGCGCCCCCTTTAACGCCCGGAGACACCGCAACCGGGCGGCGGACGCCTACGGCACTTCGTAGATCTCGAGGAGGACGATTCCGGACGAGCCGTCGCCGCTCGTGACCTGAACCGTGTAGCTGCCGGCGACGAATGGCATCATGACCACGGCATCGCGGGTGCCGGCGGGGAGCGGGAAGGCGCCGCAGCGGGCCAGGGAGTCCGCGAGGTCCGACTCATAGGTCGGCCCCCCGACGACCGCCGGATAGACGAAACCGTTCTCATACAGTTTGCCCGCGCTGTCGTAGAGGCGCAGGACCGGCGCGCGGTGCGGGTTGGTGACGCCAAACAGGGAAAGTGACGGACCGACGGCGCGGACGATGAGTTTTTTCGGGGACGCGCCGGCGGCGACCACAAAGCCCGAAACGAGGGCGCCGTCCGGTCCGGGGCTGATCAGTTGGCGGGTGGAGAGGTTGAGGAGGCGATCCGTGGGACCGACGCCCAGGACCAAAGACTGGGACGGGGCGGGGAGGGTGTTTGGCTTGGAGTAAAGGCAGGCGTAGGTGCCGGCGTCGGTGGAGGCCACGCGGGTCAGCGTGAGCACGCGCGAGGTGACGCCGGCCAGGGCGCGGCCGTTCTTGGTCCAGATGTAGTCGAAACCCTCGCCGAGGTCCGGGGCGATCACGCGCAGTTGCTCGCCGGCGGGCACGGTGACCCGGGCGGGCGGAACCGCGCGAATGCCGAAGCCGAGATCGAGGGTGAGGGTGGTTTCTCCCGCGGCCGGGGTCGACTGGGCCCTGAGTGGGGTGGTGGCGAATGTCGCCGCGAGGACGGTGAGGGCGAAGAAGCGAAGGGATTTGGGCATGGGAAGTCTGGTGTCGGCGTCCGACCGCGGGAGCAAGCCCGGGTGCCCTCGGAATTGTGGCTCCGCAACAACCGGTTTAACCGGGCGATCCACCAGCGGGAGATCGGGTATGCTGGCGCAGGTGGAATCGTGGCAGCGCGCCGGCGCGCCGCACTTCGCGAAGGGCCCGGGCTTCAGCCCGGCGCATGCGACGTTTTTTCTCCGGCGCCAAGTCATCGTAACCGAGCAGATGGAGCCAGCCGTGCACAACGTAGAGCGCCAGTTCGAGGGAGAAGTCGATGCGGTGAGCCCGGGCGTAGCGGGCGGCGGTGTCGGCCGAGACGCAGATTTCTCCGGCGGAGCCGAGTTCGGGGTGGCCGGCGAAGGTGATGACGTCAGTCGTGGAGGGGTCGTCCAGGAACGCACCGTGCAACCGGGCCAAGGCGTCATCCGAAAGGAAGACGAGGGAGAGTTCACCGGGTGGGAGCGCCCGCATCCCCGGAGCGACGCGGTCGTGCGCCCGTTCCAGCACCTCCAGCATCCGGCGGAGGGCAGGCCGGTCGAGACGGAGACGGGGATGGCGCTGGGCGATCGCGATCGGTCGGCGCGGGACGACCGGGGAACCGCGGCGCGGTTCGCCCTTGCGGGGGACTTCAGCTGGCATCCGTTTTCCGCAGGGGACCCTCGGCGGATTTCTCTCCGGACGGATAGGCGATCCGGGAGTGGAGCATGTTGAGCAGGGTGAACTGGAAACTGTTCTTGATCCGGGTGAGTTCCTCGAGCGTCAACGGGGCGTGGTCGAGTTGCCCGTCCGCGATCCGATCCCCCACAATGCGATTGATCGTGTGCTGCAGTTCCTCGGCGGTCACCTGGCGGAGTGAGCGCGTGGTGGCCTCGACGCCATCGGCGAGCGAAATGATCGCCGCCTCGCGGGTCTGCGGGGTCGGGCCATCGTACCGATAATCGGCGGTATCAACGGGTGGAGGCGGAGGCGGCGCCGGCGGCAGCGGGGCGGCCTTGGTGGCGTCGGCGCGGTCCTTCCGCCCGTCGCCACGGGTGCGTGCGAAGGGCGCCCGGGAGGCCTCGACGGCGCGGTCGTAGAAGTAGCGCACCAGGGTGGTGCCATGGTGCTGCTGGATCACGTCGATCACCGCTCGCGGCAGGTGATGCTTGAGGGCGAGTTCGACGCCGTCGGGCACGTGCCGCTTGATGATCCGGGCGGACTCGGCGGGCGAAAGAAGGTCGTGCGGGTTGGTGCGGTCGCGGTGGTTCTCGCCGAAATACTCGGGGTGAAGCGTCTTGCCGATATCGTGGAAAAGCGCGCAGACACGGGCGACGAGGGGATTGGCGCCGATGGCGTTGGCGGCGTTTTCGGAGAGCTGGGCGACCACCAGCGAGTGGTGGTAGGTGCCCGGGGCCTCCAGTTGCATCCGGCGCAACAGGGGATGGTTGTAGTCGGTGAGCTCGAGCAGGGTGATGTCGGTGGTGCGCTTGAAGAGGGATTCGAGCACCGGGAGCAGCCCGACCACGCCGATCCCGGTCAGCAGGCCGGTGCCCAGGCCGGCGATCATCTGGCGCATCAGCGTGTCAACGGGAGTCTGATCGGCGATGCCGATCAACGCGGCGAAGGCAGCGACGGTCATTCCGCCCGTGCCCGCGGCGCGCACGAGGCGGCCGCGCCGGCGGGCATCCCGGCCGGTGTAGATCGCGACGAGGGACGCCAGGAAAGTGAGCACCAGGAGATCGAGGCGGTTGCCGTAGATGACGCCAGTGAAGATTGAGATCAGCAGCGCCATGAAGATCCCCGATCCGGCATCGATCAGGATGGCGACGATCAGGGGGGCGAAGGCCGTCGGGGCGACGTAGGGAAGGGTCGATGCCCAGGCGCCGTCGCGCAGGAAGAACTCGGCGCCACCCAGCGAGTAGTTGGCCCGGATCAACGCGAGGTTGAAGATGACCACCAGCGCCAGCAGGCCACAGCGGACGTTGGAGCGCAGGGTTTCGGGGTCCTCGATGCGAATGTAGATCAGGGAGGCGAGCACCATGGCGAGCACGAGGAGGACGCGCCCGAAGAGGGTCAGCCCCTCCTGCGTGGCGACGTCGGAGTGTTCCCGCAGGTAGCGGCGGTGGGCCATGAGCATCTCGTAGATCTCGGGCGTCACCCGATCGCCGGCATCGACGATGGTCTGGCCGCTGACCACGTTGACCGTGACCGGCTTGACGGCGCGGACGGCATTCTCCTGGCGGGACTGCGTGGCGTTGCGGTCAAAGACGAGGTTGGGGTTGAGACCAAACCGAAACAGGCGGAAGACGGCCTGCGCCGAGGGGCGGGGAACATCGTCGGTGGCGAGGCTGACCCGGAGAATGGTGAGGGCATCCTCCATCGACTGGACGGGGCGTTGGGCGACGGCGCCATTGGCGCGGGCGATCTGAAAGGCGACGGCGCTGCCCGGGTTGGAACTGCCGAGCGCGGAGTCGGCGACGCCTTGGGCGTAGATGTCCCGCAGGGTGGCGAGTCCGTTCTCGAACATCGCGGCCCGAGTCCGGGCGTCACCCGAGGCCAGGACGGCGGAGATGTCCTCCGGGGTGGCGTGGTAGGGCCCGTGCGAGTTGAAGGTCTCGGCGATCGCCGAGAGTTCCGGCCGGTAAGTGACGAGCGGGTCGACGGTGCCGGGGTGCGCTTTTTCGAACGCGGCCAACTGCGTGAGCAGCATGCGGGCGGCGGCCTCGAATCGCCGGAGCGGTTCCTGGTCCAGCTTGTAGACGGGCGGGACGCGGTTGCGGAACTGCTCGCGCGCGGTCTTGGTCTTTTCCGCACTTTCGTAACCGAAGGAAGCCTGCGCGGTGATCCGGGTGGTCGCGATTTGGTTGGGCAGGAGCGGCGCATCCAGGGTGGTCAGACCCGCCGAGCTGATCACCACGATGGCGGCGACCGTGAGGATGAAGATTGTCGCCGCGACTACGCGACTCCGCTCCAGGAAGCCGCCCATCGCCGACAGCGCGGCGGGCCGGCCGGCGCCTTTCTGGCTGAGGCCACCGACGATGAGCTGGAGTTGTTGGCGAACGGACATGGGTCGGGCGGGCGAAGGGCGGGAAAGTGGAGCGCTGGTCCGGTCGGGTTCAGGGTTTCGCGCTCGAGCCGTTGCGGGGCGCGATCGGGTTCCGGTAGGTATCGTAGGCTTCGATGATCCGGGCGACCAGCGGATGCCGCACCACATCGGCTCCGCTCATCGTGTGGAAATCGATTCCCGGAATGTCGGCGAGAATGTGCCGGACTTCGAGCAGACCGCTTTGTTTGGAGCGGGGAAGGTCAATCTGCGTGATGTCGCCCGTGACCACCATGCGGGACTCCTCCCCCAGCCGCGTCAGGAACATCATCATCTGCTCCGGCGTCGTGTTCTGCGCTTCGTCGAGGATGATGAAGGCCCGGGACAGGGTGCGCCCCCGCATGTAGGCGAGGGGAGCGATCTCGATCACGCCCTTGTCGGTCAACCGGGCGACGTCCTCGGTATCGAGCATGTCGTGGAGCGCATCGTACAGCGGGCGCAGATAGGGCAGGATCTTCTCGCGCAGGTCGCCCGGCAGGAAGCCCAGGGCCTCGCCGGCTTCGACGGCGGGCCGGGTGAGGACGACCCGCTCGACCTGGTTCTGGAGGAGCGCGTTGACCGCCGCCGCCATCGCCAGATAGGTCTTGCCCGTGCCGGCAGGCCCGATGCCGAACACCACCGGATGCTTGAGCATCGACTGCAGGTAGAGCTTCTGGGCCAGCGTTTTGGGAACGATGGTCTTGCGGTTGGTGGCGATGACGAGGGGCTCGTCCAGCATGGACTGAAGTTGGCCCCCCTCCCCACGCGCGAATGTGTCGGCGATGCGGTGGAAATCAGGCGTGCGGATGGCCATGCCCTGGGCCCGGGCCTGATCCAGGAACGAGAATAACGCCTCGGCCCGCGCAAGCGGTTCCGGATCGGCATCGATCTTCAGCCAGTCGTCGCGCGTCACCAACCTGACTCCCAAGGCGCGTTCCGCGTGCACGAGGTTCTCTTCACGACCGGCGTACAGCGCGGCGGCGTGTCGCGGGCTGGGATAGTGGAGGGTCTTCGAGGGCACGTGGAGGAAGGCCAGGCGCTGGCGGTACGATCGGTGGCAGGAGAAGGCGTCCTAGTTTGAAGAGCTCCAAAATTGTCGGGAAGCCGCCGGGGATGGGGCCGACGTGCCCAGGGGCCGTTGCAGCGGGGTTGGTCCGCCAAAGGGCCGGCACGGCATCTTTCCTGGGAGAGGTTTTTTCACTGCGGAAGGTCCGGGTCAGGGTTTTGCCGGAGGCAGCTTGCCGGCAGCGACGGCAGCGGTCAGTTTGAGCCAGGTGGCGTCGAGAGATTGCGGGAGAATCCGGGTCTGCCCCAGGACCGGCATGAAATTGTTGTCGCCGTTCCACCGCGGAACGATGTGTCCGTGAAGGTGGGAAATTGAACCACCGGCAACCGATTGTCCCAGGTTGAACCCGATGTTGAACCCCTCGGCATTCAACGCGATGGCGAGGAGGTGTTTGGCGAGGATGATCTCGTCGAAGAGATCGGCCCTTTCGGCGGCGTCCAGATCCTCAAGCCCGCTGACTTCCCGGAACGGAACCGCCAGAAGATGTCCCGGATTATAGGGAAACCGATTGAGGACGAGGTAGCTCAACCGGGAACGGTGAACGATGAGAGCCGCCCGGTCGTCGCCCAGCGCGGGTAATTCCGTGAATGGCCGCTGCATGGCCGGGGGGTACCGCGGGGCCTCGATGTACTCCATGCGCCAGTAGGCGTGTAGCTGCTGCATCGGAAGCGAGGTCGCGTGGGCCGGTTCGAAACAGGTGGACGGAAGGAGGGTCAGCCAAAGGGGCGCGCCGCGGAATGTCAAAACCGGCGTTTGCCCCTCTCCCAAGCGCGTGATGGCCCGTTTTCAGGGAAAAAAGAAGGCTGCCGAGGCCCCCTTGAGCTCCCTTGCTGGGGCTGCCGAAGCGCCCTCAGGCGGAGGGGGCGAAAACCGGAGTGGTGGTGGGGCGCTGGATCCCGGAAAGGGGTGGCCTGACTTCATGCGTGCCTTTTTCCGGGGACCCGTACCAATCTTTGTCGTCCATGCAGAATCCTTCCTACTTCCCGCGACGGGTTGTCATCACCGGCATCGGGGCGGTCACGCCCTGCGGCAACTCGGCCGCCGAGACCTGGTCGTCCTTGAGTGCCGGCCGGAGCGGCATCGGTCGAATCACCCGTTTCGACGCCACCGGCTGCACGGCCCAGATTGCCGGCGAGGTGAGGAACTTCGACCCGGCCCGATTGTTGCCGGCCCCCCTCCGTCCCCGGGGGGAGTCGGGGGATCCCTTGGTCCAGGCGCTGACCCTGAAGGACGTGAAGAAGTTTGGCCGGTTCACTCACCTGGGGGTCGGCGCCGCGGTGGAGGCCTATGCCGACTCCGGTTTGGACGCGCTGCGGGCGAGCCTGGCTCCAGAACGCCTGGGCGTGAACCTCGGGGTCGGGCTGGGCGGTCTGCCCGAGATGGAGGCGACTCACGATACGTGGAAGGCGGGAGGCTTCCGGAAGATCTCGCCGTTTTTCATCATCCAAATTGCCCCCAATCTCCTGGCTGGGCAGGTGAGCCTGTTGCTTGATTTCCGGGGAGCCAACATGAGCGTGGCGTCCGCCTGTGCGACGAGCGGACACGCCCTCGGGGAAGCGGCGGCGACCATCGCGCGCAACGACGCAGACGTGATGCTCGCCGGGGGAGCCGAATCGACGGTGACGCCCCTTGCCGTGGGGGCCTTTGCGCAGATGCGGGCGCTCTCGACCCGCAATGATGCGCCGGAAAAGGCTTCCCGACCGTACGACCGCGACCGCGACGGCTTCGTGCTTTCGGAGGGCGCGGTGGTCTTTGTGCTGGAGGAACGGGAGCACGCCCTGCGGCGCGGCGCGCGCATTTACGCGGAACTGCGGGGGTACGGGGCCTCGGCGGACGCCTATCACTTGTCATCCCTGGCGCCCGGCGCGGAAGGTTCGGCCCGGGCGATGCGGGCGGCACTGGGACGGGCCGGTCTCGCGCCGGACGAAGTCGACTACGTCTCGGCCCATGCGACGTCCACGCCGGGGGGCGACGGGGAGGAGGCCGCCGCCATCGCCGAGGTGTTCGCCTCCAACAAGGCGACGCTCAACGTCAGCGGCGTCAAATCCATGACCGGCCACCTCCTTGGTGCGGCCGGTGCCATGGGCGCGTTTGCCGCGGTGCAGGCGGTGTACCACGGGATCGTGCCTCCGACCATCAACCTGGAGAACTTGGATCCCGTTTGTGCCGACCTCGGGCTCAACGTGACGCCGAACACCGCGGTGCGCCGCACGGTGCGGGCGGCGCTATCGAACAGCTTCGGCTTCGGCGGCACCAACGCCTCGATCGTCGTCAGCCGCGCCTGACGTCCTCCAAGTTTCCACCGGCGGGCGCGGCGGCTTGCTCCCGCAGGGGCCTGGCGGAGCCGGAAAGCACCCCGGTTCAGGGTTGGATCGCCGGCTTTTCCTGACGGGAAAGGGCGACGACCGCATCGGGCGGACTGGCCGGCGTCACCGGCGCGGGGGTCGCGGTCCGCCGGTTGGCGATTTCCATGAAGTGTTGCTGGGCCGAAAAGGGGGCTTCGGTGGGCAGGCGGTCCGGAGCGCGATAGACCCCGTCCGGGCCCAATTCCCGGGCGTCGACGTTGTCCCGCAGTTCCGAATGGAGGATCTCTTCGACGGCGCGGCGGCGATACTCGGGGTCATCCAGCGGAAAGAGGGCCTCGACCCGGCGGAAGAAGTTGCGGGGCATCCAATCGGCGCTGCCGCCGTACAAGACCGGAACGCCCCCGTTTTCGAAATAAAAGAGACGGGCGTGTTCGAGGAAGCGACCCACGATGTTGCGCAGGCGAATGTTCTCGCTCAGTCCCGGGACTCCGGGGATCAGGCAGCAGGTCGAGCGGACAATCAGGTCGATTTTCACCCCGGCCTGCGAGGCGGCGTAGAGGTTGTCGATGGTCGCGGGGTCCACGAGTTTGTTCATCTTCGCGATGATGCGCGCGGGGCGGCCGGCGCGGGCGTGGGCGGCCTCGGCGAGGATGAGCTCCTGGGTGCGCTCGTGCAGGTTGAACGGCGCGACCAGCAGGTGGCGGAACTCCGGCGTCCGGCCGAGCCCGGTCAGCGTGTTGAAGAGCTGGGCGACCTCCGTCGTGAGGGACTCCCGGCAGGTGAGGAGGCTGATGTCGGTGTAGAGGCGGGCGGTGCGCGGGTTGTAGTTGCCGGAGCCGAGATGGACGTAGCGCCGCAGTCCGTCGCCCTCGCGCCGGACGACCAGGCAGCACTTGCAGTGTGTCTTGTGACCGACCACGCCGTAGACGACGTGCACCCCGGCCTCCTCCAGCTCGCGCGCCCACTTGATGTTGTTGGCCTCGTCAAAACGCGCCATCAACTCGACGAGGGCGGTGACCTGCTTGCCTTCCATTGAGGCTTCGATCAGCGCGCGGACGATCGGAGAATCGCCCGAGGTGCGGTACAGGGTTTGCTTGATCGCAAGCACGTCGGGGTCCCGTGCCGCCTGTTCCACAAAGGTGACGACCGGCGAGAAGGAGTCGTAGGGATGGTGCAGGAAGAGGTCCCGCTCGCGGATGGCGTCGAAGATCCCGCGCGGGCTGCGCAGCGTAGGGCAGTCTGCCGGCACGAAGGGCGGAAACTTCAGTTCCGGCCGGTCCAGCATTTCGTGGAGGTTCATCAGCCGCGACAGGTTGAGCGGCCCGCGCAGGAGAAAGGTGTTGTCGGCGGCGAGGTCGAGGTGCCGGCAAAGGTCCGCCAGGAGCGCGGGATCAACACCCTCCTCGATTTCCAGGCGGACAGCCGCGCCGCGGCGCAGGTTGCGCAGTTCCTCCTCGATCTTCTTGAGCAGGTTCTCCGACTCCTCGTCGTCGATGTAGAGTTCGCTGTTGCGGGTGACGCGAAAGGCGTGGGCCCCATCGACAGTGAGGCCCGGGAACAGCCGCTGGGCGCAGAGCTTGATGACCTCGCTGAGAAACACATGGCGGGCAGGGCCGGCGCGGCCATCGGCGAGCGGGACAATGCGGGGCAGGCTGCGCGGCACCGGCAGGACGATCATCAGCTTGTCGGCGTCGGGGGTCGTGGGATCGTCGAGGGAGAGCAGGAGGTTGAGGGTCTTGTTGGCGACCTGCGGAAAAGGGTGGGCCTGGTCGACGGCGAGCGGGGTGAGGACGGGGGCGACCTGGGCGTCAAAATAGGCGCGCACCCAGGCCTGCTCGGGTTCGTCGAGCTGCGCCGCCGTGCGAAACTCGATTCCGGCCCCAGCCAGCTGCGGCACGATCTCCTGATGCCAGCAGGCATATTGGCCGTCGACGAGCTGGTCGACGGAACGGCGGATCCGGCGCAGCTGTTCGCGCGGGGTGAGGCCGTCGATGCTCAAGCCGCTCGCCTCCGAATCAGCCTGCTGCTGGAGACCCGCCACCCGGATTTGGAAAAACTCGTCGAGGTTGGAGCTGACAATCGCGAGGAACTTGACGCGTTCGAGCAGGGGATTGGCCGGGTTGCGCGCCTGGTCCAGGACGCGCTGGTTGAAGGCCAGCCAGCTTTGTTCACGGTTTCCGTAGACGGACCGGCCATCGCGTCTCCGGTCCTGGGGTGTCACCTCCGGCGGTCGGGCGGGTTTGACGAGGGTCTTCTTGCGTGGGCGGGTCACGGGTGGCGGGAGGGGGTCCGGAAACGGAGCGGGAGAATTCTCCCGATGGACCCCGGTGGGCGCAAGGCTGCCACGAAAATGTTACATTCGCCGGTGGCGACGAGGCGGCCGCGGTGGCCGCGGGCTCAGACTGCGGCGGGGCGTTTCCGGCGTTCGGCCAGCGCCAGCAGGAGGTCGCTCTTCGCCAGGCTCCCGCGGAGCCGACCGTCTCCGTCGACGACGGGAAGCCGCTCGGCAACCACCTCGAGGAATCCGGTGAGCGCTTCCGAGAACGGCTGGTCGGGGGCGACGCGGGGGAAGTTCTCGTGCAGGACGTCCCGCGCGAGGACCAGCTCCGCCAGGTCGGCATCGTTCAGGTAGGGCTTGATGTCGGAAAGCGAGAC
>JACRQG010000022.1:0-44336 GCA_016222805.1 Verrucomicrobiota bacterium | reverse complement strand
CGCCAAGGAAGCGGCCGGACTCGTCGGCAACATAGAGGTTGTTCATCCCCAGGGTGAGGAACATCCGGGCGATTTCCGCGAACCGCGCGGTCGGGCCCACGGTGGGAGGATTGGCGCGCATCAGATCGGCCACGCTGGCCTCTTCGGGCAGTCCGACGCCGCTGGAGGCGGCCTTGCGCTTCAGCGCCTCGGAGTACAGGGAGCCGACCCCGAGTCCCCGCGCCGTGTAATACGACACCACGTTGCACAGGAGCAGGGGCAGGATGATGTCATAGCTCAGGGTCATCTCGAACAACAGGATGACCGCCATGATCGGGGCGTGCGTGGCGGCGGCCAGGAAGGAGCCCATGCCGACCAGCGCGAACGCAATCGGGACCGGCGCGGCCGCGGGCCAGACAGCGTGGACCGCCGTGCCGAACAAGAGCCCGGTGCCCGCGCCCATGAACAAGGATGGGGTGAACACGCCTCCTGGCGCGCCCGAGCCGAACGACGCCATGGTGGCGAGCCACTTGCAGGCGACGTAGCCGACGATGGTGAGGGCGAGGAAATTGCCCTTCAGCATATCGACCACCACCGAATAGCCGTTGCCGCAGACCTGCGGGACGTTGATGGCCAGGACCCCGACGGCGAGGCCTCCCAGCGCCAACCGCGCAATCAGCGGCAGATTGAGCGAGAGAAAGAACCTCTCGGCCTGCTTCAGGGACATCAGGAAGAGCGGGGCGAGGCCCCCGGTGATGAACCCGAGGACGAGGTACGGCACCATCTCGATCGGCGATACCTCGCCGAATGCCGGCACCCGGTAGAGGACGTTCGCCGCCGTCAGCACATGGATGGTGAGGGTCGCGGCGACCGCGGAAACCACCAGCGGGCCCAGGCTCTCCATCGCGATCGTGCCCAGGATGATCTCGGCGACGAAAAACGAACCGGCAATGGGAGCATTGTAGGCCGAGGCGATTCCGGCGGATGCGCCGCAGGCGACGAGCAAACGGAGTTTGGGCGGCGTGAAGTTCTGCCAGCGCCCGATTTGGGCCGCGGCGACCGCGGCGAGCTGCACCATCGGACCCTCGCGGCCGATCGACCCGCCGGAACCGATCGAGAAGAGCGCTGCCGCGGACTTGACCAGGCTGGCCCTGGTGGGCACCCGCCCCGAGCCGATCGCAATCGCCTCCATGTAGTCGGTGGAGCTCTCGGTGCGGGTCAGTTTCGGGCCGAAGGTCAGCACCAGTCCGGCGAGCGCGCCGCCGAGGGTGGGCACCAGCAGGCAACCCCACCACGGCAGATGAGCCATCGAATCGACTACTCCCAGGCTCGAGTTGCCAAACCAGTCGTGGACCCGTTCCGACAGCGTGGTGAAGACAATTGAGGCCATGGCACCCACGAAACCGGCCACGGCAGCCCAGATCAGGGTGACCTGCCATTCCGAAGGTTGCAGGCGTTCCTGGATCCAGACGCGCCACCACAGGAGCCGCATCAATCGGCGCAGGAGCAGGGTGGCCGGATCCGTGACGGTTTTCATGGCGTCAGGTACCGCGCACGGGCTTTGGAAGATGAGGCCACGTCGCCAGCCTAGGTCGGCGGCGCCGGGAAACAAGTCCGCTTGCTCCCGCGGCCCGCCGAAAAACCGGGTCGTGTGGAGACTTGCGCGGCAGGCGGTTATTTCCACGATGCCCGCTGATGAGCGCCAAACCCGCGAAGAAGCGCCCGAACCAAGGCTCCGCCCCTGCCGGTCCGGTGACCGCTGCGACAGCCAGCGCGGCGTCGGGGGGTGATGTCCAGGTGGCAGCTGCGTCCGGGACTGAAGCCGGCACGTCGTGGCTGGAGTCCTCCGATCCGCGGAAACGCCTCTACGGGAAACTCATCCTCGCGGCGGTCTGGCTGTACGTCGCCGCTCTCTGGCTGCTGGCCTTGGATCAGACCTTTGGTTGGGGGATCTTCGGCGCCAAGACTCCGCCCCAACCCTGAGCTGCCGTCGGCGGCCGCGCTTCAGTCGATCGTGTAGGGTTCCTGGATTTCTTCCGGTTCCGATGGAGCCGTGAGTGTCACCAGGCTGTGCAGCGAGCTGAAGTGCTGGCTCAGGTCGAAATCGCCACCCAAGCCTCCGATCAGGCGGTCGAACAGATCCTTCTTTGACGCCTTGAGGGCCTGGATGCGTTCCTCGATGGTGCCGGCCGTGACCATGCGGTAGACAAAAACGGTGTTGGTCTGGCCAATCCGGTGCACGCGATCCACCGCCTGGGCCTCGACGGCCGGGTTCCACCATGGGTCGAGGAGGAAGACGTAATCAGCCGCGTGCAGCGTGATGCCCGTCCCTGCGGCCTTGAGGGAGACCAACATCACCGCAGCTCCGGGCGCCCCCTGGAAGGCCTGCACCGGTTTCTGCCGGTCGAGTGTCATCCCGGTGAGCTCGAAGCGGGGCAGGTCGGGGAAGTTCGCCGTCAAGGCCGCGCGCACCCGGTCGAGCAGCATCACAAACTGGGAGAAAATCACGACCTTGTGGCCGCTTCCGACGACTTCGGTCAGTTTTTCCACCAGCAGGTTGATCTTGCCCGAATCGGTGAGGGGCGCCTTGCGCCAGGGCAGCATGTCTGGATCGCAGCAGGTCTGCCGCAGGCGGGTGAGCAGCGCGAGGAAGCCGAAGGACTTTTCGCGCATCGCGGTGCCCACGTCGTCGCCGAGACGTTCGAGGCCTTCGCTGCAGATTCGGGCGTACTCCGTTCGCTGGACGTCGGTGAGCGGACAGATCAGCTCCATTTCGAGCTTGGGCGGGAGTTCCTGGGCGACTTCGCCCTTGGTTCGGCGCAGGATGAAAGGGGCCAGTTGCGTGCGCAGGCGCTGCAGTGTGCCTTCGCGATCCGCGGTGAGGGCCGCTTCGAAACCGCTGCGTGATCCCAGCAGGCCGGGCAGGAGGAACCGGAAGATGCTCCAGAGATCGAGCTGGCGGTTTTCCAGCGGGGTGCCGGTCAGGACAACCCGGTGCGCGGCCTGGATCGCAAAGCAGGTCTGGGTGATCTTGGCGTCGGGATTCTTGATGAACTGCCCCTCGTCCAGGACCGCGTAGCCGAATTCCACCTGGCCCAGCAACGAACGGTGCTTGCGCAGCTGGGTGTAGCTGGCGAGCCAGATGGCCGGGTCCGTGCGTTGCGAGAAATCGTGGCCGGTCTTGAGAACGTCGACCGCGAGTTGCGGAAAGAACTTTGCGATTTCCTCGCGCCAGACCGGCACCACGCTGGCCGGGCAGACGATGAGGTTGGGTTTTCCCGCGACGGGTCGGGCCGCGAGGAGCGAAAGAACCTGGAGTGTCTTGCCCAGGCCCATTTCATCCGCGAGCAGCCCGTGACAGCCAACCTCGCAGAGATGGTGCAGCCACTCGACACCCCGGCGCTGATAGGGCCGCAGGATGGCCGGCAACTCGGGCGGGGTGGCGGACGCCGCGAGCACCCGCTGCCGCCAGGCCTCGATCTCGGGAGAGAGCGAGAGCTTCAGCCGCGAGTCGTTGAAAAGGGAAAAGATGAGGTAGGGTGCGAGGGGCGCACCCTGCTTCGCCGCGGGTTGCGTTTCCTCGACGTTGCGCTGCCACGCGCTGAAACTGCTCCACTTGTCCTCGGGCAGGGCGACGATGCCGAGGTTGGGCAGGATCACCGGCTGCCCTCCGCGCTTGAGCAGAAGATTGACCTCGGAATCGGTCAGCATCCGCTCGCCAGCCCGGAAGATCCAGCGGAGATTCAGCGCGACTGCCCCCGGGCCCGCCGTCCCGGTCCCGGCCTCCGCCGACGGCATCCGCTCGGCGACCGCTTCGAGATCCACGGTGCGCGTGCCCTTCAGGAGGTTGGCGGCCTTGTCGTCCAGCTCGACCACGAACAGGCGCTTCCAGGCGGGCAGCACGGAACGGAGGAAATTCGGGATCTCGACCAGCGACTCGAGGGTGTAGACCCCGGTCTCCTGATGATACTGGAAATGGGCCTTGCGCGCGTAGGCGGCCAGGCCGATCAGCTTGGCCCGTTCGGAGGAGGAGACGTGTCCGTTGCCCCCGGCGTGGGCCTCCGGGCCGAGGGCGGGCAGCCGCGCCTTGCGGTCGGGCTCCAGCCACATCGCCTGGAAGGTGAGGCCGGCGGACTTGGTCTTGAACACGAGGACCAGGGTGCGGCTCGGCCCGCTGCTGGGCCCCGCCTTCGGCGCGGCTTGGCCGTTGCTGCCGGCGGGCTTGACGGAGCCGGCCAAGTTTGCCGTCGAGGTGCTACCGCCGTTGCGGGCCGGCGGGACGCCGGGAGCGGAGGCATCGCCGTTGGCCGGCGCTTCCTCCGGCAACGGAGAGATTTCGTCCGCCACCAGTTCCTCAATCTCATGCAACCCGGCCACGGCCAGGGCGTGGGCGAGTTCCGGATTCGTGGTGGAGGAACGAACGTTGAATCCCTCGGCCGTCCACTCGATGACCGCATACTCGTCGCGCTTTTCCACCCGGCGGTGCACGATGGCGTCGCGGTCGGTCAGTTCCAGTTCGCGCACCTCGCCTCCGACGTAGATTTCGCGACCCTTCTCCAGCTGCGCGCTCGTGAACGATCCAGACCAGTCATCCGCCAGCTTTTCGAACCAGAATTCGAGCGAATGTGGGGTATAGACGCGCTTGGGTCCGTGAGACTGCATCAATCAAAAAGGTCGACCGTAGGATTCGAGGGTCGCGGCGCAATCCTGATTTTTCGGACTGGCGCAGGTGCGTGAACGGGAGCTGTTCACCCGCAATTTCGGGTTTTCGACCGACGTGGGCGGGCGGAGATTTCGCAGCCGAGAAGAGGGTCAGCGGGCGCGTCCCAAGAGGGAGCGGAGGTCCGCCAGGACCCTCGCGGTGGCGCCGGCATTGCGCTGATGCCAGGCGGCGGCGGCGGTTCCAAGCCCCTGGCGGGCGGTGGAATCACGGAGCAGGCGGCCGATGGCCTCAGCGAGCTCGGCCGCGTCGCGCACCGGGCAGGTGGCTCCGCCGGCGGTCAGTTCGGCGACGATGGCGCGGAAATTGGACATGCCGGGGCCATGCAGGATGGGTTTGCCGAGCGCCGCCGCTTCGACGGGGGTCTGGCCCTCCGTGTGGGGAGGAAGGCTCTTACCCACAAAAACCAGGTCGGCGAGCTGCATGAGCTGGCGGAGCTCGCCGGTCGTGTCCGCAACCGTCACGTCGACTCCGGCATCCGCGGGACCGCGGGAGCGGAAGTGCGAGCGCACGCCCGCGCCCTCGAGCGTTCGGGCGATTTCCTCACGCCGCTCGGCGTGCCGGGGCACGAGCAGCAGCGAGCAGCCGGGGTGGGCGGAGCGGTGTCGCTGCCAGGCCGAGAGCAGGGCCTCCTCCTCGCCCGGCCAGGTGGACGCTCCGAGAATGACCGGGCCTTGGTCCGGGAAGCCAAGCTCGCGCCGGAGCGCGGCTCGTTCGGCCTCCGCCAGCCGGCGAATGTCGACGTCGAGCTTCAGGTTGCCGGTGACGAGCAGGCGCTCCCGGGAAACCCCGAGGGCTTCCAACCGGGAGGCGTCGAGCGCCGAAGCCGCATGGAAACGGGTGATGCCGTCGAGCATGAGCCGCGCCACCGGGTGGAGGCGGCGCAGGCGCGCGAAGCTGCGGTCGCTCACCCGGGCATTGACGCACACCACCGGCACGCCCCGTCGGGCCGCCTGATGAAGGTGTTCCGGCCAACGTTCGCCTTCCGCCAGAATCACGAAATCGGGGCGGATGTGGCGCCACGCGCGGGCGGAAAACGGCCACGCATCCAGGGGAAAGTAGCCCAGATCGGCGACGGAAGCCCGGTAGCGGTCGGCCGCAAGCCGCCAGCCCGTGCTCGTGGTCGTGGTGAGGTAAATCTCCACGCCATCCCTCGCAAGGGCCTCGAGGATGGGGCCGATGGCGAGGATCTCGCCGACACTGACCGCCTGCAGCCACACCCGGGGGCGCGCGGTTTTCGGCGGGAGGGAGGGAGGCGCGCCGAACCGCTGGGTAAATTTCTCCCGGTATCCGCCTCGGCGGCGCATGCGCAGCAGATAGCGCGGCGCCAGCACCAGAAGCGCCGGGAGAAACAGGAGACGGTAGAGCCACAGCATCGGGAACCGGGACGCGGATTCGCCGCGATTCCGTCCGCCGGGGCAAAGAAATTCCTCGCTTCCGGCTTTCGTTTTCGGACGAACGGAGCTTCTTGGGCGGCGTTTTCCCATGCTCCGCCGCCTCCTGCCCCGTTTCCTCCTACTCTGTCTCTTGCCGTCGTGCCTGCTCGCGGCGATCCCGTTTCCGCAGGAAGGGAGCGACCTGCGCGCCGACGCCCGGGCCCGCTTTGGCGTTCTGCCCAGCGGAATGCGCTATGTGGTGGTGCCCAACCGGGAGCCGAAGCAGCGCGTGTAGCTGCGCCTGATGATCGAGGCCGGGGCGTGGCACGAATCCGACGACCAGCAGGGGCTGGCCCATTTCCTGGAACACATGGCGTTCAACGGCAGCACCCACTACCCGCCGGGTACTCTGGTGGAGTACTTCCAGCGCCTCGGGATGAGCTTTGGCGGAGACACCAACGCCAGTACGGGTTACAACCGCACGCTCTACCTCCTCGAACTTCCGGATGCGCGGGACCAGACGCTGGCGGAAGGATTGAAGGTGTTTCGGGATTACGCCGAGGGACTGCTGCTGCTGCCGGCTGAAATCGATCGCGAGCGGGGTGTGATCCTCAGCGAAAAGCGCACGCGCGACTCGGTGGGTTACCGTACGAGCCTGGCGACGAGGAACTTCCTGCTGGCGGGCACCCTGTTTGCGCGGCGCGACATCATCGGTCCAGTGGAGGTGCTCCAGCACGCCGGCAAGGAGCGTTTCCTGGACTATTACAACACGTGGTACCGGCCGGAACTCATGGCGGTCGTGATCGTCGGCGATCTCGACCCGGCGGTGGTGGAACAGTTGGTGATCGCGGGGCTCGCCGGAGTGAAGTCGCGCGGCCCGGCGCGGCCCGCGCCCGACCTGGGCCGGCTACCGGCGTTCTCCGGCGTGCGGACGTTTCACCACCATGAGGCGGAGGCGCCGAACACCACCGTGGCACTTGCGACTCTTACCCCGTACACCAAGGAGCCCGACACCGGGGCGAACCGTCTGAAAACCCTGCCGCGGATGCTCGCGCACGCCATTCTCAACCGCCGCCTGGCCGTGCTGGCCAAGCAGGAGAATGCGCCCTTCATCAGCGGGAGTGCCGGCGCTGGGGAGTATTTTGGTTTCTACCGGCAGACCACAGTCTCGCTCACCTGTCGGGCGGAGCAGTGGGCCGACGCGCTCGGGGCCGGAGAACGGGAGCTGCGGCGGGCGCTGGAGCACGGTTTCCAGAAGCCGGAGCTGGCCGAGATCGTGGCGAATTTCCGGAACTCGCTCGAACAGGCGGTGAAAACCGCGGCCACCCGGCGTTCGGACGGGATCGCGGATGAAATCAGCGAGGCGCTGCTGGACCGGGAAGTCTGGACCACGGCGGAGGACGACCTCGCGCTCTTCGATCCTGCACTCCAGCGGGTGACCACGGCTGATTGTTTGGAGGCCCTGAGGGAGGCCTGGAGCCCGGGGCACCGGTTGGTGATGGTGACCGGCAACGCGCGCGTGTCGGGCGACGACGGCGGCTCGGCCGCGCTGCTTGCCGCCTACGAAAGATCCCGCGGCGCGGCGGTGGAGCCCCCGGCCGCGCTGGCGGAGGCGGAGTGGGCGTATCGCGACTTCGGCCCGCCGGGAGAAGTGGTGAAGCGAGAGCACGTGGCGGACCTCGACGTGACGTTGCTGACATTCGCCAACGGGGTGCGCCTCAATCTGAAGCGGACCGACTTCGAGGCGAATCGCATCCGGGTGAGCGTGCGCGTGGGCACGGGGCAGTTGACGGAACCCCGCGACCAGCCGGGACTGGCGGTGTACGCCGGCCAGACCTTTGTCGAAGGAGGCTTGGGCAGGCACAGTTCCGACGACTTGCGGCGCCTGCTCGCCGGCCGGACCGTGGGGGCCGGTTTCAACGTCGGGGGCGATGCTTTCAGTCTGGTGGGGGCAACCAATCGGGCGGATCTCGAGCTCCAGTTCGAGTTGATGACGGCGCGGCTCACGGATCCGGGCTACCGGCCGGAGGCGGCAAGGCAGGTGCGCAAGTGGATCGAACAGGTGTACCGCAGCTTCGAACACACGGCCGGGGGGCCGTTCACGCTCGAGGTGGCGCGGCTCCTCGCCGGTGGGGATCCTCGGTTTGGGCTGCCGGCGCGCGACGAGATGTTGCGACGAAACCTGGAGGAGGTCCGGGCATGGCTGACGCCGGAACTGGGGTCGGGGGCGCTGGAGGTGGCCGTCGTGGGAGATTTTGAGCCCGCCGCCGTGCTGGCGGCTGCGGCGCGGACGTTCGGAGCCCTTCCCGGTCGGCGGCCGCGGCCGGCGCTCGAGGACCGGCGACACGTGCGGTTCCCCGCGGAGCCGTTTCGGCGGGAGTTCACCATCGCCACGGAGATTCCCAAGGGCGAGGTGGCCCTGTACTGGCCGACCACCGATGGCCGCGATATCCGGCGGGCCCGCCGCCTGAACCTGCTGGCCGAGGTCCTCGGCGATCGGTTGCGGGTCAAGGTGCGCCAGGAGATGGGCGACGCCTACAGTCCCGGAGCCGGCAGCGTGGCCGGCGATGTGTATCCCGGCTTTGGATATATCCAGGCGGCGGTGACCGTGGACCCTCCCCGGGCTCAGGAGGTCGCGGACATGATTGTCCGGATCGCCCGCGAGCTCGCCGAGCGGGGGGTGACGGAGGACGAGTTGGCCCGGGCGAAGCAGCCGGTCCTGACCAGTCTCCGCGAATCGGCGCGCACCAACCAGTACTGGCTCGGCAATGTCCTGGCGCGGGCGCAGGAGAAGCCGGAGGTCCTCGACTGGTGCCGGAGCCGGTACGCCGACAACGAGTCGATTTCCGCCGCGGAACTGAGCGGACTGGCCCGGGAGTACCTGTCCGAAGGCCGGGCCAGTCGAGCCATCATTGTCCCGGGCGCCCGGTGACAGAGGTCAGGTTCGGCCGCTGTCCGGCGTCTCGGCCTCGTTCGTATCGAGCCGGAGCCGGAGCAACGGCACCAGGCCGAGCAGGCCGGCCACCGTCACGCCCAGGACCGCGTAGCCCGCGACATCGTGGACGGTCCCTTCGATGGCGGTGTGGCCGTGCCGATAGGCCCAGGCGGTGAGAAACAGGCTGCGACCCAGATTGGTCAGGAAGGCGAGGACCATCGCGGCCCCCACGAGGACGATTTTTCGCCCGAGACGGTCGAGGAAGACGGCGCCCAGGAAGGACCCGGCAAACAGGCAGGCGGTCAGGGAGCGGATGCCCGAGCAGGCGTCTTCAACCCCGACATGGTTGGGGCGGCCGTCGACAGGGGGGAGCACAAGCACGTTACCCTGCTGTTCGATTGGCAAACCCAAGGAATCGAAGACAAAGGCGACCACCGCGACCACGCGCCGCAGCAGCGCAAGGTTGAGCTGGTTTTCCACCGCCGAGACCATGGGGGCGGAAATCAACCAGACGAGGACTGGAAAGAGGAAGAGACCGACGAGACGGACGCGGGCATCGGCGAAGAGTCCTGCGGGCCGCGGTCGCGGGGAGTCGGGGGTGTTCAGCAGGAGGAGCGGCAGGAGGATGCCGCAGGTCCCCAACGTGATGGCCAGCGTGCCGGGTTGGGAGGTGCCGGCCCCGGCTCGGTAAAAGGCCCCGAGGAGGAACATCCCGGTGCCGCCGGCCAGCAGACCGGCGGCGGCCAAGCGCAGGACCCAGCGGCTCAAACCCGCGGCGCGGGGACTGTCCTCCGCCGAGCAGGCGCCGAGCCCTGCGCGGATGAGCGACCAGCGGTCGTGCACTACAAACGCCACGAAGCACGGCACCAGCCAGCCGAAGGAATAGTCCGCCTTTGCCCGCCACCAGTGTGACTGGTCCCACGCGGTGAATCCAAGAAACCCCGCGGCCAGGCCCAGCGCCGCCAGAAAGGGCGGCGTCAGCGGGGGGGGCGGGGAGGACTGGGAGTCGCGCGTCACGTTCGCCAGCGAAAGCGTGCCGCCCGTCGAGGCGAGCGTCTTCGCGGTCACGGGCGAAAAAGATCAAGTTCGTGCTTGCGATTTCCGGGGCGGAATGGTCTTTCGATCCTTCACTCAATCCGTTTGGCAATCCGCGTTCAGCCACCGTTGAACGCTCCTTCTCAAGCGTGATCCGACCGGTTCCCCGGTTTGCTCGCAACATCGTCCACTTTCAGCGAAAAAGTGCTTGCCGGCTTTTACGCGAAAAGTAGCGTCGTCCCCTTTTCGTCAATTTTCACTCGCAAGAAATCTTCGTTCCGTATGCCGACCATCAATCAGCTCGTGCGCAAAGGCCGCCGCAAGGTGTCCGCCAAGTCGAAGTCTCCGGCCTTGGCAGGCAACCCCTTCCGGCGCGGCGTGTGCGTGCAGGTCATGACCCGCACGCCGAAGAAGCCCAACTCGGCCATCCGGAAGGTGGCGAAGGTGCGCCTGACCAACGGGAACGAGGTCATCTCCTACATCCCGGACGAGGGACACAACCTGCAGGAGCACTCAATCGTGCTGGTGCGCGGCGGGCGCGTGAAGGATCTTCCCGGTGTCCGTTACCACATTGTGCGCGGCACCCTCGACGCCACCGGCGTCGAGAAACGCCGTCGTTCCCGATCCAAGTACGGCGTCAAACGCCCGAAGGCCGCCAAGTAAGCCCCCGTTCTTTTCCAATTCGATTCTCCCATGTCACGCCGTCACAGAGCTGAGAAACGTCAGGTCGTTCCGGATATCCGCTACAACAGCCCGTTGGTCGCCCACTTGGTCAACGTGGTGATGAAGAGCGGCAAGAAGAACCTCGCCCAGCGCATCGTGTACGGGGCGTTCGAGAAGGTCTCGGAAAAACTCGAGAAGGGCGATCCGGTCGACCTGATGCTGGGAGCGTTGGAAAACGCCCGGCCTCGCCTGGAAGTGAAGAGCCGCCGCGTGGGCGGTGCCACCTACCAGGTGCCCGTGGAAATCTCGTTTGAGCGGCAGGAGTCGCTGGCCCTGCGCTGGATTGTCGCCGCAGCCGGCGCCCGCAAGGGCGTGCCGATGAAGGATGCCCTCGCGGCCGAGATCATCGATGCCTACAACAACACCGGCACGGTGGTGAAGAAGAAGGAAGACACCCACAAGATGGCGCAGGCCAACCGGGCCTTTGCCCACCTTCGCTGGTAAGCCCGTAGGGCCCCTCGCTCATGTCCGCTTCCGCCGCACCCGCTATCACTGTCGTCACCGACAAGGCCAAGGTTTCTCCGGTCAATTCGAAGAACCGGCCCTTCCCGCTCGAGTGGACGCGCAACATCGGTATTGCCGCCCACATCGACGCCGGCAAGACCACCACGACGGAACGCATCCTGTTTTACTCGGGTGCAGTCCATAAGATGGGCGAGGTGCATGAGGGCACCACCGTCACCGACTGGATGGAGCAGGAGCGGGAGCGTGGCATCACGATCACCGCCGCGGCCATTTCCTGCGCCTGGAATGCCTCCTGCGGTCCCTGGAAGGGGATCAAGCAGCGCATCAACATCATCGATACTCCCGGACACGTCGACTTCACGGCTGAGGTCGAGCGCTCCCTCCGGGTGCTGGACGGCGCGGTGGCGGTCTTCTGCGCGGTCGCCGGAGTGCAACCCCAGTCCGAGACGGTCTGGCGCCAGGCAAACAAGTACCGTGTGCCCCGCATCGCCTTCATCAACAAGATGGACCGCGTCGGCGCCGACTTCTTCCGCGCGGTTGGCGAGATGCGCGACAAGCTCAAGGCGAACGCCCATCCGCTCTTCATCCCCATCGGCAAGGAAGACCAGTTCCGCGGGGTGGTCGACTTGGTTCAGCAGTTGGCCTACATTTTCGATGACACGGCCGATCCGCTCGGGATCAATCCGGTCACGACGGCCATCCCGGAGGAGATGGCGGCTCAGGCCAAGGAGTACCGTGACAAGCTCATCGAGGCGGTTTCCGACTTCGATGACGTCATCGCCGAGAAATACCTTGGTGGCGAGGAGATCAGCGTCAACGAGCTGATGCTCGGCATCCGCAAGGCGACGATTTCGCTTCAGTTCACCGGTGTCGTGCCCGGTTCCGCTTTTAAGAAGAAGGGCGTGCAGCGCCTGCTCGATTGCGTCGTCAATTATCTTCCCAGCCCGGTGGACGTCCCGCCGATGAAGGGGCAGGATTCCGACGGCAAAGAGGTCGAGGCGGTGGTGACCGACAGCGGCAAGCTGGCGGGCCTCGCGTTCAAGCTCTGGACCGACCCGTTTGTTGGAAAACTGGTGTTCTATCGCGTTTACACCGGCACGGTCACCAAGGGCATGTCGCTCTACAATCCCCGCACCCGGCGCAGCGAGCGCGTGTCGCGTCTCGTGCTGATGCGCGCGATCGATCGCGAGGAAATCGACATCGCCTACGCCGGCGACATTTGCGCGCTGGTCGGAGTGAAGGAGGTCATCACGGGTGACACCCTCTCCCACGAGGACCTCGACATCCGCCTCGAGCCGCCGTCGTTCCCGGAGCCGGTTATCTCGATGTCCATCGAGCCCAACTCCAAGGGCGATCAGGAGAAAATGTCGACCGCCCTGCAGCGCCTGGTCGCCGAGGATCCGACCCTCCGGGTCAAGACCGATCCCGACACCGGCCAGACGATTCTTGCGGGCATGGGTGAACTGCACCTCGATATCATCCGCGACCGCATGAAGCGGGAGTTCAAGGTCGAGGCCACGGCTGGCAAGCCGCAGATCGCTTACCGCGAAACCGTCACCCGGGCGGCCGATGGCGAAGGCAAATTTATCCGCCAATCCGGTGGCAAGGGCCAGTACGGCCACGTCATCGTCAAGCTCGAGCCCAACCAAAAGGGCAAGGGCGTTGAGGTCGTCAACGAGGTGGTGGGCGGGGCGATCCCGAAGGAGTTCATCAAGCCGGCCACCGACGGTATCCTCGAAGGGGCGAACAACGGCGTCATCGCCGGCTACCCTGTGGTCGATGTAATCGTGCGCATCGTCGACGGCACCTTCCACGAGGTCGACTCCTCGGAACTCGCGTTCAAGATGGCGGGGATCTTCGCCCTTAAGGAAGCGATGAAGAAGGCGAACCCGATCCTCCTCGAGCCGATCATGCATGTCGAAGTGACGACGCCCGAGGAATACCAGGGCGATCTCATGGGCGACATCAACCGCCGCCGCGGTCAGATCCAGGGCATGGAGAACAAGGCCGGCGCCTGCATCATCAACTCGTACATCCCGCTGGAGACGCTCTTCGGCTACGTGACGGACATCCGCTCGCTCTCCAAGGGCCGCGCGTCTGCCTCGATCACACCGTCGCACTTCGAGCAGGTGCCGAATTCGCTCCTCACCAAGATCGTCGAGACCTCCTCGAAAGCTCCCGCCCGCACGTAATCCCCGTTCTTTTTCCGCCATGAAAGGCCAACGAATTCGCATCAAACTCCAGGGTTTCGACTACCGCGTCATCGATCAGTCCGCCCAGGATATCGTCGAAACCGCCAAGCGGTCGGGCGCGCGCGTCTCGGGTCCCATCCCGCTGCCGACGCGCATCGAGAAGCTTTCGGTCAACCGCTCGCCACACGTCGACAAGAAGTCGATGGAGCAGTTTGAGACCCGCACGCACAAGCGGCTGATCGACATCATCGAGCCGACGGCGCAGACCGTGGACGAGCTGAAGAAGCTCAACCTGCCGTCCGGCGTCGACATCACCATCAACGTCTGATCCACCCTCCCATCCCGCGTCCGCCGAGCTCCCTCCCGCACCCGGATACAAACCTCTACAGTTAGCAGAAGCCTGTGTGCCCGTCGGGCACCGCCAGGCCACGCTAAAGTAGGTCCGCTAAACGGAAAACCATCCACCTACCACTTAGCCTATGATCTCCGAAATTTTAGGTAAGAAACTCGGAATGACCCAGGTCTACGATGCACAGAACGTGCTCGTGCCGGTCACCGTGGTCGAAGCCGGACCCTGCGCGGTCGTCCAGGTGAAGACCGCCGAAACCGATGGCTACAATGCCGTACAGATCGGTTTCGCCCGGAAGAAGGAAAAGAACACTTCCTCCGGCGAACTCGGCCACGCCAAGAAGGCCGGCCTCGAAGCGGCTCCCCGCGTGCTCGCCGAGGTTCGCCTCTCCGCCGCCCCCACGCTCAAGGTTGGCGACATCGTGAACGCCAGCGCCTTCCAGGAAGGCCAGTTGGTGGACGTCATCGGCATCACCAAGGGCAAGGGCTTCCAGGGCGTCGTGCGCCGCTTCCGGGTGGCCGGTGGCCCGGCCTCCCACGGCTCGATGTTCCACCGCCGGATCGGTGCGATCGGCATGCGCCAGACGCCCGGACGCTCCTGGAAAAACCAGGCGATGCCCGGCCACATGGGGCAGGTCCGCCGCACCGTGCAGAACCTGTCCGTCGTGAAGGTGATCGCCGAAAAGAACCTCATTCTGGTCAAGGGAGCGATCCCCGGTGCCAACGGCGACGACGTGATCGTCCGCACCGCCATCAAGGGTCAACGTGCCGTGCCGCAGGCCGCCGCCGCTGCCAAGGCCGACAAGGCCGGCGCCAAACCCGCGGCCGCCCCCGCCAAGAAATAAGGAGAAACGCCGACATGAAACTCACCGTTTTCAGTTCCGACGGAAAGACGAGCAGCGAGAAGGAGTTTGCCAACCTCCCGACCTTCGAAGGCGACAAGGGCCTTCAGGCGGTCAAGGAGGTCATCGTTGCCATCAACGCCAACAACCGGCAGGGCACGCACTCCACCAAGACCCGTGGCGAAGTCCGCGGCGGTGGCAAGAAACCCTGGCGGCAGAAGGGTACCGGACGCGCCCGCGCCGGCTCCATCCGTTCGCCCCTCTGGGTCGGCGGCGGCGTGGTTTTCGGGCCGAAGCCCCGCGACTATTCGAAAAAGATCAACGCCAAGGTAAAGCGCCTCGCCTTCAGCCGCGCGCTCTTCGACCGGGCGTCCAGCGGTGAACTCGCCGTGATCGAGGCTTTCGATGCCGCGCTGACCAAGACCAAGGCGGTCAACGCTGTCGTCAACCGCATCGCCCCCCGTGGGCGCGTGCTGTTGGTCGACGCCCCGTTTGACGCCACGACCGCGCGCGCCTCGCGGAATCTCGAGCGGGTTTCCCTCCAGGAGGCCGCGAAACTCAACACCCTCGATCTCGCGCAGTACGCCCGGATCATCGTGAGCACCAAGGCGCTCGAGGCCATCCTCGCCCGCGTCAACGGAGGGAAGAACTAATGCAAGCCGACAAGATCCTCAAACTGGTCCGCCTGTCCGAAAAATCGAACAAGCTCTCGTCGACGCTGGGTCAGTACACCTTCGAGGTGCACGGCCACGCCAACAAGCACGAGATCGCCGAGGCGGTCGAGCAGACCTTCAAGGTCACGGTGCGGCGCGTGAACACGCAGACCTACCGCGGCAAGAACAAGCGCAGCCGCCAGGGCCGCCCGTCCGTCGGCTCCGACTACAAGAAGGCCATCGTCACCCTCAAGGCGGGTGACAAGATCGAGCTGGTCTAAGCGCGCCCCCCCAACCGGAGACATCCCAACATGGCACTCAAAGGTTTTCGTCCCCTCACGCCCGCCGGGCGGTTCACCCAGTTGAACCGGCCGGAGGACCTCACGTCCAAGCGCCCGGAGCGCGGTCTCGTCGAGCCGAAGAACAAGACCGGCGGCCGCAACAACTACGGCCGCCTGACCTCCCGGCATCGCGGTGGCGGCCACAAGCAGCTGTACCGCATCGTCGACTTCAAGCGCGACCTGCTCGACCTGCCCGCCCGCGTGCAGGCGCTCGAGTACGATCCCAACCGCTCGGCCAATCTTGCGCTGGTCGCGTACCAGAACGGCGAGAAGCGCTACATCATCGCCCCGAAGGGGCTGAAGGTGGGTGACTCGATCTTCGCCTCCAACAAGGCGACCACGAACGACTACAACGTCGGGAACAACTTCCCGCTCGAGATCATCCCGCCGTCGACCCGGCTGAACTGTGTCGAGCTCATCCCGGGCCGCGGCGCCCGCATCGCGCGCAGCGCAGGCTCGAGCCTGGAACTCGTCGCCATCGAGAACGGCAAGGCCACCCTGAAGATGCCCTCGGGCGAGCTCCGCTTCGTGAATCCCAAGTGCCGCGCCACCATCGGCGAGGTCGGCAATGGTGACCACAACCTGCAGTCCCTCGGCAAGGCCGGTCGCAGCCGCTGGCTCGGCATTCGCCCGACCGTCCGCGGCATGGCGATGAACCCGGTGGACCACCCGAACGGTGGCGGCCAGGGCAAGTCGAAGGGTGGTGGTGGCCGCCAGCAGCTGGTGTCTCCATGGGGTCAGCTCGCGAAGGGTTTCCCGACGCGCCGCCGCTCCAAGCCCTCCAACGCGCAGATCATCGTTCACCACAACGGCCGCAAGCCGCGTGGCCAGAAGTAACCCAGCCCCTCTCGCACCATGGCACGTTCCATCAAAAAGGGCTTTTTCGTCGACTACCACCTGCTCGAGAAGATCGAGAAGGCCGCCAAGTCCGGCGCCAAGAAGCCAATCCAGACCTGGTCCCGGCGTTCGACCATCACCCCCGACTTCGTCGGCCACACCTTCAGCGTGCACAACGGCAAGGCCTTCGTGGCCGTGTACGTCACGGAGAACATGGTCGGCCACAAGCTCGGCGAATTTGCCCCGACGCGCATCTTCAAGGCGCACGGCGGCATGACCCGGAAGGAAATCTGACGTCCTTCGGCTCCGTTCCGATGCTTCGCCGCCTTCCCTTCGTCCTCGCCCTCGTCTCGGCGCTGTTCCCGGTTGCGGGACGCGCCGCGCAGCGGCCGGCCACCGTCGTCGCGGTCCAGCCGGCCGGGGTGGCGGACCTCGTGCTGCTCGATGCCGGCTTTGCAGCCGGCTTCCGGCAGGGGATGGTGTGTCGCGTGATGCGTGGTACGGCCGAAATCGCCGAGATCCTACTGGTGGAGCTGCGTCCCGGCCACAGCGCCGCCCTGATTCTCTCCCCCGCGCCCCGCCAGGCCATCCAGCCCGGGGACGCGGTCCAGCTCAAGCTTCTCAAATCCTGAACCAACAACCGTAACAAAGGGTAGGGCGCGCCACCTGGCGCGCTGCTATCGCCGGCGCCGCTGCCGGAATCCTCCTCAATCCATGGAAGTCCAAGCCCTCACCCGCTACGCGCGCATGTCTCCCAAGAAAGTGCGCGAGGTCGCCCGCACCATCCAAGGCCGCAAGGCCGCGGAGGCGGTCGACTACCTGATGCTCGTGCCGCGCAAGTCGGCCCGTCTGATCGCCAAGACGCTCAAGAGCGCGATCGCCAACGCCGAGAACAACAACAACCTCTCGGCCGACGCCCTCACCGTGAAGAGCGCGGTGATCGAAAACGGCCCCGTTCTCAAGCGCTTCAAGGCGGGCGCGCGCGGCAGCGCGATGCCCCGGCGCAAGAAGATGTCGCACATCCGCATCGTTCTCTCGGACGGCAACACCAACTCGTAATTCTCTTCCATGGGCCAAAAAACCAATCCCGTCGGTTTCCGTCTCGCCGTCCGCCGCAACTGGCAGTCCCGCTGGTACGCGAGCAAGAAGGATTTCAGCAAGCTGCTCGCCGAGGATCAGATCATCCGCGCGAAGCTGATGGAGAAGCTGAAGCAGGCTTCGGTGCCGCGCATCTTCATCGAGCGCGCCTCGAGCCGCGTGCGCGTCAAGATCTACACCGCCCGCCCGGGCATCGTCATCGGCCGCAAGGGCCAGGAAATCGAGAAGATCAAGGAGGAGCTCGCCAAGCTCACCGGCAAGGAGATCCTGCTCGACATCCAGGAGGTCAAGAAGCCCGAGATCGAGGCCGCCCTGGTGGCGGAGAACGTCGCGCTCCAGCTTGAGCGCCGAATCGCGTTTCGCCGGGCGATGAAGAAGGCCGTGGAAATGGCGATGGCCCTCGGCGCCGAGGGGATCCGGATCCAGTGTTCGGGCCGGCTCGGCGGTGCGGACATCGCCCGTCGCGAGTGGCAGCGCAAGGGCCGGGTGCCCCTGCACACCCTGCGCGAGAACATCGACTACGGCTTTGCGGAGGCGCACACCGTCTACGGCAAGATCGGCGTCAAGTGCTGGATCTGCAAGAAAGAGGCCGACAACAACTGAGGCGCGTCCGCCCGAACCCAACCACTAGGAGAATCCTCCCATGGCTCTCGCTCCCGCCCGCACCAAATATCGCAAGTCCCAGAAGGGCTCGCGTTCCGGCAACGCCAAGCGCGGCAACACCCTCGCCTTCGGCGAGTTTGGCCTCCAGTCGCTCACCCGCGGCCCGATGACCGGCCAGCAGATCGAGGCGGCCCGCGTCACGATCTCGCGCCACCTCAAACGCAAGGGGAAGCTCTGGATCCGCATCTTCCCGCACAAGCCCATCACCAAGAAGCCCGCCGAGGTCCGCATGGGCCAGGGCAAGGGCCCGGTCGAGTACTACGTCGCCGTCATCAAGCCAGGTGCCGTTCTGTTCGAGCTCGCCGGCGTGCCGCTGACCGTCGCCAAGGAGGCCTTCCGCCTCGCCGACGCCAAGCTGCCGTTTCATTGCCGCTTCATCGCCCGCGAGGGAGCCACGGCCTGAGACCAACCACTGACACCTCCGCCATGACTTCGAAAGAAATCCGCGAACTCGCGCCTGCCGAGATCTCCACCAAGCTGCGCGAAGTCCGCGAACAGCTCATCCAGTTGAAACTGCGGAAGCAGACCGGGCAGGTCGAGAAGACCCACGAGTTGCGCACGCTCCGCAAGGACATCGCCCGCCTCGAGACCATCCTCACTGAAAAGAAAGCCAAAGCGTCGCCGGCCGCCTGAGCGACCGCGCCCAAACCGAAATTCCGCCATGTCTTCCGCCACCACCGGCCAGCGCACCCAGCGCAAGATCCAGATCGGCTTCGTCTCCAGCCGCTCGGGCGACAAGTCGATCAAGGTCACCGTCGCCTACAAGACCCCGCACCCGCTCTACCAGAAGGTCGTCAACCGCCAGACCGTGCTTCACGTCCACGACGAGAAGAACGAGACCCGGGTGGGGGACAAGGTGGAGGTGATGGAAACCCGTCCGCTCAGCCGCCTCAAGCGCTGGCGCGTGACCGCGATTCTCCAGAAGGCCGTCGTCGCCGAAGGCGCCGCCATCAGCGAGGCCGATGTCGCCGCGGCCGTCCCGACCAAGACCACCAAGGCAACCGAAACCACGCCCGCGCCTGCTCCGCAGGCCTGAGCGTCCCAATCCCTCCAGGAGGCCTGCCATGATCCAACTGCGCTCCATTCTCGAGGTCGCCGATAACACCGGCGCCCGCAAAGCCGCCCTCATCCAACGCATGGGCCAGCCCACGCCGTACGCCCATGTCGGCGACATCGTCACCGTGCACATCAAGGAAAGCACCACCGATGCCACGGTGAAGAAGGGCGAGGTGGCCAAGGCCGTCGTCGTCCGCACCAAGGCGCCCATCCGCCGGCCGGACGGCAGCTACCTGCGCTTCGACAGCAACGCGATCGTCATCATCGACGCCACCAACAACCCGCGCGGCACCCGCATCTTCGGGCCGGTCGCGCGCGAACTGCGCGCGAAGAACTTCATGAAGATCATCTCGCTCGCGCCGGAGGTCCTTTAACATGCAGAAGTTCCACGTCAAACGCGGCGACCAGGTCGTCGTCATCGCCGGCGCCCAGAAGGGCAAGTCGGGCAAGGTCCTCGAGATTCTCGCCGCCAAGCAGCGCGCCCGCGTCGAAGGCTTGGCGATGATCAAGCGGCACGAGAAGAAGTCCGAGAAGAATCCGCAGGGCGCCATCACCGAGCGCGAGGGCTCGATTCACCTCAGCAACCTCATGCTGCAGTCGGTCTACGACGCCAGCACGCGCCGCCCGAAGGCCGCGTCCGCCTGACCGCCGCAAAACCACGCTTGCCAGCGGAAGCGCGAACCGGCGAACATCGTCCCTTTTCCATCCACCCTCACTCCTTATCGCCTCGGGGTCGGTAATCCCGGGCCAGTCCCATGAGCTACGTCCCAAGTCTGAAGAAACTTTATCTCGAGCAGGTTGTTCCCGAGCTCGTGAAGAGCCGCGGTTACAAGAACCCGCACGAGGTGCCGAAGCTGGTGAAGATCTCCATCAACACCGGCATCGATTCGGACGCCGACAAGAACCAGATCGCCGACATCCAGCGCGACATGGCCGCCATCGCCGGCCAGAAGCCCGTGCTGGCCAAGTCGCGCAAGGCGATCGCCAACTTCAAGCTGAAGCAGGGCCAGATCGTGGGCTGCCACGTGACCCTTCGCCAGGCGTCGATGTGGGAGTTCCTCTACCGCCTGATCGCCGTCGCCCTCCCGACCATCCGCGACTTCCGCGGGGTCCCGGGCAAGCTCGACGGCCAGGGGAACTACAACCTGGGCATCACCGACCACTCGATTTTCCCCGAGATTTCCGTCGAGAACCTCAAGAAGCACATCGGACTCGACATCACCATCGTGACCACGGCGCAGACCGATGACGAGGGGCGCGAGCTCCTTCGCCTGCTCGGCATGCCGTTCCGCCGCGTCGAAACCGCCCCGAAGGCGGCCGCCTAAGCCTCCTCCCTCTCCTCCGCCCATGCCGAAGACTTCCGCCATCGAGCGCAACAAGAAGCGCATCAACCTCGCCGCCAAGTTCGCCGCCAAGCGTGCCGAGCTGAAGGCCACTCTCGCCAATCCCACCACCACCGACGAGGAGTTTTTCGCCGCGCAGAAGAAGCTCCAGAAACTTCCGCGCAACTCGTCCTCCGTCCGGATCCGCAACCGCTGCTCGCTCAGTGGTCGTCCGCGGGGTTACAACCGCAAGTTTGGCGTCTCGCGCATCCAGTTCCGCGAGCTCGCCCTCGCCGGCAAGATCCCCGGCGTCGTCAAATCCTCCTGGTAATTTCTCTCCGGCTCCCGGGGGTTGTGGCGCCATCCGGCGCCCGGATATGACCCGCGCGGCCACCAACCAACATCCAACATGACCGACCCGATCAGCGATTTCCTCACGCGCCTGCGCAACGCCTCCAAGGCGAGGCTCGACGAGTGCGTGATACCGCATTCCAAGCTCAAGGAGAGCATCCTCGTCATCCTCAAGGCCGAGGGCTACGTGAACGACTTTGCCGGAGGCGTCGATGCTGCCGGCCACCCGACCATCGTGGTGAAGATGAAGTACCTCGACGGCGTGCCCGCCATCACGGGAATCAGCCGCGCCTCCACTCCCGGACGGCGGCTGTACTTCCGCTATGCGGACATCCCGCGCGTGCTCAACGGCCTCGGGATCGGCATCGTGTCGACCTCCAAGGGAGTGATGAAGGACGCCGACTGCCGCCGCCACAAGGCGGGCGGCGAACTCCTCTGCAACGTCTGGTAACCGGCCCCGGCCCAGCCACCTCAGCCTCCATTTCATCATGAGCCGTATCGGCAAACAACCCGTTTTGATCCCCGACAAGGTGAAGGTCTCCGTCACTGGCGGGACCGTGCTCGTCGAGGGCCCCAAGGGGAAGGTGCAGAAATCCTTCTCGCCCGTCGTCAAGGTCACCGTCGCGGACCGCAAGGTCACCTTCGCCCCGACCGAGGACACCCGTTTCTCCCGCGCCATGTATGGCACCGCCCGTTCGGTCGTCGCCGGCATGGTGAAGGGCGTGACCCAGGGGTATTCCAAGGACCTCGAGATTCAGGGCGTCGGCTTCAAGGCCAACCTCAAGGGCTCCCAGCTCGATCTCGCCCTCGGTTATTCCCACCCGATCCTGATGGACATCCCCGAGGGCATCAAGATCACGGTCACCGACCAGACGAAGATCAAGGTCGAGGGCGCCGACAAGCAGCTGGTGGGCGCCGTGACCGCGGAGATCCGGGGCTACTATCCGCCGGAGCCCTACAAGGGCAAGGGTGTGCGCATCGTCGGCGAGCGCGTGCGCCGCAAGGAAGGCAAGACCGTCGCCTGAGGCCGGGAGAATCAAAATGAATACCATCAACAAAGCCCGCCTCCTGCAGAACCGGCGCTGGCGTATCCGCAAGAAGGTGACCGGTACCGCGGCCCGTCCGCGCCTGGCCGTTCGCTTTTCCACCAAGCACATCTACGCCCAGGCGATCAACGACGAGGCCGGCACGACGCTGGTCTTCCTCTCGAGCCTCGACGCCGAGCTTCGCCAGCAGAAGCTCAAGGCCAACCTCGCCGGCGCCAAGGTTCTCGGGACCGCGTTCGCGGCCAAGGCCAAGGCGGCCGGCATCAGCGCGGTGGTCTTCGACCGCAGCGGCGCTCCCTATCATGGCAAAGTCAAGGTTTTCGCCGACGCCGCCCGTGAAGGCGGCCTGAAATTCTAAGCATCGCATGAGCACCGAAAATTCCGCGCCCGAGACCGCGCCTGAAACCGTCGTTTCCCCCGCGGCGCCCGCCGCTGATCGTCCCCAACGTGAATCTCGCGGCCCGGGTGGTTTCCGCGGCCAGGGCGGCATGCGGGGTCCCCGCCGTGACGGTGGTGGCGGCCGCCGCGATTCGCGCGAGAAGCCCGCCGAGAGCGACGGTCCCTCGATGATCGAGAAGGTCGTCTTCATCAACCGCTGCGCCAAGGTCGTGAAGGGTGGCCGTCGTTTCTCCTTTGCCGCGCTCGCGGTGGTGGGTGACGGCAAGGGCCGGGTCGGCATCGGCTACGGCAAGGCCAACGAGGTTCCCGACGCGATCAAGAAGGGCACGGCCAACGCCCACAAGCACCTCGTCAGCGTCAAGCTCAAGGGCGACACCATCCCGCACGACGTCTACGGCCAGTACGACGGCGGCAAGGTGCTGCTCCGCCCGGCCTCGCCCGGCACCGGCCTGATCGCCGGCGGCGGCGTGCGCGCCGTGCTCGAGGCGGCCGGAGTGAAGAACATCCTCACGAAGTCGATGGGCTCGTCGAATCACATCGCGGTGGTGCATGCCACCCTCGACGGCCTGCGCAAGCTGCGCCTCGCCGAGGACGTTTCCCAGGTCCGCAAGACGAGCTGATCCTTCCCGCCCGGCATTCGCCTCCCAGACATCCGAGTCGCGACCGGCCTGTCCGCCGGCTGCGGCGCCACCCTTAGGAATCCACATGAAACTTCACGAACTCAAGAACACTCCCGGTGCCGTGCACCGCAAGAAGCGCGTCGGCTGCGGCGAAGGCGGCGGGCGCGGCAAGACCTGCGGACGCGGAGGCAAGGGTCAGACCGCCCGCTCCGGCGGCAGCATCCGCCCGGGATTCGAAGGCGGACAGATGCCCCTGTACCGCAAGCTCCCGCACCGCGGCTTCAACAACTACCACCACCGCGTGGAGTTTGCCGTGGTCAACGTGGGAGATCTCGCCCGACTTGATGCCGCCATCACCGAGGTGAACGCCGAGGTCCTGGCCGCGCAGGGCCTGATCCGCGAGGCGGGCGCCGGCGTGAAGATCCTCGGCGACGGGGAGATCGCACGCGCCCTCAAGGTGACCGCCGCCAAGTTCTCCGGTCCGGCCAAGGCCAAGATCGAGAAAGCCGGCGGCCAGGCGGTGGTGGCGTGACGCCCGCGCCGATTTCGGTGGTCGCGCACGGCGCGGGTGGCCCCGGTGGTCAACGGCTTCCGGTCTCCGCGCCCGCTCCGAACGCAATCGCGAGTCCCTAATCGAATCTTCTCCTCCCCGTGTTTTCCGCCTTCACGAACTCCCTGAAGATCCCGGAGCTGCGCTCCCGGATCTTCTACACGCTGTCGCTCCTGTTCGTCTCGCGTGTCGCCTCCATCATCCCGCTGCCCGGCATCGATCCGCAGCCGCTGCAGAAGTTTTTCGCCGAACAGGCGGCCACCGGCGCCGGCAACCTGATTGGGTTGTACAACATGTTCACGGGCGGCGCGCTCACCAAGGGGGCGATCGCCGCGCTCGGCATCATGCCGTACATCAGCGCCTCGATCATCTTCCAACTCATGACGGCCGTCGTGCCCGCCTTGAGCCGGCTGCAGCAGGAAGGTGACGTCGGCCGGCAGAAGCTCACCCAGTACACCCGGTATGCGACGGTGTTGATCTGCGTGATCCAGGGTACCCTGCTGATCCTCGCGTTGAACAATCCCGGCCAGCTGTTCCCGGGCTACGACGTGGCGACCTACGGCCCGATCGTGATCGTGAACAAGTGGAGCTTCATCTTCACGTCGGTGATCTTCATGACCGCCGGCACGATGCTGCTGATGTGGCTGGGCGAGCAAATCACCCAGCGCGGCATCGGCAACGGCGTCTCCCTCCTCATCACCGTCGGCATTCTCGCCGACATCCCGGGCGCCGCGGCGCAGACCTACAGCCTCTTCTTCCGCCCGGTCGGCACCGGCGTCAGCCTCGGCCTCCCGCAGGCGGTCATCATGATTGCCCTCTTCGTGATCGTGACCATGGGCATCATCGCGGTGGTGCAGGGGCAGCGGAAGATCCCGGTCCAGTACGCCAAGCGGGTGGTGGGCAACAAGGTGATGGGCGGCCAGAGTTCCTTCCTCCCGCTGAAGGTGAACTACTCGGGCGTCATGCCGGTCATCTTCGCCAGTGCCATCCTGCTCTTCCCGCAGCAGATCTTTTCCTGGGTGGGGGCGACCTACCACCTGAAGTTCCTGACCGAGTTCTCCCAGAATCTCCTCCGGGGTCACTGGACGTACTACGTGCTCTACACCACGCTGATCCTCTTCTTCAGCTACTTCTGGGTGTCGGTGATGTTCAAACCCATCCAAATCGCCGACGACCTGAAGAAGTACGGCGGGTACATCCCGGGCGTGCGGCCCGGCGAACCGACGGCGCAGTTCCTCGACTTCATCATGACGCGGCTGACCTTGGCCGGAGCGATCTTCCTGACGTTGATCGCCATCATGCCGGACGTGCTCCTCTTCGAGCTCAACGTGCCGACCCGCATCGCGTATTTCTTCGGCGGCACTGGCATGCTCATCACCGTGGGCGTGATTCTCGACACGATGCGGCAGATCGAGACCTTCCTGCTGCAGCGGCACTATGACGGGTTCCTGAAGAAGGGCCGCATTCGCGCCCGCAGCGCCAATCCGCAGCAGGCGCTTACCGGCGAGGCCCTGAGCCACGAAGCCGTGATGAAGATCGCACTGCCGATGCTCGGTCTGCTGCTTCTCGGCACGAGCATCTGGGCCTACAAGGCCTTCATAAAATAAGTTCTTTACTCCCCGGGTTGTGGCTGGCATTTCCGACCCCTTTGCGGGTTTTGGCCCTGCCGCCAAAGCCAAGTTCCTTATCCTCGGTTCGCCGGATTCTTCGCACGAAGCCCTGATGGACCGAGCCCGTTCTTTGAATCTTGAGCACGTCTCTCCGTGCCGCCTGAAAGACACGGAGATTTCGCGCCGCCCGGCCACGGCCGCGGCGGAGGAAGCTGCCACGCTGGCGCGCATGCGCCGGTGGTACTTCGCGCGCAAACCTGATGCGGGTTTTGTCCTCACGGACTTCCCGGCTACGCTGCTCCAAGCCAAAGTGTTCGATGAATGGCTCGAAACGCGCGCCGAAGCGCTTGATGCCATCATCCCCGGTGCGGGGTGTCCCGTCCCGGTGTTGGAACACTACCGCACGCTCGGATATGAAACCGGGTTGAACCCGTCTTTGCCGGCATGACGATCCCGATCAAGAACAAGGCGGGGATCGCCGGCATGCGGGCGGCGTGCGCCGTGGCCGCGACCGTGCTTGAGCAACTCAAGCCGCTGGTCCGGCCCGGGGTAACGACCCAGGACTTGGAAGAGGTGGCCCGGGATGCGATGGCCCGCTTGGGCGCGCGGAGCGCCTGTTTTGGCTACCAGCACGGACCGAAACGCTATCCCGCCCACACCTGCATTTCGGTGAACGACGAGGTGGTGCACGGGATCCCGTCCTTTCGCCGGGTCTTGCGCGAGGGGGACATCGTCTCGCTCGACATCGTCGTCTGGCATCAGGGATATATCGGCGACAACGCCTTCACCGTCCCGGTCGGACCCGTGAGCGACGAAGTCCAGAAGCTCCTTCGCATCACCCGCGAGGCCCTCGACCTCGGCATCCGCGCCGCGCAGGTCGGCCAGCGCATCGGCGACATCTCCGCCACCATTCAGCAGTATGTGGAGTCGCACGGCTTCAGCGTCGTGCGCGACATGGTTGGCCACGGGGTGGGGGTCTCGATGCACGAGCCGCCTGAGATCCCGAACTTCGGACGGCGGGGCACCGGCGACAAGATCAAGCCGGGCATGACCCTCGCGATTGAGCCGATGGTCAACGCCGGCGGCTACCGGACGAAGACGCTGGCGGATGGATGGACGGTCGTGACCGCCGATGGATCGCCTTCCGCCCACTTTGAGCATACCGTGCTGACGACCGAGCGCGGTCCCGAGATTCTCACGGTCCCGCCGACGGTCCCTCCTCCAGGTTCCTCCTGATTTCCTTTCCTTTTCACCTTTCACCAAACTCTCAACCGACATCACCATGCCACGTCTCCTCGGCGTTGAAATTCCCGCGAAGAAGAAAGTCGCGTACTCCCTCCGTTATATCAACGGCATCGGCCCCACCCGGGCCAACCTGCTCGTCAAGGAAGCAGGCCTGAATCCCGACATGCGGGCCCAGGACCTGACCGAAGAGCAGCTGAACAAGATTCTCCACATCATCACCGATCACAAGTGGGTGCTCGAAGGCGACCTGCGGCGCGAGATCGCCGCAAACCTCAAGCGGCTCCAGGCGATCAACTGCTACCGCGGCATCCGTCACCGGCGCGGCTTGCCGGTCCGCGGTCAGCGCACCAGCACCAATGCCCGCACGCGCAAGGGACCGCGCAAGACCGTCGGCGTCACCAAGGCCAAGGAGGCCGCTGCCTGATCCACACCGACGGAAACAGAGGCTGAGCGATCACGGCCTGCGGAGCCGACTCCGCGCCGGTCCTGCTTCAGCTCCCTGCTTCCCTCGATCCTTCAATCCCTCACTCCCGACTTAACATGGCCGAAGAAAAGTCCGCTCCCAAGAAAGAGAAACCCGCGAAGGCCGCCCCGGAAGGCGCGCCCGCCGCTGCCCCGACCGAAAAGAAGGCCAAGGCTCCCAAGGCCGCTGGCGACAAGGCTGCCAAGCCCGCCGCTGACGCTGCCGCCGCCGCTCCCGCCGGTGCCCCGGGTGCTGCTCCCGCCGCCGCTCCCGCCGCCGAACAGAAGCCCGTCGAACTCGTCCATGGCGTGCCGAAGCAGCCGACCGCGGAAGACCTCCTCAAGGAGGAACTGGGCGCGATCAAGATCCGCAAGGCCAAGGGTTCGAAGAACGTCACCTCCGGCATCGCCAACGTGCTGGCGTCGTTCAACAACACGATCGTCTCGATCACGGACCAAAAGGGCGCCGTCATTGCCTGGTCCTCCGCCGGCAAGTGCAACTTCCGCGGCTCGCGCAAATCGACCGCTTACGCCGCGCAAGTGGTGGCCCAGGACGCCGCCCGCAATGCGATGGCGCACGGCCTCAAGGACATCGTCATCCGCGTGTCCGGTCCCGGCCTCGGACGCGATTCCGCGATCCGGGCGCTGCAGGCCATCGGCCTGGAAATCACGTCGATCGTCGACGTGACGCCCATCCCGCACAACGGCTGCCGTCCGCGGAAGCGCCGCCGCGTGTGACGTGCCGGCCGCCTGAACACTCTCAACTCAGCAATCTCAGACCTTTCCTGTCATGGCTCGTTATACCGGCCCCACCACCCGCATCAGCCGTCGTTTTGGCCAGCACCTTCTCGGCTCCGGCAAGGCGCTCGAGCGCCGCGGCTATCCTCCCGGCCAGCATGGCCCGAAGATGCGGCGCAAAGTCTCCGAATACGCCGTCGGCCTGAACGAAAAGCAGAAGCTGCGCTATATCTACGGCCTGCTCGAACGGCAGTTCCGCCGCATGTTCGAGATCGCCAAGAAGGAGCGCGGCGTCACCGGCGAGCGCTTCCTGCAGCTCCTGGAGACCCGTCTCGACAGCACGGTTTATCTGCTCGGCCTCGCCAAGAGCCGCGCGGCGGCCCGCCAGTTCGTCAACCACGGGCACATCCGCGTCAACGGCCACAAGGTCGACATCGCCAGCTACAACGTGAAGGCCGGTGACGAGATCGAGGTGAAAAACACCCCGGCGTCCCGCCAGCTCGCCACCCGTTGCCTCGAGGAGAATCGAATCCGCAACGTCCCCGGCTGGCTCTCGATGAACCCCGAGACCTTCAAGGCCACGGTGGTCCGGCTGCCGACGCGCGAAGAGATGACGCAGGAGGTCAACGAGCAGCTGATCGTGGAATTCTACTCGCGGTTCTAACCGGCGATTCCGTCCCTCGAAACATCCTCATCGCTCAACGTCAGAACTCCCCTGCCATGCCAAAACGCCTCGGAAAGTTCGAACTGCCCAGCAAACTCACCAAGGTCGAGGAAGGCGCCACGCCCACCTACGCCAAGTTCATCGCCGAACCCTTCGAAGCCGGTTACGGCCACACCATCGGCAACTCGCTGCGGCGCGTCCTCCTCAGCTCGATCGAAGGCGCGGCCATCTCCTCGATCAAGATCGACGGGGTCAACCACGAGTTCCAGTCCATCGACGGGGTCGTCGAGGACGTCACCGACATCGTGCTCAACCTCAAGAAGGTCCTGATCGTCTCCCAGAAGCGCGAGCCGATTTCCCTGCAGATCAAGGTGTCGAAGGCGGGGCCCGTGACCGCGGCCGACATCCAGGCCGACGCGAACATCCAGATCATCAACCCGGACCAGGTCATCTGCACCCTCGACCACAAGCGCAGCTTCGAGGCCGAGATCGAGATCAAGACCGGTCGCGGCTATTATCCCGGCGAGGCCAACAAGAAGGAGGAGCAGCCGATCGGGGTCATTCCGATCGATTCGCTGTTCTCCCCGGTCAAGCTCGTGAAGTACGCCGTCGAGGCGACCCGCGTCGGGCAGATCACCGACTACGACAAGCTCATCCTCGAAATCTGGACGGATGGCCGCATCACTCCGGATGACGCCCTCAAGCAGAGCGCGTCGATCCTCAAGCACCACCTCGACGTCTTCGATCGCGTCAGCGAGGAGCAGTACGAGTTCGAGAACCAGCAGTCCGAGGTCAGCGAGGAGCAGAACAAGCTCCGCAAGCTGCTCAACATGTCGGTCAACGAGATCGAACTCTCGGTCCGCGCGGCCAACTGCCTGAACAACGCCAACATCACGACGGTGGGCGAACTCGCCATGAAGACCGAGCAGGAGATGCTCAAGTACCGCAACTTCGGCAAGAAGTCGCTCAACGAAATCAAGGAGAAGCTCGAGGCTCTCGGCCTGTCGCTGGGCATGAAGTTCGACGAGCGGCTCCTCGACACCAAGAAGGAAGCTTGATCCCTCCCGGGTGGTCGACGCCGGCTGGCCCAGTGCGGGCCGGCGCGCCGCCCGGAATATTTCTCCGAACCACCTGCGGCTCTCGCGCCGTCCGCTTTCGCCTCACGCTGCGAGCGGATTGCCGATCGGGAGCCGCGATCCAACTGAAATCCAATGCGTCATAACAAACACCACGCCTCCCTCGGTGTGACCCGCGAGCACCGCCGCGCGATGTTGTCCAACCTCGCCGCCGCGCTGATCACGCACGGTCGCATCCAGACCACTCTGACCAAGGCCCGCGCCCTGCGTCCCTTCATCGAAAAGGTCATCACCAAGGCCAAGCACGCCGCGGCGAAGACCGAGAAGAAGGACGCGATTCACCTGCGCCGCCTCGCTCTGGCCGATGTGCGTGACGAGTCCGCGGTCACGAAGCTCTTCAACGAGACTTACAAGGAATTCGTCAACCGCAACGGCGGGTACACCCGGATCTACAAGTTGGGCAACCGCCGGCAGAGCGACGCCGCGGAGCTCGCGCTGATCGAATTCGTCAAGGCCGACGACCCGGGCTACAAGAAGTCCAAGGGCCGCAAGGCGGCGAAGGGTGCCAAGGCCAAGGCGGCGGCGACGGCCGAAGCTGCCCCGTCGGCTCCCGCGGCGGAAGCCGCCAAGCCGGCCGGAGAAAAGCAGGGCTGAAGCCGCGCCGCACCGGCGCCGGCTAGATCCCCCAAAGTTTTGCGCAACGCGCCGGGTTTTCCCCGGCGCGTTTTTTTTGTCGCGCCGACCGGGTCCGAAGCCGTTCCCTGTGGGCGATGTTCGAATTCTCCACCGCGACCGTCCTCTACTGTGTGTTCGTCGCGATCACGTTTCTCGTCCTCTGGATCTACTATGATCGGCGCGACCATCGGAGATTCGAATTGGAGCGCCGCAAGTCCACCTTTCACTGCATTCGATGCGATCACCTCTACGGAGCCCCGGGCCGGGCTGAACTTGCTCGCTGCCCGAACTGCGGCCACGAGAATGTCCGGTTGAAGTTCTGATCTCCAGCTGCCGGTCCCTGGTCCTGATGCCTTTGTCCGACCTCCTTCTTCAAACTGCGGTCGCCATGTCCGCGACCTCCAAGCGGTCTGCAACGTTCTCGCGGATCCTGGCCGTTCGCGCCGCCCGCTAACGGGCGGTGAATTCTCCCGGGTACTCCGTTGTCCTCCGCCGTCGTCATCGATCCCTACGCTCCTTCGCCGGGCTTCTTGCAGCGCCACGCGCGTCCGCTGGCTGCCACATCGGTCGGCCTGCTCACCGCGTTCCTGACCGTGGTGGCCTTCCCTCCCTATCAGGTTCCCGAGGCGGCCTATGCGTTGCTGGTGCCCGGAATCTACTGGGCCTATACCCGACCGCCGTGGCGGCTGTTTGTCACGACGCTCTTCGTGGCGCAGGCGCTGGCTTGGACCATCCTCCTGGGATGGCTCCACAACGTCACCTGGCTGGGGCTCTTCCTGCTCGGGCCGTTTGTTGGCGCGTGGGTGGGCAGTTGGTTTCTCGCGGCGCGGTGGCTGCTTCCCCGAATGGTGGGACGCACGGTCCCGGTGCGACTGGTCGCGATGATTGGACTGGCCGGATGCTGGGTGGTCATCGAATGGACGCGGAGCTGGTTGCTGGGAGGCTTTCCCTGGCTGCCCCTGGCGGCGAGCCAGTGGGAGCGCACCAGCATCCTGCAAATCGCCGCCTACACCGGAGCCTATGGCATCTCCTTCGTGCTGGTGATGGTGAACCTCGGTTTTGGCGCCTATGCCCACCGCCTTTTCCGGGAGGGGGTGACTGGGATCAACAAGCGCAGCCAGGAGTTCTTCCTCGCCCTTTTTCTCCTCCTCGCGTGCGTCTCCGTGCACTTTCAGGAGTCTTTCAACCGCCGCGGGTACTCGGTGCCCTGGCTGAAGATCGGCCTGGTGCAGCCGGCGATCGCCCAGGAGGTGAAATGGGATCCGGCCCGGGCTCCCGCGATCCTCGAGACGCTGACCCAGACCACCCTGGAAGCCGCCTCCCGTCGGCCGGATTTGCTGGTCTGGCCCGAGGCCGTGACTCCGATGGCGGTCCGCGGCGACGCCTCCGCGCAGGCCTTCGTCGAGTCGCTGATCAAGCGGAGTCAGGTGCCGCTGGTCCTCGGCTCCATTGCCATCGAGCAACCGCGCACCGCGGATGAGGCTTGGTACAACGGAGCCTTCGTGGTCACGCCGGAAGAGGGCGTGGGGGCAAGGTACTATGCAAAGCGGCGGCTTGTGCCCTTCGGGGAGTTCGTGCCGCTGCGGCCGTTGCTGGGCTGGATCGGGAAGTTTGTCCCGATTGGCGGCGACTTCATGGCGGGCGAAACTTCGGCGCCCCTGCTCGTCGTCCTGCGCGGACAGCCGACGGTGGTGGGGCCGTTGATCTGCTACGAGGACACCTACCCGCAGTTGGCCCGCTTCAGCGCGCTCAGTGGCGCGTCCGCCCTGGTGGTGCTGACCAACAACGGCTGGTTTGGAGAGGGCGGGGCCGCCTACCAGCACGCCGCGCATGCCGTGCTGCGGGCAGTCGAAACGCGGCGCCCGGTGTTGCGTTGTGGCAATGCGGGGTGGAGCGGATGGATTGACGAATTTGGGGTGGTCCGCTCGGTGGTGACGAACGCGCAAGGCTCAATCTACTTCCGCGGCTCCCGGGTGGTGGAGGTGACTCGCGATGTGCGGTGGGTCGACCGCCCGAGCTTCTACGTGGAGTACGGCGACTGGTTCGTGGCGGCGTGCGCCGTACTCGCCGTGTTTGGCGTGCTGCTGCTCCGATCCAGCGAAGGTCAGTCCGTTGGGAACCCGGCGGAGCCGTCCGAGACGTCTCAGAAGTTGAACTGATCGATGTTGTCCCGGTTGAAGGCGAAGGGCGTCCCGAGGATGATGTTGTCGCCCTGGATCTCGAAGGATCCCAGCTTCCGCGAGACGAATCGGCTGGCGCCCGGCTTGAGCGTGCCGCGGGCGACGGCAACGGCGGCCTCCAGGGTGAGATAGCCGAGATCCTCGGTTTTCCAGAGGATCACCGTGTCGGTCACCCCTTCCTTCACGTAGCGGCGGTTTTCGCTGGGCAAGCCGAGGCCGATGACCTTGACGCGGCCGGCCTTGCCGGCCTGTTTCACCGCCTCGGCGGCGCCGGGAACGGCCGGAGAGCAGATCGCCATGATGAGCCGGAGATTGGGATGGGCACTCATCAGCGCGGTGGCCTCGGACTGGGCCTTGTCCTTCAGATCGTCGCAGGGCCGCACGGCCACGAGCCGCATCTTGGGGTATTTCTCCTTTTGGCTGCGGTCAGGGTCGCCAGGATGATCGCAAACTCTCCCTCGCCGCCCAAGAGCCGGGCTGCATCGTCCATCAAGGCGTGCGCGATTCCCTGCGGCGTGGCCTGGTTCACGAAGAACGAGCGCGCGTCGGGCTGGGCATCGGCATCGTACGTGACCACCTGGATGCCCTGCTTCCGGGCTTTGCGCAGCACAGTGGAAATGCCGTCGCGGTTCTCGGCGGCCACGGCGATCACGTCGACACCCAGCGTGATCCAGTTCTCCACAATCTCATTCTGCTTGGCGGCGTTGCTGTCGGTCGGTCCGTCAAACAGGAAGCGCACGCCGAGGTCCCGGGCGGCCTTTTCCGCGCCGGCCACGACCGACATGTGGTAAGCGTTGCCCTTGGCCTTCGGGAGCATCGCGACCACCAGCGAAGAGTCGGCGGCGCGGGCGGAGCTGATCAGGGCGGCGGAGGCGGCTGCGACGAGGACGGAAAGACGAAGAACGGCGTTCATGCAGGGGGAGAAGGGGAGGGTTGGACCCCGGCGGCCGGCGGGCGCCGGAAACTGGCCCAGATTCGTGACACCGCGCCCGCGGTCAAGGCGAGCAAAAGCAGCGCGCCGGTCATCAGGCCGGCCATTTCCTCCGCGGCGTTGAGACGCATCACCGCCGGAAGGCACGCCAGGCCGTTCTTGAGGATGGCAATGGCGGCGACGCCGAGCAGGGTACCGGTCACGCTGCCGGTGCCGCCGAAGATGCTCGTGCCCCCGAGGACGACCGCCGTGATGGCGAAGAGTTCGTAGCCGTTGCCGGCGTCGGCTTTGGCCTGGCCGAGGCGAGCCGTGTAGACGAGTGCCGCCACGGCGGAGATGGAGCCTGCGATCACGTAGAACGTGGCGAGATGGCGGCCGACGGGCAGGCCGGCGAAGCACGCGCCCTCCGGGGCGAATCCGATGGCCCGGCACGATCGGCCGAGAGTGGTGCGGTGGATCAGGAGCCAGAGGACGGTCGCAAATCCGAGGAAGACCCACGCCTGCGTCGGAAGGCCCAGCCATCGTTCCTGGCCGAGAAAAAGAAAGGCGGGCGGAAAATCCGTGTAGGTGACGGAACCGCGGGTGATGGCCTCTGCCAGTCCCCGGTACAGCGAATACGTGCCCAGCGTGACAATGAGCGGGGGCAGGCGCAGGCCCGCGATCAGGGTCGCGTTGAGGCCGCCGCCGAGGGCGCCCACCCCCAGGGTAAGGAGGGCGGCCACGACCAGCGGCAGGCCGGCGTCATGCCAAAACACGCCAAACATCACCGCACAAAGGCCAAGGAGGGAGCCCACCGACAGATCGATCCCGGCGGTCAGGATTACCGGGGTCAGGGCGAGCGCAAGGAGGCCGATTTCGCACGAATGACGGAGCACGTCGAACTGGCGGTCGAGCGTGCCGAAACCAATCACAACGCCGCGACGGTTCACGCCCGTGCCGGCCAGGTAAAAGAAGATCCACTCGGCGATCACCACGTAGAGCAGGAGCATCTCGTGGGAGAGCAGGAAGGCTGCTGGGCGTTGCCGATGGGAGGGCATGGCTCAGCCGGCGCGGCGCCGTCGACGCAACCCATCGCCAAGCACGGCGACCAGGATGATGGCCCCCTGGATGGCCTTCTCCCAGTGGGCCTCGATTCGCAGGTGGGTGAGGGCGGGAGCGATGCAGGCGAGAAGCATGAGACCGGAAAGAGTGCCCCAGGGGGTGCCGCGACCACCGGAGACGGCGACCCCGCCCACCACCACGGCGGCGATCACCTTGAGCTCGAGACCGAGACCGGCGAGAGGTTGCACCTGCGGCGATTGGACGACGTTCAGCATTGCGGCGAGGCCGGTCAGGGCTCCGGCGAAAACAAAGACCAGCCAGGTCACGAGGCGCGGGCGGATGCCGGCGAGGCGCGCAGCCTCGGCATCGCTCCCCAGGGCGTAGACGTGCCGGCCGGCCGCAAGATGCCGGAGCCCCAGGGCGAGGCCGACGACAGTGGCGAGGGCAAAGCCCACGAGCAGCACCATGCCGGTCGTCTGGCCGAGCCCGAACCACTGCAATCCCTCGGGCAGGTCGACGAACCGGCCCTGGCGGACGAGGTTCAACCCCTGCCGCAGGGCAACCATGGTCGCGAGCGTGACCACGATCGCGGGCAGGCCGAGGACCGCGACCAGCAGTCCGTTGAGGGCACCACCCACCGCGCCCATCGCGATCGCGGCGGCGACCACCAGCGCGAAGGGACAGTTTCCGGCGGCGAGGAGACCTGCACCGACGCTGCAGACCGAAAACAGCGAACCCACGGAGATGTCGATCTGGCGGGCAATCATCACGACGGTCATGCCGCAGGCGACCAACAGGACCGGCGCTTCTCGCGTGGCCAATGCCAGCAACGGCTGGGGCTGGTAGAAGCCCGGGGCGAAGATCGCGAGCGCGAGCAGGAGGACGGCGAGGGCGCCGGTGACGGCGAGTTCGCGGGCATGCCGTTTCATGGCGCGCGCTTCTCCTCCTGGCCCAGGGCCGCGGCCATGACCTCCGCCGCGGTGGAGCGGCCGGGAAGAATCGCCGGGAGCGTGCCTCCCCGCATGACCCCGATGCGGTCGCTCAGTGCGAGGATCTCGGAGAGATCGCTCGAGATCAGCAGCACGGCGATTCCCTGCCGGGTGAGATCGCGAATCAGGCCGTGAATCTCGCTCTTCGCGCCGACATCCACGCCCTGGGTGGGCTCGTCGAGCAGCAGCACCCGTGGACAGGTTGCCAGCCACCGGGCCAGGGCAATCTTCTGCTGGTTGCCGCCCGACAGCGCCCCCGTGGTTTCCTCCGGGGAGGAGCACCGGACGGAGAGTTGGGTGATGAATCGGCGGGCCAGTTCGCGTTCGGCCTGCGGTCGCAGCCAGCCCCGGGGAAACACGCGGGCATGGCTGGCGAGCGTGAGATTGTGGGAGACAGGCAGCTCGAGGATGGCGCCATGTCGACGTCGATCCTCCGGCACGTACGCGAGCCCCAGAGCCATGGCCTGGCGCGGGGAGCGGATCGAAACCTCCCGGCCGTCGAGGAGGATCTCCCCCGCATCGGCGGGAGTGAGACCGAAGAGAACCCGGGCCAGTTCGGTCCTTCCGGCGCCCACAAGCCCGGCGACGCCGAAGACCTCACCGGCGCGCAGTTCCAGCGAGACGTCGCGCACACCGGTGGCGGAGCAGCCGACGCCGCGGAGCACGAGCACCGCGCCACCGGGGCGCGCCTCCGCTGGTGCCGGTGCAGAGGTGAGGTCGCGCCCGACCATCATCCGGATGAGCTCGGACTCCGTGACGTCGGAGATGGACCGGGTGCCCACGCTGGCGCCATCCCGAAGCACGGTGACGCGATCGGCCAGGGCGAAGATCTCCTCGAGACGGTGGGAAATGTAAATGATGCCAACGCCGGTCTGCCGGAGATCGCGGATGAGGGAGAACAGCTTCTCCTGCTCCCGCGGAGTCAGGGAGGCGGTCGGTTCGTCCATCAACAGCACCCGGGCTCCCGCGCCGAGGGCGCAGGCAATTTCCACCAACTGCTGCTCCGGCATCGAGAGTTCGCCGGCCTCGGTGCCGGGGTCGATGTGGGCGCCGAGACGCGTAAGCCAGCGGCTGGCCTGGGCGTGGCGGTCGCGCCAGTCCACCCGCCGCCACGGAGATCCCGATTCGAGGCGCAGGGCGATATTCTCCGCCACGGTGAGATCGGGGAAGAGGGCCGGCTGCTGGTAGATGCACGCGATCCCGGCGGCGTGGGCGGAGGCGGGTTGGTGATGGCGCAGCGGCGCTCCCTCCAGCGCCAGGGTCCCGGCGTCCGCGGCATGCGCGCCGGTGATGACCTTGATCAACGTGCTTTTGCCGGCGCCGTTTTCGCCGAGCAACGCGTGGATTTCCCCGGCCCGCAGGTCAAAGTCGACCCCACGCAGCGCCCGGGCACCTCCGAACGACTTGGTGATCTGCCGGAGTTCAAGCAGCGGGGCGGGCATGAGCAGGGGAGGCGAGCGTGATGCCGGTTCGCGCGCGACCGGGCCAGCGGAAAAACACTCTCCGGAAGCGCAGCCTCCTGTTGGGATGTCGGCGCGGTACCAGGGAGCGAGGTGGGCGGCCCGGACTGAACGGCCGGGGCGGCTTCAATCCTTCTCCGCCCGATCCATCCAGAAGGGGACCGTGACAAACCAGACTACGGTGCAGACGAGCATCCAGGTCTTGACTGCGGCCAGGGTGGTGCCGCCAGCCAGGTAGAAAAGGGAGGGAGCCAGCGTACCGGCGAGCGCGAGCCAGGAAACGACTTGGGCGAGGGTTCTCATGGGGCGAGGCGCTGGTGAAGCTTGCTGACGATGACGTAGAGTCCGGCCGCGATGAACCAGCCGGGAAGACTGACAAAGTAAATTTGAGTGTACCCGGCCTGGACCAGCCAGGTGGCGATCCCGAGAGTGGCGAACCAGGCGATGGCGGCGGCGACGTTGAACGAACCCCCGGTGCGTTCGGCGTAGAACGAAGTGAGGCCGAGCTTCGGGAACAGGAAGAAGTCGACGAAGATGACCGCGCCCATCGGCATCAGAATGAGGCCGTAGAGAGCCACGAAATCGAGGAGCTTCATCGCGACGGCCGGGAACATGCCGAACACCGCGACGATCAAGCCGGTGACCAGCGTGACCTTGTAGCGGGAGGACCGGGGAAAGACCGCCTGGAAGGCCAGACCGGCGCGGTAGATGGTCGGGTTGGCGGTGGTCCAGCCGGCAACGATGACGCAGATCAGTCCGGCGACCCCCGCGGCGCCGTCGGCAAGAGGGCCGGGGAGGACATCGGTGTTGCCCGGCGTGCGCAGAAGCTGCAGCGCGTAGAGGATCGAAGCTGCCACCCAGGCGACGTAATGGCCGAGGAACATTCCCGATGCGGTCGCGACGCCGTACCAGGATTTGCGCGCATAGCGGAAGACCGAGAGGTCGGACATGCCGATGTGCATCGCCATGTTGCAGAACCACGCGAAAAAGGTCACGTGCCAGAAGGTGAACTTGACCTGCCCGGGAAGGGGCGTGCCGCCCTTCCAGATGGCGGTTTCACAGAGGCGCCAGAGGTCGGCGCCGGAGTTCAGCGTGGTCTGGGTCGCGTTCAGGAATTCGCGCAGGCCGACGAGGCCGAACGCGATGAAGACGATGGTCATCCACGGGGCGGCGTAGTTCGCGATCCGGGCGACGATGTTGTAGCCGTAGGCCGCGACGATGGCTACCATCACGCCGACGGCGAGCACCGCGATTACCCAGCCAATGCTGTTCGGAAAAAAGTCGTTCAGCCCGGGCATCGGAAAGTGGAACCACACCCCCACCGCCGTGGCTGACACCGTCACCATCGAGCCGGCGAGGAAGCAGAACATCACGCCGTTCGCGAGATTGTAGAGGGTGACGAGCTTGCGCCCGCAGATCTTCTCCAGCTGGAAATAGAGGGTCAGCCGCGCGCGGGTCGCAATCGGTGCCGTCAGCAACGTCCAGCTCAGGACCGCAAGGAGGTTGCCGACCAGCAGGCCGGCGAGCAGGTCGAAGGCCGCCACCCCGGAGGCGACGAAAAGCGGCCCGATCATCAACTCGGTGCCCGCAGTATGTTCGCCGGCGTACTGGCCGATGAAACTCTTGAAACCAAGGCGGGCCTTTTCGGGCACCGGCTCTCGTTCATACTCGTTGACCGGTTCGGCAGCGGAGGAGGGAGGGGCTTCAGCCATGGGGGAAGAAAGTCGGGGCAGAATCGCGGGAACGGTGACGTTCGCGGGGGCGAAGCCAACGGTATGAGTGCCGGGGCGGCGCGGGGCAAGGCCGGGAACGGGCAAAAAAAAGCGGAACGGCCGCAGCCGTTCCGCAGGCAAATTCGTTGAAGGCGTCAGAGCTCAGAAGCGCCAGCCGAGACCGACCGAGTAGAGCCACGGATCGAGCTTCGCCGTGGTGAGGCGCGCCCCGCCGCTCACCGACACGTCGCTGCGCAACACGGCTTTCTTGGCGTCGACATTGAGGTACATGCCTCCGCCGAGATCGAAGTCGCAACCGATTTGTCCGGCGATGCCGAAGCTCGAGTTCTCCAGGGACAGGGGCACGTTGGCCACCTTGAGGTTGGTGTCGTAGATGAGCGTGAAGTTCACGCCAGCCCCGACGTAGGGCTGCACCGCGCCGCCTGGATTGAAGTGGTACTGGCCGACCAGGGTGGGGGGCAGATGCTTGAATTTCCCCAGCTTGCCGACGCCGGCGAGCGTGACCTCCTGGGATTGGGGAATGGTCAGCACGAGTTCCGCGGAGAAGTTGGGCGTGATCGAATAAGAGAAGTCGAATTCCGGGATGAACTTGCTGTTGATGGAAACGGCATTGGCCGCGAAATTGGTGCCGAGCGCGGAGAAGGCGTCGGACTTGTCGGCCATCGACAGGTAGGTCGCCCGAACGCGGGCGGTCCACTTGCCGGCCTGGGCGGCGGCGGCGAAGGGAGCGGTGACGGTCAACGCGGTCGCAAGCGCCGCGGCGAGCAGGGTCGGTTTGGTCATGGGATCAATGTCAGGTAATGAAAAACCCCCGGCTGCCGAGGATCGGCGGGAGGAGGTTGGGCGACGATAGCAGGCGCCACTCCGGGTGGCTCGGCGTTCCATCAGATTCTCTGCGCATCCATTGGCCTGCGCTAATAGGTCCGGCCATGGGGGCCGGTGGCGGCGTGGCGTGCGGGTCTGCCGGATTCGGGCGATTGCTCCGGCCGGCGCGTCCGGTCAAGCCGGCGGGGCGGCGCGGCGCAGGGGCTCCAGGTCCGGGTCGGTCCCGGCGACTTCGGCAAACTTCGGATCCAGCTCGACCGCACGATCCACCCGGCGGCGGGCCTCGGCGAGGTCGCCCCGCTGGCAGGCATAACACCCGAGGTTGAATTGGATGGTCGCTTCGCGGGGGAACAATTTCTCCGCCTGCAACAGGATCATCTGGGCGGCCAGCAGCGAGTCGGCGCGACGGGTGGCGTAGGCCAGCGTGATCCAGACGGCGGCGTCGGCTTCCTCCCGGTGCACCAATTCCCGGGCGATGGACCGCACCCCGGGCCAGTCCTGGCGCTCGTGCAGGACCGCGGTCTTGAGCGTCAGCGCTTCCGTCGTTTCCGCCTCCGGGCCGCGAACCTGGGCAAGCTCCGCCTCCGCCTCGGCCAGCATGCCAAGTTCGAGATATCCGCGGACGTGCGAAAGACGGCGCTTGGGCAACATCGCCGCGCAGCGAAGCGACCGTTGTCGCCCGGGTCAATCGCGAGCGAAACGCGTCAGGTTGCGGGCGGGCGGCCGAAGTGGGCCTGGTAGGAGGCGTAGGCCGCGGTGTCGGCCAGCATGGCCTCGACCGTGGCAGCCACGGGCTCGATTCGCACCAGGCCGGAAAAAACCGCTTTGTCGCCGATGTCGTCGGTCAGCACGAAGGCCGGTCGCTGGTTGATTTGGTGGGAGAAGAACTCCTGGGTCTGGGCTTCGATTCGCGCGGCGAGTTCTGGGGACTCGGCGCGTTCCCGCAGGCGGCGGGCATCCAGCCGTCCACCGGCGGCTTCGACGGCCACAGCCACCGCAACCTCCATGCGGCCGACCTTCCGGCCTTCGCGCTCCGCGGCATGGGAAAGCGCGAGTCGCACCGTGTCGCCGCCGCAACCCAGGTCGCGGGCGGCCTCGGCGACGTAGCTCGCGGCCGGGTACGTGCCGGGCGCCGGCGGTTCGAACCACTCCGAATTGAGCATGAAGGGCGAGCGCATCACCGTGCCGCTGCGCCGATAGAACCAGTCGCATTGGGAGCGGGAGAGCGGCCAGTCCTCCGGGCGCATCTTCGCGACTTTCCAGGTGAAATCGACCCGGCCGGCGAACCGGCGCTGCAGTTCCGCCCACATCGGTTCCGACCAGAAACACCACGAAGACGTGACCTCGAGGAAATAGGTGATCTTCATGGCGACAAACCACGGTGAGGCTGCCCGGGAGTCAACGGGCGAACCCGGGCAATCCACACAGCGCCGCCGTCCGTTCGGCGCCCGCTGTGCCTGGGCACTCGCGCCAATTGGATCGGGTGCCGCTACGGCTTCTTCTTGTCCCCGCCGAAGAGACCCTTGATGGCGTCCCCGGCCTTCTTCACGCCTTCCACGGCAGTGGCACCTCCGGTCTTGCCGATGTCGCCCATGGCCTTGGCGGTGGCGCTGACGATGCTGCCGGTGACGCTCTTCATCACGGCGAATGCCAGTTGATCGGGCGTGATGCCGCCTTCCTTGGTGCCGAGATCCGTCAGTTCGATGCCGGGCATCGGCAGGGTCGCTCCCGCTCCGCCGACCCCCAGGCGCACCTTGCCGTTGGTCAGGGTGAATTTCTTCACCTCAAACTTGATCGGCTTGCCCTCCTTCGTCTGGGGCGCCGCGGCGCCGGACGGTCCTTTCCCGCCCGTGGCGGCCTCGATATTCTTGAGGAGGTCGCCGACGTTGCTGGCCACGAGCTTCGTCTCGTAGTTGAATTCGGGGGCGTCGATGACGATTTCGTTGACCACGATATGGTCACCCAGCAGCGAAAACGGCGCGACCGAGACGTGGATTTTCCCAAGGGCGCAGAGGTTGTTGTCACTCCATCCCTTGGGGTTGGCGACCACCAAGCCCGCCAGGGTGCCGCTGCCGGTCAGCGGCGAGATGCGCGCACTCTCCAGAACCACCTTGGTCTGCGTGATCTGCGGCGCGAACTTGTTCACGCCGGCCGTGACGATGCTACCGAGGAAGAAGGCGAGCGCCAGGCCGCCCACCAGACCGACGCCGACGACGATACCGGCAATGACGAGGAGTTTCTTCATAAGGGGCAGGGTTGCAGGCTTCGAGAGGAGCGGGGTCGGGGAGCGTTGGCAAGGCAGCAGGGCGTCAGGAGAAGACGGTGGTGCGCCGTCGGATCCCCGTGATGCCTGCGAGGGACCGGATCGCTTCTCCCGGCCGTCAGATCACCCGTTCGACCGGTGGCTGCAGGCGCGCGATTTCGGCCATGATCCTCTCGCTGGCGATCTGCGCACGCTCCTTGCCGGCTTTCGGTTCGTCGTAGGCGGAGGCGGGCAGCGGTCGGCCAAAGACAATGTTGACCGGGGTGCCGAGGCGCAGGGAGCGCCCCTTGCCAAAGGCCTCGAACGAGCCGAAAATCCGCACCGGCACGACCGGCACCTGGGTCTTGACGGCGATGAAGCCGACTCCCGGTTTGGCCGTCTGCAGCCGTCCGTCGGGCGTGCGGGTGCCTTCCGGGAAAAGGATTAACCCACGTTCGTCACGCAGGGCCTTGAGCACGCGTTTGATTGCGCTCACATCCTGACCGCCGTCGCGATCGACGGGAATGGTGCCGACCGTGTCGAGCCACCAGGACGCCACGCCGCCTTTCCACAGGGTCTTGCGGGCAAAGTAGGCAATCTGCCGCGGCACCTGGCAGCCGATCAGCGGCGGGTCGAGGAAGCTGGCGTGGTTGGCGGCAAGCAGAAAGCCACCGGTGCGGGGCAGGTGATCGAGACCGATCACTTCGCCGCGGAAAAACATGTCGTAGGCCACGCGCGCGGCATAGTGGCACAAGCCATACACCCGCTGCATTGCGACCTGGGGGTACACTTCGCTCATGAGGCCAACCGCGCGGAAATGGGCACGGCCATGGTGTCTACCACCTCGGCCAGGCTGAGGTGGGTGGTGTCGATGGAGATCGCCCCGTCGGGGCAGGCGAGCGGTGCGGTCTTGCGGGAGGAATCGAGGCGATCCCGTTCCGCGATCGAGTCGTTGCCGCCCTCCCGCGCGCGCCGGCGGGCGCGCTCCTGCGGGTCGGCGTGGAGGAAGAACCGGAACGTCGCGTTCGGAAAGATCACGGAGCCGATGTCCCTTCCTTCCATCACCAGGCCGCGGAATCCTCCCGCGCGCGCGACCTCCGCCTGGTGCCGCTGGTAGGCCAGGAGGGCGGTCCGGACTTCCGGCAGGGCGGCGAAGTGGGAGACGTGGTCGTTGACCTCGCGGCTGCGAATCTCGGCCTCCGGCACGACCCGCCCGCCGATTTCCATCTGCGCGGAGCGGCCCACGATCCGGGTGCCCAGATCCAGCCCCGCGACGGCGGCCTGCACCGCGGCCAGATCCCCCGGCGAAATCCCGCGGCGCAGGAACTCCGCGGTTACCGCGCGATAGAAGGAGCCGGTGTCCACGTGCAGCAGGTTGAATTGCTCGCTCAGCGTCCGCGACGAGGTCGATTTGCCCGAAGCGGCGCCGCCGTCGATCGCGACGATGATGAAGGAGGTGCTGGCCATCAGCGTGCCAACGATTTTTGGCGCAGTGCCTCCAGCAACTCAAAAAAATGGGGAAACGTCTTGGCGCAGCACCCGGGATTGCGGACCCCGAGCCAGGGACGCCCGTCCCCGTGCAGGTCGTGGCAGCCCAGGACGCCGAAGCTCATGGCGAAACGGTGATCGCCGTACGTCTCGATCACTTGCCCGGAGCGGAGGGGCTGGGGGTGGATTTCGAGGGAGTCCTCGGTTTCCTCCACGTCCTGGCCGAGGCGGCGCAGTTCGGCGGCCATGCCGGCCACCCGATCGGTTTCCTGTTTTCGGGTGTGCGCGATGCCGGAGATGAAGGTCGCCTTCTCGAGCAAGGGGGCAATCGCGGCCAGGGTCAGAAAGGTGTCGGAGTACTCGCGGAAGTCCCGGCCGACGCCGCGGCGCCCATCGCCGCGGTACGAGGCGACGATGGCTCCCGGCTGTTCCTCGATCGCGAGGCCGGCCTCCTGCATGACGCGGATGAACTGGGTGTCGCCCTGAAGGCCGCGGCCGGGTGGATTCAGTCCCCGGAGCGAGAGCGTCCCTTCCGTGACCAGCGGCAGGGCGAGAAAGTAACTGGCCGCGGTGGCATCGGGCTCAACCGCGTAGACGTCACCCGGGCAGTCGTAGCTGCGCTGGGGCCAGACGGAAATCACCTCCGCGGACAGCCACTGCGGGGACGGTTGCCCGAATTGCGTCATCAGCGCGGCGGTCATGTCCACAAACGGCCGCCGAACTTCGCCGGTGAGTTGGATTTCGACTTCGTGGCGGGCGAGGGGCGCGACCATGATTAGCGCCGAAAGGAGCTGGCTGCTTTCGCTGGCGTCGAGGGTGACTTGGCCGCCATTGAGGCCCCGGGCGCGGATCTCCACCGGAAAATAGCCTTCATGCTCGAGGCAGCGGATCTCCGCACCCAGTTCCCGCAGCGCCGCCAGCAGGGGCTGCATCGGTCGCCGGCGCATCTGCGGGACCCCGTCGATGCGATAGGTTCCATGCGGGGCGGCGGCACACAGGGCGGTGAGAAAACGGGCGGCGGTGCCGGCGAGGCCCACAAAGAGATCCACCGGCTCCGCGGGCCCGAGGCGCTCCTGATCGCGAACGCGGAGGGTGCCGCCCGCCTCGTCCGCCTCGATCGTGAGGCCCATCTGGCGAAGCGCCGCGACCATCAGGCGGGTATCCTCGCTGAAAAGGGCTCCGGTCAGCGTGACCGGGCGGGTGCAAAGCGAGGCCAGGAGGAGTGCCCGGTTCGTCAGGCTCTTTGAACCCGGGAGGACCACTTCTCCGCGCACCGGCTGCGTGAAGGGTGGGACGAACAGAGGGTCGGGCCAGGGCATGGAAGTAAAGCGTCGCCGACGCGGAGCGGCGCGCCAAGGAGTTTTTGCGCGGTCCGGCGCTTGACGTCGGTGGGCGCCGGACTGTGCTACCTCCAGACCCCCGAGCG
>JACRQG010000021.1 GCA_016222805.1 Verrucomicrobiota bacterium | reverse complement strand
GACGCCGAAGTCTACCGCACCCCGCTCGGAGACGTGCCGATCTCGCCCCGGGCGCGGGATCTCGCGGCCTTGCCTCCCTACCGCTTCAACCCTCCATGTCGCGTCCAACGTCCCGGCTGGGCTGCCCACTCCTCCCGGCGTGTTCCCTCCGACGCCGAACGCCCGGAAACCTGGGAACACGCCGACGAGGTCGAAGTGCCCTTTCTCCAGCGCACGCTGTCCCGATTCGAGCTGCTGCCGGTAATCTTCGGAGACGTCGATCCCGCGGCAGCCGCGGAGCCCCTGCGGCGGGTCCTCGATGAGCAGACACTCCTCGTCGTCAGCTCGGATCTCAGCCACTACCATTCCTATGCCGAGGCCCGCCGCCGCGACCTCGGCTGTCTCGAGGCAATCGGTGCGCTCGATCTCGCGCGCACCGCGGGACAGGAAGCGTGTGGACTCACTCCGATCCTCACGCTCCTGCATCTGGCACGCCGTCTGAACTGGAACCCGGTGGTGCTGGATTATCGCAACAGCGGCGACACCGCCGGGGACCGGGCGCGCGTCGTGGGGTATGGCGCGGTCGCTTTCTACGAGGGACCGCCCCGGACCGGTGCCACCGCGGAGCCGGATCGGCGTTTCCTCCTGCATCTCGCCCGCCGAGCCATCCAGGAAGCCACGACCACCGGGAATCCGACGGAGCTCGCGCCCGGGGCCATCCCGCCTTTCGCCCTCGTTCCACAGGGGTGCTTTGTCACTCTGACCCTCCGCGGGTCCCTGCGGGGTTGCATTGGACAGATCGTCCCAACCCAACCTCTTTACCGGACAGTGATCGAGAATGCCCGGGGCGCCGCGGTACGCGACCCGCGGTTCCTCCCCCTCTCCGCCCGAGAGGTCTCCAGCGCACGCATCGAAATCAGCCTGCTTTCCCCACCGGTCCCCGTCCGCTTCTCCTCGCCGGACGACTTGCTCCGGCAACTGATGCCGCACCACCACGGAGTCGTGCTGCGGATTGGCTCCCGCAGTTCCACTTATCTGCCGAAAGTCTGGGAGCACTTTCCCGACAAGGTCGCATTTCTCGACAGCCTCGCAGAAAAAGCGGGCTGCCCGCCGAGGGCCTGGCGGGCAGCGGACGTCCAAGTGTCCCTCTATACCGTGGAGTCCTTCGCGGAACCCGATCCTGCGACATGACGGTTGCGTCACCCGAGGTTGGGCGGCCGGCCCTAGCGCTCGTGGTAGTCGCGAGTGGCGTCCTTGGATTTGTGGCGATGCTCGTGCAGCTCTCTCTGCTGCGCGAACTCCTCGGGACTTTCTCCGGCAATGAACTCGTGGCCGGAATCGCCCTGGGGACCTGGCTGCTGTTCACCGGACTGGGGGCCCGACTGGGAGATACGCGACCAGCCCGCAATTGGGGACTCCGGGGCCTCTCCGCCCTTTGGTGGTTCATCGCCTGGGTGCCGCTGGCGCAGTTTCTCGCCCTCCGCGCAGGCCGTGACCTGCTGGCGCCGTCGGGGGGCACGGCGGGAGTCGTCGCGACCCTCGTCGGCTGCGCTGCCGCGCTGTCGCCGTTCTGCCTGCTGTCGGGCATGGCGATCACTCTGTCCGCCCGGCTAGCGCCCCAGCCGCGCCCCCACGGGGGCATCGGCCGCATCTACCTCGCCGACACCCTGGGCGCGCTGTCGGGGTGCGTCGCCTTTGCCGGTGCCCTCGCCTGCTCCTGGGACCATGCAACCGTCCTCGGAGTCGCCACCGCCGGTGCCTTGGTCGCGGCCGTGACGCTCGAGTGGCAACGCCGGAGTTTCACCGGTGTCACCGCAGGTCTGGTTTCCGCAACTGCGCTTGCCGCGGTCTTTGCCGGGGGTGACGTCGAAGTCAGATCCCTCGCCTGGCGATACCGCGGGGAGATCGTTCATCGCGCTTCCGCAGCCTCGGGTCCGATGGTTGCAACCCGGGAGTCCGGCCAACTCACGATCTTCATCAACGGTGTCCCGGTGGTCGATACCGACAATGTCGCCTCGACGGAGGAGGCTGCACACTTTGCCCTCTTGCAGCGGCCGTCCGCCCGCGACGTGCTGCTCATCGGCGGGGTTCTCTCGGGAACCGCCCGGGAGATCCTCCAGCACTATCCGGCCCGGGTCACGGCGATCGAGAGCGACCCGCGTCTGCTCGACGTCGGCGCTGCGCTGCTTCCCGCCAACCTCCGGCACCCGCGGCTTCGCCTGCTCACCACCGATCCCCGCCGCTTCATCCAGCAGACCGACGAGCGTTTCGATGTCATCCTGATCGATTTGCCGGATCCCTCCACCCTGTCCTTGAATCGGCTTTTTACCCTCGAGTTCCTGGCGGCGACTCGGCGCATCCTTCGTCCCGACGGCATCGTCGCGTTTGGGCTTGGCCGCTATCACAACTACCTCGGCGAAGAACTGTCCCGGATGCTCGCCTGCGCGCACCGGACGGTGCGGGAGGTTTATCCCGTCGTAGCCCTGTTTCCCGGCGGCCGCGTCTTTTTCGCTGCCTCCGCCGCCCCATTGGTGGCGGATCTGGCCGGTCGTCTCGACGCGCTGGCGATCAGCCCTCGGTGGGTGAATCGTGGATACCTGGCTGCCATGCTCCAACCTGACCGGCAGGCCGACCTCATGCGCGCGATCAGCCTTACGACTTCTCTGAACCGCGATTTCGAACCGGCGTTGTACTTTTATCACCTGCACCACTGGCTCAGCCAGTTTTCCGCCTCCGCGCCGGCTTTCGCCTGGATCGTCCTCGCGCTCACCGCGGTGGCCTGGTGGCGTTGTGAGCCCGACACGCGGATCCTCTTTGCCGGTGGCCTCGCCGGCATCGCCCTGGAACTGGTGCTCCTGCTGGCCTTCCAAATCCTCTACGGATCCCTCTACCAACAGGTCGGCATGGTGGTGGCGGCTTTCATGGCGGGACTGGCGATCGGCGGTGGGTGGGCCAGCCGGAGCCAGCGCCAACCGGGGCGGAACCTGTGTCTCCTGGGCTTCGGCCTCGCGCTCCTCGCCGCCGGGTTGCCGCCGTTCCTTCGGCTGCACGACACTTGGCAGGCTTCTCTGCTCGGTGCGTTCGCGGGCCAGGTCCTGCTCCTCGGAATCACCGGGGTCGTGGGCGCCGCGGTCGGGGCCCAGCTACCGACCGCCGCCGCGGTGGTGGCCGGAAACGCCCGGCCACGCGCCGGCCGCCTCTTCGGGGCGGATCTTCTTGGGGCTGCCTGCGGCACGTTGCTCCTCGCCCCGTGGCTGATCCCCCGCTGCGGCCTCACCGCCACCTGTCTGATGGTGGCTGGCCTGAACCTCGGCACCGCCGCGCTCGCCTGGCGCAAGCTCTCTTCCTCATGAGTGCCGCTCACCACGTCTGTGTTCGCCTCGTTCGCTGGAGTGGCTGGCTGCTCCTGCCGGTCGTGCTGGCCTTCCTCGCTTCAGGCTACGCCCTGAGCGGACGCTATGGCCTGGCGGCGATCGCGAGCGAGGAGACCGCCCTGACGCTCCATCGCCTCCTGCACGCGCCCCTCGTCGGCCTGCTCGGGTTGCACGTGGGGGCCGCGCTGATTCCCGCCCTGGTTCGCTGGGGCTGGCTCAAAGCGGCAGCCAAACCATGAACCCGAAACCGCCCGCACTGCGGCTGCCGCCCGACGCCCTCACCCGGCGGCGGGCACTCGCCTGCGGCGTCGCCGGGGGCGCCCTCCTGACGGCGCCGATCCACGCGGCCTCCTGGCTTCGGGACTGGCTGCGGTCCGGCGATCGCAACAGCGCGCCCGGAGAGGTGTTCAAGGGCGACGCCCCCTCGGACGAGGTATGGCGACTCTGGGTCGCCCGCGGTTGGGTGCGCGAAGCGCGCCATTACCTCCGGCTCGAACCCAACGTGCAGTGCAAGGTCTGCCCGAACAACTGCCTGCTCACCCCGGGCGATCGCAGTCACTGCCGCAACAAGATCAACCGCGACGGCATCCTGTATACGCTCGCTTATGCGAACCCCTGCACGTTTCACGTCGATCCGATCGAGAAGAAGCCGCTTTTTCACTATCTGCCGGGCACCCCGACCTTCTCGCTCGCGACCGCCGGCTGCGTCTTCCGCTGCCTCAACTGCCAAAACTGGGAGATCTCCCAGCAGAAACCCGAAGACACCAAGGACCCGCGCGGGCCCGAACTCCGCCTCCGGCCACCGCTGCCCCCGACGCTGACTTACGCCGACATGCGGCGGCTGAGCCTCTTCCCGGAGGATCTCGCCGCCGTGGCCGTGGCCCTGCGCTGCCCCTCCGTTTCCTACACGTATTCGGAACCGACCGCGTACTACGAGTACGCCGCGGACTGCTGCCGCGCGGCACGGGCGCGCGGACTCCGGAACATCCTCGTCACCTGCGGCTCCATCGAGGAGCGCGCCCTGCGGGATTTGGCCGCGTCGGTGGATGCCGCCCACGTCGATCTGAAGGGGTTCAGCGACGACGGGTACCGTCGGTTGAATTCCGGCCGGCTGCAGCCCGTGCTGCGCACGCTGAAGATCTACCACGAACTCGGCGTCTGGTTCGAGGTGATCCACCTCGTGGTGCCGGGGTACACCGACACGCGCGAGGACCTCAAGCGCATGTGCGGCTGGCTGGTGGAAAACCTCGGGCCGGATCGTCCGCTGCACTTTTCCCGTTTCCACCCGCAGCACAAACTCGAGCACCTCCCGCCCACGCCGGTCGAAACCCTGCTGAAGGCACGCGAACTCGCCCGGGCCGCCGGTCTGCGCCACGTCTACCTCGGCAACGTGCCGGGATTACCCGGCGCCGCCGACACCGTCTGCCCGCATTGCCGGCGGGTCGTCATCGCCCGATCGACCTACGCCGTTACCCGTCTGGAACTCGACGCCGGGCGCTGCCGGCACTGCCGGCAGCCGATCGCCGGCGTGTGGACCTGAAGCCCACCCTCCCCTTCGCCGACGAGGTTTCGGGTGCTCGCGACGGGAGCCTCAGACCTGCTCGGGCACGACGTAGGGAGCCCGATAATCACGACGGAGCATTGTATTGGCCCAGAATCCGGCGTCGAACCGCTCCTTGGTCGCAAAAGTCTCCGTGCCGGGCGCCAGCGCGAGTCTCGGACCGAGGACGGTCGGTGTCTTGTTCACGTCGACCGCGTTCGCGGTCAGGTGTTCGAGCATGCGCGCGAAGGAATCGCCGGCATTGGCGTCCCCGGCCATGGCCTCGCGGATCGCCGGGTTGTCCCGGTTTTGGCCAAGGCGATAGGAGATGTTGCCGAGGTGGCAGAGGGCGGACGAGAGGTGCCCGCCTTCGATGGGGGCAGCCAGATCGCTCTCCCGGCGGCTGCGCACGGCCGCGATGAAGTTGGCCTGGTGCTCGCCTCCTCCTGGTCCGCTGAAGGCCTTCAGCTTCTTGCCTTCCGCATCGTAAAACGCCCCGCCGCCGGCGCCGCCGGCGAAGTAGGCGTGCTCGCATTGCACCACTAGTCCCACCCGCGACCCGCGGTAGGCGTCCATGGCCCGCTCGCCCGTGCGGCGTGGCAGCCCCCGCACTTCGAAAATCAGCGGCGCCCGCGCATAGGCATAAACCGCCACCTGGGTATTGGGTGTCTCGGCATCATCGTCGTAGCCAAATCGTCCGCCATAACTCACCACTGCCGGCGGCAGCCCCGGCTCACCCAGGACCCAGCGGCACATGTCCATCTCGTGGATACCCTGGTTGGCGATGTCGCCGCCCCCGTAGTTCCAGAACCAGTGCCAGTCGTAGTGCACCGTGCCGTTGCTGGAGTTGCGCCGGGGCGGCACGAGCGGAGCCGGTCCGCTCCAAAGATCGTAATCGATATGGCTCGGGACGAGTTGCGGCCCGGACGACTTCCCGATGCTCGGACGCGGCTTGTAGCACAGCCCGCGCGCCCACTGGATCCGCCCGTATTTCCCGGCCTGGATTTCGGCGAAGGCCTCCGCGAGGGCCGCGTCGGAGCGCGATTGCGTGCCGGTCTGGACAATCCGACCGTACCGTCGCGCCGCCTCCACGATCTTCCGGCCTTCCCACACATTGTGCGAGACCGGCTTCTCCACGTAGACGTCCTTCCCGGCCTGGCAGCCCCAGATGGCCATCAGTGCGTGCCAGTGGTTCGGAGTGGCGATTACGACCGCGTCCACTTCCCGACTTTCCAGGAGCTTCCGGTAGTCGGTGTACGTCGCGACCTTGATCCGGTTCTTCTCCAGTTCCGCCGCTCCCCGCGCGAGGAGCCGCGAGTCGACGTCGCACAGCGCCGCCAGCGTGACTCCCGACATCTTTTGGAACGCCTTGATGTGCGCACCGCCCTTGCCGTTGAAACCGACGATGGCCACCCGCACGTTTCCGTTGGGGCTGCCGCCTGAGGCCGCAGCGACCGCCGGCCTCGGCCGGAGCAGTCCCGCGGCGCCAGCGGCCAGGGCAGATCGAGTGAGGAAACGACGGCGGGACCAGGTGTGCATGGGGAGGGGGGCTGCGACGCTTTCTGGCGCGGTGCCGGCCGAAAGGCGACGCCGAATTTCCTCTTCGCCCCGGGGGCCCGCCTCCCGGCGGCGGCCGCCCCCAGCCTCCTCCCGCCGGTGGTGGTTCAGGCCGCGAGGTACTCGCGAATGAACCGGATGTTTTCCGGCGGGGTCTCCAGCGGCAGCGCCCCGGTCCCCATCAGGAAGTTCGGCCGCCCCCCGACGATCTCCAGCACGCGATCGATGGCCCGGCGCAGCCGGTCGCGATCGCGCCCGGCCACGACCCCGGGATCGAGGTTCACGCGCACCCGCACCGCGGGATGCGTCCGGGTCACCCGCTCGACGAACGCCGCCTGATCGGTTTCGACATTGCAGACGAGGTAGTTCGTCCCGGTGGAGAGGATGTCGTCGAGGATCGGAAACGTATTTCCTCCCATGATACAAGGAACCGGGTGGCCGACACACTCCGCCGCCACCGCCAGGACCCGCCGGAGCGCCGGCAACTCGAGTTCCCGGAACTGCGCCGGCGACAGGATCGGCGGTGAGGCCGCCGACTCGAAGAACGCGACGTCCAACCCCGCCGCGACGATCGCCCGGCACAGTCCCGCCTGGTTCTCCGCCAGGCGCAGCAGCATCGCCGCCGCCGACTCCGGTTCGCCGATCAGGTCCTCGCAGAGGTCGGAGATGCCTCGCAGGTTGAACGCGATGGAGAAGGGCCCGGCGACCGGTACCCGCACATCCGCCTCCGGGAACTCCCGCTTCAGGCGTTTGCCCACCTCGAGCAGCATCGGAACCCGTCCGGCCCGCGCCGGATCAAACGGCTGCAACGCCGCGCCCTCCGCCGCCGAGGTCAGGATCGGCGCATGGACCGCGGGAATCCCGAATTCGCCGGTGTTTTCCACCGTGGCCCCGTACGCCTCGGCCTCGAGGTTGTAGATATCAATTCCCACCGCGATGACCTGGTGGCGGTATTCGAGATAGGCGCGCCGGTGGCCCTCGAACATCAGTTCCGGATCGCGCGAGACCGCCCAGGGCGATCGCCCGACGAAGCGGGCGGCATGTTCGTACACCACGGGAGTGAATGGAATCTTCATGGCTAGGGTGCGCGCAACGGCACCGGCCAGGATTCCTAACAGCGCCCGGTGCTTCCTGACAATCCCGCTCGTCCGCCGGTGATCCGTAATCCGATCGGGAGCGGCACCTAACGGCGCGCGGCCACCGCCACAACCGACTCCGGGAAGCACGTCCGTCCGGCAAGCACCTCGCGGACCGCCGACAACAGCATCTGCCGCGTGGCCGGCTTGTACAGGTAGCCGACCGCGCCGGCCTCGGCCGCCCGCTGGACCATCGCCGGATCCCGGTTTGCGGAAAAGACGAGGACCTTGCTCTCCGGACTGGCGCGGAGCGATTCGCGCGTCGCCGAGATGCCATCGAGCAGCGGCATGTTGAGATCCATCATGACCAGATCCGGGCGCGCGGCGGCCACGATCTCCACTGCCTCGCGGCCGTTGCTGGCCTCTGCAATCACATCGATGTCGCCCTCAGCCGCAAACAGGGCACGGAGGATCGCGCGGACCGAGTCGTGATCATCGGCCACCACCACCCGCACCCGCGCCGGTTTTTCCGGTGCAGCGCCATCTCCTTCGTCGCTCGATGCCAGCGGCTGGGGCTGCGGCCGACTGCTCTGCGCCGCCCGAAGGGCAGCGGTCAACGGAGCGAGTGCGAACGGATGGCCTGATTCGGCCTTCAATACGTACGATCGGATGATCTCGAGCTGCAGCAGCAACTGGCGGTCTTCAGCGGAAAGCTCGTGCTCCGCCTTCTTGAAAACGAGGAGAGCCTGGTCCAATGCGACCAGAATGCCGTGATAGTGATTGGGGTTCACCAGTTTGTCTCCCGCTGCCTCGGGCTGCTTTCTCCGCGGAGATTTCGCTCCCCAAGGGCGGAAAGCGAGCAGAATGACACGGCTGAAGGCACTGCTGCGAGCTAGCATGCGACATGCCGGCGTTACCCAAAGCTCCTTTATTTACTGCTCATCTGATACTTATATGCCGTTCACTGGTCCATGCCAACACGGCCCCGACAAGGAATGTAAATCTTTCCGACAATCCAACCCGGCGCCGCGGAGACCCGCGGTTTCCCGAACCTCTCCACGCGGAGCAAGATCCGACCGCAAGTGGCCAAGGCGCGATGAGCCGAAATTCGCCTGAATCCATAAAGTAATGACATATGCATCCGCCGGCTCCCTTCCTTCTGCTGCTCGCCTTCGCGGGAGTCCTCTTCGGATCGGTTGTCTCGGTCGTCTGGGCCGCTCGCAACGCCGAAGAGGGTTACCAGGGCGACGATGGTTACCATCGGAGGGTATCCGCCCCGAACGAACGTGGGGATTTCGGCCGGCGGACGCCCTAGACGGCACCTTTGCCCGATCCGGGCGCGCGGCCGCTTCCGCATCGTCCCCACGGAAGCGGCCAGCGATTGTCGCGTCGTGGTTTAATTTTGCACTTCCTGCCTTCGAACGGTGGATTCGGTGACGTCGGCTGGCACCAACGCCCGCCCAAGCTTGCCGCGCCAAGCGAGTCCTGATGATTCCGGTCCGAATCCGCTCTCTCATTGCGGTCGCCCTGCTCGCCGCCACCCCTGAGTCAGCTCTGGCCGCCTCTTTGCCTGACCAGGCCAAGGTCGACCGGGCCATCGTCGACGCACTACGCCCGGCCCGGCATCCCCGGCTGTTCATCAACGGGGAAGACCTCGCGGTCGGCCGGACCAACGCGACAACCACGACGTGGGGGCGCGACTACCTGGCCAGCCAGCGCCGTCAAACGGAGCGATTCGTCTCCATGGAAGCGGCCGCCCTGCGCGCCTTGGTCCCGCCGCCGGGCAGCCAGTTTGTCTACGGCCTCGGCCTGGACCTCGATCCCGTCCGCAAACGGAAGATGCGGTGGGCCGGCTGGGAGGACCCGTTCCGGGTGCGCGCCCTCGATGGGACGCTCTATCCCAACGCGGCGTTTCCCGACACTGGTGAAGGCTACCGCCCGGCCGGCACGACCGAGCGCTTCTACTTCCGGGCGCTCGCCAATGGCGGAATCGTGCAAGCCCTGGAGCAGCGCGTCCTGCCGGCGCTGGCCGACGTGTTTGCCCTCGGAGGTTCGACTGCGCACGCCCGGACCGCCGCGGTGCTCCTCGATGCCATCGCCGCCACTTACCCGACCAACCGCCGGGGCCCCCTGGACTATCCCACGGCCACCGGCGATCTGGACCGGGGCGGGCGACTCGATCGTCCGTACTACCAGGTAGCGCGGGGACTCGCCAACTACGCTTGGGTCATCGATGTGGTGGCCGGGAGTGGCGAGTTGGAGCAGCCGAGCGCGTACGGTGCTTTTCCAATTCGCGAACATGTCGCCCGCAACCTCCTTTGGGACGGCGGCGCTTACTGCCACGACTTTGCCACCCGCGGATATCAGTTGCACAACGGCCACGCGGACTACCTGCGCGGCGCCGCGTTGGCGGCAGTGATGCTCGGTCTGCGGGAACTGGCGTCGACGGCCATCGCAGGCCCGCTCTCGTTCGAGGCGATGCTCGAGGTCAACATTGACCGCAACGGGTTCTACTACGAGACCTCGCCAAGCTACGCCGCCCACAACCGCACGCTTTACGTCGACCTTGCGGAGATCTTTGTCGCCATGCGCCGGCTTGGCTGGAACGGCGTGCCTGACGCCTACGCCCATGCGAACCTGGGCCGCTACCTCGAAGCCCCGTTCAACCGGCAGGAGGTCGGCGGCCACGTTCCACAAATCGGCGACGCCGGACCGGACAAAGCAATCGTCGATCCGGCGGCGCGCGCCCCGACTGCGGGCGCCCGCGACACCGACAGTTACCTGGGGGCCCAGTTGGCGGCCGCCTGGATTCAGCTGATTCGGACGCCGGAGCCCGGAGCCACCCGCGCGGCGGAGCTCCTGACGGACTCGTTCGCCACCGCAATGTCCCCCCTCCAGCCACCCGCCAGCCGGTGGCACCTCTTTCACGTCACTCCGCAGGCGCTGCGCCGCGTGGCCAGCGTCGCCCCACAGCCCGGCCGGCTGCAACTCGACCCGATTGTCCATGGCGCGAAGGGTCTGGCACTCCTGCGCGGAGGGGAAGGCACCCAACGCTACGGGGCGCAACTCTACTTCGGCCCCGGCCACAACCACAGCCAGCGCGAGTCGCTGACGTGGACCTTCTTCGCCCGCGGGGCGGAGTGGAGCTACGACCCGGGCTACTTCAACAAACACTACCGAATGAGCTGGACGTCGCAGTCGGTCGCCCATCTCGCTCTGGTCGTCGATGGCCGCAGTCATCCCTGGGAAAACGGGGCCGCCCGCCTGGTCGCCTGGCAGCCCGCGTCGGAGGTCCAGTGGGTCCTCGCGTCGCACCCGGATCTCTACGCGGACCGGGGCGTGACGCAGTTTGATCGGTTCCTCGCGCAGGTGCACAATCGTACCACGGGCGAGGCGGCGTACTGGCTCGATGTCGGTCGAGTCGCCGGTGGAAAGCTGCGCGACGACAGCTTCCACTCACAGATGGTGACAATCGAGAGCGCTCCCCCGCTTCCGCCTCCGGATCCCGCCCGCCCTTCCCTGGCGGGCGACCGCGATCTTGGAACCGCGGTTCTGGCGTCGGATCACCTGGCGGGTTACGATGCGGCGAATTTCTACCTCGTCGCGCCCGGCGACGGTTACGGTTTCCTCGGTTCTCCCCGGGAGATCCCCCTCGAAGGCCCGGTCCGCGTGGTGCTGCGCGATCCCCTGTTTGCCCAGGCCCGGCGGGACCTTCGGCTCACGGTCGACTACGTGGGCGCGCCCGGGCGCCGCCTGCTGGTCGCCGAGGGCGGCGCTCCCTTCGGCGTCAAACGGGTGCCTTATCTGCTGCAGCAAGACTCAGGATCGGGCCGGAGTGTCTTCCAAAAGGTGCTGCGACTGACCGCCCCCGGGGAAACCGATCCCATACGCGAAGTGACGACCGTGCCCGTGTCAGCGGCGCCGAAAGTCCCGGAGGCCTCAGGTCTGCTGGTGCACTGGCACGACGGCCGACGCGATCTCTGGCTGCTGGGCGGCGAGACCGGAGCGGTCCTCACCGGTGCCGGCGCGGCCCTGCCGATCGTGCACACCAATGGAATCGTCACCCTGGTGCAGTTCGACGCCGCCGGCGCCCCTCGACGGATCCTCAGCTCCGGCGCGACGCGGGTGGCGGTGCAGGGCGGGCCGGAAGTCACCTCGCCGGGCAACCTGCGCGGACGGGTGACAGCCGTGGCCGAGGCCGGCGCGGAGTTGCGCATCGCGTGGGAAGGTGGGCATCGGCCGCCCAAGGGTGCGATGCTTGTGACAGTTCCTCCCTGGGGAGCGAGCGCCGTGTGGGAGGTCGCCGACGCCAGCGACGATCGCGTTCGGTTGGCCGATGCCACGCTGTCGCTCGCGCGAACGGAGATGCTCCCGGTCTCCGGCCGTCCGGGTTACTTCGCCTTTGCCGCCGGGATCAGCCGCTTCTACTCCGGCGGGAGCCGTCCCAACACGCGCTACGCCTCCGGCAAGGCCGTCTACGCGGGGGCCACCTTCGTCGGACGCGTCCGCCACATCGAGGAGCGCACCCAGCAGGTGCTGCTGGAAGGCCCGGGCGTCACGCGCCTCTCGACCACGACGCCTGTCCGGATCCTCGAGACCGCCGTTGGCGACACCGTGGTCGTCCCGCTCAACCTCGAATGGCGCGCCCCTCCCTGACCGGCCGCCCGCAGCGCATCGCACGCCGGTAATCTCTTTGACCGGTTCGCCCCTCGAAACTACCCTCTCCTTCCTCCGTCCATGCCCCCGCGCCCCCGTGCCACTCCGACCTGCCCGCCCCGGTGGGAAACGAATGGGGAGTGCGCACCCAATCCCCGGCTTTTCCGTCCATGAACGCTCCCCAACCGCTCACCCGCCGGCAGTTCGTCACCCGGTCGGCCACCGCCGGCGCCTCCGTGGCCCTCCTGGCGGGCCCCCGCCGCACCCAGGCCGCCCCGGCCTCCAAAGTCACCCTCGGCATCATGGGGCTCGGCGGCCGCGGCGCCTACCTGGCGCAGGCGTTTGCCAACCGCCCCGACACCAACATCGCCTATATCTGCGATGTTGATACGCGCAAGTTCGCCCGCACCCGCGATGCCGTCGAGGAGGCCCAGGGCAAGGCGCCGAAGCAGGTGCAGGACTTTCGTCGGATCCTCGAGGACAAGAGCGTCGACGCCATCGTGAACGCCACGCCGGATCACTGGCACGTGCCCGCCGCGATTCTCGCGTGCCAGGCCGGCAAGGACGTCTACGTCGAGAAGCCGATGAGCCACAACGCGTGGGAAGGCCGCAAGCTGATCGAGGCCGCGGAGAAGTACAAACGCGTGATCCAGGTCGGCATGCAGTCGCGGTCGGCGCGCTACCTGGCCGACGCGGTCGAGCACATCCGCGGCGGCAAGCTGGGCGACGTGCACGTCATCCGCGTGTTCAACATGATGCAGCATTTCCCGCGGAAGAAGCCGACCGGCGCACCGGTCGCGGTGCCGGCGGGGTACGATCACGACCTGTGGTGCGGCCCGGCACCCCTGCTGCCTTACGATCCTTCCCGCCGCTGGCTCGACCAGTGGGAGTTCAGTTGCGGGGCCATTCCGGGCGATGCGGTGCACCAACTCGACCTGGCCCGCGTGCTGCTCGGCGATCGTCCCTTCCCCGACACGGTCGTGCACTCCGGCGGCGTGAATGCCCTCACCGATGGTCGCGAGATCCCGGATACGCAGATGGTGCTGTATGAGTACGGGAAGCTGACCCTGATCTTCGAATCGGCCCTCTGGACGCCGTACATGACCAAGACGCCCACGACGCGGCGGGACAAGGGGGAGATGCCCAATTGGCCCTTCAACGCCACTCGCATCGAAGTGCTCGGCACGAAGGGCTTGATGTACTTCGGCCGGCACGGCGACGGCTGGCAGGTTTTCAACGAGAAGGCCGAATCGGTGGTCTCGGTCGCCGGCCGCCAGGCCGACAAGGAACACCAGGACAACTTCCTCGACTGCATCCGTTCGCGGAAGGAGGCCACCGCGAATGCGCGGCAGGGCCACTACTCCGCGATGCTGTCGCATCTCGCCAACATCTCCTTCCGGGTCGGCAACCGGAAACTGACCTTCGACGCGCGCACCGAGACCTTCCCGGACGCGCCGGAGGCGAATCGATTCCTGAAGCGCACCTATCGCGCCCCTTGGGCGGTGTCGGACCCGGTATGATCCCCCGCCCCCGCGGGACTTCCCGCCACTTCCACCACCACTTCCTTTCCAGGTTCCTGCTCCGGTTAGCCGGAGTGCTGCTGTTCGCGGCGTCCGCGCAGGGCCAATGGCTCCCGGTCAGCCGGGTCACCTACGCGCCGGAACCCACCGAGAATGGAGGCGAGTTCCTCATCATCGAGTACGACCTGAACGTGCCCGATCTCTCACCGCAGGCGCCCGCCTACGTCTTCGTCCGGTACAGCGTCGACGGAGGTAACCAGTGGTTGCTGGTTCGTCCGCATCAACTGCGGGGCGAGTCCCACGATCTCGTTTCCAAGCCGGGGAGACAAACAATCGTCTGGTGGGGCAGCGATCAACTCGGCCTGACCGCCGAGGGCGTCGATCTGAAGATTGCGGTCCGCGCCCTCCGCCTCGTGCGGATCCCGGGAGGAAGCTTCCAGGCCCGCTTCAATCCCGGTGGGGCCTTTGACACCTCGAAGTCACGGATTGAGGACGCGAACCTGCCGACGTTTCACCTGGCGAAGTTCGAAACGACGGTCGCGATGTATGCCGACTACCTCAACGAGGTCGGCCGGAACGGCCGGGGCTGGAACCGTCTGATGGCCAACCCCGAACGGTGCGGCATCGTGCGCGAAGCCGGCGACAAGTACACCGTCGTCCCGGGGCGGGAGAACCACCCGATCAACTACGTCTCCTGGTATGAGGCGCAGGCCTTCCTTGATTGGTGCGGCCTGCGGCTTCCGACCGAACTCGAATTCCAGAAGGCGGTCCGCGGCGGCCTCTACCTCGATGGGGACGCCAGCAAGCAGTTGAAGAACCCCAAGCCGGAACGCCGCTATCCCTGGGGCGACGAGTCGCCGGAAGCCGGAAACCTCTGGCGGTGCAACTGCGATGTCGCCGACCGGAACCGTGCGCCGCAACTGGCCGCGGTGGGCAGCTACCCGAAGTTTCCGAGTCCGTACGGCATCGCCGATCTCGTCGGCATCGTCGCCGAATGGACCCTCGACTGGTACGCGACCACGTACCACAACGGGATCGACGGCTATCGCATGATTCGCGGAGGCTCCTACATGGATCCCCCGGCGGGCGTCGATGCCATCGCCGGCGCATCCCAGCTGCCGGTGAAGCGTGGAAGCATCACCGGCTTTCGCGCCGCCCGCGGCAACGGACCCTGAACCGGGCCGCGCGCCCGGGAGACGTCACACCTTGCCCACAGCGGGAATCTCGAAGCCCGGACTGTTGGCGTCCTTCAGCAGCGCGTTGGCTTCCTTCGCGAATTCACCCGTGTGCACCTCGGCGGCCGGGTCGAAGGTCAGCCACGGGCCGACGACGTATTCGGCGCCGTTTTCGGGAATGCCGACCCCGTCGCGCATCATCTCATGGAGCTTCAGGAAGTGCTCGGCCGCGGCCTTGTCGTCGCCGAAGCGTCCGGCCTTGGCGTTGAACGGCACCTTCTTTCCGAGACGGTAGGAGTTGTTCATGAGGTGGCCGAGCACACAACCGTAGTGCGCCTCGACCACATTGCCGTTGGCCATCTCCGGCTTGCCCGCCCGGCAGGCGGCGATGAACGACCCCCAGTTTCCTCCGGGGGTGACCTTTCCGGGCGGCAGATTGAGCTTCTCGCCCTTGCTGCTGCCCTTCGGGAAATAGGTGCCATCGATGATCCTTCCGCCGTCGTCAAAGTAGTACTCGTTCTTCACCTGGTGGACGTACCCCTGGTAGTTCACGTTGCGGACGTTGAAGAACACCTGCTGTCCATTGGCATACTCGGCGATGGCAAACATTGTGTTCGGAGTCTCACCCTGATCGTTCCACTTGAACCGCCCGCCGAGGGCCATGACCCGGACGGGGTTGGTCAGCTTCGGATCCAGGGCCCACCGGGCGACGTCGAGCTGGTGGGTGCCCTGGTTGTTCATGTCCCCGTTGCCGGTGTTCCAGAACCAGTGCCAGTTGTAGTGCACGTAGTTCGCGTGGAACTGCGAGATCTTCGCCGGCCCGCGCCAGAGGTTCCAATCCAGCTCCGCCGGCGGGGCGGACACCGGCTTGAAGCCGATCGTGTCGCGCGGTTTGCAGCAATAGCCGTAGGAAACCTTCAGCCGGCCAAACTTGCCCGCGTTGATCGCCTCGTGCAGGCCGGCGATCCTCGCATCGCTGCGCCGCTGCGTGCCGTGCTGAATCACCACGCCGTATTTCTTCTGCGCCGCCACCGCCACGCGGCCCTCGGCCACGTCGTGGCTCATCGGCTTCTCCACGTAGACATGCTTGCCCGCCTGCGCCCCCCAGATGGTCATCAGCGTGTGCCAGTGATTCGGCGTCGCGACCGAGAGAGCGTCGAGGTTCTTGTCCTCGAGCGCGCGCCGCACATCGGTCACACCCTTGGTGGTGTACTTGCCCGCGGTCTTCTCCTTCAGGCTTTTCAGCGTGCGATCCAGCACCTTCTGGTCGGGATCGATCACGTAGGCGATTTCGACGTTCGGTTGTTCCAGCCAACCGGAAAGGTGGCTCTTGCCGCGGCCGTTGAGGCCCGCCACCGCAATGCGGAGGCGATCGTTGGCGCCGATGACACGGCCGGAGGAACTGGTGCCGCTGAGGACGGCCATCGAGCCGGCGGCGAGGGCGGATTGACGGAGAAACGAACGGCGGGTGATCAGGTTCATGAGGAGTTTCCTGGGGTTGGCGACCTTGCCTGCGGGCCCCTGCGGACCCGCGGCGACGGGGACGCCCGATCAACACCATTCGCTCCCCCCATGGCAAGCGCCTTGGCGGGAGAGTCGCACCGTCGCGATCCGCGCATCCCTCGACCTGATCTTTCGGGTCCCGGAGAGAGGCCTGCCCCGCACGTTTCAACATTGCGGGAGCAACACCGGTTCCGCAGAACGCCGGCATGCCCCACCCCGCCCCGCGCCGCGCGCTGGCCGCGCTTTGCCTGAGCTTCGGCCTTGCTCCATTCGTTCAGGCCGCGGCGCCGACCTACGACGTGATCCTCCGCGGTGGCACCCTCCACGACGGGCGGGGCGGACCGGCAAGCGTTGGCGATGTCGCCCTACAAGGGGATCGCATCGCCGCCGTAGGCGAGCTCGGCGGCGCGACGGCCGCCACCGTCCTCAATGTCCGCGGCCTGCTCGTCTCCCCCGGCTTCATCGACGGGCACTCGCACGCCGGCGACCACGAACTCACCCGCCCCGAACTCGCCGGTGCCGGGGCGCTGCTCGCGCAGGGAGTCACCACCGTCTTCATCAACGCCGACGGTTGGGGACTGCTAGACCTCGCGGAGCAGAGAAAGCTGCTCCAGCAGGCCGGTCCGGGAGTAAACGCCGCGCCGATGATCGGACACCGGGCGGTGCGCATCGCCGTGCTGGGCATGGCGAATCGCGCGCCCAACGACGGCGAACTCGTCCGGATGCAGGACCTGGTCCGCGTGGCCTTCGCGCGCGACGGCGCCTTCGGATTGTCGACGGGATTGATTTATGCGCCGGCGAGTTTTGCCCGGACGGACGAATTGCTGGCCCTCGCCCGGGTGGCGGCGGAATCCGGAGGTTTCTATCATAGTCACGTGCGCAATGAAGGGGAGCCGGTCGAACGCCGCGTCGCCATCGAAGAACTCCTCACGATTGTGCGGACCGCCCGCATGACCGGGATTGTCACTCACATCAAAGGAGCAGGTCCAGCGGTCTGGGGCCAAGCGCAGGACGTCATCCGCCAGATTGAAGCCGCGCGGGCCGAAGGCCTGTCGGTGTGGGCCGATCAGTATCCCTACGAAGCCGGCGCCACCGTCCTGGCCGCATTGGTGCTTCCCGGCTGGGCGCAGGAGGGCGGACCGGAGCGCACCCGCTCCCGCCTCGCCGATCCGGCCACCCGCACACGACTCCGGCCGGAAGTCAGCTCACGAATGGCGGCCCGCGGAGGATCCGGAGCGTTTCTGATCAGCGACTACGCTCCCGATCGTTCGGTCGAAGGGCGCCGACTCGACGAGCTTGCCCGTGCCCGGAAAATGGACGCGGTCGAGGTGGCGCTCGACCTGCTGGCGGTTGGCGAGCCGCGCTGCCTGGCGTTCAGCATGCGCGAGGACGACATCGAGGAATTCATGCGCCAGCCGTGGACGATGACCGCTTCCGATGGCTTCGGGGTGGCAGAGCCGCATCCGCGGAGCTACGGCACCTTTACCCGCAAGCTCCAAACCTATGCCCTGGAGCGAAAGGTCGTCACGCTGGAGCGAGCGTTGCACTCGATGACCGGCCAGCCGGCGGAAGTGCTCGGGCTTAGGGACCGCGGGGTGCTGCGGCCCGGTGCCTTCGCCGATGTGGTGGTCTTCGATCCCGCGAAACTGCGCGAGCGCACGACCTATGCCCAGCCCTGCGTCTGGTCGGAGGGCATGGTCCATGTCTTTGTCAACGGACGCCGCGCCCTCGCGGACGGCCAGCCCACCGGAGTTCGCGCCGGCCGCGTCCTTTCCCGCCGGGAGTAGCGCGCTGATCTCACCTTCGCGTATCGACATCCCAGCCGCGCCTGGCGCCGGGACCGGCCTACCTACCGCCACTCGTGGCGCGGATAGCGGCGCGACAGTTCCGCTTTCACCTTGGGATACATCTCGCGCCAGAACGCGGAAAGATCATCGGTCACCTGGATCGGGCGGTGATTCGGTGCCAGCACCTCGATCTTCACCGGCACGCGGCCATGCCCGACGGCGAACCTTCCCTCGATCCCGTAAAGTTCCTGGATGCGGGCACTGAGCACGGGCGGGCCCTCCTTCGCATAGGTCAGCTTCGACCGTCGCCCATTCGCCATCACGAGCCGCTCGGGCAGGTAGTCGTCCAGGACGGCGAATTGCTCGGCCGTCAGCCATCCCCGCAGGACGGGCATCACCGGCTTGTCCTTGAGATCGCGATACCCGCGTTCCCCATAGCAGATCTGTTCGATCAGGGTCGCCCGGTCGGCGTCCGTGATCGGACTGACCTCCAGTTCCGGAAACCATTCCGACAGGCGGTTCACTCGGGTGATCCACTGCTCCACCGCCTCGTCCCAGGCCTCGAGCTTGATCCGGCCGGCCAAGACCTCCCGGGTGAGCAGCGTGGCCGCTGCATCATCGGGCACGTCTTCGCTTCCGGCCTTGGCTTCCAGCACCAGGTCGCGGAAACGGCGTTCCCGCCGGGCCATCACCCGCCGGGCCTGCTCGTCATAGGTCACCCCCCGCGTTTCCCGATAGTCGTCCGGAAACAGCTCTGCCAGCCAGGACTCCTCCACCGCCGTCGCTAGGGACAACAACACGTTGACCTCCCCGCCCCGCCCGCCGATTTCGCTGATTTCGGCGGCCACCAGCAGCGGCGCCCGCTGCAGACAACTCTCCCTCGCCAGAACGCCCCGCCGCTGATGCACGAGCTCGCAGCGCAAGGTTCCCGCGTCCAGCCGGCGGGCCAGCTGATCCGAGAAGCCCGCCAGCACACACTTGCGCACCTCGGCGCTCTCGACGGGTGAATCGCTTACGTCGAGTCCCTCCTGCGCCGCGATTTCGAGGAACTGCGCGAAGAGCGGACCAACCTGCCGGGCCGCCTGCGCATGGATGCCGACGCGGCGGCAGGCCTCGAGCGCGTATCCCGCATCTTCGGCAAAGCGCCACGCCCGCATCAGGAGAAAGAAGTCACTCTCGTGTTCCTCGCCGAGGGCGTCTTCCCGGGCCTGCTCGACCTCGCGCGGCACACCCCGGAGCAGAAAATTCCGACCCTGGGTCAGCGCCGCCATCAGCGCCACCGGCCGCACACAGCGACGCTCCTGTGCGGCCAGGAACATGCGGGCGTAACGCGGATGCACCGGGAAGCGCAGCATCTTTCGTCCGATCTCGGTGATCTGCCCGGGCCGCAGATCCCCCGTCGGGGATGTCGGCGATCGGGACGGGTCCAACTCGCTGGCCACGGCTCCGAGATCGGTCAGCAACAACTCGGCCCGCTGGAGGGCCTTCGGATCCGGTCGCTCCAGCCACGGGAAACCTGCCACATCGTCGATCCCGCTGGCCTTCAAGGTCAGCACCACTTCGGCGAGATCCAGCCGCTTCACCTCCGGCAGCTCCTGCGGGGGCCGCTGCCCGTGTTCGCGCTCGGTCCACAATCGCGCGCACAGCCCCGGCGCCGTCCGGCCCGCCCGGCCGGCCCGCTGATCCGCGCTGGCGGCCGAGATCTTCTCGACCAGCAGGGTGTTGATTCCCCGGTGAGGATCGAAGCGGGCGACGCGCGCCAGCCCCGAGTCGACGACCGCCGTAACCCCGTCGATGGTCAGCGAGGTTTCGGCGACGTTCGTCGACACGATGATCTTGCGGTCGTCGTACCGCGCCACCGCCCGGTCCTGCTGTTCGGGCGGCAACTCCCCGTGCAGCGGAAACACCACCCAGCCGCGCAAGGCTCGGGCCGCCTGAATCGCCTGCACGGTCCGGCTGATCTCGTAGGCTCCGGGCATGAAGACCAGCAGATCGCCGGTGGTCTCCGCCGCCACGCGTTCACACTCCCGCGCCGCCACTTCCCATACCGGCTCGTGCTCAAAATTGACCGACTTCGGCAGGTACTCGACACGCACCGGGTAACTTCTTCCCTGCGAAACAAGCACCTCACACGGGGCCAGGTAGCTCTTCAACACCCCGGCCTCCAGCGTCGCCGACATCACCACGATTTTCAGGTCCGGTCGCGTGCTCGCCTGGATCTGCAGGGCGCGCGCCAGCGAGATGTCCCCGTACAAGTGGCGCTCGTGAAACTCGTCGAAAATCAGGGCGCTGACACCGCGGAGCCTGGCGTCAAACGACATCTGCCGCAGGAGGATTCCCTCGGTGACAAAGCGGATTCGGGTGCGTTCGCTCACGCGGGACTCCAGTCGGATCTGGTAGCCCACGCCCTCGCCGAGCCGGGTGCCCGCCTCCTCCGCCACCCGCTTCGCCAGCAGCCGCGCCGCCAGCCGGCGCGGCTGGAGCACCACCACCTCGCCCCGGTCGCCCAGCAGTCCGTGCCGCCAGAGCATCTGCGGGATCTGCGTTGATTTTCCCGAGCCCGTCGGAGCCTGGACAATCAGCCGCCCCTGCGCGCGGAGGGACGTCACGATGGCGTCCTCCAATTCGTAGATGGGCAGTTCGCGTGGTGCCGGCATGTCGGGAAAAGGCGCAACGATGTGCGCCAAGCGCGAGGCTGATGCCATCCCGAAATGCGCGGCTCGCCAAACCGTGCCTGACTTCCCACGCTGCACGAATGCCCCTCCCACGCGTCGCCCGCGTCCTGCTTTGGCTGCTGGGCGCAGTTCTGCTGCTCGCTCTCTCCTTCTCTGCCGCCACCTGGTGGTATCTGCATCCTGCCGTAAACCGCATCAACGGCGTCGTCTACGGGCAGCGCCACGGGCAGCCTCTGGCCATCGACGTGCTCCGGCCGGAGTCGCCCAATGGACGCGGCGTGCTCGTGATGGCCAGCGGCAGCTGGAAATCCAGCGGCCCAGGGCGATTTGATCTCTGGATTGCCGCGCCGCTCCTGCGCCGCGGCTACACGGTGTTCGCGGTCTATCACCTTTCCCAACCGAAAGCCTCGGTGCCGGAGATCGTCGCGGATGTGAACCGGGCCGTGCGCTTCATCCGCCATCACGCTCGCGAGTACGGGATTGATCCTGCCCGGCTCGGCGTCACGGGGGGAAGTTCGGGCGGACACCTCAGCCTGATGCTGGCGACCCGGGGCGGCCCCGGCCCGGCTGACGCCGCCGATCCCGTCGACCGCGAAAGCAGCGCCGTGCAGGCCGTTGCGTGTTTCTTTCCACCAACCGATTTCCTGAACTACGGCACTGCCGGCGAGGACGCGGTCGGCGTCGGGATTTTGAAGAACTACAAACCCGCGTTTGGACCGGAGGCCGACACGCCTGAGGGCCGCCAGAAACTCGGCAAGGAGATCTCGCCCATCTATTTCATCACCGCCAAGATGCCGCCCACGCTCATCATCCACGGCGATGCCGACAAGCTCGTGCCCATCCAGCAAGCGGAGAGTTTCGTGAAGCGCGCCACCGAAGCCGGCGCCAAGGCCAAGCTCATCGTCAAACCCGGCGCCGCCCACGGCTGGAAAGACCGCGAACCCGACCTCGCGGCCATGGCCGATTGGTTCGACGAGCACCTGCGCGGCACGAAGAAGTAAGCGATCGGATCACTCCAACAACATCTACTCATGTCAGCCCTGCAACTCCGCCAGATGACG
>JACRQG010000031.1:74755-175067 GCA_016222805.1 Verrucomicrobiota bacterium | reverse complement strand
TAGGACCATGAGAATAAATCGTCGTGTAAACCGGCTTCGCTCACGCGGGGCGGTGTATCGGCTCGAGCCGGATGAGGGGAAACTCTCACGTCCGGTTCCTAGGGGAGGGAGCGGCGGTAACGCCGCTCCCTTACCCGACCAAACGCTGGAGACCAAGGCTAAGTTCATCTCCCAGGTGATGACTGGCCAGACCGTGGCCCGCCGCATCGAGGATCTCGACTCGCCGGCGCTCACCTACGCCGAGGTCAAAGCCATCGCATCCGGCAATCCGCTGGTCATGGAAAAGGCGAAGGTGGATGCAGAGGTCATGCGGCTGGCACGGCTCCGCTCCGAGCACAGCGAGTCACAATACGGCACCCGTAGCCGGTTGCGCATGGCAGGAGAGGACATCGCCCGGCTGGAGCGCCAGCTTGCGGCGATGGATCAGGATTTGGCCGCGCGGGTGGACACGCACGGTGAGAAGTTCCGGATGGTGGTCGGGACGAAGACCTATACCGAGCGGGCGGAAGCCGGGGCAGCGCTGGTGTATCTGGCAGCCGACCATCGTGACGATCATCTCGCCGGTCGGGCGGGCACCGTGGTCCTCGGTGAACTGGCCGGCTTCAAAATCGAATACCGCTCGACCTGGCCCGACAAAGTGATCCTTCGTGGCGCCGGAGAATATCCGGCGAATATTTCGCCGTCACCGGTCGGCTCGATCAGCTCCCTGGAGCACGCCGCGCGCTCCATCGAAGAGCAGGCAACACGGTGCCGGGACGAACTCACGCGGTGCCGGAGCCATCTCGTGGAATTGACCGCGCTGACCGGCAAAGTCTTCGAGCATGAGGAGCGCTACCGCGAACTCCTGAAGCGGCAGGGCGAATTGGTGGACCTGCTCGACATCGCCAAGAATCAGGCGGCGGCGCAGCAGGCAACGGAATCGACCGGCGATGTTGAATCGGTGACGCCGGTGGTTCCGGACGCGGTCGCGCCCGATGCAGACGAATCACCGGGAGAGGCGCCGGCGCCGGTCGTCGCCATGCAGCCTGTTGTGGTCGGCGGGGTGAAGTCACGAAGGGCTCGAACGCGTCGTTCCGAGCAATCGGAATCCACCATGCCGGTGGCTCCGACCGTGCGGCTGGCGCCTGCAAATACCGGAAGGATGCGGATCGCGATATGAGGCCCACGGAAGAAACCGCGATAGTTCTGACCAACGACGAGCGACGTCGTCGTGTCGCTGAACTGTTGTGCAAGGCGATCTCGCTATCCGAGGCAAAGCGCGTGGTGGAAAAACCTCCACCCTCCGGCGAAGTCGGCGTGTCCACGCCCATCACAACCACGCCCGGTGACGTCGGCTCGGACGAGCATCGCATTTTGGACTACTTGGAGTTGGCGGGACGTGGGTCGCCCGCAGCGATCCGAGAGGCACTAGGGCTGTCGAGGTCGGCGACCTACCGCGCGCTGCATCGGCTCACAGCCGTCGGGCATATACGTCCCGGCGGGAAGACACGCGGGCTCGCCTACCAGCTCAACGATGCCGAGCCGCCGCCGCACAAGATCGCACTGAACTAGCCAATGCCGCCCAGACCTTCAGCGGTCGCCGAACCCGGCAATAGGCGGGTGCCAGTGGCCATCTACGCGCGAGTATCCACGGACAATCAGGTCGGCGGCCGGTTCGATTCGTGCGAAAGTCAGACAGCGGTCTGCCGGGACTACATCCGGCAACGTGCAGATGAGGGGTGGTATGAAGTCGCTTCGTTCACCGACGCCGCCTACTCGGGCGGCTCGATGAAGCGGCCCGGAATTCAGTCGATCAAGCGCATGATCGAAGCCGGCGAGGTGAAGGTGGTCGTCATCTTCAAATTGGAGCGCATGTCGCGCAACATGGACGAATGGGGTCCGTTTCGCGCATTCCTTGAGCGGCATGGGTGTCGGTTGGAAAGCGCCACCGAGGACATTTCCGAGAGCGAGCCAGAGGGGCGGTTGAAGAATAACATCCTGATCAGCGTGTCTGACTTCGAGCGTCGGAACACCGCGAAGAAGACTCGCATCAAGATGCGGCAACAGGCCATGCGCGGCTACTGGAACGGTGGCATGGTCCCATACGGCTATACCTACGACAAAAACACCCAGCGCCTTCAAAAGCACCCGACCGACTCTCTCGTGATCCGCCGAATCTTCGAGCAATCCGCCCAGCTCGTTTCCCTGACCGACATTGCAAACGCGCTGAACGCCGAGGGGCTGCGCACCCCGGAGCGGGTCATGCAGCGCCGTGATGGCACCAGCGACATTTGGGGCGGCCGAGTCTTTCGCTCGGACGGCTTGCGCCTCATCATTCGCAATCCGCTCTACCGGGGGGTGGTGAAATTTGAAGGCCAGGAATATCCCGCCAAGCACGAGGCCTTGGTTTCACAGGAGATTTGGGATCGGGCAAACGCCGCTACCGCCGAAACAAAAACCAGACCGGTTCACCTGTTTCAGGAACGTGATGCGCAGAACCACCTGCTCAAGGGACTTGCGTGGTGCGGTTCCTGCGGCCGGGCGCTGGTGCCGAACGATAGCGGGAAGAAGAGCGTCCGCGGCGTGAAGTATCGTTACTACACTTGCAGCCTGTTCAGGCGCGAATCCGCGATGCGTCCTTGTGCGGTTGGGCGACTGTCGGCCGATGCGCTCGAACGGGTGGTCATCGCCTTGATCGGAGAGGCTAGCAAGCACCCGACGCTGATCGGTGAAATGGTGGAGGTGTCGCGACGGATGCGCGTAGGCGACCGTGATGCGCTTCGCCGGGAGGTCGACCGCATCAAGGAGTCGCTCACGGTGGTGGATAAGAAGCTGCGCAACTGCGCTGAGGCGGTCGCCAACGACGGTGCAGACGCGCTGCGCGAAGCATTGATCCGGCGCGCAGCCGATCTACGAGACGACCGGCAGCGTCTGCTCGTGGAGCAGGAACGGGCAAGGCAGGCGCTGGTTGCATCCGAAGCCGGCGCTCTGGAGGAGCGACGCATCAGGGATAACTTGGAGCGACTCGGACAGGTGCTGCCAAATCTGCCACCCGAGGAGCGAAAGGAACTCATCCGGCTTTTCGTCGAGCGCGTCGACGTGCGTGGCGCTAAACCAAACACACGGCGCAAGCCACAGGAAGAATTAGGGATGGCATCGGCTGATGCCGCTGCTCGGATCATGGAAATCAACATCAAGCTCCATCTGGCGGAACTAGTGCGCGGGATGGAGGAGCGGGCAGCGGCTCAGTCGGAATCTGCCGCGAGTCGCCGCGCGATCTCTATTCGCGGGTTAGACCTGGGGGCACGGGTTGACTTCAGCAACGCACAGCGCGGCGAGATCACCATTGTCGCACCGGTTCGGCAGACACTGCGGTTGGAGGCGCGGGTGCGAACGGTTGCTACTCCAAAGCCTACGGTAGAACACCCTGTTGTCCGTGCCCGAAAATGGAAGCACTGGTTGGATAGTGGAGAGGTGGCCAGCCGGTTCTCCCTTGCGAAGCGGGCGGGCGTCGATCCAGCCATGGTTACACGCATACTCAAATTGGCCGAGCTCGCACCAGAGATTCAGGACTACCTCGCGGGTCTACGGACGCCAGGCGCGCTCTGGCATTTCAATATCAAGGCCCTTGGAAATCTCGCTGAACTATCGCACGAAAAGCAGCGGATGGTTTTCGGCAGACTATGTGCGCGATTTGAGGCGCGCACTCGAAAGCCATCGTCCAGCACCAAGACGATTGAGATGGCTCCAGGTGCGAAGGTTTGGAGCAACGGCGGACGGCAAAAAGCCTGCTAATCTTCCGGGCCGGGGCCGTAGATCTATTTCGCGTTTCGAGCCAAAGAATCGGCCGGAAAATGCGCCGATTTTCGCCGCGAAACTTTTTGACCTATCTTTTTTGGGTCAGGTGGCGGCAGCAAATTCCTCCTCCCGGCGTGGACCGAATGAAGAACTAGCGCGCACTTAGGTCAAAACGACCATTTCCGTTTCGCTCGTAGGTTTAGCTACTTGCGTGAACTTTTGACCTATCTCGAAAAAAGTTCTCGGTTCTTTCACACTGGCTGCCCGACATGGATTCGAACCATGACTAGACGAGTCAAAGTCGTCTGTGCTGCCATTACACCATCGGGCAGTGGAATGGGAACGGACACGCTGCCCCCTGCCCCGCCCCGGTCAAGGCCGGAAACCGCCCCTGGCCGCCGCGCCGCCGGAGGAACAGTTTGCCTCCCCGGGCCGGGACTGTCTGGCTCCTCCCCACCTCCATGCCCGCGCCCAAGAAATCCCCCCGGCTTCATCCCGACCTCGCCGAAGTGCTGCTGACCGAGGCCCAGATTCGCCGGCGGATCAAGGCCCTCGCCCGCGACATCAAGGCAGCCTACGGCGACGGCGAATTCACCATCATCTCGCTGATCAACGGGGCCGTGATGTTCACTTCCGATCTCATGCGGGAGATCGACAACCCCGTCCGCCTCGACTGCATCCGGGTCTCGAGCTACGGCGCCAAGACCAAGTCCATCGGCACTCCGCAGATCATTCACAGTCTCACCCTCGACATCGCCAATCGCGACGTCCTCCTCATCGACGACATTCTCGACACCGGCAAGACCCTCAAGCTTGTCACCGAACTAATCCGCAAACTCAAGCCGGCCAGCCTCCGCACGTGCGTGCTGCTCGACAAGAAGGCCCGCCGCGAGGTGCCGATCGAAGCCGACTTCGTGGGCTTCGACATCCCAAACAAATTCGTCGTCGGCTACGGCCTGGACTTCGCCGAACGCTACCGGAACCTGCCGGACATCGGCGTGCTCAAGCCTGAGAAGCAGAACGCCGCCGCGTGGGCCACCGGTTGAGTCCAGCCACCTCTCCCACCCATGACTCCGCTGCCCTCCCGCCGCACCGCCGTTCCCAGCCTGCTGGCTATCGTTCTCCTCGCCGGATGTGCCGGCACCCCGACCAAGACTGCGGCTGACGGTACCGAATACGAGTACGTCACGCCGCTGGGTTCGAACATCCCGGTCAAGGTGCCGAAGGGCCAGAAGAGTGCGGCCAACGCGACCTCGCCGACCGCGACGATGAGCGCCGACGAGTTGGGCGCGATGGTCAACAGCTCCGCCAAGGCACCCGCCCGCGGCGGTCCCTGACGCGACCTGTGCCCGGTCGTTCCCGGCGAACGCCGTCAGCTGGCAGCGCACCCCCGGGGTGAACCTGCGTTCCCGCGAGCGCTTCGCACGTTCCGGGCTCCACCCGCCCGGCCACAACTGCGGGCGAAGCCGAGCCTCGCTGAACTGCCGCCCCCCCTACCGGCGATTGCCGCGGTCGCCCCGGGCCGGCACCCGCCGCCCACCCTTGCCAGCGCCCGACTTCGGCGCGACGGCTTTCCGGAAGTCACCTGACTTGAGCGCCTGGATCTGATCCCGCAGCACGGCGGCGCGCTCGAACTCCAGGCGGCCCGCCGCGTCCTGCATTTCCTCCTCGAGCTCGGCGATCACCGCCGCGACGTCATCGGAACCCTCCGCAACCACGGCCGTCTCCTCCTTCTCGCCGGTGCCGTCGTAGACATGCAGGCTCGCCTGGGCCGCCCGCTTCACGCTCCGCGGGGTGATGCCATGCGCCGCGTTGTAGGCGAGCTGGCGTTGCCGGCGGTAGTTGACCGCTTCCTGGGTTCGCCGGATGGACTCGGTGATCTGATCGGCATAGAAAATCACCCGTCCCTTCTCGTGCCGTGCCGCCCGCCCGGCCGTCTGAATGAGCGAGGTCTCGCTGCGCAGGAACCCCTCCTTGTCGGCGTCGAGGATCGCCACGAGCGCCACCTCCGGCAGATCCAGCCCCTCCCGCAGCAGGTTGATGCCCACGAGCACATCGAAGTTGCCCAGCCGCAGATTGCGCAGGATCTCCACGCGCTCGATCGCGTCGATGTCTGAATGCAGGTACTCCACGCGGATCTTCGCCTCCCGCAGGTAGCTGGTCAGATCCTCGGAGAGCCGCTTGGTCAGGGTCGTCACCAGGACGCGCTCGCCCGCCGCCGCCGCGGCCTTGACCTCGGCGATCAGGTTCTCGACCTGCCCTTTCGTGGGACGGATCGTGATTTCCGGATCCAGCAAACCGGTGGGCCGGACGAGTTGCTCCGCCACCACCGAAGATCGCTTGAGCTCGAACTCCGCGGGCGTCGCCGACACGTACAGCGTCTGCCCCGTCACGGTCTCGAATTCCGCAAAACTTTGCGGGCGGTTGTCGAGGGCCGAGGGCAGGCGGAAACCGAAATCGACCAGGGTCTGTTTCCGCGCCCGGTCACCGTTGTACATGCCGCCGATCTGCGGCACCGTGGCGTGGCTCTCGTCGATGATCAGGAGGAAATCCTTGGGAAAGAAGTCGAGGAGGCAGAACGGCCGCTCGCCGGCCCGGCGGCCGGTGAGGTGCCGCGAGTAGTTCTCGATGCCGTTGCAGAATCCCATCTCCTGCAGCATCTCGAGATCGTAGTTGGTGCGCATGCGAATGCGCTGCGCCTCCAGGTACTGCTTCCGGCCCTCGAAAAACGCCACGCGTTCGTCGAGTTCCTGCCGGATGGCGGCGATGGCCGGCTCCAGCCGGCCGCGGCTCGTGACGTACTGGTTCGCCGGATAGAGATCGAAGTGTTCGAGCGGCCGCAGCACCCGGCCGGTCAGGGGATCAAACTCGCCCAGGGCGTCGATTTCGTCGCCAAAGAACTCCACCCGCAGCCCGTGCTCGAGGTAGGCGGGCATGATGTCGACCACGTCGCCCCGCACGCGGAACCGCCCGGGCTTCAGCTCGTAGTCGTTGCGCTCGTAAATGTTGTCGACCAGCCGCTCCAGCAGCTGTTGCCGGCTGAGTGCGCCCCCCCGCCGCAGTTCGATCCGCATCTCCGTGAACTCCTGCGGCGAGCCGAGGCCGTAAATGCAGGAGACACTGGCCACCACGACGACATCGCGCCGTGACACCAGCGAACTCGTCGTCGAGATGCGCAGGCGCTCGATCTCCTCGTTGATGGACGAGTCCTTCTCGATGAAGGTATCGCTCGAGGGGATATACGCCTCCGGCTGATAGTAATCGTAGTAGCTGACGAAGTACTCGACGGCGTTCTGGGGGAAGAAGTTCTTGAACTCGGAATAGAGCTGGGCGGCGAGGGTCTTGTTGTGGGAGATGATGAGCGCCGGACGTTCCATCTGCGCGATGACGTTGGCCATCGTGAAGGTCTTGCCCGAGCCGGTGACCCCCAGGAGGGTCTGGTACTTGTTTCCGGCCTGCAGCGAGGCCACCAACTGCGCGATCGCCTGCGGTTGATCGCCGGTGGGCTGGTAGTCGGAGCTGAGCTGGAAAAGCATCGCGAGGAAAAGGGAGGGGAAGGTTGAGAGTGAAGGAGGTCCGGCACAAGCGGGAGCCGTCCTACGCCGCGCCCCGCCCGCCGGCTACAAGCCGAACACCTTCAGCACCCCGCTCCAGACGCTCGACCAGAAGGCCCCGGCCTTTGCCGCCGGGCCCTCCGTGGAGGTTTCCTGCACGACGAAGACCCCCCGACCGGAGAAGAGGTCGTCGAACAGCGGATTCATGCCGCGGAAGTAGCCCCAGAAGGTCTCGGCCCGCACCGGGCGATAGTCGAGGTTCGGAGTGAAGCCAATCGTCGCATCCTGGTTCGTCCGCCGCGCCGGAGCCGCCTGGCCCTCGCGATCCGCGAGCCGCTCGGCCCGCACTCCCCGGCTGCCGGTGATCACCAGCCGGCAGGGACCGATGAACTCGAAGAACCGGAACTGGCCGCTGATCCACGCCTGCCAGTGGAGCAGCCGCCAGTGTCGGCGGATGTGCAGCGGCTCATCCTGTCGCTGAATCACCCCGGCCAGAAAGCTCGGTCGCAGCACGAGCGATCCACCCGCAGGAATCGTCGTGATCGACAATTCCGCGTGGGGATCGTCGCTGCTCGAAAGGGTCACCCGCCATTCGCCCGCAGCGCCCTCCGGACGTAATTCCACGAGTTCGACCAGCCCACAGGCCAGGCTGGTGAATGGGATGCTCCAATCGAGGACAAACCGCGTACGTTTGCCCACGCCCTCGTCCGAGGCCTGGAGGAACCGCTCCTTCAGCCGCATCACCTCGCCCGGCCGCAGCGTGGCTTCGATGGAGACCCGGCTTTCCCCCACTTCCGGCAAGGCGGCGGGCTCCCCACCCAGCCGGATGGGGCGTCCGCGACTCAGCCACGGCGCGACCGCGTAGTAGAGGAACAGTGCCCAAATCGTCGGACCCAGCAGGAAAGCCATCACGGCGAAAGCCAGCCACCACTTCAAGTGCTGCCACGCCTGCCAGAGATATCGCGCCACCTGCGAGCGGCTTTCCGCCAGCCGCCCCACCTCCTGGTCGGCGCGGTGCAGCGCCGCCTCCACGCCGAACTTTTCCGCCACGGCCAGCGCGAGGGCACTCTGTCGTTCCGCGAGCTTAAGCTGCGCTTCCTTCTGGACCGAGACCATTCGCTGGGCCTGTTCGGCATTCGCCCGCTGCTGGGCGGAATTGCCCCAGAGGCGGTCCCACCAGCTCTCCAGTTCCCGGAGTGCGGCCAACACCTTGCCGGCCCGCTCCACCCGCTCCTTCTGGGCTTCCACCTCGCGCTGCAACGCCGCCACCCGCTCCGCAACCGCAGCCTTCGCCGCCTGCAGTTTCTCCCGGTCGGCCAGGGCCTGCTGCAGCCGTTCGAGGCGGTGCTCCTCCAGACGCCCAGCCTCCTGCAGGTAACTCCAGATCCCATACGCCGCCAAGGCAATGACCACGATCAACACCACCCCCACCAGCTTGCGGCCGAGCCACGAGCCAACCTGGAGGAGCACGGCGTACATCGGCAGCCAGTGTCCTCGGGTTGGGCCGGATTTCAACCGCACTTCTGCCGGCCGGGCTGCAGGTATTCAGGGCCATGGACCGGGAATAAGACCCCGTTACTCCCGGCCGGGCGGTCTGAACCCATTTGCCAACCGCACCTTCGGTGGCAGACTGCGCTGCCAAAAACCCTCCGTCATGTCCAAGGTCATCGTTTCCTCCCTGTACGATTCCGACGTGTTTCGCATGGCGTGCCGCCAGTTCGACAAGGCTGCCGACGCCATCAACCTCTCCGAGGCCCTGCGGGATCGCACCAAGTATCCCCGCCGCTGCCTCGCCGTGTCCCTGCCCATCAAGCGCCGGGATGGGAGCATCACCGTTTTCGAGGGTTATCGCGTCCAGCACAACCTCTCCACGGGGCCGTCCAAGGGCGGAATCCGTTTCCACCAGAATGTCACCCTCGGGGAAGTCGCAGCCCTGGCCATGTGGATGAGCTGGAAGACCTCGCTGGTCGGCCTGCCCTATGGCGGCGCCAAGGGCGGGGTCATCTGTGACCCCAACCAACTGACCGACGCCGAACTGGAGCACCTGTCGCGGCGCTACATGCAGGAAATGGTCAACTTCGTCGGGCCGCATGTCGACGTGCCGGCACCCGACGTCGGCACGAACGAGAAAATCATGGCGTGGATGATGGACACCTACTCGAACCACGTGGGGCACGTGGAAAGCGCCGTGGTCACCGGGAAGCCGATTGCCCTCGGCGGTTCCCAGGGACGGCGGGAAGCGACCGGGGCGGGCGTGGCGTACCTGGCCAAGAAATATCTGGAGGACCTGAAGGTCCCGATGGGTAAAACAACGGTGGCGGTGCAGGGCTTCGGCAACGTGGGCAGCGAAACCGCCCTCGCCCTCAGTCGTTATGGCGCCCGGATCATCGCGATCTCGGACTACACCGGCGGCATCTACAATCCCAAGGGAATCGACATCAACAAGGCCCTGAACTACGTCCGCTATCAGAAGACACTGCGCGACTTCGACGGGGGCGAAGCCATCTCCAACGAGGCCCTGCTCGAGCTGAAGTGCACCGTCCTCGCCCCCTGCGCCCTCGAACGGGTCATCACCGACAAGAACGCCGGACGCCTGAAGTGCCGTCTCATCGCCGAAGGCGCCAACGGGCCGACCACCAACGCCGCCGACCGGGTGATCGAGGAACGCGGCGACATCGAGATCATCCCCGACGTCCTCTGCAATTCCGGCGGCGTGATTGTCTCGTACTTCGAATGGCTCCAGAATCTCTCGAACTACTACTGGACGCGCGATGAGGTGATGGAGAAACTCTTCGGGATGCTGGACCGGGCCAAGGACTCGGTCGAGGCCCAGAAGCGAAAGTTCAAGTTCAGCCGGCGCCTCGCCGCCCTCACCCTCGGCATCCAGCGGGTGGCCGACGCCAAGCAAAGCCGCGGACTTTTCCCATAAGCCCAGCCGTTCGGCCCCGGCGGGTGGGGCAAATCCCATGGCTCCGCCGGGCCTCGTGGTGGCCGCTTCGCGCTTGTCTCCCTTTCGCGAGGGGACTTTGACGTAGGGACCCCATGGTTTGGTCCCGACTCATTGCGTTGCTTTTGGGATTTGCGACCACTCGGCTTTCCGCCGGTCCGGTCGAGGAGGCGATTATCGCGGCCGTGCGGCTTTCGGATCAAAGCAGCTACGCCTGGACCGCCACCGTCTCGGACGACGCCCGGATGTATGACATCACCGGTCGCACCGTGCGGGGAGGATTCACCTCCGTGACAATGCCGGCGATCAACAGCGTCCGCCGGCGCCTTGGGCGGAGTGTCACCGACACCCAGATTGCGTTCATCTTCCGGGGCAACGTGGACTGCGTGGTCGAGACCGAACGCGGGTGGAAGACAATTGGCGAACTGCCGTCCCTGCCTGAAGAGCTACCGGAGGCGGACCCGCACACCGGCCATGGCGGCACGCTGGGCCTCCCGGGGGCGCGCACGCTCGACAGCCGGATGCTGAAAGGGATCCTGCTGCAGCCCCGACGCCCGCCCGGGCGCGGGGATGACCGGTCGCTCCGCGGCTACAGCAACCTGCAACTGGGAGTCAGTCATCCGCATGAGGAACTCGGGGTGATGGTGAGTTGCCATGTTTCGCTGGCCGCCGAGGAGGCTGGCGTGCTGTTCGGCACGCTCTCCGAGTCCGGAGCGCAGTTGCTCCTGGTCCGCGACGGCCAGAAGGAGATCGTGCCGCTGGCCGCCTCCGGGAACTTTCGCCTGTGGGTGCGCGACGGCATGGTGCAAAAGTACCGGGTGCACCTCGAAGGTCTGCTGCAGGTCGACACGACGGCCGGACGGCAGACGGTGCGGGTGAACCAGACGACCGAGACGGTCATCCGGGATGTCGGCCGGGCGGAGTTCGCAGTGCCCGAGGAGGCGCGGCGCAAACTGGGCGGCTAAAGGAGTCTCAGAGGGCGCCGAAACAGCCAGACCTGGCCGCGGATCGCAGAAGATAGTGTCGCCGCGCCTGAGCGGAGCGAAAGCGTGCCAGGGCGAGTCTCGACAGCGGACGGAGGCGAGCCCCCCAGCCCGATCGTCGGGATCAAAGGAACAGGAGCCCGGAGACGATCAGGATCGGCAGGAGGATTGGCAGGCTGAACTTGACCATGTAGCCGAAGAAAGTCGGGCAGTGCACACCCGCATCGTGGGCGATCGACTTTACCATGAAGTTCGGTCCGTTGCCGATGTACGTCATCGCCCCGAAGAACACCGCGCCCAGGCTCACCGCGATGACGTACTGCGGCTGGTGCTGCAGAAGGACCCGGACCGCTGCGGCACCCGACTGGCCTGCGAAAGCCGCCGGATGCGACGCCGCCGCCGTGGTCTGCGCGAGTTGCAGGAAGTTCACGTACGTCGGCGCATTGTCCAGGACGGAGGACAGGGCGCCGGACGCGAAGTAGTACTGCAGCGGGCGGGTAAAGCCGAACTCCTGCCCGTGCTGCGCAAGGTAGCCGAGGGCCGGCATCATCGTGGCAAAGATCCCCGCGAACAGGAAGGCCACCTCCTTGATGGGTCCGAAGGTGAAGGCGTTGGCCTCGTGCACGGGCCGGGGTGTCGTCCGGTAACTCGCGGCGGCGGCCGCCAGCATCACGATTTCACGCAGGAAGAACCGCTCCGGCAGGAAGACCGCGCCGATGATCACCCCGAGGAACAGCACGTTGGTGGCGCCATCAAAACGCCACGTCTCCGGCTCCTGGGCGGCCTCCGACTGCAGACGCCGGGGCATGCGGCGGAAACTCCAGGTATCAAAGGCGTAGAATGCCGCCAGAACCATCGCCAGTGTCACCAGCCACTGCACCACGACATGCTCCACCAGCCAGAAGAACGGTACTCCCCGGAGATAGCCGAGGAAGAGCGGGGGATCTCCGATGGGCGTCAGGGCGCCGCCGATGTTTGAAACGACAAAGATGAAGAAAACCACATGGAAGCCGCTCACGCGGATCCGGTTCATTCGAATCCAGGGACGGATCAAAACCATGGAAGCGCCGGTCGTCCCGATGAAGTTGGCTACGACGGCGGCGATGGCCAGGTACACGACGTTGACGACCGGGGTGGCATCGCCCTTCACCTTGATGTGAATGCCGCCCGCCACGACAAACAGCGACCCGATCAACACGATGAAAGAGAAGTATTCCTGCACCGTGTGCCCGATCAGCGTCCCGCCCTCCGGGATCCGCGCGAGATAGTAGGCCGCCACCAGCAGGCCGAGCCCGATCGCGACATGGGGGTAGTACTTTTCCCAGAGATGCTTCACCGGCGGAGGGGTGAGTGGCATCACGGCAATCAGCAGCAGCAGCAGGCCGAACGGCAAAATCAGCCAGGCAGGAATTTCTCCCGCTCCGGCAGTGGCGAGAATCACGGCAGGCGACATAAAGCGGTCCAGTCTTGACCGATGTAGGGTAGGCTCAAGCAGCCTCCGGAGACCGCGCAGCGGAATCCACGTCGCTACTAAGGCCCATGAGCACGGCGGAAATCATCGCGCGTGCCCATCACCGCGTTCAAAAGGTGTGGATGAAGAGCCCGGAGCGGAGCTTGGGCTCGAACCACGTGCTCTTGGGCGGCATGATCTGGCCCGCGTCCGCGATATCCATGAGTTGGGCCAGCGTGACCGGGTAGAGCGAAAACGCGACCCCGCCGTCGCGATCGACACGCTGCACCAACTCGCCGGTGCCCCGAATCCCGCCCACGAAATCGATGCGCTTGCTCGTCCGCGGGTCGTCGATGCCCAACACCGGAGCCAGCAGGCGGTCCTGAAGTACGCTCACGTCGAGGCGCGCGACCGGATCGGCTTTCGGGTCCAGCGGACAGCGCAGGCCGTGCCATTTTCCCTGCAGGTACATGCTCACCTGGCCCACCGCGGATGGCGACGGCGCCGCCGCTTCTTCCAGGCCGAAGACCGCACGTACCCGCTCGAGAAACGCGGCCGGAGCCAGCCCATTCAAATCGGCGACGATGCGGTTGTACGGCAGAATCTTCAGTTCACTCGCCGGAAACAGCACGCACAGGAACCAGTTGTAGTCCTCGCGGCCGGTGTGCCTCGGGTTGCGCTCCCGCCGCAACCGCGCCACCCGGGCCGCGCTCGCCGCCCGGTGGTGCCCGTCAGCGATGTAGGTCGCCGGCACCGCGGCAAACGCCTTCACCCACTCGGTGCCACCGGCAATCCGCCACACTGTGTGGCGAATGCCATCCGGGGCGGTAAAATCGTGCAACGGGGCCTCGCGGGTCTTCGCCCCGACCAAGGCACTCACTCCTGCGTCGTCGCGATAGGTGAGAAACACCGGACCGGTGTCGGCGCCCAGGGTGTCGATGAGCCGAGTCCGGTCGTCTTCCTTGTCCTTGCGCGTCTTCTCGTGCTTTTTGATCAGCCCGGCGTCGTAGTCCTCGACATGACAGCAGGCCACCAGGCCGCGTTGGACATGCTCGCCCATCGGCTGCTGGTAGACGTAGAGACACGGCTCACTCTCCCGCACCAGCACCCCGGCGGCCTGAAGTCCGGCCAGACTGCGGCGGGCGCGCTCGTAAACCACGGCGCTGTAGGGGTCGGTATCCGGCGGAAGATCGATCTCTGCCCGGTCCACATGCAGCAGGCTGTGCGGCCGGCCTGCGGCGAGCGCCGCGGCTTCGGCCGCGTTGACGACGTCGTAAGGCACGCACGCCACTTCGGGCGCCGCCGCCGGCGTCGGAACCAGACCTTGAAAAGGAAGGATGCGCACGGTTTTCCCGCTCCGGCGGAAAACCCGGCGTTATTTCTTCGCAGTGCCCCGCTTGAACTTCGAGGTGAACTTCTCGACGCGGCCAGCGGTGTCGACGAGGCGCTTTTCGCCGGTGTAGGCGGGATGCGAATCCATCGTCACATCGCGCGCGATGATGTAGTATTCCTCGCCATCAATCTTCTCCTTGCGCTGCGACTTCATGGTCGAGCGGGTGAGGAAGCGACGGCCCGTTCCGATATCGAGGAAGCAGACCTTGTTCAACGTGGGATGACCTTGGGCTTTCATCGCTGGGAGATGGGTTTAGCCTTGGCGCGCCTTGTAACGCGGCTCGACCTTGTTGATGACGTAAATCTTGCCCTTACGGCGAACCACCTGGCACGCCGGGTGACGCTTCTTGGCCGACTTGATGGAGGAAACTACTTTCATAAAAGGAGCCAAGGCATCGGTCGCCTCCAAGCCTGTCAACGGAATTGTTGGCCCCGATTCCGGGAGGGCGAGAAAGGAGCCGTGCAGCCTGGAATTGACCGGCCTCGGAGGCGGCTCAGTTGACCTCGGGATCCTCGGGCTCGCCGGCCAGCAATCGCCACTCCGCCCCCTCGCGACCCAGCACCGTCCGCCAGAGACTCTCGTCCTGGGAATGGGTCAGCAGATCCTCGGGAACGTCCGCGACAATCCAGGTGTTGTGCCGCATCTCGTTCTCCAGTTGTCCGGCCGACCATCCGGAATACCCGAGGAAGCCGCGCACATGCGTCTCCTCCTCTTCGAGCAGTTGCAGAGCGCGGTCCGGCTCAACGCCAAAGTGCAGCCGAAATCCGTCCGACCGCGTCTGCCAGGCGGCCAGGACCAGTTGCGCGGTCTGCACCGGCCCACCCTTGTAAAGGGGAACTCCCGCCAGCCGGCTGAGGGCAAACTCCCCACTGAGTTCGCCGAGGCGCTTGCCGAGGGGGCGGTTGAGCACGACCCCCATCGCGCCCTCGGCATTGTGCATCGACATCAACACGACGCTGCGGCGGAAGTTGGGGTCCCGCATCGCCGGGTGCGCCAGCAGGAGCGATCCGGTCAGCGATTCCTTGGAGACTTTGCGGCTGCCGCGCATGCGAGGGCTGAACCGGCTCAGAGCTTCAGGACCTTTACTCCGGCCTCCGCCAGGAGAGGCGCGACGAGCGGATCGTTGGCGTAGTCCTCCCGGTACTTGATCCGCGAGATGCCCGCCGCGGCGAGGATTTTAGCGCAGTTAATGCAGGGGTAGTGGGTCACGTACGCGATGCAGCCCTCGACGGAGCTGCCGCGCCGGGCGGCGTCGGCCACCGCGTTCTGTTCGGCGTGCACCGTGGCTTGCTCGTGACCGTCGCGCACCCGCGAGATGTGCGGGGTCGAGGGCAGGAAGCCGTTGTAGCCGGCAGCCACGATCCGGTTCTTGCGCTCGCCGCCGGTGACAATCACGCAGCCCACGTGGAGGCGTTCGCAGTTGGAGCGCGTGGCGATGAGGACGGCCGCCGCCATGAAATACTCGTCCCAAGAGGGGCGATGGGGAAACCGGGCGGCCGCGTCCGCGATCAGATCGACGGGTTCGATCGGTCCGGGACCGGGAGTTGGCTGGGCAGCGGCTGGCTCGGGAAAGCTCATGAGTCCTTGCCACAACTTGGACGGTTCACACCGGGGCGGCAACCCAAGTCTGGCCGCCGCTTTCGCGGCCGCGCCCATGCCCCGCCCGGGCGCATTGACCCCGGCGCCGTTTGATGGCCAGATGCCGCCATGGCGCGACTTGAAGACCTGGTCTCCTATTGCGATCGCCGCACCCGGCGCGCGGCGTTTCAGGACGCTCCCGGCGCCCGCAACGGCCTACAGGTCGGGAACAACGGCACGGTCACGAAGATCGGCGCCGCCGTCGATGCGGGCCTGGTGCCGTTCCGCGCCGCGGTGGCAGCGGGGGTGGACTTCCTGGTGGTTCACCACGGAATGTACTGGGACATGCCCCGGGCGCTCACAGGGCCCGCCTACGATCGGGTCGCAACCCTGGTACGCGGAAACTGTGCGCTGTATTCGAGCCACCTGCCGCTGGACGCGCACCCCAAGATCGGAAACAACGCGCTGCTCGCGCGGCAGCTCGGTCTGCCCCGCAGCCGTCCGTTCCTGGTGCGCGACGGCGAGGCGATCGGCTGCATCGCGGATCGCCGCGTCGAGCGCGCCGCGCTGCGCCGCGCGCTAGAGCGCCACTACGCCCGCGTGGTCGCGATCGAGTGCGGCAGTGCGCGTCCGCGCGGGGTCGCCTTTTGCAGCGGCGCGGGCAACAGCGCCGTGCCGGAACTGGCGGCGGCCGGGGTCGACACCCTGGTGACCGGCGAACTGCGGGAGGAGTGGTTCAACCGGGCCCAGGAGGAGAATCTCAACCTGTATTGCTGCGGCCATTATGCGACGGAGGTGCACGCGGTCCGGGCGCTGGCCGCGGAGCTCGCCCGCCGGTTCCGCCTGCCGTGGGAGTTCATCGCGACCGACAATCCCCTGTGATTTCACCGATGAAGTTGGGGCTTTCCTTCCCCTGCCGCCCCGTGTTCCGTGGCCCACCCTCATGAAGAAGATCGCCGTCCTGAACGGACCCAACCTCGACCGGCTCGGCAAACGTGAGCCGGAAATCTACGGTCGCGCCACCCTCGCAGACCTGGAACAGGCGCTGCGCGCGGAGTTTGGCGGCCGGGCCCAGCTCGAGTTCTTCCAGTCAAATCACGAGGGCGCGTTGATCGACCGGATCGCCGCGCTGGCGGACGCGAAGTTCGACGGCCTGGTGCTCAACGCCGGCGCCCTCACGCATACGAGCGTCGCCCTGCGCGATGCGCTCCTGGGCTCCCACCTGGCCGCCATCGAGGTGCACATCTCGAACATCTACAAGCGGGAGGAATTCCGGCACCAGTCCCTCACCGCCCCCGCCTGCGTGGCGGTCATCACCGGCCTGGGCCTCGAGGGCTACCACGCCGCCGTCCGGTTTCTGCTGAAGAGCTGATGGCCGCCGGGAGTTACTGGCTTGTCTGCCACACCAAACCGCGGTGTGAGAAGAAATTCGCCGCCCTCCTCCAGGCGGAGAGGTTCGAGCATTACCTCCCGCTGATTGAGAGCGTCCGGCGGTACGCCCAGCAGACGAAGCGGTTCCTCAAGCCGCTCTTTCCCGGGTATGTTTTCGCCTGCGTGCCCGCCGAACAGAAGGCGCGCATTTACCAGCAGGACCTGCTCGCGCGCGCGATTGTCGTCGAGGACGTGCCTCGCTTCCTCCGCCAATTGGAGGATGTGAGGACCATCATCGCGTCCGGCCTCGAGCTGAGCGTGATGCCGCTGCTCACCAAGGGCCGGCGGGCGCGCATCGTCGGCGGCCCGCTGCACGGGCTCGAGGGCATCATCGATGATCCGGCGAGTCCCACCGGGATCGTGCTGTCGGTGGACGTCCTGCGCCAGGGGCTCCACGTGAAGGTGCCCGCCGCACAGTTGCAGCCGTTGCCCTGAGGCGCCGCAAGCGGGCCAGCGACATTGTGGGCCACGAGCGGCCACGCGCCCGCCTTCGGGGCAAGCACGGCAGAGGGAGACTTGATTCCACCCTACCCTCGCGCGACCAGCAGGGCCGCCAGGTGCAGGGTCGCACACGACGCGAGCGCGGCCGCCACGTCATCCGCCACCACTCCCCAGCCGCCAGGCAGGTGTTGCAGTCGGGCGATGCCCAGCGGTTTTAGCACATCGAACAACCGGAAGAGCGCAAAGCCCGCCAGTAGCACCGCCCATTCGGGCCAGCGGGCGTCCAGGCCGCGCCAGCCCAGGAAGCACAGGGGGATCACGATGAACTCGTCGAGGACGACCTGGCCGGGGTCCTTCTCCCGCAGGCGCACCTCGGCCTCACCACAGAGCGCCACCGCGAGGTAGGCGCCGACCGCGCTCACCAGCAGGTTGGTCCAGATCCCGGCCCGCGACAGAAACACCGCGAAATAAAGCAACCCGGCCAGCGACCCCCAGGTTCCTGGCGCCGGCAACCGGCGGCCCAGGGGTCCCAGCGTCGCGCAGCCAATCACGAAACGTCCGGGCAGCACCCGGGGCCAGGCTGGCGGTACGAGGCGGATCATCGCGTCCGCGGGACCTCAGGTCCCCAGCACGTGCCAGTGCCGGCGAAAGTAAGTGATGCCCGAGGTAATCGTGAGCACGGCCGAAAGCGCAAACAACCCCATCCCCAGCAGGCGCACCCCGGTCACCCAGTCGCGATCCTGGCCGCTGAACAACTCCGGAAAATCCTGGGCCAGCATCCGGGCCCCCATCAGCCAGCCGATCGCATTCAACTGCACGAACGTCTTCACCTTGCCCCCGGCGTCCGCCTCCACCACCTGGCCTTTCATCGCCGCCGCCATCCGCAGGCCGGAGATGGCGAACTCCCGGCACAGGATGCACAACAACAGCAGCATCGCGCCGAGGTTGTGCCCGGCGAAGTAATCGCCGTTCACCAGCGCGATCATCATCCCGATGACGAGCACCTTGTCGATCACGCTGTCCATGAACCGCCCGAACGACGACACGATGCCGCGCTCGCGCGCGATCTTCCCGTCGAGCCAGTCGGTGAGGGCCGCCGCGATGAACAGCCAGAAGGCCGTCGTCGCCGACCACTGGAACCGCGCGTACATCAGGCCGACCACGATGAACATCAGCGGCACGCGCGAGATGGTCAGGAGATTCGGCAGGTTGAGGGTCATGCAAACGTCCCCCACCCCATCTCCCGCCCCCGCAGGAAACGCAAGCGCGGACCGGGCGGATCACCGGTTGACCGGCCGCCGGCGACGGCGTTTTCTTCCGTCGTGGCTTCTTGTCCTGCCTCGTTCCGCCGCCGCCTTTCCCTCGCGCTGACCTTCCTGGGTCTCCTGCTGCCCGGCTTCCCCGGACGGGCGGCCTCCCTTCCCCTTGCCGGCGGCTTCACCGACCACGGTGTCGCCACGCCGCTCAGCCAGCATCGCGGCATGGTGGCAACCGTCGACGGCAGCGGGCGCGACGTGATGCTCGTGTGGCTCTACGATCACCGGGGCGGCTACGCCCTGCTGATGATCGATGCCCTGACCGGCCGCACCGAGCAATTCGCCACTCCGTATCCATGGGCGGGTGACGGACCGTTCGCGTCGCTCCTCTCCTCCCGCAACCGGTACTACACGCATTTCGGAAGCCACTTCAGCGAGTTTGATCCGGTGCGCCGCGCCTTCACCTTCTTCGAGAAGACGGCACCCCAGATGGCGATGAGCCTGACCGAGGCGGACGATGGCACGATCTGGGCCGCGACCTACCCGAACTGCGGACTGGTGTCCTTCGATCCCTCCAGCCGCCGCTGCCGGGATCACGGCTCCCTCAATCGCGAGAACTGGCGCCAATACCCGCGGTCGATTGCCACGGACGGAGCCGGGTGGGTCTACGTGGGCCTGGGCAGCACCTCCGGCCAGATCATCGGCTTTGACCCCGAGACCGGCACCCGGAAGGCGCTGCTCGCCCCGGACCTGCGCACCCATGGCTATGGCACGGTCTCGCGGGGCAGCGGCGACCGGGTGTACGGGCAGGCCCCGGGCGGCGGGTCCGCCAACGGGTGGGAGTTTCTCCGCGGGGAAGGTCGGGCAATCGCGAACCGGCCGCGAAACACGGGACGGACGATCATCGCGGGCGACCAGGGGCTCTTTCATACGCGCTTCCCCAGCGGGCGGGTGGCCGTGGCCTGCGACACCATCGAGCGCGCCCTGACGACGCAGGCCCCGGCGGGCGGTGCCCGGACGGTCGTTCGGTTCGAGTACACCAGCGAAGGCGCCCACCTGGTGGCCGTCGCCGCCGCCCCGGACGGCTCGCTGGCCGGCGGCACGGCCTTTCCCATGCGCATGTTTCGGTACGGGCCCGCGGCGGATGCCTGGGAGAACTGGCCGGCACATGGGCAGTTCAACACGGTCGCGCGCCAGGGCGACCGCTTCTTCGTCGGCGGGTACGGTCACGGATTCCTTTTGGAGTGGAACCCCGCGGCCGCCTGGATACGCACGGAAAAAAGCGATCCTCACTCCAACCCGCGCTATCTGACGGAATGCGAGCCGACGATCAACCGGCCGCACGATCTCCTCGCCTGCCCCGATGGTCGGACGGTGGTCCTGGCCGGCACTCCCGGTTACGGCCACACGGGCGGGGGCCTGCTTCTCTGGGATCGCGTGACCGGCACCCGCACGCTGCTCACCCACGGCGATCTCCTGCCCCAGTTGTCGACCATGAGTCTCGTCGCCCTGCCCGGCGGGAAGTTCCTTGGCGGCACCACGACCGCGGCGGGTACCGGCGGCGAAGTGAAGGCCCGCGAGGCGGAGCTCTATGTGTTCGACCTGGCGACCCGGAAGATCGAGTGGCACGCCCCGGTCATCCCCGGCGTCCAGACCTTCACCGACCTGTGCGCGGCCCCGGGCGGCTTCATCTACGGCTTTGCGGACCGTTCGCGCTTCTTCGTCTTCGATCCTACCCGACGGGAAATGCGCCATGCCGCCGAAGTCGGGCGCGAGTTCGGTTCTCTCGTCACCGGCCAGGGGCCGCGCGCCCTCCTGGCGGATGAGCGCGGACGCGTCTTTGCGCTCTTCAGCAAGGCCATCGCCGAGGTGCGGGCGGATCCGTGGCGCGTCGAGATGCGTGGCAAGCCGCCGGTCGCGATCACCGCGGGTGGGGACATTCTCGGCGGCCGCCTGTACTTCGCGGCGGGCTCCCACCTCTACAGCTTCGCGCTGCCGCCCTGACCCCGTCGCCTGTTTCGTCAGGCGCGATGCGGCTCGGGAACCTCCGGCGTCAGGCAGACGATTCCGGTCGGGCTGGGCACGTGGCTGAATTTCGGAATCACCACGATTCCCGATTCGGTGACGGTAAACCTCCGCCGGTCCTCCGCCTCATTGTAGCCGATGATCGTCCGCGGAGGAATCGCCACGCCCTTGTCGATGATGGCCCGCCGGATCTTGCAGTGCCGGCCGACCTCGACGCCATCCATCAGCACGGAATCGTCCACCTGCGCCCAGCTGTGCACGCAGACCTTGGGCGAGAGCACGCACCGCCGCACGACGCCGCCGCTGACGATGCAGCCGGGCGAGACCACCGAGTCGAGAGCCTTGCCGCAGCGCCCCCCGGGGTAGTCGTCGGCAAAGACAAACTTCGCCGGCGGCTCCGGCGACTGGTGGGTGTGCAGCGGCCAGGCCCGGTCGTAGAGGTTGAAGATCGGATCCACCCCGACCAGATCCATGTTGGCGTCGTAGAAAGCCTCGATCGTGCCGACATCGCGCCAATAGACGGAGAGCTTCTTGTTCTCGTCGACGAAGTCATACGCCATCACCCGACGGTCATGAATCAGCTTGGGCAGGATGTTCTTGCCGAAGTCGACCTCCCCCGCCGCCATCGCGTCCGGCGAGAGCGCCTCCAGCAGGACGTCGCGGCCAAACACGTACACGCCCATCGAGGCGAGCGCCGTGGTCGGTTCCCCGGGCGCGGGGTCTCCGAGCCGGGGCTTTTCCCGGAAGCCGACAATCCGCCCTTCCGGCGTAGTCTGCACAATGCCAAACTGGTGCGCTTCCGACCGATCCACCTTGATGACCGCGACCGTCGTGTCGGCACCGTGCTCGCGGTGGTGCCGCACCATCGCGGAATAGTCCATCTTGTAGATGTGATCCGCCGCCAGGATGAGCACCTCGGAGATATCGCTGCCGATTACGCGCAGGTTCTGGAACACCGCGTCGGCCGTGCCGTGAAAAAGATCGCCGTCGCGACTCAGCGTCGGGTGGATGGAGTAGATGTACTCGCCCAACTCCGGCCGGTAGATGTTCCACGCCAGGTGGAGGTGACGGTTGAGCGAGGTAGACTTCGTCTGCATCAGCACCCCGATCTTTCGCACCCCGGAGTTGATGCAGTTGGAGAGCGGAAAATCGATCAGCCGGTAGATCCCGCCAAAGGTGACGGCGGGCTTGGCCCGATGCTTGGTCAGCGGGTGCAGGCGGGTGCCTTCACCGCCTGCCAGCAAGACTGCAAAGACGCTTTTCACGGAGGATTCTCCCGGTGCGCCAGTCTGCACGCAGTCCCGGCGCCCTGTCGAGCTTGCGCGGTCGGGGGTGCGAGCTGTCCTTGAGCTTCCCCGCGGTCGCACCCACGGTTGCACCCATGTCCTGGCAGGTCGAGTTTCGCGCCGGCGTCTGGCTGCCCCAGCTGGGGTGGTCTGCTCCACCGGCACCTCGCGGCTGCTGCAGGCCCGGCTCCCCGGCACGCGGTTCGAGCATGCCCTGCCCTTCGGTCACACCGAACTGCTTACGCCGGACACGGCGGTGACCCTTCACCCGGCGGGGCACATCCACGGGTCCGCGCAGTGCCTGCTGGAGCACGCGCAACTGGGCTCTCTGCTGTACACCGGCGACTTCAAGCTCCGTCCCGGTCGGTCGGCCGAACCGTGCGCGACGCCTCCAGCCGACCTGCTCATCATGGAAACGACCTTTGGCCGGCCCCAGTATGTCTTTCCGCCGACAACCCAAGTCCTGGCCGAGATCTCCGCCTTCTGTCACGCCACGATCGAGGACGGGGAGACCCCGGTCCTGTTCGGCTACAGCCTTGGGAAGAGCCAGGAACTGCTCTGCGGCCTGGCCGAGGCCCGGTTGCCCGTGATGCTCCATCCCCAGACCCTCCGGCTGACCCGGATCTACGAGGAACTCGGCATCGTGTTTCCGGCGTACCGCGCGTTCGTGCCGGGGGAAAGCGCCGGGCACGTCGTCATCTGTCCGCCCCAGTCGGGTTCCTCCGCGTTTCTTCGCAAGATCGGCCCCCGACGCACCGCGGTCGTCACCGGCTGGGCTCTCGATCCCGGTGCCATCTACCGCTACCAGTGCGACGCCGCGTTTCCACTCTCGGATCACGCCGACTTCCCCGATCTGCTGCGCTTCGTGGAGGCCGTCGGCCCCCGCCGCGTGCTGACCCTGCATGGTTTCGCCCAGGACTTCGCCGCCACCTTGCGCGCCCGCGGCATCGAGGCGTGGGCCGTCGGCGCCCCAAACCAGCTGGAACTCGGCCTCGGTGCGCGGTCGATCCCGGTTGGCGCCCCGAACCCGGGACCTGCCCGCCCCGAGCCCACGGACGCCGAAGCGTTCGCCCATTTCGCCGCCGTGGCTGAAAAGGTGCGCGCCACTCCCAGCCGACGGGAAAAAGTCAGCATCCTCTCCGCCTATCTGCGAACCCTGCCGGAGGACTCCGGAGGGCTGGCGGCGCAGTATTTCCTGGCCCGTCCCCTGAGCCAAGGTGCCGGCCGCACCCTCGGACTCGGGTGGGCGGCGCTCAAGCGGGCCGTGCTGACCCGCGCCCAGGTCACGGAGGCCGAGTACCGGGCCGCCCCCTCCCGCTTCGCCGACGCGGGAGACGCCACCGAAGCCCTTCTCGCCGCACGCCCTCCGTCCGGAGCCCCGGCTAGCCTGACGGATCTCGCGGACTTCCTCTCCCGCGCGGCCGCCGCCCGCGGTCCGGTCGAGAAACTCGCCGTCGTGGAGCGTTTCCTCGAGCGCCTGGAGGCGCGGGAGGCCAAGTACCTCGTCAAGCTCATCACCGGCGATCTTCGCATCGGTCTGCGGGACGGTCTCGTCGAGGAGGCGATTGCCGCCGCCACGGGGCAGCCGATCGACGACGTGCGACAGGCGCAGTTGCTCGGAGGCGACATTGCCACCACCTGGCGCGGGGCGCGCTCCGGATCGCTGCGCACGGTGTCCCTTCGTCTCTTTCATCCAGCGCAGTTCATGCTCGCCAGTCCCGAACCGACGGCGGACGCGATTCTCGCCCGGCTTCCCGCTCCGGTCTGGCTGGAGGAAAAATACGACGGCATCCGCTGCCAGGTGCACAAGCAGGGCAACCGGGTGGAGTTCTTTTCCCGCGATCTAAACCGCATCACCGCCCAGTTTCCCGACCTGATCCAGGCCGCGCTCGCTCTGCCGGCGGATTTCGTCGCAGACGCCGAGTTGCTGGCGTGGCAGGCGGGCCGCGCCCTACCGTTTGCCGACCTCCAACGGCGCCTGGGCCGCGCCGGAGCCGACTTCTTTCTCGGCGCCGAAGTTCCCGTGGCGGTCCTGTTCTTCGACCTCCTCTGGATTGACGGTGAACCGCTGCTGCACCAGCCGCTCGCGGCGCGGCGACGCAGGCTCGAGGAACTGCTGCGCGGTTCGCTTCCCGCCCGGATCCACCTGGCGCCGGTCCAGACCGCGCGCACCGCGGAGGAGATCGAGGCGGCGTTCCTCGCCGCGCGACAACGAGGAAACGAAGGGCTCATGGCCAAGGACCCGCAAAGTCCGTACCAGCCAGGCCGCCGCGAGTTCGCGTGGCTCAAGCTCAAGAAAGCCCTGGCCACCCTCGACGTGGTGGTCGTCGCGGCCGAGTACGGCCACGGCCGGCGCCGGGATGTGTTGAGCGACTACACCTTTGCCGTGCGCGATCCCGCCGCCGGTCGTTTCCTCACCATCGGCAAGGCCTACACCGGCCTGACTGACGCGGAAATTGCGGCCCTCACCGAACACTTCCTGGCCCAAACGATCGAGGTCCGGGGGCGCCTGCACCGCGTGGTCCCCGACACCGTGCTGGAGATCGCGTTCGACTCGATCCAGCCGAGCCCCCGGCACGACAGCGGGTTCGCCCTGCGCTTTCCACGGATTGTCCGACTTCGGCCGGACAAGCCCGTGGCAGAAATCGACACGCTCGACACCTGCCGCCGGCTTGCCAACACACCGCCGTTTCCGCAGGGCGGGGAGAACTCGGCACCGTAGTGGCCGCGGTCACACGCAGCATCCCGTCAATGCCGTGCAGGTACGAATGACACGCAAACCGGCGACCACAGGCCGAACCGGCGGACCGCCGCATCCGCCGGATTTCACGACAATGGGTTTGAAGCTGCGGCCAACCTTCCCACCGTTCTTCGCGTCTCGCATGCGCGGCAAGGCCGGAATCCTCCTCATGCTCTCCACCGCAGGCAGCCTCTTCGGCGCGGACTTCCCCGTGCGCGACGGGGAGCGGCTCTCCTACCGCGTTTCCTGGGCCGTCGTGCCCGGAGCCGGCGAGATCCGGATTTCCGCCCGCCGGGAACCCGCTCCGGAGGGAGATCGCCTGGTGGTTTCCACCACGACCGCCACCCGGCGGCTGGCCCGGATGATCCTGCCGTTTGATGCGGAGGGGCAGTCCACCTTCGATCTCCGGACCGGGCGCCTGCTCTCGCTCCGCGAATCGAGCACGCAACGCGAGAAACGCAGCGACATCCAGGTCACCTTCGATTACGCCGCCCGCCAGGCGACCTACATCGGTCCGAAATCAGCGGGACAAGCCAGCGTGCTCTCGCTCCCGGAAGGGGACCCGACGGATCTCATCATGGGCCTCCTGCAAACCCGCTCCTGGAACCTGCCCCTGGGCGGCAAGCGCGACGCGCTGGTCCTCTTCAATAACGACTTCTACGAACTGACCATCTACCACACGCGCGACGAGGAGGTGCGCACCCCCCTCGGGAAGTTTGCCACGGCGGTGCTCGAGCCCCGCATGGAAAAGACGCCGCCCAAGGGCATGTTCAAACGCGGGAGCACGGTGCGCGTCTGGATCGCCGAGGACGCGCGGCGCCTCCCCGTACGTTTCGAGGTGGAGTTCAAGATCGGCACCGGTACCGCCACGCTGGAGGCCTACGAAGGACCGCCGGCGGCACCTCCGGCCATACCTGCGGATGCGAAAGATCCTCGTCCTTAGAGGCGGCGCCCTCGGTGACTTTATCGTCACGCTACCTGCCCTCTCACTCCTCCGCACGCGCTGGCCCCAGGCCGAGGTTCATCTTGTCGGCAATGCCACCGCGGCCACCCTCGCCTTTCACCGCGGGTTGCTCACGGCCGTGCACTCCCAACACGAGGGACGCTGGGCGGCGCTGCACGGCGAAGGCCCGCTGCCGCCCGAATTCGCGGCCTGGCTGACGGACTTCGATCTCATCCTGAACTTCTGGCCCGACCCCGCCGGCGACCTGGGTCGCCGGTTTCCGCTCCGTCCTGACCAGGCCTACCTCGTCGCCGCCGCCCTTCCCGAAATCTCCCCGGCGGCGGCCCACTACTGTGCCCCGCTGGCGCGCTTCGGCATCAAGGCCTCGGACCTGGTCTATCCGTTGCGCCCGCTCGCCGGGAGGCCTGTCGGGGAACGCCAAGGCATAACGGTGCACCCTGGCAGCGGTTCCGCGCGCAAGAACTGGCCGCCGTCGCGCTGGCTCGAGTTGCTGCGGAGCCTGCCACCGCCGGTGGACCTGATTCTCGGGGAAGTGGAGGCAGACGCCTGGTCTGATCCGGACCTACCGGGCGTTCGCCGGCTGGTGTGCCAACCCCTCGAAACCCTCGTCGATCACCTGTCCACCACCCGCCTCTTTCTCGGCCACGACTCCGGCATCAGTCACCTCGCGGTCGCCTGCGGGGCGCCGAGCCTGCTGCTGTTTGGTCCCACCGATCCCGCGATGTGGGCACCTCCGTCCCCAGCCTGCCGGGTCATCCGTGTCGGACCGGATCTTGCGGCGATTTCCCTGGCGCACGTGCAGGCAGTCGTCCGGGAACAGCTTCGGGAGTCCACCTGAACCGCCACGGTTTGGCCGCCCAGACCGCACCGGCGTATTCGACGCCCACCCGAGGCCCCGCCACGATCGCCCGACGAGGCACGCCCACGCCGCGATCTTCCAGCCAGAGCCCGCTGGCCCGAGTACACGCCGCGGCCTGGTTGAAGCGGCGATCGATTCCCAGGGCGCGCGTGACCCGCCCCGGCCCCACGGCCCCCTCGACGCCGCGGATCAGGATCGCCGCGGGCCAGTCGCGTGGACCGACAACGAGGTTGAGCATCTCGTGCACGCCATAACAAAGGTAGACATACCACACCCCTCCCGCCGCATACATCACGGCAGTGCGCGAGGTGCGCCCGACGCGCGCATGGCAGGCCCGATCGCGCTCTCCGTCATAGGCCTCGGTCTCGACGATGATCCGCGCCTCCTCCCGGCCATCCGGATGCCGGCGCACGAGGTGTTTCCCCAGCAGCCAGCGCGCTAGGGCGACGGTTTTCCGGGACTTGAGCTCTTTCGCTTTGATGATACGCCCCATCCCTTTTCATTCGAGCCACCCAACCCGTGAACGCAACCACCACGCGCGCCGTCGCGCAGCAGCACAAGGCCGATCTGCTCCGGTCCCTCCGCCTCTGCACGGCGGAAGGGATCGTCGCGATGCCGATCGTCACGATGTCGCTCCCGGTGAATGTCTTCATGACGGCACTCGTGGCCAAGGCCTTCGATCTACCCAAGACCACGATCGGCCTGATCAGCGCGCTGCCCTTCGTGGGCAACTTCCTGCAGATCTTCGTCGCACCGCTCCTCGCAAAATGGCGCCCGCCCAAGACGGTCTGCATCGTCGGCGCGGCGCTGCACCTGGTGTCATGGGCCGCGCTCGGCGTCCTGCTGCCGTGGATTCCCCGCGGGGATCCCGCCGCCGCCGGACGGTGGCTGGCCACCTGGTTTCTGGTCACCAGTTTCTTCGGTGCCATCGCCGGAGTCTCGTGGAACGCCTGGATCCAGGAGTGGGTGCCATATCGCATTCGGGGCAAGTACTTCGGCCGTCGCAACGGAGCGCTGCAGTTCTCCACCCTTGCCTTCCTGCTGCTGGCCGGCTGGTCCCTGGCGCACTGGAGCTACGCCATTCCCGTGTTCCAGCTCCTGATTGCCGCGGCCGTCTTCCTCCGCTTCTTCTCCCTGCGCTGGCAGTGGGTCAGTCCGACCCGGGTGCGGCGCCACGCCGCGGCCCCGCACCGTCCGCTGCGCGAACAGCTCGCGATCGTGCTGAAGGCGAGATCCCTGCTCGTGTTCATCGCGTTCGGCGCGGTCTGGTCGTTCGCGGCCAACTGCTTCGGACCGTTCTACCATGTGTTCATGTTCGAGCAGATGGATCTGGGGGCGTTCGAAGTCGGGTTCCTTTCAATGCTGGCCCAACTCGGCGGCGCCCTGGCCCTGCCGGCGTGGGGCCACCTCCTCGACCGGTACGGCAACAAGTCGGTGATGACGTTTTCCCTCATCCTCTGGCAGGTGCAAAACTTCCTCTGGTGCTTTCTGACGCCGGAGAACCGCCACCTGCTCTACGGCATGTGGGCGTGGGGCGGCGCCACCAGCGCGGGGTTCATCCTGGGCCAGTTTACCCTCCTGCTTCGCCTTCTTCCGCTCGAGGCGCGCAACCTCGCCATCGGCCTGAACCTCGCCGTCACGTCTCTCGTCGCGGCCATCGCCCCCATCACCGGCGGCGCCGTGCTCACCTGGGCCCTCGGGCGCTGGTCCGACGCCCTCGCCGTCCACCATGTGTGCTTCCTGCTGCAGCCGGTGCTCGCACTCCTGGGCTGCACGCTCCTGCTTCGCGTGCAGGAACCGCGCGCGAGTTCCCTCACGATGGTGTTTGGCGCGATGCGAAACATCCGCACGCTGAGCGGCGTGTTCGGACTCAGCTTCCTCGTGAACTACGTTTTCTATCGCGCCCAGCGGCAGGAAAAATGACCGCTTCCCCGACTGTCTTCACCCTCACCGGGAACCTGCTGGCGGAACGCACGCTGGAGTTCACCGGATGGTCGCCGGGTCGCACCCAGCGCGCCGTGCGCGAGTCCTTCCAGGTGGGAGGCAAGGGCATCAACGTCGCCAAGATGCTCGCGCGGCTTGGTGTTCCCGTCACCGCCCTCGGTTTCGCCGGTGGCCCCACCGGAGAGGAATGCGAAGCCTGGCTGGTCCGCCAGCGCTTCGCCCACCGTCTCTTTCGCACGACCACCGCCACGCGCGCCGGCACGGTCGTGCGCACGGCCGCCGACGCCGCGGAACCGCGCCCGGAGACGACGTTTCTCGGACCCGACGCGCCGCCCGATGCCACTGCCGTCCGCGCCTGCGCCGACTTCCTCGACGCGCAGCCTGCCGGACAGGTCCTCGCCCTCTGCGGCAGCCTCCCCGGCTGGGCGGGCGACAGTTTCGCGCCCCTGCGCGACGCGCTGGCGCGCTGGCGCGCTCGCGGCCGACTGGTGGTCGACACCTACGGACCGCCCCTCGCCTGGTGCGTCGCGCAAGCGCCGGATCTGATCAAAATCAACGCCCAGGAAATGGCCGGCCTCGGTCTTTCCGCCCCCGCTCCCGGTACCGCGACACGCTGGGTGGTGACCGATGGTCCCAACCCCGTGCGCCTCTGGGACTCCACGGGGTATCGCAGTCTGCGACCACCCGAGGTGCGCGAACTCTCTCCGACCGGCTCCGGCGATGTGCTGCTCGCGTGCCTCATCGACGCCCTGTTCCGGCGTGACCAGACCTTGGATGAAGCCGTGGCGTTCGCCCTGCCCCGCGCCGCCGCCAACGCCGCCCATCCGGGAATCGCCGAGTTTCCCGAACCCGCCGAAACCTAGGCGTTTCAGGCACTGCTGATCTCGCACGAAATAATCCTTGCGTTCACTTTCTCGAAACCGCTTCATCCGCGGTTTTATTCATGAAAGCGACCATCAAAACCCAAGGCCAGCAGTTCACTGTCTCGGAGGGGGACATTCTCACGGTGAACCGCTATCCCGGCACTGAAAAAGGCTCGACCGTCGAGATTAAGGACGTTCTGGCCGCCGGGGAAGGTGACTCTTTCAAGGTTGGCACGCCGACGCTTCCCGGCGCCATCGTCTCGGCCAAGGTGCTGGAGAACAAGCGCGGCGAAAAGGTGATCGTTTTCCGCAAAAAGAAGCGCAAGGGCATGGAGCGCAAACGCGGCCACCGCCAGGAGCTTTCCGTCATAAAGATCGAGTCCATCAAGGCATAAGGAGACCACCCACCATGGCGCACAAGAAAGGTCAGGGAACATCGAGCAACGGCCGCGAGAGCCATTCGAAGCGGCTCGGCGTAAAGCGTTTTGGCGGGCAGTCCGTCCTCGCCGGCAACATCCTCGTCCGGCAGCGCGGCACCAAGCTTCATCCGGGCAAGAACGTCGGCATGGGCCGCGACTTCACCCTCTTCGCCCTCTCCGACGGCACGGTGCAATACGACAAGACGCACCGCCGCGTTTCGATCGTCACCGCCTGAGTTCGCTCCTTCCGTCGCTTTCATTTTCCCGAGGCCGGTCTTTTGACCGGCCTCTTTCTTTTTCGGCACGTCGGCGAAGGGGCGCGGCACCGGTGTTCGCCGGGCTTGCGCCGTCCGGCAAGTCTTGCGAGGAGGTAGCCGATGTCCGATCGCCTCGCCGAACTCCGCCGCCAGCGCGCGCTCGTCCAGGAACACCTCGACTGGCTCGATCGCGAGATTGCGGCGTCGGCTCCCGTGCCCCCGGGCCCACCGGCAGCGAGCGCTCCGCCCCCCCACCCCGCGGCCGCCGCGACCCCGGTCCAGGCGGTAGCGCCCGCATCGATGGCGCCGATGGCCGGCCCGGGGGCCGCCGCGACCGGTTCAGCGCCCGTCGACCCCGACTCCATCCTCGAACAGTACCGGTCCGCTCCCGGATCCCTGCAGAGCGACGTGCGAAAAGGGTGCTTCTTGTACTTCGCCGCCGCACTCGGCCTGCTCGCCCTTGGCGTGGTCGCGCTGTCCTTCCTGCTGCGCAAGGGTTGAGGCGGTGCCGTTCGGTTCCCGTCAACCGCAGCCGCCCAGGCGCAAAGCGGTGTTGCAGACGGGAAGCCCGCCTCCCCTGACTCCGGTCGGCTGGCCGGAGAATCGCTTCAGCCCACCGCAGGGTAGCTGCCCAGCCACTTCACCATCGGGCAGAAACGCTTTAACTCGGAGATGGCGTCGCGCATCGGCGGGTCGTCGTAATGCCCGGTCACGTCGAGGAAGAAGTAATAGTCCCAGGGACGTTTCTTGCTCGGGCGGGATTCGATCTTCGACAGATTGATCCCGCGCTCGGCCAGCGGCATCAGCATCTTCAAGAGGGCACCGGAATGGGAGGCGGCCTCATCGCCGAGCGATACAAGCAGGCTGGTGATGTCCTTGCCCTCGCCGACCGGCCCGGAGGCCCGCCGCCCGAGCACAAAGAAACGAGTGGTGTTGTCCGCCTTGTCCTGGATGTTGCGCTCGACGATCGGCACCCCGTAGTGCTCGGCCGCCAGTTCCCCGGCCACCGCCGCCGCACCGGGCTCGAGCTTGGCGATCTGCACCGCCCGCGAGGTGCTGGGGGCATCGATCAGCTGCGCATGCGGCAGATGCCGCTGCAGCCAGTGCCGGCACTGCGCCAGCGCCTGATCCTTCGAATACACCCGCGCGATGCTCTCGAGCGACGAGTTCGAGATCAGCGCGTGGTTAATCTCGAGGTAGATCTGCGCCACGATCTTCAGATCGCTCTCCACAAAGCTGTCCAGCGCCTCGCGCACCGATCCTTCGGTCGAATTCTCGATTGGAATCACCGCGTGGTCGGTCTCGCCTTTCTCCACGGCGGTGAAGATGTCGCTGACCGTCGCCATCGCGTGATAGTCGACGCTGGCGCCGAATTTCTTCAGGGCCGCGGCGTGGGTGTTGCTCGCCTCCGGGCCAAGGTACGCCACGAGCAGCGGCTTCTCCAGCGCGATGGCCGCGGACATGATCTCGCGGTAGATGGCGCGCAGGGCTTCGTTCTTGATCGGCCCCTGGTTCTGGCTCGTGACCTTCCGCAACACCGCATCCTCGCGCTCCGCCACGTAAATCTGGCCGCCGAGGTTGCGCTTCACCTTACCAATCTCGGCCGCCAGCGAGAGGCGGCGGTTCAAGAGCTCGACGATATCGCGATCGAGCCGGTCAATCTGTTCGCGGATGGGTCCGAGTTCCATGTCAGGCGGGATTGGGTTCCGCCGGCGGCGGCTCGGTCGTCGCGGTTGACGCGTCCGCGGCGGTTTCGGACGCCGGGGCCGCCTCCCCGGCCTGCGCCGCTCCAGCCTCCGCCGCCCCGGCGGGAGCGGCCTCGAGCGGCAGTTGCTCGTCCGCAAGCCCCATGTCGGTGTCGGTCGGAGTGTGCGTGTTGGCCGAGTTCTTCAGCCATTCGTCGATCTGGCGCGAGGAAAGGACGTCGGAGGCCGGCAGTTCATCGATCGACTTGATCCCGACGAACTCCAGGAACTGGTCGGTCGTCCCGTACTGGATCGGGCGGCCCGGCGTGTCGGCCCGTCCCACGATATAGATGAGGTCGCGTTCGAGCAGCTTGTTGATGCCGGCTTCGGCCGACACCCCGCGGATGGTCTCGATCTCGGTTCGGGTCACGGGCTGGCGATAAGCGATGACCGCCAGGGTCTCGATTGACGACTGGCTGAGCTTCACCGGCGGCGGCTCCTGTCGCAGGATCCGCACCCAGCGCGCGAAGCGCGGATGGGTCACCAGCCGGTAACCCGCATTGCCCTCAATCAGCAGCATGCCCTCGTCGGCCAGCCGCAACTCGGCGGCGATGGCATCCATGGCCTCGCGAATCTGGGCGGCCGTCACAAGCGACGGCACATCGGAATACAACTCCGGATCCTCGACCGGGGCCTCGGCCAGCACCTCCGCCACCTCCTCGACCGGAGCGGGAGCAGACTCCGCAGCCGCGATCGCTTCTCCCGCAGATTCGGCGGCAGGCGCCGGTGCCTCCCCCTCCCCGCCTGCCTTCCCTTCCGCGGCTTCGACCTTCTCCTCCGTGCCCGGGAGATAGATCTGCTCGTGAAATCGCGTGAACGCGGCCTGGATGTCCTTGATCGCCAGCGGCTGGCTCGAGGAAAGCAGCAACGCCTTCAGCACTTTTTTCAGGTTGAATGCCATGCAGGGAGAATGGTCCCGAGTGAAGCGGGGCGCCCGCGGCGCATGCAACCCGATTCTCGCGCGGCGTCGGCGCCGCGGCCGCTCGCACCGGACCTGTTCCACGCTTGCCGCTCCTCCCGGGCTCTGGTCTCGTTCGATCACGTTTTCCCATGAATGCCGCTTCCAATTCCACGCGCCGTTACTCCTCGGTCGTCGTCGATGGACCGAGCCGCGCCGGCGCCCGCTCCATGCTCCGTCCCGTGGGATTCTCCGAGGCGGATTTCCAGAAACCGGTGGTCGGGATCGCCTCCCTTTGGAGCATGGTGACGCCGTGCAACATGCACCTCGACCAACTCGCCCGCGACGCCGAGGCCGGCGCCAACGCCGCGGGCGGCAAGGGAGTGGTGTTCGGCACAATCACGGTGTCGGACGGCATCAGCATGGGCACCCCAGGCATGCGCTACTCCCTCGTCTCGCGGGAAATCATCGCGGATTCGATCGAGGCGGTTGCGGCAGCGGAGGGTTTTGACGGCCTCGTGACCATCGGCGGTTGCGACAAGAACATGCCCGGCTGCCTCATGGCGATGGCCCGGCTCAACCGCCCCGGGGTCTTCGTCTACGGCGGCACCATCCTCCCCGGCATCCATCCCGAGTCGAAGCGGGAGTGCGACATCGTTTCCGTCTACGAGGCCATCGGCCAGCATGCCGCCGGCAAGGTCGACGACGCCGGACTGCACGCCATCGAGGCCTGCTCGGTGCCCGGTGCCGGCTCGTGCGGCGGGATGTACACCGCCAACACCATGGCCTCCGCCATCGAGGCGCTGGGCATGAGCCTGCCCAACAGTTCGGCGCAAATCGCCATCAGCCCCGAGAAGAAGGCGGACTGCCGCCGTGCCGGCGAAGCCACCCTTGCCCTGCTCCGCGCCAATCTCCGGCCGCGCGACATCCTCACGCGAAAGGCCTTTGAGAACGCCATCACGGTCGTGATCGCCCTCGGCGGATCCACCAATGCCGTCCTCCATCTGCTTGCGATCGCGCACAGCTGCGGAATCCGGCTTTCGATCGATGACTTCACGCGGATCGGCCGCCGCGTGCCCGTCCTCGCCGACCTCAAGCCGTCGGGCAAGTACGGCATGGTTCACCTTTCCCGCATCGGCGGACTCCCGCCGTTGATGAAGGTCCTGCTCGAGTCCGGCCGGCTGCACGGCGACTGCCTCACGGTCACCGGCCGGACGGTCGCGGAGAACCTCCGCGACGTGGCACCGTATCCTGTCGATCAGGACGTCGTGCGGCCGCTCGCCAATCCGATCAAGCCCGACAGCCACCTGCGAATTCTCTACGGCAACCTGGCCCCGCAGGGAGCCGTGGCGAAGATCAGCGGGAAGGAGGGACTCACCTTCACCGGCAAGGCGATCGTCTTCGAAGGCGAGGAGAAGGCCCTCGCCGCCATTCTCTCCGGCCGGGTCAAGGCGGGCCATGTGGTGGTGATTCGCAACGAGGGTCCGGTGGGAGGTCCGGGCATGCGGGAGATGCTCAGCCCGACCAGCGCCATCATGGGGAAGGGACTGGGACGGGAGGTCGCCCTGATCACGGACGGGCGGTTCTCCGGCGGCAGCCACGGTTTTGTCGTCGGTCACATCACGCCGGAGGCTGCCATCGGCGGCCCCCTCGCCCTCGTTCGGAATGGTGATCCCATCACGATCGACGCGGTGCGAAACGAACTCACTCTCGCGATTTCCGCCCGGGAACTGAAGACGCGCCGGCGCGCGTGGAAACCCCGTCGGCCGAAGGAGACCCGGGGAGTCCTTGCCAAGTACGCCCGCACCGTGAGCAGTGCCTCGGAAGGGGCGGTCACCGACAAGTACCTCTAGACCGCGGCCAGCCCAAGAATCCCCCGCTTCCGGCACTCGGCCTGCTTGCCCGACTTCAGTTCCTCACTTCCATGACCTGGTCACGCTTCACGCAACACTTCCATCACTACGCCGATCTTGGCGTCTCGCTCGATCTCTCGCGGATGCCGTTTCCGGACGATTACCTTGCGTCCATGGAGGCGCCGATGCGGCGCGCCTTCGAGGCGATGCAGGCGCTCGAAGGCGGTGCCATCGCCAATCCCGACGAGCGCCGGATGGTGGGCCACTACTGGCTGCGCGCGCCGCACCTGGCACCGGAGCCGGCCCTCACCAACGAAATCACCTCGACGCTCGCCTCCCTTAAGGCCTTCGCCGCCAGCGTGCACTCCGGGGCGATCGCCGGGCCGAAAGGGAAGTTCAAGCACCTGCTCGTGATCGGGATCGGCGGTTCCGCCCTGGGACCGCAACTGGTGGCCCACGCCCTCGGCCACCCGCGCAAGGACAAGCTTTCAGTTTGGTTCTTCGACAACACCGATCCGGATGGCATCGACTACGTCCTGGCCGGTCTGCGCGGCCAGCTCGCCCGCACCCTGGTCGTCGTCATCTCCAAGTCCGGCGGAACCGCGGAAACCCGCAACGGAATGCTCGAGGCCATCGCCGCCTTCACGGCCGCCGGGCTGTCGCACCCGAAGCACTTCGTGGCGGTCACGGGCGCCGGCTCCAAGCTCGACCAGACCGCGCAAACCGAGGGCTGGCTGGCCCGCTTCGCGATGTGGGACTGGGTCGGCGGACGCACCAGCGAACTCAGCGCGGTGGGCCTCCTGCCGGCCGCCCTCCAGGGCCTCGACATCGACGCGCTGCTCGCCGGAGCGGCCGCCATGGACGAGGTTACCCGGTATCCGGTCACAACGCAGAACCCGGCCGCGCTCCTCGCGCTGATGTGGTATTTCGCCACGGACGGCCGCGGGGCCAAGGACATGGTGGTCCTGCCGTACAAGGATCGCCTCCTGCTCTTCTCCCGCTACCTGCAGCAACTCGTGATGGAGTCGCTGGGCAAGGAGTTCGATCTCGAAGGCCGCATGGTGAACCAGGGCATCGCCGTCTATGGCAACAAGGGCTCGACCGATCAGCACGCCTACGTGCAGCAACTTCGCGAGGGGGTGAACAACTTCTTTGTCACGTTCATCGAGGTCCTGAAGGATCGCGATTCCCGCGATTCCCTGGAGGTCGAGCCGGGGATCACCAGCGGCGACTACCTCCAGGGCTTCCTGCTCGGCACGCGCGATGCGCTGAGCGAGAAGCACCGGGCGTCGATTACGATCACGCTTCCGGATGTGTCGCCCCGATCGCTCGGCATGCTCATCGCCTTGTACGAACGCGTGACCGGACTTTACGCCTCCCTGATCGGCATCAATGCCTACCACCAGCCCGGCGTGGAAGCCGGCAAGAAGGCCGCCGGCGGGGTCATCGCGCTGAAGCTGAAAGTCGTGGCTGCCCTCAAGGCCGCGCCCGGCACCGCCTTCACCGCCGAACAGCTGGCCACGGAGCTGGGCGAGCCCGCAAAGGCCGAGCTCGTGTTCAAGGTGCTAGAACACCTGGCCGCCAATCGCGGTTCCGGGATTCGGAAACGCGCCCGCGCCAACGCCGTGGAGTCCACGTACCGCTTCGCCTGAGTCCCGGAGGCGGGCGTCCGCGTCGCCGCGCACGCCCGCACCTGCCGCACGAACCCCTCCCGATGCACCGCCTGCCCCTGATCCTGTGCCTCGTCGCCCTCGCCGGGTCGGCGGTCTCGGCGGTGCTCTACCTCCAGATCGGCAACTCCAAGCAACTGCTCGAACTCCGGCTCCAGGAGACCAGCGCCCGGGCCACCCGCCTCGACAGCGAGCTCGCCACGTCCGGCAGGCGGCAGGAAGAGCTGCGCGCCCAGGCGGCGAAGTTCGAGGTGGAGCTGGCGCGCACGCAGGAACGACTCAGTGCCACGGAAAGCCGGGCGGCTGAGCTCGGTCGCAACCTCGCCGACACCCGCAGCGTGCTCGCGGTCTACGAGTCGACCACGCGCTCCTTGGGCGACGAGATCACCGCCCTCCGGCGCGATCTCGAGGCCAGCCGGACCTCCAACGCCTCTCCCGAGGCCGTGCAGGCCTACAAGAACACCATCGCCGAACTGGAGCGGCAGCTGGCCTCCGCCCGCAATGGCGCGGCCCTGCCATCCGCTGCGGGGGCGTCGACCGCCGTTTTCACCAACCGGGCGGGCCGTGCCACCGTGCTGAACGTCGGACCGCAGAATGCCTTCGTGGTCGTGAACTTCGGTTCGGTACGCGGGGCGCAACTGGGCCAGAAGATGACCGTCAACCAGGGCCATGCAGTCGTCGCCACGGTAGTGTTGAGCGATGTCCGGGCCAACTACTCGGTCGCCCAGGTGGTGCCCGACTCGTTGCGTGGGGTCTTGCAGAAAGGGGATTCAGCCGTATTGGTTCGCTAAGCCATGATCTCCTTTGCCCGCCCCCTCCTCGCCCTCCTCCTCCTTGCGATCGGCGCGATTCTCACGGGTTGCAGCACCAACTCCCCGAAACAGACCTCGATCCCGTGGAGCCGTCCGGCGGGTTGGGAGGGCCAGATTCCGGGCATGGGTCAGCCGAGCGGCCGCTAGTTCGCCGCGCCGCGCGCCTCAATGGAGAACGCCTCGCTCGTCCCGCGCGCGGGGCATCTGTACGTCGTCGCCACGCCAATTGGCAACCTGGCGGATCTGACGGAACGGGCGAAGGCCATCCTCGGCGGAGTCGACCTGATCGCCTGCGAGGACACCCGCACCACCGGAACCCTGCTCACGCGCCTCGGGCTGCGCAAGGAACTGGTACCCTACCATGAGCACAATGAAGTCGCGGCCGCCGAGTCGCTGGCGGAAAGTGTGGCCGCCGGAAAGTCGGTTGCCGTCGTCAGCGACGCCGGCACCCCGGCGCTGAGCGACCCGGGATTCCGCGTCGTACGCGCCTGCCGCCGGCGTGGCCTGCCGGTCGTGCCGGTTCCCGGACCCAGCGCCCTGCTCGCCGCGTTGAGCGCCAGCGGCCTGCCGAGCAACGGATTCCTCTACGTCGGGTTCCTGCCGCCCAAGAGCGCCGCGCGTCTGGCGTTTTTCGAGAGCCACCGCGAGTTTCCCTACACGGTCGCGCTTTACGAAAGCTGCCACCGCATCGACAAGGCCGTCGCCGAGATCGTCACGTGCCTCGGCCCGGGCCGCGTCCTCTGCGTCGCCAAGGAGATCAGCAAGCTGCACGAGACTTTCTGGGTCGGTCCAGCCGGCGAAGTGCAGGCGCAGCTGGCCCGGGCCAGCCTGAAGGGCGAATTCGTGCTCCTGATCGCGCCGGCGGATTTCGGCCTGTGAACCCCATGCCCGGCCCCGTCGCTGTCGTCGATGTCGGAAGCAACTCGATCAAGGTGCTGGTGGCCGCCCGCAACGATCAGGGCGGCATCACCTCCCTTCTTTCCCGCACCGTCGATGCCAGGATCAGCGCCGGCATTTCCCGGGAATCACCGCAGCTGAGCGAAGCCGGCATGGCGCGCGGCCTCGAGGCCATCGCCACGCTGCTGGCCGAGGCCGCCACCCACGGAGCGGCGTCCCACGTGCTCGTGGCCACGAGCGCCGTGCGCGACGCGCGGAATGGCGGCGAATTCCGCTCGCGCGTGCGGGCCGCCACCGGCCACGACCTCCGCATCCTGACCGGCGAGGAGGAGGCCAATCTGATTGGGCGGGGACTGACCTGCGACGCCACGCTCCGGCATCTGCAGGATTTCCGCGTCTTCGACCTCGGTGGCGGCAGCCTGGAGATTCTGGAGTTTCGCACCCGCCGGGTTCAGCGAGCCGTCAGCCTGCCGCTGGGCTGCGTGCGCCTGACCGAGCGCGTTATTCCGGACGCCACCGCACCGTTCTCGCCCGACGCCGCGGCGGCGATCACCTCCCACGTGCGCACGGAAATGGAACGGACTGGACTCGCCACTCCGCTTCCTGCCGGGGCGACGGCCATCGGCACCGGAGGTTCGGTCGCGACTGCCCGGGCGATCCTTGGGGCGTCCGCGCAGTGCGACTTCGCGGACACCTCTCCATCGGTAACCGTGGGTGAACTCCGTCGCCTGCTGGCCTGGCTCGGCGCGCTTCCCCTGGACGAACGGCGCCGGGTTCCTGGATTGCCGCCGGCCCGGGCCGATGTCTTCCCCGCGGCCCTCGCGACCCTGCTGGCGGTCGCCGACTGCCAGGGCTGCACCGAGTTTCACCACTCGCTCTGCAACCTCCGTTACGGCCTGGCCGCCGAGTTGCTGGGGATCGAGTAGGGAGCGTCGTCTCGAACCAGGCGCACGGGTCCCGCGGCCTGTCTCGCGCGCTCCATCCGCGCGGCCGCGCCGCCGAAGTGCGCGTCCTCACCGGGCGCGCGCCGCCGCTCGCAAGTCTGCCATGACCGCCTGAAAATCCTCCGGCAACGGCGCACGAAGGTCCAACTCCCGACCGGTCACCGGGTGGGTCAGGACCAGGTGCTCGGCGTGCAGCATCACTCGCGCCGGCTGCCGATCCATCCGCGGATCCGGTTTCCAGCCGTAAAGCCCGTCGCCGAGAATCGGGTGCCCCATCGACTTGAGATGGACGCGAATCTGGTGCGTCCGACCGGTGAAAATCTGGCAGCGCAGCATCGCCGCGACTTGCCCAAACACCTCGACCCGCTCCCACGACGTCCGGGCGGGCTTGCCCCCCTCGCCCACCGTCATGCGATGCCGGTGCGTGGGATGGCGGGCGATGGCGCGATCGATCGTGCCGCTGAGGAGCGGCGGCACGCCGGCGACCAGGGCCACGTACTCCTTCTTCAACGTCCGCGTCGCAAACTGATCGGCGAGCGCCCGATGCGCCTGATCGTGCTTGGCCACCACGATCACGCCCGTGGTTTCCTTGTCCAGGCGATGCACGATGCCCGGACGCTCCACGCCGCCGATGCCACTGAGGGATCCGGCGCAGTGGGCCAGCAGCGCGTGCACCAGGGTGTCCTCCCCGGTCGCCACCCCGGGATGCACCACCATGCCCGCCGCCTTGTTGAGGGCGAGCAGGTGCGCATCCTCGAACAAAACCTCAAGCGGCAGGTCCACGGCCTTCAGCTCCGTCGCACGCGTTTCGGGCAGGGAAAACTCCAGGGTGTCGCCGCCGGCCACCAGGTGGTCGCGGGTGATCGGCGCGCCGCGCAGGCGCACGAGGCCGGCGTCGAACGCCCGCTGCAGCGCCGTCCGGCTGTGCTCGGGAAATGCCTGCGCGAGTGCCTTGTCGGCCCGCAGCGCCCGCGTGCCTTCCGGCAGCGTATGGGTTTGCACGGACACGCGCGCGCCTAGTTGGCCCCGACCAGGCGATCGATTGTCGCAATCATCTCCGCCCGGCTCCGGGCCGGGACGTCGGCGACCTCCCAGCCGTTGCGGGCCACGCCACCGAGTTCCGCCCGGGTGAAGGCCAGTTCGCGGGCCAGCCCCTCGTATTCCTCGTTGATCGAATTGGCGAAGCAGAGGGGGTCATCGGTGCTGACGGTGCACCGCACCCCGGCGCGCAACAGGCGCCGGATCGGGTGGTGCCGCAGCGCCGGCACGACCTGCAGGCCGACGTTGCTGATTGGACAGACATCGAAGGTCACGCCGCGATCCGCCGCGAGCTTCACGACCTCCGGATCCTCCACCGCCCGCACACCATGCTGCACGCGGCGGACGCCGAGCACTTCGATGGCCTCCCGCACCCGGGCAGGGCCGTCGAATTCCCCCGCGTGGCATTTGGTCACCTTGCCCGCCGCCCGAATCCGCTCCCACACCGCCGCGGTCTCGGGGGAGGTTGGCATCACCTCATGGCCATGCAGGTCCACGCCCGCGAGGTGCTCCCAGGTATGCAGTTGTTGGACGGTGCCGCGCAGTTCGCCGGTGATGTCCGTGCGCAGCATTCCGGCAAACACCCGCACTTCCAGCCCCGCCGGCGCCGCGGAACGAATCGCCGCGATGATCTCCGGCCCGGGCACGCCGATGAAGCGCGTGACCGGCAGGTGAAAACTGGTCTCCACGTACCGCACGTTCTGCGCCACGTGCTTCGCGAAGATGGCGCGCGCGGCCTCGTGGTAGCGCTCCGCCGACGTGAACCAGGGCAGGGCGTGGTCCAGCAACTGGCGCTCGAAGTCGGGAAACGTCGGATACCGGTACCAGCGGGCGCGAAACTCCGGCTCCGATGGCCACCGCTGCGGATCCCAGGCCACCAGCAGCTCGTAGGGCAGCGCGCCCTCGATGTGGAGGTGGGTTTCCGTCTTCGGCAGGGCCTGGATGAAGTCCTTCATCGCGTGCTCTTCCCGAGGAGGTACTCCGGATTCAGCTTGTGCAGCGCCTTGGGGACGAAGATCCCGTCCTTCCGGATGAGCTTCCCGTCGAACCAGATTTCCCCGCCACCGTACTCGGGGCGCTGGATGCAGACCATGTCCCAGTGCACCTGCGACTTGTTGCCGTTGCCCACCCCTTCATATGCCTGGCCCGGCGTGAAGTGGAACGAGCCCGCGATCTTCTCGTCGAAGAGGATGTCCCGCATCGGTTCGAGGATGTGGGGATTGAAGCCAATCGCGAATTCGCCGATGTAGCGCGCGCCCTCGTCGCTATCCAGGATCTCGTTCAGCCGCGCCGTATTGCTCGCGGTGGCCTCCACGATCCGGCCCTTGCGAAACGCCAGGCGGATGTTGTCGAACGACGCGCCGAGGTAGACGGTTGGCGCGTTGTACTGCACGCAGCCCTCGACGCTGTCCTTCACCGGGCACGAGAACACCTCGCCGTCCGGGATATTGCGCAGCCCCCCGCAGGTCTGCGCTCCGATGCCCTTGATGGAGAACCGCAGGTCCGTGCCCGGACCCTTGAGGTGCACCCGGTCCGTCTTCCGCATGAGGTCGGCGAGCGCCTTCATGCCCGGCGCCATGCGCGCGTAGTCCAGCGTGCAGACCTTGAAATAGAAATCCTCGAACGCCTCCGTGCTCAGCCCTGCCTGCTGGGCCATGGCGGAACTCGGCCAGCGCAGCACCACCCACTTCGTCTTGCCGACCCGGTGGTCGAGCACGGGCTTCATCAGGCGCGAGACAAGTTGCACCTTGGACGAAGGCACATCGGAGGACTCGAAGATGTTCTCTGAACCGCGCATCGCGATGTAAGCATCCATCTTCTGCATCCGCGCCAGCTCGACCTCGGCGTGCACGCTGTACTGCGCCTCCTCCGCGCCGAGCGAGAGCTCCCGCGTGATCCGCGCCCGATGCACCTGCACATACGGATGGGCCCCTCGGGCCCGCGCGGCCCGAATCAGCGCGATCACCATCGCGTCCGGCACGTCGAAGGCGTCGATCAGCACCCGCTCGCCCTTCGCCAGCGCAGTGGAGAAACCGGTAAGACCTTCAGCCAGGAGCGTGAAACGCGGATCGATGATCATGGTGGGGCGCACTCTAACCCCTGCGCCGCCGTCCGTCGCAAGGGCAAACACGCCGGGCCCCCGTCCAGCGCCTCCCCGCGGGCGCCCCGGACCGATGCGGCCCGCGGCTCCGACAAACCTCACCTCCCGCCGCGGGTGGGAAAGCAAATCCGCGCCACCGCCTCGTCGAAGTCGGCGGCGCCCCGCAGGATGTCGATCTCCAGCCGCAGGTAGTACAGCGGCAGCGGGCAGGCCATCTGCTCGTTGATCCGCACCGCATCCTTCTCGGTCGTCACGAGGCACTCCGCGCCCTCGCGCCGCGCCAGGGCAAAGAGCTCTTCCAGGTCCTCGTCGCCGAACCGGTAGTGGTCGAGGAAACGCTCCCGGGCCACGAGCAGGGCGCCCAGATCACGCAAAAACTTCTCGAAGCTCTCCGGGGTCGCGATTCCGCTGAAGGCCAGGACGCGCCGCCCCTTGAGGAACGTGAGCGGAACGCGGCTCTCCGCGCCGCCTTCCGCGACGCCGAGCCGGCGCAGGTACTGCGGCCGGTGCGCGCATTCGATGATATCGACGCCCGGATTGTGCTCGGCGATCGTCCGCTCGAGTTCCGGGTCGCGCTGGCCGTTCGACTTCGTGAGGAAGACGTAGCTCGCCCGCCGCAGGTGTTTCACCGGCTCGCGCAGCACGCCGCGCGGCAGCAGGTGGCCGTTGCCAAAGGGGTTCGTCTTGTCGACCAGCAGCAGGTTCAGGCTGCCCTTCAGCGGCAGGTACTGGAAGCCGTCGTCGAGGACAAGGGTGTCGCACCCGAAGCGTTTGATGGCGTACTCCCCGGCCTTCACCCGGTTCTTGTCCACCAATACGATCACCCCGGGAAGGTTGCGCGCCAGCATGTAGGGCTCGTCGCCGGCCTGCTCGCTGTCGAGCAGCACCTCGCGCCCGTCGCTGACGATGCGCGGCGGCGGCTCCTCCGCGTGCGTCAGCCAGTACCACCCTTTTTTCCACAAGGGCACGGCCTTGCTCTTGTAACCGCGACTGAGGATGGCGACGCGCCGGCCGCGGTCGCGCAGTGCCCGGGCAAATTTCTCGACCACTGGGGTCTTGCCCGTGCCTCCGACCGTGAGGTTTCCCACCACCACCACGAGGCAGCCCAGCGGCTGATCGTGGAAGATCCGGTGGCGATACAACCACAGCCGGGCCTGCGTGATCCCGTTGAACACCCACGAGAGCCCCTGCAGGAAACCGCCGTACACCACGGAACCGGCCCCGGCCCGCCGCCCGTAAATCACGTCCACCGTGTAGAGTTCGAGCGCGTTGAGCTGTTTCTTCAGCCAGAGTCGGGCCATGGGCGTGTGGCGGAAAACCTAAGGTTGACGCACCGCACGACGTAAACTGTTTTCGGCGGTCCGGCCTTGCGCCGGGTGTTCCACCAACCTTCCACTCTCCTGCAGGATTCGCCGACGGGGCGCGCGGCCGCGACCGTTCCGCCGGCTTCCCGCAGGTCCACCACCATGAGCTACAAACTCTTCATTCCCGGTCCCATCGCCGTCTCGGAAAAAACGCTCCGCGCCATGGCGCAGCCCATGATTGGCCACCGCTCGACCGACTTCGTCGCGCTGTACCAGTCGATCCAGCCTGACCTGCAGGCGCTGATGTACACGCGGGACCCGGTCTACCTTTCCACCAGCAGCGCCTGGGGCTCGATGGAGGGATCGCTCCGCAACGTCGTGCGCAAGAAGGTGCTCAACTGCATGAACGGGGCGTTCTCGGACAAGTGGTACGATGTCGCCCTTCGCGACGGCAAGGCGGCCACCGCCCTCAAGGCCGAGTGGGGCCAGCCGATCGACCCCGAGGCGGTGCGCCGCGAGCTCGCCACCGGCGGCTACGACGCCCTCACCCTGATCCACAATGAAACTTCGTGCGGCTGCATGAGCGACCTCGCGGCGATCATGAAGGTGGTGCGCGAGTTCCCGGAGGTCATCTCGATTGTGGACACGGTGAGCTCGTTCAGCGCCATGCCGATCCAGAAGGACGAACTCGGGATCGACGTCCTCATCGCCGGTTCGCAGAAGGCCCTCGCCCTTCCGCCGGGCCTGTCGCTGCTTTCGGTCTCGAAGCGCGCCCTGGACCGCGCCGCCCAGACCGAAGGGCGCGGTTACTACTTCGACTTCGTCGAATTCCAGAAGAACCACGAGCAGGGCATGACCCCGAGCACGCCGGTCATCCCACTGATCTACGCCTTGAAGTCGAAGCTCGAGGACATCCGGGTGGAAGGGATCGACAACCGCCATGCCCGCCACGCCCGCCTGAACCGCACCGTGCGCGACCACGTTTTCGCCAAGGGGTTCAAGCTGTTCCCCCGCGAGGGCTACGGCTCGGTGACGCTCAACTGCTTCGCCAACAACCTGGGCTACGACCTTGCCGCCCTGAACAAGATCCTGAAGTCGAAGCATGGCCTCGTGATCGACGGCGGTTACGGCAAGCTAAAGGGGAAGACCTTTCGCATCTCCAACATGGGCGACGAGACCGACGCCACGATTGCCGCGATGCTCGCCTCGTTTGACGCCGCGCTCGCGGAGACGCCGAAGGCGGCGGCCTGAGATTCCGGAGCGCGCCCGCCGCGTTCCAGCCTCAGCGAAGATAGACCGTGCATCCGGTAGGCGCGGCGAACCCGCCGGGCGCGCTGGCGTTGCGCGATCCTTTCGGTGGCGGGTCGGGCACTTCGCCGTTGCGTCCGCAAGGTTTGCCCCGACGCTTCAGCGACCCACCCACCCCATGCGCCTCCCGGCCCTCTTGTCCTTGTTCGCGTCCATCTTCCTGGTTTCCGCCGGCACCGCCCCGGCCCAGCCGGCTGGAAAGGAGGAAACCCGCTTTGAACGCTTTCGGCGGATGTCGCGCGAAGCCGAGGCCCGCGGGCTGGCGGAACCGTTCCGCGGCATCACCGCAGAGGGCAAGGTCGAAACCGGACTGTTCCCCCTGCGCTCCACCGGTGTCTCGACCGCCCCGGTGCAGGCGGCCGCCGCGACCTTCCTGCGCCAGCTCACGCCTGACCAGCGCAACCGCACCTGTTTTCCGGTGGACGACGCCGAGTGGCGGAAATGGATGAACCAGCACTTCTACGTGCGCCAGGGAGTCAGCTTTCAGGAAATGTCCGCCGAGCAGCGGGCCGCCGCTTTCGGGCTGCTCCGCGCCAGCCTCAGCGCCCGCGGCCTCCGACTCTCGGAGGACATCATGAAGCTCAATCACACGCTCGGGGAGCTCAACCACGACGACTTCGAGCAATACGGGCAGTGGCTTTACCACGTGACCGTGATGGGCGAACCATCCTCCAACCAACCGTGGGGCTGGCAGATCGACGGGCACCATCTCATCCTCAATTACTTCGTCCTTGGCGATCAGGTGGTGATGAGCCCGGTCTTCGTCGGTTCCGAACCGGTCGTCGCGCGTTCCGGGAAGTTCCAGGGTGTCGCCGTGCTGCAGGAGGAACAGGCCGCAGGCCTCGCGATGCTCCGCGCCCTGCGCGAGGATCAGCGCGCGGTCGCGGTCCTCAAGGCACAGAAGACCGGCAACGAGAACCTGACCGAAGCGTTCAAGGACAATGTCGTGATCCCGTATGCCGGCCTGCCCGGCACCGCGTTGACGAAGGAGCAGCAACAGCAATTGCTCGCGCTCATCGGCCTCTTCGTCGGCTACCTCGACGAGGGCCACGCCCAGGCCAAGCTCGCCGAGGTCCAGGCGCACCTGGCGCGGACACACTTCGCCTGGATCGGGGGATCCGCGGACGACAGCACCTACTATTTCCGGATCCACAGCCCGGTTCTGCTGATCGAGTTCGATCACCAGCGTCCGGCGAACCTGCGGCATCTTTCCGCCGCACCGCAGTTGCCGGACCGGCAGCACATCCACGTCGTCGTGCGCACACCAAACGGCAACGACTACGGCACGGATCTCCTGCGCCAGCACTACGCACGCGAACGACATTGAGTCGCCGGGAGCCGCCGCCCGGAATCGGCAGCCGCGTCTGGAGCGTTTTCCGAGCGCGCAAACCCGCGGCCAAAAAACAATTTCTTGCACTTCGCGCATCCGCGGGTAACGCGTCGCGGGCTCATGAAGTCACTCGTCATCGCCGAAAAACCTTCCGTCGCCGCCGATTTGGCGCGCGCGCTGGGGAAGATCCACAAAAAGGGCGATCACTACGAGAACGACGAGTATGTGATTTCCTCGGCGGTCGGGCACCTGGTGGAACTCGAGATGCCGGAGGACATCGACAAGAAGAAGTACGGGTTCTGGCGGCTCGAAACCCTGCCAATCATTCCGGCGAAGTTTGGACTCAAGCCGATCGAGGACTCCAAGGATCGCTTTACCGCGCTGAAGAAGCTGCTGGCCCGGAAGGATCTCAAGGAAGTGGTCAACGCCTGTGACGCCGGTCGCGAGGGCGAGTTGATCTTCGCCTATCTGTACCAGCTGACCAAGTGCAAGCTGCCGGTGAAGCGGGCCTGGATGCAGACGATGACCACCGAGGGCATCCGCGAGGCGTTCCGCACCCTGCGCGACGGGGAGAAGATGCGCGGCCTGGAGGAGGCGGCGCGCTGCCGGAGCGAGAGCGACTGGCTGATCGGCATCAATGGCACGCGGGCCCTGACCAAGCGGATGTTCGGCTCGCGCGCCGGCAACGTCGCCTCGGTGGGCCGTGTGCAGACGCCCACGCTCGCGATCGTGTACGCGCGCGAGTTGGAGATTCGCAACTTCAAGCCGCGCGCCTACTGGCGCATCACCGCCACCTTCGAGGTGGCGCAGGGCCGCTACGAGGGCGTCTACCAGCGTCCGAACTTCAGGCGCGCGGAAAACGACGATCACGATCGCGTCGACCGGATTTGGGATCAGGCCACCGCCGAGGCGATCGTGGCCGCCTGCCAGGGCCAGCCGGTCGCCCGCGTCGCGGAGGAAAAGAAGGCCAGTACGCAGGCCGCCCCGCGGCTCTACGACCTCACCACGCTGCAGCGCGAGGCCAACAACCGGTTCGGCCTCTCCGCCCGCCGCACCCTGCAGATCGCGCAGGCGCTCTACGAGCGCCACAAGATGATCACCTACCCGCGCACGGACTCGCGCGCCCTGCCGGAGGACTACATCCCCACGGTACGCGAAACGCTGCGCAACCTGCACGGCGGCCTCGCCCCGCACGCGCAGAAGGTGCTCGACGAAGGTTGGGTGCGCCCCAACCGCCGGATCTTCAACAACGAGCAGATCTCCGATCATTTCGCGATCATCCCCACGACGCACGAGGCCAAGCACCTCGACGACATGGAGGCGAAGATCTTCGACATGATCGCCCGCCGCTTCGTGGCCGCCTTCTTCCCGGCGGCGGAGTTCGACGTGACGACCCGCCTCAGCACGGTGGCGCCGGGGCACGACTTCAAGACCGAGGGCAAAGTCCTGACCGTCCCGGGCTGGCTGGCTGTCTATGGGCGCAGCACCGTCGACGACGACTCGCCGGATTCCAAGGCGCTGCCCGCCTTGTCCTCCGCCGACGGCACGCCGCCCCAGGCCCGGACGCTGGACCCGGTGCTGCAGGCGGAAACCACGAAGCCGCCGCCCCGCTACACGGAAGCGACCCTCCTTTCCGCGATGGAAAGCGCCGGCAAGCTCGTGGACGACGAGGACCTCGCCGAGGCCATGAAAGAGCGCGGCCTGGGCACGCCCGCCACGCGAGCCGACACCATCGACGGCCTGATCAACCAGAAGTACATCGACCGGCCGCAGCGGGAGCTGATTCCCACCGCCAAGGCGGAGCAGCTGATCCAGTTTCTCGCCGCCGTGAAGGCGGAGGAACTCACCAAGCCCGACCTCACCGGCGAGTGGGAGTTCAAGCTCCGCCAGATGGAGCACAACAAGTTCTCCCGGGAGAAGTTCATGGCCGAGATCGTCGCTACGACGAAAGGCATCGTGGAACGCGTGAAGGGCTTTGAAGAGGACGACTCGATTGCCCGCGAGACGGACATCCTCTCGCCGACCGACGGCAAGCCGCTCCGCGAAACGCTCCGCGGCTACAAGTCGCACGATGGCGCCCTGATGATCTACAAGGTGATCGGTGGGAGGCGCATGGAGGAGGCCGAGGTGCGCGAACTCGTCGCCAAGGGTGTCATCGGACCGCTCGATGGGTTCATTTCGGCCAAGACCCGCGCGCGTTTCGCGGCCACCCTGAAACTCACCAAGGATGCCGAAACTGGAAAATGGCAGACGCAGTACGATTTCGGGGAGAAGCAGGATCTCGGTGAGCTGGCTCCCTTCTGGACCGATCCGGCGGGTCGCGGCGAACTCTGCGAGTCGGGCAACAGCTACGTCCTGCGCGAACGCGACGGAGAAGGTTGGAAGCAGACCTTCCGCGTCGGGCGCCTGATGTGCCAGAAGGCGATTCCCCGCGAGGCGGCGATTCAGCTCGTCACCGTCGGGAAGACCGATCTCATCCAGGGTTTCATCTCGAAGAAGGGCCGCCCTTTCGACGCGTTTCTCAAGCGCGAGGAGGGCCGGATCGCCTGGGAGTTCCCGCCCCGCAAGCCCAAGGTCGACAAGGACGGCAACCCCATCGCCCGTCGCTCCAAGGCGCCGCCGGACCTGTCCAAAGCCACCGTCATCGGTCAGAGCAAGTCACACTCCGGGGGCGAGATCCTGGAGACGCCCGAGGCGTATTACGTGCGCCGCCCGGAACAGGACAATCGCATCGTCTTCACCTTGAAGCGCCAGCTCTGCGGGCACGACCTCCCGCGCGAGGAGATTCTCCGCCTGCTCGAGGAAGGCCGGACCGGGTTGATCCAGGGATTCATGTCGAAGCGCGGACAGCCCTTCGGGGCCTACCTGGTGCTGGCGAAGAACGGCGGCAAAGCGGAGTTCGAGTTTCCGCCGCGCTGACCGGTACCGGGTCGCGGTCCGGTTTCGCCCAAGTGGCGGCCAACCGCGGCGTAATTGACCGCCCACCAGCGGATTCAGGTTGGCGCGGACACAGGCGTTGAACCCGCCCTTACCGGGCCGACGCCGGCTCGGAGGTTCGGGGCCCGCGGCCGGCAGGGCGCGGCGCGACGCTCCCGTCGCAAGACTCGCGCAACGGTTCGCCAATTATGCATACAGAATACCCTTGCGGGCGCGTCGGCTGACCGGGACCCTGTCCCGCTGAACTCTTCACGCACATGATCGTCACCACTGCGCAGTTGTTCAAACACGCCTACGGGAAGTACGCCGTCGGCGCCTACAATATCAACAACGCCGAGCAGGCGATGGGCCTTTTCCGGGGCTGCATCCAGTCCCAAGCTCCGTTCATCATCCAGATTTCCAAGGGTGCCCGGAAATACACGGACAAGAAGATGCTGGAGGCGATCATCCGCGCTGCGGACCAGATCTTCCCGGAAGCCATCTTCGCCGTCCACCTGGACCATGGTGACGAGGAGACCTGCTACGACTGCATCAAGTCGGGCTTCTACAGCTCGGTGATGATCGACGCCTCGCACGAGCCCTACGCGAAGAACGTCGAGATCTCCAAGCGCGTCGTCGACGCTGCGCACGCCAAGGGGATTTCCGTCGAGGCCGAGCTCGGCATGCTCGGCGGTGTGGAGGAGGACGTGAAGGTCGAGGACGGCCACGCCACTCTCACCAACCCGGCCGAGGCCGAGGACTTCGTGAAGAAGACGGGCTGCGACTGCCTCGCCGCCGCGATCGGCACCAGCCACGGCGCCTACAAGTTCAAGGGCAAGCAGTCCCTCCACTTCGACGTGCTGAAGGAAATCCAGCGCCGCATGCCCGGGTTCCCGCTCGTCATGCACGGTTCCTCCTCTGTCCCGCAAGACGAGGTGAAGCGCATCAACGCCGCCGGCGGCACGCTCGGCAGCGCGGTCGGCGTCGACGTCAACGAATACCTCCCGGCCGCCAAGCTCGGCGTGACCAAGATCAACATCGACACCGACGGCCGCCTCGTCTGGACGCGCGTGCACCGCGAGTTCTTCCGCGACAAGTCGGGCGAGTTCGATTTCCGCCCGCCGGGGAAGATCTTCATGGAGGAGTACGCCAAGTTCATCGCGAGCCGGAACCAACTCCTCGGCAGCGCCGGCCAGCTTGAGAGCCTGCGCGCCAGCCTCGGCAAGTAACAGCCATCGACCTTAAAACCCCTCACGCCACCGGTGTTCGCGCCGGTGGCGTTTTGTTTTTCCCGGAGGAATGGGTGCGGAGCAGTCAGAGGGCGGGAGGGCCCGGCTCTCCCTTGTAGGCGGGATGCCCCCAATCCGGCGCGTTTCGCGGCGTGGCCCGGAGATCGCAGGGCGAGGTCGCTCCGCCCACAAGAATCCGAGTAACGGCTGATTACTTCAGCCCGAACAACTGCTGGAGCACCAATTCCAGATCCTTGCCCACCGCCCAACCGCCCCGGCGCGCGACGGCGAGGCTCTTGCTGCGTTCCCGGCGCTCGATCGCGGCATTCACCTCGATCAACTGTGGTTGCCCGGCTGGCAGGCCGGCCACCTCCGCCACGCTCAACGGCGTCCATGAAAAGGGCAGCCCGGTCCAGTTGAAACGCACCTCCCAGCCTCCCACCGGACCGAAGGGCATCGGCTTCGCCAGCAATGCCGGGTAGCGGTTCACAAAATCTGGGATCCGAAAGGTCGCCAAACGCAGCCGCACCGCGGTCTCCTGGCGGGCGAAGAAGTCGCTGACCTCACGCACGCGGCCCGCCCGCCAATCGTTGTAGAAGGCCACGGGATCGATGCCGAGGAGGTTCATGCCGTTCCACATGCCGTGGTCATTGCGGCTGCCGAAGCGTCGAGCGTCATACCACGCCTGAAAGTCCCGCGTCGCCGCCACCCCGATCTCGAAATGCAGGTGCGCCCGCGCCGCCGGAATCATGTAGCCCCCGGAACTGTGTCCCATCGTCCCGAGCGCCTGGCCGGCCGCGACGGTCACGCCGCTGCGGATCCCAGGGGCGACCCGCGCGAGGTGGGCATACAGCGTATAGACGGCGGGACGGCGCTCCGGATGTTCGAGGACCACGTAACGGCCGTAGCTGCTGGCTCCCGGAGAGGTGCTGACATGCCGCACCACCCCTGCCATCGCCGCAAACACCTCGTCCAACGGCTCCCCACGCCGGTCCCGCGCCACCGGACGGATGTCGATCCCCTCGTGAAACCGCGTGCCCCCGCTGCGGACACCTCCAAAACCTCCGGACGCGGGGTCGCCGGAACCGGCATGCTGCAGCCAGGCTGAGGGGGGCTTGCCCTCGCTCCACGCGGGGTTCGGCGTCGGCCACACGAGCTTGAAGGAAGTCTCCGCAGCCACCATCGCCGAGGCCCACATCCCCAAGGTGCCCGCCAGCCACCATCGCCACCGCATGCGCATCATCCTTTCCGTTTCAGCTCCAGTTGCAGCGCCGCCGAGTATTTCTTCAGGTTCTCCACCAGGCGCGGCAGGGATTCGTCGGGCAGTTCCACGAACACAAAGACCGCCCCATCCGTGATCGCTCCGTCGATCCGCCGGGCGCCCACGGGATTGCCGTCGATGGTCAGGACAATCCGCCGACCCTGCTGGGTCACCGACATCCGGTAGAAATCCCGGGTGGCCGCTGGCGTGAGCTGGAACAGGAGACACTTGCCCAGTTCCACCTGGACCAGTTCCACATTTACGATGTCACCCTCCGTGATCACCGGCTTGGAATTCACGGAGATCCGCACCCCGCTGCGCGGAAGGAGGATGGGCGTGCCGGCCTGTTGGGCATTCTCGACGAAGAACCGTGCCACTGTCGGCGTGTAGTCCGTGGGCTTGCGCCCGGATGCACAGGCGCCGGCGAAGATCGCCATCACCAGCGAGAGAAGGGTCGCGGCACGTTTCACGATTGGGCGGGCATCGCCGCGAAGGCACCCATGATCTCGGCTCCGACGGCATCCGCCACCAACCGCCCCCGCTCGGTCAGGCCGATCCGCGCTTCCTCCCGCCGCGCCAGGCCTTCGGACACCAACCGATCCAGGACCGCCTCGACCTCGCCCCAGGGTGCCGTGGGCGCCTCCCGGCGCCAGGCCTCCAGGTCGACGCCGGCATTCATCCGCAGGCCGAAGATCACCGCGTCTTCCGCCAGCAATTCCGGTGAGAGTCGGACGCGATCCTCGGTCAGCCGCCGCCCCTCCCCCACGCCGTCCGCCCAACGCGCCAAATCCGCGATGTTCGCAGCCCGCCAGCCGGCGTACTGCGACGCCGCCGACGGCCCCAGCCCGATCCACTCACGCATCCGCCACGTGTTGAGGTTGTGGAGACAGGCATGACCGGGTCGCGCGAAGTTCGAGACTTCGTACTGCTGGTAACCGGCCGCGGCCAGCCACTCCCAGGTCGAAAGGTACATCTTCGCCTCGAACTCCGGATCGAGTTTCACCCGCCCGTCCGCCAGCTTCAGCCACAAGCGCGTGTCCTCCTCGAACGTCAGACAGTAGGTGGAAAGGTGATCCGGCGCCAGCGCCACCGCCTCCCGGACGTCGGCCCGCCACGCTTCCTCGGTCTGGCCGGGCAAGGCGAACATCAGGTCCAGGTTGATACTCGCAAAGCCGGCGGCGCGCAGCCGATCGTAGGCGCGCAGAATCTGCGTCCGGGTGTGGCGGCGTCCCAGGGCCTCGAGCAATGCCGGCTGGAAACTCTGCACGCCGAGCGAGATTCGGGTGACTCCCGCCTCCCGCAGCGCCGCCAGGCGCGCCTCGGTCACCGCGCTCGGCGCGAGTTCAATCGTCCATTCGCGCACCGCCGCCCCAGCCCGCTCCCGGACGATCGCGGCGAGCCGGGCCAGGTCCGGCGCCGCCAGGAGCCCCGGGGTCCCGCCGCCCCAGAACACCGTCGTGAGCTGTCGCGGCCAGTCCACCAGCCCCGCCTCCATTGCCACCGCAGTGAGGTAGCGGCGTACGTCGTCCGCCGACGGCGCCGTCTGATAAAAGGCGCAATAGTCGCACGTCGAGGCACAGAACGGCACATGCACGTACAGTCCGACCGGCGGCGCCGAGGTGGAATCCTCCAGGATCGGCCGCTCCCGCGCCTCGGCGATTGTCGACCCGATCGAGAAGGGCACTCGGCGACCGGAAGCGTGTCCCGACGACGAAGGCGCCTCACCTTTGGCTTGCTCTGGCAGTGGGCCGCTCATTACTAACGGAATTCAGTCCGTCTGGTCATTCACACTCGGATCCAATGCACACCAACCCATTTTCTCCCGCGAGAAAAATCATCGCCTGGCTCGCCGCCACCATCGTCCTCGGCCTGCTGGCCGGCTGCGATACTGTCACCCTGACGGACCTGACTCCGCGGTCGATGGCGGAGAACCCCTCGCAGATCTACACGTTTAGCCTCCGCGTCACTCCCCGCACCAACACGGTTTCCGGCATCGTTCCCAACATCATCCTCGACGGGAAGAGCCATGTCATGCGCAAGAGTCCGCTGGGCGGCGGATTGTACGAGTTCGAGTACCAGTTGCCCGCCGGTTGGGACAAGATCGCCTATTACTACCTCGTCAATTTCAACGTTGAGGGAAACAACGTGCTGACGCCGCGCGAGACCTACACCCAGGTGGAGACGGTGCAGATCGTGCGGCGCTATGTCCTCTCCCTCGAGGTCAATCGCGGTCCCGTCGGTGCCCGTATCAGCGTGTTGGGCCGCGGCTTTACCCCGCAGGACCAAATCCAGTTCAACGGCTCGCCCACCCGCACCAATTTTGAGTCGCCCAACGCCCTGAGCTTCTACGTTCCGGCCCTCGAGGCGAATCGCAACTATCAGGTCGCCCTCGCCAGCCCCGCCGGCAACTCCCCGGTCGGGACCTTCCGCATCGATCCAAGCAGCGTGAACGTGTCCCCCTCCTCGAGCCAGCTCCGCACCGGCGACCGCACCTCCCTGACGTTCACCCTTCCCCACCCTGCTCCCGCGGGCGGCACGCTGCTCGACATCGCCACCGATGTGCCGGAGAGCGTGATAATGCCCGAGGTGATCGTTCCGCAGGGGCAAACCTACGTCACGGTTACGGTGGAAGGTGGCAAGCCCGGCACCGGCAGCCTTTTCCTGAAGGGTTTTGGTTCCGGTGAAGTGACGGTGCCGGTCACGATCGTCGCGAAGTAGCCCGCGCCCGGCTCGTTTCGCTTCGCCCGAGGTAAGCGCGGCTGTTCCGCCGGGCACCTCGGCATCACCGCTTCGGATCCAGCACCACAAACACGGGCCGGTGATCACTGGCCCCGCGGACGCCAGCGCCGTCGAAGATCCGCGCCACCCCGCCCTGCACCGAATCCTGCAGGCCAGGGGAAACGAAGATCAGATCAACCCGGGAATAGGTTTCTTCCCGCCGGAAGAAGTGGGTCCAGACCTCGCCGCGTGAATCCGCCGCCGGCAGGAGGAGGCAGATCTCCGTTCGGCCGCGTTTCTGCAGGGCCGCGACCGGGCGGCTTCCGCGGTAATCATTGCAATCTCCCAAAATAAGGAAGCGCGCCTCCGCCGGTCGCGGGAAGCGCCGCAACACCCGGTCCCGCACCGCCGTCGCCTCCGCCGCCCGACGGACGGCCGAGAGGGGGTCGTCCGCCCGATCGGTGTACCGGCTCTTGAGGTGCACCGCAAACACCGTGACCGCTCCTTCCGGCGTACCCACCGTCGCCTCAAGCAGGCCGCGCTTCACCGTCTCCTTTCCGCCGAGGTAGGCGAACTCGAGGTCGGTGTGGGTGACCACCCCCTGCAACGGCAACCGGGACAGCAGCGCCAGGTGACGGTCGGCATCCAACGCCCGTGCCAGCACGGCATGGGCGTAGTTGGTTCCTTCCTTGCGCAGGTCCCGCTGCAACTCCTCCAGGTAGGGTCGAGGTCCCATCTCCTGCAGCACGAGGACGTCGGCATCCAGCCCGCGGATGACGGTGCGCAGCGCCTGCTTCTCCGATTCCGGTTTCGGGTAATCCTGCCGGAAGCCGGCCTCGGTCAAACGATCGGCCGGCCCGTAGTTCTCCACGTTGTAGGTCGCCACCCGCAACGGCGCGGCGCCGGCGATTCCCGCCGCCAGGGTCAGCCCCAGGATCCCGCGCGAAACGCAGCCGAGGCGCTCCCTCAGGCGGCTTTCCCGGCGTCTTGAGCCTTCCATGGCGACCGCCTGCCCCAGGCGCTACCCAGTCGCACGGTTCAGTGCGGCTTCCCGCTCCACAAGGGTCGGGTGCGAGTAGTAAAACCCGCTGAACCACGGATGCGGGGTGAGGTTGGTCAGGTTCTTCTGCGCCAGCTTGCGCAGGGCGCCGACCATCGCCGCCGGCCCGCCGATGGCGTCCCGCGCGAAACCATCCGCCTCATATTCATACTTGCGGGACAGAAGATTTGCGAGGGGTGAGAACCAAAACGTCACCACGCCGCTGAGCAGGCCAAAGAGGAGAAACGACGGGGCCAAGTGCCCGGACGGGAACCCGAAGCCCGCGTTGAACCACGGACTGCGGGCGAGCCAGGCGAGCACGGCGAAACCCGCGAACATCATCGCCGCCGAAAGCGCGATCATCTTCGGGATGTGTCCGCGGCGGTAGTGACCGATCTCGTGGGCCAGCACGGCCTCCAGTTCCTCGGGGGTCAGCTGCGCAATCAGGGTGTCGAACAGCACGATCCGGCGGAAGCGGCCAAAGCCCGTGAAGTAGGCGTTCGAGTGCCCGCTGCGCTTCGAGCCATCAATCACCTCAATGGCCTTGGCCCGGAATCCGGTCCGGTCGCCCAGCGCCATCAAACGCGTGCGCAGGTCACCCTCCGGCAGCGGAGTCAGCTTGTTGAAGAGCGGCAGGATGAGCTTTGGGTAGAGGATCAGCATCAGGATCTGGAATCCGAACAACAGGGCGAATCCCCAGATCCACCACGCCTCGCCCACCCAGCGGACGAGCGACAGCAGCGCCCACAGCAGCGGAAATCCGATCGCCCAGAGCAGCAGCACGCCCTTCAGCTTGTCCGACAACCAGAGCCCCGGCGTGCTCTTGTTGAACCCATGCCGCTGCTCGAGGCGGAACTGCTCCCACCACTCGAAGGGCAGCGACGGCACCGCCAGCAGCATCATCACGAGCAGGATGAACGCGGCGTGGTTCCAAACCGAATCCGCGCTCCCCCACGACACGGCCTGTCCGAAAAGCGTCGGCAGGATCCCGCTCATCAGCACCAACATGAGCACGAGCGTGTCGAACACCTCCGCCGCCACGCCGAACCGCGACTTCTCCAGCGTGTACGCCACCGACTTGCGGTAGGTCTCCGGTTCCATGATTGCCGCCACGGCGGGCGGCGGAGTCGCCGCATGGCGCCTTACTTCCGCCCGGTTCAGGGCTGCCAGCACGAGTTCCGCCACCAGTTTGAGCAGCAGCAATCCGAGGGCCAGCCAGAGAACGTTCGCCATGCCCCCAATCCATGCGAAAGCCCCCGGGCTGCCAGCCCAAAGATGATTTGAAATGCCGCCGCCGGATCGCATCGTCCGCGTTGTGGATACCGCCGACGCCAAACCCTCCTTCGAGGAGGCCCTCGCCCAATTGGAAGCCATCGTGGAATCGATGGAATCCGGCGACGTGCCGCTGGCCGATCTGCTCGCCCGCTTTGAACAGGGCACCAAGCTGCTCAAGGTCTGCGAGGCCCGGCTGAAGGATGCCGAACTGAAGATTGAACAGCTCAAGAAACAGAAGGACGGCTCGGTGGTGTTGGAGAAGTTCGACGCCGGCCGTGACGAATAGCGGCTGAAGACGACGGCACCGTCCCGAATGAACCCACCCACTCCCCCTCCCTCCCGTCCTTTGCTGGCCTCGATCCGCGGCCCGGCGGAAGTCAAGGCGCTCGCCCCGGAGCAGCTGCCGCAACTGGCCCAGGAGATCCGCGAGGAGCTCATCTCCGTCACGTCCCGAAACGGCGGCCACATCGGCCCCAACCTCGGCGTCGTCGAGCTCACGATCGCGCTGCACCGAATCTTCGACTCCCCGACCGACCAGTTTGTCTTCGACGTCGCCCACCAGGGCTATGTGCATAAGCTCCTGACCGGGCGCGGTGGGGATTTCTTCCGGCGCCTGCGCCAGACGGGCGGGGCGAGCGGCTTCCTCTACCGTTCCGAGAGCCCCCACGACGCCTTTGGCGCCGGCCACGCCGGCACCGCCCTTTCCGCGGCCCTCGGGATGGCGACCGCCCGCGATCTTCGCGGCACCGATGAGCACGTCGTCGCCGTCTGCGGCGACGCGGCCTTCACCTGCGGCATCACCCTCGAGGCCCTGAACAACGTCGTCAGCTCCACCAAGCGACTGATCGTCATTCTCAACGACAACGAGTGGTCGATCGCGAAGAACGTCGGCGCCATCTCGCGCTACCTCAATCGCATCAGCACGAGTTCGACCTACAACCGCATCCACCACGACGTCGAGGCGTTCTTCAAGAGCTTCCCGGCCGGGGTGGAGATGAACCGCGTGTACATGAAGTGGAAGCGCGAGACCAAGGACTTCTTCGTCGAGTCCTCGCTCTTCGAGAAGTTCGGTCTGCGGTACCTGGGGCCGGTCGACGGCCACGATTTCGACGCCCTCGCGAAGAATCTCGATTTCGCCAAGCATTGCGATGTGCCGGTGCTGGTGCACGTGCTCACGAAGAAGGGCCGCGGCCTTGAGGCCGCCGTCGCCCACCCGGAGAAGTTCCACGGTGCCGCCCCGTTCGATCCGGTCACCGGGGAGAACAAGAAGCCCGCCCCCGGCGCCGCCCCGGCCTACCAGGATGTCTTCGGCCAGGCCCTGGCCCGCTTTGCCGGTGCCGACGCCCGCATCGTCGGCATCACCGGGGCGATGCCGAGCGGCACGGGCCTCTCCCACCTCGCCGCCGCCGTGCCGCGGCAGTTCTTTGATGTGGGCATCGCGGAGGAGCATGCGGTGTTGTTTGCGGCCGGCCTCGCCACCAAGGGCCTGCGCCCGGTGTGCGCCATCTACTCCACGTTCCTGCAGCGCGCCTATGACCAGGTGATCCACGACGTGGCCCTGCAGAACCTGCCGGTCACGTTCTGTCTCGACCGCGCAGGCCTCTCCCCTAACGACGGCCCCACCCATCACGGTCTCTTCGATCTCTCCTACCTCCGCTGCGTGCCCAACCTCACGGTGATGCAGCCCAAGGACGAGGACGAACTCGTCGACATGCTGCACACGAGCCTGCGCCTGCCGGGTGCCTCGGTCATCCGTTATCCCCGCGGCGCCGGCACCGGCGTGAAGATCAAGGATGCTCCCCAGGAACTGGCCGTCGGCCACGCAGAGGTGCTGCGCGAGGGCTCGAACATCATGATCTGGGCCCTGGGCCCCATGGTGCAGGAGGCCCAGGTCCTCGCCGCCCGCCTGGCGGCCGAGGAGGGACTGTCGGTCGGGGTCGTCAATGCCCGCTTCGTCAAGCCGCTCGATCGCACGCTGCTCCTGAGCCACGCCGCCTGCATTCCCCTGCTGGTGACCATGGAGGACAACGTGCTCGCCGGCGGCTTCGGCAGCGCGGTGCTCGAAGCTCTCCAGGACGCGGATTGCCCGACCGCAGTCGAGCGCATCGGCTGGCCCGACAAGTTCGTCGAACACGGCAGCAGCGTCGATCTGCTCCGGGCCAACTACGGACTGGCCCCGGATGACATCCACCGTCGCGTCCTCGCCCGCTGGCGCAACTTGCGGGCGGAGCACGTCGAGGCCGATGTCTGACGGGTGATCGCCGGAATCCGGGCACAAAAAAGCCGCGCCCGGAACGGGCGCGGCGAAGAGAGGATGCAGTAAGAGCGAAGGATTACTTCTTGGTTTCCTTCTTCATCTCGCCGGAGCCTCCGCACTTCTCGCAGTACTTGCCGCCCTTCGCGGCTTCGACGCAGCACTTGTGCGCGCAGGCCTTGCCGTCTTTGGCGGCTTCGGCACAGCACTTGCCGGCCTTGCCGGCCTTTCCGGCGGCTGCAAAGGCAAAGCCGGCGGCAAACATCGAGAGGATGGCGAACGCAACGAACGATTTGGATGACTTCATGATGATGGTGGTTTGGGGTCTAAACTGGTGCGGGCGGAGGGAGTCGAACCCTCCTCTCAGGCTTGGGAAGCCCACATAATAGCCGATATACTACGCCCGCAAAAGAACGGGCCGATGGATGGAGGAGCCCGTCCTCCGCCGCAAGTGAAAACCGGCCACAGACGACTGCGGCACCCTGTACCTCCGCGTCGGTCGCTCACCGCCCCTTCGCCAACCGCTGTCCGGCGGATTCCTGCCGGGCGACCAGTTCGGTCCGAGGCTGGCTTCGTTCACCGATATCCGCGCCGACCCTCCAGCGCACTCTTCAAGGTCACCGCATCGGCGTACAGCACGCCGCCCCCGCTCGGCAGGCCGAAACCGATGCGCGTCACCTTGACCGGGCGCGATTCCGGCAGGTGCTCGGTGATATAGTGGCAGGTCGCCTCGCCTTCGACGTCGTTGGAAAGTGCCAGGATCAGTTCGCCGACCTCTCCCGATTCGATCCGAGCCTGCAGGCTCGCGAGATTCAGGTCCTCGGGTGCGACTCCGTGCATCGGAGAGAGCTTCCCGTGCAAGACGTGATACCGGCCGCGAAACGCCCCACTGCGCTCGATTGCCACCAGATCCGGCACCTGCTCGACCACGCACACGACCCCGCCATCCCGGCGTTCATCGGCGCAAATCGCGCAGGCCTCGCCCTCGGCGAGGTTGCCGCACCGTGCGCAGCGCCGGACGGATCCAGCCGCCTCCTGCAGCGCGCGTACCAGTTCGGGCAGTCGCCCCGGTTTCTCCACCAGCAGGTGCAGCGCAATTCGCTCCGACGAACGAAAACCCAGGCCGGGCAGTTGCTTCAGGTGCTTCTGCAGCTTCTCAAACGCCGGTGTCATCGGGACGTCACCCCGGGCCCGCCGCTCAAAACAGCCCGGGCATCTGGAACGCGCCCGTGATCTTTTGCATCTCCGCCTCGTGGTACTCCTTGGCCTGTTTCGCCGCGTCCTGCACCGCCGTCAGCACTGTTTCGGAGACGAGCTTCGGATCTTCCTTCAGGAACTCGGGATCCAGCGCCAGCGCCAGAAACTTCCCGCTGCCGCTGATCTTGATCTTCACCGCTCCCCCTCCGCTCGTCACCTCGATCTCCTTGGCTTCGAGCTGCGCCTGCAGCGCCTCGATGCCGCGCTTCATCTTCTCCGCCTGCTTCACGAGTTTTCCTAGGCCGGCCATGGTATCAGTTGGTCAATGGTTGGTCCCGCTTGGGCGGGTGCACGTGTGAATTGGAAAGACTGAGAGAATGCGACCGGGTCAGCGCGACAAGAAACTTCCGAAACCTTCTCGGTACCCCGGAAAGACCGGCGTCCACCCCAACCGGGACTTCAACCGGCCGTTTTCGATCCAGCGGTCCGGCGTCACGGGGCGCCGCGACCCTGCCTCGCCGGAGAATGTCGGCGGAGCCACCCCCAACTGCCCGGCGAGCCACTGCACGACCTCAGTCTTCCGCGCCGGGGCATCGTCGGCGACGTTGAAGACCTCGCTGCCGACCTTCTCTGGGGCCAGGAAGCAAGCCAGGATCGCCGCCGCCGCGTCATCGCGGTGAATCAAGTTCAGCCGGTGGTCGCCCTGCCCCGCCACCACACCCTGCCGAACTTGATCCATCAGGTAGTGGCGGCCCGGCCCGTAGATCCCCGCCAGGCGCAGGATAAACCACCGGTGCCACGCCGGCCCGGCGTCCCGCCAGAGTTGTTCCGCCTCGAGCAGAATCGCGGCCCGCTCTCCGCCCCCGGTTTCCGCGGTCTCACCCACCCGCTCCCCGCCGCCTTGGGGATAGACCGACGTGCTGCTGGTATAGACGGCAGTGGCGACCGGACCGTACCTTCGCGCCCAGGCCACGATGGAAGCGGACCCGTCCCGGTAACTCCGCTGATACCCCTCGACGCCGCCCCCCCCTGAACTGACGCAATTCAACACCCACGCCGGCGCACGAGGGATCCGCCGGTGCCACTCGTCTCGGGCAAGGTCGGCCACCACCGTCTCGATCCCCTCCGCGCGAAGGGCTTCCGCCTTGGCCTCGTTTCTCGTCAACGCGGTCACGGACACCCCGAGGGACCGGGCACGGCGGGCGACGGCGCCACCGATGTAGCCACACCCGAAGATCACCAAGTGTTGTTCCCTCCCGGTCTCCATGCCGCCAGCGTGCCCGTGACCGCACCGCATGCACCCAAAAAATGGGGTGCAACCAGCGGCTTCTCCGATTCAAGTAGCTGCGGCGTTGGAACTCTGCCCCCTCTGGGCTCGGTGACCTGCCGTCCCGCCACTCGTACCCTTTCCCCATGCCGCGTGTTCTCACCCTGCTCGCTGAAGGATTTGAGGAAATCGAAACCGTTGCCCCCGTGGATCTCCTCCGGCGCGCGGGCGCCGAGGTTACGCTCGCATCCCTGGCCGACGCCGCCGTGGTCACGGGTCGCTGCGGGATCGGTCTCAAGGCTGACTTCCCGTTGGAGGCGATCACTCCCGACCTTTTTGACTGCCTCCTGCTTCCGGGCGGGCCGGGCGTCCGACATCTCCGCGCGGATCCCCGGGTCAGGGATCTGGTCCGGCGCCACTACGATGGGGGAAAGTGGCTGGCCGCCATCTGCGCCGCACCCACCGTTCTCCTGGATGCCGGCATCCTGCCAGCACTGCGCCACACCGCCCACCCGTCGGTTGCGTCAGAACTGCCCAACCGGCTCGTCGGCGAGAAGGTCGTCGTAGACCGCAACATCATCACTTCCCGCGGGGCAGGCACTGCCGTCGAATTCGGCCTCAAAATCGTGGAAATGCTCTTTTCCACTGAAAAGTCGGCCGAGATCGGCCGATCTATTTGCGTGTGAATTACTCCCAAGGCAGCCCATCCCCCCGCGCCCCAGATTCAGCGTTGCCTATATAGGGTTTTTACCCTAGACGCCTTTCAGCATCATCTCCTGCGAGTCCTCGGTTCCTCGGTCGCCTCCCCGGAAGCGACGGGGCGAAGCTTTTACGGCCACCCTGGGCGAGCCGCGTCGTTGGGGTAATGCTCACGCTGTGACGAGACCAAAGGACCCTTCAATCGCCATGGTCGCGAGCAAGGTCGAACCGGCTCCCACCAAGAGGTCCGCGGCGAACGGACACGATTGAGGGAAGCGCCCAATGTGTGGCATAGCTGGAGTCATTGATCCTCGGGAATCACCCGAGTTCCGCGAAGCCGCGGTGGCGCGGATGTGCGCCGCCATGGAACATCGCGGACCCGACGACGCCGGCCTTGCTTCCCGGGGCGATGGGACCCTCGGCATGCGCCGGCTGGCGATCTTCGATCCTGCGCACGGCCACCAGCCGATGTTTTCCCCGGACGGACGGCTCAGCCTCGTGTTCAACGGAGCGATCTACAATTTCCGATCGCTCAGGTCCGCGTTGGAGAAGACCGGTTGGGAGTTTCGCACGCAGTGCGACACCGAGGTGCTGCTCGCCGCGTACGCCCGGTGGGGTGAAGCCTGTCTCGCCCGCCTGCGCGGCATGTACGCCTTCGCAGCCTGGGACCACGCCCGCGGCGAGCTCTTCCTCGCCCGGGATCCTTTCGGGATCAAGCCGCTGTACTACTGCGAGGCCGGTCCGCGTTTGGTTTTCGCCTCGGAAGTGCAGGCTTTGCGCGCCGCCGGAAACGACGGCGCCGAAATCGATCCCCAGGCGGTCGTCGACTATCTCTCCTGGCTGTCCGTACCCGCGCCACGCACGCTTTTCCGCGGTATCCGGGCGCTGGGACCCGGCGAATGCGCACTCTGGAGGGACGGCTCCCTCACGGTTCGGGCCGCCTGGTGTTTCGGCCGCAACCACGAAGCCCACCGGCCGTGCGCCTCGCGGCCCGAGTTCGTCGACGAGCTTCGCGCCCGGCTCGAAGACTCGGTGCGCGCGCACGTCCTGGCCGACGTGCCGGTCGGCGCCTTTCTCTCGGGGGGGCTCGACTCGGCCGCGGTGGTCGGCCTCATGAGCCGCGCGGGCGGGGGGCGACTCCGCACGTTTGCGATCGCCTTCGAGGAGCCGGGTTTTTCCGAAGCGACCGCCGCCGAGGAGAGCGCCCGGCACTTCGGCACGGATCACTCCACGACGTCGTTGACGGGAACGACCGTGGCCCGGGACTTGGATCGCCTCCTCGCCGCGATGGACCAGCCGACCGGCGACGGTGTGAACACCTACTACGTCAGCCAGGCCGCCCGCGCCGGCGGGGTGACGGTGGCGCTCTCCGGGCTTGGCGGCGACGAGTTATTCGGGGGCTATCCCGCCTTTCGGGCGACTCCGCGACTGGCCCGGCTCCTGCGAGGCTGGCGGTGCGTACCCAGCCCACTGCGTCGCGCCGCGATCTCCCGGCTCGGGCGCGGCGACATCCGCCAACGCAAGCTCGCCGATGTGCTGGCGCACGCCCGCACCCTGCACGAAGTCGCGGCGCTCCAGCGGCGGGTCTTCTCCCAGCCGGCCATCGAGCTGCTCCTGTCTCCCGAAGCGCGCGCCGCCGTGCGCGCAATCGATCCGTTTCATCCCGCCCTCGAGACCCTTGCCGCAGACGTGGACCCTGGCCGTCCATTCTCGCTCGTTAGCGCCTGGGAAATGAGGACCTACATGGCCGATGTGCTGCTGCGCGACAGCGATGTCATGAGCATGCGGCACTCGCTGGAACTACGTGTGCCACTGGTGGACCGTCCCCTGGTGGAGTGGCTTTGGCGGCAGCCGGACACCTTCAAGCAGGATTCCCGGCGCCCCAAGGCGGTGCTGCACGAAGCCCTGCGCGACGTGCTGCCCCCCGGCCTCGCGCAACGGCGCAAGTGGGGTTTCACGTTGCCGATGGCGATCTGGATGAAGCGTGAACTGCGGACGTTTCTCGACGACACCTTTGCGGAGGCCAGCCTCCGCCGGTGCGGTCTTTTTGACCCGGCGGCGGTGCAGACGGCGTGGGAGACGTTTCTCCGCTCTGATGACACCCGCGAATGGTCCCGCCTCTGGAGTCTCGCGGTGCTGGTCGCCTTTGCCAACCGCCCGAGGCCTTCCTCGTCGTGAGTGCTCTCCCGGCCACCACCCGCCGCCCCACCCGCACGCTACTGCTGGTGCCGGAGATCTTCTCTTCCGAGGGAGGCATTCCGCGAATCCTCCGCAATTACCTGCGGGCGCTGTGTGATCTCGGCGGACCGGACGGGACCGTGCGGCTGCTGGCGTTGAACGACCCGTCGTTTCCGGCCTCCGCCTTCACCTCCTTGCCGCCTGGGCGCCTCGAATCCGCGATGGCGTGCGGCCGACGCAAGGGACGCCTGATCCGCGAGGCGCTGCGCCTGAGCCGGGGCTGCGATCGCCTCGTGTGCGGACATCTCTTTCTGCTGCCGGTCGCCTGGATCCTGCGTCGACTGCGCCCCGGCCTCCGGTACCACGTGATTGCGCATGGCATCGAGGTGTGGCGACCGCTGCGGTGGCGGGAGCGCCTGGCCCTGCGCGACGCCACCAGCGCGTTGTGCGTGAGCGCGTACACGCGCGGAGAGTTGCTGCGACGCTGCCCGCTGCCCGAGGACCGCGCGCTTGTCCTGCCGAACGCCCTCGATCCTTCCTTTCCCCTCCATCCCGGCCGGCCGCTCGCCACGTGTGAGCCGATCATCCTCACGGTCACCCGGCTCAGTTCCGCGGACCGATACAAGGGCGTGGATCACTTGATCGCCGCGCTGCCGCAGGTTCGCGAGGCTCTGCCCCAGGCCCGCCTGCGCATCATCGGCCGTGGCGACGACCTGGCCCGACTGGAAGGACTGGCCCGGCAGGCCGGAGTGGCGTCAGCAGTCGACTTCGCCGGCTATGTGGAGGACGACCGCCTGCGCGAGGAACTGGCCTCCTGCCGCCTCTTCGCGCTCCCAAGCAACGGGGAAGGCTTCGGGCTCGTCTACCTCGAGGCGATGGCGCACGGCCGTCCGTGTCTCGCCGCTCGGGCCGGGGGTGCACCGGAGGTGCTCACGGACGCCACCGGAATGCTCGTGGACTACGGCGACGTCCCAGGGCTGGCGCGTGCCGCCATTACCGCCCTCCAGCGCGCATGGGACTCGCAAGCGATCCTCGACCAGGTGGAGCCCTTCACTTATCCCGCCTTTGTCCGGCGGCTTTCCGCCCTCCTTCCGGCATGAACGACTCGCAACGTGAAATCGTGATCCAGCCGACCCGCGGGCTGCGCTTCCTCGACTGGCGCGAACTGGTCGCGTATCGCGATCTACTCCGCCTGCTCGTGTGGCGCGACTTCGTGGCCCGCTACAAGCAGACCGTCCTCGGACCCCTCTGGTATATCTTCCAGCCGATCCTGACGACGGTCATCTTCACCGTCGTGTTCAGCCAGGTCGCGGAGCTGCCAACCGACGGGCTGCCGCCGACCCTGTTCTACCTCTGCGGCCTGCTGGCCTGGAACTACTTCGCCCAGACCTTCCAGTCGACGTCCTCCACGCTGGCGGCCAACGCGGGGCTCTTCGGTAAGGTCTACTTCCCGCGGCTGATTGTCCCGCTGGCCGGACTGGTATCGAACGTCATCTCCTTCTTCATCCAGCTGATCGCCTTCCTGGTCATCCTGGTGGTGTATCGGGTGAGCCATCCCGGGACCACGGTGGGACCCCGCTGGGAGGCCATCGTGCTGCTCCCCCTGGTGCTGGTGCAGTTGGCGGCCTTCAGTCTGGGGGTCGGCCTGTGGCTCGCGGCGCTCACGGCGAAGTTCCGCGACTTCACCGTGCTGGCCGGCTTCCTCATCCAACTCTGGCTCTATGTCACCCCGGTGATCCTCCCCCTCGCCAAGGTCCCGCCCCAGTGGCACATCTACGTGGCGCTGAACCCGGTCACCATGCCAGTCGAGTGCTGCCGGCGGCTGCTCCTCGGGACAGGCTGGATCAACCAACCGCTGCTGGTCGTTTCCCTCGGAGCCACGGTGCTCGCCCTGGTGACCGGGATCCTCGTCTTCCAGCGGGTCGAGCGCACCTTCGTCGACGTGATATGAGCCGGCCCATCATCGAAGTCCGGGGACTTTCCAAACGCTATCGCCTGGGCGCGATTGGCGCCACGTCGCTCCGCGAGGAGTTCGCGCGCTGGCGCGATCGCCTGCGGGGCGTGAACCACGCCGACAAGCAGGACTTCTGGGCGCTCCGCGACGTGAGCTTCGACGTCCTGCCCGGCGAAGTCGTGGGAGTGGTGGGCCGCAACGGCGCCGGCAAGTCGACGCTGCTGAAGATCCTCTCGCGCATCACGGAACCCACGTCCGGCACCGCGCGGCTGCGGGGACGCGTCGCCTCCCTGCTCGAGGTGGGCACGGGCTTCCATCCCGAGCTCACCGGGCGCGAAAACGTCTTCCTCAACGGCGCGATCCTCGGCATGACGCAGGCCGAGGTCCGGCGGAAGTTCGACGAGATCGTGGCCTTCGCGGAAATCGACCAGTTCATCGACACTCCGGTGAAGCGCTACAGCAGCGGCATGTATGTCCGCCTTGCGTTCGCCGTGGCCGCCCACCTCGAACCCGAGGTGCTCATTGTCGACGAGGTGCTGGCGGTCGGGGATGTGGAGTTCCAGCAGAAGTGTCTGGGCAAGATGCAGAGTGTCGCCTCCCACGAGGGTCGCACCGTGCTCTTCGTCAGCCACAATCTCGGCGCCGTGCACACCCTCTGCTCGCGCGGGATCTTCCTGAAGAAGGGTGCGTGCGTCACCCTCGGTCCGGTCGATCAGGTGCTCGAAGCCTACCTGCGCGACGGGCACGACCCGCAGGCGGCCGCCGTGTTCAGCCCGACCGAGCCGGCGCTGCGGATCAACCGCGTGAATTGCCGCCTCGAGCAGGGCCGCCCTCAGTTGGAGGTCGATCTGACCCTGCGCTCCGCGGCGGCCCGGCGCCTCGCCCTCGAGTTCCTGCTGCTGACCGCCTCCGGCCAGCCGGTCGGACTGGCCGCGGCCGGCACGTACCATCCGCAGGAGTGTGTCGACATTGTCGCCGGGGATCAGGATTCGACCTGGAGCGTCGATCTCGACCGGCTGGCCAATGGCTCCTACCAACTGGTGGTCCAGCTGGTCGATCCGATGGTCCAGGTGGTCGCCCGGCACGAGGTGCCGCAGCTGATCGAGGTGTGCCGGGCCCCGCTCGGCGATCGCAAGCGGGCACTCGAACTCAGCTGGCATGCCGGCGCCCTGGAGCTCACCTGTCGCCGCCGCTGAGCCACGCGCCCGCTCCCTCCCCATGCAATTTCTCAAAGCCTCGCTGCGCTCCCTGTGCCATCGCCTCGGCTACGAGATTGTGCCTCGAAGCCCCACCCCGCTCCTGGCGGAGCTCACTTGGGCCCGCAACGAGCTCTGCCGCACCGGGCGGGAGTTTGGCGCCGCCGTGCAGCACTTCGGCCATGCCGTGGATGAATGCCACCTCGCCTGGATCCTCCAGGCACTGGACATCGCGCTGGTGATCGACGTCGGGGCCAACCACGGCCAGTTCGCCGCCACATGCCGCCGTCTCGGTTTTCGCGGCCGCCTCGTCTCCTTCGAACCCACGCCTCCCCTGGTCCAGGCGCTGAGCACCGCGGCGGCGAATGACCCGCAGTGGCAGGTGATCGGCAAGGCCCTGGGTGCGACGCCCGGCGAGGCCGAGTTGCAGGTGTTCGGCGACTCCTCGTTCAACTCTCTGCACACCGCCAATCCCGCGGGACAGTCGGCGTTCCCGGACTGGATGCGCCCGAACGGGACCGCCCGTGTGCCGGTGTCGACGCTGGCCGCGGAATGGCCGGCCTGCCGCGGCGACCTGGTGCGTCCGCGGTGCCTGCTGAAAACCGACACGCAGGGCCATGATCTCGAGGTGCTGCGTGGGGCCGGGTCCATCCTGCCGGAGGTGGACGCGGTGGCGTGCGAGGCGGCGATGACGCCCCTGTACGCAGGCGCCCCGGTCTACCACGAGACCTTCGCCTTCCTGGAGCAGCACGGCTTCGTGCTGTCCGGCCTGTATCCCGTCTCGCACCTGCCCGCTCATCCCGGGCTGATCGAGGTCAATGCCTACTTCGTCCGCCGTCCCGCCGGCTGATCCCGTCGCCGCCCCGCGGGTCGCCCTGCTTGTGCCGGCCTACAATGCGCGCCGCTTCCTGCCGCGGCTTTGGGAAGGCGTTCGGGCACAGGTACGACCATTCGACGAATGCTGGGTCTGCGATGATGCAAGTTCCGACGACACGGCGCAGGTCGCGGCGGACCTCGGAGCGCGCGTCCTGCGCAATCCGACCAACCTCGGCCCGGCCGCCACCCGCAACCGGCTGCTCGCCGCCACCACGGCCGAATGGGTCCATTTTCACGACGCGGACGACCGCCTCACCCCGGAGTTCAACGCACGAATGCTGGCACGGGCCACGCCCGACCGGGAGGTGGTGCTGTGCCAGGTCGACTGGCACGACGAAGCCACCGGCCGCCTCTGCCTCGAATGGCGGTATCGTGAATCCGACTACGCCAGCGACCCGGTGCCCTCCCTGATCTTCCACACCGTGGGCGGCATCGGCGGCCTGTACCGGCGCAGTGCGGTCGAGGCGGCCGGCGGGTTCGATCCCTCCCTGCGCTTTTGGGAGGACACGGACTTCCATCTCCGGCTCGCGTGCCGCGGCGCCCGCTTTGCCGTGGTGGACGAGGTGCTGGTGACGGCGCTCCGGCGGCCCGACAGCCTGAGCAACCGGAACCTGGTCGCGGTGTGGCGCGCCAAGGAGTCCCTGCTGCAGGGCCTTCTCCCCTCCGACTCCGCGACCATCCGGCACGCGATCGCGTGGGACGCGATGCGCATCGCCGAACGCCAGTTTCATCTGCGGGACTGGACCGGCATGCGCCGCAGCCTGGCCCTCTGCCAGTTCGCCGGAGGCGAGGTGCCGGAAACCCGTTCGCGTGCGATCGCGGCGTTGGCCCGCGCTGGCTTCCCGGTGGCCGCTTTCGTGTTACAGAGTACGGTGCGTCGTCTCCGCTCCCGGACTGCACCGCTCGAATCATGACGCCCGCCTGGCAGTCGCGCCCTTCCTGCCCCGCCTGCGGAAACTTCCACCGGGAGATTGTCGCCGATCTTCCGCACGACGCACCTCCGCTTTCGACGTATTTGCGCACCTTCTACGCCCCTACGGTGCACCCAACGCTGGCCGGCCTCGAAGGGGGGCGCCACGTCGTCGCCCGCTGCGCCGGCTGCGGCTCCCACTACCAGGTGCTGGTCCCCGGGGAGGAGTGGCTGGGTGCGTTCTACGGGGCCCTGCCCGCGATGGACCGCGAACGGCAGCCGACGTTCGTCTTCGCCCAGCGCAGCCGTGAGCTGGTCATGCTCGTCGAGTGGTGCGAAAGCCGCGGCGCCCCGTTGCGCGCCCTCGATTTCGGGGCCGGCCGGGGCGACTGGGCGCGCTTGGCCGCGGCCGCCGGCCTCGAAGTCACGGTGATGGATGTCGCGACCGCTGCGTTTCCCTCCCTCCGGGCCGCCGGGATCCACTGTGAACTCCCATTTGGCGGCCCGGCCGACCGCTTTGGGCTCATCCACGCCGAGCAGGTGCTGGAGCACCTGCCGGATCCCTCGGGCACCGTCGCCCGCCTTGCCGACCTCCTCGCCCCGGGCGGGATTCTCGCTCTCGGCGTGCCGCGCGACGATGGCCTGGACGAGAAACTGCGGGCACCCGACTGGCTCGCCCCCAAGCACTCGCCTGCGTCGCTCAACGCGGTCGCCCCTCTGGAGCACTTGAACGCCTTCACGCCGTCCGGCCTCGAGCTCCTCGGGAAACGCCACGGCCTGGCCCGCGTTTATCCCCACGGTTGGAGCCTCTTGCCGGAGACACCCTCCCTCCGCGCCGGTCTTCGGCAGTTTCTCCGACGCCGCCTTCGGCTGGAGTACCGCGAAGCGATGGCGCTGACGCAAACGCAGTTCTTCACGCGCCCGTGAGCCCCGACGCCGCCCTGGGATGCTGCCCGCTCAGTGTCATCGTGCCGACGCGGAATCCGCGCCCCGGCCCCCTGGCCCGGGTCCACAGGCACTGGCCGCCCAGCGGGACGCTCCGGCTGGATGGGAGCTGCTGGTGATCGACAACGGCAGCACCCCGCCCCTTGCTTTTCCGGAGGCGCCCGTGCCGCTCCGGGTCGTGGTCGAACCGCGCCCGGGGTTGCTTCACGCCCGTCTGGCCGGCCTCAACCACTCGCGCGGCGACGTCATCCTCTTTCTCGACGACGACACGATTCCACATCCCGGATCGCTGGCCTCGCTGGTCGAGTTTACCCGCCGCCACCCCCGGGTCGGTGTCGCCGGTGGCCGCATCCATCCCCAATTCGAAGCACCGCCTCCACCGTGGATCGACGCCTGTGCGTGGGCGCTGGCCCTGCGGAATTGGGGAGACGCCCCGCTCAGCTGGTCCACGGCTGAGGGCGGAGCGCTGCCGGCGTGGAGCCCGATCGGCGCCGGTCTCGTGGTGCGACGCGACGTCGTGGCCACCTACGCGGAGCATGTGGCGCGGCACGCGGCGACGATTGAGCGGATCTCCTGGCACGGCCAGGGAGTCGGGGGCACGGAAGACAAGGACCTTGTGCTCTGCGTCCTGCGCCATGGCTGGGCCATGGGCTACGTCCCGGGACTGGTGCTCGAGCATGTGATCCCTGCCGGACGACTGCAGCCGGCCTATTTCGAACGCCTCGTGCCGAACCTGCAGCGGCTCTGGATGCAGACGTTGTTCGCACACGGTTTCAATCGACGCCCGACCGTGCCTCCGTGGTCGGTGCCCTTCCGGGTCCTGAAGGCCTGGTTCGTCTTTCGGGCCTGGCGGGGACTGCGCGAACGGATGGACTGGTGGGCCGCCCGCGGGTCCCTCGCCGGCCTCGCGGCCATGCACCGGCGCCCCGTGCGTTATCCCCCGGCAATGTGCTAACTCGCCCGAAACCCACGTCGCCCTTTCTCCATGATCACCCGCACGCTCAATGCCTTTCGCGGCGCCGTCCGCGGCTGGAAAACTCCTCCGCCGGTCGCGGGCCGCGACTGGCATCCGACCTGGCTGCCCGAAGAACTGACACTCGGACTCGAATCCACGGTTCATCCGCACTGTCCGGAGGAACGGGGCGAGCTCTTTGTCGCCCACAACACTGGCTCGACCGAGATCGAAACCCTGAACTGGCTCCACGCCACCGTGTGCCTGACCAAGCCCGCACAGGTGCTGGAGACAGGGGCGCTGGATGGCCTCGGCACCCTCGCCCTGGCCGCCGCCTGCCGCGACAACGGTTTCGGCCGGGTGCACTCGGTCGAGATCGACGCCGCCGCGTGTGAGCGGATTGCAGCCCTGATTCGTCGCCACGGGCTCAGCCGGCATGTGGAGATCCACTGCGGAGATTCCCGGGACTTCCTCCGGACCACACGCGAGCAATTCGCCTTCGGCTTCTTCGACAGCCTCTGCGACATCCGGGCCGAAGAGTACCGCATCTGCCTCGAACGGAGTCTCCTCTCCGGCATTGCCGCATTCCACGACACGTCTGCCTACCGCAACCGCACGCTGCCGAACGACCCGACCCCCGCCGTCCAAGCCGAGTACCGGCGGCAAGTCCTGGAACTCGCACGCGATCCCCGGCATTCGGGTCATTTCGAACACGTCCTCTCCCGCGGACTGATCGTACTTTTCCCCCGGGTAAATCCGCCCGCTGCGGCGTAAAATCCCGATGTCCACCCCTACCGCGCTCCCGCCCGCGACCGCCGCCGCACCCGGCGGGATCCGCCGCGCCCGCGAGTTGCTTCGCCGCGGCCTGCGCCGGCTCCTGCCTGGGCTGTTTCCCGCGCCGCCCGACTTTGACGAGGTGAGCCGACTCGCCGCCATCCAGCGCAGTGATCTCCAATACTACATGGATATCCAACCGGGTGCCCGTTGGCACTCCCCCGAGTTCGTCGCGCGTTTCGGCGGATTCCATCCGCCGGGTGAAACTCGCCGCCTGCACGAGCTTCATGCCGGTGATCGGGTGCGGGCCAACCTCCTGCTGCTCCTCCTGCGGGAAATTACTGTCCGGAAGGTGCCGGGATGCCTCGCGGAACTTGGCGTCCATCGTGGCGAATCCGCCCGCCTCATCCATCATTACTGCCCGGAGCGAACCTTCTACCTTTTTGACACCTTTGCCGGCTTTTCCGACCAGGATCTCGCCGCCGAGTCGGTCTCGCTGGGGTTCAACCAAGCCCAGCAATTCACGGACACCAACCTCGACCTCGTGCGAAACACGATTGCACCGCTGGCAGAGACCCTTGTGCCGGTGGTCGGCTGGTTCCCGGCGTCGGTCACCCCAGCGGTGGCGGCCGCGCGATTCGCCTTCGTCCACCTGGACGCGGATCTGGAAGCTCCGATCGCCGCCGGCCTGGACTTCTTCTGGCCCCGGCTGAATGCCGGTGGCTACCTGGTGGTGCACGATTACAACGCGTGGCCCGGCGCGCGCCTCGCTGTCGACCGCTTCCGCACTGCCCATCCCGTCGCCGCGGTGCCGATGCCCGACAAGTCCGGCTCGATTGTGTTGGTTCGCACGTGACCTCTCGCCCGTTCCCGCCTGATCCGGCCCCTGCTCCTCCGCCGGCGAACCTGCTACGCCGCGTATGGCGACGCCTGTATTGGGCGCCGGAGGATCTACGCCTCCGGCGCCAGTACCGCGGGGCACGCCACCTGGTCTACTTCGGTGGCGACGGGATCGGTGACGAACTGCTTCTCACGACCGTCCTGCACGAACTCCGCGGTCGCGGGGCGACGGGACTGGGGGTGATGACCCGATTTCCCGAGTTGTTCGAGCGCTCGCCCGACGTCGATCGCGTCCTGCCGATGCGCCACGATCAAGTAGCCGGCCTGCGCCGGATTGGCCGGCGCGTTGACCAGGTGGTCTACATCAACGGGCAGCTTCCTCCCGATATCGACGTGCCGCCGGCCACGCACATCGTCGCAGAAATGTGCCGCCGGGCAGGAATCAGCGGCTCCGTCTCCCTCCGCCCATACTTGTGGCTGCAGAACGAGGAAGCGGAATGGGCGGCGCGACACCGCGGCGCCATTGCGATCCAGTCCTCGCGACGCTCGGCGTCCCTGGCCATCGGCAACAAGGAGTGGCAGGCCGAACGGTTCCAGGAGGTCGTCGACCTCCTGCGGCGCGATCACCCGGTCGTGCAGGTAGGCCTGCCCCAGGATCCTCCACTGGAGGGCGTGACCGATCTCCGCGGGCGGACCACGCTGCGGCAGACGGCCGCGATCCTCTCCCAAGCGCGCGCCTTCATCGGGCTGGTGGGTTTCCTGATGCACCTCGCCCGCGCGGTCGACTGCCCTGCCGTGGTCATCTATGGTGGACGCGAGCATCCGGACCAAAGCGGCTACATCGCCAACGAGAACCTCTTCACCGCTCTGCCCTGCGCCCCCTGCTGGCGTTGGAACTCCTGCGACTTCCATCACCGCTGCATGACGGAAATCACCGCGGCAGACGTGCACAAGGCGCTGCAGCGACTGATCGCCCGCCATGGCCACCCCCTCGCGGAGGCCCGACTCAACCTACCGTGACTTCCCCCGCCGCCCGCACCGGCACCGACCGCTCCACCGGGTTTTACGCCCCGGCTCTGGACGGCCTGCGCTGGTTTGCCGTGCTCGCGGTGATGTTCGCGCATTTTTCGCCGACGCTCAGTTCCCTCTTCGACTGGGGCTCCGCCGGAGTTCGGCTGTTCTTCGTCCTTAGTGGTTATCTCATCACGCTACTCCTACTGCGGGCGCGTGAAACCGCCCCCGCCGGCCATCCCGGCTCTGCGCTCGGCCCATTCCTGGTCCGTCGAATTTTCCGCCTCTGGCCGCTCTATTTCGCCAGCCTGGCCGTGGCGTATTCCGCCCGCATGTCCGGCACCGAGACCCATCTGGCGTGGCATGCCTTCTTTGCGACCAACCACTACGTGCACCTGCACCAGCACTGGCCCACGCTGCTCTCGCACTACTGGACACTCGCGGTGGAACAACAGTTCTACGTCGTCTGGCCCCTGGTGCTGCTTTGGGTGCCGCTGACCCGGTTGCGCACCATCCTCATCGGGCTGGTGATCGCCGGTCCGGTGTTTCGGGCCCTTCCGTTCCTGTTCGGGCAGGCGCGACCCGAACTGGGCAGCATCCTGTTGCCGTCGTGTGTCGACTTCTTTGCCCTCGGAGCCGGGATTGCCTCCCTGCAGCGCCGCCACCGCCTTCCGCAGATCGGCGGACGATCCCTGCTGCGCGCCGCCATCGGCGGCCTCGTCGGCTGGATGTTATTCGGAGCCTTGCTCAAGATCACCGATCGACAGCCGGCGTCGTGGATTATCTTCGACGCTACGGTCCAGGCCGCGGGTTTCGCCGCGCTGCTCGCCTACCTGCTCCTCTTTCCAGAAAGCCGTCTCGCGCGTTTCCTTGCCTGGGGTCCTTTCGCGTACCTGGGTCGCATCAGTTACGGCCTCTATATCTGGCACAACTTCGCGCACCGGTTCGGCCCCTCGCTCCTCCGTCGCTTGACCGGCAGCAACTACCTGGCGGACGAATCCGCCCACGTCGCGTACTACGTCGTCCTGACCATCGCCGCGGCCAGCTTGAGCTACCACTTGCTTGAGAACCCGGCCCGCCGCTTGGGCCACCGCCTCGCCTCCCGGCTCTTCCGGGATCCCCGGCCCGGGCCGGTCCCGTCACCGTCGTGATGTCACTGCGCTTCGCGACCTGGAGTTCCCTCCTCGCCCTGCAGGCGTTCGCGCTGCTCCTGTTTCATCAGCAGTGGCCGCGGGTTGGACACGATCTTTCGACCTTTCTGCCGCGGATGGTCGATGTGTACCTCCACTACCGGTGCAACGGCCTCTCCCTGCAGTGGTGGACTCCGTCGCTGGGCGGCGGCCTGCCCGCATTTCCGAATCCGGAACATACGCAGTTCATGCTCGGGCAGTTTCTCCTTTTCCTCACGGATCCATGGTCGGCGAGCCTCCTGAATTTCCTGCTGCCGCTGGCGCTCGGCTTCCTGCTGGTGGTCAAGTTTTGTCGCGACTTCCTGGACTGGTCGGCGGAGGCGGCACTGGTCGCCGCGGCCGTCTTTTCGACCAACAACTTTGGCTTCTACCATGCCTTCTCGGGGCATGTCGGGTACGCCACCTTTCCGCTCGTCGCCCTTCTTCCCTTCTGCCTCCACCGGCGCACCGCCGCGCCGCTCGCAATCGCGCTTCTGGCGGCGGGCGCCGCCGTCATCGCCATGACGGGAGGTTATGCCATCATCGTCATCTTCGCCCTTTCCGCCTTGCTGCTGGCTCCGGCACTCGCGTGGCACGACCCCACGGCCTTTCCGTGGAAACGCTCGGTTGGCGTCCTGATCGGCGGGGCCGCCCTGGCCCTGTTGGCGGCGGCCGCGAAGATCTGCGCCGTGGCGCTCTACCTGGGGCAGTTTCCGCGCGAGGTCAGCTACTCCCACCCGGCCGCGGATTTCCTCCCGGCGATCGGTTCCCTGGCGGCGCAGTTGTTTGCCGCCAAGCCGGTCTTCCTCCTGCAGTGGCTCGTCGACCTGGACCCTGCCACCCTTTTTGCGCGCCTCGCGGGACCCGAAGTTGAGGATGCCGGGGTTTCCCCAGTGGCGCTCGTCCTCGTGCCGCTCGGCTGTCTGCCCTTCTTCCGCAACTGGTCTCCGGCGCGCTGCGCCGCGGCGGTGGCCACGGGATTGGCCCTCTGGATCGCGTCCGAGTTCACGCTTGGGCGCGGCCTGCTCTGGCCTCATCTGCAACCGCTGCCGTTCCTGCGTTCGATGCACGCCAACTCCCGGTATGCCGCAGCCTTCCTGCTTCCGGTGGCCCTCCTCTCCGGGCTCGGGGTGGAACTGCTCCGCTCCCGGCTGCGTCCCGCGATGTTCCGGACGACTGCCGCAGCGGCAGTGCTGGTCTCCCTCGCGAGCCTGGTCACCTTCCGCCGGCAGATGAACTCGCTCTGGTTTGCCGGCTTTGACGCGATCGAGATTCAAAGGGTTTGGACCGAAGTGCGCGCAGGAGAGAGTTTCCGGCCCATCACGACCATCGCGGACGTCCGGGAGGATCGAGTCTTCGCCGCCCGGGCCTCCAACCTGAAGCCCTACGAGCCGATCTTCGGCTATGGGTACCCGGGTCCCGCCTTCCGATCCCAGCTTCACCCCGGGCCAATCCTCGCGCCCGGGGCCGACGGTACCCTGAACTTCAATTTTCCCCTCGCCTTCGTGGCCCCGGATCTGGCCGGGGCCAGGCCATTCGCCCGCTTTTCCGACAATCGCCTCCCCGATCTGCAGCTGCTGTTGGACCGACGCCAGCCCGACTGGCCGCTGCCCTTGGTCCAGCGGATCGCCAACGTCCTCTCGGTGGCAGGCTGGCTCGCGATTGGAGCCACGGCGGTGTCCCAAACCACGTTCTTCCGCCGCCCATGAACCCGGCCCTCAGCGTCATCCTGTGCACCCACAATCCCCGGCCGGATTACCTGAGCCGCACCCTCGACGCTCTGAAACGGCAGTCCCTCGCGGTCGAACAATGGGAACTCCTGCTCATCGACAACGCCTCCCGCGATCGTCTGGAGCCCGGACTCCTGGCCTGGCATCCGCACGGTCGCGTGCTCCACGAAGCGGAACTGGGTCTGACCCCGGCGCGCTTGCGCGGCATCGCCGAAGCCACCGCAGATCTCCTCGTCTGGGTCGACGACGACAACCTGCTCGCGCCTGACTACCTCGCGGAAGCGGAGCGAATTTCGTCCGCCTGGCCCGCGCTCGGGGCGTGGGGCTGCGGGCACTTTGAGCCGGAGTGGGAGGCAAAGCCCTCGGCCGACCTCACGCCGTTTCTCGCGTACCTCGCCGTCCATCGCGCCGCGCGGGATCGCTGGTCAAACCGGCTCTTCGATTACGAAGCCACCCCCGCCGGTGCCGGCATGTGCGTCCGAGCGGCGATCGCCCGCCGCTACGCCAGCCAGGTCCGCGACGATCCCCGGCGCAAGCTCCTGGGCCGAACCGGCCAATCGCTCAGTGCCTGCGAGGACTTCGACCTGGCGTTCTGCGCGATCGACGCGGGACTCGGCACTGGAGTCTTTACCACCCTGCGCCTGACCCACCTGATGCCGGCCGGCCGGGTCGACCCGGCCTATCTCGAACGCCTCGCCGAGGGCCACGGCTTTGCGAGCACCCTGATCCACGCCTGGCGCGGCGGGGCACGCGCACCGCGGACCGGACTCCTCGCGCGGCTGCGCGAACAGCGGTTCCTCCGCGCCCTCAGCCCAGTCGAGCGCCGGGTCCGACTCGCTCTGAAGCGGGGCGAAACTCGCGCGTGGCGCACCCTGGCGGAAATGGAACGCACCCTTCCTCCCGGATCATGAGCCCGCATCCCGATTGGCGCGATCGCCTGCTCGCCTCCTGGTGGCGGCGGCACTGGCGCGGTTTCCTCTCCCTTCGGCGGCTGCTCGGTCGGACCAACGGCGTGCGTGGCGTCACACCCTACGGGTCGACCTTTCTCCTCGATCCCCTTTCGTACATCGACGGAATCGTCCTCACGGACGGATTCTACGAATCCGAGGTTCTCGACGCGCTGCGCGCCGCGACCTCGACGGGAACGGTGGTCTGGGACATTGGCGCCAACTTCGGCCTGCACGCGATGACCCTCGCCCGCCTTGTCCCCGGAGCGACCATCGTGGCGTTTGAGCCCAATCCCTCCGAACACGCCCGACTCCTCCGTCATCGAGCCTGGAATGCCCCCGCAGCCCTCACGTCGTCGGTCGCTCTTTCCAGTTCCAACGGCATGCTTCCCTTGCACCTCGGGCCCGCCGGGAACTCCGGCATGACCACGCTCAGCCCGTGGTCACAGGGTGGTTATTCCGGCACCGTCCTCGTAGCCACGGCCAGGGGCGACGACCTGGTCGCTGCTGACGTCGTTCCAGCCCCCCAGGTGATCAAGCTCGACGTGGAGGGTCACGAGGCCGAGGTGCTGCGGGGCCTCTCCGCCGTGCTGCGACGTCCGGAGTGCTCATTGGTGGTTTTCGAGGACGCCCTCGAGGCCACGACCGAGCCCAAGCAACTCCTGGAAGCTGCGGGATTTCAGCTTTCCAGCCTGGAGCGACGCGAACCAACGGCGCACCCGCTCGGCAACTTCGTCGCGCGCAAGCGAACGCGATCGTGATTTCCGTCATTCTCCCCACTCGGAATCCCCACCGGGGCCGGCTCGACCGCACCCTGGCTGGTCTCGCGGCCCAGTCGCTTCCGCGAGACGAATGGGAACTCCTGGTGGTGGATAACGGCAGCGAACCGCCGCTCGCACCAAACCTTGGTTCCCGGTTCACCGGCCCAATGCCGCGCGTGGTGGTGGAGCCGGCGCCAGGGCTGACTCCGGCACGTCTCGCCGGGATTCGGGAAGCCCGCGGGGAAGTGTTGGTGTTCGTCGACGACGACAACGTGCTCGCGCCGGACTATCTCGCCGTCGTGGCGCGGCATTTCGCGGCCAAACCCGCGCTTGCGGCCGCCGGCGGAACCGTGCTCCCGGAATGGGAAGCGCCGCCTCCGCCCTGGAGCGCGGAGTTTCACGGCCTGCTGGCCCTGCGCGACCTCGGCCGCGTGGAACGGATTGCCCGCGGTGGACCAAACGTCGCCTGGCCGGAGTTCGCGCCTGTGGGCGCGGGCCTCGTGGTCCGGAGCACCGCCGCGCGGGCCTATGCCGCCGCCGTCGCCGGAGACCCGCGCCGCCGTTCCCTCGATCGCCACGGCAGTAGCCTGGCGTCCGGTGGCGACAACGACCTGGTCTTCACCGCCCTGCACGCGGGGGGAGACATCGCTTACCTGCCCGAGCTTTCCCTGACCCATTTGATTCCGGCTTCCCGCCTGGATCCGGGATACCTCGCTCGCCTCAACCGCGGCATCATGCGCACGTGGGTGCGGGTCCTCGCCCTGCACGGCCAGTGCCCGTGGCCCTCGATACCACGAGCGACTGTGGCGCCCCGAGTTCTACGCGCCTGGTGGCGCTGCCGCGCTTGGCGCGGACCGGTGGAGCAAATCCGCTGGCACGGAGCCCGCGGGCAGTTCGAAGGGCAGGCGGACCTGAACCTCCTCCTTCCCGCTCCAAGGTGAACTCCGGCAACACCCCAAGAACCCTGTCGTCGCGGCCACGGCGCGCCTTGCGTTTCGCCCGCAATCTCGCCCGCTGGGGGCTGCCCCGGCGGGCGCTGCTGTTCGGCCCGCTCAGCCTCGGCGATGACTTGCTCTGCACGGCGATCCTGCGCGAGGCCCGTCGACGCGGCCGGCCGTTCACGATGCTGACGGCGCGGCCCGAGCTCTTCGCCGGCAACGCCGATCCCGCGCGCCTGCTGCCGATCGACGATGATTTCGTGGCCGGCATCCGCCGCCTCGGCGCCACGGTGATCAAGCCCTACTATGTCGGCCCCGTACCGGGAGATCCCGAGCGGGATGCACTGCCGGATCGTCACATCATCGCGGAGATGTGCGCCCGGGCCGGGCTGCAGGGTGAAGTTTCGCTCCGTCCTTACCTCCATCTGACCGAAGGTGAAACGGCAGCCGGTCGCCGCTTTGCCGGCCAGATTGCAGTCCACAGCACCGGGCTGGGCGCGGCGATTCCCTATCCGGCCAAGGAATGGGGTCCCGAGCGTTTCGCCGCCGTGTGCCGCCACCTCGCGCCGGAGTTCAAGCTCGTCCAACTCGGCTCCCGCGCGGATCCCGCCCTCCCCGTCGACGCCGACCTTCGCGGCCAGACCACTCTTCGCGAAGCCGCCGCCGTGCTCGCCGTCTCGGCGGTGTTCATCGGACTCGAGGGATTCCTCACGCACCTCGCCCGAGCGGTGGACTGTCCCGCCGTCGTGGTGATGGGAGGGCGCGCCCAGGCCGGAATCTTCAGCTATAGCGCGAATCGCAACCTGCTGAACGAGCCCGACTGTTCACCGTGCGGACGCCGCACCGGCTGCCCCCACGCGATGCAGTGCATGACCAGCATCACTCCAGATGAAGTCGTGGCCGCCGCCCGTGAGGTCCTCGCCTCACCGCCCCCACGGCCGCTGGCCGCCGACCGCGCCGTGCTCCCGTGATCCCACCCGATCTTTCGATCGTCATTCCGATCTACAACCGGGGACCGGTTGTCCGGTACACGTTTGATAGCGTCCGCCGCGCGGCCGCGGGCTTGAAGATCGAGACTATCGTGGTCGACGACGGCTCCACCCCTCCCGCCGCCGAGAACCTGCGGTCTTTGGGCATCGAACCCACGAAGCTGATCCGCCAGGAGAACCGCGGCCTGCTCTTCGCACGCCTCGCCGGCCTTGCCGCCGCCTCCGGGCGGTACGTGTTGTTCCTCGACTCGGACGATCTGGTCTCTTCCGACAAGATCACCGCGCAGGTGTCCGCGATGGATCGAAGCGGCGCCGATGTCTCCTACACCGACACCGCCCGCACCACGCTGACCGGCGACTACGATCAACTCGCCCTCCAGGTGGACGCGCCATTGCCGGCAACGAACGAAGCGGCGGATTTCTACCTGACCGTCCAACCGGCCCCCCACAGCCCAATCTTCCGGCGAACCTACCTCGACCCCATCGTCGCCACGGCGTGCTTTCCCCCATCGCCACTTTACAATCCCGTCGCGGAGATCTGGTTCTACCATGTCGCGGCACCCCAGCCCGCCCATGTGGAGTACGTGCCGGGGCCGCGCGCCATCATTGGCCAGCACCCCGAAACGCGCCTGACCAATCACTGGGAAAAACTCGGGATCGCCTCCCTCGCCGTCATGGAGGCCTTTGCCCGTGCCTGCCCCGCTGATACGCCGGGCGGTCGGCGGGCCCGGCAGCTCGCCGGCGAAAAGGCGTTTCGGGCGTGGCGCGCGCTGCCCTGGGACTTCTCCCCTGAATTCACGGACCGGTTGCTTGGCGTCTGGCGAAGACTCACAGCGGAAACGTGCACCCCGGCGCTCGGCGGCACCGGCTACCAGTGGCTGGCACGAGTGCTCGGACCCGTCGGGGCGGCGCGCCTCCTGCGCCGGCTTCGCCACCACCGCTACGAGGCGATTCGTACCCTCGACGACGCGACGCTGGACAACCTCCTGCGCGCCCTCCCCCCACCCGGATGATCGAATACCAACCGATCCCTGCCGCAACTCCGGCCCGGAGCTTCGCCCGCAAGCTCCGGCTCGGGTCGCTGCTCTATGCGGCCTGGCATCGGCCGAGGGCGAGCCTCGCCCGCTCCGTTCGCGCCGGCGGCCCCTGGCAGCAGTGGCTCGACGCCCGCGGACAGCGCGCGATGGAACAGGCGGCCCGACATCTTCCACCGCTGGCCGCGCCCGCCGCGGGCGCCCCCGAGGTTCATTTCCTCACCGGGCGCCGCTTCTGGTACCAGTCCGCCTTCTGTTTTCATTCCCTCCGCCGGCAGGCCGGCGAACTCACCGCCGCGTGGATCGACGACGGGACCATCGATCCCGCCCTCGCAGGGGAAATCACCCGCCTCTTTCCCGGCACCCGGGTGAGGCTCGCCGCCGCGATCGAGCAGGACCTCGATCGCCATCTTCCCTCCAGCCGCTTTCCCACGCTCCGGCGCCAGCGCCTTACCTACCTCCATCTGCGCAAGCTCACGGACGTCCATGCCGGGAGCGCGATCAGCCGCCTGGTGCTGGATTCGGACATGCTCTTCTTCCGCGCACCCGACGCCCTCCTTGGTTGGCTGCACTCACCCGACCGGCCGGTGCATATGCTCGACCACCATAACGCCTACGGCTATCCGTTGCCGGCGCTGGCCCGTCTGGCCGGTCGTCCGCTCCCCGACCGGATCAACGTCGGCGTCTGCGGTTTCCCCGCGGGCGGAATCGACTGGGAGCGGATGGAAGCGTGGGCGACGACCCTGCTCTCCGAGTTCGGCAGCAGCTATTACCTCGAGCAGGCACTCGTGGCGATGAACCTCGCCGGCGTACCCGCGCTCGCCCTGCCCGCCGACACGTACCGGTTGATGCCCGACGTGGTGGAGTGCCGGCATCCCACGGCCATCCTGCACCACTACGTGGATCTGTCGAAGCGCGGCTACTTCCGCCACGCCTGGCGCCACTTTGTCGGAAGTGCGTCGCCGCGATCCGAAGCCGGATGATGACGAGTGTCCTGCGTTCCGATCGCCTGCGCCGGCTCCTCCTGCTTGCGGCCATCGTCGCGCCGGTTGTCCTGGCGGTACTCGGTTGGCGCGCCGCACCGCCCATGGTCAACCCTGACTCCGCGATGGGCTTCCTCACCTGGGAGTCGCACCGGGCAGGCGCCCCGTGGAACCATCTCCGTTCGCCCGACCCGGCCAACCTCGCGCGCGACCGCGAGGAGTTTCTCGCCTGGTGGTCGCCCGCGCAGTACGAGGTGCCGGGGCTCTGGCGGAATCTCGGCGCGAACTGGGGGCAGTCGATCGTCCTGACCTGCCTGCTGGCGAGCTGGCTGCAGCTCGGCGGATGCTGGCTCCTGGGCCGAAGTGTGGGACTCTCGCCACACGCCACGGGATGGTTCACCGCGATCTCGGGTCTGCAATGGCACACCTTCTACGGCTTCGGGCATTTTCGCGGCGGCGACGTGCTCTTGATCGCCTTCGCGCCCTGGGCGCTGCTCTGGGCCTGGACGGTACGCCGACGCCCGTACGTGTTCCTCCTCACCGCGCCCTTGATCGTCCTGGGCGGGCAATACCTGAAACTCTCCGCCGTGCTGTTTTCTCTTCCGGTCGTCGCGGCGGCCGCCCTCGGCAACGCGTGGGAACTGCGGCAGCGCCGCGCGCTGGCCGCAGCCTGGGGCGTCGCCGCGGCCATGCTCCTGGCGGCGGCCTGGGGGGTATTTTCGCTCGGGTTTCTCCGCCAGGGCCCGACGCCAGGGGATGTCGGTGCGTTTTCCGGCAGCCTGGTTTCGGTGCTGGGATTTGCCCTCGCGGCCCCCTGGCTCGCAGCCACGGGTGCCGGGAGCCTGATCGGCCGGCTCGCCTGGATGGCCGGGACCGAAGCCGAAGTCCTGTGGCGGAATGCCGGATGGTACGTCGCCCCGCTGGCCTTGGCCGCAGGGTGGGCAGCTGCCCGGTACCTGCTCCGAACCCTGCCCGCGGATCTCCGTCGCGGCGTGGCGCTCATCACCCTCGGCGGTGTCATCCTCTTTGTGCTGGTGCTGCTGCGGGGATCGGCGGTCGCACTGGAGGATCGCTTCCTGCGGCCGACCGCGGTGGCGCTCCTGCTTGTGCTCGCCTTCACGCTCGATCACCCCGGCCGGACGCGTGCCCTCCTGATCCCGATCGCGCTCCTGTGTATCGCGGGTTTTGGCATGATGTCCGCCGCCCAACGCACGACGGGGCTGCTGCATCTTCAAAGTCGCGGTCACTCGGGACTCGCCCAGCACGATCTCGATCCGGCGGCCCTGCGCGAACTCTCCCGGCTCGACCGCGCGCCGTCACCGCACTCCCGGCTGGTCTACGTTCCGTTTCCAGGAGCCGCCCTTGAACTGCCCCGCCAACGCGTCCTCGTGACGGATGATTTCATGTTCGAGCGCGAGCACCGCTGGCAGGGACGCGTCCCGGAGTTGATCGCCGCCCTGCCCGCGACGATGGAGCAGGACGGTCGCGGCGCACGAATCCGCCGCCGCTTCGTCGACTATTCGCCTGCAGAATGGCAGGCCACCCGCGCCGGCGACTGGTATTTCTGGACGGCCACCACGTCCCGACCCTGAATCTCCCCATGCCGGCGGTCCCTCTCGTCTCCGTCATCATCCCCTGCCACAACGCGGGGCGCTGGCTGGCCGCCACCCTGGATTCCGTCCTGGCGCAAACACATCCACGCACCGAAGTGATCGTGGTCGACGATGGTTCCACGGACGACTCGCTCGCGGTGGCGCGGCGTTACGAGGCGCGCGGCGTCCGGGTCGCCACCCAGCCCAACCGCGGCGCCAGCGCAGCCCGAAACCACGGCATGCGCCTGGCCTCAGGCGACTACCTGCAATTCCTCGATGCCGACGATCTCCTCAGCCCAGAGAAGATCGGCCGGCAGGTGATGGCGCTGGCATCGCGCCCAGGGAGCGTGGCCAGCTGCCGCTGGGCGCGTTTTACAGACGACCCCGGCGCCGCGGTGTTTGCCGACGACGAGGTGGCGCGTGATTTTCTGCCGCTCGACTTTCTCCTGCTTCATACCGCCTCCGGAAGAATGATGCACCCGGCGGCCTGGCTCGTGCCCCGCCCCGTCGCGGATCGGGCGGGCCCGTGGGATGAACGCCTGACCCTGAACGACGACGGTGAGTACTTCGCCCGTGTGGTACTGGCCGCGGAGGGCATCGTTTGCGTTCCCGAAGTGCATTCGTTCTACCGCTCCGGCCTGCCCGGCAGCCTCAGCCGTCGCCGCAGCCGGGCTGCACTGGAGTCGTTGTACCTCTCGATCGAGAAAGTGTCCCAGGCGGTAGGCCGGGCCGAAAGCTCGGTACGCGTTCAGCAGGCGCTGGCTGACTACTGGCAGCGGCTCGTTTATGAGCTCTACCCGGAGGCGCCCGATCTTTCGCGGCAGGCGGCCCGCGAGGCCGCCGCGCGGGGAGGCTCCCGCGTCGCACCTTCCATGGGAAACCGCGAGCGTCAGCTGGCCCGGGTGGTAGGCTGGCGGCTCGCCCGCCGATTGAAGTCAATCCTGACATGAGCGCGCGCCCGGCCCAGGACTTTCACGCCGCTGTCCGCACCTACGTCAATGACGCGGTGACCAACGACGCCGTCTTCCGGGAATTTACGGCCGCGACGTGGGCCCATCCTCTGCTCGCCGCGCACCGCCGGCATGTGGAGGAAAACCAGCTCGGGTTTGGCGATCCTGCCTTCCATGCGCTCTGGTGGCGCCTCCTCGCCGCCGCGCACGAACGATTCGGCGAAGTCGATGCACTGGAGATCGGTGTCTTCAAGGGCCAGGTGATTTCCCTTTGGTCGCTGCTGGCTCAACGCTCCGGTTGGCCGGTGCGAGTCCATGCCATCAGTCCGCTCGCCGCCCAGCCGATGCCCCGCGCCGGATGGTGGCGGTCCCTCCTTTTCCGCCTCAGTGCCCGATTCCGCGAGCGCGTGCGGAGCGGCGACTTTTATCCCGAGGACGACTACGAGGCGGTCGTCCGCCGGCATTTCGCCCACCACGGCCTTTCCTTCGACGCGGTGCGCCTGGTACGGGGGTATTCGACCGCGCCGGAAGTGCGCACTGCCGTCGCCGCGGATCGCTTCCACGTGATCTACATCGACGGCGACCACACCTACGCGGGGGTGATCGCCGACCTTGAGACCTTCGCCCCGAAGGTCATACCCGGCGGCTGGCTCGTGATGGACGACGCCGCCTTCGACCTGCCCGGGAGCGCCTTCTGGAAAGGCTACGAGACCGTGGCCCGGGCCTGCCAGCGCCTGCCGGCAATGGGCTTCGTCAATGTCCTGAACGTCGGGCACAATCGCGTGTTCGAACGCCAGTCCTGACCGCGATGCCTGCCCTCCGGGTCTTCCTCCTCACCTGCCGGCGGCCGCAGCTCCTGCCACGCGCGCTCGCCAGCCTGCGGGCCCAGACGTTTTCAGACTGGGTGTGCGAGTTGCACAACGATGCCCCGGAGGATTCCGCGCCTGAACGGCTGCTGCAAGCGACGGCCGATTCGAGAATCACCCTCCGGCAGCATTCGACCAACCTGGGGCCCGTCGCCACCTTCAACCTCGCCTTCCGCGGCGGACCGGAACCCTTCACCGCCATCCTCGAGGACGACAATTGGTGGGAACCAACCTTTCTCGCCCGGGCGGTTGCGGCCCTCGAAGCCCACCCCGCCGCTTCCGTCGTCTGGGCCAACATGCGGCTCTGGAGGGAAGAGGACGACGGTAGCTGGACCGACACCGGGACGACAATCTGGCCGATCACCAACGGCGGGGAGCGGTGCTTCCGCTGGCCCGAACCCCTCCAACTCACCGACGCGCTGCATTCAAACGGTGCCATGCTGGTACGCACGAGCGCCTCGGCCGCCGCGCTCGTGCCGCCGGGCACGCCCTTCGCCATCATCGAAGCGGCCCGCGAGCGCCTGCTGGGCGGTGACTGGCTCCTCCTCGGCGATCCGCTCGGCAACTTCGCGGTGACCCGGCAGACGGCGCGCGGCTCGGACCGGCTGCTCTGGACCCAGGCCCAGTTGCTGGCGGCGGCCAGCTACCTTGAAACGGTGGCGACCCCGCCCACTGTGCTGGCGAGGGTCTGGCATCGGCAACGCACCCTGAATCCGCCCTCGACCGCGGTCCTCTTTCATCTTGCCTTCGCCGGCATCCGCACCGGCGCCTTGCTCCGCCACGCCACGCTGCGCGACTGGTTCCGTTTTCTTCTCGGGGTCTGCCGACGTCCCGGGTTGTTCTGGCGAACGCTTCAGTTCCGCCGCGACCATGCGGAGGTCTGGCAGGCCCTCCGGCTGGGCGCCGCGCGCCGGACCGCCGAACATGTTCCCGACCCCACGTGGCCCCCGACCTTCAGCAAGTGGCCCGAGACCTCCCGAGCGCCGTGAAACCGCGCCGCCTCCTTATTCTGACCAACGGCCATCTGTGCCGCAATCCCCGCGTCGTGAAGGAAGCCACCACCCTTGGCTGCGCGGGCCACGACGTCACGGTCCTGGGCGTCCGAAACTATCCGCCCGCCGAGGCCCACGATACCTCCATCACCTCCGGTGCGCCGTTTCGGTGGGAATCCATCAACCTCCTGCCCCGGCAGGGTGCCGCGTCGTTTCTCACCCGGCTTCGCCTGCGGTGCTGGCGGGAGGTTGCGGCGCGGCTGGGACAACCCACCGTCCATGCCCTGGGTCCCGCCACCTCCCTGCTGGCCCGGGCCCGCGCGATTCCGGCGGACCTGACGATTGCCCACAATGAGATCGCCCATTGGACCGGTCTCCGACTGCGGCAGGAAGGCCGGCGCGTGGCGGCGGACATCGAGGACTGGCATTCGGAAGATCTCCTTCCCGGTGACCGCCGCAGTCGCCCGCTGGAGCTGCTGCGCCGCCTCGAGCGCGACCTGCTCGGCCGCTGCCTCTACACGACCACCACCTCCGAGGCGCTGGCGCAGGCCCTGCACGCCCGGTACGGGGGACTTCGCCCAGCAGTCATCACCAACGCCTTTCCGCTTCAGGCGGCACCGAGGCCCGGGCGACCAGCCGGCGATCGCCCGCCGCGTTTCTTCTGGTACTCGCAGACGCTCGGCCCCGGCCGCGGACTCGAGGCCTTCGTCCGGGCGTGGGCCCTCACACGCCAGGCGAGCGGACTGGTCCTGCTCGGTGAGGACCGTCACGGATTCCGATCGCTCCTCCTGGAACTGGTGCCCTCATCCCGCCGCGCGGCGGTCGAGTTTCTTCCCTTCTGCCCACCGGAATCATTGCCAGCGGAGATTGCACGGCACGATCTCGGACTGGCGTTGGAGGACCGCACCATTCCGAGCCGCGACCTCACCATCACCAACAAGATTCTCCAGTACCTCAACGCCGGGCTGATGGTCGTCGCCACGCCGACCGCCGGGCAGCGCGAAGTCCTTTCCCGCCAGCCGGCGGCCGGCCGCCTCCTCGACTTCGGCGAACCGGCGGCGGCCGCGCACCTCCTCGACGGCCTGCTCAGCGACCCGGCGAACCTGGCCCGCTCCCAGTCCGCCGCCCGCACCCTTGCCGAGGACACGTACTGCTGGGAAAAGGAGTCGCCACGCCTGCTGCGCCTCGTGCAGGAGTCACTCCCGCCCGCCGGGCCTGCCCCGGCCGCACCCACGGTGAACTCGTCCGCATGATCCCACCGACCGACTCCGAATCCTCTGCTCCCGACCTGCTCCGGCCTCCGGATCCGGCGACGAGCCGCCGCCTCTTTCAACTCGGCTGCCTGGGACTGGGCCTGGCGCTCGTGGCGCTGGTGCATCAATCGCCGATCCAGGACCCCATCCTCCTGACCCTGGGCTCCGCGGTCCTCCTGCTCGGCGCCGTGCCGGCCCTGAACTGGGCCCGCCGCGGCGACGCGCACTTTCCGGTGTTTGAGGTGTTCATGCTCGCAGGAATCCCCTTCTACGGAATTTCGCTGCTGGCGGGGCACCCCGAAGTGCTGACCTTCTCCGAAGGCGCCACCCTGCAGGCCGCCGCCGCCATTCTCATCTACCAGGCCTGCGCGATCGGCGCGTTCTTCTGGACGAACGGCCAGCCGGTGCGGTCGGCCCTCTGGTCCGGAACGCTCCTCCCCAGCTCCGCGCTGCGCTACGCCCAGACCGGCTTGTGGTTGAACACCGGATACCTCTACGTCAACGGCTTCACCGACTGGATCCCGGGCGAACTTCGCATCGTGACCCGGGCGGTGTTCTTTGGCATCGGCACGGTGGCCCTCTTCATCGAGATGCGGCGCTGGGGCGATCGGCGGCTTGCCCTGGAGGAGAAGGCCGTCATCACGCTCAATCTCGTCGCGCAGATCATCCTCCTCATCCGCGAGCTCTATCTCATCGCCGGCATCTCCCTCGCCCTGCTGGCCCTGCTCGCCTATGTCTCCAGCAGCCGGAAGATCCCCCTCGCCGTGATGGTTGTGGTCCTCCCCATTCTCGCGGTGCTGCACAACGGCAAGTCGAGCATGCGCTATGAATACTGGGAGCAACGGGCGCCGCTGCCAAACGTCACGGAACTGCCGGGTTTCTTCGAGAAGTGGATCCACTACGGGCTCAGCCAGCGGGAGCACGGGGACGAGCCGTCGAGCTCCACCCTGGCCGGCCGCCTGTTCGAACGGGCCTCGCTCTTCCAGATGCTCTGCCTCGTCGCCGAGCGCACGCCCGATTTCCAGCCCTACCTCGCCGGGGAGTCGTACCTCCAGATTCCCGCCCAGCTCATCCCGAGTTTCCTCTGGCCCGGCAAGCCGTCATCGCTGCTGAGCAACGTCATGCTCGCGATTCACTACCGGCTCGTGCCCGAGGACAACCCCACCAGCGTGAGCATCGCTTTCGGCATGGTGGCCGAGGCGTATGCCAATTTCGGGTTCGCCGGGTGCGCCGGACTCGGCCTGCTGCTCGGCTACCTCTACAAACGGGTCACGACCGCGGCAACCGGCAGCGCGCAGTTCTCCGCCCTGGGCCTGCTCACGATTCTCCTCGCCGCCTGGAGTTTCCAGGCCGAGCAGATCTTCGCCACCTGGTTTGTCTCGCTGATCCAGGCCGCCGGAGTCGTCATCGGCGTGCCCATGGGGCTGAGGCTCGTCTTTCGCACGGAATGAACCCTCCCGCCTCGCGACCGCGGCTGGCCGTGGTGCTCTCGCATCCCACCCAGTATTACAGTCCGTGGTTCCGCTGGATGGCCGCGCGGCCGGAACTCGCGCTCCGCGTCTTCTACCTGTGGGACTCCGGCGTCCGGGAGCAGGTCGATCCCGAGTTTGGCCGGCCGGTGCGCTGGGACGTGGATCTCCTGTCCGGCTACGAGCACGAGTTTGTGCCGAATCTGGCGCGGCGCCCGGGCGCCGATCACTTCTGGGGATTCCGCAATCCAGGCCTGCCAGGACGACTCGCCGCCTGGAACCCCGACGCGGTGCTGCTCTTCGGCTACGCGTGGGCCAGCCACCTTCGCGCCCTGGCCTGGTGCCGTTGGCGCGGCCTGCCGGTCATTCTCCGGGGCGACTCGCATTTCCTGGGGCGCAATCCCCGCGCCCTTCGAAGGCTTCCCCTCCGGCTGCTCGTCCGCGCCTGCACCGGGTTCGCGGTCGTCGGGGCCGCCAATCGCGGTTACTACCGCGCCCTGGGAGTACCCGCGCACCGTCTGTTCTTCGCCCCGCATGCCGTCGATCACTCGCTCTTCGACCCTGATTGCGCCGCCACCAAGGAGGAGGCAGCCCGCCTGCGGAAACAACTGGCGCTCTCTCCCGCCACCCGGGTCGTGCTTTTCGCGGGCAAGTTCACACCGGGCAAGCAACCCGCTGCGCTCCTCGAGGCCTTCCTCCGCCTCGAAGCCCCGGATTCGGCGCTGGTCCTGGTTGGGGACGGTGGGGAGAAGGAGGCGCTGACCACTCTCGCCGCGCGGGCACGTCCAGGCACCGTGCACTTCCTTCCGCTCGCCAATCAGTCCGAGATGCCCGCCCGCTACCTGCTGGCGGATGTGCTTGCGTTGCCTTCCCGCGCCGAAACCTGGGGCCTGGTCGTCAACGAGGCCATGCACCTGGGGCGCCCGTGCCTTGTGAGCGACCGCGTGGGCTGCCAGCAGGATCTTGTGACTCCGGGGGAAACCGGCTGGGTCTTTCGGCACGACGATCCCGCCGATCTTCAGCGGCAACTCCAACAGGCGCTGCAGGTCGTCGGCGATCCCTCCCAGGCCGGCGCCCTGCGCACGCGCGTGCTCGCTCGCATCTCCCGCTACACCTACGCGCAAACCACGGCCGGCCTTCTGGCCGCCCTCGAGTTTGCCCTCGGTCCACGTCGGCAATGAAGATCACCATCGTCATGGGTTTCTTCCTGCCGGTGCCCCCGGAGGCCGGCGGCGCCACAGAGAAGTCCTGGCACCGGCTCGCTCATGCCTTGGCGGACCGCGGCCACGAGGTAACCGTCGTCGCCCGTTGCTGGCCCGGCCAACCGGATCGCGAACAGCAGCAGGGCGTGAGGTACCTCCGCCTGCCCGGCTTCGATCACCGGCGCAAGCTCTGGCAAAACCTCCTGCTCGACCTGCGCTGGAGCCTCCGCGTGCACCGCCACCTTCCGCCGGCCGACATCACCGTCGTCCACGCCGTCACCCTCCCGGCCTGGCTCGGGCGCCTGCGTCGGTCCGCCGGCCGCGTGGTCGTCATGCCCGGCCGGATGCCGAAGGGGCAGTACCGCTGGTACGGCCGCCTCGCCCGCGTCGTCGCGACCAGCACGGTGGTGCGCGACCGGGTGTTGCAGGAAAACCCGCGCCTTGAGGGCCTCACGCGGGTCTTCGGTTACCCCATCGATTGGACCTCCCTCGCCCAGGCGCCCCTGCCTCGACCTTCGAAGCCCCCCGTCACCCTGGCCTTCGCCGGTCGCCTGCATCCGGAAAAGGGCCTCGATCTGCTCGTGGAGGCCATCGTCCGGCTGCAGTCCGACCAGACCCTGCCGGACTGGAGGCTTCTCCTGTGCGGCCCGGTGGAAGTGTCCGCTGGAGGCGGCGGCCCGGAATATCGCGCCCGGCTTGAACGCCGTCTCCGGGCGGCGGTCCCGGAACCTCGGTGGAAGTTCCTTCGCCCGATCTTCGACGAACACGCCCTGGCCGCCTTCTACGGGTCCGCCGATCTCTTCTGTTATCCGAGCCTTGCCGCCCAGGGGGAGACCTTTGGGGTCGCGGTCGCCGAGGCAATGGCCGCCGGGGCCGTGCCCGTGGTTTCCGACCTCGCGTGCTTTCGCGATTTCGTGCGGGCCGGGGTCAACGGTTTGGTCTTTTCCCACGAAGCCCCCGACGCGGCCGCACAACTCTCCGGCGCCCTTGCCGGCCTGCTGCGCGAGCCGGCACGGCGCCATCAGCTCGCCGCCGCCGCCCGCGAAGAGGTGTCGCGGTTCGATTTCGGCCGCTACGCCGAGGCCCTGCTCGCCGACTTTGCCCAGTTGGCGGCACCCGGCTCCGGCTTGCCACCGGTGGGTGACCGCGTGAATCCTCCCCAACGTTGATGACCGAACGGAAGGAACAACCCTACCTCGGCCAGGGCTGCACGAGCCCCCACCCGCGCTCCGCCACGGTCGGTCGCTGGCTGTGGCTCGCGGTGGAGAAGACTCTCTTTCGCTGGAGCCCCCGCCCGCTGCACTCCTGGCGGGCCTGGCTGCTCCGCCTCTTCGGGGCCGACGTTCCGGACGTGGGTGCGGTCGTCGTGTTTCCCACCGCCACCGTCCATTTCCCCTGGAAACTCAGCCTGCAGCCGCGCTCCATGGTCGGTCCGCACGTGCGCCTCTATAACCTCGCCCCGATCCATCTGGGACGCGGGGCCAACCTGAGCCAGTACTGTCACCTCTGCGCCGGGACCCACGACTACCACCGGTGGAGCATGCCGCTCGTGGCGGCTCCGATTACCATCGGCGAGAACGCCTGGCTTGGCGCCGACGTCTTTGTCGGACCTGGAGTCACCATCGGGGAACTCTGCGTCGTCGGCGCCCGCGCGGTGGTGGTCCGCGATCTTCCCGCGCGCAAGGTCTGCGTCGGGCATCCCTGCCGGCCGGTGAAGGACCGCGCCGAACCCGCTGCATCGTGAGGCTCGTCCACGTCGTCCCGAGCCTGGCGGAACAACATGGCGGCCCCAGCCGCTCCGTCCGGGCCCTCTGCCGCGCCCTCGCTGAACAGGGACACGACGTCGAACTGCTCGCCACCGATCCGGCTGCCGCCGCCACCGGGGAAACGAGCCAGGAGGGGCCCCTGCGTATCCGGGTCTTCCGCCGCGACTGGCCGGGGCGCGTGTGCCCCTCGCGCGGTCTCGCCCGAGCACTCCGCGAGGCTTCCGCGGACGTCGTTCACCACCACTCCCTGTGGCTGCGCACGCTGCATTATGCCCATCGCGCCTCCCCTTGCCTGGTGATTTCACCCCGCGGGATGATGAGCGCCTGGGCCTGGCACCACCGCCCGTGGCGGAAACGGCTCGCCCGCTGGTTCGTGCACCCTGGTGCCCTCGCGTCGGCGCGCGGGTGGCACGCGACCAGCGCCGAGGAGGCGGCGGAAATCCGCGGGCTGGGCTTCACCGCCCCGGTTTGCGTCGCCCCCAACGGGGTCGCCGCACCCCCGCCCGCCGATTCCGCCGACGCCCGCGCCCATTGGTTCGGCGTCTGCCCGGAGACCGCGCGAAGACCGGTGGCGCTGTTTTACTCCCGACTGCACCGCAAGAAACGCGTGCTCGAACTCATCGATCTGTGGCTCGCGCGCGGCCCCGCCGACTGGCTGCTGCTCATCGCCGGGATCCCGGAAGATTACCAGCCACGCGACCTGGAGCGTTACGTCCAGCGCAACTCCGGCGCTGGCCGTATCCGGATTTTTGACAGCCTGACCCGCCCTCCTCCGTACGCCGTGGCGTCGCTGTTCCTGCTGCCCTCGCATTCCGAGAACTTCGGCCTCGTCGTGGCTGAGGCCATGGCGCATGGCGTGCCAGCGCTGGTCACCGACACGACCCCGTGGAAGGAAATGGCCCGCCTGGAACTGGGGTGGTGCGTGCCATGGACCGACTTCGGCACCGCCTTGGCCCAGGCCGTCGGCGAGAATCCGGAAGCCCTGCGAGCCCGCGGTACCCGGGCGCGCGAGTGGGCGCTGCGCGAGTTTTCCTGGAGCCACTCGGCCCGGCTGCTCGCCGCCCTGTACCAGCGCCTGCTGGCTCCCTCGCCATGAACGGTCCCGGTTCCTCCCCGCCTTCCGAATCCGGACTAAAATACGCCCCCGGCGTGGGTCCACGCCGTCGTTCGGATCGCGAACGCCCGCTCGCCCCCCTGGAGTGGGTGACGCTCCTCCATGTGGGGCTCCTCGTCGTCGGCGTGACCTGGGCGTTCGGAGGCCAGGCGGACTGGGTGCGCCTGCCGATCGCCTGGTGGGCCAGCCTGAGCGTTCTCATCCTGCTCACCGCCGTGCAGGACCGCGGGGCCTGGCGCGAAGGACACCTGCACCCACTCCGCTGGCTGTGGCCGCTGGGTGCGTTCAACGGTCTGGTCCTGCTCGCCTGCCTCAATCCGAGCGTGCGCGAACTCAGCTTTGGCGGTGAAACTGTCCTCGCCCACACCGGCGGCTGGAAGTGGTGGCCGAGTTCCGCCCGCCCGGCCCTCGCGGTCGAGGCGCTCTGGCTGTTCGACGCGCTCTGGTTGTCCGCCTTCAATCTCGCGGTTGTCGTCCGGCAACGCCGGGCCCTACGCGGTCTCGTGCTAGTCCTCGTCGCCAACGCCCTCGTCCTTTCCGTCTTTGGCACCGTGCAGAAACTCGCGCACGCTCAGGGACTCTACTTCGACGCGGTCCGCAGTCCCCAGCCCCGGTTCTTCGCGTCGTTTGTCTACCACAACCACTGGGGCGCCTTCACCGTCCTGATGATGACGGCCTGCGTCGGCCTGACCTGGCACTATTCGCGGCGGCTCCAGACGCGTGGCCTCCTCCACAGCCCGCTCCTCGCCGGCTGGGTCGCCCTCCTCCTGCTCGCCGCCACGCTGCCGCTCAGCGCCTCGCGATCCTGCACCCTGCTGGGTTTGTTCCTCCTCGGGTTCGTCAGCAGCCACCTGCTCTGGCGGATGATCCAGCGGCGACGCAGCTACAAGGAGTCCATTGCGCTGCCGGTTGCCGGCATCGCCGCGGGTGGGCTCCTGGTGCTGGGTGGCGGCTGGTACGTCGGTCGCGACACCATCGTCGCCCGGCTGCAGACCACCCAAAGCCAGGTCGCCGAGATGCGAGAACTCGGGGGAATCGGCGATCGCGCCCTCCTGTATCGCAACACCTGGCGCATGGCCGCCGCCAAGCCGTGGTTCGGCTGGGGCATGGCCTCGTATCCGCATGTCTTCTACCGCTTCTACAACACCCGGCAGTCGCCGGATCGTCTCCCGGTGTTTTATCACGACGCCCACAGCGACTGGCTCCAGGCCCTGGCCGAGCACGGCTTCCTCGGGTCGGCCTTCCTGGCCCTCTGCGCCCTCGTGCCCCTCGCCCGGTTGGGCTTGCGGTCTTCGCCCGGCGCCTTTTCCGGCTACCTGCTCGTGGGCTGCGGCCTGATCCTCCTCTACGCGTGGGTCGAGTTCCCCTTCGGCAACCTCGCGGTGGTCCTGACCTGGTGGGTCCTCTACTTTTCCGCCGTCCAGTCCGCCCGCCTGCGCCTCCGCGAGGAAGGCGGCGGTTCCGCCACGGCGGGCCGCCGCGAGGGCTGAGCCATGTTCAGTGTCGTCGTGCTCACGCTCAACGAGGAGCGGGATCTGCCCCGCTGCCTCGCCTCGGCCGCCGCTTCGGACGACCTGGTGGTGCTGGATTCCGGCTCGACCGACCGCACCGTCGCCATCGCGCGGGCCGCGGGTGCCCGCGTGTTCACGCGGCGGTTCGATCACTTTGCCGGCCAGCGCAACTTCGCGCAGACCGAGATTCCCTTCCGGCACCGGTGGGTCTTCCACCTCGACGCCGATGAGCAACTGACGCCCGAACTTGTCGCCGAATGCCAGCGCGCGGCGGCGCGCACTGACGTCGACGGTTTCTTCGCCGCCCCGCGCATGCTCTGGGAGGGAAAGTGGATCCCGCGCTGCACGGACTTTCCGGCGTGGCAGGCGCGCTTCGTGCGCGTGCCGGAGTTTCGCTTTGTCGAAGTGGGCCACGGGCAGCGGGAGGCGCCCGGCCAGCGGATGGAGCGCCTTCAGTCCAGTTACCTCCACGACCTTTCCTCCGGAGGAGAATCGGAATGGCTGGAAAAACACCGGCGCTACGCCCGCGCCGAGGCGGCCGCCCACCTGGCCAGCGGATCGCCGCCCCCGTGGCGCGACCTGCTGGCGGGCGACGCGCTTCGCCGCCGGCGCGCCCTCAAGCGGGTGAGCTTCGCGCTGCCCGGCCGTCCCGCACTGCGGTTCGTCTACCAGTATTTCCTCCGCGGGGGCTGGCTCGACGGCGCGGCGGGGCTGCGCTACTGCCGACTCCTGTCGCGTTACGAAGGCTTCGTGGCGGACGAAATCCGCCGGCAACGCCGGGACGCCTGAGCGATGCGCCTGCTGTTCGTCAATCGCTTCTACTGGCCCGAGCACCCGGCGACCGGACAGTTGCTCACCGACCTCGCCGAGGGCCTTGCCGCGCGGGGGTGGAGCGTCACCGTCGTCACCAGCGCCGCGCCCGCCGGCGTCGCCGCGCAGGAGGTACGACGCGGCGTGCAGATCGTGCGCGTCGCCGGGACGCGCTGGGCCCGCCATGGCGCCTTCGCGAAGGGAATCGACTTCCTCACGTTCTACCTGCGCGCGTTGCTGCGGGTCTTCCGACTGGCTCGTCCCGGCGAAATCGTCGTTGCCATGACCGATCCTCCCTTGCTGGGAGTTGGCCTGGCGGCGGTGGCGGCACTCCGACGGACGCATCTCGTCCATTGGGTGCAGGACATCTATCCCGAAATTGCCGTGGAACTGTTCGGCCGACGCTGGCTCCGGGTCCTCGAGCCCTTGCGCAACCTTGCGTGGCGCCGCGCGGACCTCTGCGTGACGCTCGGAACGGATATGGCGCAGCTTCTCGCCCGCGCCGCCGTGCGCCCGGAACGCACCGCGATCATCCCCAACTGGGCTCCCGTCGGCGTGGAGGTTGCGCCGGCCGAGGCCGGCGAGCGCCTGCGCCGGGAGTGGCATCTCCAGGGTCGGTTCGTAATCGCGTACTCCGGCAACCTTGGGCGCGTGCACGATCTGGAGCCTGTGCTCGCCCTGGCCGCGGCCTTGCAGGCCGATCCTCGGATTGCGATGGTGTTGATCGGAGACGGGGCGCAGCGGGCGCCGCTGGAGGCGATCGCCCGCCGGGAGCGGCTGACCAACGTGTCCTTTTTTCCTCCTCAGCCCCGGGATGCCCTCGCCGCTACCCTCGCCGCAGGCGACGTGCACCTGGTCACACTCCGTCCTGGCTGCGAGCCACTCGTGTTCCCGAGCAAGCTCTACGGAGTCGCCGCGGCCGGAAGGCCCGTGCTGTTCATCGGCCCCCCGGATTCAGAGATCGCCGGGATTGTCACGGACCGCGGCCTGGGCAGGGCCTTCGCGCGCGAGGCCATCGCCGACCTGGCAGCCGCGGTCCGGGCGTGGGTGGACAATCCCGCCCTGGTCGCCGCCCACGCGGCGGCCGCGCGGCAGTTTGCCGTCGAGCACCACGCGGACCAAGCGATCGCCCGGTGGGACACACAGTTGCAGGCAATTGCAGGCTCGCCCGCCCGGCCCGCCCCACCTAGCACAGCTGCGGAAGTCTGATGCGCCGCCGTTACACCACGATTACCCTGCTCATCCTGGACGTCCTGTGCGCCATCGGGGTGTTCAACGTGGCCCTGCTCGCCCGCGGCCTGGGCCGCCACGACAGCCTCGTGCTCCAGCCGCTGTTCGCGCCCATCGCGATCCTCCTGTTCGCGGTGTACCTGATCGACGGCTACAGCCCGCGCACCGACATGCTCAGCGTCGACTACGCGAGCCAGCATGTCATTGCCTTTCTCGGTGCGCTGGTGGCCACCCTCCTGCTCACCTTCGTCTTCGTCACCGCCCCCTACGCGCTGCAAGGCAGCCGGCTCGTGCTCTCCCTAAGTTTCGCCGGCATTGCCGCCCTGACCCTCGGGTACCGCCGGGCCATTCACCTCCGGCGGCTGTCCAGTCGAGGTGCGCGCGCGCTGGTGTTTGTCGGCGACGCCCAGAGCTCGGCCCTGTTCCGGGAGGAATATGCCAAGATGGTGATGTACCAGCCGGTGGTCTTCGCCACCAACACCGATCCGTCCGCGGACGGAGCCGCCGGCTCGGTCGAGGCCCCGCGGGCATTTGCCAACCTCCTCGGTGAGATCGAGTCAGGCCAGGTGGCGGTGGAAGCCATCATCCTGCGCGAGTCCGCCCGCGACCTCGCCCCCGGCGTATCCCGCCGGCTGGTGCAACTCTACTTCGCCGGCGTGCCCACCTACACGCTGGAGCTCTTTCACCAGGTGTACTGGCGGAAGATTCCGATCTACCGCATCAACCCCACGTGGCTCTTCCAGGAGGGCTTCAAGATCGCCCGGGAACCCGCCTTCGAGCGACTGAAGCGCGCCAGCGACATCTTCCTTTCCGGCGTCGGTCTCACTCTCGGCGCCCCGTTCATCGCGCTGGGCGGGATCGCCGTCTGGCTGGAGGACCGCGGCCCGGTGTTCTTCGTGCAGACGCGCGTGGGGAAAAACCACGTGCCCTTTCGCCTGCTCAAGCTTCGCTCAATGCGGGTGGACGCGCCGCGCGGCGATCCCTACACGCGTCCCGGCGACGCACGGATCACCCGGGTGGGACGCTTGCTGCGCGCCTCCCGCCTCGATGAACTCCCGCAACTATGGAATGTCCTCCGTGGGGACATGAGCCTGATCGGCCCGCGGGCGGAATGGGATCGCCTGGTGGAATCGTACGAGCGCGATATTCCGTGCTACCACTTCCGGCATCTCGTCAAGCCGGGCATCACCGGCTGGGCCCAGGTGAACTACCCGTACGGCGCCAATCTGGAGGACACGATCCGGAAGCTCGAATACGACCTCTATTACATCCGGCATTTTTCGTTCACCCTCGACGCCGCGATCGTCCTCAAGACGATCCACATCATGCTGTTCGGCAAGGGGCGCTGAGCCGGCGACCATCTCATGAAATCGTACGACTTTGTCGCCATCGGGGGCGGCAGCGCCGGCTTCAATGCCGCCCGGCTGGCCGCATCGCTCGGCCTGCGCACCGCCATCATCGACGGAGCCCGCGAACTCGGCGGCCTCTGCATTCTGCGCGGCTGCATGCCGTCCAAGACGCTGCTCTACATGGCAGAGGTGCTGCACCTCGCGCAAAAGGGAGGGACGTTCGGCCTCCGCATCCGAGGCGCGCGCGCCGACCTCGCCGCGATGCACCGCCGCAAGCGGCGCCTGATCGGCGAGTTCGCCGACTATCGGCGCCAGGCGCTGCGGGCGGGAAAATTCGATCTCCTGCGCGCGCACGCCCGGTTTGTAGATCCCCACACCCTCGCCCTCTCCGATGGGCGGAAGATCCGCGCCCGGCACATTCTCATCGCCACCGGTTCGCGGGTCGCCGTGCCTCCCGTGCCGGGATTGAAGGACGTCAAGTGCTGGACCAGCGACGATGTGCTGGACCTCGACTTCCTCCCGCGCAGCGTGCTGGTGCTGGGCGGCGGGATTGTCGCGTGCGAGCTCGCGCAGTTTCTGCGGCGCGTTGGCGCGCGGGTGACCCTGGTGCAACGCAGCGCCCACATTCTGCGCGACCATTCCGAGGCCGCCTCCACGGTGATTCAGCAGGCCCTGGTCGACGAGGGCGTCGAGTTGTTCGCCGGCACCCGGATTGAACGGGTTGCCGCGGAAAAGCGTGGCTACCGCGTCGAGTTTATCCACGACGGCCGGCGGTACGTCCGGCGCGCGGACCACCTCTTCAACGCCTTGGGACGCGAACCTCTGACCGACGGACTGGAGCTGGAGGCCGCGGGCGTGAAGACCGCCCCCGACGGCCGGGTTGGCATCAACCGCTGGCAGCAGACCTCCGTCCCGCATATCTACGCCGCCGGCGACTGCTCGGGACCGGCGGAAATCGTCCATGTTGCCATCCAGCAGGGCGAACTCGCCGCCCGCCACGCCGCCGGAATCCGGCCCCTCAAGCCGGTGGACTACTCGCTCTTGCTGAATGTCGTCTTCACCGATCCCCAGCTGGCCACGATCGGCCGGCTGGAACGCGACCTCTCCGCGCAGGGCGTGCCGTACCTCACCGCGAGCTATCCCTTCAACGACCACGGCAAGTCCATCCTGATGGATGCCATGTACGGCTACGTGAAAGTCATCGCCGAACCGCAGCGCGGCCGGCTGCTCGGGGCCGAAATCGTGGGCCGGGATGCCGGGGAACTCATCCACGCCTTCACCGTCCCGCTCGCGATGCGCGCAACGGTCTTCGACATGCTGCGCGCCCCCTGGTACCACCCGACCCTCGCGGAGATCGTGACCTATCCTCTGGAGGAGATCGCCGACCAGATTCGGGCCCGCCGATGATCCCCGAATCGCTGGCCCAAACCCCCGACGATTCCGCGCTTGGCGCATCGTTCGGAATCTGGGCAAACTCCGCGCACTCGTTCGCAAGCGACGCGGAGCCCCGGTCCCTGCGGCTCAGTTAGGCTCCGCCCGCCAATTCCACGCGCCTCGCGTGGCCACAACCCCCCAAAAAACACGGTCAATGAAAGATTACGCCTCTTCAGACCTGAGAAGTTTCGCCGTTCTTGGCCACGCATCCGCGGGCAAGACCATGCTCACGGAGGCGATGCTCGCCTGCTCCGGTAAGATCGGACGCATGGGCAGCATCGCCGCCGGAACCACGGTCTCCGATTACCACGCCAGCGAGAAGCAGCACCAGATTTCCGTGCACTGCTCGCTCCTCCACACCGAGTGGATGGAACGGAAGTTCAACATCCTCGACTGCCCCGGCTACAGCGACTTCATCAGCGAAGGCCTCGGAGCCCTCCGCGTCGGCGACTTTGCCCTCTTGGTGATCAACGCCGCGCACGGTCTCGGGATCGGCACGGACTCCGCCTGGGACTACGCCACGCATTTCGGCCTGCCCAAGATGCTCGTGGTCAATGCCCTCGATAAGGCCAACATCAACTTCGACCAGATTGTCGAGGACGCCCGAGCTCACTTTGGCAAGAACGTCTTCCCTCTCACCATCCCGCTCAACGCCGGCCCCGGCT
>JACRQG010000031.1:0-74733 GCA_016222805.1 Verrucomicrobiota bacterium | reverse complement strand
CTTCAGCCACGTCCTGGACGTCATGCGGAACGAGATCACGACTTACACCCCGGGAGGAAACGGCAAGTATACCGAAACCCCCGCCGGCGCCCTCGCCGAGAAGGTCCAGGAACTGCACCGCCAGCTGATCGAGTATGTCGCCGAGTCGGACGACTCGCTGATGGAGCGCTTCTTCGAAAAGGGAATCCTCGCCGAGGAGGAGTTCCGTGCCGGCCTGCACAAGGCGATTCAGAACCAGGTCTTCGTGCCGCTTTTCGCCGTCTCCGCCGAAACCAACGTGGGCGTCGCACGGCTCATGGACTTCATCGCCAAGTACGGCTCCTCGCCACTCGACCGCGCCGAGGTCCCGGCCAAGGACCCGAGCGGCGTGCCCGGATCCGTCGCTCTCTCGCAGCCGGAGCCCGTCGTCTTCATCTTCAAGACGATGAACGAGCCCGGCGTGGGTGAGCTCTCCCTCTTCCGCGTCTACTCGGGCTCGATCAAGAGCGGCGATGAGCTGCAGAACACCACGCACGACGGCTCCGAACGCCTCGGCCAGTTGTACATCCTCAACGGACACGACCGCACTCCCGTCCCGTCCCTGCGCGCCGGCGACTTGGGCGCGGTAGTCAAGCTGCGCAACACGCACACGGGCGACACCCTTTGCAGCCCGCGCTTCCAGGTGACCCTCCCGAAGGTCGACTACCCGAAGCCAAATATCCACGGAGCCCTGCGTCTCCGCTCCAAGGGCGACGAAGACAAACTCGCCGTCGGTCTCGCCACCCTGCACCAGGAAGACCCGACCTTCCACTACCGCGTGGACGACGAGGTCCACCAGACCATCGTCTCCGGACAGGGAGAAATTCACCTGCAGGTCATCGTGGAGCGCCTGGCCCGCCGCTTCGGCGTACAGGTCATGCTCGAGGAGCCGAACATTCCCTACCGGGAGACCATCCGGGGCCGCGGCGATTCCAAGTACCGCCACAAGAAGCAGACCGGCGGCGCCGGCCAGTTTGCCGAGGTCTGGCTGCGTATCGAACCGACTCCACGCGACTCCGGGATTATCTTCAGCCAGTCGCTGGTCGGCAACAACGTCGACCGCGTGTTCGTGCCGTCCGTGGAAAAGGGCGTCAACAGCGCCTGCCGCGAAGGCATCATGGCCGGATTCCGCGTCACGGACGTGAAGGCCGACTTCTACGACGGCAAGATGCATCCGGTCGACTCGAAGGACATCGCCTTCCAGGTGGCCGGGTATCATGCCTTCAAGGAAGCCTTCCTCGCCGCTGCTCCCTGCCTCCTTGAGCCAATCTATGTCGTGAGCGTTACCGTCCCCGAGGACTATGTCGGCGCCATCCTTGGCGACCTGTCCTCGCGACGCGGCCAGATCTTGGGCGTTGAATCCGACGGCCACTTCCAGATCATCAAGGCCAAGGTGCCGCAGAAGGAGCTCTACCACTACTCGACGGTGGTGCGTTCACTCACCAGTGGACGCGGCCGCCACTCGGAGGAATTCGATCACTACGCCGAGGTTCCCGCGGAGACCGTTCAGAAAATCCTCGCGGAGCGCGCCAAGCGCAACGCCGCCGCCCAGGAAAAGTGATCGTGAGCCCACGCCCCTCTCGTTCCTAGTTAAACCCAATACGCCAATGGACACCTGGAAAATCGAAGTGACTGAACCGCACAGCGGTGAACTTGGCGAAGCCATCCTCCATGAGGATCACGGCTTCGCCATGGAAGAGTACACCTACGAAGCCGGCCACCAGATGGAGGTGGCGGTCCACAGCACCCACGACCCGCACTGGCATATCTTCACCGATCTCGATTCCGGACACCGGATCAAGATCCCGCCGGAAAAATACCGGCGGTTGTGACTTGGCGCCCGGCGCCCGATTCGATCCCCTTTCTCTCCTCCCATCCTCGCGCCCGGCCGCCCGGGCCTGGCGCTTGAGGTCCTGATTTTTATCCGCGGCGCCCTGCCCTCTGAGCGGCGCCAACTGACAACTCGCAGCGGCCCGGCCACCTTTGGCCGGGCCGCTCGCTTTTGGGGGCCAGACGGACGCGCCGCGACCGGGGGAAAGCAAAACGGGCGGACCACCAAAGGTCCGCCCGCAAGTGAGACCGCAGCCGATCGAACTCAGACGAGTTCCATTTCGCCCGGCATCGGCACCTTCGGGAAGAGGCCCGGGCCCGGTTTGCACTCCTTCGGGAAGATATCGAGCTTGGAACCTTCCATCAGCCACTTCCAGGAGACCTCGCGGCCGGTGTAGGCCGAGATGCGGCCGCCGATTGCAGTCATGCAGCTGATCGCCACCTGCTCGCCCTCGCTCAACGGGGCATTCTTGCGGATGCTCTCGATCAGGTGCGTGTGCTCGACCACATAGGGATCAGGCGTCGGACCGGAGTAGTTGAAGGGCTTCTCTCCCTTGATCGTGGCCACGCCGGACTGCGTGAGGTCCGCCACGCCCTTGGTGCCGACGATGTGCTCGGCGACGCGCGGCGTGGACTTCGGCGTGTGGCGGCACATGCTCTGCACGCGGGCGCCGTTGGCGTACTCCATCTCGACGGCGAAGTGATCCCAGATGTTGCCGGGGATGTTGCCGCGGGTCTGCCGGCCGCCCATGCCCGTAAACTTCACCGGCGGGCCGCCGTAGACCCAGTTCATCACGTCGATGTTGTGCACATGCTGCTCGACGATCTGGTCGCCGCTCATCCAGTCCCAGTGGTACCAGTTCCAGCACTGCCATTCGAAGTCCGAGAAGTTGGCGAGCCAGTCCTTCTTCTCGCGGAACCAGATGCCCGTGCCGTTCCAATAGCAGGCGCCGCCCACGAGTTCGCCCATCTGGCCGTCCTGGATGCGCTTGATTGTGTCGACGTAGCTCTGCTGGTGCCGACGCTGGGTCCCGGCCACCACCGCGAGCCGCTTCTCCTTGGCGCGCTTGGCCGCCGCGATGAACTGCCGGCACCCCACCGGATCCACCGCCACCGGCTTTTCGCAGAAGATGTGCTTCCCTGCATTGACCGCCGCCTCGAAGTGCACGGGGCGGAATCCCGGAGGCGCGGCCAGGATCACCATGTCGACGTTGGCCGAAAGCACCTTCTGGTAGTTGTCGAAGCCCCAGAACTTCTCGACCTTCGTGAGCTTGAGCTTGGTCGCCGCCGCATCCACCTGCCGCTGGAACAGGTCACCCAGGGCGACGATCTCCACGCCCGGCGCGGAATCCAGGCAGTTCTTTGCGGCGCCCGTGCCGCGCGAGATTTTCAAGAAGTCGCGTCGCGACAGATCTGCATTCAGGGGATTATTCACGAGGACTTGGTTATTTGGGCTAAGGGGATTGACCAGCCGCACCGTGCGGCCGGTCGCGGAGGAGAATGCAGACTCTGCCGGCGTTGGCGACACCTGTCTGGTCGTTTCTTGCCAAACGCGCGGCAGGGCTTGCCGCACCGCCTCTCGACGATTCCGCCCACCGCCGGGTTGCAGGAAAAATCACCTTTCCTGGGAGACACCCTCAATCCGATGGCGCGGTTCGGGCGAAGGTGCCGCCCGTGAGGGGAATCGCGCCATCACCGCGTCCGCGGTGGTGACCTCCGCACCGCGCTCACGCCGTGGGAGCGGACGCACTCCCGCTACCCCACTGCGCTTCGATGCGCCCGACCACCTCCGGCAACTCCCGGAGGCTGCGCAACCGATAGAGGCGATGTTCGGCTTCCGGCGTTGCGTCCACCCGCTCCGCGGCCCAGGTCAGCTCATAAGGTACATGCGCGCCATACCCCCCGAGCGCCACCACGGGGAGGATGTCGGACTTCAGTGAATTGCCAACCATCAGGAATCGCCCCGCCTCGAGGTGGTGGCGGCGGAAGATCGCGGCATAGGTGTCGGTGTTCTTCTCCGACACAATTTCGACCGCACTGAAGAGCGACGCGAGCCGGGACTTCGCCAGTTTGCGCTCCTGGTCGCGCAAATCACCTTTCGTGACCAGCAGCAGGCGATGCCGGACAGCCAGCGCCTCGAGCGTCGCCGCCACCCCGTCGAGCAACTCGACCGGGTGGGCCAGCATCTCCCGGCCGAGCTCGATGATCTGCTGGATTTCCTCCGCGCGAATCCTGCCCGCAGTCAGTTGGATCGCGGTTTCGATCGACGACAGCGTGAACCCCTTCACCCCGTAGCCATAGAGTTCGAGGTTGCGCAGCTCGGTCGCCAGCAGGGTGCGGTCCACCGTGGCGGCGTCGTGATACTGCGCCAGCAACGCCCGGTACCGCTCGTGGGTCTTCTCAAAGATGTTCTCGTTGTGCCAAAGCGTGTCGTCGGCATCAAAACCGAGGACGAGAGGGGGCGAACACGGCATGAGACAATTTCGGGGGCCGCCGGCAGGTAAGCAAGAACGTGCGCGCAACTTCGTACCCAAGGTCAGGAACCACGCCCCCGTTGGGCTGCGCGCACGCGTTGCGTTGGTGGCGCAGGTGGAAGCTGCAGGTTGAATATCCGGGTAGCAGCGATCCTGCACCTCAACATGTCGGAATTGCTTACAGAATTCTGGTAATACAAGCGCGATGCAAGAACCCGCAAATCCCCTAAGTATTTACACTCCCATTTATTAACAAGGAACCGCATTCGGCCCATGAATCATTGGCATCTCATCTGCTAATGTGAAGCACCCCAAGATCCGCCCCAAGTTTCAGTACTTAACCCACTAATAGAATGAAACTCCGCTCCTACCTCCGCACGCGAGGGCTGCTCGCCGTCACTGGCTTGTCACTCGCTCTTTCACCGGTGCCGGCCTTTGCCGGTCCGTTCATTCTCGCTGGTACGGACGCCGACGACCACGGTTCTTTCTCGTTGGGCGCCAACCAAGACGGCTGGTTCTTCATGCAACGTGCGCTGGAGAATCTCGGCGCCGGAGTCTCGAATGGGAACAAGAAGGTTGTGATTCTGGGCTCGACGTCGTCAGCGGCCTCCGCAGCGACGTCTGCGTTCAACAACTCCAGCCTCGTAGGTGCTGGCTGGAGTCTCCAGACTGTAACCGTCGCCAACTTCGCGACCTACTTCGGTGTGGGTGGCGGGTTGTCCTCGGCCGGTATCCTGATGATGGACTCCGGAGCCAATGTTGCTGGTGGCGTGAGCGGCTCAAGCTTCACTCCTTATGCGGCGGCCATTAATACTTTCGTGGGTGGCGGCGGTGGCCTGTTCAGCCAGGCCAATGGTTACCAATGGCTCAGTGCGCTCGTGCCGGGACTGACGGTGGTGAACAACCAGTCGACTGGCCTCGCCCTCACTCCCACGGGCACCACGGCGTTTCCGGGATTGAACAACGGCGACCTGAGCGCCGGTCCGTGGCATAACTACTTCACCAACTATGGTGCGCTGCCGGTCCTTGCGAACAGCACCGCCCTGATTGGCGGCCAGACCCAGGCAGTTATCCTCGGAGCCTCCGGTGGCAGTGTCACCGCTCCGACGGTCCCCGATGGCGGCAGTTTGGTCCTGATCTACGCCGGCTTGGCGACTCTGGCGTTCGTTTTCCGACGGAAGATGGTCCGCTGAGCCGAGACCACCGAGTGGTTCTTCCAGGCCCGCAGGCTTGCCTGCGGGCCTTTCTCTTTGGCCCGCGAGAAGCGCGCTCCACCCCTGCGGCAACGGCGCACCTCACGACGACCGCACCGCTATTCGCAATGGTGCCAGCCTCCACCCCTTTTGGGATTGAGCATCCGGTTCTCGTCTCCGACAAACACTCGCAACCGCCCCCAGCCCCTGTTGCCACCCCCTCCGGGCAACGGCCGGCAATCTACCACTGTTCCCCCTAACCCACGATGCCCTTCATTCGACATCCGTCCGCAAGCCGGATCGCGACGATCTTTGCAGCCATTTGGATGGTACTCCTCGCGACGTTGGCCTCCGCCCAACCCACCACCGGCACGATCGAAGGGCGTGTGCTCAACACCCGCAACGGAGAGTATCTCGAGAAAGCACGGATCACGGTCGTCGACACCTCACTCGAGACCTTCACCGACGCCACCGGCCAGTTCCGCCTTTCCAACGTCCCGGCCGGCGACACGCGGGTCCGCGTCTTCCACACCGGCCTCACTCCCCAGACTGTCGCCGTCCGGGTCACCGCCGGCCAGACCACCACGCGGGATTTCGAATTGGCGAGCGAGGACCGGCGCGCCGCGGCCCCTGGCGCCACGGTGAAACTCGATCAGTTCGTGGTCAGCACCTCCAAGGAGATGGACGGCGCCGCCCTCGCCATCAACGAGCAGCGGTTCGCCTCGAACATGGTCAACGTCCTCGCCGCCGATGAGTTTGGCCACGTCGCCGAGGGCAACGTCGGTGAATTTCTCAAATTCATCCCCGGGATTAGCATCGACTACGGCGGCGGCGACGCCCGCACAATCTCCCTCGGCGGCGCCCCGTCGAACAACGTGCCCGTCACCATCGGCGGTTTCGGGCTTTCGAGTGCAGCCTCCTCGGGCACCAGTCGCACGGTCGAACTCGAGCAGGTCTCGATCAACAACCTGTCCCGCATCGAGGTCTACCACTCGCCCACGCCCGAGTCGCCCGGTTCCGCCCTCGCCGGCGGTGTCAATCTCGTCCCGCGCGGCGCCTTCGAACGTTCGCGACCCCAGCTCAACTTCAGCACCTACGTCATGATGCGCGACGCCGAGAAGAGCCTGCGCAAGACTCCCGGACCCATTCGTGACGAGACCTACAAGATCCATCCGGGATTCGATTTCTCCTGGGTCGTGCCGGTGAACAAGCGCTTCGGGTTCACCCTGTCCGGGGGCCACTCGTCGCAGTACACCATGCAGGACTACATGGCCAACACGTGGCGCGGCGCCGGCAATGCCACGAGCGCGCCCGCCGCGAACGGCACGCCCGGAGCCCTGCCCGACACCACTCCCGACCAGCCGTATCTCACCAACTTCAGCGTGCGCGACGGCACCAAACTCACCTCGCGCGACTCGGTCGGAACGACCGTCGATTTCAAGCTCTCGGCCAATGATATGATCTCCCTGGGCTTCCAGTACGCCTACTTCGGGGCGGAGTTTAACAATCGCACGCTCTCGTTCGGGATCTCCCGGGTGCTGCCCGGACACTTTTCTCCCTTCGTGACCAACGGCGACCGCGGACAGGGTACGATCACCGTCAGCAACGGCTCCCGCGAAAAGACCGGCACCACCTACATGCCCACGCTGGTCTGGCGCCACAACGGCCCCATCTGGAAGGCCGACGCCGGCGTCGCCTATTCCCATTCGACCAACCACTATCGCGACATCGACAAGGGCTACTTCAACAGCGCCGCCACCCAGCGCACGGGAGTCACGATCTCGTTTCGAGACATCTTCTACCTCCGCCCCCGCGAAATCGAGGTCACCGACGGGACCACCTTCCAGCCGGTCAACCCCTATGTCCTCGACAGCTACGTGCTGAACAGCGCCAACTCCGATTTCCGCGAATCCACCGACGTCCAGCGCACCGCGCGCGCAAGCTTGGCGCGAAACTTCTCTCCTTGGGGCGCTCCCCTGGCCGTCAAGGTCGGGGCGGAAGTGCGCGAGTCGATCCGCGATATCCGTGGCGGCACCAGCACCTACACCTTCGTCGGACGCGACGGCGTCCGCACCACCACGCCAACGACCGCCGGCAGCGACGATGGCGCCGCCATCATTCTGGATGAGATCTTCTCGCAGCGCACCGCGCCCTACGGCTTCCCCAAGGTTCAATACGTGAGTAATTTCAAGTACTGGGAGCTCTATTCCGCGCACCCCAACTACTTCACCCGAGATCTCAACACCGAATACCGCAACGCGGTCACCCTCTCGAAATTCGCCTCGGAAGTCCTTTCGTCCGCCTACCTCCGCGGCGATCTCGCCCTCTTCAATGGCCGCCTGAAGCTCGTCGGAGGCGTGCGCGCCGAGCAGACCAATGTAGCGGCGCAGGGGTTCCTCAGCGACCCCACCGCGAACTATAGGCGCGACGCCAACGGCGACGTGATCCCGCAGCGCGATGCCAACGGCAACATCATCTTCACCGGAACCGGGGTGAACCGCATTCCCGCCCCCACCCTGATCGAACCGACGACGATCAACGGCGTCTCCAATGCCTTGGCGGTTTCCCGGCTCACCTACATCGACCGCGGCCAGCGGACGCGCAAGGAATACCTACGCTTCTTCCCCAGCCTCAACGCCAGCTACAACCTCGCCGAAAACCTGATCGCGCGAGGTTCCTACTATTATTCCGTCGGCCGGCCGGACTTCGCCCAATACTCCGGCGGGCTCACCCTGCCCGACACTGAGCTGCCCCCGAACTCGTCCAGCAACCGGATCAGCGTGAACAACGCCGGCATCAAGGCGTGGAGCGCCAAAACCACGAAGATCCGCTTCGAATACTACTTCCAGCGTGTCGGCCAGATTTCCGTCAGCGGCTTTCGCCGCGATTACCGGAATCTCTTCGGCTCGGTCGTCTTCGACGCCACCCCGGAGTTCCTGGCGCTCTACAGCCTCGATCCGGAGGTCTATGACCCGTACGCGGTCTCCACCAACTACAACGTCCCGGGGACGGTTCGCATGACCGGCCTGGAATTCGACTACAAGCAGGCTCTCACCTTCCTGCCGCCCTGGGCGCGCGGCGTCCAGGTCTTCGCCAACGCCACTGCCATCCGCACGACCGGCGACTCGACCGCCAGTTTCACCGGGTATCAGCCACGCGTGTACAACTGGGGCGTGAGCCTCACCCGCGAGCGCTACAATCTCCGGCTCAATTGGAATTATCGCGGCGTGCGGCGGGGCTCCGCGATCGCCGCTTCGCCGCGCAGCATCGAGCCCGGCACCTTTAACTGGATCTCCAAGCGCCTCTACATCGATCTCAGCGGCGAGGTGAAGATCTCCCGCCGCTTCTTCCTCTTCGGCAGCATGCGCAACCTCGGCGACGCCACCGAAGACACCGAGCGGCGCGGGCCCAACACGCCCCCGCACGCCCAGTTTCTTTCGCGCGAGGATTTCGGCTCGCTGTGGACCTTCGGGATCCGAGGGGCGTTCTAGCAAGCTTCGGTGGCGTCTCCCCCGACGCGGCGCCGACGGCAAGGGGCGTTCCTCCGCACCGGCGGCGCCATTGACCGGCCCACCCGGCGGTGGCTATCATGGACATGAGAGACTTCGCGGACGCAGGCGATCGCCCCGCGCCCCGCCCCCTGACACACCATGCAACACCCCCGACCATCACCCGTCCTGCTTGCTTGCTGCGTTGCCGGCTTGGCTACGAGCCTGCTTTCCGCCCAGTCCGCCCCCCCCACTCCCGCGACCAAAGCGGACGACGAATCCCCCGTCTTGCTCTCGCCGTTCGAGGTCCGCACCGACGGCGACGTCGGCTACACGGCGGCCAGCGCCCTGGCCGGCGGGCGCACCGACGCTCCCCTCAAGCTCACCTCCGCCGCAATTTCGGTGATGACGAGCCAGTTCCTCGACGACATCGGTTCGACGAACTTTCGCACCGCCGGGGAATGGTCGCTCAACTGGGTGCCGCAGCCCGACGTCAACACCGGCGTGGCCGGCGGCTTCACGATCAACTTCCGCAACATGGGTGCCACCTTCGCCAGTCGGAACTACTTCCTCTGGTACGTCGAAAGCGACTCCTACAACACCGAGCGCTATGAGTTTGCCCGCGGCCCCAACGGGGTGCTGTTCGGCGACGCGGGCGCCGGCGGAATCACGACCACCTGGACGAAGCGCCCGCGCTTCGACCGCCGCAACCTCACTCTCAATTCGCGAGTCGACAGCTACGGCGGCTACCGGGCCGCGATGGACTACAACCAACCGATCTCGAAACGCCTCGCGCTGCGCTTCAACACCTTCCTCGAAGACTCGCCTGGATGGCGCGACTACAATCTCAACGAGCGCCAAGGCATGCATCTCGCCGGGATCTACCGGTTGACCACGCGCAACCAACTCCGCTTCGAGGGCGAGTTTGGGCTGCAAAAGCGTTCGATCTACCCCAACTCGTACGCGGACCAGGCTTCGTACTGGAACGGCACCACCTCCTACAACGGCCTCACCGCTCCCAGCACCAGCGGCACCGGCGTGGCCCGCATCAGCACCGGCAACTACTTCCTCTACCTGCCCGGGACCGCCAACAACGGCTACAACGACTTTGGCCCGTACTACCAGACCACCGGAACCGGACTCGGCCTGCTCCCCACCGGTGAGGCACGCACCGATCTCCCAAACTCCCCTCGCCTGCCGGATCGGAAATTCAACTTCCAACCCATCGATTCGATCGCCCGCCTCTACTACTACACCTACAGCGTCTACCTCGACCACCGCTTCAACGACAACCTGTTCGTCGAAGTCGCCTTCAACCGACTGCGCAACGACCGCCACTCCCACGGCACCCAGAGCCTCTTCAGCACGTACCGAGTCGACGTGAACACTGTCCTGCCCGGCGGCGCCCCGAATCCCAACTTCGGCAAGCCCTACACCGACAACGAGCGCGTCCGCAGCCTCCAGGGCAACATCGTGCACGACGTCCGCGCCCTCGCCAATTGGCGGTGGCAGCGCCGCTGGCTCCACCAGAGTGTCAGCGTCATCGTCGGCTCGCGGCTCGATCGCTTCGACTCCTGGTCCCGCACCCTGCGGCGCACCAACGGCACGAATCCGAATCTCACCAACGCCGCCAATCTCATTCGCGAACGGCGTTACTGGGAGCAGGCGGGGCAGAAGCTCGGCGAGATCCCGCAGATTTCCGGGGTCACGCTCGACTTCATCCCGACCGCCATCAGCCACCAGCGCAAGAACCTCGACTATGCGCAGCTGGCGTCGACCAGTCGTTTCTTCAACGATCGACTCGCCGTCATGATTGGCGCACGGAGGGACGACGTGACCAACTCCCAGCAGACGACCTCCGGCATCCCGGTGGCCGCCACCACGGGTCTGCCCCAGCTCGGCGCCGTGATCACGCCGGTCGGCGCCACCGCCCCCGTGCCGGTGGTCGGCGCCAAGTCGATCGGCCGCTTCGATCCCGTCAGCCGCAACGCCGGCGCGGTCTACTTCGTTCGCCCATGGATCGGCGTCTTTGCCAATTACTCCGAGACCTTCGCGGCTCCGAACAATGGCGCCAATCTGATCGACGGATCGGCTCCGGACCTTTCCCGGAGCAAGGGGCGGGATTTTGGCCTCAAGCTGGAACTCCTCGACGGGCGGATTGCGGGCTCCGCCAGCTATTACACCTCCGAACAAGCCAAGCTTCTCATCAACGGCACCCGCACGACCGAGATCAACCGCATCTGGACCAACCTCGCCCGCGCCGATCTCGCCTCGCTCTCCTATCGCGACACCCAGGACCAGACGGGTGACGGCTATGAGTTCGAGCTCACGGCCAATCCGACCCGCAGCCTGCGTTTCACCTTCAACCTCGCCCTGCCCAAGACCGCAGCCGTCAACCTCGAGCCCGGCCTCCAGGGCTACGTGGCGGCAAACCTCGCCGCCTGGCAGGCCGGGGCCGCCGGCTCCCTCAATCCCAACCAGGTCAACAACGACCTCACCACCATTCGCACGTACCTCGCCTCCCTCACGCCCGGCACTCCACTCAACAATACTTTCAAGTACACCTCCAACGTCTACGCCACCTATACCGCCGCCACCGGTTTCCTCCGGGGTGCGTCCTTCGGCGTCGGTGCCAACCTCCGCGGACCAGCCAAGATCGCCAGCACCCTGGCCAGCGCCTACGAGTACTTGTACAATCTTAGCCACTACGTGATCGCCGCCCACGCCAACTACCGGTATCGCTTCAATCGCCACCTCACCCTGCGCTTCCAGCTCAACGTCAGCAACGTCCTCGATACGGATCGGCACATCTACAACACCTACTCGACGTATCGCATCGGCGGCCTCGCCGCCAATCCCCTCGTCCAGGTGCCCGGCACGATCCGGATGCCCGACCCGCGGAAGTTCACCCTGTCGGCGACGGCCGAATACTGATCCGCGGCAAAGCCTGCCTGGAACGGATCCCGGACTTCCAGCCGCCTCCCGGCGATTGGCCGGTCACCCGCCGCTGCCGGGCCCCAATCGGGGCCCCACCTTGCTTCGCGCCCACCTGGCCAGGCGGTAGGCGACCCTCAGCACGGGGCTCCGAAAGTGAATGTAGGCCGGCGGGAGCAGGACCGGCCGACCGCCAAACCCCAGGTGAAACCGGTCGCGGCTGCGCGACTGGGCTTCAGTCAGGGGACGACCTGCCAACAGCGCCTCGGCGATGTCCCGGCGCAGCGAGTAGAAATCACAGATCTTCGCTCCTTCCCGCTGGGCCCAGCACAGCGCGTCGTAATACAGGAGGTGATTGGGACGGAGGTCCGACGATTCCGAGGTCCACCCTTTTTTCCAGAGCGACACCCGGTCGCCGAAACGAATGGCCGTCAGGGTGGCGAGTACCTTGCCTTCGTGTTCGGCGAAGGCCATGCGGAAGCGCCCGCCGGATTGAAACGCCCGCCAGATTCGCCGCACCTCGGCCTCGGAGCCGGGATTTGGGGCGACCCGCTGCCGGATGCAGGTCTGGCGCATGAGTTCGAAGAAGAGCGGGATGTCCGCCTCGCCTCCCTCTCGCAACACGACCCCTTTCCTTTGCGCCTGCCGGATGAACGTCCGGTTGTAGCCGGGAATCCGGCGCATGATCTCCTCCGGACCGCCGGCCAGATCGAACCACAGGCTGGCATCGATGACTTCCAGAAGACTCTCAAGGGTGAATCCCAGCCCCTCCAGCCGGGGAACCGCATGGAGGCCGCCGTCGGGCGGCTGGATCACTAAGGCGCGCAACCGCTCCTCGCGGGCGAGCCCCAGTGCCGCATTCAGGAGGCTCTGCCACGCCGGCTCCTCATCGCTCCACGGCACCGGGCCCTTGCTGATGTAGGCAATTCGCCCGAATCGAGTCGGCCGGATCAGCATCTGGAATCCCCCGGCAATCTCCCCTCCCCGGTGCGCCACGAACCTTCGGACTTCCCAGCGGCCGTCACACTTGCCTTCCGCCCATCGAGAGGACTGCTGGAACTGCCCCAACGCATGGCTCGAAAGGAAGGCGTCCCACCTCTCGTCCGCGACCTCCGCCGTCTGCCCATAGTCCATCCCTTGCGGGGCCGCGTCCATGCCGCGCAGGGGCCGGTAGCCCCGCAGGGGGACTCCGTCTTCTCGTCCGGAGGCAATCATGAATGAAGGAATCGACCCCGCCCGCGGGCGGTTGACTCCACGGCTGACGGGCCTCCCTGGCACCTAGCGTCGGGATTTGTGGGCATGCAATGCCTCAAGGAAACGCCCCAGGAGGCGGCTTTCAAGGACTCGTCGCCCTCCGATCTTCAAGGCGGCGCGGATCCAGGGTTGGGGAAAATAGCAGAACTCGCCGGGAAGCAGGAGAACCCGCCCTCCCCACCCCGCCTTGAAATAGCTCACCTGGCAATGGTACGGCGCCTCGGCGGGCCGGCCGGCCGCCAACTCCGTCGCGTCCCGCAAATCGAATCCGACCATCTCGAAATGGCGGTAACCTTTTTGTCGGCTCCACCGGATCGCCTCCCAAAAGAGGACCTGGGTCGGAAACGCGTTCGCATGCGCACCCGACCAGCCGATTCGCCAGGCTCGCGCCCAGGCGCCGCCCGTCAGCACCATCAGGGCGCTGGTCAATTCACCGCGACATTCCGCGACAAACAACTGGGCCAATCCCGAGGGATGAAGCTCGGACCAAAGCTTCGCGGCAAAATGGTGACCGGGCATGTTCGACCGCACGCCTCGTCGCGCGCACAGGGCCTCCACCAATGTCTCGAACGGCTCAAGATCGCGCGCCTCTCCCGGTCGCACGGTGGTGCCCGCCCGCTCGCCACGACGGATCTCGTTGCGCCGGCTCTTTCGGAATCCTCCGAACAGCCGCTCCTCTTCCGGGCCGAGATCCAGAACCATGGTCGCCTTCACGCCGATACTTGGCGGCAGGGTGTCCGGGCGGCGCAGAAACCCCGCCTGCTCCAGGGATGGGACCGCACCGGCCGCAAGGTACGGCAGGCTCACGGCCAGGTAGGAAAGCCTCCGGCGGCGCGCCACCTGCGCCAGAGCCTCCGCCACCAGGTCCTGCCGCTCGAACCCCTCCGCGACCAGCGGACCTCGGGCGACGTATCCAATCTTCACGCCCGGCCCGACCCTTCGTTCCAGGATCTGCGCTCCACCGAGGATTCTCCGGCCGGAATCGCGCAACTCCAGTCGCCACGGATCCCAACCCTCGCCCTGCCGCAACCTCCCCCAGGCGCAGAGTTGCTCGGCGTGTGGTTCCGCATGCTGCAGCACGAAATCATCCCAGATCCGGGAGTCTCCCCGGCAAAGCGAGGCGCCCCCCAATCCCTGCCACGAGTTCCTGCCTTCCGGGAGAATCTCCTCATGGGCGTCCGGGGCTCTTGTTCCGGGAATTGGTGCGGAAGGGCTCATGCTTGACCACTCCGCGTCGCCCGCCAGCGGCTCCGCAACCCGTCGACCTTCTCGGCGTTGTCGCGGAGCCGGCGCTGAATTCGCGCAGTGTGCCGCACCGCCTCCAGGTTGTTGTGCCACTGCATGACCCCTTCCAGCAGCCACGGGCGGCGCAGCCCCGCCACGGGGACCAGGCAGATCGCGACACAGCGCAGCCCCGCGACGCCCAACCGTCCGAGGTGGGCGATGCGATACAGGCGCGGAAATCGAGCCAGCAGCCACGCCCGTCGAAATAACGTCGGATAGGTGGAGCGGATATACGGCACCGATCGCCCCACCACCGCGGCCCGCCGGCGCAACGAGTGATAGTCGGTCAATCCGGCTTGGATGCGATGCCCCACCCGCGCGTCCGGGCCGCTCATTCCCCGCAGCCCCACCGCCTGCAACTGCAGCTGGAAGTCCGGATCGGAAACATACCCCGTCGGTCCAAACTCCTCGCTGAGCGGGAGGCCAAAACGAATCCCCGTCGCCAGCACCCGCCCCCGCAGCCAGAAGTGACCGCCGGTTGCCCATTCTCCCGGACCAAGGGCTCGATCCTGCGCCCCTCGATCCGCCACCGAAAAAGCCCAGCCGGGCATGCGGGGCGCCTTCATCCATTCTGGAACCTCCTCCTGCGGCCAGACCACATGGCTGTTGCCGGTGAAGATGTCACATTCCGGATGGCGCCGGCAGATCTCCGCCACTCCTTGCACCCAATCGGGGGCCACCGTGATGTCGTCGTCCAGGAATGCGACGACGTCCGCCCGGCTGGTACCCATCGCCTCCAAGGCCGTGTTCAGGCCATATGCCTTGCCGGGCCGCTGCTCGGTCAACGTGCGAACCTGGATCGCACCCTGAAAACTCGCCAGCATCTCCGGCGTGCCATCGTTGCCGTTGTTGTCCACCACCCACACGCCAACCCGCAATTCCGGAGCCCGCCGGGCAGACGCGTCCACGCTCTCCAGCACCACGCGCAGCGACTCGCGCCGGTTCCGCGTGCAAATGACAACCACGAGGTCCCGGATGGCGCCCGACGCCCCCCCGGCACCTCCCTGCGCCACCTCCTGCTTCCTCAGATTTTCGCTCACCATGGGCCGACCTTCGCCGGACTAGCGTTCTCCCAGCAGGTCCCGCATCAGGTCCGGCCGGACGGTCTTCAGGCAAATCCTCACCGCCGGATTCAGGTACAGACGGGCCGGCCGGGATTGGAGCGAACAACCCCGCTGGAGGTAAAAATCATCAATCGTGCGGATTCGCCCGCGCTTTCGCAGGCCCACGTAGATCTCCCGGATGTCGCCGCTCTCCGCCGCCATCGTCCGGAGCCGGTGCAGCATGAGACTGGAGACGTGTTCCTTCATCGCCTCCGCCGTGGCGAAAAACACCGAGTAGACCATCGTTTCGCCCACGACCCGGAAGATGCTTGCGGCCACCAGCGTTGACCCCTGGAACGCTCCCACCACGCGCGCCGCTTCGAAGCGAAACACGGCGTCAGACCACGCTTCGAACCGTTCCCGCTTCACCCGGTTGGCGAGGTATGAATAGTTCGTCCTCCGGTAGAAGTCCAGATAGGCGGGATGCGCCACCCGTTTGAACTCCTCGGAACCCTCAATCGGCCGGACGGCGAAGCGGTCTTCCGCCCCCTGCACCTGGCAACGCCGGGATGACCGCAGGGTGTCCAGTCGGTACGACTCCGCCTCCGGAAAGACGAGGCACTGGAGCCGGGAGTTGGCGCCGCTTTCCGAGTCGAGCACGTGCTGAAACCCTCCAGCCAACGCGCGCCACGGCGGCTTGCACGCCGCGCTGCTCGAAGCCAGCGAGGGCAGGACCGGCCGGAAGAAGCAGGGCCGGACTTCCCGCCACCATGATCCACCGACGTCGATAATGCGCTGACCCTCCGCGCGTAGGGCCAGCGCATACTGCTCAATCGACATCTTTGGCAGCCGCATGACCGGCCCAAAGTCTTGAAGTTCTCCAGCATCTCAACCTCCAAATCCACTTTGCCCCGGGGCTGCCGGCACCGCCCGCGACCATTGGAGAGGGTGGGGCCGTCTCGACGGGATTCCCTGATCCAGCCCCGCTTCGCGGTCGCACCGCAACCGAGGGCTCCCTTTCCCCGGCCCTTTGGCTGATCATACCCGAACCGGACGGCGTCCATGGTGGGCTCCACCGAGGGAGCTACGTAGGCGCCCGCGCAGGAAGTACCCACCACCGATCCGTTGCGAGAGGCCACAGGCGCCCCCATCACTGTCCACACCCTTTCACCAACCACCATGTGGACCCTCTTCAAGGAATACGCCCAGCATCTGGATGAGAATCGGAAATGGTGGCTGCTGCCAATCGTGGGCGGTATGATGGTGATCACCAGCCTGGCGGGCCGGCTTCGGCCCTCGCGGCGCCTCCGCCCGGTTTCCGCTCCGCCCGCGACGGCGTTTCGCCGCCAGCGGCCCGAGTCCGGCGCCTGGTCGCTTCCCCCCGCGGTCTCCCGGGCTCCGATCGCCGACTAGTTCCGTCGGCACCCGACGATCTCGTCTTCGCGGCACCGGTCCCGGCACCGGACACTGCCTGCTTGCGCTGCCTAGGCCCGGCTCTACGTTGCCGCTTTCAACGCGGGACAACGAAGACATGTGGCAACTGCTCAAAGAATTCCTGACCTATCTTGGCCAGGAAAAGAAATGGTGGCTCATCCCGCTGGTGGTGGTGCTGCTCGGCCTCGGCGCCCTGCTGATTTTCGGTTCCTCCTCCGGTCTCGGCTGGGCGATCTATCCGTTCATGTAACCGATGCCGCCGCCCTTCATCCTCGGCATCTCCGCATACTACCATGATTCCGCCGCCGCCCTGGTTGCCGGCGGCGACATCGTCGCGGCTGCACAGCTGGAGCGGTTTTCCCGGCGGAAGCATGACGAGCGCTTTCCCCATGAAGCCGTGGACTACTGCTTGCGCGAGGCCGGGATCGAGCCCTCCGACCTGGCCGCCGTGGTGTTCTACGACAAGCCGATCATCAAGTTCACCCGGGTGCTGGAGTCCTTCCTGACCGTCGCTCCGGCGGGCTGGCGGACGTTTCCGCAGGTGCTGCCCGGCTGGCTGTCGGAGAAACTCGATCTCCGCGGCACCCTGCGCCACGAACTCCCCGGGCTTTCCCCTTCGTGCGAACTGCTTTTCACCGAGCACCACGAAGCCCACGCCGCCAGCGCGTTCTATCCCTCCCCCTTTGACGAGGCGGCCATCCTGACCGTCGATGGGGTCGGCGAATGGGCCACCACCGTAATCGCCCACGGTCGCGGATCGGATCTCGCCCTGCACCGGGAACTGCGGTTCCCCCACTCCCTCGGCCTCCTGTATTCCGCCTTCACCATTTACTGCGGCTTCCGGGTGAACTCCGGCGAGTACAAGTTGATGGGACTGGCCCCCTATGGGGAACCCCGGTACGCGGATCTCATCCGACAGCACCTGATCGACGTTCGGGACGACGGCTCCTTCCGCCTGAACCTCGACTACTTCGACTTCCTGCGCGAAACCAGGACCACCAACGATCGGTTTCACGCCCTGTTCGGCGGTCCTCCCCGACGCCCCGAGGAGCCGCTCCTGGAGCGCCACTGCGACCTCGCCCGCTCGATCCAGGTTGTCACCGAGGAGATCATGTTGCGGCTCGCCCGGCAGGCTCGGGATCTCACCGGTTCGCGCCGACTCTGTTTGGCCGGTGGCGTTGCCCTGAACTGCGTCGCCAACGGCCGCATCCTGGCCGAGCGAATCTTCGACGAGGTCTGGATTCAACCCGCCGCGGGAGACGCCGGAGGTTCCCTCGGTGCCGCCCTCCGGGCCTGGCACGGGCACTTTGCCCGCGACCGGAAGGCCGCCCCCGCTTCCAAGGCTCCCCGGCGCGACGCCATGCAGGGCGCCCTTCTCGGGCCCGAGTTTTCGGACCGGGAAATCCAGCGGATCCTCGATGCCCGCGGGGCCCGCTATGAGCGCCTCGACGACGACGCGCTGCTCGACCGGACGGTGCAACTCCTGCAGGCGGAGAAGGTCGTCGCCTGGTTCCAGGGGCGGATGGAGTTCGGTCCGCGCGCCCTCGGCAACCGCTCAATCCTCGGCGACCCGCGATCGCCGCGGATGCAGTCGGTGATGAACCTGAAGGTGAAGTTCCGGGAGTCCTTCCGGCCCTTTGCCCCGGCGGTCCTGCGGGAGCAAACCCGGGAGTATTTCGACCTCCCGGTCGAATCCCCCTACATGCTGCTCGTCGCTCCAGTGCGCCCGGAGTTGCGCCAACCGCCACCTCCCGGCCTTGGCGGCCTGGACCGTCTCCGGCACCCGCACTCCCCCCTGCCCGCGATCACGCATGTCGACTACACCGCCCGGGTCCAGACGGTCGGTCCCGACGACAACCCGCGCTTTCACGCCCTGCTTCGTCGGTTCGCCGCCGCCACCGGATGCCCGGTGCTGATCAACACCTCGTTCAACGTCCGCGGAGAACCTATCGTCTGCACGCCGGAGGATGCGTACCGCTGCTTCGTGCACACGCACATCGATTTTCTCGTTGTCGGCAACTTTGTCCTCGAGCGGGTGGTCCAACCGGCGCAGGCGTTGCCGCCGAAGCCGGAATTTGCCCCGGACTGAAGTCCGTCCGGACGGGACGGCGCCCGACTTGCCCCTTGTGGCACGGCCGCACCAAGGCCAAGCTCAAGTGCACTCCGCCCTGACCCCGCCATGAACCACCCCCGCTCCGCCCTGGCTGCTGCCACGGTGCTGGCCGCGCTGTTCGTCAGCCTGGCCGGCGCCGCCGATTCCACCCCCACCGGCTCCCTCTCCGGCTCCGTCAGCAACGCCGGAACCGGCAACCTGCTCGAGGGCGCCCGCCTCGAGGTTCCCGCCCTGGGCCTCAGCGCCCTCACCGACGCCACCGGTCGCTACGAGTTCTCCCAACTGCCGGCCGGCACCCATGAACTTGTGGCCACCTACCTCGGACTGGATCCCCAGCGGGCCACCGTGGTCGTCCCCGCGGGCACCGGCGCCGTCCGCCATTTCGATCTTACCGCCGGTATCTATAAGCTCGATACCTTCACAGTCACCGGCGAGCGCGAGGGCAACGCCGCGGCCCTGACCGCCCAGCGCAACGCTCCCAACGTCAAGAACGTCGTCGCCATCGACGCCTACGGCAACCTGCCCAACATGAACGCCAGCGAGCTCGCCGTCATGCTCCCCGGGGTCGCCGGCAATCTCAGCGACGAGGGCAACATCGTCGGCTTCACCATCCGCGGCATGGGCCCCGGCAGCAATACGATCACCATCGACGGAGCCCTGATGGGCAGCCAGGGCGGCGACAGCCGCCAGACCCGCATCCACACGATCACCGGGTCGATGTTCGATGCACTCGAGGTCACCAAGGGGCACACGCCGGACAAGGAAGCCGGTTCGCTCGGCGGCACCGTCAACCTCAAGAGCCGCTCGCCCCTCGGGCTGAAAGAGAAACGCCGCGTCACCTACAATTTCTCCGCCCGGATGGCCCCTCCCGGCACCGAACAGATCCCGCTCCGCGAACAGCACCGCACCCACCCTCTCCTCAACGTCGCCTGGCAGGAGGTCTTCAGCGTGCTCGGCGGCCAGCGCAACCTTGGGATGGCCCTCAACCTGTTCTACAGCGAACAGGCCGTCGGGGCCTTCAGCACGACGCGCGACTTTCAGAACACGACCGCCACGCCCGCCTACGTCTGGGATTTCCGCACGCAGGACAACTACAACAACCGCAAGCAATCGAGCCTCAACCTGAAGTTTGACTACCGTCTCTCGCCCTCCACCAAGCTGTCGCTCAACTACATCTTCAACGACGCCTTCGAGCGGTTCCGGCTGCGCTACTACTTCCGCGCTTTCACCGGCAACCAGAACACCGTGCCCAACGCCACGACGTCCGGCGTCATCCCCGGCTTCACCGACCGCATTACGCAGGTCCGGCCCGTCGCCGCCTCGACCGTCAACCTGCAGTCGCAGATGTCCAATTTCTTCCACCGCCAGCGTCACGTTGACCTCGGGGCGGAGCACCGGTTTGGCGGCCTCGAACTCGACTACAACGGCGTCGTCAGCCTCGACAGCATCAGCAGCGGCTCCGGGGACGTCGGCGATCTGACCCTGCAGGCCACGGGGATCGGCTGGATTCTCGATCGGACGCAGTCGGATCTCTACCCCCGTTTCCTCCAGACAGGCGGCCCCGACCTCACCAGCGCCGCCAGCTACCGGCCATCCCAGTACCTCTTCAACGACAACAAGCCGATTCACGAGATCCGGGAGTTCCGCGGGAATGCCCGCTTCCAGCTCCCGAGATTCTCCTCGGTGTTTGTGAAGACCGGGCTGCGCTTGCGCGAGGAGGTCGCCGGCAACCGTAACACCAAGAACCGGCGCTTCACCTTCCTCGGCACCAACGCCAGCCAACTGCCGGTCGACCCCACCATTGCGCTCTACGGCGACCACAAGCTCGGCTTGAACCTGCCCCGCATCAGCGCCAACGCCGTCGCCCGGGACCGGAATCCCCTCAACGCCGCCCTCTGGTCCGAAGACCGGTACTTCTACGAGTCCTCGAAATACACCGGCACGCGGCAGGCCACCGAGACGGTCACCGCCGGCTACGCCATGGTGCAGGGCCGGGTGGCCCGCACCGGCTTCATCGCCGGCGTCCGCACCGAGGAAACCGAGGACGAGAGCTGGGGTTGGGTGCGAGCCCGCTTCGGCAGCACGGCCGCCCAGCAGGCCGCGGATCCGGTCGGCTCCGCGCAGCGGGACTACGCCGGCACCCGTCGCGAGATTTCAGGACGGTACACGAAGTCGTTTCCGAGCGTCCATCTCACCCAGGACGTCACCGCAAACCTCAAAGCGCGGCTGAGCTGGTCCACCAGCTTCGGCCGCCCGCCGCTCTCCAACCTGATGCCCAACGAGACGGTGAACGAGACGGCCCAAACGCTGACGATCAACAACCCGGGGCTGAAACCGCGCCTGGCCGAAAGCTGGGACGCCTCCCTCGAGTACTACTTCGAACCGGTCGGTAACGTTTCGGTCTCGTGGTTTCACAAACGCATCACCGACTACTTCGTCAGCGGCATCCTGTCAGGAACGGTTCCCGGCGGGTCCGACAACGGCTACAATGGGGAATACGCCGGCTACTCCATCCTCACGACCCAGAACCTCGGCAATGCCACGGTCAAGGGCTGGGAAATCAGCTACAACCAGCAGTTCACTTTCCTGCCCGGATGGCTGAAGGGCCTCGGCGGCGGCGCGAATTTCACCTTCCTGGAGACCGCCGGGAACTTCGGTGGCACGGATGAGCGGAAGACCGGGGAGGTGCCCGGGTTCATTCCGTTCACCGCCAACGCCAACCTCCATTGGCGCCATCGCGGCTACAGCGCCCGCCTCATCCTGAATCGAACCGGTGAATACATCAACGCGTTCACCGCCACCGGTTCGGGGCGGAACCAGTACACGCGCACCCGCAACATCGTGAATGCCGGCATCGCCTACCAACTGCGCCCGTCGCTGACCCTCTCGCTCGACGTCGGCAACCTCTTCAACGAGCCGCAGGTCTTCTACCGCGGGATCGCCGACCAAATCTCCGAGGTGCGGATTCCGGGAACGACGGTGACCTTTGGGGTGAGCGGGCGGTTTTGACGCGGAGCCGGAACCGTGCCTCGGTAACGTTTCCGACACCCGGCCCGTCATCCTCCTGCCCATCGGGGCGCCCCACGCCGGTGTCATTCCAGCCTTGCGCGAGTGAATGTGAACGACTCACTCCCTCCGCCATGAGTGCCGAGACACCGACTGCCGCCGCCGCCCGCGGTCGCCTCGTCACGGCAGAGACCCTGGCGGTGGCCGGCAGCGTCCTCGGCCAGCCCCTCGCTGAACCGTGGCGGCGAATGATCGCCATGGGAGTGGACCTCCTCGCCGTCGGGATGCTGTCGTTGCTGTCCGGCCCGTGGCTCGGAATTGCCACGGGGATCCTGCTGGTGGTGCTGTTCGGCAATTCTGCCGGTGCCCCTCTGGCGCAGGTGGCGGTGCGGTGGATCTGTCGTGCCCTCGGCGCCACGCTCACCCTGCTGTCCGCGCTCGCCCTCGGCCATGTGTCCCTCGTCCGCGAAGGCGGGCTGCACCTCGATGCCATCACGGGCCGCGCTCCCAGCGCGGCGTTGACGGAGGACATTTTCGTTTCGCCCGACGCGGGACCGGCTGAGTTGCGGGAAGCCAACACCCGGCTGCAACGGCAGGTCGAAAGCCTTCGGACCGAACACCGCGAACTCCAGGCCGCCGCCTCATCCTGGACCTACCAGGCCCGCGCCTTCACCAACGCGCTCGGAGTCACCTTTGGCTGGTCTGGGGCCTACTTCACCCTGCTGGCCGGTTGGCTGGGAGGAAGGACGCCCGGAAAACTTCTGCTGGGCACGCGCGCCGTAAAGGTGAACGGACAGCCGTTCACCTTCTTCGATGCGTTTGTGCGCCATGGCGGTTACGTGGCCGGCGTGGCCATGGGCATGATTGGCTTCCTGAAACTGCTCTGGGAACCGAACCGCCAGGCGGTCGAAGACCGGATTGCGGGAACCGTGGTCGTGAAAGTGGCGGCCGCCACCGTCTCGCCCCGATAGCCGCCCGACGTTACCGGCGCGCCGGATCCGACTCCGCCACCGCGCTCACCCACACGCTGTGCCACAGAGCGGGCTCCCCCGGGTGTCCGTGAGCCCGAAGCCCGTTGGTGATGTCCTCGAGGGTGGGCTCGATCACGCGGTGTCGTGGGTCTCCCGGCCAGTCCGGACGCACGGCGCGGGCCAGTGCCCAACAGGCCCACGCCCGCCACTGGCGTTGCTCCCGACGCGGCGCATTCATGCGAGCCGCGTAGTGCTGGAAGTGCACCCGTGGATTGCCGAGAAAAACGCCCTCCGGCGTATAGCGCATGACCCAGACCATCGCCGCATAGGGCAACGGAAACTCCTCCAACACGGTTTCGTCCCCCTTCAAGTCGGCACCCATGGCCCGGTCGAAGCACAGCAAGGCCCGCGCAGCCAGCCCGTCTGCCCACAGCGTCGCCCCGTACTCCAGGCAAGCCCGGTAGAACTCAGCGCCGCGGTCGCCGTGCCGAAGCCCGTGCAACCGACGCCAGTCCAGACCCGGGCGCGGGACGGGCAGGTGCGGGCAAGAGGGAAACGACATCGGCATGCGGCTTCGTGCCGCCAAAGCCGGCACAGGTCAAACCTGCCACACTCGGAAACCGGACGGCGCCCGGTATTGCCTTGTGACGTCCCCGTGCGAAATTCCAGCGCACTTCTGGATCCGTCCACACCAACTCCTTCCGCCGAACCCACGTCCGCCGCCCAGGTCCACGAGATCGAGGGATGGCGCCGCTTGCTGCTTTGGCCGTTCGGATTCGTCCTGCGCCTGTGGGGTCGGACGCTGCGTTTCGAGCTCCGCGAGGAAGATCTTCGCAACTACACCAAGAAGGACCAGCCCGTCGCCATCATCCTCTGGCACAACCGGCTCTTCCTCGCCGCCGAAATTGTCCGGCGCTTCCGCGTCGGGCGTCCGGCCTATGCCCTGGTGAGTGCCAGCCAGGATGGCGCCTGGTTGACCGCCTTCTTCGCCCTCGCGGGTCTGCACACGGTGCGCGGCTCGAGCAGCCGACTCGGTCGCGAAGCGGCCAACGCCCTGGTCGAAACCTTGCGCGCCGGATTGGACGTCGGGATCACGCCCGACGGCCCCCGGGGGCCATGCTACGAACTCAAACCCGGCTGCGTCATCGTCGCCCGGCGCACGCAGGTACCGATGCTCCTCGTCGGCGGTGAGTTTACCTCGGCCTGGCGCCTGCGGAGTTGGGACGGCTTCTACCTGCCCAAGCCGTTCTCGCGAGTCATCATGAGATGCGAGATCATCACCGTGGACCAGCTGGCCGACCGGGAACAGGCGCTCGCAAAGGTTCGCGAACGCCTGCTTGCGATCAACCCCGACCGGGGTTCGCCGGCCCCCCGTCGCTGAGACAGAGGCCGGCGCGCGGTCAGAATTGCGGCGAGTACGAGGCGGTCGTTCCGCTCGCCTGGGTGTAGTCGGCCCCGACGCTCCAAGTCACATCGTTGATGAGGAACTTGAACGTCACTCCGCGGGCACTTTCCCCGAGAATGATCTGCCAGTGATCGTCGGCCAGGCACTCCATCGGGACACCCGCGTCCCAGCTGAGGCCCGCCCCTTCGCCGCGAAGATAAAGGGTGTTGCCAAAACCGACGTCGATCCGGGCAGAGATCGTGGTTTGGACCGGTCGGGCCACCACAGACTGCACCGGGGCCGGCCTGGGGGCCTCCGCGGTCACCGCCGGAGCCGCCGAAACCGGCTTTGGCAGCGGAGCCGCGGCGGTTGAAGCGGAGCGAGCGGGTGTTTTCGCCGCAGGGGCGGAAGCGGCTTTCTTCTTGGCCGGCGACTTGGCCGGAACTGCTTTGGTCGCTGGGGCGGGCGACGACGTGGCTTTCGTGGTGTTTTTCTTCATGGCTGGCATCGGTTACTTGGATATCGTGGGAGGGTGTGTGACCCCATAATCACCCTCCAACCTAGCAAACCGAAGGCCAACGCACCAGCTAGGTTTGCAGTTCGTCGCCAATTCGTCACCTGGTAGTCGTTACTCCACTGACAAGCAGTCGCTTGCGCAACTCTGCCGCCAGGAGTTTCGGCCGCAAGTTTTTGGGGACACTCTCCACGGATCCCGACGCACCCGACCTCAATCATCCGCGTGGGGTCCACCCGCCCCGTGGGTCCGCCAGACCGAACTTCTCCGATTCACGACAGCCTACAGCTCAACCCGTAGGAGCCGGAAGGCCCCGGGTTCAATGGCGAGCGCACAACCGGTGGCGGCCACCGGCAGAGATTGCCCGGTGACCAAATCCACTACGTGCCGGAGCGGCCCACCGCGGGCGCGCAGGACCGTGTTCACCCCGGTGGGCGCCAGATAGCCCGGGTCGATCACGGTCACCACATAGCTGCGGGGCGAAGCGGGATCGCGCTGGAGGATCAGGCAGGTGCCCGGCGCCTGGAGGACGATGGACTCAGCCCCCTGCTGAAGCGTGCGCTCCACTTCAGCCTGCGCGGCCCCGGCGGTGCGCCACTCGCCCCCCAGTCGCACCCGCTCGCCATCCGTCTCCAAGGCGACCGCGCCGGCCGGCAGCGCCGCCGCCGGCGGCAGCACGGGCACCCAGCCGCGCGGCGTCCGCGGGAAGCAGGACCGCACATTCCAATCCTCGTCGTAGGCCAGACGAGGGAAGGCGTCGGCCGCGTAAGGTTCGAAAAGATACCGCGCCGGAATGAATCCCTGCCGCAGGGCCTCGCTATTCCGCTCGTAATAGGGATAGGCCACCTTTCGTCCCCGCGCCTTTCCTTCCTCGAGGGCAGGATGGAAGGAGCGCACCAGCGCGACGGCGTTCAGATTGGCCGGAGGCACGCCGGGCAGGATCAGGTTTTTGCGCACGAGTTCGTACACCAGATCCCGATGGCGCCGGGCCAGCGGCACGACCCCCTCGCGCGGATCGGGACGCAGGTACGTCTGACCGCCTTCGATGTGCACCCACGTGCCACCGAGCGCCACGCCCATCAACTCCAGGCGGAGGATGATGTCCGAAGGGCAGACATAGGTCGGCGACACATCGCGGATGCCGCGCGGGTACCGTCCCCATTCGTGCCAGTTCCAGTACTGCGTCGACATGCCGAACTCCCGGCAGAGTCCGGTCGCTTTCAGGCCGAGCATGCCGCCCAGCTGGATTTCCGGTTGAAATGGCTGGTTGGTCGACCAAATCGGCACGGTGACTTCCCGGTGGCCGGGGCGGAAGAGCACGTTGAAGACCTCGGGGTCGGAGGGCAGCAGGCCCCAGACGTCGTGCTTTTCCTTGAACAGCATCTTCATTCCGTGGGCGGCGCAGAAATCGAGCGCCTCGTCCGTCCATTTCAGCACATCCTTGTACAGCGGCCCATAGAGGGTCTCGAGGTTCTCGGCGATGTAGAGGAAGCGAAACATCCGCGGCGCCACCTCCTTGCTGCGCCGGATGGCCTCCCGCGACAGCCATACCTGCCCGCCGTGGGTGGCGAAATACCCGAACGGAATCCCGGCTTTCTCCAGCAGGCGGGCCCGCTCCACGATCTGATCAGTGGTCATTTTCTGGCCTCGTTCGTGCCCGAGCAGATCGCTCGCCTCGTACATGACGAGGAACTCGAGGGAGGGACTCGCCAGGCTTTGCAGGGCGGTCGCGTACTCTCCCAGAGTCGCTTCCGAGACGCGGGCAAATTCCCCCAGCGCCATGAAGACCTTGATCTTCTCCGCACTTCCGGCGGGACGGGCAGGCTGGGCCTTCACGGCGGCGTGCATGGTCTCCAGATGTTTCTCCTGATCCGGCACGCGATACTCCTTGAACGCATCGGCTCCGCCGAAATCCAGGCGGTAGTACGCCGCATGACGGAAACGCGAAGAGGACAGGAACAGCTGCGGCACTGTGCCCGGCCAGCAGGCAATTTCGGGACTGTTGATGCCGCCTGGGGCCCACGACTCCCAATACTCGCCCCCACCGCCATCTCGGCTCCGGTAAATCGTCGTACCGGTGGCATCGATCACGGAGATCACGTGCAGGGCGACAACCACGGTCTCCTTGCCCGGCACCCCTGGAGCGAAGTCCCCGGTGGCCAGCAGCGCTCCCCCGCCCGAGCCCGAATTGCGCAGCGACGCGGTCACGGGAGTCTCCCACAGTTGACGCTGGCCGTCGTGGGCCAGCAGGCTGAACCGGTTGGCGTTCTGCTGCAGTGCCACCACCCGCGGTCCACCTGCGTCGGCGGCTTGGCTCACTGTGAACTGCTCGAGCAGGCCACCTCGGGTCTGGAACTTCTGCACCTCCCTGCCGTTGGCGTCATACACCACGAACTCCACGCCCGGGCCACCGACCACCAACTCCCGTCCGCCGCCGGCGATCCAGTCGGCCACGGCAAAATGCCGCAGGCTCCGCTCCACTTCCCACCGTTTCTTTCCGCTCCGGTCATACACCACCAAGCCGCCGGCCAGCCCGCTGCCCGCCCGCTGGTTATCCCGGCTCACCACGATCTCCGGGTGACCGTCGCCATCCAGATCACCAGTCGCCAGGCGCTCGGGCCCGCGGGACTCGGCCCAGGACCGAATGACTGCGCCCTGCCGGTTGATGGCCCGCACGGGCTGCTTGGGATCCAGCGAAGAAAACAGGATCTCCTTCACGCCATCGCCGTCGAGGTCGGCGGTGGCAAACTGGTAGACCAGCGCCCCCGCCTCGAAGCGCAGACGCACCGGCCCACCCTCGGCCCGCACCGTCACGAGGCCGTCGACATCGCAGGCAATCAGCTCCGGAACGCCGTCGCCATCGAGGTCGCCGGCCTCCACCTCCCACCAAGGGCGCTCCAGTGCATGCTCCCGCACCGCGAAGCCCGCTCCCGGCACCACCTGCAGCCTCGGCTCCGCCCGCTCCGGCGGACCGCCCCCCCGCACCTGCACGTCCGCAAAGGAACAACTCCCGTCCAGCACGCTGAGCACGACCCGGAGCCTGGTGGTACCAGGCGGAGTTCGTAAGGTCCCCTGATGGGACGACCAGCGCTGGCCCTGGATTCTCGTGGGCGTGTCAATCGCCAGCACCCGGCCGGTCTCACTTAACGCCACCAGGCCGAGCGAAGCCCGCATCGCGGTGCCGGCCTTGGTCCGAACCGACCAGGCCCACCACGAATGCCCTGCGGTCGGAATTTCCTGAAAGAGCGAAGCGTCGAGATCGATCACCGGATTTGTGATCGTCACCGCCTTGTCCTCCGGCAAACGGGTCACCTTGCCCGCCGCGGCGAGATGCCCGTTTCGCTGCCAGGAATCCAGCGACGCGAAATCGCCGTCGCGAATCAGGTTCGCCAACGCCGGCTCAGCAGCAACCGCCGAGGCCAGGGCGAAGGGGAGGGAAATAAGAAGACGCCACATGGTAAAAAATTACGGCGCGTAGATTTCCGCCAACACCCGACCGCTACCGCCGAGAAGGTGCACGGTGTACGCCCCTGGAGCGAGCGCCCCCGCCAGGGCCGCATCGCGGCTGCCCACCGGGAGGGCAAAGGCCCCGGCCGCCGCGGTTGCCGTGACCAGGTCCGGAACTTCCGCCCCCATGCCCCAGGTGTCGTTCCCATCGAGGGAGCGGCCGCCGAGGAACAGCCGCAATGCCGGGTCCGCCACCGCGTCAGCCACGCCAAACGCCGCGAGCGACGGCCCGACCGCCCGCGCCAGCACGGTCCGGCCGCCCGTCCCTGCCAGGACAAATCCCACAATGGGAAAGTCGACGGCGCCGCCACTGCGCCCGAGCAGGGAGAGGTTGGTGAGACGGGCGGAAGCGTCCCCCTGCAGATCAAAAACCTCGATCACCAGGGAGCCGCCCGTGCCGGGCCGAACGGTGGCATGGGCCGAATAGTCCCCGGCGCCAAGGGTCGCGACCAGGGCGGCGTCGCGACTGCCGGCGGGCAGGCCAAAGGCGCCCGCCGCCGCGAAGATCGCCGCGGAGGCCGTGCCTCCCGCCCCACCCCAATCCTCGTTATCCGCCACGGACGTCTGGCCGCGGTAAAGCCGCACCGCCGGGTCCGGGACACCATCCCCCACGCCGAGGGCCGCCAGCCCCGGTCCGACCGCGCGCACCAGCACGGTTCTCTGACCAGTCCCGGCGACCACAAATCCGACGATTGTCGGCCCCTCCTCCGCCCGCACCCGCACCCGCGCCGCCACGTTGACCAGCCGCCCCCCGTCGCCTCCGCCGGTGTTGGCGGGGGGAACGCGGCCCGGCACCTCCGCGTCCCAATCAAAGCTCCCGCGTTGAAAAAGGGCCGCGCCGAGCGGAAACGCCAGGGCCGCGCCATCCGAAGCAGTCTCGCGCACGGTGTAGCCACCGGCGCCCTCGCCGACTTGCTGCACCAGCAGCCCCGCCACCGTGATGCGCGAGCAGATCCCCGTGATTTCGACGTAGGCAGCCGCCGGATCACCGGTCCGCTCCGCCGGCGGCTCGCGCATCGCGCCGCCGCCCAGCAGCGCCACGTCGCGGCAGTCCCGCAGCGTGAGCATCGGCGCCCCACCCTCGCGCTTGAGGCCGAGCATGACGACGTGGCGCGCCCCGAGGAGTTCGACATCGGTCGCCCGGCGATCCGTCTTCCCGCCCTCGTTGTTGAAACCGTAAAACCAGAGGGGCTGCGAGGTCCGATCGATCACGATGCTGCGGTAGCCGGCGCCGTTCACGGGGGTCGCCGAGCTGGTGAACTGCTGTTCGAAGTTGCCGAAGAAGTAGTGCCGTCCGCCACCGGCGCCGTCGAACCGGCAGCACACAAACGGCGCCGTGCGTACCGGATCAAACCGCGGCCGCGTGAGCCAGAGACCGCAGACGGCCCGGAGATCAAAGGTCATCGACGCCGCGCCGGCCCGCCAGTGCAGGTAGGTGAACGGGTATTCGTAGAGGTTGCGGTCCGGCACCTGCAAATCGAGGTTGCCGACGTAGGTCGTCGCCCGCGGGTCGTCCACCGTCTGCAGCAGAACCCCCGGCGTGGTGGAAGGCAGCCAGCTCGCGTGGGCGCCGAGGACCGACAGGTTCGTTTTGCCGGCGCCGAAGAAACGCGTGTTCGCCCGCAGCGTGAGCGAGTTGTTGATGAGAAACACCCCCTTGGGCAGAAAAACCCTCCCGGCCAGGCGCGGATCCGCTGCGGCGGCGTCGATGGCCGCCTGGAGAGCCGCGGTGTTGCGCGCCGCGGTGGCGGCATCGACGTTGTCGCCAGCCACGGCCCCGTACGGCGCCTCGGTCACAACGGCGGCCGGCGGCGACGCCGCCCCTTCGTACGCGGGGAATCCGCCGCTCGGCAGATGGCGGCTGATCAGATCGGTCGGCGGCGGACCGACGTCGACCGATAACCGCGCCACCGGTTCGACGGCCGAACGGACGGCGCCGTCGAGGACGCTGCGCGTGGCAAAACTGCGGAAGGAGGTACCGGCGGGAAACGCGCCCGTGCTGCCGCGCGGATCGGCGTAGGCGTATTCGTCGATGCGGTGCCACCGCGCGGGATCCGCCGTGCTCACCCCGTTCCCGCCGGTGGCCTGCACGAGGCGGGTCGTGCCGGTCACGTAGAGGTTTCGCAGGTACAGGGTCTTGCCCGCCGTGGTGGTGTTGCCGGGATTGGCAATTGCCACCTGACCCACCACCGCATTTCGCAGCGTGATGCTTCCATCGAGCAGGACCAAAGTGTTGTTCGAGGTATTGGTGCTCTCGACGACGGAAATCGGCGGCTGCGTCGTCGCTCCCGTTGCGCCGAAGTCCTTTTCGATCGCAAACCCGATCAAGACCAGCGGCACGAAGTCGAGGTAATCGATCGCGCGCCGCGTCTGGCCGATCAACCGGGCCCCGACGATCGTCACTCCGGCGCACACCTCGCGGTTGGGTGCCTGCGCCGCTCCGTAGCCGTGGCGGATGCCATACTCGCCTCCGACCACTTCGAGGTTGATCGCCCCGGAATTCCGTCCCGGCAATCCATAGAAGCCGGCGTGCGCGCCGCGGGCGTCGACCCGGACGCTCTCGACGTACGCCCCCTGGGCCGCAGGCCAGACGACCCCGATCGCGCCGGCCTGGCCCCCGCAGTCGAAGTCCACGTTGCTCAGGCGGCAATCGAACAGGTACGAGGTGTCGTTGAGCCAGCCATCGATCGTGGCCATCACATCGACCGGCTCCGTCCGCGCGGGGTTGGGATAGCGCGTGGATTCGTAGAGCCGCAGCAGGAGCATCGGGCGGGGCCGCGCCGAATCGGCGAAGCGCGCGGCGGTTGCTGCGGTCGGCACCAACCGGATCAGCGGCCGGGCACCGCCGGAACCATGCTCACCCACGAACTGGTAGGCGGCGGTTTTCAGCGGATTGGGCTCCAGCGAAACTCCGTCGGCCCGCAGCGGGTGCCACTGGACGCATTTCAGAGTATCCGAAATGACGTAGGTGCCCAGCGGCAGGAAGCACACGAGATTGGCCGCATAGGCGTCGTCAATCGCCTGCTGCAGGCCCGCCGTGGCATCGCCCGTCCCGTCGCTGCGCACCCCGGGGTAATGCGTGACGACCAGGTAGCCGAGGCGGAAACGCGGATCCGCCCGCGCGGCATCCGGGATGGCGGCAGACAGAACCGAGGCGAAGAGCCCCGCGACAGCGGCGAGCACCGGCCACCAACGCCGCGCCACGCTGCTCCGAAGGATCGGAAAGTCTCTCATCTCGTTCTATCACCACCCGTGCCCGGGGCCGGCCACTGCGCCGCGGAGTCATCGAGCACCAGCACCCAGTCGGCGTCGTCCGGACGGGTGAAGGTGCGCGTGCCCTTCGCCGGGAATTCGCCCCCAGCCGTGGCGGTTCCGTCGCGCGGATTGTACCACCAGGCTGTGACGGCGCGGCCGTTCAGCTGGCCGAGATCCACGTCGACGGTGGGTGCATGCCGACGCGGGTTGGCGGGCTCGGACTTCTGGCGGGGCGGTCTTTCCGGCAGATAGAGGATGACGGTGCGGCGATCGCGCGTGCGCGCGCATCCGACCCACGTATCGCCGCCGATATACCCCTCCGTCACGATCTCGTGCGTCGCGTCCGGCTCCAGTTCGGTCCAGCGGCGCGAGCGGAACAGGGCCGTGACGTGAGCCATGGAGCGTGAACCTTCGCTGCCCAGGGCCGCCTCCCAGCCGCTGCCGAACTTCCAAATCGGAAGGTTGCCGAACGCCTGGCCGCAGGCCCCGGCCAGTAACGCGGTGTAGGCCTGGGCACGCAGGCGCCCGGCACTGGCTCCCCGCTCGTTCTCGTAGGCGCTCTCGAAGAGAAGGAACGGCATCAACGGCTTGGTCAGATACGCGTAGAGGCTGTTCCGGTGCACCGGGTCGTAGGTGTAGACATTGTCCAGCTGCAGCCACGGCGAAGCCGGGAAGATCTGCCGCGGCGATTCGCCCGGCTGGCAATGCGCGGTCATGAGCTGGGCCGCGCCTCCCTCCCGGAGGCCGGCCGCCATCGCCTCGACCATCGGCCGCGCCGCGTCGGGATTGCGGTCGCCGGACATCACCCAGATGAGGTTCAGGCGATCGCGATACCTCCGCCCCACGAATCGGCCGTAGGCCCGGCACCGGTCCACGCCGTTCTGCAACACCTCCTCGTACCAGCCCTCGGTCAGGCGCGGGTAGCCGAGATAACACGGTGCGAGAAACACCGCGAAACCCGCGACCTCGGCCCGCGCCAGCACCGCATCGGCGTGCGCGAAGTACGCTTCATTCGGGGTGGAGAAATCCCCGGGAGTGGCGAACGGACCCGCCCCCTGCCGGTTGCGCGGCGCGGCGTGCGGATTCGCCGCACCCGGAAAGGCGTGCTCGATCAGGTTGACGATGATCCCGTTGAATCCCCGGGCACGCCGGTCCCGCAAATAGTGATCCACCTCCTCGAGTGTCAGACCGATGATCAGCGACCAGGCCGCCTCCGCCTGGAGCAGAACCGGTCGTTCCCGGGCATCGACGAGATATCGGCGCGACTCCGCCACGCGCCACGGGAACACCGGGGATGATTCCTCCACCCTCGGCTGGGCGCCAAAGGGGCCGGCCACTCCGCCGGCCAGGATCAGGCCGAGAAGCGCCGTCCTCACGGGAGCTGCCGGCCGCCAAGACTGCGGTAGGCCTCCAGGGGGAAGACGGCATACACGTAGCACGCCAGCCCGGTGGCTTCATCGCGACCGATCCGAAGCACCGAAGCTGGTGACTTGGTGCCGCGGGTGCTGTGAAAATAGAAATGGGTCCGCCACTCCTTCGGCAGCCGATAGTTCTCCACTTGGATCACGGTGCCGTCCTTGAACACCATCGCGATGTCGTAGGTCGCGTCGAGATCGACCATGAAGTCCGCCGAGAAGTAACCGCGCTCCGCCCGCGGGCCTCCCGCGCCAAACAACGTGGTGGGCTTCTCCTCCGGACGCCCGCCGCGCTTGGTCACGCGCACGGTTGCCCCGGCGGCGACCGCGAGGTCCTTCTCCAGCACCATGCCCGCGGGATCTTCCTTCAACCTCATGCCCGTGATCACCAACACGGCGCGGGTGTCCTGGGACAACCGCTGCAGCCCGGAGGCATCCAACTCGGCTGCATTGGCCGCGGGATCGAGAACGCCCGCTGTCGACGCCAGCAGGAGCGCGAGGGTCGCGCCGGCGCGCACTAATGCTCGCGTGAAATCGGCCGCAGCGGGGCCCGGCGACCACGCGGAAAAACGGCCGAACCCACGTTGGCGCGAGGCAAAGGCGCCCACGCTCTGGCTCCGCTGAAGCGCGACTACGGGCGGGGTCACGGTCGACGACGACATCGGGGAAGTCCTTGGTTTCATTCGAACACCAGCTCCTTTCCGGGTGTGACGCCGTGCAGCAGTTCAAAGTAGTCGCGGCAGTTGGCGTTGGTCACGCGGACGCCATTAATGACCAGGTTGCGAAAAACGATGCGCCCGGTCGCGGGCCCGTCCGCCCGGGCGGCGCCGATCGGCGACTTGGCGGAGATATACGGTGTGGTCACGACCACATTCTCGAAGATCACGTCCTCGAACTGCGGTGCCCCCGGATCCTCGGCCGGCAGCAGGAACAACAGTGGCACGAAGGGGGCCTCGACCACGACATTGCGCACGATTGTGCGTTTCACCCCGCCGCGGCCGCCGTGGAGATTGAAGGTCTGCCGCGATGCCCCCGCACCCGGCGGCGGCCAGTTGTTGAAGGCAATAATGTACAGGCCATCGACCACGCAGCGGTCGGGATTCCGAATCCAGGCGGGTTCGGCGTTGCTGAGCTGCCAGGCGACGTAGTTCCGCGCCCGGGCGGATCCGCCCACCTTGAGATTTGTGTCGGCGGCCATCACGAAGCAGTCGTCGATGTGCCAGCCGTCGTAACGGTCGCCGGGCCGCGGTTCGACGGTCAGGCCGTCGGTGTTGCCGTGCCACGCACCGACCACCGCGACATCACGAACGGGGGCGATGGAGTGCTGGATGTGGTTGTGCGGATCGGTGACGGTAATGCCGTCCAGGCGGACGTTGGCGATCACCGTGCGCACGTACGGCACACCATCCCAGGGCTGCTTGTCGCCCGACAGCACCCCGCGACCGCGCACCAGTGGGATGTCCTCGATGGGACGGCGCACCTCGGAGCGGAAGTTGCCCAGCAGCCAGGCGCCGCCGGCGAGATAAACCGTCTGCCCGGTCCGCAGCACCATGTAGTACTGCTCGTCGCCGGGAAACCGGGAGTAGTCATGCAGGCCGGGTTCGAACCAAATCACCTTGGCCCTGCTGAACTCTGCAGGCGTGACCGTCTGCCCGGGTCGGATCACCAGGGTTCCCTTCGCCTCTTTCGCCGGCACGTCTTTTTCCGGCGCCCGGGCAAAGAGGAAGAGAGGGTTGCGGTAGCCCTCCAGCGCCTGTTTCTCCTCCTGCTGCGCCAGCTGGCCCAGCGCCTCGCGGGCGTTGGGAACGACGGCGATCTTGGCCGGCCGCGCCAGCGTGAAGCGGATCGTGTCGCCGCCCTCGATCCGCGCCTGGATGCCGTGGATCGACGGCAGGACGGCGGCGCTGCGCAACGGCAGGGTGATTCCCGGCAGCGGTCGCCGGATCTTCACCGTCACCTCGACCGGTCCCCCGGAAAAATCGAACTGCGTCCACGAATGCGCATAGGTGTCGCGGTTCCTTTCCGGCGCCTTCGGCTCGGTCGAATGCAGGGCGAGAAACGTCAGCTTGATGTACTTTCCCTCGGGATCGACGGTCTTGTCCACCGCCCGGCTGTACGACCAGAACGTCGCCGGTCGCCACGTCTCCCCGGCCCGGGATAGCGTCACCTCATAGTCGGGCGAAACCGGCGCGCCCGCGGCCGCCGGCCACACGGCAACACGATCAGCCGCTGCGTGCACCGCCGGGCAGGAGAAGGCGAAGACACCCATGCCTGCCAGCCAAGCGATGATGGCGCGGTCCCGGAGGGAATGAGGCAGGAGACAGCGAAGGTTCATGCGTGGTGCAGAGGACTCGAAGAGCGATTACCTGCGGCGGGGAGAAAGGAAAAGGGGGCCCGACAGTTTCATCGTTGAATGTGATTTTCGCGTGCCTTGCGCCGAAGCGGCGCCCCTACCGCGACACGCCCTCCCGCCACACCACCGGCAGCCACACGCTCATCGCGGAACGGCCGCGGTTCGCCCAGGCGAAGTACGGCACGAGCCTCAGATCGAAGGTCTCGAAGGCCCCGGCCGGCGCCGAACGGTACAAGTCCCCTCCCCGCGGATCCGGCCGGCGCAGACCGCCGCCCCGCAGAATCACCGTCGAATGAGCCAACGCCTCCGGACTGCCCGGCAGTCCCTTCTCCGGGGTCAGGCGAATGTCACTGGGCACAAACACCGCCGGCACCTCCGTTCCAGGAGGAAGATCGCGGGACTCGACACAATACAGCACCGGTCCGCGCATCACCGCCACCTGGTTGCGCACCTCCTCGACGCGCGGGTCGGCGGTGACGAGACGCGGGGCACACGGAAGAGAAAGCGCGAGCCGGTCACCCTGGCGCCACGTCCGCGTCACCGTGGCGTAACCGTTCACGATCGCCTCGGGTTCCACCGCAGTGCCATTGACCGCCAGCGCTGCCTTCCCGGCCCAGCCGGGGATCCGCAGGCGAAACGCCACCGGTCGAGCCGGCGCTTCGCCCAGCACGAACTGCACCTCGCCGCTCCACGGATAATCCGTGACCTGCTCGCAGGCCAGGGTTTCCCCCGCGCCCAGGGTCAACTTCACCCGACTGCCGCCGTAGTGGTGCACCCAGAGGCCGGCAGCGTCCTGGCTGTAAAGATACGCGCTGAGCTGGGCGATCGTGCGCAGCAGGTTCGAGGGGCAGCAGATCTGGTTGTGCCCCGGCTGGCCGCGCAACGCCATGTCGGTCCAGCCGGCCGACTGGTAGTCGGCATCATACCGGCGCAGAATGGCGCGGTAGAACCACGACTTCCCCGCCAGGCCGAGACAAGCCAGGATGCCGTTGTACATCTCCCGCTCCATCACGTCCGCGATCGCGGCTTCCGGCCGCAGCGCGAGGCGGCGGTAGCCCCAAAGAAAGACGCCGATTTGACCGCAGGTTTCGTTGTAGCAGGTGGCGTTCGGAAGTTGATAGGGCGCACCCGCGCCCTCAACCACCGGGGCGTTGTTCGAGAGGCCGACGGGGATCGCGCTGACCCCGCCATGGATGAACATCCGCCGCTGCGTGAGATCGGTCCACAGCCGGTCGAGCGCGCCGGCGAGCTTCGGGTCGGGGGTTTCCGCCAGCAGGTCGCCCGTCCCGGTGTAGAGGTAGGTGAAAAAGACGTTGTGGCCGACGATCTCCCGCGAGTCGCGCACTGGCACCCGGTCCTGGATGAAGTCCGTGCCGTGGATGTCGGGTTGCATCGCCCAGAGTGGTTGCTTCCGCGGCTCCGCGCCGCGCCGATCCACGATCAACTGCGCGCACTCGAGGTAACGCCGCTGCCCGGTGAGGCGGTAGAGTTCCACGAGGCCCATCAGAATCGAGGGGTTGTGCGCGAACGACGGTTTCACCGTGACGCCGACGGTGCGGCAGGCGTAATCGGCCGCGCGCACCGCCACCGGCAGCAGGTTGTTTTTCCCGGTCAGCCGATGGTGCACGACGCCGGCGAGGATCAGGTGTCCCAGGTTGTAAAGCTCGTGGTCCTGCGCCCGCTGGAACCGCGGCGCGCGCTTCGCCGTGATGTTGGTTGAGAGGTAACCATCCGCCTCCTGGGCCGCGGCAATGAGCGCGACGGCCTCGTCCATCCGGCGTTCGAGCACCGGATCGCGGGTGGAGGTCCACACGCTCGCCGCCGCCTCGAGCCACTTGTAGAGCCACTCGTCCTGCCAGGCGACGCCAACGAACGCCCCCTCCTCCGGCCGCGCCGCCACGCGGAAGTTGTCGAGCACGTGGCCCCGCGCCGGATCGGCCAGCAGGCGCCACGACTCGTCCAGCGTCACTTCCACGAGCTGCCGGTAGCGCTCCGCCCAAAAGCCGTTCGTCCACTGCACGGCCTCGAACGGCAGCGGCCGCAACACCGTGTGGGGACTGCGCGAATGATCGACGACAAAGGCAGCGGGCGTCCCGGCCAGCGCCGGCAGGGTGGCGCCGAGGAACACGACGAGAGCGAGGCGAGAAGGCTTCATGGCGACGGGGGAGGCAGGGACCGAACCGACCGGCCGCCGGGAGTTCCCGGCGAGGGAATGTCGGCTTCGGGAAGAAGACTGGAATCGGCGGTTGGCAACTGCAGTGATCTTTCCGCCGAACTCAGAATCCGAAATCCACCGAGAGCGTGAAGAGTCGCGGGTCCTGGAAGGAGTAGCCGGTGATGATCGTGCCGGTGGCGTCGGTGGAGGCGAGGATGTGGTCGCGATTGTTCAGCAGGTTGGCCACGTTGAGGCGCACGATCGTGTTGACCTTCCGCTGCCAGAGCTTTGTGCGGTAGTCGACGAAGGCGTTGGCCAGCCCGTAGCTCGGCGCCCAGATCTTCTCCTGCGCGGCGGTGTAGTTGACGATGCGCCCGTCGCGATGGCGGTAGCCGCCGCCGAGGCTCCAGCCTTTCAGCACCCCCGACTGGAACTGATAGCGACCGATGCAGTTGAAGGAATAGCGGTAGTTGCCCGTCGCCTCGCGTCCGTTCTGCGCGAGCTCCTGTCTGAGCAGCGTGTCAAGGTTCGCCCACGCCACCGCCAGCGTCCGACCCGCCACCGACGGCACCGGCAGGTTGGGATCCGCCCCGCGCCACCGGGCTGCATGCTGCTCGACGTACGTGGCGGTGATGGGAATGTTGTTGGCCGACTCCACGCGCAGGGTCGCGTAGTTGGCGGTGAACGACAGCCCCTTGATCAGATTGGCCGTCAGTTCGAATTCCTTGCCCTGCGCCACGGTGTCGATCGTGTCGAAGACGTTGTTGGTCGAATCAATCGCGGCGTAATGCGCGCCGGTCGTGCCCTCGATCGCTTCCCAAATCTGGCGAATCCAGTTCGTGTGGTTGAACACCAGTTTCGACTGCTTCGTCGCCGCCGATTCGTAGACGCCGGCGCGGAAATAGAGGCGATTGCCGCTGAGGTTGACCTTCAAGCCGTAGTCGCGGCCGGTGCCCTTCACGTTGCCGACGTTGTTCCTGTTGAGGTCGAGCGCCGATTGCGGGCTGAAGTTATTGGCCCGGTTGGCGTAGACCGAAAACCACGGCAGCAGCGGCACCACGGCGCCGACGGTCCGCGTGTTGCCGTCGTAACGCGCCTTCGGGCTGAGCTCCGTCTTCACGATCGCGTTGCTCGCGAGGTCACGGGTGTTGACCTGGGTCTGGGTATCCAGCGTGTCCTGGCGGACGCCCCAGGTCAGGATGAGGCGATCCCGCAGCACGCGGCTCTGTCCGGCGGCCATGAGGGCGCGGTTGTCGTTCCGGGTGGGCGTGTCGCTGTTCAGCACCCAGCCGGGGGTGATCGTGCCATTCAGGGCATTGGCGGCATCGCGGAACGCCACCGCGGGGCCGCTGCCCGCGAAGGGATTCTGGTCGTAGTAACGCCGGCCATTGTCGCCGAAGGCGCCGGCACGGCTCAGGTAGGTGCGCCGATAGAGGAGGTTCTGCGCGTTGGTGAGCGCCGGCACCGTCGGATTGAGCGGGGTGAGGTTGGTCTCGAGCCAGAAGCGGCCCCTCCCCTCGGTGATCGACTGGGTGGCCAGGCCAACGAGTCGGTGCGTGCCGATCCAGCGGTTGCCGCTGGGCCACTCGTAGGTCGCGAGCAGGCGGCGGTTGTGGTTATCGCCGATGTTGTAGTCGTAACGGGCACTGCTCTCGACATAGTACTGGCCGGTGTGGGCCGCTCCGAGCGGGACCGTCACGTTGGGGTCGACCCGGAGGCCCTGGTTGCTCCAATCCACCGGAGAGTTCACCAGGCGACGGGTGGCCGATTCGTTGAGCCCGATTTCCACGAAGAGGTTCTTCACGACCTCCTGCTGCACGATGACCGTGCCGGTATGCATCGAGTTGTCGGAGATGCCCGCCGGGCCCGCCAGGACCGCCTCGAACGGCAGGAAGGACTCGTGGGTCATGACGGTGGTCGTGGCCGGCGGTGCGCCCACGCCGAACCGCTGCCAGTTGGCCCAGGCGCCGGCTTCGTTTTCATAGACGAGGCGTGCGTTCGCTCCAACGCTGGTGACGCCCGTCGGGTAAGTGTTGCCACTGACGGCCCGGTCGTACCTCGGTGACCCGGCGTTGAGGTACGGGGTGAGAAAATCCAGTCCCGAGAAGCGGCGACCCATCACGCGATTCTGGATCCCGCGTTCGTATTCGACGCGCACTTCGGTGCGCTTGAACGGACGCCACGTGCCGGCCAGGTGCAGCCGCCGGGCCCGCGCGTATTCGACCTCGCGCCAGGTGCGATTGTCCTCCTTCAGCGCGTTGAGGCGGAGGGCCAGCGTCGGCGTGAGCTTCTGGTTCACATCGATCGTCGCCCGCCAGCTGCCGTGCGCGTCGACCTTGAGTCCCCAATTGGCGGTGTCCTTGAAAAACGCCCGCTTGGCCGTGGTGTTGATGATGCCACCCGCGGCGCCGATGCCGAAGAGGATGGCGTTGGGGCCGCGACTCTCGCTCAGCCGCTCGATGCTGAAGGCATCGTCGGAGAGGTTCCACGGAAAGTAGTCGCGGCTCACGGTATTGCTGCGGCCGAGACCGCGGGCGATGGCCGTCTGCGACTGGAACTGCGAGAGGTTGTCGTTGCCGCCGGGCCGGTCGACCTGGAAGCCGAGGCTGAACTCCACCGCGTCCATGGTGTTGTTGGCGTTGATGTCGGCCAGGAACTCCTTGGTGAGTTCGGAAATCGAGGCCGGGGTGTCGATTAATGCCGTGTTGAGGCGGCTGCCGGCGGCCGTGTTGGCCGCGAGATACCCCACGTCCTGGTCGGTCGTGACTACAAAGGGGCTGAGTTCGATGGCCTCATCGCTGGCGACCGGGGAAGGCGGGACCGGGCGGTCGCCGGGGGCCAGGAGCGGCGCCGCCCGGGACTCGTTTGGGAGGGGAGCGGCCTTGATGGCGATCGAGCCGTTGGCGGTCTGAACCGCGGACAGCCGGGAGCCCGCGAGCATCTGTTCGGCCGCCTCGCGGGGCGCCAGTTCGCCCCGCACGGCGTTCGTGCGTACCCCGGAGATTTCGTCGGCGGCGTAGAGCAACTGCACGCGCGACTGGGCGATGAACTGTCGGAACGTGACCGCCGCGTCGCCGGCCGGAAGGTCAAATGTCCTTGTGGCGCCGGTCTCGCTTGGGGCGGCCGCCCGGGCCACCGCCACGAGCCAGACCAGCGCGAGGCGCCGGGCCAGCGCGCGCCAAAGGGGGGGGAGTGAGGTCATCATTCCTGAGACGAATAACCGCGGGAAACAGTTAGGCCCAAAAAACCGCTCGGCACCCGACCCGCCGTCCCCTCGGTCACTCTGCACTGTACCTGCCGCGGCCCTTCCCGCATTTTGGCGCGCGCCAACATGCCCCTTCGCCGCGTCCGCCCTTTCCTTTTCAGTCTGCTTTTGTCAGGTGCGGCGGGGCTTGCCCCGTCGGCGGGGGCGGTGCCCGCCGCCATCCAGTACGAACTGCTGCGACCCGTCGCTGATTCCGCCCCGGTTCCTTCAGGCAAGCGTGTGCCGGCGGGGTGGCTGGCGTTCGCGGTCGGCGAGAGTCCCGTCGTGCTGCGCTGCCCGGAGGCGCGGGACCTGGCCCCAGGCGCGGGATACGCCCTGCGACTCACCACCGCCCTGGATGACCGCGAGACGCGGCTCGTCGAAGTCACGGTGGCGGCGACCGGCCGCCCGCTGGGGCGCCTCGATCTCCGTTTTGCACACGCCCTCGAAACCTTCCAGCTCCCGCTTACCCCCGCGCAAGCGAGCGAGGTCAGCGCGAGCGGTGTCGCGCTCCGCCTGGCCGGGGGCGGCGCCCCGCTCTGGTTCCTTCACGGTGCCGATGGCGCGACCGCCCTCCCCCGCGAATTGCAGCCCCACGTGATGATCGCCCGGGCTGACGCCGCACCGACGATCGAGTTTCACCGCCGTCTGGCCTCCCTCGCCTCGCTGCAGCCCTTCGGTTGGATGGAAGGCTGCGTGCTCGAGGGACTCCGGGATCTCGCCGACCGCGCGCCGTCGGGGCCGTATCGGGCGGCGCGCGAGGCGCACTGGCGCGTGTTTCTCCCCGCGGGCGACCGCCTCGTGTTCGAGGACCCGCGCAGCGAGCCGCGCGACCATCGCCTGCACAGCATCGAGGACGGGCTGCCGTTTGCCGATTTGGCCCGCTGGCAGCCCGCCGGCGCCGGCGTGGGTCTCTTCATCGACTACTGCGTCAAGCTGCGCCGGGCCGATGGTGCGATCCAGGGCGGCAACATGCTCTCCGCCGAGGGCAGCATCACGATCGCCTACCCGCTCGCGGTGATCGCGGCGGCCCGGAATCGCCCTGATCTCGCCGCCCTTGCCGTTGAGCAGCTCAACGTGCGCCGGCAGCGCCTGTGGCACGACGGCGCGCTCTGGCTCCGCCACTATGACGACGGTCGCCGCACTTTTCGCGGCTGGGCCCGCGGCGTCGCCTGGCACGTGCTCGGCACCGCGCGCTCCCTTGGCGCCCTGCGGGGCGAGGGCCAACTCGGGCCGATCGAGGCCGATCTACGCCGCGCGGCGGATTGGCTCCTGCCGTTGCAGCGGCCGGATGGCCTCTGGTCCTGCTTCGTGGAGGATCGCGACAGCCCGCCCGATACTTCGGGATCGGCCGGCATTGCCGCGGCGCTCGCCCATGGCGCGCGCCTGGGCGTGCTTCCACCAGCCGCCGGCGCCGCCGCCCGCCGGACGCTGGCCGCGTTGCAACGCCACCTCACCCCCGACGGCCTGCTCGGTGGCGCGGCCCAGAGCAACCGGGGTGGCGAGACGCTGCAGCGCAGCGATTATCGCGTCCTGAGCCAGATGGGCATGGGCCTGCTCGCGCAGCTGATCGCCGAGTGCGGCGAGATTCCCGCCCTGGGGCCGTAAGCGCTGCCGCCGCCCCTCTTTCCCCTCACCGCGTGCGAATCACGGTCTCGTGCTCGCGCTTTTCGACGGCGATTTCAGAACTGGCAGTGAGCAGGGCGACAAATCCCTCGGGATCATCCGCACGGAACGAGCCGCCGAAGCGGCGGTTGCCCAGCGCCGCATCGGCCACCACGAGTTGATGCCGGTTGAAGCGATTGAATTCGGCAACGATGGCCGTGAGCGGCGCCGCCTCGAAGTCCAGCAGACGTTCCTGCCAGGCAACCGCGGAGGCGAGCTGTGCGGGCGGCAGACGCTCCACCGCGGTGCGCGACTCCGCTTGGAGCGCGGTCCCCAGGGTCACCACCGCCTTCTCGCCAGCCTCGAGCACGGGCGGCCCCGCGTTGGCCACCGACGGCAGCAGCGACGCCCCCGGATCTTCCACCCGCACGGACTCCACGCGCACCCGGCCCTCCGTCACCAGGATTTCGACGCTGTCGCTGCGGTTGGCCACGGTGAAGGCCGTGCCCACTGCATGCACGCCCACCCCCTGGGTCTCGACGACAAACGGCCGGGCCGGATCCTTGGCGACGGCGAAATGGGCCTCTCCGCGCAGCAAGCGCACCTGCCGCACCTTCCGCCCATAGAGCACGTCGACCGCGGTGGCGGCCCGCAGCCGCACCACCGAACCATCCGGCAGATTGACGCGCTTGAGCAGCCCGTCCTCCGCCGGGGTCGATTCCGCGAATCGAACAGGGGCTTCCTCGGGCGACGAAACCGCCCACAGGCCCCACGCGATCGCCGCGGCCGCCGCGAGCGGAATCGCGACCCGGCGCCACCAGGCCGCCGGCCGGGAAGGCGCGGGACGGACCGGGCCCGCCGGTTCCAAGGCCGTCTCCGGTAGTTCCTGCACGCGATCGAGCAGCGCCCAGGTTTCGGCCATTTCGCCGAAACACTCGGCATGACGGGGGTTTTCCTCCAGCCAGCGCAGAAACTCCTCCTGTTCCGTCGCCGTCAGGCCGGCATCCTGCCGCGCGCGCCACGCCGCGGCGGCCGCGGCAATGCGGGCGGCGCCGGCGTCGGCGTCCGGGGAACCTGCGGGGGAGCTATGACGCATGGCCGTCTTCCCCCAGCAGGCCGCGGTCGCGAAAATACTGGCGACAGCGAAGCATGGCCGCGGTGATCTGGGCGTTCACGGTGTTGCGGGTGATGCCGAGCCGCGCCGCGATTTCCTCGTGGGAGAGGCCGTGGTACTTGCGCAGGATGAGCACCTCGCGGCAGCGCGCGGGCAGCGCCCGGACCGCGGCGGCAAGGACTTCGAGTTCGGCATCGGAGCTGACTCTGGGATCGGCACCGTCCTCCAAGACGATCGAGGCCGGCAGATCAGTTAGGCCCTCGAACGGAATAATCCGCTCCCGGCGCACGCGATCGAGCGCGGCGTTGCGGGCGGTGTTGAACAGATAGGCCTTGGGATGCTCGATCCGCCCGGCGGCGCGCGCCCGCAGGATCCTCAGGTAGGCTTCCTGCACCACGTCGTCGAGGTCGCGCAGGTCGGCAAAGCGCGCCCGCAGCCAGGATCGCAGCCTCGGTTCGTGCGGCTGCACCTCCTCGGCAAACCAGCGCGACAGGCCGGCGACGCTCGCCACGGTCCCGGGGGCAGGTGCGCCGGGGCGATCCTCCGTCGGCCAGCGGCCACGACTGGTCGGGGGCGAGTTCAAGGCGTCCGGAGCTTCACCGACATGCCCCCTCGCATACCCGCAAGCCCGTTGGACACAAACGCAGAATCGGTAAGCTGGGGCATATCGCGGGTGCAAAGTCCGGCGTCACTGCGGGACGAGCCAGGCCGACACCCGCGCGCCGCCGTGACGGGGGGTGAAGCGCACGCGCAGCTTGGCGTGGGGCGGAAGCGCGGTGAGGGTGAAGAGACTCCCGCCCGCCACCGGCGCCGGGGCCACTTCGATCCAGTCTGCGGTGGCCGGGTTCCACACCACGAATCGCAGGTCGCGGTCGCGATCGCTGTGCACCTGGAGGGCGACCGGCCGCCGGTCGGGCTCGAAGATCCGACTCAACTCGCCCGTCGCTCCAACGTCGCGCTTGCTCCAGACCACGATCGGTTGGTGCACCGAACGTTTGGGGGCGCGCACGAGGCCGAGTTCGCGCCGGCCGGTGCTGTAATAAAGGTGAATCCACTCCTCGTCGGCCTCGGCGGACCAGGGATGAAGGGCGCCCTGCTCATAGTCCTGATTGCGGTACAAGGTGCGCCGCCCGAGGGTCACCCAGCGGTCAAGCGCGAGCCCGACCATCGGTGCCGAGTCGCGCGCATCGAGTTCGAAGCTCAATCCCACCCACACGTTGCCAATCCGTAGCGGACAGCGAATCGTCTGGCCGCTGTCGTGGTGGTTGCCCGTCGCCCGCGTGTACGTGCCGCTGTGCTCGGCCACGGGCGCCCGCGTGCGGTGCCAGGTGATCCCGTCGTCGCTCTCCGCCAGTCCGTTCCATTGGCCGTGCCGGCCAAAGGCGGTGTAGATCATGCGCCACGGGCGCGTCCGTTCTTCCGGCAGGTAAAACACCTTGGCCGCGTCCACGCCGCTGCCGCGAGCCGCCGCGTGTTCATTGATGCCCGGCGGCTCCGGGCCCAGCACGGCTCCCGGGCGACCGTCGAGGTTGCCCTGCCGCGTCCAGTTGATCCCGTCATCCGAAGTGACCAACGCGATGTACTTCATCTTCGGCGGCGGCAGCTTCCCGGTGGTCCGATCCGGAAAGACGTGTCCCGGCGACCAGTAGTAGAGGTAGAACCGGCCGTTCACCTGCAGCACAATCGTGGGTGACAGGTAATCCTCTTCCCAGGCTTCAGTCGGTGAGAACACCGGATTGCCCGCATACTTGGTCCAGGAAACACCATCCGGGGAGGTCGCGAGCCCCAGGCTGTGGCGACCCGGTCCGGCATTCGCATACCACATCCGCCAGTCGCCGGTTCCGAGACGGATCACCGCCACGCGCTCGATGCCGCCGGCGTCCCAGTCGCCCATTGCGCCGGCCGCCAGGATCGGGTTCGCGGGATGTTTGTAGTTGTTCAGGTTGACCGCGAGCAGCGGAATCGTCTTCGCCAGCGCGATCGCCGCGGCCGCATCGAGTTCGACGTCCGGGGCTCGCGCCGCGACCCCGGACGGGAGCCCGGGCAGGCCCGCCCACAACAAGCCGAACAGTCGAAGGTGTTTCATCACCGTCTGCCGCCAGCGTCGTCCGTCCCCGTGGTCATGCGTCCTCACCGATACGAGAAGCTCGCGGAGAGGATGAACTGCCGCGGCGCGAATAGGGAGTAATCATTCTTCTGGAAGGTGGTGGCGTCGATCGCGGTCCAGATCAGGTCGCGGTTGTCGAACAGGTTCTGGACATTCAACTGCACGCGCATGTCGACCCGGCGATTCCAGAGCGTCCGGCGGTGGGCGAAGTTCGCGTCCATCAGGAACCACTTAGGTGCGCGGACCGGCCGGCTGTCTGGCGTGTAGCCGAGCACGCGGTCGGCCCGGTAGCGCGCGCCGGCGCCGAGGCTCCAGCCTTTCAGCTTCTCGCCCTGGAACTGGTACCGCCCGAAGCCGCTGAGGCTGATCGGGTAGTTGTGCAGCGCCTCGCGTCCGTCCTGCAGGGCGTCCTGCGCGAGGTTGGCGTCGATCGAGGCGAGGGCCCCTCCCACGGTGTTGTTCACCCCGCCCAGCGGCGTGCTCAGGCTGCTGTTCGCCGCCCACTGGGCGCGATACTGCGCGATGTGCGCCCGCGAGATCGGATAAAGATCCGCCGCCTGCACCTTCAGCGTCGCGTAATTGAGCGTCAGCGCGAGGCCCTTCACCGGGTTGGCCGTCAGCTCCACCTCGACGCCTTTCGCCTCGGTGGCCTGCGTGTCCGTGTTGCTGATCGGGCTGCCGACGAAGCGCGCGACGTGCTCGCCGGTGGCGCCCTCGATCGCCTGCCAGATGCCCTGGATGTAACTGATGATATTGAAATTTCGCCCCGCCTGGTTGGCGGCCTTCGTCTGGAACAGCCCCACGCGGCCGTGGAGCTGGTTTTCGCCGACACGGAACTTTAGACCGTAATCGTGCCCTTCGCCGCGCACGTTGCCGATGTTGTTGCCGTTGATGTCGAGGCCGGACTGGGGCGAGTAGTTGTCAGAGCGATTGCCGTACACCGACAGGGACTGGGTGAGATGGAACACCGCTCCCTGCGTGCGCGTCGTGCCGGCGTAGGTCAGGACCGGGTTCCAGACCACGCCGGTGACCTCCTGGGTGGTCGCGTGGCGGGTCAGCAGGGTGTTCTGCCGGTCGGCCTCGTCCTTGCGCACGCCGTAGGTCACGATGAGCCGCCCGTCCCAGAAAGCGCTCTGTCCGGCGGCCATCACAGCCGTGTTCTTGCTGTTGGTCGGGCTCTGGTTGCTCACGAAGAAACCCGGCGTGATGGTGCCGGCCAGGGCATTGGCGGGATCGGCGAAGGCCATCGGCGCGTAGGTCTTCCGGAAGGGGTCCTGGTTGTAGCTGCGATTGCCACCCGCGAAGTTCAGGTACGTGCGACGGAAGACCGTGTTCTGGGCATTCGAATACGCCGGGACGGCGGAGCTGAGCGGGGAGAGGTTGGCCTCGTTCCACTGCGTGCTGGTGCTCTCCCCGTCCTCGTCGGTGGCCATGGCCAGCCAGCGATGGTGCCCCAGCCACTTCCGGCGCGTGTTCAACTCGTAGGTCAGCGAGGCGCGACGGCTCACGTTGTCGCCCGAGGATCGATTCCTCAGCGCCTGCCCTTCGACGAACATCTGGCCGAAGTAGGGATTCAACGTGCCGTCGGGCAGGGTCCGGTTGGGTTCCAGGTGCACGCCCAGTTCGCTTTGGCTTCCGGAACGATTGACGGTTCGCCAGTCGTACTGCCGGTTGACGGCCAGTTCCAGGTAGAGGTTCTTCACGACCTCCTGCTGGAGTACCACCGTACCGGACCAGTAAGCGTTGTCGGAGGTGGAGGCCGGGCCGAGCAGGAGGGCCGCGAACGGCACGTACTCCTCGCTGGTCATCTTCAGGCCGTTGGCCGTCGCCCCCCCGCGGCCGCGCGTCTGTGCGTAACGCTGGAAGTTGTACCATTTGTTGGCGTCGCCGTCGTACACCAGGCGCGGGGCCGTGCCCCACCCCACGGTGCCGGTCGGGTAGGTGTTGCCGTTTACCGCCCGATCGTAGGTCGGCCGCCCGGAATCCAGCCACATGAGGAAATAGTCGCGGGCGCTGAAGCGCAGTCCGAGCAACCGATCCTGCACGCCGCGCTCGTAGTCGGCGCGAATCTCCGTCCGCTGGAACGGCCGCCACGTCCCGGCGAGATGCACCCGCTGGCTGCGGGTGCACTCCAACTCGCGCCAGGTCCGCTGGGAGTCGTGCAGGAGGTTGAGCCGCAGGGCGAGGTTGTCGCGCAGCCGCTGGTTGTGGTCCACGTGCATCCGCCAGCTGCCGTTGTCGTCGGTCCGCAGGTTGACTTCGCTGCGCGTCCGGAAGCTGGCGCGCTTGGACATCGAATTGATGATGCCACCGGCGCTGCCGACGCCGTAGAGGATCGAATTGGGGCCGCGGCTGAAGCTGATGCGCTCCACGCTGAAGGTGTCAGAGCTGAGCCCCCAGGAGAAAAAGTCTCGGGAGGCCGTGCCGCGGCCGAGGCCGCGCGCCATGGCGCGGTTGGAGTTGAACTGGCTGGTGTTGTCGTTGGCCCCGCTCTGCTCGGACTGAAAGCCCATGGCATATTCGACGGCGTTCATCATCTCCGTCGCGCCGATGTCCTCGAGGAACTCCTTGGTCATCTCGGAAATGGAGGCGGGCGTATCGACCAGCGGGGTGTTGAGCCGGCTGCCCGACATGGTGTTGGTCGCAAGGTAGCCGACGTCCTTGTCGGTGGTGACGACGAACGGGCTGAGTTCGAGGGGGCTCTCGTCCCGCGTGGCCGGGGCCGCGGCGGGCGCGGGCACGGTCTGGGCCGCGAGCGGAGCGGACACCAGGGCCGCAATCGGGACGGCGAGCCGGAAAGAGGTACGGGAGTTTTTCATGGGGGTGATTGGGGATGTTCGGAAAGAGGACCGCCGGCGAACCGGCATCTGCTACCTTCAAGACGGACGGCCGCGGAAAACAGCTAGCTCGCGTCTGAGCCGCAGGCCGAGTGGTGCGGACCCCGCGCAGGAGGAAGGCCGCGCTCAGGTGCGACCCGCCTGAGCGGTCAGGGCTCTTCTGCAAGCGAAGGGCGGGCATCCCGCGCCAGACATGCCGGAGATTGCAGATCATATTAGGGGCTGCAGACTGCTCGGACTTTGATGAACGACCGAGGACTGGCGTCGGGGTCCGTTGCGGCGGACACACCGTTTCCGTGGCTTTCGGCTAAAACGTGGGAAACATGGTGCGTGCCACCGACCCGCGCGAATAATGCACGCCCGTAGCACCTACGGCCCATGAAACGCACCGCCCCAGTCGTCCTCGCGCTCGGCCTGTTGTTGTCGGGTCGCCTGCCGGCGCAGGATCGGCCTCCGGACGATTCCGGGGCATGGGCCTTTGCCGCGGGGCAGAGCCCGGTCTACCACCTGCGCACGCTGCGGGCGCCAGCCGGCGGCCGGGCCATCGTGGCGGCGAGTCTCGACGGCGCCACGGCGTGCTTCAGTCCCGAAGGCCGGCCGCTCTGGAGCGTCCCGGGCAGCGGCGGCTTTCCGTTTGATCTGGCCGCAGCCGACATCGATGGCGACGGACGGGACGAGGTGTTGGTGGCCTCGGGCGATGGCACGTTGTACACCTACGGCCCAGACGGGGCCCTCCGATGGAAATTCGCCCGCACCGCCCCGCTCTATCAGGTGTGCGTGGCCCGCGACCGCGACGGCAACACCATCATCCTGACCGGCGGCGTGGAACAGGTACTCTATGCCCTCTCGCCCCAAGGCGGGGTCCTGAACCAGTTGAAGACCGAGCACTGCATCCGCCACCTCCGGGCAGGCGACGTGCTCGGCACGGGCGACGACTCCGTGGCAATGGTCACCACCTCGAGCGGCCTCACCGGCATCCTGAGGCTGTTTCTCCTCAATCCGCGCGACCTGTCCGTGCACTGGCACCACGCAAACCTGAGCGTCCCCGGGATGAACCCAGGCAAGCGGTTCTTCAGCCTGCTCATCGACGACCTGAACCGGGACGGCAAAGCCGAAGTGGTGCTGAGCGGCGGCTGGCGGGAAAACGGGGTGATTCATGCCTACGACCACCAGGGCAGGCTGCTCTTTTCGAAGGCCGACCCGAAGGTCCCCAACATTCCCTACCGGATGCCCCTGTTGCGGAAAATCGTGATTCCGGGTGACGAGTATCTCCTCAGCCACTTCGGCAACCTCCTCATCCGCTATGAAACCACCGGCGCGCTGCGGGACATGATCGTCGGGCCGTACTCCTTCGCGGACTCGCATTTTGATCCGGAACTGCAGACGCTATTCCTGGGCAGCGCGGTGTCGGGCGGCACGGAGATCTACGCCTATCGCCTGGATCGGCCCGGTTGGAAGGAGGCCTACCAGACGCAGCGGGCGCACGGACGACTGCAGGAGATCGAGGACAACCTCGCGACGCTCGGGCGGCAACTCCGCGCGTTCCGTGCCCCCGCCTACCAGCCGGCCCCGCGCAAGACCCTCGCGATTTCCCAGGTCAGGGACACCGCCGGATATCGCCACGTGGAATTCGCGCGAAGCATCACCCTGAGCCAGAAGGTGGACGATCCCTCCGCGCTCTGGTGCCGGGAGCGGGATCGGCGTGTTGCCTACAAGGAGACCGTCGAGGATTTGGTGCGGATCATGGCGGAAAAGGAGGCCACCGGCGAAAACGTGCTGGTTTGGGCCGGCCACGGCAACGCGTTCTTCTTCCCACTCCCCACGTTTGCGCGGCTGCTCCAGGTCGCCCCGAAGCACCTGAAGGGCTTTGTCTTCGCCGAGATGGAAGGGACGGACGAACATACCCAGGCAGTGGTGGAGCAGATCCTGTTTCCCCTCGCCGAACTGTGCCGGCAGCACGGCAGGATCATCCTTTTCCGCAACAAGAACATCTTTTGGAACGGCACCTGTTACCTGCCCTTCTGGAGCAAGGTGCTCCTCAACGAGCGGTACAAGGATGTCTTTGTGCCCGGACTGGAGGAGACCAACAGCCGCACGCAGGAACTCAGCCTCGCCGGTCGCGTCGGGCTTTGGCAGGCCGGCTACTTCACGCACTGGGCGTGCCGGACCGTCACCGACGACGCCAACTTCAACCGCATGTTCGAGTGGGGCGGGCAACAGCTCTTAACCCACCACCTCCGCCATCTCGTCGCGACGGCGGCACTGGGCGCCGACATGTACCTGAGCGACATCCACGCCGGCGTGCGCGGCGTCGGTCGCTACGTGGTGGACGGAAACGACCCGCTCGCCCGCGGGGGCACGCACACCGGCGATCTGTACGATCAACTCGTGCCGTTCTACCAGCTGCTAGAAAAGGGCGTCATCCAGATTCCCGCTCCCGATCAACTGATCTCGAGTTCCGACCTCGCGCTGGTCGTAAGAACTCCTCCATCCGCCGCCTACCTCAAACACGGGATCAACGGCCATCGCTTCTCCTTCCCGCAGGATCAGGACCCGGAAATGGTCTTCAGTCGCATGGACACCTACTGGGGCGGCAGCGTCACACGCACCGACGACTTTTCCGCCTACGCCATGAACGTCCGGCAGCGAACCTGCAATTTCCTCCCCCAGTTCCCCTACGGGCTCATCCCCATCATCCCGGCCTACGCCGCCAACCAGGCGAGATTTCGTGCGACGATCACCACCGATGGAGAGTTCTTCAATGACGGAGATGGGCAGAGGCACACCGCGAGTGCCCATCGGCCCGCGGTCGAGCAGGCCCTGAAGGCGGCAGCGACCCGACTGCCGCTGCGCGTGGAAGGACCGGCCCACTGGTCGGCCGCGCGTCTGGATGCACGGCACGTCCGCCTCACGCTTGTCGATCCCGGCTACCTCGATCCCGCGGCCCGCAGGGTGGAAGTTGTGTTTCAGCACCTGAAGGTGAAGGCAGGCCGTGATGTTCTCAGTGGAGAGGTCCTCGTCCCCCGCCAGGGCCGCCTGGTCCTGACGATCCCGGCGGGAGTGTTTCGCATCATCGACCTGGAGTTGATGTAAGCCGCGCCGCCCCGCGGCCGGGAATAATCGGCATCGCCGTCGTACGTTCGAAGCGTCATTCTCACTCGGTCTCCGTAACCGCCCGTCGGACTCCTCTCCGTCCCTCCCCCGCTTTCCAGATGAAAACCCCGCCTCCCGCCGTTCCGTCCCGCCGTTCCTTCCTCCGCGCGATGCTGGCCGCGGGCATCGCGCCGGTCTTGGTGCCCGCGCGAGTCCTCGGCGCGAACGCCCCCTCGAACAAGATCACCGTGGGCGTGATCGGCGTCGGCGCCCAGGGCACCGGCGACATGAGGAACTTCCTCAGCCAGGACGACGTGCGCGTAACCGCGATCTGCGACGTCAACCGCCGCAACCTGGACCGCGCCCGCAAGGTGATCGCGGAGGCCTACGGCCGGGAGGACGTGCGCGTCCATTCCGACTTCCGCGAACTCAACGCCGATCGTTCGATCGATGCCGTCCTGATGGCCCTGCCCGTACACTGGCACAGCATCCCGTCGCTAGGGGCCATCCTCGCAGGCAAGCACCTCTTCCACGAAAAACCCATGGCGCTCTCCTTCGAGGAGGGCCGGCGCGTGCGGGCCGCGGTGAAGAAGACCGGCGTGGTTTTCCAATTCGGCACCCAGCAACGCTCCGAAACCAAGTTTCGCTGGGCCTGCGAACTCGCGCTCAACGGCCGGCTCGGGCGCATCAAGGAAATCCAGGTTTGCGCTCCCGGCGGCAAGCCCGGGCCAAAGTACGCCGTGCAGCCCGTGCCCGACCACGTCGACTGGGACCGCTGGGTCGGTCCCGCGCCTGCGACCCCGTTCCACGAGGAGAAGTTGAAGCGCGACAATCACGAGAACATGACTCCCTTCTCCCTCGGCATGATCTCCTGCTGGGGCATTCACCACCTCGACATCGCCCAGTGGGGCAACGGCGCCGACGCCACCGGACCGCGGCTCGTCCAAGGCACGGGCGAGTTCGCCGCGGAAGGTGATCACGACGCCATCCAGAAGTGGCAAGTGCGCTACGAATATGAAGGTCGCGCGCCGATCGTCTTCGCCCCGGAGGGCACCCCTGGATTCACGCACGGCATCAAGTTCGTGGGCGAGACCGGCTGGGTGCAGGTGCGCCGCGGCGTGATCACCGCCTCCGATGAAACCACCCTCCTGCGCGACCCGCAGAACAAGTACGATACCATGCCGGTGAAGCTGCGCGTCAGCACCCACCACACCCGCGACTTTCTCGATGCCATCCGCGAGAAGCGGACGACCGTCTGCGACGTCGAAACCGCTCTCCGCGCCGACACCCTCTGCCAACTCGGGCTCATCGCGGTGAAGCGGGGTCGCGCCCTGCACTGGGACCCCGCCGCTGAACGCTTCACGAACGACGAGGGCGCCAACGCACTGTTGCAGCCACGCCCGTTCCGGGGCGAGTGGCGACTTCCGGTCGTCTGATCTCCTACCCACGCGTGCCCACCGGGCACCCCCCTTGCGCTGCAAAACCTCGTCACCCCTTGAACGCCCTGGACCGCCGCCCTTTGCTCCGAATACAGGCTGGCGAGAGAGAGCACCCCGACTTGTATCTAAACCACGAGCCGGGCGTCGCTAAGCAGTCCGGCCGGCAAGGGTGGGTTCCCACTGACGTCGGCAGATAAAACCTGAGCATCCCTTCGCCCCCCCCGGGCGCCAACGGGCGCCACGCTGGGTCAGCCAAAGTGGTGGACCAGATCGGGATCAAACCGACGACCTCATCGTTGCGAACGATGCGCTCTATCAACTGAGCTACTGGCCCGTGAGGGAAGGAAGGTTTTGGAAAAACCGACGACCCAAGTAAACACCATTTTTCGACGGAGTTTGCGCAGGCCAGACATCCTCGGCGCGAGGCGTTGCCGCCTGCCCCAACGTTGCCGACCGGGCGCTCCGGCCGGGAGCGGGACTACTCCACGTCCGCGAGGAACTTCGCGAAGATCATCTTGCCGCCGGCGGTCGGCAGCACGCTCACAATCTCGGCCTGCACGCGGCGGCCCACGTGGGCGCGCGCGGCGTTTACTACCACCATCGAACCGTCCTCGAGGTAGCCGACGGCCTGGGTATCCTCCTTGCCCGGCTTCACCAGATCCACCTCGAGCCTCTCGCCGAGCATCAGCTCCGGCCGGAGGGATTTCGCCAGCGCATTGAGATTGAGCCACGGCACCCCGTGGAACTCCGCCATCTTTGCCAGGTTGTAATCAGTGGTGAGCAGCTTGGCCTTCATCGACTGGGCCAGGAACACCAGCTTGGCATCGACGTCCTCCCGCTTCGCCACCTCGCTCTCGGTGATCCGGATGTCGAGGTTCTTGATGCGCCGCAGCTCGTTCAACACCTCCAGTCCCCGCCGGCCCCGGGCCTGCTTGTGCGGGTCGGGCGAATCCGCCACCGCGCGCAGCTCCGTGAGCACGAAGCGCGGGATGACGAGCGCCGCGGCGAGGAAGCCAGCCTCGCACACCCGCGCGATCCGCCCGTCGATCAGGACACTCGTGTCCACGACCACCAGCGGCACATCGACCTCGTGCGGCACGAAACGCACATACGGAATGACGAGGTTGAACTCGTCCTTCCCGCGCAGCGCGATGACCGTCGCCAGGTAGGTGATGACGAGAAATAGCGCGAGCCGCGCCAGAAACTTGTTCTGTTCATCCGCCTTCTCGAACAGCGGCGAGGTGCTGATGAAGAACGCAATCAGCGATCCCACCGCCAGGCCAAAGGTCACCGCCGAGAGCGCCCGGAGCGAAAAGCCCTTCAGCAGGACATCGGTCAGCACCACGAGGAGCCCCAGCGATAGTCCGATGAAGACACCGCGGGCGCGAAACGCATCCAGGTCCGGACTCGCGTAGCACACCAGCCAGCCGGCCGCAGCCGACAGCAGGATAAACACAATCCGAATCGGCAGCAGGGTCTGGTTCATGGCTGGTGCGGCGACAGGCCCCGCTCAGGGCAGGCGCAGGATGAAGATCACGACCGGAACAACAATCAGGATCGCGACCAGCGCGTACAGGAGACGCTGGACCTGGCGCGCGTGACGTTTTTCCGCTTCGGACGGTTCCACATCGGCTAGGCTCCAGAGCGCACGGCCCATGACAATCCAATAGTCGCCCAAGTCGGCCCCGCCACCCTCCCGGCGCCGTCCACCCCCAGGGCAACGTCCGCGTCTCGCCCGTTCTCGACTTTGCCCGTCCTCCGACCACGGTCGAAGCCGGTCCGTCCCGATGAAATCCCGCTCCCCGACTTCCTCCACCCGGCTCTGGCTCGTGAAATCAGAGCCGGAAGCCTATTCCTGGCAGGACCTTGTCCGCGATGGCTCCACCGCGTGGACCGGCGTCCGCAACTACGCCGCCCGCCTCCACCTCAACGCGATGCAGCCGGGCGACCGGGTCCTGTTCTACGAAAGCGTCACGACCCGGGCGGTCGTCGGCCTCGCCCGGGTGTCCCGCGCCGCCTTTCCCGATCCCACCGCCCGGGAACCGGGCTGGGTGGCGGTGCAACTGGACGCCGACCGCCCGCTGCCCCAGCCCGTCACGCTCGAGCAAATCAAAGCCGATCCGGCGCTGGCCAAGATGTCCCTGGTGCGCATCTCCCGTCTCTCGGTCCACCCCGTGACCCCGCAGGAGTTTGCGCGGATCGAACGTCTCGCCTCCGCGCGCTGACCCGCCGATCCGACGATCCCCGCTCGACACTCCGCCGCGTTTTTGCGTGCCTCCGCTCGTGTCTCCCCTCGCCCAACTGACCATTCTGGCCCCCGGTCTCCTCGGGGCCTCGGTCGCCCGTGCCGCCCGCGAACACGGCGCCGCCCGCCGAATTGTCATCTGGGCCCGCCGGCCGGAAACCCGCCTCGCGTTGCGCGACCAACCGTGGTGCAACGCGGTGGCGGACACCGCGACCGAAGCCGCCAGGGAGGCCAGCCTGGTCGTGGTCGCGGCGCCGGTTGATCAAATCGTGCCGCTGGTCCGGCAGATTGCGCCCGCACTCTCCCCCGGAGCAATCGTGACCGACGTGGGCAGCGTGAAGGGCGAGATCGTCCGTTTCGGCACCGCCGCCCTTGAATCGCGCGCTCATTTCGTGGGATCCCACCCGATGGCCGGGTCCGAGAAGACCGGCTGGGAGCACGGATCCGCCCGGCTATTCGTGCACCGCACGTGTTTCGTGACCCCGCGGCCGGAGACCGATGCCCGGGCGCTCGAGACCGTCGCCGCCTTCTGGCAGACGCTGGGCGCGGAAGTGGTCACGGTGGGCGCCGATGCACACGATGAAATTGTGGCCCACATCAGCCACCTGCCCCAGGTGCTGGCCTCCACCCTTTGCTCGTTCCTCGCCCAGAAAAACCTCGGCTGGCGCAACCACGCCGGCGGCGGTCTGCGGGACACGACCCGGATCGCCGGCAGCGACCCCCACCTCTGGCGCACCATCCTGGAGCAGAATCGCGACGAAGTGCTCCGCGCGCTCCGCCAGTATCAGGATGAACTGCACGCCTTCCAGGTCGCCCTCGCGAACCGGGACTACGTCGAGGTGACGGCCCGGCTCGAACGCGGCCGGGCGTATCGGGCGCAATTCCGTCCCCCCCCGCCGTGATCGACCTCCCCCGCGAACTCAAACGCCGGGTGGCGCTGGTTGAAGCCGGCCTCGCCCGCCACGTACCCTCGGCGGAGACCCGGCCATCGCGCCTGCATGCCGCCATGCGCTACAGCCTCGAAGCCGGGGGCAAGCGGGTGCGGCCGGTCCTCGTCCTCGCGGCCGCCGAGCTCTGCGGCGCCGCCCCGGAGCGCGCCCTGCCGGCGGCGGTCGCGATCGAATGCGTGCACACGTATTCGCTGATTCACGACGACCTGCCCTGCCTCGACAACGACGATCTGCGCCGCGGCCGCCCCACCGCCCACAAGGCCTTCGACGAGGCCACCGCGCTCCTCGCCGGCGATGCGCTCCTCACCCACGCCTTCGCGCTCCTCGCCCAGGCCCATGCCGCCGAGGCCGGGCTCGCCCACGCGCTGATCCGGGAATTGGCCGATGCCGCCGGCAGCCAGCGCCTCATCGGTGGCCAGATGGAGGATGTCCTGGCGGAAGAGAAGGCGGACGCCACCGCGGCCGAACTCGAGTTCATTCATCTCAACAAGACCGCTGCCATGCTCGAGGCCTCCCTGGTGATGGGTGGCCTCGTCGCGGGGGCGCCGGCGTCTGCGCTCGGCCACCTGCGCACGACTGGCCGGGAACTCGGCCTGGCCTTCCAGATCGTCGACGACGTCCTCGACGCCACCGCCGACAGTGCGACCCTCGGAAAGACCGCTGGCAAGGATGCCCGCGCAGGCAAGACCACCTATGTGCGCCTGCATGGCATCGAGGCCTCGCAACGGATGGCCGCCGAGCATACCCGGTCCGCGTTAAGCGCACTGGCGCAGGTGCCCGGTGATCGCGACTTCCTGACCGCCCTGATTGAGGCGCTGGTTCACCGCGCCGCCTGAAAACGGCTCCGTCCGCTCACCGCCCGCGCGATTCCCGAGCCGGAGCCAGAGCGGCGTCATCCAGATCGAGCCGGTACAACACTTGGTTGTAGTCGTGCCGCGCCACCGCCGGGGCGTGCTCGGCGAACTCCCGCGAAAACGTGCCTTCGAAGATCAAGGCCGGCGAGTCCTCCGTCGCCCATTCCGCGTGCCATCGCGGATTGTAGAACGTGTAGTTGTCGTGGGTAAGGACCTTGACAGCCCTCCCCCACGGTCCGGTCGGCGTCGGTGCCTCGGCATACCAGACCTCGCCGAAGGCCGACGGTTTGCCCCAGGCTTGGGTGAAGATCGTCACCCACCGTTTCCGCCACGGGTGCCAACCGACCGCGCCGCTGTGCAGCTTCACCGCGGTACCGTCGGCACCGACGAGCGCCTCCGGCGCTTCCAGCCTCTCCCAGGCGGCCGGTTCCTGCCACGCCTCGAAGGTTGCACGACAACGCAGCCGTGGGAGCGGGTTGCCGAAGTAGACCCATCCCTGCGGACCCGTCCCATCGGTGAACGCGTGCGCCTCCGGCACCACGGGCGGGCGCGGCGCCGCTTCGGACTTTTTCCAGATTACCCGCCGCGGCTCGAAGTTCGCCGTCTCGTCATTCCACACGCACAGCCCGTATTCGTAGACGTCCAGGGGCGGTTTCACCTTGGCATAGAGGCCGACCAGGCGGCTCCGCCCCTCGTTGTCCGGCAGCACGACGCAGCCGCTGATCCAGCTCGGGCCCGTGCCCGGCATGGTCGCCACCGCCCGCGGCCGCCCGTTTTCCGCGCGCCAGTAATCGTAGGTCAGCCGGAGGGGCGGCGTGAACTGTTCGATCGGCCGCACCGCTGTCGTCGCGCCGCTCATGTGAAACACCCCGAGGGGATAGTGCGGCAGCGTCGTGTCTCCCCAAAACCAGTACAGCCGCCCGCGGTGCACGACCGCCTGGACGCTGTCGCAACCGAACACTCCGGATTCGGGTGCCGCGGCCTCGCTCCCCAGTTTCAGGCTCTCCCCGAGCAGGCCGGCCCCCGTGCTGCGTCCGAGGCGCCGGGCAACCGCGGTCCGCCGGAGTTCGACGGTCGCCGCGCCGCCCGGTGTCGGCACCAGCCGAACCCCGCGATAGCCGAAGCCGTCCGCCGGTATCTCATAGCCGTGCCCTTTCACCTCGAACCACAGCTCCCGCCCCATCCCTTCCGGCAGGTCAAACGCGATCACCCCCGCATTGTCGGACACGAATCGCACCTGGTGCGTCGTGCGAAGTTCCACCAGCGGCACGGGCCACCCGCCGCCCCGCTCGACGAGCTGAATGCGGAAGGGCGCGACCGCCGCCCCGAGGCCGGCGCCGGTCACCAGCGCCAGCAGGCTCACGCTCCGCCGGAGGAGCCGCGCGTGCATCGCTCAACCCGTGCTCAACTTGTATTCGACCGACTCGCGGAGGGCTTCCCAGCTGGCGTCGATGATATTGTCGCTCACGCCGACGGTGCCCCAGATGCGCTTGCCGTCGCCGCTCTCGATCAGCACCCGCGTGCGGGAGCCGGAACCGCGGTTGCCCTCGAGGATGCGCACCTTGTAGTCGCGCAGCACGACGTCGCGCAGTTGCGGATAGGTCTTCTCCAGCGCCAGCCGCAGCGCCTTGTCGAGCGCGCCGACCGGACCAATCTCCTCGGCAACCGTGTGCACGGTGTCCCCGCCGACGTTCAGCTTCACCGTCGCCTCCGCCCAGAGTTCACCCCGGTGGCGCTCGATGATCACCCGATACCCCTCGACGTCGAAGAAGCTCCGCCGGTCGCCGAGGTGCCGCGCGACGAGCAGGCGGAACGACGCATCCGCCGCCTCGTACTCGTAGCCGCGAAACTCCCGATCCTTCAGTTCCTCGATCAACCCCTTCATCTCCGGCCGCTTCTCGTCGAGCTCGATACCCAGTTCGCGCGCCTTGAGGGTGAGACTGGTCCGGCCGGCCATGTCGGAGACCAACACCCGCGTGCGGTTGCCGACCAGGGCTGGGTCGATGTGCTCGTAGCTGCGCGCCACCTTCTGGGCGGCGTTGGCATGCAGGCCGCCCTTGTGGGCGAACGCGGACTGCCCGATGAACGGGGCCTTCGGATCCGGCCGCAGGTTGGCCAGCTCGTCGAAGAAGAGCGATAGATCGCGCAGCTGGGCAAGGTTGCCGGCGCAGTTCGCCGTGCGTCCCAATTTCAAGAGGAGATTCGGGAGAATCGTCGTCATGTTGGCGTTGCCGACCCGCTCCCCATAGCCGTTCATCGTGCCCTGCACGAGCGTCGCGCCGGCCGCCACGCCCGCCAGCGAAAGCGCGACACCGAGCCCGCTGTCGTTGTGGCAGTGCACCCCCACCCGCTCCGCGCCAAACTCCCGCACCGCGCGCCCGACGATCTCCTTGAACTCATCGACCAGCGTGCCGCCGTTGGTGTCGCACAGCGTGAGGTTCGAAGCGCCGCCCCGCATCGCCGCCGCCAGGGTTTGCAGCGCATAGTCCGGGTCGGACTTGTAGCCGTCGAAGAAATGCTCGGCATCGTAGATCACCTCGCGCCCCTGCGCCACCAGGTAGCGGGTGGAGTCCTCGATCATGGCGAGGTTCTCCTCGAACGTCGTGCGCAGGATCTCCGTCACGTGCAGCCCCCACGTCTTCCCGACGATCGTCAGCACCGGCATGCCGCTGTCCAGGAGCGTCCGCAACTGGGCGTCCTCGGCCGCCTTCACGCCCGCCCGCCGTGTCGACCCGAAGGCCGCCAGCCGCGCGTGTTTCAGCCGCAGCTTCTGGGCTTCCTGAAAGAAAGTGATGTCGCGCGGATTGGAGCCCGGAAAGCCTCCCTCGATGTAGTCCGCCCCAAACTGATCCAGTCGCTCGGCAATCAACAGCTTGTCCGCGACCGAAAAGCTGATCCCCTCCCCTTGCGTGCCGTCGCGCAGGGTCGTGTCGTAGATCTTGACGACGTTGCTCATGAGAGGAGCCGACGCTTGCGGCCGCCCCACCCGGTGGCAAGGGAGCTTTTGCCCCGCGCTCAACCGGGCTAATTTCCTGGTTGGCGACACTTGGTCGATTGTAGCCGGGGGCGGCGACCCCGGCCCAGCCGCACCGCGGCCGTTTGCAACGGCCGATCTGGCAGTGCCCCTCAACCGGCGTTTTCCCGTTCCACCCACCAACCGAGCAGACCCTGGGCCGCCCCCTGGCTCGCCGGACGCTCCCGGCCGTCGAGATAGCCAAGCTGCCGCAGCCCTCCGACGATCGCCGGGGGCAAATCGCCGGGAAACCAGTGGAACCAAAGTGCCTGCAAAGCGCGGCCGGACTCCACCGCCAACAACGGCAACAGCGCATCGCACACCAGCGTGTCGAACCGCGTGCCGCCCAACTTTCCGCCGCAGATTTCGACCGCGAGCCGCTCCCGTTGGGCGGCGAAGCCGTGTCGGCTCCGCACCTCGCGGGTGCCGGCGGTGGAATCGGGAAGAGCAAGCCGCCCGGACTCGCGGCGCAGGCGGGCCGGCCAGTCGGGGCGAAGCCGGATCCACTCGGCGTACTGCCGCAGGCGCGTTCGCGGATGGTTGGCGGGCCGCACGCCCTGCAGGCTCCAGTGATCGCGCTCGTGTGTGTAGAGCGCGTCGGGTGCGACCGTACCCGCCACCCACGCCGGCAGGGGGAACTCCCCCGCCAGGCGCAGCATCGGGGCACGGTTGAAACGGAAGCCCAGCACCTCAAGCGCCGCGTGGTGGCACGCCGCCTCCCAGCCGAGCCGCTCCAGCCGCAGACGGGCGAAATGCCCCTTCTGCCGCCAACGTCGGTCGGCCTCCCGCCGCAGTAGCCCTTCCAGTTCGGCGCCAGGCAGCACCGCCAGCTCCTCCGCCACCCGCGCCAATGGGCGCTGCGCGAGTGTCTCGACCGCCTCGTCCGCCGCAAACTCCTCCAGGCTGCGGTGGAGCAGCGGCAGCAGGGCCAGCACGGGAATGGCCTCTCCCGCGGACCCGCGGGTCACCTGCCCCGTCGGCGGCGGGAAGAGGACCACGTGCAGGCGCACGCGGGCGTAAGCCGGGTCCTGCGCATGCCGGTGCGCCGCCCAGTCCTCCGCCCGCAGGTGCACCTCCACATCGCCGCTGATCTCGGGTGCGTTCCATCCGCCGACCCGCCAGCGGGCCCCCAGAAAGTCCGGTCCGCCGAGCAGGTTCCACTTTCCGGGGTGGAGAACCTGCACGGGTTGGCCGTCCACGGTCGCGGCCCGCGCCCGATCGAAGTCTCCCCGCAGCCAGATTTTCTGCAGTAGTTTCTCGGGGAAGGAAAAGGCGCCAAAGAGCCCCTGAAGCTCGGCCACGACGGGGTCGGAAGTGGACATCGGCGCGGAGCTTGTCGCACCGAAGAGAGCTCGACAAGGACGGCGTTTCGCGGACGATTTCCCGCCTGGCCCCGCACCGGAGAGGTGGCAGAGTGGTCTATTGCGGCGGTCTTGAAAACCGCTGTGGGTGAAAGCTCACCGGGGGTTCGAATCCCTCCCTCTCCGCCATCCTCCGGGATCTACACTGTATCTCGCCGCCGGCTTTGAGAAAGTCTGCCAGAGGTTTGAGAAACCCGGGCGTCCCTCAAGAGCCGGAGACTTGCAATCTGTGGGGTGCAAGGTACCTTCAACGCATGATCGAGTTGGGTACAGTCGCCGCTTGGGTGTCTGCAATCTGCGCGATGGTGACTCTTATTCGCTCGTTCTTGGACGGACCAACAGGTCCAAACAAAAAAAATCCCTCGGGGTTTGACTTCCCGTTAGAACAGTCTGTAGATGCTCAACTATCCCCAATGCCGCTTTTGGCCGCACCCAATGATGGTGCGGCCTGCTTTTTTCACCAGGCGAGGTTCACGGAATAGGTAGGCCGGCGCCGGATACGGTTTCACGGCCTGTTGGTAGAGACCGAACTTGACCGGTTTCAACGTCTCCGAGGACTTGTTCGGTGGCTTGGAGGGCGCCGGAGAGGGTGTCGGCTTCGCGGCGGGCGCGGAGGAGGTCAGCTTCGATCAGGACGACTGTCTGGCGCTTCTGGCGCAGTTCGGCGGCGAGGTTGGCCTGACGGGCAATCAAGTGCCCCTTGAGGTCGGCAAGGGTCATGGCGGTCAGTTGCAGAGGCCGTGGTGCTGGAGGACGTCGATCACTTCGGCGAGCGTCGACGGGGTGCTGGCGTGGCGTTTCTGGAGGATGCGGTTGCCGTCGCAGTCGTAGATCCAGCGGTTGGTGCCAGCCAGGCCGAGGTAGATGTCGCCCCCCACCTTTGCATCGACCCCGTTGGCCAGATTCACATGTCCGTTGAAAGTGGACTCTCCAGCCACAGCCAGCGTGAGGGCGATTTCGAGAGCGTCGTCGGTCTTGAGCTTGTTTGCTGCGGCGCGGTACAGGTTTGTGTCGAGACTGAGCTCCAGGCCGGGCTTCCCTCCCGGTCCACCATTGACACCCAAGTACGCGCTCCGGCCTCCGGTGCCTGTGATGTTGATGTAGGCTCCGTCCCCGACGCCGTCTGTGCCGTAGCTCTGGATCTCGACCTTGAGAGCCCCACCACGATAGAGGCGCCAATAGGCATTAACCGTCCCGGCGTCATAGCCCTGTTCAACCAGGTAATTGGCGTTGCCTCCCTTCACCGTGAGGTTGGCACCGTCCCATGCGAGATGAGCACCCGCCGGGTCGCCGATCCGGAACTTCGGGGTGGTTCCATCATAGCCGAGCCAGAAACCTGCCCCGGTCGCGAATCCAGTGGCTGCGGCACTGCGGATCAGCCCGGCGTTGGCAGTCACACCGTCGCCCATGACCAAGGTGCGCAGGATCGTGGCGTCCTCCGCCAAGAGAAGGGCCGTCGCGACAAACTTGTATGTCGCATCCGGCGCCGACCAATCCCCTCCCCCTGGAGCACCCCAAGTGGCGGTGCCGCTCTTCGCCGGGTTGTTGGCGAGGTAGTAGCTGCCACCACTGCTCACGACGTCGCGCCGTGAATTCGTGTGGTGATACACCTGTCCGGCATTGTACGGGCCGACATAGACGAGCCCGGGACCGGGGATGCCTGCGACGCCCGGGGCGCCCGCAGTGCCAGCCTTCGCTTTCGTGAGCGTGAAGACTTTTGCGACCGTGAAGGCGCCCGCGACGTTGACGGCGATTTCGATCGTGCCGGAGTCGGCGGACAGGGTATCGCAGCGGACCGAGTCGTTGTCCTCCTTCGTTCCGGTGCAGTTCGTGACCGCCGCCAGAGAGACGCTGAACTGGTCGCTGTTCGGCCCAGCAACGACCGGCGTCAACTGCGCCGAACCGCGAAAGACCTTCACGTCGGTCCGGGCAGTGCTGCCCACACCGAGCTGGCCCGCGTTCACCGTGCCATCACTCGCACAAGCGACCGTGTGCGCCTCGTTGGTCAGGAGGATTGTGTACCCGGCGCTTTCGTCAGCGGAGAGGTCGGGCAATTGCAGGGCGAGGCCCGGATCATCCGGCTTGGCGAGCCCGTCCTGGTCGATCGTGAACAGCTGCAGCTTGAAATACTTCGTCGCGGTCGGGACATGGTAGGCGTTGCCGCCATCACGCACGCGATAGAACTCGGCGTGCTCCACAGCCGGCAGTTCGTCGCGATAGAAGAGCCAGGCCGCCCCGCCATCCGCATGAGCCGCAGCCGCCGTGCCCCGCCGTCCGCGCAAGATCGCGAGATCGTAGGTGTTGGCCGCGACCGCAGTGATGGCGCCCACACTACAGACCTCCTGGTCGAGCAGCAGGCAGAGGGTATCGTCAGCCTGGCTGACGGCGTTCTGGGCGACGAACCGCGCGAAATCGACGCTCGTGGTCGTAATCCGGACGACCGCAGCCACCCCGCTGACACCGCCATTCGTGACCGTGCATTTCGCGACAAATGCCCGGGCGTCGAGGATGATCGACCACGGCGCCGCCCCGGCAGTGCTCAGGTGCAGATCGGCCCGGTAGATGCCGCGATGCGCGCGATTCACCAGCGGCGCGACCTTCCGCAGATTGGTGAAACCGGCCGGGAGCAACCACAGCCGCACATCGCCGACCGCGATCTCACCAGGAGCCGAAGGCGTGGGCAGCACCCGCGCATCGACCGGCGGCACATATGGCAGCGGAAACTGGCCCCGCTCCGGAACCGCCTCGATCAGGTCGGCCGTCTCGCCCGCACGGATGCGCCGGCCGACCACCCGCATCACGAGGTCCAGCCCATGCGGTTCATAGTCCCACTGAAAAAGGTCGCCCGGCTGCAGCGGCGTGCCGTCGCCCTTTACCGCCCGAGACTTCTGCACCTTCAGGGAAACCGTCGCCTCACTGCTGCCCCGGCTGGCCGAGATCTCGGCGGCAATCGCCGCAGCCTGGTCCGCGGCGTGAATCTGGGGACGCTCGACCCGCGCAGGGTTGGCCACCACTCCCGTTTCCCGATTGGCGGGCGCCGGGCACAGAGCCGGGGTGTCGTTGTAATCGCGCGCGAAGTCGCGGAAGACGACCACCGTGCTGCCCGCGCTGCGGTTCCAATCGGGAAACTCCGCCCCAGACGGCGCAGCCTCCAGGTCGTGCTCGGTAATCTCCGGCAAGCCGCCCGCGGGCGCTTGCGAAGGAAACCATCCGACCCGGAACTTGCCGGCCTCGGCATAGAGATAGCCGTCTACATGCGCGAGGATCGTGCTCAAGAGAGCAGACGCCTCCTGCGCCGACTTGAAAACCGGATGGCAGTGCACCCAGGCGCCCGACCGGTCCGCGATGCCGGTCGCTTCCAACGCAGTCGCCTGCGCCCCCCAGTGACCAGCGTCGAGGTAGTCCGCCCCAACGCCGAAACCGGATTCGTCTGTCAGCAACGCATAGATCGCCGCAAACGGATTGACCCCGTACGGATGCGAATCACCCGCCGCGTATCCGCCGACCGCCGGAGTCTTCCGCCCGAGTTCCACCTGCAGATCCGGCAGCGCCGTGACCCCCTGCCCCAGGTCAATGTTGATCCACTCGATCCACGCGCGTCCCCGATAAGGCGGATGCGCCTGGCCCGTGCCGGCGATCAACGCCGCCGAAGCCGCCGCTGTTTCGGTGCCGCGATGCACGATCATCTTCCACGCCTGCCCGAGCGCGAGCGACGGATTGAGCGTGAACTCGTGCGACTCCTCCCCGACGCCAAACGTGTAATCCAGATTCGCGATGACCTTGCCGTCGCGCTTCACCTTGCCGACGAAATCGATCGGCCCGTCGCGATACATGGCGGCGATACTGCAATACTGCCACTCCTGCCCGCGCTGCCCGCCGGGCGCCGTGCGCCAGTCGTACGGCTCGCACAACCAGCGCGACGCGAAGAAATCCCGACCAAAACCGATCGGCACCGGATCGGCTTCGCGATAGGTCGAGAACTGCGCGGCATCCTGCGCCGTGCTCGCTGGCAACTGCGGACTCTTCGCGAGAAAGCTCATGGAGAAGACGCCGAAGACGTGGGAAACTGGGAAGACGAAGAAGACGCGGGAGACGGAGCTTCCTCGAGGAGGCGATAGCGGCTCGGGGCGAGTTGCAGTTGTGCGAGCGTCATCGCGCACACCCCGGATGGCCGCGCCACATGCCAGACCAGGGCGCCGATCCGAATCCCGAGATGGTGCTCACACCGCCCGACGCGCGGAAACACGAGGTCGCCGTCCAGATGCTCTTCCCCTTCGTCAACTCGCCGGACCCGGACGCGCACCGCGGGAAGCTCGAACCAAGCGCGAAGCAGACTCTGATCGCTGTGCTCGGCGTGGTTGACCTCGTATGGCGGCACCGCCACCGCGAGCGGGATCGCTCCGATCTCGGCAAACACCGCCCCGACAAACCCGGCGCAATCCACCCCTCCCCCAGGTCCGCGCACCACCGACCGAGCCCGGAAGGGCGTGCCGAGCCAGTTGGTGCATGCCGCGGCGAGCGCGAGCACGTGGCTGCGATCGGAGAAGTAGTCGTCGGCGGTCATTTCTTCGGTGTCTTCGGCGCGCCAGGGTCGCGCTGTTCGATGAAAGCGGGCATGAACGGCTCGCCGCGAAAGTTCTCCTGGTTGCCGAACTTGTCCCCGCAATCGCTCTCGTACTGCCGCCCGCATCCCGGCAGGAGCTGCACTGCCTGCCCGGCGTCGCCCGCCAGCAAGTCGGCCGGCAGCGGCCGGGCCAGCTTGAGGACGAGATTACCTGCGGAAGTCGTACTGCCGAGGATCGTGACCACGATCCGCATGCGGCCGGCGCCGGTCCGGAGCAGACCTTGCGCAAACCAGTTGTCGGCATAGACCGACCCGCCCCAACCCGACACGCCATGCACGGTCAGCGTCTTGCCATCCGCCGAGAGGTCTCCACTCGCAGCGGTGCCGGTGCTGTCGTGATCTCCTTCCAGGAGGCCGCACCGAGAAGAGAAGACAAACGTCGAGCACTGCGGCCCGAAGACGGCGGCCGGCGCGCGCTCTTTCAGCAAGCGACCGAACAAAGTTGCCTCGATTGTCAGCGTGTTCCCGGCCGGGGCGACGCTCACCACAAAGCCGGTATAGAGAGGCGATCCCCGGGTGCCGGCGGGATCGGCCGGATCGCATTTCCAGATCGTGAGCAACACCCAACCGAAAAGCCGCCCGCGCAACCAGTCATCTGCCAGCGAGCCTGCCGCGAAAGCGAGGCGGAGGGTCGCCTTGTCATCCTGCGGCTTCAGGGAACGGCGGATCTCCTGGTGCGCGACCTGCCGCGGTTGGTAAGTGCCCTCTGGCGCCACCAGCGGCTCGTCGCAGTCGGTGAACAGCTCGGGGCTGCCCGTGTCGTGCTGATACTGGAGCTGATAGAGGTGAAACTCCCCCGGCAGGGCTTGCGGCCGCGATGGCGTCTCGACCTCCTGGACAAAACCGATCTTCGCGCGGGCCACATGCCCCGCCAGCCAGGACAGCGCGAGGGTATCGCTCGCGAAGCGGGCGGTGTAGTGGTCGGGCGTCGCTGGCGTGTCGGCGCCTGGCTGAAACCACGCCGGGACTGGTGTCCACGCGTAGAGGGCGCCTTGCACCGCCTCGAAATGCGTCAGCGCCTGCCGGATCGAGAGGCGGTCGGGGAACGTGAAGTCCCCTTCCTGCCGCCACCGCGGCGCTGCGTTCACGCGGTCAAGCGCTGGCTCGCGAGCAGCCCCGAGTTCAATCGTTTCAAGACCGTAGTCACTGGAGTCCTGGATCGGACCGGTGTGATCCGGCACGGCCGTCCATCCACCGGCCTGCGCCTGCGGCCGGATCCGGCACGCCCAGGGCGACGCTTCGGCGATCGTCACACGCACAAAACCGATCTCCTCAGTCGCGGCTTCGGCCGGCGGCCGCTCTTTCCAACGCCCAAGCAAGAGCGGCGCATAGAGCGGGAAACTCACGACACCCGGGAGCCCAGGCCCATCGTAGATCGCAAACGCACCTGACTCCGGATCGAAGCCGACGATCTTCCGCGCATCGTACACCCGCTCCGCCCACTGCGCGGGCGGCAGAGCGTCAATCCAGAGCGGCACACCGACCAGCCGCGAGCCGAGGGCGGCGAGCCCCTTCCGCCAGTCGTCCGCCATCGCAGCCGTGCGGAGGAAGAGCGTGCACGTCTGGGTCAACAAGAGCGCGCGCCGGCCCGGCCGGCGTTCTTCGATGCTGGTGCGGCTCTCGCCGATTCGCGTGTCAAACCGGTGCGAGATCTCGATCGGTCGCCCCTCGTCCGGCTGGAAATCGGGCTGGATCAAGAGAAGCCGGAACTGCAGGTCCCCGATGGCGGCGAGTGGGAAGAGCATAGGGACGGAAGAGAGGGAGACGGGGAAGACCGGGAAGAAACGGGATTAACCGAGGATCTCGCCACGGCGGCGCTGCACGACATCGACGATCACGTTCTCGAAGTTCGGATCCCGTTGCAGCGCGCGGGCCGAAGCGAGGTCGGGGACGATGGCGATCAACCGCTGCGGCCGGCCACTCCCCGCGGATCCCGCCGCGCCCGCCAGCGTCGCCGAAGCGGAGACCGACGGCGCCGCCACCGACACCGCCGCGGCCGCCGGGGCGACCGACAAGCCCTCCAGGGAAGGGATGATCGTGCCACCGGTGTGCGGAACAAAGAGCTCAGGCCGTTTTTCGCCGACCACATACGCGCGGCCAGCCACCACCCCGCCACCGTGCTCCCGGAAGCCGCCAAACGCAGCCATGGCAGCCAGCAACGCAGCGATGCCGAGGACCGCCGCCAGGCCAAACGACGACACCGACGCCGCCGCGGCACCGCTCATCTTGGCGGGCATCGTCGCCGCCTCCGCGGCATTCTCCTTCACGACCCGCGCGGCCCGGAGACCGTCGGCAGTGGCTTCGATGCTCAACATGCCTGTCTTGATCAGAGCGGTGTTGACCAGCCACTGCACCCCCATCTGCACCACCGTCTGCAGCATCGTGCGGAAGATCGAGCCGACGAGATTGCGCATCGCGTTGCCGAAAGACTCCACACCGGTCAGCCAGCCGAAAATGCCATCGCCGATTCCCTGCACCGTGGCCCCGAGCGACGCCTGCACCGCTGCGGCGGCCTGCTCACCCCGGGAGCCCAGCGCGGCAATCCACTGGTCCACCCCGGCCCCTATCCCCTCCCGAAGCTGCAGCGCGTTGGGATTGCGCCGCGGGTCTTCCACCCCGGCGGCAGCGATGCCAGCCCGCGCGCGGGCACCCAGCGGATATTTGAGCGACGTGTGCGCCGCCGTGGCGGCCTGCAGTTCCGCTTCGCCCTTCGCCTGCCGCAACTGGCGCGCGGCGGGATCTTCGTTGGCAGCACCGCTGGCCGCGGGCTCGGCCTGGAGGGCGAGCAGACGCTTGCGGGCGGCGATCTCCTTTTCGAGGGCAGCGAGGATCTTGTCGCGCCGGACCGCTTCGTTGCTCACGAGCGGATCGGACTCTGCGGCTTGGCGCTCCAGTTGGGCGCGGGCGAGCGCCAGCTCCGCCTCGGCGAGCCGCTGAAGCTGCGCGGCCTCAGCGGAAGCGGCGTCGGCGCGCGCCCGGCGGTCAGCCGTCTCCTTTGCTTTCTCCGCTGCGTCGAGTTCCGCCTGCAGACGACGCTGCAGCGCATTCGCTTCCTCCAGGAAGGTGAAGCCCCGGCCCTCCGCGAAATTTATCGCGTTGGCGGTCATGGCGCCGATCCCCTGGAAGGGGCGTCGGATCAAGACGTCGAAAGCGTCGAACAGCCCGCCAGTCGCCTCCGCGAAAAACGCCGGCTGCTCCGCCAGGAGCTGGCCCAGATCCTTGCCGAGTTGGATCTGAAGCTGCCGCCGGGCTTTTTCGATCTGCTTGGCCGCGCGATCGAGTGCGAGCACGGTGTCGCGCTCCATTACCTGCCCAGCGGCGCGCGCCGCTGTGGCGAGCGGCCCGAAACCTTCTGCCGCCAGCGTGCGCATCGCACCGAGCAGCGTGGGCAGGTTGCGGGAGCCGACGATTTGCGAAGCAGCGCCATACGCCGCCGTCTGGTCTTTCGCCTGAGCGATGGCCCGGGCGATGGTCTCGAGCCGGTGCTCCACCGCGAGCCCTTCGAGTTTCGCCGGGTCGAGTCCGAGCGTGCGGTAAGCGCCGGCTGCACCACTGGCGAGATTCCGCGCCTCGGCGAGGCTGCGGTTGCTCTGGGCGATCCACTGCGTGAGCAACTGCATGTCGCCGCCGGCCTCTTTGAGCACATGGCCGAGCACCTGGTATGCCTCGGTCGAGAGGCTCAGATTCTCCGACTGGTCCTTGATGGCCCCGGCCAGCCGGAACGCCTCCCCGACCGACTGCCGGATCGAATTGGTGAGGAGGTCGAGCCCGCGCCGCGCCAAGTCGATGCCAAGACCGGTGCGCAGGGCGCTGCCGAAGGACTGCGCCTCCTCCCGCGCGCCGCGAAAACCCTCCTGCGCCCGTGTCAGCTCGGCGAGCTGCGCGCGGATGTCGATCAAGATGGAGAGTTGGGAGTCGGTTGCCATTTAGGACTTGTGCAAAAACAACTCTCCACCCGCGCCCGCCGAAGTGTTGCGGTCCCGGATGGGCAACATGTCAGGAGTCCGCCTTGGTGGGTTGAGTTGTTTTCGCACTGTTCGTTACGTCTTGCGCCGAGAGGGAGCCCAGCGGCGTTCGCGCCGCGTCTCCGGCTGACCATTGGCGCGGGCCACGAGGGCGGCTTCGAAGTCGCGGAAACTGGCCTGGGTGCGTGCGCTGTCGTCGAGGGCGGCCGGAATCGCCTGCCGCACGGCTTGGAGGTACGAGAGCGCAGTCCGGGCCTCGGCGCGATCGGCGTCGTCGCGGATCGCGAGGAGTTGGTGGAGGGTAAAGCCGTCTAGTACCTCGTCGCAGGTGCGCCCGGTGGCACGGACAACGGCAACGACGAGAGCAGCAAACGCGTCATCTTCTCGACCACCGGGGCCAGGGCTTCGTCGGCCTCGAGGAGGAGCGGCGCTTGAAACTGCTTCGCCGCGATCTGCCGCCTCCCCCAGTTCGCAGCGCGGGAGAAATTTAGCCGGTGCGCGGCCTCCAGCAGTTCGGCGTGCGAGGCGTCGGTGAGGTTGTCGGCCCACCCTTCCGGCACCCGCGACCAGCCCGGCACCGGCTGTGCTTCGCCCTCAGCCGCCGGCACCAGGCACACAAAGTCGAGGAGCGCGGCCTCGTCCGTGCAGAGCGCCAGCACCCGGCCAAGATGCCGGGCAGGCATGGCGCGCACCCGCACCGGCAGAGAACTGCCATCGTGCAACCGGGCAGTGAGATCCTCCCCGGCGAAGATCACCGCGAGTTTTGAGACTGAGGTGGGAGTCGGCATGGCTGGAGAACAACGATCGCAGTCACTGGCTCAGAGCCGGCGGTGGTTCGGAAGTGCCGCCGAGACCGGCGATCTTTCCGCGGAGCCCGGCGATATAGGTCCCGAGCGCGGCAAGGTGGGCCTCCAGCGCAGCGACGCGGGTCGCCTTGGTGGCGAGCTGCGCTTCTTTGTCGGCCAGGTCGGCGGCATTGGCGGCGATGGCATCGGCACTCGCTTTCTGCGCGGCCAAAACTGCCGCCTGCTTTTCAGCCTCCTTGGCGGCAACGAGGACCGCAGCGGCATCCTGAGCGGTCTTGATCTCGTCGGCGATCCGCTTGCGCGCGGCGAGCGCGGTGTCGCGCACCGCGCCGTCGACCTGGGGTGCGAGTTGCGGGTTGTTCCGGGCGAAGTCGCCGATCTGCTGGCTCGTGTTCTCCCCGTTGAGATACACGTTGCCATAGAGATCGACCGTCACGACGGGCTCGGCAGCCACGGCGGCCGCCAGCGAAAGCAAGAAGACGAGGATTGGTGTTTTCATGGATGAAAATCAGCGGATGCGCCGGGCGCGGATGCGTCCGTACGCCTCGACAGTCCCCGCGCTAAACCCGCATTCGATCACGAGGTAGACTGTCGTGGTTGCGGAAAGGGAGTACCGGGTAATCGGGATCGGTGCCTTGCTCGTGACCGAGGCAGACACGGAAGGGGTGTAGAGCTGCGTAAACTGGTGCTCGATCAGCCCTGCACTCACCGTCGACGAGCCCCCGGCAATGTATGACATGGTGGCGCCGGTGGCGCCGACACTCACGACCCCGTCGACATCCCAATCACCGGCGGTAAGCACAACGCTGGTGATGTTCGCAGCAGTCCCCGTGGTGACGGCAATCCGGCTCGCGAACGCCAAAGTGCTGGAGATGAACTCTCCCGCGTCTCCAGGCGCGGCGTTGTCGTTGCTGGTTGTGCCCTTGATGGCGGAGCCCACACCTGAGAACGATGCCGCACGGGTAGACGTATTGCCGGCGGTCGTCGCGTAGACGACTACCGCAGCGTCTTCGCTGCCAGATGTCGTGTCGGTGATCTTGGCGCGGATCGCGCCGTAGTTCTGCGCGGCCGAACCGGAGTCCTGCGCATTGAACGACAGACCAATCTCGTCGTTGGCAGTCTTCGCATCGCTTGCGATCACCACCACCGATGCCGCACCGGCACCGTTCAGGCCGTTACGAGTCAACGAGTGCCCGACGTTGGCGCTGCTGACATCGAGGTCACCGAGGTACGAGAGAGACATCCGCTGCGCGATGGCGCCCGAGTTGTGGCCAAACCACTTGTGGCCCGTCCCGATGCCCGTCGTGCTTCGCGGGATATACACGAGGTCCCCCGCGATGCCGGCCGGCCCGCCGCTGTCGTTGATGCCGACGAAAGCATCGGTGGCATTGGCGGGGGAGCCTGCGATCCGCCCGACCTTCAGGCTGAGCGCGCCGCTCGAAGCAGTGTCGGCGGCACCAGAAACGCGCGCGCCCCCGTTGACTGCGAGATTGCCGGCAGCCGTCGTGTGGCCGTTGGCGTCTACCGAAAATTTCTCGGATCCGCTGTCGAGACCCACTTCGGACACCACGAACTTCCGACCAGAGGAACCGCTTCCGAGCCCAACCCACACCCATCCGGGACGACTGGCGTGCGCACCAGAATACAACTTCAGGCTGCCGCCGTAGAGCGCCGAACCCGCCCCCGCTTGAAGACTCAGCGAACCGGTAGCGGTGTCGGTCCCTGGTTTCAGGAGGTAGTCGTTACCATTGGGTGTGCCGACTTGGAAGTTTCCGCCAACGCTGCTGGTCCCCGCACCGCTGACAGTGAGATTGCCGGAAAACGTCGGATTCCCGCCAAACGTCCCATTGAACGTGCCGGAGTTGATCGTCGGACTGGCGAGCGTCGGCGAGTTGGCGAAGACCAGCGCGCCGGAGCCGGTCTCGTCAGAGACGGCAGCGGCGACATTGGCACTCGTGGCGGTGATGCCATAGCCGGCGAGCGTCGTGGGTTTGTTGCCGATGTCTTCCCAGGGGATCACCGCCTGCCCGAAAGCGGCACTGGCGGCGAAGAGAACGAGGATGAAGCGGTGCATGGTGGGTGCTGGGTGGGTGCAGAGGCGGGTCACGTGAGTTGCACGATCAAGTTGGCCGTGAGATAGGCGCCGGGATTGTTGCCCGTGCCGATCTGCGTGACTTTTGCGCGGACGATCGCGGCGTTGAGCAGCGGGAGCGCAGTGCCGAAGGCGACGGCCGCGAATGACTGGCCGGCTGGGAGCGTCGCAGTACGCGCAAGTGAGATGCCGTCGGCATCGACCAACTCGATGATCACATCGGCGCCCGCTGGCGCTTTTTGCACCGAGAGCTGGACACCGGTAATGGCGCAAGCGGCCGGCGCCTTGTAGAAGCCGAAGACCTGGTTGAGGGCGAGATTGCCGACGAAGCTGAGGGTGGGTGTGTGCATGGTTTCGTCTGTGAGAGCGCCGAGGACCGGGGTGTACCCGACCTGCTGGGGCGCACTGAGCGTGCCGGTGGAATTGCCCGGCGGCACAGGACCGGGGGCCGCGTGGTCAGGAGTCTGATCACCCCGCGCGACCGCGACCGGAGAGGCGTCCTCCAGGACGGCGGTAGCGCCGGGCACAGCGCCAGGCGCCCCATCTGCCGGGACCTGGCTGTCGCGAGGGACCGCGACCGGGGCGTTGCCATCATGCGGCGGAGTGGACACCGCCACGGCGCCCGGCGCGGTGTTGTCCGGGCTTTGAGACTCGCGCGGGATGGCGCCGGGGAGGCTGTTGTCGGCCGCGCTGGTCGCACCGGGAACAACACCGGGAGCAGCAGCGTCGGGCACTTCGGAAGCGCGGGGCACTGCCACCGGTTCGGCATTGGCAGGCGCTCCCACACCCAACGCGACACCGGCCGGCGCCGTGTTGTCTGGCGCCTGGCTGCCAAACGGCACACCGGCCGGCGCACCGTTGGCAGGCGTCTCGTCGGCGCGCGGCACCGCCACAGGCGGCGTGTTGTCAGCGGTGAAGTTGGGAGAAGGCACCGGCGGAAAGGAGGAAGACGCGGAAGAATCTGGAGACGTGGAAGAGAGGGAGACTCAGGAAGACTTGGGAGCGCGGGAGGCGCGGTCTTGCGTTCTTCCGTGTTTTCTCCGTCTCGCGTTCTTCCAGTGTCTCGCGTTCTTCACCGGTTCTTCAGGCGAGGGTGCCGGTGTTGAGCGTCGAGAAGAGGAGATCGGCCTCGACGTTCACATCGACCGGGTTTTCGCCGAACTCGACATCGCCCGGCAGCGTCAGGGCGACGAAGTAGTCGGTCGTGTTGATCAGGGTGTTGGCCTGGTTGTACTGCTGGAGCTGCAGCCAGCCGCGCACCACGGGATCGCCTTCCAGGGGGTTGTACTGCCCACCCGCGGCCGGACTCGCCGGCAGCGCGAGAGTGCCGAGCAAGAGCTGCCACGTGAGGTTCTGCAGCTCCATGATCTTGCCCTTCAGCTTGAGGCCCTTCGCGGTGGTGATCTTGTCGTAGAGCACCCGGGCGCCGGGAGCGGGCGCCATGAAGTCGGAGGTCTTGTTTTGCGGAGTGAGCGTCCAATCGCTGACCCCGAGATCCAGCCAGGCGGGATCAGCGGCGCCGGGTTTGGCCGCGCGGCCACAAGTGCCGGCGGCGGGGACGGTGAAGGCGGCGCCGTCGCGGAAGAAGAAGGCATGCGCGCCGATGACTGTGCGGGCTTTGTTCATGGTAGGTTGGAGGAAAGTTCAGGTGGCCGGCCACGCCTGGGTGGGCGCAATGGCGGCCTCGCCGGCCGGAGTGCTGTAGTGCAGCACGAAGCACTCGCGGCCGGGGGAGTCTTTGGCGTCGCTGTCGGCGATC